>NC_020563.2:0-33183 GCF_000347675.2 Sphingomonas sp. MM-1 | reverse complement strand
ACCCCAACACTCACCGGACTCGACCCCAAAACTCACTTTTACCGACCCCAAAACTCACCGAAGGCTACCCCAACACTCACGCGACTCGACCCCAAAACTCACTTTTCGGGGCAATTTTTCTTGGTTTTCTGCGGGTTTGAGGCACCCTGAATCTTGAATCTAAGAAGAATCTTTGAATCAGAACGCGAACGGTGAGTTTTAGGTGAGTTTTAGGGTAGCCCTGCCTGTGGATAACTCCGAACTCGCCGCATCGTCAGACCCGAAGAAGAAGAAGAAGAACACCGTCTCCTGGAGCTTCGCCCCGCCGGCTCGCGACCTTCAGCCGCCCCGGATCGCTTTAGCGATCCTCCCACCCGGCATCCCCATGATGGACCGGCTCCGCCGGTACGCTTTTTGTTTGATTAGAAATGTTTAAACACCACGTCCCTACCGCAACGACAGCGCCAACGGCCAAGTAGCAAATTGGCTTTCTTGGAAAGCCAAACGGATAGGGTGGTGATCCAATTGAGAGGGCGGAGCAGGCGGAAACGTCGCCCCTGGTGCGATTTCCGAGCCGCTGGGGCGCATTTCGGGGTGGGGGACAGGAAATGAGGTTGGAGCAGCAAATGCGCTTTACGGGCTTCCTGGGCGGCCGATTTTTTGGAAGCTAGATCTTCGACCTTCAGGGGATCATCCACCGCTGCGTCGATCGCTAATGGTGAGGTCATACCCCAAACCTCACCTTTAGAACGCCAGTAGGCGATTTTCCGCGCTTTCGAGCGATTTCTATGACCAGGGAGGGATGGCAGAGCGCCATCATTCAATATCGTTTGTATATCGGAATGATGCCGCTTCGACTACGGGGCCGTTTAAAGACTTCACGCCTTGTCGAAGCGGCCCGCGAACTCGCGATCGGCATAGTATTTGAGCTTGGCGGCGACGATCGACCGTTGTCCCGCGAAGAACAGGAACTGGTAATCCTCGCGCAGCGAGCGGACTTCATCCGGCGTGAGCAAGGGCCGCGCAAGATGCTGCTGGCCGAACGATATGCCGGTTTCGTCGCTGTCGATCGCGCGGCTTCCTCGCGCAGCATGTCGAACAGGGCGTGTTCGCCGGCGTCGAGCGCCATGCCTTCGATCGCGAGATTGGCGCGCGCGTCGGCATCATCCTCGCGCCGCATGGCGGCGTCGGCCGGTGTGCCGCGCGTGAAATCGAGCGCGCGGACTTGGGCGCGGATTGCGTCCACGTCGAGCATGTTCATGGTGCGCTTCTCCCTTCCGTTTCCGCGTCGAACGCCCGCCAGATCGCGCGAGGCCCCATGTTAGGATTCCTCCCTTTCGATTGCGGCGCGGACGAACCGCACACGTTCGGCGACAGAGGCGAGGGGAAGCGTCACCAGCTCGTAGCCAAGGCCGGAATAGACCGCGACCATCGCCTGATAGGTCGCCTGCGCTTCCGCGAAATCCTGTTTTCTTTCCGCATCGGCCGCGAATATCTCGCGCCAAGGGGGCGATGAACACGCGGGGTTGATAGCGAAACAGGTCCGCCGCTTGGCTGACATGAGCCGGGACGGGGAGGCCGCACAGGCGCAGATAGCCCGCCACATCAGGCACGCTGCGATCGCAGATCACCGGCCCTGCGCGATCGTGGGCCTCATGCCATGAGCGCAATTCCCAACCCAGCATCAATTCCGCGAAGGCGGCGCGATCGGCCCAGGGGAGGGCCGCGCCGCCGATCGCGACCTGATCGCGGATGATGGCCCGACCGGCTTCCGGCATGTGGTCGAAACCCTCCACCGCCAACGCTTCGATTAGGGTGCTTTTGCCGGAGCCAGGCCCGCCGGTGATGACATGGAAATCGGGCCGATCAGCCATTGCCCGCACCTTCCGCTTCCGCGTCGAACGCGCGCTTGCCCCGCCGCTTCCAGAGCGCCAGCACATTGCCAGCGTCGTCGCCTTGAACGCGCGCTGTACAATCGAGCAGCGCGCCGTAAAGGGTGGCGCGATCATCGTCGGCCAGCTCGACCAGACCGGCTTTCTGGACGAGGCCGCCCAGCTCTATGAGATGGCGCGTGCGCTCGCGTCGGGCCACGACCCATCCTCTCGTATCGGTGCGGCGCGCGGCGGCTTCAAGCCTGTTCCTTGCCTGCGCCAGTTTGCCTTGCGCCTTCACCGTTGCCGCCAGTGCGTCGGCCAGCCTTGCGACCGCGTCCTTGAAAGAAGGCCGCGCCCCGCGAGCGCCACGCCTCCTTTTCGTTCGCGTCGGCCGCTTCCACAGCGGCGAGCAGCGCACCGGCGAGCGTGTCCAGATCGAGCGCATCGGCCCCGGTGGACGTGACCAGCTCGCCGAGTTGCTGGACCTTGCGGGCCTTCAAAGCCTTGGCCTTGTCGTTCAGCGCCCGCAGTTCCGCGTCATAGTCGCGCACCTTTCGCATCTTCTCTCCCTCGCGCCCATGAATGGAGCCGCAGCGTAGCACGATAGCGCGCGCGAGGAACCGTTCCGATCAAGAAATGCGGCGAAGTCAATCACGCGAACGGCAGAGAGTGTGAGTGCGCGCTTATACATCGTTGCCGACCTGCGCTAAGAAGGGCAGTATAGCGGCCGTTATGGCGATCTACCATTTCTCGGCCAAGGTCATCAGCCGCGCCAACGGATCGAGCGCCGTTGCCAGCGCGGCCTATCGTGCGGCGGAACGGCTGCACGATGACCGGCTAGGGCGCGACCATGATTTCTCAAACAAGGCCGGCGTCGTCCATTCGGAAATCTTGGCTCCCGAGGGTGCGCCGGAGCGTTTAAACGATCGCGCGACCTTGTGGAACGAGGTTGAGGCCGGCGAGAAGCGCAAGGACGCGCAGTTGGCGCGCGAGGTGGAGTTCTCGATTCCGCGCGAGCTGAACCAGCAACAGGGCATCCAGCTCGCCCGCGATTTTGTCGAAAAGCAGTTCGTCGAACGCGGCATGGTCGCGGACATGAATGTACATTGGGACATGGGCAAGGACGGGCAACCCAAGCCGCACGCGCATGTCATGCTGTCGATGCGCGAGGTTGGCCCGGAGGGCTTCGGCCAGAAGGTGCGCGAGTGGAACAGCACGGCGCTGTTGCAGGAATGGCGCGTGGCCTGGGCCGATCATGTCAACGAGCGGTTGGCCGAGCTGGATATAGACGCCCGCATAGATCACCGGACGTTGGAGGCGCAGGGCATCGACCTTGAACCCCAACACAAGATCGGGCCGGCGGCGTCGCGGATGCCCGAACAGGGGCTTGAGGCCGAGCGGGTCGAGGACCATGCCCGGATCGCGCGCGAGAACGGCGAGAAGATCATCGCCAGGCCGGAAATCGCATTGGACGCGATCGCCCGCCAACAGGCGACGTTCACCCGGCGCGACCTGGCGCAGTTCGCGTTCCGGCACAGCGACGGCAAGGATCAGTTCGACCAGGTGATGAGCGCGGTGCGATCCTCGCCCGAGCTGGTGGCGCTGGGGCGGGACGGGAAGGGCGAGGATCGGTTCACGTCGCGCGACATGATCGCGGCCGAGCAGCGGTTGGAACGCGCGGCCGAGGGGCTGGCGATCGACCGGGGGCATGGTGTCGCCGACGCCCATGTGACCCGCGCGCTGGCGTCGGCCGAGGGCAGGGGGCTTGACCTGTCGGCCGAGCAGCGCGGGGCGTTGGCGCATATCACCGGCGACAAGGGCCTTGCGTCGGTCGTCGGCTATGCCGGCAGCGGCAAGTCGGCGATGCTGGGGGTCGCGCGCGAGGCGTGGGAGGCGCAGGGCTATCAGGTGCGCGGCGCGGCCTTGTCGGGCATCGCGGCCGAGAATCTGGAAGGCGGGTCCGCCATCGCGTCGCGGACGATCGCGAGCATGGAATATCAATGGGAGCAGGGCCGCGAACTGCTAGGCCCGCGCGACGTGCTGGTGATAGACGAGGCCGGCATGATCGGCACGCGCCAGATGGAGTGCGTGCTGTCCCATGCCGAACAGGCGGGCGCGAAGGTCGTTCTTGTCGGCGACCCCGAGCAGTTGCAGGCGATCGAGGCCGGGGCGGCGTTCCGGGCCGTGACCGAGCGCCACGGTTGGGCCGAGATCACCGAGATACGCCGGCAGTGCGAGGACTGGCAGCGCGACGCGACCAAGGCGCTGGCGACGGGCCGGGCAGGCGAGGCGATCCATGCCTATGAGGCGCATGGCATGGTGCAGGCGGCCGAGACGCGTGAGCTGGCCCGCGCCGATCTTGTGGACCGCTGGGATGCCGAGCGCATCGCCGCGCCGGATCAGTCGCGGATCATCCTCACCCATACCAATGCCGAGGTGCGCGATTTGAACCTGGCCGCGCGCGATCGGCTGCGCGACGCCGGCGAGCTGGGGCCGGACGTGCGCGTGTCGGCCGAGCGCGGCGCGCGGGACTTCGCGACCGGCGACCGCATCATGTTCCTGAAAAACGAGCGCGGGCTAGGGGTGAGGAACGGCACGCTGGGGAAGGTCGAGCAGGTATCGCCGGAGCGCATGGCGGTGAAGCTGGACGATGGCCGATCGGTCGCGTTTGACCTGAAAGATTATGCCCATGTCGATCACGGCTATGCCGCCACCATCCATAAATCGCAGGGCGTGACGGTCGATCGCGCGCATGTGCTGGCGACCCCCGGCATGGACCGCCATTCGGCCTATGTGGCGTTGTCGCGGCACCGCGACGGGGTGCAGCTCCATTACGGCCGCGACGACTTCGGCGACGATCGCCGGCTTGTCCGCACGCTGTCGCGCGAGCGGGCGAAGGATATGGCGTCCGACTATGGCCGCGACCGGGATGCGGAGATTCGTGCTTTCGCCGACCGGCGCGGATTGTCGGGCGAGATCCGATTGCCGGAACGGGCGGAACGCTCGCCGGTGGAGATCCTTGGCCCGCGCGCGGGAACCATGCGCCAGATGGGCGAAGATCCACGCACGGTTCGCGATGCCGGCGACCGCGGCGCTGGCGCGGGACAAGCCGCGGCCGAGCGGCAACCGCGGCGAGGCATGTTCGACGGCTTCCGGCCTGCCCCGCAGCGCCCAGCGCCGGAATCGACGCCGGCAGGCGAGCGCGAGAAGGCGGCCCCCAAGCGCGGCATGTTCGACGGGCTGAAGCTGTCGGCCGCGCCGCTGAAGGGCGCGGAGCGCGCGCCGGTCCCTGCCGATCGCGGCCAGGGCCGCGACTATGCCCGCGCGGTCGAGCGGGCCTCGCGTTCGGCCGAGGCGGTGTTGCAGGCGCGGGCGTCGGGCGCTCCGGTCCTTGAGCATCAAAAGGTCGCGCTCGAGCGCACGACACAGGCGCTGGACCAGATCAGGCCGGGAGCCTCGCGTGACCTCGCATCGGCGATGCAGCGCGATCCCGCCTTGCTGCGCGAGGCGGCGGCGGGGCGCAGCGGCCCGATGATCGAGGCGATGGCCCAGGAGGCGCGCGTGCGGGCCGATCCGAACTTGCGCGCCGATCGGTTCGTGGAACGCTGGCAGGGCCTCAAACAGGAGCGCGACCGCCTCTATCGCGCCGGCGACATGGCGGGCCGGGAGCGCACGGGCAAGGAAATGGCGGGCATGGCGAAAAGCCTTGAGCGCGATCCCCAGGTGGAATTGGTCCTGCGTAATCGCACCCGCGAGCTGGGGCTTGAGATCGGCATGGGCCGGGGGCGCGGCATGAACAGCGGCGACCTTGGCCGCGAGCTGGCGCGGGATTTAGGGATAGGCATGGGGCGCGGAATGAGCCGGTAAGGAGAGGATGATGGACGAGGATAATTATCGCAACAACGGCAGGGCCGGCGACGATCCGCAGGCGGCGTTCGAGCAGTTGCGCGGCGAGGTGGCGCTGGTGCGCCTTGCGGTCGAGGGGTTAGCCCGCGCGCGCGAGTCCATCGAGATTCCCGATTATCAGCCGACGCTCGCCAACACCGAGAAGATATTGCTGGCGCTCACCCAGCGGGTCGATGTGATCGCGAAAAGCCCCGCGATGAAACTCACCCCGGAGACGATGGGAGAGCGTGTAAACGCTTCGGTGGCGAGTGCGACGGGCGAGCTGCACAACCTGGTGAACAGCACGCGATCGGACATGAGCGAGGCGGCGCGGGAATTGCGGGGGCTGATCGGAACGACGCGCGCGCGCTGGCAACAGGATCGGTGGCTGTTTTGGATCGGGTTGGGCGGCGTGGTGCTGGGGATATTGCTCTATGCGCTTCTCGCCGGCCTGATCGCGCGCGCCATGCCCGATAGCTGGCAGTTGCCGGAGCGCATGGCGACGCGGGCGCTTGCCGAACCGACGCTATGGGATGCCGGCACGCATCTGATGCAGCGCGCATCGCCGGCGAGCTGGGAGGGGATCGTCGCGGCCGCCAATCTGGCGCGGGACAATCGCGAGACGATCGAAGCGTGCGGCGCGGCTGCCGCCAAGGCGAAAAAGACGGTGCGCTGCACGATCGAGGTCAAGCCGGCGAACAATGACCGCTGATCGGCGCGCGCGGCCAAGCTCAGCGTCATGCCTTCGCCGATCGCGTAGCGGCCGAGCGCCATATCGCCGCCACCCTACGCCGGCGCGGCACTGCCGAGGGGCGTATCGGCGTGCCCTATCGGCCTATAGGGGCTAGGGGCGAATCACGGATTTCACCTGAATCCCGTCATGCCGTGGCGCAACTCCTGACGATCTCCGCCGCGCACGCTATTGCGCGGCCTCTCTGATCCCGCATAATGTCCGAAAAACACTGTCGGATTGTAAATGTGTCCGACAACATGGTTTTGGGGGTTTTCCGTCATGCTCGTTGGCTACATGCGCGTATCGTCAACCGATGATCGGCAATCGGTCGATCGGCTCTGTTGCAAAGATTGGCGGCAGTCAGAGGTAGGCTGTCGCTCTGCGCCGATCAGGCGGCTGCTGCGAAATGGTGGTTGAGCATGCCCATGGCCTCCGTCAGCGCCGAGGGCCCAATGCCAAAAGCTCTCTCCACAAGGCGCACCTCGCCCCTGATGCCGGGCTGCAGGCACCAGGGGCGAGCCTGTCCTTTGCGCAGGGCTCGCATGACTTCGAATCCCTTGATCGTGGCATAGGCCGTGGGGATCGATTTGAAACCGCGCACCGGCTTGATCAGTATCTTGAGCTTTCCGTGATCGGCCTCGATCACGTTATTGAGATACTTCACCTGCCGGTGGGCCGTCTCCCGGTCCAGCTTTCCTTCGCGCTTCAATTCGGTGATCGCTGCACCATAGCTCGGCGCTTTGTCGGTATTGAGCGTGGCAGGCTTTTCCCAGTGCTTCAGGCCTCGCAGGGCCTTGCCCAGGAACCGCTTCGCTGCCTTGGCGCTGCGGGTCGGCGACAGGTAGGCCCCTGTGCATTATTCGGCCACAGATTCACGGTAGGCGAGCTTGAGGGACGTCGGCGCCAGCTTCTCTGCCAGGGATTGCGCTACGTAAGCCGTCGCGGCCACACAAAAAGGCCGGCACAACGGCCGGCCATAGTTTTAGGAGAGGATGCCTGAAAGGCATCCTCATGCTGCACCTGCGAGCAGCCGTGCGCAATACAAATCCGCAGGCACCGTTGGTGAAGGCGGCTCCAGTGTCTATCAGGCGGCCAGCATGTCCTTCATCGTTGCGGGGTCAAGCCGTCACCGGCGCAGTTCTTCGATCCCGAGTTCCTGCCATATCCACCCGAAGTCGTACGTCGCCATCGGATCATCGATGTCAGCGTGTCTCCCACTGAGATTTTCGAGATGTTTTAGCCACGTGGCGAGTTGGTCGCGTCCGGCCTTGCTGCCGGCGCATTGTCGCGGCGTTTTGTCGCCGAGCATCGGGACAGGCTCATCGAGGAGTGTCCGGTATTGACGATCGAGCATGCCGTGGACAAGCGGGGTGGCGACCTCGACCGGGATGTCCGGTGCCGGCTCCGACACGGTTCGTCCTTCCTGACGCGCAGCCATCGCCTGTTCGATCGTCTCGATCTCGGTCAAAGGTGTTCCCACCAGGGCGCCGAGCGCCTGGGTGACGAGTGCAACGCCGCGTTCTGCACGTTCGGCCGAGGTGACGGAGAGGATCAGAGCGCGGCCCTTGAGTTCCAGATTCCCAAGCACCGGCGTGCCGTCTTCCATTGACACACCCCACGCCATCTGGCCGGTGCCTTTCTTGCCCTGTTTTGTTCTGGTGCCGAGCCAGTTCCAGAAATGTGACGTTTCCCGCTGCAGGGCGGGCACGGTATCGAGGCGGTCGCCGATGAGTGCCTGCGTCGTCCCCCGCGTGAACGGAAAACGGACACGGTGGAAAACAACCTCCTCGCCATCGGCGTTATGCAGCGTGGGGATGGCGACAGGCTCGAGCATCCTGGGCAAGATGTCGAACAGCCAGACCATCGAGATGAGCGGCGCCAGGTCGCGCAGTTGATCATCGTCGATCACTAGTTTCGCGCGCGGGCCGCGCTTGCCCTGTCCCAGGCGCAATGCCTCGAGAAGGGCGCTGGTGGCTTCCGCTGTAAAGGACAGCAGGCCGCCTGCCAGGATCCTATGCCCGCTCACCGGAATGATGCGCACGCCGATCCGATCCCACGGGCCCAGCGTCCTGGACGCGGTGCGCTCGCGGACCTGGACGGGATCACCGCCCCGGATCAGATCTCGCGCGAGGAAGCCGACGCCGGGCTCGATCGCGCTGACTTCATAGACGCTCATGACGGAGGTCTTCAGCGCGCGCATGTAGAGCTTGTTGGGGCCGGCCTCGTTCCATCCGCGGCGCTTGAGATATTCGTCCACGATGTTGCGGCCATCGGGCTCGAAGACGCGGGTCACCAGGTCCTCGAACGCGCAGCCCCACAAGGTCATGGCCCAGTGATCCCCGATGATGCCGGGCAGTTCGTCGGAATCGATGTCGAACTGCGTGAGAACCGGCCCCAGATGATCGTCGAGCGCGTCATGCAGGTCGTCGGCCCACTCGGGCCGTGTCGCGAACTTCATCAGCCCGGTCAGGTCGTGGCCGCGTTTCATGCCGGTAGCTCCATAGTCTGTCGGTGCGCGGCGACGATGCGCGAAACGGTCGGCTCGCTGACATGATAGAGCCGCGCCATCTCGGCGCCGGATTTTCGTCCGGAGATGACGGACTCCGCGATCTCGCGCCGTTGCTTTTCGCCGAGTTTGCGCCGGCGTCCGCCGATCCGCCCTTCGGCACGCGCCTGGGCGAGGCCGGCGGAGGTGCGCTCGCGGATCATGGCGCGCTCGAACTCGGCGAAGCTCCCGACCATCTGCATCATCATGCGACCTGCGGCCGTGGTGGTGTCAATCGCCTCGGTCAGCGAGCGGAAGCCCGCGCCCGCCGCCTCGATCCGCTCCATAATGTGCAGCAGATCCTTGAGGCTGCGCGATAGCCGGTCGAGTTTCCAGACGACGACGACGTCACTGTCGCGTAACTGGCCGATCATCTCCAGGAGCTTTGGCCGGTCCCAGCGCCCGCCACTGGCAATTTCCTCGAACACGCGCCTGCACCCAGCCGCGTCGAGGGCGCGGCGCTGGGCGGCGTTCGACTGCTCGTCACCCTTCGACACCCGCGCATAGCCGATCAGATAGGGTGCCCTGGTCAAATCCTGCCTTTCACAAACGGCCGTATCCGGAGGCCAGTGCGGCATGAACGGATTCCTGCGGCCTCTTGTCTTTCACAATCCTCTTTCAGAATCATGCCGAAAGGCAAGTGGTTTTTGGAGGTTCAAAGATGCCCGGACGGATTCCGATGACGACGCGGCAGCGCGCTGCCCTGCTGATGTTGCCCGACGACGAGGCGGCGATCGTGAAGCACTATAGTCTGTCAGGTGAGGACATGACCGCGATCGACACCGCGCGCACGCCCGCCACCCGACTCGGCTACGCCCTGCAGCTTTGTTGCCTGCGCTACCCGGGCCGGCATCTGCGCCACGGGGAACTGCTGCCTGCGGTCATGCTCGACCATATTGCCGAGCAGGTCGGGGTGGATGCAAAGGTCATAGCTGATTTCGCCAGACGCACGCCCACGCGCTACGATCAGCTCGCCGCGATCAAGACGCGCTTCGGCTTCAGCGATCTGAGCCGCCCGCACCGCGTGGAATTGCGGACATGGCTGACAAACGAGGCGGCGAGCATCATCGACGGACGCGCGCTGCTCGGCCGGCTTCTGGATGAGATGCGCGCGCGTCGGATCGTGATCCCGGGTGTCAGCGTCGTGGAGCGCATGGCGGCCGAGGCGATACATCAGGCGGAAACGGATCTCGTGGCCGCGATCGATGGCGGCCTTGGCCATGAGATGCGTCAGCAACTCGACGCGCTGATCGATGACAAGGTGCATGACCGGCAGAGCCGTCTGTCCTGGCTGCGCGAGCCAGAACCGCGTGTCGCATCCGCTTCGCTTTTGGAAATCGTCGAAAAGATCACGCTGATTCGTGGGACGGGCATATCGGCTTTCTCCCCTGATGTTCGCCACGAACCGCGCCTGGGGCAATTCGCCCGGGAGGGTGTGCGCTACACGGCACAGGCTTTCCAGCAAATGCGCCCGGCCCGCAGGCGGGTCGTGCTGCTCGCGACGCTGCGCGAGCTGGAGGCGACACTGACCGATGCGGCGATCGATATGTTCATTGCGCTCGTGGGGCGGGCCCATCTGCGCGCCCGCAAACGGCTCGAACAGCGCGTGGCCGTTTCCGGCCGCGAGGGCCGCGAACGGATGTTACGCATCGCCAGGGTTCTGGAAGCGATCAGCCAGGCGGCCCGGGCTGGCGGCGATGTCGCCGCGGCGGTCGATGCCGTGGCATCCCTCGACATCATCGACGCCGACGCCGCTATCATCCGACGTACCGCCTCACCGCACCGGAACGAGGTTCTGGACGAGATCGCGGCGGAATATCGCGCCTTCAAGCGGATGGGGCCGTCGTTCGTGCGCGCTTTTGATTTCCAGGGCCGGGCCGGAATGCAGCCGTTGCGCGATGCGATGGCGATCCTCGCCGATCTCGACGGAGACTGGCGCAGGGCGTTGCCCGATGACGTGCCGCTTGGCCATGTCGAGCACCGCTGGCGTCGGCATGTCATGACCGCAGGCGGGATCGATCGCACCCATTGGGAGATGGCGACTTACAGCGCGCTTTCCAATGCTTTGGCATCCGGTGGTATCTGGGTGCCGACCGCGCGCGTCCATCGCGCGCTCAGTGTGCTGCTTGCCCCACCGGCCAGCCCCGTACCGAAGCCCGCTTTCTCGCTCGGCGATCCGCACGCCTGGCTCGACGAGAGGGCGGCAAGGCTTGATAGCGCCCTGCGCGAGGTCGCCCGCGATCTGGACAAACGCGATCCCCCCCTTTTTGCCGGCGAGCGGCTGCGGTTTCCGAAAGACCCCAAAGAAGACCCTGGTCAGGATGAAGGGCGGCAACTTGCGCTCACCTGCTACGGCATGGTGCCTGCCACCCGTATCACGGATGTGCTGTCGCAGGTTCAACGATGGACCGGCTTCATCCAGCATTTCGGCCATGTCTCGACCGGTCTGCCTCCCGCCGACGAACGCGCCTTTCTTGCCACCTTGATCGCGGAGGCGACCAACCTTGGTCTGTCGCGCATGGCCGAAGTTTGCGGTGTCGCCTCGCGTCGCGCACTGTTGCGTATGCAGACGTGGCATATGCGCGAGGAAACGTTTCGCGCCGCGCTCGCCAGCCTGACCGACGCTATCCATGCCGAACCGCTCGCCGCCTGGTTTGGTTCGGGGCATCGCGCATCGGCCGATGGGCAGGCTTATTATCTCGGCGGTGCCGGCGAAGCCGGAGGAACGGTCAACGCACATTACGGTCGCGACCCCGTGGTCAAGATCTACACCACCATCACCGATCGATACGCACCGCTTCATCAGACGGTCATCGCCGGGACGGCGGGCGAGGCGATCCACGCACTCGACGGCATCCTCGGCCACGAAAGCAGCGCGGACATCACCGCCCTCCACACCGATGGTGGCGGCGTCTCCGATATCGTGTTCGCCGTCATGCATTTGCTCGGCCTCGATTTCGAGCCGCGCATTCCGCGCCTGTCGGATCGACAACTCTATGGTTTCGAGCCCGCGCGGCGCTATGGTCGGCTCGCACCGCTGTTCGGGCGCCGCCTCGGTCGGGACCTGATCGTCAGCCATTGGGCCGAAATTGCGGAGGTCATCGCGGCGATGCGCGACCGCACTGTCACACCGTCGCTGATTTTGAAGAAGCTGTCCGCCTATCGTCAACAAAACAGTCTTGCTGCGGCACTTCGGGAGGTCGGACGGATCGAGCGCACACTGTTCACGCTGCGCTGGTTCGACGACACCGATCTGCGCCGGACGGTCACCGCCGAACTCAACAAGGGCGAGGCACGCAACAGCCTGGCCCGCGCTGTCGCCTTCCATCGGCTCGGGCGGTTTCGCGACCGTGGCCTGGAGAACCAGCAGACCCGCGCGGCAGCGCTCAACCTCGTCACGGCCGCCATCATTCTTTTCAACTGCCGCTATCTCGGTCGTGCCGTCGATGAACTGCGGCACCGCGGCACACCTGTCGATCCCGCCATGCTGTCCCGATTGTCGCCGCTGGGATGGGACCGCATCAATCTCACCGGCGATTATATCTGGTCCGAGAGCCTCGACCTCGATGCCGATGGCCTCATGCCGCTGCTCATCAAGCCGCTACCGTGAATCTGTGTCCGAATAATGTACAGAGGCCAGGTAGAAATCGATCGTGTCGCCCCGCTTGTCGACTGCCCGGTACAGGTAGGTCCACTTGCCCCGCACCTTGACGTAGGTTTCATCCAGGCGCCAGCTCGGATCAAAGCCACGCCGCCAGAACCAGCGCAGCCGCTTCTCCATCTCCGGGGCGTAGCACTGGACCCAGCGATAGATCGTCGTATGGTCGACCGAAATGCCGCGTTCCGCCAGCATTTCCTCAAGGTCGCGATAGCTGATCGGATAGCGACAATACCAGCGCACCGCCCACAGGATCACATCACCCTGGAAATGGCGCCACTTGAAATCCGTCATCGTTCCGTCCGTCCAATCTCCGCCAAGCATGCTCAAGCTTCACGATTTTTGCAACAGAGCCGGCGCGCGGATCCTGTGGTGCACGCCCGTGTTTGGCCAGGCCGTGGGCACTCAACATATCGATGAGATTCTCGCGGTCTGGTATCCGACTCACAAAACCTTCCTCGATCTTTCGGATGCGCCCGGGGCTAAGGAAAGCTACCGCCTGAGAGGCGCCTGCGTGGCCTACGCCGTCATCCATCGATGCTCCGGCAGCAACTCTCCGCTCGACGGCAATGGCTAGAACGATTCCTCGATTGACATGATATTCATCATGCGATATGCATCGCCGACCGGGCAGACCAGAAAATCGCTCAAGGAGAATATCGATGAGCCTCGGCGCAAAGCCATTTGGCGAGAAGAAATTCATTGAGATCAAGGGCCGGCGCATGGCCTATATCGATGAAGGGACCGGCGATCCGATCCTCTTCCAGCACGGCAATCCGACGTCGTCCTATCTGTGGCGCAATATCATGCCGCATTGCGCCGGGCTGGGACGGCTGATCGCCTGTGACCTGATCGGCATGGGCGATTCGGACAAGCTCGATCCGTCGGGGCCCGAGCGTTATGCCTATGCCGAGCATCGTGACTATCTCGACGCGCTGTGGGAGGCGCTCGATCTCGGGGACAGGGTTGTTCTGGTCGTGCATGACTGGGGGTCCGTCCTCGGCTTCGACTGGGCCCGCCGCCACCGCGAGCGTGTACAGGGGATTGCCTATATGGAAGCGGTCACCATGCCGCTCGAATGGGCGGATTTTCCCGAACAGGATCGCGATCTGTTTCAGGCCTTTCGCTCGCAGGCGGGCGAAGAATTGGTGTTGCAGGACAATGTTTTTGTCGAACAAGTTCTCCCCGGATTGATCCTGCGCCCCTTAAGCGAAGCGGAGATGGCCGCCTATCGCGAGCCCTTCCTCGCCGCCGGCGAAGCCCGTCGACCGACCCTGTCTTGGCCTCGCCAAATCCCGATCGCAGGCACCCCGGCCGACGTGGTCGCGATCGTCCGGGACTATGCCGGCTGGCTCAGCGAAAGCCCGATTCCGAAACTCTTCATCAACGCCGAGCCGGGATCCTTGACCACGGGCCGAATACGCGACTTCTGCCGCACATGGCCAAACCAGACCGAAATCACGGTCGCAGGCGCCCATTTCATCCAGGAGGACAGTCCGGACGAGATTGGCGCGGCGATTGCGGCGTTTGTCCGGCGATTGCGCCCAGCATAATCCGGAACCGGCTCATTTTCTAAGATCCGAACAAACCACAGACGCGGCGACGCCGATCACCCGCGCAGGACAATAGGAGAGACCGACATGAGCGACGACATTTTTGGCTCTGTTGCAAAGATTGGCGGCAGTCAGAGGTAGGCTGTCGCTCTGCGCCGATCAGGCGGCTGCTGCGAAATGGTGGTTGAGCATGCCCATGGCCTCCGTCAGCGCCGAGGGCCCAATGCCAAAAGCTCTCTCCACAAGGCGCACCTCGCCCCTGATGCCGGGCTGCAGGCACCAGGGGCGAGCCTGTCCTTTGCGCAGGGCTCGCATGACTTCGAATCCCTTGATCGTGGCATAGGCCGTGGGGATCGATTTGAAACCGCGCACCGGCTTGATCAGTATCTTGAGCTTTCCGTGATCGGCCTCGATCACGTTATTGAGATACTTCACCTGCCGGTGGGCCGTCTCCCGGTCCAGCTTTCCTTCGCGCTTCAATTCGGTGATCGCTGCACCATAGCTCGGCGCTTTGTCGGTATTGAGCGTGGCAGGCTTTTCCCAGTGCTTCAGGCCTCGCAGGGCCTTGCCCAGGAACCGCTTCGCTGCCTTGGCGCTGCGGGTCGGCGACAGGTAGAAATCGATCGTGTCGCCCCGCTTGTCGACTGCCCGGTACAGGTAGGTCCACTTGCCCCGCACCTTGACGTAGGTTTCATCCAGGCGCCAGCTCGGATCAAAGCCACGCCGCCAGAACCAGCGCAGCCGCTTCTCCATCTCCGGGGCGTAGCACTGGACCCAGCGATAGATCGTCGTATGGTCGACCGAAATGCCGCGTTCCGCCAGCATTTCCTCAAGGTCGCGATAGCTGATCGGATAGCGACAATACCAGCGCACCGCCCACAGGATCACATCACCCTGGAAATGGCGCCACTTGAAATCCGTCATCGTTCCGTCCGTCCAATCTCCGCCAAGCATGCTCAAGCTTCACGATTTTTGCAACAGAGCCGGTCGATCTGCAACGCGATGCGCTCACGGCCGCTGGTGTCGATCAACGGCACCTCTACTCCGACAAGGCTTCCGGTGCGCGCGACGATCGCGCCGGCCTGAAAGCCTGCCTCGACTACATGAACGCCGGCGACACGCTGGTTGTCTGGAAGCTCGATCGGCTCGGCCGCTCGCTGCCGCACCTGCTGGCGATCGTCACCGACCTCAAGGAACGCGGCATCGCCTTCCGGTCGCTGACCGAACAGATGGATACCACCACGCCGCATGGCGAGTTGCTGTTCTCGCTGTTCGGCGCGCTCGCCCAATACGAGCGAGCGTTGACGCGGGAGCGGATCATGGCGGGCCTGGCCGCCGCAAAGCGGCGGGGCCGACAAGGTGGACGACCGCCGACGATCGCCGCGGAAAAGATGCAGTTGATAGTTGCCGCTCTGTCCAATGGGGCCAGCAAAGCGTCGGTTTCTCGCACGTTCAGCGTGCCGCGATCAACATTGACGGACACGTTGGAGCGGATCGGGTGGTCAGCGCCGGTCAAGGATACGCCTTGAATAACGACAAAAATATAATTATATTCCCGTCATGTTATCCATGCGCTTTTCCTGGCACCCAGCCAAAGCCGAGAGCAATCTGAGAAAGCATGGCATCAGTTTCGAGACGGCCGCCAGCGCCTTCGCAGACCCCTTTGCGCTTAGCGTGCATGATCGGATCGAAGGCGGCGAGCAACGATGGCAGACCTTGGGCCTGGTCGAAGGACATTTACTCCTGCTGGTGGCCCACACCGTCGCTGAGGATGACGACGACGGCGAATATGTGGAGATCATCCATATCATTTCGGCCCGAAAAGCCGATCGAAAGGAAAGACGACGTTATGAAGAAGAAAGACGCTGATACCGTCCGCTTCCAGCTCGATCCGGGCAATCTGCCCCCCTTGACCGAGGCACAGAAGGCCGAGCTGGATGCCCTGCAGGCGATGCCGGATAGCGGTATCGACTATAGTGATGCCCCGACGCTGACAGAGGATTTCTGGAAGACCGCCGAGCGTGGACGGTTCTATAAGCCGATCAAGCAGCAGGTAACGGCGCGGCTCGACGCCGATGTGCTTGCTTGGCTCAAATCCCAGGGCAAGGGCTATCAGGCTCGCATGAACGCAATCCTTCGGCGCGAGATGTTGGCGGCTGCGAAGGAGCGCCGACACGCTTGACGTGCAGGCCGCAGATGGATGCCGCTTTCACGGCCGGGAGTAACCCGGCCCGGCGTAGGCGCGCGAAGCCGCCAGAGTTGCGGCAATCATGTGTTTTTCGCTATGCTCTTTCTTCTAAAATAGCGACCGGTGAAAAATCCGATCCACGCAATTGCTGGAACAAGCCAAGGCCAAAAGGAAGATAAGAGTAGAATCATGTCGCCCCAGCGGCTCCGAGCAATAGCGTTAATGCAGTCGATCCCAATGTTATCGGAGTAGCGACAAATATTCCGAATTTTTGGTTTGCAAATGATACGAGCGAACAGACCAGTAAGATCACGAATATATCTGGCCAAAATTCACCCAACATACGTATCACGTTGTCTTTCTCCACGAACAGCCATCTACATGCGGCGCACTGCAACCCTAAGTCCAAGAAATCCGTCAAGTAACGAAATTTTGTTAAGAGTCTGTCTTGAATCTCATGGGTAACGAGCGATGCGTCGGATGAGGACGATGGCAGCGGCGGCATAGAGGAGCGCGGTTGCGGATTTGATGGTCCGCTCGAAGTCTTTGGCCAGACGGCGATTGCGGTTGATCCATGCGAAGGTGCGTTCGACGATCCATCGTCTGGGATGGACGACGAAGCCGGTCTGATCGGCGAATTTGCGGACGATTTCGATCGTAATGGAGGTGGCGTCCCGGACGCGATCGCTGTTGTAGGCGCTGTCGGCATAGGCGCGCGCGACGAAGGGATGCCGCTGGTGAGACTGCTGGAGCAAGGGCACCGCGCCATCGCGGTCCTGCACATCGGCAGGATGGACCAGTATGATAAGGGCGCGACCATCGGTATCGACCATTGCATGGCGTTTGCGTCCCATGGTCTTCTTGCCTGCGTCGTAACCACGAGGTCCGCCTGCTTCGGTGGTCTTCACGCTCTGGCTGTCGATGACTGCCGCGGATGGTGCTGGTTCTCGCCCTGTCCGGATGCGATCGATCCGAACGAGATGATGATTGAGGCTTTCGAATACCCCATCGTCGCGCAAGGTGCAGAACCACTGGTATACCGTGCGCCATGGCGGAAAACTGTCGGGCAAAAGCCGCCAGGGACATCCTGCCCGTAGCAGATAGAAAATGGCTTCGACGATTTCGCGCATCGGCCAGCATCGCCGTCGTCCGCGCTGGCTGGCTCAGGGTCTGGACGATTTGCTAGCCCGACGACCGGGGCAGGCCGCGACATGGCTATCCTGGCTGCGCAATGCGCCACAATCGCCGGCAGAGCGCAACATCCTGCGCCTGATCGGACGGCTCGCCTATCCGGCACGAAGCAACATACAGCGTGGGTCTGGATGTCAGCCAGCGCAGCACGAGCATCTGTGTTCTCGATCCCGACGGCAAGACCGTGGTGGAAGGGCAGGCGAAGACTAACCCGTTCGAGATCGGCCGCTATTTGCAGAAGCGCCTGGAAGGGCCGCTGAAGCTCGGTATGGATCGCATTCTGGCTCTACCATGGGCTGCGCAGGAGCGGCGTCTGGTTGAGAAGCGTCTTGAGGCGCAGGGGCGGTTAACCTGCACCGTCAGACGTAGCGCTCACTTATCGAGAAGATCGTTTGTGCCTTTGGCGCTCGGCTAAACAGCGCATGGAAAGCGTCACCTGCTGCAGCTATGCCCTGTTCTGCCAATGTCCGCGTCGGCCAATAAAGTTCGCGCACACCGATCACCGAGGGGCCGGGGAGGACGAGCTTTTCGATCGGATGGCACCGGGTATGGCGAAATGCGCCAAGACGCTCGCCAAGTGCGAAATCGTCGTCTCCGGCCCAGGCCGTGCCGCCTTCCTCGAACACCACCTGGGTAAGCTTGGCGAAGTTCGGTCGTCGGTCGATCGACCAGTTATAGGCCGCCTCGTCACCGCGCAGCGCTTCGGCGCGGCTTTTGAGAACCTCTTCGCGTGCGAAAACGGCAAAGAAGTTGTCCATGTCGACGAAATTCGGCTCATCTTTCAGCGCATAGGCCACATAATCAGGATCGGTCACGAAGGCGGCAGCGTCCGCTTCGCTGTCGAACCAGACTTCGGCGATGCCTTCGTAGCGGTTCTGATCGGCATCGAGGAAATCGACGTCGACCTGATGGCTCTGGACATAGCGCTTGATAATCCGGATGCCTTGTCCCAGCGAGCCGTGGGGATAGCGCCAGTGATCGTGAAACGCCTGAGGCGTCATTCCCACTCTCCGTGCGAAGACCGCCATCATTCGTATTGCGCTCATAGTCCGGTTCCCAACGGTTCTGGCAGTTCAGATTGCGGTGTAGCCGCCATCGGCAGCAATGGCGGCGCCGGTGACGAACGAAGAGGCATCCGACAGCAACCAGGCTGCCGTTTCGCCGATCTCCGCCGGTTCGCCATATCGACCGATCGGGTGGGCGGTTTTCAGGAATTCCGCGTGCGAAGGCTCGTTCTCGATCACCGACATCAGCATCGGAGTGCGGATAGCGCCCGGTAGAACTGCGTTCACGCGGATTCCCTGTTGCCCGTAATCGACGGCAGCGATCCGCGTCAGCCCGATAACGGCATGTTTGGCTGCGATGTACTCGCCATGTGCGGGGATCGCGACGGTGCCGCCAACCGACGCCGTGTTCACGATCGAACCGCCGCTCCCCGCTTTCAGCATCGCTGCGATCTGATGTTTCATGCAATGAAAAACGCCGAGCACGTTGATATCCAGGGATCGTTGGAAATCGGCGCTCGTCAGTTGATGAAGCGGCACGTTGACCGGCGGCAGCCCCGCATTGTTGAATGCGCCATCAAGGCGACCGAATTCGGTGATGGCGAGTTCCACGGTCGACCACGCGTTGTCCTCGATACTGACGTCGCAATGGCTGTAGACGGCGTTGCCACCTTCCGCGCGTATCAGTCTGACCGTTTCCTCGGCTGCGGCTTCGACGATATCGGCGACAACCACATTCGCGCCCCGACGGGCAAGAATAAGGGCGGCAGCGCGGCCGATACTGCCGCCTGCGCCCGTCACGATATAGCTGCGTTGCTCCAATCCGGACATTGAGGACCCCATTTTTGACTGACGGGCAAGTGAAGGGCGCTGCCTGTCAGATGCCCAGCGCTTCGCGCACGGTCCTGGCGTTCACCCAGCGATCGACGTGGTGAAGGTTGTGGCGGATCTGTACTTCGCCATCCTGCAACTGCATCGTATCGTATGCGCCGGCCTCGATGCCGCGCTGGGTGCGTTCGGTGTTCGTCACGTCCTCCAGCAGGATTTCCGCGATGCGCGTGATATAGAGTTCCTGTTGCAGCTTTTCCCGCCCGGTCAGTGGCTTGGGTACATGAAACTCGGCTTCCCACCGCGTGCGATTGACGCTGATCGGCCAGAACCTGTGCGACCAGAAACCGCCGGGCGAAAGGTTTATGTGCAGCGTGGGAAAAGCGACGGCGATGTCCAGCGCCCAGTGTTTCGATTGCTTGGGATTGATCGCGGGATGATCGAGATACTCGGTCATCCCCGCCGTTTCCGCGGCACCCAGCACGTTGCCGGTATCGCGGTTCGCATAGGCCATCTGGCTCTGTTGCAAAAATCGTGAAGCTTGAGCATGCTTGGCGGAGATTGGACGGACGGAACGATGACGGATTTCAAGTGGCGCCATTTCCAGGGTGATGTGATCCTGTGGGCGGTGCGCTGGTATTGTCGCTATCCGATCAGCTATCGCGACCTTGAGGAAATGCTGGCGGAACGCGGCATTTCGGTCGACCATACGACGATCTATCGCTGGGTCCAGTGCTACGCCCCGGAGATGGAGAAGCGGCTGCGCTGGTTCTGGCGGCGTGGCTTTGATCCGAGCTGGCGCCTGGATGAAACCTACGTCAAGGTGCGGGGCAAGTGGACCTACCTGTACCGGGCAGTCGACAAGCGGGGCGACACGATCGATTTCTACCTGTCGCCGACCCGCAGCGCCAAGGCAGCGAAGCGGTTCCTGGGCAAGGCCCTGCGAGGCCTGAAGCACTGGGAAAAGCCTGCCACGCTCAATACCGACAAAGCGCCGAGCTATGGTGCAGCGATCACCGAATTGAAGCGCGAAGGAAAGCTGGACCGGGAGACGGCCCACCGGCAGGTGAAGTATCTCAATAACGTGATCGAGGCCGATCACGGAAAGCTCAAGATACTGATCAAGCCGGTGCGCGGTTTCAAATCGATCCCCACGGCCTATGCCACGATCAAGGGATTCGAAGTCATGCGAGCCCTGCGCAAAGGACAGGCTCGCCCCTGGTGCCTGCAGCCCGGCATCAGGGGCGAGGTGCGCCTTGTGGAGAGAGCTTTTGGCATTGGGCCCTCGGCGCTGACGGAGGCCATGGGCATGCTCAACCACCATTTCGCAGCAGCCGCCTGATCGGCGCAGAGCGACAGCCTACCTCTGACTGCCGCCAATCTTTGCAACAGAGCCGCCGCACGCTCGTTTCCGCGCGGCTTGGCGTGGAAGCGCCTGATGGCCGCTGGGCGGTCTTCGGCTGGGGTCGCAATATCTTCAACAAGTATTACTGGACAAACACGATCCAGACTTACGATACCGTTGTTCGCTACGCTGGTCGACCCGCCGAATATGGCTTGACCGTGCGCTTCAAGTTCCAGTAATGAAACCGGAACGCCGATAAGAAACTGTTGGAGGGATAGATGTCTGATTTGAGCGGCAAGACGATAATCGTGACGGGTGGTGGCAGCGGCATCGGGCGCGCCACCGTGGAATTGCTGGTGGCCAGTGGTGCCAACGTCGCGGTGGCGGACATCAACGACGAGGCCGGTGAGGCGGTCGTCGCTGCGTCTGGCGGGAAGGCCGCCTATTTCCGGTGCGACATCGCACAGGAAGAGGACGTGAAGGCACTTGTCGCGCAGACTCTGGCGGCGTTCGGCGGGCTTGACGGCGCGTTCAACAATGCGGCGATCCCGCAGGCCGGACTGCCGCTTGCCGAAGTGTCGCTCGAACGGTTTCGGCAGAGCATGGATATCAATGTAACCGGCACGTTCCTGTGCATGAAGTACCAGATCCTTGCGATGATCGAGCGCGGGACGAAGGGATCGATCGTCAACACCGCATCCGCCGCTGGCGTGGTCGGCGTGCCGATGCACGGCGAATATGTCGGCGCGAAGCATGCGGTGGTCGGGCTGACCCGCGTGGCGGCGGCAGACTATGGCAAGCACGGCATTCGCGTGAACGCGCTTGTGCCCGGCGCGGTGCGCACGCCTATGCTGCAGCGCGCGATGGACAATGATGCGGGCCTTGAGCCCTATCTGAACTCGATCCACCCGATCGGCCGTTTCAGCGAACCGCACGAGCAGGCCCAGGCCGCCGTATGGTTGCTGTCCGACGCGGCTTCGTTCGTCACCGGCTCCTGCCTTGCAGCAGACGGCGGCTTTACCGCGATCTGATCATTTTACGGAGCAGCCTCCATGCACAGCATCAAGATACTCGCGACGATCCCGCGCCGGAAGGACATTTCGGAACAGCAGTTCCACGATCACTGGCGCCATCCGCACGGCACACTCAGCAAGAAGATCGCGTGCCTGCGCGGCTATGTGCAATCGCACCGGATCGTCTCTCCGCTGCTGCCTGATACACAGCTGGCCTACGACGGCATTACCGAGCTGTGGTATGACAGTCTCGACGATGCGCTCAACATGGGCAAAGATCCCGCGCATCGCAAATACAACATCCCCGACGAACCGCTGTTCGTCGACATGGACGGACTGAAGTTCACCTTCTTCGAGGAGGACATTATCCGCTCGCGACCGGCGGTGGACGATCCCGATGATGCGGCCGTGCAGTGGTCGCCCACCGAATGGTCGGTAAGCGTCAAGATCCTGCAACTGGTCAAGGCGGATGGCAATCCGGCCTGGGCAGGCGATCAGGACAAGGCGCTGGGCGATCGCATCGGCGCGTTTCGGCATGTCCGCTCGTTCGCGATAGACGCGGTGCACAAGGGCACCTCGCCGTTCATCGGCGCGCGCGAACTGTGGTGGCCGACGCTATCCGATTTCGAACGCGGCGTGGCGGGTGATCGCGCGGCGTTCGATGCGCTCCTGGCACAGGCCGGCCAGCATTACACGATGCTGGCATCGGCCGAGCGGGTGATCTGATGCCGGCCCCCGCGCTCGACGAGGAGCCCGTGCTGCCCCCCGGCTTCGAGGATCTTCTCGAATTCGTGCCGCACTGGATCGGCGAGACGGCGCAGGAACGATGGGATATCCGGGCGCGCGCGACTATGGCGGAGATAACCCGCTTCTACGATGTGCTGCTCTCCCGTTCGGAAGCCATCCTCGACCATGTCGAGACCTTTCCGCTCGACGCGATGCCGGCGCCGACGCTGCGCCTGTTCAGGCTACAGCTGGCGCTGGCTCACGCGGCGATGTCCGTAGAATTGCACAAGCAGCCGCGCGCGCACAATTCGCCCTATCCGCACCAGGTCCGCATCCTGCGGACGGCAGAGCCAACGCTGTAAAGGAGTTCGTCGCATGAACGAGATGACCGAGCTTGCCAGCATCGGCTCTGTTGCAAAGATTGGCGGCAGTCAGAGGTAGGCTGTCGCTCTGCGCCGATCAGGCGGCTGCTGCGAAATGGTGGTTGAGCATGCCCATGGCCTCCGTCAGCGCCGAGGGCCCAATGCCAAAAGCTCTCTCCACAAGGCGCACCTCGCCCCTGATGCCGGGCTGCAGGCACCAGGGGCGAGCCTGTCCTTTGCGCAGGGCTCGCATGACTTCGAATCCCTTGATCGTGGCATAGGCCGTGGGGATCGATTTGAAACCGCGCACCGGCTTGATCAGTATCTTGAGCTTTCCGTGATCGGCCTCGATCACGTTATTGAGATACTTCACCTGCCGGTGGGCCGTCTCCCGGTCCAGCTTTCCTTCGCGCTTCAATTCGGTGATCGCTGCACCATAGCTCGGCGCTTTGTCGGTATTGAGCGTGGCAGGCTTTTCCCAGTGCTTCAGGCCTCGCAGGGCCTTGCCCAGGAACCGCTTCGCTGCCTTGGCGCTGCGGGTCGGCGACAGGTAGAAATCGATCGTGTCGCCCCGCTTGTCGACTGCCCGGTACAGGTAGGTCCACTTGCCCCGCACCTTGACGTAGGTTTCATCCAGGCGCCAGCTCGGATCAAAGCCACGCCGCCAGAACCAGCGCAGCCGCTTCTCCATCTCCGGGGCGTAGCACTGGACCCAGCGATAGATCGTCGTATGGTCGACCGAAATGCCGCGTTCCGCCAGCATTTCCTCAAGGTCGCGATAGCTGATCGGATAGCGACAATACCAGCGCACCGCCCACAGGATCACATCACCCTGGAAATGGCGCCACTTGAAATCCGTCATCGTTCCGTCCGTCCAATCTCCGCCAAGCATGCTCAAGCTTCACGATTTTTGCAACAGAGCCTTTACGCCTTCGACGGCAATCCCATCGTCTCCCTGATGGCGGAGGAAAGCATCAGGGCGCTCGCCAGGAGCCTGCCGCTGATCAAGGCCGATCCCACCGATGCGAAGGCGCGGGGCGACGCGCTCTATGGCTGCTGGCTCGCCGGCAGCGTCCTGGGCGCGGCGAGCGTCGCGCTGCACCACAAGCTCTGCCACACGCTGGGCGGCACCTTCGACATGCCGCATGCGCAGACCCACACCGCCGTGCTGCCCCATGCGATCGCCTATAATGCGCCGTCGGTGCCGGAGGCGATGGAACGGGCTAGCCGCGCACTAGGCGGCGGCGACCCCGCGACCAAGCTGTACGAACTGGCGGTGGGCCTGGGCGCGGAAATGTCGCTGGCGAAGCTCGGCATGCCCAAGGACGGCATCGCGAAGGCCGCCGCGCTGGCGGTCGCCAACCCCTATCCCAACCCCCGTCCGATCACGGAGGAGGGCATCGTGCAGCTTCTGAGCCGCGCGGTGGAGGGGCTTCCGCCGATCACCGCATAAGCAAAGGCCTGATCCTGGAACAGTGCCGGCCGCATCCGATCATTTCCGGATGCGGCCGGTTCTCGATCATCCGGCGCTCCCGTTCGGCCATGGCCAAGGACGGGACGAAATTCAGCGGCTTTCCGCGCCGAGCCAGCCCTGCACCGCCGCCTTGATCGGCAACGGCAGTTCATGCCCGCCTTCATAAGGGATGAAAGTCGCCCGCGCGCCGCTGGGGCCGGAGAGATAGGCTTCCGCCTGCTCGAACTTGTGGCGCGGGATCACATCGTCGAATTGGCCCCGGCAGAAGAGGACCGGCTTGTCGAGCAGGCCGTTGTCCGGCAGGTCGCCGTCCTCCACCGCGAAGCAGCCGCCGATCATGATGAGGCCGCTATAGGCCCCCGGATTGCTGAGCAGAAGACTGGCGGCCATCGCGGCGCCGTTGCTGAAACCGCATAGCCAGGGCCGTTGGCGGCCGGTATCTGCGGCGATCCAGTCGCCGACCTTCGACGTTTCGCCCGACAGGCTGGAGGGCAGGGCGACGCCGATCCCGGCATTTTCGAACCAGGCGAACCCCGGCCCCTGGGGAAGCGGCCCGCGATAGGAGCGAACATTCGCGCGGCCGAAAAGGGGCAGCGCGAACCCCGCTTCCCTTTCGGTGCTGCCGCGGCCGTGAAGATATACGATGTCGCGGCCGGACGGAATGTCGGGATTGTCGTATCGCATGACGATGGCATTGTCTCGAGACATGTTCGCTTCCAATTCCTGGCGATGCGAAGCCGAAGCGGCGTCCGGTCCGACGGCGTCGGCCCGGCTGCTCCGGCTTCCTGTTTTAGCGGGCTTTCCGGTCGGCGGATATTCCGCCTGCCGGGAAATGCTCAAGGCGACCATAGCATGCGATGGCTGCTTTCAAAGCGCGGTCGCTCAATCCCCATGACCGATTTGTGGGCAGTTGGCCCCGTTTCGATCAAATCCGTATCGCGAATATTCCTAATTCATTTGCAGCAATTTCCTCCGCAGGCGAAAGCTGCGATCCTTTCCGGACGGCCCGATAAGCATAATAATCACCGACGTGCCGGATAAGACAGGCGCTGATCCATAACAGCGCATGGAGAGGATATTCCTATGCTTCGATCTCCGGGCAATGCGCGGCGCGTCCGTCGCAATCCGCTCCCGGCCTCGACGTCCGCTGGCCCGCTCGCTGCGTGTCCGGCCCATGCGCAACATGGTCCAGGGGGAAACCCCGCCGCCTGTTTTCCGGAACGGCGGGAATGGCCCGATGAACTGCGCGGGCAGGCAAGTTGCGACCGTGCACCGGCTGGAATTCGTCAGTAGGGGAAGATCGAATGCCTAATGGAATGCGCTGTTTGGATCCCTCGATCGCCGATCGGATCACATCATTGTCGACGATGAGAAATAATGAGGAGATATTCGAAACATTCGGCTTCAGCTATAACACGCTGAGAAAAGTCTCGAACGGCATGCCGCTTCGCAGGTCACTTGCGGATCGGATTGAGGAACGTGCCAGAAAGGTTTTCGAAGCCGATGGATTTTTGAACATTTCGGCCTGATCGCATCGGATGGAATGCTCCGGCCTGTCGTTTCGGAGCGTTTTCCGACCGGGCGGATGATTGCTTCCGTTCGGGGCGACGCTCCGGTGCCGAACATATGCATTAAGCCATTTTTTGCCCAGTCCGCAGGAGAATTGCAGGGACATGTTGAAGCTCTACTACAATCCAGGTTCATGCTCATTGGCGTCCCATGCCGCATTGGAGGAAGCCGGCCTTCCTTATGAGGCGGAGCTGATCGACCTGACGCAAAACGCCCAGTTTTCAGACGCCTATCGTCAGAAAAACCCGTGGGCGCGGGTGCCCGCGCTCCAGATCGGCGATGATGTCCTGACCGAAAATATCGCCATCCTCAACCATATCGCGGAACTCGTGCCCGAAAAGGCCTTGCTGCCCACGGAAGGCCTTGCCCGCGCCCGGGCCCTGGAATGGCTCGCGCTGCGGCTCTGTTGCAAAGATTGGCGGCAGTCAGAGGTAGGCTGTCGCTCTGCGCCGATCAGGCGGCTGCTGCGAAATGGTGGTTGAGCATGCCCATGGCCTCCGTCAGCGCCGAGGGCCCAATGCCAAAAGCTCTCTCCACAAGGCGCACCTCGCCCCTGATGCCGGGCTGCAGGCACCAGGGGCGAGCCTGTCCTTTGCGCAGGGCTCGCATGACTTCGAATCCCTTGATCGTGGCATAGGCCGTGGGGATCGATTTGAAACCGCGCACCGGCTTGATCAGTATCTTGAGCTTTCCGTGATCGGCCTCGATCACGTTATTGAGATACTTCACCTGCCGGTGGGCCGTCTCCCGGTCCAGCTTTCCTTCGCGCTTCAATTCGGTGATCGCTGCACCATAGCTCGGCGCTTTGTCGGTATTGAGCGTGGCAGGCTTTTCCCAGTGCTTCAGGCCTCGCAGGGCCTTGCCCAGGAACCGCTTCGCTGCCTTGGCGCTGCGGGTCGGCGACAGGTAGAAATCGATCGTGTCGCCCCGCTTGTCGACTGCCCGGTACAGGTAGGTCCACTTGCCCCGCACCTTGACGTAGGTTTCATCCAGGCGCCAGCTCGGATCAAAGCCACGCCGCCAGAACCAGCGCAGCCGCTTCTCCATCTCCGGGGCGTAGCACTGGACCCAGCGATAGATCGTCGTATGGTCGACCGAAATGCCGCGTTCCGCCAGCATTTCCTCAAGGTCGCGATAGCTGATCGGATAGCGACAATACCAGCGCACCGCCCACAGGATCACATCACCCTGGAAATGGCGCCACTTGAAATCCGTCATCGTTCCGTCCGTCCAATCTCCGCCAAGCATGCTCAAGCTTCACGATTTTTGCAACAGAGCCGCCTCAGGCAGCGAGCCGAGCGGTCGCCGGAGCTGGTCGACGATGGCGTGGCGCGCCGCGAGCCCGGTCGGGTATGCCGTCTCGACCGCCGGCTCCGGAAAAGGTGTTTGCCGCACCGCGAGCCCTGCGGTGGAGGGCGGCAGCGACGGCAGCGGCCGGTCGCCGCCCGTCACGGTCGCGCGGGGCAGCCCCAGCTGGTCAGCGAGCCGGACCACCTTGTCGAGCCGCTCCTCGGCGCGGCTCTTCTGATACTTGCGATAGCGGTAGAGCGGCACGGCGCCGCGCGACGGCTCGTAAGGGCCATGCCGCTTGCCGTCATGCTCCACGAAGAGCTGCTGGTCGAACAGCCCCCAGAGCAGCGTCACCGTCTCGCCGGCGAGCTCGGGCTCGACCTCGTAGGAAGCGCCCTCAACCGAGACGGTCGCGTCGCCCGCAACGGTGCGCCGCTCGGGCTCACGAGCGAAGGCGCAGAACCGCTCCCATGAACACATGGCCCGCACGCCATCGCCGGGCAGGTGCCGCAGCCAGTGCTCGATCCGCGCGTGTGGCTCGGAACGATGGTCGCCGTTGTTGTAGGTGACCAGCGCACGCCGCATCCACAGATTGGCTTCCGCCTCGTCCTTGGGTTTGTGGAAGTGGTACAACGTCTCGTGCACCTCCTTCACCGTGCGGAACGGCCGCTCGACCTTGCCCTTGGCGCGGGCCGCGGTGTGCCGGTCGTCGGCCTTCGGCGGCAGATGGGTGAGGACGCGCACGCCGAGGCTGCCCATCACCGACTGGAACACGCGCGACCGGCTGACCGGGCCGTTGTCCATGTAGATCGTGACCGGCAGGCCCTGGAACGGCAGTTCGGGCTCAGGCTTGGCGGCGAAGGCGTTGAATAGAAAGCGCAGCGCGGACTCGGCATCCTCGCCATAGACGCTGCGATATTCCTGGTAGACCACGCCCGAGCAGTCATCGACGGCCGAGAACAGCATCAGCGTGGGTTTGCCGCGACCCTGCTCGATCCAGAGCGGCGCCTCGACCTGCTTGAGGTCGGACGGGCTCATGTCGAAGTGCCACAGCTCGTTGGATCGCCGCGCCTGAAAACGAACGGCTGCGTGGGGGCGGGTCACGCGGGCATAGTCCAGCCCTGATGAGCGGAGCAGCCGGTCGATGGTCGCCCGCTTCAGCAGGCCGGGTGCTACCTTGACCAGGCCCTCCGGCGTCTCGACGCCATCGGTTTCCAGGAACTCGATGGCGCGGGCGGTCGAAACGTGCCGGCCCTTCTTGTTGGTGGTCCTGATCTTCAGTGCGGCGACGATCTCGGCGTAGCGCTCCATCTCGGCCTGCGGGGCAACCCGCGTCGCACCATGGTCGGACCGGCGCACCGACTTGGGGCGGTTCAGCTCGCGCAACGCCCGGTAAAGGGTCCAGATGGAGATGCCATAGGCCTCGGCCGCACGGGCGATGATCTCGGTGCGACCGGGGTCGCGTGGGGGCAACAGCGACAACCGTCGGCGAAGATCGATCAGCGCCTCTCCAGGCGGTCGCTTCGCCCGGTCAGCCATGGGCTGTTGCAGCCTCCTTGATCGATGCACCGCTGCCGCGCTTGCCTGCATAGCGATAGAGGGTCGCGACCGACACGCCCATGCGCTTGGCGATGTCGCGCACCGGCAACGTGCCCTCCTTCATCATCGCCCGTGCCGCGGCGACGTCGCTCGGGCGCATTGCCGATGGGCGGCCACCCTTGCGACCCTGCCGGCGCGCCTCCACTAGCCCCGCGGTAGTTCGCTCGCGGATCAGGGCACGCTCGAACTGCGCGATGGCGCCGAACACGTGAAAGGTGAGCATGCCACCCGGCGTTGTCGTGTCGATGCTCTCGGTCAGCGACACCAGCCCGATCTTCTCGCGCTCCAGATCCTCGGCCGTGGCGATCAACTTCTTGAGCGAGCGGGCGAGGCGGTCGAGCTTCCAAACAACCAGCGTGTCGCCTGCGCGCAGCACGTCTTCCAGAATGCGCGCCAGTTCGGGCCGGTCATCGCGCGCGCCCGACGCCTTTTCGGTGAACACCCGCTCGCAGCCGGCCCGCCGCAGCGCATCGAGCTGGAGCTCGGGGTTCTGGTCGCTGGTGCTGACCCTGGCATAGCCGACCCGCATGAGCGTCTGATCTTCTCCAAACTCGTGCGGGGCATACCGTTTTGCGACGCGGGTTTCCAGAACAGTTTTGACAAAGTGCGGCCCGCAGATTTACGTTGCCGGCCCAGCAAGGCGATCGGCTCGTCAGAAACGGTCGTTTTGCAGAACCGCTGAGGAGCCGGGTTCATGCAGGTGCTCGATACGGTTGGCTGGGTCGGTGATGGCGACGACACCGACTTCTTCCTCGCAATCGAGCGCACCTTCGATCTGCGCCTGCGCTCGAACCTGCCTTGGACAACGTTCGGCGAGGTGCGTGACCATGTCGTCGCGCATGTCGCAGCCTACAGCGGGGGCGGCACGACATGCGCCACGCAGATGACGTTCTACAGGCTTCGACGCGCGCTCGGGCTTGGCCGGCACGTCGGGCCGGATGCGCCGTTGGCGCCGCTGATCGGTGGGAAGCTGCGCCAAGCGTTCAGCGACCTGGAAGCCGATACCGACCTCAAGATGCCGGCGACGCGAGCCGGATGGCTTGGGATTGTCAGTGGTCTCTGCTTCGCTGTCGCGGTCGCGATCCTCGCCTTCACGACGCTGGCACCTCCCCTTCGCATCTTCGCTGCTGGAGCGAGCGCCTACGCGGGGCTATGGTTACGGCACCTCGACCGCCGGCGATTACCTCGGAGGTGCGACACTATCGGCGATCTCGCCCGACTGGTCACGGAGCAGAACCGTGGCAGGCTTGCCCGCGACGGCGCGCGCCTCACCGCCCCCGAGATTTGGCGGATCATCCAGCAACTGGCCGCCGAGGAGAGCGGGATCGACCCCGATCTGATTGGGTCGGAAACGACCTTCTTCCGAGCCAAAGTGCGAGCAGCCTGATCAATGGCTTACTGGATTGCATAGATTGATGCCGAGACACGGGACATTGCGTGGCGTCGGACTGACGGCTTTGGGTGCCGTTGTCGTCGCAGGCTCTTTCGTCGCTCTCGGATTGCGACCGGATGGGATCGCCAGCTACTATCGCGATACGCTGACTCCGGCAGGGTTTGCCATTTGGTTCTGCGGCTTCGTAGCCGCCACACTCGCTCCACCCGCCATAGCTGTACTCTGCTGGTTTGGCGCCATGCGGTTCCGCTACGGGTGGCTTCTCCACATCCTGCTTGTTCCTGCCACCTACGCCGCTGTGCGAGGATCAATCGCGCTCATGCTCGCGGTAGCAAGTGAGCCGGACAGCGATGGCCCAACGAGATGGGCTACCGATCCAGCAGTGATGCTGATGGTGGTTTGCCCCATCGTGTACTTTCTGATCTTGGGTTCCACAAAGCTGCGTGAGCATCGCGCATCAGCAAATGACTGCTAATCTCGACTTTGTAGTTGGCAGATACCATGAGCGGCCCTTTGCCGTTTGCGAGCAGACGCGGATGATGGCGAGCACATTGTCGGATAGCGTGAGCAGCATAGTCGGCTCGTTGTCAGGTAATCTGGGCAGGAAAAGGCGCTGTTTGCGAGCAGAAGCTGCTACGGTTGCAAGCGCCTACATGTAGCTGAGGTCGCTGCGGCACGAGCAGTAATCAGGCCTTTGTCTCTAACTTAGCACTACTTTGGCAGAAGCGTAAGGTGATCGGCGAGTGCTGGGACATACCGTCAGGACCGCGCGCAAATGGCTTGAGCAGGCCGGAGCGCCGCTTTGCCCGATCGAGGATCACGGCCAGATGAGCCAGAGCCGCTGGACGACGACAGCGAGGATGAGGGCGACGAGGGGGAATAAGCGCCCCAATCAAATGTATATCCCTTAGCATTACAAACCATGCTACAGCGCAACCATATTGCCAGCGGAGCGAGAGCAGAATGATATTGGCAGTCGGAAACACTAAGGGCGGTGTCGGCAAGACGACCCTTGCCGTCAACCTCGCGGTGGCGCGCGCGCTTGCGGGCCGCGACCTCTTGCTGGTGGACGGCGACGAGCAGGGGACCGCCCTCACCTTTACCGAGCTGCGCGCCGATCGACTTGGGCAAGCTGGCTATACCGCCGTTGCGCTCACCGGCGCGGCGCTTCGCAGCCAGGTCCGCCAGCTCGCGGCCAAATATGACGATATTATCATTGACGTGGGCGGCCGTGATACCGGCTCGCTGCGCGCCGCGCTCACCGTGGCTGACACGTTGCTGGTGCCGGTGCAGCCGCGCAGCTTCGACGTGTGGGCGCTTGACCAGGTTGCGGCGCTGGTGGCCGAGGCGCGCGAGATCAACGAGGGCTTGCGCGCCGTCGCCGTGCTGAACGGCGCGGACGCGCAAGGGGCCGACAATGAGGCCGCCTTGGAAATGATCGGCGACATTGAGGGGATCGAGGTGCTGCCCACGTCGATAGTGCGGCGCAAGGCGTTCCCGAACGCGGCGGCCGAGGGCAGGGCGGTAGGGGAGCAATCGCCGCGTGACGCCAAGGCGATCGACGAGCTGGCCGCATTGGTCAGCGCGGTATTTGTATAGCATAATGATAGCGGAGTGAATTTCGATGGCTATCGCTCGTAAACCGAACAGCAAGCCCAAGTCGCCGATGGATGAGGCGGCGGCCGATGCCTTCATTGCCGGGGCGGCCAAGCCGAAGGCCGAGCCGATCGCGACCGAGGCCGACGAGGCGGGGCAGGGGGCCGAGCCGCGCAAGTCGCCGGTGATGCTCCGTTTCGATCGCGCGTTGCTGGCGAAGGTCGATGCAGCGGCCAAGCGGCGCGGGATCAGCCGCAGCGCATGGATACAGTTCACGGTGAGCCGTGCGCTCGATGCCGGCGAGGGGTAGGGCCGGCTAGGGCGAGGCGGCCCCGGCGCGCGAAAAGTGAGTTTTGGGGTAGGGGTTCACCTTTGGGCGGCGGGCGCGCTGAAATCCACCAGCACCGGCATTTCGGGTATATCGCCGCGCAGTTTGGCGCGGCGGACGATGCTATGTTGGTCGATCAGGTTTTGCGCGTCACGACGGCCGCTCATGGTTTTCGGGAGCCACATCATAGAAACCCGCTCGACCTTGCGCCCCTTCTTGATCGGGGTGAACTCGACCCAGAAGGGGCAGAGCTTGTTGATTTCCTCCTGGGCGACCTTGAGGCAGTATTTGTTGAAATCAGCGAACCGTTCCAACTTGCCTTCCGGCACGTTGAGCAGGCCGCGTAGCTCCGCAATCGTGAACTCTTCGCTTTGCTTATATTCGAGGCCGATACGGCGTTCGATCATTTCATAGAGGCACAGCGCGTATTTCGACTCGAAACAATACATCACTTGCGTCTTAAGTCGCGCATAGACCTCGCTGTTACGCAAAATCTCAATCAGTTCTTCGGGGATGCGGTAATGCAGGAAGCCGTCTTTTTCGAGGCTTTCGTCGCTGGAGCCGAGAAGCTGAACGCGGCGCTTGTAGCTCTTGCCGCCCTTGCGGATCGTGACGATGGCGATTGTGCCCATCAGGCGCAGCAGCGAGCTTTCTATGCGCTCGTTGCCTTGGTGCGTGCCCTTGAGCGCGGTTTTGGCGATGCGGTGAATGACCGGCTCGCTGATCCGCTCCCAGGCGTTGGCAATCAGCAGATTGTAGATTCGGCGATCGGCGAGGGTGAGGGGGGACAGCTCGACAATATCGACCAGCTCGCCGGGTTTGACGATTTCCCCGTAATTGGCGGGATCGAACGGGTTTCCGCGCCCCTTTTGCGAGAGGGTGAGGGCGGTATCATCGCCTAGGGCAATCTTTGCCTTTCCGTTATTTACAGGTGAGCTTGCGCGAGTCATGTCCTCACTTTAGCAGCAACGGTGAGCTAGGCAATTCCTAAAGCTCCCCGATGGAGGGTGGGGAGGGGATACCCCAAACCTCACCGTTGATTTGGCGGCT
>NC_020544.1:0-43776 GCF_000347675.2 Sphingomonas sp. MM-1 | reverse complement strand
GCCTGAGGCAGACCGCGCCTTCATCGACGCGCTGCTGGGCGAAACGCTCGACAAGACCATCATCGCTGACCGCATCCGAGAGCGGTTCCAGTCAAGACGGGGGACAAGCTGATGCTCGCCGACGTTCAATCCAGCTACGGGCTCGCCCGCCCGTTCCAAGGCGTCGGCAACTTCGAGACAGAGCATCAGCGCAACCTCGTGCGCGAGGTCTGTGCGGCCGTGCAGACCGGCAGGTTGATCGTCGTCTCCGGCCTGGTCGGATCGGGCAAGACGCACCTGCTGCGCCGCATCGAGGACGAGCTGGCCCGGGCGGGCAAGGTCGCCGTCGCCAAGTCGCTTGCGGTCGACAAGCGCCGCACCTCGTTGCCCTCGCTGATCGAGGCGCTGTTCTACGATCTCTCGCCCGGTGACCGTGCCCAGGTGAAGATTCCCAAGCAGGCCGAGCGCCGCGAGCGCGACCTGCGCGACATCATGCGCAAGGGCAAGCGCCCGGTCGTACTGGTGGTCGACGAGGCGCATGACCTGCACCACAAGACGCTGACCGGCCTCAAGCGGTTGATGGAGGTGGTGGCTGATGCCGGCGTGCTGCTGTCGGTCCTTCTGGTCGGCCATCCTCGGCTACGCAACGACCTGCGCCGCCCGCAAATGGAAGAGATCGGCTACCGCACGACCACCTTCGACTATGAGGGCATCGGCGCCGAACGCCGCGACTATGTTGCCTGGCTGCTCGGCGCCTGTGCGGCCGAGGGGGTCAAGGTTGCCGACTTGATGAACGAGGACGCGATCGACCTCATCGCCGAGCGCCTGCGCACCCCGCTCCAGATCGAGATGCACCTGACACTCGCCTTCGAGCAGGGCTTCCGCTTCGCTGCCAAGCCCGTCACGGCCGAGATCGTCGAGCAGGTGCTGTCGCGGGCGATTGACGACCTCGAACCCACGCTGACGCGCAACGGTTACGATGCGGGCGCGCTCGCCAGCCAGCTCAACACCCGGCCGTCCGACATACGCGCGTTCCTCGCCGGAACGCTGGACGCCGAACACACCCGCGACCTGACCGAGCGGCTCCGCGAAGCCGGTGTGCCGATATGATACTGGCTGTCCTCGCCTTGGTATCTCCCGCACGCGGACGCAACGCATGTCGTCTGTGCCACCGATTGTGGACGTTGCGCTTCTCTCATAGCCTGCCGGCATGAACAGGCATCTTACCGCAGCTTCTTTATCGATCGTCAGCTTGCTCAGCGCGTGCTCGGCCTCGGCCGAGAGGAGGTTGGAGGGACGAGTCTTCGACATCCCGAGAGCCAACGACATATCCGACAATGATAAGCCGTTCTTTCTACCAGCGCTCGATCCCAGCGACGGGTTCTCGTTCTACCTAAATCCGAGCGCAAGCTTGCCGGAGCGAAACTTGGTGGGCGTGGCAAGCAAGAAGCGGATGTGTGCCCGCGCAGCGGGAACAGAGGCGCTTGTCAACTCGACTGTCTGCGCAAGTCGCCCGCTTTCATGGCGCGGCCGAACACTGCGCAAGGTAAGTGATGGTGTTTTCTGGACATACCAGTTGCCAGCCGAAGCAGGTCAGAAGCGTCCTCCATCGCTGGCGAGTTGCTCCGCCATGGGCGGAGGCTCGCGGCCGGGGCTCTGCACGGCCAATCTGCCGTATGACAATCTCGTGCTGACGATTCACTTCCGAGACAATCAGGTCGGCTCGCTCCAGGCATTATACGATCAATCCGTTGCTAGCCTGAGGAAGTGGGAGCGCTGATGCTTACGGCAAACCCGGCGGGAACGATCGCTGCCAGACCGCTCACCGGCACTCCTCGCTATTGGCAGAAAGCGAGAACAGGCCTTCTCCGTTTGCGAGCAGGCGCGGATGATGGCGAGCACATTGTCGCATAGCGTGAGCAGCATGGCCCACCTGCTGTCAGCAAATCTGAGCAGAAATCCGCGCTGTTTGCGAGCAGAGGCCAGTATCTTTGCAATCGCCTACATCTATCAATCCTTCTAGGTGAGAATCTGGATGCCGCGCCGCTTCACCAGCGTCAGCAAGGCGAGCGCCGCGCCAGTCGGCCGCATCGTGCCGGCCTCCCAGCGCTGGACCGTGCGCTTGTGCGCCCACAGCAAGCGCGCAAACCCGGCCTGGCTCAAACCGCTCTCCTGGCGCACCGCCGGATTTCGGCCGCCTCCATCGGTGGATAAAGGATTTCGCCGTTTCGATCAGTCCCCGTCATGGTCGTTCATCCCGGCCATGCCGGCTGCTGCGCCGGCTTCGGCGATGGCGTCGTTGATTTCCTCGATCGTGAACCGCGCGCCGTTGCCCTTCACTATCCCGCGCAGGTCATCCCACGAGCTTTTGCGCGGTGCCGGCGGCGCGATGCCCGCCGCCGTCGCGGCGGTCATCAGGTCATCCAGCGAGAATCTGTTAAACTTCCCGCGCAGGAGGTCGTTGAGGCGGGGCGGCGTCAGCCCGAGCCGCTTGGCGGCCTCGCCCAGCGGCACGTCCCACGACTTCACCCGCGCGGTGATGCCCCGCATCAGGTCCGCGCGCGTCCTCAACTCCGTCGCCTCCTCCGGCGTGTCGGCGATTGCGTCAAAGACGCAGGCGAAGGTTTCGACCTTCATGTCGTCGGCGTTCATTGCCCTGCCTTCCAAACGTTCGGCCGTCGAGCCGATTACTCGAACAGTTCCGAATGGGTTCCCGCGCGCACGAAGTTCACCAGATTGCCCTCAATCGTGTAGATCAGCAGGAAATCGCCGCCGATATGGCACTCGCGATGATCGCTCCAATCGCCCTTGAGGGCGTGGTCCAGCCATTCCGGGCCAAGCGGCGCATCGTTGGCGATGAGCAGCATCATCGCTTCCTTGAGCTGGTTCATGTTGTAGCGGCCGCTGCGCGACAGCCGCTCCCAATCCTTGACGAACCGCTTTTCGTAGGATGCCTCTCTTGGGAACGAAGCCCGCTTACTGCTGGCGGGCTTCTTGGTCGAGGGCATCGAACAGTTCCTTGGGATCGGTGAAGCGCGCACGACGCGCCTTCATGGTCGCGCGGGACGATTCGATCGCGGCGCGCGTCTCGGCGTTGGGCACCTTCAGCTCGAACGGCAAGGCATGGTCCTTGGCGACCCGCGTAAGCGTCATGCGGACCACATCGGAAACCGTCAGCCCCAGCTCGGCTAGGACGGCGGCGGCTTCATCCTTCAATGTTTCGTCGATGCGCGCACGCACGAACGCGGTAGCAGCCATTGGAATCTCCCTAGTCAGACGAACGATGTAGCTCATTTGAGCAACAATTTCAATCTAGGCGAGGAGACTGCGCCTGCCGCTGCGCGGCACCGTGGCTCTACTCGCTTCGCTCCCCAAGCCCGCAAGCGGTCTTGGCCGAAGGTGACGACCCACATGGCGGGGCCGAGATCGCAAGCGGATCTCGGGCATGGTGCCGGCGTGCGCCGGCATGATGTTCGTTCGCATGGGGAAAGGCGGTCCCGGCCGCCTCTCCCCAGCAACGGCAATCAGCGGGACCGGGTTGGCGCGAAGCGCCCGCCCGCACCACTCCCGCAGATTCCCGCTGCCCCCCTCTCTCGCCGGCTGCTCCGCGCGAACTCGGGAGCGATGGCCGCAGCCATCGCCCCGCAGGGCGATTTGAAGGGAGTAGAAGGTATGGAACAGGACAACCGGGAAAGCTGGCTCAATCGGGTGGCGGCGGGCATGGCCCCCTTGTTCGCGGCGTTGGACGCTCCCCTGCCCGCGCGTATCCGCGTGGCGATCGGCTTCACCAGCTCGGGCCGGAAGGGCAAGGCGATCGGCGAGTGCTGGGATAACCGGCTGAGCGCGGACGGGCATTTTGAAATCTTCATCCGGCCCGACCTCGCGCACGCGCCTGACGCCATGCCGGCGCAGATCGCGGCCATCCTCGCGCATGAGCTGGTCCATGCCGCCGTCGGCATCCCGGCAGGGCATGGGAAAGCGTTTAAACGGATCGCGCTGGGGCTGGGGCTCGTCGGGCCGATGCGCGCCACCACCCCCGGCGAGGCGTTTCTTGCGGCCGTCGCGCCGATCTTGGACGCCGTTGGCCCCCTCCCCCATGCCCGTCTCGACACCGATGGGGAGTCGACCGCGCCGAAGAAGCAGAAAACCCGGATGCTCAAATGCGAGTGCGCGACGTGCGGCTATACCGTGAGGACCGCGCGCAAATGGCTTGAGCTGGCCGGAGCGCCGCTTTGCCCGATCGAGGATCACGGCCGCATGGAGCATGAGCCGCTGGACGACGGCAGCGAGGATGAGGGCGGCGACGACGGCTAGACCGCCCTCCCCTCCCCGCAATTCGGGGTTTCATTGACGCTGCGCGCCAGTTCGGGGTTTCGTTGACGCAACCGGAGCAAGCCAGTATGACCACATGCAAACATGCGATCATGTAAGGATATTCACATGCCAACAATCGCGATCATCAGCCAGAAGGGCGGCGCGGGGAAAACCACCCTCGCCTTGCACCTGGCCGCCGCCGCCGAGGATTCCGGGCATACCGCCCTTGTGATCGACGTCGACCCGCAGGCGACGGCGAGCCAGTGGGCGGCATGGCGACAGGATGCGCCCCCGGTCGTGATCGACAGCGCGCCCCCTCGCCTTGCCGCCAAGATCGAGCAGGCGACGGGCCAGGGCGCGGCGTTCATCGTAATCGACACCCCGCCCCACGCCGACAGCGCCGCCAGCGCCGCCGTCGAGGCGGCCGACCTAGTGTTGATCCCTTGCCGCCCCAGCGCGTTCGATTTGGCGGCGATCAAGACGACCGCCAGCCTTGTGAAGATGCGCGGCAAGCCTGCTTTCGTGATCTTCACGGCGGGAAGCCCGACCGCGCCGCGCATGTATGACGAAGCCGCGCAGCTCGTGCAGGATTATGGGCTTGACGCCTGCCCCCACCATATCGCGGATCGCGCCGCCTTTCGCCACGCGGCGGCCGAGGGCAAGACGGCGATGGAGATCGAGCCGAGCGGCAAGGCGGCCGATGAGGTGCGCCAGCTTTACAAGTGGACATGCGAGCATGTAAACATGCAAGCATCTAGGAAGCGGAGGGCCAACGCATGAGCCGGAAGGGATCATTGCTCGCATTGCGGGATCGCGATGCAGCGCCAGCGCCGGCGATGGTCGAGCCGGAGGGGAGGGCGGCCGCGCCGATCGCCCGTGGCACTGGCGCAGGCTCCGGCAGCGGATCGAGCAGCAACCCGGTTGCGCCGAGCCGTCAGGGCAAGAAGGCCATGACGGGCTATTTCAGCCCGGAAATGTCCTTCGCCATGCACATGACCGCCCGCAAGCACGGCATGAGCCTACAGGACGCGATGGCCGAGGCGTTCAACGACTGGCTTCGCAAGATGGGGGAAAGCCCTGTAGGCAAGTGAGCATGTCCACATGCAAACATGCGGGTAAGTAAACATGGCCGCTTGCCCGCATAGAGCAGGGGATCAGCGTAGTGGTTTGCGTTCGTGCCGTTTCTTGCAGAAGCCGAGGAAGGCCCCGGCAGGGCTTTTGAGTTCGGGCTTGCCCATGTCGTGCCACCACGACACCCATTCGTCATAGAGCGCATACACGTCATAGCCTGGCGCGGCCGTCTTGGCGTCGTGCATGGTTTCCGGGTCGATATAGGGCGCATCGTCGCCGGCGCTGGCGACCGGATCGGGCTTGGATTTGAGGCCCGAGCGGTTGCGGAACAAGATCACGTCATCATCCATCGTCACCGCATAGTCGGGGAAATGGCCGTGATCGGCGTCATGCTCGCAGACCTTCTTGACCAAGGCCCGGAACACTCGGAGCGGGCTGTTCGAGCCGCATTTCTTCTGTAGCAACTCTAGGCCGATCTTCCATTCGTCCTTCACGCCGCAATGCTTGCGCGCCAGTTCATACATGCGCCGCTCGAACGGCTTGCGGAGCCGGAAATAGTCGCGGTGGAGCGTCAGGACGTTCTTGCTGATGACCGAGCGATAGACCCAATCCGACAGGGTGATTTCGAGATCAAGCATCCGGCCATCGAACGTCTTGCGCGTGATCTTGGCCTCTTCGATCAGGCCGAAAATCCGCGTTTCTTCGACACCGCCCGTTTGAATATTGGTCCGCACCGTGGTCCCGCGCAGGCGGGTGAGGGCGTCGGCCATCAGTCGATAGCCTTCGCCGCTGGTTTGCCGGTTGGTGGCGACGAGCATGTCATAGGCTTGCAGGCGCACCGTGCGGCTAGGTTGCTCGCCCTGGTTCATCTTCGCGACGAGCTGCGAAATGCAGTAGATCAATATGTCCTTGTCGTGGATCGTCGCCAGCCCCTTGCCCGAGGGGATAATCTCGATGACGTTGCCGTTATGCTCGTAGCGCCGCGTCCGGTTGTCGGGCTTGGTCGAGAGCGAAAACACCGGATGCTCCATTGAGGCCATGTCATCCTTGGGGATGGCGTCCAGCACGTCGCAGATGAACAAGTCCTGGTTGGGATGGCGCACCGGCAGCAGCGGCGTGCGATCGTCGCCGTCCACGGCCGAGACCGGCGCGGCGATCGGCGCGTCAAACAGGGAAGGGGAGGGGTCTATCGTCATTTCACTAACGCTAGGGCTACTATCGTCATTTCACATACGCAAGCGGATTATCGTCATTTCAGATTCACCGCCGCGCTATCGTCATTTCGATTACGCTTGAGCGCGGCAGGGAAGGCCTGGCGCTATCGTCATAGTGGATTCGCCTTTTCGTCACTCTGGATTCGCTTTTTCGTCAGAGCGGATTCACCGCGCGGCAAATTTCTGCCAAAAAAGCGAGGATTTCTGCGCCTTTCCGGGCAGGCCGAATTTCCGTAACACATCACTAAACCCATATTTTAACACTAGGCTGACCTGTGGATAACTTCAGCGGAAGATTATGACGAGAGGCTGGATCATCGTGGTTTCACCCACCAGCGTCCCGCCAGATCGGACAGCTTGTCCCGAAAATCGGGACAACGGCAGCGCGACTCACCAGCGCCGCGCTTCAGGCACAATCAGAAAGAAGAAAAACACCGCCTCTTGGGGCTTCGCCCCGCCGGCTCGCGGCCTTCGGCCGCCCCGGATCGCTTTAGCGATCCTCCCACCCGGCATCCCCATGATGAGCCGGCTTCGCCGGCACGCTTTTTGTTAGAAAGGGGATCGTTTAAACGCTGCGCCTCCATCGCAGCCACAGCGCCAGCAGCACCGTCGCAATTGGCTTTCCAGAAAAGCCAGGCGGATAGGACAGCGATCAATCCGAGAGGGCAGGGCAGGCGGAAATGTCGCCACAGGCGCGATTTCCGGGCCGCTGGGCCTCATTTCAGACGTTCGGCAAGGTCGGGGAGGGTTCGGCCGGCATGGCGCTCTACGGGCTTCCCAGGCGGCTGATTTTTTGGAAAGCTAGATCCTCGCGGGGTCAGAGGATCTAGCGCGTAGAATTTGAGCCGGTCCTAATGGCGCGTCCGCTTCTGTGGCGGCGGCGCTGCCATAAGCCCATCAAAGGCGGAGTCATCGCCCAATGCGTAGCGGCGCAGCGGATCATCCTCCGTCATGCGACCGGCCTGCACCTCGCGCCCGGTCACATACCGCAGCCGGTCCCGGTCCAGCACGCCATCGACAAGGCATTCCGCGCGCAGGAACATCCATATCTGGCCCTGGCGGTGTTGGGCGAAGGCTTCAACATTGCCGTTCGTCTCTTGGAGATGCACGGCCACCAGGTCGCAAACGAGATTGAATATCCGCATGAGGCCAAGCCGGCTTTCCTCATCGGTAATCGCCGCGTGCAGCTCCAACACTTCATCGCGGATCGCGGGGAGAGGGGCGGAACCGCTCTCTCCATAGGCCATGAGCCGGTCCCAAAGATCAATGACGCGCTGATCCATATCCTATCCTTCCGCCCTTGGCGGCGGTTCTGACACTATACAACAATCGGCCTATCCCCTTGCTCGATAGTCCGGTTCACGGTTTGTCGAATCTCCCGGCGAACTCGCGATCGGCATAGTAAGCGAGCTTGGTCGCGACGATCGGGCGTTGCCCCGCGAGGAACAACAATTCCAGATTGGCCGGCATGGTGCGGACCTCATCGGGCGTGAGTAGGGGCCGCGCGACATGCTGCGACCCGAACGATATGCCGGTTTCCTCCGCGTCGATCGCGCGGCTCATGGTCTCGAACACGACCGTCTCCTGGCCGAGCAGATCGGAGACGAGCTTGGCGCTGTCGTGATCGTTGACCCCGAATATCTGCAAGACGCCGGCGTTGGACAGGAAGGTGCCGGCGCGGCGCTCGTAGAGCGCGCGGAGCTGGTGAACGTCCTGCAAGATCGGCCAGAGCTGGATGCCGTAACCGGCCATCAGGCCCATAGCGCGCTCGACAGGTTCGAGGCGGCCGAGCGCGGCAAATTCATCGAGCAGGAACAGGACGGGGCGGGCAGGGGAGGCGGGTGCGCGCGCCAGATCGGTCAGCCCTTGCGCCAGCATCAGGCGCAGCCAGCGGGCATAGGTGGCGAGCCGATCGGGCGGCAGCACCAGATAAACGGTTGTGGGCTGCGCCTTCACATCGGCGAAGGTGAAATCCGAGCGGCCCAGCACGGCCGACATGCGCGGGGAATCGAGAAAATGGGTATGGCGCTGCGCGGCCGACAGCACGCCGGCTGCCTCGCGGTCGGACTTGCCCAGGTGGCGGTTGGCGGCACGCGCGATCAGGCCCCGCGCCTGCGTGCTGCGCGACATTTCCCGCAGCATCCGCTGGAAATTATCAGGGGCGAAGGTGAGGCAGTCGCGCAGGGCTTCCAGCGTGCGATCCTGGCCTTGCGCTTGCGGGTCACAGGCCACCCACAGGAGGATGCCGGCGATCAGCGCCTTGGCTTCCTCGTTCCAATGCGCCTCGCCGGCTTCGCCGGGAGCGTCATAGACCAGCGCATCGGCCAGAGTCATCGCGTCGTCGGCGAGATCGAGGCCGGCAGGGTCGAGGCGATCGAGCGGGTTGAACGCGGCCGAGGCGATGCCCGTCACCCCGAAGGGATCGAGGACATGGACCGGGCCGAACCTGGCGCGATGGCGGGCGGTGATGCGGGCGTTCTCGCCCTTGGGGTCGATGCAGATGACCGAACCGGGATAGTCGAGCAGATTGGGAATGATGGTCCCCACGCCCTTGCCGGTGCGCGTCGGCGCGATCGTCAGCAGATGGGAGGGGCCGGCGTAGCGCAGCAGCTTGCCCGACTTGCGATCACGACCGATCAGCAGGCCGTCGCCATTTTGGGCGAGGGGCTTTGTCTCGCGATCGGTGGCGAAACGGGCCGAGCCGTGCGTGTCGTCGCCGGCAGGACCGCCATAACGCAGGATCAGCGGTTGGAAGAGGGCGCGCAGCGTGACGAGGAAGATGACCAGGCCCGTCAGCATCATCACGATCTGGTAGATATTGGAATCGCGGGGCAGGCCGAGCAGCTTGCCGAGGATGAGCGGCACCCCAAGCCCCAGCACCAGGGCGGTGATGAGGAACAGCACCAGGACGCCGAACAGATGGCGGATGAGGGCGACCGGGCTGACCACAAGGGCGGTGATCGCCCATATCGGGTTGGTCCGCGCGATGCGCGCAAGGTTACGGATCGCGCGGCCGAGCTGGCGGAACCATTCCATCATCAGGACTCCCTCCCATCGTCATTTCCCAATATCCGGCGCGGATCACGGCCGATCGCGGGCCTCCCATGCGGCTTCGAGTTCTGCGAGGCTGGCGAAATAGTCCTGCGCCGGCGCGCTTGCGGGCAGGCTGTTGGCATGAGCGAGCGCGGCGGCGATGTATTCGCTTTCGGAGAGTTCGCCGGCGACGAACCGGACGCCCAGCGCCGCCATTCCCGGCGAGAGAGCGAAGCCCGACAGCTCGATATTGGTCCGCGCGAAATCGATCGCCTTCTGGCGTCGGGCGCGTTCGTCGTCCGATATGGGATGCTCATTCATCGGCGGGGCTTTTCTCGGGGGTGTCGTCGCCGGCGAGGTGTTCGGCGCAGATCGCGCCGGCGATCGTGTGGAGATGCTTCACGCGGTCAACGAGCCAGGCCAGTTCGTCGGCGGTGATTTCATAGGCATGGGAATAGCGGGCCTCGACATAGGCGCGCTGCAACTGCGCGAAATGGCGGCGGGCGGCGCGGGTATCGCGCGGCCAGGCTTCGATCAGCCGGGGATCGAGATTTTCGGCGAGCGAGCGCAGGATGCCGAGACGGTGCGATTTGGGCGCGTAGAGCGTCAGGACGAGCAGCACGGCGTTATAGACCCGCTCGACGGCCTGGTGGAGCATGAACGCGGCATCGCGCGGCACGCCATCGGCAATGCTGTCCCGGGCGAGCTTGAGCGCGTGCGCGGCGAGCGGGAACCAGTGGTCGCGATGGCGCAGGGCTTCGGCGTGGCGTTCCTGCGCGTCGAGCTGGCGCGGCACGGCGAGGGCTTGCCCTGGCGCTTCGTAGAGGGCGATGCCGTCGCGGGCTATGTCGGCGAAGAAGGGACGGCCGCGCGCGAGCTGGTCGTTCACGTCCATCAGCGAATGCACGATGAAATTGACGGGTGTGGCGAGGTGCCTGGTGACGGTCAGCTCGCGCACCAGATGATCGTCGGCGACCGCCCACCATGTTTGCAGATCGGTGAAGGTGTCGGCGTTGACGACGACGAGCAGGTCATAATCGGAAATGTAACCGCTGGCGCGATCCTCGACCCAATCGCCGCGTGCGTAGGAGCCGAACAGGATCAGCTTGAGGATGCGGCCGCCCTTGCGCTTGTCCGAGAGCTTGGTTTTGACGGCATCCTCAAATTCATCGAACAGGACGCGGGCGACCCGTTCCAGCTCGCGGCGCTTGACGGCGGGCAGATGGTCGAGGCCGGTCCGCATCGTCATCCGATCGTCGCCGGCGAGATCGCCAGCGTCGGGTCGGCGTCGGGATGATCGAGGAGCTTGAGGACGATCGCGGTGGCGAGGGGAGGGGGCACGGATTCCTCGCGGAGCATGTCGAACAGGGCGTGTTCAGCCAAGTCGAGGTCCATGCCTTCGATCGCGAGATTGGCGCGTGCGTCGGCATCGTCCTCGCGCCATAGCGCGACTTCGGCCGGGGTGCCGCGCGTGAAATCGAGCGCGCGGACCTGGGCGCGGATCGCTTCGACATCGAGCCTGTTCATGGTGCGTCTCTCCCTTCCGCTTCCGCGTCGAACGCGCGCTTGCCGCGCCGCTTCCAGAGCATGAGCCGGTCGCGGTCCTCGCGCGCCTTGGCGGCCAGTTCGAGCAGCGCGCCGTAGAGGGTGGCGCGATCGTCGTCGGCCAGCTCGACCAAGCCGGCTTTCTGGACCAGGCCGCCCAGCTCTATGAGGTGGCGGGTGCGTTCGCGGCGAGCCACGGCCCATTCCCTCGTATCGGTGCGGCGCTGTGCGGCTTCAACCCTGCGTCTCGCCTGCGCCAGTTTTGCTTCCGCCTCCCGCGTTGCCGCCAGTGCTTCGGCCAGCCTTTCGGCCGCGTCCTTGAAAGAAGGCGGACCCCTTCGCGCGCCACGCCTCCTTTTCGTCGGCGCTGGCAGATTCGACGGCGGCGAGCAGCACCCCGGCCAGCACATCGAGATCGAGCGCATCGGCCCCGGTGGATGTGACCAGCTCGCCTAGCTGCTGGACCTTCTTCGCCTTGAGGGCGCGGGCCTTGTCGCCCAGCGCCTTCAACTCGGCGTCATAGTCGCGGACCTTACGCATATTCTCTCCCTCGCGCCCATGATCGGGAGTGGCAGCGTAGCACGGTCGCGGTGACAGGACAGCAGCTCCGGATAAAAAATGCGGCAAAGTCAATCATGCGAACGGCAGAGAGTGTGAGTGCGCGCTTATACGTCGTTGCCGACGTGCGCTAAGAAAGGCAGTATAGCGGCCGTCATGGCGATCTACCATTTCTCGGCCAAGGTCATCAGTCGCGCCAACGGATCGAGCGCCGTTGCCAGCGCGGCCTATCGTGCGGCGGAACGGCTGCACGACGACCGGCTAGGACGCGACCATGATTTCTCGAACAAGGCCGGCGTCGTCCATTCGGAAATCATGTTACCCGAAGGTACACCGGAGCGTTTAAACGATCGCGCGACCCTATGGAACGAGGTCGAGGCGGGCGAGAAACGCAAGGACGCGCAGCTCGCCCGCGAAGTCGAGTTCTCGATTCCGCGCGAGCTGGACCAGAAAGAGGGCATCCGGCTCGCCCGCGATTTTGTCGAAAAGCAGTTTGTCGAGCGCGGCATGGTCGCGGACATGAACGTGCATTGGGACTTGGGAAAGGACGGGCAATCCAAGCCACACGCGCATGTCATGCTGTCGATGCGCGAGGTAGGGCTGGAGGGCTTCGGCCAGAAGGTGCGCGAGTGGAACAGCACGGCGCTGTTGCAGGAGTGGCGCGAGGCGTGGGCCGATCATGTGAACGAGCGCCTCGCCGAACTGGATATAGACGCGCGCATAGATCATCGCAGCTATGAGGCGCAGGGGATCGAGCTTGAGCCGCAGCACAAGATCGGGCCGGCGGCGTCGCGTATGCCCGAACAGGGGCTTGAGGCCGAGCGGGTCGAGGACCATGCCCGGATCGCGCGGGAGAATGGCGAGAAGATCATCGCCAATCCGCAAATCGCGCTCGACGCGATCACGCGCCAACAGGCGACGTTCACGCGGCGCGACCTGGCGCAGTTCGCGTTCCGGCATAGCGACGGCAAGGACCAGTTCGATCAGGTGATGAGCGCGGTGCGGACCTCGCCCGAGCTGGTAGCGCTGGGGAAGGACGGACGCGGCGAGGACCGGTTCACGTCGCGCGAGATGATCGACACCGAGCAGCGGTTGGAGCGCGCCGGCTACGGCCTAGCGGATCGGGCCGGGCATGGTCTCCCGGCGGCGTCTAAAATGGGGGGGCGAGACACCGCCGAGAGGGTTGGCCTTGCGCTGGGAAGCCAGCAGAAGGACGCGCTCGCGCATATCACCGGCAAGAACGACTTGGCAATTGTCGTCGGCTATGCCGGCACCGGCAAATCGACCATGCTGGCCCCTGTGCATTATTCGGCCACAGATTCACGGTAGGCGAGCTTGAGGGACGTCGGCGCCAGCTTCTCTGCCAGGGATTGCGCTACGTAAGCCGTCGCGGCCACACAAAAAGGCCGGCACAACGGCCGGCCATAGTTTTAGGAGAGGATGCCTGAAAGGCATCCTCATGCTGCACCTGCGAGCAGCCGTGCGCAATACAAATCCGCAGGCACCGTTGGTGAAGGCGGCTCCAGTGTCTATCAGGCGGCCAGCATGTCCTTCATCGTTGCGGGGTCAAGCCGTCACCGGCGCAGTTCTTCGATCCCGAGTTCCTGCCATATCCACCCGAAGTCGTACGTCGCCATCGGATCATCGATGTCAGCGTGTCTCCCACTGAGATTTTCGAGATGTTTTAGCCACGTGGCGAGTTGGTCGCGTCCGGCCTTGCTGCCGGCGCATTGTCGCGGCGTTTTGTCGCCGAGCATCGGGACAGGCTCATCGAGGAGTGTCCGGTATTGACGATCGAGCATGCCGTGGACAAGCGGGGTGGCGACCTCGACCGGGATGTCCGGTGCCGGCTCCGACACGGTTCGTCCTTCCTGACGCGCAGCCATCGCCTGTTCGATCGTCTCGATCTCGGTCAAAGGTGTTCCCACCAGGGCGCCGAGCGCCTGGGTGACGAGTGCAACGCCGCGTTCTGCACGTTCGGCCGAGGTGACGGAGAGGATCAGAGCGCGGCCCTTGAGTTCCAGATTCCCAAGCACCGGCGTGCCGTCTTCCATTGACACACCCCACGCCATCTGGCCGGTGCCTTTCTTGCCCTGTTTTGTTCTGGTGCCGAGCCAGTTCCAGAAATGTGACGTTTCCCGCTGCAGGGCGGGCACGGTATCGAGGCGGTCGCCGATGAGTGCCTGCGTCGTCCCCCGCGTGAACGGAAAACGGACACGGTGGAAAACAACCTCCTCGCCATCGGCGTTATGCAGCGTGGGGATGGCGACAGGCTCGAGCATCCTGGGCAAGATGTCGAACAGCCAGACCATCGAGATGAGCGGCGCCAGGTCGCGCAGTTGATCATCGTCGATCACTAGTTTCGCGCGCGGGCCGCGCTTGCCCTGTCCCAGGCGCAATGCCTCGAGAAGGGCGCTGGTGGCTTCCGCTGTAAAGGACAGCAGGCCGCCTGCCAGGATCCTATGCCCGCTCACCGGAATGATGCGCACGCCGATCCGATCCCACGGGCCCAGCGTCCTGGACGCGGTGCGCTCGCGGACCTGGACGGGATCACCGCCCCGGATCAGATCTCGCGCGAGGAAGCCGACGCCGGGCTCGATCGCGCTGACTTCATAGACGCTCATGACGGAGGTCTTCAGCGCGCGCATGTAGAGCTTGTTGGGGCCGGCCTCGTTCCATCCGCGGCGCTTGAGATATTCGTCCACGATGTTGCGGCCATCGGGCTCGAAGACGCGGGTCACCAGGTCCTCGAACGCGCAGCCCCACAAGGTCATGGCCCAGTGATCCCCGATGATGCCGGGCAGTTCGTCGGAATCGATGTCGAACTGCGTGAGAACCGGCCCCAGATGATCGTCGAGCGCGTCATGCAGGTCGTCGGCCCACTCGGGCCGTGTCGCGAACTTCATCAGCCCGGTCAGGTCGTGGCCGCGTTTCATGCCGGTAGCTCCATAGTCTGTCGGTGCGCGGCGACGATGCGCGAAACGGTCGGCTCGCTGACATGATAGAGCCGCGCCATCTCGGCGCCGGATTTTCGTCCGGAGATGACGGACTCCGCGATCTCGCGCCGTTGCTTTTCGCCGAGTTTGCGCCGGCGTCCGCCGATCCGCCCTTCGGCGCGCGCCTGGGCGAGGCCGGCGGAGGTGCGCTCGCGGATCATGGCGCGCTCGAACTCGGCGAAGCTCCCGACCATCTGCATCATCATGCGACCTGCGGCCGTGGTGGTGTCAATCGCCTCGGTCAGCGAGCGGAAGCCCGCGCCCGCCGCCTCGATCCGCTCCATAATGTGCAGCAGATCCTTGAGGCTGCGCGATAGCCGGTCGAGTTTCCAGACGACGACGACGTCACTGTCGCGTAACTGGCCGATCATCTCCAGGAGCTTTGGCCGGTCCCAGCGCCCGCCACTGGCAATTTCCTCGAACACGCGCCTGCACCCAGCCGCGTCGAGGGCGCGGCGCTGGGCGGCGTTCGACTGCTCGTCACCCTTCGACACCCGCGCATAGCCGATCAGATAGGGTGCCCTGGTCAAATCCTGCCTTTCACAAACGGCCGTATCCGGAGGCCAGTGCGGCATGAACGGATTCCTGCGGCCTCTTGTCTTTCACAATCCTCTTTCAGAATCATGCCGAAAGGCAAGTGGTTTTTGGAGGTTCAAAGATGCCCGGACGGATTCCGATGACGACGCGGCAGCGCGCTGCCCTGCTGATGTTGCCCGACGACGAGGCGGCGATCGTGAAGCACTATAGTCTGTCAGGTGAGGACATGACCGCGATCGACACCGCGCGCACGCCCGCCACCCGACTCGGCTACGCCCTGCAGCTTTGTTGCCTGCGCTACCCGGGCCGGCATCTGCGCCACGGGGAACTGCTGCCTGCGGTCATGCTCGACCATATTGCCGAGCAGGTCGGGGTGGATGCAAAGGTCATAGCTGATTTCGCCAGACGCACGCCCACGCGCTACGATCAGCTCGCCGCGATCAAGACGCGCTTCGGCTTCAGCGATCTGAGCCGCCCGCACCGCGTGGAATTGCGGACATGGCTGACAAACGAGGCGGCGAGCATCATCGACGGACGCGCGCTGCTCGGCCGGCTTCTGGATGAGATGCGCGCGCGTCGGATCGTGATCCCGGGTGTCAGCGTCGTGGAGCGCATGGCGGCCGAGGCGATACATCAGGCGGAAACGGATCTCGTGGCCGCGATCGATGGCGGCCTTGGCCATGAGATGCGTCAGCAACTCGACGCGCTGATCGATGACAAGGTGCATGACCGGCAGAGCCGTCTGTCCTGGCTGCGCGAGCCAGAACCGCGTGTCGCATCCGCTTCGCTTTTGGAAATCGTCGAAAAGATCACGCTGATTCGTGGGACGGGCATATCGGCTTTCTCCCCTGATGTTCGCCACGAACCGCGCCTGGGGCAATTCGCCCGGGAGGGTGTGCGCTACACGGCACAGGCTTTCCAGCAAATGCGCCCGGCCCGCAGGCGGGTCGTGCTGCTCGCGACGCTGCGCGAGCTGGAGGCGACACTGACCGATGCGGCGATCGATATGTTCATTGCGCTCGTGGGGCGGGCCCATCTGCGCGCCCGCAAACGGCTCGAACAGCGCGTGGCCGTTTCCGGCCGCGAGGGCCGCGAACGGATGTTACGCATCGCCAGGGTTCTGGAAGCGATCAGCCAGGCGGCCCGGGCTGGCGGCGATGTCGCCGCGGCGGTCGATGCCGTGGCATCCCTCGACATCATCGACGCCGACGCCGCTATCATCCGACGTACCGCCTCACCGCACCGGAACGAGGTTCTGGACGAGATCGCGGCGGAATATCGCGCCTTCAAGCGGATGGGGCCGTCGTTCGTGCGCGCTTTTGATTTCCAGGGCCGGGCCGGAATGCAGCCGTTGCGCGATGCGATGGCGATCCTCGCCGATCTCGACGGAGACTGGCGCAGGGCGTTGCCCGATGACGTGCCGCTTGGCCATGTCGAGCACCGCTGGCGTCGGCATGTCATGACCGCAGGCGGGATCGATCGCACCCATTGGGAGATGGCGACTTACAGCGCGCTTTCCAATGCTTTGGCATCCGGTGGTATCTGGGTGCCGACCGCGCGCGTCCATCGCGCGCTCAGTGTGCTGCTTGCCCCACCGGCCAGCCCCGTACCGAAGCCCGCTTTCTCGCTCGGCGATCCGCACGCCTGGCTCGACGAGAGGGCGGCAAGGCTTGATAGCGCCCTGCGCGAGGTCGCCCGCGATCTGGACAAACGCGATCCCCCCCTTTTTGCCGGCGAGCGGCTGCGGTTTCCGAAAGACCCCAAAGAAGACCCTGGTCAGGATGAAGGGCGGCAACTTGCGCTCACCTGCTACGGCATGGTGCCTGCCACCCGTATCACGGATGTGCTGTCGCAGGTTCAACGATGGACCGGCTTCATCCAGCATTTCGGCCATGTCTCGACCGGTCTGCCTCCCGCCGACGAACGCGCCTTTCTTGCCACCTTGATCGCGGAGGCGACCAACCTTGGTCTGTCGCGCATGGCCGAAGTTTGCGGTGTCGCCTCGCGTCGCGCACTGTTGCGTATGCAGACGTGGCATATGCGCGAGGAAACGTTTCGCGCCGCGCTCGCCAGCCTGACCGACGCTATCCATGCCGAACCGCTCGCCGCCTGGTTTGGTTCGGGGCATCGCGCATCGGCCGATGGGCAGGCTTATTATCTCGGCGGTGCCGGCGAAGCCGGAGGAACGGTCAACGCACATTACGGTCGCGACCCCGTGGTCAAGATCTACACCACCATCACCGATCGATACGCACCGCTTCATCAGACGGTCATCGCCGGGACGGCGGGCGAGGCGATCCACGCACTCGACGGCATCCTCGGCCACGAAAGCAGCGCGGACATCACCGCCCTCCACACCGATGGTGGCGGCGTCTCCGATATCGTGTTCGCCGTCATGCATTTGCTCGGCCTCGATTTCGAGCCGCGCATTCCGCGCCTGTCGGATCGACAACTCTATGGTTTCGAGCCCGCGCGGCGCTATGGTCGGCTCGCACCGCTGTTCGGGCGCCGCCTCGGTCGGGACCTGATCGTCAGCCATTGGGCCGAAATTGCGGAGGTCATCGCGGCGATGCGCGACCGCACTGTCACACCGTCGCTGATTTTGAAGAAGCTGTCCGCCTATCGTCAACAAAACAGTCTTGCTGCGGCACTTCGGGAGGTCGGACGGATCGAGCGCACACTGTTCACGCTGCGCTGGTTCGACGACACCGATCTGCGCCGGACGGTCACCGCCGAACTCAACAAGGGCGAGGCACGCAACAGCCTGGCCCGCGCTGTCGCCTTCCATCGGCTCGGGCGGTTTCGCGACCGTGGCCTGGAGAACCAGCAGACCCGCGCGGCAGCGCTCAACCTCGTCACGGCCGCCATCATTCTTTTCAACTGCCGCTATCTCGGTCGTGCCGTCGATGAACTGCGGCACCGCGGCACACCTGTCGATCCCGCCATGCTGTCCCGATTGTCGCCGCTGGGATGGGACCGCATCAATCTCACCGGCGATTATATCTGGTCCGAGAGCCTCGACCTCGATGCCGATGGCCTCATGCCGCTGCTCATCAAGCCGCTACCGTGAATCTGTGTCCGAATAATGTACAGAGGCCATGCTGGGCGTTGCGCGCGACGAATGGGAGCGGGCGGGCTATCAGGTGCGCGGTGCGGCCTTGTCGGGGATCGCGGCCGAGGGGCTTGAGGGCGGTTCCGGTATCGCCTCGCGCACGATCGCCAGCATGGAATATCAGTGGGAGCAGGGCCGCGAGCTGCTAGGTCCGCGCGACGTGCTGGTGATTGACGAGGCCGGCATGATCGGCACGCGCCAGATGGAGCGGGTGCTGTCCGAGGCCGAACGGGCAGGGGCCAAGGTGATCCTTGTCGGCGACGCCGAGCAGTTGCAGGCGATCGAGGCTGGCGCTGCGTTCCGATCGCTGGCCGAGCGCTACGGCGCGGCCGAGATCAGCGATGTTCGCCGGCAGCATGAGGACTGGCAGAAAGACGCCACGCGGGCGCTCGCAACAGGCCGCACCGGCGAGGCGATCCATGCCTATGCCGAGCATGGCATGGTCCACGCGGCCGAGACGCGCGAGGCTGCGCGGGAAAGCCTTGTGGAGGGCTGGGATCGCGCTCGCATCGCCGATCCCGACAAGACGCGGATCATCCTCACCCATACCAATGCCGAGGTGCGCGACCTGAACCTGGCTGCGCGCGATCGGCTGCGCGACGCCGGCGAGCTGGGCCAGGACGTGCGCGTGTCGGCCGAGCGGGGCGCGCGGGAGTTCGCGACCGGCGACCGCATCATGTTCCTCAAGAACGATCGCGGCCTTGGGGTGAAGAACGGCACGCTGGGCAAGGTCGAGCGCGTGTCGCCCGACAGCATGGCGGTGAAGTTGGACGATGGCCGTCAAGTCGCGTTCGACCTGAAAGATTATGCCCATGTCGATCATGGCTATGCGGCGACCATCCACAAATCGCAGGGCGTGACGGTCGATCGGGCGCATGTGCTGGCGACCCCCGGCATGGACCGCCATTCGGCCTATGTGGCGCTGTCCCGGCATCGCGACGGGGTGCAGCTCCATTACGGCCGCGATGACTTCGCCGACGATCGCCGGCTTGTCCGCACGCTGTCGCGCGAGCGGGCGAAGGATATGGCGTCCGACTATCCGATGTATCGGGATCGCGATGCCGAGGCGCAATCCTTCGCCGATCGGCGCGGGCTGTCGGGTGAGATCCGCGTTGCGGATGCACCCGAGCGGAAGGGCGTGGAGATCCTCGCGCCCCGCGCGGGAACTTCACGCCAGATGGGCGAGGATTCCCGCACGCCCGATATTGGCGGCGACCGCGGTGCCGGCGAGGCGAAGGCCGCGGCCGAGCGTCAGTCGCGGCGCGGTATGTTCGACGGCTTGAAGCTGTCGGCCGCGCCGGTGAAGGCGGCCGAGCCAGCACAGGGTGCGAAGGAAAAGCCGGCTCCCAAGCGGGGCATGTTTGACGGGCTGAAACTGCCCCAGCGCACGCCGACGCCGGAGCCGGCGAAGGAATTGCCCGCGCGGGCCGAGCAGGGCCAGGATCGCGATTTCCGGCGCGCGGTCGAGCGGGCCTCGCGTTCGGCGGAGGCGGTGTTGCAGGCGCGGGCGTCGGGCGGGCCGGTGCTGGAACATCAGAAGGTCGCGCTCGAGCGCGCGGTTCAGGCGCTCGACACGCTCCGGCCGCGAGCTTCGGACGATATGGCCGAGGCGATGAAGCGCGATTCCGGCTTGCTGCGCGAGGCGGCGGCGGGGCGCAGCGGCCCGATGATCGAGGCGATACGCCAAGAGGCGCGCGTGCGGGCCGATCCGAACTTGCGCGCCGATCGGTTCGTGGAACGCTGGCAACAGCTCTCCCAGGATCGCGACCGGCTTTATCGCGCCGGCGACATGGCGGGCCGCAAGACGCTCGGGCAGGAGATGGCGGGCATGGCGAAAAGCCTTGAGCGCGATCCCCAGGTGGAATCGATCCTGCGCGGTCGCACCCGCGAGCTGGGGCTTGAGATCGGAATGAGTCCGGGCCGCGAGCTTGGGCGCGAGCTGTCGCGGGGGTTGGGGATCAGTCACGATCGCGGATTGAGCCGATAGGGAGAGGATGATGGACGAGGATGAATATCGCGAACCCGATGCTGGTGACGATCCGGCGCTGGCGTTCGCGCGGGTCGAGGATCGGTTGGCGTCGGTGCATGGCGAGGTCGGGTTGCTGCGCGCCGCGATCGCGGGGCTGGCTGCTACGCGCGAGTCCATCGAGATACCCGATTACGAGCCGACGCTGGCCCGCACCGAAAAGGTGCTGGGGGTGCTGGTGCAGCAGATCGACCCCATCGCCAAAAGTCCTCTCCTGTCGATGACGCCTCACAACATGGCGGGCGAGATCGTATCGGCGGCGCTCCATGCCCGTCGCGAGGATCAACGGCTGATCGCCGAAGCCCGGACAGGACTGGACCAGGCCGCGCGCGAGGTCGGCAACCGGCTCGCATCCGCACGGCGCGGCGATGTGCAAAACCGCTGGCTGATCGGGACCGGGCTGGGGGGCGCGGCGCTGGGGATGCTGCTCTATGCGGCGCTCGCCGGCCCGGTCGCGCGGATGATGCCGGCGAGTTGGCACTGGCCCGAGCGGCGGGCGATGCACGCGCTTGGCGAACCGACGATGTGGGATGCGGGGCAACGGTTGATGCAGACCGCCGCGCCCGAGAGCTGGGCGTTGATCGTCGCGGCCTCGCCGCTCGTCGATGGCAACCGCGAGGCGGTGCAGAAATGCCGCGAGCAGGCTGACAAGGCGAAAAAGCCGGTGCGCTGCACGATCGAGGTCAGGCCCGATGGCGGAAGGTGATACCGGCATGAACTCTGCGAGAGAAAGACTGTGGCGTCGCCTCAAGATTATCGCACGAGAGCAACGCCTATACGTAACCGGCGGGTGCGCCGGTTATAATCGAGCAGATTTTCACCATAGCCGTAGAAGGACTGGGCGAAGAGATAGAGATCGGGACCACCGCCGAGGAGACGGGGCAACGGATAGGACAGGTCGGCATTGACAGCCCCTTTGCCCGAACCGAAGTTGAAACGGGTGGAGGTGGAGAGGCGCAGTCCATTATCCTCTCCGACCTCCATGAACAATCCGGCATGTCCGCGATAATGGACGATATCCGGATTGTCGGATTTGTTACCGACATACAGGGAAAGCCTGGGGGCGAATGTTAGCCTGTAATCGCCGGCGATCGGAAGGGTTGCCATTGGAGCGATGTAGATGCTGTTGATGCTGCGCGACTGGGGACCGTCCCGCCCGTTGGACTCATGACGAATACCCGCCTGCACGGTCATGGCGATGTCGCCGGTAAGGCCAACTGTCGGTGTGATGTAGATAAGTTCGGGCTGGAAATCGATGTTGCGGAACGGGGAGGATTTGCTTTCAAGGTCCCAGAACATTCTCTGGGTGTAGGCGAGGTACAGCCCGTCTCGCCAATTGGAAGACGTCTGGCTGTTCGCCGAGGCTCCGAACAGGCGATATTTGAAGCTCAGTTGAATGCGAGCTTCGCTGTCGGTGCCTGGCCCGTAAACGGCATAGATGGGTTCATACAGGTCGAGATTGTCCACAAAGGCGTTGCCGGCTTTTCTGTCGGTAGGTGGCGGTGGAAGAATCGGTGCATTCGGATTCGAGCGATTTTCGGCCTCATGCGTAGCGGTCTTCACAATGGGCGCAAGCACCACCTCCTGAGTTGACCAGGCAGGAATGGAGACCATGGCTCTGACGAGGGGTTCATTTGCGGGCAGGCGATAATGGGCCTGCCCAAATCCATGCGCGTCGATGGCAAGATGCGGCTCTGTATCGTTAGCGCGCGCCAACAGGAGCGTGCGTTCACGATTCTCCTGCCGGACTTTCGCTTCGATCCTGTCCGGCAGGGCGAGGATTTCTTGTCTGTCAGTCCGGTTCAGAAAGCGCAGTGCAACGACCTGTTCGCCACTGGCATCGGTTTCTACCTGGCCGGTCAGTAGAACTTCCATGTCGGGCGGTGAAGCCCACACGGTGCCGGGAAGAACAAGCCAGAATGCACCGAGGATCAGGCAGCTTCGTTGGTGAAGGCGGCCCATGTCAGGCCAGGCGCTCGCGCCGGCGCACCGAGGTGTCGAGGGTATCGGCAAGCCACAGCAGGCTACCGCGAACCGGTCCATAAATTCGCGCCTGATGCCGCCGATAGAGCAGCGCATGCCCAAGCTGCGCCATGCGCCCGTGCAGGAACCCACCCCGGAACAACCCGAAGCGGCCAAGCGTCCCATAAGCGTCATAACCGCCGAGCGACACCAATGACCCGAAGTCATGGTAGCGAAATGGCGGCACGGGCTTTCCTTCCAATATTGTAGGCAAAGTGCGGCCAAGATAAACGCTCTGCTGATAGGCTGCTTGGGCCGTGGTCGGCAATGGACTCTCGCGGTCCGGAAGCATGACACTCGCACAGTCGCCCAGCGCGAAGATATCGGGGTCATTGGGTGTCGCCAAATTCGGGTTTACGATGACCTGCCCGAGCCTGCTGTGGTCCAGGCCATCTATCGCAGCGACAAACTCGGGCGCACGCACCCCGGCCGCCCAGAGTTTGATGGATGCCTCGATCCTGCGTCCATCGGCAAGCTGGAACCCATCGGCATCGCCCGCCAGAACGCGCGCCTGCGTCAACACCTCGATGCCCAGCGACTCCAGGACCGTGTGCGCGGCATGCGCTACGCGCTCGGGAAAGGGGCCGAGAATGCGCGGCTGAGATTCGATAAGGTATATTTTCAGCCCGCTTCGCGCTCCCGAAGCGCCATGCTGTTCCAGCACATCGGCCAGCCGCACCAGTTCGGAGGCAAGCTCTACCCCGGTCGCGCCAGCCCCAACGATAGCAATCGAAAGATGGTCGTTCGAGGCGATCGCCTGAAGCATTGCGACACGCAGCCGCTCGCTGAAGGCAATGGCTTCGCGCCGGCAATCGATCGTCATGCAATGCTCTACGACGCCGGGTGTGCCGAAGTCGTTGGCTCGGCTTCCCGCAGCCAGCACCAGCTTGTCATAGGGCAGGCTGCGCGCGGGGAGAATCTCCGCCCCATCGACGACGAGCGGCGCCAGAAGGACTTGCTTCGCTGCGCGGTCGACGGCCATCACTTCGCCCATCTCGAAACGGAAGCCACGCTGCTGAGCCTGAACCAGATAGGCGGTCTGGTTGGCGCCGGTGTCGGCCGTTCCGGCCGCGATCGTATGGAGCATGGGCTTCCAGACATGGGCCGGCTCACGATCTATGAGGCGTATGTCAAGGCCCAGCCGCTTCGCCGGGGCGCCCGCCAGTTGGCCCGCAAGGTCGAGTCCGGCCACACCGCCACCGACGATCAGGATGTTTTTGCGCGGGCTCATCGTTTCAATCCTTCTGACCTGGCCGGCAGCAATGATCGCCGCCGGGCGCTTCAGTGCATGTGTGCGCCGCCATTGATATCCAGCGTGGTTCCAGTGATGTAGGACGCCTGCGGCGATGCCAGGAACACGACGCCAAAGCCGACTTCCTCGGGCGTCCCCAAACGGTTGAGCAATGCAGATCGCGCGGTTTGTGCCCTGAATTCTTCGCTCGTATTGCGGTAGAATTCCGGTGTTCCGACCACGCCTGGAGCGATGGTGTTGACGGTGATGTTGGCGTGAGCCAGATCGTAGGCGACCTGACGGGTGAGGCCGATCAGCGCGGCCTTTGACGCCACATAGGCGGGGTTGGCCGGGCTTACCGCAAGCTGGCCGGTTCCCGAGGTCATCGTTATGATCCGGCTGTGCTCAAGAGGGCGGGCCAGACGCAACTGGGCAAATTTGCGAATACAGAAGAAAACCCCGCTGAGGTTCAGAGCGATACCCCGGTTCCAGTCCTCGGTGGCCGTCGTCGCAATATTGGGATGAGGATTATCCGGGTTCACGGGAGCGCCGCCGGACGCCACCACCAGCACGCTGGCCGGCCCATCCGCCTCGATGCTATCGAATGCGGCATCCACCGCCCTATCTTTTGTGACATCGAACACGCTTACGTCGTGGCCCTCGCCCGCCAAAGTGCGCAAGACTTCACGGGCTCGGTCTTCATTATAGTCTGCAACGACGACGCGATACCCTTCCAGCGCCATGCGCCGGCATATGTCACTGCCGATCCCGCCGGCGGCGCCCACAACAATGGCTCTGCGCCGTTCCATCGGCACGGTTTCGGAAATATTCATCACAGGCTCCTTGATTTCATTCATTGCGGGGAACGGGTCCAGCGCGGCGAGAGGCGTTTGCGAGGCTGGTTCTCGGTGAGGACGCGAACGAGATTGAGCCAGTCATTGACCTGGACAGCGGCGGTGGTCTCGGTGAGACGATAGTGTTCGATCATCCGGTTGAGCAACTCGTCGATATCGTGGATCACGAGATTGCGCGCGGCATTCAGGTCATCGCGGTTGTCCGGATCGAATGGCGTTTGAGGCTCCCACCGATCCTGCATCGCCGTGCGAAAGCGCTGCCATTGCGCGTTGAGCAGGGATCGGGGCCGATTTTCCGCTGTCCATCGGGTGATGGCCTGTTCGGCCTTCCGATCACCAAGGGCAAACTCGTCGCGGACAAGAATGCCGATATCATGAAGATCGCCCCGCATCGCGCGATCATAGTTGTCGAGGCGGTCCACCCAAAGATCATGGATGCGGGCGGAGATTACTTCCCAGTCCGCGATGCATTCATCGGCCATCTTCAATGTCCTGTTGCGCGAGAGCGGCGAGCTCGGACAGCCTGTCCGCGCCCAAATGATCTCGCAGGGCGAGCAAGGCCTTGAGACGCTGGCGCGTTCGAATAAGATGCGTCTTGTCGAGCCGGTCGCCGGTTATTCCGGTCAGGATACCCATTTGTGTGTCGGCCAGAACGATGGCGAGGAACATGTCCGCCAGAAAATCCGACGCGGCTTCGTCACGGCAGAACGAGGCACCAGTCTGTTCACGGAACATACGGCGCATCCATGCCTGGATCCTGGGTACGATCTGGCGATAGATTTCCCCGATACCCGGATAATGCTGCCGCTCGGCAATCACCATCCGCAACAGATCGATCGTTTCCTCGCTGGTGGCGACGGCGATCAACCGTTCCGCCATGGCATCGAGATCGCCGCTGGCGGCGGGCGCGATGGTTTCGGTGACGGCCTGCGCGAAGCGCTCGGCCTCTTCCTCGACAATCGCCTCGAAAAGAGCGAGCTTGCCGTCGAAATGGCCATAGAGCGTTCCGCGCGACCCACCGGTGCGAGCCATGATGTCGTCGATGGTGGCTGCGGCGAATCCCTTTTCGTGAAAGACCGAGCGGGCTGCGGCGATAAGCAGGCGCCGCCGCTCTGGCTCTGTTGCAAAGATTGGCGGCAGTCAGAGGTAGGCTGTCGCTCTGCGCCGATCAGGCGGCTGCTGCGAAATGGTGGTTGAGCATGCCCATGGCCTCCGTCAGCGCCGAGGGCCCAATGCCAAAAGCTCTCTCCACAAGGCGCACCTCGCCCCTGATGCCGGGCTGCAGGCACCAGGGGCGAGCCTGTCCTTTGCGCAGGGCTCGCATGACTTCGAATCCCTTGATCGTGGCATAGGCCGTGGGGATCGATTTGAAACCGCGCACCGGCTTGATCAGTATCTTGAGCTTTCCGTGATCGGCCTCGATCACGTTATTGAGATACTTCACCTGCCGGTGGGCCGTCTCCCGGTCCAGCTTTCCTTCGCGCTTCAATTCGGTGATCGCTGCACCATAGCTCGGCGCTTTGTCGGTATTGAGCGTGGCAGGCTTTTCCCAGTGCTTCAGGCCTCGCAGGGCCTTGTCCAGGAACCGCTTCGCTGCCTTGGCGCTGCGGGTCGGCGACAGGTAGAAATCGATCGTGTCGCCCCGCTTGTCGACTGCCCGGTACAGGTAGGTCCACTTGCCCCGCACCTTGACGTAGGTTTCATCCAGGCGCCAGCTCGGATCAAAGCCACGCCGCCAGAACCAGCGCAGCCGCTTCTCCATCTCCGGGGCGTAGCACTGGACCCAGCGATAGATCGTCGTATGGTCGACCGAAATGCCGCGTTCCGCCAGCATTTCCTCAAGGTCGCGATAGCTGATCGGATAGCGACAATACCAGCGCACCGCCCACAGGATCACATCACCCTGGAAATGGCGCCACTTGAAATCCGTCATCGTTCCGTCCGTCCAATCTCCGCCAAGCATGCTCAAGCTTCACGATTTTTGCAACAGAGCCGACAGGCTCGCCCCTGGTGCCTGCAGCCCGGCATCAGGGGCGAGGTGCGCCTTGTGGAGAGAGCTTTTGGCATTGGGCCCTCGGCGCTGACGGAGGCCATGGGCATGCTCAACCACCATTTCGCAGCAGCCGCCTGATCGGCGCAGAGCGACAGCCTACCTCTGACTGCCGCCAATCTTTGCAACAGAGCCTTTTTTGTTACGCGTACTTCGAGAAGTGTTTGATCCATATAAGAAATCCATGCTCGTCCTGGATTCGAGCGCTGTTGAATGGTCTCGGCCCTGCCGGACGACGCGTTCAGGGCATGGACCGCGTCGCTTGCGGACGGCGCGGTGGTTGCCTTTAGGCGTTGCTCAGGAGATGGATGACATTCTCGCTCGGCGGATGGCCGGGCCACTGGATGATCGCATCCTTGACGGAGGGCCGCGCGAAGAGCCGATTGGCATAGGCCTCGACACGGGGCTTGCCTGCACCGTCTTTCCAGAAACCCGAATAGCCGAGCCAGAGGAAGCGGTAGAGACTGACGGCCCAGAACAGGTCGGCGAGCGTGAAGCGGTCGCCGAACAGCCAAGGTCCGGTGGACGCCCCGAGGTCGCGATCGAGATCGGTAACCAGCTGCTCCGCCTTCGAGATGGCGGTCCGCATTTGCGGCTCGTTGATGACGAACGAGGCGGCGGCTTCCTCCTTCACAATCTTGTGTTGGTAGGCTTCGAGGAGAAGCGGGTCGCCGTCCGCGAGCGGGATATTGCGGCGCACGGCGTCGATCTTGTGTGCGTGGATGCCGGGCATGACCGCCTGCATGCTTTCGGGCCGACGATCACCGTCCGGATCGGCGCCGTAGAGCAGGGCTACATGGGGCGTCGTGTCAGCGAGCTGGACCTGCTTGAGCACAGCCTCCCGTATGTCGGCGGGCAGAAGATCGGTACCGCCGGACAAGGCGTCGCAGAGGTAGAGGCAGATTGCCTTGGAATCGGCGAGGATCCGGCCGGTCTCATGGTCGACGAGGGTCGGTACGACGAGCGGGTCGAACCCTTCGGAATCAACAGACGACTGCCCAGTGAACGAGCTGACAGGACGGTGCTTGGCTGCGGCTTCCGATCGCAACCGCAGCCGGACATATTGCGGACAATAATTCTCATTCTGCGGGGGAAGGATCGTCAACTCGTTGGAGCCGAAGGTCACGCCCTTCTCCATTAGGGTGCCGCGCACCTTTTGCGAGCAGACTGAGAACACGAAGTGGAACAGTTCGAACCGCGGTTCGACCGTCGCTTCGCGGCGAAGGAGGCTCGGTGACTGTCGATCCGGGCTAATCAGAGTCGATTGCTCAGGCTTGATAACCTCTTCACGGACTTTCCTCGCCAGGGTTTCTGTATCAGCGCTCATATTTTTATGATCCTTTTGCCTGGAACTGAGACGTTCGGGGATTTTTGCGGGCTAAATCGTCATGTAGAATGAGTGTGTTCCGCCGGCGGCCGGATGGCTGGTGAACTTTCCCGGCGCTCCTGCCCCACGCAGCGCGCAAGGCCGGTAAGCAGCGGCAGTGCAACATAGGTCGCGGCGGGCACGACAAGCCCCACGACCAAGAAGGAGCGCAGCAAAACGGGAAGATGGGCAATGGTGTCGCCCAAGAGAATGTTGACGAGGGCCACTAGCGGCGCGAGCGTGGTGATCAGCAGCAACACTCTGAGATGGCGTGTGCGGAGCGAAGGTTGGGGCGCAGCGCTCACCCCTTCCTTATTCAGACTTTGATGCGCTGCGTCTTGTCTCTCGACGTTCGCCCCTTGCCAGGGGTATCGCCGATCGAACCCGCCCATCCGCCATTCAAGAATGTCGATGCTTTGACGTGCCCCGGACACGGTCATGGGGTCTTCGGCGATGAAGGCCCGGGCTGCGTTCCAATCGTCGACATCAACGAGATATGTCGATCCGACCAAATCGCCGCCTTCGGCGAAGGTGGTCCCCACTGCCAAAATGCTTGCGGTGTGCGACGCAAGATAGGCGCGGTGTGCCGGTATGGCTGCTGTGCGCTCTGCCAGCTTTTCAGGCGAGATGGTGGTTATGACGGAGAACAGCATGGGACGTTCAATCCGTCAGACTTGGCGTGCTTTGCGGCACGAGCGGCTGATGTCGCGGCCCGCGCGTAGGGACCGGCGGGTTCAGCTCGAAGCGTGCGATCAGGGTGTCTCGCAACAACGCGATCTCGTCCGCCCCAATTCCATGGTCCTTGATCGGTTGAATATACTCGCCGACATCAGCACCAGAGAGTCTAAAGCGCTCAGCTGTCTCCCGCACATGCTCTGCCTTGACCCAATCGTCGTTCAGACCACCTGTGAATATCGCCTTGAGACCGGTAAACCGAGGCTCAACTGGCGCGGTTGGGAGCTCAAAACCCGGGAGGCTTCCGGTCAGCGAGCCCAGGAACCCCATTTTCGCAGCGCCGCACCACATGAAGTGACTGGCGAGGCAGGCACCCTGGCTGAAGCCGACTATGCCCTGACGGTCTAGCGCGACCCAGGCTGCTTCCAGCCGCGAGGAGATCTCAGCCAAGGCGGTGCAGGCGTCAGCCACAGACCTGTCGCCGTCTGGATCGAACCCGTCATATTTGGGCGAGTACCACGCCCCGGCGGGCGCTTGCAGGGCAAGCCAGGCGACAGAGGGCAGATCGAGCTGTCTCGCAAGTTCCAGCATCGCTTGCGCACGCTGGCCACGGCCGTGCAGAAGAATGATCGCAGCATTTGCCTGTTCGACAGGCGGGCCGGTCACGATTGTCCCATAGGGTCCTTCAGGGGAAAACGTCATCGCGGCGCTCCAGCAATATGGCGGCATAGCCGGTCCGCAAAGGCGACAGGATGCTGCATCGCGACCTGGTGCGCGGCACCCGTCACAACTTCGAATGCGGCACCTGGAATGAGAGCGGCGGTCGCGCGGACCGCCTCCGGTGGCACGGCGGCATCGTTCGCACCGGCTATGACGAGCGTTGGCGTTTCGACCTGCGGAAGAAGGCTTCTCGCGTCATGGCCCTTGATCGCTGCGACAGCGCCGGTGAATCCGGCAACTGTCGTGGCCAAGATCATCGACTCAGCAAGATCCAGCAGACCTTGGTCGACCGCTCCGGAAAACCATGCCGGATACACGATCGGCACCTGCGTAATGAGCCCGCCGCTGCGCACTGCGGCCACCCGCTTGTCCCAGATCGGCCAAGCTGGCTCTGGAACGAGAGAACCTGCTGCCACGAGTGTCAGCGAGATAAGCCGGTGTCCCGCCGTGGCGCCAAGATATTGCGCGACCATCGACCCGACCGACGTGCCAACAAGATGAACTCTTGCAAACGCGAGGTTATCCATTACATTAAGCACGTCGGCCGCCAGTTCGGCTAGACTGTAGTCGCCGGCACTCGGCGAACTCGTTCCATGACCCCGCAGGTCCATCGTGATCGCATATACCCCTGAAGGTAAACGACCGGCCACGTCATTCCAGGACCGCCAGTCGGCCAGCAGGGAAGAAAGGAGCAGGATCGGCTCACCGCTCGGCAAGCCAGTGGTATGAACACCGATCCGCGCACCATTTCGGCTATTGACTGCCCGATGTCGCCACATTCTCTTCACCCAGCCTGCGGAGTCATCCTTGCGATCAAATGACGATCGGATCGTTCATCGTCCGGAGGAGCTCGTCCTTTACACCTTCGAGCTGCGGCGCGACCTTGACCTCGCTGCCGAGCTTCTCGGGGCTCTCGTCATGGGTGAAACCAAGCGTGACCGAGGCTTCGAACAACACGCCGCCCGGCGTACGAACGTAGATCGATTCGAAGTAGCCGCGGTGCTTGCGATCTGAGAAATCGGTGTAGCCGAGGCCTTCCACGTCAAATTTGAGCGCGGCCTGCACGTCGAGGTCGGCGACTTCAAACGCGGCGTGATGAACTTGGCCTTCGCCAAGCGCCCAGGTGCCGGGCCTTTCGTCCTCATCGATATAGACGTCTAGCACCTTGGCCGCACCGCCATTGCCGAAAGCGTAGCGCTGGTAATTGCCGTCGCGTCCCTGGGGCTTCAGGTTCCAGGCATTGCGCATGAAGGAGTCCATCTCCTCATTGCGATTTAGGGTGGCCGTCCAGCTGTGAAAGCCCCGCAGCGCGACCTCCTTGGGCACATAGGGAGAGTCCCAGGGCTCGAACTGGCCGTCCGTGTCCTGCTCGATGATTTCGAAGCCGACACCGCAGTCGGGGTGCTCGAACGACAGATATTTCTGCCCGAACCGCTCACGCACTTCCGAGACGGTCACAGCGCGCTTTATGAGATGCTCCTGCCACCAGGAAAGCGTACCGACGGGTGCGTTATAGGAAACCGCCGATATCTGCCCTGCACCACGCTTTCCGGTGTAGCCAGCCTGGCGAACGGGGAAAGTGGTGTACAGCGTGCCCGGTTCGCCAAGCTCATTGCCGAAATACAGATGATAGACCGGCCGTGCGCCGTCGTAGAACATCGTCTTCTTGACGAGCCGCTGTCCCAGCGTCTTGACGAGAAGATCCACGTCGCCTTGCGCGGATCCGGTCGCGACGGTGATGTGATGAAGTCCTTCGACGCGTTCGGGCAGTTGCATCATGATCGCTCTCCACTATTTTCTGCGATTGCGGATCGTCTCTTCAAACCTGCACAACGATCGCTGCTGCAGCCTGTTTGAGGGATCAGGGAGTATTTGACAATTGGCGGACCTTCATAGATACAATTCAGATTGTGAATATAGATGACCTGGATTTTCGGCACTTGGTGCTTTTGGATGCGCTGTTAAAGCGGCACAGCGTCAGCGCCGCTGCACGAGAACTCGACCTACCGCAGCCCACCGCCAGCCATGGGCTGGCGCGCCTGCGCAAAGCATTGGGCGACCCGCTTCTCGTCCGGGCGCGCGACGGCATGGAGCCGACACCACGTGCCGAGGCGATCGCCGGGGTTGTTCAGCAACTGCTGGAACTGCGTCGCGACCTGGCTGAAGGCGGGCAGACATTCTCACCTGACCGTCTCAAGCGCGAATTCATCATTGCCGGATCGGACATCGCCCATCTTGTCGTTTTGACGGCGTTGCATTCGGCGGCGCGGTTCGAGGCACCACACACCAGCTACCGCGCACTCACGCTGAGCGGCGATGAAATGGTGAGCGCGCTCGAGACCGGGCATGTCGATATCGCCGTCGGCGCCTATCCGAGCCTTGTTGTCGGCATCAAGACGCAACGGCTCTACCAGGAGGAATATCTGTGCTTCGGAAAGGAAGGTCATCCGTTCATCAAGTCCGGTGAGACCGATGACTTCATGGCCGCAGATCATATCGTGGTCAGCACCAAGGGTATGGCCCATGCCCATCGTGCCGTCGAACGCGCTCTCCTCGACAAGATCCATCCCGATCGGATCAGGATCGTCGCGAGCAGCTTTCTCGTGGCGTTGGCAGCTTGCTTCGAGTCGGACCTTATTCTTACCGCTCCGGCTCGCGTGATTGGTCGGCTCGCCGAGGTCTACGGACTCCGGGCCGTGCGGCCGCCAATTCTTATGGAAGCATTTGAGGTCAGGCAATATTGGCATGCGAGGAACCAAGACGACCCGCCTCACCGCTGGTTGCGACAGCTCCTGCACAAGGTGCTGTCCGCGCGGATGTGAGAAAGCTGCCATCGACCTAGCAAAGAAAGCCCGGCCTAGGTTAAACCCGGGCCGGACAGATAGGAGCATCCGGAGTGGGATCAGTCCGGGTCGATCAGAATTTAAACCTCAAAGTCGCATAATATTCAGACGGCCTGTTCGGCACCGCGCTCAGCAGGCCAGCTCCATTGAGCTGATTGACGCCATTTGCGATGTAGCGTTTGTTGAAAACATTGTTCCCGCCAATTGCGAGAGACCAGTCGTCGCCGGGCGCGCTGTACGTGAGCGAGGCATTGACGAGGCTGACATTCCCACTGAACAACTCGGGCGTGTTTTCCGCATCCGCCGCCATGGTGGACTTGTAGGAATAATCCGCCCGCAGTGTGACCCGACCTTCATTGGCCAGGAAAACGTTGAACTCGGGAGATAGCGTCGCGGTCCACTTCGGGACACGCGGCAGCCGGCTCGCCAGCGTGATCGTGCCCGACGGATCGTTGATCCTCCGATAGTAAGCGTCAATGTATCCCGCCGACGCGCTCACGCGGAAGACGCGGCTCGGCGCGAAGATCGTCTCGACCTCGAAACCCTTGATTCTGGCGTTGCCGGCGTTCTCGAAGGAGGCACCGATGCCGCGCTGGATCTGGATCTGGATGCCCTTGTAGTCCGTGTAGAATGCCGCAGCATTGACTTGCAGCATTCGATCGAAAAGCTGCGACTTGAAGCCGATCTCGAACGTGTCGGCTTTCTCCGGATTGAAGCTCGGCGCCTGCTTGTCCGCAGGCTTGGTCGGATCCGGCGGGACCGGAGCGGCGACGCGGGTCGTCCAGCCGCCCGACTTGAACCCCTTCGAGAATGATCCGTACAGCATTATCCGCTCGGTCGGATGGAGTTCGATGCCGACGCGCGGCGAAACATTGCTGAACGAGAGCTTCTGCTCCCCTGTCGGGTAGAATTGCGACAGGTCTGTCGGATCCGGGAACAGAAATGCCGGAGTACCGAGTTTGGTGAGAAGCATATTGAGGTCCCGCTGGCTTCCAACGAGCGTCTTATCTTCCTTGGTATAACGTCCGCCCAGCGTGATCCCGATGAGATCGTTCACACGGTAGTTGAGGTGCGTGAAGAGCGCGTAGGACTTGGTGTTGAACCGATAGTTTCCGACGATCTGCAACAGACCGCCGGGAAATGCGACATCCTCCGATTCCCTACCACCTTCTGAGAAATAATACGCGCCGACGAGATAATCGAGTTTGTCATTGAACGCCTTGCCCGAAAGCTGCAGCTCTTCGCTGAACTGATGCTGCTTCACCCGGAATGAGCCCTCGAACCCCACGACCGGTGAGTTGTCGAGATCCTGTCCGAAACGGGTGTCGAGATTGCGATAGGCGGTGATCGACTTCAAGGCAGGTCCACCCAAGTCGATATCGACGGTCCCTGTGAATCCGAAATTGCGCGTGTTGGTAAAATTGATACCCGTGCCGTAACCACGGTTGAGGCTACCGGTAACGAAGCGGTTATCGATCGGAAGCCGACTATTGGTGGGATCGGCGTCCGCGTTCGCGCCGGCGATAGCCGGGAGGCCGCCCGCACGCGGGCCACAGGCGCCGCCGAGACCAATCGCGCCGAGCACTGACTCCGGAAGGCTGATGCAGGTATTATAGAGGCCGGCCAAAGTGGAGTCCGGGACGCCGTTTCCGTCCGCATCGACTGGCGTTCCGGCCGGTGACAACACAGTTGACCGTGTACCGAGAAGAGTGCTTGGCGAAGCGCTCGTTTCCGAGTTGAGATAGTCGCCCTCCAGCGTCACATCGATCGCATTGGTCGCGTTCCATAGCAATTTACCGCGAACGCCCTGTTCGCTGATGCCGCCTGCTGCGGTCCGCGAGGTATAATCGATCTGCTGGAAGGCTTCTGAAGGATCCGAAGCAAAGCCTGCAGCTCCAGGGAACGGGATCCGTTTCTGCCAAGCGTTCCGGTTCTTCGACGAGAAGGCAATGCTGCTCTTGAGCTTGCCCTCGACGATCGGGATGTTGATGACGCCACCGACATCGATTCGGTTGAAGCGACCGCCCGAGACCTGACCCATCACGCTGAAATCGTCTGTCGGTTTGCGGGTGACGACGCTGATCGCGCCACCGATGGTGTTGCGTCCGAACAGCGTACCCTGAGGGCCCTTCAGGATCTCGATGCGTTCCACGTCGAGAAGATCGACATTCGACCCGGCGGTACGCGCGAGGTAGACACCATCGACATAGGTGCCGACGCCCGGGTCGAAGTTGAGTGCGAAGTCGTCCTGGCCGATGCCGCGGATGAATCCGGACAACATCGATGGCGAACTGAAAATCTGCGACGTGGACGATAGCTGCACGCCGGGGGTGAGGTTCGCGAGCTGCGAAACATTGTCGACGCCTTTTTCCTGCAGGGCCGCACCGGAAAAAGCTGCAACGGCAATCGGGACCTGTTGGACATTCTCCGCGCGGCGCTGCGCCGTGACCACGATGTCCCCGATGCCGACATTGGACGCGGGGTCTGTGCTTTCCGCCTGAGCAGGCGCCACGGCTTGAGGCAGCGCCGGAGCAATCTGTGCCTCAGCGGGGGCCTGCGCGTATGCCGGGGTCCAGCCGAGCGCACCAGCCGTGCCGAGCATCAGCCCAATTTTGATGCGGTTTTTCATATTGTACCTCTCCCTCCCTCTTTATTTTTCGCAAGCTGGCTGGCTGCTTTGGCAGCCAGTGGCACTTGCGCGCTTTCAAACAGCGTTAATGCAAGAAGTCATCACACCTGACTTTCAACTCACGTGCAGACTGGATCTCGCTAGACTTACGACAGAAGCGACAGTCAGCCAGGAAACAGGCGGACTGAATCCTAAGCGTCCACTGACTGCTTCTGATCGCTCGCCTCTTCGCCGTTGGATTGCTCCTGCGCGATAAGTTTACGCAGCATGCGACGAGCGCGCACCGCGCCAGCATCGCCAGCCAGGAGCACAGGCCGCATGGACATGATGTCCCGATCGCCGACTTGCGCCTGTTGGAGAGCGATCATCGGCTTGTCCTCTTCCTCGAACGCATATTCGATGCCGGCGCGCAATTTTGCGGAGAACTCCTCATTGTCCGGATGGATGTCGCGCCCGAAAGCCCAGAAATAATGTGTGGTGTCCGGTGACTCCGGCGTCATCACGTGGATGGACGTGTGCATATGCCCGTCCTCCTTTGGCGTGCCAGGCTCGGCATAATAGCTGAGCAGCGACATCGACCCGGGCGCTGTCCACTGAACGTCCGTCCATGCGTCGAAGCGCTTGCCATGCGAGTTGAACATGTTGTTCATGATGTCCGAGATGAAGTCGTTAGGATGAGAGACATTGCTCCACACCGTGTCGCCATCCTGGAACACGTGCCTCTTGCCGATGGTGAAGGCCGGCGCGCTTAGATGTAGGCGCTTGCAACCGTAGCAGCTTCTGCTCGCAAACAGCGCCTTTTCCTGCCCAGATTACCTGACAACGAGCCGACTATGCTGCTCACGCTATCCGACAATGTGCTCGCCATCATCCGCGTCTGCTCGCAAACGGCAAAGGGCCGCTCATGGTATCTGCCAACTACAAAGTCGAGATTAGTGTAGGTGCTTGCAATCGTAGCGGCGTTTGCTTGCAAACAGAGCCTTTTTTTGCTCGGATTATCTGACAACCGGCTCGGCGATCTGCTCGCGCTATCTGCCAATGTGCTCGCCATCATCCTGCGCTGCTCGCAATCATAAAGGTCTGCTCACATCCCCTGCCAGCGAAACAGGGCGTCAGCGCGGCACCCGGATGGAACCTTCCGCGATCCCCTCGGCGACATTGGAGAGCATGACGGCGTAGCGATGCAAACCGGGGAAGCGACCAGCGTTCTTGTCGATTTCACCGCCGTATCCGGCGTCGAGCAACGCCTTGAAGTCGGGCATCACGTCGAACATGCCGCCGAGCAGATCGATATCGGAGGCCCCGGTAAGCAACAGGGCGTTCGCATGGGCGTCGAGACGCTTCATCGTTTCCAGCATTTCGGTCCTGGTCATCGCATCCTGTCCGCTTGCGGGGTTCCATCGCCTAGCACGACGCGCCGGCCCTGTTCGCGAAAACCTTCCTTTCTGACGACCTCGCGGGCGGGCCATGACGACAACGCATTTCTGCGGCCCGCCGCTTGTCAGAACTGTTCTGGAAACCTGCTTCGCAAAAGGGGTGACTGCACGAAAGTGACTTATCTGCACGCTAAGAGCGAACGGACCGGGAACGCTGGGACTTTGTGTTCTTCTCCGTGGCTTCGAGGGCTTTGTAGAGGGCGGTTTTGCCGATCTTGAGGCGCGCGGCGGCCTCGCGAACTGTGAGGCCGGAAGCGATATGTTCGCGCGCCTTGCGGAGCTTGTCAGGTGTGACCACTGGCCGCCGCCCACCGGGGCGACCTCGCTCGCGAGCGGCCTTGAGGCCTGCATGGGTGCGCTCCCGGATCAGATCGCGCTCAAACTGGGCAAGCGAGCCGAAGATGTTGAACACCAGCATCCCGCCCGAAGTGGTGGTGTCGATGTTCTCGGTGAGCGAGCGGAACCCGATACCTCGCGTCGCTAGCTCGCCGACCTTCTCAATCAGATGGCTCATCGAGCGCCCAAGACGGTCGAGTTTCCAAACCACCAGCGTGTCGCCGCTGCGCAGATAGGCGAGCGCCTCGGCCAGGCCGGGCCGATCGGCTTTTGCACCAGATGCGTGATCGTCGAATATCCGGTCGCACCCGGCCGCGTTCAGCGCGTCGAGCTGGAGTGAGAGCTTCTGGTCTGCCGTCGAGACGCGCGCATAGCCGATCAACGCCACATGCAGCCCAATCCTGTCCGTTTTCCCATCATTATCTGATCTTGTCCGAATCGCCGTTATAGGTCCAGAGTTAACGGACATATTCCTGCTGGCCGCCAGAGGACCGTCTGACGGACACGCAAAGCGAAGGAGATGATGCTTGGCGAGACGGCGACTGGTGAGCCTGGAAATCTGGGCGAGGCATTATGGCGCGCCGCTCGATGAGCGCGAGATCGCGCGTCATTATACGCTGACCAGCGACGACCTGGAAATTGTCGGCCGCCGTCGCGGCGATGCCACCCGGCTCGGCTATGCGATGCTCATGCTATATATGAGATGGCCTGGCCGTGCGCTGGAAGCGGGCGAAGTCCCGCCCGCTCCTGTGCTCGCCTATGTGGCGCAGCAACTCGGCGTCGCGCCGGCAGCCTTCGCGGATTATGCCCATCGGGACCAGACCCGTCGCGAGCATCTCGTCGAAATCCGACGATCGCACGGGTTCAGGATTTTTGACCGCAACGCTTTCCGTGAAGTTGTCGCCTTCTCGGTCCCAATCGCGCAGACCATCATACACCCCGGCCAGATGGCAGACGTCATCGTCGATGAACTCCGGCGCCTGCAGATCCTCCTGCCTTCTCCGTCGATTCTCGAAGCGGTGCTGCGGCGGGCGCGCCAGCAAGCCGAACAGCTTACCTATGAAGTGCTCACGAATGGCCTGCTGCCTGACACCCTTCAGGGCCTGGACGATTTGCTGGCCCGACGACCGGGGCAGGTCGCGACATGGCTATCCTGGATGCGCAATGCGCCACAATCGCCGGCAGCGCGCAACATCCTGCGCCTGATCGAACGGCTCGCCTATATCCGCGCGCTGGGCCTCGATCGCGCCCGTGCCGACATGATCCCGGCTTTGACTTTTGACAGGCTGGCGGACGAAGGCAGCCGCATCACACCCCAGCACCTTGGCGAACTCAATGCCCTGCGCCGCCATGCGACGCTGGCGGCAACCGGCATCCGGCTTGAGGAAAGCCTGACCGACGCCACCCTGACGATGTTCGACAAGCTGTTGGGCAGCATGGCGCGGCCTTGTGGAGAGAGCTTTTGGCATTGGGCCCTCGGCGCTGACGGAGGCCAAGACGGTGCGCGAGTTGCAAGGCCACCTCCGGACGCTCACGGGGTCTTGCCGCCTCCTCATCGACGCGCGCAGCAAGGGCGTGGATTCTCTGGCGCAGATCGAGGCGCTGGACTGGCAGCACTTCGCCGTGGCCGTCGAGCAGGCCGAAGTGCTCGGGCGACCGGAAACCGTCGATCGCACCGCCGAATTGATCGAGCGGCATCGGACGGTGAAGCTCTTTGTCGGCGCTTTTCTCAACGCCTTCGAGTTTCGCGGCGCCGGCGCGGTTCAGGGGCTCCTGTCAGCGCTGGCCATCATCGCGGAGCTATATCGGACCGGCAAACGGCGCTTGCCTGATCGCGTGCCGCTACGCTTTGTGCCGCCCGCATGGCGCCCGTTCGTCCTGCGGGATGGCATCGTTGATCGTGCCGCTTATGAACTATGCGCCTTGTCGCAACTACGCGAGCGGTTGCGAGCCGGGGATATATGGGTCGCGGGAAGCCGGCAGTTTCGCGATTTCGACAGCTATCTCATACCGCCGGCGACCTTTGCGGCGCTGCGCGAGAAGGGGCCGTTGCCGCTCGCCATCGAAACGGATTTCGAGCGCCATATCGAGGAACGGCGCACCAGGCTCGACACGGCGATCGAGCAGGTAACGGTCCTTGCACGGCAAGGGGAGCTGCCCCAGGTTAAGCTTGACGAAAACGGTCTCATCATCTCGCCGCTGAAGGCGGCAACACCGCCCGCCACCGAGATTGCCCGTCGCGCCGCCTATGATCGACTGCCGCGCGTGAAGATCACCGATCTTCTGCTGGAGGTCGATGCCTGGACCGGGTTCAGCGAATGCTTCATCCATCGTCGTTCGGGCCGGGAAGCCGACGATCGCAATGCGCTGCTCACGGTCATCCTCGCCGATGGCATCAATCTCGGCCTCACACGCATGGCGGAAACCTGCCGGGGCGCAAGTCTGCGTCAGCTCGCCCATCTTCACGACTGGCACATCAGCGAAGCCGCCTATGGCGAAGCGTTGGGAAGGCTGATCGACGCCCATCGCGCCATGCCGCTCGCCGCGCTGTGGGGAGACGGCACCACTTCGTCGAGCGACGGACAGCAATTTCATGCCGGGGGCCGTGGGGCCGCGATCGGCGACATCAACGCGCGCAGCGGCAACGAACCAGGCGTTGCCTTCTACACCCATGTCTCGGATCGATATGACCCCTTCGCAAGTCGGGTGATCGCGGCGACCGCTGGCGAAGCGCCCTATGTGCTGGATGGCTTGCTGTATCACCAGACCGGCCTGACGATCGAGGAGCACTACACCGATACGGGCGGGGCATCGGACCATGTGTTCGGCCTCATGCCCTTCTTCGGCTACCGCTTCGCGCCGCGCCTGCGCGACATCAAGGAGCGTCGTTTACACCTCCTTCCCGGCCAAGAATCCGGCCCCTTGCTTGCCGGCATGACGGCCGAACCGATCGCATTGGGTCATGTCGCGGCGCATTGGGACGAACTGCTGCGGTTCGCCACGTCGATCCGCACCGGCACCGTCACTGCTTCGGCAATGCTGCGCCGCTTGTCCGCCTATCCGCGACAGAACGGACTGGCCCTCGCACTACGCGAGCTGGGCCGCCTCGAACGCTCCATTTTCATGCTCGACTGGCTGCGCGACATCGACCTGCGCCGGCGCACCCAGGCGGGCCTCAACAAAGGCGAAGCCCGCAACGCGCTCGCCCGCGCGCTCTTCTTCAACCAGCTCGGCGAACTGCGCGATCGTCGGTTCGAGAACCAGACCTATCGCGCCTCCGGCCTCAACCTGCTCGTCGCCGCCATCATCTTGTGGAACACTCGCTATCTCGAAATGGCGCTGGCGGACATCGGCACAGCCGACGAAATCGCACGCCACATCGCGCCATTGGGCTGGGAGCATATCTCGCTGACCGGTGACTATAGCTGGAATGTTGAAGATCAACCCGATCCGGACGCCTTGCGACCGCTGCGCGCCGTCAACTCCCTACTTGCCGCGTGACGTTCGCTATCCGTTCGCCCTTTCCGTGCAGATACGTCACTTTCGTGTAGTCACCCCCAAAAGCGCTTGCCGGCTACGGGTTTGGAGAGCCCATTGGCACGGAGCGTGAGCACAACGCCCCGTTTGCAAGCAGCGCCGGATGATGGCGAGCACACTGGCAGATAATTCGAGCAGGACGCTCCCCGCCAGTGGCAGAAAGCGTGAGCAGGAAATCAGGCTGTTTGCGAGCACACGCCGCTATGATTGCAAGCGCCTACAATTAGCAGTCATTTGCTGATGCGCGATGCTCACGCAGCTTTGTGGAACCCAAGATCAGAAAGTACACGATGGGGCAAACCACCATCAGCATCACTGCTGGATCGGTAGCCCATCTCGTTGGGCCATCGCTGTCCGGCTCACTTGCTACCGCGAGCATGAGCGCGATTGATCCTCGCACAGCGGCGTAGGTGGCAGGAACAAGCAGGATGTGGAGAAGCCACCCGTAGCGGAACCGCATGGCGCCAAACCAGCAGAGTACAGCTATGGCGGGTGGAGCGAGTGTGGCGGCTACGAAGCCGCAGAACCAAATGGCAAACCCTGCCGGAGTCAGCGTATCGCGATAGTAGCTGGCGATCCCATCCGGTCGCAATCCGAGAGCGACGAAAGAGCCTGCGACGACAACGGCACCCAAAGCCGTCAGTCCGACGCCACGCAATGTCCCGTGTCTCGGCATCAATCTATGCAATCCAGTAAGCCATTGATCAGGCTGCTCGCACTTTGGCTCGGAAGAAGGTCGTTTCCGACCCAATCAGATCGGGGTCGATCCCGCTCTCCTCGGCGGCCAGTTGCTGGATGATCCGCCAAATCTCGGGGGCGGTGAGGCGCGCGCCGTCGCGGGCAAGCCTGCCACGGTTCTGCTCCGTGACCAGTCGGGCGAGATCGCCGATAGTGTCGCACCTCCGAGGTAATCGCCGGCGGTCGAGGTGCCGTAACCATAGCCCCGCGTAGGCGCTCGCTCCAGCAGCGAAGATGCGAAGGGGAGGTGCCAGCGTCGTGAAGGCGAGGATCGCGACCGCGACAGCGAAGCAGAGACCACTGACAATCCCAAGCCATCCGGCTCGCGTCGCCGGCATCTTGAGGTCGGTATCGGCTTCCAGGTCGCTGAACGCTTGGCGCAGCTTCCCACCGATCAGCGGCGCCAACGGCGCATCCGGCCCGACGTGCCGGCCAAGCCCGAGCGCGCGTCGAAGCCTGTAGAACGTCATCTGCGTGGCGCATGTCGTGCCGCCCCCGCTGTAGGCTGCGACATGCGCGACGACATGGTCACGCACCTCGCCGAACGTTGTCCAAGGCAGGTTCGAGCGCAGGCGCAGATCGAAGGTGCGCTCGATTGCGAGGAAGAAGTCGGTGTCGTCGCCATCACCGACCCAGCCAACCGTATCGAGCACCTGCATGAACCCGGCTCCTCAGCGGTTCTGCAAAACGACCGTTTCTGACGAGCCGATCGCCTTGCTGGGCCGGCAACGTAAATCTGCGGGCCGCACTTTGTCAAAACTGTTCTGGAAACCCGCGTCGCAAAACGGTATGCCCCGCACGAGTTTGGAGAAGATCAGACGCTCATGCGGGTCGGCTATGCCAGGGTCAGCACCAGCGACCAGAACCCCGAGCTCCAGCTCGATGCGCTGCGGCGGGCCGGCTGCGAGCGGGTGTTCACCGAAAAGGCGTCGGGCGCGCGCGATGACCGGCCCGAACTGGCGCGCATTCTGGAAGACGTGCTGCGCGCAGGCGACACGCTGGTTGTTTGGAAGCTCGACCGCCTCGCCCGCTCGCTCAAGAAGTTGATCGCCACGGCCGAGGATCTGGAGCGCGAGAAGATCGGGCTGGTGTCGCTGACCGAGAGCATCGACACGACAACGCCGGGTGGCATGCTCACCTTTCACGTGTTCGGCGCCATCGCGCAGTTCGAGCGTGCCCTGATCCGCGAGCGAACTACCGCGGGGCTAGTGGAGGCGCGCCGGCAGGGTCGCAAGGGTGGCCGCCCATCGGCAATGCGCCCGAGCGACGTCGCCGCGGCACGGGCGATGATGAAGGAGGGCACGTTGCCGGTGCGCGACATCGCCAAGCGCATGGGCGTGTCGGTCGCGACCCTCTATCGCTATGCAGGCAAGCGCGGCAGCGGTGCATCGATCAAGGAGGCTGCAACAGCCCATGGCTGACCGGGCGAAGCGACCGCCTGGAGAGGCGCTGATCGATCTTCGCCGACGGTTGTCGCTGTTGCCCCCACGCGACCCCGGTCGCACCGAGATCATCGCCCGTGCGGCCGAGGCCTATGGCATCTCCATCTGGACCCTTTACCGGGCGTTGCGCGAGCTGAACCGCCCCAAGTCGGTGCGCCGGTCCGACCATGGTGCGACGCGGGTTGCCCCGCAGGCCGAGATGGAGCGCTACGCCGAGATCGTCGCCGCACTGAAGATCAGGACCACCAACAAGAAGGGCCGGCACGTTTCGACCGCCCGCGCCATCGAGTTCCTGGAAACCGATGGCGTCGAGACGCCGGAGGGCCTGGTCAAGGTAGCACCCGGCCTGCTGAAGCGGGCGACCATCGACCGGCTGCTCCGCTCATCAGGGCTGGACTATGCCCGCGTGACCCGCCCCCACGCAGCCGTTCGTTTTCAGGCGCGGCGATCCAACGAGCTGTGGCACTTCGACATGAGCCCGTCCGACCTCAAGCAGGTCGAGGCGCCGCTCTGGATCGAGCAGGGTCGCGGCAAACCCACGCTGATGCTGTTCTCGGCCGTCGATGACTGCTCGGGCGTGGTCTACCAGGAATATCGCAGCGTCTATGGCGAGGATGCCGAGTCCGCGCTGCGCTTTCTATTCAACGCCTTCGCCGCCAAGCCTGAGCCCGAACTGCCGTTCCAGGGCCTGCCGGTCACGATCTACATGGACAACGGCCCGGTCAGCCGGTCGCGCGTGTTCCAGTCGGTGATGGGCAGCCTCGGCGTGCGCGTCCTCACCCATCTGCCGCCGAAGGCCGACGACCGGCACACCGCGGCCCGCGCCAAGGGCAAGGTCGAGCGGCCGTTCCGCACGGTGAAGGAGGTGCACGAGACGTTGTACCACTTCCACAAACCCAAGGACGAGGCGGAAGCCAATCTGTGGATGCGGCGTGCGCTGGTCACCTACAACAACGGCGACCATCGTTCCGAGCCACACGCGCGGATCGAGCACTGGCTGCGGCACCTGCCCGGCGATGGCGTGCGGGCCATGTGTTCATGGGAGCGGTTCTGCGCCTTCGCTCGTGAGCCCGAGCGGCGCACCGTTGCGGGCGACGCGACCGTCTCGGTTGAGGGCGCTTCCTACGAGGTCGAGCCCGAGCTCGCCGGCGAGACGGTGACGCTGCTCTGGGGGCTGTTCGACCAGCAGCTCTTCGTGGAGCATGACGGCAAGCGGCATGGCCCTTACGAGCCGTCGCGCGGCGCCGTGCCGCTCTACCGCTATCGCAAGTATCAGAAGAGCCGCGCCGAGGAGCGGCTCGACAAGGTGGTCCGGCTCGCTGACCAGCTGGGGCTGCCCCGCGCGACCGTGACGGGCGGCGACCGGCCGCTGCCGTCGCTGCCGCCCTCCACCGCAGGGCTCGCGGTGCGGCAAACACCTTTTCCGGAGCCGGCGGTCGAGACGGCATACCCGACCGGGCTCGCGGCGCGCCACGCCATCGTCGACCAGCTCCGGCGACCGCTCGGCTCGCT
>NC_020543.1:0-53841 GCF_000347675.2 Sphingomonas sp. MM-1 | reverse complement strand
TGACGGCCACCGTAGATTCGGGGTTTCATTGACGCAACGAAAAAGTTCGGGGTTTCATTGACGCTCGCCGACGATTCGGGGTTTCGTTGACGCAGATTCGGGGTTCTGGAGTCACCGGATTCGGGGTTCCGTTGACGCCCAAGGCCAAAAAATGGCCGATTTCACTATTATATTCAGTATCTTACGGAGACGCCAAAATCCCGTAACACGACTCTTTAACCCATATATTAACACTAGGCCGCCCTGTGGATAACTTTTGCCGCGACGTGGTTTCACCCACCAGCATCCCGCCAGATCGGACAACCTGTCCCGGAAATCGGGACAGAGGCAGCGCGACTCACTGGCGCAGTGCTTGAAGCACGGTCAGAGGGAAGAAAAGCGCCGCCTCTTGGGGGCTTCGCCCCCGCCGGCTCGCGGCCTGCGGCCGCCCCGGATCGCTTTGCGATCCTCCCACCCGGCATCCCCCATGATGAGCCGGCTTCGCCGGCACGCTTTTTGTTGGATTAGGGATCGTTTAAACGCTGCGCCCCTGCCGCGACCACAGCGCCAGCGGCACCGTCGCAATTGGCTTTCCAGAAAAGCCAGGCGGATAGGGCAGCGATCAAGCCGAGAGGGCAGGGGAGGCGGAAACGTCGCGGCAGGGGCGATTTCCGGGCCGCTGGGCGTCATTCTGAGCGTTCGGCAGGGTTGGAGAGGTCGAGCGCCCGATGCCGCTCTACGGGCTTCCTAGGCGGCCGATTTTTTGGAAGCTAGATCCTCGCACGATCGCGCGCGACGACACGGAAGTGCGTTTTATGGACGCTAGGGCTGAAAAACGGCAACATCGGGTCCGAGCGGCCGCGATCGGCGCGGCGAGCTTCAAGATTTGTGCGCCAGACAACGATTTCGCGAACCTGGCCCGATCATCGTTGCGGGAGAGGGCGGAATCCTACGCTAAGAACCGGCAGGGGAGGGCGCGGAAAGTCCGCTAAACAACGCCCAGGCCGAACAGACGGCGAACTTGTATATTTGTATACGCCTATACATTCGCGCCCTGTGGCGCGTGGTGCTATCGCTTCAATTCAGGACGGGTTTGTCGTCGGCCGATGGATCAGCGTGGAAAAGGCCCTCCATCGGATTGTCGCGAATATACTCGCCGCCTTCGGCAAATGCCCGGAGAGGATCGTTGCCCTTCATGCGGCCAGCGGTGATTTCGCGTTCGGTCACGCGCAAAAGCACGGCCTTGTCGATCTGCCCGTCAACCAAACTCTCCTGGCGGAGCATGAGATGGTAAGTCGAAAGGTTATCGGCCAGAAAGCCGATGATCTGAGAGCCTGGGGCTTGTGCCTTGGCCAAGCCTTCGGCAGCGATGTTGGTCAACGCAATGTGCATACTTATCAGGCGGACACGGTTAAATTCGTCGCGCTCGACAGCGTGCAGTTCTATCAGCTCATCGACCAATGCTTGTAGGTCACAGCCCGGCTCGCCGATGCTTTTCATGAATCGATCGGCAAATTCCTCAAATCGTTCATTAGGCATGGTCGAAATACCTTGTGTTTGAGACGGTTTAAACGCTCTACACCTTGTCGAACTTCCCCGCGAACTCGCGATCGGCGAAATAGCGTAGCTTGGCGGCGACGATCGGCCGTTGCCCCGCGAGGAACAGGAGCTGCAAATCCTCGCGCAGCGTGCGGACCTCATCGGGCGTGAGCAAGGGGCGGCCGACATGCTGCGATCCGAACGATATGCCGGTCTCTTCCGCGTCGATCGCGCGGCTCATGCTCTCGAACACGACCGTTTCCTGGCCGAGCAGATCGGAGACGAGCTTGGCGCTGTCGTGATCGTTGACGCCGAATATCTGCAAGACGCCGGCGTTCGACAGGAAGGTGCCGGCGCGGCGCTCGTAGAGCGCGCGGAGCTGGTGAACGTCTTGCAGGATCGGCCAGAGCTGGATGCCGTAGCCGGCCATGAGGCCCATAGCGCGCTCGACGGGTTCGAGGCGGCCGAGGGCGGCGAACTCATCGAGCAGGAACAGGACGGAGCGGGCAGGGGAGGCCGGCGCGCGCGCGAGATCGGTCAGCCCTTGCGCGAGCATCAGGCGCAGCCAGCGCGCATAGGTGGCGAGCCGATCGGGCGGCAGCACCAGATAGACGCTGGTAGGCTGCGCCTTCACATCGGCGAACGTGAAATCCGAGTGCCCCAGCACCGCCGTCATGCGCGGGCTGTCGAGAAAATGGGTATGGCGCTGCGCGGCCGACAGCACGCCAGCGGCTTCGCGATCGGACTTGCCGAGGTGGCGATTGGCGGCGCGGGCGGTGAGGCCGCCTTGCGCCTGCATGGCTTCGAGCTGGGCGGCGAAGGCTTGCGGAGCGAGGGTGAGCCGGTCGCGCAGCGTGGCAAGGGTTCGTGTGCCCGCCGGCTCCTGGCAAACGATATGCAGGATCAGGCCGGCGATCAACGCCTTGGCTTCCTCGTTCCAATGCGCCTCGCCCGCTTCGCCGGGGGCGTCATAGACCAGTGCGTCGGCCAGCGTCATGCAGTCGTCGGCGAGATCGAGGCCGGCAGGGTCGATACGATCCAATGGATTGAACGCGGCCCCGACCATGCCCGTTACGCCGAAGGGATCGAGGACATGGACCGGGCCGAAGCGTGCGCGATAGTGGGCGGTGATACGCGCGTTCTCGCCCTTGGGGTCGATGCAGACGACCGGGCCGGGATAGTCGAGCAGGTTGGGGATGATGGTGCCCACGCCCTTGCCGGTGCGCGTCGGCGCGATCGTCAGCAGATGGGCGGGGCCGGCATAGCGCAGCGGCTTGCCCGATTTGCGGTCGCGGCCGATCAGCAGGCCGTCGCCATTTTGGGCGAGGGGGCGCGTCTCGCGATCGGTGGCGAAGCGGGCCGAGCCGTGGGTATCGTCGCCGGCAGGGCCACCATAGCGCAGGATCAGCGGTTGGAAGAGGGCGCGCAGCGTGACCAGGATGATGACGAGGAACGTCAGCATCATGCCGAGCTGGTAGAGATTGGAATCGCGAGCCAGGCCGAGCAGGGAGGCGAGGACGAATTGCATCCCGCCGGCCAGGACGATGCCGACGATCAGGAACAGGATCGCGGTGCGAAACAGATGGCGGATGAGCGCGAGCGGGCTAAGGGTCAGCGCCGTGATCGCCCAAATCGGTTGCTCGCGCGCGAGGCGGGCGAGGTTGCGGATCGCGCGGCCGAGCTGGCGGAACCATTCCATGCCGGATCACTTCGCCGCCAGGGCGAAATCCACCCGCACGGTCACGATGTTCATGTTGGTCCCCGCCATCACCGGGGGCGCTGCCTGTGGCACGACTGTCGGGGGAGCGGCGATGCGGGCCTCCATGTCGGCCATTTGCGGCATATAGCCGCCCTGGCCGCCATCGCTGATCGCCAGCACGCGCGTAACGCGCAGGTTGGCGGCGGCGGCATAGGCATCGGCCTTGGCGCGCGCGGCCTTGTAGGCGGTGCCATAAGCGCCGAGGTTGGCCTTTTCGGGATCGGCGACCGAGAGATTGGGGCCGGAGACGATGTTGGCCCCGGCAGCGGTGACGGCGGCGAGAGCTTCGCTCACCCGTTTGTTGTCGCGGACCCGCACGGCGACGCTGTTGCTGGCCTCATAGCGGCCCTTGTTCGCGCCATAGTCGATCCGGTTGACCGAGAGGTTGCGGGTCTGAATATCCCGCGCCGGAATGTCGAGCCTGGCGAGCGCGGCGGTGATCTTGTTCATGGTTTCCGCGTTGCGGGCGCTGGCGGCCTGCGCGTCGGCGGCGATGCTCGACAGGCCGGCAGTGAACAACGCCTGATCGGGGGTGGCTTCGGCGCGCCCCGTGCCGGTGACGGTCAGCACGGTTTCGTCGCGATCGACACCGCGAGGGTCGGGCGCAGCGGGGGTGCAGGCGGCGAGGCCGAGCAGGGGCGTGAGGAACAGGGCTGGTTTCATGGCAATCCTCCTGGGTCGTTTTTGGTGTCGATCGTGGCGAGATGTTCGGCGCAGATCGCGGCGGCGATCGTGTGGAAATGCCTCACGCGCTCGACGAGCCAGGCCAGTTCGTCGGGGGTGATTTCATAGGCGTGGGAATAGCGGGCCTCGACATAGGCGCGCTGCAACTGTGCGAAATGGCGGCGGGCCGCGCGAGTATCGCGCGGCCATGCTTCGATCAGCCGGGGGTCTAGATTTTCGGCGAGCGAGCGCAGGATGCCGAGACGGTGCGATTTGGGCGCGTAGAGCGTCAGGACGAGCAGCACGGCATTGTAAGCCCGCTCGACGGCCTGGTGCAGCATGAACGCCGCATCGCGCGGCACGCCGTCGGCGATGCTGTCCTGGGCGAGCTTGAGCGCGTGCGCGGCGAGCGGGAACCAATGGTCGCGATGGCGCAGGGCTTCGGCGTGGCGTTCCTGCGCGTCGAGCTGGCGCGGCATGGCGAGGCCCTGTCCCGGCGCTTCGTAGAGGGCAATGCCATCGCGGGCTATGTCGGCAAAGAAGGGACGGCCGCGCGCGAGCTGGTCATTTACGTCCATCAGGGAATGGACGATGAAATTGACCGGCGTTGAGAGATGGCGGGTGACGGTCAGCTCGCGCACCAGATGATCGTCGGCGACCGCCCACCATGTTTGCAGATCGGTGAAGGTCTCGGAGTTGACGACGACGAGAAGGTCATAGTCGGAGATGTAGCCGCTGGCGCGATCCTCGACCCAATCGCCGCGCGCGTAGGAGCCGAACAGGATCAGCTTGAGGATGCGGCCGCCCTTGCGTTTGTCGGAGAGCTTGGTTTTGACGGCATCCTCAAATTCATCGAACAGGACGCGGGCGACCCGTTCCAGTTCGCGGCGCTTGGCGGCGGGAAGATGATCGAGATCGGCCCGCATCGTCATCCGATCGTTGCCGGCGTGATCGCCAGCGCCGGGTCCGCGTCGGGATGATCGAGCAGCTTGAGGACGATCGCGGTGGCGAGGGGAGGGGGGACAGCTTCCGCGCGCAGCATGTCGAACAGGGCGTGTTCGTCGGCGTCGAGGTCCATGCCTTCGATCGCGAGATTGGCGCGGGCTTCGGCATCGCCTTCGCGCCACATCGCGACTTCGGCGGGGGTGCCGCGCACATAATCGAGCGCGCGGACCTGGGCGCGGATCGCCCCGATGTCGAGGGCGCGCGTCACGGTTCCTGTCCTTCGCTTGCCGGCAGCGCGATATGGGTGATGCCCGGAGCGGCGGCGATTTCGTCCACCAGGCTATCGACGGTTTCCATGCGGTGACTGGGCCAGTCGCGCGAGACGGTGACATAGCCGGCATCGGTCTGGACGGCTCTGTTGCAAAAATCGTGAAGCTTGAGCATGCTTGGCGGAGATTGGACGGACGGAACGATGACGGATTTCAAGTGGCGCCATTTCCAGGGTGATGTGATCCTGTGGGCGGTGCGCTGGTATTGTCGCTATCCGATCAGCTATCGCGACCTTGAGGAAATGCTGGCGGAACGCGGCATTTCGGTCGACCATACGACGATCTATCGCTGGGTCCAGTGCTACGCCCCGGAGATGGAGAAGCGGCTGCGCTGGTTCTGGCGGCGTGGCTTTGATCCGAGCTGGCGCCTGGATGAAACCTACGTCAAGGTGCGGGGCAAGTGGACCTACCTGTACCGGGCAGTCGACAAGCGGGGCGACACGATCGATTTCTACCTGTCGCCGACCCGCAGCGCCAAGGCAGCGAAGCGGTTCCTGGGCAAGGCCCTGCGAGGCCTGAAGCACTGGGAAAAGCCTGCCACGCTCAATACCGACAAAGCGCCGAGCTATGGTGCAGCGATCACCGAATTGAAGCGCGAAGGAAAGCTGGACCGGGAGACGGCCCACCGGCAGGTGAAGTATCTCAATAACGTGATCGAGGCCGATCACGGAAAGCTCAAGATACTGATCAAGCCGGTGCGCGGTTTCAAATCGATCCCCACGGCCTATGCCACGATCAAGGGATTCGAAGTCATGCGAGCCCTGCGCAAAGGACAGGCTCGCCCCTGGTGCCTGCAGCCCGGCATCAGGGGCGAGGTGCGCCTTGTGGAGAGAGCTTTTGGCATTGGGCCCTCGGCGCTGACGGAGGCCATGGGCATGCTCAACCACCATTTCGCAGCAGCCGCCTGATCGGCGCAGAGCGACAGCCTACCTCTGACTGCCGCCAATCTTTGCAACAGAGCCCGCTCGCGGACCTGGACGGGATCACCGCCCCGGATCAGATCTCGCGCGAGGAAGCCGACGCCGGGCTCGATCGCGCTGACTTCATAGACGCTCATGACGGAGGTCTTCAGCGCGCGCATGTAGAGCTTGTTGGGGCCGGCCTCGTTCCATCCGCGGCGCTTGAGATATTCGTCCACGATGTTGCGGCCATCGGGCTCGAAGACGCGGGTCACCAGGTCCTCGAACGCGCAGCCCCACAAGGTCATGGCCCAGTGATCCCCGATGATGCCGGGCAGTTCGTCGGAATCGATGTCGAACTGCGTGAGAACCGGCCCCAGATGATCGTCGAGCGCGTCATGCAGGTCGTCGGCCCACTCGGGCCGTGTCGCGAACTTCATCAGCCCGGTCAGGTCGTGGCCGCGTTTCATGCCGGTAGCTCCATAGTCTGTCGGTGCGCGGCGACGATGCGCGAAACGGTCGGCTCGCTGACATGATAGAGCCGCGCCATCTCGGCGCCGGATTTTCGTCCGGAGATGACGGACTCCGCGATCTCGCGCCGTTGCTTTTCGCCGAGTTTGCGCCGGCGTCCGCCGATCCGCCCTTCGGCACGCGCCTGGGCGAGGCCGGCGGAGGTGCGCTCGCGGATCATGGCGCGCTCGAACTCGGCGAAGCTCCCGACCATCTGCATCATCATGCGACCTGCGGCCGTGGTGGTGTCAATCGCCTCGGTCAGCGAGCGGAAGCCCGCGCCCGCCGCCTCGATCCGCTCCATAATGTGCAGCAGATCCTTGAGGCTGCGCGATAGCCGGTCGAGTTTCCAGACGACGACGACGTCACTGTCGCGTAACTGGCCGATCATCTCCAGGAGCTTTGGCCGGTCCCAGCGCCCGCCACTGGCAATTTCCTCGAACACGCGCCTGCACCCAGCCGCGTCGAGGGCGCGGCGCTGGGCGGCGTTCGACTGCTCGTCACCCTTCGACACCCGCGCATAGCCGATCAGATAGGGTGCCCTGGTCAAATCCTGCCTTTCACAAACGGCCGTATCCGGAGGCCAGTGCGGCATGAACGGATTCCTGCGGCCTCTTGTCTTTCACAATCCTCTTTCAGAATCATGCCGAAAGGCAAGTGGTTTTTGGAGGTTCAAAGATGCCCGGACGGATTCCGATGACGACGCGGCAGCGCGCTGCCCTGCTGATGTTGCCCGACGACGAGGCGGCGATCGTGAAGCACTATAGTCTGTCAGGTGAGGACATGACCGCGATCGACACCGCGCGCACGCCCGCCACCCGACTCGGCTACGCCCTGCAGCTTTGTTGCCTGCGCTACCCGGGCCGGCATCTGCGCCACGGGGAACTGCTGCCTGCGGTCATGCTCGACCATATTGCCGAGCAGGTCGGGGTGGATGCAAAGGTCATAGCTGATTTCGCCAGACGCACGCCCACGCGCTACGATCAGCTCGCCGCGATCAAGACGCGCTTCGGCTTCAGCGATCTGAGCCGCCCGCACCGCGTGGAATTGCGGACATGGCTGACAAACGAGGCGGCGAGCATCATCGACGGACGCGCGCTGCTCGGCCGGCTTCTGGATGAGATGCGCGCGCGTCGGATCGTGATCCCGGGTGTCAGCGTCGTGGAGCGCATGGCGGCCGAGGCGATACATCAGGCGGAAACGGATCTCGTGGCCGCGATCGATGGCGGCCTTGGCCATGAGATGCGTCAGCAACTCGACGCGCTGATCGATGACAAGGTGCATGACCGGCAGAGCCGTCTGTCCTGGCTGCGCGAGCCAGAACCGCGTGTCGCATCCGCTTCGCTTTTGGAAATCGTCGAAAAGATCACGCTGATTCGTGGGACGGGCATATCGGCTTTCTCCCCTGATGTTCGCCACGAACCGCGCCTGGGGCAATTCGCCCGGGAGGGTGTGCGCTACACGGCACAGGCTTTCCAGCAAATGCGCCCGGCCCGCAGGCGGGTCGTGCTGCTCGCGACGCTGCGCGAGCTGGAGGCGACACTGACCGATGCGGCGATCGATATGTTCATTGCGCTCGTGGGGCGGGCCCATCTGCGCGCCCGCAAACGGCTCGAACAGCGCGTGGCCGTTTCCGGCCGCGAGGGCCGCGAACGGATGTTACGCATCGCCAGGGTTCTGGAAGCGATCAGCCAGGCGGCCCGGGCTGGCGGCGATGTCGCCGCGGCGGTCGATGCCGTGGCATCCCTCGACATCATCGACGCCGACGCCGCTATCATCCGACGTACCGCCTCACCGCACCGGAACGAGGTTCTGGACGAGATCGCGGCGGAATATCGCGCCTTCAAGCGGATGGGGCCGTCGTTCGTGCGCGCTTTTGATTTCCAGGGCCGGGCCGGAATGCAGCCGTTGCGCGATGCGATGGCGATCCTCGCCGATCTCGACGGAGACTGGCGCAGGGCGTTGCCCGATGACGTGCCGCTTGGCCATGTCGAGCACCGCTGGCGTCGGCATGTCATGACCGCAGGCGGGATCGATCGCACCCATTGGGAGATGGCGACTTACAGCGCGCTTTCCAATGCTTTGGCATCCGGTGGTATCTGGGTGCCGACCGCGCGCGTCCATCGCGCGCTCAGTGTGCTGCTTGCCCCACCGGCCAGCCCCGTACCGAAGCCCGCTTTCTCGCTCGGCGATCCGCACGCCTGGCTCGACGAGAGGGCGGCAAGGCTTGATAGCGCCCTGCGCGAGGTCGCCCGCGATCTGGACAAACGCGATCCCCCCCTTTTTGCCGGCGAGCGGCTGCGGTTTCCGAAAGACCCCAAAGAAGACCCTGGTCAGGATGAAGGGCGGCAACTTGCGCTCACCTGCTACGGCATGGTGCCTGCCACCCGTATCACGGATGTGCTGTCGCAGGTTCAACGATGGACCGGCTTCATCCAGCATTTCGGCCATGTCTCGACCGGTCTGCCTCCCGCCGACGAACGCGCCTTTCTTGCCACCTTGATCGCGGAGGCGACCAACCTTGGTCTGTCGCGCATGGCCGAAGTTTGCGGTGTCGCCTCGCGTCGCGCACTGTTGCGTATGCAGACGTGGCATATGCGCGAGGAAACGTTTCGCGCCGCGCTCGCCAGCCTGACCGACGCTATCCATGCCGAACCGCTCGCCGCCTGGTTTGGTTCGGGGCATCGCGCATCGGCCGATGGGCAGGCTTATTATCTCGGCGGTGCCGGCGAAGCCGGAGGAACGGTCAACGCACATTACGGTCGCGACCCCGTGGTCAAGATCTACACCACCATCACCGATCGATACGCACCGCTTCATCAGACGGTCATCGCCGGGACGGCGGGCGAGGCGATCCACGCACTCGACGGCATCCTCGGCCACGAAAGCAGCGCGGACATCACCGCCCTCCACACCGATGGTGGCGGCGTCTCCGATATCGTGTTCGCCGTCATGCATTTGCTCGGCCTCGATTTCGAGCCGCGCATTCCGCGCCTGTCGGATCGACAACTCTATGGTTTCGAGCCCGCGCGGCGCTATGGTCGGCTCGCACCGCTGTTCGGGCGCCGCCTCGGTCGGGACCTGATCGTCAGCCATTGGGCCGAAATTGCGGAGGTCATCGCGGCGATGCGCGACCGCACTGTCACACCGTCGCTGATTTTGAAGAAGCTGTCCGCCTATCGTCAACAAAACAGTCTTGCTGCGGCACTTCGGGAGGTCGGACGGATCGAGCGCACACTGTTCACGCTGCGCTGGTTCGACGACACCGATCTGCGCCGGACGGTCACCGCCGAACTCAACAAGGGCGAGGCACGCAACAGCCTGGCCCGCGCTGTCGCCTTCCATCGGCTCGGGCGGTTTCGCGACCGTGGCCTGGAGAACCAGCAGACCCGCGCGGCAGCGCTCAACCTCGTCACGGCCGCCATCATTCTTTTCAACTGCCGCTATCTCGGTCGTGCCGTCGATGAACTGCGGCACCGCGGCACACCTGTCGATCCCGCCATGCTGTCCCGATTGTCGCCGCTGGGATGGGACCGCATCAATCTCACCGGCGATTATATCTGGTCCGAGAGCCTCGACCTCGATGCCGATGGCCTCATGCCGCTGCTCATCAAGCCGCTACCGTGAATCTGTGTCCGAATAATGTACAGAGGCCAACTGGTATCTGTCGCCCGAAAATTATCAGGCTGCGCTGGGCATGATCGTAGCCGCGCACCATGATCTTCCCTTCACCCGCCATTGGGGTGCCGGCACCAGTTCATCCTCCGACGGGCAGTTTTTCCGCTCAGGTCGCAGCCGATCGGCGGCGGCCGACATCAATGCGAAATATGGCAGCGAGCCGGGCCTGAAGATCTACTCCCACCTGTCCGATCATTTTGCCTCGTTCGGATCGCGGATCATGTCGGCCACCGCCGGCGAGGCCCCTTATGTGCTGGACGGTCTGATGCTCGGCGCCGGCTCGCTGCCGCTGCATGAGCATTATACCGATACCGGCGGCGCGACGGACCATGTCTTTGCCCTTTGCCATCTTCTCGGCTTCCGGTTCGTGCCCCGTCTGCGCGACATCGCCGACCGGAAACTCGGCTCGATCGCCGCACGATCCACTTACAAGGGCATCGAAAGCCTTATGGGCCGCACGATCAAGATCTCCGCGATCGAAGCCGATTGGGATGACATCGTCAGGATCGTCGCCTCCATCAAGGAGGGAACCGTCGCGCCCTCCGCGATCCTGCGCAAGCTGGCCGCCTACAAGCGCCAGAACAGGCTGGATTTCGCGCTGGCCGAACTCGGCCGCATCGAACGGACGCTGTTCACGCTCGACTGGCTTGAGCAGCCCGACTTGCGCCGCGCCTGCCAAGCCGGCCTCAATAAAGGCGAAGCACGTCATACCCTCGCCGCCGCGATCTACACTAACCGGCAGGGGCGGTTCACCGACCGTTCGATCGAAAATCAGGAATATCGGGCATCGGGCCTCAATCTGCTGATCGCGGCGATTTCCTACTGGAACACCATCTATATGGACAGGGCCGCCCAGCATCTCAAATCATCCGGCGGCACCATCGACGATACGCTTCTTGCCCATCTCTCGCCGATGGGCTGGGCACACATCAGCTTGACCGGCGACTATCTGTGGCACCGGGCAAATCGGCTCTCCCCTGGCGAGTTCCGCACCCTCAACGATCCGATGGCCCGCCTCAAACTCGTGGCATAGCCGATGTTCTCATTATGTCCGCCAAATCGTTGTCTGGCGCACAAACCTTGAGGTGACGCCCGATAGGCAAAGAGGTCGAGTGCGACGCGACCGTGATGGGCGCATTTCGGGAGCAAATCGTTGCCTTGATCCCACAACCATCGACTGGAGCGGCTCATGCAGTCGAACCCGCGGACAGGCTCAAGCCAATCCTCAGGCATTCTGTGTCGATGGATTTGGCAACCGCTGTCGCCAACTGATGCATACCAGCTGATCACGAACTGATCACGTTGGGACAGGCCGGGGTTCGTCCTTCGGAGCTCGGCGAATAAAGGTGGGGCGAACCTCCTGGCAGCGGCCGGTAGCGCTTCACCAGCCTTGTGGGCATCGACGAGTTGGGATGCTAGCCGGGTTCGATCGACGTTCTGACCGCCTATGGCGAATGCAGCGGTTTCGCTGGCTCGATGGAGCTTCCGTACTGGCCCGAGATTGCGCTGCTGAACGAAATCCCAACGAGCGCTGTCGGCTGCGAGGAACGCGAACTCTGGCGTGGCATAGGCAATGATGGCGGTCATGCATGGCCAATAGGTGGTTTCGGCCGGCCGTGCGAGCCTGACTATACCTGGCCCCGAGGCGCCGCGTTAAACGATATGATATATCGTTTAACATAATCCCTATTATCAGTCTTTTATCCTTTTATATCAATATGTTATAAAATCACTCCCTCTATGTTCCAAGCTTCAGCGCAAGCCGGTCCGCCCGGTCGAGCACAATCATCGGCAAATCGCCAAGACGAGACACATCCTCAAGTCCGGGCACTTCGATCCCAGCGATGATGGCGCCCCGGATATCGGTAGTCATACTGGCCGGCCCGCCATCACGATCCCATCCGGTCGCCGGATCTGGAGTTCACAGCCCAATGCTGCAAGGACCGCGATGACTTTACCGATCTGGGCTGTCGCCTTGCCTCGCTCGAGTTCGACAAGGAAGCGCAGCCCGACCCCGCTTGCGGCCGCCAATTCATCCTGGCGGAGCCCAAGCGCCTTGCGTTCGTCGCGAATGATTTGTCCGATCGCTGTTGTGTCGAGCATAGCACCCTACTTTCCCGAACGGGAAATATTGGGCCCGACACCGATTTCAAGCAGAAATTTACCCGATCGGGTATTTCTGGCCCGATCCCAGCAGGAAAGCTAATAAATTTCCCGTCCGGGATATCGCCGCGCACATGCTGCAATTGAATCAGCCCATATCTGAAGTTGAGACAAGCTGCTGTAAGTCCCTTTGCAGACGTCGACGACCGCTGGTACCTTCCCGGCCATGGTATCTGCTTGTCTCCTCTGTTGAATTTTATGGTCACGCCGCAAACGATCCTGCTGCCCACCGACTTTACCGGCCGGTGCGACCGCTCCCGCGACCGGGCGGTGCTATTGGCACGCGCCTGGGGCGCCAGGTTAGTGCTTCTTCACGTCCTCGAGGACGATGCGACGATACCGTGGGATCGCGAAGAAGCCATCGATCGGGCCCAGGCGAAGCTTGAGAGCGAAGTGCAAAACAGTGATATCGCAATTTGCACGAGGGTCGCGTTCGGTGATGTCACTTCGACCATTCTCGATGTCGCTGCCGAATTCTCGGTCGATCTCATCGTCACAGGCATTTCCCGCAAGGACGAGCTCGGAGATTTCCTCATTGGAACCACGGTCGAACGCCTGGCACGACGGGCAGGCTTGCCGCTCCTGATCGTCAAGGGCCGCGCGGAAGATGAATATCGGCAGCTGATGGCGACCACGGATTTTTCGGAATGCTCGCGAACCGCGCTGATAACCGCGGTTGACCTGTTCCCATCGGCGGCGATCACGCTCGTCCATGCCTATCACGTCCGGCTTGAGGCGTTGCGCGGCCGCGAAGGCCCCGCCGCGGCGCAACAGGCGGAAATCGCGATGGAGCTAGACGCGTTTCTGAACGCGACCGCCCTGCCTCATGGGACGCAAGCACTCATTGATGTCAACGTGGATTATGGTGACGTCTGCCAGGTTGCGCGCGACCATGTGCAGGCGAACGTTGTCGATCTCGCGGTCATTGGAACCCATGGGCGCTCGGCGCTGGCAACAGCAATGCTCGGTAGCACGGCGCGCGCCCTTGTCGGCTGCCTCGAATGCGACGTCCTGCTGGTTCCGCAGAGCAGCCGGGCCAACCAGCCGGCGCACCACATCATCCGCTGAAGCGTGCCTGTCGATGCAGGACAATAAGCCAGTTGAGGAGAAGCGAGCGAGGTTCGCGCATCTCGTCATCCTCGTCGCCCTGCAATCCGTGATGGCAGCGGAACTTGTTTTTCTGGTCGTCGAGGAGCAATGGGTCCACGTCTTCCTGGTGGCTGGAATCATGCTGACGATGGCGTTGCCTGTCGTGCTGAAAGCCCGCTTTTCCGTTCAGATACCACCTGAAGTACAGATACTTGCCATCCTGTTTGGTTTTGCCACTCTCTTCCTCGGTGAGGTCCGCGATTATTATGAACGCTTTTGGTGGTGGGATCTGGTCCTTCATACAACGGCAGGACTACTCTTGGGCCTTCAAGGGTTCATGACGGTCTACATCCTCAATGAAGACCGCCATGTGGACCTTCATATGAGGCCTTCGTTTCTCGCAATCTTTGCATTCTGTTTCTCCCAGGCGATCGGCGCCCTTTGGGAGATATTCGAGTTCGGGATGGACCAGATTTTCGGGTTGACCATGCAAAAGCCCATGCTCGGCGACCCGTCTGGACTTACCGACACAATGTGGGATCTCATCGTCAACGCCATCGGTGCGCTCGCGATCAGCGTGGCTGGCTGGCGCTATCTCAGTCGCGCCCGATCCTCCTACGTGGACGACTGGGTCAAACGCTTCATCGCTCGCAATCCCCAGCTCTTCGGTGATTGAAACGATCGCCGTCCCGCCGATGGCGTGAGAGAAGCACCTGAAGCAGCCGGGCTGACCAAGCATTTGACGGCAAAGCCCGCGAAAATCGCCGGTGCCGCCCTGGCCAACAGGCTCCATCGGATGGCTTGGGTCGCCACAAGCCGAAGCAAAACATATCGGACCGCGGCCGCCCCTTAATCCCGGTCCTTCTGTGCTCTGCGGCGCATAGGACCCTTACGTAATGACCCTCGCCACCTCCTCGGCGATGGTCACCTGCGAAAACGAGGCGATCAAGGCGGTAGCGCGCCTGGCGCCGTACCCAAGCTGGAGGGGAGCCATGCCCAAACCATTGATCCTGTGGTTCGAGGAAATCGCCATCGCAGACGTGCCGGCCGTTGGCGGCAAAAACGCGTCTCTGGGCGAGATGACGGCGGCGCTTTCTCAAAAGGGCGTCAAGGTGCCATCCGGTTTCGCCACAACCGCTGAGGCTTATCGGGCATTTGTGCATCACAACCAGCTTGCCCCGCTGATCACCCAACATCTCGCCGCTTTCCATTCCGGCAAAAAGACGTTGCAGGAAACCGGGCAAACCATCCGTCGCCTGTTCCTGGAGGGTGAGATGCCTTCCTTCATCACGGAAGATATACTGGCCGCCTATGAGGAACTCGGCCGTCGCGCAGGAATTGATCGTCCGGCCGTTGCTGTCCGTAGCAGCGCCACCGCCGAAGACCTCCCCGATGCAAGCTTCGCGGGACAGCAGGAAACCTTCCTGAACGTGAAAGGGCAACTGGCACTTCAGGACGCCTGCCGGCGCTGTTTCGCATCGCTGTTCACGGACCGGGCCATCAGTTACCGCGATGCGATGGGCTTCGATCATCTCGACGTTGCCCTTTCGATCGGCATCCAGCAGATGGTGCGTTCGGATTTATCCGGTTCGGGCGTAATGTTCTCGATCGACACCGAAACCGGATTTCCCAACGCGATCGTCATCAGCGCCGCCTGGGGCCTTGGTGAAACCGTGGTTCAAGGAACCGTCAACCCGGACCGATATGTCGTTTTCAAGCCGCTTCTCGTACAGCCGGGAAACGAGCCGATCATCGACAAGGAGCTTGGCGGCAAGGCTTTCCGCATGGTTTACGGCGAAGGCGGCAGCCACCGCACGCGCATCGTCGAAACGACAGCGCAGGAACGCCGGTCGTTCGTGCTCGACAATGCCGATATCCTCCTACTCGCGCGCTGGGCCGTCGCGATCGAGGACCATTATCAATGTCCGATGGACATCGAGTGGGCGAAGGACGGCGAGACAGGTGAACTCTATATTGTCCAGGCCCGGCCCGAGACGGTCCAGGCGCAATCCAGCACCACCACCTTCCGACATTACAGGCTCCAATCGAAAGGCACCGCGATCGCGACCGGCGCCGCGATCGGCACCGCCATCGCCGCCGGAAAAGCCTGCGTGATCCGCACAGCCGCCGACATCGAACAGTTCCGCGACGGATCGATCCTCGTAACCGAAACGACGGACCCAGACTGGGTTCCCGTCATGAAACGGGCTGCGGGCATCGTGACCGACCATGGCGGCACGACCAGCCATGCCGCCATCGTCAGCCGCGAACTTGGCGTGCCCGCGATCGTCGGCACAGGCAACGCCACCGAGGTCATCGCCGAAAACCAGGACATCACGATCAGTTGCGCCGATGGGGACGTCGGCACGATCTACGACGGCATCCTCGAGTTCTCGGTGACCGAGGTCGATATCGGCGCCCTGCCCGTCACCAGGACCGACATGATGGTCAATATCGCCAACCCGGCAGCAGCCTTCCAGTGGTGGAGGCTGCCCGCAAAGGGCGTTGGCCTCGCCCGTATGGAATTCATCATCAACGCGCACATCAAGGTCCACCCCATGGCGCTTGTCCATCCCGAGCGAGCGAGCCCGGAAGCCCAGCGCCAGATCCGGGAACTCACACGTGGATACGCACACCCGTCCGACTATTTCGTCGACGTCCTCGCTCGCGGCATCGCCAAGCTTGCAAGCCCCTATCACCCCCACCCTGCCATCGTTCGCCTCAGCGACTTCAAGACCAACGAATATGCCCACCTCGTGGGCGGCGACGTCTTCGAACCTGAGGAAGAGAATCCGATGCTCGGATTCCGGGGCGCGTCACGCTATTATGACGACCGTTATCGCGAAGGCTTTGCGCTCGAATGCCGCGCCCTCAAACGGGTGCGTGAAACCATGGGCTTCCGCAACGTCATCGTGATGGTTCCCTTCTGCCGTACCCCGGCCGAAGCCGATCGCGTCCTTGAAGCCATGGCGGAAAATGGCCTGCACCGCGGCGAGGACGGCCTCCAAGTCTATATGATGTGCGAGATTCCTTCGAACGTCATCCTGGCCGAGCAGTTCGCCACGCGCTTCGACGGCTTCTCCATCGGGTCGAACGACCTCACCCAGCTGGTGCTTGGCGTCGACCGCGATTCAGGCTTATTGGCAGGCTTGTTCGATGAGCGCGATGAGGCCGTCACCCGGATGATCGCCGAGGCCATACGCAAGGCACATGCCGCCGGCATCAAGATCGGCATTTGCGGCCAGGCGCCGAGCAATCACCCCGATTTCGCGGCTTTCCTCGTGGCTGAGGGTATCGACTCCATATCGCTGAACCCGGACAGCTTCGTACGGACGGTGCAGGCCGTTTCGGCAGCCGAGGGCATCTCGGCGACCTGATCTCCCCTGCCCGACCGGCGCGTGAGCCGCGATTTTTCCCGATGCGCCGGTCCGGTGCGGCCAACCGGAAACCCTTCAGTCCCCTGCCATTCGTAAAAGCCCTAATGTCTTCCCCCGATTGGCCTCGATAGCCTGCTCCCGCACTGGCTCGAATCAGCAAGAGGGCAAGGGCTGGTCCACGCAGCGCACCAAGAGGGTCCGCCGCACTCAAAACCGCCGATCGCCGGGGGACGAACGGCAACAGGAGGTCGTGTCCCATGTCTGCTGTCGCTGCGTTTCCTATTCCGTCCCACCCCCACCCGCCCGCTTCCGACCCAGGGATCGTTGCCTGTATCGACTGCGCCGATCGCAACGCCTGGATTTATCCGCATGCCGCTGCGCTCGCGGCTGCACTCGAGTTCCCGGTTACGCTCCTCCAGGTCCTCGATGCCGAGACATCGCCTGACGTGCGCCCGGATCCGATCGAGTGGAATCTTCGGCGACGCGAAGCGTTGCGCGCGCTGGGTCGATGCACCACTACGGCTCAAACACCAACGCCCCAAACCACGATCGAACTCGCCGAAGGACAAACGGCAGAAGAGATCTGTCGCTTCATTGGCGAGCGCAGCGATGGCCTGATCGTGCTGGGAAGGCGCGGAAAGAAGGAGCTGGGCAAGACCGGAATAGGCGGCACCGCTCAGAAAATCCTCGCCCACGCGCCAAGCCCAATCCTGCTCGTCCCTGTCGAGGCTCAAGCACCGGACCAGTGCTACCAGCGCATTCTCGTGCCGCTTGATGGGTCGCGCTGGGCGGAAAGCGTCCTGCCCATGGCCGCGCGCATTGCGCGCGCCGCCAACGCGGAGATCCTGCTCGCCCATGTCGTCCCCGCCCCCGAAATGATCGAAGCACGGCCGCTGGAAATGGAAGACAAGGAGCTTCGCCAAAATCTCATCGAGCGCAACGAACAGGCCGCGCGCAGCTATCTTCAGCGGATCAAATCGAACCTGGCAGCGAGCGGCCTTCGCGTTCGCACCCTGTCAACCCGCGCAGAGGATGTCCGCGAGGCGCTCAACGCACTGATCGAAAAGGAAGCCGTCGATCTCACCGTGATGTCGGCCCGCGGCCATAATCGTCAACACGTGGTGGACGTTCCCTATGGCACGGTCGCATCCTACCTGATGGCGCACTGCAGCGTACCGATGCTCGTTTTGCCGACCACATCTCGCCCGGCGCAGACAACTCTCCCAACCACGCATGAGAGGCTCCGCTTGCCGATCGGCGGCCTGGGCTGATCATGGCCGATCTGGAGGACCGCGATCCCATCAGCGGGATCGCCGCTGACACCGCGACCCGCCACCAGCTCACGGGCCTGATCAGCCGATCGACCCCTCTCATAGCCTGGACCCGCCTTGATGCGATGAAAGGGTGGTTGACCAGGGCGCGGCTCGCGGCGGGCAAGGCCGAGCCGCATGCCAGTTCGGCGGCCGAGTGGCTGCTGGACAATGACTATCAGATTCAGCGGGCCATCCTCCAGATCCGTGAGGATCTTCCGCAGGAATTCTACGCGAAACTGCCGGGTCTCGGCGAAGGAAGCCTCGCGCGCCCGCGCATCCATCAGCTTGCTCACTCGTTCCTGCAGGCTTCGCACCTTCAGGTGTCGCTGAACTCGGCTGTCCACTATGTGGACTGCTACCAGGAGCGGATGCCACTCAGCATCGCCGAAATCTGGGCCTTTCCGACGATGCTCCGCATCGTCTGCCTGGAGTTTCTGGTCACGGCCTTCAGCCGGCTCTTCCCCGATGTCGAGCCACCCTTCGAGGTCGTCGAGACCCCGGACGCATGCGCAACGGCATTCGACGAGACAGAATATGTGGCGCGCGCCATCGCCAATCTGGCGGTGATAGCAACCATCCAGTGGAACGACTTTTTCGATCGAACGAGCCGGGTTGAGGCGATCCTCAGGCGCGATCCGGCCGGGGTCTATCCGCGCATGGATTTCGACACCCGCGACCGATACCGTCACGCCGTAGAGCAGCTTGCCGAGCAGTCACGGTTGGCGGAATGGGAGGTTGCGGAACGGGCCCTGCGCCAGTGCCATAGCAGTGAAAACTCGCCGTCGGGCCATGTCGGCTATTGGCTGATCGACGAAGGGCGGGCGTTCTTTTCGGATGCTATCGATCCGCGCCCCTGGACGTTGAGCTCGATGCTGCGCCGCATACTTCGCTATCCGGGCGTCATCTACGCGTGCGCTCTGCTCCTGGCCGGGCTTACCGCCTTCGCCGTGCCAGCTGCCTATCTCGCGTCAGCCGAAGCTTCGATCGGCTCTTGGCTGCTCGGCATTGCCTTGACACTCCTCCCCGCGTCGATCCTGAGCATCACATTCGTCAACTGGCTCGTGACCCAGATTGTTCCCCCACGGGTTCTTCCCAAGTTCGAATTCAGAAAGGGAATCCCCAAGGATTGCGCCACCGCCGTCGTCACGCCTGTGCTTGTCGCAAACGCCTCGGACGTCCCTTCCCTCCTGCAGCGGCTCGAGGCCCATCGGCTGGCAAATCCCGATGCAGCTCTCCAGTTCGTCCTGCTCAGCGACTTCGCCGACGCGGATTCTGAGGACATGCCGGCCGATGACGACATTACCCATGCGCTGGTCTCGGGCGTGGACGAGCTCAACGGGCGCTACCCGGACGCCCGGGGCGACGGTCCGTTTCACCTCTTCCACCGGCCTCGCCTCTACAATGAGGCACAGGGATCCTGGATGGGATGGGAACGCAAGCGCGGCAAACTTGAGCAGTTCAATGCCTACATCCTCCACGGAATTTCCGCGCCTTTCAGCGTGACCGCCGGCCGGATCGATGCGCTGCGCAAATGTCGCTTCGTGGTGACAGCCGATGCCGACACCCGCCTCCCGCCCGGTGTCGTCCGCCGATTGGTCGGCACGCTCGCGCATCCGCTCAACAGGGCGCATTTCGATCCCGTTTCAGGCCGGGTGGAACGGGGCTATACAATCATCCAGCCTCGCGTCGAGCTGGCGCCGGACACGGCCGGTCAGTCGCTCTTCTCCCGTTTCTATGGCGGAGATACGGCGATCGACATCTATTCGCGCGCCGTATCGGACGTCTACCAGGACCTCCTGGGCTCCGGTGTCTTCGTCGGAAAGGGCATCTACGAGGTCGCCCCCTTCGAGCGCAGCCTTGAAGGCCGTGTTCCTGAGAACACTCTCCTCAGCCACGATCTGTTCGAGGGCCTGCATGGCCGCGCAGCCCTGGCGAGCGACATCATCGTCTACGAGGGTTTTCCGACCGGCTACCTCGATTTCGCGTGGCGATGGCACCGATGGGTGCGCGGCGACTGGCAGATCCTGCCCTGGCTGTTTCCCTTCGTACCCGGCCGCGACGGGCGCTGGCTGCGCAACCGGCTCGACTGGTTCGACCGCCTCAAGATATTCGACAATCTGCGCCGCAGTCTGATCCCCTTCAGCATCGTCGCGCTGCTGCTGGGCGGCTGGTTCCTGCTCCATGGCGAGCCCTGGGTGTGGACGCTCCTCGCGCTTGCTGCACCCGCCGCCTATCTTTTCACCGATCTCGTCACCGGCGTCGCTCGGGGCCGACGGCGCGGCGTCATGCAACGCGTTCTTCGGAGGCAGGCCGATCAGTTCGGCCGATGGGCGCTGGCGATCACATTCCTCGTCAGCGACACATTCATCGCGCTCCACGCCATCCTGGTCACCCTCTGGCGGCTCCGATCGGGACGAAAGAGGCTTGAATGGACCTCTGCTGCGCACATGGCGAGCCGGATCGCCGCGCGCCATCCCCGGCTTGCCGCCTGGCGTGATATGGCCGCATCTCCCGTGCTTGCGGTGCTTGTTGCCGGTGCCCTGATCATGATCGCCCCTGCCGCCTTGCCCGCGGCCGCGCCGGTTCTGCTGCTTTGGTTTGTTGCGCCGGAAGTTGCGATCCGGGTCAGCCGCGTCCTTCCTCAACGCACGGAAACCATCTCCGAAGAGGACAGAAAGTACCTCCGGCTGGTGGCGCGCCGCACCTGGCTCTTTTTCGAAACCTTCGTGCGGCCCGAGGACAACTGGCTCCCTCCCGACAACTATCAGGAACCACCGAACGAAGAGACCGCGCACCGCACCTCCCCAACCAACATCGGCATGATGTTGATCTCGTCCCTCACTGCCTGGCGGCTTGGACATATCGGTCTCAATGAACTCGAGATGCGCCTGCGCAACGCGTTCGACACGATCGATCGCCTGGAACGCTATCGCGGCCATATTCTGAACTGGTACGAGACGAGAACGCTGGCCGCTCTCGAACCCCGGTATGTTTCGACCGTCGATAGCGGCAATCTGGCGGTTAGCCTGATTACCGTCGCGCAAGCTCTGCGCGATGCGCGTAACGCGCCGCCGGTTGGCATCGATCCGTGGCATGGGCTCGAAGACACCATCGGCCTGCTCGCCGGAGCGCTGGATGCACTCGATTCGAAAGCGGCTCCGGCGATTCGCGCGACTCTCGCCGCCATGCGCGAAACCGCCGAGCGTACGCGGGACAACGAACCCGAATGGATCTGGACGATCGAAGACCTGATCTCGATCGACATGCAACGGCTGCGAGAACAGACCGGCTTGCTTGCCGAGAGCGTTGCCGAGAACAATATCGCCGCCCTTCGGGACGTTCAGACCTGGCTCGAGCGGCTGGAGCATCATCTGCTGGGCATGCGGCGTGATCTTCGTATCTTCGCCCCCTGGACAGAGCGTCTTGCAACTCCCCCGTCAGACTGCGCCGAAATCGCGGCCCGGATCGCTGACCTCATGACTTACGGCTTGGCATCGCCGGTCGGCGCCGGGGAGGCGCAAGCTCTCGACATCCTCGACGCCTTCTCGCGAGATGCGGCTCCGGATGCTGCCGGGGAATGGCTGCAAGATCTTCGCGCCGCGATCGCGGAGGGCCGCCTGTCCGCGCAGGAACTCTCCGAACGCCTGGACAGCCTTGCGCACCGCGCGACCACGCTTGCCCACGAGATGGATTTTGCGCTGCTCTTCGATCCCGCCAGCCGCCTCTTCCACATCGGCTACAATCTCAGCGCCGACCGTATCGATCCCCATCACTACGACCTCCTGGCCAGCGAAGCCCGGCTTGCCAGCTATTTCGCAATAGCCAAGGGCGACGTCGCGCCGGCGCATTGGTTCCACCTGGGCCGCCCGATCACCAGGCAGGATACCGGATTGGCGCTGGTGTCCTGGAACGGCTCGATGTTCGAATATCTCATGCCGAATATCTTCCTGCATAGCGATCCGACCACTCTTCTCGGCATGAGCGATCGCACGTCCATCGACATCCAGATGGCGTTCGGTCGATCCCAGGCGATCCCCTGGGGAATTTCCGAGTCCTCATTCGCATCGATGAGCCAGGAGCGCGTCTATCGATACCACGCCTTCGGCGTCCCGGAACTCGGGCTGCAGCGTGGCCTGGGTCGCGATCTCGTCGTCGCACCGTATGCGACCGCCCTTGCTCTGACGACACGCCCGTCGGTTGCCGTACGAAATCTCAGGGCGCTAGAGGACCTGGGCGTCATCGGCCGCTATGGCTTCTATGAGGCCATCGACTTCACGCCCGAGCGCGTGCCCACTGGAAAGCGCTTCGCCCTCGTGCGCTCCTACATGGCGCACCATCATGGCATGAGCCTCGCGGCGCTTGGCAACGTCCTGTTCGAGAACCTGCATGTCCGCTGGTTTCACGCGGACCCCCATGTGCGCTCCGTCGATCTCCTTCTCAACGAGCGAATCCCGTGGGAATTGCCTCCCGAAATCGCACGGGTTGAGGTCCGGGAACCGCAAGTCACGCCCGAGAGCGCAATTCCGGGCCTCTACAGCTGGACGCCGAACCGCCGTTACGGCAATCCTGCCTGGCAGGTCCTTGGAAATGGCCGCCTCTCGACCCGAATCCGCACGGACGGTGCCGGAAGCATCGGCTGGAATCAGAACGCGCTCACCAGGGTGGCCCCCTTCGACGCGGAGGCCGGTCACTGGCTCTATCTGCGCGACCTTGATGGCGATGATGTCTGGTCGGCGACCGGCGGCCCATTTCCGCAACCGGAAGAGCCGCCACAAGTGGTTTTCCACGCCCATCAAGTCGAATTCCATAGGCGGGCGCATGGCCTGTCGGCCACAACGACGATCACCATCGCCAATGGTGATGACCTCGAGATCCGGCGCCTCAGCCTCGTCAATGTGGAGGACCGTCCCCGCATCATCGAAATCACCAGCTACGCCGAGATCGTGCTGGCGCCGGCCCATGACGCCGCGCGCCATCCTGCTTTCAGCAAATTGTTCGTCGGCGCGGAACCTTTGCCGGGTGGGGACGGGCTGCTGTTCACCCGGCGCCCCCGCAATCCCGCCGAGAAGCCCCCTGTCATGCTCCATCGGGCGATCGGCGATGACGAGGGTTTCACACATCTGGGTGTGGAAGCCGATCGCAGGGCCTTCCTCGGCCGCCACGGCAGCGCCACCCGCCCGGCCGGAATGGATGGAGAGGCGTTCAGCGGAACACTGGGATGGACGCTCGATCCGGTTTGCGCGGTCAGGCTTCGGATCGAGCTCCCGCCCCATGGCCGGCGCGAACTTGCCTTTCTGACAATCGCCGCCGCATCCCACCAGTCCGCACTCGATATCGCGGAGCGCTACACAACCCTCGCTTCACTCGAGTGGGCCGTCAGTGACGTCGCAACAGCAACCGCGCGCGCCATGCACGCCCTCGGCCTGGCGCCAGAATTCGTACCGCAAGCGCAGGAACTCTTGTCCTTCCTCCTCTCTGCCCGCACCAATCTTCCGTCATCTGCGGCACACAGCTTTGGCCGCGGCGACCTTTGGGCACTTGGCATTTCCGGCGATCACCCCGTCCTGCTACTGCGCGCCGGATCCGCAGAGCAGACCGGGCTGCTCCGTTTCCTCATCCCGGCGCACGCGCTCTGGCGGCAGCGAGGGATGATCGTGGACCTTGTGGTCACGCACGATGGAACCTCAGGCTATGTCGAACCCGTACGCGAGCAGCTTCTTGAGGTGCTCAGAGACCAGAACGCCCAGGATCGCCTCGGGACAAACGGCGGCGTCCACGTGATCGGTATCGGTCCCGGCGATGGCGAACGCGCGGCGCTCCTTGATCGGGTTTCGCGGGTGATCCTCGACGAAGGCGGTGGACCACTCGGAGACCAGCTTACCCGCCAGGAGCAGCCGTACCATCAGGGACCATCATTCATCCCGGTCGATGGCACGGCAGCGGTGCACGCATCCGCCCCGCTGCCCAGACCATCCAATCTGCAATTTGACAATGGCTGGGGCGGCTTTGCTCCCGATAGCGGAGATTATGTCATTTACCTGGAGCCCGGCGCCACCACGCCTGCTCCCTGGTCCAACGTCCTTGCGAACGACGCCTTCGGAACGATCGTGACGGAAGGCGGGCTGGGATTCACCTGGGCGATCAACAGCGGTGAAAACAGGCTCACGCCCTGGTTCAACGATCCCATCCGCGACCCGCAGTGCGAACGACTGTACCTGCGCGACGAAGAGAATGCTCGCCTGTGGACCCCGACGCCCTTGCCGGCCGGCAGGCATTCGGCATGTCAAATTCAGCACGGCCCGGATCAAACCACCTGGCGGAGCAACAGCGAGGGCCTTGAACAGGAACTCTCCGCCTTCGTTCCCGCCACCGCGCCAGTCAAACTGGTCCGCTTGCGTTTGCGCAACCTCACGCCAAGCCCTCGCCGCCTCACGGCGACCTATTATGCGGAATGGCTGCTCGGGGCAGTCCACGGCGACGAGGCGCCGCTGCGCACATCCGATTACGATCCGGAATGCCACGCAATTCTCGCGCGGAACCCCTGGACCGAGGAATTTGGTGGCCGCGTGGCTTTCCTCGCCACCACGCGCCCGGTCCACAGTTTCACGACCTCCCGCCAGGATTTCGAAGGCGGCCAATCCGATCCCGCGCGCCCGGGAGCACTTTTGAGCTGGGATCTTGGAAACAGACCGGCAACCGTCGCTGACGATTGCTGCGCGGCCCTTCAGGTTCACCTCGACATTCCCGCCGACGGGACGGCGGAAGTCTGTTTCTTCCTCGGACAAGGCGAGAATTGGGATCATGCGCGTGAACTCGTACGCACCTGGCAGGATCCGGCTAACATCGAAGCGGCCGCCAGCGCCTGTGCAGACGCCTGGGAAGAGAGGCTGAGCCGGGTTCAGGTCACGACACCCGACCCCGCCTTTGACCTTATGGTCAACCGCTGGCTCCCTCACCAGTCGATCAGCGCCCGCGTGCGCGCCCGCGCCGGCTTCTATCAGGCAAGCGGGGCTTTCGGTTTCCGCGATCAGCTCCAGGATGTCCTCGCCCAGTTGCACGTCGATCCAGCGGCAACGCGGCGCCATATCCTGGCAGCGGCCGCCCATCAGTTCGAGGAAGGTGATGTTCTTCACTGGTGGCATCCGCCCTTTGACCGGGGTGTTCGAACCCGGTGTTCGGACGATCTCGTCTGGCTCCCTTATGCGGTTGGCCATTATGTGGAGGCCACGGGCGATACAGGGATTCTTTCAGAGCAGATCCCCTATCTGCAAGCGCCGCCGCTCACAGCCGATGAAGGCGATCGCTACGCCCGATTTGACGTCAGCCCATACACCCGGTCCCTCTTCGACCATTGCGACCGGGCGCTTTCACATGCCTATCGTCTCGGACCTCATGGGCTTCCCCTGATTGGTGCCGGCGACTGGAATGACGGGATGGACCGCGTGGGCAACCGGGGGCGCGGCGAAAGCGTGTGGCTTGCCTGGTTCCTCATTGCGACCATCCGAAATTTTACGCGGCACTGTCTCGATGAAAGCCAAACCGAGTTTCGTGATCGCTGGAACGGGCGCGCCGATACTCTCGTCGCCGCCGTCGAGCGATTCGCATGGGATGGCGAATGGTATCTGCGCGCATTCGATGATGACGGCAGGGCCTGGGGTACGTCCGAAGAGCAGGAGTGTCGCATCGATTCGATCGCGCAGTCCTGGTCCATACTTTCGGATGCCGGTGATCCAGAACGGACGGACGTGGCCATCGCCTCGGCGAGAAAGCACCTCGTCCGGGATGACGACAGCATTATCCGGCTACTTGATCCCGCCTTCGATCGAACGCCTCGCGAACCAGGCTATATCAAGGCCTATCCGCCCGGCGTTCGTGAGAATGGCGGCCAATACACCCATGCCGCAGCCTGGCTCGCCATTGCAGTGGCACGCAATCGGGATGGTGACGGCGCCATGTCCCTGCTCGATCGGATCAATCCGATCCGGCACACATCAACCCGCGAAGCTGCGGGACATTACCGGACCGAGCCCTATGTAGTCGCCGCCGACATTGCCGGTGTGATACCCCATCTGGGTCGCGGAGGCTGGACCTGGTACACTGGTGCGGCCGCCTGGACGTGGCGCCTGGCCGTCGAGGAAATCCTTGGCGTACGGCTCATCCGGAATGAATTGCAGATGCGCCCGAACTTGCCGCGAGATTGGGATCGGGCCGAGATGACCTTCCGTCGGGGGACCGCAGCCATTGCTGTGACGCTACAGGTCGATCACGATCTTGAACTGGAAACGCAAGTAGTCGTCGATGGCGCGGAGTGGCATGCACCCGGAATTCCCTTCCCCGAGGAGAGGGAGACGCGCCACGTTCTCGTGCGACTTGCCCGGCCAGCATGACATCAGGCACACATCGCCTCCTTCGTACGCCACCCGGTCATCTGCGTATTTCGCCCTGATGCCTGAAATGCTTTCTGCGCTCCCCGACCCATATGGTGTCCGCTCCCGACCGCAAGGATCCGGCGTCGGTGTTGCTCGTCCATCTTTCACCTGCTTTGTTGCGCTCCCTGCCCGCACATTGTTCCATAAAAGAGACGTTGCATGACGACAGGCCCGACTCCGTACCTCACGCGCCGTTCCTTGCTGGCAACCGCAGCGGTGAGCGCCCTTGGTCTGGCCGTTTCGCCGGCATTCGCCCAAACACGGCTTGACGAAGGATCAATCACAGCAACCGTTCAGACTTTGCGGCCGGGACAATTTCTCTGGGCGCCCGAAGCGGCCCCGGAAGGCCCCGTCATCATCGTCGTCAGCCTCAGCAAGCAGCGCGCCTATGTCTATCGCAATGGTGTCCTGATCGGGGTTTCGACCATATCATCAGGCACCGCCGGCCATGAGACGCCGACCGGGATTTTCACGATCCTGCAGAAGAAGGTCGACCACAAATCAAACCTTTACGATGATGCACCGATGCCGTTCATGCAAAGGCTCACCTGGAGCGGCATTGCCATGCATGCTGGCTATCCCGCATCGCATGGCTGCATACGGTTGCCGCTGGCCTTTGCGGAACACCTCTATGGAGTCACCCAACTCGGATTGACGGTGATCATTACCCAATCGGCGGACATCCCGCGTTTCGCTCCAGCCCCGCATGTGCTGGAAAATCGGGGGGCTTCACCCTCTTCATTCGAGAGCGCCTTCTCCACGACCTGGCAGCCAGAAAAAGCGCCCACTGGTCCGGTTTCCATCATACTCAGCGCCTCCGACGCGCGTGCCGTGGTCCTGCGCAATGGCGTCGAGATCGGCTCCGCGCCCATCGCGATCCGCGGACAGGTTTCAGGGTTGCAGGCCTTCACGCTTTCCTCCATCGACCAGCACGGCACGCATTGGATGTACCTGCCCTTGCTCGGAAACACCCGGACGGGCGAAGTATCCCGGCAGGAGCGCGAGCGGCTGACGCTGCCGGAGGACTTCCGCCAGAATCTTCTGGTGATCCTCAAGCCGGGAAGTACGCTTATTGTGACGGCGGATAGCTTGCAGAGCGGGAACACGGGCGCAGCGGTCACCGTAATCACGAGTGAGAATCCGGAATAGTATTCGTCATGAATTGCTGATTCCATCCAACTCGACTCAAGACCGCCAAGACGCTCAAGAATAGGTCAACGTCCAGCCGGTGTAATCATGAAAAGGGCGGGCGGGCGTGTCCGCTCGTCCGCCGGCCTGCACCGTCCAACGCATAGCTCGCAAACGTCATTTTCCCGTCTTGTGAGAATGGCATCAGGATCGGGATGGGGGGCCTCGAGACACGGAGACTCCTGATGACGGATCCGAGCAACAGCATAGCCACCGATGAGAAGCCGGGCTTCGAACGCGCCTATACCACGCGAGTCCAATGCCACTGCGGCTCGACCTATCCGGAATTGTAACTGACACGGGATCGGTGGCGGCCCAGCAAGGGCCGCGCCGCAGTTTCCTTCCTTCAGACTCGCTGAGCATCTCCCATGACCATCATCACGATCGACTTCGAAGCCTCCTGCCTGCCATGCCACGGCCGATCCTTCCCGATCGAGGTCGGCATCGCGAGCGTTGGCGACCTCTCGTGCTCCTGGCTGATCCGGCCGCATGAGGCCTGGACCGGCTGGGACTGGACCAGCGAAGCCCAGTCCCTTCACGGCATCGCCCGCGACCAACTCTACCACGACGGCCTTCCGGCTGATCGCGTGATGGCCGAACTGGCGGCGGCGGTCGGCGACGCGCGCGTTTTCGCCGACAGCTATCTCGACGCCCAATGGCTGAGGACGCTGGCGGGTGCTGCCGGAACCGCCCCACCGGTGGATATCCGCCATATCGAGGAAGTGATCGACCGGCTCGGCGCCGACGACGCAGATATCGCGCGAGCGCAGGCGCTCGTGAACGCGCAGTCCTTCGCTCGACACCGGGCCGGCGGCGATGCGCAATGGCTTGCCACCTTCATTGCGAAACTGGCAGCCATCGTTGCGGACCGTGAAGGGGCCGGGGAACGGCCGCTGTTCGATTGGGTCGCGTCGCGTGCGGTGCATCCGGCGATAGGGGTCGCGGCCTGACGAGGCAGACCGGTCGAGCGATTACGGCTTTCTTGCCCGCTTGAGCCGGCGGGCGTTCGCGGGAGCGCGGGCATGGACCGGTTTCACCGCCCCCGCGCCGAGCGCTACGCTCCGTTCAATCCGCGCGTGCCATGCGCGATATTACGGGCCGTCAACCCGCCCCGTTCGGCGGCGGTTGGCGGTCGCCCTTCAGCGCCACCGGCCCGAACCGCCGGGCCTGGGCCAGCATGTCGGCCTGCGTCGATACCTGCGCGGCGGCGATCACGGCGTTCGCTTTCGAGAACGCCTCGACCTTCTCCGGCGCCATGCGCGCGAGTTCAACGGGAAATCGGCGAGGATGTTGCAGCCGCTGCGGAAGAATAGTCACGGATTGCCGGTCGGCGTAAAACATGATAAGCGCTTAAGTGTAAAACAGCTTATTGGAGTTGGTGGTCATGGGCGATGCAACCCGCTGGACCGTGAATGTGGCGCCTGAAACGGATATCGAGGTGCGGACCTATCTCGCGCAGCGTGGGATGAAGAAGGGCGATCTTTCCAGGTTTATCGAGGAATCGGTCAAATGGCGCCTGCTCGACCTGACGCTTGCGGAAGCCAGGGCCGGGTTCGATGATCTTTCCGTCGATGAATTGGACAGCCTGATCGAGGAAGCGGTCGCCGACGCGCGCAAGCAATAAACCATGCGCATCGTCATCGACACGAACGTCTTTGTCAGCGCCTTGCTGTCGGCCCGTTCGTTGCCGGCACAGTTGGTCGTATTATGGCGACAGGGGCATTTCAGCCTGCTGACCTCCGTCGAGCAAATCGAGGAAGTGCGGCGCGTCACGCGCTATCCGAAGATACGCGCCCGGCTGTCGCCCATGCTGGCCGGACGTCTGGTCAATGAATTGCGCGCGGTTGCCACTGTCCTCGACGAGCTGCCCGTTGTCACTGTTTGCCGTGACCCCTGGGACAATTATTTGCTCGCCACCGTCGAGGCGGGCGCCGCCAATATGCTGGTCACAGGCGACAAAGCGGACCTGTTGAGCCTTGAGCGGCACGCCGGAGCGCGGATCGTGACGGTGCGCCAGTTTCTCGAACTGACAGGCAAGGCCCCGCAAGCCAACAATTGATTCACGGCGAGCGGCGCGTGGTTCCCACGCTGCTTCCTGCCTTTCTTCGCCAGGCGCCGGAAATTCTCGCCGAATACACGCGACCGGTGGAGCGGCCGCTGTTCGAGCGATTACGGCTTCCTTGCCCGCTTGAGCCGGCGGACGTTCGCGGTTGCGCGGGCATGGATCGGCTTCACCGCCCCCGCACCGAGCGCCACGCCGCGTTCGAGCGCGCGCACGCCATGGGCAATGGTCCGTTCCGTCATCGCGCTCCATTCGACAGCCGTCGGCGGCCGCCCCTTGAGCGCCATCTGTCCCAGCTGCTGCGCCTGGGTCAGCATGTCGGCCTGCATCGCCCACCATTCTGTCGCGATGGCCGCACCCGCTTTCGAAAATGCCTCGACCTTCTCCGGCACCATGCGCGCGAGTTCGCGATAGTTCGCCTCGAGCGGCGAGCCCAGCGCGGTCCGGATCATGCCCGAACGCGCGCCGATGACATCGTGCGATGCCGCCATCGTTTCGGACATCCTTTGCCCCATTCGGGTAAGTTCGAGGCTGGCGTCCATCATCCGGGTCCAGAAGGTGAAGGGATTGAGCATCGAGGGTCTCCAGCGCGGATGGCCTGCAGGAAAGGAACGCCCGCGATCGCCAAGCAAAACGGGGGGGTCGCAACGATTCTCCGCGCTCAGCGCCAGAAGCGCTTCATGTCGATCAAATCGTCATGGGCGTCGACGGCTGCCTCCAGCAGCGTCTCGCACTTGCCTTCGGCCAGCAGCCGCGCGGCATCCGGATCGTCCGCAAGGCCGAGCTGTCCCACTAGCTGCGGCGCGGCCGCAAGATCGTTGAGTGCGCCGAGCTGGTCCTGGAGATTTTCCAGCGCGTCGACGAACCGTTTGTACCGCCGCCGCTCGCGCTTGCGCTCGAACAGGCTGGTGAAGAATTCCGACGCATAGCGCAGCTTCTTGGCGTCCTTGCGGACCTCGTGGCGCGCCTCGTCGTCGATATGGGCGAGATCCCGCCCACCCTTCTTCACCTTGCGGCGATACCGGTCGAGCGCGGTGACGGCAAAGTCACGCGCTGGTTGATCGCGATCTCCCGCGGCGCCGGGCGCATCCAGCCAGTCGCCGCTCGCGGTCCATTCCGCCAGACCGGGCATCAGCGCCCGCACCCGCGCCGAGGCCAGCACCTCTCCCACCCGGTCATAGGCAGCCTCGCGCGCCGCCGCGATCCGGTCGTGCAACGCGCCGGGTCCGGCGCGTTCGAGCAGCACGTCGAGGTTGCGGGCATCGGCCAGTTCCGAGGCGAGCCAGCGCAGCTCCCCACGCAACGCCAGATGGTCCTTCCCGCCGATCACCGGCTTGAAGATCGAGAAGGCCGAGCGCAGGCGGCGCAGCGCCACCCGCGCCTGATGCAGGGCGCCGGCTTCCCGGCCACTGAGCAGCAGCAGCAGCGCCTCGTTCAGCCGGAACTGCCGCACGCAGCTCTGGACGATATGCCGGAACGCTTCGGCCGCCGTCATCCCGGCGCCGAGCGTCACCGGCTCGGCCTTGACCATGGTCGGAGCGCGGCCGGTAAGCCGATAGCCCCGCTCGGCCTTGCTCTGCACACCGAGGCGGACGGGCGCGACCGCATCGATGCGGCGGGCCAGCGCGAACAGCGCGGCGGGGTTTCCCTGCTTCAGCTCCAGCTCGATCTCACAGATCGGCGAGCTTCGTTCGCCCGCCACCGCCTCGCCGCGATCGAGCACCAGTTCGATCGTCGCCTCGCCTTCGCCGATGATCCATGTCCGCCGCTCGATCCACACCTCGAAGGCCGGGGCAATGGTATCGGTAGCACCGCCAAGCAGCGCCCGGATCGGTGTGGTGTCGTCGAGAACAGGCGTATCGCTGTCGACGGGGCGTTCCCATTCGGAGCGCATGAACAGCCCGGCGGCGCTGGCGCCGTCCGCCTTGACCGTCTGGATGCGCTTCTTGCCCGAACGGCGGATGCGAAGCGAAAGCCCGGCCTTCGACAGCCGGTGGTCGGGCGTATCGAAATAGATCGACCGTTGCTCGGCGATGTCGGGATTGCCTGGCAGCAAGGCGGCGGCTTCGAGCGCATTGGCCGCCTCCGGCGTCAGGTCGAGTTTCAACTCTATTTCGTCGGCCATGCACGCCCTTCTTGCAACGGCTCGTGCGTCACACGGCCGATCTCGAATCATTACGGTCCCCTACCGCGCATGATCGTGAACAGACGGCTTCTGCGATAGCTAAATCTGTTCGCCCGATTGTTTTATACTTTATTGTCGCAACCCAGGCGGTCAGATGTCGATTTCCGCCCAGACGGCAGCATGGTCCGAGCCTGCATCGGCAGGGCGGCCGACCTCCGCATAAGCATCCCAGCGCCTGGGGCGCGAACCCGGCCACATCCCCTTGCGGAATACGCCGCCGCCCCGCACCTTCCCGAACAGGCCCGGCGAAAGCAGGATGTAGTCGATCTTGTTGGCGGCGTTGCACAGGCCGTAGGTGCCCGGATAGCCGCCATCGTCGAATGCCGGATGCGTGAAGACATCCTTCAGATCGGTCGCTTCCAGCAGCGGCGCGAGCGGCGCGCTTGTCGGCGTGTCGTTGAAATCGCCGATGACCGCGACATGGCTTGCGCCGTTGGCGATCAGTCCCCTGTAGATTTCGGCGATCCGTTCGGCCTGGGCCTTGCGCTTCGCGTTGGACGCGGCGGTGCCGCCATAGCCCTTGCTCTTGAGATGATTGACCAGCACCAGCAGCTTCTCACCCGATGGCGTCGTCACCTCGAACTGCGGACAGTCGCGCGAGAAGACGGGCTGGCCGTTCGGCAATCGGTCGTCGACATGGCTGCGCATCGTGCCGATCGGATAGCCCTCGCAGCTCATCAGACCGACATCGATGCCGCGTTCGTCATTGCCGTCGATCAGCATGACATGGCGGAACGGGGCGCCGCCGAGCGCCGGCAGTATCTCGCTATTGAAGGCGGCAAGCACCGGGCGGCTCTCCGCCTCGATCACGCCGAGCACGTCGGCCTCGATATCCATCATCACCCGCGCGGTGTTACGCATCGCATGTTCGTTGACCGGCTCGTCGCGCAGTTCCAGCGAGCCGACCCAGTCCGCACGGCCATCGGCTTCGATCACGACGCCTCCTGTCCTCGGCCGCCGCAGCAGGCCGCCGTGGTTCCGGCGCAGGATGACGAACGGGCCGGTATCGGATTTCTCGAGGCCGAGATCGTGCAGCAGTTCGACCATCCGGGTCTTGTCGGCGGGCGAATAGGCGATCTGGCCAAGCAGGCCGTTGAGTGCGGCGAACTTCTCCAGCACCGGGCGGCCGTCCTCCCAGCTGTCGAGGTTCATGGCCTTGGCGCGGTCGAACAGATTTTCGACATTATAGACGGCGAGCTTCATCCTTTTCTCTCCTTGTCCGGACGATCATGCCCGGCGACTGTTGCGTGTGCGAGACGTTCAGATCGCCGATGTTCGGACGGTGCGCCGGTTCCCCTTCATGCGCAGAACAGCACTGGCCCGTCACGGCAACGTCACGACGACACGCGATGGATGCCTTCTCGCAGCGCAGGAGAATAGCATCGCCATGTTCAGCCGCCATTGGATCGCCACGATCGTCTGCGCCGCGCTGCTTGCGGTCGGCGCGCCGGCCTGGGCCGAGCGGTTCACTGTCGCAGTCGTTCCCGACACCCAGAATTATGCCGACATCACACTTGCCCAGCCGCGCGGCGAAGAGACTTTCGCCCGCCAGATGCAATATCTGGTCGACACGCGCGAGGAGAAGAGGCTGGCGTTCGTCACCTTCGTCGGCGACATCGTCCAGCATGGCGACGGGCAGTTCCGCCAGCAGATCGGGACGAAAGAAGCGCCTCGCTATCGCGCGTGGGATGGCCGCGCCGAATGGGATATCGCAACCCGCGCCGTCTCGATCCTCGGCCGCGCCGCGATTCCTTTCGGCATGTCGCCTGGCAATCACGACTATGACAATTATAGCTGGTGGGAAGACGAGAACGGTCCAGGCGTGTCTCGCCCCCTTTCCGGCGGGCGTGTGTGGGATCTGTATTTCGGCCCGCAATCGCGCCATTTCGCGAACAAGTCCTGGTATGGCGGGTCATTCAACCATGGGCTGAACAGCTATCAGCTCTTCACCGGCGGTGGGCAGCGCTTCCTGCACCTGTCGCTGGAAATGCAGCCGACACCTGCGGCTCTCGCATGGGCGCAAGGCGTGATCGACGCCCATCCCGGCCTGCCCGCGATCATCACCACCCATGAATGGCTCGTGCCCGCTCTGGCCACCTCCAGCCCCGCGCGGTCCAACGGCTACCAGGCCTATTTTGCTGGGACCGACCATCTGCCGCCCGACGAGGTCTGGAACCGGTTCATCGCCAAAAACGCACAGATCTTCATGATCCTGTCGGGGCACAACTGGACCCCGACCGTCGACGGCGTGTCGCAGGGCGAAAATCTGCGGATCGACCGGAACGAGGCGGGCTATCCTGTCTATCAGATCCTTCAGGACTATCAGGGCAACACCATTGGCCCGGACGGTGTTTCCGGCTCGGCCAATGGCGGTGCGGGCTGGCTGCGGTTCATGGAGTTCGACACAGAGGCCCGCAAGATCCGCTTCTACACCTATTCGCCGTTGCTCGATCGATATGCCGGCCGGAACAGCGAACGGACGTTCGGTGCTGAGGCGCGCTATTCGAACTTCGAACTGGATTTCCCGCCGCAATTGCTCCGATAGCCGGGCAGCCCTGCCACCGATGCCAATAGGGCTGTTAAACGCGGGGATTTCCGCTTGGGCGGACTCGCGCGGGCTCTGCGATCAGTGCCATGATTTCCGCACCGAGGCGCAAATCCGCGACGTGACCGAAATGCTGCGCCCGGCGGTGGCCGTCGCGGCCGATCAGCACGAGGGTCGGTGTGCCTTGCATGCCGTAGCGCGTCATCGTGACCGGCAGGCCGCCCGCTTCTCCCGGCGCGTCGACGGCGACCGGGAAGGCGATGCGGTACTCATGAAGAAAGGCCTTGAGCGATGTCGGGCCCTGGGCCTCGTGATGTTCGAAGACGCTGTGCAGGCCAAACACGAATACATCGTCACGGCTGAAGGTTTCATGGATGCGGGTCGCCTGCGGCAAGCCATGGCTGACACAGCCAGGGCACAGCATCTGGAACGCCTCGATAACGACAACCCGGCCACGCAAGGCGTCGAGCGTCGACGGCGTCTCGGTGTTGAACCATTGAACCGCCTCGATCGCCGGGGCTGGTCTGGTCGGTGCTGTCATTCTCCGGGATTTCCGTAGTTGGGTGGCGGTCCCGGCGACAGACGCCGCCGGGACCGACCGATCAGGCCGAACCCTTCACATCGGCGAGCGAGGCACCGAAATTGATGTGAAAGGGCTGGCCGGCAATCACGAGCGCCGGGACCGAGCCGACGCCAGCCGCTTCGGCTTCCGCGATCCGCCCCGGTACATCGCCGAGATGCACGACCTCGACATCATATTGCGCCGGATCGAGCGCATGGGCGAGACCCTGTTCGGCGCTGATGCAGACCGGGCATCCGGCATGGTAAAATGTCGCTTTCTGAGGCATGATTGAATGTTCCTTCCTTATCCGAGGGTGGACAACCGAGCGCCCCGTTCGTTGCCGCGAGCGGGGCGCTCACACATGGGCAGGCTCCGTTGTGAAGCGAGCCCAGCTTTCAAGCCGCGCGGATGCGTCGGCTTCCTCGTGATCGCCGCAATCGAGACGCAGCGAAGCGTCGCCGAAAGCCGCGTCCACGAAGGCGCAGTGATGCGGACGGGCCGCATCGGAATGGACATTGGGCCGAAAGTGCGTGCAGGCGACGCACATGCGCTGGATGGGAATCGCGCCGCGCATCTGGAGCGCGCCGATCATCTTGGTGAGACCTTTGAGGAAAGCAGCGCGTTCGCTGTCATCGAGCATATCGACCGCGGCCAGCAGGGCGTCCGGCCAGACGGCCAGTTGGCCCGCCAGTCGTGTTCCGGCATCGGTCGAATGCAGTTGCGCGGCGCGCGCATCAGCGGGGTCGGGCCGCTTCTCCACATAGCCCTTGCGAACCAGCGCGGCGACAGCATCGCTCGTGGTCGGCTGCGTCACGGCGATCTCGGCCGCGATCGCGCCGATACGCGCCGGCCCCCGCGCGACGAGATGGGCGAGAATTTGGCTCTGCGTCGGCGTGAGTCCGGTCGCCTCCGCCTGCCGCCAGCCTTCCGAGCGCAGCAGCATCCCGATCCGCGACAGTCCGGTCATGATATGGGCGTTGGCGGTCATCAGGCCTCGAAATCAAATATGATTAGGAGTCCTATATATAATCACCAGACAGGTCAAGAATAGCTCTGTATCGGCGTAAGATAGCTCCAAGTGCAATTCGACGGCGTCGCCTTGACGCCGAGCCTGGACACCATGATTGCGCACAAGGTCGGCCTGGTCGTGAGCTGCGGACTCGGCACCTGATCCGCCCAACCCAGAGTGCCGAGGCCGTCACAGTGCGAGCGCGGTCATCATCTCGGTGGTCGGCACGCTGCCTGAAAGTAGATTGCCGCCGACAACAAGACTGTTGCCATTGGTCGCCGAAGGCGAAACCATCAGCACATTACGTACCCGGTCGTTGATCCAACCCTGTCCGACCCCTTCCAGCCACACTAATGGGCAACATGCCAGATTTTCTCGCAAGAGTTCTGAAGGTCAGTGCGAGATAAATATCGGCAGTTTCGGCGTATCGAGAACGGATCGTGTCACGCCGCCCAGCACGAACTCGCGCGCCCGCGAGTGCCCGAACGCACCCATGACGAGCAGCTCGCGGCCGTCGCGTTCACAATAGGCCTGGAGCGTCGCCGCCGCATCGCGCTCTTCCAGTTCGACTGCCACCACCTCGGCCTCGATGTCGTGGAGCTTCAGGTTGCGAACCGCCTCTGCGGGAGCAGCGGCCTTGGACAGATCCTTCTCGCCCGTGATCTGCACGATCGCAACCGAACTCGCCTGCCGCAAGAGCGGCATCGCGTCGGACATGGCCCGCGCCGCAACACTGCTCCCGTCCCAGGCAATGGCGATCCTGTCGAACTTAAGCTCAGGCACGGTCACCTCGGGCAGCAAAAGAACCGGACGGCCGCTTTCGAAAACCAGGCCTTCGGCCACCGAGATCGTCTCCGCATGGCCATAGACCGGAACGACAGTGAGATCATGGGCCCTCGCCCGCACGGCAAGCTGCCAATGGGTCACCGTTCCCGGGCAGTCTATGACGAATGTCTCGCCAAGGTGATCGGCGGGCACCCTGGCCTTGAAGGTCTCCCTGATCGCGTCCGCGTTGACCGCGCTCTTCTTGTTCTCGCCGGCGATCATGCCATCGATGTTCAGCAGCTTGTTCGCCAACCAGTTCGAGACTTGAGGAATATGGACCTGGCAGACCCCAAGGGACACCCTGGCGCCGAGACGAGCGGCGAGCTCCCTGACTCTGTCGATCGCCCATTCCGGGGTCGGCTCGGGATGCGTATTGGCCTGCAGCAGAATATCTCGCATGGTCATCGTTTTCCTCCAGCTTCCCGTTCCTATGGCACAGGGTCGGCAGCCAACTGATCCGTAAAGTCCCGGAGGCTGACGTCCGATCAAATGCCCCTCGGGGCAGTGGATCGAGTACGCACCCGAGGACAGCATTCCACGTGTGGAACAGACATCCGGAGCAAGGTCAGACCAAAAAATCCCCGCGCGTTTACGTGCCGCTCCCGGCCCGCCACTGAAGCAAATGGGAACAGCAGCGCCTGCAATCGGTGCTTCCGAAGCCTTTCAGGGGACTTCGAAATTCTCCGGTCGCGACGAGAACTCTGACAATATCACATTCGGCCCCACCCTCGATCAGCACCGCCTGTAGCGTCTTGGCCCGATGGGTCAGATGGTCGATGTGCCATCGGATCGCCTTGCTCTTCCGAAAGTGGCGCTCCACCCTCGCCCTCATGCCGCCCGGACCATAGGCGCTCCCTGCATAAACATAACGTCCAGGCTCAAAGTGATGCGGTCCGTTCGATCGGCAAAAGAGCACTGGCTCGGCAAGATGGAGCGTCAACGCATAGGCCCCGCCCGTAGATGGCGCCGATAAAGATAAAATTGTAGTCGGATCAACCGGGACGGACTCTGGCAAATAGGATTGTACTGTTCTTGCAAGCACCGCATCCTCCTTCGCTGTGCCACAAACTTGACAAAACCTGTCTGTCAGTATGGGTAAAGCTTGGTGCTCAACCCGCCGCTACGTATAGTTCCCAATCCCGCCTGCGCCGTGACGCCGATAACAGGAAAATATCCACTGCCAGCAGGCCCTTCCAGCCAGGATCTCACCGTGACGTTATTTTCCGCGCTCCGACCGCTTGCCTTTTGCAGCCTGTTGCTGGCCACGCCATCTATCGCAGCCGAACAACCGCCGGCGGCCGGGACGGCCCAGGCCGAAATTCCCGATGGCTTTTCCCTTGCGTCGGACGGGACAACTTTGGTCCATGTTGCGAGCGGCCTGCGCTTTCCGACCGAGTTCGCGGGATTCACCCGGATGCGCGAGCGTGCCTTCGACCCTGGCGGCGAATATATCGCGGTGGGTTATGACCGTCCGCTCGGTACAGGTAGCGACCGCATCGTTGTACGCATCGCCGTGGTCCACATTGAGGATATGTCCGCGCATGATCATTATGAGATCATGCGGCAATCCACGATGTCCCATTTCTCGGCCCCGACGCTGCTTTCGCAGGGCCCCACGAAGATTCCCAACCAGCGCCGTCTCGACGCCTATCGCGGCACGTTCACCGGGGCGCGGGACAACCAGCCTTGGCTTTTCAGCCTGACAACCGTCAACTATGGCTACTGGAGCGGACGGATGACCGCAGCCTATCCCGAAAACCAGGCCGCCGAAGCACAAAAGCAACTCGGCACACTGCTTGCTGCAATCCGCTTGCAGCAGCCCAAGCCTCCGAAGCGCTAGGCACTTTCCCGAGCCGGATCGACGATTGGGCAGCAGGCACGCATCGGGTGAACAGGCAGGGGGCAGAACTGGTGGCCACCTGTATCCGGGGCATTACGTAGCGCGTCCGTTGTCCTTGTTCGATAGTGAAATGAGGCTGCGGCGCTTTGCAGGCCCAGGAGAAACGACATGAGTGCACTTGATGACCTGAAGGCGGATCTCGCCAAGCTCAGGGACGAAGCCAGGGTTCAGGTCCACCTCGGGACCATGGAAACAAAGCAGGAATGGGAAGAAATCGAGGCCAAGTGGAATCACTTCGTCGCGGAGGCTGGTCTTCACAAGAGCGGCGAGGGTATCAAGGCAGCCCTGCTAAGCCTCGGCAATGAACTGCGCGCCGCCTATCAGCGCCTGAAGCAGGCCCTCTGAACGCCTCCCGATGCGATCGCGGCCTTGGCCCGGCCCTCGACAGACGGCATGCACGTGTGAAGGAATGACCGAATGACCGATACCGCCGCCATCAAGACCCAGCTTGAAGAGCAGCTCGTCGAGCTTCGCGGCAGACAGGCCCGGGTCGAAACCGACCTCGCGGAACCGCTGAATGCCGATTTTTCCGAGCAGGCGGTGGAAATGGAAGATGATGCCGCGCTCGAGGGTCAGGCTGCTCTCATCGACCGCCAGATCGCATCCGTGAGCCGCGCTCTCGAAAGGATCGAGCGGGGCACTTATGGCGAATGCGTCCGCTGCGGCGGCGCCATCGCAGCCGCGCGCCTCGCGGTTCGGCCCGAGGCGGCGCTTTGCATCGCATGCGCCCGTAGCGAGCAATGACCGCGTTCCATCGTATCGTGTGAACAGAACGGCTGCCTCTCGCGGCCTGTGCCCCGGGCTCAAGTCCTCCGGGGAAGATCGGCAATGAATATGAACGGGACGGGTCCACCAGCGTCGGGGGCTCGCCGCCGATCATTCTCCCTGTCTATGGACCATGGCATTCCTCCACTATCTGGAGCGGACAATTTTTCCGCCGCAAACGACCTCGCTGCACTGCTCGAATGTCTGATTTGCGCCGCCGACCAGCACATCATTCCGGCGCCCGCCGCTGCTCCCGACCATCCGTCCATAACGGACGCGCTCGACGCGCTGCTCATAGCCGCCCAGGATTTAGAGGTGATCCCCGGCATGAGCCTGGCCGACCATCTCTGGACTCACGCCGCCCCCCTCCAGTCCGGCGAAGTCGCGTCCACGCTGATCCGCCGCGGCCGTCCCCGACACCCGATCCCAGGCTTTCTGCTACTCTACGCGGTCGATGCCCGGTCACCCCTGCTCTATTTGCCGCAAAGGCAGCCTCTCCGCGTCCGGGATGGTATCGAACTAGCCCATGAAGCGGCCGGTGGCTCGTTTCTGGCCCTCATCCGGTGCGAGGCCGCCGCTGACGGCCGAGCACACGCCGTCACAGCCTGTGCAATACCAATCTACCATGCCCGCCGCTTCGTTCCCGTCTCCGCAAGCCTTGACCGTGACGTGCTCCGTGCGCTCGAGCACCTCCAGGTGGCGCTTGACGCACATGGCGCCGAATGTGCGATCCGGCGCGAATTGCCGTTTTTCCGCACGGGGCCGACACGGCTCACGCTGAGCCTCTCCTTGCCGGGCCGTGCGACCCGTGAAATTCACCTGGGGGTCGCCGGCGATGAACGGTCCGGCCATTCCGCCGCCAGTCTCCCGCCAATCGATTTCCTGGTGACCTTGGCGAACTGGGATGATGGCACCTTCATCGACTGGCTCGGGAAGACCCTGCCCTGACCTTCAACCGGCGCCGGCCTCACCCGGATTGTAAGGGTCGGGTGCCATACCCGTCCGTGCTGTCGGCGTCTTTTCTGTTGGCTATTGTCAAATGGTAGCGCGTGTAGCGTCGCTCGCCGACCCGCTCCAGCGCGCCCAGTTCGACCAACTCCGCCAGATCACGCGTCGCCGTCGCCGAGGCAGCTTCGGTGATCGTGCGATAATTATGGGCGCTGAGTCCCCCGACGAAGCCATCCGGCCCTTCCGCCATCATGCGGATCAGCGCCTTTTCCTGGCGCGCATTGATCCTGCCGCGCAGACGATCAAGCAGGCGGGTCTTCTCAATGAGGAACCGGATGCTCTCTATCGTACGCCCATGCGCCTCCAGCACGATGTCGGCAAACCACACCATCCAGGCGTCGATCTGGTTGGTCTGGCTGGCCCGATGGAGCTGGATATAATAGGCTTTCTTGTGGCGGTTGATGGTGGCCGCCAGCGCAGTGAGCGTCGGCGCCTCCAGGCTTTGCGCCAGCGCTTTTTCCGCAAGGGCGCGGCCAAGCCGGCCGTTGCCATCTTCGAAGGGGTGGATCGTCTCGAACCAGAGATGGGCGATCGCTGCACGTGTGATCGCCGCCAAGGGTTTGCCGCCCTGAGGCGAGCTATCGTTGAACCAGGCAATGAACCGCGCCATCTCGTCCGGCACCCGGTCGGACGGCGGCGCCTCGAAATGAATGCGCGGCGCATGCAGCGCGCCCGACACGATCTGCATCGGATCGGCACGGGTCCGATAAGTGCCGATGCCGGCCAGATCGCGTCGCCCGTTCATCAACATCTTGTGCCAGTCGAACAGAAGCCGGTCGGTCAACGACTCCGCATAGCGCCGATAGAGGTCAGCCATCAGTTCGGCTGCCCCAGCCTCAGCCGGGTTGGACCGCCGCCTGTCCGCCGCAAAGCCGAGCTGGCGCGCGATGGAGGATTGGACGCTGATACGATCCAAAATCTCGCCCTCAATGGCCGAACTGTCGACCATTTCCTGCGAGATCAGCTCAACCACGATCCCATGACGGGCTTCCCCATCAAGGTGATGCATCGATCCGACGACGACACCGGCGCCCCTGAGGAACCGCGTCTCCGCATCGCGCAACCGGGCCTCATCGAAGGTGAATTGGGTCCAATCGGAGAGTTGCCAGTTCCAGAGCATGATCGATAAACGCCTTTCTATCGATCATTTTATGCGCCATTTCTGATTTATGAAAGCGCTCGTTATCGATCATGGATACCCGATGGGGATATTCTCGCCGTTCCCGATGACCATCTCGACGCCGATCGATGACGCGAAGTCCGCCCGAAACCAGCGGGCTCGGTTGTGAGGCGGCAGAGGTTGTGATAGATATATCAATGCCATGGTCACCTTCGTAAAATTCGATGTCGAAACGTACAATCGTACGAAGGCTTCGGGTACGCCGAATTGTACGCATGTCGAGGAAGAATTCCCCGATATCGAGATGATTACCGATGATGAGGGTAATCCAACTCTCGGTAGCAGAATTGGCTATGCCTTGGCCTATCTTCTGATGGCGGGCTTTATCGGCTATTTCTTCCTGTTCATCTGAGCAATATCATTCGCGTAGCTTGGGATCATGGAAAAAACCGTGATCCCGGCCGCGGCTCACTTCGCCCTGCACCTCGGCCGCACCCTGGACGCGCTGCCCACGCATGGTCTGCGCAGCGGCGCGTGCGCCTTCGAGTTCTGCCTTGCCCGCGTTGATGATCTCCGCCGCTTCTGAGGGTTGCCCCTTTCCCGGCCCCGCAGGCAGGCCGCCCAGGCCCCGCGGCCGATACGCCGCCCGCACATCGGCCGCACTGTCGACCGAGGGGCGGTGTACATCGACCAGATCGGGAGCCTGCAACCGCCCTTCAATCTCGCCCCGGATCGAGGCCTGCTTGTCCGCCATCCAGCGCGTGATCATCTCCTGCCGGACCGCCCGCTGCTGAGCCGTCAGATCGGTTGCCCACAACTCGGGCGCGTCAAGCCCAGGGTTCGCGACCTGCTGCTGGCGGTACCATTGAGCGAGATCCTGGCTCAGATTCTCGCTCAATTGCATGCCGTGCGTCTCGGCATAGCTCGCATCCCGCGAGAGCTGCTGCGACAGCTCATCAAGCCGGCGCGCGGTTTCCGAATAGGATTTGGCGAGTGCCAGCGAATCCTCGGTGCTCATCGAAGAAGAGTCCGTCGTCGCCGCCCGAGCGAAGACGCCGCTGCGCACATAGGTGCCCTCCGACATCGAGGCACCCATTCCATTCGCATGCTCGTCCCGGACACCACTCGACGATGTATTCCCGTTCTCGCTGCTCCGGGAATCATCGGTGGTCCAGTTCATGGTGTCCATCTGACTACCCGACTTGGAAACACTGCCGCTAATGCCTGGTAGCCCTCTACCACCTCCTCCGCCTTTGCCGCGCCCGCCGGCGCCCGCGCCGATGGTCCCGCTGACCTGATCGGAAATCTGGGCTTGCCGGTCGTGTCGTCCCGACACCCGCTCGCTCTGGGAAATCGTCGAACGTTCCTCGATACCCTGCGAGCTGCTTCCCGTGCGCCGATCGAACTGCTCGACCGAGCTATTTGCCTGGCTGCCGCTGCTCGAATCCCACCCTCGGCTGTGTTCGGTCGAGGTACCGAACGCGCTGCGGTTGGCATGGGTCGCCGTCAGGACCTCGTTGGCCGCATTTTCATAAGCGCGCGCCTGACGATGGGCCTCGCTGGCCATCTCGCGCCATTCAGCCACCGATCCAGATGTCATGGTCGGCGTGAAAGCAAGCCGCGAAATCGCCGCGGATGTATCATAGACCTCTTGCCCATTGCCGAAGCCCGTCACCATCGCACCATTGTCCTGACGCCAACCGAAGCTCGCCCCACCGCCCATGTATGTTGGAGCGGTGGTCCACTGATCAGCCTGGCGCATGTTCGACGTCGCATTCGCCCAGCTGACATTCCCATAGGAATAGTTTCCGGTGGTCTGCTCGAGCGCGGCCGCCTCGGCCGCATTCTGGGCAGGCGCCAGCATGGACATGGAGTGTCCGGCGATCGACATCGCGCCGCGTGCGAGGCCCGCGGCAAGGAACGGCACGCTCATGAGCATGAAACCGGCGATCGTCGCGGTCTCGCCGTTGACGGCACCTATCCCGGCATAGCTCGCGAGCGACACGCCGCCGCCGGCAACGCCCGTCGCCGCCGACGTCGCCCGCGTCATGCAGATCATGTGAAGAATGACGTAAAGCGGACCCCAGGCGGCAAGATAGAAGAAACCCGTCGTATAGCCCTTTAGCGTCGAAATCCCGGTCTGCGGCATCAGGAACAATGGGAACACGATCGGGAACATCGCGAAGAAGACCACCGTCAGCACGATATTGAGGATCGGCACCCACGCCATCGCCTGCTGGGCAATCGAATTATAGGTGTTGCGGGCCTGAATATCGGCGCGGGTCTGCGCGAATGTGTCGATTGACGCCGCGCCGGTCCCGCCCGACATCGCATTGCGGGCCTGCATGAAAGCGTTGATTGCCGTGTTCTGGCGCATCACCTCCGCATAGCCTCCTCCCGAGCCCGTGAATGCCGCGCTGACGATGGGCACGTCATGCTTGAGCTTGTCCGCCGCCAGAGCGTTGCTCAGCTTGGGATAGACCTCTTTCCCCCAGAGAGGCGTGTTCGCCTCGATCATCGGCCCCCACTGCGCGTCCAGCGCCTGATAGGCTTGCCTGCAGGTGATGATGAAACTGTTGACCGTCCCGTCGCCCTGGCGCTCGAGCCACTGCTGTGACCGCGCCTCCGACCCCGGCCCAACGGCGGCCCAGAGATCGGTCGCCGTCGCCAGATTGGTGAGCGATTTCTGATAGAGCATGACGTCGCCGAACAGGCAGTTCTTGAAGTGGTTTTCGAGATTGGTCGAGAACTCCGCATCACGGATGATGAAGTTGCGCGTCGCATCGAACAGGCGCGCGCCATAGACCATGCCATTGGTGCTATAGTTGAGTTCGCTCGGCATGGCGAAGACCGTCTCGGCCGTCCGCGTCAGCCAGTCACCGATCTGTGTCGTGAAGCTGGCGAGGACCCCTAGCCCCAGCGGGACATTGTCGACTGTCGCCGGCGCGAGGCTCGGGTTGATGCGATCGGTGACCTTGATGTCGATCGTCGGGACCATCAGGCACAGGTATATTGCCGTCGCCTGGAGGAACCAGTTCATCCAGGCCTTCCAGTTCAGCGTGAAAGCGACCACAAGCAATGAATAGATGAGGCCCATGACCATGACGACGCGGATGAGCGAACGATAACCCCCTCCCCCCGACCAGGCTGCGACCGCGTTGAAGATGTTTACGAGATATTCGCCGCCCCCAACCGTAAAGACCTCAAGCATTGGCCTGCCCCTGCGTCTAGTTCAGCCGCCTAGTTCAACCCCTGGGCATTGAGCCCGCGCGAGAAATTCAGCGCAGCGGCCATCCCCGGTGACATCGAATTCTGGAGCGTCGATTCCAGCATGACGCTGCGATTGATGATCTGCATCGTGACCTGCAGCTTGTTGTTCAGCCTGACATCGCGCTGACTGAACTTCGCACGTGTTGCGGCAATCTGCTGCTTCCACTGCGCCGCCGTCTCCTGGTCGAAGGTCTGGTAATGGACTTTCGCCTGCTCGACCCGGTCGAGCATGTTGTCAAGCATGGCCGACAAAAGGTCGACGGCGACGATCTCGGAGAGCGTCTCGATCTCGCCCTGCGTCAGCGCGTAATGCGCATAGGCCTGCACGCTAAGAATCTTGTAGATCGGCACGGTTGCGAGATTGAGGAGCTGCTTCTCGGCGGCATCGAGCGGCGTGTCCGAGCGAATCTTGTCGCTCATCGACCGGATCATCGTCGCGATCCGCGGCCGCAGCGCGGAAGACGCGGGCACCGAGAGCGTCTGCTCGCCGACGTCGTAGCAGTTCTCATCGTTGCAGCGCAGGATCTTGACCGGCGGGGCTCTGTTGCAAAGATTGGCGGCAGTCAGAGGTAGGCTGTCGCTCTGCGCCGATCAGGCGGCTGCTGCGAAATGGTGGTTGAGCATGCCCATGGCCTCCGTCAGCGCCGAGGGCCCAATGCCAAAAGCTCTCTCCACAAGGCGCACCTCGCCCCTGATGCCGGGCTGCAGGCACCAGGGGCGAGCCTGTCCTTTGCGCAGGGCTCGCATGACTTCGAATCCCTTGATCGTGGCATAGGCCGTGGGGATCGATTTGAAACCGCGCACCGGCTTGATCAGTATCTTGAGCTTTCCGTGATCGGCCTCGATCACGTTATTGAGATACTTCACCTGCCGGTGGGCCGTCTCCCGGTCCAGCTTTCCTTCGCGCTTCAATTCGGTGATCGCTGCACCATAGCTCGGCGCTTTGTCGGTATTGAGCGTGGCAGGCTTTTCCCAGTGCTTCAGGCCTCGCAGGGCCTTGCCCAGGAACCGCTTCGCTGCCTTGGCGCTGCGGGTCGGCGACAGGTAGAAATCGATCGTGTCGCCCCGCTTGTCGACTGCCCGGTACAGGTAGGTCCACTTGCCCCGCACCTTGACGTAGGTTTCATCCAGGCGCCAGCTCGGATCAAAGCCACGCCGCCAGAACCAGCGCAGCCGCTTCTCCATCTCCGGGGCGTAGCACTGGACCCAGCGATAGATCGTCGTATGGTCGACCGAAATGCCGCGTTCCGCCAGCATTTCCTCAAGGTCGCGATAGCTGATCGGATAGCGACAATACCAGCGCACCGCCCACAGGATCACATCACCCTGGAAATGGCGCCACTTGAAATCCGTCATCGTTCCGTCCGTCCAATCTCCGCCAAGCATGCTCAAGCTTCACGATTTTTGCAACAGAGCCGTTCGGAGCTATCGCCCATTTCGAGCGGCGGCTAATCTCTGAGCGGACCCGCGATGGGATCGCCGCTGCACGCGCCAAGGGCAAGCAGCCTGGCCGTCAGCCGCTCGACATGTCCAAGGTGGATGCGGCCATCAAACTGGTCGAAGCCCGTATCTCGCCGACAGAGGCAGCACGGCAACTCGGCATCGGCAGATCCACCATCTATCGCGAAATGCGCCGCCTTGGCGTGGAAAGGCCTGCCTGAATGTCCAGATTGAAATCTGCTCACGATCTGTCCGGGCTGATGAAATATGCGGATCGTGCTCCGTGGGACGAGGCGATGGATGAAATGCTGTCCGCGCATCTCGGTCCGGCATGTGAAGCGACCGGCCTCGAACCCGACGCCATATTCGAGATCATCGGTGATCATTGGCAAGGGCCGCTATGGGGCTGCGCCTTTGAAGATCTGCTGACACAGGAACTGGAACCTGACGGTCGCAATCTGGTCGATGACTATCTCAAGCGCCGAGGCTGGAACGAGAAGGCGCCGAACAAGGCCTATATGCGCGCGTTACGCGATACGGTCATGTCGCTCTATGAGGTCAGCGAAGTCGTGCCTGGTCAGTCGATGACCTTGCGCGATCTGCTGCGCGACGTTGCTCCGGTGACGGTGCGCGAACACGGTGCAACCCAGACCCTGGTCAACTGGGACAAGATCGCCGCAAGGGTTGTCGACGTGAACGGGCGCCATGGCATTTCCGGAGCGCTGTTGCCGTTCAGCGCTGAGGGCGCCGTGCGAGTGGTCGATGCATTTTCCCGACTTGCCGACGAAACTCAGGACACTGCGGAATTGGACCCGTCCGATCGGGACGCGCTTCTGGGAGCATCGGGACCGATGTTCACGAACATGTGGCTGCTCGACTGTCTGGGCAAGGCCATGCCCGGCAGCGCGCCGGATATGGTCAACGCCGACGGCGATGACCTGGTGTTCCACCGTATCGTTTTTCCGCTGGCGAAAGGCGTGGTCGGCAAGAGCCTGATCCGAAGGCTGAACGCGGCACAATGGCTGGAACCTGCCAGCGACAGTTTCTGGAACTGGCTGGCACCAGCGACGAAGAACAAGAAGCCGCAAGCGACCAAAGGCAAGCGGGCCTTCGTCACGACCATGGATGACGGCACGCCGGTTTTTGCCAATGTGGAACTGGCAGGGCGCAAGCTGATCGTCGAGGTAAACAGTGCCGCCCGCGCGGAGCGAGCAATTACCCAGATGGGCGAATGGCTTGGTGATTGCGTGAGCGCGCCTATGGCCGAAATCCGGACGCTCGATCAGGTTATGGCCGACGATGCCGCCCGCACGCCACAGGACGAGGCGCTGGATATTCCACCGCATGAAATGGAGCGCATCGTTCACGATATGCTGACCCGTGAATATACGAAAACGCTCGATGAGCCGGTCCCAGCCCTCAGCCACAAGACGCCACGCGTTCTGGCCTGTACAAAGGCGGGGCGGGTAAAGGTAGCCGACTGGCTCAAATATATCGAAAATGGCGCGGCAAAATCGGGCACCGCCGATCCGATGGGCACCTATGACTTTACATGGATGTGGGAAGAACTGGGGCTTAGCGACCTCCGGCGGTAACGGCCATCATACGGTTCTTGAAATGTTCTCGCTTAGCGTTGTCTGGCGTACCTTCCACGCGATGCCCTCAGGTAGAAATCGATCGTGTCGCCCCGCTTGTCGACTGCCCGGTACAGGTAGGTCCACTTGCCCCGCACCTTGACGTAGGTTTCATCCAGGCGCCAGCTCGGATCAAAGCCACGCCGCCAGAACCAGCGCAGCCGCTTCTCCATCTCCGGGGCGTAGCACTGGACCCAGCGATAGATCGTCGTATGGTCGACCGAAATGCCGCGTTCCGCCAGCATTTCCTCAAGGTCGCGATAGCTGATCGGATAGCGACAATACCAGCGCACCGCCCACAGGATCACATCACCCTGGAAATGGCGCCACTTGAAATCCGTCATCGTTCCGTCCGTCCAATCTCCGCCAAGCATGCTCAAGCTTCACGATTTTTGCAACAGAGCCGGCGAACGGATCGCCGCTCGCCATACCGTTCGCCGGCGGCCTGCTACTCGGTCGCTTCCAGGCCGAACCAAAGATCGACAATTCAGGCGGCCATGTGACCTTCAACAAATATTGTATGCGGAATCACACCGTCTTTTACCCCACCCCGACGAATTTCGTTGTGCGAACCTACGTCAATCCGAAGCTGTTGAGGCCGGAACAGCATGAGATCGTGCGCGAGATGGAGGCATGGCTTGCGGCGCACCAGGCCGAAGCCGAGGCGGCCGTCATGCAATATCACCGGCTTGAAGATAACGACCAGGGCGAGTTTCTGGACTCCGCGAGCTGGGCGACGCTGCAAGCAGATTTTCAGGCTTTGTGGCCCCGGCTTTCCGCGCAGTTTTAGGCCGTGCCGGCCAGCGCCGGCGCACAGGACCAGCGGCCACCTTCCCAATGAAATCCTACCCGCTGCGCGTTGGCGATCGCGGGCGGCTCGCCCTTGCGCCAGAACGCCCGCATCTTGGCCCGTTCGTCCAGATGGGCGTCAGCGACGATCGCGCGCGCGGCCTGGATGAACTGCCCATGCCCGAACACATAGACCAGCGATGCAGCCGGCATGGCGGCGAGCCGCGCCAGCGCGGCCTCGCAGCGCCGTAGCAGGGTGGCGAAGCTCTCCGCCCCTTCCCCGTCGCAATAATCAGGATCGGCCGCGCTCCAATAGCGTTCGAGGTGCGGCATCCGCTCCGCGCTGCGCGTGCCGTTCCAGCGCGCCGGTTGCAGATAGGTGAACTCTTCGATCGGCCACACTTCGACCGGCACGCCGGGAAAGCGCGCGATCGTCGGCGCGGCCGTCTGCCGGGTGCGCGTATAGGGCGACGTGACGATGAGCGCGGGCGCTTGCGTCCAGCTCGCCGCGACTTCGCGCGCCTGTTCCTGGCCCAGCTCCGTCAGCTCGATCGCGCCGAGATCATCGCAGGGCACGCCGGCGTTGCCGGTGCTTTGGCCGTGGCGGATGAAAATCGCCCTCATAGCCGGTTGTCCCGGAGCCGATCGGGCGTCCAGCCTTCGGGCAATTCGTCGCCGGGTTCGGGAGGCCGATCGGGCACCTTGGCCAAGATGCGGTCAAGACCATCCAATGTGGAGCCTTTGGAACGCCGCCTGAAAAACTCCGCAGCCGTTTCCCCTTTGCGCGGCCGATCAATCGCCATCATGCAAATCCGTCATAAGCGCATCGACGCTGGGGAAGCGTGCCCCCTTCCCCGCTTCCAGTTCCTCGATCGCCGCGCGCGTCGCGGCTTGGCCGGTCAGCTCGGCCGTCGCCGCCATTTCGGCCTCGAACTGCGCCTTGCGCGCCTCATACTGGGCGCGGCGCTCTGGACTCCAATCCTTCATGCGATCAGCCACAAGATCGCGAAACGGGCGATGGCCTGCCATTTTGCCCGTCGCTCAGGCCGCTTCTTTCAGCGTCAACTCGACGTGCAGATGGGCCGACGCTGCAATGTTGACGAGCGCATCCAGGGAGAACTTGGCCAGCTTGCCGCGCAGCAGATCATTGGTCCGGGGCCGTGTCAGCCCAAGCCGCTTGCCCGCTTCGTCCTGTGAGACATTCCAGCCCTGCACCACCTTGCGGATTTCATACAGCAAGGACGAGCGCAGTTTCAGGTTCGCGGCCTCCTGCTCGGTATCAGCGAGCGCGTCCCACACGTTCTCATAGATTTCCGATGTCATTGCTCCGCCTTCCATCGTTTCAACCTTTGCGCCGCGAGTTCGAGGTCTTTCTTTGCCGTTGCCTGCGTCTTTTTCTGGAACGCATGAAGCACCAGAACCCGGTCTTCCAACGTCGCCAGATAGATCACCCGGAACGCGCCCGACGCTTCCCGGATGCGAATTTCCCGAACGCCTTGCCCCACGGTTTTCATGGGCTTCCAGTCGTCGGGATCGTCGCCGCGTTGGACAAGCTCAAGCTGCCAACCGGCATCTGTTCGCGCATCTTCGGGGAAGGCGCGAACATCGGCCTTGCTACTTCCCAACCACTCTACCGGCTTCATGAGGCTGGGTGTATCAAAACGGAGACATTAATTCAAGCTCCTTCGCCTTGGGCGTTCGGAGGCTGGGATTTGCGCCTGCCGCTGCGCGGCACCGTGGCCCTACTCGCTGCGCTCCCCAAGCCCGCAAGCGGTCTTGGCCCAAGGTGACGACCCACATGGCGGGGGCGAGATCGCAAGCGGATCTCGCTAGCCAAGGTGCCGGCGTTCGCCGGCGCGTCGTCTGCCTTGTGGGGGAAAGCCGGTCCCGGCCTTCTCTCCCCCGCAACGGGATTAGACGGGGCCGTGCCTCGCTGCGCTGCGGCCGCTCCACCCCCATCGAATCCCGCTGCCCCCCTCTCCCGCCGGCGTTCTTGGGCGTCCGTGTTCCGGCCGATGGCATGGCCATCGCCGGACAGGCGATTTGAAGGGAGTAAGGACGATGACCCACCAAACCCGTGAAAGCTGGCTCAATGCGGTGGCGCAGGGCATGGCTCCGCTGTTCGAGGCGCTGGACGCCCCCCTGCCCGACCGCGTGCGCGTGGCGATCGGCTTCACCAGCAGAGGCGCGAAGGCCAAGGCGATCGGCGAGTGCTGGGATAATCGCTTGAGCGCGGACGGCCATTTTGAAATCTTCATCCGGCCCGACCTGGCGCACGCGCCCGACGCCATGCCGGCGCAGATCGCGGCCATCCTCGCGCATGAGCTGGTCCATGCCGCAGTCGGCATCCCGGCAGGGCATGGGAAGGCGTTTAAACGGGCCGCCCTTGGGCTGGGCCTAGTCGGGCCGATGCGCGCCACCACCCCCGGCGAGGCGTTCCTTGCGGCCATCGCGCCGATCTTGGAGAGCGTCGGCCCCCTCCCCCATGCCCGCCTTGATACGGATGGAGAGTCGACCGCGCCCAAGAAGCAGAAAACCCGGATGCTCAAATGCGAGTGCGCGACGTGCGGCTATACCGTCAGGACCGCGCGCAAATGGTTGGAGCTGGCCGGAGCGCCGCTTTGCCCGATCGAGGATCACGGCCAGATGCAGCATGAGCCGCTGGACGATGACGAGGCCGAGCCGGAGGAATGATGCGCCGCGCTTTCGTCAGTTCAGATTCAGCGCCGCCCTATCGTCATTTCAGCGACGATAGGGCTTTCCCTCTCGGTTCACCGCGTATACAAGTATAGGACTATACGTGTAGGAGTGTAGCATGAAGGTTCTCGCCATTCTCTCACAGAAAGGGGGCGTCGGGAAAACGACGCTCGCCACCTGTCTGGCGGTCGCGGCCGAGCAGGCCGGCAAGGTCGCTGCGATCATCGACCTGGACCCGCAGGCGACGGCCTCGTTCTGGAAAGACGTGCGCCAGCTCGACACGCCCGCCGTGGCGTCGATTCAGCCGGTGCGCCTGCCCGCCATGCTCAAAGCCTGCGAGGATGCCGGCACCGATCTTGTCGTGATCGACGGGGCGGCGGTCGCGCGCGACGTGGCCTATGAGGCAGCGCGCCAAGCCGATTTCATCCTGATCCCGACCAAGACGGCCGTATTCGACACCATGAGCATGACGCACACGCTCGACGTTGTGCGCCAGCTCGACCGCGCCTTTGCCGTGGTCCTTACCTTCGTGCCCCCACAAGGTCAGGAAACCGGCGATGCGATTCAGGCCGTGGCGGAGCTGGGCGCGACGGTTTGCCCGGTGACGATCGGCAACCGCAAAGCCTTTTTCCGCGCCCAAGCCGCAGGCCAGGCCGTGCAGGAGTTCGAGCCGCACGGACCAGCGGCCGACGAAATCCACCGGCTATACGAGTATACAACTATACGCCTATACAATGAAGCGGAGGCGGCGTGATGGCGAAGGGCGGAAACAGTCTGCAAGCGGTGCTGAACCGCGCCAAGGCGGACGGAGACGCGGCCCCGGCACCAGCGCCGGCGATCGAGCCGGTAGACGTGTCCCGCAAGGCCCCGCCGAGCGGCCGACAGGGGACCAAGTTGATTGGCGGGCATTTCCCCCCGGAGGTCAGCACACAGCTTCGTATTATCGCGGCCGAGGAAGGGACGACCGTTCAAAGCCTGCTAGGCGAGGCGCTGGACGACCTGTTCGTGAAGAAGGGGAGGGGGCGCATCACCAGCTAGTATAGGTGTATAGCTGTATACGCCTATACTAGCGCAAGGGGGCGGTCTTGTGCTTGTTGCGGCAGAAGCCGATGAAGGCGGCGCGGGGGCTTTTCAGTTCCGGCCGTCCGCTGTCGATCCACCATGACACCCATTGGTCATAGAGCGCATACACGTCATAGCCAGGCGCAACGCTCTTGGCGTCGTGGAAGCCTTCGGGGTCGATATAGGGCCGTTCGGGTTCCGCCTCGATCGCCTCGACCGTATCCAGCGCCTCGCGATTGCGGAACGTGACCGTATCGCCGTTCATTTCCACGGCATAGTCGGGCAGATGATCGTGCGCGACGAGATCGCGCAGCATCGAGCGGAACACGCGCAGATGGCTACTCGCGCCAGTCTTTTTCTGTAGCGTTTCGACCGAGATCGACCATTTTTCCTGCGCGCCGCAATGCTTGCGCGCCAGCTCGTAGATGCGCCGTTCGAGCGGCTTGCGGAGACGGAAATAGTCGCGGTGCAGCGTCAGGACACTGCGCCCCTCGACCATCTTGAACAGCCAATCGGAGAGCGTGACCTTGATTTCCGACATTTGGCCGGAGCGGGTTTGCCGCACGATCCGCCATTCGTTGATGAGGCCGAACCCTTCGGTGATTTCCTCGCCATCGGCCTTGATGTTCGTGGTGATCCGCGTCCCCGACAGGCGCTCGAACGCGCTCCGCAGTCGGTCATAGCCGTCGCCATCGGTTTGCCGGTTGGTCCACACTAGCAGATCGCGCGCCGTGAGGTGCAAGGTGCGGCTCGGCCGCTCGCCCTGGTTCATCTTCCCGATGAGCTGGGAGATGCAGTAGATCAGAATATCCTTGTCGTGGATCGTCGCCAGCCCTTTGACGCTGGGGACGATTTCGAGCTTGTTGCCGTTATGCTCGTAGCGGAACACGCGCCGATCGGGCTTGGTCGCGAGCGAGAAAATCGGATGCTCCATCGAGGCCATGTCATCCTTGGGGATGGCGTCGAGAACATCGCAAATGAACAGATCGGGATCGGGATAGCGAACCGGCAACAGGGGAGGGCGACCCTCCGCGCCGTTCGGGGTTTCGTTGACGGCAAGCGGAAGTTCGGGGTTTCGTTGACGGTCAGGCTCGATTCGGGGTTTCAT
>NC_020562.1:0-172140 GCF_000347675.2 Sphingomonas sp. MM-1 | reverse complement strand
CCTCTGTACATTATTCGGACACAGATTCACGGTAGCGGCTTGATGAGCAGCGGCATGAGGCCATCGGCATCGAGGTCGAGGCTCTCGGACCAGATATAATCGCCGGTGAGATTGATGCGGTCCCATCCCAGCGGCGACAATCGGGACAGCATGGCGGGATCGACAGGTGTGCCGCGGTGCCGCAGTTCATCGACGGCACGACCGAGATAGCGGCAGTTGAAAAGAATGATGGCGGCCGTGACGAGGTTGAGCGCTGCCGCGCGGGTCTGCTGGTTCTCCAGGCCACGGTCGCGAAACCGCCCGAGCCGATGGAAGGCGACAGCGCGGGCCAGGCTGTTGCGTGCCTCGCCCTTGTTGAGTTCGGCGGTGACCGTCCGGCGCAGATCGGTGTCGTCGAACCAGCGCAGCGTGAACAGTGTGCGCTCGATCCGTCCGACCTCCCGAAGTGCCGCAGCAAGACTGTTTTGTTGACGATAGGCGGACAGCTTCTTCAAAATCAGCGACGGTGTGACAGTGCGGTCGCGCATCGCCGCGATGACCTCCGCAATTTCGGCCCAATGGCTGACGATCAGGTCCCGACCGAGGCGGCGCCCGAACAGCGGTGCGAGCCGACCATAGCGCCGCGCGGGCTCGAAACCATAGAGTTGTCGATCCGACAGGCGCGGAATGCGCGGCTCGAAATCGAGGCCGAGCAAATGCATGACGGCGAACACGATATCGGAGACGCCGCCACCATCGGTGTGGAGGGCGGTGATGTCCGCGCTGCTTTCGTGGCCGAGGATGCCGTCGAGTGCGTGGATCGCCTCGCCCGCCGTCCCGGCGATGACCGTCTGATGAAGCGGTGCGTATCGATCGGTGATGGTGGTGTAGATCTTGACCACGGGGTCGCGACCGTAATGTGCGTTGACCGTTCCTCCGGCTTCGCCGGCACCGCCGAGATAATAAGCCTGCCCATCGGCCGATGCGCGATGCCCCGAACCAAACCAGGCGGCGAGCGGTTCGGCATGGATAGCGTCGGTCAGGCTGGCGAGCGCGGCGCGAAACGTTTCCTCGCGCATATGCCACGTCTGCATACGCAACAGTGCGCGACGCGAGGCGACACCGCAAACTTCGGCCATGCGCGACAGACCAAGGTTGGTCGCCTCCGCGATCAAGGTGGCAAGAAAGGCGCGTTCGTCGGCGGGAGGCAGACCGGTCGAGACATGGCCGAAATGCTGGATGAAGCCGGTCCATCGTTGAACCTGCGACAGCACATCCGTGATACGGGTGGCAGGCACCATGCCGTAGCAGGTGAGCGCAAGTTGCCGCCCTTCATCCTGACCAGGGTCTTCTTTGGGGTCTTTCGGAAACCGCAGCCGCTCGCCGGCAAAAAGGGGGGGATCGCGTTTGTCCAGATCGCGGGCGACCTCGCGCAGGGCGCTATCAAGCCTTGCCGCCCTCTCGTCGAGCCAGGCGTGCGGATCGCCGAGCGAGAAAGCGGGCTTCGGTACGGGGCTGGCCGGTGGGGCAAGCAGCACACTGAGCGCGCGATGGACGCGCGCGGTCGGCACCCAGATACCACCGGATGCCAAAGCATTGGAAAGCGCGCTGTAAGTCGCCATCTCCCAATGGGTGCGATCGATCCCGCCTGCGGTCATGACATGCCGACGCCAGCGGTGCTCGACATGGCCAAGCGGCACGTCATCGGGCAACGCCCTGCGCCAGTCTCCGTCGAGATCGGCGAGGATCGCCATCGCATCGCGCAACGGCTGCATTCCGGCCCGGCCCTGGAAATCAAAAGCGCGCACGAACGACGGCCCCATCCGCTTGAAGGCGCGATATTCCGCCGCGATCTCGTCCAGAACCTCGTTCCGGTGCGGTGAGGCGGTACGTCGGATGATAGCGGCGTCGGCGTCGATGATGTCGAGGGATGCCACGGCATCGACCGCCGCGGCGACATCGCCGCCAGCCCGGGCCGCCTGGCTGATCGCTTCCAGAACCCTGGCGATGCGTAACATCCGTTCGCGGCCCTCGCGGCCGGAAACGGCCACGCGCTGTTCGAGCCGTTTGCGGGCGCGCAGATGGGCCCGCCCCACGAGCGCAATGAACATATCGATCGCCGCATCGGTCAGTGTCGCCTCCAGCTCGCGCAGCGTCGCGAGCAGCACGACCCGCCTGCGGGCCGGGCGCATTTGCTGGAAAGCCTGTGCCGTGTAGCGCACACCCTCCCGGGCGAATTGCCCCAGGCGCGGTTCGTGGCGAACATCAGGGGAGAAAGCCGATATGCCCGTCCCACGAATCAGCGTGATCTTTTCGACGATTTCCAAAAGCGAAGCGGATGCGACACGCGGTTCTGGCTCGCGCAGCCAGGACAGACGGCTCTGCCGGTCATGCACCTTGTCATCGATCAGCGCGTCGAGTTGCTGACGCATCTCATGGCCAAGGCCGCCATCGATCGCGGCCACGAGATCCGTTTCCGCCTGATGTATCGCCTCGGCCGCCATGCGCTCCACGACGCTGACACCCGGGATCACGATCCGACGCGCGCGCATCTCATCCAGAAGCCGGCCGAGCAGCGCGCGTCCGTCGATGATGCTCGCCGCCTCGTTTGTCAGCCATGTCCGCAATTCCACGCGGTGCGGGCGGCTCAGATCGCTGAAGCCGAAGCGCGTCTTGATCGCGGCGAGCTGATCGTAGCGCGTGGGCGTGCGTCTGGCGAAATCAGCTATGACCTTTGCATCCACCCCGACCTGCTCGGCAATATGGTCGAGCATGACCGCAGGCAGCAGTTCCCCGTGGCGCAGATGCCGGCCCGGGTAGCGCAGGCAACAAAGCTGCAGGGCGTAGCCGAGTCGGGTGGCGGGCGTGCGCGCGGTGTCGATCGCGGTCATGTCCTCACCTGACAGACTATAGTGCTTCACGATCGCCGCCTCGTCGTCGGGCAACATCAGCAGGGCAGCGCGCTGCCGCGTCGTCATCGGAATCCGTCCGGGCATCTTTGAACCTCCAAAAACCACTTGCCTTTCGGCATGATTCTGAAAGAGGATTGTGAAAGACAAGAGGCCGCAGGAATCCGTTCATGCCGCACTGGCCTCCGGATACGGCCGTTTGTGAAAGGCAGGATTTGACCAGGGCACCCTATCTGATCGGCTATGCGCGGGTGTCGAAGGGTGACGAGCAGTCGAACGCCGCCCAGCGCCGCGCCCTCGACGCGGCTGGGTGCAGGCGCGTGTTCGAGGAAATTGCCAGTGGCGGGCGCTGGGACCGGCCAAAGCTCCTGGAGATGATCGGCCAGTTACGCGACAGTGACGTCGTCGTCGTCTGGAAACTCGACCGGCTATCGCGCAGCCTCAAGGATCTGCTGCACATTATGGAGCGGATCGAGGCGGCGGGCGCGGGCTTCCGCTCGCTGACCGAGGCGATTGACACCACCACGGCCGCAGGTCGCATGATGATGCAGATGGTCGGGAGCTTCGCCGAGTTCGAGCGCGCCATGATCCGCGAGCGCACCTCCGCCGGCCTCGCCCAGGCGCGTGCCGAAGGGCGGATCGGCGGACGCCGGCGCAAACTCGGCGAAAAGCAACGGCGCGAGATCGCGGAGTCCGTCATCTCCGGACGAAAATCCGGCGCCGAGATGGCGCGGCTCTATCATGTCAGCGAGCCGACCGTTTCGCGCATCGTCGCCGCGCACCGACAGACTATGGAGCTACCGGCATGAAACGCGGCCACGACCTGACCGGGCTGATGAAGTTCGCGACACGGCCCGAGTGGGCCGACGACCTGCATGACGCGCTCGACGATCATCTGGGGCCGGTTCTCACGCAGTTCGACATCGATTCCGACGAACTGCCCGGCATCATCGGGGATCACTGGGCCATGACCTTGTGGGGCTGCGCGTTCGAGGACCTGGTGACCCGCGTCTTCGAGCCCGATGGCCGCAACATCGTGGACGAATATCTCAAGCGCCGCGGATGGAACGAGGCCGGCCCCAACAAGCTCTACATGCGCGCGCTGAAGACCTCCGTCATGAGCGTCTATGAAGTCAGCGCGATCGAGCCCGGCGTCGGCTTCCTCGCGCGAGATCTGATCCGGGGCGGTGATCCCGTCCAGGTCCGCGAGCGCACCGCGTCCAGGACGCTGGGCCCGTGGGATCGGATCGGCGTGCGCATCATTCCGGTGAGCGGGCATAGGATCCTGGCAGGCGGCCTGCTGTCCTTTACAGCGGAAGCCACCAGCGCCCTTCTCGAGGCATTGCGCCTGGGACAGGGCAAGCGCGGCCCGCGCGCGAAACTAGTGATCGACGATGATCAACTGCGCGACCTGGCGCCGCTCATCTCGATGGTCTGGCTGTTCGACATCTTGCCCAGGATGCTCGAGCCTGTCGCCATCCCCACGCTGCATAACGCCGATGGCGAGGAGGTTGTTTTCCACCGTGTCCGTTTTCCGTTCACGCGGGGGACGACGCAGGCACTCATCGGCGACCGCCTCGATACCGTGCCCGCCCTGCAGCGGGAAACGTCACATTTCTGGAACTGGCTCGGCACCAGAACAAAACAGGGCAAGAAAGGCACCGGCCAGATGGCGTGGGGTGTGTCAATGGAAGACGGCACGCCGGTGCTTGGGAATCTGGAACTCAAGGGCCGCGCTCTGATCCTCTCCGTCACCTCGGCCGAACGTGCAGAACGCGGCGTTGCACTCGTCACCCAGGCGCTCGGCGCCCTGGTGGGAACACCTTTGACCGAGATCGAGACGATCGAACAGGCGATGGCTGCGCGTCAGGAAGGACGAACCGTGTCGGAGCCGGCACCGGACATCCCGGTCGAGGTCGCCACCCCGCTTGTCCACGGCATGCTCGATCGTCAATACCGGACACTCCTCGATGAGCCTGTCCCGATGCTCGGCGACAAAACGCCGCGACAATGCGCCGGCAGCAAGGCCGGACGCGACCAACTCGCCACGTGGCTAAAACATCTCGAAAATCTCAGTGGGAGACACGCTGACATCGATGATCCGATGGCGACGTACGACTTCGGGTGGATATGGCAGGAACTCGGGATCGAAGAACTGCGCCGGTGACGGCTTGACCCCGCAACGATGAAGGACATGCTGGCCGCCTGATAGACACTGGAGCCGCCTTCACCAACGGTGCCTGCGGATTTGTATTGCGCACGGCTGCTCGCAGGTGCAGCATGAGGATGCCTTTCAGGCATCCTCTCCTAAAACTATGGCCGGCCGTTGTGCCGGCCTTTTTGTGTGGCCGCGACGGCTTACGTAGCGCAATCCCTGGCAGAGAAGCTGGCGCCGACGTCCCTCAAGCTCGCCTACCGTGAATCTGTGGCCGAATAATGCACAGGGGCCTACCTGTCGCCGACCCGCAGCGCCAAGGCAGCGAAGCGGTTCCTGGGCAAGGCCCTGCGAGGCCTGAAGCACTGGGAAAAGCCTGCCACGCTCAATACCGACAAAGCGCCGAGCTATGGTGCAGCGATCACCGAATTGAAGCGCGAAGGAAAGCTGGACCGGGAGACGGCCCACCGGCAGGTGAAGTATCTCAATAACGTGATCGAGGCCGATCACGGAAAGCTCAAGATACTGATCAAGCCGGTGCGCGGTTTCAAATCGATCCCCACGGCCTATGCCACGATCAAGGGATTCGAAGTCATGCGAGCCCTGCGCAAAGGACAGGCTCGCCCCTGGTGCCTGCAGCCCGGCATCAGGGGCGAGGTGCGCCTTGTGGAGAGAGCTTTTGGCATTGGGCCCTCGGCGCTGACGGAGGCCATGGGCATGCTCAACCACCATTTCGCAGCAGCCGCCTGATCGGCGCAGAGCGACAGCCTACCTCTGACTGCCGCCAATCTTTGCAACAGAGCCGATCGACCGATTGCCGATCATCGGTTGACGATACGCGCATGTAGCCAACGAGCATGACGGAAAACCCCCAAAACCATGTTGTCGGACACATTTACAATCCGACAGTGTTTTTCGGACATTATGCGGGATCAGAGAGGCCGCGCAATAGCGTGCGCGGCGGAGATCGTCAGGAGTTGCGCCACGGCATGACGGGATTCAGGTGAAATCCGTGATTCGCCCCTAGCCCCTATAGGCCGATAGGGCACGCCGATACGCCCCTCGGCAGTGCCGCGCCGGCGTAGGGTGGCGGCGATATGGCGCTCGGCCGCTACGCGATCGGCGAAGGCATGACGCTGAGCTTGGCCGCGCGCGCCGATCAGCGGTCATTGTTCGCCGGCTTGACCTCGATCGTGCAGCGCACCGTCTTTTTCGCCTTGGCGGCAGCCGCGCCGCACGCTTCGATCGTCTCGCGATTGTCCCGCGCCAGATTGGCGGCCGCGACGATCCCCTCCCAGCTCGCCGGCGATGCGCGCTGCATCAGATGCGTGCCGGCATCCCATAGCGTCGGTTCGGCAAGCGCCCGCGTCGCCATGCGCTCCGGCAACTGCCAGCTATCGGGCATGGCGCGCGCGATCAGGCCGGCGAGAAGCGCATAGAGCAATATCCCCAGCACCACGCCGCCCAACCCGATCCAAAACAGCCACCGATCCTGTTGCCAGCGCGCGCGCGTCGTTCCGATCAGCCCCCGCAATTCCCGCGCCGCCTCGCTCATGTCCGATCGCGTGCTGTTCACCAGGTTGTGCAGCTCGCCCGTCGCACTCGCCACCGAAGCGTTTACACGCTCTCCCATCGTCTCCGGGGTGAGTTTCATCGCGGGGCTTTTCGCGATCACATCGACCCGCTGGGTGAGCGCCAGCAATATCTTCTCGGTGTTGGCGAGCGTCGGCTGATAATCGGGAATCTCGATGGACTCGCGCGCGCGGGCTAACCCCTCGACCGCAAGGCGCACCAGCGCCACCTCGCCGCGCAACTGCTCGAACGCCGCCTGCGGATCGTCGCCGGCCCTGCCGTTGTTGCGATAATTATCCTCGTCCATCATCCTCTCCTTACCGGCTCATTCCGCGCCCCATGCCTATCCCTAAATCCCGCGCCAGCTCGCGGCCAAGGTCGCCGCTGTTCATGCCGCGCCCCCGGCCCATGCCGATCTCAAGCCCCAGCTCGCGGGTGCGATTACGCAGGACCAATTCCACCTGGGGATCGCGCTCAAGGCTTTTCGCCATGCCCGCCATTTCCTTGCCCGTGCGCTCCCGGCCCGCCATGTCGCCGGCGCGATAGAGGCGGTCGCGCTCCTGTTTGAGGCCCTGCCAGCGTTCCACGAACCGATCGGCGCGCAAGTTCGGATCGGCCCGCACGCGCGCCTCCTGGGCCATCGCCTCGATCATCGGGCCGCTGCGCCCCGCCGCCGCCTCGCGCAGCAAGGCGGGATCGCGCTGCATCGCCGATGCGAGGTCACGCGAGGCTCCCGGCCTGATCTGGTCCAGCGCCTGTGTCGTGCGCTCGAGCGCGACCTTTTGATGCTCAAGGACCGGAGCGCCCGACGCCCGCGCCTGCAACACCGCCTCGGCCGAACGCGAGGCCCGCTCGACCGCGCGGGCATAGTCGCGGCCCTGGCCGCGATCGGCAGGGACCGGCGCGCGCTCCGCGCCCTTCAGCGGCGCGGCCGACAGCTTCAGCCCGTCGAACATGCCGCGCTTGGGGGCCGCCTTCTCGCGCTCGCCTGCCGGCGTCGATTCCGGCGCTGGGCGCTGCGGGGCAGGCCGGAAGCCGTCGAACATGCCTCGCCGCGGTTGCCGCTCGGCCGCGGCTTGTCCCGCGCCAGCGCCGCGGTCGCCGGCATCGCGAACCGTGCGTGGATCTTCGCCCATCTGGCGCATGGTTCCCGCGCGCGGGCCAAGGATCTCCACCGGCGAGCGTTCCGCCCGTTCCGGCAATCGGATCTCGCCCGACAATCCGCGCCGGTCGGCGAAAGCACGAATCTCCGCATCCCGGTCGCGGCCATAGTCGGACGCCATATCCTTCGCCCGCTCGCGCGACAGCGTGCGGACAAGCCGGCGATCGTCGCCGAAGTCGTCGCGGCCGTAATGGAGCTGCACCCCGTCGCGGTGCCGCGACAACGCCACATAGGCCGAATGGCGGTCCATGCCGGGGGTCGCCAGCACATGCGCGCGATCGACCGTCACGCCCTGCGATTTATGGATGGTGGCGGCATAGCCGTGATCGACATGGGCATAATCTTTCAGGTCAAACGCGACCGATCGGCCATCGTCCAGCTTCACCGCCATGCGCTCCGGCGATACCTGCTCGACCTTCCCCAGCGTGCCGTTCCTCACCCCTAGCCCGCGCTCGTTTTTCAGGAACATGATGCGGTCGCCGGTCGCGAAGTCCCGCGCGCCGCGCTCGGCCGACACGCGCACGTCCGGCCCCAGCTCGCCGGCGTCGCGCAGCCGATCGCGCGCGGCCAGGTTCAAATCGCGCACCTCGGCATTGGTATGGGTGAGGATGATCCGCGACTGATCCGGCGCGGCGATGCGCTCGGCATCCCAGCGGTCCACAAGATCGGCGCGGGCCAGCTCACGCGTCTCGGCCGCCTGCACCATGCCATGCGCCTCATAGGCATGGATCGCCTCGCCTGCCCGGCCCGTCGCCAGCGCCTTGGTCGCGTCGCGCTGCCAGTCCTCGCACTGCCGGCGTATCTCGGTGATCTCGGCCCAACCGTGGCGCTCGGTCACGGCCCGGAACGCCGCCCCGGCCTCGATCGCCTGCAACTGCTCGGGGTCGCCGACAAGAACGACCTTCGCGCCCGCCTGTTCGGCATGGGACAGCACGCACTCCATCTGGCGCGTGCCGATCATGCCGGCCTCGTCTATCACCAGCACGTCGCGCGGGCCTAGCAGTTCGCGGCCCTGCTCCCATTGATATTCCATGCTCGCGATCGTCCGCGACGCGATGGCGGACCCGCCTTCCAGATTCTCGGCCGCGATGCCCGACAAGGCCGCGCCGCGCACCTGATAGCCCTGCGCCTCCCACGCCTCGCGCGCGACCCCCAGCATCGCCGACTTGCCGCTGCCGGCATAGCCGACGACCGACGCAAGGCCCTTGTCGCCGGTGATATGCGCCAACGCCCCGCGCTGCTCGGCCGACAGGTCAAGCCCCCTGCCCTCGGCCGACGCCAGCGCGCGGGTCACATGGGCGTCGGCGACACCATGCCCCCGGTCGATCGCCAGCCCCTCGGCCGCGCGTTCCAACCGCTGCTCGGCCGCGATCATGTCGCGCGACGTGAACCGATCCTCGCCCTTCCCGTCCCGCCCCAGCGCCACCAGCTCGGGCGAGGATCGCACCGCGCTCATCACCTGGTCGAACTGATCCTTGCCGTCGCTGTGCCGGAACGCGAACTGCGCCAGGTCGCGCCGGGTGAACGTCGCCTGTTGGCGGGCGATCGCGTCCAATGCGATTTCCGGCCTGGCGATGATCTTCTCGCCGTTCTCGCGCGCGATCCGGGCATGGTCCTCGACCCGCTCGGCCTCAAGCCCCTGTTCGGGCATCCGCGACGCCGCCGGCCCGATCTTGTGTTGGGGTTCAAGGTCGATGCCCTGCGCCTCCAACGTCCGGTGATCTATGCGGGCGTCTATATCCAGCTCGGCCAACCGCTCGTTGACATGATCGGCCCAGGCCACGCGCCATTCCTGCAACAGCGCCGTGCTGTTCCACTCGCGCACCTTCTGGCCGAAGCCCTCCGGGCCAACCTCGCGCATCGACAGCATGACATGCGCGTGCGGCTTGGGTTGCCCGTCCTTGCCCATGTCCCAATGTACATTCATGTCCGCGACCATGCCGCGTTCGACGAACTGCTTTTCGACAAAATCGCGGGCGAGCTGGATGCCCTGTTGCTGGTTCAGCTCGCGCGGAATCGAGAACTCCACCTCGCGCGCCAACTGCGCGTCCTTGCGCTTCTCGCCGGCCTCAACCTCGTTCCACAAGGTCGCGCGATCGTTTAAACGCTCCGGCGCACCCTCGGGAGCCAAGATTTCCGAATGGACGACGCCGGCCTTGTTTGAGAAATCATGGTCGCGCCCTAGCCGGTCATCGTGCAGCCGTTCCGCCGCACGATAGGCCGCGCTGGCAACGGCGCTCGATCCGTTGGCGCGGCTGATGACCTTGGCCGAGAAATGGTAGATCGCCATAACGGCCGCTATACTGCCCTTCTTAGCGCAGGTCGGCAACGATGTATAAGCGCGCACTCACACTCTCTGCCGTTCGCGTGATTGACTTCGCCGCATTTCTTGATCGGAACGGTTCCTCGCGCGCGCTATCGTGCTACGCTGCGGCTCCATTCATGGGCGCGAGGGAGAGAAGATGCGAAAGGTGCGCGACTATGACGCGGAACTGCGGGCGCTGAACGACAAGGCCAAGGCTTTGAAGGCCCGCAAGGTCCAGCAACTCGGCGAGCTGGTCACGTCCACCGGGGCCGATGCGCTCGATCTGGACACGCTCGCCGGTGCGCTGCTCGCCGCTGTGGAAGCGGCCGACGCGAACGAAAAGGAGGCGTGGCGCTCGCGGGGCGCGGCCTTCTTTCAAGGACGCGGTCGCAAGGCTGGCCGACGCACTGGCGGCAACGGTGAAGGCGCAAGGCAAACTGGCGCAGGCAAGGAACAGGCTTGAAGCCGCCGCGCGCCGCACCGATACGAGAGGATGGGTCGTGGCCCGACGCGAGCGCACGCGCCATCTCATAGAGCTGGGCGGCCTCGTCCAGAAAGCCGGTCTGGTCGAGCTGGCCGACGATGATCGCGCCACCCTTTACGGCGCGCTGCTCGATTGTACAGCGCGCGTTCAAGGCGACGACGCTGGCAATGTGCTGGCGCTCTGGAAGCGGCGGGGCAAGCGCGCGTTCGACGCGGAAGCGGAAGGTGCGGGCAATGGCTGATCGGCCCGATTTCCATGTCATCACCGGCGGGCCTGGCTCCGGCAAAAGCACCCTAATCGAAGCGTTGGCGGTGGAGGGTTTCGACCACATGCCGGAAGCCGGTCGGGCCATCATCCGCGATCAGGTCGCGATCGGCGGCGCGGCCCTCCCCTGGGCCGATCGCGCCGCCTTCGCGGAATTGATGCTGGGTTGGGAATTGCGCTCATGGCATGAGGCCCACGATCGCGCAGGGCCGGTGATCTGCGATCGCAGCGTGCCTGATGTGGCGGGCTATCTGCGCCTGTGCGGCCTCCCCGTCCCGGCTCATGTCAGCCAAGCGGCGGACCTGTTTCGCTATCAACCCCGCGTGTTCATCGCCCCCTTGGCGCGAGATATTCGCGGCCGATGCGGAAAGAAAACAGGATTTCGCGGAAGCGCAGGCGACCTATCAGGCGATGGTCGCGGTCTATTCCGGCCTTGGCTACGAGCTGGTGACGCTTCCCCTCGCCTCTGTCGCCGAACGTGTGCGGTTCGTCCGCGCCGCAATCGAAAGGGAGGAATCCTAACATGGGGCCTCGCGCGATCTGGCGGGCGTTCGACGCGGAAACGGAAGGGAGAAGCGCACCATGAACATGCTCGACGTGGACGCAATCCGCGCCCAAGTCCGCGCGCTCGATTTCACGCGCGGCACACCGGCCGACGCCGCCATGCGGCGCGAGGATGATGCCGACGCGCGCGCCAATCTCGCGATCGAAGGCATGGCGCTCGACGCCGGCGAACACGCCCTGTTCGACATGCTGCGCGAGGAAGCCGCGCGATCGACAGCGACGAAACCGGCATATCGTTCGGCCAGCAGCATCTTGCGCGGCCCTTGCTCACGCCGGATGAAGTCCGCTCGCTGCGCGAGGATTACCAGTTCCTGTTCTTCGCGGGACAACGGTCGATCGTCGCCGCCAAGCTCAAATACTATGCCGATCGCGAGTTCGCGGGCCGCTTCGACAAGGCGTGAAGTCTTTAAACGGCCCCGTAGTCGAAGCGGCATCATTCCGATATACAAACGATATTGAATGATGGCGCTCTGCCATCCCTCCCTGGTCATAGAAATCGCTCGAAAGCGCGGAAAATCGCCTACTGGCGTTCTAAAGGTGAGGTTTGGGGTATGACCTCACCATTAGCGATCGACGCAGCGGTGGATGATCCCCTGAAGGTCGAAGATCTAGCTTCCAAAAAATCGGCCGCCCAGGAAGCCCGTAAAGCGCATTTGCTGCTCCAACCTCATTTCCTGTCCCCCACCCCGAAATGCGCCCCAGCGGCTCGGAAATCGCACCAGGGGCGACGTTTCCGCCTGCTCCGCCCTCTCAATTGGATCACCACCCTATCCGTTTGGCTTTCCAAGAAAGCCAATTTGCTACTTGGCCGTTGGCGCTGTCGTTGCGGTAGGGACGTGGTGTTTAAACATTTCTAATCAAACAAAAAGCGTACCGGCGGAGCCGGTCCATCATGGGGATGCCGGGTGGGAGGATCGCTAAAGCGATCCGGGGCGGCTGAAGGTCGCGAGCCGGCGGGGCGAAGCTCCAGGAGACGGTGTTCTTCTTCTTCTTCTTCGGGTCTGACGATGCGGCGAGTTCGGAGTTATCCACAGGCAGGGCTACCCTAAAACTCACCTAAAACTCACCGTTCGCGTTCTGATTCAAAGATTCTTCTTAGATTCAAGATTCAGGGTGCCTCAAACCCGCAGAAAACCAAGAAAAATTGCCCCGAAAAGTGAGTTTTGGGGTCGAGTCGCGTGAGTGTTGGGGTAGCCTTCGGTGAGTTTTGGGGTCGGTAAAAGTGAGTTTTGGGGTCGAGTCCGGTGAGTGTTGGGGTAGCCGCCAAATCAACGGTGAGGTTTGGGGTATCCCCTCCCCACCCTCCATCGGGGAGCTTTAGGAATTGCCTAGCTCACCGTTGCTGCTAAAGTGAGGACATGACTCGCGCAAGCTCACCTGTAAATAACGGAAAGGCAAAGATTGCCCTAGGCGATGATACCGCCCTCACCCTCTCGCAAAAGGGGCGCGGAAACCCGTTCGATCCCGCCAATTACGGGGAAATCGTCAAACCCGGCGAGCTGGTCGATATTGTCGAGCTGTCCCCCCTCACCCTCGCCGATCGCCGAATCTACAATCTGCTGATTGCCAACGCCTGGGAGCGGATCAGCGAGCCGGTCATTCACCGCATCGCCAAAACCGCGCTCAAGGGCACGCACCAAGGCAACGAGCGCATAGAAAGCTCGCTGCTGCGCCTGATGGGCACAATCGCCATCGTCACGATCCGCAAGGGCGGCAAGAGCTACAAGCGCCGCGTTCAGCTTCTCGGCTCCAGCGACGAAAGCCTCGAAAAAGACGGCTTCCTGCATTACCGCATCCCCGAAGAACTGATTGAGATTTTGCGTAACAGCGAGGTCTATGCGCGACTTAAGACGCAAGTGATGTATTGTTTCGAGTCGAAATACGCGCTGTGCCTCTATGAAATGATCGAACGCCGTATCGGCCTCGAATATAAGCAAAGCGAAGAGTTCACGATTGCGGAGCTACGCGGCCTGCTCAACGTGCCGGAAGGCAAGTTGGAACGGTTCGCTGATTTCAACAAATACTGCCTCAAGGTCGCCCAGGAGGAAATCAACAAGCTCTGCCCCTTCTGGGTCGAGTTCACCCCGATCAAGAAGGGGCGCAAGGTCGAGCGGGTTTCTATGATGTGGCTCCCGAAAACCATGAGCGGCCGTCGTGACGCGCAAAACCTGATCGACCAACATAGCATCGTCCGCCGCGCCAAACTGCGCGGCGATATACCCGAAATGCCGGTGCTGGTGGATTTCAGCGCGCCCGCCGCCCAAAGGTGAACCCCTACCCCAAAACTCACTTTTCGCGCGCCGGGGCCGCCTCGCCCTAGCCGGCCCTACCCCTCGCCGGCATCGAGCGCACGGCTCACCGTGAACTGTATCCATGCGCTGCGGCTGATCCCGCGCCGCTTGGCCGCTGCATCGACCTTCGCCAGCAACGCGCGATCGAAACGGAGCATCACCGGCGACTTGCGCGGCTCGGCCCCCTGCCCCGCCTCGTCGGCCTCGGTCGCGATCGGCTCGGCCTTCGGCTTGGCCGCCCCGGCAATGAAGGCATCGGCCGCCGCCTCATCCATCGGCGACTTGGGCTTGCTGTTCGGTTTACGAGCGATAGCCATCGAAATTCACTCCGCTATCATTATGCTATACAAATACCGCGCTGACCAATGCGGCCAGCTCGTCGATCGCCTTGGCGTCACGCGGCGATTGCTCCCCTACCGCCCTGCCCTCGGCCGCCGCGTTCGGGAACGCCTTGCGCCGCACTATCGACGTGGGCAGCACCTCGATCCCCTCAATGTCGCCGATCATTTCCAAGGCGGCCTCATTGTCGGCCCCTTGCGCGTCCGCGCCGTTCAGCACGGCGACGGCGCGCAAGCCCTCGTTGATCTCGCGCGCCTCGGCCACCAGCGCCGCAACCTGGTCAAGCGCCCACACGTCGAAGCTGCGCGGCTGCACCGGCACCAGCAACGTGTCAGCCACGGTGAGCGCGGCGCGCAGCGAGCCGGTATCACGGCCGCCCACGTCAATGATAATATCGTCATATTTGGCCGCGAGCTGGCGGACCTGGCTGCGAAGCGCCGCGCCGGTGAGCGCAACGGCGGTATAGCCAGCTTGCCCAAGTCGATCGGCGCGCAGCTCGGTAAAGGTGAGGGCGGTCCCCTGCTCGTCGCCGTCCACCAGCAAGAGGTCGCGGCCCGCAAGCGCGCGCGCCACCGCGAGGTTGACGGCAAGGGTCGTCTTGCCGACACCGCCCTTAGTGTTTCCGACTGCCAATATCATTCTGCTCTCGCTCCGCTGGCAATATGGTTGCGCTGTAGCATGGTTTGTAATGCTAAGGGATATACATTTGATTGGGGCGCTTATTCCCCCTCGTCGCCCTCATCCTCGCTGTCGTCGTCCAGCGGCTCTGGCTCATCTGGCCGTGATCCTCGATCGGGCAAAGCGGCGCTCCGGCCTGCTCAAGCCATTTGCGCGCGGTCCTGACGGTATGTCCCAGCACTCGCCGATCACCTTACGCTTCTGCCAAAGTAGTGCTAAGTTAGAGACAAAGGCCTGATTACTGCTCGTGCCGCAGCGACCTCAGCTACATGTAGGCGCTTGCAACCGTAGCAGCTTCTGCTCGCAAACAGCGCCTTTTCCTGCCCAGATTACCTGACAACGAGCCGACTATGCTGCTCACGCTATCCGACAATGTGCTCGCCATCATCCGCGTCTGCTCGCAAACGGCAAAGGGCCGCTCATGGTATCTGCCAACTACAAAGTCGAGATTAGCAGTCATTTGCTGATGCGCGATGCTCACGCAGCTTTGTGGAACCCAAGATCAGAAAGTACACGATGGGGCAAACCACCATCAGCATCACTGCTGGATCGGTAGCCCATCTCGTTGGGCCATCGCTGTCCGGCTCACTTGCTACCGCGAGCATGAGCGCGATTGATCCTCGCACAGCGGCGTAGGTGGCAGGAACAAGCAGGATGTGGAGAAGCCACCCGTAGCGGAACCGCATGGCGCCAAACCAGCAGAGTACAGCTATGGCGGGTGGAGCGAGTGTGGCGGCTACGAAGCCGCAGAACCAAATGGCAAACCCTGCCGGAGTCAGCGTATCGCGATAGTAGCTGGCGATCCCATCCGGTCGCAATCCGAGAGCGACGAAAGAGCCTGCGACGACAACGGCACCCAAAGCCGTCAGTCCGACGCCACGCAATGTCCCGTGTCTCGGCATCAATCTATGCAATCCAGTAAGCCATTGATCAGGCTGCTCGCACTTTGGCTCGGAAGAAGGTCGTTTCCGACCCAATCAGATCGGGGTCGATCCCGCTCTCCTCGGCGGCCAGTTGCTGGATGATCCGCCAAATCTCGGGGGCGGTGAGGCGCGCGCCGTCGCGGGCAAGCCTGCCACGGTTCTGCTCCGTGACCAGTCGGGCGAGATCGCCGATAGTGTCGCACCTCCGAGGTAATCGCCGGCGGTCGAGGTGCCGTAACCATAGCCCCGCGTAGGCGCTCGCTCCAGCAGCGAAGATGCGAAGGGGAGGTGCCAGCGTCGTGAAGGCGAGGATCGCGACCGCGACAGCGAAGCAGAGACCACTGACAATCCCAAGCCATCCGGCTCGCGTCGCCGGCATCTTGAGGTCGGTATCGGCTTCCAGGTCGCTGAACGCTTGGCGCAGCTTCCCACCGATCAGCGGCGCCAACGGCGCATCCGGCCCGACGTGCCGGCCAAGCCCGAGCGCGCGTCGAAGCCTGTAGAACGTCATCTGCGTGGCGCATGTCGTGCCGCCCCCGCTGTAGGCTGCGACATGCGCGACGACATGGTCACGCACCTCGCCGAACGTTGTCCAAGGCAGGTTCGAGCGCAGGCGCAGATCGAAGGTGCGCTCGATTGCGAGGAAGAAGTCGGTGTCGTCGCCATCACCGACCCAGCCAACCGTATCGAGCACCTGCATGAACCCGGCTCCTCAGCGGTTCTGCAAAACGACCGTTTCTGACGAGCCGATCGCCTTGCTGGGCCGGCAACGTAAATCTGCGGGCCGCACTTTGTCAAAACTGTTCTGGAAACCCGCGTCGCAAAACGGTATGCCCCGCACGAGTTTGGAGAAGATCAGACGCTCATGCGGGTCGGCTATGCCAGGGTCAGCACCAGCGACCAGAACCCCGAGCTCCAGCTCGATGCGCTGCGGCGGGCCGGCTGCGAGCGGGTGTTCACCGAAAAGGCGTCGGGCGCGCGCGATGACCGGCCCGAACTGGCGCGCATTCTGGAAGACGTGCTGCGCGCAGGCGACACGCTGGTTGTTTGGAAGCTCGACCGCCTCGCCCGCTCGCTCAAGAAGTTGATCGCCACGGCCGAGGATCTGGAGCGCGAGAAGATCGGGCTGGTGTCGCTGACCGAGAGCATCGACACGACAACGCCGGGTGGCATGCTCACCTTTCACGTGTTCGGCGCCATCGCGCAGTTCGAGCGTGCCCTGATCCGCGAGCGAACTACCGCGGGGCTAGTGGAGGCGCGCCGGCAGGGTCGCAAGGGTGGCCGCCCATCGGCAATGCGCCCGAGCGACGTCGCCGCGGCACGGGCGATGATGAAGGAGGGCACGTTGCCGGTGCGCGACATCGCCAAGCGCATGGGCGTGTCGGTCGCGACCCTCTATCGCTATGCAGGCAAGCGCGGCAGCGGTGCATCGATCAAGGAGGCTGCAACAGCCCATGGCTGACCGGGCGAAGCGACCGCCTGGAGAGGCGCTGATCGATCTTCGCCGACGGTTGTCGCTGTTGCCCCCACGCGACCCCGGTCGCACCGAGATCATCGCCCGTGCGGCCGAGGCCTATGGCATCTCCATCTGGACCCTTTACCGGGCGTTGCGCGAGCTGAACCGCCCCAAGTCGGTGCGCCGGTCCGACCATGGTGCGACGCGGGTTGCCCCGCAGGCCGAGATGGAGCGCTACGCCGAGATCGTCGCCGCACTGAAGATCAGGACCACCAACAAGAAGGGCCGGCACGTTTCGACCGCCCGCGCCATCGAGTTCCTGGAAACCGATGGCGTCGAGACGCCGGAGGGCCTGGTCAAGGTAGCACCCGGCCTGCTGAAGCGGGCGACCATCGACCGGCTGCTCCGCTCATCAGGGCTGGACTATGCCCGCGTGACCCGCCCCCACGCAGCCGTTCGTTTTCAGGCGCGGCGATCCAACGAGCTGTGGCACTTCGACATGAGCCCGTCCGACCTCAAGCAGGTCGAGGCGCCGCTCTGGATCGAGCAGGGTCGCGGCAAACCCACGCTGATGCTGTTCTCGGCCGTCGATGACTGCTCGGGCGTGGTCTACCAGGAATATCGCAGCGTCTATGGCGAGGATGCCGAGTCCGCGCTGCGCTTTCTATTCAACGCCTTCGCCGCCAAGCCTGAGCCCGAACTGCCGTTCCAGGGCCTGCCGGTCACGATCTACATGGACAACGGCCCGGTCAGCCGGTCGCGCGTGTTCCAGTCGGTGATGGGCAGCCTCGGCGTGCGCGTCCTCACCCATCTGCCGCCGAAGGCCGACGACCGGCACACCGCGGCCCGCGCCAAGGGCAAGGTCGAGCGGCCGTTCCGCACGGTGAAGGAGGTGCACGAGACGTTGTACCACTTCCACAAACCCAAGGACGAGGCGGAAGCCAATCTGTGGATGCGGCGTGCGCTGGTCACCTACAACAACGGCGACCATCGTTCCGAGCCACACGCGCGGATCGAGCACTGGCTGCGGCACCTGCCCGGCGATGGCGTGCGGGCCATGTGTTCATGGGAGCGGTTCTGCGCCTTCGCTCGTGAGCCCGAGCGGCGCACCGTTGCGGGCGACGCGACCGTCTCGGTTGAGGGCGCTTCCTACGAGGTCGAGCCCGAGCTCGCCGGCGAGACGGTGACGCTGCTCTGGGGGCTGTTCGACCAGCAGCTCTTCGTGGAGCATGACGGCAAGCGGCATGGCCCTTACGAGCCGTCGCGCGGCGCCGTGCCGCTCTACCGCTATCGCAAGTATCAGAAGAGCCGCGCCGAGGAGCGGCTCGACAAGGTGGTCCGGCTCGCTGACCAGCTGGGGCTGCCCCGCGCGACCGTGACGGGCGGCGACCGGCCGCTGCCGTCGCTGCCGCCCTCCACCGCAGGGCTCGCGGTGCGGCAAACACCTTTTCCGGAGCCGGCGGTCGAGACGGCATACCCGACCGGGCTCGCGGCGCGCCACGCCATCGTCGACCAGCTCCGGCGACCGCTCGGCTCGCTGCCTGAGGCGGCTCTGTTGCAAAAATCGTGAAGCTTGAGCATGCTTGGCGGAGATTGGACGGACGGAACGATGACGGATTTCAAGTGGCGCCATTTCCAGGGTGATGTGATCCTGTGGGCGGTGCGCTGGTATTGTCGCTATCCGATCAGCTATCGCGACCTTGAGGAAATGCTGGCGGAACGCGGCATTTCGGTCGACCATACGACGATCTATCGCTGGGTCCAGTGCTACGCCCCGGAGATGGAGAAGCGGCTGCGCTGGTTCTGGCGGCGTGGCTTTGATCCGAGCTGGCGCCTGGATGAAACCTACGTCAAGGTGCGGGGCAAGTGGACCTACCTGTACCGGGCAGTCGACAAGCGGGGCGACACGATCGATTTCTACCTGTCGCCGACCCGCAGCGCCAAGGCAGCGAAGCGGTTCCTGGGCAAGGCCCTGCGAGGCCTGAAGCACTGGGAAAAGCCTGCCACGCTCAATACCGACAAAGCGCCGAGCTATGGTGCAGCGATCACCGAATTGAAGCGCGAAGGAAAGCTGGACCGGGAGACGGCCCACCGGCAGGTGAAGTATCTCAATAACGTGATCGAGGCCGATCACGGAAAGCTCAAGATACTGATCAAGCCGGTGCGCGGTTTCAAATCGATCCCCACGGCCTATGCCACGATCAAGGGATTCGAAGTCATGCGAGCCCTGCGCAAAGGACAGGCTCGCCCCTGGTGCCTGCAGCCCGGCATCAGGGGCGAGGTGCGCCTTGTGGAGAGAGCTTTTGGCATTGGGCCCTCGGCGCTGACGGAGGCCATGGGCATGCTCAACCACCATTTCGCAGCAGCCGCCTGATCGGCGCAGAGCGACAGCCTACCTCTGACTGCCGCCAATCTTTGCAACAGAGCCGCAGCGCGAGCCATTCCAGGGCCCGGGCGCGGGCAAGGCCTTCCGTGGGCAGCAAGGCCTTTTCGGGCACGAGTTCCGCGATATGGTTGAGGATGGCGATATTTTCGGTCAGGACATCATCGCCGATCTGGAGCGCGGGCACCCGCGCCCACGGGTTTTTCTGACGATAGGCGTCTGAAAACTGGGCGTTTTGCGTCAGGTCGATCAGCTCCGCCTCATAAGGAAGGCCGGCTTCCTCCAATGCGGCATGGGACGCCAATGAGCATGAACCTGGATTGTAGTAGAGCTTCAACATGTCCCTGCAATTCTCCTGCGGACTGGGCAAAAAATGGCTTAATGCATATGTTCGGCACCGGAGCGTCGCCCCGAACGGAAGCAATCATCCGCCCGGTCGGAAAACGCTCCGAAACGACAGGCCGGAGCATTCCATCCGATGCGATCAGGCCGAAATGTTCAAAAATCCATCGGCTTCGAAAACCTTTCTGGCACGTTCCTCAATCCGATCCGCAAGTGACCTGCGAAGCGGCATGCCGTTCGAGACTTTTCTCAGCGTGTTATAGCTGAAGCCGAATGTTTCGAATATCTCCTCATTATTTCTCATCGTCGACAATGATGTGATCCGATCGGCGATCGAGGGATCCAAACAGCGCATTCCATTAGGCATTCGATCTTCCCCTACTGACGAATTCCAGCCGGTGCACGGTCGCAACTTGCCTGCCCGCGCAGTTCATCGGGCCATTCCCGCCGTTCCGGAAAACAGGCGGCGGGGTTTCCCCCTGGACCATGTTGCGCATGGGCCGGACACGCAGCGAGCGGGCCAGCGGACGTCGAGGCCGGGAGCGGATTGCGACGGACGCGCCGCGCATTGCCCGGAGATCGAAGCATAGGAATATCCTCTCCATGCGCTGTTATGGATCAGCGCCTGTCTTATCCGGCACGTCGGTGATTATTATGCTTATCGGGCCGTCCGGAAAGGATCGCAGCTTTCGCCTGCGGAGGAAATTGCTGCAAATGAATTAGGAATATTCGCGATACGGATTTGATCGAAACGGGGCCAACTGCCCACAAATCGGTCATGGGGATTGAGCGACCGCGCTTTGAAAGCAGCCATCGCATGCTATGGTCGCCTTGAGCATTTCCCGGCAGGCGGAATATCCGCCGACCGGAAAGCCCGCTAAAACAGGAAGCCGGAGCAGCCGGGCCGACGCCGTCGGACCGGACGCCGCTTCGGCTTCGCATCGCCAGGAATTGGAAGCGAACATGTCTCGAGACAATGCCATCGTCATGCGATACGACAATCCCGACATTCCGTCCGGCCGCGACATCGTATATCTTCACGGCCGCGGCAGCACCGAAAGGGAAGCGGGGTTCGCGCTGCCCCTTTTCGGCCGCGCGAATGTTCGCTCCTATCGCGGGCCGCTTCCCCAGGGGCCGGGGTTCGCCTGGTTCGAAAATGCCGGGATCGGCGTCGCCCTGCCCTCCAGCCTGTCGGGCGAAACGTCGAAGGTCGGCGACTGGATCGCCGCAGATACCGGCCGCCAACGGCCCTGGCTATGCGGTTTCAGCAACGGCGCCGCGATGGCCGCCAGTCTTCTGCTCAGCAATCCGGGGGCCTATAGCGGCCTCATCATGATCGGCGGCTGCTTCGCGGTGGAGGACGGCGACCTGCCGGACAACGGCCTGCTCGACAAGCCGGTCCTCTTCTGCCGGGGCCAATTCGACGATGTGATCCCGCGCCACAAGTTCGAGCAGGCGGAAGCCTATCTCTCCGGCCCCAGCGGCGCGCGGGCGACTTTCATCCCTTATGAAGGCGGGCATGAACTGCCGTTGCCGATCAAGGCGGCGGTGCAGGGCTGGCTCGGCGCGGAAAGCCGCTGAATTTCGTCCCGTCCTTGGCCATGGCCGAACGGGAGCGCCGGATGATCGAGAACCGGCCGCATCCGGAAATGATCGGATGCGGCCGGCACTGTTCCAGGATCAGGCCTTTGCTTATGCGGTGATCGGCGGAAGCCCCTCCACCGCGCGGCTCAGAAGCTGCACGATGCCCTCCTCCGTGATCGGACGGGGGTTGGGATAGGGGTTGGCGACCGCCAGCGCGGCGGCCTTCGCGATGCCGTCCTTGGGCATGCCGAGCTTCGCCAGCGACATTTCCGCGCCCAGGCCCACCGCCAGTTCGTACAGCTTGGTCGCGGGGTCGCCGCCGCCTAGTGCGCGGCTAGCCCGTTCCATCGCCTCCGGCACCGACGGCGCATTATAGGCGATCGCATGGGGCAGCACGGCGGTGTGGGTCTGCGCATGCGGCATGTCGAAGGTGCCGCCCAGCGTGTGGCAGAGCTTGTGGTGCAGCGCGACGCTCGCCGCGCCCAGGACGCTGCCGGCGAGCCAGCAGCCATAGAGCGCGTCGCCCCGCGCCTTCGCATCGGTGGGATCGGCCTTGATCAGCGGCAGGCTCCTGGCGAGCGCCCTGATGCTTTCCTCCGCCATCAGGGAGACGATGGGATTGCCGTCGAAGGCGTAAAGGCTCTGTTGCAAAAATCGTGAAGCTTGAGCATGCTTGGCGGAGATTGGACGGACGGAACGATGACGGATTTCAAGTGGCGCCATTTCCAGGGTGATGTGATCCTGTGGGCGGTGCGCTGGTATTGTCGCTATCCGATCAGCTATCGCGACCTTGAGGAAATGCTGGCGGAACGCGGCATTTCGGTCGACCATACGACGATCTATCGCTGGGTCCAGTGCTACGCCCCGGAGATGGAGAAGCGGCTGCGCTGGTTCTGGCGGCGTGGCTTTGATCCGAGCTGGCGCCTGGATGAAACCTACGTCAAGGTGCGGGGCAAGTGGACCTACCTGTACCGGGCAGTCGACAAGCGGGGCGACACGATCGATTTCTACCTGTCGCCGACCCGCAGCGCCAAGGCAGCGAAGCGGTTCCTGGGCAAGGCCCTGCGAGGCCTGAAGCACTGGGAAAAGCCTGCCACGCTCAATACCGACAAAGCGCCGAGCTATGGTGCAGCGATCACCGAATTGAAGCGCGAAGGAAAGCTGGACCGGGAGACGGCCCACCGGCAGGTGAAGTATCTCAATAACGTGATCGAGGCCGATCACGGAAAGCTCAAGATACTGATCAAGCCGGTGCGCGGTTTCAAATCGATCCCCACGGCCTATGCCACGATCAAGGGATTCGAAGTCATGCGAGCCCTGCGCAAAGGACAGGCTCGCCCCTGGTGCCTGCAGCCCGGCATCAGGGGCGAGGTGCGCCTTGTGGAGAGAGCTTTTGGCATTGGGCCCTCGGCGCTGACGGAGGCCATGGGCATGCTCAACCACCATTTCGCAGCAGCCGCCTGATCGGCGCAGAGCGACAGCCTACCTCTGACTGCCGCCAATCTTTGCAACAGAGCCGATGCTGGCAAGCTCGGTCATCTCGTTCATGCGACGAACTCCTTTACAGCGTTGGCTCTGCCGTCCGCAGGATGCGGACCTGGTGCGGATAGGGCGAATTGTGCGCGCGCGGCTGCTTGTGCAATTCTACGGACATCGCCGCGTGAGCCAGCGCCAGCTGTAGCCTGAACAGGCGCAGCGTCGGCGCCGGCATCGCGTCGAGCGGAAAGGTCTCGACATGGTCGAGGATGGCTTCCGAACGGGAGAGCAGCACATCGTAGAAGCGGGTTATCTCCGCCATAGTCGCGCGCGCCCGGATATCCCATCGTTCCTGCGCCGTCTCGCCGATCCAGTGCGGCACGAATTCGAGAAGATCCTCGAAGCCGGGGGGCAGCACGGGCTCCTCGTCGAGCGCGGGGGCCGGCATCAGATCACCCGCTCGGCCGATGCCAGCATCGTGTAATGCTGGCCGGCCTGTGCCAGGAGCGCATCGAACGCCGCGCGATCACCCGCCACGCCGCGTTCGAAATCGGATAGCGTCGGCCACCACAGTTCGCGCGCGCCGATGAACGGCGAGGTGCCCTTGTGCACCGCGTCTATCGCGAACGAGCGGACATGCCGAAACGCGCCGATGCGATCGCCCAGCGCCTTGTCCTGATCGCCTGCCCAGGCCGGATTGCCATCCGCCTTGACCAGTTGCAGGATCTTGACGCTTACCGACCATTCGGTGGGCGACCACTGCACGGCCGCATCATCGGGATCGTCCACCGCCGGTCGCGAGCGGATAATGTCCTCCTCGAAGAAGGTGAACTTCAGTCCGTCCATGTCGACGAACAGCGGTTCGTCGGGGATGTTGTATTTGCGATGCGCGGGATCTTTGCCCATGTTGAGCGCATCGTCGAGACTGTCATACCACAGCTCGGTAATGCCGTCGTAGGCCAGCTGTGTATCAGGCAGCAGCGGAGAGACGATCCGGTGCGATTGCACATAGCCGCGCAGGCACGCGATCTTCTTGCTGAGTGTGCCGTGCGGATGGCGCCAGTGATCGTGGAACTGCTGTTCCGAAATGTCCTTCCGGCGCGGGATCGTCGCGAGTATCTTGATGCTGTGCATGGAGGCTGCTCCGTAAAATGATCAGATCGCGGTAAAGCCGCCGTCTGCTGCAAGGCAGGAGCCGGTGACGAACGAAGCCGCGTCGGACAGCAACCATACGGCGGCCTGGGCCTGCTCGTGCGGTTCGCTGAAACGGCCGATCGGGTGGATCGAGTTCAGATAGGGCTCAAGGCCCGCATCATTGTCCATCGCGCGCTGCAGCATAGGCGTGCGCACCGCGCCGGGCACAAGCGCGTTCACGCGAATGCCGTGCTTGCCATAGTCTGCCGCCGCCACGCGGGTCAGCCCGACCACCGCATGCTTCGCGCCGACATATTCGCCGTGCATCGGCACGCCGACCACGCCAGCGACGGATGCGGTGTTGACGATCGATCCCTTCGTCCCGCGCTCGATCATCGCAAGGATCTGGTACTTCATGCACAGGAACGTGCCGGTTACATTGATATCCATGCTCTGCCGAAACCGTTCGAGCGACACTTCGGCAAGCGGCAGTCCGGCCTGCGGGATCGCCGCATTGTTGAACGCGCCGTCAAGCCCGCCGAACGCCGCCAGAGTCTGCGCGACAAGTGCCTTCACGTCCTCTTCCTGTGCGATGTCGCACCGGAAATAGGCGGCCTTCCCGCCAGACGCAGCGACGACCGCCTCACCGGCCTCGTCGTTGATGTCCGCCACCGCGACGTTGGCACCACTGGCCACCAGCAATTCCACGGTGGCGCGCCCGATGCCGCTGCCACCACCCGTCACGATTATCGTCTTGCCGCTCAAATCAGACATCTATCCCTCCAACAGTTTCTTATCGGCGTTCCGGTTTCATTACTGGAACTTGAAGCGCACGGTCAAGCCATATTCGGCGGGTCGACCAGCGTAGCGAACAACGGTATCGTAAGTCTGGATCGTGTTTGTCCAGTAATACTTGTTGAAGATATTGCGACCCCAGCCGAAGACCGCCCAGCGGCCATCAGGCGCTTCCACGCCAAGCCGCGCGGAAACGAGCGTGCGGCCATTCACCTCGTAGAGATCCTTGTCCGCGTTGGTGATGGCCAGAACGCCCAGCGATTTGCTTTGTGAGGAGATCGTCGTGCCCATGGTTAGGTTCACGCCACCCAGCGGCAGGCTGTAGTCCGCGCTCAGGCTCGATTGCCATTTGGGCGAAAACGGCAGCCGTGCGCCGCTGAAATCGCCCCGGATCGGATCGAACAGGCCCACTTCGTTGGCAACGGAGCCGACGATCCCCTGATAGTGGCGAACCTTGGCGTCGATATAGGTCGCGGCCGCACTGACCGTGAGCCCCTCGACCACTCTGGCGCTCAGTTCCAGTTCGGCACCCTTGACGCGCGACTTGGGGACATTGACCAGGCCATCCAGCGCATTGAAGAACGGATCGACGATCTTGGCGCGCAGCTGCTTGTTCTTGTAGTCATAATAGAAAACGCCGCCATTCAGCGTCACTTTGCGATCGAACAGTGTGGTCTTGAAGCCTGCTTCGTAATCGACCAGCGATTCCTGCGTGACGGCGGCATATTGCGCGAACGTTCCGGCGGAGACGCCCGGGAAACTTCCCGCCTTGTACCCTTTCGAAACATTGGCGTAGAGCAGGAGCGTCGGCGTCGCCTTGTAGTTCACGCCGAGCATCCATGACGTGCTGTTTTCATTCAGCTTGTCCCGAAACGTGCCCGGCAAGCCCGTCTGGCTGTTCAGCGAAACCGAATCTCCCAATGGCACCAGCGGTATCGGGCCGCCGAAATCGAAGATCTGGCGATAGGTGTTGATGACGGTGGTGAACAAAGACGAGATTGAGCCATCGCCAAGGTCGAATGTCTTGTTGACCGAGGAACGCTTCGCCTCGGTATAGCGTATGCCGCCCTTCAGCGTCAGTTGATCGCTGATGTCATATTCGACATTGCCGAAAACCGCATAGTTCTTCAGGCGCTGCCGGTTGTTGTAGCCGGCCTGATCATAATCCTGCCCGATAACCTGTGTATTGACATAGCTGGATGTCGAATCGGCGTAGTTGACTTCATCGTCCTCGCGCACACGGCTGTGTTCGTAATTGGCACCGACCACCCATCGGAAAGACGAGCGTGCGTCGTTGGCCAGACGCAGTTCCTGATTGAACGACTTGATCGAACCATCGTTGCGATTGACGTCCAAGATCTGGAGATAGGTGCCGTGGCTCTGTTGCAAAGATTGGCGGCAGTCAGAGGTAGGCTGTCGCTCTGCGCCGATCAGGCGGCTGCTGCGAAATGGTGGTTGAGCATGCCCATGGCCTCCGTCAGCGCCGAGGGCCCAATGCCAAAAGCTCTCTCCACAAGGCGCACCTCGCCCCTGATGCCGGGCTGCAGGCACCAGGGGCGAGCCTGTCCTTTGCGCAGGGCTCGCATGACTTCGAATCCCTTGATCGTGGCATAGGCCGTGGGGATCGATTTGAAACCGCGCACCGGCTTGATCAGTATCTTGAGCTTTCCGTGATCGGCCTCGATCACGTTATTGAGATACTTCACCTGCCGGTGGGCCGTCTCCCGGTCCAGCTTTCCTTCGCGCTTCAATTCGGTGATCGCTGCACCATAGCTCGGCGCTTTGTCGGTATTGAGCGTGGCAGGCTTTTCCCAGTGCTTCAGGCCTCGCAGGGCCTTGCCCAGGAACCGCTTCGCTGCCTTGGCGCTGCGGGTCGGCGACAGGTAGAAATCGATCGTGTCGCCCCGCTTGTCGACTGCCCGGTACAGGTAGGTCCACTTGCCCCGCACCTTGACGTAGGTTTCATCCAGGCGCCAGCTCGGATCAAAGCCACGCCGCCAGAACCAGCGCAGCCGCTTCTCCATCTCCGGGGCGTAGCACTGGACCCAGCGATAGATCGTCGTATGGTCGACCGAAATGCCGCGTTCCGCCAGCATTTCCTCAAGGTCGCGATAGCTGATCGGATAGCGACAATACCAGCGCACCGCCCACAGGATCACATCACCCTGGAAATGGCGCCACTTGAAATCCGTCATCGTTCCGTCCGTCCAATCTCCGCCAAGCATGCTCAAGCTTCACGATTTTTGCAACAGAGCCGATCATACGCTTGCCGTTCTGCGGTCGGGATCATGATCCGGGCATTGCCGGTGTTGATCACCGCATCTCGCCACCCTCGCCGTCCGTTCTGCGTGGCCAGTTCTATCGCCCCTCGTCACCACCCTCTGACAACCAGGCGCGTGCGGCATCCTCGCTATCCAATGGGAAATGACGCAACTCGATCCTGAACAGAGGATCGAAAAGCTTCACCAGAGTCGCCAGCCAATCCGGTCCGCCGACGATCGCATAGCGCGACACGCGATGCAGCAGGGAAAGTTTGCGTTCGACAATTTTCGGATCGGCCAGGATTGCCGGTGCAAAGCCGTCATAGCGCTTCATCCGGACCAGTATTTTCAGCGGCGAATCCGGCTGGGAGACCTCGAAAATATGAGTGTACAGGCCATCGAGTTCATCCGCCGTAATCCGGCCGTCCACCTCGAACGCACAGATGTCGTCGTCGCCAGGAATGCGGCGGACGGCCTGAGCGTATGGCGTATCGACTTCGCCCTTCACCCAGGCGAGCGCGCGGTCACGCTGGGTAACCGGATAGACCTCGTAAGACACGTAAGGCAGCAGCGCGCTTTCGATGCGTGACGCAATGCGGACCCAGGACTGATCCGTGACGATGGCGATCCGGCCGAATTGCCTGAGCCGCGCCAGATAATGAAGGACATGGCGAAGATCGAAAAGCAGCGCATCGGGCGCGATGGATTGAAGATCCAGCACCTCAACGAAGATATGGACCTTGCCGTCGCGCGCGAACGCTTCGTCCAGCAGCCGGAAGGCGAGTTCCATTTCGTCCTTTTCGATCCGTCCGCCTACCGACAGAGCAATGATGTCGTTCTCGCCATTCAGTTGCGTGAGCATGGTTATTTCGTCCAATGTCTGCGCCGAAACCGGATGGAGCGGTATCGGTTGGTTCCCCGTGCAAATCGACGTGAACGCCCGCGGGCGACGATCAATCCCGCCGGATATTACTGGATCGGAGGGCGATAATCGGCGTTCTTGAGAGTCAGCATGTAAGCCGCAAGCGCATCGATCTGTTCCGGCGCGATTTCGAAGTTCATGATCTCAGGAAAATTATGCGAATTCCGGAGCCATGGGTTCAGGGTACGGGCGGTCAGTCCGGGGGTATTGACGATCGCCTCGAACGATGGCGCCTCCGGTTTGGGCGAGATACCGGTATTGATGTCATGACAGGTCGAGCAATGTTTTTGGGCAAACGCCAGCCCCCGCTGCTGAGCCGTCCTTTCGGCTCGATTGCTTTCCTTTGCAGGCCTGGCCTGTCCGGTCGCGATTGCTCCGCTGACAACCGCGACGGCGATCAGGACAGCCGATATTCCCTTCAGACGCATCGCGAGTTCCAGTAGTGGCTGTCATAGGCGGCGTCCGCGACCGCACGGTCATGATCGATACAGCAGGTCACATCGCTTGTCCCGGGTTCGGAGCCATGCCTTGCGCCATGGCGCCGAGCGCTTCGGCCATCTTGCCGGCAATCACGGGTTCTACCGGCGATGCCGTGATCGCGCGGCGCATGGCATCGGCCCACTGGTCTGCCGTTTCCCGGGTGATGGGCAGACGTGCATGCGCGGACATCATGCAAACGCCTGGATGTTCGACGAACCAATCGGATGGGCCGCCCAGCCAGGCGTTGAGGAAGCCGGCAAGAGACACGCGCATGGGTGCGAGATCCTCAGCGTGAAGATCGCGCAATTGTGCGTAGGCTGGGTCAGCTTCCATCAGATCATAGAAGTGATCGGTAATTTGGCGAACGATCTTTGCTCCACCGATAAGATCGAAAGGCGTCTGCGATTGCTCGGCTACGGTCATCTGGTCTTCCTTTGCCTGATAAGGCTATGCGGATATCAATGGCTTCAGGCGTGCTACTGTTCTGACGGTGATTGCGCCTTGATTGCGTGCACGGCTGCCCTGGCACGCGGGGATGTCGCAGATTCTGCCAAATCACGGTGGCCAGCGACCGCGCCCACCGCAAAGCTCCTCCAAGGCCGATCGCAACCGCGCCAGCGTATAGGGCTTTTGAATCACGTCGCGGACCCCACGCCGCATGATCTCCACCACCAGGCGAACGGGTGGTGCGGCAATCTGCAGAATGATCGGATTTTCCCTGATGAAATCGGCATATCGATCAAGTTTAGCGATTAGTTGAGGCGAGGAGAGACCATCAAGAAGAACGACGTAGGGAGATGTAAACGGCGGCCGGCCCAGAAATGTCTCGAGATTTTCAACATTGCCAAGCCAGGTGACCGGACCGCTCGTCAACTGCTTGGCGATGGCAAACTCCTCATCTGGACCAACACCTATCAAATGCATGGGGAACCGGTCAGGCACAGCGTTTTCCATACAGGCGCAGCCGTCATTCATGGGGTGCCCTACACCCGCGGCCGCGCGGGATGAGGCTCACCATATGAGGGAAATCTCCAAGCATCAGACTATCATCTCCAGCCGTCTGTTGGCGCAAAGGCAAGCGCGATCAGGAATGGGCGATTGCCTCACCCGCACCTGTCAATCGAGCAACGGTCTCGCCGAGCACATGTTCGCGAAAGGGCTTCTCGAGGACCTGGTTGAACCCATGCGCCAGGGCCCGCTCGGTGAGATCAGGAGATGGGAAAGCTGTGATGAGCACCGCTGGGCCGGACCAACCACTCTCTCTGAGACGGCAGAGCACGTCGATCCCGTCGGTTTCGTCCAGCCTGTAATCCGCGATAAAGCAGCAGGCATCGCGGGCGGTCGGATCGGCAAGGAGCGCAGCACCGGCCGCATAGGCCCGGACATCGAAGCCTCGGGCTCGAAACAGAAGCTGTAACGATCGGCGAACCCCGGCATCATCCTCCACCAGGAGAAGCCGTGGACGCTCCTGCATCTGGGATGCAATTCTCTCACTTGTCATGACACACCATCAAATCCAGCGACCATGCTGATTGATTGGGAATGTCAGGAAATCGGCGACGGGTCGCTACGTAAGTGTCCGAAGCCTTAGCCGGTTACGCCCGCGGAAAATGCGATGCGAAGAGCCTCCGACAGGCTGCGGACGCCGAGCTTTGTCATCAGATTGGCACGATGAACTTCTACCGTACGCGGCGAAATGCCGAGGTCATAGGCGATGGATTTGTTCGGCAAGCCCTGGGCAAGTCCCTTGAGGACGTCCTGCTCACGTGCGGAGAGACCCGCGATGAGGATGGTCGCATCGGCCGCCCGGCTCGCCCTGCCTTCGGCATCGGCAAGGCGCTCAAAGGCGGTTTCGATGGCCGTGATCAATACCGCCTTCTCGAACGGCTTCTCCAGGAAATCGACCGCCCCGGCCTTCATCGCCTGAACGGCGATTGTAACGTCCCCATGGCCGGTCAGGACAACAACAGGCATGGAGATACCACGCGCGTTCAACTCCTGCTGGACTTCCAGGCCATCCATCTCGGGCATGCGGACATCCAGCAGGATACAACCCTGCTCGGCATGCTTGAGATTCTTAAGAAATTCCACGCCGGAAACCCACGGCGTCACCGAAAAACCCGATTTCTTCAGCATGAAACCAGTCGAACGGCGGATCGAATCCTCGTCATCGACTATGTGAACAACACGTTTTTCATCCATCCAGCTTCTCCGCCTCCGTCCTTATCAAGGTAAAATGGAACTGGGTACCGCCCCCTTCCGCTGGCTCCATCCAGATGCGGCCGCCATTGGCTTCGACGATGGTTCGGCAAATGGAGAGGCCAAGACCCATGCCTTCCGTTTTGGTGCTCACGAATGCCTTGAAGAGCTGGGCTGCCACCTCGGGCGCCACACCAGGCCCCGTGTCAGCCACCGTCACGCGAACAAATCCTGGCTGATCGGGCGCCGTCCGGATCGTGAGAAGGCGGCGGGTGGCCGTACTCATCGCGTCCACCGCGTTGCGGATAAGGTTGACCAGAACCTGCTGGATCTGGATCTTGTCGACCAGCACGCTCGCTGCCTCGTGATCGATATCGATCCGGGTTCCGATCGACTTGTCACCCGCGCCCAGCAACCCGAAAGTGGCAGATTCGTTGATCAGATCAGGCAGGCTCTCGACCGTCTTTTCAACTTCGCCGCGCGCCACGAAATCACGTAGCCGCCTGACGATTTGGCCCGCGCGCATGGCCTCCCCTGCGGCCTCCTGCAACGCCTCGACAATTTCCGGCAGCTCGTCGGGATCCGGCTCGGCCAGCAAATCGCGAACGGCTTCGACATAGTTTGCAACCGCTGTGATCGGCTGGTTGAGTTCGTGGGCCAGGGTGGATGCCATGGTTCCCATCGCGCTGACGCGGGCGACGTGTATAAGCTCGGATTGAAGTTCCTCGAGCCGCTCCTGCGTTCGATGGCGGTCCGTAAGGTCGCGGATGAAGCCCGTGAAGACACGCTGGCCGTCGCCGGTTGCCTCGCCCACTGACAATTCCATCGGAAATGTGGTCCCGTCCTTGCGCATTGCGAAGACCACCCGGCCGATACCGATGATCCGGCGCTCGCCCGTCGTGAGATAGCGTTCGAGATAGCCGTCATGACGTTCGCGATAGGGCGAGGGCATGAGCATGCTCACATTGGCGCCCAGGACTTCGGCCTGCGCGTACCCGAACAGGCGCTCGGCCGCAGCACTGAAGGACAGCATTGTCCCCCGCTCGTCGATAACGATCATCGCATCGGGAACGGTCGACAGGATTGAGCGAAGATGCGCCTCGCTGTTGCGGAGCGAGCTTTCGGCGGCGCGCTGGTCGGTAATGTCGCGGACGACGATCGCAAAGCTGCGAACCGTCCCGTCCGGATTCTTCAACGCCGTGATCGCAACATGGGCGAGAAATTCGCTGCCATCCTTGCGGACGCGCCAGTCGTCCATCTCTATCTTGCCGCGTGCAACCGCTTCGGCCCGGATCAACGCCGGTTTGCCGGCGGCAACGGCGTCATCAGGATAGAAGAGATCGGCCGGTCTCCCGATCATTTCCGCGGCGGTCCAGCCCTTCAGTCGCTGGGCGCCTTCGTTCCAGATCGTGACGTTTCCGTCGGGATCGAGCATGTAGATGGCGTAATCCTGCGCGCCGTCGATCAGGAGGTTAAGCTCTTCGGCGAGGATGACCGCGCTTTCGGCCAGTTCGCGCGTGACCGTGACGGTGCGATGGTGATTGCGCCACAGGAGGAACATCGCGAAGAGAAAGATCGCGACGGCTATCTGCTGGCTCGTTGCGGTGGGCCAGCCGTCGACGATGACAAGCGTTGCAAGGGTTACGAGCGAGACGCTCGAGATCACGAACAGGTCGGGCCTGAGCGCGACCAGCACCATGCCCGCCACACCCAGGGCCACGAAGTAATGGACGCGTTCATCGACGTGCACAGCGAGCTGTTCGCGGGTCACGAAGGTGATAATCGCGACCGCGAGACCCGCGAGAACCGCCGTGATGATCTGGGAACGGATCGAAGGACTGGCGAGCAGCCTGGCAGCGGCCAATGCCGGCGCAAAGGCGCCCTTCCGTTCCGATGGCCGGTTGGTATCCGGAATTGCTTTGCTCCCTCGCCGTGGTGAAGGGAGCCGCACCGCGCGGACACACTCCCCTTTTGTTCCGTTTTCTATCGATTGAACCCGGATTGAGCCATCGAAAGTTGCGAGGTCAGGCCTCTGGGAATTGCGACGGATTACCTTCATCTCTGCCGCAGCGCGCGACGCTCGCCCTCTGCCGGTCATTGGAACAAATACGGATTCCCATGACGGCGCCTGGAAGATAGACCCCATTTCGTGTTTCGTCGACGAACCGACACGATTGATAGGCAGGGGGAATAAATGGCGCCGCGTTGGTTCATTCGGCACGTTTGGAAAGGGGTGGGTGCAAGTGTGCAGGCTGTTCCGTGTGCCCACACCGTCCACCATTCGATCAATCTGGATCCCGACAAGGCAACTCCATGAACATGCCTGACGCTGAATTGCTGCGTACCCTGACGGCCTCTCTGGCAGTTGGCATCCTGATCGGCATCGAACGCGGTTGGCGCCAGCGGAATGCGATCGATGGAAGCCGGGTGAGCGGGCTCAGAACATTTGGTCTGATTGGCCTCGCCGGCGGACTCGCCGGGCACGTCCCGGATCTTCTGGCCGCCGTCATTACGCTCGCCACGCTGTCGAGCCTGGTCCTCGGTTACCGCGGCGCTCTCGCACGCGAAGGGAGTCTTTCGGTCACCAATACGCTGGTTGGGATCATCACCTTCGCTTTGGGTTACATCGCCGCCAGGGGCCAGGTCAGCGAGGCGCTGGCGGTCGCCGCCGTGACCACGCTGATCCTCACGCTGCGCGGACAGGCCCACGCCATGCTGAAAGGCATGACGGCACAGGAAGTCGATTCGATCGCGCGCTTTGCGCTCGTGGCCCTCGTCATCCTGCCGTTGCTCCCGGATCGCAATCTCGGCCCCTACGATGCCTGGAATCCCCGCCAGATCTGGATGGTGGTGGTCGTGGTCCTCGGACTTTCCTTCGCTGGCTATGTCGCGACCCGCCGACTGGGATCCGAGAAAGGCATCATGATAACCGCGCTATGCGGATCGCTTGTGTCCTCAACGGCCGTGACCGCAACCTATGCGCGGCGATTGCGCGCAAAAGACGGACCGGAAGCTCCTCTTATTGCCGGTATAGCGCTTGCCTCGCTGGTGATGTTTGTGCGCGTCCAGCTGTTGTCGATTGCCCTCATCCCCTACGCAGCCCGGTCGCTGGCTCTGGCCATGGTTCCAGCGTTCATCGTCGGCGGATTGACGACATTGATCGCGCTTCGCAAATATAACGCAAAGACGAGCAGCGCTGAGGTGAAGCTCGGCAACCCGCTCGATTTTGGACCGGCGCTGTTGCTCGCCGGAGTGGTGGCGGTGATGGCCGTGCCGGCACGCTGGGCGCTCGAACAGTTCGGCAACCAGGGCATTGTCGTCGTGCTGGGCCTGACCGGCATGTGGGATGTCGACGCGGCGGTCCTCACTCTCGCGGGAATGCCCAGGGATGTTCTCGACGAAAACACGGCAGGCCTGGTGCTGGCGGTCCCCGTGCTCGCGAACACGGCCTTCAAGGGCCTTCTGGCGCTCGGGATCGCCGGCCCCCGCCAGCAGGGCTGGAAGGCGTCCGGCCCCCTGTTCGCCGCGGTACTGGCCTCCGGCGTGGGGATCGCGGTGCTTCTCGCGCTCAGATAGAATTAGACACTGGCGGGGTATTCCTCCGGTGGCACACCCGGTACGAAATCAGGCTGGCTTGGGATGATTTCAGGGGGATTGGGCATAGGCGTTTCCCGGGGCTCTGGAGGTGCGGGAGTCTCTGGCGGGGCCAATGGCCGAATAATGTCAGGCTTGGGTTCGACGGGCTGAGCATTCATATGGGCCTTGTTCCTTCTTGGCTGTCCACGCTGCAGTCTTCCGCGGCGTTCATGTAGCCGTGCTTGCCTCCCTGCGGGCGCTAGCGATCCCGCCTGACGAGTAAGGCCAACATTGAGGACAAGCGGTATCATGAGCACGGCAACCGTGCCCCGGCCGACTGCGCTACGAAGTCGAAATCTGGCGTGACAGGATCGTGCGAAATGGCGAACCTGACCGAGGCCAGTGTCATGCGCGCCATCCAGAACGGCTGTGCGTTCCGGCGGGCTCATCCCTTTTCCCGTGTCTGCAACGGTGACCCATAACCGACGCCCCACGCGCTTGGCTCGCACAATGATGCGCCCCCCGATTGCAAGAGCAGTGCGCGCATTGTCGACAAGCTCGACGAGTGCAGCATCAAGGACCGACGCATCAAACCTGACCAGAGCCTTCTCCGCTGAGACTTTAATTTCGATCTGCGCCCCATCGCTGCTTCGAGCGTCAAGACGCAATTGCAGCGTCCGGAGATGCTGGTTGAGGTCGAACATGCGAACCATCGGATTGATTTCCCTGGAAGGCAGAACGGTCGTCAAAGTGACTCCGCAGCGCGCCGACTCGGCGATCCCGAATGAAGCGCCGAAGCCGCAGATATTCTCCCGCCCCACAATCTGCGCGCGCCATCGAGCATACGCTCCTTTATCCATATAATTCTGTCACTGCGGGCAGGTTCACGTGAATTGGGAAAGTTACGTAGCGGGTTGCATGAGCAGGGGCGGATATGTGGCACACCATGAGCGGCCTCCGTAGATTCCCGAATAGAGGCGCGTAGGCTGAGGATATTATCTTCGTCACACTCGAGAGCCGATTGATGGAACAACGGTTCGTGTCGTTTCTGCGGCGAACTTGTTTCTGCCGATTGCTGGCCTTCGGGTTCCCGTTCGAAGGAGGTGTGCAATGACTGATCAGGTCCCGGTTTCCGCGTCAAAAGGAACTCCTGTCAGCCGGTCTGGGGATCGTCCAATGGACTGGCTGCGTGGTGAGATCGACCGCTTGTTCGAAGATTTCGGCCGACCCGCATCGAGCATATTCAGCTTTGGCAATCGATCACCGACAGCGCCCGTGCCGGCCGTCGAGATGGTGGATGATGGCAAAGCCTATCGCCTGACCGTCGAACTGCCTGGCCTCAGCGAGGAAGATATCGCAGTTAATATCACCGAAGGCGTACTCGATATCTCGGGCGAAAAGAAGGAAGAAACCGAGCGCAAGGACAAAGGCTATCTGTACAGCGAGCGCCGTTACGGCTCGTTTCACCGCCAGATATCCCTGCCGAGCGATGTTGATCAGAACGAGATCACTGCCGGGTTCAAGGATGGCGTCCTGACCGTGACCCTGGCAAAGGACGAGAACGTGCCTGCACGCAGTCGCAAGATCGAAATCGGCAAGGACTAGCCCGGGATGACGGCATCGGCCCCGCTGATCGGCATGACTGGAAAGCAAGCCGATGTCGTCACCTTCCTGGAGTCGCCGGGTGCGCTAAAGCCTGGAGAAACCGCGCGCCGGATAGATACGCACGCCGCGCACATATTTCTGGCCGGCGATCGCGCCTGGAAGCTCAAGCAAGCCGTCCATTACGACTATCTCGACTTTTCGAGCGTGGACAAGCGCCGCGCCGCGCTTGAGGCGGAACTGTCACTCAACCGCAGGACGGCGCCGTCGCTCTATCTTGCGGTCCGCCCGATCTGTCGGGATGGCACTGGCAAGCTCAACATGGAGGGACAGGGAGAAGCCGTCGACTGGCTCCTCGAAATGCGGCGCTTTGCGGATGGTGCCTTGCTCGAGGACGTCGCCGCTCGCGGCGGGTTGGATGATCGGCTGGTCACGAGCCTCGCTGATCAGATCGAAGCATTTCACGGTGATGCGGAGGTGCACCGCTCGCAATCGGGCGCGAAACGTATCGCGGCGGTGATTTCGGGAAATCGGACGAGCATGGCGCGATTTGGCGAGATATTGCCGGCCGCTGCCGCAAGCGGTTTGATTGAACGGCAAATGGAACAGGCGCTTTGCCATGCCGAATTGCTGGATGCGCGCACCCGCCAGGGCCGCGTCAGGCACGGGCATGGTGACCTGCATCTCGCGAATATTGCGGTGATCGACGATGAGCCTGTCTTGTTCGATTGCCTCGAGTTCGATCCGACGCTTGCAACGACCGATGTGCTCTACGATCTCGGCTTCCTGTTGATGGATCTTTGGGCGCGCGGGCTTCAAACGCAGGCGAATCTGCTGCTGAACCGCTATCTGGACATTTCTCTGTTGTCGTAGATGCCGCGCGTCGGCACCCCGCCGAGAAAAGCAAAGCCCCTGGCATGGGCGTCAAACACCATCTCCTGGGTCTCACGCGGATAAGCCCGCACAAAGGGCGCCCGCGACCAGCATAGCCGCATATGCGCCACCTTAACCCGCATCGGCTTGCCGGCGATCTCCACGTCCTCGTGGCTCCAATCAAACTGGTAGGCCTCGCCAGGCCGGAACATGAGCGGGATGAACACCTTGCTCATATCCCCGCTGCCACCGGCGTGGCGCTCCTGCTTCCAGCGGGCCGCATAGCGCCGCACCGCATCGTAGGAGCCGGTGAACCCCTCACGTTCCAGCAGATCATGAATCCGCGTCAGCCGCAGTCGCTCGCGCCGGGGGCGCTCTTCGTTCTCCGCCAGCAACTCATCTAACCGTTCGCGAAATGGACCGGTCTGCGGACGATGCTGCTCCTTCCTCTCGTAGCTGAAATCCGCCTCCGGAGCACGGATCGCCTTGCGCACCGTGTTGCGCGACAACCGTAAATCACGCGCAATCTCTTTGATCGGCTTACCGTCCCTGTGCTCCCTGCGTATCTTGGCAATAGTCTCCACAATCAACATCCCCGTCCTCGCCGCCTGGAAGCCCAAGCCGCGACGCCTCACACTCTGGAATGATGGGGGTCAATTTTAGACGCCGATCACCCCGCTAAGGGGGTCAATTTTGCACGCCGCTCCACAGGATGTCCGCAAGCTCGAAGAGCGGCGGCAAAGACTGGAAGAGAAGGAACGCGAGGCGGCCATTCAGGCCATCGAGAAGACCGGTCTTCTCAAGCTCGAGACAAAACGGTTGGGGAACCTGCTCGGCCGAATTCGGAGCCTCGGGATAGACGAAGTGGAAAAGCGCCTGACCGCGTGAACAGCCCCCGCCGCGAGCCTGCTCGCGGCACGGACATGGAGGGCTCGATGCCCTCCATGTCCGTTCTGACCCCACAGCAAAAAAGGGGAGAGGCGTTGCCGCCCCTCCCCGTCTGTCTCAGAATTCGTCAAGCCGTCCGCCCGGCACGCTGTGGACGATCCGGTCTATGATCATCATCGGCAGCGCGCCGTAATCGCCCTCGTCAATGGTGATGTAGCCGGCCTCCTCGTCCGCCACGACATGCTGGTCGAAGTAGCTGTGAAGCGCGCGGCGTTCGGCATTCGCGATGGCGGCGAAGAAGGCGGCGTTGTCGGCGGCGGCGCTGGTCGAGATGATCTGCATGATAGGCTCCTGTCGGTCTTGAATGACAGGAGCGGCGCGTCGGGCGGCCGAGGCCGGGTCAAGGATCGCGAAGCGACCGCGTGAGCGGCGGTGGGGGTCACGATTTTCTTCGGCGGCCGCCGACGCCGAAGGACAAGCGCCGCGCTCGATCCGCCGAAGAAAATGGTGGGGCCCCGCCGTCCTTGAGGCGGGCTCGGGCGTCCGACATAATGGGAAGTCTGTGAGAGATGTTTCCTCTCGTCGGGAGACCCCGGCAAGGCGTAGCTGCGTGCGGACCGACGGGTCCGCGCGGCACGCGAGCGAGCCGGGACGCGAAGCCTGCGGCAGAAAGAAAAGGGACCGAGCGCGAGGCCCGGTCCCCAATGCCGTCAGGGATGCCGGCCGCAATGGCAATAGTGCTCATCGATACCGCTGATCGAGCATAGGCCTGGACCGAAGCCGGCCGCCATGACCTCGGGATCGTCGATATAGCCAAGCTCGGTGGCGATCACGATTGCCTGTGTCCGGAGCGCCGGATCGAGCTTGTCGACGGTCGGCTCCAGCGCTTCCGTGAACCAGCGCTCATACATCTCATAGCTGCCGCCGGCGGTCTGGCGCATCATCGCTTTCGAGACTCGATCCGCCTCCTCCCGAAACTGCGCCAGACTATCTGATTGGGTGGCTGCGGACAGCGGGTCATCTTGCGGAATGTCCGGCTGTGGTGGGCGGTGTTCGGCCGCGACCAGGTATGCCCTGCAGCAGTTCGAACAGCGGGCGCATTCATCGACCTCGTCATATTGCTCAGGATCGTAGAGCGTCGCGCAGTACGGGCAGATCGGAGCGTTGAACAGCGCCCGGAGATTGTCGGAAAGATTGTCCATAAGAGCCTCCATCAGGATGATGCCGTGCTCCCCATCTCTCATCGATGAGGATGGGCTCAGCGGGACGCGGTGTTGAGGCGGTCAGGGACGGCATGGTCGCCGCGTAGCGGGCAGCGGGGGAACCGATTTTGTTGCCGGGTAGCGGAGCGGAGCGGCGGCAAAATTGGGGGGGCCGCTGATCCTTGACGGCCGAGGAACACCCAGCGTCATGCTTTGGCGATGAAGCCCCGTCTGATGCCGAGATGTGAGAGTGCGCATGCTTGCCTCTTGCCCGGCAAGTCGAACGGGTAACGTCGCAGTAAATCCACCGGCGCTACGCCTGCGAACAGGGTGCCGCTTGGTTGGTCCTCGGCGCTGTGCTAGGCGCTTCGGTGTGCTGCGAAAACGGCAGCGCCGGGGCTTAAGAACCCTGTCGAGAACGGCACTCGGTGTGATTTCACGCCGGGGTGCCTGCGCATATGTCCAGGAGCCTCGGCTCTAAAAGCGTAGGCGCATGTCTCGACGTGTTCTTAAGCCCCGGCTCCCGCGCCTTCGCGCGGGAGCGTTGGGCGGGAATGGCTCTCTCGTTTCCGCCGCGGCGGAGGCAAGGGGAAGTCGGATGATCAAGCCGGAAGATTTGGAGGCATCGGATCGACATTTCGTGGAGCAGGTCATGCTATCGATCCGAATGCTGCGCGGCGAAATTGGGCAAGGCGATGGTGGCGATGCGAGGATGCAGCGCGCTTATGCGCTGGTCTTGATGCGCGAGGCTCTGGGCGTGCTCGATTCGATCCGGGACACCAATTGCACCCCGCATTTGCAGATGGCGATCGACCGATTGCTGGGCGGCCCTCGCAATGATCTGTCGCGGGAAATTCATTGAAATCAGGCCCAGGCGAGGCGGGCGTCGTCCGTTCCATCGGCGCTATCCGCCAGACGCTTCAGCCGGGGCAGATACTGTTCGACGCCAAAGCGCATCGCGCGCCGTGACGTAGCCGGGTCGGCAATGCGCTCCCTGAGCTGCGAAAGGGCGATCTCTCCTACGCTCTCGGCGTCCACGCCCAAGGCTTCGAGAAGCGCATAGGCGTTGCCATAGGCAAGATCGAGTTCAAGCCCGCTATCGGATGTAAGCGCGACCCTCATGGTTATTTCGGCCGAGTTGGCGCAGTGGTGAACGCAGACCCGGCGGGCACGAAACTGCGCTTCCTCGACCACGCTGATCACCGCCGGATCATGGTCGAAGATGGCCGTCACCGTGGCCAGCGCGAGCGGGCAGACCCGGACCTCGAAACTGTCGCCGATGATGTCGTCGGGTTCGATGAGCGCGGTGCCGATTCGGTCGCCTTCGGCGCGAAGGATGCGGCGCAGCGCGGCGAGTTGGCGGGCAGTGATGACGGCAAGCGGTGCGAGGGTATCGTCGGCAGGAACGGCGATGCGAAAGAGGATGGACATGACTTTGTCTCCTTGGGCAAACCACCTCTCTTTCATCCCCCTTCCCTTTGGAGCCCCAGGGTTCGGTGGCATGGACGGGCATGTGCTTGTCGGCGCCGCGCGGGGGTTCGATGCCCCCGTGCGGCGCGTGGAGCCAAGAGAAGGGAAGAGAGGCCCCGGCGTCCGCCGGGGCCTCTCCAAGGCGCGTCACCGACGACGCTGGCCACCGCCATTCACCATCGCGGCGTAGTAATCGTCCTGCGTCCAGGAATCGTATTCGTCGCGGGACTTGGAAGCATTCGCCTTGGACTGGACTTGCCGCGTCTTCGAACTCTGATCGAGCTTCACGACGTGAAGCGGGACGCCGGCCTGCCGCAGCTTCTGCGCGAGGTTCATCTGGATGCCCGACCCTTCGCAGATGACTGCTTCGACCGGCTTGAGTGCCAGCAGGCGATCGTTGCGGACGAAGGCGGCCTTGGCGCCGAGGCGGCGATCCAGCCGGAACAGGATGACCTTCACGCCGCGCGCTGCCGCCCAGGCCTGGGCGATCGCGTCGCAGCCTTTGGTCTGCGCGGTGGTCGCGAGGATCATTTCCGGCACGCGGGCCTTGATGGAGTCGAGACCGCGCCAGAGCATCTCGTGATCGTCCCAGACCTGACCGCCGGAGAAGGCGACGACGGGACCTTCGGGCGCGAACTGTTCGCGGCGCTCGCGGGCGCGCTCGGCGAGATAGTTGCGGGCATCGATCATCGAGGCGGTGACCCCGCTCGACACCCGGCTGCCGCGGGTCGGCGAGTAGGGACGGCCAGTCTCGACGCGATAGACTTCGGCGGCATGGTCGCGCATGCATTCCATCGCATCGCGGCACCCCTGCAGTGTCTGGCACAGCAGCTGCGCCTCCTCGAGCTGCGAGGCGTAGATCTCGCTCGGATCGAAGCTGCGGGCGAGATCTCCGAGCTCCTTGGCCGCGTCGTCCTCGCGGTCGCTGAGACGCTTGGCGACGACATGGAAGCTGTTGACGAAGCCCCAGGCGAGGTCGCTCGCGAAAGGCTCGAGCCGCGTGTCGCGAAACACGTCGAACAGCGTCGCCATCACCATTTCCACCGCTGCGCGGGCTTGCTCGGGATCGGGCATCTCGCGTTGCTCGGTCTCGTCGACGGGCGACAGCTTGGCGCGTTCGTCGTGCTCGATGAAAGCACCCTCGTAGATCGAACTCTGGCCGTGATGGCCGGTTTCGCCGGCGATGAAGCTGGCGAGGTCGGCGAAGTTCGTGAAAGACTTGGTCATGTGAGCCTCCATGGCGTTTTTGCTGTCTCATCCCCTCGGATGAGACCTGACTCAGGGCATGCGGTGGTCAGGGAGGTCAGGCACGTTAACCGGGAAGCCGGCCACAGGCCGGACCCCGGTTAACGCCGCGCCAGCGGGGAGTGGGGGAACCGATTTTGTCGGGGTTGCCGGGACGCGTCAGCGGCGCGGCGGCGCCGTCAAAATTGGGGGGGACCGCTCATGCTCGACGGACCGCCAACCCCGCATGCCACACTAGGCAGACACAAGAGAGGAATAGGGGTGTAAAACCTCACCGGCGAGAACAACCGCAAGCGGGATCGTAACCCGGACGGGCGGAGACGAGGCTCAGGCCTCGGCTCCGTGAGGTTAGCCGGGGACCGCGCGCATGCGCGGGCGGCGGCTTAGCGAATAGAGCCCCGGTCCCGTCCTTCTGCCCTGGCGAAGGACGGGATGCGCCAACCATCCATGCAACCGCCCCATCCCCATGTTGCGCCATGCCGCAATCGGGAGCGCAGCGCCCCGAGATCAGGCATATGGGCAATATCCTGCGAGCCAATGCGCTCATGCCGGCAGGAACTTCGGCATCGCGGCTTCCGCCGTGCGAGGGGTGGTCACGCCGGCGCCCGGGACATGGCTGGCACCCGTCCCGGACATTCGACGTCGGCAGCGATCAGACGGGGCCGATCCAGTCCGCGGCCTCACGCCACCCAAGGATGTCGCTGCCACTGTCGGAGACGGCGTCGTTCGAAATGTCGCGCCACGGCGAGCGCGGCCGATAGGTCGGCATGTATCGAGCGGTCATCAGCTCAAAGGTGGCGCAGCTATAGCCGCTGAGGCGAATGGCAAGCACCGGCTGATTCTCCGAAGGAAGATCGAAGAAGACCGAGGTGAAGCCGGACGGAAGCGGCCGGATCGTCGCATCGATCATCGTGCGCGCCAACCGAAGCTCGAGTTCGCCGGCATCGCTGCCCCAGGGATGCGCGTCGATGTCATACAGATCGACGCTCCCGGCGGCGCGCACACAGGAGAATTCGCCCGACCAGCAACGGCTGTCCGGGTGCAGGGCCGTGACCTCGGCGGGAAGACCGGCATCGCCGGTCTCCGAGCGAAGCCAGTCGGCGAGGGCCGGCGTGAGCCGGCCCGAGAGCTTGCGCGCGCGAACCGGCGCCGCGTCGAGTTTGGGAAACTCGACGAGCCACCAGGCGAGGCGGTGATGGAGAAGGACGCCGTAGCAATGCTGTACGGCGGGTCTGGGGGCGGGCTGTGTGGCCATGAGCGGAATCCTTGCTTGAGCGGAAGGACGGGTCAGTGAACTGACCCGTCATGCGCGAAGATGGCATCGGGGCTGATCAGCTGGTGCTCGCCGGCGACCAGCGACCAGGCCGCGGCGAGGTCGTCGTAATATTCGCTGTCGACGATCGCATCGGCACTCGCTTCGCCGAACTGGGCTTGTTCGAACGCGCGGACGTGGGCCGCGTCGGCGGCTTCGGCAATCGCCTGGGCGAGGCGTGCGGCGATCTCATCGAAGGTGGCGAGATGGAACATTGTGCTCTCCGTGGAAATGAGGAGGGCGGCCGCTGACGGCCGCCCGTCAGGGATCAGAGGAACTCGATTTCCTCGGCGACGATGTCGGTGTTGTAGTAGGTGCGCCCATCGCGCTCGTTGCGGCTGTAGCGGATCTCGCCGACGACCATCAGCTTGTCGCCTTTCTTCTTGTGGTTGGCGACCGACTTGCCGAGGCCGTTGAAGGCCTTCACCGTGTGGAACTCGTCGTAGGTCTCGGTGTAGCCGTTGTCGTCCTTCTGGACCTGGCCGTCCTTGATCACCGGCTTGGAGGTGACGAGGCTGAAGCTGACGCCGCCCTTGCTGTCGGTGCCGAAACGGCTGATGTCAGAGGTGATGCGGCCTGAGAGAAAAACCTTGTTCATGGTCGTGTACCTTTCGCGTGTCCGTCAGCGGGCCGACCCCGCTGGGATGAACAGTCGCGAAAGCCCGTGAACGAGGGAGCGCCGCACCGGAGCGCCAGCGACGGGGAACCTGCGATTTTTCGGGTGGTGCGGGCAGAGGCCGCCAGGCCTCAACACGGCCGCAAAATCGGGGGTTGCGACGGTCCCGCACGGGCGTAGCGTTCATCCCGACAAGCGGGTGGCCGGATGGCGGACAGGAGACGGGGACGCACCGACTGTGGAAGGCTCGATCCCGGCCGCTTGCCCTCAACCAGCGCGGCCGATGGCCGGGCGATGGGCCTCCTGCTTTGCCCGGTCGCGGGCTCCGGTCAAGGCGGCCGCCAGTGGGCGCGGTGTGCGCCGACCGCCTCGATGATCCCGCGGGCCGCCTGCAGCCGGAGGCCGGGCCACATTCCAGAGACGATGAGATTGGCCGGCGGGTCCGTCCCGGGCGAGCGCGCCGGATCCCGCGCTTCGGCAGGAAGGGCGCCGCTGATCGCAGCCGTCACGGCGGCAGGTGATCACCGGTGCTGCGGTGGGGACTGTCACGGCCGCCGGATGGGAACCGGGAAGGTTCGGCTGTAACGGGGCGGATATCGAAGCCGAGCCAGGTGAAATGATTATACTGGTCGATGACCACTGACGTGCCGTGCGCGAGCCCGGCGCGATCGCCAACGGCGTCGGGAATGGCCAGCTCCTGGCCCGCCTTGTCGCTCTTCGTGGCGATCGCGGCCGTGAAAGCGCGCTGACTCTGCACAGCGATCACAATGACTGGACGTGTCTTGATGCCCTCGTCCCGACCGGCCTACTGGTCACGGGTGAAGAGATAGACACAGTGGAGGATGTCGCCGACCTTAAGGAGCGGCGTCATCGTTCCAAACGTCCTGTCCTATTTCTTCGGCGGAGGGCTTCGCGGCCTCGAAAAGATCCCGATGCGCGTCGGGCATTTGATCGGCATCGGCGGCGTTAAGATCGAACACCGCAAGAATCTGTCCAGCGGCGAGCCGTTCGAAATAGGCGGCCTCGACAATAGTGATGTCTGGACGCCCATGTTTTGTGACGGTGATTGGTTCTCGCTGGCTGATATCCGGATATTGACCGGTATGATTGTGGAAGGCCGTCCGCGGAACTTTCTTCTTCGTTGTCGACCGCAAGGTTTCCGCATTCATGGCACGGTCCAGGCGGAATAATCGGCATATACCAAATATGGCAATTTTAGTAAGTTCGAGAAATACCGCCGCCAAACAAGAACAGGGTCCGCTTCGCGTGAAACGAAGCGGACCCTGCGGGAATCGTGCCCGGCCTGGAGGCGCGGGACCGGGCACGACGGGGGGATTTCAGCTGACGGTTTCGGGTTCCTCCACCTGTTCGGCCGTACGCTGACGACGCTGACGCCGGCCGCCTTCGGGCTGTTCGCCACCAAAGGCGTGCTCTGCCGACGACTGGCCGAGGCCGGCCTCGGCGCCCTGGGCCGGCGCGCCGGCGGTCTCGCCTTCGCCGGGCAGCGGCGGCAGCGCGTCATCGGCCTTGCGCGCCATCTCCGAGGCGAGGTCGCGCCGCCGCGTCGGACGCGACCAGACCACGTTGTAGCTGCCGTCCTCCTGGCGGAACGCGGAAATGTAAAGCGGCGCCGCCAGGCTCGGATCCTCGATCTTCCCGTTGAGGAACGCCTCGCCCGTGCCGTTCGAGAACAGCTCGAACAGCGCCCCAACCTGCACCCACGCCCGCGATGCCGACAGCGCCAGCACCTCGAACTTCGGCGCCTTCGGATTGGCCGAGTGCACCTCGCGCAGCGCAATCGTCATCGCAATCGTCAGCGTCTCGATCTTGCCGACGAAAATACCGCCTTCATTCTGCTTGATCGAACCAATGTTCATGGAAAGTCTCCTGGATGATGGTCTCGAACACTGTGTCCGGGACACCGTCCTTCCTCCCCCTCCTCTCCTCGGCCGTTCGGCCGAGCCAGCGCGCAAGCGCCATAGCCGAGGCCCGCGTCCGCGGCCTCGGGACGATCCGGTCGATCCATGGATCGATCCGAACAGCCCCCGCCTGGTCCCGGCCTGATCAACCCCACCCCCGACGCCAATCGTCGGGCAGCAGATCAGACGCAGGAGATGATCGGCCATCGCGAAACGCTCGCGCGTCAGGCCGCTGGCTTTGGCGAGTTGGCTCCAGGATGCCGGAATTCGACTGGGCTTCTTCCGTGCGCAGCTATTCCGCAGGACCGCAATCTGGGATGGTGGCCCGTCAACGGCGGACAGTCGCGTTCAGGCGTAGTGCGGCCGGACCTCGGGAAAGGCCGGGGGCGCCGTCCATTCGAAGACGATGGCAGTATAACGGCCGCCATCATAAAGGACGGAATCGACGCGGCGACGATGACGCTGTAGCCGTTCGAGCAGGCGGTTGGCGCGGTCAGCCAACTGGATGGCCCGCGCTTCGGTCGGCGCCAGCGCGAGAAGGCGGGCCAACTCGCCGGTGTCGTACCACCAGCCACCCTCTTCTGCTCCACCATAGGCGCGGTCAATCTCATAAAGGGCGATGATGTAGCGCATGTGCGGCTCCTTCAGTTGAGTGGGGCCGGGAGCGCCAGCCATTCGGGCTGGTCGTCGGCAATGGGCGGATCGAAGTTCGCGGCCTCGGCCTCGGAAAACACCGTGGCGCCAGCAAGCGAGCCGAAGCCCGAATGGCTGTTCCAGAAGAGCAGGCCGGCCTCTGCGTCGCGCGTGACAAGGACGTATCCGTCGACACCTTCGTGGTGACCGCGCGCGATAGCGCGATCGAGGAGCCGGGACGAACCTGCGAACTCGAGCCCGTCTTCGCGGATGACGACATAGCCGCCGCCGAACTCACCGGGGCGCAGGCGATCGCAATCGAGCGCATATTCGAAGCCAAACGGCAGAGCCGATTTCGCGGTCGCCTGGATCAGCAGCGCGGCGGTTTCGACATCGACCTGGTCGCCGTAGAACCAGACCTTGCAACGGCCTGACCCATCGGACGGATCGACCTGCAGCGAGAAGCTGAGGCGTGGATAATCGAGATCGCTGAAGATCGCGCGAAATCCACCGAAGGGATCGGCCTCGATCGACGGGAAGCACGACGTGAAGGATTCGCCGAGCGCGGCATAAGCTGCGGCAAGTTCATCCTGCTCGAAACCAGAATCATCGAGAATTCCTGTAGCATCTTCGATCTGGCGCAGGACTTCGGCCTCGGCCTCGGTAACGGTGAGCACAAAGCTCGCTTTGACGAAATGGTTGGCCATGTTCGCTCCTCGCGAAAAATAGGTTCGGGACAGTCAGGTCTCCGGCCTCGGAGACATGTCCTGCCCCTTCCCCCTTCCCTGCTCCTCTTTGCGTGCGCGAAGCGCAGATGCGGCGAGGCGCGCGGAGGAGAGCCTCGGTCTCGGTCAGTGGCTTACAGAAGGCGTGGGCACCGTCAGCGAGTCCAAGCGTATCGCCGACACCAGCACGTCGGGAGACAAGGCCTGCGGCGCGCCGGGGAAGGTTTTGCTCATTCTGGCCGCTCATCCGATAATTTCTGGAAACTTTCACAATTTGGAAGTATGAGGAAATTCATGTCATCCTTGGCACAGCAGATCACGGCAGCAGGGCTGGCCGACCATATCCTGAGCGAACGCCAGCTTGGGCGGTTGCTGGGCGGCGGGGATGCGCGGCGCTACGGCCTCGTAAACCGTGCCCTCAAGGATGGCTCCCTGCTTCGGGTGAAGCGCGGCACATATCTTCTGGGGCGAGACTATCGCAGCCAAACCGTACATCCCTTCGCCATTGCCCAGAGTCTCGTACCAGGCAGCTATATCTCGCTCGAAAGCGCGCTGACCTGGCATGGCTGGATTCCCGAAGCGGTTTTCACCACCGCCAGCGTGACACCGGGACGCAAAACGCTGCACTTCGACACGCCGGACTTCGGGGCGTTCAGCTTCCACCCTCTCGCCATTGCCGATTATCGGTTCCTGATCGGCGTTGATCGGGTCCAGATGGGCAAACTCACCGCCTTCGTCGCCCAGCCTTTGCGGGCGCTGATGGACTTGGTTGCCCTGCGCAAGGAACAATGGAGCGGGGTCGAATGGCTGACCCATGGCATGCGGATCGACCCGGACAGGCTCGTCTCGCTTCGACGAAAGGATTTCGCCAAGCTCAGATCCACCTACAAGCACAAGGCCGTGAACGCCTTTCTCGCCGCGCTCGAATACGCCGTCATGGCCCGAAAGGCTTCCAATCATGATTGACATCATCCAGGAAAAGCTGCGCAGCTACGATGCGGCCAACGCCCTCGAAGAGGAAAATGCCGTCAAGGAAATCCTCCAGGAGATCGCGCTTTACGCCCTGTGGCGCGGCGATTTCTTCGATGTCGCCCTGTTTCAGGGAGGCACCTCGCTGCGTATCCTTCATGGCCTGCCGCGTTTTTCAGAAGACCTCGATTTCCTCCTCCGCGCGCCCGATCCGGATTTCGATTGGTCGCCTTATCTCACGGTTCTGGTCGACGTGTTCGGCCAGTTCGGCCTGAAGCTCGACGCGCGGCCCAAGGCGAAAATGGACAGCGCGATCCGCCAGGCGCTCCTCAAGAATGATTCGATCGCCAGCCAGCTCGACCTTATCTTTGCCGGGACAGGCAAGCCCCGGACGATCCGCATCAAGTTGGAAATCGATGTCAATCCCCCCGCCGGCTCCGGCGAAGATGCCACCTATCTCGATTTTCCGGCCGACTATGAAGTGCGACATCAGGATCTGCCGTCCAACTTCGCGCTCAAGATCCATGCGCTGCTCTGCCGGGGCTTCCTCAAAGGCAGGGACTGGTACGATTTCTCCTGGTATGTCGCAAAGGGAACTGCCCCCAATCTGCCGCTCCTGCGCGCGGCGCTGATTCAAGCCGGACCGTGGGCTGGTGACGAGAGCATTGCCGTCAATATGCCCTGGCTGAAGGACGCGCTGGGCAGCACGATCGCCGGTCTCGACTGGAAAGCGGCGGCCGAAGATGTGCGCCGCTTCCTGCGTCCGGCTGAACTCAAATCGATCGACCTGTGGAGCGAGCGCTTCTTCATGGCGAAGCTGGACCGGCTGGTTCCGCCCCCCGGACAGAATGCGAATGCATGATTGCCCGTCGCCAGGGCAAGCGCTCGACGCCTGACTCAAGACCTATGGAACCGTGCGCGATGGCAACTCGGGTCATCTCCTGCCCGAGCAACAGTAGGAGATCGATAACGAGCGGGTTGCTCTGCACGTTGGAAAACTTCTAGTCGCCGAAATCCCGCCAGCGGCCGACCAGTTCGATCATCTCGGCCTTGCAGCCGAAGGCATCCGGATAGATCGCGCCTTCATGTTGACCGAGGAAACCGACGATCGTCGTGATGTGGGTCGCGATCGTCGCGTCGACGCCGAACAGATCGGCGATAGGAAAGTGCCCGCAATCCTCGCCGTTCCACCAGGCCAGAAGGAAGTTTGCGACCCGGCGTGATTGGCCGGTGTCGGATCGGGCAATTGCGATGAGACGATCGAGGGCGTTGTCTGCGGCGGCCTTGCTGAAGGGTCCCTGATCCATGAGATCAGGCTACAGCAGCGTTGGGTGCGGGTGAACCGGAAATAGCAGGATCCAGCCCCGGCGAGCCGGCGGGATTGCCGCGCAACATCCAGGGCATCGGCTGGATGAGCCGTGCCCAGTCGGCGAAAGACGGAATGCGCCCCAGATCTTCGGTGACGTGCGCCTCCCCGATCAGACGCACCGGCACCTGACGTCCGTCGCTGTTGCGAACGGTCACGCCAAAAATCGTCTCGAGCAGGAAAATCCCCTCGGCATGGTGCCTGAGCGCCCGGTGGCGCGGATCAGCGATGATCTTCTTGGATTCATCGAACCATTGATGAAGGGCGATATAGTCGCCCGGCACGCCGCCCCAGCGGCGCGCCGAGCTGAGCGCATGAAAATAGCAGTGAGACATGGATCACAGCTCCGTCTCGGTGGTGTCGTAGTCGATGAACCGGGCATTATGCGTGATGGTCACGCCTCCCGAGGCGACATCGATGACGATCTCTCCGTAGGCGCCCTCGCCATTTTCCCAGCCACCATGATGGTCGCAGACGGCATTTTCAGCAAAAGACGACAGGGCGTCCTCCAGTTGCAATGCGGAACTGCGAACGTTTCCACCATAGTCGACGGCGTAATGGTCGCACAGCACCGAAGGCAATTCCCGGACAGACTGGCCGCCATAGGCGGTGACATCGCCCATCATGCCTTCATCACCGCCACCATCATAGCTGATGTCGACGCGTGTGATACCATGCTCCCGCAGGATAGGCAGGAACGCGCTCTTGCAGCGCGCTTCGACACGCCGGACGGCGGCGGCATGCTCTGCGATCTCGGCCTCGATACGAGCCTGAATGGCGGCCTGGTCGGAGGTAAGTTGCGTCGGTATCATACTGGTGTCTCCTCAAGCGAGCGGTTCGCGGCCTCGGCGCAGCGAGGGTAGGCGGCGGCGAGATTGCGATGAAGGATCTCGAAGTCGGGAATGGGGAACCGTCCCAACGGGTCGGGCCGCGTCGCGAGCAACGCACCCATGACGATGTCGTCGATACGGTCCCGGTCGACCGCGGGGGCACGGCCGTCGTCGTAGCGGACCGGCGGCGCGAAACCGGCTTCGACCCAGCTGGCGAGACCGTCTGTCAACCGGCGCGCAAAGTTGACCCCCTATCGGCGCCCAACATTGACCCCCTTTTTCGTGAGTTCCGGCGGTTATCCCGGTAGTCCATAGGAGGGACCCGCGGACGCCGACGCGCGCCGTCAGGAGCGCTGGCGGCGGCGTCCGCGGGAGGTACCTGTGGACCCACCGGGGTAACCGCCGGGGATGGGGGTCCGGGGGAAGGGGTTTTTCCCGTCTCTTAGCTTCGGTTTTTGAACCGCCAGCTGTCGTTGCCGGTTTCGATGATGTCGCAATGATGCGTGACACGGTCCAGCAGCGCCGTCGTCATTTTGGCATCCTGGAAGACGCTAGGCCATTCGCCGAAGGCGAGATTGGTGGTGATGATCACCGAGGTCTTTTCGTAGAGTTTGCTGATCAGATGGAACAGCATCTGGCCTCCTGACCGGGCGAACGGCAGATACCCGAGCTCGTCCAGAACCACGACGTCCAGGCGGGCCATCTGGGCGGCCAGGCTGCCGGCCTTGGCCTGCCGGGTTTCTTCCTCCAGACGATTGACCAGATCGACGGTATTGAAGAACCGGCCCCTGGCCCCGGCGCGGACCACCGCAGCGGTGATGGCGAGCGCGAGATGCGTCTTGCCGGTGCCGGTGCCACCAACCAGCACGATATTGCGCCGTTCCGGCAGGAACGAGCCGGCATGGAGCGAACGCACCAGGCTCTCGTTGATCGGTGTGTCGGCGAAGACAAAGCCGTCGAGATCCTTGATGGCCGGCAGCCTGGCCGCAGTCATGCGATACCGGATCGAGGCGGCTTCACGGTGGGCCGTTTCGGCGCGTAGCAGATCGCCAAGCATCTCCATGGCGGTCCGGTCACGGCGGATGCCATTGGTGACGGCATCGTCGAACGCGGCGATCATGCCCTTCAGGCCCAGCCCCTTGAGGGCTGCCAACATCTCATGCCGCTGCATTGAGGCCTCGCACCGTATCGTAGCGCGCGCAATCGGCAATGGGCGGATGCTTGAGCCTGAGATCGACGACAACATTGATCGCCTGCACAGGCTGTGGTTCGCGTCGGCGCGACAGGATGTTGAGAATGACCTCGTCATTGGCCGTGCCCGCCGCCATGGCTTCGCGCACGGCAGCTTCGACTGCCTCCAGGCCATCCTCGGGCACCGCTGCCAGTACCCGTACAAAGCGTCGGTCTGCGTCATCGCTTTTGCCCAGCTTGCGGCGCAGCTGGGCCAGGGCCGGCGGAAGATCCCAGTCCTGGAAGGGAGCGCCGTTGCGCAATGCGCCTGGCTTGCGGATCAGGACCGGCAGATAGTGCCAGGGATCGAACTTCGTCTGATTGCGGCCGAACAGGCGGGCATGCTCGGCGACCACCTTGCCGGCACAACGGATGACGACCCGGTCGGCATAGGCGCGCAGTTGCACCGCATGCCGGGCAGCAACGGCCATGACCGAGTAACGGTTGCGATCGAAGCTGACGAGGCAGGTCGAGCTCGCCACATGTTCGCTCTCGAAGAAGCCGTCAAAAGGCGTGGTGAGCGGCTGTAGGGAGGGTCGTTCCATCTCCAGTGCCTGGGCGATGGTCATATCTTCCATATCCGGATGGGCATAGCGCTCGGCCCATCGGCGACACTCGGCCTCCAGCCATGCGTTCAACTCTTCCATGCTGGCAAACCGCAGACGTGGCTTGAACAGCCGTTCCCTGCCGGTCTGGACCTGGTTCTCGACCTGTCCCTTCTCCCAGCCTGCCGCCGGGCTACAGGCCACCGGCTCAACGCCATAATGATCCGTCATGATCAGGAAGCGCCGGTTGAACACCCGCTCCTTGCCAGTGAACACCGTCGTCACCGCGGTCTTCATGTTGTCGTAGATGCCGCGCGTCGGCACCCCGCCGAGAAAAGCAAAGCCCCTGGCATGGGCGTCAAACACCATCTCCTGGGTCTCACGCGGATAAGCCCGCACAAAGGGCGCCCGCGACCAGCATAGCCGCATATGCGCCACCTTAACCCGCATCGGCTTGCCGGCGATCTCCACGTCCTCGTGGCTCCAATCAAACTGGTAGGCCTCGCCAGGCCGGAACATGAGCGGGATGAACACCTTGCTCATATCCCCGCTGCCACCGGCGTGGCGCTCCTGCTTCCAGCGGGCCGCATAGCGCCGCACCGCATCGTAGGAGCCGGTGAACCCCTCACGTTCCAGCAGATCATGAATCCGCGTCAGCCGCAGTCGCTCGCGCCGGGGGCGCTCTTCGTTCTCCGCCAGCAACTCATCTAACCGTTCGCGAAATGGACCGGTCTGCGGACGATGCTGCTCCTTCCTCTCGTAGCTGAAATCCGCCTCCGGAGCACGGATCGCCTTGCGCACCGTGTTGCGCGACAACCGTAAATCACGCGCAATCTCTTTGATCGGCTTACCGTCCCTGTGCTCCCTGCGTATCTTGGCAATAGTCTCCACAATCAACATCCCCGTCCTCGCCGCCTGGAAGCCCAAGCCGCGACGCCTCACACTCTGGAATGATGGGGGTCAATTTTAGACGCCGATCACCCCGCTAAGGGGGTCAATTTTGCACGCCGCTCCACACCTTGCGGCAGCAGGATCTGATCGAGACGCCGTGCACCCAAGCTCGCCCAGCAGGGAGCTCCTTGAATGAGGGTGAAGGCCCGCGCGGTTTCGAAGCCCTCGGCAAGCGCCAGGCAAGAAGCCGCCCGCCCTCCCCCTTGCCATGCCCCCTGCCCTGGCCGCCCCAGCATGAGCTTCATGCGGTACTTGCCGGTTTCCCGGTCGAGGAAGATGCGCTGGATGGCAGTCAGTCGCCGCCCTTCGCGCACGGCCACGAGCAAGGCGGGATGGAACGTGGTCCAGGGCTTGGGACGATAAGGACAGCGTGGATGAAATCGGAGATCATCGGTAGGCGGCTCGAGATGCCGCAGCGTCAGGTAACGCTCAGCGAGAGTGCCCGGGATCGGAAGCCCCTCCTCCCAGAGCCGTGCGGCATTGCCCGAAGCGCGCGCGGGCATGTCCCGGTAGGAGTAGTGTTGCCGGATCGGTATCCGGCGCAATTCGCGCAGGACATCTTCGCGATCACAACCGGCAAAGCAAGTGACAAGAATACCGCGATCGCCCTGACGGATCGAGAGGCTTGGTGTGCTATCAGCATGCGCCGGGCACAGGCACATGGCGGTGCGGCCATGCCAGGTGCCACCGAGAGCACCTACGAGATCGATGAGTTCCTGGGATGGTCGTCGGGCTGTAAGCGGCATGGCATTCCTCCTGCTTGCATGCCCCTGCCCCTCTCCCTCTTTCTCCCGGCCATCAGATCGCGGTCCATCTGTGCTCCGGGCTGCGTGCGCGGATCGAGGAAGCGCGAATAGCCACCGGGGTGCACGGCCGGTTTGCGGATGGGATTTCCTGCGAGCGGAATGAATGCCTCGATGGCGGTGGGCCTTGTCGCCGCCTATTCGAGCGCCAGGAGAACATCGTCAGCGGCAGTTCTGGCCCTGTCCGATTCGTGGACCACCGCCAACTCGGATGCCGCCGGGAAGGAATTTGAGTTCCATTCTCGAAGCGGCGACAAGACCGATCTATGCTTGCCGCCAATTCTGGCGATCACTTGATTCGCATGGAAACCGGAGCTTGTCCGTTCGCCCGGAATGATCCCGGACTCTCCATCTGAGAGCAGCGTTGTCCTTGCATGATGGCGCCAGCTGCTACCAATTTGACTAACCACCATCCTTTTGGCATAGCTGTCCGGGATAAGGGGTCTTTTTTCGACCTTTTTCACGAACCAAGGCCAATTTGGGTTGAGAAGGGGGACAACGCCCATGCTGTCGGGTCAGATTCTCGATGCGATGATCACCTCGTGCGAGAATGCAAAAACCGTTCTGCGGCAAGCGGCGATAGATCCATCCGACAGGAAAACCCTCAATATTTCAATGGGGGCCTCGGTCGCCGCGGAGTTTCTGGGGAGGACGCCCGAAGCCCTGTCCAAGGCGGAAGCGCGTGGACGCCTTCCTGCGCCGAAGACGTCCGCCAACGGGCGCAGATATTACACGGTCGAGGATTTGATCGCGATTCGCGAAGCGCTCGGTATCAAGATGGGCAAATTGCCGTCCGAGCGAGCGGTCGTCGTGGCCGTGCAGAATTTCAAGGGCGGTGTCAGCAAATCGACCACGGGCAAGCACCTTGCCGATTATCTTGCCCTGCGGGGTTACCGGGTTCTTGTCGTGGACTGCGATCCCCAGGCTTCGATGAGCGTGATGTTCGACGTCAATCTCGAGGCCTTGGTCGACGAGACCCATACGCTGTCGAATTTCCTGTCGCCGCGCATCGACGAAGCGGATTCGCTGCGCAAGACGATCCAGAAGACAGCCTGGCCCAATATCGACATCTGCCCGGCGAACCTCGGCCTGCAGGACACCGAATGGGAACTGACCGCGACGATCGAGGAAGGACCGACAGCGATCGCGGGCGCGTTCCGCATGCTGCGGATCGGACTGGAGGAAGTTCGTCACGACTATGACGTCGTCATTCTCGACCCTCCCCCGGCCATGGGGTTTCTCGGCGTGAACACGCTGACTGCGGCCGATGGCCTGTTGATCCCCGTCCCTGCCCGGCAGCTCGACTATCTGTCGACCATTCATTTCATGCAGACCTGCCGCGAGGCGATGGATCTCGTCTCCAAGTTCGACACGTCGATCGACTATGGCTTCATTCGGGTCGTCTGCACGATGTTCCAGCCCAGTCGCACGAACGAGGCGCAGATGCTCCAGGTCATGGAGAAGACCTACGCCGGACAAATGCTCTCGACACCGATTCTGCTCTCGGAAGAGATCAAGAATGCGGGACTTTCGATGTCTTCGATTTACGAGATCAACAAACCCTACGGCTCGCATCAGACCTATGTTCGCTGCCGCGACAATCTCAACATGGTCTTCCGCGAGGTAGAGAAAGACATCTGCAAGCAGTGGCCATCGCGGATGGCGCAGCTTGGCACCGATCGGTTGACGGAGGCCGCATGAGCAGCGCGGGGGGCAGACGGCGGAGTCTCTTGGCGAACGCCATCGAAAGCATCGGCACGACACCGCCCCCGACACGCGCGGCCGATGGTCCCGTCGCCGGGGATCACGCGGATCGAGAAAAGCCCGCCGAAGAACCGGCGACACCGTCCTTCCTCGAACGGCGCGGGGTTGCGTTCGATGAGATCGCGCGCACCGTCAAGCGCCTCACCATTCGCCTGAAGCCGTCGGAATGCTCGATCTGGCCAGGCAATGCGCGCGACTATGCGGCGCTTAGCTATGACCGCTGCGCCTCCCTGATTGAATCGATCAGGGAGGAAGGAACCAATCGCGAACCGGTGGTCGTCAGGCGAACCCCCAATGCCGAACAGCCCTATGAGCTGATCGTCGGCACACGTCGTCATTTTTCGATCTCCTGGCTCCATGCGAACAACCATAGCGAGATCGAACTCGTAGCCCGGATCGAAACGCTCGATGACGAAGGCGCCTTCCGTCTCGCGGACCTGGAAAACCGGGAGCGCGAGGACGTCACCGATCTCGAGCGGGCCCGAAATTATCGGCACGCGGTGGAAGCCTATTATAATGGCGTCAGGGCGCAGATGGCCGAGCGCCTGGCGATCCCCAAGCAGAATCTTCACAATCTGCTGCAACTCGCCGAACTCCCCGACGAGGTGGTGAGCGCATTTGCGGAACCAGGCGACCTGAAGGTCCGTCACGGCATGCGCCTGTCGCCGCTCATCAAGGATGAGCGCTATCGCGACGCCATTCTCGGTGAGGCGGCCATAATCGCCGCCGAGCAGAAAGAGCTGCTGGCCGCCGGCGCGGAAAAGATCGAGGGCAGCAAAGTCTGCGAACGCCTGGCCGCGGCCGTGACACCTTCCAGGCCTGCGCCTTCGCCAAAGGCGAAGCCGGCTCTGACGGCAGCTTCGGGCAAGGAGATCGGACAAGTTCTCGCCGATACCAAGGCGAAGGGCATCACGATCAACATCAATCCAAAAGGCCGCGCATCGGTCGATGAGATTCTGGACGCACTGCGTCCGGTCATCGAGAGCGCGAGATTTGCGCGATAATGAGAATCCACAATAAATCTTTTATTTTCAAATCGTTATGATGGAGTAAAACGCGTTTTACGCGTGTTGCAGGACATGAGATGCCACAGGACTACCGCGAAGACGGTCAAGTAGACCTCTTTCTGCCGCAACTGACGGCACTGCCGCTTCGCGACCAGCGCGAAATGATGGAACGCCCATTCTTTTCCCTGTCCAAGCGCAAGCGCCTGAAGCCGATCGACTATGTCAGTCCGGACCGAAAAGTTACCGTCCATGTTTCGGCCAACTCGGAATATGGCCTCGCCACGATCTACGATCTCGACATCCTGATCTACTGCGCCTCGGTGCTCATCGAACATAAGCGCCGCGGTGCGAACGACATTCCGCAAACCTTGAACGTCGTGCCCTACGACATGCTCAGGACACTCAAACGCGAGGTCGGCGGCCGAGCCTATGACTTGCTGGGCAATGCGCTTGACCGTCTGCAGTCAACCACGGTGAAGACCAATATCCGCTCGGGCGACGCTGTCGAAACCACTTTCTCCTGGATCGACAGCTACAGTCAGCTCAAGGACCGCACGGGCAACGTGCGAGGTATGCGCATCACCCTCGCCAAGTGGTTTTACGACGGCGTGCTGATGGAAGGCGGCGTCCTCGCGATCGATCCCGCCTATTTCTCGCTCACCGGGGGGAGAGAACGCTGGCTGTACCGGGTTGCGCGCAAGCACGCCGGCGGCGCCGGAACGGACGGCTTCGCGATCTCCATGCCGACGCTGTTCGAAAAATCGGGCGCGGAAGGTGACTATCGTCGCTTCAAATTCGAGATGACCAAGATCGTCCGGGAAAACGCGCTGCCGGGTTACGCGCTCGAACTGGAATTGCGCGCAGAGGCCGAACCGTTCCTGCGCATGGTCAGGCGCAACCTCACGAGCGAACCCGGAGCCCCCTCCCCTGCCCTGGTCCAGACTGCACCCACGCCTGGCCGGGCTACTCCTTCCGCACAAGACAAGGCGATCGACGAACCGCCGATCGCCTTCCCGGAATATGGACATATCGCCCATAGCGCCTTTGGCGCCATCGCACGGGCCAACCTGCCCGAACCGCAGCGTGACCACGGCATGGTCGCCGACGACTTTCGGTCATTCCTGAGGCAGCGCGAAATCGCATACGACGCCAGGAACATCACGCAGATCTTCGCAACATTCTGTTCGAAGCAACGCGCGGCGCTGTAGCGCGCTACAGCGCCGCTTCGAACAGCGCGGCCTTTCAGGAACAACCTTCCGCTACCCGAGTTGCGCATAGTTCTTGCGTTCCTGAAGTACCGACGGACAAGGGCCGGCAGTTGCGCGGCCCCTCCCCACCGAGCACCCCGTCCTACCGGGACGCTATCCCATAGAATATGAGATCTCAGCCATGACGCGGGGCTGAGCGGCCGGGCGTTGCCGCCATTATTTTCGCCTATTACGCTGTGCGGGCCGAAGTCACAGCCACCTTGGCCAAGCCGTTACGTCCTTCCGGGCCAGGCTCGGGCATCGATCATCCCACCAGTTGACCGGCGCCGGGTACATCAGGAACGCGGACACCCTTTCGATCATCGCACGTCGTTTCCAAGCAACCAGGATATAAGCCGGATAAAGCAGATGGCGGGTCAATCTCGTGCCGGCGCTTCCTGGAACGAGAGGGAAGGGAAGGGGGGAACGCTGCGATCGTTCATCGAGATCGGCTCCGCGGCAATCGATCAGGCGTTCCTGAAATACCGTGCGGAGGAAAACTCCGCCGCCTCGGTCCGCCATGGCAGACGAGATCAAACGGCCGAGCCCAATAGGCGGCCGTTCCCAAAGTACCGCGCCATCGACGTGTATTCACGCCTCGCCAGGCCCGGAGATGATGGCCCGGCGACCGCCGTTTCAAGCGCCCGGCAGCCAGTCATTGAAGTTCAAACCAGAGCGAAACTCCGCTCCAGAGGCTGGCCGCCTGTCTCGATCGGCCCTTCGTTCCTAATATACCGTGGGAGAGTCGGGAGGCCTTGCCGATTTCCCGGCCAGCAAGTGCCCGAGTGTCATGATCGCGGCTACAAGAGTGGCTATCAACTGTGTCCGCCTGTGTCGTCAGGAAGCTCAAAACTCCGGGAAATCAGGGATGTAGCATCGAGTAAAACGCGTTTTACCGCCCTTTCCGCCCCGATCTCCAATGACCCGCCCACACGGTATTTCAGGAACGGCGCACGGTACATTGGGAACCGAATCACGGTCCAATGGGAACACCGCACAGGGTATTTCAGGAACGGTCAGACGGTATTACGGGAACGCGCTGAATTCCCCGACTCGTGATGAATCCATGAGTCGCGTCCGGCGCATCCACAGCCTAACTTTCTATCTTTATTTCTAAAGGAATTAACGGCGCCTGCGGCGCTTCTCCCTTTCTTTGAAAAGATTGAAGGGGGAGGGGACGCCATCGGCAAGCACCGAACACAATGACAAGGCCCAGTGCCCGATCTCGCACGAGCATAGAGCATCCAGAGGATGGCGTTCAACATCCGCTGCCGAACCGTGCATCGCCCGCCTCCCGATCAATCAGCGCGACAACACTCGACGATGCGCACTCGAAGCTGGTCCCATCATCTTGGCTACCCTGCCTTGATTCCCGCGGACGATGGCGGACGAGATCCCGGTTCACCTCATCCTGTCGCCTGACCTACCTCATCACCGGGTCTGCCTCGACGCCTTCGAAAGAATCGAATGTCGGCGAGCCCAGATCGAAGTCCAAACTCTCGAGGGCCTGTTGGAAGCCTGGATCTACCTCGATGCTGAACGTCTGCCATCGAACGGGCATCCAGCTGGCGTAGCGCTCACGCGACATCACCTCGTTCGATCAGCTTGTGAAATGTTAGGGTACATACCGCCGAAGCCAGGGTGCTTCATATCCAGCGCACCCCTCAAAATCGGAACAAACCGAGAAATAGTCCTAAAACGCCGCCAGAGCCTTACCAGGCGCTTTTGGGCCTTCTGGCATCCACGGCCTCATGAATAGCGTCAAATCGCTCTGTGCGGGCGTCTGGCTGGGCCGTATTTTGGGCCAGTTGTCACAAGTTTGTGATCAAAATCAGAGCGCACATGATTGTGAACCCCACTTGCTCCCACCGCAAATTCGCATTTGATTCGCAACACCTGTCATGGCGACGAAAGCTTTGGCCCGCGCGCGCTTGTAAGCAGCTTGTCGATGGCGGCCATTTCCTGATCAAATGCATCGAAAGCCACGGTGAGGTCGCGGCTCGCGGGCAGGGGAGGGGGCTCCTTCGCCGGACGGCCGCGCTTCGGTGCTGCATAACCGAATTCGACCGCAAGGTCCGGTGGCAGAAACAGCCGCCAGCTGCGCCGCTGGGTAATCTCGACCAGAAGATCCGCGGCGACGGCCCGCTCCAGCAGCTTGCTCGCTCCGGCGACGCTGAGGGCCAGCGCATCGGCAACTCCCTGGGGCGATAGCAGCGGGCGATGATGCGTGAGCGCGAGCAGCCGGGGGAGGGCGCCCGGACGGAATGCTTCGACGATCGCGCGTTGGGCGTTGCGATGAAATTTCTCCAGATCGTGAAGCCGTTCCAGACCCTCGCGCGCCGATCGTTCGAGCGCCCGCAACACCGCCAGCCAATCATCGGCGTCGGGTTTGCGCTTCAGCCGGAACGCCTTGGCGCCGCCGGCGAGGCAGGGGAGGGTGCTCGCGGAGAGGCCGCTATCGCGTAGCGCGAACGGCAGGCCGAGCCAGGGCAGGATGCCGCCATCCGCCAGCGCGTGTTGGCGGACCTGATCGAGCGCGCGGACGAGGGCAGGGTGCTGCGTGGCAACCGCCGGCGCGCTGATGGCGGTGGGCAGCGTATCGCGCCAGGCGAGCGGGTCGGGATCGGCGAGCGCCGCGGCCCACGCATCGAAGCGGTCGAACAGGTCGAGGGTGGTCGAGCGCAGCGGCCGGCCGGGGATCTGGAGCCCGCAACCCCAGGAAAATACGTCGATTTCGTCGACCTCGGCCGATTGCAGTTGCAGCGCCCGCGCATAGCCTGACCAGGTAGCCCGCCGGTTCCATGCCGAGGCGGCGGAACTGACGGAAATTCGGGCATCCAGGCGAGAAATGGACGCGGTGCAAGACGCTATGGCTGCCGCCATTTGTGGGGTATAATCGGGGCCATAAGAGGCGGGCGAGGGCATGTCAGCCATGCCCAATAGTGAACTGAAAGCAAAGTTCAGTAAAGTATGCCCGGATGCCTAGTGTTGATAATGGATCGTTATCAACACTAGGCAAGGCGTGCTTGCACAGTAGCAGCACATTTGCTACGTGAGGAATTGACCGAATCCGAGCTAGAGGAGTGCCGTCGTGGCCGCCGCCGCCCATCAACCGCCGCGTCGTAAGCAGCGCGCCATCACTATCCGCTCCGATCATGCCTTGAAGCGGCTGGAACTGCTCGCGCGCGACGGGCGTAGCCAGGTAGAAATCATCGAGGAGGCGCTCGATCGAATGCCGCTTCCACCCGCGAGCGATGGTGCGACCTTTCGTGCGGAAGTGGAGGCCATTCTCGCGGGAGTGCCCAAGCGTAAATATCCGACGATGGCCGAGATTGATGCGGAGATGTGGGATGAGAACGGTTTGCCCCGATGATCATTGACACGTCGGCATTGATCGCTGTGCTCACCGATGAGGACGGTAGGGACGCCTTGCTAGATGCGATCATTGCCGAGCGAGGTGGAATACCGGCACCCGCCTGTGTTGAGTTCTTGCGGGTCGCTAGCAATCAGCGCTTTGGCTTGCGGGAGAAAGCCAAGGAGATGCTCGCGAGTTTCGAGCGCGGCGGCTGCACGACGCTGGCGTTCACTGCGGACCACGCACAGATCGCTATCGAGGCCGAGCCGCGTTACGGCTCGGGCAACGGCAATGGTGGTCCGCTCAACCTGCTTGATCTCATGGTCTATGCGGTGGCCAAGGACAGCGGAGAGCCGCTGCTGTGCACGGGCAAGGATTTCGCGGCGACGGACATCGCGCTCCATGACGCGAGCCGGCCGTGGTGACCGACGTGTCAACTGGTGCGTGTTCCATGGTAACCTTGGAGGCAGGCGAGAGCATGGCTGAACCCATCCTCCGCCGCGCCATTGTCGAGGATGTCCCCGAAATCCGGGCGCTCGTCCAGCGTGCCTATGCTCGCTGGCTCGGCGTCACGCCCCGGCCGCCCAAGCCGCTCGCTGCCGATTATGATCGGGCCTTCGGTGCGCACCGTTTCGACGTGCTCGTGCACAAGGGCGAACTGGTCGCGCTGATCGAAACGGTCGCAGAAGGCAGGGAATTGCTGATCGTCAATGTCGCGGTGGATCCCGGCCGCCAGCGCGAGGGGTTGGGGCTGCGCCTGATGCGCCATGCCGAGGACATCGCGCGGGCCAGCGGGCTTCAGGGTACGCGCCTCTATACCAACGTACGCATGACCGCGAACATCGCGCTCTACGAACGGCTCGGCTATGTCCGCGAACGCGAAGTCGATCATGGCGACGGGATGGTCGCGGTCCATATGGTGCGGGTGCTGGACGCATGACGCCGGCATCGGCCTTGCAAGGCGGCTTGCCGGCGCTTGCGAGCGAGACCGCGGATCTGATCGAGGACGTGCGGGCATTGGTCGGAACGACTGCGTCGATCGATGAAAGCCTCCTCGATGCCGCGCTGCGGGGTTGGTCGGCCAATACACGGCGCGCGTTCCGCTCGGACCTGACACTCTGGGGCGCCTGGTGCCGCAAGCGCCGCGTTCCGGCGGCACAGGCAACGCCCGAACTCGCGGCGGCCTGGATACGCGCGCTGGCCGGCGTCGACGCCTCCGACGAGGCGGTTCGCGCCATGGCGACGATCGAACGCTATCTCGTCAATGTGGGCTGGGCGTACCGCATGGCCGGTCTTGACGATCCCACCGCGGCTCCGCTGGTCAAGCTGGAGAAGAAGGCTGCGCGCAAGAGTCTTGGCGTACGCCAGCGGCAGGCGAGGGCGATCCGGTTCAAGGGTGAGATTTCTGATTTCGACAGTCCGGCTTCCGGCGTGTGTCTTTCCCATCTGCTGCGGGCTTGCCGTCGCGATCTGCTGGGTCTGCGCGACGAGGCGCTGCTGCGCACGGCGTACGACAGCGCGGGCCGCCGCTCGGAACTCGTCGCGATCCATGTCGATCATGTCGACGGACCGGACGCAAATGGTGCAGGGGCGTTGTTCGTGCCTTCGAGCAAGACCGACCAGGAAGGGGAGGGGGCCTGGGCCTATCTTTCGCCCGCGACAATGAACGCGATTGCGCGCTGGCGTGACGCGGGCCATGTCGACCGCGGTGCCCTGTTCCGGAGGGTGGAGACCCATTTTGACGGTTCGGTGCGAAGCGTGGGGCGCGCCGGCCTGCATCCCAACAGCATCACCTTGATCTACAAGCGACTGATCAGGTCCGCCTTCGACAAGAAGCTCCTTGGTCCTTTGACCGACGCTGAGCTCAAACGCTGGCTTTCGGCGGTGTCGAGCCATTCGATCCGGGTGGGGGTGGCGCAGGACAATTTTGCGGCTGGCGAGAGTCTCCCCGCGATCATGCAGGCTTATCGTTGGCGCGATCCCAGGACTGTCATGCGCTATGGCGCCAGACTGGCGACGAAGAGTGGGGCAGGGGCGCGGATGGCAGCTCGGATGGCGGTTTCATCCCCAGAGGCAGGAGAAGGGTAAAGCGGCGAGATGATCTCCAAAATCGATCGTCTGGCCATGGTCGTAAAGCACGGCACCGGTGCTGGAGGCGCTGGGTGGAATGGCAGGGTAGCAGCATGTCTACCGAAACATGCGCTAACGCTTCGATGAAAGAAGATTGGCGTCCATCTGAAATTATAGCGTCGTCCAAATGAAATTAGAAATGAGGGTTCGAATTCAGAATATGGGAGCGGACAGCGCGCCGGCCTTCTTGACCTCCCTCGATCGGCGATGCTCATCGACAGGCGCTCGGTAAGATCGGGGAAGGGGTGGTGTGACAGGTTGGAGGCGTGCGCTTTTGTTCCGACCGGCATTTCCTCGCTCGGTGAGTACAGGCATCCACGATGGCATCGACCATGATTTCCGGCTCGTCATGGCGACCATCGGTATAATTGACGACGTGTGTCCACTAAGCGCGCTGCTTCGCGGGGCAGCGCGCTTAGTTGTCTGCACCTTCCGTCTGATCGACTACGACGTTTTTCATGGGCGTTTCCGGCAGTCTTACATCGACAGCGGGTCCGTCGGGGGCGGGAGCCCATTCGGTAGACTGGGCGGCCGTCTCGGGTGGCGGGGCCTGCTCGACCTTGCCGAGAGGGTTCGCAAACCAGACGATCGTCAGGATGAAGAGCGCGAGGAGTGCGAGAATCCAGAACCATTTTGAACTGGATCTGCTCGATGGCGTCGGCGGCGTCATGACCCTTTATCCTAATCTTCCCATTGCCGCATGTGAGGCAATCGGTTGTTGAGGCGCACACCAAGCATCTCAGGCGATCATCGGAAATCCGTAACTTTCCGGATCGATCGATTTGCTTCAGGCTTGCGGCGGAGACATCTTCACCCGACAAATGCAGTCTCTCGCGGAAACGCAGGGCGAGAAGAAGCTGGTGTTCGTCACCTTCGGCGGGGATATTGTGCAGCACGGCGACGGGCAGTTTCGCCAGCAGGTAGAGACCGGAGGAACGCCGCGCTATCTCTACTGGGATAGCCGTGCCGAATGGGACATTGCTAATCTGAGAATTGATCGAAGGCTTCGACAGCCTGCGCGGCATACATGAGGCTGGGACCGGCGCCCATGTAGAGGGCCATGCCCATCGTCTCCATGACCTCGTCGCGCGTCGCGCCCTGCTTAACTGCCGCCTTGGCATGGAAGGCCACGCAGCCGTCGCAGCGGATCGCGACCGAGATGGCGAGCGCGATCAGTTCCTTGGTTTTGGCGTCGAGCGTTCCTGCCTGGGTTGCCGCCGCCGCCATCGCGGAAAAGGCCTTCATCACTTCGGGTGTGCCGAGCCGCACTTCCTTGATGGCGACGTTCAATTCGTCGGCCATTTTCGGCCAGTCCTTGTGCATGTGTCCCTCTCCTGTTGAAGCTCAGCGCCCGATGAGGGCGAGCAGCCGGTAGGCGGCTACGATGCGATCACTTTGCGCCCTGGCCTCGCTGACGGCGGCCGCAGCTGCCTCCCGCTCCGCGTCGAGCAGGTCGAGCTGGGGTTTCATGCCGACACGGACCTCATGGCGAACGCTGTCGCGGGCCTGGGCGGCGGCAAGGGCCTGGCTGGCAGCGGCGGTTTCGACCAACATGGCGGACCGCACGCCCTGAAAGACACTGATCGTCTGTTCATCGACTGCGGAGCGCGCCGCGCGCACGCGGGCGTCGGCCGCTCTTACCGCGCTGTCGGATTCGGTGATTTTAGCCGAGACACGTCCGCCCGAGAACAACTGCCAGCGCGCGCGCACGCCGACTGTCGCGCCGTCGGCGCGATAATCGGGGAAGAACTGATCGCGGATCGTCGAGCCTTCGGCGAAGGCGCCGACCGTGGGCAGTCGTTCGGCCCGTGCGCCTCTCGCGCCAGCGCGCGCCGCTTCCAACGCTGCTTCGGCCTGGGCGAGAGCAGGATTGTTAGCCCGGGCGATGTTGAGCGCTTCATCGAGCGATCCCGGCATGGCCGGGTTCGCCGGGAGAGGCTGCAAATCCTGCGGCGCAAGGCCGGTCAGATTGGTGAACCGCGCATCGGCCGAGACGGCAACGCCCCGCGCCGCTTCAAGGGCAGCCTGTGCTTCGGCGAGCCGCGCCGCAGCCTGCGCAACATCGGTGCTGGGACTTTCCCCGGCTTTGTAGCGAAGACGGGCCTGGCGCTGGATCTCCTCCATCTGCCCGACCATCTGTTCGTAGAGCGCGACCATGCGCTGCGTGGTCAGCACATCGCCATAGGCCTGGACCGTTGCGACGATGATCTGGCTGCGCGTCATGTGTTCGCCCGCGTGCGCGGCCGCACTGCCTGCTTTCGCCTGCGCGACGCCTGCGCTGACCCTGCCGCCCATGAATAGCGGCTGTTCGATGGTGAGCTGTGCCGCGCGCGGGGTGACGTTCGCCGCCGGAAGCCCGAAATAGCCCTGCGGATCGAGCCGGCCATAGCCGATCGTTCCACTGAGCGTCGCGGTGGGAAGACCCTGGCCCCGTGCTTCCTTGATCCGGGCATCGGCGGCATCGGCATCGGCGCGCGCCGCTTCGATCTCGGGCGCATGGGTCATGGCGGCCGCGATCGCCTCTTCCAGCGTCGTCGCCTGCGCCGGCACGGCGGCGCTCGCGAGCAGGCAGGCCAGCAGGGGCAAGGGGATCGGCGCGGATCGCCTCATTTGAAGGCGGTCCCCGGACGAACGCCCAGCGCTTTGAACACCATCGCGGCGGGGCAGAAGCCGGTGAAGCTCGCCTGGATCATATTGAGACCGGCAAAAACAGTGAGCGCGAGCCACCAGGGATGCACGGTGAGCGAGAGGACGACGCTCAGCAGCACGACACTTCCGGCGAACGCCATCACGGCACGATCGAGAGTCATCTTGTGCACCCCTTCAGTCAAAAATCAGAAACGCAGCTTGCGGATACCCATCGCGTGCATGGCCAGCTTTTCGTAGAAAGGCTCGCTCTCGCCCTTGCGGATCTTGCGCAGGAAATATTTCTCGAAGCCGATCTTGGCCAAATGGACCCATTTGCCTTCCGACGCCCAGTTGACGTTGCGCGGTGGGAGCTGGGGTTGGGCGACGAAGGCTACGCCGCTATCGCCGAAATCGGCGAGGCAGACCGCGTTCCATGTCGCTTCGGCGGTCGGCGCCTTGCCTTCAAGGATCGACGCGAGATTGGCTGCGATCGCTGTAACCATGCTCTCGATCATGAAGCCGGTCTTGGGCACGCCCACGGGTACCGGGGTCGGGCCCGTGGGCGGGATCGCGACACACACACCGAGTGCGAAAATTTCCGGGAAGGCAGGATTGCGCTGGTGCTTGTCGACGATGATGAAGCCGCGCGGGTTGGTGAGGCCTTCGATGTCGCGGACAGCGGGAACGCCGCGAAAAGCGGGCAGCATCATCGAATAGGCAAAGGGTAGATCGTGCGTTTTCGTGACCGCGCCGTCCTCGCCCACTTCTTCCACATGCATCAGGCCTGGTTCGACCCTGGTCACGCGCGCATTGGTAATCCATTTGATATGGCGCTCGCGCATCTCGCTCTCGAGCAGCGACTTGGTGTCGCCAACGCCGTCGAGACCGAGATGGCCGATATAGGGCTCGGGCGTCACATAGATCATCGGCACCTTGTCGCGGATCTTGCGGCGGCGCAGTTCGGTGTCGAGGATCATCGTGAATTCGTAAGCCGGGCCGTAGCAGGACGCGCCCTGGACTGCGCCGACGATGATGGGACCGGGATTTTCCACGAAGGCGTCGAAGGCATCGGCCGCCTCGGCGGCATGGGCCGTCTGGCAGACCGAGACGGTATGGCCTTGCGGACCCAGGCCCTCGATCTCGTCGAATGCCAGATCGGGTCCAGTCGCAATTACAAGATAATCGTAATTGATTGATGTTCCGTCATTGAGTTCGAGTCGCTTTTCGCTCGCATGGACCCGCTTGGCGCCCACTGAGGTGAAGCCGATCTTCTTTTTCGCGAACACCGGGGGGAGATGGACCTGAATCGCTTCCGGCTCGCGCCAACGCACGGCGACCCACGGATTGGAAGGAATGAAGCTGTATGTATCAGTATCGGATACAGTCATCACTTCGGCGCGGCCCTTTACGGCGTCCTTGATCTCGTAGGAGGCGATGGTGCCTCCCAGTCCCGCACCCAACACAACGATCAACGGCTTGCCCATCTGCGATCCTTCCTGTCTCGACGCCGTTGACTAATATAATCATTACACGTTATATACAACCCACAAACTGAAAGGGGTTCTCATGTTCGGATTCAAGAAACGTGACGCGCACCGCGAGATCGGCCCCGCCGAGCTCGACGCCATGCTGAAGGACGGCAAGGCGCTGCTGATCGATGTGCGCGAAGTCGATGAGTTCAGGTCGGGGCATATTCCCGGCGCAATAAACCTGCCGCTGTCGGGCTTTTCACCTCGTAATATCCCTGATCCCGAGGGTCGGACCGTCGTGCTGCAATGCGCGGGCGGCAAGCGTTCGGGCAAGGCGCTCGACCAATGCGCGGCGGCGCAGAGCGTGATCGACACCCACCTCGCCGGCGGCATCGGCGCATGGAAGGATGCCGGAATGCCGGTGGTCGGCGGCTGAGAGCAGGTCAAAAGGGGTGAGCAGGATGAGCAAGTGGCTCTGGTTGGCGGGCGCTGCGCTGGCGTTATCGGGATGCGGAAGTCAGCCGGAGCGCGATTCTGCGGCGGCGACGCTGCCCGCCGGGGACAGCCTGCGGCTCACCGTGACCGAAATCCCCGCCATGAAGGCGGTCGGCGCGGAAATCGCCACGCGCGACCAGGCCGAAGTGCTCGCGCGCATTCCCGGCATCCTGACCTCCCTGTCGGTTACCGAGGGCGACATGGTGCAGAAGGGTCAGCGGATCGGCATGATCGTCGACTCGCGGACTGGCTATGAGACCAGCGCCTATGGCGCGCAGGTCGCCGCGGCAGAGGCCGAAGCCGCGCGCGCCAATGCGGACCTCGCGCGTATCCGCGATCTCTACAATAACGGCGTCTATGCGCAGGCACGGCTTGATCAGGCCGTGGCCGGCGCGCGCGCGGCCGACGCGCAGGTTGCCGCCGCCCGTGCCCAGCAGGGCGCGAGCGCAAGCGTTGCCGGGCAAGGCGCAGTGATCGCACCGGCAAGCGGGCGCGTGCTGCGGGCCGACATCCCGGCGGGCGCGCCGGTTGCGCCGGGCATGTCGATCGCGACCGTCACGGCTGGTCCCCCGGTCCTGCGCCTGATGTTGCCGGAATCGGTCGCAGGGCAGGTCCACCCCGGCGCGCGCGTGACAATCACAAGCGATGATATTTCCAACGGGTCCCGCGTGGGGCAGGTGACGCAAATCTATCCCGCGATCACCGGAGGCCAGGTTCGCGTTGACGCGACGCTGCCTGGCCTCACTACCCAATTCGTCGGCCGTCGCGTGAGCACATCGGTCGAGATCGGCACGCGCATGGCGCTGGTCGTGCCGCGCTCGTTCGTCACCACACGCTACGGCATGGATCAGATTCAGATCGTAAGCGTTGAAACAAGAGGTGGGGGCAAGCGCCTCAGCATGGTGCCGGTGCAGATCGCACCGACAGCCGATCCCGCCAAGGTCGAGATCCTGAGCGGTGTGTCCGCCGGCGACACGCTGTTCGCGCCCCGCACGCCCGCCAAGGTTACCGGCCAATGAACCTCGGCATTTCCGGTCGCCTCACCAAGGCCACCATTGCCTCGCCCCTGACGCCGCTGTTCCTGCTCGCGGCGATCGCCGTCGGCCTGCTGGCCCTCTTCGCGATTCCCCGCGAGGAGGAGCCACAGATCAGCGTGCCGATGGTGGATATTCAGGTCATGGCGCCCGGCCTTTCCGCCGCCGACGCGACCGAGCTGGTCGGCATCCCTCTCGAAACCATCGTCAAGAGCGTCGACGGCGTGGAGCACGTCTACACCCAGGCACAGGACAACGGGGTGATGGTGACGGCGCGCTTCCTCGTCGGGTCGAATCCCGAGGACGCCGCTATCCGTATCGAGGAAAAGCTGCGCGCCAATTGGGACAGGAAGCCGGTCGGCATTCCCGATCCCATGGTGACGGTGCGCGGCATCAACGATGTCCCCACGGTCGTCCTGACTCTCACACCCAAGCCAGGAGCGGCGGGCCAGTGGAACGATGCCAGCCTCTACGAGCTGGCCTCAAAGCTGCGCACCGAGATCGCCAAGGTCGATGATGTCGGCATCACCTTCCTCGTTGGCGGACGCCCCGAGGAAATCCGTATCGCGCCGGACCCCGCGAAGCTGCGCCAATATGGCGTGCCGCTGGGCAGCGTGATCGAGGCCGCAAGCCAGGCCAACCGCAGCTTCCCGCTGGGCAATATCCGCGAGGATGGAAAGGCCGTCGGCGTGACCGCGGGCCGCACCTTGTCTTCGGCACAGGAAGTGGGACTATTGACGGTCCGGTCGGGCACCGGGTCGCCCGTCTATCTTCGCGACGTCGCGGCCGTCACACAGGGGCCGCGCGAGGAACAGGCCCGCGCATGGCGCTGGGCAAAGTCGGACAATGGGGCGGAGAACGGCAAGTGGGATAGCGCGCCTGCCGTCAGCATCGCGTTCGCCAAGCGTGCCGGGGCCAATGCCGTGGTCGTCTCCGATGCCATTCTTGAGCGCGTGGAAAGCCTGAAAGGCAAGCTGATCCCCGATGACGTCACGGTCGCCGTGACGCGCAACTATGGCGAGACGGCGAACGAAAAGGCGAACGAGTTGCTGTTCCACCTCGCGCTGGCGACCGTCTCGATCGTCGTGCTGATCGGCTTCGCGATCGGTTGGCGCGAGGCCGGCGTGACCGCCGTGGTCATCCCGACGACGATCCTGCTGACCATGTTCGCGTCGAACCTCATGGGCTACACGATCAACCGCGTCAGCCTGTTCGCGCTGATCTTCTCCATCGGCATCCTCGTGGACGACGCGATCGTCATGATCGAGAACATCGCCCGCCATTGGGCCATGGATGATGAACGGACGCGCACGCAGGCCGCGATCGAGGCTGTGGCCGAGGTCGGCAATCCGACCGTCGTCGCCACGCTCACCGTGGTCGCCGCGCTGCTCCCCATGCTGTTCGTCTCCGGCCTGATGGGGCCGTATATGGCGCCGATCCCGGTCAACGCATCGGCGGCGATGATCTTTTCCTTCTTCGTCGCGGTCGTGATCGCGCCGTGGCTGATGATCCGCTTCGCGCGCAAGACGCTGGCGGCGGGGCATGGCCATGACGAAAGCGGCGGCAAGCTCGGCCAGCTCTATGCGCGCGTCGCGCATCGCGTGATCGACACGCGCAAGTCGGCCCGAAACTTCCTGATCGGGGTCGGCGTGGCAACGCTGGTCGCCTGCTCGATGTTCTACTTCAAGGCCGTCACCGTGAAGCTGCTGCCCTTCGACAACAAGTCGGAGGTCCAAGTCGTGGTCGACATGCCCGAAGGGACTGCCCTCGAAAATACGGGCCGCGTGCTGGAGGATGTAGCCGGTATCGTGCGCGGTCTGCCCGAAGCGACGTCGATGGAGGCCTATGTCGGCACATCGGCGCCGTTCAACTTCAACGGCCTCGTCCGCCATTATTTTCTGCGCTCGCAGCCCGAACAGGGCGACGTGATGGTGACGCTGCTGCCCAAGGGCGACCGCGACCGTTCCAGCCACGAAATCGCGCTCGATCTGCGTGAGCGACTGAAGGCGCTCACGCTGCCGGGCGGTGCGTCGCTCAAGGTTGTCGAGACGCCGCCGGGACCACCGGTGCTCGCGACACTGCTGGCCGAAGTCTATGGTCCGGATGCCGCAACCCGGCAGAAGACGGCTGTGGAGCTTGAGAAGATCTTCCGATCCGTCCCCTTCATCGTCGACGTCGACAACAGCTTCGGCGCGGCTCGGCCCAAGCTCCGCCTCGACCTGCAGCGCGACCGGCTTGATTATTATGGTCTGTCACAGCGGCAAGTCGCCGACGGCATCGGGATGCTGATGGGCAGCCAGACGGTTGGCTATGCGCCTCGCGGCGATGGCCGAACGCCACTCCCGATCACGATCGCACTTGAGCAGAAGGACCGGAGCTGGACGCAGGCCCTGTCGAGCACGCCCATCGGACAGACGCCGGGTGGCCAGCTCATCGACCTCGGCGCCGTGGTGGAAGCCCGCACCGAGACGGGCAGCCCGGCAATCTTCCGTCGCGACGGCCGCTATGCCGACATGGTGACGGCCGAGCTTGCCGGAGCCTATGAGGCGCCGATCTACGGCATGATCGAAGTCAATCGCGCGGTCGATGCCTATGACTGGGCCGCCAAGGGGCTGACGAAACCGGAAATCCTCCTCAACGGTCAGCCCGAGGATGAGAGCGTGTCGTCCGTGCTGTGGGACGGTGAATGGGAGATCACCTGGGTCACGTTCCGCGACATGGGCGGGGCCTTCATGGTGGCCCTGCTGGGGATCTATATTCTCGTCGTCGCGCAGTTCAGGAGCTTCCGCCTGCCGCTGGTCATCCTGACGCCGGTGCCGCTGACCCTCGTTGGTATCGTCATCGGGCACATGCTGTTCCGCGCGCCGTTCACGGCGACGTCGATGATCGGGTTCATCGCGCTGGCCGGGATCATCGTGCGCAATTCGATCCTGCTGGTCGATTTCATCAGGCATGCGGCTTCGCCCGACAAATCCCTGCGCGACGTGCTGCTGGAAGCCGGCACGATCCGGTTCAAGCCGATTGTCCTCACGGCGGCTGCGGCGATGATCGGCGCGGCGGTGATCTTGACCGATCCGATCTTCCAGGGCCTGGCGATTTCGTTGCTGTTCGGCCTTGCGTCCTCGACGCTGCTGACCGTGCTGGTTATTCCGGCCATTTACATTGTGCTCCGAGATGACGGGAAGCCTGCGACCAGATGATGCCCCTCGATACGCCTCTTGCTGCCCCCTTTGCCGAACTCGCCAGGCATGCCGCCCATGCAGCGAGCGTGTTGAAGCTGCTCGCCAATGAACAGCGCCTGCTGATCCTTTGCCGGCTGACCCAGGGTGAGTTCTCGGTGAACGCCATGGTGGAACTGTGCGGTCAGTCGCAGTCCAGCGTATCGCAACATCTCGGCAAGCTGCGCGAAGGTGGGCTGGTCAAGACCCGGCGCGAGGCCACGACCATCTACTACAGCCTGGCCGACGATGGCGTTCGCCAGTTGATCGACATGCTGTGCGATCGTTTCGGGCCATCCGGTGAAGGCTCCTGAACCCATGATCGCCCGCGCTTCCTTACCGTTTCTGGCCGTGCTGTTGCTCGGAGCCTGCGCGTCGGACAAGGCCGCCCCGGATCAGGGCATGATGGTCAGGGAAGGGCAGGCCCGTTCCGAGGTCCTGGCTGACCGCTTCCAGAAGGAGTTGCTGAGCGCCCTCACCACCGCGATGGCGACTGAAGGGCCGCAGGGGGCGATCGGCGTCTGTTCGAGCATCGCCCCGGCGCTCGCGGCGCAACTCTCGGAGGAAAGCGGTGCGAGCGTCAGGCGCACGGCGCTGCGCGCCCGCAATCGGGCAGCAAAGGCCGACGCAACCGAGCAGCGCGTCATGGAAGGCTGGGCGAACGCACCGCTGGGCGAGGACGGCAAGCCTCGGCGCTGGACGGCGCATGAAGGCGATCAATATCGCTATATGCGCGCCATCCCCACCATGCCGATGTGCCTTGCCTGTCATGGCGAGAATATCGCGCCCGAAGTGACGGCGGCGATCCGCGCGAATTATCCCGGGGATCAGGCGACGGGCTTTGCGCCGGGCCAGCTTCGCGGGGCCTTCTCGATTCGCTGGGATGAGGCGGCCTTGTCCCGCGCGATCCGGAAAGGAGAAACGGCCCAATGAGATCAGGCGCTCTTGTCCGCCTGCCGGCGCTTATCCTTGCCGGGCTTCCTGTGGCGGCCGCGGCCGAACCCACCGATCTTGTCATTCGCGTCATCAGCGAGGGTGGAAAGTTCGTTGGCACGTCGATGGGCGGAGCCGAGATCATCGTGCGGGATGTGCGCAGCGGAGAGGTGCTGGTGCACGGCCGCACGGCGGGATCGACCGGCGACACCGCCCGGATCATGAAAGGCGGCCCGCGCGGGACACCGCTTGCCGATGAAACAGCCGCCGCTTTCAGGACGACGATCGACATCGACGAACCGAGGCTGGTTGAGGTCGAAGCCTATGGCCCGCTCGCGCAGCCGCAGGCGGCGGTGCGCGTCACCTCGCAGCGATGGGTCTTGCCGGGGCGCGGCGCGACGCAGGGCGATGGCTGGTTGCTCGAGCTGCCGGGCCTCGTGGTTGATCTTGTCGAGCCGGCTGCGCACCAGCGCGGCACTGCAGGGGCCGCCATTCGGCTTGCGGCCAATGTCGCCTTGATGTGCGGTTGCCCGATCGAGCCCGGCGGTATCTGGGATGCGGCGCGCTACGATGTCAGGGCCAGCGCGAAGCGCGATGGTCAGCCCGCCGGCGAGGTCAGCCTGTCCTATGGCGGTCGCACCGGCTATTTCACCGGCACTTTGCCGGTCGACAAGGCCGGGGCGCATGTCATCACCGTGACGGCCGTCGATACAAAGACGGGTGCGACCGGCGTCGACGCCTCCAGCATCCTCATCCCCTGATCGCGCGGTCCGGCGTCAGCAACCGGCAGTCAGCGAGGAGCTATTTCACCCGCGCCCACGACCACCGCCGCGCTCGCGTTCGAGGCATCGCCTGAAGGCGGGTAGGTGACGTTCGCGCGAGGCGGCTTGCAGATTTTCCATCACCTGGCGCGCCGCCGGATCGTCGATCATCGGAATCAGCCGGTCATAAAGGGCGATGTTCTCGATCTCGCCCTGGACCGCGCTTTCGCAGGCCTGTGCGAGCGCGGCTGGCGCCGTCACTTTCCCGGCCCACGGGTTGGGCGGCACATCAATTCCCAATCGTGCGAGCTGGCGTTCGAGCGCCGCAGCGTGACGCTGTTCGGCCTCGATGATGTTGGAGAAGGGCCGGACCGGGCCGAACCTGTCGATCACCGCCGCATAGGTCGCCTCAGCCTTGCGCTCATCGTCGAGCGCATCGAGCAGGATCTTCGTCAGCTCTGCCGTGGCCATGGTCTTCTCCTTGATCAAAATTCTATTCCAGACCCCGTAATCCCGCGAGTAGGGCGGCACGCGAGATCTCGCCGACATGCAGCACGCGGATGACGCCCTTGCTATCAACGAACAGCGTGGCGGGGAGACCCGCAGATCCGATCGCCGCCGCCGCGTTCTGGTTTGGGTCCAGATGGACGTCTGTCGATCCAAGGTGCTTGCCGTCCAGCCATGCGCGCACCTTCGCCGCGTCCTCGCCCTGGTTGACAAGCAGGATCGGCACGGGCGAGCGCGCCGCTTCTGTAACCATCATCGGCATTTCACGCTGGCACGGCGGACACCACGTCGCCCAGAGATTGATGACAAACGGCTTGCCCATGCGATCGTCGAGGGAGCTTGTTCCGCCATCGAGCGACTGGAGAACGACGCCTTGCGGCAGAGGTCGCTGCGCCGAGGCAAGGAACAATGCGGTGGCAGCGAGGGCAGCCCCGGCGCAGCCCATGAACGCAAGTCCCAGAGGCGGCAGCGCCCGCGATCGTCGTAACGATATGACCAGCACGATCGCGGCGGACACAAGGCCGATCAGTGGCGAGAAACCTCCTTGCCAGACGTAGAGGATGCTCAGGGGTTCGACCGCGAAAGCGGGCCAGTTCTGTGCTACGAAGCCCAGGCGCGCCGCGACGAGGCCGACGAGCAGCGCGCGCCATGCGGCCTTATCGCTGTCCGGGCCATGGAAGACGATCCCAAGGACCGCGAACAGCCGCTCCAACGCAAGCGCCAGGGGACCGACGCTAATCACCAGATCGCCCTTCAGGCAGCCGGGTCATCATCGGGATCAGAGTGGAACTCATGCCACATGCCGTTGAGGATGCCGAAACTGACGGCGAGGCCGACACCCAGAACCCAACTGAAATACCACATCGAAGTCGTTCCTTTCAGTAGAAGTCGGGGTTGGTGTCGACGTCCCGCAGCGTGATGCGGCCGAACAGCACCTTGTAGACCCAGGCGGTATAGATGAGCACGATCGGCAGGAAGACGGCCGTCACCGCCAGCATGATGAACAGCGTCACATGGCTGGACGAGGCGTTCCACACGGTCAGGCTGGAGGCCGGGTCGATCGAGCTGGGCAGGATGAACGGGAACATCGACAGGCCCACGGTAGCGATGATGCCCACCGCCCCGATCGACGAGCCACCGAACGCCAGCGCCTCCCGGCCCTTGCGGATACCGATCCATGCCAGCAGCGGACCCGCGAAGCCGAGAATCGGCGCGACCAGCATCCACGGATGCGCGCCGTAATTGTCGAGCCAGGCTCCCGGCGCCGCGACGGTGCCGGACAGCAGCGGGTTGGAGGGGCCGAGCGGATCAGCGCCGTGCGTCAGGCGGAAGCCATAGCCCATGGTCGCAATCATCACGCCGCCGAGCGCGAACAGCAGGATCGACGCACCCGCCGCGATCTGGCCGAAGGTGCGGGCCCGATCGTGAACCGCGCCGCGTTCGATCTTGATCGCGAGCCAACTCGCGCCGTGCAGGACGATCATCGCGACCGAGAGCAGCCCTGCGACCAGCGAGAAAGGATGGAACAGGCCGAGCAGGCTCCCCTCATAGAAGGAGCGCAGGTCGCTATCGAGCCGGAAGGGGATGCCGGTCAGCACGTTGCCGACCGCGACACCGAATACCAGCGCTGGCACGAAGCCGCCGATGAACAGCGCCCAATCCCAGCGGCTCCGCCATGCCGCGTCGGGCTTCTTCGAGCGATATTTGAAGCCCACGGGCCGCAGGATGAGTGCGGCGAGAACGAGGAACATCGCGAGGTAGAAGCCCGAGAAGCTGACCGCATAGACGAACGGCCAGGCCGCGAAGATCGCGCCGCCGCCGAGGATGAACCAGACCTGGTTCCCCTCCCACGTCGCGCCGATCGAGTTGATGACGAGGCGGCGTTCGGCATCGGTCTTCGCGACGAAGGGCAGCAGCGCGGCGGTGCCGAGGTCGAAGCCGTCGGTCAGGGTGAAGCCGATCAGGAGGACACCCATCAGGAGCCACCAGATCAGCCGGAGCGTTTCATAGTCGATGGGAGGTGCCATGACCTGTTCTCCTTATTCGGCAGGAATGGGCGCGTAGCCGTTGGGGCTCGCCGGCGTCGGCGCGGTCGCGCGATGCTCGTCAGGCCCCTTGCGGATCGCCGCCAGCATGAGTCGCACTTCGATGACCGCAAGAGCGCCGTAGAGTAATGTGAAACCGATGATCGTTGTCCAGAGTTGCCCGACGGTCAGGCTCGATGCGGCAAGGAATGTCGGCAAGACCCCTTCGATCGCCCAGGGCTGGCGGCCGACCTCAGCGAGAATCCAGCCAAATTCGATCGCGATCCACGGCAAGGGAATGATCCAGACCGCAGCGCGCAGGAAGGTGCGGCAAAAGCGGTTGTCGCAACCGAAGCGCCGCACCGATGCCATCCAGAACGCCGCGCCGAAGAAGGCGATGAAGAAGAAGCCGAGGCCCGCCATCACGCGGAAAACCCAGAACATGACCGGCACGTTGGGCACGGTCGACCATGCGGCCTTCTCGATCTGCTCGGGTGTCGCAGCCCGCGGATCGGCGACGAAACGCTTAAGAAGCAGGGCGTAACCGAGATCGGCCTTGCTCCGCTCGAATTGCTCGCGCGCGGCCAGGTCGTTCTGGTTGAGCTTCAGCCGTTCCACCGCATCATAGGCCTTGATGCCATGTTCGATACGGTCCTGCGCCTTGGCCACCAGTTCGAAGATACCGGAAACTTCGCCCGTCAGGCTGCGGGTCGAGATGAGGCCGAGCACATAGGGGATCTTGACCTCGAAATAGGTCTCGCGGTCCGCGACGCTCGGAAAGCCAATGACGGCGATGCCTGCAGGTGCCGGCTCAGTGTGCCACATGGCTTCGAGCGAGGCGAGTTTCATCTTCTGGTTATCGGTAAGCGCGTAACCACTTTCGTCACCCAGCACGACGACCGACAGCGAGGAAGCAAGGCCGAAAGCGGCCGCCACGGTGAAGCTGCGTTTCGCCACCGCCGTCCACTTGCCCTTGAGCAGATACCAGGCCGAGACGCCGAGCACGAAGACCGAGGCGCAGACATAGCCCGCGCTCACTGTATGCACGAATTTCGCCTGCGCGATCGGGTTGAACAGAACCGCCATGAAGTCGGAGACTTCCATGCGCATCGTCGCGGGATTGAAGCGCGATCCGACCGGGTTCTGCATCCAGCCATTGGCGACCAGAATCCACAGCGCCGAGAGGTTGGAGCCGAGCGCGACCATGAAGGTGGTCAGCAGATGCCCGACCCTGGACAATTTGTCCCATCCGAAAAACATGAGACCCACGAAGGTCGCTTCGAGGAAGAAGGCCATCAACCCTTCGATGGCGAGCGGCGCCCCGAAGATGTCGCCGACATAGTGCGAATAGTAGGACCAGTTGGTGCCGAACTGGAATTCCATGGTGATCCCGGTAGCGACGCCGAGCACAAAGTTGATGCCGAACAGCTTGCCCCAGAAGCGCGTGACGGTCCGCCATATCTCCCGGCCCGTCATCACATAGATGCTCTCCATGATGACCAGTATGAAGGAGAGGCCAAGGGTCAACGGAACGAAGAGAAAGTGGTAGAGTGCTGTCAGCGCGAATTGCAGCCGGGAGAGTTCGATCACGGCCATGTCCATGGCAAGACTCCTTGCATTCCGGCCCGGCTTTGCATGGTCGCCATGAGTCGGTTGAAAAGATTATGGTTAGCCATTACGCGTAAGCGAGTATATGAGCAACCAAATTGATCGACCGGGCGCGGCGCTTTTCTGGACCGCGGATAGCGGCGCGGCCATTCTCATGGCTGCCGCGCTCGCTGCTGGTGTCGTGGCAGCCGCGCGGGGCGCTCCTGGAAATCTGCTGCTCGCCGTGGGGGGACTGATTGCCGCTGCCTTGCTTCGCGCCGCGATACAGATCGGTGCGACCGACGCCGGCGAAGCCGCGGCCATGGCCGCCAAGGCGAACTGGCGAAAGCGCGTCTATCCCTGCATCCTCGTCGCGGCGCCGGGCGATCGCCGGATGCTGGGCGAAACGGTCGCCGATGCCGTCGACCGCATCGAGGACCTGGGCGGTTTCCATGCCCGCTTCCAGCCACTCCGCCGCGCAGCGGTCCTCTCTCCCCTCGTCATCGCGGTTGCCGCCACCTTCGCAAGCTGGGTCGCCGGTGCGATCATGCTGGCGACGCTCGTGCCTTTTGCCTTGGGCATGGCGCTCGCGGGCACGGCGGCCGCCCGTGCCGCCGCGCGCCAGCTTGACGCGCTCAGCCGCCTGTCGGGCCTGTTCGTCGACCGGGTGCGGGCCTTGCCGGTCATCGTCGGCTTCGGCGCGCAGGATCGCATTGGGGGGCACCTTGCCGACGCTACCCGTGAGGTCGCGGTGCGAACGATCGACGTGCTGAAGGTCGCGTTCGTATCGAGCGCGATCATCGAATTCTTCGCGGCGCTGTCGGTGGCGCTGGTCGCGCTCTATTGCGGCTTCAATCTGCTCGGCATCCTGCCTTTCCCGGCCCCTGAGAAGCTGACCCTGGGCCAAGCCCTTTTCGTTCTCATTCTCGCGCCCGAATTCTATCTCCCCATGCGCCGGCTTGCTGCGGCCTATCACGACAAGCAGGTTGGAGAGGCGGCCGTCGAACGCCTGGAAGCCATCGCGCCCGCTGCTCCATCGCGATCGCGGCACCCGCTCGAAGGTCCGCCCGCGCTACGCTTCAACGACGTGGTCATCGACTATGGCGAGACGGCGATTGGTCCGTTCACGCTGGACGTAGCCGCAGGCACCAGTTTCGCGCTGCGCGGGGCCACCGGAAGCGGAAAATCGAGCCTGCTTCATGCGCTGCTGGGACTGGCGCCGATCGGCAGGGGACGGATTCTGATCGACGAGCGAGACGCGGCCGACGTCGAGCTTCCCGGCCATATAGGCTGGGCGGGGCAATCGGTCGCGTTCATCCCCGGAACGCTCGCCGACAATATCCGCCTTGCACGCCCGGAGGCTGGTGACGCCGAGGTTGAAGCAGCCGCACGTTCTGCCGGCCTTGGACCGATGATCGCGGCGCGCGGGGAAGGCTTGGGGCTACCGCTCGACCATCGCGGTTCGGGCCTGTCGGGCGGCGAACGCCGCCGCGTTGGCATTGCGCGCGTGCTGCTGAAGGACGCGCCGCTCTGGCTGCTCGATGAGCCGACGGCGGATCTCGATGCAAGGTCAGCGGCTGACATCGCCCGGATATTGGCGTCGGCCGCGAAGGGGCGCACAGTCTTCATGGTGACGCACAGTACCGAGCTGGCTGCGATTGCCGACAACGAAATGATGCTGGCATGAGCCGCGCAGACATGGACCGGCTGCTGCGCGAAGCCATCGGCCCTGAACGCCGCGCTTTCCGTATCGCGGGGGCGCTCGCTGCTGCCGCGACGATCGCTGCGGTCCTTCTGCTGGGCCTGTCGGGATGGTTCATCACCGGTGCGGCGCTCGCCGGCCTTGGCGGTGTGCTGGCCGCGCAGGGCTTCAACTATCTCCTGCCGAGCGCGATGATCCGGCTGCTCGCGATCATAAGGACGACGGCGCGCTATGGGGAGCGGCTCTATGGTCATCGCGCGGCCTTGATGGCGCTCGCGATAGTCCGCGCGCGCCTGTTCGACCGCATCCTGTCGGTTCGCGACGTGCGGGCCGTATCGGCGGGCGATACCGTGACCCGGCTCGTTCAGGACATCGGTGCGCTCGAAGACAGCCTGGTTCGCAAGCCGGCGCTCCCCGCCGCCCTTGCCGGTGCGGTGATCGGCCTTGCCCTTGTAGGGCTCGCAAGCCCTTGGGCCAGCCTTGCCTTGCTGGTGCTCCTCGCTGGCCTCGCCGCGTGGGCGCACCTGGCGGCTCCCCGAATGCTCGCGATCGCCGCGACCGACAACGCGGTGGCGCTGGCGCGACTGAAGGCGAGCATGATCGACTATACGTCGGCTTCGCCTGAAATCCTGGCCTATGATCTGGCCCCCGCGATCGAGCGAAGCCTGGCGATCGAGACGGCCGAACTGGACAGCGCGCGTCGCCGTTTCGCACGCGGGGAAGCGATCATCGACGCGGGGCTAACCCTTGGCGGGGGTCTCGCGATGGGTGCTGTCCTCGCGATCTCCAACGCTCCCTTGCCCATGACGGTGCTGGCCGTGCTGGCGGCCGCGGGTGCGATCGAGGCCATGTCCGGCTATGTGCGCGGTGTATCGCGGGGCGCGCTCGTCATGGCCGCCTTCGCGCGTTTGGACGACATGGCGGGCCGACATCCGATGCCTGCCCTGGCAGGAATCTCGTTTGGGCCGGTCGGGCGGACCATCGCTCTGGATCGCGATGGCGTGCATGTCCGGCTCGAGGCTGGCGAGCGCTTGGGGATTGCGGGGCAATCCGGCAGCGGCAAGACCAGCCTTCTCGAAACGCTCGCCGGGATTCGGCCTGCTGATTCCGATTGCGGCATTCGCCTCGACGGCCAGCCCCTTTGCGCGCTGCCGCCCGAAGCGGTGCGGGCGGCGTTCGCGCTATCGCCGCAGGATGCCCAGCTCTTGTCGGGAACGGTTCGCGACAATCTGCGTGTGGCGCGCCCCGGCCTCAGCGACGATCAGCTTTGGGCGGCGTTGGAAGTGGCCTGCCTCGCGATCGACGTGCGCGCGATGCCGCATGGGCTGGATCACTGGGTCGGCGATGGCGGCGCGCGTTTGTCGGGCGGGCAATGCAAGCGGCTGTCGATCGCCCGCGCCGTTCTCGCAGGCAAGCCCTGGCTGTTGCTCGATGAGCCGAGCGAAGGGCTCGATATTGTGACGGAAACGCGGCTTGCACGCCGGCTCGACACCTGGCTGCGTGAGACGGGAACCGGCCTTGTCGTCGTGAGCCACAGGCGGGCATTGCTGGCGCTTGGAGGCGAAGGCCGCATCATCGAACTTCGCGCGTGACGACGCGGGCGTGCTTATCATCGAAGCGTCGTCAAAGGCGCGATCACAAGATCCTGGCGAAGGTCGCGGCCGATCCCCGTGCGCGCGCATGCGTGTTCCTGGTTCCAGGTGGCGTTGCTTGAGACGAAATGCCCGACAGAGCGCAGAGCAGCGTCGCGGTGCTTTTCAGGGTCTCCGGCGCCAGGCTGTAGAAGACGAGCTTGGCTTCGCGGCGCGTCTGCACCAGCTCGGCCTTGCGCAGGATGCCAAGCTGCTGCGACAGCCCCGGTTGGCCGATGCCGGTCATGGCTTCGAGTTCACCGACCGATTTCTCGCCATTCTCGAGCAGCGTCCGCATGAGCTTCAGCCGCACCTCATGCGCGAGCGCCTTGAGAATGTCGGTGATCGCATCGAGTTCGGTGTCGGTGAAGGTCGTCACTTGCCTGCCTCTTTGTGCTTGTCGGGCCGTGTCCGGTGGAACCAGCAGGCGTCGCCTGCCGCATCGAGCGCGGAGTCTTGATCCTGATAGGGTGGAAGCAGCACGTCATCGCCGGGGCGCCAGCCTTCGGGCGTGACCACATTGTCGCTGTCGACCCTTTGCAGCGCGGCGACGACGCGCAGCAGCTCCTCCACTGATCGGCCGATAGTGGCCGGGTAGCAGAGCTTGGCGCGGATGATGCCGTCGGGGTCGATGAAGAAGGTCGCGCGCAGCGTGGCGGAGTCAGGCGCATCGTCCGCGATCATCCCGTAAGCGTGGCCGATGACCATCGAGGGATCTTCGACGATCGGAAAACCGACCGTGACACCGAAATGCTCATGGATCGCCCGTATCCATCCGAGGTGCGAATAGAGGCTGTCGACCGAGATCGCGACCAGAGCGCAATTCAGCGCCTTGAACCGCTCTCCGGCGCGTGAGAGCGCGACGAATTCACTGGTGCAGACCGGCGTGAAGTCCGCGGGATGCGAGAACAGCAACACCCATCGGCCACGATAATCTGACAGGCTCATTTCGCCCATGGTCGTGCGCGCCTGGAAATTGGGTGCGGCATCGCCGATCTGGACCGGCGAACACACGCCACTCTCATTTGCGCTGGGATTCAAATTTCCTACTCCTGAAGGGAGGCGAGTCTTGAACCGGCTTTTTTACACGGTTACATCATGCGGGTAAACGATTAAGCAGTGCTTGCGGTTTCACAGGAGGGCCATCCGCATGTCTGATTCCCAGCTGGTGGTTTGCCCGGTTTGCGCGAGCATCAACCGGGTTCCCGGTGCGAAGATCGGTGCTGCGCCCAATTGTGGACGATGCTCGATGCCGTTGTTCCAGGGCCAGCCTGTCGATGTCGATCAGGCGGCATTCGACCGTCACATCGGGCGCGGAAGCCTGCCTGTGCTCGTCGATTTCTGGGCGAGTTGGTGCGGGCCGTGCCGCGCCATGGCGCCGGCGTTCAAGGCCGCTGCCGCCGATCTGGAGCCGCATGTCCGGTTGCTGAAGGTCGACACCGAGGCCGAGCAGGGCATAGCCGGGCGTTACCGCATCCAGTCGATCCCGACGCTGATACTCTTCAAGGGCGGCCGAGAGGTCGCGCGGCAGGCCGGCGCTATGGACCGCGGGCGACTCGTCGCATGGGTCAGGCAGACTCTTGCCAGCGCCTGATTCGGGTCTCTATCACCCCTACACTTAGCCTAAATGATGCTTTGTGGCGTTTGTACGCCCGCTCTGGCGCGCCGCGAATCCGGCCTTAGCCGCCAAATTTGGAAAAGATTGAAAAATCCGGTCAGAGGTATTAAGTTTATCGTGTTTTCACGATTAAATGAATTATGTATTCAATGTCTGTCAGATACTCAGGTACAGGAGACGATAAAATGACAGATCAGGCCACCCCCTCCATGCCCCGGATCAACGAACCGGCGCCCGCCTTCAAGGCCAAAACCACCCACGGCGAACGCTCGCTCGACGATTACAAGGGCAAGTGGCTCGTCCTCTTTTCCCACCCCGCGGACTTCACCCCGGTCTGTACGACCGAGTTCATGGGCTTCGCCAAGGCGGCGGACCGTTTCAAGGCGCTCAACTGCGAACTGCTGGGCCTCTCCATCGACTCCGTGCATTCGCACATCGCCTGGATGCGCAGTATCGAGGAGAAGTTCGGGGTCGAGATCCCGTTTCCGATCATCGACGACCTGTCGATGATCGTCGCGAAGGCCTTCGGCATGATCCATCCCGGCGCCTCGGACACCTCGGCGGTTCGGGCCACTTTCATCATCGATCCCGAGGGCATCATCCGCGCGATGGTCTACTACCCGATGTCGAACGGCCGTTCGGTCGATGAATTCGTCCGCCTGCTCACCGCGCTTCAGACGTCCGATGCCAACAAGATCGCGACGCCTGAAAACTGGCAGCCCGGTGAGCCGGTGATCGTGCCACCGCCTGCCACGGCTGAAGCCGCCAAGGCCCGCAAGGACGAGGGCTACGATTACACCGACTGGTACTTCAGCAAGAAGGCACTCTGAGCCGGTCGGGCCGGCTCCGCGCAGCACCTCTCCCCCTGAGCGCGGAGCCGGCACACCCGGTTATCGAATGAAAGGACAAGACCATGGCCGACCCGCAAATCCGTGAAGCCACCCGCATCGTCGAGGCCGCGAGCAATGCGCGGCCCGCGGTCATTCGCAGTTTCTTCGACGAGGACACGTTCACCGTGACCCACGTCATCTCCGATCCCGCGACCGCCAGGGCCGCGATCATCGACAGCGTGCTCGACTTCGACCCGGCATCGGGGCGCACTTCCTTCGCGTCGGCCGACAAGGTGATCGACTATATCCAGAGCGAAGGCCTGGAGGTCGAATGGCTGCTCGAAACGCACGCCCATGCGGACCATCTCTCGGCCGCGCCCTATCTGCAGGAAAAGCTGGGTGGGACGCTGGCGATCGGTCGCCATATCCTCACGGTGCAGGAGGTGTTCGGCAAGATCTTCAATGAGGGCACGCGCTTCGCCCGCGACGGCTCGCAGTTCGACCGCCTGTTCGATGACGGCGACCGCTTCCAGGTCGGGTCGATCGAGGCGATCGCGCTGCATGTTCCGGGCCACACACCAGCCGACATGGCCTATGTGATCGGCGACGCGGCCTTCATCGGCGACACGCTGTTCATGCCTGACTATGGCACCGCGCGCGCCGATTTTCCCGGCGGTGATGCGCGCACCCTCTATCGGTCCATCCGGCGCCTGCTCTCGCTGCCCGATCAGACGGGCGTGTATCTCTGCCACGATTACAAGGCCCCTGGGCGCGACACTTATGCCTGGGAGACGTCGGTGGGCGAGGAGCGCGAACATAACGTCCATGTGCGCGACGGGGTGAGCGAGGACCAGTTTGTCGCCATGCGCGAGGCGCGCGACGCGACGCTCGACATGCCCCGGCTGATCCTGCCGTCGATTCAGGTCAACATGCGCGGCGGCCATATGCCGGAGCCGGAGAGCAACGGCACCAGCTATCTGAAGCTCCCGGTTAACACGCTGTAAGGCCATGACGCTCGAACCCATCCAATATCTGCTGGGGGCCGGATCGGGTTCGCTCGTCGGCTTCACCCTGGGTCTCGTGGGCGGCGGCGGGTCAATCCTCGCCGTCCCCCTCATGGTCTATCTGGTCGGTGTTGCCTCGCCTCATGTCGCTATAGGGACCAGCGCACTCGCGGTCGCCGTCAATGCCGGCGCGAACCTCGTCCCCCATGCCCGCCAGCGCACGATCAAATGGCGCTGCGCGGGCATGTTCGCGGCCGCAGGCGTCGTGGGCGCCTATGCCGGGTCGACGCTCGGCAAGGCGTTTGACGGGCAGAAGCTGCTCTTCCTGTTCGCGCTGCTGATGATCCTCGTCGGCGCGCTGATGTTGAAAAGCCGCGGCGATCCCGGCAATCCCGATGTCCAGTGCGAGCGCGAGAACGCGCCCAAGGTGATCGGCTATGGCGGCGCGACGGGTCTGTTCTCGGGTTTCTTTGGCATCGGCGGCGGTTTCCTGATCGTGCCCGGGCTTATGGCCTCGACAGGGATGCCGATGCGCAATGCGGTCGGCTCGTCGCTGGTTGCCGTCACCGCCTTCGGCCTCACGGCCGCGCTCAACTACGCCTTTTCCGGCCTGGTCGATTGGCTGCTTGCCGCGACGTTCATCGGCGGCGGCGTGATCGGCGGCCTTGTCGGTGCCGCGCTCTCGCAACGGCTCTCTGCCCACAAGGGTGCGCTCAACACGATCTTCGCCCTGCTGATCTTCGTGGTCGCCGCCTATATGCTGTGGCAGAGCGCATCCGCCATCTTGCACGGAATTTGAGCAATCATAATCGGAGGATTATGTCGAACGATGCTGGCAAGGATGCGCGCTCGGCTCCCGCGATATGGATGAGCGGTGCGCTATCCAGCGTCAGCCGCGCATCGGGACAGTGCCGGCGATGCGGCGTGCCTGCCCCAGCATCGGCTTCATCCAGAATCGGCCGGTCACAGATTTTCGTGCGGTGTATGTGTAGCCCGTTTCAACAGAATCGCGAAGGTGCGCCGTTCAATTGGCACGGCCTTCGGCTAATCGTGACCCCGCCCTGGGAATCGCGGCACCGACCGTGATTTTCAATCCTCCTGCCCGCCGCGCGGGACCGCTTTCAGGAAATCGTTGAGGTCCATGGGGAAGGGAAAGACAATCGTCGAGCTGCGCTCGTTGGCGATCACGTTGAGAGTCGAGAGATAGCGAAGCTGCATCGCTTCGGGTTTCAGGCCCAGGATTTCGGCGGCTTCGAGCAGCTTTTGCGCCGCCTGCTGTTCGCCCTCGGCGTTGATGATCTTGGCGCGCCGCTCGCGTTCAGCTTCGGCCTGGCGCGCGATGGCCCGAACCATCGATTCATCGATGTCGACATGCTTGATCTCGACATTGGCGACCTTGATCCCCCAGGCATCGGTCTGCGCGTCGAGGATCTTCTGGATGTCGGCGTTGAGCTTGTCCCGCTCGGCCAGCATATCGTCCAGTTCATGCTTGCCGAGGACCGAGCGCAGCGTGGTCTGGGCCAGTTCGCTGGTCGCCTGCATGAAGTTCTCGACCTGGATCGTCGCCCGCTCGGGGTCGATCACGCGGAAATAGATCACCGCGCTCACCCGGACCGAAACATTGTCGCGTGAGATCACGTCCTGCGTCGGCACGTCGAGCACCACCGTTCTGAGATCCATCCGGACCATCTGCTGGACATAGGGAACAAGCAGGATGAGGCCGGGGCCCTTGACGGCCGTGAAGCGGCCGAGCGTGCCCGGCTGGCCGAAGCCGGGCGCGATCCTGTCAACACACGGCGCGTCACCAATATCGGGACGTTCCGCGCTTATGTGATTGCCTATCTGCGCGCTCATGCCCGGATTGCGCAAGGCATGACGCAACTGGTGCGCCAGCTCCAGCCGACACCGCAAGGCCTGCCGCTGGAAGTCTATTGCTTCACCAGCACCACCGCCTGGGCCGAATATGAAAGCATTCAGGCCGATATCTTCGACCATTTGCTGGCGATCCTGCCCGAGTTCGATTTGCGGCTGTTCCAGGAACCCAGTGGGCTCGATATGTGGAAGTTGCATCCATTATCGAGAAAAACCAACGTCCTGCTCGGAGAGTGAACTATTCCGGATTTTGAATCAATGGGTTGAGCGTCAATGCTGCCACTGCCACCGACCGCTTTCAATTCGCTGATACGGAAGTGATTAAGTGTAGGTGCTTGCAATCGTAGCGGCGTTTGCTTGCAAACAGAGCCTTTTTTTGCTCGGATTATCTGACAACCGGCTCGGCGATCTGCTCGCGCTATCTGCCAATGTGCTCGCCATCATCCTGCGCTGCTCGCAATCATAAAGGTCTGCTCACATCCCCTGCCAGCGAAACAGGGCGTCAGCGCGGCACCCGGATGGAACCTTCCGCGATCCCCTCGGCGACATTGGAGAGCATGACGGCGTAGCGATGCAAACCGGGGAAGCGACCAGCGTTCTTGTCGATTTCACCGCCGTATCCGGCGTCGAGCAACGCCTTGAAGTCGGGCATCACGTCGAACATGCCGCCGAGCAGATCGATATCGGAGGCCCCGGTAAGCAACAGGGCGTTCGCATGGGCGTCGAGACGCTTCATCGTTTCCAGCATTTCGGTCCTGGTCATCGCATCCTGTCCGCTTGCGGGGTTCCATCGCCTAGCACGACGCGCCGGCCCTGTTCGCGAAAACCTTCCTTTCTGACGACCTCGCGGGCGGGCCATGACGACAACGCATTTCTGCGGCCCGCCGCTTGTCAGAACTGTTCTGGAAACCTGCTTCGCAAAAGGGGTGACTGCACGAAAGTGACTTATCTGCACGCTAAGAGCGAACGGACCGGGAACGCTGGGACTTTGTGTTCTTCTCCGTGGCTTCGAGGGCTTTGTAGAGGGCGGTTTTGCCGATCTTGAGGCGCGCGGCGGCCTCGCGAACTGTGAGGCCGGAAGCGATATGTTCGCGCGCCTTGCGGAGCTTGTCAGGTGTGACCACTGGCCGCCGCCCACCGGGGCGACCTCGCTCGCGAGCGGCCTTGAGGCCTGCATGGGTGCGCTCCCGGATCAGATCGCGCTCAAACTGGGCAAGCGAGCCGAAGATGTTGAACACCAGCATCCCGCCCGAAGTGGTGGTGTCGATGTTCTCGGTGAGCGAGCGGAACCCGATACCTCGCGTCGCTAGCTCGCCGACCTTCTCAATCAGATGGCTCATCGAGCGCCCAAGACGGTCGAGTTTCCAAACCACCAGCGTGTCGCCGCTGCGCAGATAGGCGAGCGCCTCGGCCAGGCCGGGCCGATCGGCTTTTGCACCAGATGCGTGATCGTCGAATATCCGGTCGCACCCGGCCGCGTTCAGCGCGTCGAGCTGGAGTGAGAGCTTCTGGTCTGCCGTCGAGACGCGCGCATAGCCGATCAACGCCACATGCAGCCCAATCCTGTCCGTTTTCCCATCATTATCTGATCTTGTCCGAATCGCCGTTATAGGTCCAGAGTTAACGGACATATTCCTGCTGGCCGCCAGAGGACCGTCTGACGGACACGCAAAGCGAAGGAGATGATGCTTGGCGAGACGGCGACTGGTGAGCCTGGAAATCTGGGCGAGGCATTATGGCGCGCCGCTCGATGAGCGCGAGATCGCGCGTCATTATACGCTGACCAGCGACGACCTGGAAATTGTCGGCCGCCGTCGCGGCGATGCCACCCGGCTCGGCTATGCGATGCTCATGCTATATATGAGATGGCCTGGCCGTGCGCTGGAAGCGGGCGAAGTCCCGCCCGCTCCTGTGCTCGCCTATGTGGCGCAGCAACTCGGCGTCGCGCCGGCAGCCTTCGCGGATTATGCCCATCGGGACCAGACCCGTCGCGAGCATCTCGTCGAAATCCGACGATCGCACGGGTTCAGGATTTTTGACCGCAACGCTTTCCGTGAAGTTGTCGCCTTCTCGGTCCCAATCGCGCAGACCATCATACACCCCGGCCAGATGGCAGACGTCATCGTCGATGAACTCCGGCGCCTGCAGATCCTCCTGCCTTCTCCGTCGATTCTCGAAGCGGTGCTGCGGCGGGCGCGCCAGCAAGCCGAACAGCTTACCTATGAAGTGCTCACGAATGGCCTGCTGCCTGACACCCTTCAGGGCCTGGACGATTTGCTGGCCCGACGACCGGGGCAGGTCGCGACATGGCTATCCTGGATGCGCAATGCGCCACAATCGCCGGCAGCGCGCAACATCCTGCGCCTGATCGAACGGCTCGCCTATATCCGCGCGCTGGGCCTCGATCGCGCCCGTGCCGACATGATCCCGGCTTTGACTTTTGACAGGCTGGCGGACGAAGGCAGCCGCATCACACCCCAGCACCTTGGCGAACTCAATGCCCTGCGCCGCCATGCGACGCTGGCGGCAACCGGCATCCGGCTTGAGGAAAGCCTGACCGACGCCACCCTGACGATGTTCGACAAGCTGTTGGGCAGCATGGCGCGGCCTTGTGGAGAGAGCTTTTGGCATTGGGCCCTCGGCGCTGACGGAGGCCAAGACGGTGCGCGAGTTGCAAGGCCACCTCCGGACGCTCACGGGGTCTTGCCGCCTCCTCATCGACGCGCGCAGCAAGGGCGTGGATTCTCTGGCGCAGATCGAGGCGCTGGACTGGCAGCACTTCGCCGTGGCCGTCGAGCAGGCCGAAGTGCTCGGGCGACCGGAAACCGTCGATCGCACCGCCGAATTGATCGAGCGGCATCGGACGGTGAAGCTCTTTGTCGGCGCTTTTCTCAACGCCTTCGAGTTTCGCGGCGCCGGCGCGGTTCAGGGGCTCCTGTCAGCGCTGGCCATCATCGCGGAGCTATATCGGACCGGCAAACGGCGCTTGCCTGATCGCGTGCCGCTACGCTTTGTGCCGCCCGCATGGCGCCCGTTCGTCCTGCGGGATGGCATCGTTGATCGTGCCGCTTATGAACTATGCGCCTTGTCGCAACTACGCGAGCGGTTGCGAGCCGGGGATATATGGGTCGCGGGAAGCCGGCAGTTTCGCGATTTCGACAGCTATCTCATACCGCCGGCGACCTTTGCGGCGCTGCGCGAGAAGGGGCCGTTGCCGCTCGCCATCGAAACGGATTTCGAGCGCCATATCGAGGAACGGCGCACCAGGCTCGACACGGCGATCGAGCAGGTAACGGTCCTTGCACGGCAAGGGGAGCTGCCCCAGGTTAAGCTTGACGAAAACGGTCTCATCATCTCGCCGCTGAAGGCGGCAACACCGCCCGCCACCGAGATTGCCCGTCGCGCCGCCTATGATCGACTGCCGCGCGTGAAGATCACCGATCTTCTGCTGGAGGTCGATGCCTGGACCGGGTTCAGCGAATGCTTCATCCATCGTCGTTCGGGCCGGGAAGCCGACGATCGCAATGCGCTGCTCACGGTCATCCTCGCCGATGGCATCAATCTCGGCCTCACACGCATGGCGGAAACCTGCCGGGGCGCAAGTCTGCGTCAGCTCGCCCATCTTCACGACTGGCACATCAGCGAAGCCGCCTATGGCGAAGCGTTGGGAAGGCTGATCGACGCCCATCGCGCCATGCCGCTCGCCGCGCTGTGGGGAGACGGCACCACTTCGTCGAGCGACGGACAGCAATTTCATGCCGGGGGCCGTGGGGCCGCGATCGGCGACATCAACGCGCGCAGCGGCAACGAACCAGGCGTTGCCTTCTACACCCATGTCTCGGATCGATATGACCCCTTCGCAAGTCGGGTGATCGCGGCGACCGCTGGCGAAGCGCCCTATGTGCTGGATGGCTTGCTGTATCACCAGACCGGCCTGACGATCGAGGAGCACTACACCGATACGGGCGGGGCATCGGACCATGTGTTCGGCCTCATGCCCTTCTTCGGCTACCGCTTCGCGCCGCGCCTGCGCGACATCAAGGAGCGTCGTTTACACCTCCTTCCCGGCCAAGAATCCGGCCCCTTGCTTGCCGGCATGACGGCCGAACCGATCGCATTGGGTCATGTCGCGGCGCATTGGGACGAACTGCTGCGGTTCGCCACGTCGATCCGCACCGGCACCGTCACTGCTTCGGCAATGCTGCGCCGCTTGTCCGCCTATCCGCGACAGAACGGACTGGCCCTCGCACTACGCGAGCTGGGCCGCCTCGAACGCTCCATTTTCATGCTCGACTGGCTGCGCGACATCGACCTGCGCCGGCGCACCCAGGCGGGCCTCAACAAAGGCGAAGCCCGCAACGCGCTCGCCCGCGCGCTCTTCTTCAACCAGCTCGGCGAACTGCGCGATCGTCGGTTCGAGAACCAGACCTATCGCGCCTCCGGCCTCAACCTGCTCGTCGCCGCCATCATCTTGTGGAACACTCGCTATCTCGAAATGGCGCTGGCGGACATCGGCACAGCCGACGAAATCGCACGCCACATCGCGCCATTGGGCTGGGAGCATATCTCGCTGACCGGTGACTATAGCTGGAATGTTGAAGATCAACCCGATCCGGACGCCTTGCGACCGCTGCGCGCCGTCAACTCCCTACTTGCCGCGTGACGTTCGCTATCCGTTCGCCCTTTCCGTGCAGATACGTCACTTTCGTGTAGTCACCCCCAAAAGCGCTTGCCGGCTACGGGTTTGGAGAGCCCATTGGCACGGAGCGTGAGCACAACGCCCCGTTTGCAAGCAGCGCCGGATGATGGCGAGCACACTGGCAGATAATTCGAGCAGGACGCTCCCCGCCAGTGGCAGAAAGCGTGAGCAGGAAATCAGGCTGTTTGCGAGCACACGCCGCTATGATTGCAAGCGCCTACAATTAAGAGCCTCAACTTTCGGCGAAGCCCTGCAAGGCAAACGGGTTGAGGAATTGCCGCCCCCACAGGAGGGCGCGGTCAACCTGAGATAGTCCGGCTTCGTCGCAAACAGCGTCCCAGTTCGCGTGGATCGCGGCAATCTGGTCGTCCATGATCTTCCGCGCACGATCCTGACTCAGCAGGAAGTTCGGCGCGGCTTCGAGGCAGACGGTGAGCTGGCTCAGCCGCTTGCCGCCAACGATCAGCATGGCCTGCGATGCCTCGCCGCCGGTGCGGCCTTGCGGGCAGATGTCATAAGCAGGCGTCAGCGTCAGCGACTTGCCGTCCCAGAACGCGGCATGATTGCGTGCATGATCGTCGGTATTGCCTGAGAGGATGTTGAACACGATCCGGCCAAACAACTCTTCGAGCGTCGCCTTGGGACCGGTGAAGCGATGGCGCACGATCTCCGCCAAGTCCTCATAGCTCGCATAGCGCGCTTCGGTTTCGTCGAGTTCGAGCATGGTCAGCGTCGAGACGATGGCGCGGCGCATCCAGCCCCTTGGGCCTTGTTGCCGGTCGAAGCGCTCGATCAGCAGCACGTCCTTGCCGAGCCCCGTGGTCAGTTCGACATGGGCCACGTCGAGGCCCACCAGCCTGGCCATCCGCATGGCGATGAATTCCGCTTTCACGACATTGTAAAGGTCGTTGCTCGCTGAAAATTTGGCGATGAATTTTCGGGTCTTGGCGTCAATCAGCGCCTTCGGGCGCGCGCCGCCCAGCGACGTGCCGTGTTGGAGCGCCTGATCGAGATCGGGCGAAAGCGAAACGCCCTTTTCCACCCGCTCCGCCGATTGCATCAGCTCTTCGAGCGACGCGTTCTGCCGTGCGCGCGGAACATAGTCGGTCGGCGAGAGCTGGAAATCGAGCGCGCCGACCCGGTCGGAACCGGATTCCAGCAGATAGGTCAGCTCGTCGAGATCGGCGTTTGCGTCGTTGCCCTTCGTGCCGAGCATGCGGTTGATGATGACCCGCCGCCCCCAGGCATCGGGCGAGCCGTCGCGGATGCAGCTTGGCAGCAGCATCCGGTCGTGCGGCGGCTGGATACCGGCCTTGAGCGGAAGCTCGGGATCATAAATCGGAACCGCGTCCTTGCGGGCCAGATAGCTCTGGCCATAATTGAAGGCGAGACGACCGTCCGGCTGGCGGCTCAACAGACCTGCGACCACCGGCTCCACTGCGCCAGGCAGCCATATCCAGACATAGGCCTCGTCATGGCGGCGTTCAGAAGTCATCGCGCACCGCCGTGGTCCTGGGTTTGCGGACCTTCTTGGGAAGCAGGCTGAGTTTTTCGGCCTGCTCCGCCATGCGCGTGGCCAGACGCCCCCTATCCTCTTCGAACAAGGATACGCCGACAATCGTCGCGGCCTCGAACACCGCGCCGATCTCGCAGCGCGGATCGCCGTTTTCGATCCGGCGCAGCATGTCGCGGGAAATGCCGACACGTTCGGCCAGTTCGACCATGCTCAGCTTCCGCTCGATCCGGCCTATCCGGATGAGCTGTCCAAGCGTGGCGATGGCTTCCCGTCCATAGCGGGAATAGGTCCGATCGATGGTCGAGTGTTTTGCGCGCGGCATGGCTGCATCCTTTATATCCAAGGATGCCGAAAATGGGATCAAATGTCAAGAATATGGCTTATATATAAGCCTTATAGGTTTATTTGGTGTTTATATAAGTCATTTCCAAAGCCTATGGTGATATCCGGCACTGAGCTTCCGGCAGGAATTCCAGCGAATATCCGCTGGAAGCCATGGACGCGGGCATCGCCGCCTGGCGTGCGCCAGCACCGCGTTCGGCTGAGGAAATCATCGAACCGGTTTCCGACACGACCTTTCTTCACCTCTTCGGTCACGATGCCCCTTCCCGCTGTCGCTTGTAGACGGTCCTGGCGTGCACCATCTGGGCAATGCTGACGAAGAATGAGGATTACCGGGATCCGGCCTGATCGACAGGCCGACATCAATGCCGGCCCGGCAGCATGCGGCGCAAGGTATCGTCCTTGACGATGTAATGATGGAAGAGAGCGGCAAGAGCATGGAAGCCGATCAGGAAATATCCGATGGTCCCGACGGTCTCGTGCCAATCCTTCACCTGTCCCGCCAAGGTCTTGCTCTGGCCGACAAGAGCCGGCAGTTCGAGGCCAAAGAATGGAATCGGCTTGCCCGACGCGCTCAGAATAACCCAGCCCGCCAAGGGCATCGCCAACATGAACGCATAGAGCGCAAGATGCGTCGCGTTGGCCAGAAGCGCCTGCCATGCTGACGGTTCCGGCGTGACTGGCGGCTTGCGCTGGCTAAGGCGCGCTACCAAGCGGATGATGACCAATGCCAGAACAGCGAGCCCGAGGATGAAATGCCAGGATTTCAGCCCTTCACGCATGTCGGTTCCCTTGGGATAGTTCTCCCGCAGGAGAATGGCCGCATAAACCGCCGAGATCAGCAGCACCATGAGCCAGTGCAGAGTGATCGACAGGGAAGAGAAACGCTGACGGATATCGGTTGTACTCATTGCGAACCTCACATCATCTTTCATGCTGCCGTCGAGACGAGCAAAATGCCTTGATCTTCCTCAAGCACCTTTGCGCCGAAAAACGGGTGGAACCGAAAATGTCGGACCTGCCAATCAGCTGCGCTTGCGTACAAACTCCGCGCGAAGCACCAAACCTTTGATTCCTTCATATCGGCAGTCGATTTCCTGCGGGTCATCGGTAAGTCGGATCGACTTTATCAGCGTCCCGCGCCTCAGAGTCTGGCCCGCGCCCTTGACGACCAGGTCCTTGACCAACGTGACCTGGTCGCCGTCAGCAAGCAGGTTGCCCAAGGCATCGCGGACTTCGACCCGGTCCACTGTGGCGCGCCGTTCCGCGAGTTCGGATGCGGGCATCCATTCACCGGATTCTTCATCGTAGACATATTCATCATTACTCATCGGGTTCTCCATTGCTCAGGAATGTGCGTCAGGCACGGAACAGATCGCGTTCAATCAACCAGGTGCGCATTGTCAGCAATCCAGCCACGATGGCGGCCAACGCAATGGAACGAATGTCGAACGCCATCCACGCGCCGGCGCCTGCAAGCCCGCCCATCAGGAAGGCCAGCCAAAACGATGCATGCAGGCCAAGCTGGCGATGGTTCACGCCATGTCGTCCGCCGGCCAATGCCTCCCCGAACCGGACGATCTGCGTTGAGGGCGACATGGCCTCCCGCAGGTCGGGATCGTCCTTCTCGAACAGGCAATGGGCGGCACCCATCGCCATGGCGAGGAGGATGGCCGGGACGATCGCGACATTCAACCGGAACACAAGATAGGCGCCAGTCAGGGCAACCGTGGTGCAGGCGAGCGTCACCGTGCGCCGGTAATGGCTCGTGCCGTGTGCGACCAGGGTCGCAAGCACGACACCTCCAACGAAACTGGCCACCATGCCTGCGGCAAATTGCGCGATAGCCACGCTACCCGGAAGGTTAACGCCCAGCACCGTGGTGTTGGCCTCAGGCGATGCCAGGAAAACATTACCGAAAGCCAGAAAACCAACGGCATTGATAAAGCCTGCAAGCAGCGCCAGCATGGCGGCCAGTTGCACCAGTGCGCGTTCCGCCCTGCCGATATCCAGCGAACTGCGACGTCTGCGTATCCGGCCGGGTTCGCTCATGGCTTGCCTCTCATGCCTCACCGGCCGGCCATCGCTCGATCACGAGCGCGATCCCCTGTCCGCCGCCAATGCACATGGTCACAAGCCCATAGCGGCCGCCAATGCGCTCGAGTTCATAAAGCGCCTTGATGGTGATGATGGCGCCGGTTGCGCCGACCGGGTGCCCAAGTCCAATGCCACTGCCATTGGGATTGACCTTTTCGGGTGGCAAATCGAGTAATTTGGCCACCGCGCAAGCCTGTGCGGCAAAAGCCTCGTTCGCTTCGATCACGTCGATATCGTCAAGTGACAAGCCGGCCCGCTTGAGGGCGATGGGCACGGCTTCGACCGGCCCCAGCCCCATGACCTCGGGGGCGACACCGGCATGCCCCCAACTGACCACCCGGGCGCGGGGTGTCAGTCCACAGGTCTCGGCAGTGGCGGCGGAGGCCAGCACCAGGGCCGCGCCAGCGTCGTTGATCCCGCTGGCGTTGCCCGCTGTCACGGTCCCGCCGTCCTTGCGGAAGATGGGTTGGAGCACGCCGAGCGCTTCACTGGAAACGTCGGCGCGCACATGCTCGTCGACTTCGAACATATGGGCGCCGCCCCGGCCCTTGATCTCCACGGGGACGATCTGCTCGCGAAAGCGGCCTTCCTGCTGGGCTCTTGCCGCCCGGCGATGGCTTTCGGCCGCCAGTGCGTCCTGCTCGGCCCGGGTGATGCCATGACGCTCGGCAACGTTTTCGGCAGTAACCCCCATGTGGCCTGCGCCGAAGGGATCGCTTAGTGTCGCGTTCATCGCATCGATCATCATTTCATCGCCCATCCTGCGACCCCAGCGCAGACCTTTGAGGACGTGTGGCGATTGGCTCATGCTCTCGACACCGCCGGCAACGGCGATGCTGCACTCGCCCAAGGCGATCATCTGGGCGGCAGAAACAATGGCCTGAACGCTCGATCCGCACAGACGGTTCAGGGTGAGCGCCGGGGTTCGATCAGGAATCCCCGCTGCAATCGCGGCAATCCGGGAGACATAGGCATCGCGCGGCTCGCTCTGGATAACCTGGCCAAGGACCACATGCTCCACATCGCCAGGTTCGATTCCGGCCCGCTTGATGGCTTCGGCAATGACGACGCGCCCGAGCTCCCATGGCGCGACATCCTTGAGGCTTCCCCCAAAATCGCCGATCGCGGTGCGGACACCCGACAAGATCACGACGTCGTTCAAGCATTCCTCCATTCAACAATAGGCTCGTCCGAACCGGACAAGAGCGTGCCGATCAGTGCAGTTGAGCTTCGGGGGCCTCGAGCAAGCCAACCGCCAGCGCCTGTGCACTGGCGAAGTCTGTTGCGTAGAAGACCTTGCCCGAACCGCTCCCGAGATGAACCCGCTCGAGCATCGAGCGCGGTTGCGCCTGGACGCCGGACAGCACGACTGTTGCGCCAGCGACATGCGCCTGCTCAACGAACTCCTCGAGCGCCTGAACACCGCTGGCATCGAGCAATGGAACGAGCCGCATGCGCAGAATGATGACTTTGGGGGACTGTCCGACGCGGCGCAGCGTATCAAGCAGTTCGCCCGCGACGCCGAAGAAGAACGGTCCGGTTATGCGGAATACCTCGACGCCTTGCGGCAAGGCGTCGCGCTGGTGAATGTCTTCGGAATCGAGATCGGTATCCTGTCTGCCGCTGCTGTCGACTTCGACGGTCTCGCTCATGCGGGCCATGAACAGGAGCGACGCCAGGGTCACGCCGACGCCGATCGCGACCGTGAGATCGACGAGCACTGTCAGGCCGAAGGTCAGAAGCAGGACGGCCCGGTCACTGTTGGGCATACGCAGCAAGGCGATGAACCGTTCATATTCACTCATCCCCCAGGCGACCATGAACAGGATCGCGGCAAGCGCGGCCATGGGTACGAACGCCATGAGCCTGGTGGCGAACAGGATGAACAGGAGCAGGAAGATCGCGTGCATGATCCCGGCGACCGGGGTTTTGGCCCCGGAGCGGATGTTGGTGGCGGTGCGGGCGATCGCGCCAGTTGCGGGCAGGCCGCCGAACAGAGCTGATCCGATATTGGCCACGCCCTGGCCAATCAGTTCCTGGTTTGAACGATGTCGTGTCCCGATCATGCCATCGGCGACGACGGCTGAGAGCAGGGCTTCGATGCCGGCCAGAAATGCAATGGTGAATGCCGACGGCAACACGGCATTGACCTTGGCGAGGGAAATCTCCGGGAAGGAGGGCATGGGCAGGCCGGCGGGAATATCGGGAAAACGAGAACCGATCGTATCGACCGGGAGCTTGAGCACAGCCACCGCGACCGAACTCACGACGACGGCGATCAGGAATCCGGGCAGCTTGGGTGCGAGTTTGCGCAGCGCGATGATGATTGTGAGTGCGAAGATGCCAATGCCCAGTGTGGGCCAGCTGGTGCTCGACATGGCTGCCAGATAGGCCTGCCATTTCGGGAGGAACTCGGCAGGAACCTCAGCCATCGAAAGCCCGAGGAAATCCTTCACCTGGCTCGAGGCGATGATAACGGCAATCCCCGCCGTAAACCCGGTTACGACCGGGTGAGGGATGAACTTGATCATCTGCCCGAGGCGAAACACCCCGGCCGCAATAAGGATCAGGCCGGCCAGGAGCGTCGCTATCAGCAGGCCATCATAACCGTGCCGGGCAATGACATTGAAAATGACGACAACAAAGGCCCCGGTCGGCCCGCCGATCTGAACCCGCGATCCACCAAGGGCTGAAATCAGGAACCCTGCCACCACCGCCGTGACAAGCCCCTTGTCGGGCGAAGCCCCGCTGGCGATACCCAGCGCCATGGCCAGCGGCAGCGCGACAATTGCGACCGTCAGCCCCGCGATCGCGTCAGCCCGGAAGGTGCGGGCATCATAGCCTTCGCGCAATGCCGTGATGAGCTTGGGCGTGAAGGCTGCTTTTGCGTTCACCGGACCGGTTCCCCGCTCGCCGCCTTGTCATAGAGAATCGACTGCCCCCGGCCGCCCGGCTTTCCCGATGTCGTTTCGCGCAGGCGCACCCCGCGGCCTACGCCCGTACTGGGGGCATTCTCGCCAAGCAGCTCGATGCCGGCACACTCAAGCGCGGTGATCACCTTGACCAGTGTGTCGACAACACCGCGCACCTGGCCATCAGATGATTCCATGCGCTGGATGGTCGGCAAGGACAGCCCGGCAAGTGCTGCGAGCTGGCGCTGGTCAATCCCCAGAAGGGCGCGCGCGGCCCGCATTTGCTGCGATGTGATCATGAAGGCTCCATGATGTTTAATACATCAAATATGAGTCTTATCAATTTAGAATGAGGTTGTATATATGTCTTATGCCAATCATTGGATCAGTTCCTGCGAAGGAAGGCCCCGCTGGCGACGTGAGCGGGGACCGTTCAAGCGTCAGTGGGATCAAGGCACGTTTTCGACGGCTTTCCCGCAATCCCCGAGGTTTTCGGGTCGTAATGGCCTTTCGTCACACTGATGGAGGGCTGTGCCAGGCAAAAGACCAAGCCGATCGCAGCTTCCGGGCTGCTGACCGAGATCGCGCATGTCATGGATCATGGCGGCGCCAACGCCCCGAATGCAGCATCGGGCCGGGAACGGGGTGCCCGTTGTGACTGAAGGCGCGAACCGGACGCGCCGGGCGCGCTTCGATGTGCAGGAGGATCCCGCCAAGGCGGACCCCGTGCCTGACAGCCAGTTCGCGACCGGCGTCGCCCCGCACCTTGCCCGCGTCCGGCGTCCCAAGCTCTCGCTTCGCTACGCCCCTCAAGGGCGCGCGAGCGACCATTGACGCAACCGTGTTGCTCGCACTTTTGACCTGAGAAAGACCGTTGTCCCTATGACCTCGAAGACTCTCCCGAACATCACCCTGAAACCTGGCGGCCGGCTGCATGAGAGCCTTGATACGCCGCATCTGGTTGAACTCGCCCTGAGACGGGGCGAAGGCCGGATGTCGGAACATGGCGCACTGGTCGTCGAAACCGGCAAGCACACCGGCCGCTCAGCCCAGGACAAGTTCATCGTCCGCGACGTTCTGACCAAGGACGACGTCTGGTGGGGCCCTTCGAACAAGCCGATGAACGGCGCGGCATTCGAGAGCCTGCACGCGGACTTCCTCGAGCACGTTGCCACGCTGGACGATGTATTTGTGCAGGATCTGTTCGGCGGGTCGCAAGCTGAGCACCGGGTCGGCGTTCGCATCATCACCGAGCTCGCCTGGCATTCGAGCTTCGTGCGCACCATGCTGGTGCGTCCGACCGCTGACGAGCTCAGGCACTTTAGCGCCGACTACACGATCATCGACCTGCCGAGTTTCAAGGCCGATCCCGAACGGCATGGCTGCCGTTCCGAGACCGTGATCGCCATTGATTTCATGCAGCGCCTGATCCTGATCGGCGGCACCGGTTACGCCGGCGAGATGAAGAAGGCGGTCTTCACCATCCTCAACTTTGTCCTGCCCCAGCTAGGGGTGATGCCGATGCATTGTTCGGCCAACATCGGTCCTGAAGGAGATACCGCGATCTTTTTCGGCCTGTCGGGCACGGGCAAGACCACGCTTTCGGCGGATGCGTCCCGCACCCTGATCGGCGACGATGAGCATGGCTGGTCGGATACGGCCATATTCAACTTCGAGGGCGGTTGTTACGCCAAGATGATCCGTCTGTCGGCGGAAGCCGAGCCGGAAATCCATGCGACGACGCGGCGCTTTGGCACCATCCTCGAAAACGTGGTGATGCATCCCGAGACCCGCGCGCTCGATCTCGGCGATGCGAGCCTGGCCGAGAACAGCCGGGGCGCGTACCCGATCCACTTCATTCCCAATGCGTCCCGCGACAACATGGGGCCGGTGCCCAAGAACGTGATCATGTTGACGGCCGATGCCTTCGGTGTGCTTCCTCCAATTGCGAAACTCACGCCCGAGCAGGCGATGTATCACTTCCTTTCGGGCTATACGGCCAAGGTCGCGGGAACCGAACTGGGCGTCACCGAGCCTGAAGCGACCTTCTCGACCTGTTTCGGTGCACCGTTCATGCCGCGCCATCCGAGCATCTACGGCAATCTGCTGCGCAGGCGGATCGCAGCAGGAGGCGTGGATTGCTGGCTGGTCAACACCGGCTGGACCGGGGGACAATATGGAACGGGTACGCGGATGCCGATCAAGGTTACGCGCGCACTGCTCAATGCAGCGCTTTCCGGGACGCTGAAGGACGCGCAATTCCGCACCGACCCCAACTTCGGCTTTGCAGTTCCCGTCGCTGTCGAGGGTGTGGACTCGAGCATTCTCGATCCACGTTCAACCTGGGCGGATGGTGCCGCCTATGACAGCACTGCCCGTTCCCTGGTCGACCGTTTCAAGCGCAACTTCACGCAGTTCGTCGCCCATGTCGACGAAAGCATCCGTGCAGCCGCCCCTCCCGGACTATTCGATGCCTGATCTCATCCGGTTTCCTTTTGACAAGTTACACGAGATGCCAAAGCCCATGCCCGCTCATGAACCGGGATCGGTAACCGGGAACCCTGCCTTGCCTGCCACTGGTTGGGCATCGATCCTGCGCGGCCTGCGCGGACGATGCCCCCGGTGCGGCGAGGCGCGCCTGTTCATGCGGTTCCTGAAACCGATCCCGCATTGTCCGCATTGCGGCCAGGACTGGAGGCACCAGCAAGCAGACGATTTTCCGGCTTACGTTTCGATCTTCGTGACAGGCCATCTGATGGCGCCGCTCATCATCACCCTGGTTCGTGATGCACAAATGTCTGGGCTGCCCGCGATGACTGGTCCGGTTGCATAGTTAGTTGAAGATCGCCTCCGATGCCAGCCTGGGCGGGAGGCGGAGCGCAGCGGAGCCGAGCGGCCAGGCTGGCATCTTGATCGTTTCCGGAGCCGGTGGGCGGTACCCAAGGCTGCTATGAGGCCGGACGCGATTGTAGTGCTCCCGCCACCAGCCGGTGACGCAACGGACTTCCTCGAGGCTGTAGAAGATTTCGCCGTTGAGCAGTTCGTCCCGCAGGCGGGCATTGAAGCTCTCGATATAGCCATTCTCCCACGGACTGCCGGGCTCGATATAGAGGGTCGTGACGCCAAGCCGGCCGAGCCATTCGCGCACCGCATGGGCGACGAACTCGGGGCCGTTATCGGACCTGATATACTCGGGCGGGCCATGTTCGATGAACAGATCGGCGAGCACGTCGATGACATCGTTCGAACGGAACCGCCGCAGCGGCACCATTGCCAGGCACTCGCGACTGTATTCGTCGATGATGTTGAGCATCCGGAACTTCCTTCCGTTGTGCGTCTGATCCTCGACGAAGTCATAGGACCACACATGCCCGCGATGAAACGGGCGCAGCCGGATGCACGACCCGTCACCAAGCCAGAGCCGGCGCCGCTTCGGTTGTTTCTTCGGCACCTTTAAACCCTCCCGCCGCCAGATGCGCTCGACCACCGACAGGCTGACCTGCCAGCCAGCATGTCCGAGCAGCGCATGGATACGGCGATAGCCGTAACGGCCATAATCCTTCGCCAGCACGATGATGTCGGCCGTCAGGCGCCGTTCGTCGGCATCATCCTTCGGGGGATGTCGCTGCGTCGAGCGATGCTGGCCGAGTACGCGGCAGGTCCGTCGTTCCGATACCGGCAACGCACGACGGACCTGCTCGATCGCTTCGCGGCGGCGGGAGGGGCTTAAAAAGTCAGCTTCGACGCCTCTTGCAGGATCGCCTTGTCCAACGCGAGGTCCGCGACAAGCCGCTTCAACCGCGCGTTCTCTCGCTCCAAATCCTTCATCCGCCGCGCCTGATCGACCTTCAAGCCGCCATATTCCTTGCGCCACCGATACAGCGTCTGCTCCGATATCCCGATCTGCCGGCAAGCCTCGATCGCTGTCGATCCCCGCCCGACCAGCACATCCGCCTCACGCAGCTTCGCGATGATCTGTTCCGGCGTAAAACGTTGACGTCCCATAACTTTCTCCAATTCTCTCGCCACAATGGGCTCTCTCTAGAATTGGACCAGTTTTTCCAAGGCAGACCAATGGCGTCACAATGGGAAGAGGACTCTGTCTGCTCCATTGAGGGCCCTTGGCTGTGTGTCTGACAAGCGTTCCACTGGGGATATTGCTTAATTACCCGGACGGAGCACGCGCTTAGATGCGATCGACGGCCGAAGGGCGCTGCGCCTCACGGGTTTCGTCGATGTGCAATGTACCGAGCCCAAACTGCATGCCCGTACTCCACACACTGCAGGCATCGAAAACTGGACAGCATATGGCCACTGAAACCCTGAATGAGAGCGCCCTGGACGGTTTGTCCGCAACACAGGTTCGTGAGCGGCTGGATCGGGACGGGCCGAACGAACTTCCGCGGCAGAAGAAGCGCTCGCCATGGCGGATTGCGCTCGAGGTGCTTCGCGAGCCGATGTTGGCGCTGCTGCTTGCCGCAGGAATCACCTACCTCCTGCTCGGTGACAAGGGAGAGGCGTTGATCCTGCTTCTGTTCGCGTGTTTCTCGATACTGCTGACCGTCGTGCAGGAAGCCCGGACCGAGAATGTGCTGGAAGCGCTGCAGGATCTTTCGGCGCCACGTGCGCTTGTCGTGCGCGATGGCGGGACCGTGCGGGTGCCTGGCCGCGAGGTCGTTGTCGACGATATCCTCGTTCTCGATGAAGGGGACAGGATCGCGGCGGACGCGCTGGTGCTGCGTACGCAGGGTCTCGAATGCGATGAATCGCTCCTGACAGGGGAATCCGTCCCGGTGCGCAAGCGCAGCGCGCTCCAGGAGGACGCGGCCGCGTGCGAGCCCGGAGGGGATGATCTGCCATATGTTTTTGGCGGTGCGATCGTCACGCGCGGCGGCGGTCTTGCGCGCGTGATGGCCACGGGCCCGCGCAGCCGTATCGGCGAGATTGGCAGGTCGTTGTCCGGCGTCGAGACCGAAGCGCCCCGGTTGCAGCAAGAGATGGGCAGGATCGTGCGGATCTGCGCGATTGGCGGCTTCGCGGTCGCTGCTTTGGTGTTTCTTCTCTATGGGTTGATGCGCGGCGGATGGCTCGATGCATTGCTCGCCGGGATCGCGATCGGCATGTCGATGTTGCCCGAAGAGTTCCCGGTCGTCCTTGCGATTTTCATGGCCATGGGCGCCTGGCGTATCGCGCAGGTCGGCGTGCTCACCCGGAAGGCGTCGGCAATCGAGTCCATGGGTGCGGCTACGGTCCTTTGCACGGACAAGACCGGGACGCTGACCCAGAACAGGATGGTTGTAGCCGGTCTCTGGTTGGCTTCCGGCGAAACGGCCGACCTCGGGGCCGGGATGGCCAGCGACCGCTTCGACGAGCTTTTGCGATCAGGTGCGATGGCGAGCGCTCCGGTCCCCGTCGATCCGATGGAGGTGGCCTTCCACGAAGCCGCCACAGCGGCGGCCTGCCAGGATGTACGCGGGTGGACACTGGTCCATACCAACGTCCTGCGGCCTGACTTGCTGGCGATGTCGAATATCTGGGAGAGCCCCGGGAAGGAGATGATGTTCGTGGCGGCGGCCAAGGGCGCGCCCGAGGCGATTGGCCGCCTGTGCCGGCTCGATAAGGAGGGTGAGGCCCGGCTCGATGCGGCCGCCACGGCAATGGCAGAGCGCGGCATGCGCGTCCTAGGTGTAGCGACCGGACGCGTTCCGCGCGAGGCGGCGCCGAAAGATCATCTCGAGCATAGCTTTGAACTGCTTGGACTTGTCGGATTGAGGGATCCGCTTCGTCCCGGTGTCAAAGAGGCGATCACCCAATGCCAGACGGCCGGAATCCGCGTGATCATGATCACGGGCGACTATGCGGCGACAGCACAGGCGATTGGCGGGGAAGCGGGTCTCGATGCCGGTGAAACGCTCACAGGACCGATTATCAGCACCTTGAGCGATGAGGAATTGTTGGAGCGGATCAAGACCGTCTCGATCTGCGCGCGGACGATGCCCGATCAGAAATTGCGGATCGTCTCGGCGCTCAAGGCTGGCGGTGACGTCGTCGCCATGACAGGTGACGGCGTCAACGATGCGCCTGCACTGCGGGCCGCACATATTGGCGTCGCCATGGGCAAGCGAGGCACTGACGTTGCGCGGGAGGCGTCATCGATCGTGCTGGTGGAGGATGATTTTGGCGCGATCGTCTCGGCGATCCGGCTGGGGCGGCGAATCTATGACAATATCCGCAAGGCGACAGGCTTCATTTTCGCGGTTCATGTGCCGATCGCCGGGCTGGCACTGTTGCCGCTGCTCCTGGGCATGCCGATTTTGCTGGGGCCCATCCAGATCGCGCTTCTCGAGATGATCATCGACCCGGTCTGCGCTCTTGTGTTCGAAGCAGAGGCGGAAGAAGAGAATTTGATGCAGCGGCCGCCGCGTGCGCCGCAGGAGCGTTTGTTCAACCTGCCCCTGGTGGTAAGTTCGGTGTTTCAGGGCGGGCTGGCGCTTGCGGTGCTCGGTGCGATCCTCATCGCCTCGGGCCGCACATCATTGCCGGTTGAAGAACTGCGGACATTCATTTTCTTTGCTCTTGTCGCCTCGGTGATCGCCCTGATTCTGGCCCATCGATCATTCAGCGCGCGTATCAGCAAGGCGGTAGTCAGGCACAATGTGGCGTTCCGCTATGTCCTCGGGTTCATCCTTGCCGGGACGATTCTGATCTTCGGGGTCGAGCCGCTTCAGCAGCGTCTGGGTTTTGCGCCACTGGGCTGGGTCGAGGCCGGCCTGATCATATTGACAGGTGTTGCGCTGCTCGGGGCCTTCGAACTGGTCAAAGCGGTCGGCGCGCGTCTGGCGCCTGTGATCAGGCCAGCAGGTAGCCGACACTGACTTTGAAGCTGGAACTAGCTGGTATGAACGGTGTCTGGAGCAGATATGAGAACGAAGATCACGGTGAGCATAGCAAGGCTTCCTGCGCTCACGGAAGAGGCTCTGGGTGCTTCCATGCCCGGGTCTGTCGCCGAGGGCGAGGCGCTCGAGCATCGTCCAGGGTCGTTATCGCACCGATGATGAAGCGCGGTGGGACAACTTCCGCCGAACCGGTTCGGGATCGATGATGTCGGTTGAGGCAAGCAGGTAAATATCTTCTCCGTCGAAGAAGGCCTGCACGCGCTCGTCGTCGTTGTCTGGGCGAGGAATTTGGCCGAAGCGGTCCTGCCAATGCTGATCGACAAACTCCAGCAGGGCATTCCAGGCTGCGGAATCGGTATCATACAGGGCAAGGGTCTCTTGCCCATGATAGAGGATGATGAGAACCGTTGCCTGCATGCGCGCGTCCAGTCGGCTGCGCCGATCCGGCGCCTAGGGATGCCTTGCCTGCTAAGTTTGGCTCGATCCCATCCTCAATAAGTAATGTTCCCAATCTTGAATTGGGAAAAGTTCGACCTACCGCGATAGAACGCTGAAAATAGTATTCAGCATATAGTTAATATGTTGTTAGAAATTCTGATTTTATATTCATAATATTCTATGAATCGAAGCTTATCTCTCTATCCCAATGGCCCGGTGTCTGATCGGCTCGTGTGAACGCGCAAAAGATGATGTCCCTCCGGGGCTCTTCGGCGCTCGAAATAGGCAAAAGAAGATGACCCCGTACCCACAGAAGACGTCCCCAGTTCGCAATCGGCGACAGTTGACGTCCCTGGTTTCTGAAGTGGCGTCCAGGTGGACCGACGAGCAGCTCGCGCCTCGACCCCTGAGCGCCGTCCGCGGCTCAATCTCAGTTCCACCTCGAGGCCCGCTAGTACCCTTCGAGTCGTCGATCGAGCGCGACTTCCTGATGTTTTGCAGGACGAGCCATCGCGTCACCGCCGTTCACGCCCAACGCCTGGTGATTGATTTCCAGGATGTGAAGCGCGGAGCCGCTCGTCGATACACGCCTGATTTCGTGGTGGAGGTCGCAGCCGATGCTGGGCTCTCCTGGCGAAGGGCGGTCGTTGAGGTGAAGACCCATCGCGATCTTTGGCGCTCCCGCAGGCTGATGCGCGCGCCCTATGCCGCCGCGCGAACGTGGGCGGCGGGGCAAGAAGGCACGATCTTCCGAGTGGTGACCGACCGGATGATGAGCGGCGAATGGTTGTCCAGCACCCGGTTGTTGTCAGGCCACCTCGACAAGCCTTTCGATGTGCAATTCGAGCAGGATTGCGTCGCGTTCCTGCAACAACGTGACAGCTACCGCATCAGCGAGATTCTCGCGCTGGCGCAACAACGAGGTCTTAATCCTCAAGCTCTACTGCCCGTGCTCTACCGTATGGTCGCGCGAGGCCAACTCTCCCTCGACCGCGGTCAGCCGATTGGACCTCAGACGTGGGTTGCCGTTGTTGGATCGCAGAAGCGACTATGAGGCGAAGCGCGCACTACCCGGGCCAGGGGCGCCGCTCGACATTTCGACGATGGATGAGGCGCAGGTCGCCGAAGCCGAGCGCCGGCGCGACATCATCGCGCGCCTGGAAGCCGGCGGTCGTTTCGACAGCGCGACCGTGGAGGCTGCCGCCGCCGAGTTCGGAGCCAGCAAGCGGCAATTTAACCGCTACCGCAAAAGCCTCCGAAATACCGGCGCGCTGACCTGCCTGTTGCCGCGCGGGCGGAGCGGCGGGCGGGGGCGGCTGCGGCTCGACCTCCGCGTCGAGGAAGTCATCACCGAGGTGCGGCTGGAGTTCAGCCGTCATCGCAAGGAGGCCAAGAACCATCACGCATTCGCCGAGATTCGAAACCGCTGCGTGCGGCGGGGCTTGATACCGCCCTCGCACAACACGTTGCGAAGCCGCTTCGCCGGCGTTCCGGCGCGTGAGCGCGTCGGCCTGAAGTACGGAAAGAAGGTGGCTCGTGAGCGATACGAGCATATCCGAGGCAAGACGCCCGAAACGACGTTTCCACTTGAGCGTATCCAGATCGACCACACGCTCGTCGACGTGGTCTGCGCGAGCGCTTTCGACCGTGAGCATGTCGGCCGTCCCTGGATCACTATCGCGCTCGACGAATGCACCCGAGCCGTCCTCGCGTTCGTGCTGACCTGGGAATATCCAAACGCCTCGACCGTCGCTCAGTGCATGACGCGGGTGATGACGCCCAAGGATGAGTGGCTGGAGCGCGTCGGCGTTCCACTCCCATGGCCGATGTATGGCACGCCCAATAGCGTCTATCTCGACAACGCAGCTGAGTTTTGGTCACGCGCCCTGTTCTATGGGTGCAGGGAATACGGCATCGCGCCGCCCGAGCATCGCCCGCCAGGGCTGGTCCATTTCGGCGGCATCATTGAACGCTTCATGGGCACGGCGATGGACCAGATGCGGCTGCTCCCCGCAGCAACCGCCCGTGATCGCGGCTTCGACAAGGTCAAGACCCGCAATCCGAACGAGGCGGCCGAGATGACCCTCGATGAGCTAGAGGTCTGGATGCTCGAGTTCATCTGCGGCCAGTATCACGTCCGGCCGCACAGCACGACCAAGCAGCGCCCGGATCTGGCCTGGGAGCGCGGCATCTATGGCACCGAGAAGCGTGCAGGCGCCGGCCTCCCGCCGATCATCGCTGACAAGCAGAAGCTCTATCTCGACTTCGCCGACATCGAAGACCGGACGATCGAGCGCTACGGCATGCGCTGGGACAATATCGAATACTGGGACGAGGTGTTGCGGCCGTTCCTGGACGCTGGAGAGCAACGCAAGTTCGTCGTCCGCCGAAACCCCTACGACGCCTCACGCATCTACTTCCTCCACCCAATCGAGGGGACCTATTGCGAGCTGCGCTGCGAGCAGATTACCCTTCCCAACGTGTCGGTGTGGGAGTTCAACGAGACCCGCAAGCGGTTGGTCGCCCAAATCGGCGACAAGCCGGACATGGCGACCATCATGGCGTCAATGGAGCGCCAACGCCTGCTGGAGCAGGACGCACAGAACGCGAAGAAGCGACACAGGAGTCGCTTGAAGCAGGAGCGTCGGCGGGTCGGCGAACAAGTCACCGCCGAACTCACGCCGCATGCGCCCATCTCCGAAGACGCACCGCCAGCGCCGCAGGCTCCGGTTCGTCGCGACATCTTTTATGAGATCGACGAATGATCCTCATCTCGCAGGACCGCCGCCTCACCAAGGCCGCCCGCGAGGCGCTTGAGGCGGACAACACCGCCCAGCGGCTCAACCTGATCCGGCAGAAAGTCTTCATCCGCTACGCCGCCGCCGATGCGATCACCGAGCGGCTTCAGGAGGCGCTGGAGGATTATCCGACCGAAGGCGACAGCCACATCCTGATCTGGGGGCCGTCGGGCATCGGCAAAAGCCAAATCGTCAAGCGCTTCGCCAAGTTGCAGAACCTCCCGGACGATCCGAGGGCGTCCAAGGCCAACGTCCCGGTGCTGGTCGTGAGCATGGGGCCGACCGGTTCTGCCCGAGGGCTGCTGGTGCGGATCCTTGGGCAACTCAACGCGCCCTACGGCAAGAGCGCGAGCACCGACACCCTTTATCCTGACGTCCTCAGACTGCTCCGAACCAGCGGGGTCAAGATCCTGGTCATCGACGAATTGCATCACATCGAGAAGGGCAATCGCAAACAACGCGAAGAGGCGCTGGCGACAATCAAGCTGCTCGGCAATGACCTCGGCATCACCATCGTCGGGTGCGGCACGATCGCCGCGCTGCGCACGCTTCGGTGGGACCCGCAGATCGAGCGCCGGTTCGAGCCGCATCGACTCGAGGTCTGGGGTCATAACGAACAGACCTATGGCCTGCTCAACAGCCTGGAGACCTGTCTGCCGCTTCGCCACGCTTCCGGGCTTTCCGATGACAAGATCGCGACCTGGATTATCAACGAGTCGGAGGGGACCACGCGCGAGATCGCCTATCTGGTGCGCCGCGCCGCCCTGATGGCCATCCGCTCAGAGAAAGAGCGCATTGATCTTCCGCTGCTGCGCTCGCTGAACCATGTGAGGCCATCGGTTCGGCGGCAGCGGGAGGACGTCCTCCTCAGAGCCGCCTCGCTGCCGCCGCTCTGAGATGTCGGACCTGCGTCTGTGGCCTTGGCGTCCCCGCCCGCAGGCCGACGAACTGCTCTCTAGTTGGCTGCGGCGGATCGCGCTCGGCAACTCCGCCAAGCTGCATAGCTTTTGTCACGCCGTCTGGCCCGGGCTGCAGATCTGGAATCGCGACATCGACGGGCTGGCGCCGCCTCGGCTCATGGAGGGGCTGGTCGCGCATACCGGGGTCGATGCGCAGGTCGCGGAGTTGACGACCTTCCGGCCCTGGGTCGGCACGTTGTTCGAAGAGGTCCGGGTCACGGGGGCGACCCAGTGGCTGCTGCCCGTGGGCATTCATCACCGCACCCGCCGGCGGCCGGGCCAGCAGTGGTGCCCCCTCTGCCTGACCGAGGACGCCGAGCCCTACTATCGGCGTCGCTGGCGCCTGGCGATCGCCAGCACCTGTCCTCGCCACGGCTTGGTGCTGGCCGACAGCTGCCATGACTGCGGCGCGCCCGCGGTCCCTCATCGGGGCGCCGATCCCTGGTGCCACATCTGCACCGCCGATCGGCGCGACCACCCGGTGATGGCGGCCGAGAGCCAGGCGCTACAGTTCGAGTTTCGGCTCAGCGAAATGCTCGCGCCCGACGTCGTCCCGCGGACCGACTTGGAGGCCATTCACCCGCTGGCCTATTTCGGCCTGGTTCGTCAGGTGATGACCGTGCTCAGCGGCGGCGAGCGGTCGCAGGGTCTGCGCGACGAGGTCGCGCGCAGTTGGGGCGGTGATCCCGCGCCCTACGCCGCCAAGCAGATCGAGACCGCTTCGGCCGCTGATCGACATCGACTATCAGGCCTCACCGCCCGGGCGATGCGCGGGTGGCCGTGGCTGTTTGTGGGCCACTGCGCCGACGCCCGGGTCTGGAAGTCCTGGGCGTTTGCGGACCGGCGCTATGGCCGATCACCGTTCGCCTATGCCGATCCAGTGATCCGTTACCTGACGCCCTGACGGCGGTCGCCTGTTCGTCGCTGGGTGTTGGATGCGTTGCCGCTGCGCCACGGTGAGTCTTCATTAACGCGACGCCTTTCATCATGAATCTCAAACAGTTGCGACGCTACTCTCGCGCGGGCTTTTTGCTACCAAATTGGCGTTTATGTTTGCCATAGTCGGCCGTTCATGCGACATTTCTTCATATAAGGTTGCCCGGAAGCCATTATCGGTTGCCGGGCTTTTCGACTCGAAGGACCGCATCATGACCAAGCCCATGCTCCAGCCGAGTCAGCTCGGTGAAACTTCCACGTGGAAGTCGCCAATGTGCCACGGCGTCATTGCTGCCTTTTTGCTCGCCCGATCCCCATCGTGGAAGTCGCTGCGGAGGCCGACGCCATGGTGACGGTGTTCGGCATTCTGAATCTCACCGAGGACTCCTTCTTCGATGAGAGCCGGCGGCTAGACCCCGCCGGCGCTGTCACCGCGGCGATCGAAATGCTGCGAGTCGGATCAGACGTCGTGGATGTCGGACCGGCCGCCAGCCATCCGGACGCGAGGCCTGTATCGCCGGCCGATGAGATCAGACGTATTGCGCCGCTCTTAGACGCCCTGTCCGATCAGATGCACCGTGTTTCAATCGACAGCTTCCAACCGGAAACCCAGCGCTATGCGCTCAAGCGCGGCGTGGGCTACCTGAACGATATCCAAGGATTTCCTGACCCTGCGCTCTATCCCGATATTGCTGAGGCGGACTGCAGGCTGGTGGTTATGCACTCAGCGCAGCGGGATGGCATCGCCACCCGCACCGGTCACCTTCGACCCGAAGACGCGCTCGACGAGATTGTGCGGTTCTTCGAGGCGCGGGTTTCCGCCTTGCGACGGAGCGGGGTCGCTGCCGACCGGCTCATCCTCGATCCGGGGATGGGATTTTTCTTGAGCCCCGCACCGGAAACATCGCTGCACGTGCTGTCGAACCTTCAAAAGCTGAAGTCGGCGTTGGGGCTTCCGCTATTGGTCTCGGTGTCGCGGAAATCCTTCTTGGGCGCCACCGTTGGCCTTCCTGTAAAGGATCTGGGTCCAGCGAGCCTTGCGGCGGAACTTCACGCGATCGGCAATGGCGCTGACTACGTCCGCACCCACGCGCCTGGAGATCTGCGAAGCGCAATCACCTTCTCGGAAACCCTCGCGAAATTTCGCAGTCGCGACGCCAGAGACCGAGGGTTAGATCATGCCTAGCATTCACCTTCCGGCCGCCCGCTAGCGGACCTGGTCAGGTTCCGCGAAGGTGGGCGCAGACATGCTGGGCTCGTCAGGATCAAACTGCACTATGAGGCGGCGGTTCATACCGCGCCAGGGGAGCGAATGGACAGCGAGGAGCCTCCGAACGTTCGGGTCGCCTGCTCGGGTGATATCGACGAGGTTGTGCGGCTGATGCACGACGCTGCGGCGTGGATGTCCGCCAAGGGAACGCCCGCCTGGGACGTCGCGCGGATCGACCGGACATTCGCGGAGACCTTCGTCCTGAGATCCGAGCTCCTAGTCGCGAGTTGCAGCGACGGCATCCATGTCTCGACGATGCCAGCGGAGTGCTTAAGCTACTCCTAGCGCATTGGGCGCTGGGACGGGGCGGGGGTGCATAGCCATGCACCGGCGGATAAGCGTGCGCGCGGCTCGCTCCACCGATTTGGCTAGGGGAGCGCGGTGCTGCGCCAGCTTTCTAGAATGTCGCTTACTTCGCGGCTGACAATTAACCGCGCCTCGGCGCGAGCCATACCGGAGATCGCCAAAAGTCGATCGTAGTCGGTAAGTTGGTGGCGGGCGAAGGTTGAGGCCACAATGCCGACGACCTTGCCTAGCGAGGCTTCTGTCCACCGTTTGGCCAGAATCCGTTCGATGAGGATCTCGCGGTATTCCGGCGGGCAGCGAGCTTGATGTTTGCGAAAATGTCGCTCGACCGTCCGCCGGGTGAATAATGTGCCTTGCTGCATGCGATGCCTCCAAGGAGACGCTCGCATCGGCCTACGCCAAAAGGGGTCGCATGAGGTGCTTGGGGGCCGCCAAAAGGGTAGCTCAGCGACATGCCTTCCGATGTTGCCGTCAGCTAATCGCCAACCTTGGGGGGCGGCAGTTCGTTCGGCGTTCCCCACGACAATAGCCAGGCTTTCACAGCCTCGTGGCTGATAGTCCGGCCTGCCTCAATGTCGGCAATGCCCTCGGCGGTCGCTTCCTGGTCGTCGTCAAAGTTGTCGGCTTGGGAGTTCACGCAGTCCAACTACCACAACACCCGACCGCCCGGCCACACCGGTCCGACGCCTACGCCTTTACGGCCACACGGTGTAATGGAGGAGAGAGAGCCAACACATGCGCCAGCGCGAATGGCTTGGCGGCGGTCCGCAGGATTTCAGTCGCCGCCTCGTAGGCTTCAGACGGGACCACTCGGTCCGGAGGCGTTGCGGCGGGACCCCTAGTGTGCGCCCTTCACAGACCCTGAGGAGCGCACCGCTCGCCTTCTTGCTGCCCATCGCGATAGCGGGGACATCACAACTGAGCAAACTCAGGGACGCCCAGTGTTGCGGCGGGACATCCACTTCTGCGTTTTTACAGCTCGATCATCGCCGCCATGGTGGTCGAGTATGGTGCGGGATACCGGAGGATTGCGATCGGTCCGAGCCGATTGCCTGGATTTGCCCGTTGCACTAGGCTTCTCTTGTACGATGGATCCTGTGCGGTGGAGCCGAGATGGGACAGCTGACGACAGTCGAAGCGGCCAATTGGATGGCCTTGTATCTTGCGGCTGGGATCTGTTGTGCGATGGCCCTGGTGCTCTCCAGCGGGATGATCATATGCGAGCTTTATCGTGAACGGAGCTGGGCCGCGATCAACTCGGTGCGCTCGGCGCTGATGTTTGTGCCGCAGACCTGGTGGCGTTGGCAGAAGCTCTATTTGACCTCAATGCCCGTGACCCTCGCGATCGTCACCCTGTTCGCCGCGTCGATGAGTTGGAGCTAGAGGCCGAACCGGCGCAGGACGGTCAGTGCAATCCGGTCTCTCTCAAGATCGAGCGGCGAGACACAGACGAGCGGAGCGAGCTGTTCCATTCGCGGATGCGTCGCGGCCTTCGAGAGCCGGTAGGTTTCATCGTTTGAGTCCATGGCTTCGACCACGATCTGGCGGATTTCACCCGTGGATCTCGATCGGGCCTCAAGCAGGAAATCCGGCCGGCAGGGACCGATCGGGGTCAAGGTGTCGAACACGGGTTTCTCGATCGCCAGATCGATGCCATGGCGGTCAAATGTCGAGCGCAGCTTTATCAATGTCAATCGGCGTCCAAACGGGACCCCCGATCGGCGCGCAAAAGGGACCCCCTCTCAAGGATGGGGCGACGGTCGAGGAACGCTCCTTGCGCTGCGCGCGGCGTAGGGAGGGCGGAGCCCGACCGGAGACGCGCGCAGCGCAAAGCATCTTAATCCCGGCATGCGGTGGGATCAGTTGCGGTTCTTGAAGCGCCAGCTGTCGTTGCCGGTCTCGATGATGTCGCAATGATGAGTGACGCGATCGAGGAGCGCGGTGGTCATCTTGGGATCGCCGAACACGGTGGGCCATTCCCCGAACGCCAGATTGGTGGTGATGACGACGCTGGTTTGCTCATAAAGTTTGCTGACCAGATGGAATAGCAACTGCCCGCCTGAGCGGGCGAACGGCAGATAGCCAAGCTCGTCCAGAACGACGAGATCGAGCCGGGAGAGCTGGGCGGCAAGCGCGCCACTCTTGCCGATCCGGGCCTCTTCTTCGAGGCGGGTCACCAGATCCACGGTGTTGAAGTAACGCCCCCGCGCCCCGGCGCGGACGACATTGGCGGTGATGGCGATGGCCAGATGGGTTTTGCCGGTGCCTGTGCCGCCGACCAGGACGACATTGCGCCGTGCAGGCAGGAACGCGCCGCTGTGTAGCGAACGGACCAGCGCCTCGTTGATCGGCGTCCCCTCGAAGTGGAAGGCATCGATGTCCTTCACCACCGGCAGCTTGGCGGCTGCCATCCGGTATCGGATCGAGGCTGCGTGGCGATGGGTTGCCTCCGCGCGCAGCAGATCGGTCAGTATCTCCATCGTCGTGCGCTGCCGCTGAAGGCCGGTGGTGACGGCCTCATCGAACGCGCCGGCCATCCCCTTGAGACCGAGCCCGCGCATCGCGTCGATCATGTCATGCCGCTGCATGGAAGTTCCTCAGTTGGTCGTAACGGGCACAGTCTGCGATCGGCGGATGCCGCAGGGCGTTGTCCTCCGAAGTGACGATCGTCAGCGGTCGCGGCGGTTCGCGGCGCCGCGCCAGGATATTGAGGATCAGATCATCGCTCGCCGTGCCGGTCGCCAGCGCCTCCCGCACGGCGGCCTCGACGAGTTCCAGACCGTCGGTCAGCACGGCCGCCAGCACGCGCACGAACCGCCGATCGGCATCATCGCCATTGCCCAGCTTGCGGCGCAACCGAGCCAGTGCTGGCGGCAGCTCCCAGTCCTGGAAAGGGGCGCCGTTGCGCAAAGCGCCGGGCTTGCGGGCCAGCACCGGCAGATAGTGCCAGGGATCATAGATCGTGCGGTTACGCCCGAAGAAGCGGGGATGTTCGGCAACGACCTCATCATCGCATCGGACGACAATGCGGTCGGCATAGGCCCGGACCTGCACCGTGCGTCGTGCCACCGTCGAGAGAACCGAGTATCGGTTGCGATCGAAGCTGATCAGGCAGGTGCCCGACACGCCATGCTCGCTCTCGTTGAAGCCGTCGAACGGCCCCAGCATCGGTTGCAATGCGGGGCGTTCCATCTCCAGCATCTGCGCCACGGTCTGTTCGCCCTGTTCAGGATGCGCCTGCCGTTCGGCCCAGCGCCGGCACTCGGCTTCCAGCCAGCCATTGAGCTCCTCAAGGCTGGCGAACCGCAAACGGGGCTGGAAGAAGCGCCCTCGGATCGTCTGCACCTGGTTCTCGACCTGGCCCTTCTCCCAGCCCGCCGCCGGCGAGCAGGCCGTGGGCTCGACCATATAATGGTCGGCCATGATCAGGAACCGCCGGTTGAACACCCGCTCCTTGCCGGTGAACACGCTCGTCACCGCCGTCTTCATATTATCGTAGATGCCGCGCTTGGGCACGCCACCGAAAAAGGCAAAGCCGCGCGCATGCGCGTCAAACAGCATCTCCTGGCTCTCGCGGGGATAGGCCCGGACATACACCGCCCGCGATGCGCACAGCCGCATATGCGCGACCTTCACCCGCATCGGCTTGCCGTCGATCTCGACATCCTCGTGGCTCCAGTCGAACTGGTAGGCCTCGCCGGGCTGGAACAGCATCGGAATAAAGGCCGTCGTCCCATCGCCGACATTCCTGCGCCGCTCGACCTTCCACCGTGCCGCATAGCGACGCACGGCATCGTAGGAGCCTTCGAAACCCTCACGCACCAAAAGGTCGTGGATACGGGTCATCCGAAGCCGGTCACGTCGGCCCAGCAACTCATTCTCTTCCAGCAGCACATCAAGACGATCCTGAAACGGACCGATCCGCGGTAGCGGCTGAACCTTGCGTCGATAATCAAATGCGCCTTCCGGCGCCCGGATCGCCTTGCGGATCACCTTCCGCGACACATGCAGATCACGCGCGATCGCCTTGATCGCCTTCCCGCCGGCGAACTCTCGCCGGATCCGAACCACTGTCTCCAAAACCAACATCCCGATCTCGCCGCCTGAACATCCAGACGACTGTTTAGGCTATCGAAATGAGGGGTCCCTTTTAGACGCCGATCACCCCGCTAACGGGGTCCTTTTTGCACGCCGATCCACAGTCGAACCGCGGAATTGCTGAGCGAAAAGGGCCAGGAAAGCCTGTGGCGCATGGCCGCGCGGCCAACGGCGGGCGATCGCGCGCAGGCTGGCATAAACGCGCTTGCTGTGGAGAGCCTGCGCATGGGTCCAGAAGGCGCGGCCGAGTTCGATCCCTGGCGCGATTTCGACTTTTGCCGCGGCGGCGGACAGGGTCCGGAACTCATCGCTGATCGAATGGTCGGCATGATCCTCGCCAAGCGGAGGGACCCGGTTAAGACCGGAAATGTGGAGCAGGCGCCAGAGCAGACGGGCGAGACGGGGAATCGAACCCTGGCGCGTCCGGTCGTCACTGCCGTCCTCGTCGGGTTTTTGGGCGAGCTTCTCCGGTGCCGGGCGCAGCACTTCAAAGTAACCCAATGGTGGATCGGCGGCGCTTTCGTGGGTGCGGACCTCGCTGAGCCGATTGGTGGCCTGCTCGCGGAAGAAAGGACAGTCGGGATGGTGCTCGGGCCGGTCGGCGTTGGTGAGCCGACGTAGATAATAGGTTTCCGCTTCGGACAGGAAGGCGGGGGTCAGGATCGGCGGTGGTTCGCCGGGCTGCAGACAATCGCAGGCGATCCATTTCTCGCCGATGCGCGCTTGTTGAACGAGCATGATGCCGGCCGCTTCGTCATACTGCGAGCCTTGTCCGGCATACCATCGGACAAGGGCGTCGCGCACGGGTTGTGGCAGCGGAATCCTGCCTGAACCAAGGCCGTTTGTGCTGCGAGGGATCAGCCACATGTGCTGTCGGCCCATGTCCTCATCACCCGAGGCTCGCGGCGGTGGCGTGGATTGACAGAGTTGGATTTGATGCTCTCCACTTGGCCCAGTTGCGAATTGGGGAGGATTTCATGCGAGCATCTGTGATCGGTATCGCGGTTGTGGCGATAGGGTGGGGCACCGGTGGCGTGGTTGCAGAGCCGCTGCGGGCGGCGCGTAGCGTCCAGGTGATTTCGATGGGACCAATGAGTTCGCCCAAGCAGCCTTCGACGGCCGATAATGAAGCACCCCAGGCCGCTGATCATCCGGGTTCGCGGGCACTCCCCCCGGCGTTTCGTGTCCACGATCTGAGCCGGCGTTGGGTGGAGCTTCAGATGGCTGACAGTTTCAGCGCTGACCCAGAGGCGCCGATGCGCACTGATGGTGGCGATCCGTTTGCCTATGTCGGCGCGGAGCAGCCGTCGGTTCCGCGCTTTACGGCCGCTGTCCCCGCGGCAGGATCGATTTCTGTCCCGCTCTGGATGCGGGGCGGCGCCATATTCGCATCCGCTGCATCGCGTTACGTGCCGGAATGTTCTGCAGCGCCCTATCGCCCAACCGGTTTCCTGCGGTCCGACGCGGAGTTCCGCCGGGCGACCTATTACGGACTGATGAGCAATATCGCATGCGAACATGGCATCCCGGTCGGCCTGTTCGATGCAGTGATCATCCGGGAAAGCCGGTATCAGCCCAACATTTATTCGCCCAAAAATGCTTTTGGGTTGACCCAGCTGATGCCGGGAACAGCAGCGCAACTGGGGGTCGACCGCTACCATGTGGAGAGCAATCTTCGAGGCGGCGCCAAATATCTGCGGCAGCAACTCGATCGCTTTGGTCACTATCACCTTGCCCTGGCGGCCTACAACGCTGGACCTGGCCGCGTGCGGAACGGTGCCGTGCCCCGGATTCGGGAAACGCAGGATTATGTCGACAATGTGCTGTTGAACTGGTCGCGGCTGAGCGGCTTTCAGCGTCGGGCGACAATCGTGCCCCAGGCAACGGTTGGTCCGGTCACGGCGGCACGTCCTGTAGGACGATCTGCGATCGTATCGACCTTTTGAACCAGGTGGTACAAAGCGCTGTGCCTTTTTGACGCGATAGCCGCGCCTAGATTTGAAAGTCATCGCCATCTGTGATCCGCGCCCGCCGCTCGCGGATTTTCACGACTTCTTCGGCGACTCGTTTGACCACGGCTTTCTGGAGGGGCGCGCCCCAGTCGCGCTTTACCTCCGATCCGTCGATGCCATTGATCTCGTCGAGCGCCTCGATGATCTTGCGGGGCAGGCCGGCGAACATCTCGCAGAGCATCGAAATGACGGTCGCATATCGCTCCCTGTCGGGCAATTCGAGACCTTTGAAGGTCTCGATGCAGATATAGGCTTGCAGGATGTTGGTGCCGAGTGCGTGGAGAATTTTTTCAAGCTCAGGCAGAGTCATCACCGACCGCTTGTCGGGATCGCTATGAAGGAGGAGGCCAAGACGGGATTTGCTGATCCCGGTCATATGCGCCAGCCTGCGCTGCGCGGTGTCCTGCACAGCCATGGTTTGAAGGATCAGGGGTACGTAATCCCGCTGCGGCTCGTCGAGCTCGACGGCCTCCACAACTTACGCCCCCACTTTGGCAAGAGATGACATTTCGATCTCGCGTTGCCGCCTGGATCAAGGGAGACAATCATAGGCGAATCGGCAATGCAAGCGTGGTTTGAACCATGTGGGCGGGTAATCGGTTGGCTAACACACTGTGGACCAAGCCGATTAACTGGAATGACCGTTGGCGAATCCATTGTGTCCGAATGGGTCTGGGCCGTTGAGATCGAGCTTGTCCATGATCCGCGCGGCCTTCTGTTCGACCACATAATCAAACAAAAGGAGTGATAAGGCATCCGCCACAGTCAGCTTGGCGTCGAGCTGGTGACTCAGTAAATCCTTCACCTCATCAAGACTTCTTGCGCTCGTTCGGGAAATATCGAGACGAATTCGAATGGTCCCATCCGATGGAATTGAAGTAAGATGTTCCTTGAGAGTGCGGGTGTCGTGGCTCCCGATCTTTTCGGTGCGAGAACTTCTATGATCGATTAGCTTCGAAAGCGTCTGATGATGCAGGGTTTCGTTTGAATGCAGGCGGATGCCTTCGGTTGTCAGCCGGAACAGGGATTCGGAGATATCGATGGTGATGTCTCGTGAGTCTGCGGCGCCCATAGTGCCCACGTCCTGAAGTTGCGATCCATAAGAAGCCCGATCTACGCGTCTGGCTTACGGCAGCGATTATGAACCGAGAATGGTTAATTTCCGATAGTCCTGTTGCCGAATCTACCGCGATTGCCGCTTGCCCGCAAATGCGGGGCAAGCCGCCCCGCAATCACGGGCATCTTGCCCCGTTTTGACGGGCAGCCCGCCCCGAATGTCGGGGCATCGTGCCCCGTGGCCATGCTTAAAAAGCCGAGAATCGCAAAATGATGGCCAAATCGAGGGGGCCTCCTCGGGCCGCCCGTTGCGACCACAGAGGCATCTGACCACCCTTTCACTTGGGCGCGGATCCGTCGCGTCTCCATGTGAAGGAAACCCAACATGCAGTCAGTTCTGAAAAAGAGCGGGCGCACGGAGCGGGCGATCGTCGCCATCGCCCTCCTCCTGTTCGCTGGTCTCTGGTTCGCGGGGCCAGCATTTGCCGGCGCCGACACCACCTTCGATACAGCACTTACCAAGTTCACCGATTTTCTCGAAGGGTCGGGTGGCAAGATCATCACCGTGCTCAGCCTTGCCGGCGGCATCGTCGCGCTGGCTTCGGGCCGCTTCTCCATGGGGCAGATCGCAATTCCCGTCGGTGTCGGTGTCGGTGCCGGAACCGGCATTCCGATCGTGACGTCGACCGTGACGGCGACGATCTGAGCGTTCCTGCGGTCGGACGAGGTAGCAGCTTCGGCCGATCCAAGGAGAGGGTGGTGCAATGGCGGCGGACAAGTACGTCATCCCGACTCATCTGGATGATCCCGAGCTGATCGGGCTGTGGACCCTGGATGAGTTCCTGGCGATGGTCATCCCCTTCGTCTGGGGGATCCTGTCTCAGCATATCCTCATTGGCATGGTGCTTTCGGGTGCAGGCTGGTGGGGTCTCAGAAAAGCCAAGGCAGGCCGGGCTGCATCGTGGCTTCTCCATCTGGCCTATTGGTATCTCCCGGCCGGCTTCACCGGCCTGAGAGGCACACCACCCTCATACCTTCGACTGATGGCGGGGTGATATGGAACTTTCGTATAGTCATTCGCGCAGCCAACAGGTTCTGCGCCAGCGGAACATCCTGGCGATCGTCGCCGTCGGGCTCGGCGCGCTGACCCTATTGCTGTTCATCGTCACCGTATCGCGGGACCGGGAAGTTGTGCTGCAGCCCATCCTGCGGTCTCCCGTCACGGTGAGTTCGGCGGGCGTCTCGCGCGAATATCTGGAGATGATCACCCGGGATACCGTGGTGCTCACCCTCAATCGCAGCCCGCAGAACCTCGAATACTGGATGAATTCGGTGCTCGCCATCACGGCGCCGTCCGCCCAGGGCAAGATCAAGGCCGACTTGCTGAAGATCGTCAACGAACAGCGGGGATCTTCGATCTCCCAGTTCTACACCATCGAGAAGATGGAGCTCGACACGAAGAACCTCCGTTCGGAGGTGACGGGCAGTCTGCACACCATTGTCGGCAACAAGGTCATTTCGAACGAGCGTCGGACGTTCCGGTACGACTGGGAATATTCCGGGCTGTCCCTGAAGCTGATCGGCTTCGGCATGGTGGTGGCCGAGCAGGGGAAGGAAAAATGATGTCGGTCTATGTCATCGGCAGTGCCGCCGCCGGCACCGCCTTCCTTTCGCGCGTCCACTGCCATTTGAGTCGCTGCATGGGCGTGGGACTGGTGGCCATCGCCATGCTTCTCGTCGCAGAACCGGCGAGGGCGGACCAGACGATCATGGCGTCGGACAGCGCCCAGGTCGACTGCCAGGCATCGGCCAAGGATCTTACGCGCATCAGCCTTGTCGAGGATGAATTCGCGTCGGTCTCGAAGATCTCGACCGGTAACCCGATGGATGACTTCTCGGTCGTCAACGAGCCTGTCCGCGGCGATATCTACCTGTCCGTTCCTGACGGATTTGTCCGGAGCGCCCTTTCGTTCTTCGCCACGAGCAAGCGCGGTTACGTCTACAAGTTCGTGTGCCGGATCGGGGGCGACCAGGCCGCGCAGGTCTTTGTCTCCAATCCGGCGATCGCGAACGAACGGACCGCGGAAAATGGTCCTGCGGAAAGGCTCGGGCCGCGTGATGCCGCCGTCGAGCTTGTGCAGGCGATGTACTCGAATGCGGTCGCTGACGGCTATGAGATGCGTCAGCGCGCCCTGCGACCGGTCTATGTCGGCACGCTCAAGGTGCAGATGATCGCCGAATACCGCGGCTCGGATCTCACCGGCAAGGTTTTGCGCATCGAGAACAAAGGCGCGTCCGAAATCGAGCTGACCGAAGCCATGGTCGCTCCCGCCAGCGCGTTGGCCGTGTCGATCGCCGAGGGCCGGCTCGCTCCGGGCAAGGTCACGACAGCCTACCTCGTCTCCCAGAACGCCCAGACACAAAGGTGAGGACATGGCTCTTTCCGACTTCCTGAATCGCAAGCGCCCGCCCCTTGATGGCGGCACGGACGACGGCGTCTCCCCGCTTTCCGGCGACCTCGCCGGGAACGAGGAGGTTCGCAGGAAGCAGCGATTGCTGCTGGCCGGCGTGACCGGCGCTGGCCTCATCCTGTCCTCCTTCTGGATTTTCAGCGGCGACGGGGACAGCGAGAAGCTCGGAGAGGATGGTGTCAGCGAGGTCACCGTCTCGACCAAGGATCTGGTGAACCGCAACCTCTCCCAGCAGGAGTGGATGGCGCTTTCCGAAAACCGCTTTCAGTCGACCGAGAACCAACTCAAATCGATCGACGGGCAAAATCGCCGGCTCGAAATGCTCACCGCGCAGGTCGAGACGCTCAAGGGCCAGAACCAGGCGATGCAGGCTGATGGGCAACGCGTTCTCTCTGCGTATCAGGCGGAGAATGAGCAGTTGCGGCGGCAGATCAACGAGCGCCGGACCGCGCCTCCTCCGGCGCCTGGGCCGGCGGCGCTCTACGGCCCGAACGGCCCGCAGGCATACCAACGGCCTGACGGTGCGGCGGGTGGGCCGGGACGCGCAGCTGCGGGCGGGCCGAGCGAAGTGAAGCTGGTCAGCTTCTCAAGCGGTGAGACGGGCAATGCCACGCGGGTTGCCAAGGGCAACACTACGTATACCGACAGCGTCAACTATCTGCCGCCCAACAGCTTCGCACGGGCCAAGGTCATCGTCGGAGTTGACGCCAGTGCCGGCGTCAACAGCCAGACGGACCCGCTTCCTGTCGTCCTGCGCGTCACTGGCCCGGCCCGTTCGGTTTACCAGAACGGAAGGTTGCTCACGACCAGGATCGAGGGATGTCTCGTCAATGGCGCGGCGCGCGGCGACCTCTCGAGCGAGAAGGTCTATGTGAAACTGCAGAAGATGACGTGTCCGCAGCCGGGTGGCCGTTATGCGGTATCCGAGGTGAAGGGCTTCCTGGCCTTCGGCGGGAAGACCGGAGTGCGGGGCCGGGTCGTCTCCCGTGAAGGCTCGCTCGTCACCCAGGCGTTCATCGCGGGCCTTGCCGGTGGCTTTGGCCGCGGCTTCTCAGCGAACGCGAACAGTGTGTTCCAGGGAACCAACATCACCACCAACGGCCAGCGCGAGAAGCTTTCGACCGGCGAGATCCTCGAAGGGGGCTTTGGCGAGGGCATGGCCCAGACGGGCGACATGGTTTCGAAATATCTGATCGAGCGCGCCGAGCAATATCAGCCCGTGATCGAAATGCCGACCGGCATCGACGTCGAAATTGTCTTCTTGGAGGGTGTGTATGTCCGTAACTGACCGTCTCCGCTCGCTGACCTGGCGATCGCGCCTCCTGGTCGCGACCGTCACGGGTTTAAGCCTGGCTGGGATCGCGCTCGCTGCCGATGCGAGCAGTGCCGAGGATCGTGTCAGGGCCTTGTTGAAAACGCGGCTTCCCAAGACACCAGTAACCGCGATCGATTGCGGGAAAGTCGGCGGACTGTGCGAAATCACCGCGGGGGAGAACCTCTTCTATGTGGATTCCGGTGCCCGCTACCTCGTGATCGGCCGGGTCTATGACATGCAGACCAGGCAGGATATTACGGCGGCGCGGCTGCTCGAGATGAATCCCGACATGTTGGTCGGGTCCGCGGCGCGCGCGAATGCGCTGGCGCGTGGCGGTGAGGAGGAAGGCGCGCAGCAACTGGCAGCCGCGCCGGCGCGGGTTGAGCGTCCTGTCGCCTCTGCGCAAGCGCACAAGCTTTCGCTTTCTGGCTTGCCGCGGGAAGGCGCGATCGTCTGGGGCAATCCGTCGGGTCAGACCGTCACGGTTTTTTCCGACTTCCGGTGCGGCTATTGCCGTGCCCTGACGGGCGTTCTCAAGGACATGAACGTGCGGGTCGTTGAACGGCCGATCTCGGTGCTGGGCAGCCGGGATGTCGCCGACCGGGTCTATTGCGCCAGGAACCGCGAAGCCGCGCTTCATGCCGCCTATGCCGGCGAGCCGATCAAGGCGGGGCCTGCCTGCAACACGTCGGGTCTCGATGCGAACGAAGCCTTCGCGCGGCGGCACGGGCTCAGTGGCACGCCGGTGATCGTGCGCGGCGACGGGGCGGTGCTCGAAGGGTATCGGCCGCGCGCTTTCCTTGAGAAGTGGCTCAAGGAGGCGCAGTCATGACCAAGATCGCGTTCCGACGCCGGCGCCTGTCGTTGGTTTGCGCCCTCACGCTGTGCAGTGCTGTGGTGCTCAGTGGCTGCGCGACATTCGGCGGCAACATCCGCGGTGATTTTTCCTGTGCCGCGCCCGATGGCATCTGCGCCCCGAGTTCGACCATCGATGATCGCGCGCTTGCCCTGATTTCCGCCGAAGCGGGCGATGGCGATGCACTTCCCGCAGGAAACACCCCGCGCGGTTCGGCGGGCCGGGTCAATCGTGCCGCCGCGCCGCAAGCGGCCAGGATCGCTGCGGCTGACCCCGCCCGGACGCGCGAAAAGGTGCTCAGGATCGTGTTCCAGCCCTATATTGATGAACGGGGCCGGCTGCATGAGGCCAGCGCTGTCCGCGCCGTCGTCGCGAGCGGTGAGTGGCAACAGGCGCTTGGGCAAGCTGTGGTATCCGGCACCCGCCTGAATTATGGGCTCGGCAGCCCCGAGACGCTCGCCGATGCGGTCGATCGCGTAGACCCGCCGGGAGGCACAGCCGCTGCCATCGATTCGGATGTCCCGGATCCGGCGGTGGTCGCTGCTGCCCGTGTACGAAAACCCGATCCTGTCGAAGCGATAAAGGCAGATGTCGCGACCCGCCTCGCTCCCAAGGCAGGTAGCGCACCTGCCGCCGCGACGGTGGATGGTGCAGCGCATCCATCGTCTGCGGCCGTCTCGCCGGCGCATCCGACCCCCGCGGGTGCGTCGGCGAACGGGAGTGGCGCGACCGTGCCGGGTTCTGAAAAGCCTCAGACGGGTATCTCCACGGCGGGCGCCCAAGCGGTCGGGCGCGTGAAGGGCGATCCCGCCTATCAAGGGATCGCAGGCTCCGTCGCGCAAGGCGCGCGCGATGCGGCTGCCCAGAGTGGCGCCGTGCCGGCCGCGCCCGTGGTGTCAGCCCCGACGATCCGTGCGGCCAATTTCCCGGCCGGCGTGCAGGAGGATAAGTGAGATGGCGGGCAAAGCCGGTATTTTCGAGAGCCTGATGTCCGGCATTCTCGGCGACAGCCGGCGGCCTGATTCCGATCGGCCCGAACTTGGCGTTCCCATGCTGGCTGACTGGCTGCCCTATCGCAGCTTCGATGCCAAGACGGGCATTTTCTACAACAGCGCATCGCGAGGCTTCGTCATCGAGGCGGCCCCGCTGATCGGTGCGGACGAGCGCACGGGCGAGATTCTTACCCAGTTCCTGTCTGAAGCGATCCCCGCGCCCGGCTGCCTTCAGTTCCACCAGTGGATGAGCCCGCGCGTATCGGAGCGCCTCTCGCGCTGGTATCTTCCGCGCTATGCGGCCCGCGGCGTCTATGAGCGTATGGCCAAGCATCGGGTGGACTTCCTGACCGACGGTGTCTGGCGTTCGCTGTCAAACGATGCGCCCTTTTCTCTGCGCAACCACCGCGTGGCGATTTCCTATTCAACGCCGGAAGCATCGAGCGTGACGGTCGAAGAGATCGTAGCCGTCATGGATGGTCTGATCTCGGCACTTGCATCGATCAATGTGTCTGCCCGCAAGATGGATCCAACCGATCTGATTGGCTGGGTCGATGATATCACCTCGCCGACCACCGCGGCGGGCGAGGATGTGGTCAACTACAATCCGCTCGATCCCATAGCGGACCAGGCCGTGCGCCGCGATGTTGAGCTCCACATCGAGCCCGACCGCATGCTGCTGCGGACCGAGCGATTCCGGCCGACCGGACACACGGTGGACAATGCACCGGAAATCGGTGAGATCCTGCCCGACGTCTTTGACGTCCGCTCCTTTTCGGTCCGCAATCTCCCGGTGCGGTGGGCGCCCTGGGACGTGGCGCGGCTGATCGGCGACATGTTCACCGACAAGCTGCGCATGCCGTGTCCGGTTGCGACCAACCTGTGCGTCGAATTCCCGGACCCGCTGGCATCGTCGAACAAGGCAAGCTTCAAATTCATGCGGACGACGAGCCTCGCCGATTCCAAGTCGGCCCGGTTCCTGCCGCAGCTGCGCGAGCAAAGCCAGGAATGGCGCTATGTGAACGACGAACTGCGTCAGGGGCGCAAATTGGTACGCGTTTTCTTCTCGGTCACGTCCTTTTCGCCCAAGGGCAGGGGTGACGCCAATGAACGGGTCCTGAAATCGGTCTACCGCGCGGCGGGCTGGGACCTGCTCGACGATCGCTACCTGCAGGTGATGGGGCTGCTCTGCGCCATGCCGATGACGATGGCGAATGGCCTCTCGCGGGATCTCGAGCGGATGAAGCGGATGCGCACGCTTCTGACGACCACGGCCGCGAACCTCGCGCCCATCCAGGGCGAGTTTCTTGGCGGCCAGGTGCCGCATCTCATGCTGATCGGACGGAGGGGGCAGCCTTTCTTCTGGTCGCCGTTCGAGAATGCGGCGGGCAACCACAATGTCGCGGTCTTCGGCAAGTCCGGGTCGGGCAAGTCTGTGACCCTTCAGGAGTTGTGCGCGTCGCTGTGCGGCGCAGGTGCTCGGGTCGTCGTGATCGATGACGGACGCTCCTTCGAGCATTCGGCAAAGCTCCAGGGCGGCGCTTTCGTGGAGTTCACGATGTCGTCGGGCTTCTGCCTCAATCCGTTCAGCATGATCGACGAGGAGTTGGCCGCGACCGACGAAGACTATCTGCTCGATTGCATGGCGATGCTCAAAGCCATCGTGAACCAGATGTCGCGCCACATCGATCGGCTGAACGATACCGAGCGAGGCCTCATCGATGGTGCCGTCAACAGCGTCTGGGCCGAGAAGGGCCGGCACGGGGCGATCGATGACGTGATCGCGGCGCTGGACGCGACCGGCAATGGGCTCGCCATGGATCTCGGTATCGCCATGCGGCCCTTTTCATCGGGCGGTACATATGGACGGTTCTTTCAGGGCGAGGTCTCGTTCGAGCTGTCCGCGCAGCTGACGGTATTTGAGCTTTCGGATCTGTCCTCCCGCGAGGAACTGCGGAGCGTTGTCCTGACCGCGATCATGTTCATGTCGCAGCAGATGATGCGCAAGGTCGATCGCGCGATCCCCAAAGCGCTGCTCCTCGACGAAGCGTGGCAGATGCTGCGCGGCGGCGCGATGGCCGACTTCATCGAGGCCTATGCACGCACCTGCCGCAAATACGGCGCCTCGCTGGTCACCGCGACGCAGTCGCTGAACGACTATTACAAGTCCGCCGGTTCCATCGCGGCGCTCGAGAATTCTGACTGGTTCGTCATCCTCCAGCAGAAACCCGAGACGATCGCCGATTTCAAAAAGCACGATCGCTTCGAGATGGACGATTATACCGACGCCTTGCTGCGGTCCCTCAAGATCAACGGCCGCGAATATTCCGATATCCTGATCAAGGGACCGGAGACACTGGCGGTCGGGCGCCTCGTGCTCGATCCTTTTTCGGCCACCGTCTTTTCCTCGAGCCCGGCAGTCTACGCGGCGATCGAGGGACTGGTCGCCCGGGGCCTCAGCATGGACGAGGCTATCGAGCGGGTCGCCTATCCCGAGAATCCGGAAAAATGGGCTTCTCACGACGATGGTGACATCGCCGAGGCCGCGGAGTGAGCCATGGGGACCATGAACCATCGAACGCAGGTCGCCGCGAGCAAGGCCGTTTCCCGGCCGGACTTTCGGGCGATGCTCTACTTCATTCTGCATCTGCTGGGTTTCACCGGATCGACGCTGCTGCTGACCTGGGGGGTTTTCGCGCTCTTCTTCCTCGCTCTGGGCGGCTTCTCGCTCGATGGCTTTATGCACCAGCTCAACAACCTCGCGAGCCGCTACGTCGCTGCTTCTCCAGACCGGATCGCGTCATTCAAGACCATTTTCATTGTCGCGCACCTCGTGGTGGCAACCGGCCTGATCGTCCTGCGGCGGGAAAAAATAGTGCCCGCGATATTGCCCGAAGGAAACCCCGACCATGGCTGAACAGACCGAGCTTGACCTGCCCGATCCCGTGCCGCAGCCGACGCGGCGCGCGAAACGCGCGATTTTCGGGGGCTTCACACGCCTGCAAATGTTGATGGGCCTCATGGTTCTTGCCGCCCTGGTCTGGGGCATGTGGGTCACCAAGCTCTTGGTTACGCCGACGCAGGACCACATCGTATCCGCGCGCCTCTCCACCATTGTCGGCGAATATGTCCAGGCCCAGGCGCGATCGGCATCGCCGCCGGCGCAGGTTGAAGCGGAAATGCGCAAGTTCATGGCATCGCTCGACACCGAGCTGCAGCGGCGGAGCGCGAACGGTCAGATCGTCCTCGTCGGCGAGGCCGTCCTGACCAAGAACGTCCCGGACATCACCGACAAGCTCAGGCACGCCGTCTATGCCTCGGGCGTCGCTCGACCCAAACAGGCGTCGGCCATCGAACTGCAGCAGCTTGAGCAGCAAGCCATGCTCGCGGCACAACCACAGCAGGCAATGCCCGCGCAGCCCGCAGCGCCAACCGAATATCTCGATCCCATGGCGCCGGCACAGATGATGCCGTCCGTGCCGCCGGCAACCGGCCCGCAATATGGGCCGCCGTCCGCGTCCGTCTCAACCTTTGGAGGTCCCGATGGCAGCGGTGCTCAATGACGGGGCGGCTCGGCGCTGGCGTCCTAATAGGAGGCTCTGGCTGCTGTTCGGGGTCCTTGTTTCAGGAAGCATGGCCTGGAAGGCGTTGGGGGATTGGCGCGATGACCATCTCTTTCTGATCAACACGACGGATTCCTTGCCGAACTGGGCGTTCCTCATCGATCGGGGGCGGTTGCCGGCAAAGGGTGAGGTCGTCTTTTTCGATCCACCGCCAAGCGCGCTCCTCCAGCGCCATTTCGGTCCTAAGCCAAGGATGTTCGGGAAGAGGGTCTATGGTGCGGCAGGCGACGTCGTCGGTCATGACGGCTTCGATGTCACGATCAATGGCGTGCCGGTTGTCCGGATGAAACCGTTCACGAAGGCGGGCGAGCCGCTGACCCCCGGCGCGACAGGGATCGTCCCCGAGGGTTGCTATTTCGCCGCCACGCCGCATCGCGACGGGTTCGATAGCCGCTACGCTGAAATTGGCTTTGTCTGTGCCTCCCAGATCATCGGAACGGGGGAGCCGGTCTTATGAAAGCAATCCTTACGGCAAGCGCGGCGATCATAGGCATGACCGTGGTGTCGCTCGCGGGGCCAATCCGCAGCGAAGCCAGGGATTACGGCCATGCCGGCCAGACCTTCCCCGTGATCGAGCCCGATCTCCTTTCGGCAATCGAGGGACGGCTGCGCCGCGCCGAAGCGAGCGGCGAGCTGGCGCGGATGAACGGGATATTCGCCAAGCGGGTCGAGCAGCGTGTCCGCAGACCGAAGCCCGTAGAGGGTATCACGCCGGCACGAACCGCGCGGAGCTGGGACTATGATCCGAGCATCGCGGTCGAACGGGACATTCGCGATCAGAAGGGCAATCTGATTGCGGCGGCTGGGCACCGGGTCAATCCGCTTGATTTCGTTGCGATCAAGCAGGACCTGGTCTTCGTAGATGGCGACGATGCCGCGCAGCTCTCCTGGGCAACGTCGCGCTATACCGACCTCAAGGCGAAGATCATCTTCGTGAACGGCTCGCCGATCGAGCAGATGACGGCGAAGAAGCGCCGCTTCTATTTTGATCAGGAAGGTCGGCTCAGCGCGACGTTCGGTATCGAGCACACACCCGCGGTCGTCAGCCAGAACGGCAAGACGATGCGAGTGTCGGAGGTCGTCCTGAAACCAGGGAGGCCTGGCTGATGCCATTATGGCTGGATATGCTGCGGACGCCCATGGCCGCTCCGGAGTCGACCAGGCTCAGGATCATGCGTCTGGCCTGGCTCTCGCTCTGCGTCTCGCTCGCCGTCGCGGTCATCCTCCTGGACCCGTTGCAGGATCAGCTGGGCAGGGCGGCGCCGTGCATGATCGCGCTCCTGCTGGCCGTGACGCTGACGCTTACCGTTGTCTATCTGCGCGCCAAGCAGCGGGCGGACACGGCCTATCTCGAGCATTTGGGAGAAAGAGAATGACGCGCGCCGTCCGATCGATCTTCGGCGCGCTGCTCATGGCGCTCTGTGCGTTGGCTTTTGCACCAAGCGCGCAGGCAGCCGGGCCGACATGCAACGGCAAATTCGTCAATCCGATCACCGATGTCTGCTGGTCCTGCCTCTTTCCGCTCTCCGTCGGTGGGCTGAAGATCTGGCCGAGCGGCCGCCCAGACACGAACAATCCGGCCTCTCCCATCTGCGCCTGCGCAGATCCGTTGCCACGTATCGGCATATCGGTGGGTTTCTGGGAGCCGGCGCGGCTTGCGGATGTTACGATGAAACCCTGGTGCTTCCCCAATCTCGGCGGGGTCCGCATCGCACCCGGTTTCGACATCGGCCAAGGCTATCTGGCAGGGCCCTCCATGGTCGGGGGGCGTTCGCAGAGCACGGCCAAGTGGCACGTTCACTGGTACGTCTATCCCCTGCTCTATTGGATGGAGATACTGACCGACTTCGTTTGCTTCGAGCAGGCGAGCTTCGACATCGCCTATATGACGGAAGTCGATCCGCTCTGGCAGGATGACTCGCTCGCCGCGCTGATCAACCCAGAGGCTATCATCTTCGCCAACCCGCTCGCCAAGGCGGCCTGCGCCGGCGATTGTATCGCCGGGACAGTGAACCTACCGCTTGACCAGCTTTTCTGGTGCGCCGGCTGTCAGGGCGGGATGTATCCCTTGAACGGAAACATCCCCGCCTCGATCGGCCATGTCCAGTCTTCGCGGCTCGCGCTGTCGCGCTTTGCCTACAAGATGCATCGCCAGGCGCTTGCCTGGGGCACGATGGGCTCGGCCGGTCTCTGCAAGAAATATCTGATGCCGGTGATGCGCAAGCAGCAATACCGGTTCCAGATGACCAATCCGATCCCGACCGTGAGCGGGCGCTTCGCCTGCTCTGCGATCGGAGCCTCGACCATGCCGCCCGATGCTGGCCGCGCCTATCCCGCTGGAGGTGAGGACATGGGCTATCTCGTCTGGCGCAAACGCAACTGCTGCGTGCTGTGAAGGAGGGGACGATGCGACTTCTCACCCTGGGCGCCGTTGGTCTTGTCGCTGCCGCCGGCATGACCGCGCTTCTCGCCCAGACCGTCGATGGGATCGATGTGCAGGCGATCAAGCAACGATCGACCGACCTGCAGGCCGATGCCCAGGCCTTCGTGGATCAGATCAAGGATCGCGGGGATGCCTTCCGCGAGGAAGCTGCGGCAGTGCGCGATGGGGGCATGGAGAACATGCAGCGCGTGGCGTCCACCGATCTACCCAAGGGACCGGCTGGTTCGATCGATTTTGACGAGATCGTTCAGGGGGCGGTGACGAACGCTGCCGCCGGAGGTGGGGAGGCGCCGCAGCTGATTGCGTTCGCGAGCCTGTCGATGCCGCCCAAGGCGCTGCGGCGGCTCATTCAGGACACGGCCAGGGCCGGGGGCGTCGTGGTGTTCCGCGGTTTCCCGAACAATTCGATGAAGGAGTTTTCGGAAAGACTCGGCAAGATCGTCGAGCGACAGGACGATTTCGCCAACATTGGTATCGATCCGAGGCTGTTTCGCGCCTTCGATGTCCAGGCCGTGCCGACATATATCGCGGTCTCTTCCGACTTCGACCTCTGCGCCGGCTTTTCTTGTCGGACACAAGTTCCGCCTTATGACCGGATGATCGGCAATGTGACCGTCGAATATGCGCTGACGTCGTTCGCGGACGGGAATGGGCCTGGCGCGCGCGTGGCCGCGGTGGGTCTGGCAAATCTTCGCAAAGCCCTGCCATGAGTGTTCGGGCGGCCCTGATTGCGTTGCTTGCGGCCCTTACGGTCGCCGCGCCGGCGGCCGCCCAGATGAGTGTCGAGGAAGCGCGCCAGGAAGGGCGATCGCTCGGCAATGAAAAGCGCCAGGACTCGACGCTCGTTCCCATCGATAATGCCCGGGCCGAAGCAGTGCCCGGCTATGCCGGGACCTCGCTGCCGCAAGGGGCCTATTTCAACAATCCTGAGCGGATGGAGGCAGAAGCCGCCGCGACGAGATCCTCCAACGAGCAGTACCGGATCACCACCGATGCTGACCGGACGCGGCCGACCTTCAGCAATACCGAAATCCTCGAGACGACGGCGCGCGCGACGGCCGTCGAGAATGATCCCTCGACCTTCCTAGCCGGTGAAAGCTACTCGGGCTCGTCCGGCACCTGCACGCCGCTGCCGCCCGCGACGGGCAGCGATGGCTACTACGAGACGAGCTGCAATGCCGGGAGCAAGGTCACGACCGACAATCGGACCTGTTCGATCAGTCTCGACGTGCGGTCTGAGACCCGGTCGATCTACACCTATTACGCGGGCCGACTAAGCTTCATGCCGGCTGATGGCGGCCCTTATCCGGCCCGTGCTGCGTTCGACGACGAGATCGCGTCGGGCGTCTGCTGGGAGAGCCGCCCAATCGACTATTGCGACAATATGAGCGCCTATGGATACACGGCGGCGGATACCTGCAAGAGCCTGGGCCACACCGCCGTCGAGGTCAAATGTACGGCTGAAGCCCAGGGGATTACACCAGGCGCCTATCATCCGGGTTATGTGCTCGCGACCGGAAGATATTGGCTGTCCCAGGTCGACGAGCCCACCGTGACCACCGTCACGCGTAATGAAGGCCAATGCGCATCGCTGGCGGCAGATTCGATGTGCGAGCAGCAAAGCGAAGTCTGCACATCAAGCGATCCCGTTACCCGGATCGTGAATGGTGTACCGGTCACCCAGCCATGCTGGGCCTGGGCGCGGACTTACGAGTGCAACCGGATAACCACTGGACACAACGACTGCGGTACGCTCGAGGCCAATGGCGCCTGCACCTATGTCCGAACCGAATGTCTCGATGAAGAGCCAAATGGCGCGTGTGCGGTGGAGGAGCGGGTTTATCGTTGTCCGACGCCCGGCAGTGCGGTCAGTGATGCGCCGCAATATATCTGTGGCGACGATGTCTACTGCATCAATGGCGACTGCGAACCGATTGTCCGCGAGGCGTCGACGGAGTTCAAGGACGCGCTGGTCGCGCTGCATGCGATCGATCGGGCGGGCAAGGAATTCGACGAGAATAACTTCACCGTTTTCCAGGGCACGCGCGAGACCTGCCACAAGCCGGTGTTCGGTCTTATCAACTGCTGCGCCGGCAAGGTGTCCGGCCTGTTGACCGTCGGCGCCGGGGCGGCGGCACTGGCCGGTGGTCCGACTGCGATCGCGGCGCTGGCAACCCCGTTCCTGACGCTCTTCGCGTGCTCCCAGAGCGAGATGAGGCTCGATATCAAGGACCGCATGGGCTTTTGTCACAAGGTCGGGACTTATTGTTCGTCGAGCTTTCTTGGCGTCTGCAAGACCCGGCGCACGGCCTATTGCTGCTTCGAGAGCAAGCTCAGCCGCATCCTCCAGGAGCAGGGAAGGGTCCAGCTCGGAAAACCCTGGGGCGCCCCGAAGCGCGAGCAATGTCACGGATTCACGATCGAGGAGTTCGCGCGCCTCGATCTCTCGGTGATGGATTTCACCGAGGTCTATGCGGAGTTCGTGGATGCCGCGCGGCTTCCCGACGAAGTCGAGACCATGACCCAGATCCAGCAGAAGATTGAGGATTATTATGACCTCCACGGCACATGACACGGCTGCACACTCCGCCGGTCTGCACCGGCCGCTGTTACCGCCCCGCCACCGTTCGCATTCCTCGTCGCGAACGGCCTCCTACCGGACCCATCATTCCCATTCCCTTCCGCGCGCCATCCCTGCGCTTCGGAGGCTGTTCCTGAAAGGACGTCCATTGATGGTCAGAATATTGGCCGCGCCGCTCCTGGCGCTTTCGCTCGCCAGTATGGCGACGCCCGCTCTGGCGCAATCGCACGGTCCCTCTTCGGATGGCGTTGAGCGGCATGAGGCTCACGACGCCTTCTACTGCGCCGAACGCCGGCTGGGGCAGTGGTTCTATTGCAGCAAGCCCAAGCCAGCCGAGCAGGAAAAGGCGGCTGCGGTTCCGCCGCAGAGTTCGGTCGAGCGGATGGCTGCGATCACGCGCCAGCTCGACGAGCTGAAGGCGCGTGCGATCCTGGAGCCGACCGATGAGAATGTGGTCGCCTATGTCCGGTTCCAGCGTGAACAGCTCGATCGCGCATCGACCTTTTCCGACACCTGGCAGCGCGCCCTGTGGCAGAACCCGGATCTCGACTACACGCTGCAACGCCCGGTCTCGACGGTGGGCAAGCGCGCCTGGCTCGACAATCGGCGTGCGGACCGCGATGCGGTGATGGCGAACCTCAGTCAGCGCTACGGCCTTTTCTATTTCTACGCGCAGAGCTGTGGCGCCTGCGACCTCTTCTCGCCAATCCTGCGCTCCGTGGCGGACAGCCATCGCATGGCCGTGATGGCGGTTTCGATGGATGGCGGACCAAGCCGCGATTTCCCGAACTATGTCGTGGACGCTGGCCAGCGGGCGCGAATGGGGATTCCGGGCAATGAGACGCCGGCGCTGGTGCTCTTCGACACGATGACGCGGCGGACCATTCCCGTGGGCTACGGCATTCTGAGCGCCGATGAGATCATGGACCGCATTTTTGCGCTGACGAACACCAAGGTGGGGAGCGACTTCTGATGGGACGGGATCGCCGCAGCGGCCTTATGCGCCGCGCATTTCGCTCTACGGCAGGCTGGGCCGGGATGGTCGCCGCCGCCAATCTCGCCTTTATCGGCACGGCGCAAGCCGATGTCGCATCCGAGATGAACAACTTCTTCTCCGACGCCGGGGGAGCAGCCAATGTTACCGGGCCATCGGCGTTCCAGGGGCAGTCGGCGGGCTACTATTCGTTGGGCAATGTCTGGACGCGCTTTCCGCAGAAGAGCGTCCAGCCCTTCAATCTTCAGCTTCCCAGCGCACGCGCCGGTTGCGGAGGGATTGATCTGTTCAGCGGGAGTTTCTCGTTCATCAATGCGAGCGAGATCATCGCGATGCTCAAGGCGACCGCCAACAACGCGCTTGGCTTTGCCTTCAAGCTCGCGATCGATTCCGTGTCGCCCGAGATTGGCAAGGTCATGGACGAGTTCAGCCAGAAGGCGCAGCTTTTGAACCAGATGAATATCTCGAGCTGCGAGACGGCGCAGGCGCTGGTTGGCGGCATCTGGCCGCAGATGGAAACGACCCGCGCGACGATCTGTGAGGCGGTGGGCAACAGCCAGGGCGTCTTCTCCGACTGGGCGGCCGCGCGCCAGGGCTGCAACAACGGCAACCGGCGGGACGCGACGATCGCGGGCAATACCGACGCGTCGATGAAGGACCAGCTGGTGGGCGAACCACACAATTATACCTGGGAAGCTCTCAGGAAATCCGCCAAGTTCGGCGCCTTCGACAAGACCTTCTCGGAATATGTGATGACGCTTGTCGGCACGGTGGTGACGACGCCGTCGACTGATCCCAGCGTCGGCGGCAAGGTCGTGATGTTCGGGCCGGCGGAGGAAGCGGTGGTCACCGCGCTTCTCGACGGCACAGCCGATGCGCCGCCGGTGGCTCTGTTGCAAAAATCGTGAAGCTTGAGCATGCTTGGCGGAGATTGGACGGACGGAACGATGACGGATTTCAAGTGGCGCCATTTCCAGGGTGATGTGATCCTGTGGGCGGTGCGCTGGTATTGTCGCTATCCGATCAGCTATCGCGACCTTGAGGAAATGCTGGCGGAACGCGGCATTTCGGTCGACCATACGACGATCTATCGCTGGGTCCAGTGCTACGCCCCGGAGATGGAGAAGCGGCTGCGCTGGTTCTGGCGGCGTGGCTTTGATCCGAGCTGGCGCCTGGATGAAACCTACGTCAAGGTGCGGGGCAAGTGGACCTACCTGTACCGGGCAGTCGACAAGCGGGGCGACACGATCGATTTCTACCTGTCGCCGACCCGCAGCGCCAAGGCAGCGAAGCGGTTCCTGGGCAAGGCCCTGCGAGGCCTGAAGCACTGGGAAAAGCCTGCCACGCTCAATACCGACAAAGCGCCGAGCTATGGTGCAGCGATCACCGAATTGAAGCGCGAAGGAAAGCTGGACCGGGAGACGGCCCACCGGCAGGTGAAGTATCTCAATAACGTGATCGAGGCCGATCACGGAAAGCTCAAGATACTGATCAAGCCGGTGCGCGGTTTCAAATCGATCCCCACGGCCTATGCCACGATCAAGGGATTCGAAGTCATGCGAGCCCTGCGCAAAGGACAGGCTCGCCCCTGGTGCCTGCAGCCCGGCATCAGGGGCGAGGTGCGCCTTGTGGAGAGAGCTTTTGGCATTGGGCCCTCGGCGCTGACGGAGGCCATGGGCATGCTCAACCACCATTTCGCAGCAGCCGCCTGATCGGCGCAGAGCGACAGCCTACCTCTGACTGCCGCCAATCTTTGCAACAGAGCCCGGCCGAGCGCGATGCAGAGGCGTTTGCTGCCATGGGTATGTTGGAACTCGTCGATTCGGAGGAGGGGCGACTGATAAGCTTGGCGGATTCGCGGCTGATCGAAATCTGGGGGCAGATCCGGGAGGCTGGTTTCGTCGAGGAGGTGGGGTTCCCTCCCGAGAATATTTCCTTCTACGCCGAGGCGGCCGAGCTCGTGGCGTCGAGCGAGGCCCGGGTGTTCTTCCAAATGGGCGACCGCCGGATCGGTGACGAAAAGGCCGCCGCCATGCTCCATGTGGCGCTTCCGCTCATGCTCGACTTCTTCGGTTTGCTGCGCATCAAGGCGTTCATGCGGCACGTTCACCGTTCTATCGAGACGTCGTCGGACGGGGCGGTCGCGGACAGTCCGGCATAATATGCAAGCCCGGAGATGCGGTCCGGCGAGGGGCGGGGCTCGGGCACATCTCCCATGGCGCGGACGGGCCCGACGCCGGCAAGTCGCCGGCGACCGGGGTCACGCGCCGCAGGATATGTCCGGCAGAGCTGATCACGCGCGGGTGCCTCGTAAGCATTTGCCAGGCCTCTCCGGGATCGGTGAGGCCGATGGCGCGAGGAGCGCGAAGGTGGCGGCGAAGCATCTGAGTTACCGGCAGACTTTTCGGTCTGTCGCGTTCAATCGCCGAGATGCGTGACCGCAGGCGGTCGATTAGTCAACTTATGTGTTGACAGGAAGATGGAAACGGAAGACACCTCAGTCAACTACCGTGTTGACGACGGTTCGTGACCTCGGCAAAGGTAGGGGAAAGATGGGATCCGACAGGCGTCAGCGTCTGCGGGTCCTCGAATAGGACGCCGGCACAAGCCGGGTCAGATTGGGAGGGGACGATGCTGTCCAAGACGAACACGGTTCGGCTGCTGTGCGGGCTCAATGTTGGCCTGCTGTTTTCCATGTCGCCGGCATTGGCTCAGGCGGGCGCACCATCGCCGGAAGCGCAACCCGCCGCCGCGCCGGCCTCTGTGCCAGCTCCGAATGCTGCGCCTGTGAGCGCGGCACCAGCGGGCGCCGCTCCCGGCATGGCGGAGATTGTCGTCACCGCCAACAAGCGCCAGGAAAACATCAACAAGGTCGGCCTGACCGTTGCCGCGATCAGCGGGGATACGTTCAAGCAGAAGCAGATCAGTTCTCTTGCCGACATCGCGGCACAGGTGCCCGGACTGTCCTATACGAACAGCGGTTCGAACACGCCCGTCTACACCCTGCGCGGCGTCGGCTTCTACGAGACGACGCTCGGCGCAACCCCCGCCGTCAGCACCTATATCGATGAAGCACCCCTTCCGTTTCCGGTGCTGACGACGCTCACGGCCTTCGACCTGGAGCGCGTCGAAGTCCTGAAGGGACCCCAGGGGACCCTCTTCGGCAACAACGCCACAGGCGGCGCCATCAACTATATCGCGGCGAAGCCGACCGATCATTTCACCGCCGGCGCCACCGTGGGCTACGGGCGTTTCAACGACGTCACCGGCGAAGCCTATGTCAGCGGCCCGATCGCCGACGGCCTGACCGCCCGCCTTTCGGGCCGCGTCGAGCATGCCGACGGATGGCAGCATGGCTACACGTTCGACGGCAAGACCGGTGACACCCGTCAATATGCCGGCCGGTTGTTGATCGACTGGAAGGCCAGCGACCGCTTGCGGTTCCAGGTGAATCTCAACGCCTGGAAAGATGGCGGGCAGCCGCAGGCCGTCCAGTTCATCCAGTACCGCCCGAACTTTCCAGGCTCGCCCAGCGTGGTCTCGACCTATCCGACCGCGCCGGCGGACCCGCGGGCTGCCGATTTCTCGGAAAATGTCGATCCGCACCTGAACAACCGGCTCTATCAAGGTGTGCTGCGCGGCGACTACGACATCACCGATGACATCACGCTGACCTCGCTGACCTCTTACGTGCACTACAAACAGAATATGGCCTATGACGGCGACGGGGTGACCTACAACGATTTCGACGTGCCTGAATTCCTTGGCAAGGTGACGAGTTTCTCGCAGGAAGTCCGCCTCGCCAACTCGCCTCATGACCGGCTCCGGTGGGTCGTCGGCGGAAATTTCTCTCGCGACAAGGCCGCAGATTTCTACGAACTTCTCTATCCGGACTCGACGGCCTTCTCGGGCGCCGGGGTCTTCAATTCGACCTTCAACAGCAGCCAGGTCATGAAGAACTATGCCGGCTTTGCGAACGCCGAATATGACCTGGGGCAGCTGACCTTCAAGGGCGGTGTCCGCTACACGCAGGCCGATCGTCGCGCGAGCTCGTGCTTCGCCGGGCTTCCCGCGGATGCCGCCGAATTGTCGGGGCTGTACCAGTTCCTGAGCAATTCGCTGCGCGCTGAGCATGGCCTGCCGCCGATCGCCCCGCCCGACGGCACCGGATGCCTGACGCTCAACACCACGGGCATCGACGGTGCCGCGCCCGATTATCTGCCGGGACAGTATCGCGGCACGCTCAACGAGCACAACGTGTCTTGGAAGGCCGGCGTCGACTGGAAGCCGCGTCCAGGTCTGCTACTCTATGCCAACGTCACCAAGGGCTACAAGGCGGGAAGCTTCCCGTCCGCCGCTGCGTCGACGACGGCCCAGCTGCTGCCGGTCAAACAGGAGTCCGTGCTGTCCTATGAAGGCGGATTCAAGGCGACTTTGCTCGGCGGGACGTTGCAGCTGAACGGGGCGGGTTTCTACTACGACTATCGTGACAAGCAGCTTCGCTCCAATCTGATCGATCCGATCTTCGGCGTGCTCGATGCCCTGGTCAACATCCCGAAGTCGAGCGTCAAGGGCGGCGAGATCGAGATCAACGTCCGGCCGACGCGCTACTTCTCGGCTCATGCCAACGCCGTCTATCTGGACGCCACGATCGACAAGTTCACGGGCATCAGCGGCGAGGGCGTCGCCGGCAATTTCGCGGGCGACAAGGTGCCTTACGCCCCCAAGATCCAAGTGTCTGCCGGCTTCGATGCGACCCAGCCCCTGGACGAGCGACTGCAGCTCTTCGCGGGCGCGGATGTCAATTTCCGCAGCGATACGACGGCGATCATCGCAGGCTCGGACGCCTACAAGATCAACTCTTATGCGACGTTGGATCTGCGCGCCGGCATCAAGGACGCCGACGACAAATGGCGTTTCTCGATCTGGGGTAAGAACGTCACCAACAGCTATTACTGGACCAACGTCGCGAGCTATTATGACACCGTCGCACGTTATGCCGGCCGGCCGGCGACCTATGGCGCATCCTTCAGCTTTAAGTTCATGTGAGCAGTCCGGCGGAATGCCGGAACTCAGGTGATTGCCGCTTTCGTCGCCTGCCGGGGCCCTTGCGGGTTTCGGCAGGCGACGCCGCATCTATGAACGGCATCAGGCCAGAAGTCTGACGCCGCGCATAATCTGGAAGAGGATTGGGCGGTCATATCCGCCGGGTAGGTGCGTCGGTCAGCGCGCAAACGCAGCTATCGAAGTCGTGCCGGGCTGTTCAGTACTTGCTTCTGGACCAGATCCGCAGCGCCCAGGGCGGTCGGCTGATCTGCGCTACCGGAATAGTGCGCGCGCAGTAGTGCCAGCGCGCGGAGACGCCCTCGACCCTTGGAGACGAAAAGGCGGCGTGCTCCGGCTTGGGAGCACGCCGTCGAGACTCCGCAGGAGGGTCAGCGGAAATTGAACTTGAGCGTCGCACCATAGGTCACGGGCTTCGCCGCATAGCGCACGACGACGTCCTGGGTGACGAACTGGTTCGACCAGTAATAGCTGTTGGTCACGTTCCGGCCCCAGACCGAGAAGGTCCAGCGATCATCCGCGGATTTCACGCCGGCACGCAGATCGAGCGTGGTGAACGCCTTGATCTGCGACAGTTCGGGGAGGCTGTCGGCGCCGCTGATGAGGGTCGAGTTGGCCTTGCTGTTGTAGAGCGCATTGGCGCCAAGGAAGGCATGCAGGCTGTCGCTGAGCGCGAACTCGTAATTCACGTCGCCGACGAGATACCATTTGGGCGAGAACGGGAGCGCGGAACCTGCATAATCCTCGGTGATCCGGTTGTTGTTGATGCCCGAGAAACGCTGCACCTTGCTGTCGATATAGGTCGCGCCGCCGTGCAGGGTGAGGCCGTGGACCGGCGTCAGAATCAGTTCGAGCTCCGCACCGTTGATCCGGGACTTCGGAATGTTCACGAGCTTCTCGAGCTGATTGAAGATCGGATCGAGGATGATGCCGCGGACCTGCTTGTTGCGGTAGTCGTAGTGGAAGCCGGCGGCGTTGATCTGGAGCTTGCGATCGAGCGCCGTGATCTTGAAGCCCGCTTCGTAGGCCGTGACCGACTCCTGCGTCACCGGAGAGAATTGCCCGGTCGTCGAGGCGGGAACCGTCGGGAAGCTGCCCGATTTGTAGCCACGCGAGACGAGCGCGTAGAGCAGGATGTCCTTGGTCGGCTTGTAGTTGATGCCGCCGCGCCAGGAGACGTTGTGTTCGTTCAAATGGTCGTGGAACGGCGTCTGGATCATCTGGAAGGTGGTCGCGTCGAGATTGAGACAGCTCTGGCTGGTCACCGGGCCGTTGGTGGTCCCGCCGAGCAGGTTCGAGAAGAAGCCGAACGTCGCCTGCATGCCCTCGTCGCCGCGCATGCACGACGAGTAGCGGTTCTTCGATTCCGTGTAGCGTGCGCCGCCCAGCAGCGTCAGCTGGTCGGTGAGCTTATATTCCACGTTTCCGAAGACGGCCGTGTCGCGGGTATTCTGGGTGATCGTGGTCGTCGACTTGGCGATGAACGGGCCGCCGGGCAGAATCGCCGTATTCGTGGAATCGCCGGTCAGGATGTCATTCGCGCTGAGCGTCTTGTTCTGCGCGTAGTTCGCGCCGAGCAGCCAGTTGATCGGACCGCATCATCCGCTCTCTGCGTTTCTCGAATGAAACTTCGCCTTTCTCGCGCCTGCAGTGGGAGGCGATCCGGATCGGCATCAGGGAAGGCGAGGTGACACTCGCCCGTTCGAAGCCTTTCGGCGTCTTGTGGCTGTTCCTGGGGAGCAAGACCCGTCCGCTCGCCGACAAATGCCTGGAGGCGCTGCGCGCCTATGCCGAACTGGCGCGTGTCCTTGCACCCCGCGGGAAGGCCGTGCCGACAACGACGCTCGAAGAAGCGGGCTTCTCGTCGCGCCAGATTGCGGCATTGAAGCGGGCTGTGACGGCACCAGCGGGAGTGCTGTGATGGGCATCGCGGTCCATGCGCGGGGGCTTCGGCGAAGCGGTCGCCGGATGCTGGCCTGCTTCGCCGCCGCCAGTATATCGGCAGCGGCGATCTTCGCGCTGCAAGCATTCATCAGCGATTGGTTCGGGGCGTTCGCGGTCTTCGGTGTCACGGCTGTCACGATCATCTCGATGGCCCGGCCGAGGGAAGTGTAGTCTTGCATGCGCGCTGCCTGTCGAGTGCCAGACGGGCCTCGTCAGGCCCGCTCACTACGACCGCAGGTTCAGATCTCCCGCCGGATCAGCTCGGATCGGCACCGCCTTCGATTTGGAGGAGCGCTTGAAGAAGCGCTCCTCCCGGCGCGCCGGCGGGGCCGAACATCCCGCGTTGGATCTCGATGACGATTGGAAGGGCCGCGCGCAGGGCGTCCAATCCTGCGGACGTGATGTTCACGAGGCGCGTACGCGAATCCGTTGCCGAGGCCGAGTCGCGCGATCGATGAGACGAGGATCACGATATCCTCATTGCGCTGTTTCTCGATGCCCCCGTAACCCGTGTGGATGTTGTACATCATCGGCGAGTAGGGCGTGAAGTAGAAAGGCACGTAGTCGCTCAACATTCCGTCATAAGGTGGCGGAAGCGCACGGTGGCGACGGCGGCTGATCAATTCTGCGTTGCCGATCGGCCGGAAGGCGGGATCCTGGACCTGCGACATCGCGCAATGAAGACCATTGGCGGCGATCCACGGCACATTGGCGCGGTGGGTGATCCGGAAGATGAGGGCTTTCTCCCGGTTGATCAGTGCAGCGGACATCCGGCGGATGTATCAGATGAAATAACCTGTCGCAGCAATCGAGATGGGTGTTCCGGGGAAGGGTGGAGCGGGAGAATTGCTTCGCTCCGGTCGCGAGGTCCGCAACCATGGATCGACGCCACGCCGTTGTTCTCAGAGCACGCGATGTTGGGTCACTGAATTGAACCCGGATGCTGCGCGACCGACTTCCTTCGCCGACGGACGTGGGTGGGAGAGGGGAGTGATGAGGCGCGCGCGATTGTCTTGCGCGCGGCTTGTTGATAAGAACGGAACGTGACCGAGCGAGCTCCAGTTCGGTTGGTCATTTCGCAACCGAACTCGCAACCTAGCAGGGGCGATTTTGGGGGCGATTTCGCAGTCGCCGGGAAAATCTCGTGTTTTCTCAAGTGGTAACAACGTCAGTCAGGTAGGTGCCGGGCCCACCATTTCCGTCTCGCGTCACCAGATTGGAACTTTGCTCGCTCGGCCTATCCTCGTCCGCAGAGAGGGCGTGCCTGAGGCCGAAACGAGCCGAGGAGCCGATCATGCCGAAGCCTGCGCACGTGCAATGTCGTGAGGTTGGACGTTTCATCTCCAAGGGCGGCTGTTATGCGCTTCACAGGACCGATGGTGCCGAAACATGGCTCGAGATCGAGCCGGTGCCGCTCCAGCTGATCGATCAGGATGTCGAGATCACCGGCGAGCGAAATGGCACGGACCTGATCTGGGTTTCCGCAATCGGACCAACCCCGCGCTTCTCCTGATCGTTTGCCCGTTTCCGCGATCCCACCCCGGGAGCGAGTCCGAGCAAGTCCACATCCTCACCCATTCCGGCTCCTCGGCAAGCCTCCTGGAGACGCAGAAGCCGAGGTAGGGACCAGCATCCTTAGAATTCGACGGCGACCGTCAGGGCTGTATCGGTCTCGCCAAGAGAGTCACGGATGACACTCTATCCAGAGAGCTTCGATAAAGTGTCATTGATGACAATTCTGGCCAAAGCCGCCCGATCGGGGATTCACCCAGCGGCCCTAATGTGCTTCATTCGTTCTTGTTATATCCCTTGCTCACAATCGCCGGAACGCTTCCATGACCAGCTCGATCCTCGACATGAGCCGCATTCTGGACCTGCTAGCCAGCCAGTCGCGCCGACCGCGCTACACCTTCATGGTGCTGAACCTGATCTCCGAGGCGGCCGACGCATCCGGCAAGGTCGGACCTTACGTCGTGCAGGGCGACCAACCCCTCCCCGTCCGCGACTGGCTGTGCGATGCCCTCGCCACGATGGCACAGCGCGACCCCAGACGCCGCCGGCTCGAGGCTGAAGTCATGTCGCAACTGGAGAGTATGTTGCCAACGGACGAACAACTGGCTCTGCCCCTGATCCGCAACGCCGTCAGGGAACGGATCCGGGCATCCAATCGCCCCAACATCAGCCGGGCGGTATCGGACCTCGTCAGGACAGGCCTGCTCAAGAGGCACTATCAGGGATGGCGGACGGATCATCATAATCGGGGCGCAGGCAGGCAGGCCGTCTATACCGTCCATCAAGAGGCACTGGCCGCCCTGCGACGCCGCAGTCAGCTTTTCTAGATTGGTCTGCGAGCCGATCATTCCCGCCATCATGCTCGCGCCAACATCACCGCGCTTGGCCCACAGCCTATCGAAACAACGCCATGTCGGGGTTCCACAGGCGTGAAACGTCGCATTCTGGCGATATGAACAGTGTCGGATCGAAACCGGAAGTGCGTCTGACAAGAGACCGGATAGCTCTCGCGATCGGAACGCTGACGGGCCTCGCGCTTGTGACATTCGTTCTGCGGGAATTACGACAACCGTTGGAGTGGGGAGACGACTGGAGCGTTGACTGGTGGGGTAGTGTCGATCACGTCCCCGAGGAAATCGCGCAGTAAGATCCTGGCGCCAGCCTTGCGACCATCGGGTTCCGTTCGATAAGAACCCAACCCGATCTTGTGCCCATATCCAAACCCATATGGCAATCCGTTCCCCGCTCCATCGCCTGCGTTAGTAACCGCTGGTGGATTGGGAGTTTTGCTAATAATCGGGGGTGCAATTTTGCATTCTCCCATCGGTCTTTAATTAATGATCCGGGTTATAATGAGAGATGTATGGATTAATATAGAAAAATGGATATTTTCAGAGGCGCGATGGAGATGTTCAGAAAGCGTACCGCGATAGCTTTAAAGATTCTGGATCACCAAGATGCTGGACTGGCTGATTTCTTCTCGGCTTCGGAGTGCGCGCTTAGGTTGAATCTCTTTTAGAATGTTGTCGAATATTCGGCGAATGTAATAGCCGTCTCGCACCGAGACGGGGAGAATTATTATCTGAGCCAAGCGTACTTTTGGAGAGCGTACTCGAATTACATGCTGGGGAACTTTGCTTTAGCGTTGAATGATCTTGAGCTCATTGATGATGGCATGGGCGCATTTTACGTTTATTCGGCCGTCTCGGAAAAGAGCGTAAGCCAATTTTCAGTGCGTGATTTGAATGAGATGATCAAAAACGCGAGTAATAAATCGAAACATCCCCATGGATTTTTGATAGCTTTGAGCGACGCAGGTAGTGTGCGGGAGTGAACTTTATGTCAGCTTTCGGGACACGGTAACGGGTGATGGAACGACCAACTGAGGTAGGGTGCGGTCACGACATGCGACTCAAGCGGAAGGGCGGCTTCAGCCGGTTCCGTCACCAAGAACGGACCGAGTACTTCCCATCAGGTCGAGACGTTCGATGTCATGTCGCCAGCTATGACGACGAGAGAAGGTCGCCCAAGGGCTTTGGGGCCGAAGAAGGCTTTCGTCGTGAGCGTTTATACAGCAGCAGACAACAAGTGTCGGGCTCGGCTTATGTGGGTCCCCGCAACCACCGTTGTACAACGATGCTTCATAACGCCCATCTTTCTATGCTATTGAAGAAAAGAGGTTTTGCTGATCGGGATGCGATCCCGCCGGGTGTCTGGGGTTCGAGCGAGCGCGATCAACGATCTGTCGAGCGGCCGGCGTGGTGAGTTCTGATCGGCTGAAAATCCAGGGGCCGTCGGGCAATGGATGAGCGCCTTCGATCTGGCCGGCCTCGGCGGCCTGTCTAAGCGTCTTCGGCGAAATTCCGAGGAGTCGCGCGGCATTGCCCAGGTTGAGCCAGAGTTCGATGTTATCAGCTTGGGGCCGGAAGACCGGTATCTTCCGGTACGAGCGAAGCGCTGTAACCCGCTCGCGGGTCCACCGGTTGCCGTTGCCGGTGGTTAGTCCATTGCGATTGAGAATGCCCGCGATCAGATCGTCATTGGCGATGAGGGCCAGCTGCCGCACCGCGTCGTTAACATCGTCGGGGGTCGCGTTACGTTGCCCGTGACGGCGGCGTGGCAGGCGTAGTTCAGTGTGAACGCCCCCGGCCCAATGGACCAGGAGAACAATTTCGGAGGCGGAGTCATCGAGATCAGCAACCACTTCCTGTATGACACTCCGTACGATGCGTTTTTTGAGCCGGGCGTCGGTTGTCGGGGTAGACCAGACCGCCCGCAGATTATGCGCGAGCGCTGAAACATCCGCCGCAGGCAAAGGTGATGACGCCGGGGTTTGGGCGTCGTGCTCGACAATCCGGGGCTCAATCTCGCCGACATGCGTCAGCGCCTTGTTCCAGCGCGCCTCCAGCTCAGCAGCGACGAGGCGGTTGGCGGGATCGGCCGCGTCATACTGTCGGAAAGCCCGGTCGGCGGCATAGCCCGCTGCCTCCAGATCCCGCTGCAGGAACTCGCGGACCTGGTCACGCTTGTTTGCCGCCTGCTTCTCAGCATCTATCGCCGCGGCAACAGCGCCCGGCCCGACGACACCGAGAAGCGCTTCCTCGATGGCATCATCGACCCGCAAGCCTCCGAACGCGATGCAGCGTGGCTCGCCATTGTCGAGCAGCCCCCGCCAGCAGGAATAGCGGGGAACGTTGTGGGCCGTGCCCGTATAACGGAGCGTCAGTTTGCGGCCGCAGCGGCGGCATCGGATCAATCCGGCGAGCAGCGCGTCACCGTGCTTCGGCGCTCCATGATGTTGGCCCATGGGGGCGTTGTTGCTCACCATCGTGCGGATTGCCTCTGCCCGCTCCCAGCTGAGATAGCCTTCATGCGTTCCCGGGATCAAAGCCAGCCATTCGTTGCGGGTTTTCCGACAGCGCCCCGGTTGGGCCATCATTCGACCAAATGTCGGCGCCGCGCCAGTCTTGCCGTAAGCGTAAGCGCCACCATAGATCGGGTTCCCGACCATTCGGTGGATGGTCGCATAACAGGGCCTGCGCCAAGCGATGTCGCCGTTAGGGCGCCTGACGGGAAGATCGAGGCCATGTTCGAGGAACCACAGCAAGGCCTGCCGAGCGCTGCCGAGCTCCGACACCTTGTCGAAAACGAGAGCGATGGCTTCCTGAACTCTCCGATCAGGATCCTTTTCAACCCTGTCGCCGACCTTGATGAAGCCGACGGGCGCGGTAACGACGAGCTCGCCGCGCTTGGCCTTCTCAAAGCGCGCCGCCAAGGAGCGCTGCCGGAGAAGGTCGAGCTCATATTCATTGAGACTGCCCTTCAAGCCCAGCAGCAGTCGGTCGTTACCCTGGCGCGGCGCATAGATTGCCTCTTGGTCGATCAGCACCGTATCGACGACACGGCACATTTCGATGAGCTGCTGCCAGTCGCGGCTATTTCGGGCAAAGCGCGATACCTCTCGCGCGGCGACCGCTCCAACCTTGCCGAGGCAAACCTCGGCGACCATCCGATCGAAGCCTGCGCGAGCGACCCCGCCAGCCGCCGAACGTCCGAGATCATCATCAACGATTTCGATGCACGACCAGCCCAACGTCGTCAGGCGGTCACGCATCGCATATTGCAGGGTCCTGCTTTCGCGATTGTGCAGAACCTGATGAGCTGACGATTGCCGCACGTAGAGGACCGCCTTGCGCTCCAGATGATGTGGCCTGATCTTCTCATGCATCATGCCGCATCTCCCCCGGGAGAGGCGCGCTTTCGTCGGCGACGTGGTCGAGCAACAGTTGCGCCATCAGTTCGGACAGCGTCTGGCGTATTCCCTCGGGCAGCGCCTGCCACTGCGGCAAGCTCAACTTCTCCTTTCCCTGCGGAGCGGAGAACAACTCGAACTGATGGGCTGGCGTGCGTGGCATCGAAGTCTCCCCGATTCGCCTCGTGGGATCCCGATGCTGCACTCAGTTTGGTCGATTGCGATAAGGTCCCCGCCTCTTTGAGAATATTCGCCAGAGCTCCAAGAGCGGCCAGGTTGATCCGGGGAGCGAGACTGAGCTCGCAGTTCGTGACCGCCACCCGATCGAACATCCACGCCGGAACTTCCAACCAGCGATGGGCGGTGTTTCCATCCAGGCTGCAGCGGAAAAGTACCCCGCGCTTGTCGATTGCCTCGTGGATGTAGACCAGACGGCCAGCCCAGGGATGCCAACCGTACAGAAGCTCGCGCTGATCGATCCCGTGGGTGTTCTGTTGTCGCGTAGTATAACACCGTGCGTCCGCACAGCAGCCTCGGCGGCATGGCACCCGCCGAGTTTATCAACCGCCCCTGCCACGGGCATGAAGACACCGAAGCTAACTTATCGGCGGCCTGAAAACGGGGAGCAGGTCAATCGCCCCCAAGTACAGGCAGACGATCCAGCGCCGCTGCTCGAAGCGATCTCCGATCTGGTGCTGCCCGACGGCGATGGATTCGTCTGGATCGCCGCTGAATCAAAGGTGGCTTGCGCGGCTCGCGATCATTTCATCGAAACCCGTGGGCACCCCGCCCAGTTGCTAAAAGCCGCCGGCTACTGGTTAAGGGGGCAAGCGGACTCACGGGAAAAGCTCGGAATCGAGACGGCAACGGATAGAAGCACCTAGACCCACGGGCGAGGACAAGAGGGCCACGGCCTGCGCGAAAACAGATCGCGTTCCCCTTAAATAGGCAGCGGCGGGCTTGCTGTTCCCCCACGCTGCCTTTGCTTTCGCGGCTTCAGAAAGACGTGATTACGCTGCGCGCGATCGCGCCCTTCTTCAGCTCGGTGTACGCCTCGTTGATCTCGTCGATGCGGATCTCTCGAGAGATGAGGTCATCGAGGTTGAGCTTCCCTTGGAGATAGAGGTTGGCAAACTTCGGGATGTCGTGCTTGATGTTCGCGGAACCCATATACACGCCGCGCAGCTCGACCTGGTTGGTTAGCAGGTCGATGGTGACGTTGACGTCAATCGTCGATGCGGGATTGTGGACACCGATCAGATAGGCGCCGCCACCCTTGCGCACCATGCGGATCGCCTGCTCAGAGGTCGGCTTGATCCCTACGACCTCAAACGCATGGTCGACACCGCCTTCGACGAGTGCGCGCACCGCCTCGACCGGATCGCCGGCGGACGCGACGACGAAGTCGGTCGCGCCGAACTTGCGGGCGAGTTCCTCCTTCGCCGGCTGCATGTCGACCGCGATGATCCGCTCGGCGCCGGCCAGTTGCGCGCCGCTGATGACGTTGAGCCCGACGCCGCCGATGCCGATCACCGCCACCGTATCGCCCGGGCGGACTTTCGCGGTGTTGATGGCTGCGCCAGCGCCGGTGATGACGCCGCAGCCGAGCAGCGAGGCCTGGGCAAAGGGAATGTCCTTGGACACCTTCGCGAGCTGGTTTTCGTGGACGAGCGCGCGTTCCGCGAAGGCACCGGTACCGAAGACCTGGCTGACCGGCGCACCCTCGCGCGTGATGCGGCTGCCCTCGTCGGCGTTGCGCAGCGTTTCTTCGGTGTGGGTACACTGGTAGGTGTGGCCGCCGATGCATGCCCGGCAATGGCCGCAGAACTGTATCAGCGAGCCGACGACATGGTCGCCCACGACGAACTCGCGCACCTCAGGGCCGACTGCGAGCACAATGCCGGCGAGTTCGTGGCCAAGCACCGCGGGGAGGGGCACGCCGAAATTCTGCTCGGCGAAATGCAAGTCAGAGTGGCAGAGTCCCGACGCCTTGACCTCGACGAGCACTTCGCGGCCGATCGGCGCGTCCAGCTCGATCTCCTCGATCTGGAAGGTCCCGTCGAGTTCGTTGAGTACCGCGGCTTTCATTCATCGTCTCCTGAAAATCTTGGGCCGGCTCGGTCGGAATGGTTTGGTCCGCGCCCGGACGGTCAACGCGTCATCGCCACGACGAGCGACTGGACGTCGGGCACCTCATCGAGATGACGGCAGAGCTCGACGAGGCGGTCGAGTTTGGCTTCGGGTAGCGCGACGGCGGCGAAGCCTGCGCAACGCATTAGCTTCGCGCGTAGGTCGTCCCACGTCATCGGGTTTTTGGTATGTCCCTTGGTATAGGGCGTGACGTGGCTGAAGCGGCGACCGTCACGCATCGCGATGGTTACCGGGAAGCCCTCGAACTGGTCGGCGATCGCGGGATCGGAGACGATCGACACGCGGCGCATCAGATCGCGCTTATCCTCGCGTAGGATCTCGGCGGGGTTGAGATCGCGCAGGAAGAAGCCGCCGGTGATGGCGGCGGACGCGATCGTATACGGCGCGCTGAACATCGCCTCTGGTACGCTGCGCGGGTTCCACTTCGCCGCCGCCGGTTCGAAGGTCATCCGCGAGGCGTCGCTGCCGACGCATTCGATGCTCTCGATCTCGCGATGATCGAGCCCCTCGCGCGTCATGATCTCGACGGTACTGGCGATGAATGAATGGGTGAACTTGCACGCGGAATAGGGCTTCATGGAAAGCCCCTCGGCGAGCTGCCAGCGCGTGCCGAGGCCATCGGTCAGCAATTCGGGCTGCAAGTCGTCCCAGGCGATGTGGCGCAGAATGCCGCTCGGCACGCCCTGGAAGATGCCGCGCGGCGCGGTGACGCCCGCGCGGGTAAGCAGCGCCGCCTTGACCGCCGTGTCGCCCGCGAAGGCGTGTTGAACGCGCGCCATCTGGGTGCCTTCCGAATATTTGTTGTACTCCGACATGCCGTGGACGGTGTAGGCCATGCCCATCGCGTTCCACGTCTCGTCCGCAGTCAGGCCGAGCAGCCGCGAGACCGAGGCGGTGGCGCACAGCGGCCCGTTCCACTCGCCCGGCATCCCCCAGGTCGTGTGATAGCGCACAAGGTTGAGCGCCGCGCTTGCCCGCACGCCAACCTCGGCGCCAGTGACGTAGGCGGCAAGGAAGTCTTTGCCGCTCACCGGCCGGCCGGCGATTCCAATCACCGACATCATAGCGGGCACGTTCCACTCGGTGACGTGGCCGCCGGTCTCGTGGACGTCGCCCATATCGATTGCGCGCGCCATCACGCCGTTCGCGAAGGCGGCGAGCGGGGCGGGGACGCGGTGGCCGTGGACGAGGATCGTCGCTTCCGCCTTGCCGCCCCAGTCCGCCGCCAGTGCGGCGATGGCGGGGCTGACCTCCCAGCCCGATCCGGCGACGGTCACCGCGAGCGTGTCCATGATCGCGCGCTTGGCGAGATCGATCACCGAGGCGTCGAGATCCTCGTAGCGCGTTTCGGCGACCATGCGCGCCAGCGCGCCGGCGGGGTCCTGGCTCGGGGGGACGAGATTTTCGTGCTTCATGATGCGGCACCCATGGTCTGCGCGATCGTCGGCAGCTCGGCGCGGTCGGGATCAAGGCCGGTCCCGGCGAACCAGCTGCGCTCGCGCCGCGCCTGCCGCCGGCCATAGTCGATGACCGCGGCGAAGGCGGGGGGCGGCAACGGCACGCGTCCGTCTTCGCCGAGGATGATCCGGTCGATGACGCCGCCGAGCGTGCCGATCACAGCCGCGAGCGCCGCCTGATCGGTCGGATCAGCATCCCGCGCAGCAGCGAGCGCTGCGCCGAGTTCGTCCTGATACCGCTCGTCGGCCTGCCCGGCGAGATCGGTTCCGAGCCGGATCATGTTGGCGAGCGATCCCGCCTCGAATTTCACCGCGAATCGCCACTGGTCTTTCACCATGCGGAGATGGCCGATGACGAGATTTACCTGATCGCGCGCCAGTCGTCCGTCCGAAGGGAGCGCGGGGATTACGACCTGTTCGAGCGCCTTGAGCATGTTGTCGATGCGCAGATCGATGTCGGGCAGCATCAGAGGTCTCCGATCAGCGTGACGATATGGTCGAGGAAGACCGCGCCGGCGGAGCCCAGCCAGGTCAGCACGACTTCTTGATGGTTGTTGCCCTCCTTGGCCGCGCGCATCGCTTGGCCAAGGTCCATCACCGCGCATTTGTAGGCGTTGAGCACCTCGTAATAGTGAAGGCGGACCGGATCGATGAGGTTGCCCGATGCTTCCTCGTAAAGCCGGAAGAACTCGTCGCGCGGCAGCAGTCCGCTCACCAGAAACACGCCGTCGTCGCGCCATGCGCCGAATATCTTCTGGGTTGTCCAGGCAAGGTCTTCGTGCAGGTCGCCGATATGCGCGAGCTCCCAATCTAGAACGGCGGTAAAATCGCCACTCGGCTCCTCGAACATGAAATTGCCCATGCGCAGGTCGCTATGGACGAGCACGGGCCGGTCGCAGACCGGCGCGTTCTCGCGCAGCCAGCGTTCGGCGAGAGTAATCATCGGCACCGGCTCGACGAGGCTGTCCCACCACACCCGCGACCACCAATTGACCTGCCAGATTGCGGCCTGCCGGCTGTTTGCGCGAGGCACTGAGAAATATTCGAAGCGGGTGTTGGCGACGTCGAAACGGTGCGTGGTGGCGAGCGCGTGAATGTATTGCGGGGCAAGCTTCGCGGCGAACGCGCCGAGCTGCCCACCCATGCCCGAGACGCCCTTACCGCTGGTCGCGGTGGGTTCGGTAACGCCCGAGACGAAGCCGAGGATTACCGCGGGCTGGCCGAGCAGGTCGCCGTCGGCGTCGTAGAAGCGCACCGGCGCGATCGGTAGATGATCGGCCATCAGCCGCTGGATCTCGGCCTCGCGGCCTCGGCAGGTCTGCGCGATCGCCTCGAGCGGGTCCATGCGCAGTACCAACCGCTCGCCTTCGGGCTCGTCGGCGTGGCGGAAGGTGAAGGCGAACTGTTCCTTGGACGCGCCGCCCGACATGCGCGAGACCTGCGTGATCGCGACCTCGTGATAGCCCTTGTGCGCGAAGAAGCCGCCGAGCATCGCGATGACCTCTGCGTCGCTCTTGGGGCGATAGGGGCCAGTCGCGCGCTGGCGCACGGTGCGGTCGAGAATCGTTCTGATCCGCGGCTCGATCTCGCCGCGATCCCACACGCCGACATCGGCGCTCGCAGCCGTATCGACGAATGGGACCGCCGCGTCGGAGGGCGTCATGCGAACCTGCCGACGAAAGGCTTGGCGAAGGCGAGGTAGGCGCGGTTCCAGCAGAACTCCAACCAGCCGGTCCCGTCCTCGTCGCCGATCTTCGCTTCGAGGATGGCTTCGTTCAGCAGCACCTCGGGATCGAGGTCGAGCTGGTAGTTTGCATACGACTTGCAGTCGACGAAAACCGAACGGCCCGCCTCGTCCTTTACGGTGACGCGGAAACCTTTCTGCATCATCTCGGCATCGTAATCGATGTCGTAGTCGACCGCGGCGACGTGGTGCATCACCTTGTCCTTGAACAGATAGCCGCGCAGCTCGACGCGCCCGAAACACATCATCTCGAAGAAATGGACCGAGACGCTCTTGGTGGTGACGTGGAACCACTTGTAATGCTGATTGAGGCCCCAAACGCGCGGCCCCCAGCTATGATCGCGGATCATGAAATGATCCATAGCATAGTCCTTGCTGTCGATCGTGAGCGTGCCCCTAACGATGCCGTGCTGCTCGGTGCGGTCGTCGCCGTAGTGGGGAGGATTGCCACGCGGGTGCGAGCTGAATGCGTAGGGCGGGTGCATCGCTTCCCAGACGCCCTCGAACTGGATGCGTTCGCCCGCCCAACTCAGCGCGACAGTCTGGAAGGGTTTGCGCACCTGCATCTGGACGCTGCCAAGTCGCCAGTCATCGAAATTCATGTCGGCCGGCATGATGCCTTCGACCTGTTCCTCGATCGGCTGGTCCAGCGCTGGCCCGAACAGGAAGAAGCGCGCCTTACCGCTGCCGTCGCCGCGCACCGTGGGATAGATGAAGCCTGCGATGCCGTGCTCGGGCATCACGACCTGATGGGTGAGCGACTCACGGCCATCGGCGGCGAGCGTGTGTCGAAACGCGTTCGATTCGGGAAAGCTCAGGAACTTCTCGTTGGCGTCCAGCATAGGAAATCCGCTCCTTGGGATTTTTAACGTGATTTGGTCTGACGCGCGTCGGCATCGAGCGGTGTCGGGATTGCGCCTGGTCCTGCTCCTTGCCGTCGCCGCTGCGGGGCGCTGTTCGCGCTCTTCGCATGTCAAAGCAGGCCTAAGCCCGAGAAGAGGAGCCCGCCCAATAAGTTTCAGACACAGCCATTCATAAAACGAATAGCCTTGAATTTTCGCTGTGTGGCGTCCTACGAAGCGGGCTCGGTCAGCGCGCCCACGATTGCGTCGATCTGATCGTTGGAAAGGCCGTGATGGAAGAGATAGCCACGGGTCGATCCAAACCGAGTTTCGAGAGCCATGAAGAGCGCATCGAGATAGGTTTCGTCGGTGCCCAGCATGACGCGGCGGCACTCGACCGGAAGGTCGGCGTAAAGGTCTAGCTTGGCGTCCGACAACATGTTTTCGAAATGGGCATCGTTATCGAGCAGCGCGCTGCTGCGCAGATAGTCCTCGATGATGATCGGGCGAGCGACGCCGAGGAGATCCAAGACCAGCGCGCTGGCGGCGCCGGTCCTGTCTTTGCCAGCCGAACAATGCACCAGGATGGGGAGGCGGCCCTCTGCGATGACGCGAAACATAGCGACGAACTCGGGCGCGTAGTCGTCGAGCATCATTGCGTAAAAGGCTGCGAAGCTGCGCGCCCAGGCCTCTGCTGTCCGGTCTGAATTAGCGAATATTCGATTGAAGATGAAATCTGTGTCCGGTTTTGGCGAGACCTGCTCGAAGGCGCTTCGCACGCCGGACGGTGTTGGCTGCGCGGACCGCTCCTTGGCGCACCGTAGATCGATCGCGGCGCCGAGATGCAAGGCCTGGACGGTTTCGATGTCGTTGCCGGTGAGCCGGGTCAATTGGCTGGAGCGAAAAATGACGCCTCGACGCACGTGACCGCCAGAGCGCGTCGCGTAGCCGCCGAGATCACGGAAATTCGGCGCTCCCGCCAGCATCTATGTGTCGTCCGTTGCTAGTTCGTGCGTCGCTTCCCCGAAACCGGATCGTCATGCCAATCGGGAATCCGGCCGCGTATTGGAAAACCGAGCAGGAAACAACCTCACGAAGATTCTAGAGGCTTGGCGTTTGGTAGGTCCATTGAACAATTACGTTGACATGCTTGTTGCCTAGAATTACGTGACGACGTTACGCAAAAAGAGCGCGGCGCCTAAAAGCTTGCAGTCAGACGAGAGGTGTGGAGGCTTATGATGCCTGGCTGTTCACGTGCGACGCCCCGGCGCGCGCATCAAGCCAAGGCAGCGCTCCGCGCATTGCATTCCACGATCGAAACGAGGAGCCGGTCTGGTGACTGAACTTGCTACCAAGTTTGAAGATTTTCCGGCAGAGCATGCCGGCCGACATAAGCTGGCGCAGAACGGGCGAGAGTCCCTCGCGCATATCTTCCTCATGCCCGAATACGGGATGGCGGGCTTTCTCTATCCTAGCATGCTCGGCACGGGCGACGCCCGCGGCATGGCGTGTTTCTTCGGCCCTGGCTTCCCGGAGCAGGTGGAGGAAAGCCATAACGGTGCGATCGGTGACGAAATGACGTTTGCCGACTGGCGTCTCGGGCCGATGCGCATGGCGGTTACCGAACCGCACGAGAAAGTGAGCATCTCTTGGGCGGGCGAACGCATCAAGGTGTCTGCCGAGTTCGAGGCGACCCACCCGCCATACGCATTCAGTACGCATCCGCGTGGTAATCCTCCTTATTTCGGCGATAATCGCACAGAGCAGCATGGACGCGTCACCGCCCAGATAGAGATCGACGGCCGATTTTTCCCTCACCAGGGCTTCATGATCCGAGATCATAGCTGGGGTCCCCGGATCTGGGGGATCAATCAGCATTACAAGTGGATTCACGCGACCACCGGTGACGCGTCGATGCACTTCTTCGAGATGCAGGCGTTCGGGAAAACCGAGTTGCGTGGCTTTCTGTTCAAGGATGGGAAGATGCGGCACCTGGTCGCCGTCGACTACACTTTCGCGTTCGACAACGCGATGCTTCAGCGCGACTTTTGCGTGACGGTGACCGACTCCGATGGTCGGCAATCGGCGATCGACTATGACATCTTCGGGACGCTGCAATCGTCGCACGATCCAAAGACAGTGATCAATACGGGCTGCGCGAAGGTTCGATTCGACGGTATCGACGGTGTCGGCGTCTGCGAGTTTAATTGGAACCGGAATTACTTTGATTTCGCGAAGGATTTCGCTGTCCAGTATGGCTGAGTTCGGGGCGAGCGTGCCGCACTTTGATGATCAGCCGCGCACTGGTGGTTGGACCAATGGGCATATCGGATGAATGACGTTTCCGTTTGCGCGACGGGAACGGAATGCGCCATCGATGTGGGCAAGTTCATCTCAAAAGTTTGAATAGCTGCTCGGATATCCTGCCTGTTTCTGGTTATTTTGCCAGATGCCATGGGACTGCCTCCTGCTGAACGGCAGACCATCTGCACATACCGAGCTCCATTCGGAAGGCGCACGACGATCCCGATATTTGAATGACAAACTATAAATCCGAATTTGCCGCGACATCTGGCAGCGGTATTCAGTTTGTAGACAAGGTGGCGAAGACCGCAAATCAGGAAAGAAGAGAGTGGGATGGCTATCGGCAATCGAAATCGCATCGCGACGTAACCGCATAATCAGCGTCCATCCGGCAACTAATGCCGCGCGGTGGGCTGGCTCGCTGAGCGTCAAAGATGCCGACTCAGTCTAGTGCTCAGAGAAACACACCGGCCGCTGTCAGAACCGCGAAGTCGGCGGACAGCATTAAGATACAATTGGAGGGGTTTCATGAATTTCGTCACGCGTTCATCTCTGCTTGCGGCGGTTTCCTTTGGTGGCCTGATGGGCTCTGTTGCAAAAATCGTGAAGCTTGAGCATGCTTGGCGGAGATTGGACGGACGGAACGATGACGGATTTCAAGTGGCGCCATTTCCAGGGTGATGTGATCCTGTGGGCGGTGCGCTGGTATTGTCGCTATCCGATCAGCTATCGCGACCTTGAGGAAATGCTGGCGGAACGCGGCATTTCGGTCGACCATACGACGATCTATCGCTGGGTCCAGTGCTACGCCCCGGAGATGGAGAAGCGGCTGCGCTGGTTCTGGCGGCGTGGCTTTGATCCGAGCTGGCGCCTGGATGAAACCTACGTCAAGGTGCGGGGCAAGTGGACCTACCTGTACCGGGCAGTCGACAAGCGGGGCGACACGATCGATTTCTACCTGTCGCCGACCCGCAGCGCCAAGGCAGCGAAGCGGTTCCTGGGCAAGGCCCTGCGAGGCCTGAAGCACTGGGAAAAGCCTGCCACGCTCAATACCGACAAAGCGCCGAGCTATGGTGCAGCGATCACCGAATTGAAGCGCGAAGGAAAGCTGGACCGGGAGACGGCCCACCGGCAGGTGAAGTATCTCAATAACGTGATCGAGGCCGATCACGGAAAGCTCAAGATACTGATCAAGCCGGTGCGCGGTTTCAAATCGATCCCCACGGCCTATGCCACGATCAAGGGATTCGAAGTCATGCGAGCCCTGCGCAAAGGACAGGCTCGCCCCTGGTGCCTGCAGCCCGGCATCAGGGGCGAGGTGCGCCTTGTGGAGAGAGCTTTTGGCATTGGGCCCTCGGCGCTGACGGAGGCCATGGGCATGCTCAACCACCATTTCGCAGCAGCCGCCTGATCGGCGCAGAGCGACAGCCTACCTCTGACTGCCGCCAATCTTTGCAACAGAGCCGTTGGGATCATAATGTTGATGTACGCGCGCACGGTCATGGTAATTGCGCTTCTCGTTGAAGACACGATTCCCATAGCGATTGACAATGAACATGCTGTCGCCCGGCGGAATCCATACGTCGCTTGGCACGCTTACATATTCCAGCGCCTCTTCCAGCACGATCTCGGCGCGCCAGGCGCTTCCCATATTGCCAAGCTTCGCTCCAACAGCCCCGGCAATCGATACAAAGTCGCCAGTATTGGTCGGCACCCCGCAACCGCCATAGACCGGCCCTGTCTGATGGAGATTGAGCATTTCGCGATTATAGGTGAACCCGCCCGTTGCGAAGATCACGCCTTTGCGCGCGCCAAAGGAAACCTCCTTCCCGTCGTTCAGCGCCTCGACGCCGAGCACCGCGCCATCCCCGTCGGTAACCAGGCGGACAACCTGGTGGCTGGTGAGCAGGGGAATGCCATAAGCGTCGATGCGCGCCTTGATCTGGCGCATCAACTCCGCGCCGAATCCTGGCGACCCATCAGGCTTGATGGGTCCGAGGCACCGTCCGCGAGGCACCTTATTGTTGCCGTCGAGCACGCCATAGTCAGGCAGATCGGTTCCCTGGCCGTCGGGAAGGACATGAAAGCGGCCTATCTCGGCTGCCTTGATTTCCCGCAACATGTCCGTCATCGGCGACGCGTTGTCGTAAAACGCCTCAAGCAGTTTGTAGACATCCTCACCCAGGCCGAGCGTCGGTGAATTGCTGTCGAAAAGATGCGGATATGAATAGGCAGCGCAATAAGCCAGGAGCGAAGCCTTTGGATCCTCGATCCCCCGCTCCTTCAGCCTGAAATTATTGGGCACCCAGAAAGCCCCACCGGATTTCGCGGACGTACCGCCATATACCGGCGCTTTTTCCAGCATGAGGACCTTCGCGCCGTCCTTGGCAGCCGCAAGTGCGGCAACCGAGGCGGCCGCGCCGCTGCCGACCACGACTATATCCGCGATTTGGGTCCACTGCCGGCCCACCGCGGCAACAGCCGGAGCAGATGCCGCAGCACCCAGGGTGGAAACCGCCAGCCCCGCGCCGCCGGCCTGGATGAAAGCGCGGCGAGATAACCGCGATCGCTCTGCCGATTGCTTCAAGAATGCCCTCCACCGGTCGAACGACCCAAAGCCGCCGACCGTCTCTCCTGCGTCGAAGTCAATGCTCCGCCCTTCTTTTACCGAAGCGAGATCACGTCGCACCTCGATACAAGGAAAGGATAGATTACCAAATGGTCACATGTCAACCGCGCCTGATCTCCGCATCGGCAAGCACGAGAAGGCAAATGGGGCCATCCCGAAACATCTTTCGATGGGCGGCGCTCATGCTTCTAACGGACCAGGCGGGCGAAATTGCAAGCCCGATCGGCAATGCTGAATGGGGGGCCACCATTCGGCGCCAGGTGCCCCGGCGTGACTCATCTCCAATCGCGAGTCGCGTTGTGTTTGAGTTCTCCATCCATATAAAATTGGGCATCCACACGACAAGCGTCATGTGAATGCCCAACTAATCACTTGTATATATAAGATTATGCGCCGGACGGTGTGAAATGAATGCCGGGCGGTGCGAAATGAATGCCGGCCAGCGGGGTGAAATAGTTCGTGCATGCGTTGCGCTTAGAGAACTTCCACACCCCGTCACGGCGCTCATACTCATCCGTGAAGACGCAAGTGATAAGAATCGACTGATTACCTTCGACGAGATTTCCAAGGAGAAGGACGTCGCCAATACCATTTACCTTGTCCGCGCTCACAAATTCCAAGCGCAGATTGGTTCCATAATGAATACATTCGTGAAACATTGGCCAGAGTACGTTATTGGCCAAATCGAGGGCGCCTTCCGGGCCCTTGTAGGTGCCGATTCCCTCAATGGTCCACTCTGCATCATCCCACCAAATAGAAGCGAGACGGCCCTCTTGGCGCTTGTCTACGGCAATGAGCTTGTCAGAGTAGAGGTCCTGAATCGCGGCCCGGCTTGCAAGTCTGTCTAGATCACTCATTTTGTATCTCCTAGTTGAATATAATCCCGTAATCTTAGCAGGATCGAGGGCATCAAGGATTTAGGCCGCAGAAGACCAGCCGCCATCGATGAACAGTTCCGTTCCAGTAACATATTTAGCTTCGTCTGACAGAAGATATAGCGCCCCATAAGCGATATCGTTCGGCTCGCCAAGATCGCCCATCGGGATCTGCGCTTTGTACCATTCAACCTGCTCGGGCGTGACGTTCGCCTGCATCGGCGTCTTCATGCCACCAGGAACGATGGTGTTCACCCGCACCCCTTGCCCGACATATTCCAGCGCAGCCACCTTGGTCATCGCGCGTACCGCAGACTTGGTCGCCGCATAGCTGATCAAGCCAGGCTCACAGATGACGCTGACGAGCGAACTGATGTTTAGGATCGCACCATTTCCCGACTTCGCAATTTCCGGCGCAACCATCTTCAGGCCCAGGAAAAGCGCAGTCTGGTTGACCGCGATCATCTTGCTCCAGCCTTCGAGCGTCTCGTCCTGGATCATCGCGCCGTGGATGATGCCCGCGGTGTTGTAAAGCGTCGTGAGCTTCCCAAAGGCCCCAACCGCCGCCTCGACAGCCCCCGCCCAGCTCGCAGCATCGGTGATATCCAGCCGCACGATAGGGCCTCGCCCCCGCTTTCCTGAATCTCGGCCACGACCTTGTTGCCCATTTCGACATTCAGATCGGCGACGACGACCTTGGCGCCCTCCTTGGCAAAAAGCCGAGCCTGCGCTGCACCCAGGCCGCTCGCCGCGCCCGTTACGAGCGCGACTTTTCCTGCCATTCTGTTGCTCATCCTGTGCCTCCTAAATAGCTTGAGCGCGCAATTCAGACCCGCGTCGCTGAGGGTTCTTTTTTCCGATGCACAACAACTGGGCCGATCACCGGACCTTGATCCAAGCACAATTACCAGTTGGTAGTCAAGCTGGATTCTGAGGAACCGGACCGAAAAGTGAGACTAAATGTCCAAGTCCCCTGGCCCGCTAATGCTGCCCCTTTGCGCGCGGCACGCAGCCGCGCGCTTTCACTTTCTAATGCTGTGTTTTCACAAATAATATCAATGAGTTCAAACACCCACGGACCAGCCTCCGTCAATCGGCAGATCCACGCCAGTAATATATTTCGCCTCGTCAGAGGCCAGAAAAAGCGCGCCGTTGGCAATGTCGATCGGGTCACCGAGCTTTCCCATGGGGATCTGGCTTGTCTGCTGCTTCAGCACGTCAGGGGGGACATTCGCCGTGATCGGCGTGTTCATTCCGCCGGGCACGATCGTATTCACCCGAACGCCGCGGTCCACAAACTCCAGCGCCGCCGCCTTGCTCATGATGCGCACGGCCGCTTTGGTGGCACAGTAGCTGGCATTGCCGGCGGTGGGAAACATGCCGATCAACGAACTGATGTTGATGATCGAGCCATTGCCCGACTTCACCAGCTCGGGGATTGCCGCCTTGATTCCGAGGAAGATAGCAGTCTGATTGACCGCCACCATCTTGTTCCAGCCTTCAATGCTCTCCTCCTCGAAGCCGCCAGGATGAATGATACCGGCAGTGTTGGATAGAGTCGTAAGCCCGCCAAAAGCCTCGACGGCAGCGGCAATCGCATTATTCCAGCTCGCCGCATCGGTAACATCCAACCGAATGAAGAGCGCATCGCCACCAGCAGCCCTGATTTCGGCTACGACGCCCTTGGCCATCTCTTCATTGAGGTCGCCGATTACGACCTTGGCGCCTTCTTCCGCGAAACGCTTCGCCTGAGCGGCGCCGAGCCCGCTCGCTCCACCCGTGATGAGCGCAACCTTGCCTGCGAGTCTGTTAGCCATTCTTCATCCTCCGAAAATGCTCAACTGCGCGAATTGACTTCGCTTCAGCCTTGACCACATCGCCAGTGGCCCCATGTGCCTGGCACCAGCCTGAAAGATCAGAGCATACTTACCACATGGTTACAAGCCTGCTTTGCGAGAGGACGAAATGCCCTCTTGTCCAGCCGGGGCGAAAGGCGCTGGTTCATACTCTATGTTCTACAATGGCTTCCTTTACAGCGTTCGCGGCCTGCAATCTCCGACTCGAAGTGAAAAAGCCTACGCAGATGGCGCATGCCCTCCTTTTATCGAATCGCTTGGATCATGCAGGGGTTAATGATAATTACCATGTGGTCATCATGCCCATGGGCCAGATAAGGACTGCAATATGAATTTCACGATGTCGCCCGCGGAAACCATGTGGCGTGATCGGGTCCGTAATTTCATGAACGATGTGGTTCGGCCCCATGATGAGACCTATGCCGCGCAGCAGGCTAGTGGAGAGCGGTGGAAGACTCTGCCGATAATCGAGGAATTGAAGGAGCGCGCGAAAGCGGACGGCATATGGAATCTTTTCATGCCGCCGCTGGCCGGCCACAATCCCGTCGACAGCAGCTTCGAGTTCGTCGCTCCGGGCCTTACCAATCTGGAATATGCCTCCTGCGCGGAAGAGATGGGCCGCATCGAATGGGCGTCCGAGGTGTTCAACTGCTCCGCGCCCGATACCGGCAACATGGAGGTCCTGCACCGCTATGGAACTCGCGAGCATAAGGAGCGCTGGCTCCGGCCGCTGATGGAGGGGAAGATTCGCTCGGTCTTTCTGATGACCGAGCCGCGAGTCGCATCCTCTGACGCCACCAATATCGAAACCTCCATCGTTTGTGACGGCGACCATTATGTGATCAACGGCCGCAAATGGTGGTCTTCGGGCATAGGCGATCCTCGATGCTCGGTCGGCATTCTCATGGGAAAGACCGATCCTGATGCCCCGCGCCATGCTCAGCAGAGCATGATCCTCCTGCCGCTCGACACGCCGGGGGTTAAGGTTCTGCGAATGCTTCCTGTGTTTGGCTATGACGATGCGCCTCATGGTCATGGCGAAGTCGAGCTGAAGGATGTTCGCGTTCCGGTCGAGAATATGCTGCTCGGCGAGGGGCGCGGCTTTGAAATTGCTCAGGGGCGATTGGGGCCAGGCCGAATCCATCACTGTATGCGCACGATTGGCTTGGCCGAGGAAATCTTGAAGAAAATGGTGGAGCGGCTCCTTTCGCGCACTGCCTTTGGGAAACGCCTAGCAGAGCATTCCATCTGGGAGCAGCGGATCGCCGAAGCACGGACGTCACTTGAAATGACCCGCCTCCTATGCCTCAAGGCCGCCGACGTGATGGACAAGCTTGGGGCCAAGGCAGCACAAGCGGAAATCGCGATGATCAAGGTGGCGGGGCCGCATATGGCGTTGAAGATCGCCGACGATGCGATCCAGGCGCATGGCGGCGCGGGCGTCGCCGACGACTTCGGCCTTGCGCGCGCCTATGCACATCTCCGCACAATGCGCCTGGTGGATGGGCCGGATGAGGTTCACAACCGCGCGATCGCTCGCCTCGAAATGCGCCGCTATCGTCAATAGTTGAATTGCCGACCCTGTTATTCGGTCGCAATGACCAGCTAACGGCCTGCCGGTCGCGTTCAGGCGAACGGCAGGCCAAGCGCATGACCGACGCAGCGCCCAGGCGCATACGTCGGTAGCTGGCAACCCAAGCCCTACCGCATCAGCACCAGTTCCTCGGCCATAGAGGGATGCAGTGCTACGGTATCGTCGAACTGGGCCTTGGTGAGCCTCGCCTTCACCGCGATCGCGGCGGCCTGCAGGATTTCAGGCGCGTCGGGGCCGATCATGTGGATGCCGACCACCACGTCGGTCTCAGGATGGACGACCAGCTTGTAGAGCGCGCGCTCGTGGCGGTCGGCGAGCACATTCTTCATCGCCCGGAAGTCGGAGGTGTAGACCTTGACCTCACCGAGCTTGTTGCGCGCCTCGGCCTCGGTCATGCCCACGCCCGCCATCGGCGGATGGCTGAATACGGCGGACGGGATGCAGCCATAATCGACCCGGCGGGGATTATTGCCGAACACAGTGTCGGCAAAGGCCTGGCCCTCGCGGATCGCGACCGGCGTCAGCTGCACCCGGTTGGTGACGTCGCCCACCGCATAGATGCTGGCGCAGCTCGAGCGGTTGTCGTCGTCCACCTTGATCGCGCCCTTGGCGTCGAGTGCGACGTCGGCCGTCTCCAGCCCGAGATTTTCGGTATGCGGGCGTCGGCCGGTGGCGAATAGCAGCATGTCGGCCGGGATCGGCTCATGGCCGGTCATGTGCACCAGCAGCGAGCCGTCCGGTTGCTTGTCGACCTTCTCGAAGGCGACGTGGAATTTGAACTCGATCCCCTTGGTCATCGAGATCTGGAGCAGCCGGTCGCGGATCTGCTCGTCATAGCCGCGCAGGATCACGTCGGTGCGGTTGACCAGCGTCACATGCGCACCAAACTGGTGGAAGATGCCGGCAAATTCATTGGCGATATAGCCCGCCCCTGCGATCACCACGCGCTTGGGGAAGGTATCGAGATGGAACACTTCATTCGAGGTGATGCCATGCTCGGCCCCCGGAAAATGGGGTACGATCGGCCAAGCGCCGGTTGCGATCAGGATTTTGCCGGCGGTGATCGTCTGGCCCGAGCCGAGCAGCACCTCATGCGGCCCGGCGACGGTCGCCCGCTCGCGGATGATCTCGACCTTATTGTTGCCGAGCGTCTCGGTGTAGAGACCTTCGAGCCGCGAGACCTCGGCGAGCACATTGTCGCGCAGCGCCGACCAGTCAAATTCGCAATCGGGCACCTTCCAGCCAAAGCGCCGTGCATCCTGCAGATCCTCGGCGAAATGCGAGCCATAGACGAGCAGCTTCTTGGGCACGCAGCCCCGGATCACGCAGGTGCCGCCCACCCGATGCTCCTCGGCGACCGCCACCCGCGCGCCATAGGCTGCCGAAACCCGCGCCGCGCGCACTCCGCCCGAGCCCGCCCCAATGACGAACAGATCATAGTCGTAGGTCAACATCCAATAATCCCAACCAAGTAAGTGTTGTTTTTCTACAGCTAGAGGGCGCGCGCATCGAGTCGTCCGCCTCCATCCCCGAGCAGACCGCCGACTCCCATGCCGGCGATCACATCGCTATCCACGCCGAACCCAGCGAAGAGCCGCTCCAATATCAGATCAACGGCTCTGTTGCAAAGATTGGCGGCAGTCAGAGGTAGGCTGTCGCTCTGCGCCGATCAGGCGGCTGCTGCGAAATGGTGGTTGAGCATGCCCATGGCCTCCGTCAGCGCCGAGGGCCCAATGCCAAAAGCTCTCTCCACAAGGCGCACCTCGCCCCTGATGCCGGGCTGCAGGCACCAGGGGCGAGCCTGTCCTTTGCGCAGGGCTCGCATGACTTCGAATCCCTTGATCGTGGCATAGGCCGTGGGGATCGATTTGAAACCGCGCACCGGCTTGATCAGTATCTTGAGCTTTCCGTGATCGGCCTCGATCACGTTATTGAGATACTTCACCTGCCGGTGGGCCGTCTCCCGGTCCAGCTTTCCTTCGCGCTTCAATTCGGTGATCGCTGCACCATAGCTCGGCGCTTTGTCGGTATTGAGCGTGGCAGGCTTTTCCCAGTGCTTCAGGCCTCGCAGGGCCTTGCCCAGGAACCGCTTCGCTGCCTTGGCGCTGCGGGTCGGCGACAGGTAGAAATCGATCGTGTCGCCCCGCTTGTCGACTGCCCGGTACAGGTAGGTCCACTTGCCCCGCACCTTGACGTAGGTTTCATCCAGGCGCCAGCTCGGATCAAAGCCACGCCGCCAGAACCAGCGCAGCCGCTTCTCCATCTCCGGGGCGTAGCACTGGACCCAGCGATAGATCGTCGTATGGTCGACCGAAATGCCGCGTTCCGCCAGCATTTCCTCAAGGTCGCGATAGCTGATCGGATAGCGACAATACCAGCGCACCGCCCACAGGATCACATCACCCTGGAAATGGCGCCACTTGAAATCCGTCATCGTTCCGTCCGTCCAATCTCCGCCAAGCATGCTCAAGCTTCACGATTTTTGCAACAGAGCCGGTTAGTGAGATGGATGGAAAGAAGGCTGCCCGAGCAGCACCGATATTGGCACGCGCTGCCCGCAGTTTCTCTTCTGCCGCCAATATGTCCGGTCGAGTCACCATCAGCTCGGAGGGTAATCCGGCGGCAATCACCGTTCCGTTTTTCTGGTCAGCCAGCGTCAGCGGCACCGTGAGCCCGACAGGAACGGGTCCGCCCAAGAGTACGGCCAGGAAGTTCTCACTCTGCGCCTCGGCCAAGCGCAGGCTGGCCAACTCCGTTTCGGCTTGAGTCAGTAGCGACTCCGCCTGTCGAAAATCAAGAGCTGAAGTCACCCCGGCTTCAAGGCGACGCTCGGCTATGCGGAGGCCTTCCTGCCGGCTGCGTACCGTAGCTTCGGCAAGGGCGATCCGCTCGTCGGCTTCCCGGGAAGCAAAATAGGTCGAGGCCACATCCCGGATCAACGCGAGGCGGAACGCCCGTTCAGCCTGCACGGTTGCTAGATATTGCGAGCGCGCTGCGTCAGAAAGGTTGCGCACCCGGCCCCAGAAATCGAGCTCGAATCCTGTGACGCCAACGCCGATCGAGTAGCGGGTATCGGTGATCGCACCCACTTCGGGAATGCCAATCGCCGAACCTGGCGTGCGGCTGCGAGTCACATCGCCGTTGGCGCCGAGCGCAGGCAGCCGTTCGGCACCCTGGATTCGATAAAGACCACGCGCCTCCTGTATCTGCGCTACGGCAACGGCGAGATCGCGGTTCCGCTCGAGAGCGGTGGCAATGAGGGTCTCCAGTTGAGGATCAGCGAAGAACTCCCGCCAGCTGATTTCCACCGCCCGCCGACCGAGCACCCCGTCGCCCGCGTAGGAGGTGGGGTAATCCCGAGTGGTCGGCAGCGCTGGCCGCGCGTGAGGCGGGGCTAACTGGCACGCGCCCAGAAACGATGTCAGAGTGAGCACAAAGACTCTACGCATGATTGGGCTCCGGTTGCGCCTGACCGGGAGCAGCAGGCCGCTTCTTACTGAGCCAGCGGCGTATCGACAGATAGAAGAGCGGAATGAAGAAAATTCCGAGCACAGTGGCAGCCAGCATTCCGCCGACAACACCGGTCCCAACCGCGATTCGGCTCGCCGCACCGGCACCGGAAGCAATGAAGAGCGGTATCATGCCACCGATGAAGGCGAGCGACGTCATGATAATGGGGCGCAGGCGCAGTTTCACAGCTTCGAGTGTCGCCTCAAGCGGGGTCTTGCCCTCCGCTTCTTGCTCGATCGCAAACTCGACGATCAGGATCGCGTTCTTGGCGGCCAAGCCGATGATCGTGATGATGCCAACGTTGAAATAGACGTCGGCGGACAGTCCCCTCATCACCGTAAAGAGGACGGAGCCAAGTACGCCGAGCGGTACAACCAAAAGCACGGAAACAGGGATGGACCAGCTCTCGTAGAGAGCGGCCAGCAGCAAGAATACAACAAGTATAGACAAGCCTAGCAGCATACCGACCTGTCCGCCGGCCTGCTGCTCCTCATAGGACATTCCCGTCCATTCATATGCGAAGCCCTCCGGCAGTGCATTGGCGAGCCGTTCCATCTCCGCCATGGCCTCGCCAGTCGACTGGCCCGGGGCAGCGTTCCCGGAAATGGTCATCGAAGGATAGCCGTTATAGCGCTGGAGCTGCTGCGCGCCCGATGTCCATTCAACCTGTGTAAACGAGCCGAAGGGCACCATTTCGCCGGCTGCATTTCGAACCTTGAGGTCGAGCACGTCCTGTGGCGTCATTCGGTGAGATGCTTCGGCTTGCAGGAGCACCCGCAGGATCCGCCCTTCACGGTTGAAGTCATTGGCATATGCGCTGCCGAAAGCGATCGCGAGCGTTCCGTTAACGTCGCCAATCGAGAGGCCGAGGGCGCGAGCCTGTATCCTGTCGATCATGACCCGCAGCTGAGGTGCATCTTCCTGGCCCTCCGGTCGAACACCGGCAAGGATCGGGCTCTGGCTCGCGGCGGCAAGCAGCTGATTGCGCGCGTTGAAGAGCGCTTCAGCACCGTTGCCGCCGACATCCTCCAATTTGAAGGTAAAGCCGCCGGCGATGCCAAGTTCGGCGATCGCGGGGGGATTGAGGGCAAAGACCATGGCTTCCTTGATCGATGTGAAGAAGCCCATCGCCTTTCCGACCAAGGCTAGCGAGCTATTCTCCTCGCCGGAGCGCTCCTCCCACGGCTTGAGCATCGTGAACATCATTCCATTCGCTTGGCCTTGGCCGAAGAAGCTAAAGCCTCGCACCACAAACACGCTCGTCACAATGTCTTGCTGATTGTAAAATTCCTTCACCTGACGCACCGCTTCTTCAGTCCGCTCACGGGTCGCGCCGGGGGGAGCTTGTACAACAGTGATGACAGTCCCCTGGTCCTCCTGCGGGAGGAATCCACCGGGAAGGCGCGAGAACAAGATAACCGTCAGGCCGACCAACGCGATGAATATGGCGAGCCAGCGCAGAGGCCGCGACAATATCCGAGCGACGCCGCCTTGATAACGATCAGTCGTACGTCCAAACCAGTTGTTGAATCCAGTAAAAAAGCGACCGGTTCGCCGCGTGAGCCAATTCTCCTTGCGATGGTTTTCGGGTACGTGCGGCTTGAGAAAAGTCGCACACAGCGCGGGAGTGAGCGTCAGCGCCAATAGCGCCGAGAACCCGATCGAGACGATCAGCGTGACGGAAAACTGTCGGTAGATACCGCCCGTCGACCCGGGGAAGAAGGCCATCGGCACGAAGGCTCTGTTGCAAAAATCGTGAAGCTTGAGCATGCTTGGCGGAGATTGGACGGACGGAACGATGACGGATTTCAAGTGGCGCCATTTCCAGGGTGATGTGATCCTGTGGGCGGTGCGCTGGTATTGTCGCTATCCGATCAGCTATCGCGACCTTGAGGAAATGCTGGCGGAACGCGGCATTTCGGTCGACCATACGACGATCTATCGCTGGGTCCAGTGCTACGCCCCGGAGATGGAGAAGCGGCTGCGCTGGTTCTGGCGGCGTGGCTTTGATCCGAGCTGGCGCCTGGATGAAACCTACGTCAAGGTGCGGGGCAAGTGGACCTACCTGTACCGGGCAGTCGACAAGCGGGGCGACACGATCGATTTCTACCTGTCGCCGACCCGCAGCGCCAAGGCAGCGAAGCGGTTCCTGGGCAAGGCCCTGCGAGGCCTGAAGCACTGGGAAAAGCCTGCCACGCTCAATACCGACAAAGCGCCGAGCTATGGTGCAGCGATCACCGAATTGAAGCGCGAAGGAAAGCTGGACCGGGAGACGGCCCACCGGCAGGTGAAGTATCTCAATAACGTGATCGAGGCCGATCACGGAAAGCTCAAGATACTGATCAAGCCGGTGCGCGGTTTCAAATCGATCCCCACGGCCTATGCCACGATCAAGGGATTCGAAGTCATGCGAGCCCTGCGCAAAGGACAGGCTCGCCCCTGGTGCCTGCAGCCCGGCATCAGGGGCGAGGTGCGCCTTGTGGAGAGAGCTTTTGGCATTGGGCCCTCGGCGCTGACGGAGGCCATGGGCATGCTCAACCACCATTTCGCAGCAGCCGCCTGATCGGCGCAGAGCGACAGCCTACCTCTGACTGCCGCCAATCTTTGCAACAGAGCCATCCGCACTTCATTGTTGACGATGCGCCCGTCCGTGGTCGCGCCAAGCTCAAGCTCTTCGACGCCCCGGACACCCAGCGTGACCGTTGGCGCCTCGCTGCTTCCGAAGGCGCGCGATATGGCGCACCCCGGGATCGCCTGCGCCGCCCGGCGCACAAGTTCCGGCGCAACCGGCGCCCCGCCGCAGATAAACAAACGCATCGTGGGGAGCAGAGCCCCGGCCGACACGACCGTATCCGTAAGTTCCTTGAGGAAGGGAGTTGCGCCAACGCTCATCGTTACGCCGTGCCGCTTGATCAGCTCGACCGCCTCAGAGGCGTCCCATCGCTCCATCAACACCGCGGCACAGCCGGTGACGAAACCCATTTCGAGCGCGTAAAGATAGCCGGTTATATGCGTAACCGGCGAGGGCATCAGCACCACATCGCTCGCACCAAGGCCCCAATAGTCCCGAGCGGCAAGGAGCTCGGCCATTAAGCTATTGTGGCTGTGCAGAACGCCCTTGGGATGGCTTGTCGTGCCCGATGTATAGAGCAGCAGCTTGACGGCATTGGGATCGGGATGGCCGCTTGCCACGTCAGGCGCGTTTGAAGCGAGAAGCTCCTCATAACCAAGACAGCCCTCCGCCTCACCCCGGACGGTAACGATGGTGGCAAGATCGGGAAGGCCCGCCTGAAGCGCGCGCGCCATATTGACATAATCGAAGCCACGGAAGCTCGTCGGCACGAACAGAATCTTAGCACGGCCGTCGCGCAGGATGTAGCCGACCTCCGCCTCGCGATAGATTGGGATGATGGGATTGCAGACAAAGCCGCCGATACAACAAGCCAGGTTGATTACCGCGGTTTCGAGCCAGTTGGGAAGCTGGAAGCTTACCACATCGCCCGGAACTAGGCCACGCGTGGCAAGTACCGCAGCAATCTTTCTTGCCTTGGTAACAAGATTACCCAGATAAAGCGAGCGATCGCCCTCAATAAATGCGAGCATGTCAGGCTTTTCGATCACCAGACGCGCAGCGATATCGGCGATCGACTCATTCCGCCATGCGCCTGAAGCTGTGTAGTTGTCGATCATCGCGTCGTTCAGACGGGTGATCCAACCGCTCACGTCCTTTCGCACGTCTATCCCCTCACTCGCGAAACACACCGACCACGAGCTTTCCCGATTCGTCTTCCGTACATGGGAAACTAGCCTGCCAACCCGCTCACGCAGGCCCCTGGCAGCATCCGATCCATCCGTTCAGCATTTCCGGCCGGATGGCCCCAACTTGCACGGCGCTTATCGTCTCTGCGTCTGTTTGAAACTTTAGGTCACCGTTTGGTCATTTGTCAATAGCCCTATGCGCCACAAACATCGCCAAAAAGAAGCTACGTAACGACCAATTCCCAACTCCTGCCCGCCGGCCACAATGCTGCAAGCGCACATGCAACAACTCACAGAGTAAGGACCTCTTCCAGCGGCGGCGCGTATTCAGCGCGCACCGCCGTCAGCTGGAGCGAAGCATCCGCCTATGCACTTGACCAGCCGGTCATTTTTTAGCATTCACGACCATTGGCATCGGCGCCAAGGCGCTTGGTTATGAAAGAAGGGAATGAGGTGACGACCCCGCGTAAGAAAACGCAGACCGACACTCCGCGGTTGCCGCGCGCCGAACGCGAGCGGCTTATCGTGGAAGGCGCCGTGCAATTCTTCGCGGAAGTAGGGTTTGGTGGTGACACACGCGAGCTAGCGAAGCGGCTGAACATCACGCACCCTTTGTTATTTCGCTATTTTGCCAGCAAGAACGCACTGATTGAACGCGTGTATCAGGAAGTATTCATCGGCCGGTGGAATCCATACTGGGAAATTGTAATCAGCAACCGCAATGTTCCGTTGCGAGAGCGGCTGGTAAATGTATACCAGGCGCTCGCCCAGACAGTGCTTAATTATGACTGGGTCCGCCTATTCATGTTCGCAGGTCTTAAGGGATCCGACATAAACGGTCGCTGGTATTCTTTCATGCAAGAACATCTCGTCAGGCCGGTTTGCGCCGAATTTCGTCACGATCTTGGCCTGCCTACGATTGAAGAGATGCCTCTCACACAGAACGAATCCGAACTCGTGCTTGGCGTCAATTCGCGCATCTTTTATCTCGGCGTCCGGAAATTCATATATGGGGTCGACACGCCTGAAAACGTCGATGCCTGGGTAGAGATGGAAATTATTCTGTTTCTGGATGGGGTCGTCAACATTTATCCCGGGCTGGTGGCTCCTCCCCAGCGCCGCGTCCGCAAGCCACGACTGGCCAGGGCCACCAAAAAAAGGCCTTCTCCCCTTGATGTAGCGTCGATAGGCTGAACCCGGCAAAACTTCCTGCTTTCAAATAAGTTAACGGCACGGCCTCGGCCCCATTGGGCCGAGGCCCATGCATATCGGGTGCCAAGCTCTGGAGGCGCAGAGAAGCTATCTTGACACGTTACCAGTTGGTCACTTAGTTAGGGCAATGATAGCGATGAGGATGGGCGCCACGGCGCGACCGTCCGGCCGCGGCTCTAATTAAGCGAGGGAGGGCAAGGGTAATGGTGCAGAGGCTCGACGTAGAGTTCCAGTCCGAAGGTGATACTGTTCGGGGTTGGCTCTACACACCCGACGAAGGCGGGCGTCGGCCCACTGTCGTGCTCGCTGGCGGCTGGTGCTATGTGCGTGAGGTCACGATGCCGACCTATGCGCAGAAGTTCGCTGAAAATGGCTTTAACGCGCTCATCATCGACTATCGCAACCTCGGGGTCAGTGGCGGCGACAATCGCCAGCATCTGGATCCCTGGGCGCAGATCCGGGATTATCAGAACGCCATCAGCTTCCTCGAGCGCCACCCTGCGGTCGACCCCGACAAGATCGGGGCCTGGGGCATTTCCTATTCCGGCGGCCATGTCATCATCCTTGCAGCGATCGACGAGCGGGTGAAAACGGTCATCAGCCATGTTCCCGTTATCGACGGATATGAGAATATGCGTCGTATCCATGGCGTAAACGGCTGGCGCCAACTTCTGAAGCTGATCGCCGATGATCGCGCGCTACGTTATGAAAAGCCCGGTGAGCAACTCTATTTGCCGCACGCCACCATTGATTACGTCAATGACATTCCTTGCTGGCCGGTGCCGGAAGCGGAAATTGTCTTTAACGAGATCAAGAAAAATGACGCGCCGCTCTATCAGAACAAGAGCACTGTCGAATCGGTCGAATTGCTCCTAAATTACAATGTGAACAGCTTTGTTGGTCGCGTCATCAACACACCTGTCATGATGGTGGTTGCCGAAGGGGACGATATTACCCTATGGGATCTTGAAATCGATACGTTCAATGCCATTCCTTGCCCCCGCAAGGAACTTGTGGTGTTGCCGCACACGACCCACATAACGCTCTATTCCGACAAGGCGAGAGGCATGATGGCCGCCGAGGCGGGACTGAGGTGGCTCAACGAGACGCTCCGCTAAGGCGAACGCTTTTCACGGCCGCCTGCGGGGTAGCCAAAGAGATATCCTCTGCGGAAAACAGGACCGGTGATCATGTCCGAAGTATATCCTCTCCAGGACCGTATCGCATTGGTGACCGGCGCATCGAGCGGTCTTGGGCGCCATTTCGGACTGCTGCTCGCGGCGAACGGCGCACATGTCGCCCTCGCGGCGCGCAGCATCGACCGGGTCGCGGACACGGCAAAGGCGATTACCGACCAAGGCGGCAAAGCACTTGCCGTAGCGCTCGATGTTACCGATCGGGCCAGCGTTGATGCGGCCGTCGCACGGATCGAGGACGAGCTCGGCCCGATCCAGATCCTTGTCAACAATGCCGGCGTCGCGGCGACCGCGCCTTTTCTCGATATGACGGAACAAGATTGGGCACAGGTTCTCGATACCAACCTGACCGGCGTCTGGCGCGTCGGCCAGGCCGTTGCCCGCCGCATGGCCCAGCATGG
>NC_020542.1:0-275840 GCF_000347675.2 Sphingomonas sp. MM-1 | reverse complement strand
AAGCGGTAATGCGGAGGAGCGCGGCGTAACCGGCGAATTCCCATGATAGTGTGCGCAGTTGCTGCGCATTATATTGGTTGCGAACCTCGGCGGTCCCTGGACCAGCTGAGGAGGCAATCATGTTGAAGTTGCATGACGAGTTGATCACCGAACTCTCGAATTCGCTCACCACACAGAATTACAATCCCGTGGTCGTGGCGAACCACCGTCTCTACGCCCGCGCGTTTCTCGATTATCTGGCCGAGTGCGATATACAGGTCGAGACTGTGACGCCGCAGCAGGTCGATCAGTATTTTGGCTATGCGGTTCAGGATTTTGAGATCCAGTACGGTCGGCCTCCCAGTGCGCGTTGGCACATGTTGCCCCGCACCGCGATCGCCAAGCTCCTCCGGCTTGCTCAAGGCAATTGGCCCCCGGACGCAGAAATGATCGGTCCCGATGACGAGCATCGACATGAAATTTGCCGCGAATACGAGGCATGGCTGCGCGAGGAGCGCGGTTTGGCAAGCGCGTCCATTGCGGCGCTGATGTGGGAGGCGCGAAACTTCCTGCGATGGCAGTTCGACCGGGCCGGTGCCGCCAGCCTCGAAACGTTGAGCATCGTGGACATCGATCTCTACATGGACATGCGCGCGCCTGGTTTACGGCGCAAATCATTGGCCGATGTCGCTGAGCGTCTCCGTTCGGTGGTTCGCCATCTGCATCGGACGGGTTGCATCCCGACCGATCTGACGCCACACATCATCGGCCCCATGCTCTATGCCTACGAAGATGTGCCGTCGACGCTGGAAAGGAGCCAAATCGCCGCGGTTCTGGCGACAACGCAGGAGGACAGATCGCCACGCGGACTACGCGATTATGCGATACTTCAGCTGCTTGCCACGTATGGGCTGCGCGAAGGTGAGATATGCCGCCTTCGGCTCGATGACGTGGACTGGCGCGCAGAATCCCTCCGGATCTGCCACACCAAGACCAACGCGTACTCGTACATGCCGCTAATGGTGACTGTTGGTGAAGCGCTGCTGGATTATCTGCGCCTTGGGCGGCCCCAGGTTGAAGTGCGGGAAATCTTCGTCCGATCCTGCGCACCCTATATCGCAATGACGAACCTGTACGGCATGATCCGCGGTCGGTTGGCCGCCGCAGGCGTAGTGCCAGCAGGAAAGCGGGGGCCGCATGTCTTCCGCCACGCACGTGCGGTCGAAATGCTGCGGGCATCGGTCCCGCAAAAGATCATCGGCGACGTGCTCGGGCATCGATCCACCGAATCCACCAATACTTATCTCAAACTGGCAACAGATGATCTCCGAGCCGTGGCACTCGAGGTGCCTGGAATGGAGGTGCTGTCATGAGCGCCTGGCACGATCCCGATCGCACCGTCGTCGACGCCTTCCTGGTAAAATCGCAGTTCCGGCCGGGAAGCGTACCGACATATCGCTGGTTCCTTTGCACCTTCGAAGATGTTGCCCGCCGGCATCCGGCGGTGGACCGGCAGATGCTCGACGCCTGGCTGAAGGAGATGCAAAAACGTTGGCGATTGTCGACGCTGCTCAATCAGGTCTGCATTGTCGACCGCTTCCTCGACCACCTCGTCGAAATCGGGCTGATCGCCGACAACCCTGTTGCTGCACTTCGCCGTCGGTACAACGTCAAGCAAAGCAAGCCGATCTGGCGGGCCTTGGCTTCCCCGAATCCCGACGAATCCTTGGCCGCGTTACGACGGCCTGCGCCCTTCGGCAGCGTGCTGGGTGACTTCATGCAAGACCATGTCATGCTGATGCGCAGCCGGGGATATCAATATGAAGCGCAGGCTCACTGGCTGCTGCGGTTCGATCGGTTCCTTCAGGCCCGTCCCGACCTCGCGGAGCAACCACTTGAGGCAATGATTGCGAGCTGGGCGGCTGCCAAGCCGACCCGCAACCACGCGGCTGAATGCCAGAAGCTGGCGCGCATCCTGACCAAGGCGCGGTTCCGCCTCGATCCGACTATCCCGCCAAAGCGCTTCAATCCCCGGCCAGAGCGGGAAGTAGCGCGGGAGCATCGGCAACCGCATATCTTCAGCCCGGCTGACGTTCGGCGTATGCTCGATACCGCACGGACTTATCCGTCGCCGGACGCTCCGCTGCGGCCGTTGACCCTCTACACCATGATCATGCTGGCCTATTGTGCCGGGCTACGGCGAAGCGAGCTGGCATGGCTCGATCTTGGTGACGTGGACCTGCAATCAAGCACGATCACGATCCGGGAAACGAAGTTCTACAAGACCAGGATCTTGCCTCTATCCGACAGTGTCGCGGTCGAACTGCGCGCGTACATCGATGCGAGGCGGCGCGCTGGCGGCCCACAGAACCCGAAATCAGGGCTGTTCTGGCATGCCCACTTAAATGACCGCTACAGGCCCGAGGCGGTTACGACAATGATTACCAACGTCATGCGCCGTGCTGGGCTCAAGCCCGCTTCGGGCCGGACCGGGCCGCGGGTCCATGACCTTCGTCACTCGATGGTGGTGAACCGCATCCTCCAGTGGTACCGGTCCGGCATTAACCCTCAGGAAAAACTGCACTTCCTCTCGACCTACATGGGGCACCGGGATCTCCACTCCACGCTGGTCTACATCACCGTCACGCAGGATCTGTTGCAGGAAGCCAGTGAACGGTTCCGCGCGCTCGGCGCCCCGTGCCTTGTCACGGAGGCGCGGCCATGAGGAAAGGCAATCCATTGCCCGCGTTGTTGCGGGCGTTCTTCCAGGAGTGGCTGGCCGAGCAGCGCAGCGCGTCAATCCACACGATCCGCTCTTATCGCGACACCTGGCGGCTGCTGCTTCGGTTCGTCGCGGAGCGAAAAGGCTGCGGGGTCGCGCGGCTGACGCTCACCGACGTCTCGGCCGGCGAGGTGCGCGCGTTCCTTCATCATACCGAGCATGGCCGCAAGACCACGATCGGCACGCGGAACTGCCGACTGGCCGCCATCCGCAGCTTCTTCAGCTTCGTGGCGGACAAGAATCCGGAATACATCGCGCAGTGCTCAGAGGTCCTGGCTGTTCCGTTGAAGCGGGAGCCCACCTCCGCGCCGTGCTACCTCGAGCCCGAGGAGGTCGAGGCCATCCTCGCCCAGCCCAACCGATCGACACTCGAAGGGCTGCGCGACCATGTACTGCTCTCGTTCCTCTATAACAGTGGCGCGCGAATCCAAGAGGCGCTTGACCTCTGTCCCGAAGCAATCCGGTTCGATGCACCGAACTTCGTGCGTCTTTACGGCAAGGGGCGCAAGGAACGCATCTGCCCGCTCTGGCCAGAAACCGTGGCATTGCTCAGGAAGCTACTGGAGCGACAGCCGCGTGCGCCCGATGAGCGGATCTTCGTCAATCGATACGGTGAACCGCTAGGGGCGTCAGGGGTGCGGTTCAAGCTCAACGCCTACGTGGAACAAGCCGCGAAATCGACGCTGACCCTCCAGTCAAAACACGTTACGCCTCACAGCTTCCGGCACGCGACCGCCGTCCACCTCGTTGCCGCCGGAGTCGATATCACCGTCATCCGCAGTTGGCTCGGGCACGTCAGTCTCGATACGACCAATCACTATGCTCAGGCCAATCTGGAGACCAAACGAAAGGCGCTGGAACAGGTTGGCGCCCCGGCGGCGAGCAACGTGCCACCTTCGTGGAAGCGAGATGCCAATCTGATGGGATGGCTCGACACCCTATAGAATAATGTGAAGGACGTGGCGAAATGTTCCGCAGCTTTGCAGGACTACGCCGCGTTCCTCCGCATTACCGCTTCCTCGCGATAAGCGATCATTCACAACAATCTGCAGGCCGCGCTCGCCGCCACGCGCGTCACCGACGGCTTCAGCGGTGCCACCTATAATAGCGGCGCGAAGGCCGCGGCATTGTCGATCTTCGAATCGACCAAGCAACGCTTCTTCGGCCAGATCCTGCTGTCGATGAAGCTGCCGTCGCTGATCCCGGCGATCGCCGCCGATCTCGCGCGCGGCGACTGCGCCGTCGTCCAGCTCGTGTCGACGGCGGAAGCCATGCTCGACCGTGCCCTTGCCAACCTGTCCCCCGAGGAGCGCGCCTGGCTCGACATCGAGCTGTCTCCGCGCGAATTCCTGGTCGACTATCTGACAGCGGCCTTTCCGGTGCGCCAGATGCGCATCTATACCGACGATAGCGGCACGGTGCGCTCGGAACCGATGATTGACGAGGCGGGACAGCCTGTGCTGTGCCGGGAAGCGATCGCCATGCGCGACCAGCTCCTCGAGCAGCTTTGTGCGCTACCGGTGATCGGCTCGGCGCTCGATCACATCATCGGGCATTTCGGGACGGAGGCAGTGGCCGAGGTTACGGGTCGCAGCCGGCGGATCATCGTCGATGCCGACGGCCGTCAGCGGATCGAACGGCGCAGCGCGCGCACGAACCTCGCGGAGACCGACATCTTCATGCGCGGCGAAAAGCGCATTCTGATCTTTTCCGACGCCGGCGGGACGGGGCGGAGCTACCACGCCAGCCTCGACACGCCCAATCAGAGCCGCCGCATCCACTATCTGCTCGAGCCCGGTTGGCGCGCGGACGCGGCGATCCAGGGGCTAGGCCGCACGCATCGAACCCACCAAGCCTGCCCGCCCCTGTTTCGGCCCGTTTCCACCGATTGCCGCGGCGAACGGCGGTTCATCTCGACCATCGCCCGGCGCCTCGACAGCTTGGGCGCCCTGACCCGCGGCCAACGCCAGACCGGCGGGCAGGGACTTTTCGACCCCCGCGACAATCTGGAGTCCGACTTCGCGCGGGAATCGCTCGACCAGTGGTTTCGCCTACTGTTCCAGGGAAAGCTCCAATCGGTGCGCTTTGATCAATTCCAGTCGCTCACCGGTTTGAACCTGGCCGGGGAGGGTGGGGGGCTCACTGAGACCTTGCCCACGATCCAGCGGTGGTTGAACCGCATCCTGGCACTGCGCATCGACCTGCAGAACGCGATCTTCGACGAATATCTGGGCTTGATCGAAGCACGGGTGGAAAAGGCCCGCGAGGCTGGCACCCTCGATCTTGGCGTCGAAACGATCGCGGCCGACCGAATTTCGATCCTCGACCGCACGGTGATCCGGCGCGATCCCGTGAGCGGCGCCGAAACCGAGATCCTGCGTATCGAAACCGAGGAACGATATCGGCCGCTGACCCTGGAACGAGCGCATTGGCTTCTGGCCGACCCGGAAGCGCGCGGGTTGATCAACCCGCGTTCCGGCAAGGCCGCCATTTGCCGGCCGACCTTCTCGCTGACGGACGAAGAGGGGCGGACCGTGCGCCGCTACGAGCTGGTGCGTCCAACGCGCACCGAACGGCACCGGCAGGACCTCTTCGCCGAAACCCATTGGACCGACGTGGACCGCGCGAGCTTCGACGAAGCCTGGCAGGCCGAATGCGACGCGATGGCCGCGCAGACGCGTACGCAGATCATCTATCTGGTCACGGGCCTGCTGCTCCCGGTCTGGGGAAAGCTGCCCGACGATCATGTCCAGGTCTGGCGGTTGACGAGCGATGACGGCCAGTCGCTTCTCGGGCGTCTTATTCCGGCGCCGCTGGTGGAGCGGATCGCCAGCGCATTCGGCATCGCCGCCCATGTCGCGATCGATCTAGGCGCGCGGGTCGAGCACGTTCGCACCTCGGGCGAGATCATGCCGATCGGGTCGCTCCGGCTGAAGCGGGCCTTGGTCGCCGGCGACCAACGCCTCGAATTGCTCGACTGGAAGTCCGACGCCCTTCCTCGTCTCAAGGCGGCGGGCTGCTTCACCGAGATCATCCAACACCGCACGCGGCTCTTCGTCCCACCGAGCCGCGCCGTCGAGATCCTTGGCGAGATAGCAGGCTGAGCAGCGGCAGCGTCAAGCGATCGAAGAGAGGGGAGGGGGCCTTCGGCCGGGTGGGCCTGAGTGGCTCAAGCCGGCCGACGACGTCGGCGCAACCCTCGAAGGAGACAACCGATGATCCAGTCCGTGAAGGTCAAGAACCTCTCGCTCTCCAAGGATAATGTCCGCAAATCCAATCGCGATGCCGACCTCGACAGTCTGGCCGAGAATATCGCTGCGCATGGCCTGTTGCAGAATCTCGTGGTCACGCCGCTAAAAAAAGCGGGGCACTTCACCGTCAAGGCGGGCGGCCGCCGCTTGCGGGCGCTCCAACGCCTGATTGAGACGAACCGGCTTGCCGCGGACCATGAGGTTCAGGTGCTGGTGCTCGAGGATGATGCCGGATCGGCCGAAGCGAGCCTTGCCGAGAATTTCCATCGCGTCGCGATGAACCCGGCGGATGAATGCTCGGCCTTCAAGCACTTCCTCGACCGGGGGGCGAGCGGCGAGGATGTGGCGAAACGCTTCGGGGTCACGACCCGCTTCGTCGAGCAGCGGGTCCGGCTTGCCGAACTGGCTCCCGTCGTCTTCGCGGCGCTTGCCGCAGGCGAGATCACGCTCGGGGTCGCGCAGGCTTATGCCGTCACGCCCGATGTCGACCGCCAGGCGCGTGTGTTCGAGAGCATGAGCCGGTCCTATTGGCGCGGTGGAGAAGCCCGAAAGCTTCCGTAGCTATTCCGCCTTCCTCAGCGACGAAGACGACAGCGACGGCGGGGCAGGGGAGATCGCCCCCGATGGCGATGCTGATGACCTCGACGAGGCGGCCTGAGACCAACGCGTAATGGCGGGCGGCGCTCTTGCGTCGCCCGCAGTCCTTCATCGGCGGCGCTGGCCGCCGCTCTTTCGTGGAGTATCCACCATGACTCGATCATCGGGCCGGCCCTCGCCGGCCGAGACCATCACGTGCGCCATCATCGACCGGCTCGATGCCGGTGTGCGACCCTGGGTGCGGCCCTGGCGTTCGTGTGCGGCGCAGGGGCGTCCGCTGCGGGCCAATGGCGAGCCGTATCGCGGCATGAACACCTTTTGGCTGTGGCTGGCTGCCGAGCAATGCGGCTATCGGTCACGGCATTGGATGACCTACCGCCAGGCGCAGACCCTTGGCGGGCAGGTCCGTGCCGGTGAGCAGGCGCAATTTGCAATCTTCTACAAGGCCTATTCGAAGAAGGTCGATTCCAGCGAACGTCCCGGCGAGCTGGTCGATGAGCATCGCCGGGTGATGCGGTCCTATGCGGTCTTCAATGCAGACCAGATCGACGCGCTGCCGTCCGATTTCTATCCAGAACCGCTATCGCTCGTCCCACCGGGCGACCGGCTCGGTGCGCGGGCACAACGCTTCGTCGATCGCCTGCCGGCGCGGCTGCGGACTGGAGGCGATCGCGCCTATTATAACCTGCGCGCAGACCTCATCACGATGCCGCCCGTCGAACAGTTCGACACGCGTGCTGCATGGGCGGCCACGCTCGCGCATGAGGCTGGTCATTGGACGGGTCATCCAGACCGGCTTGCCCGATCCTTCGGCAAGCGCTTCGGCGATCAGGCCTATGCGTTCGAGGAGTTGGTCGCCTTATCTGGACAGTCTGCACCGCATGGCACTTTGCAGTAGGATGTGGTGATGGACGCCGACGGTAGGCAGTTATCAGGCTGGCCGTAGCGCTGACCCAAGAGCTGGCGGAGGCCAGCCTGATAACTGACGGGCCATAGGGCGCAACGGTGCGAGGTCAGCTTCCGGGTGGGGGGTCCGGGGGGAGGGTTTCGCGCTGATGTCGATCATCTCTGTCTGCGAGCGTCGCGAGGCCAAGGGTCTCGATGCGCATGTGCCGCTGATCTTGCGCGACGACGCGCTTTACGATCCCGATCTGGATCGCTTCTTTCTCGACCTGCCGCTGTCGGGCGTCCGCTCGCGGCACTCGCTTCGCGCCTGTGCCTACGATGTCGCGGTCTGGCTTCGCTTTCTCGATGCCTTTGGCAAGACCGTGTGGACTGCGACCCGCGACGATGTGGTCGCCTATCATCGTGAGCGACGCCGCGACGAGGCTGATAACCGGATCACGGCGGCAAGCTGGAACCGGGCCGTCGCCAGTCTCGATCGCCTCTACCGCTGGGGCGAGCAGCAAGGGCTGATCGCCGAGGCGCCGTTCAGCCGCCGTGCCGTGTGGCGACCGGCGCAGGGCGGCCGTCGCGGCATGATCGCGGCGCGCAACGACGCCTATGAACGTGTCGCGAGGCGGTCGGATGTTCGGTTCGTCCCGATGGACGACTACCGCATTTTCCGTGAGGTCGGCCTGCGCGGTCTCGCCCCTGACGGCACCGAGCGCCCTGGCGCGCGCGATCGGAACGGGCTGCGCAACGCGCTGTTCGCCGATCTTCTCGTCACCACCGGCCTGCGCCTCGAAGAGGCGTCGTGCCTGCTCGCTGCCGAGCTCACGGCGATCGACCGCGAAGACGGTGATGGACAACAACTTTGGCTGCCTCTCCCGCCGCCGCTCACCAAGGGCGACCGAGGACGCAGCGTTCTGGTCCCGCGCCGGCTGCTTCGTCAGATCGCCGCCTATGTCGCCGTCGAACGGGCCGCAGGCGTTGCCAAGTTTGCCGCGCGCGATGGCGCGGCCAGTTTTGAGCGACCGATCCCTGTCACTCGCGCCGGTCTCGACCGCATGCGGGATATCTGCACCCCGGAGGAACGATGCCGCCTGATCCTGTGTGATGAGGATGGAACGCTCCGGGAGCCGGCGGCGCTATGGCTGACCGAGGTCGGGCAACCTGTCCGTCCCAACTCGTGGGAGGTGATCTTCACTCGGGCCTGCAAGCGGTGCGCGGAGAACGGTTTTCCGCTGTCGATCAGCCCGCACCAGCTTCGCCACACCTTCGCAGTCCATATGCTCGCGTTGCTGATCCAGCAGCGACTACGCGAAGCCGCATTGCCGGCGGGGGCGGTAGAGAGCTACCGGCTGATCTTGGGCGACCCGCTGCAACAGGTGCAACGCCTGCTCGGCCACGCGAGCCTTACGACCACCTATATCTACCTCGACCATATCGCGACCCGCGCCGATACGGTCGACGCAGCCGTAGAGGAGCTACTCGCGCTGCTGCCGGGACCGCAGGGCGCATGAGCGGGCGTCCCCGCAGGGGCCGGCCTGTCGCTTTCGCTCCGATCACCCCGGAGGCTGTGCAGCCCGATCCGGTGCTCGGCCTCAAGTTCACCATCGAGGCGCGGCATGGCGGGACCGTCCTGGTCGATATGACCGGGCTCGAGCCTCGTCCGCTCGCCATTGCCTTTGCCGGCGCGCTCCATCGGTCAGCGGCACTCGGCGGATCAATCGGTGCGGCCAGCGTCATCAAGCAGTATCTCCAGGTCTATCGTCACTTCTTCGCCTGGCTTGCCGACGAAGCGCCGAAGGTGGCCGGCATCAGTGATCTCCACGCGGCCCATATCGATGGTTTTTCCTCCACGCTCGAGCGACTCGGGAAGAGCGCGATCCACCGGCACATAATCGTGGGCAAGGTGATCAACACATTGCGCATGATGGAGGCAGATCGGCCCGACCGGATCGCGCCCGACCTGCATGAGCGGCTTCGTTACACGTTGGCCACTTCGGCAGGTCGCTCGACCCCGCGCGATGCCTACAGTCCGTTCGTCGCTCGCGCACTGCGCGACGCCGCAAGGGCCGATATCGAAGCGATGTTCCGCCGTTTCGGCGCCGATGACGACCACACCGATGAGGGCGATCCGATCATCGCCAGGGCGCGCGCTGAAGTCGAAGCGGTCATCGCGCGGCAGGGCTTTATCGTCGCAGACCATCCCGCGCTGAAGAGCCTCTATTTCATGCGCGCACGGCGCGGCCTGCCGATCAGCACGCTGGTCGATGACCTGCATCGCCGCCATCATCTTCACGTCACCGATATCCCCCCATTGTTCGTGCTACTTTCGCTCGATACTGGCCTGGAGCCCGAGTGCTTGAAGGCGTTGACGGTTGATTGCCTGGCCAACCCATCCGCTGGCACTGTCGAGTTGCGTTACCTGAAGCGACGCGCCCGCGCTGCCGAGCACAAGAGTATGCGCGTGCGCGACGGCGGCATCGGCACGCCAGGTGGCCTTATCCGCCGGCTGATCGAGGTCACGGCAGTTGCGCGCCAACATCTGTCCGCTGATTGTCTCTGGGTCTACCACAACGCTGGCGGGCTGCACGCCGGTATTCGTCATCCGCGCGAACGTCTCGATGCGTGGGTGGCTCGGCACCGGATTGTCGATGACGACGGCAAGCCGCTCTACCTTCTGCTTTCCCGCCTTCGCAAGACCCACAAGGCGCTGTGGTACACCAAGACCGAAGGGCATATGGCTCGGTTCGCGGTCGGGCATAGCCGTGAGGTCGCCGCGCGCCATTACGCGGATCTACCCTCGCTCCGGCCCCTGCACGAGGCCGCGGTCGCCGATGCCTTCCGCGAGGCGGTCGCCGCTGCGATGCCGACCATACTCCCGCCCACTGCGGAGCAGGCACTGCGCGAAGGGCCCGAACAGGCCGCGCCGCTGATGCCGCCAGATACGGTCGATCCGCTGCTCGACGGCGAACAGGATGTCTGGCTCGCCGCTTGTGCGGGCTTCCATCGCAGTCCCTTCGCCGAGGTTGGTTCGCCCTGTTCTCAGCCTTTCTGGGGGTGTCTCCATTGCCCCAACGCTGTCATCACCGCGCGCAAGCTGCCCGCGATCCTGGCCTTCCTCGCATTCGTCGAAGATCAACGGCAGGGCCTGCCTGGTTCTGACTGGATGGCCAAGTTCGGGCAGGTTCATGCCCGGATAGTCAACCAGATTCTGCCAGCATTTTCCGATGCGGTCGTCGCCGAAGCGCGGCTGCGCGCAACCGACGAGCATCTCTATCTCCCGCCCGAGACGCGCGCATGACGGCCCCCGCCTATGTCCCGGCGCTCGCGTTCGATGATCGGCCCGTGTTGACGATTGTGCCGCTCAAGCCGGGCCATTCCCGTGAGGCACTGTCGCGTGTCGGTGACCCGAGCTGGGATCTTGGACCCGCTGTTTTCCGCGAGAACGCCCGGCGCTGCCATGTCACCGTGCATTTCGACGTGCTTGAACATGCCGATGTGCAGGCGACGATGCGCGCCTATCTCTATGCCCGTCTCAACGTCGATCTCCCCGGCTACCGTCCGAAGCTATTGCCCGCCTGTATCCGGCAAGCGTTCAATCGGGCGCGGCGCTTCTTCGGTTTTGCGCGCGGACGACTGGGTGTGCTCGACCTTAGCCGCATCGATCCCGCGCTGATCGATGCTTATGCCCGCCATCTGCGTGATGATCCCGCAAGGAGGCCCGTCATCGTTGGCCACCTTCTCGAGGTGATCATCGATCTATACCATTACCGCGACCATCTTCCCGGTGGCGGCCTGTCGTTTGAGCCTTGGGAAGGACGGGCTCCTGCGCGCGTCGCTGGCTATCGGCATGTCCGGGAGAACCGCACACCGCGTATGCCCGAGGGGATCATCACCCCGCTGCTGGCCTGGTCGCTGCGCTATGTCACCGTCTTCGCGCAGGATATTTTCGCGGCCCGGCGTGAGCTTGATCGCCTCGAAGCCCAACGTGACCGCTGGTTTGCTGCCGAACGGGGACTGGCACACGCCGAGCGTCGTCAACGGCAGCGGATGCGATTGCAGCGCTATTTCCGGTCGCGCGCGCGGCAAGGCCGAGGCGTACCGGTCTGGGTAAGCCCACCCAACGGATCTGCCTCCATCGATCCGGCCAGCGGGACGACCATGCCAGTCGTCAACGTGCAGCTTCTCCATCTCCACGTCGGGGTCGACGCCGCCGCAGAACCGGCGATGCACCTTACTCTCGCTGGCGGTGCTTCCGATCTCATTGAAGCTGCCATCGCGGATATGGGCGTCGAACCTGGCGGTATGGATACGCCGATCTCGATTGATCCCGATCGTGGTTTACCATGGCGGCCCCGTTTCGATGCCAAGTCCCTTATCCTCGAAGAGCGCATGCTGCAGGCGGCAGCCTATGTGGTCTGCGCTTATCTGACCGGGATGCGCGATTGCGAGGTGCAGGCGATGCGTCGGGGATGCCTGACCCTCAAGCGGAGTGAGGATGGCGTCGTGTCACGGCACCGCGTGCGTTCCACCGCCTACAAGGGCAAGGGTAGCGGGGGAGCGCCGGCCGAGTGGGTGACCATTGCTCCTGTCGCTGATGCGATCAGTGTGCTCGAGCTATTGTGCAAGCGTGCGGCCGACGCTCGCGGCCTTGATACACTCTGGCCCGTGCTGTCACTGACGCGGAGCCGCAAGTCGCACGTTTCCGCGGAGATCGTCCGTCAGATCAACGCCTACCGTGACCATCTCAACACGCTGTTCGGTTCGGACGAGGCGCCCGCTATTCCGCCAGGACCGGACGGCAAGCCCTGGCGGATTACGACCCGCCAGTTTCGCCGCACCATTGCATGGCATATCGCCAACCGCCCCTTCGGAACGGTGGCTGGCATGATCCAGTACAAGCATGCCTCCGTTGCCGCCTTCGAGGGCTACGCAGGAAGCAGCGCCTCCGGGTTCCGCGCCGAGGTGGAGACGCAGCGCGGACTCGGCCAGCTCGACGACTTGCTCGATTATTTCGACAGGCGGCGAGGTGGGGCCTCCCTTTCCGGACCAGCGGGCCGGCGCATCGAGCGCGTCCTCGATGAGACGGCCACGCAACTCAGCCCATTGCCAGCGATGATCGCCGACCGGTCCCGTCTGCGCACCATGCTCGCCAGCCTTGCCCGCACCCTGCATGTCGGCACGCTGGCCGATTGCTTCTTCGATCCGGCAACAGCCTTGTGCCTCAAGCGTGCGACAGATTCCTCGGCGAACCGGCCGTTGACAGCACTTTGCGAACCGACCCGCTGTCCGAACGCCTGCATCGCCGAACGTCACCGGCCCATCTGGGAGCGGAGCGCCACCGAGGCGCGGATGTTGCTGCGCGAGAAGCGCCTGCCTGGATTGCAACGAGCAGCGCTCCAGCACGAGGTTGACCGGATCGAGGGCGTGCTGGCCCAGATCGCGCCTGAAGGCGCGACGCCGCCCTTTCGGGCGGCGGTAGAGGGAGAGGAGGGCCTGGAGATGGGGTGACGGGATGAGGAGCGGGAGAGGCCTGCTTCGCCCGTCGTGGAGATCGAACATGTCCCGCTCATCAGCGCCGGCCGAGCGCGCCGACGTTTATACCCGCATCACCACCGAGATCATTGCCGCCATCGAGGCGGGCGCGGGCACCTGGCGCATGCCCTGGCATCATGATGGCGCCGCCGTCACGCGGCCCGAGAACTTCTCATCCCATAAGCGCTACCGGGGCGTGAACGTGCTCGCGTTGTGGGCGGCCGCACAGGTGAGCGGCTATGCCAGCGGCCTGTGGGGCACCTATCGGCAGTGGCAGGCGGTCGACGCCCAGGTTCGCAAGGGCGAACGCGGCACGACAGTCGTTTTCTGGAAGCAGGCTGCGTCCAACGTCGATCAAGACCATGACGATGGCGATCAGCGGCCCGGTCGTATGTTCGCTCGCGCTTTCACCGTGTTCAACCTCGCGCAGGTCGAAGGTTATGAGCCTGCGCCGGTCACCCTATTGCCGGAGACCGAACGCCTCGCCCATGCCGAAGCATTCGTCGCGGCGCTGAACATTCCGATCACCGAAGGCGCCTACGATGCCCATTATCGCATCGATCTCGACCAGATCTTCATGCCGCCTTTCTCGGCGTTTCACGATGCAGCCGCTCACATGGGCACCCTGCTGCACGAGTCCGGCCACGCCACAGGGGCAAAGCATCGGCTCGACCGCAACTTCCAGGACCGGTTCAAGCGCGATTGGCTGCCGATCGAAGAAGCCTGCGCCGAACTCACCGCATCGTTCGTCCTGGCGGACCTCGGCATTGCCCATCATCCGCGCCCCGATCACGCCGCCTATGTGGCATCGTGGCTCAGTGCTCTGAAGAAAGATCCACGGGCGATCTTCACCGCCGCCAGCAAGGCCCAGCAAGCCGCCGACTGGATGTGGGCGCAGCAGCCCCAGCGCGAGGAGTTGGCAGCATGACCAGCACCTCCGCTCGACCCCCAAAAATTCAAATTAGGGCTGGACTGTCAGGATATGTCGCCGAACTGTCGGCAGCGCTGGTTGGCGCCGATGTGGGTCTCCCAACCACCCATCTCGACGATCATGCGGCCTATATCGGTTCCTGGCTTTCGATCCTGCGCAGGGATAATCGTGCTCTGCTCACGGCGGCGGCGCGGGCAGAGGAGGCCGCAGGCTACTTGCTGCGCGCAACGGGTCTTGCCCGCGAGGATGTGGATGAGCAGGCCGCCGCTTGAGCCGGTCGATAGTATTGCCTGTTCATGTGATCATCGCGATGACGGATCCAATGACCACAGTCCGCGTCTTTCCGGGAGGGGTCGGCAAACGCCAGATGTCTGCTCCCGACCAAACTCAGTCATCCACTCGAACCGGCGCGAACGCCTGAGTCGGAGCGGAGCCGCCATTCGGCGAAAGCATGCCCATGCGCGGAAATAAGCGATGGCGCGGTGGGCGATAGGGAGAGGCAGCGTTCTGTTTTGGGATGAGCGAGTCAGAACTGCGTTTTGGAGAAACGGTGCAATCTGTCTCAATCGCGTTGGGTGGTCCCGCTGATCGACCACACGGCGAGCACATCGCCCGTCTTTGGATTTTCGACGCGCAACTCAGCAAAGTCGCCGACGATCATACATTGTGGTCTTTGCTGCCATCCCGTTCGCTGAAGACATTGTACCGGCCCGCCCGCCTCGACCGACTGCATGCGTCCGATGATCCTCAGCGCAAAGCCGCGCGCCGGATCAAAATCACCCGGCTCCATCCGCTTGACGATCTCGAGCCTGCGCGCACTTTTATCCGCGTCGCCTTCAATGAAGCGCGCGATCGCAACCTCGCCTTGAGACTGGCTGGGTACGGCGACGTGCGCCGCACCGCCCGGCGCGGACGCCGGACAATGTGTTGCCTTCGACCAGGGCCTGGCGATCCAGAAGCCTTCGAGCGCGGCCTTGTCTGCCTCGGTCTCTGCCGAGAACCATGCGCTGCGTGCCCATCGCGTGGGATTAATCCACACGCGTAGCGTGGTCTTTGCTGCGTCATATTGCCATCCGAACGGCGCCGTCCGGTCGCTATCGACGAGCCCCTCGCAGCCGAACGGGAGCACCAGATCGAAGCGCCGGCCCGCCGCTGATCGTACTGCCTCCGGCAGAGGACGTGAAGCACTGGCAGCATCTACTGCGTCGGCGACTAGGTCGATCAAGCCTGCGCGTTCCAGAGTCGGTGGCGGCGCTATGGCTGCTGGCGGCGGCGGCGGTGCGGGCTGGGGCGTCGTAGCGGTCGACGTTGGAGCGGGGGGCTTAGGCGCCGTTGTGCGGCCGATCAAAAAGCCACCGCCGCCCACGAGCAGCAGCGCGATGAGCCCGCCGGCCAACGCCAATCGACTGGAATGAGGGGTCGGCTCCTGCATAGGACCCTCCTAGCAAAGCATCCGCTGCTCTCCCACCCCGAAGACCTGTTGGCGCGTCTTCCGTTGACAGACGGCGACCTTGGACCGAGGCAGAGACGCAATGACGCTCGATCAACTTCTTACTCTCCTGGTTCTGGCCACGGTCGTTGCCGCGCTCATCTGGGACAAGGTGCGTGCGGACGTAGTAGCGCTGAGCGGCGCGGCCTTTTTGCTGATTACCGGGGTGGTGAGGCCGGTCGAGGTGCAGAGCGCTTTCGCCAGCCCAGCAATCATGGCGCTCGCCTCGCTCTTTGTCATCGCTTACGCGCTGGAGCTTAGCGGCCTGCTCGACCGGGCGATCGCTTTAGGGGTGAGCCTGTGCAAGCGCATGGGGTCTAAGGGGATCTGGCTGCTCCTGAGCATGATTGGCTGCGCCTCATGCTTTCTTAACTCGACGCCCATTGTTGTGCTGGGCGCTCCTGTTATCCGCGATATCGCCCAGTCGCTGGGTCAGTCGCCCAAGCGCTATCTGATGCCGCTTTCCTATATCACCGTGCTGACCGGTTGCTGCACGTTGATTGGTACCTCCACCAACCTGCTTGTCGACGACATGGCGCGCGTCGCGGGACAGCCGCGCTTCGGCTTCTTCGAGATCACCCCTGTGGGACTGCCCGTTGCGATCGTCGGCGGTCTCTATCTTCTCCTGGTGAGCGGGCGCATGCTTGCCCGGCCCGAAGAGGAAACGCCGATACGCCCCAAGGCGATCGACCCGCATGCGATCCACAGCGCGCAGATCGGAGACGCCACTCTATTCGCAGAGCCGCGCGCCTTGCAACCACGCAAGGCCGCACTGGCGGCCGGTATATTCGTAGCCGTGATCACGCTTGCGGCCGTCAACATTGCACCGATCGCCGCAACGGCGCTTACAGGCGCTGTCGCGCTCATCCTGCTTCGCGTGATCAGCCCGGATGAAGCCTATGCTGGTCTCAAACCGGAAATCCTTATCCTGATCGCCGGGATGGTCGTGCTGGGCATAGCCATGGACCAGAGCGGATTGGCATCGCAGGCCTCGCGACTGCTTATCGCCAGCGTTGAGGGGCTGAGCCCGCTCGTTGCACTCATTGTGCTCTACGGCGTCACCATGGTGCTGACCGAACTGCTCTCCAACGCCACGGTCGCGGTGTTGGTGACGCCTGTTGCTGTTGCGCTGGCCGACAGTCTGGGGGTCAGTCCACGTCCGTTTCTTATTGCCGTCATGATGGCGGCCAGCGCGGCGTTCGCGACACCCTTTGGTTATCAGACCAATGTCATCGTCTACCAGATGGCGGGCTACCGCTATATGGACTTCGTCCGCGTCGGGCTACCGCTCAATCTGATCACGTTTGCAGTGGCGATCCTAGCGATCCAGGCGGCCTTTCCTTTTTAATGCCGCTCTCTTGAGCCGCTTAGGCTTCGAAAGGCCAAGCAGCTCAACTTGTGCGCTCACGCCATGGATGCAATAGCGTCCCTGGGTGTTCGCCCCCGATAAGGGACGGGCAGGACTTCGTGCTGGTCGGGCCGCCAGCACGATAGCTGTGCCTGGAGCCCCGTCTCATGAAGACTTTCCGTGTCTTACACCCCAGCGCCATTCGCGCCTTTCTCAACAGCCAGTCTTCTGCGGGCCTGGTGTTGATGGCGGCCGCTGCGCTGGCACTCATCATCGCGAACTCGCCCTTGCGCTCCGGATATGAGGCGGTCCTTCATTCAAACCTCGGTCCGCTTTCGCTGGCGCACTGGATCAACGATGGCCTGATGGCCCTCTTCTTCCTGCTCGTCGGGCTGGAAATTAAGCGTGAGATGCTGGACGGCCAGCTATCCACCTGGCCGAGGCGCGTCCTGCCGGGCATCGCTGCCGCCGGCGGCATGGCCGTGCCCGCGCTCGTCTACCTTGCTTTCAACCAGGGGCCAACTGCGGCAGGCTGGGCGATCCCTGCCGCTACCGACATCGCTTTCGCGCTCGGCGTGATCGCGCTCCTGGGCAATCGCGTCCCCGCATCGCTCAGGATATTCCTCGCGGCGCTGGCGATCATCGATGACCTGGGTGCTGTCCTTATCATCGCGCTTTTCTATACCGCTGACCTGTCTCTGCCTGACCTTGCCGGTGCCGGCATATTCACCGGCATGCTTTACGGCCTGAATCGCCTCCGTGTGCGTCGCCTCCTACCCTATCTGATCCTGGGCGGAGCCCTGTGGTTCTTCGTCTATCGCTCGGGCATCCATGCCACGCTCGCCGGGGTTATTCTCGCGTTCACCATCCTTATGGACCGCACACCCGCGCGGCCTGATGGCGACGCGCGCAGTCCACTTCATCGTCTCGAACATGGGCTTCATTTGCCGGTTGGCTACCTGGTCGTGCCGATCTTCGGCTTCGCCAATGCCGGTGTGCCGGTGCTAGCACTCCCGGCGGGCGCCTTTGCCGCACCGGTGACGCTTGGGGCAGCGCTGGGTCTGCTGCTTGGCAAGGTCGCTGGCGTGCTCGGGGTTTCGATACTCGCGATCCGGCTTGGCATCGCGCATATGCCAGCCCATGCGACCCGTTTGCATATGCTCGGCGTCGCTCTCTTATGCGGGATTGGCTTTACGATGAGCATTTTCATCACGCTCCTGGCCTTTCCGGGCGCGCCGATGCTTCAGGCGGAGGCGAAGCTTGGCGTTCTCATTGGATCACTTGTCTCCGGACTCCTGGGGTATGGCGTGCTGGCCCTCGCCATCCGCCGGCAAAAATCCGACGCGGTCTGAGCAGCCCCACCGCATCGCACGCCGCCCGCAGAGGGCATGGGATCGATCTGAAGCCGAGAGGCACCACCAGCGATCACTGGATCGATGAACTCATCGGGTGGTGCAATCTCGCGGCTTGGTGCGGTATTTGAAGGGCCGATGGGCTTGGATCGCTAAGTTGGAAATGACGGGTTTCGGCAAAACCTGTCATCCAAGGACGCGCTGCGGCATTTGATCGGTCAGCGGTTCGATGACCTCAGCAAACTTATCGAGGCAGAAGGCGCTTTCGCTCAAGAAGGAAAGGCGGCCGCCAAGGCCCTTTCGGATCTCCGCACACTCGAGGGCCTACGGTCGTTTCTTGCCCATGGTCAGGCGAAGATCGCGCTTGAGCGAACCGGCAAATGGATCGTGATCTTGCGCCATGTCTCGATCCGCGGACAGCAGGCTGAACGCCTTATGCTGCTTTGCGAGCAAGCCGAAGCGGAAGAAAGGCTCGCTGATCTGAAGCGTAAAAGCCAGAAGCTGTGCTCTGTTCTCGGCAATTTCCGGAGAACCGTGAAGAGCTGAACGGGCGGCTCCGGCGAACCCGGATCGGGCTCTAGGCTTCGCCCTGAGACTTGGATTTCCAAGTCTCAGCCCATTAGGGTGACGATCCCTGCCGTGAGCGGTGGTGGCATCATTTGCCTGCTGCTTCGGCATTCCCACCGATCTCGAACTTCGGCTTGAGATGGGCGTAATCGAGAGGGTGAGTCTCTGCAGTCCGAGAGCGCCAATCACACGGGTGCGACACCGGACAGGTGTCCACGCCATTGGGTCCTTTTCCGTTGTCGGCTTCCTGGTCGGCGCGCGGGGCCGAGCAAGCCCGCATAGGCGGGCTTCTCCACTGCGTTGCGACCCTCCGGGTGCACGACCCCGCTATGACGCCGCCCTTTGGGGCGCCTGTCGGAAGGCCCCGATGGGCGGGGCTGATCCAGACCGGAGTCACAGCCATGTCGCAGCCTTCTCAACAATCGGCAGACCGAGCCGAGCGGATCGACCGCATCGCCGCACTGAATGACAGCCTGCGGAGATCTATTTGCAGCCCTGGCCGAAACCAGATCGTCATGACCGCGGGCGTTGCCGCGCTGGTCGGGGATGTGTCCCTCTTCCGCGGATTTCGCAGACGCGCTGAGATCCTGCGCACGGTGCGAAATTATGACAGCTTCAATTCCGACAACGATCCATTGGGCGAGCATGATTTTGGTCGCTTCGAATATGACAGCGCCATTCTCTACTGGAAGATCGATTATTATGATCTCGAGCTTGCCTGGGGCTCACCCGATCCAGCCAATCCCGACGTCACCACTCGGGTTCTGACGATCCTACTCGCCGAAGAATACTGATCGGCACGGCCATCCCCCTGACCGGGGGGATGGCCGTGAAAAGTCTGCTTGAGCAGACTGCGCGCAAAGGATGACCGCGCTGCGCAAGGCCGAGGCGGCGGGGGCAGGGCGCAAGATCGATTTCCTCGGATTGCTGCCATCAATGGTCAACCCGTTCGACCGGCGCGAAATAGACAATGCCGTCAAGCTCGCCCACGCGGTGGGCGAGCGGCTGATGTTCCCTGCCTTCATCAAGGCGCGACCGACCTATAAGCATGCCGCGGAAAATCATCGACCGGTCTGGATGGAAGGGGGTGGCGGCGCCAAGGCGGCGGCCGAGGAAATTCGGCCGATCCTCGCCGAGATCGAACGGCGACTGGGTTCAGCGCCAGCGGCCGCCGCCTGATGGGTAAGTTCGATGAACGCATCGAGGAGTTTGGCCTGTTGGTCGGCGCGCATGAAATGGCGCGCCGGGTCGAGGATATTCCTTTGGAGCGGGTCATCCCCGACCCCGGCAATCCCCGGCGCAGTTTCGACGACGACGCCCTGGCCGAGCTTGCGGCGTCCATAGCGGCCCGCGGGGTCTTGCAGCCGATCACGGTTGCTCCCGCCGACGCCGCTGGCCTGTATCGCATCCGGTTGGGCGAGCGGCGCTTTCGTGCCTCCGAGCTCGCGGGCCGGGTGACGATCCCGGCGATTATCGTGGCCGAGGGCGAGGGAACCCATCTGCTGGCCGATCAGATCGTTGAAAACGATCAGCGTGCGAACCTGTCTTCGGTCGAGCTCGCTCATGCGATTGCCCGTATGCTCAAGGGCGGCATGAGCCAGGTCGAAATCGCTGCTGCGCTGGGACGCTCCAAGCAGTTCGTCTCGCTCTATGCGGCCTATGGTGACATGCCTGCCTATCTCAGGGAGGCGCTCCCGCGCGCGCCGATCCGGCTGCTCTATGACCTGCATCGCACAGCCAGGGATTATCCTGCGGAAGTCGAGGCCTATGTGGGCGCCTGGGATGAGAGCGGCGCGACATTGGCGGAAGGCGCGCGGTTCATTGCCGGGCTGAAGGGTAAGGCGGACATTCCCAGCATCGAGGCAACGCCGATGCAGGCCGCGGCAGTGACCGTCGCTCGTCCGGAACCGCGGGGAGGGACTGAGCCAGTCGCGCGACCAGGGGAGCAAACGCCAGAGGCCAGCCTTGCCGTTGAAGTTGATGGCCGTCCCGCGCGTCTTGTCCTTGGCCCGCGTGTCGTCGTGATCTTCGGCGATGGTTCTCGGCAAGAGGTGGCGACCGAACGACTTTGCTCCGCGTCTGAGGGACGCCCCGACGCCGCGATGCTCTGACCCTCTTCCTCCGCGTTCGCATATCCTGTTCGTGTGTATGTCGGCCGTGCCCCTTTCGGGGTGCGGCCTTTTGCGCAGGTCCGAGCTGGGGCGGCGCCGTTGGCGCCGCCCTTCGTGGATCAGGCGTGAATGATAGGCGCATTTTCCCAAATATGGTCGAAGTCTGCTCAAGCAGACTATCAGATGAGTTGAGTGAAGGTGAGGGCCGGATAGGCGTGACGCCGGGGATGTATGACAATAGCCTTTGATGCATGCCCGTCTTCACCTTCCGTCTCGACGATGACATCGCCCAGCGCTTCGATGCTGTGGCGGAGAGCGCCGGTGGCCGCTCGGTTTTGCTGCGGCGCCTCGTCATGAATGCAGTGGACGCGGAGGAGGGCGAGAGGTCGGGGCCAGTCCGTCGGCGGGAGCGAGCAACACGGCGGTTTGAGATCCGGCTGACCGATGCGGAAATTGCCGCGCTGGATGCCAAGGCCGATGCTTTGGGTATGAAGCGAACCGACTGGGTGACGAGGCTGGTGCGCTGCCGGCTGCATTCGGCGGCACCGCTGCCGCTTGAAGAACGGGCGGCAGTGGCCCAGGCGTGGCGCGAGCTCAACCGGATCGGCATCAATCTCAATCAGGCGACGCGGGCGCTCAACGCATCGGTGATGGTCGAATCCGGGCTCGATGTCGCGCGCGAGGCGGCGCGGGTGGCAAGCTTTCGCACGGAAATCCGGATGGCGCTTGCCGGTCTCGGCACCGCGCTCAACGGCGATCTTGCCTATTGGGATAGCCTCGATGCTTGAGGAGGAGGGCATCCTGCCGCTGCCCAGCCTCATGGAGGCATGGCGGCCGCCCACCGGCGGTAAACGGACACTGCGGGGGGCCTATGTCCGCATCGGACGCGGCGCACCGGGCCGGGGAGGGCAGGGGCGGTCCGTGCCGCTGAGCCAGGCCGAGGCTCGGGCCAAGCTCGAGCGGATCGTGCGCAAGGCCCCGGAGGTCATGGTCAAGGTCTCGGGCAAGCAATATGGCGCGCATCATCTATCGGAGCATTTCGGCTATGTTGCGCGGCACGGGAAGCTTGCGGTGCGCTCGAGCGAGGGCGAGATCATCGATGATCCCAAACGGCTGAAGGAGATCGCGCAGGACTGGGCCATGCTCGACGAGGCGATGAACGAGCATGGCCGCGACCGGCCGACCTCGCTGTCGCTGGTCCTTTCCATGCCCGGCGGTTCGACCGATCCCGAGACGCTGCAGGATGCCGCCCAGGCGTTCGCCCGCATCCTGTTCGAGGACAATCACGCCTATATGCTGGCGCTCCACACCGATACCGATCATCCGCATATCCATCTGACGGTGGCCACCGAAGGTGCGGACGGTAGGCGGTTCAACCCGCGCAAGGCCGACCTCCATCATATGAGAGAGACATTCGCGCATGAGCTACGGGCGCGCGGCATCGCGGCTGAGGCGACGCCCAGACGCGCACGCGGTCACGTTCAAAAGCGTGTGCGCTCTGCAGCGCTGCATCTCGATGCTCGGATCGGTCAGGAGGGGCGCCGGCTCAATATGGATGAACTCAACGTGCTGCGCGCCCGGGCCTTTGCGCACGCGCGCGATGAGGAACGGCGGCCGCAGGACGTGATGGCGCTGGTTCGCCAGAAGCAGATACGCGGTGCTTATGCGGAGGCGGCGGTGGCGCTTGCACGTACCGGCGAGGCCGACGACCAGGCGCTTTCCGACGAAATTGCGGGTTTCCTGGCGGCTATGCCGCCGGCGGTCTCCCGACGTCTGGCCCTGGCCCGCGAGATGATGCAGGGGCGGCAAGCGACACAGCCGGCGCGCGAGCTGGAGGGTGGAGCTGGTCCCGAGCAGCCAGCGCCGGAGCGTGGGCGGGAGCGTTGATTCGCATGGGGCGGTTGATCTTGCGAAGGGATGCTCCCACTACCATGTGCTAGAATGTCTTGGAAAGTCGAGGGAACTGGCGCTTTCTGTGGTCATAGCTTGTTAGAAAAAACCATCCTATTATCTAACAGACAGGAGCTTGGACATGTCTGCGGTGGCTGATCGGATTATGAAGCGTGTGCGCGGCAAGGGCCGTGGCTGGGTGTTTACGCCCAAGCAGTTCGTTGACTTCGGTACGCGCGGCTCGGTCGACATGGCGCTGTCGCGTCTCGCGCATGCCGGTGACATCCGCCGGATCGGCCGCGGTCTCTACGACTATCCCCGCCAGCATGACAAGCTTGGTGCCCTGAGCCCGGATCTCGGGCAGGTGGCCCAAGCGCTCTCCGCGCAGAGCGGCGATGCGCTCGCGCCGTCGGGAGCGGCGGCGGCCAATAGCCTTGGTCTCTCGACACAGGTGCCCGCCCGGGCGAGCTACGCCACCAGCGGTCGCACCCGCACCGCCAAGGCTGGCGGCCGCAGCGTTACCTTGAAGCACAGCCGCGCGCCGGTGCTCGACGCGCCGGAGTCTGTGAATGCGATCGTCCAGGCGCTCGCGCATCTGGGGAAGGGCAATATCGACGCGGATGCGATCGGGCGCTTCGCCGCGCGCCTCGACGATGCCGATACGCGCGCGCTCGTCGCGGCCCGCTCGGCCATGCCGGGCTGGATGGGCGACATTGTCCTCAAGATCCAGGCGTCGCGGAGAGATAGGTCATGCAGGGAGAAAGGGTAGCGCTGCTGGCGCCACCAGCAAATCTCCAGATGCAGGGTCGGGCACAAGGATGGGTACGGCCGGATAAAGTGTCGGCCATGTCGAATACTTGACGATCCATGTCGCGGCGCTTGGAGACAGCCAACCCGTCAAGGTCGTGATACTCGCATAGCGCTGCGCGAGCGGAAGCGCGATGATGGGTTCATAGTGGGCGACGCGGTTGCGCAATATACGCAGGTCGCGCAAGTCCCGCGCGATCACACCGCGCTGTACGCCTTTGGCCTGAAAGATGGGTCGCAGGCTTTGCCAGAGGTGGTGTGACTTGGGGCCGAAGAGTGACGCCCAGAAGCCGAAGTTCAACTCCGCTACGATCTGCGGACGGGTCGCTGCCTTCCCGTCTTTCTGCAGCGTTTGCCGTGCTTTTGCGATTGCGCCCGTCTGATAGTTCGTCACAAGGATCGCAGGATCGTCGATCCAGGCGGCGCCATGTTGGGCCGCAAGCCGCGCGTCCGCCATGTTACGCAGCACGACCTCGAGCATGTGTAGAGGGCCATAGAGGGCTGCGGAAAGCTGCACATTATAGGTGTACAGGCGCTCTGCGAGCGTCTGATCGGCTCCGGCCCACTTCAGATAAGTGTCGAAGCGGTCAGCGGACAAGGCATGAACGAATGTTGGCACGGGAACCTTTTCACTTGATTTTTAGGCACCCTTGCGCCATATGAACTGGGTATCCCCCGGCGGTCCCTGCTTTGCAAACCGTCGGGGCACTTTATTTCTAGACATCGTCGATTCGATCTTCAATGCCGTTGCTGGAGCAGCGCAGCGTGAATGAACTCGCGCGCCGCCGGCATGCGAGGAGATTTTGCGTGATCACAGCGAAATACATCCCGTGGGACCCGATTGGCGCGATGCCCGACGACCGAAAAGACCGTCGCCTCATGCTGCTCTGGGAAGGAGATCGCCCCGTAATCGGCCGATGGGATGACGGGCGTAAGGGATGGGAAGATCCGGAAGGCATGCACCTTTTCGAGGAGATCACCTATTGGGCGGATATCAATTCACCGGAATGACCCTTGCTCTTTCAGATGATAAATGATTGATATAAAACGATAAAAGTTTGATAATATATCTTATGTTAAATGGCGCCGAGTCATGTGCTCAGGATCAGTCAGTTGGACACCTCGAAAAACTCGTGGCGCCTGACGGCCTGAAGTGATTCACTGCCTTTGCGCGATAGCGGAGGCGATGATGGCAGGGCAGCCGGGTTTCTTCGATCTTTCGGACCGATATGAGGCGTTGAGCGCGGCGGGTGATCCGCTAGAGCGTCTGGCGGCAGTCGTGGACTTCGAGGTTTTCCGGGGACCGCTGGTAGCGGCGCTGCGCCGTAGTCCTCGCGGCAAAGGTGGCCGCCCGCCGTTTGATCCGGTCCTCATGTTCAAGATCCTCGTGCTCCAGGCGCTCTACTCGCTTTCGGACGAAGCGACCGAGTTCCAGATCAAGGACCGCCTCTCTTTCCAGCGTTTTCTGGGGCTTGGCCTGGATGGCACCGTGCCCGATGCGACGACAGTGTGGCTGTTCCGGGAGCGTCTGGTGAAGGCCAAAGCCATCGACAGGCTATTTGCCCGCTTCGATGCCGCTCTCACAGACCGAGGGTACCTTGCCATGGGCGGGCAGATCATCGACGCGACCGTTGTGCCGGCTCCCAAGCAGCGGAACACCGAGGAGGAGAAGGCGGCCATCAAGGAGGGCCGGATACCCGAGCGCTGGAAGGATAACCCTGCGAAGATCCGGCAAAAGGATCGCGACGCCCGCTGGAGCGTCAAGTACACCAAGGCCAAGATCAAGGAAGGCGCGGACCCCAAGGCCTTCAAGCCGGTCGATCTGGCCATCCCGATGTTCGGCTACAAGAACCATATCGGCATCGACCGGGCGCATGGCCTGATCCGCACCTGGGATGCCAGCGCCGCCAATGCCCACGATGGCGCAAGGCTGCCAACGCTGATTAGTCCGGACAACACGGCCGCGGGGGTATGGGCCGATACGGCCTACCGCTCGAAGAAGAACGAAGCCTTTCTCGCCAAGGGCATGTTCACCAGCCACATCCACCAGCGCAAGCCACACCGCCGAGCGATGCCTAAGCGTATTGCACGCGCCAATGCCAAGCGGTCGGCGGTCCGCTCCGCCGTCGAGCACGTCTTTGCCGGGCAAAAGCACCGCATGGGTCTGGTGGTGCGCACCATCGGTATTGCTCGTGCCCGCATCAAGATCGGCATGACCAACCTTGCCTATAACTTCCAGCGCCTGGCCTGGCTCGAGGGGCGAATTGCGCCCGCGTGACGCCAAAGACGGCCCGCGCAGCCGCCTCTCCAGCAAAAATCAGCAGATTACTCACCGAAACCGAGGCTCATATGCCGCTCGTGAGCCTTCACGCCTCCATCATGCCGAAATCAGACGGTTCTTCGAGGTGTCCAGTTTCGATGTCGAGTGATTGGGCGTGTCCACACCCTGGGGCGACTGCGCCGCACTTTCCGAGGTTGCGCGGCGACGGTCTTTGCAGGATTTTACCCCACGGACTGGAGGAAAGTTTCCTCGGCGTCATCGATCAACTCGTTGTCTTCACCTTCTTCCGGCACATTGCCGGTATAGGCTGCTTTCCCCATCGCTTGCTCAATGAGGCCAAGAAGGCGCTTTTGACGGTCCTCCATGAAGGCTTCGAACTGGTCGCCTCGCAATAGGTCCGGGGCGATCAGGTGGCTGCTCAGATAGCCATCGAGCGTATCAGCCGCGATCGGCGGCGTGGAACTGTTCCCCTTCTCCAGCTTGCCCAGATATTCCGAAGGCGCGACACCGCCGATAATGCGGTTGGTCCTATATGACAGGGGCGTCTTGTTGATGATGGAGTCGAATACAACGGGTTTGATATTCCGCGCTTTGCACCAGTCCTGCGGGAAGATGTGGTGAATATCGACGTTTTCGCCGAAGAAGACCGTATGGTCGAACTTCTGGCCTGATCGGAAATCCTGTGCTCCTTCCTTCATCAGCAGGACGTTGACGCCCTTGTAGGCGGCGGAAAGTCGCATCCGCATTGTCTTGAGGCGGTCGGCACGGAATATGGTTTCGCTCACTGTCGAAGGCTCCTGCCCCCCGTTGAGCCATTGCGGCACTTCCATGAAATCGCGCGCGATGCGCGATTCCACCGCCGACCCATACAACTCCCCGAACACCCCGTTCCAGTACCATTGGACCAGCTTCGCCCGGTTAGCTTCATGCTCCCAGGCATCTCCGATGTCCGCAAGGATCGCCGCGAGAGGCACAATCTGCGACTGATAGGGCAGATCGAAGATCCGATAGATATGGAGCATGTGCAGGAATTTTGCCGCCTGCACGAACCCGCGTTCGACCTGTGTTTCATATTGCTTATATGCCGTCAGCGGCAGATTGAGCAGGGCCTGACGGTTGCCGGACACTGCGGGCAATTCCTTGCCCTTCTTGCCTTCCTGTTCCGCCGCGCGGCGACGATCGCGGGTATGGAACAGCGAGATCGCCTGGAGAAAGTCGGTGTTGCCGACCCCGTGGAGAATGCCGGCATCAGAATCCGCGGGGCGCAGGGTGTCCGAGAAACGCCGATGGCGGCCCTTTTCATTCTCGTCGCCATACCAGTCTTTCCGCAGCTCATGACCATCGGCGGCATACATGGCGGTGACCAGCTCGAAGGCGTCGAGTGGCTTGCCGCCCGTGTTGACCTTCTCGAACACGACGCAAACCGCCTCCTTCGATGTTTCACGGTCGAGGGCGATCACCGGCACGCGGTATTTTTTGAAATTTTCCAGAACCTCCCTTTTGAAGGTTCTGAACTGTTCGCGCACGGCTTTATGCTCTTCTCCCGCCCATAGATCGTTGAAGCCATCCTGCCAGGAATCCCAATCGAACACCTGGCGGACCGGATACATGAGGGCGGCGTATTCATTTTCGGGGGTGGAGAGGTCGAGGATGACTTCGCGGCCGAATGCCGCTCGCTCGATACGGTCTTCCGGCACGCCGATGATCGCTTCCTCCCGATCCACGGAAGGATCGAGCGCCTTGGCAATGTCGATGTAAAACCATCGTTTGACGCGCTTATTTTTCGGCGTCACGGTTTCCACCACTTTGCCTCGCAATGTCACCTGATAGAGCGAGGTCATGCGTTGCTGCCCGTCTAGCAGCAAGGATTGAGGCATCGCCTGACGGGCATCAGCGGGCGCACCTTCCACGGGACGCGGTTTGAAGTTCACCGGCCCCCCGGTGTCGAGCGACATAAGCGCGCCTACCGGAAATGCGCGCGACACCGATGCAATGAGGCTTTTGATCCGATCTTCATCCCATACCCAGCTTCGCTGAAAATCGGGCAGTTGGATTTTTCCCCGATGACAAGCATCAAGAATTTCATCCAAGTCGATCGGATTGGTCTGAAACGTAGAACCCGCCATTTTCTATCCCCCTTCTACGTCAGGCCGCTTTGGTCGGGAACGGAATGACGTTCCCGCCTAAAGTAACTTCTGGCGCGTTCTCCATTACAAGACGACGCATCGGCGCGATGACGAGCTGATCCCACAGCGTATTGGTGATTTCTTCCAATTTTTCCTTAAGATCGGCGTGCTGTTCGAACCAAGCCTGTAGGTCGGCGACTACGCGGCCCTTGAAGCCAGGGCCTGCACCCCAATGCCCTGCACATTTCGCCCATACCGCCGCTTGCGCGAGTGGTGTGCGATATACTTCCATACCGGCGCGCTGAACGGCTTCGAGAAACGCGGAGCGCGAAGCCAGCGCACTGCGCCCCATCTGGTCGATCGTCTTTGCCGCCAGTTGCAGCCCGTCATCACCTTTAAGCACGGCTAGGTAGTCGTTTAGCGACGCGAACCAGCGTTCGCTGCGCAAGCGCGCGTCCTTGGCGGCGCCGACACCGATATTATGAACCACATTCAGGCCCGAATATTCGCCATTGCGACGAGTGGCGGCCCACAGCGTCGCAGCGTAGCGCACGCCGTTGATCGTCGTCAGGGCCTCGGCATAGGCATGCCGTTCGCGGGCGTGGAGATCAGTGTGCGCCTGAAGAAAGGAGTGCAGCCTCTCGGCTACTTCCTCCATCGCTGCCGTGAGAGCCTGCGCCTCGTGGTTTTTCATTACCTCGTCGGCTGCCGCGCACAGGTCGAACAATCGCTGTTCCACCGTCTCACGCATTCGGTTCAATTGATCGAACAACGATCCGCGCACCTTGTCGGGATCGTCCGATTGGACATTGAAGAAGACCATCGGGACGCCGGCCAGATTGTCGGCGGCCAGTTCGTTTTCAACCTGCATCCGCTTGAATGCGTAACCTTCCTCGTCGTCCAGAGCCAGTTCACCGGCATCGTCCTTCATCGCTTGAGCCTCTTCACTGCGAGGGAGGGCGAGGAGGGAGACTTTCCCGGTGTTTACCGGCTCTGAGTATGTGAGCTGCATATGTTGCAGCAGCGCGCGCGTGGTGACGCCGGGGGCATCATTGAAGCGCGTGCAGAACACCACGGCGGTCCGAGGATCTTTCAGCCGAAGATCCAAATCCTCGCGGACGGCCACGTCATCGACGCCCTTGGTATCAATGATTGAAATTTCCAGTTCGCCGAAGCTGCGGCCGAACTCCGGGATAATCAGGTCGATGCTCGACGGCAGGGACACGTCCGCCAAGCGGCCATTATTGACCTCCCGAAAGGTCTTCATCACCCATTCCATCGGGTGCTGCCGGGTTGCGCTATCATACCATAGCTCGCGGCGGGTCCGTTCGGGGAGATTCATCAGCTCGAAAATCCGCGTGCGAAACTCGTCTTCGCTCGCACTTCCGGCCACAAGGTCGGAAACGGGATCATGATAGACAATCTTGCCGTCTGCCGTGGAGCGGCGACGGGTCAGGCCGGCCATGTTGCGGATCGCGCGTTCATGCTCCCGGCTGATGCTGGGCGTATCGGCGGATTCTTTCACTCCGCCTTTCACAACCGCCCACCGGGCTGCGCAAAAGTCCGAGACCAGGCTGCGCAGTTCCCCTTCCGGCAAAGGCAGTAGGGAAATCCCGAACTCTGGCCCACGTTTGATATGAACCTCGCAGATCGTGGTCCCGCCCGCGCCAGTTTCCAGCACAGGGCGGTCGATTGGCTTTGATGCCAGCGAAGGTGGAACCAGAAGATCGAACAGAAAGCTCAAGCCGGTGGATTTGCCAACGCCGATGTCGCCGATGAAAGCCACGCTATGCGTCATCTTTTGAAGATAATTGGCGCCCTTTACGAGCGTGTCGCGGTGTCGCTCAATCTGGCGGCGCAGCGGCCACGGACGGCTTTCATCTGACAGGAAGTCATCGATATTGCCCAACGCCTCATCGGCAATTTCGAGACAGGCCCGTTGGGGATTAAAGAAGCTCGGAGGGGCAATATGATCCCACTCCCGCGAGCAAAATTCCTTGTATGCGCGGGCGTGGGGTGAACCCATCTCGCTCAGCGCGTCCAGAACCTTTTCCACCTCGCTCTGCGAGGAGACTTCCCCCTTTTCGATCCGTGATACACGGCTCTGATCCAGGCTGGCTGCTGCGGCCAGCGCTGCTTGCGTGATCCCCAGTTCTGACCGCAATCGGGCCAGCGCGACCCCGTGCGGGATGTTTTCAAATGGACCGCTCATTCTGCACCTCCCTTCATGCTGCATATATGCATGATACTATTTCACGAGTCAACATATATGCGGCATGATTGAAAGTGGCGACCGTCTTGCTTTTGATGTTCACTCTACGTTCTATTTGGGCTTACAAGCGGAAGCCAAGAAGGGAATCACTATGCTGCTGCCGTCGATGCAGCCGGTCCCGATCGCGGCGGTTCCGCAGGGCCTTCGGCTTCGGATCATCGGCGCGGCGGGAGCCGGCTTTCCAAGCCCTGCCCAGGATTGGGCGGATGACGCCATCAATCTGGTGGAATTGCTGCGGCTCGACCGGGCCGCCAGCTTTGTTTTCCGTATCAGCGGAGCGAGCATGATCGATGCCGGCCTCTATGATAATGACGTGGTTGTGGTCGATCGCGACGTAACGCCGGGCAACGGCCATATCGTAATTGCCGTGGTCGATGGCGGGTTTGTCGTGCGCCAGCTCGCCGTTCGGCAAGGTGTGTCCTATCTGGAATCACGCAATGTCAGGATGACCTATCCCGCGACCATCGCCGACGAGACCGTCGAGATTTGGGGCGTGGTCCGCGCCAGTGTCCGCGACTTCCATCGGTGAGGCACGCATGACCTGGGCCATTGTCGATGTCGCCAATTTCTATGTCAGCGCGGAGCGGCTTTTCGATCCTGCATTGCGGAACGTGCCGGTCATTGTGCTGTCGAACAATGACGGATGCGCCGTATCGCGCAGCGAGGAAGCCAAGGCTTTGCACGTCCGGATGGGTGAGCCGGTGTTCAAAATGCGTGATATGATCAGGCGGCACGGCATCCAGCTTCGCAGCAGCAATTACGAACTCTATGCCGACCTCAATCGCCGCTTCAATGCCGTCATCGCGGAGCATAGCGACATCTTGGAGATCTACTCGATCGACGAGAGCTTTTTCCGGCTTCCTCCCCTGCCCTCCGGCCTTGGTGACGTGGCTTCGGCGCACCGGCTTCGCGCCGCCATATTGCGTTCGGTGGGTCTGCCGACGCGGATCGGCCTTGGGCCGACGCGAACGCTTTCCAAGGTCGCCAATGCGCTCGCCAAGGCCACAGAGAAGATTTGGGGCGGGGTTGTGGATCTGCACGACCTAGCCTTGCGGGAGCGGTTGTTTCGGGAGTGGCCTATAGAGGATGTCTGGGGCGTTGGGCGCGCGCTGGCTGCCAAGCTGCGTCCGCTGGGGGTGAGAACCACGGCGGACCTAGCCGCGCTGCCCCCGTCGGTTGCCCGCGATGTCGGCACCGTAGTTCTCGAACGATTGGTCCGGGAACTGAACGGGACCGAGTGCGACGATTTCCATCCCGAGCCTGAAGCCTTGAAGGGGACGGCGGTGACGCGCTCCTTTGGTGCCCCGGTCACGGACTTGCCATCTTTACAAGAGGCCGTAGCGCGGCACGCATGGCGAGCAGCGGAAAAAATCCGCGCGCAGCAGCTCGTTGCGACGCGGCTGATCGCATTTGCGCACGGTTCACGGTTCAAGGCTAATTCCCCTTCCGCGTCACGATCAGTGCGGTTGTCACCGGCGACCAATGACCCGCGCATTATCGTCGCGCGTGCAACGGGGATGACAGGGGCGCTGTTCGAGCCCGGCAGGGCCTATACGAAATGCGGTGTATTGCTGGAGGAACTTGGCCCGGTCGCGGCATCGCAGGGCGACCTGTTTGCTGCGGCCGACCCGCGCGCGTCGGATTTGCTTGTAGCCGTGGACGGTATCAACGCACGGTTCGGCCGAGGGACAATCGGGTTGGCGGCGCAGGGTCTTGGTGCCCGTGAGTTTGACACGAAGCGCAGCCAGAAGAGTCCCGCCTGGACCACGCGGTTGTCGGATATTCCGGTGGCCCGCTAGGTCCGCTCAGGTTCGGTGCAACCGTTGTCGGGAACGCGCACTTCATTCGAAGCCGAAGTGCTTTCGATGCCATGCCATCTGGCGATGATGCGCATCGATCAGCGGCAAAGGCGCAATCTCGTGTGGTGCGAGCAGGGAAATCACCGCCGGGTCGAGGTCTGGTCTGATGAGCGCCCTGCCTCCGTCATCAAAACTGACGAGACCGGCATCGAACGCGGCATCCCAGTGTGCGGCGAGCAGCAGGCCGTTGAAAACGTCCAGTCTCTCCTCGTCGCTTCCGCAACGTGCCCAGGGGACGATATGGCTTGCGCGAAGCAGCGCACGCTCGGAGATGCCCGTGAGCGGGCATTTGTTGTTCCAGTAATCGAGCAGGGCGCCCCGGAAATAGCCCTGCCCAATCCGCTCGCGGGTGATCCGTTCGACCTCTGTGTCGCCTAGACTCGCCACATCCGCCTCGAACTGGGACAGCGGAAAGGTCGGAAGCGCCCGGGCCAGATGAAAGGCGCGGCTGAGGGCCTGGCGCATCTCGGCCTGATCGGAGAAGGCGAAGGCGCCGCGGAACTGGCCCGGTACGGGTTCCGCCAGGGCCGCTGGAAACTCACCACGCAGCTTCGCGGCGACGCCGGCATGTTCCACGGCGAGGAACCATGGCGCGCCCCCTTCCTCACTGCCGGAGGCGAGTGCAATTTCTCCGGGGACGCCTTCGTCGGACCGAAAGTAGAGCCACCCGTCCGCCTCGCCATTTTCCTTGCGAAAGCCGTGGTTATAGGCCGCCTGTTGTAGCTCGGAGCGGTAAATCGGGTGGACGGGGCGACTGCGGACGCTGGTGGACCGCGCCATCATCGATACCCTTCCAACCTTGGCCGCATACCCCGCGCCATCAATTCGTCATAGGCGGCGAGGACAAGGCGCTGCGTACGATATTCGCCATATTTGGCGATTTCGTTCTTCTGGAGGACGCGGAAGGTTTCGCTGGGGTAGTCGGTGCCCATGACATCCTTGGGGTCCAGCACATAGCGCAGCTCATCACGGGTGAGGCCGTAAGCGAGAGCATACCAGGCATCGAGTTCGGCCCGGAGCTGGGCGCGGCGATCTTCGTCCCATGCAAAGGGCGGACCCTCATGGCCCAGGTCGCGGGCGAAAGAGGCCATCGCGTGGCTGGTGTAGGTCAGCTCCAGCACGCGCGGTACGATAAAGGCGAGGTCGGTTTCGGAGTATGCGTGGGGCGGGAGAATGGGGAGTTGGTAAAGAAGATAGAAATTGAGTGTAGTTCCTCCGATCTTTTGGCGAGAAACGAAGTCGAAGGCCAGCGCTGCCATGTTCCCGACCAAGCAGGCCAATAATTGTGGATCTTTCTCCGAAAATATGAGCGGTGCCTTATTGCCAACACCACAAACCGGGAAAACAGGAGCAATAACCGTGCGCTCGTTAGTTGCGTTTGTAATGTCGCGCCAGCCTAACAGCCAACCCCGTTTCCAGTCTTTCCCGGACAGACGGTGTGCCACCTCCGATTGCGGAACCCAATAGCGCGAAATCGGTTCGTATCCTGGATGTTGCTTCTCTGACAGCGTAACATCGCGAGTACTGGTCTCCTCATAGGTCGCCCAGCGATGGTCGAACTGGTGGAACATCTTCGCTTCGTAGAGCGGAACATAGCGTTCGGAATGAATGGTCGGGGTGACCACCTGTGCCTGCACTGGGCCTTCCGTTGCGAGGCCCAATTGCGACAGTAGGTCGATGCGGCGATTCTCGCCTTCGGCCAGCAAGTCCGCTTGAAGCCGGCGGCGAGCGGTGACACCCTCTAGTTCCTGCGCCTCCTTCAACCAGTCTGTGCCGTCGCGCTGGAACCCTTGTTCGGCGAGTTGCGCAGCGGTACGGAAAAGGTGGCTGTCGCTGGTCATATTGAACAGCCCCTGTCTAAAGTCAGCACCCCACGGATTGCCTTCGTTGCCTTCCTCTTCGATCAGCACAGGAATGCGTGCATAGATAGAAGCGGTAAGTTCTGCGTCGCGTCGCGAACGAAAGAGGGGGGCGGTCTTCGTGTTCGGGTTGATCTGGGAGATCTCTGCTGGTCGGAGGAAGTAGTGTCGGCGCTCATCCTCCAGTTCATCGGCAGTCAGAACGTAGGACGTAAACTCTGCCGCGCCTTCATTTTGTCCGGTCGTGAGCAACGTAAACGGCGTGTCGGGGTGGATTGACGGGAATATGCGCTTTGCGTTGTCGAAACCTATCGATGAAATCAACCGCTGGTTGTTCACCAAATGCCCGAAAAACGGTGCAGTCGTAGCGTCCGTCGTAATGCCGGTCGGCACAAGAACGCCCGACCTGCCCTGTTTCCGCGTCAGGTTCAGGAAATGCTCGGCAAAGAGGCCATAGGTGTTGACCTTGCCGCGCGCGGTCAGGTCGAATCGGCCACTCGCACGGGCAAATTCGTTCATCGCCTCGAACGTGCGTTTGTCGCGGGCGAAATCGGCAAAGACTTCGGGGTGAGACTGTTCGAGAGCGGCAATCGCCCTCTTGCGCGCAGCGCCCTTCATCTCCGCGATTTCGGGAACGCGGCTCTCGAAATACTCCTGCTCGCCCAGTTGGATGACTTCCCACGGCGGATTGCCCAGCACCACGTCAAAACCGCCGCGGCCTACAACCACGTCGGGGAACTCCAGCGGCCAGTGAAACGCGCTGGCGGCCAAGGCGGCGCCGTCTATGGCCGCGGCAAGCTCTTCCTGCACCGCGCCGGTGCCTAGCATCGTGCCGCCGGCGACGGTCTTGCGAAGGTGCGCGGTCGTGGGGACGAGCGGCTTGGCAAGGCTGGGCAGTTTTGGCTTGGGGAGCAGGAAGGCCGAGACGTAGATGTCGCAGGCGTGCCGCAGCGCCAGCCAATCGGGCGTGTGGCGGATGCGACCGAACTCGGCCGCGCGGGCGGCGACTTCGCGCGGGGTGTTCTCGCTCATGCGGTGGAACTTGCGGAATTCGCCCGAAAGCTTGCCCGCATCGAAGGCCAGCTTCAGCAGGCCAGCATCGCGCTCGCTCTTGTTCAGCTTGCGCAGGCCACTGGCGGTTTCCTTGTCATCGCCGGTTAGGGCCTTGTAGGCCTCGTCCGGGATGCCCTCTTCCAGCGCGACAAGGTCAAACACACCCAGCAATGCGTCGCCGCAACGGATGTTGGCGTCAAGGAAGCCCAGGGGTTGCCCTGGTGACACGGATTCGATCCATAGCGCCACCTTGGCCAGTTCTACTGCCATGGGATTGCGATCAACACCGTGGATGCAGCGGGAGACGACATCGCGCAGTGCCGCCTGCGTCTCTTCCTTGCCAGCATCCTCGTTCCGCAGTTTTGCTACCCGGTCTGCCATGCGGCGGGCGGCGCCGAGCAGGAAGTGCCCCGAGCCGCAGGCCGGATCTATCACCCGAAGATCAAGGATCGCGGCGACCTTGTCCTCCGGCGTATCGGCGCTGTCCTCTGCCTTTTGCAGCACAGGATTAAGCGCGGAATCGAGCAGTGTTTCGACCAGCGAGTCCGGCGTGTAGTAGGAACCGCTGGTCTTGCGGTCGTTGCCCTTGGCCCCGCTGTCGAGCGTGAACACGCCGTTGGCTTCAAGCCGGGGGCGGATTTCCAGCAGGCTTTCGTAAACGCTGCCCAGTTCCTCTGTTTTGAGGTCGCGCCAGTTGATGCGGTGGGTCACGCCATCCTTGCGGATGAAGCCAAGACAGAAGATCGCGGACAGAAGGCGGCGGTTGGGAATGAGCGCATCGTTCAGCGACGGCGTTTCGCTCTCCGCGAATAAGCCGCCGAGAGCAGGCAGGCCCAGCAGTTCCTGGCCATGCTCCAGACTGGAAAGCGTAACCTTCATCGCCTCCCACGCATCGTGGTGCCCATCGCGGGCGACGCGGCGACGCGAGCGTTCGCGCCAGAAGGTGAAGGAATAGCTGTCGGCATAGAGGCTGCGTGCCGCCTGCGGCGTGCGGCGAGGGTGCAGCAGATCGCGGTCCTCGGCCACAGCAAGGAAGATCAGGCGATAGACGGTGCGGAGAAGCTCCCCGAACAGCGATTGCAGAGGGAGTGCACCGGAGCGGATGCGTTCAACCAGCTCAGGATTGGCCTCTACCAACCCCTGCCCCAGTTCGGACAACGCCTCTTCGACGTTGCGGCGGAGGTCGGTACGGGCCTGGATGCCCTGTTTCATCCCCTCTTCGCGCCAATGTTCCAGCGGGCTTTCAGAAGGCGGTGCGCCCGATGCGCCAAAACGGGTGGCGTGAGCGACCAGCCACCATGCAGTGAAGTCAGCGAACATCTCGTCGCGGAACATCGCGCCAAGGTCCGCCTCGATCCATGCTGGTCGGGTCAGACTGGCATTGTCGCGCATCAGGCGCACGCGGTCGCCGGCAAAGACGAGGCCCCACAGTGCATGGTCTGTGGCGTTGAGCCAGTCCTGCAACAGTGAAACAGGGCTACGGCGCGGGCGTCCGCCCTCCCCGTCCCCGAACTCGGGCTGCGCTTTGTTGAAAGCGTCGGCGCCGACGACCGGCGCGGCGACGACGACGGGAACACGGCCATCCTTGGCCTCCCAGGCCAGGCGATAGCGGCGGGTGCCGTCCTGATGCTCGACCGGGCCGGCAAGATCGGTGAAGCCGAAGCACTGGGTTAGCAGGTCATGCGCGAACTGTGCGGTTTGCGTGACAGTGGGCGCATCGATCCGGTCATAGTCTTTCCAGATATGCTGGCCGATGCGGAAATACCGCGAAATCTCATCGCCGAGGCCAGTGCCCTTGGGGCAACCATAGCTGTCGGCGGTTTTCGCCGTGCGATCGGCAGCGACAATCTTTTGCACTTGCTCGGGCGCTATCAGCCCGCCCTCGATGGTGACGGCGACAAGGCCGAGTTCGGCGGCTCTGGTAGAACGGGCCATCAGTTCGCCTCCGGCACGAGGACATAGAGGCCGATCACGTCAGCAGGCAGAACAGCTTCCACTTCGGTGGTGGCCCCCTCGCCTCTTGTTGCGAACTTCACGCGGTCATGATCCTCTGAAAGCCGGGCAGCACGATCCTGGGCATAAGCGCTGATCGCGACATCATATTCGGGCACGCGGGTTAGCGCCTGATCGACCTGCCTTGCGATGACGGGCGGCGCGATGTCGCCGCTGGCATCGGGTTCGAGCAAAGCCAGGGCGTCGGGGCCTTGTGCGATGGCGGTATTGTCACCCATGGCGAAAGCCAGCGCGGTGGCTTCTTCGGCCAACAGTGTCTTTCGACCGCTGGTCGTCAGCTTGAAGCGCAGGCGCAGCAACAGGACGGTGGTGAGTTTGTTCACCGCCGTAGAGCGCCAGGCACCGCAGCGGCCGAGCGTGGCCTTGCCTTCGACACCGCCGGGATCGAGCGCCCCTTCGGCCATGGTTTCGGCGAGCATGGCGACCAGCGGATGCGTGCGGCCGACATGGGCCACATTGGGTTGCAGCTTGTCGGCAAATCCGATGGCGCGGGTGCCCGTCAGATTGCGGGCCGCAAGGCGCTCGCCAAGCTGTTTCGGCAAATCCTCATAGCTGACCCGGTAGTGGCTCCCGACCGTACCGAGCGGCGTATCGATGCGCGCCAGTGCCCGGCGGGTGAACCGCTCTACTTCATCGGGGCCGCCGAGAAGTTCGCGCAGTCGGTGCCATTCGGGGAGAACTTCGTCGGGCTTGAGCGCGGCCTGGGCATACCGCGTCTGGCTTTTACGCGCGTTTTCCTCCGCGTCCTTCCACTCCATTTCAAGCCGTTCCTCGGCGTCGCCGAAATCGAACAGTCCCTGCGCGCGCGGTTTGCTGGAATGCAGCAGCATCGCCTGCATCAGCGCGTTGGAGACACTTGCGGAATCCTCCGGCACCGGCACGATCACGCCAGTCGCCTGTTGGATGCGCTTCATCTTCTCGGTGATGACCTTGATGACCGCACCGTCGATGATCGAGTTTGAGCCGAACATCATCACCGACCAGACCGTATCTTCGGGCTGCCCAAAACGATCGACGCGCCCGTCGCGTTGCTGGTGCCGTGTCGGGTTCCAGTTGAGGTCGTAATGGATCACCGCGTTGAACAGCGATTGGAGGTTGATCCCTTCGGACAGACAATCGGTGGCGACGAGGATGCGATTGGGGTGATCCACCATCGCCTCGACGCGCCCACGGCGTTCCTCGGGCGTCAGGCGGCCCGTGACGATTTCGACTTCGTGCTTCTTGAACTGGGCGCGCAGCGCTTCGCCCACAGCTTCGGCCGTTGTGATGAAGCGACAGAAGATGACGGGCCGGGCACCCTTCTTGGCCGTCAGGTCTTTCACCTGCCGGACGAGTTCGCGAAATTTGGGATCATCCTCAAAGCGGGCCGCCAGTCCTTCCGCGCGCGTGATGAGCGCTTTCAGCTCGGCCAGCTCCTCGCGGTCCAGCGCGGTCGCGGGTTCAATGTCGGTGTCGGCCAGCTCATCACCGTCGTCATCAAACATGACTGGCGCGAGTGCGGCTTCCTCCGCCATGCCTCCGAGCCGGTTGCGCAAGGCGCTGAGGGCTGCCGCCGGCGACGAGCCGATGCAGCGCATTAGCGCGAGTGTTCCCCAGAAAGCGAGCCGCCGCGCCCGTTCCCCATCGGCACGGGTTGCGACACCAAGGCAGTATTCCAGCACGTCTTCCTGGAAGTTCTGGAAATCGCCGGTCAGAGTGTAGGGCGCATCCGCTTTCATCGACTTCGCAAAAGCGCCCGCATCCCCCCACTTGTCGGCAATATCGGGGCGGCGACGCTGGACAAAGTGTTTGGCGAGCCGGTCTGCATAGCGGCGCCGTGCGTTCTGATCGCCCGCCTCGGGGCCGTCCGCGAGGTCGCCGTGCAACAGACTGAGCAGACGCGCATAGGCATCCTGATTGCCGCTATGCGGGGTCGCTGTGAGCAGGAGCAGGTGGCGCGTGGCGTCTTCCGCGAGCCGTTCGAGCAGAGCGTAGCGTTGCTGTGTGCCCTTCTCGCTACCGCCGACGCAGGTGTGGGCCTCGTCAACTATGACGAAGCCAGGACAAGCCTGCGCGAAGCTTTCCCGCCGGCTGTCGGCCTTGATGTAGTCGAGGCTGACGACGGTGTAGGGATAGACGCCGAAGATGGTGTCGCCGAGCGCCAGTCCGCGTTCCAGCGAACGGGCGCGCGCCGATGTGACGGCCACGGCATCAATATCGAACTTTTCCGCCAGCTCGCCGACCCACTGATCCACGAGATGCGGCGGACACAACACGGAGAAGCGCTCGACCTCGCCTCGGTCGATCATCTCGCGGAGGATCATGCCCGCCTCAACGGTCTTTCCGATACCAACGTCATCGGCAATGAGCAGCCGTTTCACGTCGAGTCTCAGTGCCATGAGCAAGGGGACGAGCTGGTAGGCGCGCGGCTCGACGCCCAAATGCGCGGCGCTGCGGAAAGGCCCTGCGCCGCGACGGAGAGACAGGCGTAGCGCGTCGGCCAGCAGACGGGCGGCGTCCTGCGTATCGGGATGATCCGCCGCCGGCAGATCGAAGGTGGCGGGACGAACGGGCATCCGTTCAAGACTGGGGGCGATGATGATGGCGTCTTCTTCGGACCCCGAGAGGGGCCGCACGCGAACAAGCCCCTCATCCGGTTTACCAAGCACGATCCATTCCCGCCCACGGGCCTGGATCAAATCGCCCGTCTGGAGCTGGCCAGTCTGGAAGGCGGGCAGGTTCATGCGGATACTCCGAGCGCCGCGGCAAGGTCAGGCGGCATGGTTTCGTCAGGGGTTGCCGGCAGCGCGATCAAGTCGCGGCCAATTTCGGCGCAGCGCGTCACCAGTGCTGGCGGCGGCGGACCGGGCACAGCCATGACCATCAGCCCCGGCCAGCAAAGATGATAGGTCTCGCCGCCAATGGTTTCCGTGGAGGGCGTCGGCGCGCCCCACTGCGCCAGCGCCGCCATCCATGGATCATGCGTCCCGGCACCGGCGGGAGCATCGGCAGGCCAGTCATTCTCGCTGCGAGCTAGCCGATCGAGCACGTCAATCACCGCAGGATCGCGCCGGTCGATCAGTTCATGGTCCGGTTGGTTGTAATAGGACAGCAGGCAGCGGTAGCAACCAGCAACACAAGGTTCGTTGGCCTCGACCAGCTCGCCGTTGTCGCGACGGTAATGCATCAGGTCGAGCGCCACGTCCGCGATACGATGCCACCGCTCCGCGCCGTCCATCAGCCGCTTGAGAACCCCTGCCCCGCCTTCGGACGCCTCATAGAAGAGGATCGCCTTGCGATCGTCGCGGGTCGGTAACGGCTCGCCCAGAAGCTCGCCGGTTTCCAGGACATGCTCTGTCTCGATGGCGCGGATCAGGGCGTGCTGGAGGGTCGCCATCTGCGCTTCATCGAGGTCGAGCTGGCGATCGAATTGCAGCAGCAGCGCGTTCTTCGTGTCCTCGACCAGAGGCACGATGGTTTGACGAATGGCGCTTTTGGGATCGTCGCCCTCATCCTCACCTTTTGTCTCATTCTTGAGCCAGCGGCCCGAAATCGTGTCGATGTCGAAGCCGGTATCTTCCTTCTTGGCGCGGCGGCGCAGGCCGAGATTGACGCGGGATACGCGAGTCTGCGGTCCGTAGCGCAATACCGCCAGCGGGCTGTCGTCAGACTTCAGCAGAAGCTGGTCTTGGCGCATCGGTTCCCACTCGAAAATCGTGCGGATTTCAAAGCCGCGCCGCTGACGATCCTCGTCATTGGCGGTAATGCGCGCACCGGGCACGGCATCGACATTCTCGATCCGATAGAGCTTGGAAAGCCGCCCTTCCTCGGTCAGCACATCGCCGCAAGCAATGCAGCGCTCCTGCGTTTCCACGCTATGGGCCGCGCCGCACGAATGACAGCATCGCACAGTCATCGTCGTCAGCTTGTTGTCTGTGGTCCGCGTTCCGGCAGGCAGCTTGGCGCGATTGCAGCGATAGGCCTTGCCCTCATGATAGACGAGGCTGTTCGGACCAAACTCCGCGATCGCCAGGAAGCGCGGACGCTGGAGCACCGTCGATGACTTTTCCCCGTCGATGAAGGCGTAGAGCGGCAAGCGCGGGAAATTATAGCCAGGTAGGAAGCCTTCGGTCGCCAGATAGCGATAGGCATAGAAGTCCGAGCTGGTGGACGATGCGCCTGTTTCCAGCAGTTGCACCTGACGATCGGCCGCCAGATAGCGGGTCCGAGCCTCCTGACGTTCCTGCGCCGACAGCCCGGTTTGATTGCCGAGTTCGCTGGCGGCCTTTCGTTCTTCATGGGCGGAATTGTAGAGTGTTCGCCAGCGCTTGAACGCCGTGTTGAACGCCGTTGCCGCGTTGCTCCAGAGATGGCCGACAAAGTCCGAGGCTTCGCCGATTTCGGCTGCGCCTTCCTGTGGCAGGACCGAGACGACGACCCGCTCGGCACGATCACGGGCATCGACGTCCGCGCTGGCCACGGCAAAAGCTTTTTGCAGCCGTTCGCAGATCGGCAGATCGGTCTCGGTCATATCGAGGTTTTCCGGGATCGACTTGCCCAGCCCCTCCTGAGCGGCAGCGAGCCATTCGGCATGGACATGCGCGGCAAGCAGGTCGCGATTGATGAGGTCGATCGCGGGTGCGCGAACGATGCCGGCGACGAGATCGGTCCGGCGCTCGAAATAATATTGGTCGTGTGGGCTTTGCGCGGCGCAGTAGGTGATGACCAGCGCGGCCTGTCCGCTGCGGCCAGCACGGCCTGCGCGTTGCGCATAATTGGCCGGGGTTGGCGGCGCGTTGCGCAGGTACACGACATTGAGCTGCGATATATCTACGCCCAGTTCCATGGTGGGTGAGCAATAGAGCAAGGGCAGAAAGTCACGCTTCTCATTGAGAACGCGCGCATCGCCCGCAATTTCCTTCATGCGTTCATGGTCGCTCTTGCCGTACCGGAACCGACACTCACGCATTTCGCGCAGGAGGGAATCGACCTGCGCTGTATGCTCGCGCGCTTCAAAGGCCAGGGGCAGCCCGCCGGGTGTGGCGAGGCGCGCGGCTATATCGCTATAGAGCTGGCGGAAGAACGCATTGTCTTGGCTCGGGCTTGGTGTCCCCTTCCCTGCACGGAGCTGCAAGGCGCTCGGCGCGAGCCGCCAACCTGTGAGCGGACCGGCGGAAAACTGGCGCACGATCTGGTGGCGCGCGGCCGCCATCAACATGGCTTCGATCAACGGTTCGCGATCGGCAAGGGGCAGCGCCCCCGCCAACTTCGCCAATTCTTTGGCAAGACCGCTGCGCGCGGAAACCCGGATAATCCTGTCCGCCTTGCCGCCTTGTGTGCCGAGCACAAGCGTTGTTTGGCACACAAGATCCTTGTTCTCTTCTTCGCGGCTGATTGCCCAGGGGTCTTTGAGAAGCTGGCGGGATTTCTGCGCGACCTGCTCAATCTCATTGAGGTCCAGGGCATCGACGGCAACGGCGAGGCCTTGCCGCATGGCGTCGAACATCAGACGGAACATTTCGCGCCGAACGTCACTGGAGATTTGGGAAAGCAGCTCAAAGCCACGGCGCTGGCCGTCATTGAGCTGTTCCTGGTCCATGCCGGCGCAGGCGCGATCGTCGCCGGCGAGCATGGCGATGCCGGGATATTCGACGCGCAGCAGGTCCAACTGATTGAGGTTGGGATTAGTATAGCGCCAGCCCCGCCGCAGATCGTTCCAGAGGCGATAGGCCAGCACGCGGTTTACCGCCTTCTTGGCCTCGTCCAGCGCCGCGAAGCTGGCCGGGTTCGGATCGAGCATCCATTCCGCTCGGCGATCGACGCTTTCGGGATCGAACCCGAGCGCACGGCGCAGGACATCGCCAAATTGCTCATGGCTCAAACCATCCTCACCGGCTTTGAAGACGGCACGCAGCATGGCGCCGCGCAGGAGTGTGACGAAGATAAAGTCGTTGAAGTGTCCCGCCTGGAGTGCGGCATCCTGCCGGTTATCGGTGAAGCCGAGCAGTTTGCGGCGATGCTTTTCAGACGGGATGTGGCCCCGTTCCATCCAGTCGAGGGCCACCGACGTGATGAGCGTCGTGGCCGAACTACGACCTTCGGCCGAGAGGCCAGCCAATTTGTTGATGTCGCGAGCGCCTGGCGGCGGTTGATTGCGGCAATGCGGACAGAAGCGGAATTTACCGGGGAAGAACCACGAGCGAACGCCATGCTCATCGCGCCGCCCGTTAGCGCCCAGCATCATCAGGCGGCCGTCATGCTTGCCGCGATGGGAGGATTTGAGCCGCGGTTCGCCCGATGCCGTCAGCTCAATCCAGTCATCAGGATAATCATCGATAGAACCGGCGAAATTCAGATCACCCTTGGCGTCGGGCACGAGAAAGCCGTGCTCCGCCCCGCTTTCATCAACCCCGTCTCTCGGGGTCTGATCGATCGGGCGCGCGATGACAGTGCCATCATCGTCAATGGTGACGCTATGCACCTCCTGTCCACATTCGCGGCAGAAGAAGACCGGATAGAGGCGGGCCTCGCTATTGTCGCGGTCGAACTTTTCCGCCGCCAGTGCCACCCGGCGCTTCCCAGCAGCTTCGAGCGTCGCATGGGCGTCGCCAGCGCCGGATAGGAAGCGATGCAGCTTGAACGCCATGAAAGCCTGGTCGCGGTCATCCTTGAAATCGCTCATGGCGATCAGGCGATCCTGGAGGGCCTTGCGGCAAGCCTCCGCCTCGATCCCTGTCTCCTCGGACAGGCGGTGTGATGCATCAGTGAGGGTTGAGGGCTTCGCCCGCTTCAGTGTTTCGCCGACCTCAAGCCCAATATTGGTTTCTATCCAGATCGCGAGGGGATCGACTTTGAAGGCCTCTGCGGTGGATGGAAGGCCAGCGGAGTTGACGATCGCAGATTTAAGGGTGGCCTCGTTGGCGATGCCTTGGGTGCAGCGTCTCAGGCTTTCGGTGATGACATCATCCGGATGCACGGGGCTGCCGAAAAGGGTTGTGCCGACAGACGCCACCGCCTTGCGGCCCGCATCCTCATCCCCGGACGCCATGGTCGCCGAGGTGCCAACGCAGAGCATTTTCTGCGCTCCCATGCGTTCGCGCACCCGTCGCACCAGCAGCGCAACATCCGCCCCCTGTCGGCCGCGATAGGTATGGAGTTCGTCGAGAACCAGAAACTCCAGGCCCGCCATATTGGCGATGACCTGCTGGTCGAGTTCGTCCTGCCGAGTCATCAGCAGTTCGAGCATCATGAAGTTGGTGAGAATGATGTCCGGCTTTTCGTCAGCCACGCGCTTGCGCTCGGCTTCTTTCTCCTGGCCGGTGTAGCGGGCGAATGTCGGCTTCATCCCATCGGACAGGCCGCACTCCCCGATGAACTTCTCAAGCTCCTCCTGCTGCGAATTGGCGAGCGCGTTCATCGGGTAGATGACGATCGCCCGCGTGCGCTGGGCCTCGCCAGCGCGACGCGCCTTCAGGATGCGGTCAATGATCGGCACAAAAAAGCATAGCGACTTGCCCGAGCCGGTGCCGGTGGTGACGATATAATTTTTGGCCTGAAGCGCTTTCATGAGCGCTTCGTCCTGATGGCGATGCAGGCTGATCGGGCTGCGTCCGGCTCCTACGGCGAACACCTTGGGTAAATCCGGATCGACCACGCCGTCCTTGGCAAGATCGACGAGGCCGCGGCCTTCGAGGAAATGGGGGTTCAGACCGATCAGGGGTTCGGGCCAGAATTTCTGCCCGGCGTAAATCGCGTTGACCTGTTCGCTAATGTCGTCTGCGCGGATCGAAGTGAACGAACGCGCGAAATTTTCATAACGCTCTATTAGGTCAGTATCGAGATCAAAAACGTTCACGCGGCCCCCTCGCGACATGGCAATCAAGTTTCAGCCAAAACAGCACTTTCCTGTATTTTTCGATACTTAAAATATCATCGCCTTTGTCATTCTCGCACAATGCCCGTACTCGTGAACCAAATCCTACGTAACTCCTAAATCCTTCAATGCGAGCGCCAGGCAGCAGGCTCAAAGCTGCACCCGCGTTGCAGTCAAATGCCGGAACGCTCGGTCCCGACAGGTAAGCAGGATCACCTGCATGCGCTGGGAGGCTTCCTCCAGGATCTCGGTCATCAGATCGAGCCGGCCGTCGTCGGAATAGACCAGCGGATCGTCGAGGATCAGCGAAACCGGCATGCCCTGCTCCAGCAGCATGTCGGCAAAGGCAAGGCGGGTCAGCACCGCCAGCTGCTCCTGCGTTCCCTTTGAGAGCGTTCCGCAGGCTTCGCTCAGGCCTGATCGCGTGACCGAGGCCAGCCCCAATTCTTCATCGAAGCTCAGGTCTGCGCCGGGGAAAAGGCGCTCGACATGCACGCGGGCGCGCTGGGCCACTGGGCCAACGAAGGTTCGAGATGCCTCCGCGCGCGCCTCGTCCAGCACATCCTTGAGCATTTTGACCGTGGCCGCCTCTTCGTCGAGCCGAGCTAGCGCCTGCGTTGCGGCATCGGCTTCTTCGGCTGCAACTGCGGCCAGGCTCGCCAGACCTTTGCCACCCTCGCTCTCAATGATCGCCTCAAGGCGGGCGATATCCTTTTCGAGGTCGCTCCGCCGGATTTGCCCTGCCCTTGCCCGGCTATCGATCGTTTCGATCTTGCGGTTGATCGCCTGCGCATCATGCGCGGTGGCGTCGCGCGTCGCTTCGGCCAGCTTGACCGCGGCCTGGGCAACATTCTCCCGGGCTTTGGCGATGGCGTCGGCCAGCCCGGCAAAATCGGGCTTCTGTTCGAGCTGAGCGATGCGATCAGATGCATGGGTCTGATCTCGCTCGGCGCCCGCCTGCTTGGCGGCAAGCGGGCGGTCCCTATCCTCTATTTCTCGCAGGTCCTGAACGGCTTGGTCGTGCAGGGTTTCAGCGCGCACCGCGGCCGTTTCCGCCTCTTCCAGGCGTCGGGTGAGCTGATCGGTCGAGATCTCGTCTTCATCAGACGCCGGCGATTCCGCTGGGACACCGGCCACGAACAGCTTGAGAGCATCGGGGCCTGCCGCGAGATCCAACAGCGGCTGCGCCGGCGTGAGGCCGGTAATTTTGGTTTCGAGCAGTTGGACGGTCCCCTGCGCGTCGCGCGCAGTATCGTTTCGCGTCCGCGCCGCGGCGAGGCCGGCCACGTCCCATTCGGCCAGTTCCAATTCCTGTCGCTCGAGCAATTCGGCGAGGCGGGCTTCCGCACTGGTTGCCGTTGCCGGCGGACGGATGACGAGGATACCCCCGCCCAAGGCAATCTGCGTCTCACCGGTCAAGGTGCGCGGGCTATTTGGTGTCAGGGGCTCGCCGCCTATGGTGATGCCCGTAGCGTCGCCCGTAAGCTCGATAGTGGTAGCGCCGGCATTGACGGCTGCCCGCGCTTCAGCAACAGCACGGTCATTGGCCTCCAGGCGAGCGAACGCCTCAGCTGGAATGACCTGTGCGGCCTGATGGCGGGCATTGGCCAGTTGCTTTTCTAGATTTAGGAGTTCGGTGTGCCGCTGGCGTGCATCGGTGATGGCCGCGTGGCGCTGACGCCTCGCGAGACGTTCCTCCCCCTCGTTAAGCGCCTGACGGGCTGTGGCGCGATCATCACGCGCCTTGTCGAGCGTTGCCTTCGCGTCCGCGACTTTGGTGCGTCCCGCTTCCAGCTGACCTGCAAGCTGATCGCGATCGGCGGTGATTGCGGCCAAAGATTTGCCAGCGGCCGTCAGCGCTTCCTTCGCCGCCTCATGCTGCGATTGCAGATCGTCCAGACGATCGAGGTTTGCAGAGAAATTCTCATGCTCGGCTTTGCGGGTCTCCAGGATCTGCGCAGCAGCCCTGGCGATCTCCAGAGACTGAACAAGACCGGCGCGCTGTTCTTGCTCGGTCTCGTCCGCCAGCTCCCGCTCGATAACTTTCAGTCGGCCGCGCGCGATTTCCAGCTCGCCGAAGCTCGTTTCGAGCGCATCGAGCCGCGTGGTCGCGTATGCAGCGGTTTGCCGCGCCTGCTGGTCACGATCCCGCGCCGCTTGCCAGCGTCCCTTCGACTGCGCCTTGCCAGTCGGCGTCCAGTAAATGTCATACTGCTCATCGATCCGCTTTCGGACGCGCTCATAGGCAGCGCCGCCGACGATCGTGCCGACCTCTGCCTCCAGCGTCGCCTGGATGCTGCTGCGCACGATGCTGCCGGGCGCCGTCACTTCGAGCGCCTGCGCCTGCGGAACCCAAAGCAGACCGAGCGCGCCATAGGTGGTCGGGTCACCACGCTGGCTACTATCCTTGACGAACCCTAGAAGCGCCTGCAGCCGATTTTCAGCGTCCTCGCCCTGCGCTCGACCCTGCGGCCCCGTGACTTCGACTTGGGGGCTTTTGAGAAAGCGCTTGGCGATTTTCCAGCTGTCGGTGCCAATATCGAAACTGACTTCGATTTCTGGCGCGACCGCCTCGCCATAAGGCGCAAAGCTTTGGGCGAGCTGATTCTTCGTGGCATGGCGGACGAAGAAAGCCGCACGCAGGGCCTCAAGGATCGTGGATTTCCCACTCTCGTTGGGCTCGATGATGATGTTGAGCCCCTCGCCCAGCCCTTCGATCGTCAGGGGCTCGCGGAACTTGCGAAAATTGTTGAGGCTGATCCGTCGCAGCTGGAGGCTCATGCTTGGCTCCCCCGATGATATTCGACAAAGAGCCGCTCCATCGCGCGCCGCGCCAAAATGGCTTCAGTCCCGTCGGCTGCGATTGTCTCGGTGAGTTTCTCAGCCGCTATGCCGAGCAATCCCTCGACCTTGAGATCCGCCAAGTCCTGCTCGCCCGGCCGGCCGACAAGATCGTCCGCCCGGACATCCAGGAAACGGAGGCGATGCCGCAGGTCATCTTCGAGCCGCGACAGGATCTCGACACGGTCGGCAAGGCTCGTGATGCCTGCAAGCGAAAGGCGCAGCAGCGTTGCCGCAGGATCGATAGCCGAGAGCAGCACGTCGCATTCCGCCGAAAAGGCGGCCGTGTCCTGCAAGGTCCAATCCCTGAGCAGCCATTGAAAACGGCCGGTGCGCACGGGTTCCACCTTTGGCTCCACTCCCGGCGCAAGCTCGATCATCAGGGCATGGCCCGGCTCATCGCGCTGAAAACCATCGGTTTCGGGGGTTCCGGCATACCAGGTGCGCGGATCGACCTTGAGCGTGCCATGCCAATCGCCGAGCGCCAGATAGTCGAGACTGGACCGCTTCGCGCGATCCGGCGCGATCTGGTTCTTGGTCTCGCCACGCGCGGTAAAATCGCGGATCGAACCATGAGCAAGGCCGATACGCAGCTTCGCGCCTGGCGTTTCCATGCTGTCGAACAGCTCGGTCGGATCGTCGAGATGGTGCCGGTGGAGGAGCGGTGCGGGTAGCAGCCAGAGCCCTGCTTCCATCTCCTGCGCGACGGGCTCGGTGAGCAGGATGATATTCTCCGAGGCTTTGTGACGGACGCGGTCCCACAGTCCGCCGTTGCGGGCATAGTCGTGATTGCCCGGGAGCAGCCACCAGCGGCAGGGATAGCGCTGCATGCGTGAGACTGCCTGGACGATGACCCTATCTTCGGGACCCTCGGTATCGAAGATATCGCCTGCGACAATCACATGTTCTACCTGGTTGGCGGCAGCGACCTCGCCGATCCGGTCGATGGCGTCGAAGCGCGCTTCGCCAAGCGCCGCGCGCACCTCGGGCTCGAACCGGCCGAAGGGTTTGCCGAGCTGCCAGTCAGCGGTGTGGAGGAAACGCATGGATCAAGATCCCGTACTGAGAGGCGCAGAAAACGGCGGAAGGGCACAGAGCGTGTTGACGAGCCGCATCTGCTCGATGCTGCTGCAGTTGGCCTCGCGCAAGCGGTCGCTGCCAAAAACGAGCGCAAGCGCTTTGGCGCGTGAAACCGCGACATTGATGCGGTTGAGCGAGAAGAGAAACTCCATGCCGCGGGCCGTCTCGTCGGCCGAGGAAGCCGTCATGGAGACCAGGCATATAGGGGCTTCCTGGCCCTGGAACTTGTCGACCGTGCCGACGCGGATGCTGCTCGGCAGCCCTGCCCGCAGCGCGTTGACCTGTGCATTATAGGGGGCGACGACGATGATGTCGCCGGGGCCGATAGGGCGCGTGGCGCCGTTCTTGTCGGTCCAGCTCCCTTGCAGGAGATTCTCGATTGCCGCGCCGATCGCCGCAACTTCCTCAGCGGCAAACTGGGCATTACCGTCATGGACGACCGGCACCCAGAAGGCGCCGGCCGTGGGCCAGGCCGTTCCAGTAACGCTCTGGCGCTTGGTATCCCCATGGCTGGCAAGGCGTCCCTCGTAGACCTGGTCTGAAATGAAATCACAAACCGCGAGATGCATCCGCCGGGTCTCGGCAAGGAATATGCCCCGATCGGGAGGGACGGTGGCATGCTCGCCCAGCATCCATTCCAGGCATGACAGGTTGGCGGGCGCAGGATGCGCGCCCTGGATGACCTGAGGCAGCTGACGCGGATCGCCGACCAGCACGATATTGCGCGCGGCACGACCCATGGCGACCAAGTTGGCGAGGCCCACTTGCCCCGCCTCATCGACAAACAACCAATCGAAGCCCTGCACATTCTCATCGCGCGCGAAGAAGAAGGCCGTGCCGCCGACCACATTGGCGCGGGCGAGGATCAGGTCATCATTGGCCGTGGCGCGGTGAACGGGACAATCGCTAGCATAGCCATCATCACCGCTCGAAACTTTGTGGGCGAACGACACGGGAAAGGTGCCGCCTTCTTCCTCGCGCGCGCGCAGGCAGCCGAGCAGGACATTGCGGATCGCTTCATGGCTGTTCGAGGCGACGGCGACCCGATTTCCTGCTTTGACCAGCGCCAGGATCACCCGGGCCGTGACGTGCGTCTTTCCCGTTCCCGGCGGACCCTGGATCGGGAGCAATGTCTGATCCATGGCTTGCGCCGCGGCGATGGCGCCCGCCACCGGTTCCCCGCCGCAGAGGATATCGCCGTCGATGCCGTTCAGGCGCGGGGCGGCGCCCGACAGCAGATCATCGACGGCACGATAGCGCCGCGGCCCGCATTGATCCTCGATGACGTCGCGCACCGCTGCGGCCAACACCTTGGTATCGAGCGGCCAATCCGGATGCAGGGTCAGCCGATCGGTGAGGAGTTCGGCCCTTGCCACGCCGACCTTCAAGGTGATCGTGCACGCATCGCGATCCAGCGCCTCAATCGCAACGGTTGACGGCGGCCCGTCAATCCCGGGCACAGTGGCCTTGCCGCCTTCGCGCAATTTGGTTTCCTGAGACGGAAAGCGATAGGTGCGCATCACCGAGCGCTTGATGGGTTCGATCCCGGATATCGCCTCGAGTCCCGCCAAGGCGTCGAGATCGTCGACAAGCTCTTCCTCATCGCGCGCCGCGCTGTCGAAAACCGTCCACTGAGCAGGCTTGGCTTCACGCTTGTGGAACAGCCCCAGATTGAACAGCAATTCCTGACGCTCTGGAGTCAGAGAGGATGCGGCCAGGCGATCGCGCAGCGCCGTCGTTTCCTCGTCCTCGACCACCTCCTGCTCGGCCGCGTCCTGCGCAAGCACGGGCCAGGGACCATCGGGCCGGATGCCCGCTAGCCAATCGCGCAGTAGCTGGGTCGACTGGCAATCGATCCGATTATAGTCCTCGATCTCGTCGAGGATTTGCTGATCGCCCGTCTCGCGCCAATTTTCATAAGCAACGACCGACCCGCCCGCTGTCTTGACCTCGCCCTCGCGCTTCAAGCCATAAAAGGCCTCCAGCGCCTTTATGGAGTAGCTCGGTTCGGAAGCGATGAGCGCGCCGCGCACGACCGCATAGAGGTCGACAAAGCGGCGTTCGCGCATGAGGCGGTCGAGAAAGGCCTCGCCGATACCATAGCGCGTGGTGAGACGCCGCAGCGCGGTGATCTCATAGGGTGCATAATGATAGATGCGGGCCTGCGGATAAGCCGTGAGGCGATTACGAAAAAACGCAAGCAACCGTTCGAGCGCTTGCGCTTCGGCGGCATGGTCATGCGCCCAGAAGGCATGGAAACTATCATCGGCCCACACGCCGTGCAGATATTCAAGGCCTCCCTCGTAATGGGGGTCGCCCTCGATGTCGTAGAAGAGATCGCCCGCCTGCGGCCGAGGGAGCAGGTCAAAGCCTTTGCCTGGCTGTGCCGGACGCAACTCGAAGGCGGGTTCGCCGGTTTTGCGCGCGTGCTGCAGTCTGGCCTGGCCGACAAGCTTCTCCGCCGTCGCACTCGCAACGCCGCGCACCGGGCCGTCATGCCGAGCCAGCGCGGCCATGGTTTCGATGCCGGACGCCTCGAGCTTCTTCACTTGGCCGCGGGTAATATTGGCGACTTGGAACAGGCTGTCCTGGCTGGTGAAGACGGCGTCGCAATGGTCGGCCCATCGGCACAGCGAACAATCCGCGCAGGGGATCGGCCGCGTTGGCTCAGGGGAAGCAACAAAGACTTCGAGCTTAGCCCGCGCACCGCGCGCATAATGGGCATAGTCGGCCAACCTCAGCGTCGCGCGCGTGCCATCTCCTAGCTGCACATGCGCGCGCTCAGGCATCACGCCCTGGATCTCCGCCAAAAGGTCCGAATAGAGCACGAGCTGCAGCACATGCTTGGGATGGGCTTTGCGCTTCAGCTTGGTGTCGGTCACTTCGTAGCTGAACGGCCCCAGCAATGATGGTCGCTCGACTCGCTCGAGAAAATCGGACCACCCACCCCAACGCTCGGCGAGAAAAGCCCCTTGAAAGATGATCTGCGAGCCTTGCGCCAAGGCCGCTCGCGTCTCGTCTGCATTCTGTGCAAGATCGCCACGCGCAATCTCGACTACCCCGTTGCCCGCGTCTTTCAGCTTCTCCAAATGGGCGGCCTCATGGGCATCGCCTTGTTTCTGAAGCAGGGCTGCATCCTCGGTATCTTCCCGGGGAGTGAGCGGCTCGCCGCGCATATAGGCAAGGTCGAGCGCTGTCGCATGCGCGCAGCCGACGAACCGCATCAGGTCGGTCGCTGAAAACAGGATGGTGTTCCCGATCGTCCTCACTTGGCCCCCTTGATTGCCCAACGCCACCCACGAGGGAATCACCTCGACAGGCGCTACCCTGTTCCTTAGCATGCAAGGGTGTCAATCTCTGACATGGACGTATGATGACTTTCGCCAAGGCCAACGATCTTCTGCGCCTCGCCCAACTCGCCGCCTCGCGGCGTTTGGGTATCAGTCTTGAGGAAATCTCTCAGGAATTCGGCATTTCGCACCGAACGGCGCAGCGCATGACAAGCGCGCTGGAGGATAATTTCGCGAATGTCGTTGTTGTGGAAGATGATGATCGCCGTCGGCGCTGGCGCATCCAAAGTCCCATCCCTGAGCGGCTGCAACCGCGCCAGGAGAACACCATCGAGGCTCTGGAAATCGCCGCTCGCGCAGCCCGTGATGAGAACCGGCTCCGCCATGCCCGTGCGCTGGAAGATCTAAGAGACAGCCTGATCACGCGCCTCTCCCCGCGCGACGCGCTGCGCTCGGAAGCCGATGCGGAGGCGGTGCTATCGGCTTTGGGCCAAGTGGCGCGGCCAGGCCCAAAGGTCGCGATGAGACCTGAGGTCACCGACGTTCTGATCGAGGCGCTGCGCGGACCGTTCAAGATGCGCATTGTCTATGGCGACACCGATGCAGAAACCCGGACGGTCGAGCCGCATGGGCTCTTGCTGGGATTGCGCAGCTATCTCGTTGCTCGCCAGGCTGGTCGAGGCGAGAATCTCCGCCATTTTCGCCTGGACCGCATTCACAGCGCCGAATGTCTCGATGAGAGTTTTCCCATCCAATCCGGCTTTTCCTTGAACGATCATGCGGCGCAGGCCTTCGGCGCTTATCAGGACCCCGCCCAATATGGCGAGATCGTCTGGCGGTTTCTTCCCGAGGCAGCCTCGCGTGCGGCGGAATTCCAGTTCCACCCCAACCAGTCGGCCGAATATCGGGACGACGGCAGTCTGATTGTCCGGTTTAAAGCCGCAGGCTGGCTGGAAATGGCCTGGCATCTCTATCAATGGGGCGACAAGGTCGAGGTGCTGGAACCGGCGGGGTTGCGGGCGCTGGTCGAAGGCCACGCGCGTCCCGACTTCTCGGCCCTGCCCTGATTGACTGATTTGTATCGCCCTTCGTGGCGGCGGTTTTCAATTGAGCTCGGCGAGGAAGCTGGTCGCCGTCAATTGTGCGTGATCGCTCAGGGGCGAGCGCAGCGTGAAGGCGCTTGGCGCACGGGCGAAATTCCACAGCCGCATGAGGCACCATTCCTCGCGCCTCGTATCGGCGACGGCCAGCTCATTGCGAGAGATATGAAAAGGCGTGCGCTCCCATCCGTTGGTGGTCTTGACCTCGATCAGCTTCTCGCGCCCGTCCGCCTCAAAGCTCCGGATATCGAAGCCAAAACCATCGCCATCCTGCACAGATGTCCAGCGGACTTTGTCCGCGAGATCGTCGCGGCCCGCGGCAGATAAATGACGGCGCTCGTGATGCAGCACACATTCTTCACCCGCCTTGCCAAGCGCCCGGTTGCGCGCGTCGCGCTCGGCGACATCATATTTGCGGCCGATCGCGGCCATGAACGCTGGATCGATCGGCGACGGTTCGTTGCGCACCGTGGGCGGCGGCCCGATCCGCAGTGATCCTTGCGCTTCCGGTACGTTCAGGGCAGCTCGTGAGAGCCTGTCGGGAGCCAGCCATTCGGTCCGCGCCTCCAACCACCGCAGGACGCCATCGACCAGCGCATTCTGGAAATTGGCGGCCGGCTTATAGCCCTCGATCCAAGGCTGACCAAGGCCGAGCAAGACCGCGCTGATGTTCTGATGCTTGAACTCGATTGAGCCCTTGCTACGGTCGATCACGGCTTGAAGATCGCGGTTTCGCGCCGCTTTATTGAAGGAGCGACCAACCAGCTCGTCGGTGAGCATGGCGAAATAGTCGGCGACGATGTGATCAATTTCCTGATCGGACCAGACTTCCGCCACGCCCTACTCCACCACCGGGTAGTTCGGCATCGGCCATTCATGCCCGGCATTGTCCATCATGAGATCGATGAAGATCGGCAGCAAGCAGCCGAGCAGCGCGGCGCCATCCCTGACCTGGGCGCGATTGACATCGCTGTTCCATGTCGAGCCACCATGCACCAGTTGGTTGCGCAGCACATAAAGCCGGTCGAACAGGATCGAGAGTATCCTGGCCGTGTCATGATCGCGCAGTGCGGCGCCTATCGCTGTCCGCGACCGCTCGAGCCTGTCAGCCCAGTCGGCATAGCCGGACGCACCATTGTGATGCTGCCAAAAGGGATGGAAGACATAGCGGTTTGCGAGCAGCACCCGGATTTCCTGAGGGAAGCGCTGCCAGACCATGTCGTAGATGCGATGTTTGCCATCAAAGCCCACAAGGGTTGCGAAAAAGGCCTGGAACAATCCCCGCTCACCCTCGGGGATACCAATCACCCGCGATGCTTCAACGTCGCCGGCATAGGCAGCGTTGAAGCCGATCCAGAGCAGGATGAAACGTACATCCTCATCGGCCTGCTCGGCCTCGGCACGGCGCAGCCACGACAGCGCGCGATGCACCCTGAGCGTCAGCGGCTCCGGAAAATCGCCACGCAGCTCGCGCTGCTTGGCCTTCAAGATCTCATGGTGCAGCGGGCTGCCGGGCGGATAGCGATAGGCCATGACCGATATGGTAAAGCCTTGCTGGTCAGGCTCAATCCCTCTCGATCAACGGCCTCGAGATCGTTGCAGCGGCGCTCGTTCCTTGCCGGGTTCCTGCCGGTTCCGGCCTGACGGCTCAACCGCCCGGACCGAGGTGTCCCGCACCTTGGCTGCCTGAAACTGCCGACCTGCCTGCAGATGCGTTTGCACCTTGTCGTTTGCCACCTTCATTACCCTGGCAACGGCATCGGGATTGTCGAACAAGGCCGCGCGCACCACCGTCTCAATCACGCGAAGCTGGCTCTGGGCCGCCCGCGCATTCTTCACCCGGCTTTGCTCCGACGATGTTTGCCTAGACGCCTCATCGGGCTGGCGTCGATCCCGCCCAGGTTCGCGCGACGCCGGCGCAGTGACGGCAGGGGCGATGCTGTTACGACTAGCATCGCGCCGCACTCGGTCCAGCTCCTGCAAATCCCGTTCGCTCGGCCGATATCCCCGTACTTCCAAACCTTGGCGACTGGCTTCGAGCCACGCTGCCCTTCGGAACGTCTCACTGCCGGTAACATGGACGTGTGACCACCCGCGATGGCGAGCGATGGCAACGAGATCGCGCACAACTTCGTCGCTCTCGCTGGAGGTGATGAGCCGTCTGCCCTGGTCACGGAACGCCGGTTCCTTAGCCTGCGCACTCGTGAAATAAGCAGGCTCGCCCGACCATTTGTTCGTCGTGGAGAAATAGCGCTTTCGCAAGGCATCAGGAATGTCACCAGACGACGCCGCCTGGAGAACGGACGGATCGATCGACTTCCCCTTCTTGGTTGCTTCGGGCGACGATTGCGCCGCGTTCGCCGACTTGGCTGCCGCGTCCTGAGCGATCGTATTGCTACGCTTGCTCATACCGCGTGGCACCACAGGTTTTTCAGCGGCCATGATCTGTCCTTTCCTGGATGAGGGGTGAAGATGACGCCCCTTCCGTCTGCACGAGCGCCCGCTCGATCATCGATGACACAAAAGCGATGGCCGCTGCCTCATCGCCGGGCGGCGGCAAGTCGGTCAGGTTGCCCAGGACCAACATATCATCGGTAATCTTAGCCGCGCCCGCCAGTTCACCATCGGTCATTTCCCGCATCTTGGTCTCTTCCAGCAAGGCCCCGCCCGTGCTCTTCGCCGTTGATTTCTCCGCGTCATTGTAAGGGGACACCACCTGATGCTTGCCTGGCGGCAGAACAGTTGGGGGCTGAGCAGCGGGGATAGGCCGCGACGGCAGAATGGGCGGCGCCAACACGCGCCTTGTGAAGCGCGGCATTCGATAAAAGGCGATCTTCCTACCACGAACCGGCGCGATCCCGCCGCGCAGCAACAAGAGCTCGGTCTTGGGCATCTGCATCAGCTCCTGCGGCAGCAGGAGGGCGCGGCGCTGATCGGATTCCGATATGCTGCGATTGGCCAACAGCCCATGAATCGTTCGGCTGCGCGATTTTACATTCATCGTGAAGAAGCCGAGCCGCTCTGAAAGCTCGTTCGCGACCTTCAGCTCCTTGGGCGTGAACACCACCTCAAGCCCGCAATTGGCGATGATTTCGTCGGTAACATCGGGACCATAAATGGCCCGCAGCTGCGCCCGGCTCTGGATCACCGGCAGCAGGCGCAAGCCGTATCCAGCGACATAGGAAAAGCCGCCCGCGATGACCGAGGCCTTCCCCAGCCTTGCGAATTCATCGAGCAGGATCAGGACTGGGACATTGCTGGCAGCGTCGGGCAAATCGCGCGTGTTGAGATCCACCAGCTGCTGCAGGAAGAGGCTGTAAACCGGCGCGATCCGGTCGATATTGTCGGGCGAGACACCGAGATAGATCGACATGCGCCGCGCCCGGACTTCGCGCAGGTTGAAATCGCTTGCCGAGGTCGCGGCATCGACCACGGGGTTGAGCCAGAGATTGAGCCGCGCCGTGATCGTCTGCTTGATCCCGGAAAAGGTGTTGTCCGAAGCCGAGGCGAAATCCTGGATTGCCGAGACGCATGCCTGACTTAGGCGCTGTCCTGCCCCCCTCGCCTCTTCCAGGGCCTTGGGAAGATCGCTCTTGGGATCCCCAGTGGTCAGCCGTCGATAGATCTCGCCGATCGTGAAGGGCATGCCAGGATTGGCAGCAACGAGCGCGCCGACGCCGATGAAGGCCGCCCGCGCCGCTTCGGCCCAAAACGGGTCCGATCGTTCCGGCGCGGGGAAGAGCATGACTGCGATTTTCTGAAGCTCGTTGACGACTTCGGTGTCATCGGCTCGCCGGATATGCGCCAGGGGATTGTACCGTGCCGTCCGCCCTTCAGGGTCCAACGGATCGAAGAGGTAAACCGATTGACCGGCACGTTGGCGATAACCGGCGCTGGTACTCCAATTCTCCCGCTTCACATCGAGCACGACGACCGAATCCGGCCAGGTCAGCAGATTGGGGATGACAACACCGACGCCCTTCCCGGCGCGCGTCGGCGCTTCGAGCAGGACATGCTCGTTTCCGCCGAAAATGAGGAAACGCCCTGCTTTGCGTCCAACGACAATGCCAGACGGGGCACGCAGCCCCTCGCGTCGGATTTCGCCCTCGCGTGCAAACCGAGCCCTGCCGTGCAAGGATGGGCCTCGCCGCAGGATCGTGAGGACAAGAAGCGCGATTACGGCGGCGCCGGCCATCGCACCCCGCTTGATCCAATCCCCGAGCAGTGGATCACCACGATAATACCAGAGCCAGGCCGGCAGAGTGCCGAGATCGATATTAGGTCCGATCTGCCCGAGTCCGAACAAGGCAACGAACAGGGTAATGACAGCCCACAACAGAATTGCGCCGATCACGCACAGGCCAATCGCCCAGGGACTACGCTGCGCCAGCATCGCCCATCCTCGGCTCGAAATAGATCTCGTCGACCTCAAACCGCCCGCCGTGACGGCGTGTCTGCACAACGACGTCGACGAGCATGCGAAGGAGTCCGCGAATATCGTCGCGGGCGAGATCGCGGCCGCCTTCCGATTCCTTGACGAGCAGCGTCAGCTGTTCGAACGCGCCGGCGGGTGAACCGGCGTGGACGGTCGTGATCGATCCGGGATGCCCGGAATTGACGTTCCTCAGATAGAAGAATGCGGTGCCGTCACGCAGCTCCTGGAGCAGGATGCGGTCGGGCCGCATGCGCAGCGCGCTTTCGAGCAGCTGCTTGGCGCCAACCTTGGCCAGGCCCTGCCCCTCGCTCGAATAGACCATATGGACGACATTGCGATGAGGCACGACCAGCTCACGGGTGTCTTCGATGGTGAGCAACCGCTCCTCCGGTGGGATAAGCTGGATGAGCGCTTTCGCGAGGGTCGTCTTTCCCGAACCCGTGGCGCCACTGACCAGAATGTTCTTGCGTGCCGGAACGGCGACCTTGAAGAATTCCGGCCAGTCGCCCGCGTCGCGCAGCGCCACTAACCGCGCATCGACATCGGTGAGACCCTTGGCGCTGGCGCGCGTCATCCGGAACAGCCCGGCCCCAGCCAGTTGGTCGATCGGCAGGGTCACGGTCGACGGTTTGCGGATCGTGAAGGAAGGGCAACCGCTTGGGGTGACCGACGGTATGACGATCTGGCAGCGCTCGCCGCCCGGCAGGACTGTCGAACAGATCGGAGACTGACCATCGATATCCTGGTGCGTGAAGCTCGCCGCGGCAACAGCCAGGGTAGAAAGCCAGTCGCTGTCCAGCTCCGGCATCTCCTGCCAGCGCCACCCTTGGCGGTCCTCGATCCCCGCTTCTCCCGGGCGGTTGACCACCAGCTCCGTGACATCCTCCGGTTCCAGGAGGGGCAGGAGCGGCGCGAGATAGTGACGGAGGACGGCGGTATCGCGCATGGCTTACCGCCGCAGTTCCAGATTGTAGACGTCGGCGAAGTTGAAATCCTTGGCGACGAAGATGCCGACCTCCTCGCCCTGATTCTTCTTCAGGACCGGCCGGATATTGATATTGTTCTGCAAGGCAATCGCCGCGCCTTCGCTGGGCGCCCGGGTCACATTGTTGAAATTGCCATTGCCGCTCGAGGCGGCCTGTCCGGCGATATAGGCGGCATCATCGACGAGTGAGAGGAGCAGGGCGCCGCCAAAACGCGCCCAGAAGAAGCTGTCGACCGCGCCTGCAAGCCCGGCTCGGCCGAGTGCATCGGAGCCAGGCGAGGCAAGATCGATCCGCACGCCCTGGGGCGTTACCGCTCGCGTCCAGAGGACGAACAGGCGATTTTGCCCTTGCTGGATGCCGCCGCGATATTCGCCGAGAACGCGCGTGCCCTTTTCCATGAGTACGACCCGGCCATTCTCGGAATAGACGTCTCGCGGGATCAGGCAGGACGTGTAACCGGGCTGCGCGGAATTGATGGCGGTTTGCAGAATGCAGGGGATCAATGTGCCCGCCGTAATCAGAAAATTGCGGTTCGGCAGCATCGAGGCCCGCGCTTCCCCGATCGAGGAGCTTTGCCGCAAAAGATCGAGCGCGTTGGGCGCCCTGCCCTCGCCGCTCTCTGGCGCTCCGGCAGCGTTGTCGGGCGCTTCCCCGGCAGCCCCTGCAGCTGTGGGCGCGCCGGCCTCGCGGCCAAGATCGCGACCTCCATAGGCGATCAGCGTGGACCGCCGCGCCTGCTCGGCAAGCGTTGGCCGAGCGGCACTGGTCCCGCTCGGTGCCGCGCCCGGCTGCATGGCGGGCACAATTTGGCCTTCAGGTCCGGGAACGCCAGCGGCAGGATTGAGCACCGGCGCATTGGGATCCGTGTCGGCTGCCCCGAGCGGTCGGCGTTGAGGGGCGACCGCGGCATAATCGACTGTTTCCCGAGCGACGATATCGGGTCGTTCCCGGGCTGCACCTGCCGGCGCGGTGAGGTCACGAGACGAGGATTGCTGGCCCGTGCCGGAATTCACCCAGAGAATACCCAAGACCATTGCCGTGCCGGCGAAGATCAGCGCGGTGTTGCGCCGCGCGGGCGTCGTGCCGCCGATCGGCTCGATTCCACGCTCGTGAAGAATTTCGTGCCTTTCGGGCGTTGGATCGGCACCGGGCAGCGGGCGCACGACAGGGGACGGTTCATCGGCCATGGTTCATTCCTGCGGATGGGAGATGGTGCGCTCGACGTGAGACGATCCGGTATTCGTTCCATGATCGACGCCATAAGGTTCGGGCGCCTGGTTATAGATGCACAGCACCTCGCCGCCCCGGCGCAGGCGCAGTTGGCGCGCCACCAAATGAACGACGACGAATTCGTCGCGAACGTCGAACGGGACCAGCGTTTCGGACCCGTCTGGCCTCACCAGATAAATGGCAGGAACTTCCCGGTTCGCCGGAAACCGCAGCACCGTGAATTGGCCATTGTCGGAGACCTCCGACGGCTGCAACTCGCTCGAACCCTGAACCTTATAATTCATGTTGCGCGGACCCTCGATCACCGCATGGTCGAGGGCACCGCGAACAGCCTGGGCCTCCAGCGCCGACGCTTGCATTGCGATCTGTGCCGCTCTCAGGCGTTCGGCCCGCGCCGCCTCGTCCCGCGGATAGCGGAAACGGACCTGGAAATAGGCCTGGCCGTTGCGGCCGGTGATCGGACCGCTACGAGCCGTGAGTTCAAAGGCATAGCTTCTTAAGGTTCCGCCGCGAGACGTGGTGACGATAAGGTTGGTCGGTCCAGCGCGTTCGCGCGGCTTGAGGAACAAGATGTGGCCGGCCACCGCCACCTCCCAGGAGACGGTGTCGCCCAGCGCTACGTGCTGAATCGTTTCGTCCTCGCTGAGGACAATCTGGGTTGCTGTCCGGAAGGTCCCGACGATGCGATAGACCTGCGCTTCCTCATAATCGACGAACTTGACGCGTGGGTCAGACGCAGCGCCACGCGGGACCTCAACCGCATGGGCAGCAGAAAGGGATGCAAACGCGATGAAAACCGCAGCGACCAATGTTTTCATCGGACTACCTCCGGGTCGGAGCGGTAATTCTCGACCTGGAAGCCGAGCGGGTTCCGATAGCGATCACCTTCGGCCATCGGCGCGTTGGCATAGGCGAAAGTGACCGTGGCGATCCAATCGCTGCTCTGCGTATCCGTCTCGGTCTGGACGACCCGTGTGAATCGCACATTGGCAACCCGATCATTGATGAAGGCGATGTTGCGTACCCGCGCCTGGACGACTGCGTTTTTCCCCCAGGCGTTCTGGGGACTGGCAGCATTGTTGTTGCTGAAGAAGCGTGCCCAGCGCTGCTGCTCCGCCGGCTGCGACAGGATTGTCACGAAGCGGAAATTCTCCTCGGCAGCCGCCGGCATCCAGCTTTCACGCGTCCGGACATATTGCGCGAGAAAGTATTTGGTGACCGCTTCATCATAGCGCATCGGCCGCTGGGTCAGCGCCGTCTGGACATCCACCGCGCCCGTCGTCTGATTGACCCGAATGACATAGGGCACGACGGTCTTGAGCGGGGCCAGCGCGGCGACAGCAAAAATGGATGCGGCCGCAAGGATCGAGGTTACCGTCGCCACGGTCCAAGCAATACGTGTCGATCGCAATGCCGATCGAACCCTGTCCTGGTCCCAGCTTCGCGCTTCCTGGAAATAGCGTTTGAGCCCGGAAGTAGGCACCGCCTCCGCGCCATTGTCAGCAACTCGCATAACGAATGTCCTTTGGCGCAAAGGAAACCTTGTCGTCCGGAGGCGCTGGCACTGCGGGCGGAGGCGGTGGATCGCCCACCTGCGGATGAGACAAGGGAGGAATGGGCGGTGCGGGGCGCGGCGCTGTAGTCGCCCGCACCGGCGATCCGGGCAGAACGCTCCCATAGATATTCACGTCACGCAGATGGTGCCCGTTGCAAACGGCCAGCTTCTTGGGTCCGGACGCGCATGCCGCGAGGCCCAGCAGTGGAAGGCTGCCGATCAGGCAGAAAGTAATCTGGCGGATGGTGAACGTCGATTTTTGAGGACAGGGCAAGGTCATGGTGATGTCTCACTATGCCGCTTCGATGGAGCCGCCCCGACGAGCGGCGCGCTCCAGATTGCGGCTGTTGCGCGCAATGCGGCGTTGTCGGAAGGGAGATGCCATTGTCCCCCAGGCGGTCCCGGCGAAGGCACCAACCCCCGCAGCGGCGCCGCCCGCAATGCCGGTGGCAATGGCCGGAGCCTGGAAAAAGAAAATCGTCCCGAGGAAGAGGTAGACGGCGTAGATGACTGCAGCGATCGTGACGTCCGACTTGGCCTCAGCCTCCGCCAACGCGGCCGCGCCCAAATCCGCGACCAGCACTGTGATGGCAATGATCACCGCAATTAGAATGATATAGTTGAAGGCTTGCCCGAGCCACCCATGAAAGAACCGACGAGTCGGCTCGAACAGAGCGAGAGCAATAAATATCGGGCCTAGAGCTATGAGGATCGCCAGCGCCACCTTGGCGAATATCGTAATGGCAAATCCTATAGCTGCGGAAAGGCCTGCCAAGGCGTATAATACAATGGCCAGCGTCAAAAGAACCAGCTTCCAGGGATTTATGTCGAGGTACGTCTCTGCTTCCGCCCGGATAAGACGGATGACATCGTCAACCTGACTAAAATAGTGGTCAAATGCCGAACCAGCGGTGCCGATCGTTTTACCGGCAAGAGCCTGTGCGATCGCATCGGGCATCCCGTGGAAGAGCGGATCGATAATCCACTCCGAATAGGCGACTGTCGTGGCCGCCATATACAACACACAGAGCTTGACCATCCGGGCGAACAGCTCGCCCCACGGCTCGCTAATTATACCTCGCATGACCATAAATCCGAACAGGGCGATATAGATTACGAGGCCGACGGCGAGTGGACCCCGGATTACTTCCACGACGTTTGACAATCGATCATTGAGAAAAAGATCGAGCTTGCCGTCGATATCGGCATAGATGGTCGAGAAAATGGTGGAGGACATTGAACGGTTCTGCGATCTTCATCGACCCAAGGATTGTTCAAGGTTTCTGGAATTCTCGACGCTTTTCGCGTTGCTGCACTCCTGCGGATCGATGTGGGTGCCGTTTGAGCAGGCCTCCAGAATTCGTGACATCTCCTGCGGTGAGTTCGCGAGTTCGTCCTTCCCTTTTGTTACGTCGCAGGCGCAGAGCAGCAGCGTTGCGACCAGTGCGGCGGGTCCGGCTAATTTCATCACCGGGTCTCGCCCAACGATTGTTCAAGCTTGGCCAGAGCTTCTTCTCCTTGGCGCTGCGAACGTAACCGATCCTCCGCATCCTGCCGCATGCGGAGCGCCTGCAACTGCAAGGCATCATTCTGGATGTGGGCGTTTTCGACCCCTACCCTTGCCTGGATGTCCATGACCTGTTTCGCGTCCGAAGCCGTATCGAGCGAGGTGCGCAGTTCTTCCAAGCCCGCTGTGCGTTGGGCCGAGACGCCATAAGCCGACTCCGCGATCGCGGCATCGCGGGCGGCTAGATCGCCATTTCGCAACAGAGTGTCGCGCGACGCCCGCTCATAGGCTGAGGCACCTGGCCGCAGGTCCGGCAGCGCAATGCGGTTGGCATCGCGAATTCGGGTCGCGGCACTGCCAAGCGATCCCAGGCTGGCATTGTCCGACGACATCAACCTGCCGAGGTCGCGGGCCTCGCGCGGCAGAAGATGGCGCATCGCGTCGGTGGAAAGCGACGGGGCAATGCCGTTGACGTCGGTGACCTGATTGAAGCTACCGTAGAGCTGCTTGGCCTCGGCGATCTGCTCCTTGCCCTGCTCGATCATCGACAGGGTGTTCTTGACCGTGGCAAGCGCCTGCAAATAGCCGGAGCTGTCATAGACCGGTATGCCTTGGGCGGCGGCCGGATCTGCCGTTCCCAGGATAATCGCACCGATCGCTGCGAATCTGTCTTTACGCATAGCTCATCCTTTCTTGCTCGATGGAGACCGACGCTGCTGGTGAAAGAGAGGCAGCCAGTTTTCGGGATCGTCGCCGACCTCGGCGCGGATGGCATCGAGCAGCGTGACGGTTTCCGTGGTGCCCGAGAGAACTGCCAGCTCGTCGGAGAGACCGCCAAGATCGAGCTCGACGACGATCGAGTCATGGCCTTGCTTGACCAGGAATCGGCGGGATTCCGGATTCAGATCATGCCGGATGAGCTTGAATTCCGCCTGGGTCAGACCCAGTCCATCGACATAGTCCGTTTCGCGGCCGTAGGGGTTGGGAAGCAGTATCTTGGTCGCAACCTGCTCCATGATGCTGTGCGAAATGTCCGAACGCAGCGCATCCGCAGGGCTTTGCGTGCCGAAGACAAGAAAGGCATTCTGCTTGCGGTAGGTCTTGAGGCCGTCCTGCGCAAAGGCGCGGAACGCATCGTCCCCCAAGGCTTTCCAGAATTCGTCGATGTCGATCACAAGCCGCCGGCCGTCGAGGAGACCGTCGATCCGGTGGAACATGTACATCATGAGCGGCGTGCGAACTTCGGGGTTGTCGAGAAAATCGGTCATGTCGAAACCGACGAACGGCGCCTCCAGCGACAAAGCGTCGATCTCATTGTCGAACACCCAGCCGAGCGAACCGCCCCGCGCCCATTTCTCCAGCCGGGCACCGATGCCTTCCGGGTCGCGCTGACCGAGCAACTGGCGAAGCGCGAGAATGGAGCGGTCCTCGGGCGCGAGGCGTCCGAGCGAGGCCAGCCCCTCGTCGATCATGCGTTCCTGCGTGACCCCGAGCTGATCTCCGACCGGCGTCACCAGCTGGCGGATCAAGCGCCCCAGGAAGACAAGATTGCGCGGACCATAGTCGAGTGCCTGCAGAGGAGCGAAACCCGTAGGCTCCCCATTCTTCAGCGTCAGATAGATCCCGCCCGCAGACCGGACATAAATCTCCGCGCCGCGGTCCTTATCGATGAAGATCTGCTGCGCGCCCGTCTTCTCAAGCTGCGACATCAGAAAATTCTGGACGACGGTCTTGCCCGCGCCGGAAGGACCAATAATCAGTGTGTGGCCCAAGTCGCCGACATGGAAGTTGAAATAATAGGGCGATTGCGCCGCCGTCTTCATCATAGCGATCGCAGGCCCCCAATGGTTCCCCTTGGCCCGGCCTGCGGGATAGGTATGGAACGGCGCCAAGGCAGCAAAATTGCGCGAGGTGATCGCCGCCGGCCGCGCCCGCCAAGCAAAATTTCCGGGCAGCTGCGCCCAGAACGCCGCTTCGAGCGCTGGTCCTTCGCGTGCCGCCACCAGGCCGGCATCGGCCAGTGCAGCGCGCGCGGCCGAGAGATTATCGGCAAGCCGCCTCTGGTTCTCGGCGAATACGGCCAGCGAGAAATGATGCTCACCAAGAACGAAGCGGTTGCTTTGCAAATCGTCGGCGGCATCGGCAAGATCGAGCGCCTGGCTCGCGGCGGCATCCTCGGTTGAGGCCATCTGGTTCTGCCGGCGGCGCAGACGTTCGGCTGCCCGCGCCTTGCCCATGAAGGTGAAGGATTGCGAGACGACGAAAGCGAAATCCTGGCCGAGCAAGGCATTCATCTGACCCGGGCGCGTCAGCGCGGGATACTCTCTGATCCCGAAGATGCCCTGCCAGCGGCTCGCATCATGGGCACGGATCTCGACCGTCTCGCGTCCGAAAATCACGCGCTCGCCATAAAGCGCCGATCCCAGATGACCGCGGACGAGCGGAACCCTGGATCGCGCGCCCATCATCACTTGCTCGAGCACCTCAAGCGGGGCGGAGAAGATCAGGCCATTATGCTCGTAGAGGGCGAGGCGCGTCGGGCTGCAGCGGCGGAGCAGCTTCTCGATGTCGCGCGCCTTCTCCTCGAAGCGCGCCAGTTCGTCGGGATCGACTTCCTGCTCCGCCGCCCTGGCTTTCGAAATCCGCTTGAGAAGCAACCCGGTCCGGTCGGCCGATCCGACGGCCGGACGCATGAGAAGCGTTAGATAATGCTCATTGACGAACATCCGCTTGGCGGTGACGCGCGCACGATATTTGCTGTCGAGCTCGGCGGCGAACCTCGAGCGGAACTCCCCTTCGGGATAGTCCCCTACGGCTGAGCGGACGATGTGGGTCCAGATCGCAAGCCGATCGTCGGCGATGTTGCGCCAGGTGCCGTTGAGCTTCTCGTGCCAATCGTTGAGGTGGATCGGATCAGCCGTCTCGAAAGCCAGGCCTTCGAGGCGGAACATCATCATGAGATCGCCGCTATCGAGCGCAATCACATCGGGCGTCACATGGCGGGCATAGGGAAGATAGCGCCCGGGCTCCGCTTCTCGGGCCAGAACCCGCCAGGGCGTCTTGCGTGGCGGCAGTTGGGCGGCGCTAGCCACGCGCGAAACCCTTCCGCTTCATCCCCGCGACCGGCAGCGGTGAATAGGAACTGCCTCCCCACCAGCCGCGGTTCCGGCAGCGCGCCTTGGTCAAGGTCCACAACCATAACAGGCGAAAGGCATTGGCGTCGTGGCGCACGATGAGGCGCGCGACCGCGAGGCACGCACCGCCGATCGCCACCGCGTAAAGCGGATTGCCGCTGACGATCAGGGTGAGACAGGCAGCAAGCGCGATCGGCAAGGACGCTTCGAGCGGCACGCCCAGCCACATCGTCGGCCGGGTCACCGCAAGGAAGAGCGTTTCCTCGCGCAGCCGTTCGTTCGAGGACGCTGCCTCCTTCACGCGCCACCCGTGATGGTATCGACGATCCACTGCGCGCTGAATACGATGAAAATGCCGACGATGACCGTCACCAAAAGGCCGAGGCTCGCCCGTCCGGTGAAGAACATGAAGCCGACGATGACGACGGCGATCACCGCAATCGTCTTGGCGAAGGTTCCCGTCAGCCAGGTCTTGATGTTCTCCGCCATCGAGGTGATGCCGTCCGCGCCCTGCGCATGGGCGGGATCGCTGAGCAGCAATGAGACAAGCACCGCCAGACCGACGATGCCGGCGATGCCGGCGATGCGCAGCAGAAGACGCGCCCATTGGGGCTGGGAGCCCAGGCGGGCGGTGATCGCTGTCATGGATGCTGTCCTTTCTCAGAAGTTGCCCCGTCCCCGAAGACCATGAGCGAGGCCTGCCGGGCATCGGCGGTGGTGTTCCAGCCGGCCGCCTGCGTCGCCGCGAGCGCGGAGGCTTGCGGATTGGCGATCACCGCATCGGCAAGCTGGACAGGCGCGGTCATCACAGACGCTGGGCGCCTGCCGCGGATCAGGGGGATGATGGTCGACGCGCTGGCATAGACCCGGGCGACATAACCATTGCGAAAGCCGCGCCGCCGATCGCCGGTATTGTAGAGCGAGAGCGCTGTTGCGATCTCATGGTCCGAACTCTGGGCCGAGTGCGCCACCGACTGATAGTTGGTCGTCAACACCCGCGCGGCGGCGGCAAGATTGCGGCACGGCTCGAAGGCATCCTCCACCGACAGACCCAGCCATCCGAGGTTGGCGCTGTTGATCTGCCCCAAGCCCAAATCGATGCTGTAGCCTTGGCGAATGAGGCGACGCGCGGCGGCAATCGCCTGTGCCCTCGTCGCCGGCACCGGCTTGCGCGCACCCGGACTGTTGACCCCGATCGCCAGCGTGTTGAACCGGCTTTCCGTGTGAACGATCGAGATCAGCGTCTCAGGCGCCACGCTTGGCGCGCATGAGCCGGCAAGGGCGAGAAGACTGGCGACGTCGAGGATCATCGAGCGAGATCCTGCAGCCGCTCGATATGGGCCAGCGAGTAGGTTTCGCGGCGTCCATCGCTGAAGGTCATGACAACCCGGCGCCGCATTGCGGAATCGCGATCGTAGACCTTGGTACGAGCAACACCGCCGCCGCTACAGCCGGGAAAAGAGCCGCCGGTGGCCAAGCGCTGCCACAGCTTGGTCATGGGCGCGACGCACTGGGCATATTGCGTCGCGCCACCAGGATTGGAAAGGCACAGGAGAACCTGGCAGCCCAAGTCATTCGCTCGCGCGGGAGTCGGTTGAAGGGCGGTGCCCATGGCGAGCACCGTCAGGCTGAGAGTCACGCGTTGCATCGGGTCATTCCCCCGCGAGAGACACCTCCCGCGTCGGGAATTGGCGTCAGCTATCCGTTGGATTTCACCTCTCTTTTGTTCCGCCCGACCCCAATTTCGGCAATCCCCCCAGCCGGGGGGAGTTGGCCGGTGCGTTGCTGGTCCAGGAATTCGGCCAGCGCACCTTCCTGATCGGGGCGCAGGGCATCGGTGGCAGCCAGATATTCCGGCGGTTCGCCCCGAAGCAGGATGGACGGACACTGACCGTCATAATTGCCGAGATTGGGACGGTGCTGTTGGTAGCCGACAAGCGCGGCAAGCTCTGGATCGAACGCACGGGCCGCATGGGGCGGATAGGTCAGCCATTGATTTTCGTAGGGCTTCAGCCAGCCTAGGCAATAGCTGACAATGATGCCACGCCGGATCGCGCCAGTCATATTGGCGCCGGCACCATGCAGCGTAGAACCGAGGAAGAGGATCGCCGAACCCGGCTCCGCCTCAACCGCCACGGGCTGTGCATCCTGCGTGGAGCCGGCATTATGGCTCCCAGGCCAGATCAATGTGGCGCCGTTTTCAGCTTTGAACGGCGAAATCGGCCACATCACGTTGAGGAGATATTCGATCTCGCCGGTCGGGCCGCGCCACATATCCTGATCCCTGTGAGGAAACTGCGCCGGGGCTCCTGGATGCAGTTCGAGCGCCTGCGTCAGGTTGAGCTGGATGGTATCGCACCAGGGGTCGAGAACCGACCGCACCAAACACATGATCGCGGGATGGCGCACGAGCCGCTCGACAGCAGGTACGCGTTTCAAAAGGCCGCCGAAGCGCTTGGTGCGCGGACCGTAGAAGCCGCCCTGACAAAAGGGTGTGGCGGCAAAACGCGGATCGAGGGCGTGATCGATCTCCACGATCTCTGTCTTGGATGCGATGTCCCGCAACACGCAGAAACCCTGCCGATGCAGATCGTCATCGACCGCAGGTTCGACAGCTGGGCCATAGGAAGAGAGATTTGTCATAGCGCCCTCCTCAAGCAGCCTTGGCAAGATCGGCAAGGCCGACCGGGCGCCAGATGCCGCTGGCCTGCAGCTGCTCGCGCGTGCGGCCATCGATGTCGATCTGCAAGGCGACAAGGCAGCGTCCGCTTGTCGAGCCGGGCAGGCCGAGGGGACGGCATGCCCAGCCAAAGCTCAGGATCTGTTGGAACCAGGGCCACTCAGCGACGCCGGTGTAACTGCCGATATGATTGCCGAGCGCATATTCGACGAGCGCGGACACCAACCGGTTGCGCACCTCCAGTCGCTCTCGTGCGCGCAATCGTCGTGCAAGACAAAAGCGCGTGATCTCGAGGATCGCACCACCCCGGGGAGGCACTTGTTCGCACAGCTCGGGGAAAATGGTGCCGAGAATATGGTCACCGGTCGTGGGAAGCAGCCGCGCCGAGGCAAGATGCTCCCCTTCGGCGTCGGCTATCACGATGTAGACGGCACGGTCCTTGTCGAACTGGTCGATTTCATAACGACCGGCGAGGACCGGCACGTCCCAGCGCAGAAGATCGACGAATACCCGTTTGCGTTCCTCGAACATCGAACGGAACAGGTGGTTCTCCATGGCGCGGGCAGCGCCGGTTACGATATGCATGACAGCCTCCTTTGGTGAGGCGGTCAGTCGATCAGGCCCGCGTCCTTTCGGTTATCCCCTGTCCTGGGGAGATCATCGCCCGAAAACATCTGCGAAGCTGATCTGTCCATCGAACAAGGCGCGGATCGCCAGCAGCGTGCGCTTCGTCACGCCGTAGCGGTCGCGCGCATCCTTGACATGCTGGATCACCGTTTCCTGCCCGATGCCGAGGATCTGGCTGATCTCCCAGTCAGTCTTCCCGCGCGCGACCAGCGCTACACATTCAGCCTGCCGCTCAGTCAGGCTCGGGCCTTCGCATGGAGCTTGGGTTTGCCGGAAAAGCCTGCGCGCAGCTTCGAATGCGAAGCTGCCAATGAGCTGGACGAGCGGGAGCTGTCGTTGATCGAGCACGTCGCCTGACCCCATGGCGAATGAGCAGGACCCATTCACCTCACCAGGAATATGGGCAGGAACCGTGAAACCATCGCCCAGCCCGGCGTCGTGCGCCTCCGCCAGGATTGACCGATCGGCAGCACTAAGCGTGATGAGGGATTGCACCGCCGACCAGGCAAAGCCGATATTAGTGCGATGGCTGGCCCGGTGGATCGGGTCACTGGCATAGAGGCGACGCGCCTGGAAACGCTCCACCCATTCTGGTGGATAATCGACGATATGGACAGCGCTCACCGCTGGCTTGAGGTCGATATGGTGGACCAGGGCAAAGTACCGAAAACCCATTTCACGCGTGATCTCGGCCATCAGGCCGGCGAGTGCTCGACTGTCCTTGATTGTCGCGGCGACCGCGCAGAATTCCTGAACTTGGCCAAGCCCGATCATCACGGCCCGAGCGAGATCAGAGGAGCGCGTCCATGTTGAGATGACCGTCGCGAACCGCGCGCAGCACTAGCTGCGTTCGGCGCCGAACGCCGTAGCGCCGACGCGCGGATTCAACATATTCGTGCACGGTGTCGCGGCTAAGCCCAAGGATCTGGGCAATCTCCCAATCGCTCTTCCCTTGGGCCACGAGCGCGATGCACTCGACCTGGCGCGGACTGAGAGGAACAAACACGAAGGTCCTTATCCCTTCGCCGAGCAGTTCACGCGCACGGTCATAGGCGACCGAACCCAGCAAGCGGGCGGTGAGAATTTCCGCCGCATCCAGCGGTTCATCGCGCGGTCGGGCGACGGTGAAAATCGCCTCAGGCTCACCCGGCGTCCTGATCGGCAAGCTATAGCCCGCTGCCAAGTCATGATCCCTGGCGCGTTTCAGGATGCTCCGCTGGCGCGAAGAAAGCTCAAGCACGTCGCCTACCCGATCCCAGGCGAGCCCCGATGGCGTGCGGGCGCAGGCCGCATGGATGGGGTCCTCCACATAGTGGCGCTCCGCCAGCACCTCTTCGAGCCAAGCCGACGGATAGGTGGTGAGAAACAGGCTCTCCCCGCATCCGCGCCGAAGATCGACATTGTGGAGCAGCGTGAACCAGCGGAAGCCAAGTTCGCGCACGGCCGCATCGATGGTGCCTTGCAGATCGCCGAGGTTTCCAACACGCGCACATTCCTGGGCGAAACGCGTGAGGTCATCCAGGCGGCCGCAGTCTCTTATCCTGTTCGCCATAGGCAGTCGAAGCTCGCCGCTGGGATAACGCCAAGTCCAGCGCTAAGCGGCCAGCGCGGCGAATATCGCGGTGAGTTGAGAACGATTCGCAACAAACTTCGCGGAATGAATCGTCTATGACACTTTGCCTGCTGGTAAAGTGTCATAGACGACAAAGGGAGCTCCACGCGCGGATTTCGGATTCACATTGATCCTTGTATGTGCTTGATTCAGTCGCGTTATGTTTCATCCAACCACGCCTCTTAAGCCTGCCACCAGCTGCGATATCGCAGCTGTGCTCGAGAGATTGGCGCAGGTCTCAAGCCGCCCCCGCTACGCCTTCATGCTGCTCAACCTGATTGCCCAGGTTGCTGGCCCCGACGGGAGCGCCGGTCCGTGGATCAAGCGGGACAACGAGCTTGTTTCGCTGCGCGACTGGCTTTGCGACGCTCTCACGCCAATGGCCCAGCGCAGCACGCGTAACATGGCCTTGGGCGAGCGGGTCCATAGAGACCTTGTCAGAAGCGGCGTGCTTCCGCGCGATGCGCAGGATGCACAGCGGGCGGTCGCTGAGGAAATGCGTTCGCGCATTCGAACTGCGGGCAAAAGCAATCTCAGCCGTGCGGTTTCCGAACTCGTGAATGCGGGACTTCTACGCCGCCACTATCAGGGCTATCGCGTCGACCACCAGAACCGCGGCGGACAACGCCACGCCGTCTACACGTTGATCGGCGATGCTCGGCTTCTTGTGTCGGCGGCCGGTGGGACAAGCAGCACCGTGCAGGGAGAGTTCGTCTTCCCTGCGAAGGTGACTAATGAATTGTTGTCCGCCACCGGCGGCTAGCAGCGCTGGAAGGGACCGTCAGGCGCCGCCACATTCTCTGACTCGCATTGCGACCAAAAGGCCGCGAAGCGCCCGGGGATCACGCCCGGCGGCTTGCGGTAGCGATCACGGCGATTGAAGAGAATCTCGACGAGGATCTGCCTCTCCGCGATCTTGCACGTCTGACCCAAGTCCGACTTCCCATGCGCTATTCGCCTTTCAGGTAATCGCGATGAAAGCTCAGCATCGTTCTCCGGCTTTGGCACGCTGTCCAGCATGACGCCCAAGCGCGGCCGCTTCCTGGCGCAACCAGGCATTGGCAGCCCCTTCGCCATCCGCTCGCACGCGCCGTTGGTACTCGGGACGAAGCCGCTCGCGCTCTTGCGCGATCGAGCAATTGACGCGGTGCGGACTCGCCTTCCGCTTCCGAACGTTGCTGCTTTTGTTGTTGGGTGCGGTCTGCTGCTGGAGCAGATTACCCTGGTGCATGATCATCGCCTGGTTGCCGGCATCGATCAGTCCTTGGGCATGCGCGCCGGACGACAGGCCCAGCGCCGCGCAAGCTATAGTGGTCCATACCGGCCAGCTTCGCCGCATTAAACGTCTCCGTCACGTTACGAGTTGATCCTGCCTGGTTCCTCTGACTGAACAACCGAAACGCGACAGCCGGTCCGCTATATGCGTTCGGCACATGAGATCGTCGCGAGCTAGCCCATGCGAAATCGGTTTCGCCAAGGCGGTTGGCGAAGAGAGCCTGCGGGACTGGGCAGACCCCCTCTCGGCCATAGCCGATCCACGAACACAGGGCAGCCATCGCCTAGTTCGACAGGCGCATAGCTCCGCTTGATATGAATCTTTTTCATCAACCGTCTTTGCGCGGTTTGTGCCCAATCCAGGCTGGAGGATCGCTTGCTGGAAACGATTCGATCGAAGCCTCATCAATCTCATCAATAAACTCCCCGCTTGCGACCAGTAGGCGGACCTGGCGCGTTATCTCCGTTTTGAGACCGGCCAGAATCGAAGCGCTGCGGCTTTCATTCACCGAAGTCACACAACCGCAGAATCGATCAAGCACGACCTCCTCAACAAGCAGATCAAGAGGTCGATCTTCAACGCGCTGCTGCTCGGCGATGTACCGAGCGGCGGCCGCGACCGCCTCGGGATCGATCGGGTCATCATATTCGTGGGTCATCGGCCTACTCCGGGTTCTCCTAAACGATAGCGATGCTGCCGCAGCAATCGGACTGTCGAGGCTTCCCCACCCTTCCCGTCACGCCAGGTTGAAAAGGGTCAGCATCCCACCGATCGCAATGCCGAAGATCATCAGCATGACGCCCGCGATCCGCAAAATATAGGTCAACGGATCGGCATTCTCACTTCCGCCTCGCACACGGTTCGGGGGTGGCTTCGGACGTCCGATTATCCGCCTGAGCGCGGTCTGGCGAAACGCCATGTTGAACCCGAGCAGAGCAAGTAGGAGCCCAAAGGCATCGACAATCCATACATACCCAGGCACGTCCAAATCCTTCAAGTACCGGAATCGTGCCCGCTCATGCTGCGCAAGCCGCCAGTCCTCGTTCGAGGCCGGCGATCAGATCCTCTTCAGCCTCAAGACCGACCGAAAGCCGCAGCAGGCCGTCGCCTATACCCGACCTTGCACGCGCCTCTTCGCCCATATCGGCAGGGGTCATGGTCGCCGGATGTGCAACGAGGCTCTCGATCCCGCCGAACGATTCGGCGACGGTGAAAAAGCCGACGGTCGCCACGAACCGGCGCACCGCGTCCACCCCTCCGGCGAGCTCGAAGCTCAGCATTGCGCCGAAGCCGCGCTGTTGGCGCGAAGCGATCCGATGTCCGCTATGCCCAGGAAGTCCAGGGTAATGCACCTTCGTCACTGCCGAATGCCGCTCCAGATATTGGGCAACGATCATGGCGCTACGCTGTTGCTGGTCCATCCGTGGAAACAGTGTGCGAAGGCCGCGCAGTGTCAGCCAAGCATCGAACGGCGCCCCGGTCAGCCCGACGATGTTCGCCCAATGGCGGAGGTCCTCGACTTGCGCCGGATAGGCCGCAGCGACCGCTCCCCCGATCACATCGGAATGGCCATTGAGAAACTTTGTCGTGGAGTGAACGACATAGTCGGCGCCCAAGGCGATCGGCTGCTGGATGGCCGGCGAGAGAAATGTGTTGTCGACGGCCACCGCGGCACCCGCCGCGCGCGCCATGGTCGCCAGCGCCTCGATGTCGACAACCCGCATCAGGGGATTGCTCGGCGTCTCGACCAGGACCAGCGTCGGCACATCCTCCAGCGCGGCCGCATAAGCTTTCTCGTCGCCCTGGTCGACGAACCGGACAACACAATGGCCGCGGTTCGAGCGCGCCTTCAGCAAGCGCATCGTGCCGCCATAGCAATCATGGGGCGCGAGTATGAGATCGCCGGGGCCCATCCGTCCGACCAGAAGGTCGAGAGCCGCCATACCACTCGACGTCATGATCGCCCCGGCACCGCCCTCCAGCTTCGCGAGCGCCTCCGCAAGGAGATCGCGGGTCGGATTTCCGGAACGGCCATAATCATAGGGACGCGGTTGAGCATAGCCGGCAAATTCATAAGTGCTCGAAAGATAAAGCGGCGGGGCAACCGCCCCATAGGCAGGGTCGCTGGCAACGCCGTGCGCTGCGGCTATCGTTTGTGGCCGGGGCGGAGGATTCCTGGGTTCAGTCATTGACGAAACATCCCTTGGTAACTTCGCTCACGGGCACCCAACGGATGGTTACGTCGCCGGGCCGCCGCTCCCGGGCAAGACGCCCGAGCTTCTCCACCGGCATTTCCCCGAATTATCCCCGTGCCGACATTCTCGATCACCTGCGGTTGAGCCGCTTGCCGTGCTATCCCTCCGTCAGACCGATGCCAGCCTCACAGGAGGTTTCGGGCAACAGCGGCAAGACTGAGTGCAAGCGCGACAAGGCTGGGAATGATGACCGCCGCCCCGCAGATGAAGGCAAGGACGCCCACCCAATTCCAACTCGGTGCCTGCATCATCACTTCGTCCTTTGCCCAATGGTGTCCACACCACCATCCTTATCGCAAACGATTTGCCTCGCCCTCGGTTTCGGGTCGCCAATCATCAGGTTCGACAAGAGGCTGGTCTGACTTGGCGTCGGTCACGACTCGCTCGGCCGCTCCATCCAGATCATCATACTGCCCGGTGCGCATCGACCAAAGAAAGGCGCCCAGCCCAGCAAGGCCCATCAGCAGCGCGACTGGCACCAGCCACAGGATCCCGCTCATCGGGTAGCGGCCAGGGGAACGAGGGTCGGTGCCGGCGCCCGCCTGCTAAGCCGTGATCCGCGTGCTGCGGGAATTCGCAGAGAGTTCGCAACGACCGAAATCGACGAAAGCGACATGGCGACGGCAGCAAGCAGTGGGGTGACATAGCCCGCCATGGCCACAGGAATCACCAAAAGGTTATAACCGACGGAAAGCGCCAGGTTCTGGCGGACACGTTGCCGGGCCGCGCGCGCGATCTGCACAGCGCGCGGAACCGCATCGAGATCCTGGCCGAGATAAACAATATCCGCGGCCGCCCGACCGATGTCGGCGGCATTGGAAGGAGCCATCGAAACGTGCGCCGCCGCCAGTGCCGGTCCATCGTTCAGCCCATCACCCACCATCAAGGTCAGGCGCTGACTGTCCGCCAGCGCCTGAAGCCGCTCCACCTTATGCTGCGGCAGCAATCCGGCACGCCAGTGGGCGATACCGATCGCGTTCGCGAACCCCGACACAGAAGCAATGTGATCGCCCGAAAGCAGTTCGATAGGCAGCCCAAGCGCGTCAAGCTTGGCCACCGCTTCCCGCGCACTCGTCTTTTCAACGTCCAAGAAGGCAAAATGGCCGGCAAGCTCACCATCGACCGAGAACACGGTCTGGAAACCGCCACTCTCGCCCGTGCCTGGATTCAAAGCCCAATCGGCACGCCCCAGGCGAAACAGATGGCCGTTCCGCTGGCCCTCCAAACCCCGGCCCGGCAGCTCGGAAAAACTGTCCAGATCGAGGCCGGACAAGGCGCCGCCGTTGGCGGCAATCGCGCGTGCGACGGGATGGTTGGAACGCGACGCCAGCGCCATCACGATTGCGCGATAGGGTTCATCGATGGCGATCTTGCTCACTCGCAAATCGCCATGAGTGAGCGTGCCGGTCTTGTCAAAAATCACGGTATCGACCTGTGCAAGCCGCTCGAGCGCGCTTCCATCCTTGAGCGCGATGCCGTGCTCGAACAAGCGCTTCGCCGCGGCGACCTGAACCATGGGTATGGCGAGACCAAGCGCGCAGGGACAGGTCACAATGAGCACCGAAATGGCAATGGTCAGCGCCCGATGCCAATCGCCTGTGTCAAGGAACCACCCGGCAAACACGGCCAAGGCCAGCGAATGGATGATCGGCGAGTAATAGGCCGCAACACGGTCGGCGAGACGGCGATAGCGTGCTCTGCCCTGCTCGGCCGCTTCCATCATTCGCACCATTTCGGATAGAAAGGACTGCGCGTGACTGTTGGTCACACGCACCTTGAGCGAACCATTGAGATTCAGCATGCCCGAAACGAGCGTGCTTCCCGGTCGTACCGGCACCGGCATCGCCTCGCCCGTGACCGCGGCAGTGTCGAGATCGCCCTCGCCCGCAAGGACAAGACCATCCAGCGGAACACGCTCGCCTGGCGCGACGAGGATGACATCACCCACCGAGACATCCTCGAGCGGTCTAAAAGCGCGCGATCCATCCGTGCCGATTACATTCGCGCCCGCAGGCGTCATTCGCGTCAGCCCGAGCACGGCCGAACGGGCCTTGTCGCGCATGGCATGGTCGAGCGTTCGTCCGACAAGCAGGAAAAAGATCAGCGTCACGACCGCGTCGAAATAGGCATGGCGTCCGAAATGCAGCGTGTCGTAGATGCTGAGACCCAGTGTCAGGACGATGCCGATCGAGATGGGCACATCCATATTGGTGCGTCCCGCGCGCAATGCCGACCATGCCGACAAGAAGAAGATGCGCCCCGAAAAGAATACCGCGGGAAGCGCGAGCAGCGCCGAGATGAGATGGAACAGCTGCCGCGTAGCGGGGTCGGCGCCTGACCAGACCGACACCGAAAGCAGCATGATGTTCATCGCCGCGAAGCCGGCGACCGCTGTCGCGACGATCAGCCGGCGCTTTTCGGGATCGGCGCGTTCGTCCGGTTGGCTGAGAAGATTTGCCTCGAAGCCCGCCTCGTTCAGCGTTGCCAGCAAAGGCGGTGCACTCGCGGTTTGCGCTTGCCGCCATGTGACGGTCACACGCCGCGTCGATAGATTGACCCGAGCCGCTACGACGCCCTCGAGGTTACCAAGGATGCGCTCGATCTTCGCCATGCATCCGCCGCAATGCGCGGTCGGGACCGACAGTTGCGTCCTCATCGTTCCGTCATCCAGCGATTGGCTGGCCAAGATGAGTTCATCGACCGATTGCCCGGTCAATGATGTCGGCGCCTGGACGGCAGGCATGGCATGGCTGGCCATGTCTAGGCCTGCGTGTCTGAGACCGCGCGATAGGCATGCCATGTGGCATGTCCAAGCCACGGGAAGATGACGATGAGGCCGATCAAGCCCGTCGCCGCGCAGAGTATGAAAAGCGCAAGGACGATGGCGCCCCAGACGATCATCGGCGCAAGGTTGTTCCAGACGAGCGCCGTGCTTGTTCCCATCGCCGTGAGCGCATCGACCTTGCGATCGAGGAGCATCGGAATGGCAAAAACACTGATCGCAAAAGCGAATGAGGCGAACAGGCCGCCCACCGCCGTGCCGACGCCGAGAATAATCCATCCCACCGGCTCGGTCAGCAGGAAGGCGGTTATGTGAGGCAAGCCGGGAAAGGGGCGCACGCCGAAGAACAACGCATAGATGAGCACCGCGGATCGCATCCACAGTAGCATCAGCAGGCTGAGCAGGACCCCGGTGAAAAGCACCTGCGGGCCCGCCGCCGGTTTCACCAGGAGCATTTCGCGCAGCGACGTATCGCGTCCCGCTTCTCGGTTGCGGCTTTTCTCATAGAGTCCGATGGCCAGCAGCGGGGCAATGATCATGAAGCCGGCGAGCGCGGGAAAAAGAATATAGTCGCGGCCATACAGCGCGAGCATCGCGACAGCAGCGAGAGACAGAAGGAAAATGCCCAGACCGTAGGCCAGGCTCGGCATCGGCCGATGGAAAAGATCCTGCCATCCGGCCTTGAGCCATTGGAAGCCGATGGAAGCGGGAAGATGGCGCTGAAACCGCGCGCTCTTCGTCTCCTCGATGCCCGAGGTCTGGCTCAGCAAGCCATAAGAGGGGCTTTTATCGCTCATGTCCCGCTACCTTTCAGCATGCCGATTTCGCCGCGCGATACTGCCCGCTCCCGTTCGCGCGTTCCTTCAAATGTCCCACGCATTCGGGCTGCGAGCGAAAGGCGACGTAGAAAAAATGCGCGTTCGCAAGAACGAACAGCAAAAGGCCTGCTGCCACCAGCGTCCAGACCAGCCACCGGGATCGGGATCGCATGGCCGTCATCGCTGAGGCGCGCTCAGCGAATGAACATAGAGCGCCAATATCTTGATATCCGAGTCCGTAAGCCGCTCGTCCCATGTCGGCATATGCCCCTGGCGTCCGCCATGGACGGTCTCCACGATCTGATCGATGTCTCCTCCATAGATCCAACGCGCGTCCGTCAGATTGGGAGCGCCGACATCGCGCTTCCCGCGCGCATCCTCGCCATGGCAAATCGCGCAATTGGCCATGAAGACCTCGCGCCCCGATACAATCGACGTCCGATTGGCATTCGTCACGAACTTGGGATGCGACAAGGCGTAGACATAGTTGGCCGCCAGACTGACCTGATCGGCATCGAGTATCCCGTCGCGTCCGAACGAGGGCATCTGCGAGACGCGCCCCTGCGGATGCTCCACATTGACCCCAACGCGCATGGTCTGCGCGATCGTCTCAAGGTCGCCGCCCCAGATCCAGTCGTCATCGGTCAGATCGGGATAACCATAACCCCCCTTGGCATTGATGCCGTGGCAGGCGGCGCAGTTGTCGCCGAACAACCGGTGGCCGGTGCTACGCACGATGGTCATGAGCCGGGGGTCGGCCGCGATCTGCTCGAGGTTCTCGCTTTCGATCCGCTTTATCCAGTCGGCCCGTCCCGCCTGCGAATCGACCAGGTGCTTTTCGACCGAGGTGCGCTGGTCGATGTTGAGAATTCCCTTGGTGTAGGCGTCGCCCAAGGGCCAAGTCGGCATGAGAATCCACCAGGCGAAAGCGAAGAGATGGGTGACGATCAGAAAAATCAGCACACCCTTGGGGACCGGCGTATCGAGCTCCTTGATGCCATTCCAGACATGGCCGGTCGTTTCATGACCGCTGACGGGATCGCGCTCTACGTCCATGGCTTGTCGTCCTGATCGAGAACGCTTTGTTTGGCTCGGTTGAACTTGCCACGATTGGACGGCCGGAACGTATAAATGAGGACACCGATCATCAGACCGATGAGGTAGAACAGCCCCCAGCTTTTCGAGAATGCAACAAGAGCCTCGTGGCTTATGTCCATGCCTGCCTCCTCATGTCATTTCACCGGCTCTGGCGGCTTCTGCGGCGCGGCCGTATTCTTGTACGGCACGTCGGTCAGCCGGCCGAGAACCTGAAGATAGGCGACGAGCGCGTCCATCTCGGTGACCTCGGTCGCCACATCGTCGAACACGCGAACCTGCGTTTCTTCGCCATACCGCTCGGTGATACCGGACGAGGTCGAGCTTTCCGGTGTCGCCTGGTCGAAGGCATCGACGCTCGCATTCTCGATCATGGCATCGGTGTAGGGCACCCCCGCGGCCCGCAGCGCCTTGAGGTGCAAGGGCAGATCAGCGAGGCGCAAGGGCGTCCGCGCCAGCCAGGGATAGGCCGGCATATTGGAATCGGGCACCACATCGCGCGGATTGGTCAGATGGGCGACGTGCCAGAAATCGGAATATTTGCCGCCAACGCGGGCGAGGTCGGGTCCGGTGCGCTTCGAACCCCAGAGCATCGGATGGTCATATTTGGATTCGACCGCGAGCGAATAGGGACCATAGCGCTCAACTTCGTCCTGCAGCGTCCGGATCATCTGGCTGTGACAGGCATAGCATCCTTCGCGCACATAGATGTTTCGCCCCGCCAGTTCGAGCGGCGTGTAGAGCCGCATGTCTGGCGCCTCCTCGACCGTCTCGTCGATCGTGAAAAGCGGAGCGATCTCGACGAGGCCGCCGACACTGGCAGCCGCGATGATGGCGAGCACGAAGCCGATCGCCGAACGTTCGAGCTTGCGATGAAACAGTTCCGCCACGGCTCAGGCCCTCCCCGCCGCCGTCGCGGCCTGTAGCGGGACGTCGCCTTCGAACGGCGCCTGGGCCGAGGCGGCGCGAATGGTCCTCCACATATTGTAGGCGCCGATCACAGCACCGATCAGGAACAGGAGGCCGCCGAGCGTACGCGCGATGTAATAGGGATACATGGCTCTGAGCGAATCCAGGAAGGAGTAGGCTAGCGTGCCTTCCTCCGTATAGGTCCGCCACATCAGGCCCTGGATGATGCCCGAGTTCCACATGGCAAAAATGTAGACAAGAGTGCCGGCAAGCGAGAGCCAGAAGTGCCACTCGACCAAGGCGGGCGAATACATCGCCTCGCGCTTCCACAAGGACGGCACCAGCGTGTAGAGCGAGCCGAAGGTGATGAGCGCCACCCAGCCGAGCGCGCCGGCGTGAACATGGCCAACCGTCCAGTCGGTGTAATGCGAAAGCGAATTGACGGGCCGGATGGCGAGGAACGAACCTTCAAAGGTCGAGATGCCATAAAACACCGCCGCGACCATCATGAAGCGGAGCGTCGCATCATCGCGCACGCGGTGCCAGGCGCCGTTCAATGTTAGCAAGGCGTTGCCAGCCGAAGCCCATGACGGCACGAGGAGCATCACCGAGAAGGTCATGCCCAGCGTCTGAACCCAGTGCGGTAGGGCGGTATAATGAAGGTGGTGGGAACCCGCCCACATGTAGAAGAAGGTAATGCCCCAAAAGCTCAGGATCGAGAGACGGTAGGAGAAGATCGGCCGCTGGGCCCGGATGGGCAGGTAGTAATAGAGCATGCCCAGGAAGCCCGCCGTCAGGAAGAAGGCGACGGCGTTATGACCATACCACCACTGCACCATAGCATCCTGGACGCCCGACCAGATGGTGTAGCTCTTCGCATGGCCCAGCGAGACCGGAATCGCGAGATTGTTGATGATATGGAGTATCGCGACGACGAGAATGAAGGCCATGAAGTACCAGTTGGCCACATAAATGTGTGGTTCCTTGCGGCGTGCGAGCGTCCGGATGTAGAGGATGAAGTAGGTCACCCAGACGATCACCAGCCAGATGTCGGCATACCATTCGGCCTCGGCATATTCCTTCGATTGGGTAACCCCGAGCAGATAACCGCTGGCCGCGAGGATGCAGAACAGGTTGTAGCCCACCAGCACGAACCAGGCCGAAAGCTGATCGGGAAGACGCGCCCGCGAGGTCCGCTGCACGACATGCAGCGAGGTGGCGATGAGCGCGTTGCCGCCAAAGCCGAAGATCACGCCGCTGGTGTGCACCGGTCGCAAGCGGCCGAAGCTCGCCCAGGCACTGTCAAACGTCAGGTCAGGGAATGCCAGCAGCGCGGCGACCCAGACCCCCACGAACATCGCCACCACCGCCCAAGCCATGCTGGCGATGATGCCGGCCTTGATGGGCTCGTCATAGTAGCTTTGCAAACGGGATTTTGGCGGTTCCGGTCCCCAGATGCCGCGGATTACGATGATGGCGCAAATGGCGGCAATGGCCAGGATCAGCCAGCCGTGGATTTCCATTGTGTCCTGATTGCCTGCCGCTGCGAGAACGAGGCCGCACAGACCGACGGCAACGGAAATGGCGAGCGCGATCTGGCGTTCGGTCTCGGTCAAGGTCAGTATCATGGCCGATCTATTTCCCCCCTCATCGGTCATCGCCACGGGCTGACAGCGCAGCAGCAGGTTCGCTCCCGATGGGAACACAGCTCGCGCCGAACCAGCAACACGCGGGTCGGACGGAAGTTCCCAACTATTGCCCTGCCGTCTCCCGCGGTAAACACCAAAAAATCAGTGGTCAGCGTCGCTCGCCACGCATCGCGGCCGAATTTGAACCTGTGTTTGGCGACGGCGCAATGGACTTTTGCCGATCAAGCTCTTGGACCGTTAAGCCTGTGTCCAAGACTGGCTCGACCTCCGTCTCCGATCGGTCAGGACTGAGCGGCAGCCGCTCTTCAGCATACTGCGGTCGAATCAGCGTATCGCCGCCAGGTATCGTCCGTCGTCGGCACGGAAGAGCACTGACCCATTGCTGTTGACGGACCATGAGGTCACATCCTGCAGAATGGCCAGGAACCTGGTTTCCTGGTTTCCGAGCGTCGGCACGCAAGCCCGCCGCGTCACGGCGAGCGGCCCAATCCGAAGCGACTGTCCCTCGATCGAGTAGTCGCCGGTGAACCTGTTGCAGCCGGCCGATCCGCTCACTCGGCCGTCTTGCGAAAACTGCACCGTCACATTGGATCTGTCGATCAGACCCGTCTGATTGATATCCTCCACCTTGAATTGCGGGCCGATCAAGCCTGAAGCCGCCGGGCGGTCACCAACGCGAACCATATTGAGCGTCCGAGATCCTGCTCGAACCGCGTGGGATCGACCGAATGGACCGTATCTGTGGTCCATATCAGCTTGCCCTCGGGATCGGTAATCGTCGCGCGGACTGCGTAACGCATGTTGGTCTTCAAGTCCTGTGTTCCTTCACCCTTATCGAAAATGGCAAAGGAACCTGCTGCCCTGCTATCTCGCGCGTTTCCTCGGCGATGATCGCCGATCTCGCATCGGCGCGCGAAACGTCCAGCAGTCTTACGTTGAATGTCGCGCGGGCAGGCAGAGCGATGCGCTGACGATAGGATGCGTTGCCGGTTACGACCTTGTCTCTCAGCTCGGCGACAGGGGCTTGGCGATCGACGTATCGCGCGTCTGTCGCGCAGCCACCGAGCGTGAGCATGGTCGCCGCCAGTACGGCAATGAAGGGCTTGTTGAACATGGCGTTTTCACTTTGCTGTGCGATTGGAGCGGAAGAGAGCGGGTCAGGCGGATCCCATGGCGTCAGCATAATGGGGGACTTCAAGCGGCTGTCCTGTAGGAATCGACTTCGCATAGGATGGTTCCGAACCATGAAAGTCCGATGGCGGGCGGAAGATTGGGCTGGATTGGCGCGGGCCGCCGGGCGGATATCTGATCCCGTCCTTGGGAGGACAGGCACGAATTTTGGAACCATACGAAAAGCGCAGTCTAGAAACCGTGGCTTCCCGCCACTGCGCCGAGAACCGTGACAACCGCGATACCCAGCAATATTCGGTGAAGGGCCTCCATTCGGGCAAAATCTGCGGCGGGCTTGACCGATGTCATCATTCGGCGGTGGAGAAACAGCGGCTCGATCACGAAAAGCATCGCGGCGAAAATGGCCCACAGCCCAACCATCGCATGCATCCACCAGAACCGAAGATCGAAAAAGCGGTCCCACATCTGCGCGCGATAGATCATCCAGAAACCGCTCAGTCCTGCCAACAGCACCCAGAGGCGCGCCTGCGCCGCAAAGCGCCCCTCCAGTCGATGAAAGGCCGCCAGCCGCTCCGCCGGCGGATTGGCGGCGCGCACGGACGGCATCACCACAAGCGTCACGAACGCCACGCCGCCGATCCAGACAAGGACCGCCAGGACATGAATGGCTCGGGCCAGGATGATGTCGTCCATGCCTCCGCTCCCTCAAGCCGCGAGCAGTTCGTCAGCCGGGCCGAAGAACTCATAGTGGATCCTGTCCGACGGCACACCCGCCAGCGACAGGGTCGAGACCGCATGACGCAAGAACGGACGCGGCCCGCAGATGTAATAGTCCGCTTGTGCGACCGGTGTGCTGGCGACCAGCCATTCATCGGTAATTATGCCGGCCACATCGTAGTCGCTGCCCTCTGTTTCATCCTCGAGCGGGGTCTGGTGAAAATCGGTGATCGCGATCGATTGGCCATGGCTCGCCACAGCGCGGACATGGTCGCGCATCGCATGGGTGTCGCGGTCATGCGTGCCGTGGATGTAATGAACCGGCACTTCGGCGCCGTTCTGAACGAGGGCTTCGAGCATCGCCACCATCGGCGTCAGGCCCACGCCGCCCGACAGCAGTACGACCGGCCGTTCGACATGATCGGCAAGGAAGAATTCGCCGGCGGGAGCGGCCACCTTCAGGATCGTCCCGGGTTTCGCCTCGTCGTGCAACCAGCCCGAAGCGAGCCCTTGCGGCTCGCGCTTGACCGAAATGCGGTAGGTTTCGCCATTGGCGGCGGCCGAAATCGAGTAGTTGCGCTTGACCGGCGGATGTCCGGGAATTTCGAGCCAGAAGGTAAGATACTGGCCCGGCTTGTGGCGCATGACGGGGCCGCCGTCGACGGGGCGAAGGACAAAGGAATTGATGACGCTGCTTTCGCGCACAACGTCTTCGACGCGGAAATCGCGCCAGCCGTTCCAGCCGCCGGCCGCGTCCTTCTGTTCGGTATAGACGCGCTGTTCCCGCGCGATCAGGATATTGGCGAGAAACCAATAGGCTTCCCCCCAGGCACCCAAGATTTCATCGGTCGCCGCATCGCCCAGCACCGCCTTGATCGCGCCGAGCAGTGCTTCGGCGACGTGCGGATAGTGCTCCGGCAGTATCTGGAGACCGACATGTTTTTGCGCGATGCGCTCGACCGCCGGCGCAAGCGCGCCGAGATTATCGATATTGCTGGCATAGGCGAGAATGGCGCCAGTGAGCGCCCGCGGCTGCGACCCGGCGTCACCATGATGCGACTGGTTGAAAAGGTCGCGGATCTCCGGGTTCTGGAACATCCTGGAATACATTTCATGCACGATATCCAGGCCATGCGCTTCAAGTGCAGGGACCGTCGCCTTGACGAGCGCGATGGTCTGATCGCTGAGAGGCTGCGACATAAACTTCTCCTTGTTGGAAGGGGTTCGAGTTTCCCGACGATCAGTCGCCGGGCGGCTGATCATAGAAATCGACCCGCATTTTCATGGCGCCGACGGGCGTCACGAAGTGCGGCTGCTGCGGAAGGATCAATCCGGGCCGTTCGGGCGTCAGGACAACCTCCGACGGTGGATCGAGATAGGTCAGCCGAAGTTCACCCTTCAGAACACGGATCAAACCCCAGACACCCGCCTTGGTATCATGGCGTGCCCGCAGGGCGGCCGGGAGCGTGTCCTGATCGAACACCGGCGTCGAACGATAGGGTAGAATGTCAGGCATGGGTGGGTACTCGCCGTTCGCAATGAATGGACCCGGCCTCGCCGTCAGCGACGCTTGGCCGATCGAGCCGAAAAAACATGGCAAGCTGCAGGCTCTCGGCAATCCGCTTCGCTTTCGCCTGCAGAGCCGCAGCTGCGTCGGGCGCCATCATCTCGTTTGTCGTACAGTCCCACAGCGCGAGCCAGCGGTCGAAAAGCGCTGGCGTTATCCTCGACCTGTGCTTCAGGTGCGCTGGCACGGGCTGGCCCTTGTATCGGCCACTGGCGAGCATGACGGATGACCAGAACGCCGCCAGCTTTTCGAGATGTTCCGGCCAGTCATCGATCGCGTCGTTGAAAATCGGCCCCAGGTCGGCATCTGCGCGAACGCGCGCGTAGAAGGCGTCGACAAGCTGCTTGAGCGCCTCATCCTTCAGTTCCAGCTCGGTCATTCGCCCGACTCCAATCATGAATCACGAATGCATCTATACTTTTCCCTGAAAACATGCAAGGTGAATACATCTTAATGCGACGAGCTGAGGAAGAGAGTGGGAACGCCCCATGAAACTGACCCTGTTCACCGACTATTCGATGCGCGTGCTGCTCTATCTGGGCGCGCGGCCTGACCGCCTGTGCTCGATCGGTGAGGTCGCGCAGGCCTACGGAATCTCGCAGAATCACTTGATGAAGGTGGTGAACCAACTCGCACGCAGTGGTGATGTGGAGAGTGTGCGTGGACGGTCGGGCGGCATCCGCCTGGGGCGGCCGCCCGAAGAGATCAACATCGGCGCACTCATACGCCAGACCGAGGACGGCTTCGATCTCGTTGACTGCGGCGGATGCGTGGTCGCGCCTGTCAACCGGCGCGCAAAGTTGACCCCCTATCGGCGCCCAACATTGACCCCCTTTTTCGTGAGTTCCGGCGGTTATCCCGGTAGTCCATAGGAGGGACCCGCGGACGCCGACGCGCGCCGTCAGGAGCGCTGGCGGCGGCGTCCGCGGGAGGTACCTGTGGACCCACCGGGGTAACCGCCGGGGATGGGGGTCCGGGGGAAGGGGTTTTTCCCGTCTCTTAGCTTCGGTTTTTGAACCGCCAGCTGTCGTTGCCGGTTTCGATGATGTCGCAATGATGCGTGACACGGTCCAGCAGCGCCGTCGTCATTTTGGCATCCTGGAAGACGCTAGGCCATTCGCCGAAGGCGAGATTGGTGGTGATGATCACCGAGGTCTTTTCGTAGAGTTTGCTGATCAGATGGAACAGCATCTGGCCTCCTGACCGGGCGAACGGCAGATACCCGAGCTCGTCCAGAACCACGACGTCCAGGCGGGCCATCTGGGCGGCCAGGCTGCCGGCCTTGGCCTGCCGGGTTTCTTCCTCCAGACGATTGACCAGATCGACGGTATTGAAGAACCGGCCCCTGGCCCCGGCGCGGACCACCGCAGCGGTGATGGCGAGCGCGAGATGCGTCTTGCCGGTGCCGGTGCCACCAACCAGCACGATATTGCGCCGTTCCGGCAGGAACGAGCCGGCATGGAGCGAACGCACCAGGCTCTCGTTGATCGGTGTGTCGGCGAAGACAAAGCCGTCGAGATCCTTGATGGCCGGCAGCCTGGCCGCAGTCATGCGATACCGGATCGAGGCGGCTTCACGGTGGGCCGTTTCGGCGCGTAGCAGATCGCCAAGCATCTCCATGGCGGTCCGGTCACGGCGGATGCCATTGGTGACGGCATCGTCGAACGCGGCGATCATGCCCTTCAGGCCCAGCCCCTTGAGGGCTGCCAACATCTCATGCCGCTGCATTGAGGCCTCGCACCGTATCGTAGCGCGCGCAATCGGCAATGGGCGGATGCTTGAGCCTGAGATCGACGACAACATTGATCGCCTGCACAGGCTGTGGTTCGCGTCGGCGCGACAGGATGTTGAGAATGACCTCGTCATTGGCCGTGCCCGCCGCCATGGCTTCGCGCACGGCAGCTTCGACTGCCTCCAGGCCATCCTCGGGCACCGCTGCCAGTACCCGTACAAAGCGTCGGTCTGCGTCATCGCTTTTGCCCAGCTTGCGGCGCAGCTGGGCCAGGGCCGGCGGAAGATCCCAGTCCTGGAAGGGAGCGCCGTTGCGCAATGCGCCTGGCTTGCGGATCAGGACCGGCAGATAGTGCCAGGGATCGAACTTCGTCTGATTGCGGCCGAACAGGCGGGCATGCTCGGCGACCACCTTGCCGGCACAACGGATGACGACCCGGTCGGCATAGGCGCGCAGTTGCACCGCATGCCGGGCAGCAACGGCCATGACCGAGTAACGGTTGCGATCGAAGCTGACGAGGCAGGTCGAGCTCGCCACATGTTCGCTCTCGAAGAAGCCGTCAAAAGGCGTGGTGAGCGGCTGTAGGGAGGGTCGTTCCATCTCCAGTGCCTGGGCGATGGTCATATCTTCCATATCCGGATGGGCATAGCGCTCGGCCCATCGGCGACACTCGGCCTCCAGCCATGCGTTCAACTCTTCCATGCTGGCAAACCGCAGACGTGGCTTGAACAGCCGTTCCCTGCCGGTCTGGACCTGGTTCTCGACCTGTCCCTTCTCCCAGCCTGCCGCCGGGCTACAGGCCACCGGCTCAACGCCATAATGATCCGTCATGATCAGGAAGCGCCGGTTGAACACCCGCTCCTTGCCAGTGAACACCGTCGTCACCGCGGTCTTCATGTTGTCGTAGATGCCGCGCGTCGGCACCCCGCCGAGAAAAGCAAAGCCCCTGGCATGGGCGTCAAACACCATCTCCTGGGTCTCACGCGGATAAGCCCGCACAAAGGGCGCCCGCGACCAGCATAGCCGCATATGCGCCACCTTAACCCGCATCGGCTTGCCGGCGATCTCCACGTCCTCGTGGCTCCAATCAAACTGGTAGGCCTCGCCAGGCCGGAACATGAGCGGGATGAACACCTTGCTCATATCCCCGCTGCCACCGGCGTGGCGCTCCTGCTTCCAGCGGGCCGCATAGCGCCGCACCGCATCGTAGGAGCCGGTGAACCCCTCACGTTCCAGCAGATCATGAATCCGCGTCAGCCGCAGTCGCTCGCGCCGGGGGCGCTCTTCGTTCTCCGCCAGCAACTCATCTAACCGTTCGCGAAATGGACCGGTCTGCGGACGATGCTGCTCCTTCCTCTCGTAGCTGAAATCCGCCTCCGGAGCACGGATCGCCTTGCGCACCGTGTTGCGCGACAACCGTAAATCACGCGCAATCTCTTTGATCGGCTTACCGTCCCTGTGCTCCCTGCGTATCTTGGCAATAGTCTCCACAATCAACATCCCCGTCCTCGCCGCCTGGAAGCCCAAGCCGCGACGCCTCACACTCTGGAATGATGGGGGTCAATTTTAGACGCCGATCACCCCGCTAAGGGGGTCAATTTTGCACGCCGCTCCACAGTCGCGCCTGCATGTGGGCTGACGGGCGTGCTGAAGGAGGCGCTCGGCGCGTTCCTGGCGGTACTTGACCGCTATACGCTTGCAGACCTGCTGACGAAGCGGCGAGATCTCGCGTCGCTCTTCGAGCGTAACGCGGCCGATCGGTTCGAAACCCCTGCGGCGCCAGATGGATGATTGACGTCTTGGCGCATCGAAGCCGAAAAGGAGGAACGTGACATGTTCTGTCCAGAATGTGGTGAACCGGTCGATCCCGCTCCCTTTCGGTCGTCGCCGCGCGTCGCGGTCATGGATCGCCGCAGGACTCCAAATCGGCGCGCGATGGGTAAAGCTATTGCGCGCTGGACGCTCCAAGCCGGACCGCACGCGGCAGTCCGCTTGCCCGTCTTGCTCCAATCATAAAACCACGAACACGGAAAGGAATTGAACGATATGGCCCTTCACCACGCAGCGCCCGGAGAAGTCGTCGATCTCTTGCCCGAGAACGTGACGACACATGAAGAACATTCCACAGCGATCGTGAAGGCGGACCATTTCGAAACCATCCGGCTGGTGATCCCGAGCGGCACCGAAATGCGCCAGCATCAGGTGCCGGGCAGCATCATGCTGCATTGCCTCGAGGGCCATGTGAAAGTCGAGCTCAGCGCAAGCTCGATCGAACTGCGGCGTAACCAGTGGGTCTATCTCGAAGGAGGCGCGCCGCACTCGGTCAAGGGCGCGGAAAACTCTGTGCTGCTTCTGACGATCCTCTTTCCGCCTGTAGAAGGATCACAGGCAAAAGCCGGCACCGAGACCTTGGCGGTCGAGGCCTATGACGATTGCGACTGTGTCGACCGGTGGGAAGCGGAAGGCGGTCCGGTCGTTCAATCGGATCAGCCTGCCCCCAGGAAGAATTGATCACGGGCGGCATGATGGCACGGCGCGCAGCGCGCTAGTCGCTTTGCTGTACCGCCTCGTAGCCCATAGGGGAGAACCATGGATCGAACACGTCAGCTCTGGATTTGGCTTCTATCATTGCTGGCAGTCTCTTTTGCCGTCCTGCTTCTGGTTGGCCGCGACATCAGCATTCAGGCGCCGCCGCTTCCCGCCAAGGTCGTGACCGCAAACGGCGAAACCGTCTTCACCCGTGCCGAGATGCAGCGTGGCCGCCAGGTCTGGCAATCTATGGGCGGCATGCAACTGGGCTCGATCTGGGGACACGGCGGCTACGTAGCGCCCGATTGGTCAGCCGACTGGTTGCACCGGGAATCACTGGCACTTCTCGATCTCTGGGCACAGCGGGATCTGGGCGGCGCCTTTGAGAGTTTAAACGAGGAACGCAAGGCGCTCCTCCAGCGGCGGCTGCAAACGGAAATGCGCCGAAACACGTTTGAAGCGAGCACGGATACCATCACGATCAGCAACGATCGCGCGGTGGCAATCGAGCGGGTGGCAAAGCACTACGTCAATCTGTTCGGCAACGACCCCGCCACCGCCGAGCTGCGCGAAAACTATGCCATGAAGAACGATACGGTCCCCGACGCAGGGCACCGAGCCGCCATGACCTCCTTCTTCTGGTGGACGGCCTGGGCGGCCACAACGGAACGACAAGGGCGGACGACAACGTATACGAACAACTGGCCGAGCGAGCCGCTGGTCGGGAATCGCCCACCATCAAGTACATTCATCTGGTCGGCCTTCAGCGTCACCTTCCTGCTTGCCGGCATCGCGCTGTTGGGTTGGCACCATGCGGTGACGCACGGACGAAGGGAGAAGGAGCACGACCTCCCCGCGAAAGATCCGCTGCGCGAGATCGCGGTGACGCCTTCGATGCGGGCGACAGCCAAATATTTCTGGGTCGTTCTCGCACTGTTTCTCGCGCAGATCATGCTGGGTGCAATGACGGCCCACTATCAGGTCGAGGGGCAGCTGGTTTATGGCTATGAAGCGGCCGAGATCCTGCCCTATTCGATCACCCGCACCTGGCACACGCAGCTTGCCGTGCTGTGGATCGCGACAGCCTGGCTGGGAACGGGCCTCTACATAGCTCCTGCGATCTCGGGCCATGAACCGAGGTTCCAGGCTCTGGGTGCCAACATCCTCTGGGCCTGCCTCCTGATTATCGTCGTGGGCTCCTTTGCCGGGCAATGGCTCGCGGTGATGCAGAAACTGGGACTGGAGAGGAACTTCTGGTTCGGACACCAGGGCTGGGAATATGTCGATATGGGGCGCTTCTGGCAGTGGTTTCTCTTCATCGGCCTGATGCTCTGGCTTGTGCTCGTCGGCCGGGCGCTCTGGCCTGCGCTCAAAGAGAAGTCCGAATCCCGCCACATCACGATGCTGTTTTTCCTATCCGCCGTAGCCATCGGACTCTTCTACGGTGCCGGGCTGTTCTGGAATGAGCATACAGCGCTCTCCATGATTGAATATTGGCGTTGGTGGGTGGTCCATCTGTGGGTCGAAGGCTTTTTCGAGGTGTTCGCCACCGCGGTCATCGCCTTCCTCTTCACGCGCCTCGGCCTCATTCCGACACCCACCGCCACGGTCGCCGTCTTGTTTGCCACGATCATCTTCATGGCAGGCGGAGTGCTGGGAACGTTGCACCATCTCTACTTCGCGGGAACCTCGATCGCGGTGCTGGCGCTTGGCGCGAGCTTCTCAGCGCTCGAGGTCGTGCCGCTCGCCTATATTGGCTTCGAAGCTTATGAACACTGGAAGCTGAGCAGCGCGACACCCTGGATGCAGCGTTATAAATGGCCCGTCATGTTCTTCCTCGCGGTATCCTTCTGGAATCTCGTCGGAGCAGGCCTGTTCGGCTTCCTCATCAATCCGCCGCTGTCGCTCTATTACATGCAGGGTCTCAATCTGACGCCGCTGCACGGACACACCGCATTGTTCGGCGTATACGGCATGTTGGGCGTCGGGCTCGTCCTGTTCTGCCTGCGTGGCATGTTGCCGAACCTGATCTGGAACGAAGGCGTGCTGAAGACGAGCTTTTGGTGCTTCAACATCGGCCTTGCGTTGATGGCGCTCCTGACCTTGCTGCCACTTGGTACGCTTCAGCTGATCGCCGCGATTGACAAGGGCTACTGGTACGCTCGCTCGGCCGAGTTCATGCAGCAACCGGTGGTCGATCTGCTGGTGTGGCTGAGGGTTCCTGGAGATATCGTCTTTTCTGCCGGGGCGGTAGCGCTCGCCTGGTTTGTCGCCAGTCTTTGGCTCAGACCCCGGTCTGACGACAGCGAGGCGCAAATTGCACAGTGATCGATCGAGGAGTCCGATGCCGCGCAGTCCCAGCCAACCCTTGCTCGTGGGCTAGCCACGTTCTGTCGACAAACGCCACACTTGGATGCGAGTTTCGGTGAACCTTTTGTCCATGCGCACCAAACTTCTGTTCGCAGGTCTGGCAGCCGGGTCGATGGCTGCTCTATCCTCGCCCGCGATTGCTCAGATGCCGCCCGGCTCACGGGACTGTTCATTCCAGTCGCTATCGCCGGAGGAAAAGTCTCGGTACCAATCCCGTTACCGGCGCCGCGTGCGCGTCGATGGGCAAGCTTTTGCCGATAAATGGCTGTATGAACAGGTGTGCATGACAGCCTCTGAGCGCAAAGCCCTCCGGCGTCCCCGCAAGGGCAAAAACTGCCGCGCCGTTTCGCGCCCCGTCACCAGCTTGGACGGATCCATGACAGTTGGCATCGGGCGCAAATGCGACTGACGCGCTCGATGCCGCACATGGCGATCATGGTGCGTTTCCAGGAGGGGACCAAATCCTACGCTAAGAATTTTGGCCAGCGATATTCTTCGCCGGTCAGGGTTATGTGCTCCGACCTGCCCCCCGAAAGGTCCCTTATTCTGATGTAGAGTCTGCCCACGAGAAGGAGCAGACGCATGAGGAAGAGCCGTTTCACCGAGGCGCAGATCATCGGGATGATCAAGGAACAGGAGGCAGGGCTTCCAACGGTCGAGGTTTGCCGTAAGCACGGCCTGAGCACGGCGACCTTTTACAAGCTGAAGGCGAAGTACGGCGGCATGGAGGTTTCCGATGCCCATCGGTTGCGGCAATTGGAGGACGAGAACGGCAAGCTGAAGCGGCTCCTGGCCGACAGCATGCTGGACAATGCGATCCTGAAAGACCTGCTGGGAAAAGGCTGACGACGCCGGGCCAGCGGCGCGACGTGGCGCTCGGTGTGATGCGGGACTACCAGGTCTCACAGCGCCGGGCCTGCGTGCTGATTGGCGTCGATCCCAAGACGGTCAGGCGTGAACGCCCGCCGGACCACGGAGCCATCCGCGAAGCGATGCGAGAAATCGCAGGGCAGCGCCGTCGGTTCGGCTATCGTCGGATCGGCGTCATGCTGGAGCGCAAGGGCATGAGCATGAACCACAAGAAGCTCTACCGGCTATATCGGGAGGAAGGCTTGTCTGTGCGCCGACGTCGCGGCCGCAAGCGCGCCCGGGGCAGTCGGACACCGGTGCCGGGGGCACTTCGCCCAGGTGACCGCTGGTCGATGGATTTTGTCGCCGATACGTTTGGCGCGTCGCGCAAGTTCAGGATTCTGGCGATCAACGATGATTGCTGCCGGGAGAACCTGTGCTTGGCAGCGGACACCAGCATCTCGGGGGCTCGAGTGGCGCGCGAACTGGATGCGCTGGTTCGCCTCCATGGGAAACCTGCTTGCATCGTCAGTGACAATGGCACTGAATTTACGAGCCGGGCGATCCTGCAGTGGGCCAGCAAGAACAAGGTCGAGTGGCATTACATCGATCCCGCCCAGCCAGGATCGAAGCGCTGCGACTGTCATTGGCCGACGTCACGCAGCCGCAGAAGCGTTCGAGCACGACCTCTTCGACAAGCAGATCAAGCGGTCGATCCTCGACGCGGTGACGTTCGGCGATGCGCCGCGCGGCGGCGGCGACCGCTTCGGGATTGATTGGATCATCATATTCATGCGTCATCGGCCCGCTCCGTATTCGCCTAAACCAAAGCCATCCTGGCCGCAGCGATCAGAACATCGAGCCTCAATCCCGACTACTCATCGCGCCAGATTGAACAAGGTCAGCATACCGCCAATCGCGATACCGAAGACCATCATCATGACGCCGGCGATCCGCAGAATATAGGTAAGCGGATCCTCATCCTCATTTCCCGCTCGCAACCGGCTTGCGGGCGGTTTCGGGCGTCCGATAGCTCGCCTGAAGCTGGCCTGCCGGAACGCCATGTTGAAACCGAGCAACACAAGAAGCAGTCCGAAAAAATCCACGAGCCATACATAACCGGGCACATTTCTCTCCTGAAGTTTCCAGGATTGCCGCGCGCGTTCATCCCGCGCATGCCGCCAATCCCTGATCGAGGCCGGCGATCAGATCTTGTTCGGCTTCGAGGCCAATCGAAAGCCGTAGCAGGCTGTCGCTGATGCCCGCTCTTGAGCGCGCCTCCTCGCCCATATCGGCATGGGTCATGGTCGCCGGATGCGCGACCAGGCTCTCGATCCCACCCAGCGATTCCGCGAGCGTGAAATAGCCGACCGCAGCGACAAACCGCCGAACCGCTTCCACCCCTCCTGCGAGTTCAAAGCTCAACATCGCCCCGAAACCGCGCTGCTGGCGTGAGGCGATCCGGTGGCCGGGATGGGCGACGAGACCTGGATAGTGGACTTGGGACACCGCCGTATGTCGGTCGAGATATTGCGCGACGATCATCGCGTTGCGCTGCTGCTGCTCCATCCGGGCAAATAGCGTGCGAAGGCCCCGTAAGGTTAGCCAGGCATCAAACGGCGCGCCTGTGCTCCCCACGACATTTGCCCAATTACGCAAATCATCGACCTGCACCGGATCAGCCGCGACAACTGCGCCGCCGATCACGTCGGAATGGCCGTTGAGATATTTGGTCGTGGAATGGATGACATAGTCCGCGCCCAGCGCGATCGGTTGCTGGATAGCCGGTGAAAGAAACGTGTTATCGACGGCAACCGCAGCCCCCGCCGAGCGCGATTTTGCGGCAAGCTCTGCGATATCGACGACCCGCATCAAGGGATTGCTCGGCGTCTCGATAAGCACCAGTGCCGGAATGTCCTCCAGCGCGGCGGCAAAGGCGCTCTCGTCCCCCTGATCAACGAACCGGACGACGCAATGCCCTCGGTTCGCGCGCGCCTTCAACAGGCGCATCGTACCGCCGTAGCAATCATGCGGTGCGAGGATAAGATCGCCCGGCCCGATTCTCCCGACGAGAAGATCGAGCGCGGCCATGCCGCTCGCCGTGATGACCGCGCCTGCGCCACCTTCAAGCTTCGCCAGTGCCTGCCCGAGAAGATCGCGGGTGGGATTACCCGCCCGACCATAGTCATAGGAGCGCGGTTGATCGTAGCCGGCAAACTCATAGGTGCTCGAAAGATAAAGCGGCGGAGCGACAGCTCCAAAGGCCACATCGCTGGCAACGCCGTGCGCGGCGGCGACTGTCTGAAGGCGAGATGCCTGATCTTTGGGTTCAGTCATTGAAGCAACGCCCCTCTGTTACTTGAAGTACGATGCCAGATCGGCTGAGTGGCCAGTTTGCGGCCCAAATATTTTGTAAGTGACCGGCCTGACCGAACTTCGGAAAGACGCCGGCTGCGGCAGGGGGGGCCGCGAGCCGGCGTCTAACCTGGTGAAGTAGCCGCTAAACCGAGACGCCTGCGCCGCCGTCCAGCGATGCGGCCACATCCTGCACCGATCGCCATACTCCGTCTGCGTCATGCACTTATCCTCGGTTTCTGGCTCCCTTCCCGCGCTCCGGCCTGCTTTCGCAGGATCCTCTCCGGGCGCTGTTGTCGTGAAGCAACTTCACTCTGCAGATCGCGTTGTGCCGGTTAGAATAACATAAGACAAATGAATGTTATTTCTGTTTCAATACATCATAATTGCATTAAATGCTGCTTGCTCATCCCAATTGTTCGAAAATGCCGGTGAAGACCGGCCGCAAGCGCTGAATTTCCTCGCGATGGACAGCCGACAGGGCGTCGAGCAAGGCATAAGCCTTGGGGGTAAGGCGTAGCAGCGCCCGCCTGCGATCGGTAGCAGCCGCCTCGCGCGTAATAAGCGCCAAGGCTTCGAGGCGATTGATCAGGCCCGTGGCGCTATGCGGCTTTAATATCAGACGTTCGGCGACATGGCCGACGGTGGCTTCATCCGGCGGACAGCCCCGGATCGCGAGGAGAGCCTGGTGCTGTTGCGGCGTCAGCCCGACTTCGATGGCCTTTTCCTCGCTGAACGCCTGGAAGCGGCGAATGGCGTGGCGAAATGAGGCCAGCGCCACATAGTCGGCATCCCCCAGCAATTTATCCTTTTGCCTCAATTGATCCTCACTGATTGAAATACATCGCAATGCGATATAATGGGCTCGAGCTACTTTTGCAGGATAATATCGATTCATGTCGCTGACACCCCCACGTTCCGTTGAAGGCCACCAACTCGCCGACCATAGTGTCGATCGCCGCATGGTCATGCTGGCGGTCATGGCCGTCGTGGTCGGGACGGGCGGTGCCTTCGGCGCATGGGTGCTGGTCAAACTCATTGCGATTGCCACCAATCTCTTCTGGTTCGGTCGACTCTCCGCCGATCACTCCGTGATAACCGACGCATCGGTGGGCTGGCTGGTGGTCGTGATTCCGATCATCGGCAGCCTTATCGTGGGTCTGATGGCGCGTTTCGGATCGGACAAGATTCGCGGCCATGGCATTCCCGAGGCGATCGAAACGATCCTCTTCGGCGAGAGCCGACTGTCGCTCAAGGTGGCGCTGCTCAAACCCCTGTCCTCAGCGATCTCGATCGGCAGTGGCGGACCCTTCGGCGCGGAAGGACCGATCATCATGACGGGCGGGGCCATTGGTTCGCTGTTCGCCCAATGCTTCCATCTCAGCGCGGCCGAGCGCAAGACGCTCCTCGTGGCCGGTGCGGCAGCCGGCATGACCGCCATCTTCGGTACGCCGCTCGCGGCGATCTTGCTGGCCGTCGAAGTGCTCCTGTTCGAGTGGAAACCGCGCAGCTTCGTCCCCGTCCTCGTTGCAGCACTTGTTTCCTTCGCCTGGCGTCCGCTTCTGCTCGGATCGGGACCGATGTTTCCAATGGCGGCGATGGCTCCGCAGGAAAGCTGGGCCCTGCTCGCTTCCGGCGGGATCGGCCTCGTCGTCGGTCTTGAAGCCGCTCTACTATCGACATCCCTCTACCGTATCGAGGATCTCTTCCATCGCCTGCCATTCCACTGGATGTGGTGGCCGGCGATCGGTGCGGTGGTCGTTGGTCTGGGTGGTCTCATCGATGCACATGTGCTTGGCGCCGGTTATGCGAGCATCGAGGCTCTCCTCAATGGCTCGTTATCGCTCCGGGTCGTTGCTGCGCTCCTCGTCGTGAAGGCCATCGTCTGGTTGGTCGCGCTGGGGTCAGGCACGTCTGGCGGCGTTCTTGCCCCGCTCCTCATCCTGGGCGGCGCAGCCGGCTTCCTGCTCGGGCAGTTCCTGCCCGGCGATCCGGGGTTCTGGGCCATGATCGGCATGGCGGGAATCATGAGCGGCGCGATGCGTGCGCCGATGACGGGCGCGATCTTCGCGGTCGAACTCACCGGGCACTTCAGCGCCATCCCATGCACGATCGCGGCTGCGGGCGGCGCCTATGCCATCAGCGTGCTGCTGATGCGGCGATCGATCCTCACCGAGAAAATCGCGCGGCGCGGACGGCATATCCTGCAGGAATATACGGTCGATCCGCTCGACCTCATCCAGGCCGGTCAGATCATGACGCGCGATCCGGCGACCCTACCGGGCACGATGACCGTGGAGGCGGCGGTATCCTTCTTCGCAACCAAAGCCGTGCATCGCAGCTATCCGGTGACCGACCCGCAAGGAAGATTGCTGGGTCTCGTCTCTCGCACCGATGCCCTGCGCTGGCAGGGCGAGCGCGACGACGATCAAACGCCGCTCATCGACGCCATCTCGGACGCAGCACAGCCCGTTGCCTATCCCGATACGCCCACCGGCGTCGTCGCCGATCTCATCGTCGAATCCGGCATCGGTCGCATTCCGATCATCGAGCCCGGAACCAGGCGCGTGCTCGGCATCCTTTCGCGCCAGGATCTGCTCAAGACCCGCAGCGCAAACCGCCATGCCGAACTTGGTCGCTCACGCCATCTCGGAACAAAACTCCAACCACGCACGCAGTAGAACGGCCTAGGATCGGTCGGTTACGACGTGCAAGGACGGGACCGGGGAACCAACCCGCACCTATTTTCGTTCGTATTGCGATACAAACTCCTGCCGCGGCATCGGAAAAGGAGGAACGGGGGACGTCGCATGTCGGACGCCAAGGTGCTGCTGCTGGTTGAGGACGAGCGGCTTATCCTGTGGACGCTGCAGGAGATGCTAGAATTCGGCGGTGTCCGTCGTCGAGACATTTGGCACAGATCGGGGCGTGGATTAGCGGAGAGCGAGCCTCGTCTGGGGGTTGATGTTAGGCGGCGAGCTTGCGGTGAAGCAAGCGGCGATATTCGATGGTTTTTTGCTTGATGGTTTCGCGACGCTTGATGATAGCGGGAGCCCTGCCGAAGTAGGCGTCAGCGGGCGTCACGTTGTTCAGGCTCTCGTGGTAGCGCTGGTGATTGTAGTGCTCCACGAACGCTTCGATCTGGGCTTCGAGGTCGCCGGGCAGGAAGTAATGTTCCAACAGGATGCGATTCTTCAAGGTCTGGTGCCAGCGCTCGATCTTGCCCTGCGTTTGCGGATGCAACGGGGCGCCACGGACGTGACTCATCTGCTGGGCCTCGATGTACTCGGCGAGTTCGCCCGCGATGTAACTGGGGCCGTTGTCGGATAGTAGCCGGGGCTTGTGCAGGACCGTGGCGCTGTCGCAGCCCGATGCCTTGAGGGCCAAGTCCAGCGTGTCAGTGACGTCCTCGGCGCGCATGTTGGTGCACAGTTTCCAGGCAATGATGTAGCGCGAGTAGTCGTCGAGCACGGTCGACAGGTACATCCAGCCCCACCCGATGATCTTGAAGTAGGTGAAGTCGGTTTGCCACATCTCATTCGGCCGGGTGGTCTTCGTGTGGAACTGGTCAGCGGCCTTGATCACGGTATAGGCTGGACTGGTGATCAGGTCATGGGCCTTCAACAGGCGGTAAACCGTGGCTTCCGACACGAAATAGCGCTTCTCGTCGGTGAAGCGCACCGCCAGTTCGCGAGGGGAAAGCTCGGTCGCCTCGAGCGCCATCTCGACGATCTGCGCGCGGATATCCTCGGTGATGCGGTTCCACACCCGGCTCGGCGCCGAGGGGCGATCCTCCAGGGCTTCAGGACCGCCCTCAAGGAAGCGGTCATACCAGCGGTAGAACGTCCGGCGAGGAATACCCAGCTTGTCCAGAGTGTGCTTGGCCGGCAGGTGCGACTGCTCGACGATCCTGATAATCTCCAGCTTTTCTGCGGCGGGGTACCTCATTCGTCGTCGCCCCCATCCGCGATCATGCTTTTTTTGAGCAGGCGGTTTTCCAACGTCAGGTCAGCAACGCATTCCTTCAGGGCACGGGCTTCACGGCGCAGATCCTGCACCTCGCCCGTGGTCGCAGAACGGGCGGTATCGCCCGCGAGCCGGCGTTTGCCGGCCTCCATGAACTCTTTCGACCAGGTGTAGTAGAGGCTCTGGGCGATGCCTTCACGCCGACACAGCTCGGCGATGCTGTCCTCGCCGCGCAATCCGTCGAGCACGATGCGGATCTTGTCCTCGGCCGAGAAATGCCGCCGCGTCTGTCGGCGAATGGCTTTCACCACGGCTTCGGCAGAGGCCTTTGCTGGCGATTTTCGCAAGGAGGGTTTGGGCTTCATCTTCGTTCCTTCGTCACTACGACGAAGCCCAAACCCTCCTTAAATCTCAACCCCTAATCTGTGCCATGGGCGCTGACGCCGGACAATCTGCTGGGCCTCGATGTACTCGGCGAGTTCGCCCGCGATGTAACTGGGGCCGTTGTCGGATAGTAGCCGGGGCTTGTGCAGGACCGTGGCGCTGTCGCAGCCCGATGCCTTGAGGGCCAAGTCCAGCGTGTCAGTGACGTCCTCGGCGCGCATGTTGGTGCACAGTTTCCAGGCAATGATGTAGCGCGAGTAGTCGTCGAGCACGGTCGACAGGTACATCCAGCCCCACCCGATGATCTTGAAGTAGGTGAAGTCGGTTTGCCACATCTCATTCGGCCGGGTGGTCTTCGTGTGGAACTGGTCAGCGGCCTTGATCACGGTATAGGCTGGACTGGTGATCAGGTCATGGGCCTTCAACAGGCGGTAAACCGTGGCTTCCGACACGAAATAGCGCTTCTCGTCGGTGAAGCGCACCGCCAGTTCGCGAGGGGAAAGCTCGGTCGCCTCGAGCGCCATCTCGACGATCTGCGCGCGGATATCCTCGGTGATGCGGTTCCACACCCGGCTCGGCGCCGAGGGGCGATCCTCCAGGGCTTCAGGACCGCCCTCAAGGAAGCGGTCATACCAGCGGTAGAACGTCCGGCGAGGAATACCCAGCTTGTCCAGAGTGTGCTTGGCCGGCAGGTGCGACTGCTCGACGATCCTGATAATCTCCAGCTTTTCTGCGGCGGGGTACCTCATTCGTCGTCGCCCCCATCCGCGATCATGCTTTTTTTGAGCAGGCGGTTTTCCAACGTCAGGTCAGCAACGCATTCCTTCAGGGCACGGGCTTCACGGCGCAGATCCTGCACCTCGCCCGTGGTCGCAGAACGGGCGGTATCGCCCGCGAGCCGGCGTTTGCCGGCCTCCATGAACTCTTTCGACCAGGTGTAGTAGAGGCTCTGGGCGATGCCTTCACGCCGACACAGCTCGGCGATGCTGTCCTCGCCGCGCAATCCGTCGAGCACGATGCGGATCTTGTCCTCGGCCGAGAAATGCCGCCGCGTCTGTCGGCGAATGGCTTTCACCACGGCTTCGGCAGAGGCCTTTGCTGGCGATTTTCGCAAGGAGGGTTTGGGCTTCATCTTCGTTCCTTCGTCACTACGACGAAGCCCAAACCCTCCTTAAATCTCAACCCCTAATCTGTGCCATGGGCGCTGACGCCGGACAGCCAGACTGCCTCGCGCCAGCGAAGTCAAACTCCCGCATCGTCTTCTCGACTTCTCCGATGCCCAGTCGCTTGTAGAAACACGTCCGCTGCCTCGAGGTCGATTGCCGGTCGATGTAGTAAGCCCATTCTCCCGAACCGACCGGGCTCGCAGGAACATCAATGCGGTGAACCACCAGAGAGCAGGCCTTGGCCGTCTCCTTCACCTCATCCCAGCTAGGCTGCCGCATCGGCTGTGCTGAGACGGATGCGTCTGTCATCACGTAACCGAACGAAGCGATGATGATCAGCCAGCGTATGTCGACGATGCTACAGTCTGCACAGAATGTCCGCAAGGGGGCGGAAGCGGCCGTCTGGTTTTTCCAATAAACCCCGGTTTGATGCGAAGCGGTCCGACGAACGCGATCGACCCACTGGACGGCCTTCAATCTCACATCTACCCGTCCAGAAACCTATAGCCGGTAAACCCATCGTTCGATAGATTGATGCAAGAGGGAGCGGGCGTCGATGCTGATCGGGTACATGCGGGTGTCGACGGGCGAGCAGAATCTCGATCTGCAACGTGATGCGCTCGATCGTGCCGGATGCAACCGGATCTTCGACGACGTTTGCTCGGGCCGTACGACCGAACGGCCTGGGCTCGACAAGGCAATCGATATCATGCGTGATGGCGACGCTCTTGTTGTCTGGAAGCTCGACCGAATTGGACGGTCGCTGCCTCACGTCGTCGGGCTGGTCGGAGATCTGCAGAAGCGCGGCGTCGGCCTGAAGGTGCTGACCGGCGATATCGATACGACGACCGTCACGGGCCGGTTAGTGTTCGGCATCTTCGCAACCCTGGCCGAGTTCGAGCGCGACCTGATCCACGAGCGCACGATGGCAGGGCTGGCTGCGGCCAGGGCCCGTGGCCGCGCGGGCGGGCGGCCACGGGTGATGACGAAACAGAAGTTGAAGGCCGCAATGGCGTTGATGGCAGACCGCGACAATGCCGCGCGCGACGTCGCTGTCCAGCTCGGAGTATCGGTGTCGACACTCTATGCCTATGTCGACGCCAAAGGACAGCCGCGAGAGCGGGCCAGCGAACTGTTGGCCAAGCGCGGGACCAGATCCGCGGCAGCGGCATAGCGTGAAGCGGTGCCAGTCAGCTTTCTCTCGGACGACCAGGCACTGCGATATGGTCGCTTCGTAGGCGATCCGACCTCGGAACAGCTGGCGCGGCACTTTCATCTCGACGATGCGGACCGGGCGTTCATCGGCGCACACCGCGGCGACCACAACCGGCTCGGTGTCGCGGTGCAGCTAGGCTCGTTGAGGCTGCTCGGCACTTTTCTCGAAGATCCGGCGCAAATACCTGCGTCCGTCACGCGATTTGCTGGCGACCAACTGGCGATCGACGGATCGGCCGAACTAATGGCGCGATATTGCGCGACCAAGGGACGATGGCGGCACGGCCCGCGCATCCGCATTCATTATGGCTACCGAGTCTTCTCCGATCCCGGCGTCGCGTTCCGATTGCATCGTTTCCTGTATGCGCTGTGCTGGACGGGCACCGATCGACCGTCGGCCCTGTTCGACGCAGCCGCGACATGGCTGCTCGAGTTCAAGGTGATGTTACCGGGATTGTCCGTCCTCGAGCGCGATATCGCACGGGTCCGCACGCGAGTCGCCGCGCACGTCCATCGCCGCCTGGTCGACAAGCTGACGTCAGAGCAACGTACCCGGCTCGATACGCTCGTCGCTGTTGCCGAAGATGGACGGCAAAGCCCGCTCGATCGACTCCGTGATGGGCCATATCTGCAAAGCGGCCCTGAGATCAGCCGGGCCATCGACCGACTGACCGAAATCCGTACATTCACCACAGGCTTGCCCGAACTCGACCGCGTACCGCCCGGCAAGGCCGCCGCATTAGCGCGATTTGCCGGCGCCGCGAAAGCGCAGGCCGTCGCCCGGTTGCCGGACGATCGCCGCGCGGCGACCCTGGTTGCCTTCATCCGGACGCTTGAAGCGTCGGCCAGCGACGATGTCATCGACCTGTTCGACGCCGTGTCGACCAAGATGTTCTCCAATGCGCGCATCAACGCCAAGGAGGCGCGGATGCGCTCACTGCGCGATCTCGACGCCGCATCGCTCCGGCTTCGCGATGTCGGGGCGGTGCTGCTCGATGACAGTATCGGCGACACCGAGGTCCGCGCAGCCGTGTTCGCGCTCGTCGACCGGGCAGCGCTGACCGAGGCCGTCGCGCAGGTGAACCTGCTCGCCCGGCCGACCGACGAGAGCTACTTCGTCGAGTTGCGCCAGCAGACTGGCACGATGCGCTATCTGCCGAAGATGCTTGCTGGGCTCGATCTTGCGGCGGCGCCAGCGGGGCAGCCGCTGTTGGACGCGGTCGATCACCTGCGGAGAGTTCACCAGGGTGAAAAGCGCCGTGGACCGGTACCAACATCTTTCGTACCCAAGGCCTGGGCCCGCCAGCTGAAGACCGCGGACGGTGCATTCGATCTGATCGGATACCGGCTTTGTACGCTCGACCGACTACGCCGCGCCATCCGTCGCCGCGACGTCTTTCCCGTTCGCTCACTTCGCTATGCCGATCCTCGCAAGGGCCTACTGACGGGAGCTGGCTGGGAGGCGGCGCGACCGACGGTATGCCGCACGGTCGGCGTGGCGGTCGCTGGCGACGAGGAAATCGCCAAACTTTCGGCGCGGCTCGATCTTGCCTACCGCGAAACAGCCGCGCGCGTGCCGGACAACGATGCGGTGACAATTACGAAGACCGCGAGCGCCGCCGACCTATCAATCGCACCGCTCGATAAGATCGACGAGCCATTGAGCCTCACCAACCTGCATAATGCGATCGATGCGCGACTGCCGCGGCTCGATCTCCCCGAGCTGATCCTGGAGATGCACGCGCGAACGGGGTTCGGGGCAGCGTTCACTCATGCCAGTGAGGGCAATGCGCGCGCTGAGGATATAGCGACCACGATCTGTGCAGTGCTTGTCGCGGAGGCAACCAATACCGGGTTCGAGCCGCTTGTCCGCTCGGAGGTCCCCGCCTTGCGCCGGTCGCGGCTGAGCTGGGTGAAGCAGAACTTCATGCGGGCCGAAACGCTGACGGCGGCCAACGCGCTACTGGTCGCCGCGCATAACAGGATTCCACTGACCCGTGCCTGGGGCGGCGGCGAGGTCGCCTCGGCCGATGGGCTGCGATTCACCGTGCCGGTCCGCACGATCCACGCCGGCCCGAACCCGCGCTATTTCGGGCGCGAACGCGGCGTCACCTGGTACAATCTGGTTTCCGACCGTTTTTCCGGGCTGAATGCCGTGACGGTCCCCGGTACGTTGCGCGACAGCCTCCATCTGCTGGCGGTCGTGCTCGACCAGGAAACCGAATTGCGGCCAAGCGAAATCATGACCGATACGGCCGGCTATACCGACACGATTTTCGGCGTTTTCTACCTCCTCGGGCTCCAGTTCTCGCCGCGCATCGCCGATATCGGCGGCGCGCGGTTCTGGCGTGTCGATGGAAAGGCCGATTACGGTGTGCTGGACGACCTCGCGTCGAACAGGATCAACACCAAGCTGATCGTCGAGCACTGGGATGACCTGCTGCGCCTGGCCGGATCGCTGAAACTCGGCGTCGTGCGCGCGACTGGGCTCACCCGTGTCCTTCAGACCAACGATCGCCCGACCAAGCTAGCGCGCGCGCTCCAGGAACTTGGCCGCCTCATCAAGTCGCTCTACATGCTGCGGTTCATCGATGACGAAACCTACCGGCGACGCATCCTGGTCCAGCTCAACCGGGGCGAGAGCCGTCACCAGCTCGCCCGCACCGTATTCCACGGCAAGCGCGGTGAGCTTCGTCAGCGTTACCGCGAAGGGCAAGAAGATCAACTCGGCGCGCTTGGGCTCGTCGTCAATCTGGTCGTGCTCTGGAACACGATCTACATCGACGCCGCGCTCAACCAGCTCCGCACCGAAGGTCATGTGATCCTCGACGAGGACGTCGCGCGCCTCTCGCCGCTCGGCTCCCAACACATCAACATGCTCGGGCGCTACGCCTTCACCATCCCCGACATGGTCGCGCGCGGCGAGCTGCGGCCGCTCCGTGATCCCAGCGTCACGGGCATCGACGATGCCTGAAGCCGCGCCTTATGTAGGTTTTCTGTTCCGTTGCTACTCAACCCCCGACGATGGCAAGGTGGGGAGCCTCACGCTCGATCGCACCGTCGAGGAGAAATGAGCGGGAACCGGGTTCGGCATCACCGAATTTGTACTGCGGTCGTCGGTCAGCGAATCCTGGAAGGCTGCGCGCACGCGCCAGCAGCAAACGTGGCAGCCCAGGTTCTGACGGCAGAGGAAATCACATCGCGTTTCAGTTGGTCCATCCTCCGCCAAGTGTGAGGAACAGCGTAATCTGATCGTCATTGATCGCCGCGCGCGCCTCGGCCGCCGCCTGATCCGCCGCGATCCGATCACGTTCAGCCTCGAGCGCGGGCAACGCGGCGATCTTGCCTCCACGCCGCAACTGACTTATCCGCATCGCTGCTCGCATGGCATCTTCGGATGCACGATCCAGGCTTTCCTGCTGCTCAAGCCCAGCTTGATAATTGGTCAGCGCCGTCTCAACCTCTCGCAACGCCTTGATCACCGCGCCGTCAAACGCGGCGAGGTCGCCGCGACTTTGGGCCTCAGTTGCCACAATGCGGGCGCGAACGGCATGTCGGTTGAGCGTCCAACTGATCAGCGGCCCGAGACCAAAACGGTTGGTAAGCGGTGACAGGAAATCGGCGGCAGCCCCCGTGGAGCCGATCGATGCCCCCAGGCGGATGTCTGGATAGAGATCCGCCGTGGCGACGCCGATCCGCGCCGTCGCCGCGGCGAGCCGGCGCTCGGCCATGCGGATGTCGGGCCGACGCTTGAGCAGCGCGGCACCGTCGCCAACGGGGATCATGCGTGTCAGCGCAAGCGGGGCATGGCACGCCAACAAGCCGGGGTCCGCGTCGCTCGGCATGCGACCGGCCAGCGCTGTGGCACGGAAAAGGGCGTTGCGTTGGCGCGCCACCAATTGTGGGAGCCGGGCCTGGCTCGCTTCGAGCAACGCTTGTCGCCGGTCCAGTTCATAGGGTGCCGCGCGTCCATGCGACACCATGATCCGGGTTAATCGAACACTTTGCTCTAGGACAGCAATCGCACGACCCAACACATCGCGCTGATAGCCCGCGTTACAGATGTCGGCATAGGCGCGCGCCGTCTCGGCCGCGACGGTCACACGCACCAGATCGCGCGCCGCCACGGCAGCGTCGGCATCGGCACTTGCTGCCTCGATCCCGCGCTTTATTCCGCCGAACAGATCGAGATCATAGCTGGCCCCGATGCCCATATTGTAGATTTGCCGCGTCGGCGGCTTCACATGGCTCAACTCGGCTTCCGCCGAGCGCTGGGCCCAGCTTGTTTCGGCGTTCGCGCTGCCCTGAATTTCCCGGCCCGCATTGCGCTGGTCGAGCAAGGCCAGACTGCGTTCGAGATTGGCCTCGGCCACTCGCAGATCCGTATTGGCGGCGAATGCCTGTTCGATCAGCCGGTCGAGGGTCGGGTTCTCGTAGAGCCGCCACCAATGATCGGGCAGCGGTTCCTGCGTCGTGGCCGCGCCTATCGACTGAAACGCGCCTTGCGCCGCAGGTGCCTTCACCATCGCGGCGTCAGGCACATGATAATCGGGTCCGACCACCGTGCAGCCGCCCAGCGCGGCTGCAGCCGCCAGCACCAGCGCGCGCCTTACCATGGCAGGCTCCGGTGTACGCTGCGCCCATCATCGCGCGGATGAACGACAACCGTGGCCGTCTGGCCCGGAATCATCCGTACATTAGGCGGTATTCTATCAATCGTGACACGCACGGGAATGCGCTGCGCGAGGCGAACCCAGGTGAAGGACGGGTTTACATTAGCCAGTTGCCCGTCGGTTCCGGCCCGCTCGCGATCCTCGACACCGCCCGCAATGCTCTGAACATGCCCCTCGATCTCGTCAGCAACGCCCATCAGGTAGATGCTTGCACGGTCGCCGACGCGGATCGCCGGCAATTTTGTTTCCTCAAAATAACCTTCCACCCGGAGCGAGTGGTCATAGACGAGCGCTAACGCGGCTTTGCCGGCCGTCAGATAGACCCCGGGCTGGAGCGACATGTTGGACACGGTCCCGTCCACCGGTGCACGCACGATGGTTCGTTCCAGATTGAAGCGAGCCAGGTCGCGCGCTGCCACCGCCTGACCAATCGTCGCCCGCAGTCCTTCGACCCGCGCCGTGCCTTGTTCGATCACTTCAGCAGCGATCACTTCGGGCATGGCCCGGTTGCGCCGATCCTCACGGACAGCTTGCGCGAGCGCGGTGCGCTGGCTTGCCACGTTGGCCTCGGCCTGTTCCAGCGCAAGCCGGTAGCGCGGACGGTCGATGATGAAGAGTATCTCGCCCTTTCGGACCTTCTGATTGTCGGCGACCTTCACCTCGGTGACGAGCCCACTGACATCGGCGGCCACCGGCACCATGTCCGCGCGCACCTTGCCATCGCGCGTGACCGGCTCGACCTGATAGCGCAGCCACAGTGCATATATCGCCCCCAGAACTACGAGTATGACGAGGAGCGTGGCGAGCGATCGCAGGAGATTTTGTCGGTGCAACATGTCAAGACGCGACCCATCGGTAGAGGACACTATCGGCGAGCGCGCTCAGGCCCCACCACAGCAGAATGAAGAGAGCGAGCTCGAGCAGGCTTGGGTGCCAGAGCAGTCGATAGCCCGGCAGGCGCTGCAGGAGCCCGCGCACAATATAGACGAGCACCGCGGCCAGCACGCCCCAGGCGAGCGCCGCCGGCATATAAACGCCGAGCACATTGATCTCCTCGATCATGCGCTTTCCCCAGCTCTTGATGAAACGATATGGGGCGCAGCGGCAGTCGGGAAGAGATTGCAGCGCATCCCTACCAGCGCCCGCAAGGCAGGCCGGCGATGCTCATCGAGCGGCAGGCTGAGAAGCGCTTCCAAGGCCCGGTCGATCGGATCGAGCAAGCCGGGCGGCGGAGCATCCGCATGGCCATGGCGCCAGCGATCCCCATAAAACACCGCCAGCACGGCAAGTACCGCGCCCAGGCGGTGCCGCACGTTATGCGGGACATGAGACAGCGCCCGGCGGATCGGAATGATGTTGCGGCCGATCCTGAGGTCCGCCAGACCGTCAGCGGCACGGAGTCTATCGCCGGCGGGTGCCACCGCCATGCGTGCAGCCACCTGCCCGAGCCGATCGACCGCTCTTGCCGTCCAGCGGTCCGGACGGAACGGCCGACGAATGTCCGCAAGTAGGGCCAGTTCACCCCAGTTCGCGCGCAGGATACGCCGGGCGGTCCACAGGACATTGGCCGATCGGAACATGCGGGTGACGGCAAGCGTCGCTACAATTCCACCCAGCTGGGCCAACCCAGTGTTGATGAACAGTGCAAAATCCGCCTGAAAACGCGCGAGAAAGCCCATGGCGACAATGAAGCAGGAGAACATCGGCAATGCCTGCGGCGAACGTGCGGGATCGGCCTGGATATAGCCCATCCACAGCAAGGCTGGCGCCAGGGTGACGATCAGCATTTCATAGCCATCGACCCGGGGCAGGATCACGAAAAGATAGAGGGCCGCCAACGGAAAGGTCTTGAGCGTCGCCACGAGATAGCGACCGATCACCGGCGCGGGATCGTCCTGTGCGGCAAAAGAACAGGTAATGAGCGCGGCAAAGGCCGCGGTCGCCGATCCATTAGGCCAGGCGAGCAGGATCCAGACGGCGCAATAGAGCCCGATTGCCGTGGCGGTCGCCAGGCCCGCGAGCGCAGCGACGCCATGATCGCGGGCAAGCGAAAAGGATTCTGCGGCAAGAATTTTAACGCTGGGCCGACCCGGTGACCCGATCCTGTCCGCCAGCCTTCGACTCGCGGCCAATGCGGTCAGGAACTCGGCGATGCGGATGCAGGCGCTCGCGGTCAGCAGGTCGTTCCAGTCGCCGCGCGCCTCAGCGGCAGCCGCCAGCGCCTCGCACCGCCGCACCAGCGATCCCACCCGGTGCAGCTCGCTTTGCTCATCATCCAGCCAGTCGGTGACGTCGGCCAGCAAAGCTTCGAGCTCCGGGGGGAGATCGCCAGCTTCGCGAAGGCGGTCGAGCCGGTTCGCCGCAGCCGAGGCAAGTGGCAGGACGGTGGCGAGCTGCTGTTGCAAGGCCGTAACCCGTCGCCGGGTCGCGGGAGCCCAGCGCTGATCGAACGGCAAATGGACCGCGATCATGCCGAGTTCGGTGACGTCCGCCGCCAGTGCGCGGCGATGCGCGTCCTCGAGACGGGTATGTTGACTGCCAAGCGCCTCTGCCGTCCAGCGGCGGGCGTGACCCAAAAAAGATTGGACACGGGCGCGAATAGCCGGCGTCGCGCTCCAGGGTTGGAGCAGCGCATGAACCGCCGTCACGCACAGGATAGCAACCGTCATCTCCTGCACCCTCGCGGCCGTGGTTTCGAAAATATTCCCCGGATCATCGAGATACGGAAAGCTGATCACCGCTGAGCTGAACGCCGCCATCTGGAACAGGAAAGCACGCGGGGTGCGATCAAGAACCGCAAGATAGATGCAGAAACCTGTCCAGGCCGCGAGGCACAAGACCAGAAGTTCGGGCGAGTTCTGCAAGTTGGGAACGAGCAGGATCGTGACAGCGGCACCGGTTAGTATGCCGCCCAGACGGTAGAGAACCTTGGGCCGAAAGGCACCGGCCATGGGTTGAGCGGTAACGTATACCGTCAACAGAGCCCACCAGGGGCGCGGCAAACTGGCTGAGAAGGCTATGGCCAACGTAGCGGCTGCCGCCAGCAAGCTGCTGAGCGAGAAGAGCAGCTTCTGGGGGTCAACCACCAAGGGAGAGGCTGGCAGGCGTTTCCCGCCTGCAAACGCAACAAGCATCACTGACAACCATGACAAACGGGATTGTCACGATCGACAGCGACCGTGGTCATTACCTCCCATGGATATGAGAAAGCTCTTTAACCGAGCCAGCGCCCTAAACCGTAAATCAAAATATTAATGGATAAGCGCAAATATTTTGCGTTTAATTCTTTCTTGTGGACGCGCGCGAATTGGTGCCCTGGTCTGTCTTGTTCGAACCATCAGACATGTCCTGCCCTTTGCCCGACACAAAGAATGCGGCGATCGGTACGGCGAGGAAAATCAGCAGCATAGTCTGCTCCTCACTGAGGAGGCGATATTCGCTGAGGCAATAGAGAGCAAAGGCGAGCCCAGCGAACAGAAGCGTCCCCAGAGCCCGCGACCATGTAAAAACGGCCTGTGTAGCAGGGTCGCCCGACATAAACCTCTTCATGCGGCATCCTCTCCTGTCGATGCTCGCTCGCAACCAGCTATCTTCATGGTTTGATAGAAGCAGGGTGAAAGAATGCGCACTGCGTCGCAAACGAATGTTTTTGCAGGTTAAGCGCAAAAACTCTGAGGTCGCGCAACCGGGGCATCAGCATAGCACGCAGGGGCGTTCGCAAAGCGAGAGTAGGAAGCGCCTATTCGTCCGCTATCAACTGAGGAGTTGGCGCTTTCAAAGCCGCTTCGATCAGGCGACGCACCTTCCCTCGGCGTGCTAGGTCCGAACCCCCAGCTGCAGCGACTTCACGCCGGGCTCGTCGAACGAAACTGCGCATTTCAGCAAAGCTCGGCCGTCTATTCTGGCCTAGAACCGCGATGAGGGCGGGATAGATCCAGATCTGCGTTGCCATCAGTGCTTTCCTTTAGAGAGGGCGGAGCGGCCCGGCTTGGTTATCGCGCGAAGATCCTCCATCCCGTTCTTCCCGGCCTACCAGATAGAGCAGGCCTGCCCCAACCAGAGCGAACACGGTGGCCATCTTCACGAACTCACTTTGCCCTAACGCAGCCAGCCAGGTGCCACCGACTATGATGAGCAGAAAAGCCGCGCCCCAGCGCGGATGATGAACGCGGGTGGCCAGCCACCAAGCCAGACAGGACAGCGATATCGCGACCAGCAAGCTGCCCAACGTCAGGCCGACAGCCGTGACCAGGATTTGCAACATCGGCATATCTGCCTCCATCGACATCCCCTCCGCGCCCTTCGTTCCAATATATCGTGTTGCGATATATTTACAAGGACCCCGCTCATCACTTCCAGCATTCAAGGCACGATGGTCTGGTTAATATATGGTGCGCGCGCCAAGTGCCGAACTACCGTCCAAACCAGAGGAAGGAACTGCCTTCATTCCGTGGCGAATTGGGGATGCCGCAGCGCCCAAATCGGTACTCGCCCATCTGTCGCGGACTGATAGACGTCAGGGTAGCGGCTCAGCGCAGCATCGACGGCACCCGGATGAAAGGGGGCGTCGGGCTCGAAGCTGTCGAAGCCGCAACGCCGCATAAAGAATACGAGATCAATGAGCACGTCACCGATCGCGCGGATTTCGCCTGTGTAGCCCGCCTCGCGCAATATGCTTGCGCTGGAAAAACCACGCCCGTCGCGAAACCGCGGAAAGGCGATCTCGACGAGCCGCACACGGCCAAGTTCGGGTAACAAGGCGCGGACATCATCGCCCGCCTCGAGAAGCACTGAGGTTGCGTCCTTCTGATTGAGAAACGCATCCAGGGAAACTCCCGGCTCATCCGGTGCCGGATCGTCCCGGAAGCGTAACGGATCACCCATAAATAGCCTCCTTGAACGGATCCATGCCAACGCGGCGATAGCAATCGAGAAAGCGTTCACCTGGCTCGCGAATCTCACGATAGCGTTCGATCGTGCGTTCGACGGCATCGACGATCCCGGTCTCGTCGAAGCCCGGCCCGGTGATCTTGGCCTGCGAAACATCCTTGGCCCCGGACCCGCCAAGCAGCAACTGGTAGTTCTCTGTGCCCTTACGATCGACACCAAGGATACCGATATGGGCCGCGTGATGATGACCGCAGGCGTTGATGCAGCCCGAAATCTTGATCTTGAGTTCGCCGAGGTCGAGCTGACGATCGAGATCGGCAAAGCGCTCTGCGATCTGTTGGGCGACGGGTATCGAACGCGCGTTGGCCAGGCTGCAATAATCGAGTCCGGGACAAGCGATGATGTCCGTGACGAGGCCGAGATTGACGCTTGCCAGCCCCGCCGCGTCCAGCGCCTGCCAGACCGCATGGAGATCCCGCTTGCGCACATGGGGCAGCACGAGATTCTGGACATGCGTCGAGCGCAGGTCATCGAAGCTGTAGCGTTCGGCAAGGTCGGCCACGAGCTCCATCTGCTCGGCTGAAATGTCGCCGGTTATACCCCCGTCGGGTTTGAGGCTGATATTGACGATGGCATAACCGGGCGCCTTATGTGCGGCGACCTGGCGATCGACCCATAGCGCGAAGTCGGGATCGGAGCGGTCGAGCTCCTCGGAAAGCCCGGTCTCGAACGGCGGCGGGTCAAAATGGGCGGCAATCCTGTCATACTCGGCCTGCGGAAAATCCCGGCCCAGCGTCAGGATGTGCTCGAACTCCATCTCCACCTGACGGCGGAACTCTTCTTCCCCCAGTTCATGAACAAGGATCTTCATCCTCTGCTTGTGGATGTTGTCGCGCCGCGCATGCCGGTTCCACACCCGCAGGATCGCCTGGATATAGGAAAAGATCTGGCCTGCCGGACAGAACGTCCTGATCGGGAAAGCGATAATCGGCGTGCGCCCCATACCGCCGCCAGCATAGACCTCGAACCCCTGCTCACCGCTCTCGTTCTTGATGATGCGCAGTGCACAGTCGTGCCAGCGCAGCGCGGCACGGTCTTCCTGCGCGGCGATCACTGCGATCTTGAACTTGCGCGGCAGATAACTGAATTCTGGATGGAACGTCGTGGCCTGGCGGATCAGTTCGGCCCAGGGCCGCGGATCGCATATCTCGTCGGGAGCAGCTCCAGCATAATGATCCGCCGACAGGTTGCGAATGCTCTCGCCGCTCGTCTGGATGGCGTGCATTTCCACCGTCGCGAGCTCAGCGAGGATGTCGGGCGCATCCGCCAGTTTGATCCAGTTATATTGGATGTTCTGTCGTGTCGTGAAATGACCGTAGCCTCGGTCATATTTGCGCGCGATATGCGCCAGCTTGCGCATTTGCCGCGAATTGAGCGTGCCGTAAGGCACCGCTACGCGCAGCATATAAGCGTGCAGTTGCAGGTAGAGCCCATTCTTGAGCCGCAGAGGCTTGAACTGGTCTTCGCTGAGATGGCCTTCGATCCGACGGCGCGTCTGGTCGCGAAACTCTTCGACCCGGGCATCGACCATGGCCTGATCATACTCGTCGTATTTGTACATATCAGCCTCTCACGCCCAAGGGGACATCAGGATGGCATCACGAGCACTCATGCACAAAATGACTTTTAATGCAGCGATCCATCAAAATAATTGCTCGATAAGGCCGGTCGCTGCAGGCCAACAACCATGGGCCGATCGTTGCAAGCCGGCTCGAGGGCGATCCCGACCTTAACATGTCTGTGACATACAGGTATGGTGTTGCAGATTGGTTCTCGGGAGTTCTGCGTGCGGCTGACACGCTACACGGATTATTCACTGCGGGTCTTGATTCACCTGGCCCTTCACGAAGAGCGCCTGTGTTCGATCGGCGAAATCGCGCGGGCTTATGATGTCTCCCACAATCACCTGATGAAGGTCGTCAACGCCCTGGCGCACGACGGCTTCATCGAAACCGTTCGCGGTCGCGCCGGCGGCATGCGTCTCGCCCGACCAGCGGATGAGATCACCGTCGGCGAGGTCGTCCGCCGCACCGAGGAAGGCTTCCAACTCGCAGATTGTTCCGGGTGTGCGCTGTCTCCCGCATGTGGACTGACCGGCGTGCTGGCGCAAGGCATGCAGGCGATGATGGCGGTATTCGATACCTACCGGATTTCCGATCTCCTGTCCGATCGTGAGGCCATGAAGCGGCTGATTAACCGCCAATCACCGCTCGGCGTCGGCATGGACTAAATGATACAGCTGCGGATTTCCGCGCAGGTCAATGCTCCGCTTCAAGATGCGCTGCGGCGCGATCGATGTTGACCCGATGGCTCTCGAGCATCTCGCGAAGATCGGCATGCAATGCCTCGTCACGAACCCTAGGGGTCAGAGATTCCAGTTTGCGAACCACCCAGGCTTGTCCGCGGTTGAGAAAGGCGAGCCTTTCAAGCGGATCAGGGATTGCCAACGCCTTCTTGTAAAAGGCGCCGGTCTTGCGTGAGGGCGCTGCGCCCAATCGCCTGATCTGCCTCGAGAGCATCGCGCACCAACGTGCTTCGTCGGCACGGACCGATCGCATCAGTTCGGCGTAGTCGGGATCGTTCGCCGACTTGGTGCTGGCGAGCGCGACGCGGGCGCCGGCCCGTTCGGCTTCCAGCAGTTCGTGGAGCGCCGCGAGGATCTCCTCGCGACCGGCAAAGCCCATGTAAATGTCATCGGCTTCGCTGGCGTAACAAACGAGCGAGGATGGTTCGTTCACGGTCATGCTGTAATCGCCGCGGCCGCCTTGAGGCCGGCACGAATGCGGTCCATCACGCCCGGGTCGGCCTTTGTGCTGTGGACGACATAGGCCGAGTACGAAAATTCAGGACTTCCAGGGACGAGAGTGAGGCGGCCTTCCTCGAGATAGGAGCGGATGAAGCCTTTGCGAAAATAGCCGCTACCCCCTGTCGCCAGGATATAATCGAGCGCGAGCGGACCATAGCTTATCGAAACGACGGCGTTAGGCTGATCCGGGAAAGCGGCGTGATAGCTCCCGGCAAACTCCTCACCCCAATCGATCTGAACATGATCTTCCGGTGCGAGAGGGCTGCTGGTTGGCGTGGTCCGCACCAGGACCAACTTTTCCTCGAACAAGAGTTCGGCGATGATCCCCGGACGGCTCGGCGCGGCATAGAGCACCGCCATATCGAGTGAGCCATCCTGGACCTGCTCCATCAGGCGTTCGGATGTGTCGATATGGGTGCTTACCGCGATTTCCGGACATTCCCGACGCATCCAGAGCAGCCAGTGCCGCAGCAAGGGACTCCACAGACTGAGCTCGGCGCCGACCGTTACCACGGTCTCCCGTCCCGGCGGGAGCGCGACGGCGCGGCGCGCCCGATCCCAGACCTGCACCATGGTGGTTGCAAAGCGCAGAAACTGCTCGCCCGCCGGTGTCAGCTTCGCACCTGCCTTGTTGCGGATGAATACTGGCCGATCGAGCAGGTCCTCAAGCACCCGGATGCGGGCACTGACTGCGGTCTGCGTGAGGTGAAGGTTCGACGCAGCGTTCACAAAACTGCCGGTTTTGACGACTTCCAAGAATGTGCGCGCAACATTGATATCCATAAGCCATCATCCTTGCGCTCAATGCGCAATAATATTCATTTGCTTGCTTCATGGTAGCGGGCCGATGATGGGATCACAAGGCAAGACCCGTGTGATCGACCCTGGACAGGCCCCAACAACCATAAGGCGTCCAACGGTTTGGGCGAACTTTCAGATGAAACCTTTAGGCCGCTTCACGCCCGAACCGCCGCCGCCGCGGGCCGAAATCTGGAAAGTCAGCATAGCGCTGGCGTTGCTGGTTTTAGGGATAGGCATAGCACTTTTCAGTTTTTACGACGCTGGTGCGATCAGTGACGATGTCTTCGTTGCCGTGGTGGTCTTCGTGATCGCGGTTTGTATCGGTGTGATCCTCTCTCTCGATTGGGAACAAACGGCACATCGCCGAGTGCGTCAGCCCTGGCAGGAAGTGCCCCCTCCGTTTGACTTCATTGGAGGGCATAGCGTGGAAAGTACGCTAAACAACGCTAAGCGAGAACGCATGGCGAACGCTCGATGCGAACGGACGGGCGCTTAATCAGGCGGGCCGTTCGATTCCCATCCTACGCATTTCGCGATAAATGGTCGATCGGCCGATGCCGAGTTGCCGCGCTGCTTCGGTAGGCGAGATACGAGCTTCGACCAGCTTGATGGCCGCATCCACTTTGGACATGTCCAGCGGCTGACGGCCAGGCTGTTTGCCCTTAGCACGGGCGGCGGCAATACCATCTCTGGTTCGCTCAGAAATCAGCCGTCGCTCAAAATGGGCGATGGCCCCAAACACATGGAAGATGAGCTCGCCGGCAGCTGACGAAGTGTCGATCTTTTCTTCAAGGCTCAGGAGCGCGATGCCCTGACCGCGTAGCGTCTCAACCGTGGTGAGAAGTTCGGCAAGCGAGCGCCCAAGCCGATCGAGGCGGACCACCGCCAGCGTGTCACCCTTGCGGGCATAGGCGATTAGCTCAGCCAGACCGGGCCGTTCCATGCTCTTACCTGAAATGACATCGGTGAAGATTTTGATGGCGCCAGCCTTCTCCAGACGCATGGTCTGGCCCGCAACGTCCTGATCGCCGGTGCTGACGCGGGCATAGCCCAGAATATCACCCATGCCGCACGTCTCCCAAACGGTCGTTCTGTGGACGATCTGAAGGGCGATCGCTTCGCCCCATCCATATCCGTCCACATACTATGTCTCTTTACTCATGGCTGTCCATAGGCCCAGATGACCTTTTGTGGACGGGAATCGGAATGACGAAGCGTAAGCATCAACTCCTGACCGAGAGCGAACGCGATCAGATCCTCGCCATCCCGAGCGAGCGCGACCATCTAGCCCGGCTCTACACCTTCGAGCCTTCGGACATCGAGATCATCGGCGCACGACGGGAGCGACGGAACCAGTTGGGTGTCGCGCTGCAACTCGCGCTCTTGCGGCACCCGGGCATCACACTGGCGCAGTTGATACAGGACAAGGGAGCGATACCCCATGATCTCGCCGCCTTCGTCGCGGAACAACTTGGTCTACACGTAACCGACCTGGCCAACTATGCAGCGCGGGATCAGACGATGACGGACCATGCCCGCGAGCTGGCGATGCGAGCGGGCCTTCGTGGACCAACCCGCGCCGACATTCCCTTCATGATCGAAGCGGCCGCGAAAACGGCATGGGCGACCGACAAGGGGATGACGATAGCGATCGGCGTTGTCACCGCCCTTCGCGAGGCCCGGATTCTACTGCCGTCCATCTCCACCATCGAACGCGCCAGTAGTGCGGGACGCGCGCGTGCCCGCAAGCAGGCTGCCTACGCCCTGATCGCTGATCTTAGCGCCGAACAGGTCCACGCCCTCGACCAGGTCTTTGACGACGCCGGCGGCATGAGCCAACTCGCTTCGCTCAAGACCATTCCCGTTGCGGCCAGGCCCGATCACATCCGCCAGATTCTCGACCGCCTGCGGCAAGTGCGGAAGATCGGCATCTCCCCGGACGTGGCTGGCCGCATCCATGCCGACCGATTTCGGCAATATGTCAGGGAAGGCCGCGCTTCGCCTGCCTATATGATCGAGCGATATATTCCCTCCCGACGGCGCGCTACGCTGGTTGCGTTCCTGCTCGACCTCGAGGAACGACTGACCGATAACGCCTTGGAGATGGCGGACAAGCTGATCGGCAGCATCTTCACCCGCGCGAAGAACGCCCAGGCGCGCAGCTATGCCACCACGTCAAAGAATGTGGCGCGGCTGATGCTGATCTTTCGCAGGACAATCGACGCATTGACCGATGCGGTCGATACCGGCGAAGATCCAATGGAGGCCCTGGACGCATCGGTCGGGTGGAACACCCTCCTGAAGGCGAGGCCAGAAGTGGCGACAATCGCGGAAACCGCCAACCTTGATCCGCTGACGGTGGCGGCCGACCGCTATGCGACGTTGCGCAAGTTCGCCCCCGACCTGCTTGAGGCGCTCCAGTTCAGGGCCGGAAAGGGCAGTGCAAAAACGATCGCCGCCATCGAGATGCTGCGCGACCTCAACAGGTCGGGCAAACGCGATCTGCCTGCCGACGCTCCGATGCCCTTCCGCAAGGAATGGCGGAAAATCGTCGTGGGCGATGACGGCAAGATCAACCGGCGTCTCTGGGAAATCGCGACGATCGCGCATCTGCGCAACAAGCTGCGTTCCGGGGATGTCTGGGTGGAGCGATCGGCAGGATACCGCCGGTTCGACAGCTACCTGCTCAGCGAACCCCAGGCGAAGCCGATCGTGTCGGCTCTCGGTCTGCCACCCACAGCCGGCGAATGGCTCGAACAGCGGGGCCGCGAACTTGACTGGCGGCTTAAGAAATTTGCCCAGCGCCTGAAGCGCGACGCTCTGGAGGGTGTGCGATATCGCGACGACCGCCTCCAGATATCCCCCGTTCGCACGATCGCGACGCCCGACGCCGAAGCGCTGGCCGACCGGCTCGATGCCATGATGCCACGCATCCGCATCACCGAGCTACTGCATGAGGTGGCGCAGGAAACCGGCTTTCTTGCGGCGTTCACCAACCTGCGTACCGGCGAGCCGTGTCCCAATGAAAACGCGCTGCTCGCCACGATCCTCGCCGATGCGACCAATCTCGGCCTGTCGCGCATGGCGGCGGCGAGTCAGGGCGTCACGCGCGATCAGCTCCTCTGGACCCATGACGCCTATATCCGCGACGACAGCTACCGCGCGGCGCTGGCCCTCCTCATCAACGCGCACCACCGCCTGCCATTCTCACGAGTATGGGGCGACGGCACCACGTCCAGTTCCGATGGCCAGTTCTTCAGGGCCGCGAAGCGCGGCGCGTCGGGCGGCGATATCAACGCCCGCTATGGCGTCGATCATGGCTTCAGCTTCTACACCCATAATTCTGATCAGCGCGCGCCCTACCACGTCAAAGTGATCTCGGCCGCGACGCATGAGGCGCCCTATGTCCTCGACGGCCTCACCAGCCACGGCACCGATCTCAGGATCGTCGAGCATTACACCGACACCGGCGGGGCGACCGATCATGTCTTCGCCCTGTGCGCGATGCTGGGATTTCGCTTCTGCCCGCGCCTGCGCGACTTCCCCGACAGGCGGCTCGCGCCGATCGCGCCGGTCACGGCCTATCCGTCCATCACCCCGCTGTTGGGCAAGCGTATCCGCACCGACATCATCGGTGAGCAATGGGAAGACGTGCTGCGCCTCGTAGGGTCGATCAAGGCCGGCCATGTCGCGCCATCGGTCATGCTGCGAAAGCTCGCTGCCTACGAACGGCAGAACCAGCTCGATGTCGCGCTACAGGAAATCGGCAAGATCGAGCGGACGCTGTTCATGCTGGACTGGCTAGAAAATCCCGATCTGCGCCGGCGATGCCATGCCGGTCTCAACAACAGCGAGCAGCGCCATGCCCTGACGCAGGCGATCTACACATTCCGCCAGGGCCGCATCATCGACCGCAGCCACGAGGCGCAGCAATATCGGGCGTCCGGCCTCAATCTGCTCGTCGCCGCGATCGTCTATTGGAACACGATCTACATGGATGCCGCCGCCCAGCATCTACGATCAACATCGGTCGCGGTGCCTGATGATCTACTCGCCCATACGTCCCCAGTAGGTTGGGAGCATATTGCTTTCTCGGGCGATTTCCTCTGGGATCGAGCAGCCGCTTCCGCTGGCCGCAAGGCCCTCAATCTGCCGCCGGATAGCCGCGCCGCCTAAGCGTTCGCTGATTGTTCGCCCTTAGCGTTGTTTAGCGTACCATCCACGCTATGCCCTCCTTCTCGTCGATTTCACCGAACAGTTGCGGGGGCAGGGGATCGCCATGCGCGAAGCGATCGAGCAGGCGGGCGAGATGCGCTTCCTGCCCGTGCTGCTCACCTCCGTCACGGCGATCGGCGGGCTGCTGCCGCTGGCCATGGGCGGATCGGGGCTGTACGGCCCGATGGCGGTCGCGATCATCGGCGGCCTGATCGCCTCCACCCTGCTGTCGCGGGTGGCGACGCCGGTCGTCTATCTCCTGCTCGCCCGGACGGGAGAAGCGTCGTGACGACGAATCGGTCGCTGGCCGCCCTGATCGGCCTTGCCCTGCTGGGCGGCTGCGCCGCGGGCACGGAGTATCGACGGCCGGCCTTGCCGCTGCCGGCCGCCTTTCACAATGCTCCCCTGATCGTGGAGCCGGGCGGCAGGCCGTGGTGGCGGGATTTCGCCGACCCCATGCTGGACGATCTGGTCGCGCGCGGCCTCAAGGGCGGCTTCGACGTGGAGGCGGCGATGGCGCGGGTCGACCAGGCAAGGGCGGCCGCCGGGTCGGCGCGGGCGGCGCGGATGCCGTCGGGATCGCTGGACGGTTCCGCGGTCCGGACGCGCCAGTCGCTGAGGGCCGGGCTGGGGCAGATCGCCGATTATGTCCCGGATTTCGACCGGACGCAGGACAGTTTCGAACTGGTCGGCGGGGCAAGCTGGGAACTGGACCTTGCCGGCGGGCTGAAGCGCGGGCGGGAAGCGGCCGTCGCGGAACTGGAGGCGGCCGTCGCCGACAGCCAGGCCGTCCGCCTCACCGTGGCGGCGGAGATTGGCGATGCCTATATCCTCCTTCGTTCCGCGCAGCGCAGGCGCTCCATCGCCGTCGATCAGGCGGCGGCGGCGCAGAAGCTGGAAAATATCGTCCGCGCCCGCTTCGTCCATGGCGCGGCTGCCCGTTTCGAACTGGACCAGTCCCGCGCCTCCACCGCCGCGATCAGCGCCGGGATCGCCGAGTTCGACCAGGCGGCGCAGGCGCAGTTGGCGCGGCTGGCGGTGCTGGCCGGCGGCCTGCCGGATTCGGTTGTCCAGGCGCTGGAGAGGCCGGAGCCGGTGCCGGTCGCCGGTTTCGCGGCCATGGGGCTGCCCGCCGATCTGATGCGGCGCAGGCCGGATCTGGTCGCTGCCGAACGGCGCGTTGCTGCCGGCCATGCGCGGCTGGGCGTCGCCCTTGCCGAATATTATCCCAAATTCACCCTGTCGGGCCTGCTGGGTTTTCAGGGCAATGACGCGGGCAGGCTCATTTCCGGCCCGGCGAGCGTGGTGCAGGGCGGGTTGGGCCTGCGCTGGCGGCTTTTCGACTTCGGCCGGGTCGATGCGGAGGTCGCACGGGCGAAGGGCGCGGAGCGGGAGGCCATCGCCCAGTTCCGTAATGCCGCGCTGCGCGCCGCCGAGGATGTCGAACGCGCCGTCGTTGCCTGGCGGACCGCCAGAGAGCGCGAAGCCGTCCATGCCGAAGAGGTCCGGGCCGCGACCGCCGCCTGCGACGCGCTGGATCGCGCCTATCGGGCGGGCCATGTTTCGCTGGCCGAACTGGTCGAGGCGCAGCGCCGTGTTCTCCAGGCGGCCGACGCGCTTGCGCTGGCGCAGGGAGACGCCGCGCGCGCGACGGTTGCCGGATGGCGGGCGTTCGGCGGCTGACGCGGCGGGTCCGGCGGACATCGGGGTGGGCTTCCCCGCAACTCGTCCCATCCGTCCGGAACCAACGGTTGAGTGCCGGTCGTTCATGGGATAAGGGCTTGCCGTCCGCGCACCAACGGATCGACCCTCAGGCGCCGCCGGAGAGAAGGTCGGCAATCAGGAAGCGGGCATCCGCCGCCGCGCCACGATGAGGACATAGAGGGACAAGTGATAGTTTCCATATTGGCCCTGGCTTGTGCCGGCAGCGCACTGGCCGCCGTCGTCGCCCAATGGATGCCCAAGGCCCTCTTGCCCGCGCTGGTGCTGGAAATCGCGTTCGGGATCCTGGTCGGCCCGCATGGCCTGGGATTCCTGTCGCCCGGTCCCTCGATGGAGCTGTTCGCCCAGATCGGGCTTGCCATACCCATGGTGATCGCGGGGCTGGAGGTCGATTTCGGCGCGTTGCTGGCCCGGCCGCAGGGGGCGCAGCGGGCGAGGCCGCTCATCCTGGCCATCCTCATATCGCTGCTGACCCTTGCCATGGCCGGCCTTGGCGCCTGGCTGCTGCTCGACCCGGGGACGCCCCTGGTGCACCTGGCGATCTATGCCGCGATCCTTTCGACCAGCTCGGTCGGCATCGTCGTGCCGATGATACAGGAAAAGGGCATCGCCAGCGACATATACGGGCAGACGATCCTCTCGGCCGCGCTGCTCGTCGACTTCTTCGCGATGATCGCCATTTCCGCCCTGGCCGGGATCGTCGTCAGCGGCAGCGCGCAGGGCGCCTTGGGCAGCCTGGCGCTTGTCGCCATCGCCGTCCCGGCGATCCGGCTGCTGCCCAGGCTGCTGGCGCGGGTGCCCGCGGCGCGGCTGGACAACCGGACCAGCCTGCCTTTCGTCAGGCTCAGCCTGGCGCTGCTGTTCCTGACGGCCTGGCTGGCGGAGATGCTGAATTCGCAACTGGTGCTGGCGGCGTTCCTCGCGGGATTGCTGCTGGGGCAGATCGTTCCGCGCGGCAGCCACCTGCGCGAGCGGCTGGAGGTCATCGGCTATGGCTTCATCGTGCCCTTCTTCTTCATCAATGTCGGCCTGAAATTCGATATTCCCGCGCTGCTGGGATCGCCCAAGACCCTGTGGCTGGTGCCGGGCTTCGTGGCGGTCGCCTTCGCCAACAAGATCATCCCGTCGCTGCTGCTGGTCCCGATCCACGGCCGCAGGAAGGCGATGGCCGCCGGCATATTGCTGAGCGCGCGCATCAGCCTGATCGTCGCGGCGTCCGACATCGCGACCCGGATCGGCGTGCTCGACACCGCGACCAACGCGGCCATGGTGCTGGTCGCGATCATCAGCGCGGCGCTCGCCCCCATCCTGTTCAACATCCTCGCCGCGCCGCACAGGCAGCCGCCGACGCCCGTCCAGGCCTGAACGGGCCTTTTCCTCTTCGGCGCGGACGGGGCAGAGGCAAAAGAAAAGAGAGCGTCTCCGCTTCCTGCGAAAACGCTCTCCCCCCGCTGTTTGGCGGCGCCTGTCTGATTTCGGATCAGGCCGACCGGATCGGGATTCCCGTCCGGGCGCGAACGAAATCGATGTCGAGATCAGACGCCAGTTCCTGCACGATCAATTCGCCGCGGTCCCGATCCAGCACGAACCGGCCGAAGTCGGAAATGATGGCGTCGACGACGCCCGTGCCGGTGAGCGGCAGGGTGCAGCGTTCGACGATCTTGGAATTGCCCGCCTTGTCGCTGTGGCTCATCACCACGACGACGCGCTTCACGCCCGCGACCAGGTCCATCGCGCCGCCCATGCCCTTGATCATCTTGCCCGGCACGGTCCAGTTGGCCAGGTCGCCATTGCCGGCAACCTCCATGGCGCCCAATATGGCAAGGTCGATATGCCCGCCGCGGATCATGGCGAAGCTGTCGGCCGAGCTGAAGAAGCTCGACGTGGGCAAAGTGGTCACCGTCTGCTTGCCCGCGTTGATGAGGTCCGGGTCGACTTCATCCTCATAGGGAAAGGGACCGATGCCCAGCAGGCCGTTCTCCGACTGGAGGACGACCTCTATGTCGGCGGGCACATAATTGGCGACCAGCGTCGGAATGCCGATGCCCAGGTTCACATAAAAGCCGTCCTGCAGCTCGCCGGCGGCGCGGGCCGCCATTTCCTCACGTGTCCAGGGCATCAGGCCTTCTCCTCCGTGCGGGGACGCGTGGTCCGGAATTCGATTCGCTTCTCATAGGACGGTCCCTGGATCACGCGATCGACATAGATGCCCGGCGTGTGGACCTGGTCGGGGTCGAGCGCGCCGGCCGGGACGATCTCCTCCACCTCGGCGATGGTGATCTTGCCGGCGGTCGCCATGTTCGGATTGAAGTTCCGCGCCGTCTTGCGATAGACGAGATTGCCCTCCGGATCGGCTTTCCAGGCCTTCACGATGGAAACGTCGGCCCGCAGCCACGTTTCGCGCACATAGAGCGACCCTTCGAATTCCTCGACGGGCTTGCCCTCCGCGACGACGGTTCCCACGCCGGTCTTCGTGTAGAAGGCCGGAATGCCCGCGCCGCCCGCGCGTATGCGTTCCGCCAGCGTGCCCTGCGGATTGAGCTCCAGTTCGAGCTGGCCCGACAGATAGAGTTCCGCGAACAGCTTGTTCTCCCCGATATAGGAGGAGACCATCTTGCGGATCTGGCCGTTGTTGAGCAGCGTCCAGAGGCCGAAGCCGTCCGCGCCGCAATTGTTGGAGATGACGGTGAGTTCCTTGACGCCGTTCCGCAGCAGGCCGGCGATCAGATGTTCCGGATTGCCCGAAAGCCCGAACCCACCGGACATGATGGTCATCCCGTCGAAGAGAACGCCCTCAAGCGCTGCATCAGCGTCGGGAAATATCTTGCGCTTTGCCATAATAATCCCTATTTGTCCGATTATCGGATAAAAACGCCAATATTCGTTTAAGCGCAAAAGGTCAATGCCCATGGCTGACGACAGCCAAACCGCCGATCCCAACTTCATGCTTTCGCTGGCGCGGGGCCTTGGCGTGCTGCGCGCTTTCGAGGGGCAGTCCTCGCTCAGCATCACGGAAGCGGCGCGGCTGAGCGGGCTGAACCGGCCCAGCGCCGGCCGCTGCCTGCACACGCTGACATGCCTTGGCTATGTTCGCGAGCGGGACGGGCGCTATTCGCTCACGCCCAAATTGCTGCCGCTGGCCGCCGGGTTCCTGACGTCCACCCCCCTGGCCAGCGCCAGCCAGGCGGTCGCCAACGCCTTGCGCGACAGCCTTCAGGAAACGGTGTCGGTCGGCGCGCTCGATCCGTCGGACCCGGGCCGCATCATCTACATCGCCCGCGCCGAGCGGAACCAGGTGATCGCCGCGCCGCTGATGGTCGGCAGCACCTTGCCCAGCCATTGCACGTCGATGGGGCGCGTCCTCCTCGCCTCGCTCGCGCCGTGCGAGACCGAACGGTGGCTGGCGCGCGCCGCCCTGGAGCCGAGGACCGAACGCACCATCGTTTCCCCCGATGTGCTCCGCACCGAACTGGTCGCCGTGGGCGAGCGGCGCTGGAGCCTGGTCGAGGAGGAACTGGAGGTCGGGCTGCGATCCCTGGCCGTTCCCGTCCGCGACCGCGAGGGGCAGGTCCTGGCGGCGCTCAATGTCGCCACCTTTTCCGACGCCCACAGCCGCGAGGATCTGATCGAGCGCTATCTTCCCGACCTGAGGGCGGCCGCCGGTCAGCTTGAGCGCGCCATCCAGAGCCATCGCCCCAATCCATAAACCCGCAATCCGTTGAATCTACAGGAGTTGACATCATGACATTGCGTCGAGCCGCCATCGTTTCGCCTCTTCGGACCGCCGTCGGGAAATTCGGCGGCGGCCTTTCCGCGCTGACGGCCGGGCAATTGGGCGCCACGATCATCAAGGCGCTGGTCGAACGCAGCGGGATCGATCCCGAACGCGTCGACGACGTCGTCTTCGGACATGGCTATCCCAGCGGGGAGGCGCCCAGCATCGGCCGCTGGTCCTGGCTGGCCGCCGGAATGCCCCAGAATGTGCCGGGCTTCCAGCTCGACCGCCGCTGCGGCTCCGGCCTTCAGGCGATCATCGAAGCGGCCATGATGGTTCAGACCGGCGCCGCCGACGTCGTGGTCGCGGGCGGCGCGGAAAGCATGTCCAATGTCGAACATTATTCGACCGCGCTGCGCAAGGGCGCGCGCATGGGCAGCCTCGAACTGCACGACCGGCTGACCCGCGCCCGCCTGATGTCGCAGCCGATCGAACGCTATGGCGTGATCACGGGCATGATCGAGACCGCCGAAAATCTCGCCCGCGACTATGGCATCACGCGGGAGCAGTCGGACGCCTATGCCGTCCGATCGCACCAGCGCGCCGCCGCCGCCTGGCGCGAGGGCAAGTTCGCTGACGAGATCGTGCCCGTCGCCGTGCCGCAGAAGCGCGGCGAACCCGTGATCTTCGATCGGGACGAGGGGTTCCGCGAGGATGCCTCGCTGGAGACGCTCGGCGGGTTGAAGCCGATCGAGGGCGGCGTGGTGACCGCCGGCAACGCCAGCCAGCAGAATGACGCCGCCGCGGCCTGCCTGGTCGTTGCCGAAGACCAGCTCGCGAAGCTCGGCCTGGAACCGAGCGGCTGGTTCGTCGGCTGGGCGGCGGCGGGTTGCGATCCCTCCCGCATGGGCATCGGCCCCGTGGGCGCCGTCCAGCGGCTGTTCGCGCGCACGGGCCTGGGCTGGGACGACATGGACCTTATCGAAATCAACGAGGCTTTCGCGGCCCAGGTGCTCGCGCTGCTCAAGGCGTGGGAATGGGGTGAGGACGACAGCCGCCTGGACAAGCTCAACGTCAACGGCTCGGGCATTTCCCTGGGCCACCCGATCGGCGTCACCGGGGCGCGAATCGCCGCGACGATGCTGAACGAGATGCGCCGCCGCGATGCGCGCTACGGTCTGGAGACCATGTGCATCGGCGGCGGCCAGGGTCTCGCCGCCATCTTCGAGCGGTCCTAAGCGGTTTCAAGCGGCAGGCTGGCTCCCGCCCCTTCGACAGGCGCGGGACAGGCCTTTCCGCGCGATGCCCCAGGCTGTGAACCGACGCGGCCGGCGAAACCCGCCGGCCGCGGCTCGGTAATGGATGATCTGAAGGCGCGGCCTTGGTCGCCCTGCGCCGGCCGCCCCACCGCGCCGCATCCTGTCGCGCCGCGCTTTTCCGCGCCCGCCGACGCTCCCATCCCCTTAGCGAACGCCCTGCCGGCGACCTCTCCGGGAATCCATCGCGCGAATTTAGGTTGCAAAGTTAAACCATAAGGGCCTATGGGCTGCATGGTTGCAAAGTTAAACCTATCCGGCATTGGCCGGGGAGCGATGGAGAATAGGTGTGAGCGAATTGTTGGACCTGGCGATCGCGGCGCATGGCGGTTGGGACCGCTGGGAGCAGATCAATGAACTGAAAGCCCATTTCCATGCGGAGGGCACGGTCTGGCATGTGAAGCAGTGGCCCGGCGCCTATGCGGACATGCATTGCTCGATCTCCACGCGGAAGCCGCACACCGAATTCACGCCCTTCCTCAAGGAGGGGCAGCATTGCGTCTGGGAGCCGGACAGCACCGCCATCGTCGCCGACAGCGGCGAACTGATCGATAAGCGGGAAAATCCGCGCTCCTTCTTCGAAGGGCACAGCATTCCGACGCCGTGGGACGAACAGCATCTCGTCTATTTCACCGGCTATGCGATGTGGACCTATCTGACCACGCCGTTCCTGTTCAGGCTGCCCGGCTTCACGTCGGAAGAGGTCGAACCCTGGGACGAGAATGGCGAAACCTGGCGTCGGCTGAAGGTGACATTCCCCGAAGGCGTGCCCAGCCATTCCACCCAGCAGACCTTCTATTTCGATCAATCGGGCCTGCTGCGGCGCCACGACTACAGCGTGGAGATCATGGGCGGCACGACCAGCGCCAACTATGCGACCGATCACAAGGCGTTCGACGGCCTCATCTTCCCGACGAAGCGGCGCGTCTATGCCGCCGGCGCGGACAACCGCCCGATCCTCGACCGGATCGCCATCGCCATCGACTTATGGGACGTCCAGGCGGCCTGACCCGCATTCGAACCGGCCGCGTCCTCGCGGCCGGCAGAGCGGAACCGGGTCGAGCGCAGCGCAGGCCCCATGCCGCCACGCAATCCCGTTCGGAACGCCCATCCATTCGCAACGGCGCGCGGACCGAACAGAAGAAAAAGGAAATATGCCATGGTGACCACCCACCGGATCGTCCTTGCCGAACGTCCGCAGGGCGCGGTGACGCCCGCCAATTTCAGGGCAGAGGACGCGGCCCTGCCGCCCATCGGGGATGGACAGTTCCTGGTCGGGGCGAATTATCTGTCGCTCGACCCCTATATGCGCGGCCGCATGGATGACCGGAAATCCTATGCCGCGCCGACGCCGGTCGGCGGGGTGATGGAAGGCGAGATCATCGGGACCGTGCTGGAATCCCGCCATCCGGGCTTTTCGGTCGGGGAACGCGTGGCCGGACGGCTGGGATGGCAGACGCACGCCATTTCGGACGGCACTGGCCTTGTGAAGCTGGACGACCGCTTCAAGCCGATCACCACCGCCGTGGGCGTGCTCGGCATGCCCGGCCTCACCGCTTATTCGGGGCTGCTGACCCTGGGCAAACCCCAGCCCGGCGAAACGGTCGTCGTCGCGGCGGCGACCGGCCCGGTCGGATCGCTGGTCGGCCAGATCGCCAGGCTCTATGGCGCCAGGGCCGTCGGAATCGCGGGCGGCGCGGAAAAATGCGCCTATGCGAAGCAGGAACTGGGCTTCGATGCGGTGGTCGACCATCGGTCCCCGACCTTCGCCGACGATCTGGCCGCGGCGTGCCCGGACGGCATCGACATCAATTTCGAACTGGTCGGCGGCGCCGTCTGGCAGGCCGTGCTGCCGCTGCTCAACAATTTCGCCAGGGTGCCCGTCTGCGGCCTGATCGCCCAGTATAACGGATCGTCCGGCGAACAGGTCGATCATCTGCCCGCCGCGATGCGGATCATCCTGTCGCGCAGCATCATGATGCGGGGTTTCATCGTCGGCGAATTCTGGGACCAGCGGCCGAAGTTCCTGGACGAGGTCAGCCAGTGGATTTCCGAAGGGAAGATCCGGTTCCGCGAAGACATTGTCGAAGGACTGGACAACGCTCCGGCGGCGTTCATGGGCCTGTTGGAGGGACGGAATTTCGGCAAGCTCGTCGTGAAGATCGACTGACGCCGTCCCCTGCGGTTCGGGAAGGCGGCGACGACCAGGGCCTTCCCCGCCAATGGCTCCCGGCGGCGTCGCGGGGAGGAACGCTCGACAAATCGGCGGAGTTGGTTTAACTTCAAAACCTTGCTGTGATGTTGGAGATGGCGATGAAGGGAAAGCGGACCAATCTCGGCAACGCCGATTGCGGCATTGCCCGTTCCCTTGAAGTGGTCGGCGACTGGTGGTCGTTGCTGATCGTGCGCGAAGCCTTCAAGGGAAGGGAGCGCTTCGGCGAATTCCAGAAGGCTATCGGGCTGGCCAAGAACATATTGTCCGCGCGGCTGAAGAAGCTGGTCGAACATGACATCTTCCGGATAGAGCCGGACGCGGACAACGGCGTCGGCCACCGCTATGTCCTCACCGCAAAGGGAGAGGGGTTGTACGTCGTTCTCATGGCGCTGTGGCAGTGGGGCGAAAGCACATGCTTCAAGCCGGACGAGGCCCGATATGCGATGGTCGACCGCCAGAATGGCGAACCGCTGGCCAGGATCGAGCTGAAGGCCAGAGACGGGCGGGTCCTGGGGCCGCGCGACTTCGTGGCCTCGCGCATGGACGACAAGGCAGCCGCCTGACGCGGTTGCTGACGCCGGTCAGGAGGGGATCAGGCCGCTTCCCTGGAGGAAGAGTTCGCTCGTCCTGTCATACAGATCGCCGGCATCCGTCTTTTCGCCGAGCAGGCCCCTCAGTTCCAGACTGACGACGCCGTGCAGCGTCGCCCAGAGCATCTGGGAGAGTTGCCGGGCTTCGTCCCGCCGATCTTCCGGAAGGCAGGCCGCGACCGCCTCCCGCATGGCGCGGAATGTCGACCAGGCGCGCCGCCGGCTTTCCAGCGGCGCTTCATAGGCCCGGCCGAGGTCGCCGAACATGACATTGTAGAATGCCGGTTCCGCCAGCGCATAGGCGCGATAGGCCTTGCATATCGCCCGCAATCGGGCGACCGGCGCAGGTTCTGCCAGGCATTTTCCGAATTCGCGGCCCAAGCCGTCGAAACTGTGGATATACAGCGCGTCCAGCAGCCCCGCCTTGCCCGAAAAGCAGGTATAGATCATCTTCGTCGAAGCGTTGACGACCTCCGCGACGCGCCGGACCGTCAGCGCGGCTGGCCCTTCCTCGCTCAAAATGCGCGCGGCGGCGGCGAGGATGGCGGACCGCGTCTCGTCCCGATAGGTGGCGCGGACCTGTTGCAGGTCGACGCCACCTTCCCATCGGGCCGTGCCGGACGGCATGCCGCCTATGCCGTTTCGAGCGCGTTCTGGACCGTTGCGCCCAGGGAGCGGCCCAGCCGGTCGGTGATGATCTGCTCGGCTTCGTTCATGATGCGGTCGACAAGTTCCTTCACGGTCGGCACGTCCCGGATCAATCCGACGACCAGCCCGCAACTCCATGCACCGACATCGACCTCGCCTTCAACCATTACCTTGGGATAGACGCCCGCGACCTGCTCGAAAATATCGTCGATCTTGATCGCGTCGCCCTTTTCCCGTTCGATCTGGCGGATCTTCTCCACGCCGGGATTGTTGAGCACGCGTTCGGTATTGCGCAGCGGCCGCATCACCAGCCGCGTATCGAGTTCCGTCGCCTCGACAAGCGCCCGTTTCACATTTTCATGGACCGGCGCGTCCTGGGTCGCGACGAAACGGGTTCCCATGTTGACGCCGTCGGCGCCCAGCGCCAGCGCCGCCACCAGGCTGCGGCCGTCGGCCATGCCGCCCGACGCGACGAACGGCACGGAAAGCGCCTCCGCCGCCAATGGCAGCAGGATCATGTTGGGAATGTCGTCTTCGCCCGGATGCCCGCCGCATTCGAAGCCGTCGACGCTGACCGCGTCGCAGCCGATCCGTTCGGCCTTCAGGGCGTGGCGCACGGAGGTGCATTTGTGGATGACCTTGATGCCGGCCTGCTTGAACAGCGGCATATATTCTTCCGGGCTGCGCCCCGCCGTTTCCACGATCCGGATGCCGTTTTCGGCGATGACCTGGATATATTCGGCATAGGGCGGCGCGTTGAAGGTCGGCAGGAAGGTCAGGTTCACGCCGAACGGCTTGTCGGTCAGATCCCGTGCCTTCGCGATTTCCTGCCCCAGCAGTTCAGGGGTGCGCTGGGTCAGGCCGGTGATCAGGCCCAGGCCGCCCGCATTGGAAACCGCGGCGGCGAGGGAGGCGAAGCCGACATAGTGCATCCCGCCCTGTATGATCGGATGTTCGATCCCGAACAGTTCCGTGATCCGCGTGCGCATTCCTAAGCTCCTTCGTCGTCTGCCCAATCCGGTAACAGTGTTACCAATGAAAACATCGTTGTTCAAGCGCGGACGGCAGGATTTTAAAATTGCCTGAAAACAGTGCCTTGCGAGGAATCGATATGTCGGGCGGCGGCGGGACGGTTCTGGTCGCCGCCCCGCTGCGCATCGCCGATTCGGCCTGCCCAGGGCTTTTCCGCGCCTTGGCAGGAGCGCGGCGGAACATGATTGACATTGCAGAATGTGTATATACACATAACGCAACGAGTCGGGATGCCGGAGTGGATCGAGTCCGGTTGCGTCGCTTCGTGAAAGGCAGTCAGCGGGAACCCCGTCGCTCCCTGCCGGGCCGTGTCGCCCGGCGGCGGTCGACGGGCCGTGCCGTTCAAGCCTGTGATTTCAAGGCAACCCATCGGTCGAATGGGCCCAGGAGGGGGATTGATGATGAAAATGCTCAAGACGGCGCTTTATTTGGCTGGGGCGGCTATTCTGCCCCATGCCGCCCATGGCCAGGCGGCCCCCGCCGACCAGGGCAATGGCCTGAACAGCGTCAGCGACATCGTCGTGACGGCGCAGAAGCGCGCCCAGAGCCTCAGCACCGTGCCGATGTCGGTGACGGCGCTGACCGGGGAGCAGCTTGCGGCGCGGGGGATCAACGATGTCCAGGATCTGGCGAAGGTCACGCCCGGCCTCAATTTCGTGCAGAGCGGCAGCGGCGTGCCGGTCTATTCGCTGCGCGGCGTGGGCTTCTACGACACGGCGGTGGGTGCGCGCCCGACCGTCAGCGTCTATGTCGACGAGGCGCCCTTGCCCTTTTCCGTGATGACGACCGGCGCCGCCTTCGACCTGGAGCGGGTCGAAGTGCTCAAGGGGCCGCAGGGAACCCTGTTCGGCCAGAACGCCACGGGCGGCGCGATCAACTATATCGCCGCGAAGCCCAGGGATGAGCTGGGCGCGGGCGTGACGGCGAGTTTCGCGCGCTTCAACACGCTGGACGCGCAGGGCTATGTCACCGGCCCGCTTGCGCCGGGCCTCAACGCCCGCCTGGCGGTTCGCGGGGTGCGGGGCGACGGCTGGCAGCAAAGCTATACCCGCAACGACAGCCTGGGCCGCCAGCGCATGCTCCAGGGCCGGTTCCTTCTGGACTGGCAGGCGTCCGATCGCCTCAGGCTCTCGCTCAATCTCAACGGTTTCATCGACGATGGGGATATGCAGGCGGGCCAGCTCCTCGCCGTGGTTCCCTTGTTCGGGGCATTTGCCAGCACCATTCCGCTCGTCACCAACTATCCGCGCGCGCCCCAGACGCCGCGCGCGGCGGACTGGAACGCCAACACGCCCTACCGCAAGGACAACAGCTTCTACCAGGCGGTGCTGCGCGGGGATTACGAACTGACCGACGACATCACGCTGGTCTCGCTCAATTCCTACGCGCATATGAGCATGGACCAGCGGATCGACCTGGACGGCACGTCGCTGACGAACGGCGACCAGAGCATTCGCGGCCGCATCTCGTCCTTTTCGACCGAGGAGCGGCTGACCGGCAATTTCGGGCCAGCGACCATCATCCTGGGCGTCAACTATGCGCATGACAAGACGCGGGAGAATGCGATCTGGGCGACCTACTATTCCACCCAGAACAGCTTTTTCACGCCGCTGACCAACGACGTCGCCGCCGCGCCCTACGGCTATCAGGATTTCAACACCTATGCGGCGTTCGGCAATGTCGACTATGACATCGGCCGCCTGGTCACGCTGCACGCCGGCGCCCGCTATACCAAGGCGGACCTGGACTATGAGGGGTGCGGGCTTCCGGCCAACCAGAATTCGGCGGTCGGGCTGACGCGGCTGTTCAACAATATCCGCGCCGCGGCCGGGCTGGGGCCGATACCCGTCATTCCGATGGACGGTTGCTCGACGCTGGACGCCAATCTCAACTATGCCAGCCATATCGAAGGGACGTTCAACGAGGACAGCCTGTCCTGGCGCTTCGGCGTCGACGTGAAGCCCGCCGACCGGGTGCTGCTCTATTTCAACGCGAGCCGGGGCTACAAGGCGGGCAGCGTGCCCGTCCTTTCGGGCACCAGCGTCGACCAATATGTTCCGGTGAAGCAGGAAAGCGTGGTCGCGCTGGAGGCGGGGTTCAAGGCGTCGCTTTTCGGGCGGCTGGTCGACGTGACCGGCGCGGCCTTCAACTATGACTATTCGGACAAGCAGCTTCAGGGGCGCATCATCACGCTGATGGGGCCGCTGATCGCGCTGGTCAACGTGCCCAAGTCCCGCGTTCGCGGCTTTGAGGGGCAGGTCACGGTCTATCCGACCAACGGCCTGTCCCTGACCGCCGCGGCGACGTATCTGGACTCGAAGGTCACGTCGGACTTCATCAACTACACGATCATCGGCACGCGCCAGAACTTCAAGGGGAATGATTTTCCCTATACGCCCAAATGGCAGGTCAATCTGGACGGCGCATACCGCTTTCCGATTTCATCGCGGCTGGATGCCAATCTGGGCGTCAACTACAGCTACCGGACCAAGACCAATGCGGGCTTCGGCAACGAACCGCTGCTCTACATGAAGGACTATGGCGTGCTCGACCTGCGCGCCGGCTTCGGCGGCAGCGACGGCAATTGGCAGGTCAGCGTCTTCGGCCGCAACGTGACCAACAGCTATTACTGGACCAACGTCGCCAAGCTCTATGACGTCGTCCGCAGGCTGGCGGGGCAGCCCGCGACCTACGGCATCCAGATGAACTGGCGCTTCTAGGCCATGCGGAGCGGAACAGGCGCGCAGGCTTGCAAGGCCGCTCCGACCAAGGCGGGGGACGGGCGCGCCCGTTTCCCCGCCGCCATTTCCGGCACGCGGTCGGCGACCGCGTGCCGTCCGTTTTCAGCCAAGGGTCTTCGAGGGTTCGATGCAGGATAAATCCGTTCTCGTAACCGGCGCCGCGGGGGGCGTCGGAAAAGCCATTGCCAGGCGCTTCGCGGAGCAGGGCGCGTCCGTCCTCGTCACCGACATCGATGCGCGGGCCGCCGGCCAGGTCGCCGAGGCGATTGGCGGACAGGGCAGGGCGCGGGCGGCCACGCTGGACGTCGGCGACGCCGCCTCGATCGAATTCGCCGTCGCCTCCATCGTCGGATGGACCGGGCGGCTGGACGTGGTCGTGCATGCGGCGGGCATGTGGGCGGGCGGCACCGTGCTCGACATCGACGAAGCGCGGTGGACGCGGGTGCTGGAAGTGAACACGACCAGCGCCTATCTGATCGCCCGGCATTGCGTGCCCCACCTTCGGCAGACCAGGGGATCGATCATCAACATCGCCTCCGTCGCGGGGCTGAAGGGCACGCCGGGCGCGGTCGCCTACAACAGTTCCAAGAGCGCGGTCGTCGGAATGACGAAGTGCATGGCGCTCGATTTCGCGGCATCGGGAGTCCGGGTGAACTGCATCTGCCCGGGCGTGATCGACACGCCGATGGTGGATGCGGTGCTGGCGCATCATGGCGAGGCGTTCACGCGGGAGGATCTCGCCCGGCGTCATCCGCTCGGTCGGCTGGGCACGCCGGAGGACATTGCCGGCGCGGTCAGTTTCCTGGCGTCCGACGACGCGTCCTGGATCACCGGAACCGCCCTTGTCGTGGACGGCGGCTCCATGGCCGGGGTCTGATCGCATGAGCGCAGCATCCCCCGCCATGGATGGACGGAGCGACGGGTCGATGACGATCCGGGGCGCGATCCTGGAAACGTCGGACGCGCCGCGGCCCTATGCCGACAGCCGGCCGATCCGGATCGGCACGCTGGACCTGACGCCGCCCGGCCCCGGCGAGATATTGGTCAAGGTCGAGGCGGCCAGCCTCTGCCATTCGGACCTGTCCGTCATCAACGGAAACCGCAGGCGCCCGCTGCCCATGCTGCTGGGGCATGAATCCAGCGGGCGCGTCGTCGCCCTGGGACCGGATGTCGACGACCTCGCCCTGGGACAGCGCGTCGTCCTCACCTTCATGCCCCGCTGCGGCGCCTGCGACGCATGCCGGACCGAAGGGCGCATTCCCTGCACCCGCGGCACCGCCGCCAACGGGGCGGGGACGCTGCTCGACGGCGCCGTGCACCTCAGCGAATGCGGCCACCCCGTCCTCCACCATCTGGGGGTCTCCGCCTTCGCGGATCACCTGGTCGCGCATCGCAGTTCCGCCGTCCCGGTGGGCGACGACGTTCCGCCGGACGTGGCGGCGCTGCTGGGCTGCGCCGTGCTCACCGGCGGCGGCGCGCTCCTCAACGAGGCGCGGCCTACCGAGGCGGACGTGGTGGCGGTCATCGGCCTGGGCGGCGTCGGCATGGCCGCGCTCATCACCGCGAAGGCGCTGCGTCCGCGCCGGATCGTCGCGATCGACGCGCTTCCGGACAAGCTCGCCCTAGCCCGTTCGCTGGGCGCCGACGAGGCGCTGTCGCCGCAGGACGCCGTCGACCGGGGGATCAGGGCCGACATCGTCATGGAATGCGCCGGCCATCCCAAGGCGTTCGAAACCGCCTTCGCCATCACCGCGCCCGGCGGCACGACCGTGACGGTCGGCCTGCCCGCGCCCGGCGCCATGGCGCAGATATCGCCCTTGCAGGTGACCGCCGAGGCGCGCCGCATCGTCGGCAGCTATCTTGGTTCGTCGGTTCCCCGGCGCGACATTCCGTTCCTGGAAAGGCTGTGGCGCGAAGGCCGGCTGCCGGTCGAGCGGCTGATTTCGCGCCGCATCGGGCTGGAGGACATCAACGCCGCCTTCGACGCCCTGGCATCGGGCGACCAGCTTCGCCAGGTCATCATGTTCGATGCCTAGTTCACGGCCCGGTTCACGCGCCGCCACGCATATGCCGCAGGTTCGCGGCCAGAGAGGAAAGACCATGTCCGCCAACCCCATCGACCATGCAGATGCGTTCGACACCTATCTTCCGATCGACATCGACGATGCCGAACTGGAGCGTATATTGGAGAAGGCGGAACTGCCCGCCCTGCTGGCCGCGCTGGCGAAGCTGACGGGCGACACGTCGCTGGTTCCCCCATCGCTCAAGCCGCCGCATACGCGCAAATCCTTCATCCCGATGCCGCAGGGCGGCCTTGACGAAGCACAGCAGAAGGAAGCGAGGCGGCTCGCCTTCGACGCGATCAGGCGGTATCGCGACGGCGAGATCCAGACGCCCGGCCACACCGACGATGCGGAGCTGCGGGCGATCGTCAGCTTCCTCATCACCCGCGATTTCGACGATTACCGGGATCTTCTGATCCATGAGGTGGCCGACCATGACGTGGGCGCGCCCCGGTGGACCCTGTCCGAACTCGATCCCGACCGGCCGTTCAAGGTGCTGATCATCGGCGCGGGCATCACCGGCGTCGTCGCCGCCTATCGCCTCAAGCAGGCCGGGGTGGAGCATGTCGTGCTGGAAAAGAATCCAGAGATCGGCGGGACATGGTGGGAAAACACCTATCCGGGCTGCCGTCTCGACACGTCGAACTATGCCTATAGCTTCAGCTTCGCGCAGAAGACCGACTGGCCGCAGAAATTCTCGCGCCAGTCGGAGATCCAGGACTATGTCCTGAAAGTGGCGCATGACTATGGCGTGCGCGACCGCATCGTTTTCAATACCCTCGTCCGATCGGTGATCTATGACGAGGAAGCGGGCGAGTGGGAGGTGACGGCCGTCACCGACGGGGAGGTCAGGGTCCACCGCGCCAATGTCGTCATCAGCGGCACCGGCCAGCTCAACTCGCCCAAGCTGCCCAATATCGAGGGCATGGACAGCTTCGCGGGCGCAAGCATGCATTCCGCCCGTTGGAACCATGACGTAAGCCTGAAGGGCAAGCGGGTGGCGATCATCGGGACCGGCGCCAGCGCCTATCAGATCGCGCCGGCGATCGCCGACGAGGTCGGCAAGCTGGAGGTGTTCCAGCGCAGCGCGCCCTGGCTGTTGCCCACGGCCGACTATCTGGACGACATCAGCCCGGAACTGATGTGGCTGTTCCGGCACATTCCGGGCTATGCGCGCTGGTATCGCTTCTGGCAGTTCTGGCTCGCGACGGAAGGCCGGATGCCCACCGTCACCGCCGATGAAGGCTGGAGCGAAGAGGGTTCCATCGGCGCCATCAACCATGCCTTCCGCCAGGAACTGGAGGCCGAATTCCGCCGCCAGCTCGCCGACAGGCCGGACCTGATCGACAAGGTCATTCCCACCTATCCGGCGGGGGCCAAGCGCCTGTTGCGCGACAATGGCCAATGGTCGGCCACGCTGCGCAAGCCGCATGTCGACCTGGTGACCGAAGGAATAGAGCGGATCGTGCCCGAAGGCGTCGTCACGGCGGACGGCGTGCTGCATGAGGTGGACGTCATCGCCTATGCCACCGGCTTCCGCGCGGACGAGTTCCTGGCCGACATGGAGGTGCGCGGGCGCGACGGCGTGGAGGTGCACGAATATTGGGACGGCGATCCGCGGGCCTATGCCACCATGACGGTGCCGGGCTTCCCCAATTTCTTCATCTGCGGCGGTCCCAATTCGGCCGTGGCGGCGAACGGCAGCGCGATCTTCATCGTCGAATGCAGCATCGAATATATATTGGAGTGCATCCGCACCCTGGTCGTGAAGCGGCTGAAGGACATGGAACCCACCGACGCCGCGACCGATGCCTTCGTGGGGAAGATCGACCGCGCCAACCGCGCGCGGGCATGGGGCGCGGAAGGCGTCACGAGCTGGTACAGGAACAAGACCGGCCGCGTTTCCGCCGTCTGGCCGTTCGAACTGCTGGAGTTCTGGAACATGACGCGCGGGCCGGCCGAGGGCGATTATCGCTTCACCCCCTTGGGCGAGCTGACGACGCAGGCGGCGGAATGAGCCGCCTGACGGGGAAGACCGCCCTGATCACGGGCGCCGCCCGTGGCCTGGGCGCGGCCTATGTCCGCCGCTTCGTCGCCGAGGGCGCCAGGGTTCTGGTCACCGACGTGATCGACGAGGAGGGCCGGCTGCTGGCCGGGGAGATGGGCGCCGATGCCGCCGACTATCTCCGCCTGGACGTGTCCTGCGGCGAAAGCTGGGGGGCGGCGGCGGACCGATGCGTCGAACGGTTCGGCAGGATCGACATATTGGTGAACAATGCGGGCGTGGGCGGGGGCGGCGCGCTGGAAACCACGTCCGACGACCAATGGGAAAGGCAGATCGCCGTCAATCTGGGCGGCGTCTTCTACGGCATGCGCGCCTGCATTCCGCGCATGGCGGCGGCCGGCGGCGGATCGGTGATCAACATCTCCTCGATCAACGGCGTCAGGGGCAATCGCGAACGTTACGGCTATGTCGCCTCCAAATTCGGGGTCATCGGCCTCACCAAGGCGGCCGCCCTCGACTTCGCGGCGGCGGGCGTCCGGGTGAACGCGGTGCTGCCCGGCATGATCAGCACGCCCATGACCGCGGGATTGAAGGTCGACACGTCGCTTATCCCGCTGGGACGGCCGGGGGGCATGGACGAAGTGGCCCAGGTCGTCGCGTTCCTCGCTTCGGATGAAGCATCCTATGTCACCGGCGCCGAATTCCTGGTCGATGGCGGCGTCGTGCAGAAAGTGGTTGGACAATGACAGAGGCAATCGAACTTCGCGTCCCCCTGGAACCGGGGGCGCAGGGCGTCGTCGATCAATATCGCGCGGCGGCCCTGCCTCCGCTCGAACAGGGCACGGCGCAACAGGCGCGGGAAGGCTATCGCGCCACGTCGCTGCGCGCAGGCTTCGAACCGGAACGCGATGTCCGCGCCAGGGATCTGACGATCGGGGCGGGCGGCAATCCGCTGCGGACGCGGATATACGAGCCGGAGGCGGCGATCGGGCCGCGCCCGCTGATCGTCTACCTGCATGGCGGCGGCTGGGTCATGGGGGATTTGGACACCCATGATTCCACCTGCCGGCTGCTGGCCAGGCAGGCGGGCGCGATCCTGGTCGCGGTCGATTACCGGCTGGCGCCCGAACATCCCTTTCCTGCGGCGGTGGAGGACGCCGTCGCCGCGCTGCGCCATGTGCCTGAGGCGGTGGCCGGGCTGGGCATCGAAACGGCGGGGCTGGCGGTTGCGGGCGACAGCGCGGGCGCGACGCTGGCATTGGTCGCGGCGCTCGCGCTGAGGGACGAAGCGACGCCATCCGCGCTGGCCCTCTTCTACCCCGCCGGCGACATGGGCCGCAGAACCGCGTCGATGGACGAATTCAGCAGCGGCTATCCGCTCACATCCTCGACGCTTCGCTGGTTCCGCGACCTTTATCTGGACGATGTGGCGCTGGCGGGCGACTGGCGCGCATCGCCGGCGCGCCATCCGGATTTCGGCGCCCTGCCGCCCACGCTCATCCTGTCGGTCGGCCACGATCCCTTGCGCGACGACACCATCGCGCTGGCCGGGCGGCTGAAGCGCGAGGTGCGGGGCAGCGAGCACCGACACCTGCCTGACCAGATGCACGGCTTCCTGACGCTGGGCGGGGTCATCGCTCCGGCGCGGGGCGAACTGGACCATGCGGCGCGCTTCCTTCGCCAGGCTATGGGCCTTGGCCCCGTGCTGGAGCGGGAGGGAGAAAGCGCATGACGGCCGCGACCATGCAGCAGCAGGCTCTGACGGAGGCGACCGACACGGTTTCGTCCGTCCCCACGGGACTTTTCATCGACGGCGCCTGGCGCTCGGCGGCCGACGGGCAGCAATTTAGCGTCCACGATCCGGCGACCGGGGATGTCGTCGCCCGGCTGGCGAATGCGACGCCGTCGGACGCCATGGATGCGCTCGACGCCGCCGACCGCGCCTTCCCGTCATGGTCGCGCACGCCGCCGCGCGAGCGCGCCGAGTTGCTGCGCCGGACGTTCGACCTCGTCATGCGCGACAGGGAACGGATCGCCCGCATCATCACGCTCGAAATGGGAAAGCCGCTGCGGGAATCCCATGCCGAGGTGAGCTATGGCGCGGAATTCCTCCGCTGGTTCGGCGAGGAGGCGGTTCGCATATCCGGACGCTTCGGCTCGTTGCCGGAGGGCACCGGGGACATGATCGTCTCGCGCCATGCGCTTGGCCCGGCGCTGCTCATCACGCCCTGGAACTTTCCCCTCGCCATGGCGACGCGCAAGATCGCGCCCGCGCTGGCCGCCGGATGCACCGTCGTGATCAAGCCCGCCGCGCTGACGCCGCTCACCACCCTGTATCTCGTGAAATTGCTTGAAGAGGCGGGCCTGCCGGCGGGCGTCGTCAACGTCATTCCCACGACGAATTCGGGCGGCGCCACCGGACCGATCATCGCGGACAGCCGCTTGCGCAAGATCAGCTTCACCGGGTCGACGCAAGTGGGGCGGGTGCTGCTGGAGAAGGCCTCCGCCAACATCCTGCGATCCTCCATGGAACTGGGCGGAAACGCGCCCTTCCTGGTCTTCGACGATGCCGATCTCTCCCGCGCCGTGGAAGGCGCGCTCGTCGCGAAGTTCAGGAATATCGGCCAGGCCTGCACGGCGGCCAACAGGTTCATCGTTCATGCAAGCGTGGCCCAGGAATTCAGCCGGCGGGTGGCGGAGAAGGTGGCGCAGTTCAAGCTCGGCTCAGGCTTCGATCCGGACGTCGCGATCGGCCCTCTGATCGACGAGGCGGCGGTCGCGGGGGTGGACGAGCTGGTCCAGGATGCCCTGTCCCGCGGCGCGACCCTCGTCACGGGCGGCAAGCGGCGGGGCGGCGCGGGCACCTTCTTCGAACCCACGGTGCTCACCGATGTCGCAAGGGACAGCCGAATCCTGCGGGAGGAGATTTTCGGCCCCGTCCTGCCGATCGTCACTTTCGACACGGACGACGAAGCCATCGCCATTGCGAACGACACCGAATATGGCCTGGTCGGCTATGCCTTCACCGCCAGCATCGAGCGGGGGCAGCGGCTGATCAATGAACTCCAGACCGGCATGATGGGATGGAATGTCGGCGTCCTTTCCAATGCCGCCGCACCCTTTGGCGGGGTGAAGATGTCGGGCCTGGGGCGCGAGGGCGGCGCTGAAGGGATCGATGAATATCTGACCACCAAATATACGCTGCTGCCGTCCGTTTCCCGCCCGTGAAGCATTTTCCCGGCGGGCGGCGCCGCCTGCAAAAGGGATCGGCAGGGATGTGGGGATGCCATTGCCGGACGTTCTGCCCATCTCGTCCGGCAAAGGGAGCGTGCCGCGCCTGATGGACGCGGCACGCTTCCGAATTGGGCCGCTGGCAGGAACCCCGGTTCGCCGTCCGAACTGGGCGCCTGCCTGCGCAGGAAGGGATAAAAGGTAGAGCAGTCGGATCCGAATCTGCTTTAGAATTTCGCGTCGAAGCTGATCCCGTAGGTGCGCGGGTCGGCGAGATGGGTGTAATCGAACCCGTTGCCGGACAGGTCCAGCGAATAACGCGCATAATATTTGTTGAAGATATTTTTGCCCCACAGGCTGACGCCGTAGCGATCGTCGGCAAATCGATAGCTGAGCTGGCTGTTGACCAGCGCATATCCCTTCTGCGCGGTGCGTTCCGTGTTGAACAGGTCGAAATATTGCTTGGACGTGAAACTGCCGTTCACGCCCCAGCTCAGCTTTCCGCCGCCGGTCTCCACTATATCCCAATCGAAACCCGCCGATGCGCTGAGCTTCGGCGCGTTGGGCAACTGGTTCCCCCGCAGGGACGTGCCGTTGAGCGATCCTTCCTTGATCTTCGTGTCCAATATGCCGACCCCGACATTGATCCGAAGCGCCTGGACCGGGCGCACCGTCAGTTCGAATTCCGCGCCCAGGATGCGGGACTTGGGAATATTGATCAGCGTCTGGATATGGGTGACCGAATTGACGCTGATCGCCTGCTGGTCGCGATAATCATAATAGAATGCCGCCCCGTTGAAGGTCACGGCGCGGTCCAGGAACTGGCTCTTGAAACCCAGTTCATAGGCGTTGACGGTTTCCGGTTCCGCCACGTTCAATTCGGCCGGGGAAAAATAGGCCTGCGCGTTGAAGGCGTTGGCGCGATAGCCGCGACTGAAGCTGGCGTAGATCAGGTCGTTGTCGGCGGTCTTGAAATCGACGCCGACCTTGCCGGTGACCGTGCCTTTCTTGAAACGGGCGCTGGTCGACGCATCGAAATCGAACGGATCGTCGCCTGGGATGGTGTTGACGATGGGAACGCCGTCCGGCCCCTCTATCTGGGCGCGGTAGCCGACGACCTTGCCCCGATCCTGCGTATAGCGGATGCCGCCGCGCAGGATGAGCCGGTCCGACAGCTTGTAATTCATGTCGGTATAGACGGCGGCGCTTTTCCTGACCTGCTTATAATTGTTGCGGTAGATGCAGGAGACCGCGAAGCCGCTGTCGACGCAATCTTCCCAGGTGAGCGCGCCGTCTCCGTTCACGTCGATGTCGCTGTAGAATCCCGCCGACGTCTCGTTCCACAATTTCTCGATATTATAATAGGCGCCGAAGATGAAGTTGAACGGTCCGTCGAAGTCCGAAGACAGGCGAAGATCCTGCGACAACTGCTTGCCCCGTCCTTTCAGGTCGGCCTCCAGCACCCGCAGCGGCGTGCCGTCCGCCTCGTCGATGACGCGCAGGCGCCCATAGTCGTAGGACGTCACCGACGTGACGGTCAGTGCGTCCGCGACATGCCAGTTTCCGGTCAGGGACGCGCCATAGGTGCGGTGGCGATGGCGGCCGATATTGTCCGCCTCCATCTCCCGCCGTCCAAGCCCGGTCCTGAAATAGCTCGACGCGCCGAACATCTCATAGACCCCGTTCCCTATGCCCAGAGACCCGACCGGCTCGCCCAGGACGCCATATTCGATCGGATTTTGCAGGCTGGTCGTCAGCCGCAGGATGAAGTCCAGCTTGTCGTTCGGTTCGAACAGCAGGGACGCCCGGATGCCATATTGGCGCACGGCGCTGCCGTCGGGCCTGCCCGGCATCAGATTCTTGAACCAGCCGTCGGCGCGGGAGAATGTGAAGGCGATGCGCGCCGCCAGCGTGTCGCCCAGGCCCGCCTGCACCGCTCCGTCGGCGTCGTATCGGTTGTAATTGCCGTAGCCCAGTTTCAGATAGGCTTCGGAATCATGCCCCGGTCTCTTGCTGATGAAATTGATGGCGCCGCCGGTCGTATTCTTTCCATATAGGGTTCCCTGCGGTCCCCGCAGCACTTCGACCCGTTCCAGATCGAACATGCCCAGTCCCAGCAGGGGAAAGCTGCCCTTGTAGACTTCGTCGAAATAGGTCGCGACCGGACCCTGCTGGTTGAAGCTGAAGTCCGACATGGAAACGCCGCGCAGCGAGAAGATCGGCAGCCCGTCCCCGGCGACGGTCGACGCCTGAAGATTGGGAACCGACCCGGCGAGATCGCTGACCTGCTGAAGCCGCTGCTGCGACAGCGCCGCGCTGCCCAGCGCCGTCACCGACACGGGCACGTCCTGCAACCTTTCGGACCGGCGGAGCGCGGTCACGACGATGTCGCTGGTGCTGACCGATCCCGACGCGCTTCTTTCCGCCGCGGCCTGATCCGGACCGCTATCCTGCGCCAGGGCGGGTTGCGCAAATGCGAAGGCGCAGACGCCACATAATAGCTGATACCCCAATCCGTTCATTTTCTCTCTCCTTGATTGGCCATCGAGGAGTTTGCCTCCTTCTTGGCAGCGCTTTTGATGGATCGAAACCGTCATTGCCTCCCTAGGGCGCCTGGTTGGACAGGATCAGGGAGGCCGCCGACCAGAAAAGCCCGCCGACCCCCTGGACGAAGCTGAGTTTCATGTCGGGCACCTGCACCACGGCTTCGCCGCGCAACTGGCGCACGGCTTCCTGGATGGCGTACATCCCGTACATGCCGGAATGGGTGTAGGACATACCGCCGCCATTTGTGTTGATCGGCAGGCGGCCGCCCGGCCGCGTGTGCCCTTCGGCATGGAAGGCGCCGGATTCGCCGAAACCGACGAAGCCCGTATCCTCCAGCATGTAGAGCGGCAGGTGCGCGAACGCGTCGTAGAACATGGCATGGTCGATGTCGGCATGGGTGACGCCGGCCGTTTCGAACGCCTCCGCGCTGGCCCTGCGGAAGGAGCCGAAGGAGGTGAGGTCGTCCATCTGCGACACCAGCACGCTCTCGCAGGATTCCCCGGACCCCATCAGATAGACGGCGCGCTTCGCGCTCGGCAGGTCGCGCGCCCGCTCCGCGCTGACGAGGACGAGCGCACCGCCGCCGTCGGTCACGACGCAGCACATGTCGCGGGTGAAGGGATAGGCCACGCGCGGTCCTGCCAGAACATCCTCGACCGTCACCGGCGTCCGGCGCTGGGCGCGTTCGTTGGGGATCGCCCATTCGCGCTGCGCCACCACCACTTCGGCCAGGTCGCGCTGCCCCATGCCCCGCGCCTCCAGGAAGGCCAGCGCGGGCAGGGTGAACAGGGAATAGGGGGCGATGGCGCCATAGGGCTGCTCGAACTGCCCGTCCGGCCCCCTGGGGTTCATCGAATAGTTGGGCATGCCCACCCACGACCGGCCGGATTCGCCATGGGTGATCAGCACGACGCTCGCCTGACCCGTGGCGATCGCGGCGGCGGCGTGGCGGACATGGGCCATGAAGCTGCATCCGCCGATGGTCGTGCCGTCCATCCAGCGCGGGCGGATGCCCAGCATGGCGGCGACTTCGATGACCTGCGTCTCCGCCGTGGCGATGCCGTCCACGTCGGCGGGCGTCAGCCCGGCATCCTTCAGCGCCCGCCGGGCGGCGTCGGCATGCAACTGGATCATCGACATATCGGGAACGACGCCGACGCGTTCCGTCTCCGACGCGCCGACGATGGCGATATTGCCGCCATTGGGGGAAGATAGGGGCATGCTCATATCCTGACGGGCTTGAAGACGGGCAGGAACTGGTCGCCGCGCGGTTCGAACGCGACCTGCAATTCCATCCCCAGCGGCAGATTGTCCGGTTCCGGTTCGACCCCGACGATATTGGTGCAGAGGCGCGGGCCTTCCTCCAGCGTCACCAGCGCGATGATCTGCGGGTCCTTGCTCTCGAATTCCGGCGAAGGGCGATAGTTGATGATGTAGGAGGCCAGCCGCGCCCGCCCCGACACCGGCTTCCATTCGACCTCGTCCGAATTGCATTTCGGGCAGAAGGGACGCGGATAGAAATAGAAGCTTTCGCAACGGACGCAGCGCTGGATGCGCAACTCTCCTTCGGCCGCGCCCTGCCAGAAGGGCGCGGTTTCCGGGGTAGGTTCGGGAATGGGCCCGATCGACATCATGAATCTCCGTCAGTCATGGCCCGGTTCACATCTGCGAATCGAAATAGATGCTGGGCGCCAGCCCGTCCGCGAGCGGGCGGAACTCCCTTTCCACCGTGGCGGCGAAGGTCGCTGCATCCAGATCGGCCATGCCGTTCAGGGTCTTGATCATCTCCGGCACATTGTAGAGCATCAGCTCGCCCCCCGCCGCGCCGATGGTCCGCCCGGACATCCAGCCCGATTGCTTCGAACCCAGGAACACCGCGATGGGCGCGACGCGGTCGGGCGTATAGGGGTCGTCCGCCCGCGCCGGGCCGTCCACATTCTTGTCTTCGGGCGCGGTTTCGGTGAGCCGCGTCGTCGCGCCCGGCGCGATGGCGTTGACCGTGACGCCGTAACGGGCAAGGCCGTTCGCCAGCGACATGGTCAGGCCGACGACGCCCATCTTGGCGGCGGCGTAATTGGGCTGGCCGGGCGACCCGTGCAGGCCCGAAGCGGAGGTGAAGTTGACGATCCGGAAATCGCCCTGCGGATTGCGCAGCGAACGCCAATAGGCGGCGGCGGGCTTGATGGTCGAATAATGCCCCTTCAGGTGGACGCGGATGACCGCATCCCAATCCTTCTCGTCCAGGTTGAAGATCATCCGGTCGCGCAATATGCCCGCCACATTGACGACGATGTCCAGCCCGCCGAACTTCTCTATGGCCAGGCCGACCAGCCGTTCGCCGGTCGCGACGTCGGCGATGTCGCCGCCGTCGGCAATGGCCTGCCCCCCGGCGGCGATGATGTCGCTGGCGACGGCGGCGGCCGGTCCCAGGTCGCTGCCTTCGCCCGTCGTGTCGCCGCCCAGGTCGTTGATGACGACCTTCGCGCCCTCCGCCGCGTAGCGCCGCGCTATCGCCGCCCCGATGCCGCGCCCGGCCCCGGTGATGATGGCGACCCGTCCTTCCAATGCACCCATGACATATCCTCGACTTGTTGCTTGTGGTTTCGTTGTTCCGCTTTCCTCAGGCCGCCGCCCGCCTGGGGGGCGCGTAGAGAAGCTGGATGTCGGTGAAGCCGTGCAGGCCCCATGGTCCGTTTTCGACGCCGATGCCGCTCGACTTCAGCCCGCCGAAGGGCAGATGGGGTTGCAGGCCCATGGCATGGCCGTTGACCTGCACCTGCCCCGCCTCGATCCCCAGCCCGACATTGGCGGCGCGGATCGGGTCGGACGACCAGACCGACGCGGTCAGGCCGAACGGACCCGCATTGGCGCGGGCGACCGCATCGTCGACATCGCTGTAGGACAGGATCGGCAGCGCCGGGCCGAACTGCTCCTCGCTCACGATCCGCGCCCTTTCGTCCAGATCGGCGAGGATGGTCGGCTGGAAGAAGAAGCCGGGCCGGTCCATCGGCGCGCCGCCCGCCGCCACCCGCGCTCCCATGCCGATGGCTTCCGCGACCAGTTCCTTCACGCGCTCGAACTGCGGCCGGTTGCAGAGCGGCCCCAGCAGCGCGCCTTCCTCGTTCCAGGCGCCGACCGCCACGGAACGGGCGCGCTCCGCCAGCGCCTCGACCAGTTCGTCATGGCGGCTTTCATGGACATAGATGCGCTTGATCGCGACGCAGACCTGCCCATTATTGGCGAAGGCGCCCCAGAACAGCTCGTCCGCGATGGCGGATATGTCGGCATCGTCCAATATCACCGCCGGATCGTTGCCGCCCAGTTCCAGCGTCACCCGCTTCAGGTCGTTGGCCCCCGACGCCATCACCTTCCTGCCGGTCGCGGTCGACCCGGTGAAGGTCAGCTTGCGCGGTATGGCATGGGCGGTCATCGCCGCGCCCAGCGGGTCCGGGCCGGAAATGACGTTCAGCACGCCGGGCGGCAGGACCGATTGCAGCGCCTGCCCGACCGCCAGCGTCGAAAGCGGCGTATAGGGCGATGGCTTCAGCACCAGCGTGTTCCCGGCGCGCAGGGCGGGCGCGATCTTCCAGAAGGCGAGGGCGATGGGATAATTCCACGGCGTAATGCCCGCCACCACGCCCAGCGGCCTGCGGACGATTTCCGCATAGGCCGCCGCATCGTCCTGCACCACCTCCCGCGGCAGTTCGAGATCGGCATAATAGCGGAGCCATTCCGCCGACGCCTCAAACTCTATGCCGGTGTCCGCCAGCGGCTTGCCCTGTTCCTGGGCCAGTGTCGGTCCCAGATCGGCGGCCATCTCCATCACCAGCCCGGCGGCCTCCTTCAGCGCCCTGCGGCGCAACCCCTCGTCGCGGCTCCACGAAGCGAAGGCGTCCTGCGCGGTCGCCATCGCCTCCTCCAACTGTTCGGGGCTGGCGGCAGGGGCCTCGGCAAAGGCTTCGCCCGTCGATGGATCGATCACCGGGAAGGTGGCCCCTGTCCCGACGGATCGACCGTTGATGGTCATTGCGATGGCGTTCACGGCTGTTTTTTTCCTTATGCTTGCGATCCGGGGCTCAACGATAGGCGTGCGGCAATATCTGCGGCATGGGTCCGCCGACCGCGACGGCGCGGCGTTCGATCAACTGGTCGATGGTCGCAGGATCGATCCCCGCATCCTCCAATATCCGGACGCTGTGCTCGCCGATCCCCGGCGGCTTCAGCACGCCGCGCCATTCGGTCCTGCTGAAGGATGCGATGCGGCCCGGCGTGGCGATGAAGCCGCCATTGTCGGAAGGATAGACATGGGCGAAGCCAGCCTCGCACAGCCGGGGATCGCGCAGCACCTCCGTCACCTTCCTGACGGATGCCGACGGCACGCCCGCCCGGTTGAGGCGGCGCGTCGCCTCCTCGCGGCTGAGATCGATGATGGCGGCCCCGATGGCGGCAATGGCCCCATCCTTGTCCGCCAGCTTTTCCTCAGGAATTTCCAGGGCGCTGGCGATCTTCGCCGGGGCGTCGGGCGCGGCGATCCGGACCCAGCCGTCCGCCGCCCGATACATGCGGTCGAACGCGCCGTCCCCCTGGAAGTCGACGCCGCCGACGATGGCGGGCGGGCGGCCTTCGAACCGGATGATCTCCGCCGACTGGAGGTAGGTTGCGGTGCCCAGCAGCGTGTCCCATGTCCGCTGGCCTTCCCCGGTGCGCAGCCGGTGGAACAGGGCAAGCGCGATGGTGAGCGAGGACATGGAGGCCGTGCTGATGTCGCAGACGGATATGGTGTTGACGATGGGTTCGCCGTCGCCGCCCTCCGCCGCCATCATCCCGGCCATGCCCTGCAACACCATGTCCACGCCGCCGCGCCCGCCCAGCGGGCCGGTCTGGCCGAAGGCGGAAAGCGACATGGTGACGATGCCGGGGTTGATCGCCTTAAGGGAATCATAGTCGATGCCCAGGCTTTTCGTCACGCCGGGCCTCAGGCCGTCGATGAAGACGTCCGCGCCCTCGATGATCTTGTGGAAGGCCCGGATGCTGTCGGGATGTTTCAGGTCGATGGCGATGCTGCGCATGCCCCGGTTCGCGCCATAGGCGGGCTTGCGGAAGGGGTCGCCCTCTCGCGGTTCCACCTTGATCACGTCCGCGCCCAGCGCCGAAAGCAGGCATCCGGCATAGGGGCTGGCGAGGAACGGCCCGCTGTTGACGACCCTGATGCCCGACAGCGGGCCGGATCGCACGAGCGGGCGCGCATCGGCGGCCGGACGGGGCTGCGCGGGCCATGGCGCGACCTTGCCGCTATGCTCGCCAAGGGCAGGGGCGGGGCCGCGAACGGCGCCCGGCGTCGCGGTCAGGTTGATCGGGACGCCCGGCATGACGACAGGACCACGGTCGGGATCGTCAACCTCCACCCGCATGCCCATGGCGGCGACCTGGGGATGGTCCAGCCACCCCTCGCGCCCGTCGATCGGTCCGGAGGGGATGCCGACGGCGTCGAGGCGGTCCAGCCAATATTGGCGGGGCTGCTTCAGCACCGCTTCCTCGACCGCCTTCTGCACCCAGCCGATATTCTCCGGCGCGACCATGTTCGCCAGGCTGCCGCCCAGCCGCTCATCCTCGACAATCGAACCTAGCCCGATCACCTCCATGAACATCGCCTCGAACCGGGGACCGAGCGCGCCGCTGGTGAACCATTTGCCGTCGCCCGCGATCATCCGGGAATAGGTCGGATGGCGGCCCGCGCCCCCCACGGCGGTGCTGGGGTCCGGCGCGTTGGGATCGACCACCAGCGATATCATGGTAAGCTGCTGAAGCGCGTTGATGCCGGACACGGTGACGCGCTGCCCGAAACCCGAACCCTCGCGCTCGATCAAGGCCGCCACCGCGCAGACCGACGCCCACAGGCCATGCGCATAGAGCAAAGTCTGATAGACGGACTCGACCGGCTCCCCCGATACGGAGGACTGGCGGGCGAACTGGCCGCCATAGGCCCCCAGCAGCGCGGCGGATTCGACCCCGCCCGCCCAGGGGACATGGCCGGGCAGATAGACGGGCATCTCCAGCAGGATCAGCCGGGGATGGCTGGCCAGCAGTTCGTCGCCGTCCAGCCCGAAGGCCGCCAGTTCCTCGCCGTCCCTGGTGATCAGCATGTCGGCCCCGCCGATCCGGTTCCGCAGCCATGCGCGCCCCTCGGCCGATCCGGGATCGATCACCACGCTGCGCTTGCCGCGATTCCACATCGGAAAGCCGGGACGGCCGCGTTCCGGGTCGCCGTCCGGCGTCTCGACCTTCACCACGTCGGCGCCGAAGTCGGCGCAGAACATGCCGACTATGGGGCCGGCGACGCCGGTCGCGAGTTCGATCACCCGAATATCGCCAAGAGCATCCATTGGTCGTCAAAGCTCCCGAAAAATTATCGTTCTTGCGGCCATGGTCAGGCGCGGGACGGAACCGCCACGATGGCGCGCCCCGGCGAAGTGCCCTTGCCGTCCTGATTTTCCACGTCGATCTGAAGGTGGATGAGGGCCGCGCCGTCATCCGCGACGGACTTTTCCACGACCACCGCCCTGGTCGACAATATGTCGTTCTTCTGGTTGATGGCGCGGAACTGCATGGCCAGTTCCCTGATCTCGCTCTCGTCGCCCGCCCAGTCGCGCAGGGCGTTCAGCATATAGGCCCAGCGCAGATTGCCCATGCCGAACGCGCCCGGCTGTCCCGCCGCCTGTCCCGCCTCATCGTCCATATGGACATAGACGAACTCCTCGTTCACCGCGGCGAAGCGGCTCCATTCCATCATGGTCGTCTTGCGGGTGAAGGCCGGAATCTGGTCGCCCACGGCGATGTCTTCGAAGAAAATGGACAAGGCGAAGCTCCTAATAATGAATGAGGGTCATGACGCGGGACTTCACCCATTCGCCGCGCTGGTTCGTCCATTCGGTCTCGTTATAGGTGTAGAGCGTCAGGCCGTTGCGGCCCTCCCGCTCCTCCCAATGGGTCAGGCGGGAACGGCTGGAGATGACGTCGCCCGGCCGCATGCGCGCCCCGAACCTGTCGACCTGGCCGCCGTTCAGGATATTGTCGCCCTTCTTCGTTTCCTGGCCGGGGATCGCGCCCTGAAGCCGCAATTCCTCCTCGGTCAGTTCGCGGGGCAACTGCCAGGCGAAGGGGTTGAAATCCTCCGGCGCGACGATCCCGCCCCAGCGGGTCGTCCGGGCATATTCCTCGTCCCAGAAGAGACGCGGCGGCATCTGCCCCCAATAGGTCGCTATCGCCCAGCGGCGTATGTCGGTGGCCGTGATCGGAAAGCTGGTCTCGAACGAATGCCAGACGCCTTTCGACGCCTCCATCTGCGGCGTGACGAGGGTGGTCGCCTCTTCCATGGTCGGTCCTCCCATCGGTCCTAGAGCGCCACCGGCAGCCGGGCGATGCCGTTGATGCTCGCATGGCTCTTGAACTGGATGTCGGCCGGATCGGTCGCCAGCCGCACGTTCGGAATGCGCCGCAGCAGCGTTTCGAACACGATCTGCAATTCGATGCGGGCCAGCGCCTGACCGATGCACTGGTGCACGCCATAGCCGAAGGCGACATGGTCGCGCGGGCGGCGGCGTATGTCGAACTTCGCCGCATCCGGGAAATGCCCGTCGTCGCGGTTCGCCGCGAAGTTGAGCGGGATGATCCCTTCGCCCGCAGGGATCGTCACCCCGCCAATCTCTATATCCTCCGTCGCGATGCGCAGGATGATGAGGTGCACGACCGTCAGATAGCGCAGCAGTTCCTCTATGGCGTCCGGGATCAGGGCCGGTTCCGCCTGAAGCTGCGCCAGTTGATCCGGATGCTCCAGCAGCGTCAGCATGCCCAGGCCGATCATGTTCGCGGTCGTGTCATGACCCGCGACCAGCAGCAGCCATGCGGTGTTCAGCACGTCCCGCCGCTCGATCTGGCCCTCCCGGCTGGCGCGCACCAGGTCGCCCAATATGTCGTCGCCCGGATCGTCCAGCTTCTCCCGCTCGGCGATCAGCCGGTCGACATAGTCGTTGATGTTCGCATAGGCCTCCGTGGCGCGCTCTATGGCTTCCTCCGTCCCCAGGCTGGCGGCCAGCAGCGCCTCCGTCTCCCGGTTGAAGAAGGGATGGTCCGACGGCGGCACGCCCAGCAGCCAGGCGATCACCGTGGAGGGGACGGGCAGGGCGATCTCCTCCACGAAATCGAACGGCTCCGAACGATCGATGATATGGTCGATATGCTCGTCGACCAGCGCCTGGATGCGCGGCCGCATGACCTCCAGCTTCTTCACGATGAAATGCTTGGAGATGAGCCGCCGGAACAGCGTGTGGCGCGGCGCGTCCATGTTGAGGAAGGTGCTTTCCTCCTCGCTGGGGCGCGGCAACAGTTCGATCTGGGGGAAGCCGGGCAGATTCTGGTTCGAACTGACCCTGGGATCGGCCAGGATGCTCCGGACGTCGTTATAGCGGGTGACGAGCCAGGCCGGCGTGCCGTCGTGCAGGACGACGCGCCGGACCGGCTCGTGCTCGCGCAGCCAGGCATAGGCCGGCGGCGGATCATAAGTGCCGCGCTCCCAGGGGAAGGTGGTTTCGGGAACGGGCTTTTCCTGGATTTGGGTCTCTGTCGTCACTGGCTCGTGCCTTCTTCGTAGTGGGTGTCAGCGGTTCGTCGCGTCATCGGCCCGGCAGCAGGACCGGCTTGATGACCGAACCGGATGCAAGGTCGCGCTCGGCATCGTTGATCTTCTCCAGCGGATATCGGGCGATCAGCCGGTCGAAGGGAAAAAGCCCCTCCGACCAGAGTTCGATCAGTTGCGGGATCAGCAATTGGGGCACCGAATTGCCCTCGATGATGAAGGAAATTTGCTGCCCCTTCATCAGCGCCTCCTGCGGCAGGTCCAGCGGCGCGCCGCCGCCGCCCACCAGCCCCAGCTTCCCCCGCGCGCGCAGGGCCGCCAGGGCGCCGGCGATGACGGCGGGCGCGGCGGTCGTGTCCAGCGCATGGGTCGCGCCGCCCCCGGTGATGGACATGATCTGCTCGACCAGTTCGGGATCGCGGCCGGAGATGCGATGCGTCGCCCCCAGTTCCTGCGCGAGTTGCAGGCGGTTTTCGTGCAGGTCGACCGCGATCACCTTCCGCGCCCCGGCGATGCGCGCCGCCATGATCGCCGCCATGCCGACCGCGCCTGTCCCGAATATGACGACGCTGCTGTCGAAACGGACCTGCAGGGCGTTGAGGACAGCGCCCGCCCCGGTCTGGATGCCGCAGCCCAGCGGCCCCAGCAATTCTATGGGCAGGTCCGGCGACACCTTGACCGCATTGCGCTCGGTCGCCAGCGAATGGGTGGCGAAGGACGACTGGCCGAACCAGCGCGTCTGCAATTCGACCCCGTCCGAATCCCGGCCCGACCGATGCGATCCGGGCCGCAGCCCCAGTTCGTTCCGCTCGCTGAATTCGGAGCAGAAGGATGGCGTGCCGCCATGGCAATTGTCGCACCAGCCGCATGAATCATAGGTCAGGACCACATGGTCCCCGACGGCGAAGCGCGTGACGGAGGGGCCGACCGCCTCGACGATGCCGGATCCTTCATGGCCCAGCACGGCGGGCAGGGGCGCCCATTCGGCGGGGATATGCCTGACCACCAGGTCGGTGTGGCACATGCCGACACCGGCGACGCGGACGAGGATCTCGTTCCCGCCGGGTTCGGGCAGGTCCAATGGCTCGATGGCGAAAGGGGCTTGCGCATGGCGCAGGATCGCGGCGCTGGCGTGCATGTCTTCGACACTCCTCCTGGAAGCGGAAAGCGGACCTGGAGGTCAGGCCTTCGGGGTCGCCGAAAGTCGGATCGCCGCCGCCGGGCAGACATTGGCGGAGGATCGGACCGCGGCTACGCTGGCTTCGTCGCCATCGTCCACCGTGTCGCGCAGCAGGAGGACGACGCCATCATCGTCCTGATCGAAAACCCCGGGCGCCAGCATCACGCATTGGCCCGACGAAACGCACCTCTCCGGCAAGGTTTTTACTTGCATCATCCACGCCTTGTTTTTTGTTATTTATGGCCGAATAGAATCGACAATGAACAAGCTAAATCTTCAAATTTTAAAATAAAGAATAATAATTATCACCTATTGTCTCTTCAGTTCCGGAGGATTTGCAAAGTTGGCGCATATGCCCGGCGTGATACGCCCTGTCTTTGGTTATGACCTGTAACTTTCGCCATGGATGTTCGCTGGACGCCGAAGCCAATTTGCCGGTCGGCGCGCCGCGACATCGACAGGGCCATGGCGATCTGATATGCGGTTGAATCCACGCTTGGCCGATGGTCGGCAACAGATCGAACGCGCTTGGAGGACAGCAAACGCCCCAGCGCCGCCGAATGCCGGAACAGGGCCCAAGCGCCATAAGGCCGAGCGCCAAAAGAAAATGTCGGGAGAGGAGATGACCCAGATAAGAGCCTTCCCCATGAGCGAGTCCCCTGTCATCCCGTTGCGGGAGCGTCGCCGGCAGGAAACGATGAACGAGATTCTCGATCTGTCGATCGAGGTCATAAGGCAGCAAGGCGTCGCCGGACTGAATCTCACGACGGTGGCGCGGCTTCTGGGCGTGCAGCCGACCGCGCTGTACAAATATTTCCCGTCCTTGATGGCGGTCTATGACGCGCTCTACCGCCGCGCCGAAAACGATGTCCTGCATGAAGTCGAAAATGCCGTCGCGAGCGCCGAACCAGGCATGGCGGCGATAAGGGACGCGATGCTGGCCGTGGACCGATGGGCGACGGTGAACCCGGAAATGGCCCAGCTGCTCATCGGCCGGCCGATCCCCGGCTATATTCCCGCTCCCGACGCGCTGGACCCCAGCATCCGGATATTGGGCATTTTCCGCCAGTCGCTGGACCAGGCCGTGGCGCGGCGGCAACTGGACGCCGGCGCGGCCGGATCGCGGCATGTGCTGATGCTGGCCGCGCTGCTGACCGGGGCCTCCACCCTTCGGATGCTGCACGCCGAAGAACCGCCCTGCCAGGCGGATATGGAGGGGTTGATTCCCGATCTGGTCAGCATGTTCTTCAGGGCGTTCCCGCCCCAGGACGCGCCCGTCCCCGCCACCGACCTCTGATCCGTCGCATTCCCTTTCCGCCGGGTCCGTCGAGGACCGATAGCCGCCCGCGCAGCGCTGCGGTTCGGCCTGGACAGGACGAGCTATAAGGCGGGGGCGCCGGCCTGCCCGCGCCATTCCCATGCCGTCGGGAGCCGGCGGCGGCAGTCGTCATCCTTGAAAATATTATGGTTGCAATTTTAAACCATAGGCGGCACTATCCGCATGGTTGCAAAATTAAACCGTAACGAGGCGCCGGGCGCGCCTGGTCGAAAGAAGCGGCCATGCCGTCCTGGAGTAGGGTGTCGGATGATCGATTTGCGCGGACAAGCACGTCAGCCATGGCCCGGCCCCTTCGGATCGTCCGCGCCCGGCTCCCTTGCGGAGAGAGCCGAACGACAGGGATGAAGTCCCGCGACCCTCGCCCCCTTTCCTCAGCCAGCATTGCCAGGAGTTGCCAATGACCCAATCCGCCTTGTTCCAGCCGCTCAGGATCGGTCGGCTCGAACTGTCCCACCGCGTGGTGATGGCTCCGCTGACGCGGATGCGCGCCGGTCCGGGCATGGTGCCGCGCGACATCGCCGTCGAATATTATCGCCAGCGGGCGACGCCGGGCGGCCTCATCGTCGCGGAAGCATCCCAGGTGATGCCGACCGGCCAGGGCTATCCGCAAACCCCCGGCATCCATACGGCGGAACAGATCGCCGGCTGGAAAAGGGTCACCGACGCGGTGCATGAAGCGGGTGGCCACATCTTCCTCCAGCTCTGGCATGTGGGGCGCATTTCCCATTCATCCTACCATGGCGAAACGCCGGTCGCGCCGTCCGCCGTCGCCGCCGCGGGCGATCATTTCACCGCGAGCTGGAAGCTGGAGCCGTTCCAGACGCCCCGCGCCCTTGAGCTTGAGGACATCGCCGCGATCGTCGAGGCCTATCGCACCGGCGCCCGCAACGCGCTCGCCGCAGGATTCGACGGGGTCGAGATCCATGGCGCGAACGGCTATCTGATCGAGCAGTTCCTCCAGTCCCGCTCCAACAGGCGGCAGGATATTTACGGCGGATCGATCGCGAACCGCACCCGCTTCCTGCTCGACGTCACGCGCGCCGTGGTGGAGGAGGCGGGGGCCGACCGCGTCGCCGTGCGCCTGTCGCCCTTCGGCACCACCAACGATTCCGGCGAGGACGATCCGCTGCCGCTGTACCGGCATGCGATCGCCGCGCTTTCCGGCTTCCAACTGGCCTATCTGCACCTGATCGAACCGCGGATAGCCGGGACCGGCAAGGCGGACGTCCTCAATGATAGCGCGCCCTCCGCCGCTGAACTCTTCCGCGACTCCTGGCCCGGCGTCCTGATCGCCGCCGGCGGTTATGAGGGGGCTTCCGCCCAGGAGGAAGTGGGCAAGGGGCTGGCGGACGCGATCGCCTTTGGGCGTCCGTTCATCGCCAATCCCGACCTGGTCGAACGAATCCGCCTGGGCGCTCCGCTCAACCCCTGGGACCGTCCGACCTTCTACGGCGGCGATGCCAAGGGCTATACCGATTATCCGACGCTGGAAACGCTGAACGCAGCGGCCTGAACGAAGGTCGGACCGGGCCGCCTTCGCCCGCGGAAGGCGGCCCCCTTGAAGAGACGTCAGAGAATTCGGGAAGGATGCAGGAATGGCGGTCTACACAGTGGCTCAGGTCAAGATCAACGACGGCGAGAGATATGAGAAATATCGGGAGCGCTTCGGCGCGGTGCTCCAGCAATATGATGGCCGGCTCGTCGCCGCCGACGACAATCCGGTCGTCCAGGAAGGCCAATGGTCTTATGAGAAGATCGTGATCCTGGAATTCGCCGATCTGGACGCCTTCAACGCGTTCGCCGACAGCGAAAGCTATCGCGAGATCGCGGCCCATCGCCATGCCGGGGCGGACAGCCTTATCCTCGTCGCGAAAGGACGCTGAACCGGCGCGCAGGCGCTCCATCCGGGGGAAAACGCCGGCGGAATCCCTATTGCGACCCCCGGCCGGCACCGTACGGCCGGCTTCCCCGGCGCGGCAATGCGCCTGGGGGGTCGACAGGCGTGCGCCATAAGTGTATGCTCACACAATGAGCGCGCTACGACCCATCGCCTTCCTGGAGGAAGTCAGGAACACGCCCCACATCTGCCTCGCGGAAGGTCTGCGGGCGGCCAATCGCGCCGTCATGAAGCATTATGTCGACAGCATGGCGGGATCGCCGGTCAATCCGGTGCAGATGTCGCTGCTCATGCGCGTCTATTATCTGCGCAACGCGACCATGCAGACGCTTGCCCAGCATATGGAGACCGATCGCACCACGACGACGCGCAACGTCGATGTGCTGGTGCGGGACGGATTCCTGGAGATCGGGGAGGGCAAGGACAGGCGCCAGCGGCTGGTGCGCTTGACGGAGCGCGGGCATGAGGCGCTGGAGGTGTCGATCCCCAAATGGCGCAAGGCCCAGGATGAGCTGAAAAATGCGCTGGGCGACGAATTGTGGAACAATATCCTGCGCGAAGCCCGGACGTTGATCGAGCTTGGCGGCATCGCCTGCGATCGCACTGCCCAAGCGGCCTGAGGCATTCCCGACCGATCGGGCCGACATGGCCACCGCGCATGCGTTCGGGCGGCGCCGCAATGCCGCGGCCTGTCTACATCCAGAAAATGGATAAGGGGTTTTCATAATCCGCGCTTGAAAGCGGGGGCGCCACATCCTTTGTGGTTCCGCATAATATGCGCGTGGAGAGAGAGAGAATGGCCTCATCGTCCGTCCTGCCGGAATCCTGTGGCCCTGTCGTCCTTCCTCGTTCTGACGGATTTCGATCCCATGACGCGCCGGCGCAGCATCCCGGATGCGCGGGATGAGCGCCGTCTCTCGCCGATCATGCGCGAACCTGCCCGGCATCATGCGAAGCGGATCGGCCGGGCCGAAGATGGAGATACCGATATATGGGCCTGTTGGTTGACGGCGTCTGGCGCGACGCCTGGTATGACACGAAATCGAGCGGCGGCAGATTCGTGCGCAAGGAATCGCAATATCGCGACGGGCTGGACGGCCGTTTCCAGGCCGAGCCGGGCCGCTATCATATCTATGCCGGCTTCGCCTGTCCCTGGGCGCACCGCGTCCTCATCATGCGCGCGCTCAAGGGGCTGGAGGGGTTGATCTCCGTCTCCATGGTCAATGCGTTCATGGGCGAGAAGGGCTGGACGTTCCTGCCGGGCGAGGGCGTCGTGCCGGACAGCGTCAACGGCGCGCAATATCTCTATCAGGTCTATCTGGCGGGCGATCCGACCTATACCGGCCGCGTGACCATCCCGATCCTGTGGGACAAGTTCGAGAAGAGGATCGTCAACAATGAATCGTCGGAGATCATCCGGATCCTGAACTCGGCGTTCGATCATGTGGGGGCGCTTCCCGGCGATTATTATCCGCAGGAATTGCGCGCCGAAATCGACGCGATCAACGCGCGCGTCTACGAAACGCTCAACAACGGCGTGTACCGTTCGGGTTTCGCGACGACGCAGGAAGCCTATGAGGAGGCGGTCCATCCGCTGTTCGAAACGCTCGACTGGCTGGAGGAGCATCTGACGGGCAGGGAATGGCTTGTCGGAGACAGGCTGACGGAAGCGGACATCCGCCTGTTCACCACGCTGGTCCGCTTCGATGCGATCTACCACGGGCATTTCAAATGCAATCTGCGCCGCATCGCCGACTATCCCAATCTTTCGCGGCTGACCTGGAAGCTGGCGTCCCATGAGCGCGTGGCGCCGACCATCGATCTGCGCCATGCCAAGGCGCATTATTACCGCAGCCACACCAGCGTTAATCCCACGGGCATCGTGCCCGTCGGCCCGGCCGAACCATTGGGGCCGGGCCATTCGCTGACCGGAATCCAGCCTCTTCCGGCTTGATCCTGCCGGTCCGCCCAAGGCAGCGGCCCGGCCGCAAAAGCGCCAATAGTCGAACAGGGGTCGTCCCGATGAAGCATCTGCTCCCAATATTGATATTCGCACTAGCCGGAACCGTGGCTGCGCGGGCGGAAACGCCGCCTGCGCAGCCGCCGCGCCTCATCCTGCTGGGCACGGCCGGCGGGCCGATAGCGCGGCTGGAACGCTCCCAGCCCGCCAATGCGATCGTCGTCGGCGGGCAAACCTATCTCATCGATGCGGGCGACGGCCTTTTGAGGCAGATGGCGGCCAGCAAGCTGGGGCTGGGGTCGGTCAAGGCCCTGTTCCTAACCCACCATCATATCGATCACGTCGCCGATGTTCCCGTGCTGATGATCGACCGCTGGCTTCTCGCCAACGCGCCTCCGCTGGAGATATACGGACCGCCGGGATCGGCGCAGCTCGTCGCCGGGACGCTCGCCGCCTTTCGGCCGGTGGAGCTGGCCCCGGTGACGGTCGGCGGCCCGGTCAAGCCGCCCCTCGCCGGATCGGCGGTCGGCCATGACCTGCCGCTTGACCTCAATGAACCGCGGCTGGTCTACAAGGACGATCGGGTGCGGGTGTTCGCCATCGGCGTCGATCACTATCATTATCCGGCCGGATCGATCGAGGCGCGGTCGTCCCGTTCCTATGCCTATCGCGTGGAGGCGGGAGGCAAGGTCTATGTCTTCAGCGGCGACACCGGACCGTCCGAACGCCTGAAGATCCTGGCGAAGGATGCCGATTATCTTGTCTGCGAGGTGATCGACATTGCCCGCATGGAAAAATTGCTGCGAAGCTATCCGGGCTTCTCCGCCGATCAGATTCCGCCGCTGATGGAACATATGCGCGAAGACCACCTGACCGGGGAGCAGATCGGCGAAATCGCCGCCGCCGCGGGCGTCAAGAAGGTCATCCTCACGCATTTCGCGCCTGGCAATGACGGGGAAACCGATGTCGAATCCTATGCCGCGGGAATATCCCGGCATTTCCACGGCGAAGTCGCCCATGGCCGCGACCTGGACCAATATTGAGGAGCGGACAGTAACGGCCGGATTCGCCGACCCGACATAATCCGAATAATGATTATTCATCCTGAGAGATACTCGACGGGATTGGGAGCCAGTAGGGGAATTTCCCCATATTCACTGTTGAGCGGTGTCGACATCGCGATCTGAAAGCAGGCGGGCGAGTGATCATTTCCGTAATAGCCTTGGCATGTGCCGGCAGCGCGATAGCTGCCATCCTCGCCCGATGGATGCCCAGGGCATTGTTGCCGGCCCTGGTGCTGGAAATCGCCTTCGGCATCCTGATCGGTCCCAACGGCATGGCGCTGCTGGCGCCGGGACCGGCCATGGAAATGCTCGCCAAGCTGGGATTCGGCGTGCTGATGCTGATCGCCGGACTGGAAATCGATCTCGGCATGCTGCTCGCGCGCGGGCAGAAGGCGAAGCAGGCGAGTCCGCTCATGCTCGCGGTGATGATGTCGCTGATGACCGTGGTCATGGCCGCGTTCGGCGCCTGGCTGTTGCTCGACTCCTCGACGCCGCTGCTGCATCTGGCGATCTATGCCGTGATCCTGTCGACGACGTCGGTCGGGATCGTCGTGCCGACCATACAGGAACGACGCCTGGCCGACGGCGCCTATGGCCAGACCATCCTCTCCACCGCGTTGCTCGCGGATTTTTTCACGATGATCGCCATCTCGTCCCTGGCCGGCATCGTCGTCAGCGGCCGCGCCGAGGGCGCATTGGGCAGCCTGGCGCTCGTCGGCATCGCCGGGCTGGCGATCTGGCTGCTGCCCAAGCTGCTGGCGCGGGTGCCGGCCGCGCAGTTGGACAGCCGGACCAGCCTGCCGTTGGTCAGGCTCAGCCTGGCGCTGCTGTTCATGGTCGCCTGGCTCGCGGAGCGGCTGGAATCCGAACTGGTGCTGGCGGCCTTCCTCGCCGGATTGCTGCTGGGGCAGATCATCCCCCGCAACAGCCATCGGCGCGAGACGCTGGAAGCGATCGGCTACGGCTTCATCGTTCCCTTCTTCTTCATCAATGTCGGCCTGAAATTCGACATTCCCGCCCTCTTCGCCTCGCCCAAGGCCTTGTTGCTGGTGCCGGGCTTCGTGGCGGTCGCCTTCGCCAACAAGATCATTCCCGCATTGCTGCTGGTTCCGGCGCATGGTCGGAAGATGGCCGTCGCGGCCGGCCTGCTGCTGAGCGCCCGCCTCAGCCTGATCGTCGCCGCGTCCGACATTGCGACGCGGATCGGCGTGCTCGATACGGCGACCAATGCGGCCATGGTGCTGGTTGCCATCATCAGCGCAGCCCTGGCGCCCCTTCTGTTCAACATATTGGTCGATCGGAAAGCGCCCATATTGGCGAATGCCGAAGCGTAAGGGGCAGGGGCAAGTGCCCCCCCTATCCCCCCTGCCGGACAGGCGGGCGCCCTGAGACCGGCCCGGCGCGGGTTCGTTCCAGGGGGGCCATCCCATCCATCACCGGAGGGCCGGAGAGCAGTCGCCAAATTTTCGCCGGAGTTGCTGTCCCGTGCGGGCAGATGTTGCCCGGATCAGGCGGCTTATCGGCATCGAAGCCCCTGCGCTTGGGCAACGTCATCCTCCTCTTGGAGCGGTTTCGATTGCTTGGAAATCGCTCCAAAGAACCCCTGCGTTAAATCACCGGAGTAGCCGTCGAGTCATTCGACATGCTTAGAGTCCGTTTCGAAAGTCATGATGCGCGGGCCATGCGGCGGACCAAGACCATTGCCGCAGCCGCGTAGAGGAAGGCGGTGGCGGAACTGAGGGTGGCTTCAAAGTCCTTCGCCAACCGCCTGTTTCGTCCGAGCCAAGCGAAGGTGCGCTCGACCACCCATCGACGAGGATGAACGGTAAAGCCGACCTGACCGGCTATTTTTCTAACGATCTCAATGCTGATGGATGTGGCGTTGATGACACGAGCGGCGCTGTATGCACTGTCCGCGAACGCTTTGGAGACAAAGGGGTGTCGGTGTCGAGATTGCTGCAACAAAGGGATGGCTCCGTCGCGATCCTGAACATCTCCAGCATGGATCAACAGTTCTAGGGCGCGGCCATCGGTATCGACCATGGCATGCCGTTTTCGCCCCATGACTTTCTTCCCGGCATCGTAACCGCGTGGTCCGCCTGCCTCCGTGGTTTTCACAGACTGGCTGTCGATCACGGCAGCAGACGGTGCCTCCTCTCGTCCTTGACTGCTACGGTCAGCGATGACGAGGGCATGATTAAGCGCCTGAAAAAAGCCTCGGTCACGTAGAGACGCAAACCATCTGTAGACGGTTTGCCATGGCGGAAAACCGGGAGGCAAGCAGCGCCACGGAGCGCCCGTGCGTAGGATAAACAATATGCCATCGAGCAACGCGCGCCACGACCAGCGCCGTGGCCGTCCGTTTGTCGGGGTATCCTGCGGATGACAGGCGATAATCTGCCATTCGGCGTCCGTTAGGCTGGTTGGATATCGAAGATGATCGCGGCTATGCTGCCGCCGAGTGTCGCGGGTCCACATGATCTGTCCAAGGATGGTGTAAGCAACCCCCTTGAATCAGACCATGCCGCGATGCTCAACCTCTGTCCCACCGCGAGACGTGAAGATGAGCGAAGAGCGCGATGAATATGGCTTGCCCGTCGATCCGGCGGAGCGAATGCAGCAAGTGATGCTGGGTCTCTACGATCTCATGGACGAAGCCGGTATGGCCGACTTTCCCGCTGAACTGATCGGCGAACTGAACATTGTCCGGCTCAAATTTATGGACGAATTCGAGGCCCGCTTTCCCGGATATGGAAAGGGTCGTGCCGTTTGGCGCTGACTACCCTTCGACCTTTCGAAACGGGCTCTTAGGGCCTGTCGAAGAGGCGTATCGAAGGACTGATGCTTCGATATGGGCCTTCGACTTCGCTCGGTTCCTGCTCGGCGAGTTATTGCTCGATGCTGCAAGGACATTCCGGCAATAGCCGTCCTCTCCTTTCCCAGGACTTCAAGGTTCCAGGACGCAAAAAAAGAGGCCCGACATTTGCCGGGCCTCCCTTTCTTTCCTGCGTCAGCGATCAGACGACGATCGGATCGTCTTCCATCGCCTGCTGGATGAGGTGCTTCTTGTCGTCGAACTGCGGCGAAACCTTCAGGTCCATGCCGAGGGTGTTTTCGTCCTCGTCATGGGTGAAGCCCAGGCTGTGGGTCGCTTCGAACATCACGCCGCCCGGGGTACGGACATAGGTGGATTCGAAATAGCCGCGGTTCTTGCGGTCCGAGAAGTCGGTGAAGCCGACGCCCTCGGTGTCGAACTTGATCCGGGCCTGGACGTCCATGTCGGGCACGGCGAAGGCGCCGTGGTGGATGATGCCTTCCGCGATCGTCCAGCTACCCTGGCGCACGTCGGGTTCATGAAGCAGGTCGATGATCGTGCCTGCTTCCGTCGAACCCTTCACGCGGTAGCGGTGACGATTGCCTTAGCAATTCTCCATGAAGAAGTCCATGTCCTCCAGCTCGCGCACGGAGGCCGTCCAGCTATGGAAACCGCGCTGGGCATATTCGAGCGGCACATAGGGCGAATCATAGGGCGCCCGCGTGTCGGTCTCGTCCTCCAGCACCTCGAATTCGATGCCGCAGTCGGGATGCTGGAAGCTCACGAAGCGCTGACCGAAGCGGGTGCCCGGCGCGCTGGTCTCGATGCCATGCTTGTTGAGGTGGCCGATCCACCATTCCAGCGACCCCTTGGGGATCGAATAGGTGCAGACGGTGAACTGGTTGGAACCCTTGCGGCCCTTCAGGCCCGTGCGACGGGTGGGGAAGGTCGTCATGACGGTGCCGGGCGTGCCCAGTTCGTCCGCGAAGTAAAGGTGATAGATGGGAATGCTGCCATCATAGAACAGGGTCCGCTTCACGAAGCGCTGGCCCAAGACCTTCACGAAAAAGTCGATGTCGCCCTGGGCTGTGCCGGTGCAGATGGTGATATGATGCAGGCTGGTGATATGGTTCGTATCCACGATCGCTCTCCAAGATCAAAATATAGTCCGAAAATCGCGCCTCTGCTTTTCGCCTGGCGGCGAGGAGCGGGACCTCCATTGAAATAGCACTCCAAAGCCGTTTACTCCACGCGGGTTCACGAATATCCGGCATTCGAAAAGCGAATGTTCCTGGCCATGCAGCGCTTTACGCAATAGCAGGGTTTCCGGTGCTTTCTCATTCGGAAACCGGAAATGGCGCAATGATTTCCTTCATGCATTTGACTGTGTTTCAGGCCCTGATGCGGGCGAAAAGCGTGGGGGTGGCGGCGGAGATGCTGGATATGCCGCAGCCCACGCTCAGCCGTCATCTCAAACAGCTCAGGGAGCATTTCGGGAACCAGCTTTTCGTGCGGACCAGCCGGGGCCTGGAGCCCACGTCCCTGGCCATCACCGCCGCGCCCGCCGTGTCGCAGACATTGGAACTCTATCATTCCCGCCTGAGCGGCGAGCCGACATTCGATCCCGCGACTTCGAACCGCGATTTCCACATCGCGGCTTCGGATGTCGGGCATCTGCTCGTCCTTCCCCGCGTCCTGCAATGGGTGCGCGATCTGGCGCCGGGCGTGCGGTTCAAGGCCATTCCCCTGGGAGGGGAAAAGCTGATCGCCCGGCTCGAGACCGGCGAGGTCGACATCGCGATCGGCAGTTTCCCGGCGCTCTATGCCGGCGTCGTCGAACAGACGCTTTTCCCGGAGGAATATGTCTGCGTCGTGCCGCGAAGCTATCTGCCCGCCGGGCGCCTGACCATGAACAGGTTTAAGGCCGCCCGGCACGTCCTGGTCGACGGCCGCCACCTTGGCCACATCCATGAGGATGTGGAAAAGCTGCTTCGCAAGATCGTGGGTCCATCGAACATCACCGTCATGGCGGAGAGCTTCCTCCTGAGCGCCCATATAGCCGAGCAGTCGGAACTGATCCTGACCACGCCCTCCCGCCTTACCGGCTTGCTGAACACCAAGAGCGTCCGCATTCTCAAGCCGCCCGTCGCCCTTCCAGGCTTCACCGTGAAGCAATATTGGCATGAGAGATTCCATGACGATCCCGGCAATCGCTGGCTGCGCGGAATTCTGTCGCGCATGCGCGGCCTTTCGGAGGAGGGCGAAGGCCCGTCCTTGCCCGAATTCGTGGGCGGGGCGGCGGAGGGCGATGGCGCTTCGAATCCGGATATTCGCAATTCGCTCCATGAATAAGTGCCGCGCCGCGCCCCGCCGGAAGGCGAGCCATGCGGCCGGCGAGCCAAGGATGTGGCGGGTCGGGAAAAGGAAAAACACTATAAAATCCATATGCTTGCGGGAATTTTCTTCATGTCGGGACCGGCCCGTTCCGGTCGTTGCGACAGCCCTGCCGAACAGGGGGCGGGCGGCTCCCGCACCGGCATGGGCGGGCCTGGCCCCTTGTGCGTCTGCCCGATTTCCCCTTTTATCGGTCGACTTGGCTCATGGCGAAGCGCTGGCAGCAGGCAAAGATCCTCTGCCCCGGATATTCGCCAATTCTAATGAGATAGAGAGGAAGCGTGATGCAATTCGTTTATGATCCCCTACCCTATAGGGTCATCTTCGGCGCGGGTTCGGTGCGGCGGGTGGCTGACGAGCTTTCGCATGTCGGCAGCCGCGCGCTGGTGCTTTCGACGCCGGAGCAGGCCGGCAGCGCGCAGGAGCTTGCCGCCACCCTGGGCGACAAGGCCGTGGGCCTGTTCAGCAAGGCGGTCATGCACGTCCCGGTCGCGACGGTCGACGCGGCGGCCGCCGTCGCCAGGGAACTGAACGCCGATTGCACGGTCGCCATCGGCGGCGGGTCCACGGTCGGGCTGGCCAAGGCGCTCTCGCTTCGGCTCGACCTGCCTTCGCTCGTCGTTCCGACCACCTATGCGGGTTCGGAAGTCACCCCGATCTGGGGCCTGACCGAAGATGGGATCAAGACCACGGGTCGCGACAAGAAGGTGCTGCCCAAGGTGGTCGTTTACGACCCCGATCTCACCCTGTCGCTGCCCGCCGAAATGTCGATCGCTAGCGGCCTCAACGCCATCGCCCATGCGATGGAGGGGCTCTATGCCTTCGACGGCAATCCCATCGTCTCCCTGATGGCGGAGGAAAGCATCAGGGCGCTCGCCAGGAGCCTGCCGCTGATCAAGGCCGATCCCACCGATGCGAAGGCGCGGGGCGACGCGCTCTATGGCTGCTGGCTCGCCGGCAGCGTCCTGGGCGCGGCGAGCGTCGCGCTGCACCACAAGCTCTGCCACACGCTGGGCGGCACCTTCGACATGCCGCATGCGCAGACCCACACCGCCGTGCTGCCCCATGCGATCGCCTATAATGCGCCGTCGGTGCCGGAGGCGATGGAACGGGCTAGCCGCGCACTAGGCGGCGGCGACCCCGCGACCAAGCTGTACGAACTGGCGGTGGGCCTGGGCGCGGAAATGTCGCTGGCGAAGCTCGGCATGCCCAAGGACGGCATCGCGAAGGCCGCCGCGCTGGCGGTCGCCAACCCCTATCCCAACCCCCGTCCGATCACGGAGGAGGGCATCGTGCAGCTTCTGAGCCGCGCGGTGGAGGGGCTTCCGCCGATCACCGCATAAGCAAAGGCCTGATCCTGGAACAGTGCCGGCCGCATCCGATCATTTCCGGATGCGGCCGGTTCTCGATCATCCGGCGCTCCCGTTCGGCCATGGCCAAGGACGGGACGAAATTCAGCGGCTTTCCGCGCCGAGCCAGCCCTGCACCGCCGCCTTGATCGGCAACGGCAGTTCATGCCCGCCTTCATAAGGGATGAAAGTCGCCCGCGCGCCGCTGGGGCCGGAGAGATAGGCTTCCGCCTGCTCGAACTTGTGGCGCGGGATCACATCGTCGAATTGGCCCCGGCAGAAGAGGACCGGCTTGTCGAGCAGGCCGTTGTCCGGCAGGTCGCCGTCCTCCACCGCGAAGCAGCCGCCGATCATGATGAGGCCGCTATAGGCCCCCGGATTGCTGAGCAGAAGACTGGCGGCCATCGCGGCGCCGTTGCTGAAACCGCATAGCCAGGGCCGTTGGCGGCCGGTATCTGCGGCGATCCAGTCGCCGACCTTCGACGTTTCGCCCGACAGGCTGGAGGGCAGGGCGACGCCGATCCCGGCATTTTCGAACCAGGCGAACCCCGGCCCCTGGGGAAGCGGCCCGCGATAGGAGCGAACATTCGCGCGGCCGAAAAGGGGCAGCGCGAACCCCGCTTCCCTTTCGGTGCTGCCGCGGCCGTGAAGATATACGATGTCGCGGCCGGACGGAATGTCGGGATTGTCGTATCGCATGACGATGGCATTGTCTCGAGACATGTTCGCTTCCAATTCCTGGCGATGCGAAGCCGAAGCGGCGTCCGGTCCGACGGCGTCGGCCCGGCTGCTCCGGCTTCCTGTTTTAGCGGGCTTTCCGGTCGGCGGATATTCCGCCTGCCGGGAAATGCTCAAGGCGACCATAGCATGCGATGGCTGCTTTCAAAGCGCGGTCGCTCAATCCCCATGACCGATTTGTGGGCAGTTGGCCCCGTTTCGATCAAATCCGTATCGCGAATATTCCTAATTCATTTGCAGCAATTTCCTCCGCAGGCGAAAGCTGCGATCCTTTCCGGACGGCCCGATAAGTGTAGGTGCTTGCAATCGTAGCGGCGTTTGCTTGCAAACAGAGCCTTTTTTTGCTCGGATTATCTGACAACCGGCTCGGCGATCTGCTCGCGCTATCTGCCAATGTGCTCGCCATCATCCTGCGCTGCTCGCAATCATAAAGGTCTGCTCACATCCCCTGCCAGCGAAACAGGGCGTCAGCGCGGCACCCGGATGGAACCTTCCGCGATCCCCTCGGCGACATTGGAGAGCATGACGGCGTAGCGATGCAAACCGGGGAAGCGACCAGCGTTCTTGTCGATTTCACCGCCGTATCCGGCGTCGAGCAACGCCTTGAAGTCGGGCATCACGTCGAACATGCCGCCGAGCAGATCGATATCGGAGGCCCCGGTAAGCAACAGGGCGTTCGCATGGGCGTCGAGACGCTTCATCGTTTCCAGCATTTCGGTCCTGGTCATCGCATCCTGTCCGCTTGCGGGGTTCCATCGCCTAGCACGACGCGCCGGCCCTGTTCGCGAAAACCTTCCTTTCTGACGACCTCGCGGGCGGGCCATGACGACAACGCATTTCTGCGGCCCGCCGCTTGTCAGAACTGTTCTGGAAACCTGCTTCGCAAAAGGGGTGACTGCACGAAAGTGACTTATCTGCACGCTAAGAGCGAACGGACCGGGAACGCTGGGACTTTGTGTTCTTCTCCGTGGCTTCGAGGGCTTTGTAGAGGGCGGTTTTGCCGATCTTGAGGCGCGCGGCGGCCTCGCGAACTGTGAGGCCGGAAGCGATATGTTCGCGCGCCTTGCGGAGCTTGTCAGGTGTGACCACTGGCCGCCGCCCACCGGGGCGACCTCGCTCGCGAGCGGCCTTGAGGCCTGCATGGGTGCGCTCCCGGATCAGATCGCGCTCAAACTGGGCAAGCGAGCCGAAGATGTTGAACACCAGCATCCCGCCCGAAGTGGTGGTGTCGATGTTCTCGGTGAGCGAGCGGAACCCGATACCTCGCGTCGCTAGCTCGCCGACCTTCTCAATCAGATGGCTCATCGAGCGCCCAAGACGGTCGAGTTTCCAAACCACCAGCGTGTCGCCGCTGCGCAGATAGGCGAGCGCCTCGGCCAGGCCGGGCCGATCGGCTTTTGCACCAGATGCGTGATCGTCGAATATCCGGTCGCACCCGGCCGCGTTCAGCGCGTCGAGCTGGAGTGAGAGCTTCTGGTCTGCCGTCGAGACGCGCGCATAGCCGATCAACGCCACATGCAGCCCAATCCTGTCCGTTTTCCCATCATTATCTGATCTTGTCCGAATCGCCGTTATAGGTCCAGAGTTAACGGACATATTCCTGCTGGCCGCCAGAGGACCGTCTGACGGACACGCAAAGCGAAGGAGATGATGCTTGGCGAGACGGCGACTGGTGAGCCTGGAAATCTGGGCGAGGCATTATGGCGCGCCGCTCGATGAGCGCGAGATCGCGCGTCATTATACGCTGACCAGCGACGACCTGGAAATTGTCGGCCGCCGTCGCGGCGATGCCACCCGGCTCGGCTATGCGATGCTCATGCTATATATGAGATGGCCTGGCCGTGCGCTGGAAGCGGGCGAAGTCCCGCCCGCTCCTGTGCTCGCCTATGTGGCGCAGCAACTCGGCGTCGCGCCGGCAGCCTTCGCGGATTATGCCCATCGGGACCAGACCCGTCGCGAGCATCTCGTCGAAATCCGACGATCGCACGGGTTCAGGATTTTTGACCGCAACGCTTTCCGTGAAGTTGTCGCCTTCTCGGTCCCAATCGCGCAGACCATCATACACCCCGGCCAGATGGCAGACGTCATCGTCGATGAACTCCGGCGCCTGCAGATCCTCCTGCCTTCTCCGTCGATTCTCGAAGCGGTGCTGCGGCGGGCGCGCCAGCAAGCCGAACAGCTTACCTATGAAGTGCTCACGAATGGCCTGCTGCCTGACACCCTTCAGGGCCTGGACGATTTGCTGGCCCGACGACCGGGGCAGGTCGCGACATGGCTATCCTGGATGCGCAATGCGCCACAATCGCCGGCAGCGCGCAACATCCTGCGCCTGATCGAACGGCTCGCCTATATCCGCGCGCTGGGCCTCGATCGCGCCCGTGCCGACATGATCCCGGCTTTGACTTTTGACAGGCTGGCGGACGAAGGCAGCCGCATCACACCCCAGCACCTTGGCGAACTCAATGCCCTGCGCCGCCATGCGACGCTGGCGGCAACCGGCATCCGGCTTGAGGAAAGCCTGACCGACGCCACCCTGACGATGTTCGACAAGCTGTTGGGCAGCATGGCGCGGCCTTGTGGAGAGAGCTTTTGGCATTGGGCCCTCGGCGCTGACGGAGGCCAAGACGGTGCGCGAGTTGCAAGGCCACCTCCGGACGCTCACGGGGTCTTGCCGCCTCCTCATCGACGCGCGCAGCAAGGGCGTGGATTCTCTGGCGCAGATCGAGGCGCTGGACTGGCAGCACTTCGCCGTGGCCGTCGAGCAGGCCGAAGTGCTCGGGCGACCGGAAACCGTCGATCGCACCGCCGAATTGATCGAGCGGCATCGGACGGTGAAGCTCTTTGTCGGCGCTTTTCTCAACGCCTTCGAGTTTCGCGGCGCCGGCGCGGTTCAGGGGCTCCTGTCAGCGCTGGCCATCATCGCGGAGCTATATCGGACCGGCAAACGGCGCTTGCCTGATCGCGTGCCGCTACGCTTTGTGCCGCCCGCATGGCGCCCGTTCGTCCTGCGGGATGGCATCGTTGATCGTGCCGCTTATGAACTATGCGCCTTGTCGCAACTACGCGAGCGGTTGCGAGCCGGGGATATATGGGTCGCGGGAAGCCGGCAGTTTCGCGATTTCGACAGCTATCTCATACCGCCGGCGACCTTTGCGGCGCTGCGCGAGAAGGGGCCGTTGCCGCTCGCCATCGAAACGGATTTCGAGCGCCATATCGAGGAACGGCGCACCAGGCTCGACACGGCGATCGAGCAGGTAACGGTCCTTGCACGGCAAGGGGAGCTGCCCCAGGTTAAGCTTGACGAAAACGGTCTCATCATCTCGCCGCTGAAGGCGGCAACACCGCCCGCCACCGAGATTGCCCGTCGCGCCGCCTATGATCGACTGCCGCGCGTGAAGATCACCGATCTTCTGCTGGAGGTCGATGCCTGGACCGGGTTCAGCGAATGCTTCATCCATCGTCGTTCGGGCCGGGAAGCCGACGATCGCAATGCGCTGCTCACGGTCATCCTCGCCGATGGCATCAATCTCGGCCTCACACGCATGGCGGAAACCTGCCGGGGCGCAAGTCTGCGTCAGCTCGCCCATCTTCACGACTGGCACATCAGCGAAGCCGCCTATGGCGAAGCGTTGGGAAGGCTGATCGACGCCCATCGCGCCATGCCGCTCGCCGCGCTGTGGGGAGACGGCACCACTTCGTCGAGCGACGGACAGCAATTTCATGCCGGGGGCCGTGGGGCCGCGATCGGCGACATCAACGCGCGCAGCGGCAACGAACCAGGCGTTGCCTTCTACACCCATGTCTCGGATCGATATGACCCCTTCGCAAGTCGGGTGATCGCGGCGACCGCTGGCGAAGCGCCCTATGTGCTGGATGGCTTGCTGTATCACCAGACCGGCCTGACGATCGAGGAGCACTACACCGATACGGGCGGGGCATCGGACCATGTGTTCGGCCTCATGCCCTTCTTCGGCTACCGCTTCGCGCCGCGCCTGCGCGACATCAAGGAGCGTCGTTTACACCTCCTTCCCGGCCAAGAATCCGGCCCCTTGCTTGCCGGCATGACGGCCGAACCGATCGCATTGGGTCATGTCGCGGCGCATTGGGACGAACTGCTGCGGTTCGCCACGTCGATCCGCACCGGCACCGTCACTGCTTCGGCAATGCTGCGCCGCTTGTCCGCCTATCCGCGACAGAACGGACTGGCCCTCGCACTACGCGAGCTGGGCCGCCTCGAACGCTCCATTTTCATGCTCGACTGGCTGCGCGACATCGACCTGCGCCGGCGCACCCAGGCGGGCCTCAACAAAGGCGAAGCCCGCAACGCGCTCGCCCGCGCGCTCTTCTTCAACCAGCTCGGCGAACTGCGCGATCGTCGGTTCGAGAACCAGACCTATCGCGCCTCCGGCCTCAACCTGCTCGTCGCCGCCATCATCTTGTGGAACACTCGCTATCTCGAAATGGCGCTGGCGGACATCGGCACAGCCGACGAAATCGCACGCCACATCGCGCCATTGGGCTGGGAGCATATCTCGCTGACCGGTGACTATAGCTGGAATGTTGAAGATCAACCCGATCCGGACGCCTTGCGACCGCTGCGCGCCGTCAACTCCCTACTTGCCGCGTGACGTTCGCTATCCGTTCGCCCTTTCCGTGCAGATACGTCACTTTCGTGTAGTCACCCCCAAAAGCGCTTGCCGGCTACGGGTTTGGAGAGCCCATTGGCACGGAGCGTGAGCACAACGCCCCGTTTGCAAGCAGCGCCGGATGATGGCGAGCACACTGGCAGATAATTCGAGCAGGACGCTCCCCGCCAGTGGCAGAAAGCGTGAGCAGGAAATCAGGCTGTTTGCGAGCACACGCCGCTATGATTGCAAGCGCCTACACATAGCTGATCGAACCTGGTGCCGCGATCAGGGCGATCAGGGAACTGACGTTGACGATGGCGCCGTTTCCGCTTTTCACCAACTCGGGAAGAGCCGCCTGCATGCCCAGAAGAACACCGGTCTGGTTAACCGAGATGATCCGGTTCCAGCCATCCATCGTTTCTTCTTCAACGCCTGCATAATGGATGATGCCAGCAGTGTTCGACAGTGACGTCAGGCCGCCGAAAGTCTGAACGGCCGCACTTACCGCGTCTTTCCAGCTTTCCAGTTTCGATACATCGAGCTGCACGAAATCGGCGCTTCCGCCCTCATCCCTGATTTTGGCAGCGGCATCTGCGCCAGCCGTGGATATATCGGCCAGCATCACCTTCGCGCCTTCGCGTGCAAAGACCCGGGCCTGTGCTTCTCCAAGTCCGCTCGCCGCTCCGGTTACAAGGACAATCTTGCCGGTCAATCGGTTTGCCATGTCTCTCCTCCAAATATCACGCTTGAGAGTTGATGCGTTTTACCGGCCGGCAATCATTGGCCCGGAGGTGAAAGCTTCAATCCGGTGAGCGGGCTGAAAACGCGCTGGTTGACGAACCGGCGGCTGATCTTCCATGTGCCATTGCGGCGTTCATAATCGTCATGATAGCTCGCGACGACATGTGCGGCCTGACCATCGGCAAGATTGCCGATGCAGTAGACGTCGCAAATGCCCTTTGCGGTATCGCCGTTGAGTTCAAGACGGTGATTGGTGCAATAATGGGTGGTGCTCTGCCACATCGGCCAGATCAGATTTTCAACTGCGCCGCTGATCTCGTCGATACCGCTGAATTTCTGGACAAACTCGATATCCCAGACTGCATCTTCCCACCAGATCGCCTGGAATCGCTCCAGTTCATGCTTGTCCACGCCAAGGCAATAATCCGACACAAGATCGGCCAGTGCAAACCTGCTGATCACCTCTTCTAGATTCGACATGATTACTCCTCTGTGATTGTGATCGAGTTCAAGCGCTGACGGACCAGCCGCCGTCGATGACCAGTTCGGCGCCGGTCACGTATTTAGCGCGAATATCCCCGGTTTGCAAGAATTTCTCCAGCGTTGGGGCGCGCGGCAAGCCCGCTTGCGTAGGCCGCTTCCGCCGCCGGCCAGTTCCGCTTGACATCGTAAGCGACACCCAGCGCGCTCCACGCGCGCCAAAGCGAGCCATCGGCTTTGGTCGCCGCCGTCAGATAACCCATTGCGTCGTCGATCCGGTTGATCCGGACCGAGGCGATCCCGGCGCCTTGCTGAGCGCGCGCGCCCACGCCCGCATCGGCGACAAGAAGGCGAAAGCCCGCCAGCGCCACATCATTCTGCCCGCGCGCAAGGTCATATTCGGCCTTCAGCAGATCGAGCATCGGTCCGGACTGACGGGCGAGCTGGGATTGTTCGATCAGCGTTTTGGCCTGGACGAGCCGATCGGCTCTGATCGCTTCATCCAGTGCCGCGAGGTCTATGGGCGCCGCCTGCTCGACCTGAGCTTCCTTTTTCTTCTTCGCTTCGGCGCCGGAATGGGAAGCCATCGCCAGACATGCGGCGATCAAGCCAAGCTTAATGTGGGGACGATTCATCATACGCTCGCCCGCACGCGCCGCAAATGGTCGTCAAACCGTGCGGCGTCCCGTCCGATCGCCAGGGTGATCGACTGCACCTTGGAGGGCTCTGTTGCAAAGATTGGCGGCAGTCAGAGGTAGGCTGTCGCTCTGCGCCGATCAGGCGGCTGCTGCGAAATGGTGGTTGAGCATGCCCATGGCCTCCGTCAGCGCCGAGGGCCCAATGCCAAAAGCTCTCTCCACAAGGCGCACCTCGCCCCTGATGCCGGGCTGCAGGCACCAGGGGCGAGCCTGTCCTTTGCGCAGGGCTCGCATGACTTCGAATCCCTTGATCGTGGCATAGGCCGTGGGGATCGATTTGAAACCGCGCACCGGCTTGATCAGTATCTTGAGCTTTCCGTGATCGGCCTCGATCACGTTATTGAGATACTTCACCTGCCGGTGGGCCGTCTCCCGGTCCAGCTTTCCTTCGCGCTTCAATTCGGTGATCGCTGCACCATAGCTCGGCGCTTTGTCGGTATTGAGCGTGGCAGGCTTTTCCCAGTGCTTCAGGCCTCGCAGGGCCTTGCCCAGGAACCGCTTCGCTGCCTTGGCGCTGCGGGTCGGCGACAGGTAGAAATCGATCGTGTCGCCCCGCTTGTCGACTGCCCGGTACAGGTAGGTCCACTTGCCCCGCACCTTGACGTAGGTTTCATCCAGGCGCCAGCTCGGATCAAAGCCACGCCGCCAGAACCAGCGCAGCCGCTTCTCCATCTCCGGGGCGTAGCACTGGACCCAGCGATAGATCGTCGTATGGCCGACCGAAATGCCGCGTTCCGCCAGCATTTCCTCAAGGTCGCGATAGCTGATCGGATAGCGACAATACCAGCGCACCGCCCACAGGATCACATCACCCTGGAAATGGCGCCACTTGAAATCCGTCATCGTTCCGTCCGTCCAATCTCCGCCAAGCATGCTCAAGCTTCACGATTTTTGCAACAGAGCCTGCCTGGGTGAACTCGACGTAGCCATCCATCACCTTTGTGGCCGCCTCGCCGATGACGATCAGGCTCATGATGACGGCCTGCTGGGTGCGCTTGTCGGCCAAGAAGTCGTCCTTGGCCATCCCTTCCACGAAGCTGCGCGCATCGGTTGCGGCCTGCTGAATGTGGTCGAGGTAATCGGGCAGGCGGTTCTCGCTCATATCGGTTGCGCCTCCGCGAGCACCTTGGCCCGGAACTTCGGCGGCAGGTCGCCGGGAGTCAGCAGATCGACGTCAACGCCGAGCAGCGATTTCAGTTCTTCTTCCAAATCGCCCAAGTCCAACAACGTGGCACCGGGCAGCGCATCGACCAACAGGTCGAGGTCGCTGCCATCCCGGTCGGTGCCATGCAGCACCGAGCCGAAGACGCGCGGGTTCGCGGCGCGAAAGCGGCCTACCGCTTCACGCACTGCGCTTCGCTTCATGTCAAGCACAACAGACGGTCGCATGGGCATCCTTTCTTATCGAAACTCGTTGAGATGATATGCAATCAAGAATAGAATTTCAAGAACTATTTTCGAGAATCGCAATGCCTTGATTCCCGTGCCGCGCCGGTTGCCTTGGCGGGCTTGTCACAAACCTACGTTTTCAAGAAGAAGGAAACCGCATGCCCCGCCGTTCGATCCTCTCCGCCGCCGAGCGCGAAAGCCTGCTGGCGTTGCCGGACACCAAGGATGAGTTGATCCGTCACTACACGTTCAGCGAAAGCGACCTCTCCATCATCCGGCAGCGGCGCGGCCCGGCCAATCGGCTGGGCTTCGCGGTGCAGCTCTGCTACCTGCGCTTTCCCGGCGTCATCCTTGGCGCTGATGAGCCACCGTTCCCGCCATTGCTGAGACTGGTCGCCAACCAGCTCAAGGTCGGCATCGAAAGCTGGGACGAGTACGGGCAGCGTGAGCAGACCCGACGCGAGCACCTGGTCGAGCTGCAAACGGTGTTCGGCTTCCAGCCGTTCACGATTGGCCACTACCGGCAGGCTGTCCAGTTGCTGACCGAGCTGGCCATGCAAACCGACAAGGGCATCGTGCTGGCCAGAGCCTTGATCGAGCACCTGCGGCGGCAGTCGGTCATTGTGCCCGCCCTCAACGCCGTCGAGCGGGCGAGCGCCGAAGCGATTACCCGCGCCAACCGGCGTCTCTACGACGCCTTGGCTGAGCCGCTGACGGACGTGCATCGCCGTCGCCTCGACGATCTGCTCAAGCGCCGCGACAACGGCAAGACGACGTGGCTGGCCTGGCTGCGGCAATCCCCGGTCAAACCGAACTCGCGGCACATGCTGGAACACATCGAACGCCTCAAGGCGTGGCAGGCGCTCGACCTGCCCTCCGGCATCGAGCGGCTGGTTCACCAGAACCGGCTGCTCAAGATCGCCCGCGAGGGCGGCCAGATGACGCCCGCCGACCTGGCGAAGTTCGAGCCGCAGCGGCGTTACGCGACCCTGGTGGCGCTCGCCATCGAGGGCATGGCCACCGTCACCGACGAAATCATCGACCTGCATGACCGCATCCTGGGCAAGCTGTTCAATGCCGCCAAGAACAAGCATCAGCAGCAGTTCCAGGCATCCGGCAAGGCGATCAATGCCAAGGTGCGGCTGTTCGGGCGCATCGGCCAGGCGCTGATCGAGGCCAAGCAAGCGGGCCGCGATCCGTTCGCCGCCATCGAGGCCGTCATGTCCTGGGATGCTTTCGCCGAGAGCGTCACCGAAGCGCAGCGGCTCGCGCAACCCGAGGACTTCGATTTCCTGCACCGCATCGGCGAGAGCTACGCCACGCTGCGCCGCTACGCGCCGGAATTTCTCGACGTGCTCAAGTTGCGGGCCGCGCCCGCCGCCAAGGACGTACTCGACGCCATCGAGGTGCTGCGCAGCATGAACAGCGACAACGCCCGCAAGGTGCCCACCGACGCGCCGACCGAGTTCATCAAGCCGCGCTGGCAGAAGCTGGTGATGACCGACACCGGCATCGACCGGCGCTACTACGAACTGTGCGCGCTGTCGGAGCTGAAGAACGCGCTGCGCTCCGGCGACATCTGGGTGCAAGGCTCGCGCCAGTTCAAGGACTTCGAGGACTACCTGGTGCCGCCCGCGAAATTCGCCAGCCTCAAGCAGGCCAGCGAATTGCCGCTGGCCGTGGCCACCGATTGCGACCAGTACCTGCATGACCGGCTGACGCTGCTGGAAACGCAGCTCGCCACCGTCAACCGCATGGCGCTGGCCAACGAGCTGCCGGACGCCATCATCACGGAGTCGGGCCTGAAGATCACGCCGCTCGATGCGGCGGTGCCCGATACCGCACAGGCCCTGATCGACCAGACGGCGATGATCCTACCGCACGTCAAGATCACCGAATTGCTGCTGGAGGTAGACGAATGGACGGGCTTCACCCGGCACTTCGCCCACCTGAAGTCAGGCGACCTGGCCAAGGACAAAAACCTGTTGCTGACCACGATCCTCGCCGACGCGATCAACCTGGGCCTGACCAAGATGGCGGAATCGTGCCCCGGCACGACCTACGCCAAGCTGGCCTGGCTGCAAGCCTGGCACATCCGCGACGAAACCTACGGGGCGGCACTGGCCGAGCTGGTCAACGCGCAGTTCCGACATCCCTTCGCCGAGCATTGGGGCGACGGCACCACGTCATCGTCGGACGGCCAGAACTTCCGCACCGGCAGCAAGGCCGAGAGCACCGGCCACATCAATCCGAAATACGGCAGCAGCCCAGGGCGGACGTTCTACACCCATATCTCCGACCAGTACGCGCCGTTCCACACCAAGGTCGTGAACGTCGGCGTGCGCGACTCGACCTACGTGCTCGACGGCCTGCTGTATCACGAATCCGACCTGCGGATCGAGGAGCACTACACCGACACGGCAGGGTTCACGGACCACGTCTTCGCGTTGATGCACCTGCTGGGCTTCCGCTTCGCCCCGCGCATTCGTGACCTGGGCGACACCAAGCTCTACATCCCGAAGGGCGATGCCACCTACGAGGCGTTGAAACCGATGATCGGCGGCACGCTCAACATCAAGCACGTCCGCGCCCATTGGGATGAAATCCTGCGGATGGCCACCTCGATCAAGCAGGGCACGGCGACGGCCTCGCTGATGCTCAGGAAGCTTGGCAGCTACCCGCGCCAGAACGGCCTGGCCGTCGCCCTGCGTGAGCTGGGACGCATCGAGCGCACACTGTTCATCCTGGACTGGCTGCAAAGCGTCGAGCTGCGCCGCCGCGTGCATGCCGGGCTGAACAAAGGCGAGGCGCGCAACGCGCTGGCCCGCGCCGTGTTCTTCAACCGCCTGGGGGAAATCCGCGACCGCAGCTTCGAGCAGCAGCGCTACCGGGCCAGCGGCCTCAACCTGGTGACGGCGGCCATCGTGCTATGGAACACGGTCTATCTGGAGCGGGCCGCGAACGCCTTGCGTGGCCACGGTCAAGCCGTCGATGACGGCCTGTTGCAGTACCTGTCGCCGCTCGGCTGGGAGCACATCAACCTGACCGGCGATTACCTCTGGCGCAGCAGCGCCAAGATCGGCGCGGGCAAGTTCAGGCCGCTACGGCCGCTGCAACCGGCTTAGCGTGCTTTATTTTCCGTTTTCTGAGACGACCCCTTCCAGTCGGGGCGCTTGTCGGCGCGCGCGAGACGCACGTCCGCTTCGGCGACTGCGATCCGCGCGTCCTGCGCGCGCAGGGCGGGAAGCGCATCGATTTCGGCCCGCAGCCGGATCGGATCGACATCGAGCATCGGCGGGTCGCCCGTCGCCTGCGGGTCGGGGTCGCCGGTATAGCGCGCGAGCCGGGCCCGCGCCTGCGCCACCACCGCAGCCATCTCGGCGCGGCGATCGGCGATGGCGGCGCGGAGCTGGTCGGGCTCGAGCGCCTGGCTCGGGCGCGCGCTGCCCGACGCCAGGCGTGCGGTCACGGTCTTCTGCAGGTCGTCGAGGCTGGCATCGAGCAGGTCGAGCTGCCGGAGCCGGCGTTCTCCATAATAGAGATCGACCCAGGCGAGGGCGGTCTCGAGCCGCACGTTGCGGCCTTCGACCAGCTCGCCCGCCTCGGCGATACCGATATCGGCCGCGGCGCGCGCGGCGCGTGCATGGCGCTTGGCGAGATTGGGGAAGGTCTGGCTGAACCCGATCGTCGCCATAGTGAAATCGTCGCGCGTGAAGCTGCCGGCATTGGGGCCGCTCACCGGGAAGTTCTGCAGGCCCAGGTCGAGCGTCGGATCGGGCAGGCGATCGGCCGCGACGGCCGAAGAGCGGGCGCCGGCTGTCGCCGCCGCGCGCGCCTTGAGGCTTGGCGCGTTGGCGGCAGCGAGCCTCACTGCCTGCTCGTAGGTGAGCGGGCCGGCCGACACCGGCACGGCCCAGGCGCTCGCAAGCGTCGCACCGATAGAGAGCAACAGGCGTCGCACAGCGCGCCTCGGCATCATGATCATGGATATCATCCCCTCATGACAGAGGCGGCGCGCCAAGATGTGACGCGCCGCTCCGGAGCGGGTTTAGCCCTTGTCCGACCTGACTGCGCCGCGCATGCAGTCGGCGGCGCTTGCCTGCATCATCGCGCAATCGCAGCTGGCCATGTCCCGGCTGTCGGGCACCCATATGCGGACACGCGCAGGGCCAGTCGCCCGCGGACCATATTGCGGCGCCGACCGCCATTCCCAATGGCCTTGCGGCGTGCGGCTCGCGTCGGTTGCAAGCGCAGGCGCGGCGAGACTGAGGGCCGCCACAAGGGCGGCCGGAAGCAGTTTGATCATCACGAAAACCTTTGACTGAAAAGAAGGAAACCGGGCGCGCACGCATCGATCGATGCGCGCAGCCCGTGCTCGTTCAATCAGGCAAGGCTGGTGGGAGGATCCGGCTCGGGCGCAACCGCCTTGCCGGTCAATATCGTGTCGGTCGTCCAGAAGCTGGGCGCGTCGTAGAGACGCGCAGGCGCAACGCCGCCTGCCAGGTCCGCTGCGACCAGCGGGATCACGCACCCCATCGCGGCGATGCAATCGAGCGTCAGGCCCTTGCAGGGCTTTTCGCTGGGCGCAGGCTGCTGCTTGGCCATCATCGCCATGCAGTCCGCATCCATGCCCTTGGCCAGCGGCGCGCCTGCCGCCTGCGGCACGCTGTGCGCGGCCGCCATCTGGGCTCCGAAGAGACCGGACAGCGCTCCGATGACGAGCAGGAGGGCGAGCAGGCGTTTCACGGGCCTCGATATCTAGCGGGTTTCGCGGGCGCAGCCAACCAAAGTCTCGCGCCGCGCGGATTTTGAAGTGCTGACGGCTGATTCCGTCAACTCCGCGTCAATAAAGATCCGGCCCGGGGAAGAAGATCGGCTGCGGCCTCTACGTATATCGAGGCTGGACCCGGGACCGTAGTCCCAAGCCTGAAGAGACGCTCTTCCCCTCGGCAAAGTCCGGGCGGTGGCTTACCATCCAAGGAGGTGAATATGGTCAGAAAAACTCTCATGGTCGCGCTTGCCGGCATTTCGATGCTTGCTGCCGTCCCCGCTATGGCCCAGGGCATCGGGCACAGCCTGTTCATGCGCGGCTCGATCGTCGACACGGGCAGCAACGGCACGGTCGTCTGCATCGGCAAGGCCGATGGCGCCGAGGTCGGCCAGAAGCTCGAGGTCTATCGCGTCGTGACCCATCCGGGTCCGTCCAAGGGCGTGGCGCCGACCTATCACCGCCAGCTCGTCGGCCATGTGACGATCGACCATATCTTTGACGATCACTTCGCGCACGTGTCCGTCGCCGACGGCACGCCTGCCAGGCACGACATCGTCGAGCTTCGCAAGAACTGACAAGCCGGTGGCCCGGCGGCACGGGCTGCCCTGCGACGCGTCGGGGCAGCGGGCCGCCGGCGACGAGGAGACCGTTCGGGGTCAAAGCGAAACCGCTTGACCCTGGACCATGGTCCAACCGGCATGATCGAGCGGATGACATGGGCAATTTCAAGATCGGCGAACTGGCCGCGGCCGCAGGCGTGGGGCGGGATACGATCCGCTATTATGAGCGGATGGGCCTGCTGCGCGAGCCCGCGCGCACGGCAGCGGGCTACAGGCTCTACGACGCGACCGACCTCGAGCGCGTCAATTTCATCCGCTCGGCGCAGGAGCTTGGTTTCACACTCGAACAGGCCCGGCAGCTGCTGGCGCTCAGGGCGTCGGACACCGCGCATGCCCAGGCCGTGCTCGATATCACGCTTGCCAAGATCGCGGACGCCGAAGCCCGGCTCGAGCGCCTGTCGGATATCCGCGACATGCTGCGGATGCTCGCCGACGAATGCCCGGGCGAAGTGCCGGTCTCCGATTGCCCGATCCTCGCCTTCCTGACGGCGCGGCGGAAAGACCAGCAGCATAACAAGAAACATCAGGCAGCGCAGGACGAACGATCACCACGAGCGAAAGGGGTTTTGTCATGAAGAAAATGCGTTTGATCGCCGTCCTCACGCCGGCGCTGCTTCTAGGCGCCTGTGTGACCACGCGGCCGACCTCGGCGCAGGTCGAGAGTTGCCGGGCGATGGAGGGCAATATGGGTCTCCAGACGCCGCATGATCATGGCGAGATGAAGGGGCAGGGGCGCAACCCGATGAACCTCTCGCACGACCGGTGTCTCCGGATTCTGCGCAGCGCGCAATGAGCCGGTCCGGACGCCAGGGATGGCGCCCGGACACAGTTTTCAAGCCAAGGAGCAAAGCCATGATCGACCATGCGAAGAAAGCCCTTCCACTTGTCGGCGGAAGCCTGTTGCTGGCGCTCGCGCTTTCGGGCTGCGACCGCCAGGCCGACCAGACGGTGCCGCCCGCGGCGAACAGCGTCGCCGCCACCCCGGTCCTGACCGACAGCGGCAACGCTGCAGACGCGGCGCCGATGGACGCGATGAGCAACCAGGCCGAGATGGAGCGGCATCACCGTCAGGCGATGGACCATGACGCGATGCGCGCCGGGGCCGGCAACCAGACCGCGCCGGCACCCGATCCCGCGCCGGGCAATGCGGCGATGCCGATGAAGGATATGTAGGCTCGCACACTAAGGGGATGAGGATGTCCAGGCGGATCAGCCTTCGACGCTTGAGCCTCGGCTGCGCAATCGCTCTCAGCCTGTCCGCGAGCGCGGGCGCGCAGGAGGGCGAGGATCATGCCGCGCATCATGGCGCAGGCATGCCGGCCGGCGGGGGCATGTCCGCACCGGCAGAGCCGGGGTCGTCGGACATGGCGAAGATGATGAACCCCATGATGGATCGCATGATCAATGGGGAAGGGGAGAATGAGCACGGCCACGAATCGCGCCGGACCGGCTTCATCTCGCAGCTGCTCGCCTTTCCCGCGCTTGACGAAGCGGCAAGGCAGCGGATCGCTGCGCAGGCCGGCGAACGGGTAAGCACGGGTCTGGCGATGATCAACGCCGCCTCGGCCGACGGCGCGCGTGCGACCACGGTCTCGGCCCGGCTCGATGCGGCGCGGCGCCTGCGCGAGGGAACCGACCTGTTCCGCTCCGGCACCGCCGCGCAGGGCGCGATCGGGGGCTTGCAGCCGCCCCGGGAGGTCGGGCTTGCCTGGCTGCGCGATCAGCTCGACATCGACCAGGCCGCGCCCGGCCATGCCGATCACTGGTTCGGCATCTCGCCCTCGCACCTCCTTCTCATGCTGTTCCTGGGGCTGGTGAGCGCCACGCTTATCGCGCTGCAGATCTTCCGCCTGCGGCGGATCGGGGCGATCGCCGGCGGTGTCGCCACCGCCAAGGTTCCAGCAAAGCCGGAGCCGAAGGCTGCCCCTCCCGCTACCAGGGTTGCGCCCGCGCCTGCACCCGTTGCCGACAGCGCCGGGCTCGCGCCGAGCAATGCGGCCGCACCCGCTGGGGCGTCGCTGCGCAAGCCCAAAAGCTGGGCGGGGCAGCTGCGCGTGGTCCAGATCGTGCGAGAGACGCCGAGCGTGCTGACCTTCCGGCTCGCGGACCCGACCGCCGACCGGCTGCCGTTCGACTTCCTGCCGGGCCAGTTCCTGCAGGTCGAGGTAGAGCCCGAAGCGGGCAAGACCGCGCGCCGTTCCTACACGATCGCCTCTTCGCCGACCCAGCGGGCCTATGTCGAACTGACGGTCAAGCGCGAGGAGCAGGGCGTGGTCTCGCGATACCTGCACGACAAGGTCGTCGCCGACGATCTGCTGAAGGTCAGCGGACCGTTCGGCGCCTTCACCTTCACGGGAACGGATGCCCAGAGCATCGTGCTGATCGCGGGCGGGGTCGGCATCACCCCGATGATGTCGGTGCTGCGCTATCTCACCGACACCGCGTGGAAGGGTGATATCTTCTTCTTCTACGGCGCACGGTCGACCGAGGAATTCGTGTTCCGCGACGAGCTCGAGCGGCTCGAACGCCGTTTTCCCAACCTCCATGTCGTCGCCGCGATGCAGCGCGCGCCCGGCACCGTCTGGATGGGCCCCGAAGGGCCGATCACGCGCGAGATGATCCTGGCCGCGGTGCCGGAGATCGCGAGCCGGCGCATCCATATGTGCGGCCCGCCGGCGATGATGGGCGCGATGCGCGGCGTGCTGGCGGAACTCGGCGTCCCCGAAGCGCAGCTGCACACCGAGGCGTTCGGTCCGGCCTCGCTGCCGGCCGACCACGAGGATCTCGAGGTCAAGCCCGCGCCCCCGCCAGCGGATAAGCCGGCCCCGAGCGCCGAGGTGGCGCCGAGCACGGTGACCTTCTCCGTGTCGGGGGTGTCGGCGGCCTTGCCCGCGGACGAGACCGTGCTGGAGGCGGCCGAGGGCGCGGGCGTCGAGATCCCCTATGCATGCCGTGCGGGCACATGCGGCGCCTGCGTGGTCAAGCTGCTGCAGGGCGAAGTGACGATGGAGGTCGAATCCGGCCTTGCGCCCGCCGACAAGGCGCAAGGCTATGTGCTCGCGTGCCAGGCGAAGGGGACGGGCACGCCGCTCGTGGTCGAAGCCTGATGCGCGAACGCAGCGACATTGCCGTGGGCCTGCTGGTCGCGTTCCTGCTGCTGTTCCCGTTCGGCTATCTCGTGCATGTGTCGCCCCGCTTTCCGGGTAGCCTGGCCGGCGGGATCATCGGGATCGCAGCGCTCGTGCTGATGCTGCTGACGCTTCCTTATGTCGCGGCCAAGCACATCGCCTGGGTCGACAAGGCGCTCTCCCGGGTCGTCAGCAAGCCAACCCTGCTCGCCATCCACATCTATGCCGGCGTGCTGGCGCCGATCCTGGGTCTGGTCCACGCCGCGCACAAGCTCGAAAGCCCGGTCGGCCTGCTTCTGACCGTCCTCCTGCTGATGACGGTCATCACCGGCTTCATCGGCCGCTACCTGCTTGCCCAGCTTGGTCGGGCGCTGCGCGGACGCAGGTCAGAACTGGCCTCGCTTCGCGCCGCCTTCCTCGAGGAGCCGGCGGCGCCGACGCAGGCCGATACCGCAGCCCCGCCGCTGTCGGGCTGGAAGCGCTATCTGTTCGTCGCCGGGGATGCGTCCGCGGGCCAGCGCCCCCAGGACAAGGCGGGGATCGCCGCAGCGCTGGCCGATACCGAATTCGCGATCCGTGCCGAAGAGGCAACCAACACCCTGTTCGCGCGGTGGCGGTTCCTGCACATCCTGCTGGGCTGTCTCATCTTCGCGCTGCTCGCGCTCCACGTCGGCGCGGCGATCTATTACGGGCTGCGCTGGCTATGAGCTGGCAGCGTCTTTCCTACGCCGTCTTCATCGCAGCCCTGCTGGTGATGGTCGCCGCGGTCGCGATCCGGATGCGATCGGACGCGCCGAGGGATGCCGGCCTGGTGGCGCAGCTCGTCTCGCCCGGCCCGCTCTCGAGCGCGCACCAGTCCTTTGCCGGCCAATGCACGGCCTGCCACACGCCGGGCAAGGGCGTCGAAACCCGGACCTGTCTCACCTGCCATGCGGGCACCGATTTCGGGACGAAGCAGTCGACGCAGTTCCACGCGAAAGCGACGCAGTGCACCTCCTGCCACGTCGAACATGAGGGAGAGCGCGGCATCATCCGCATGGATCACGCCGCGTTGCTCGACATGGCGAAGTGGCGGCAGCCTTTGGCGGGCATGTCGACAAACACTCGAAGCCTGACCCCCGAGACCGCGCTCAATTGCGCGAGCTGCCATGCGTTCCGCGATCCGCACCAGGGCCTGTTCGGCACCGACTGCGCGAGCTGCCACAAGACCGACAGCTGGAAGATCGCCAATTACCGCCATCCATCGGTCAATTCGACGCAGTGCGCCGAGTGCCACAAGGCGCCGCCGAGTCACTTCATGGAGCATTTCAGCATGGTCTCGCAGCGCGCAGCCGGATCGAAGGCGCGCGTCGACCAATGCTATGCCTGTCACGCCACCGACAGCTTCAACAATATCCGCAAGCGAGGCTGGTATGATCACCATTGAGGCCGACTGGCTGAGCGCCTTCTTCCGGCTCGCGGTGATCGGCCTGGAACTGGCGGGCACGCTGACCATCCTGGTCGGCGCGGGGCTCGCAACCTTTCTGTTTGCGCGGCGGGCGAGGGCGGGCGACCGAACCGAGGCCTATAGCGCGTTCCGCTCGGCGCTCGGCCGCAGCATCCTGCTCGGCCTGGAATTTCTGGTCGCCGGCGACATCGTCAAGTCGCTGGTGATCAACCCAACGCTCGACGATCTCATCGTTCTGGCCGGGCTGGTGCTGGTGCGGACCTTCCTGAGCATCTCGCTCGGGGTCGAGATCAACGGCCACTGGCCCTGGGAGGAAACCCGGATGGCGCGGGAGAAGGCGCGTGCGGCGTCGGATGGGTCGCCTGCGACGGCTGAGGCCGCCGGATGCGGCACAGCGCTCAAGGGATAGCAGATGGGAGGTGCATGATGATCGAGAGACGCGAATTGCTGATGGCCGGCGCCGGCCTTGCCGCCGCCGGAACGCTGGCTGTGCCGGCGGCGGCGCAGCAGCATCGAATGGAAGGGATGGCGATGTCGATGACGGACTGCATCGACGATTGCGTGGCTTCGCACCGCATGTGCCTGGAAACCGCCGCTTGGCTGACGAAGCAAGGCGGCGCGTCAGCTACGGCGTCGCTGATCGCCATGCTGAACGACTGTGCGGAACTGTGCCAGGCGACCGCCAACTCGATGCTGCGGGAATCTGCCCTGCACCGCATCGTCTGCCGCGCCTGCGCCGACGCTTGCGAGCGCTGCGCCGAGGAATGCGGACGCCATAGCGCGGACCAGCGGATCGCGCGTTGCTCGGCCACCTGCAAGAAATGCGCGGCGAGCTGCCGAACGATGGCGGACATGTCGAGCTGAGCGGCGCGCTTCGCACGTGCCCCACATAGTCACGTTCAGGCCAGAGCCCCCGGTCACAGCTTGTGTGTCCGACAACTACGCCAGGACAGCGATCATGGCACGTGGCACAAAGTCCGAGTATCCGGCAACGGCGGAAATCATCGCACCCGCCATCGCCGGAGCCTTCCGTGCCGCCACCCGATAGTCGGGTAATGCCGAGCACCATCTTTACGATTGCGTGAACGCTCCACGGTCGATCTGTATTGGAGAAGTCAGTGTCAACCGCCGAATTTGTCAACCGGCTACCCGAATTGCTCCGCCCCAATCCAGCAAGGGTAGTGATCAGACCCTATATGCCGTCGACGGAAACCTATAAATATGCGGTACCGGATCAGCCACGTGCGCAGCGCATCGCCGACCGCGTCCTGGCGCTCGACCCAGCATCGCTCCACGATGAGTTGCAACGCATTCTTGATGATTTCTCGGGAAGGCATCGTGAGGTTCCGTCCCTGTTTTTGCGGCGGTTCCACGAGGTTGATGGCATCATCGTCTGTGATTGCGAGGTCACCCATGAACAGGCGCTCTTGATCGGTGCCCATTTTTGCAACGAATATTCCTATGAGGCAGCAGCGCTTTTCAATCCGAGCATCGTCCTGCATCCTGATCAGTCTGCTGTACCTGAAAACTCTCTCCGATTCATTCTTTCCCTGCGAGGCGTGGGCGAGGGGCATATCTCCTCCGTCACCTTTCGCACCGGGTTTTGCGCCGCGGACGGAACCATAGCAATCAATCCTCCGAGCCCCATGCCGCTCGTGCTGGAGACTGAAAACATCTCCGGCGAGGACGGGCCGGACGCGGGCATTCGGATCAAGTGCGATGGCAGCCACGATCTCTCGGAGATCGTGATCTTTCCGACAACCCCCAGCCAGCGTGGTGGCATCGAAGACCTTCGCTTGGTCCGCTTCCTGGACGACGATGGCCGAGCCACCTATTTCGGTACATATACGGCATTTAGCGGCCAGTCCGTCCGGCAGGAGTTGTTGTCCACGCCGGACTTCCGGACATTCGAACTCAGACCGCTGCGTGGGGATGCCACCGGTAGCAAGGGCATGGCGCTTTTCCCCCGACGCATTGCCGGGCACTTTGCCATGCTTGGGCGCGAGGATAACGAAAATATCTGGTTCCTGACGTCCGCGGACATTCACGACTGGAGTGGCGGAGCGAAAGCCATCGAACCTCGCTGGCCTTGGGAGTTTGTCCAGATCGGTAATTGCGGATCGCCGATCGAGATCGACGAAGGCTGGCTGGTCGTAACTCATGGAGTCGGCGCCGTTCGGAACTATTGCATCGGGGCGTGCCTGCTGGACCGTGACGATCCCTCGAAGCTGCTGGCGCGGACGAAGCTACCGCTTTTGCGGTCGGACATGGATGAGCGCGAAGGTTATGTGCCAAACGTAGCCTACAGCTGCGGCGCGATGGTACATAATCGGGTGCTGGTACTGCCTTATGCCATTGCTGACAGCTTCACCACTTTTGCCACTATTCCTCTCGAGCGTCTGCTGGCCGCCATGGATTAGTCACTGTTGCCGACCTGTCCTGCTCTCGAGTCCGAACCATAGTTACACATCGGCACAACAACGATGCCAGTGCGATAATTTATGGCCATCTCAGAGACGGACTTCGCACATTACGTATACAGCAAGGCGGAAGGTGACACCATTTCACGGGCAAGCTCCGGAAGGGGCGACAATCGACCGGGCATATGCTCGATCGAACGGGAAACCCAGACTTGAAGGAATGGATACTTGCGCAAGAAGACGGCAATGATCGCTTCGCTCGCAGCTCTCGGCTTCCTCGCCGTCAGTGCCGGACCGGTGCTGGCGGACGGGATGCCGCCGGGCATGCCCGATCTTGAGGAGACCCTCAAGGCCAGGCCGGCGCCTGCCCAGCCCGATCCTGCCCACATGCAGGGCATGGCTCACGGTAAGGAGCAGATGCACGGCCAGATGATGCAGGGCCATCGAATGGCGATGCGGGATTCGCAGGACCAGGACGGCGCCTCCGGCATGTCACACAGGTCGGACGGTGGTTGCTGACCCTGCCATCATTCCATCAGACGACAAGGTTGACGGACAAGATCATGGCCGCTTTCAACCGAAGCCTTGGTCCGCCGTTCCCACGGCGGGCCAATCGCTTTTCTGGCCGGTCTCAGGACGAGAAAACCAGGCCGGGTCACATTTTTGATCGATCCCGGATCATCATTTTACGCGCCTGCTCCAGCAGGCACACGGCCGATCGGATTTCGATTCGTAACTTACGTATACAGACAGCGTCTCGCTAGCAGCATTGAAGCTTCGGAATTGCCGGGATCGGAACGTCGATCGGGCAACAGGAAGAACACTCGGAGACCCTCAATGCGACAGACGACATTTCTCGCGGCGCCCGTCAGCCTCTTCGCGACGCTAACCTTCGCCGCCGGCACCGCTCTCGCCCAGTCGACGCCCGCGCCCGCGCAGGCTGCGCCGGCCCATGCCCACCAGCAGGGCATGGATCATGGCGGGCAGCAGATGCACGATCAGATGATGAAGGATCATCAGGCCGGCGCGCAGAAGCAGCAGGGGCAACCGGCCCAGCAGGATCAACAGGGCATGTCGGGGATGGCCGGCATGTCCGGCGGCTCGCCTGCATCGAACGGCTCGGGCATGGCCGGTAAGGCGAAGAGTGGCTGCTGCAAGATGCCGATGAAGAAGGCCAAGCCGGCGGCGAAGAAGAAGACCGCCAAGCCCATGGCCGACAAGCCGATGAGCGACATGTGAGGTTTCCAGCCCCGAGAACAGACCCCAGGGGCTGAGGGCCCGCCGTTCCCCCGCGGCGGGCCAGTTCTTTGACGATGCCCAGCGTCGCCCCGTGCTCCCAGCTTTCAAAACCGGGTCCGAGCGTCTGACTTGACAGAGGAAACAGCGATGCGAAAACATCTTGGCGTCGGTGCTGCTGTTGGCTTTCTGCTCTTTGGCAGCACGCCGCTCCTCGCACAGGGTATCGGCCATAGCTTGTTCATGCGCGGCAAGATCGTCCGTATGGATGCGGGCGGCACAGTGGCCTGCCTGGGTAAGGCCGATGGCGCGCACATCGGGCAGATACTCGAAGTCTATCACGCAACGCCGCGCCACCGCCGTCTTGTCGGTCATGTCGAAGTCGACCAGATTTTCGACGACCATTATGCTCATTTCCGCGTGAGGGACGGGACGCTTCAGAAAGGCGATTGGGTGAGCCTAAAGCGCGTCCGGGCGTAACGCCAGAATTGGAATGCCAAGCGCCGCCCTCGCCAAAAGAAGACTCGGCCGAGTAACGCCTGTCTCGGCATAATTCCGATCAGGCGTGCGCGAATACGTTCAGGAGTCGATGAATAGTCATCGGCTCTGTTGGCGTGTCTGACCCTCAAGCCCGCGACCCCGATACCAGACTACCTTCTGCGGAACTTACTTATAGGCCACCCGGGCAAAGAGATTACTCCGTCAGGCCATCGATAGAGATGGAGTCAGGTTATGTTCGAGAAGGCGATCGGGACCATTAACGCGGCGGCCTCCTTCCGACACCGCTATGATAATTTCATCGGAGGCCGCTGGAGCGCTCCTGCGGGCGGCGAGTATTTCGCCGACACGAGCCCGATCAATGGCGCCCAGATCGCAGAGTTCGCGCTGTCGACGCCGGAAGATGTCGAGCGCGCGCTCGATGCGGCGCACGCCGCCAAGGATCAATGGGCAAGGATCGCGCCCGCCGAACGCGCCAGGATTCTCAATCGCGTCGCCGACCGGCTCGAAGACAATCTGGAGTTGCTGGCACTTGCCGAGACGATCGACAATGGCAAGCCGATCCGCGAGACGCGCGCTGCCGACGTGCCGCTCGCGATCGACCATTTCCGCTACTTCGCCGGCTGCATCCGGGCGGAGGAAGGCGGCATCTCGACGATCGATGCGGACACCATCGCCTATCATTTCCGCGAGCCGCTCGGCGTCGTCGGCCAGATCATCCCGTGGAACTTCCCGCTGCTGATGGCGGCGTGGAAGATCGCCCCGGCGCTGGCGGCGGGCAACTGCACCGTCATCAAACCCGCATCCCAGACGCCGCTCACCTTGCTGATGTTCGCCGAGCTCACCGCCGACATCCTGCCGCCCGGCGTGCTCAATGTCGTTACCGGCCCGGGACGGACCGTTGGCCAGGCGATCGCCGCCAATCCGCGCATCGCCAAGGTCTCGTTCACCGGCGAGACCGTCACCGGCAAGCAGATCATGCACGCCGCGGCGGACCATCTGATCCCCCAGACGATGGAGCTTGGCGGCAAGTCGCCCAACATCTTCATGGCGGACGTGCTCGACGAGGACGATGCCTTCTTCGACAAGGCGCTCGAAGGCTTTACTTTGTTCGCCTTCAACAAGGGCGAGGTCTGTACCTGCCCGTCGCGCGCCCTGATCCATGAGTCGATCTTCGACCGCTTCATCGAGCGCGCCGTGGCGCGCGTCGCCGCGATCCGCCAGGGCGATCCGCTCGACCCGTCGGTCCAGGTCGGCGCGCAGGCGTCGGAGGACCAGCTCCACAAGATCCTGGGCTATATCGATATCGGCAAGGCCGAGGGCGCGCAGTGTCTGGTCGGTGGCGCCAGGGCGCTGCCGGGCGGTGCGCTCGACCAGGGCTATTTCGTGCAGCCGACCGTGTTCGTGGGTCAGAACCACATGCGCATCTTCCAGGAGGAGATCTTCGGTCCCGTCCTGTCGGTCACCACGTTCAAGACGGTCGAGGAGGCGATCGCACTTGCCAATGACACCGCCTACGGTCTTGGCGCGGGCGTCTGGACCCGGAGCGGCAACACCGCCTACCGGCTCGGCCGCGCGATCGAGGCCGGGCGGGTCTGGACCAACTGCTATCATCAGTACCCCGCCCATGCCGCCTTCGGCGGATACAAGGCATCGGGCTTCGGGCGTGAAAACCACCGGATGATGCTCGATCATTATCAGCAGACCAAGAATCTGCTCGTCTCCTATGACGAGCACGCGCTCGGCCTATTCTGACCCCCCGCTTAAAAGGAGAAACGGACATGGCGAAAACCATGAAGGCGGCGGTCGTCCGCGAATTTGGCAAGCCCCTGGTCATCGAGGACGCGCCGATCCCGACGGTCGGCCCCGGGCAGGTCCTGGTCAAGATTGCGGCAACCGGCGTGTGCCATACCGACCTGCACGCGGCAGAAGGGGACTGGCCGGTCAAGCCCAACCCGCCCTTCATTCCTGGCCATGAGGGCGTCGGGCATGTCGCCGCCGTTGGTGCCGGCGTCACCCATGTGAAGGAAGGCGACCGGGTCGGTGTGCCCTGGCTCTACACCGCCTGCGGGCACTGCGTGCATTGCCTGGGTGGCTGGGAGACGCTTTGCCACGAACAGCAGAACACCGGCTATTCGGTCAATGGCAGCTTTGCCGAATATGTCCTCGCCGATCCCAACTATGTTGGTCACCTTCCCGACAATGTCGACTTCCTCGACATTGCGCCGATCCTCTGCGCGGGCGTCACCGTCTACAAGGGATTGAAGGCCACCGAGGCCCGACCCGGCGAGTGGGTGGTCGTCTCCGGCATTGGCGGGCTCGGCCACATGGCGGTGCAATATGCCCGAGCCATGGGTCTCAATGTGGCCGCGGTCGACATCGACGATAGCAAGCTCGACCTCGCTACACGCCTTGGCGCCACACTGACGGTCAACGCGCGCAACGAGGACCCTTCGGCAGCGCTCAAGAAAGCCATTGGCGGCGCGCACGGGGCGCTGGTGACCGCCGTTTCGCCCAAGGCGTTCCAGCAGGCGCTCGGCATGGTCCGGCGCGGCGGCACGGTCGCGCTCAACGGCCTGCCGCCGGGCGACTTCCCGTTGTCGATCTTCGACACCGTGCTGAACGGCATTACCGTGCGCGGCTCGATCGTCGGCACGCGGCTCGATCTGCTCGAGGCACTGGCGTTCGCCGGCGAGGGCAAGGTCAAGGCCACGGTCCATGCAGACAAGCTGGAGAACATCAACGACGTCTTCTCCCGCATGCATCATGGCGACATCGAGGGCCGGATCGTCCTCGACCTCGCCTGAAGCCGACTTCGCGAAAGTACAGTTCATGTCTCCCTTACATATCCGGCCGATCGCGCGGCGCCGTTTCGTCCAGGGGCTGGCGATCGGCGGCGCGGTCGCCGGTTTCGCCCCGGCGCTTCTCGCGCGATCCGCACCAACCTTGCCCGCTGAGCTGAGCGGGACCGAGTTCGACCTCGAGATCGCCGAGCTGCCGGTCAACTTCACCGGCAAACGCCGTATCGCGACCGCCGTGAACGGCAGCGTGCCCGCGCCGGTCCTGCGCCTGCGCGAAGGCGACACGGTCACGCTGCGCGTACGCAACGGCCTCAAGGAGATGTCGAGCATCCATTGGCACGGCATCATCGTGCCGGCGGAGATGGACGGCGTGCCCGGCATCAGCTTTGCCGGCATCGCGCCGGGCGAGACCTTCACCTATCGCTTCGAGGTCCGCCAGAGCGGAACCTACTGGTATCACGCTCACACGCTCGCCGAGCAGACGGGACTCTATGGAGCGATCATCGTGGAGCCAAAACAGGTGCCGACGGCGCGGGCGCCCGATCGCGACTATTGCATCGTGCTCAGCGACTGGTCGGACGAGCCGCCGCTGCAGATCTTCCTCAATCTCAAGAAGCAGAGCAGCTACTATAATTTTGCGCAGCCGACCGCCGGCGATTTCCTCAAGGATGTCGGCACCATGGGCTTGGGCAAGGCGCTCGAGCGGCGGCGGATGTGGAACAGCTCGCGGATGAACCCGACCGACTACAGCGATGTCTCTGCCGCGACCTACACCTATCTGATGAACGGCGCGCCGCCCGCCGGCAACTGGACCGGTATCGCCGCGCCCGGCGAGCGCGTGCGCCTGCGCTTCGTCGGCGCGGGGACGGCGACGTTCTTCGACGTGCGGATCCCCGGGGTCGAGCTGACGGTCGTATCGACCGACGGGCAGCCGGTCGAGCCGGTCACGGTCGAGGAATTCCGGATCGGCCCGGGCGAGACCTACGACGTCGAGTTCACCATGCCCGAGGGCGGCGCCCGCACCATCTTCGCGCAGGCGATCGATCGGAGCGGCTATGCGCGTGGCACGATCGCACCGGCCCCGGGCATGGCGGCAGCCGTGCCGCCGCTCGATGCCCGGACCTGGCTCGAGCCGGTCGACATGATGGGCGCGATGGCGACGATGGGCGCAATGGGAGGCGACGCGCATGCCGGGCACGGCATGACCGAGATGCCGGCCAGGGCACGGCACGCCCGCACCGAATATGGCGCCAATACCGACATGCGCGTCGACTATCCGCGCACCAATCTCGACGATCCCGGCGCCGGGCTGCGCGGGCGCGGCTGGCGCGTGCTGACGCTGGCCGATCTGCGCACGCCGGGCGGCGATCCCGACCCGCGCGAGCCCGAGCGCGACATCGAGCTGCATCTGACGGGCAATATGGAACGGTTCATCTGGTCGCTCGACGGCATCAAGCTCAACGATTCCAGGCCGCTTCATTTCAAGCCAAACGAGCGGCTGCGCGTCACCTTCGTCAACGACACGATGATGGCGCATCCGATGCATCTGCACGGCATGTGGAGCGATGTCGAAGGCCCGGACGGCGCCTTCCAGGTCCGCAAGCATACGGTCGTGGTCCAGCCCGCCCAGCGGGTGAGCTTCCGCGTCACCGCCGACGCCATGGGCCGATGGGCCTTCCACTGCCATCTGCTCTATCACATGGCGGCCGGCATGTTCCGGGAGGTGGTGGTCGCATGATCCGGATTTTCCCCTCGCGCGGCATCGCTCTTGGCGCTGCCCTCTTCCTGGCGCCGGCGATCACGGCTCCCGCCCTCGCGCAGGATGCCTCGCCCCCGTCGCCCGCCGCCACCCCTGCCCAAACGGCCACTCCCGCTCAGCACACCCCTTCCGCGCAAGGCTCTCAGGACCATGCGGGCATGGACATGCCGGGCATGGATATGACCGACACGAAGGCGTCCGGTAACGGCGCCACGATGGACATGGGCTCGATGCAGGGCGGCCAGGCCCCGCCGGACGCGCGCAACTCGGACGATTATGCCGACGGCTACCGCAACTCGACGCTGCCGGGCTATGAGATGGCCGACAAGCTCTCAATCCCCAAGATACTTGTCGATGAGCTTGAGTTCACCAGCGGCAACGAGGGTCAGGGCGTGGGCTGGACCGTGCTCGTCACCAAGGGTCAGGACAATGACAAGCTCTGGCTGCGCAGCCAGGGGCTCAAGAACTCCCGCGACCAACGTCTCGATCCGGAGAGCAGCGTCGAGGCGCTGTGGTGGCACAGCAAGAACCCGTTCTGGGGCACGCTGCTCGGGGTCAGGCAGGATCTCGGCAAGGGTGCGACCACCTGGCTGGCCGCCGGCGTCGAGGGACTGGCGCCCTATTGGTTCGACGTCCAGCTCACCGGCTATGTAGGAACCGATGGGCGTCTCGCGGCGCGCGCCAAGGCGTCCTATGAGGTCTTGTTCACCAATCGGTTGATCCTTACGCCGCAGGTGGAGACCAATATCTATTCGAAGCGGTCGAGCGATCGGCAGCTCGGCAGCGGCTTCAGCAATGTCGAGCTGAGCGGACGGTTGCGCTACGAGGTGTCGCGCAAGTTCGCGCCCTATATCGGCTTCGTCTGGGAGCGCGCATTTGACGGCACGGCCGATTTCCGTCGCCTGCGCGGGGAAGGGCCTTCCGAACACAGGCTGGTGATCGGCTTGCGCGCCTGGTGGTGATCCGCGGATGGCCACTCGAGGGGTCGACCGCGAACGCGCCGCGTGACAAGGCTGGATCGCAAGCCAACGGTCGCTGGCCGGCCTCCTTTTTCGTCTTGTTGCTCGCGGCGGCTGCGGCGTCGGCGGGACAGACGGCCATTCTCGCCTTCCTTCCGGCACTGGTCGACCCGGCTCGTGGCGCGCTATCGTCAAGCGCTCATGATTTTCATGTCGCGAGCCTGACCGCGGTCCATCCCCTGGCAGCCTTGCTGGCGGCGCCGCTCTGGGGCTGGATCGCGGACCGGGTCGACTATCGGGCGATGTTGCGCGCAGCGCTGGTCATCCTCGCCCTGGTGACCGCGCCGATCGGCCTCGTCGGGCTGCCTGAGCTTTATGCATTGCGCCTGGTGGCGGGGATGGCGTCGGCCGCCATCATACCGTTGGGCTTGCTCTGCGCGAGCTTTGCCGCAAACGAGCGCGCGGACCAGGCGCGGCGCTTCACCTGGCTGACCGCCTTCTTGTTTCTGGGCGATCTCGCCGGTCCGCTGGTGGCGGAGGTCTCGGCCGCGATCCTGCCCCGCGCTCCCCTCATGATCCTCGCTTTCGGCATCGGTGCCGTCGGGGCGGCGCTTTGCGCCGTGCGTCTGCCGCGCTGGTGTGCACCTTGCATCGATGGCGGAGACCTGCCCGCGCCGACGCTCGGCGCGACGCTGATCCTGCTTTTCGTCACGATCGTCGCGGGCGGCGGGCTGGCGGCGATGCATGTCAATCTCCTGGTGACGCGGAGCGTCATTTCGCTGAGCCGCGAAGAGATCGCCTGGATGCTCAGTCTCTGCGGATTGGGCATGCTGGCAGCACAGATCTTCCATGCGAGGCTCGATTGGCTGGTGACCATGCCGAGGCGGCTTGCGGGGCTGACGCTCGGCCTGCTGGCTGCGGCGCTCTTCCTGTTCCCTGTCGCCGCGAGCATGGCCGAACTCAGTGGGATCATCGTTGCTGCCGGCTGGAGCTCGGCAACCCTTCGATTGGTCACCAGCTTCTGGATCAGCGGTGCGGCAGCCCCTTCGGGTCTGAAGCTCGGTCTCCAGCATTCCGCCGCCAGCATCGGGCAGGCGCTCGCGCCGCTGGCGATCGCCGTCGTCGCTCCCGGGGCGCAGCACTTAGTCTTGTGGGGGATTGGTGGTCTGTCGCTGGCGCTGCTTGTGTCCTTGCCGCTCGCCTGGAGGCCGCGCGCCATCGTGAAATCTTCAGCGTGATGAGGGGTAGGGGGCATCAATGCGTATAGATCATTAGGAACCCTATCGCATGCTTCCGGGAGCCGTTCATGAAGACCCGTCTTTCTGCCGCCTTGCTGTTCCTCGCCCTGCCCGGCGCAGCGCTTGCGGCGAATGATGTCGTCGTCCACCGGGACCCGGGTTGTGGATGCTGTGAGAAGTGGGCCCAGGCGCTTCGCGCGAAGCTGGGCCGCACGGTCGTCATGCGCGACGATGCGTCGCGCGGGGCGCTTCAGCGGAGGGCCGGCATGCCGGGCACGCTGGCATCCTGCCACAGCGCGATGGTTGATGGCTATCTGATCGAGGGCCATGTCCCGGTCGCCGATATCAAGCGCCTGCTGGCAACCCGTCCCGTAGGCGTCAGAGGCATTGCGGTGGCGGGGATGCCGATCGGCTCGGAGGGCATGGAAGTGGCAGGCGCCGCCCGCCAACCCTATGCGGTGGTGTCGTTCGGCAGTTCGGGCCAGAAGGTCTTCGCGCGGCATTGATCACGCACGCCTCGGCTCTCGCTGGTGATTTCCTGTTTGAATGACTGGGACTTGCTCGCCCCCACCTGTATAGTCATTTGATGCATGCTCCCGCTCGCCCCCATAGCCGCGCATCCGCTCCCCGGACGAAAGCTGCTTCTGTGGGCGAACCCGCGGTCGACGCTGCCGGTGCGGAGAAGCAACCTCGCTATGTGGCGATCAAAGACAGCATTTTCGAGGACATCCGGGAAGGTCGCCTGAAGCCCGGCGACCAGACGCCGTCAGAGGCCGAGCTCGTCGAGACGTTCAAAGTCTCGCGCATGACCGCAAACCGGGCGTTGCGGGAACTGCAATCGGCCGGTGTCGTGGTACGGCGGGCGGGGCGGGGCAGCTTTGTCGCCGAGCCCCGGCCGATCGGGCAGCTGATCGAGATCCGCAACATCGCGGAGGAGGTGCGCGGCAGGGGCCACGCCTATCGCGCGCGCGTCATTTATAATATCGAGATACGGGCTGATGCGGAAAGGGCAGCTCTGCTGGAAGTCGGCTTGGGCACGCGCCTCTTCCATTCGCTTATCGTCCATCACGAGACCGAATTCCCAATTCAGGTCGAGGAGCGCTTTGTGCTGGCATCTGCTGCGCCACGCTACGGAGAGAGGGATTTCAGCGCCTCGACGCCGAATGAATATCTGACACGTGTTGCCCCGCTCGAGCGAGTAGAGCACCGGGTGTGCGCGGCGATGCCGGATACAGCCATGCGAACAATGCTGGGCCTCGCTGAAGGAGAACCAGTGCTAATGATGACGCGCAGAACCTGGAGTCGCGGACGTCTCGTATCGCACGCTTGGCTCACGCACCCGGGCAATCGGTTCGAGCTATCGGCGGCTTTTTCTGTTGGGACCTAGCGATCAGCCCGCGCCCAACTTGACGGCCGATTTGCGCCTGCGCCGCAACCATCGCACGTCGGCGCGACTGAAGCTCTTAAACAGCAGGTAGAAGCCCGTCCCCGACAGCCACAAAGTACCGAACGCAACGAAGACGATCAGCGGGTGATTGAAGCTGGTGCGGTTCACATAGTCCATATTGTGGAGCATCCAGAAGAAATCCCAGGTGCGCCATGTGTCGCCGCGCATGACCAGGAATCGGCCGGTGTCGGCGGAGATGTAGGCGCTGCTGTTCTCTGCGTCCGCGAAATCCAGTCGCCACATGGTGCCTTCGTGCTCGCGCGCTTCCACATTCGGTTCGGCGAGCAACGTTGCCTTGCGGATCGGTGCTTCATTCACCATCGTCGCGACGTCGCGCGCGACCTGCTCGTCGACCCGAACCGGGGCGCCGCTCGTCGCGTCGATTAGCCGCGTGCCCGTGGTGGATCGAAGCTCGTAGACGGGGCGTGTGGCAAGGGACCGCAAGGCGATGCCGAGCACGGGACCATCAAGAGCGAGCTTTGCCGGCGCAATATAGTCACCGGCAGGTAGGGCGTGCTGATGGCTGGCCTGCGCACTGTGTCCGCCGACCTTCTCCTGATCGAGCAAGGCCATCATCGAGCCGCTCAGAGCCCAAAGGAGAAACTGCACGCCCAGGATCAGGCCGACCCATTTGTGGATGCGCCGAAAAAAGAGCGGGGTGAACCGGATTTTCTTCATGCCTTCTTCTTCCTGCGCCGCGGGAACGACCAAAGCAGCAGCCAAGCCCCGGCCAGCGCCATGGCAAGGGCACTCCAGGTCGCCACGCGCAGCAGCGGATTGTTGACGTCGGAGCGATCGTCATAGTCCATGATGTGCAGCATCCACGCGAAATCGAACACGCGCCACAGCGCATGGCGGCGCGAGATCAGCTCACCGGTCTGCGGAGAGAGATACAGGGTTGGCCGGTTCCAGGCATCGAATTCGACCTGCCAATAGGGAGGCTTGCGCGCCTGCATTTCCAGTGGCGCCGTCGTCAGCAGCCGGGCTGCGACGATGTCCCCGGTGCCGCTGTAGATGCGCCGAGCGGCGGCGCGGATTTGTGCCTCGCTCAAATCGGGGATGGGCTGTCCCGAACCTGCATCGAAGAGTCTTGGACCACCCGAGGTTTGCGCGCGCCAGACGGGCTGATCCATGAACCGTTGCAGGCGGATCTCGGACGCGTCGGGAGCCGATTGAACAATCCGCGCCGGCGGGACGAAGCTCGCAAGGTCGATGGGGGCGACGACCGGTGGGCGGACCAGATCGTCGCCATGGATGATGTCGATATGGACGGCCACCATATAGAAGCCGGTCAGCGTCCAGAGCAGAACCTGGACGCCGACGATCAGGGCCAGCCACTTGTGCGTCCGGCGGATGACCAAAGGCCAGCGAATTGCCATGTGCTGCCCTTCAGAACGCGGTTCGGAAGCCGGCGTAGAAGCGCCGTCCGAGCAGATCATAGGTCATCGTGTCGGTGTTGGCATCGGTGAAGCTCTGGATATAGGGCGCCTTGCGGTCGAACAGATTATCGGCCCCGATCTGGAAACGTGTCTTCTCGTCGATCGCGAAGGCAAGCTGAAGATTGTGGTAGAAGACGTTCGGCGTGCGGTAGCCGATGTCGCCGGCCGATGCGTTGAAGTCGGTCGCCTTGCCGATCCATTGTGTCGACCAGGTCGCGCTGATGCCGTCCTTTTCCGCCGTCAGCACGCCATAACCACGCCATTTCGGATAGCCGCCATTGCCGCCCCCGATAAACCCGTCGAAATAGATCGGCGCGCCGCCGGGGAAGGGGTTTACGACATATTTGTTGAGATAGGTCATGTTGAGATCCAAGGAGATCTTCACCTCGCCCACCGCACCACTGTACACCAGACCCAGATCGAGACCATTCATCTCCTCGCGGCCGGTGTTGATGGGCTGGGCGGAGAGGTAAGTGACCTCGCCGGTCAGCGCGCTGCGCGTAAAGTCGCTGCAGAACGGGTGCGACAGGTTCTGGCTCGCATAGCAGACTGCGAGCTTGGTCGAGCCGGGAATGGCCCGGATCGCGTCCTTGATCTTGATGTCGAACCAGTCTGCCGTCAGCGACAACCCTGGGATGATGCCGCGCGGCGATATCACCGTACCAACGGTCCAGGTCGTGGAGCTTTCGGGCCGAAGGCTCTGGTTACCGCCCACTGTGGTGAGGATCGTGGTGCCGAGCTGCGTATAGTTGGCCGGCACACCGGACGCCTGACAATTGGCGATCAAGGTCACGTTGCCGCTGGAGGTGTAGCGCGAGCAGGGATCGGTCGTGGTCAGATTGCCTTCCGAGACGCCGCCGAAAAGCTCCGGCACGTTGGGAATGCGAAAGCCCGTCCCATAAGTGCCGCGCAGACGGATGCTGTCATTGACTACCCAGTCGGCACTGAGCTTGTAATTCCAGTCGCTCCCGAAGAGATTATAGTCTGAGTAGCGGACTGCGCCATCGAGCGTGAGCGCCTTGGCGAAAGCTGTGTTGGCAAGCACCGGCACCGATAGCTCGAGATAGGCTTCCTTGGCGGTGCTCGAGCCCGAAATAGGATCCTGCTGATTGACGTTCGCCACGCCGAGCACCGTCAACGGGTCGGGATCGCGCCAGCCTTTTTCGCGCCGATAGACCACGCCGGTGGCGAAGGACACCGCGCCGGCTGGAAGGGAGAAGAGATCGCCGTTGAGGTCAGCCGTGACCGTGCCGAGTTCGTTGCCTCCGCGATCGCGCGAGGTGAACAGAATATAATCCAGAACCTGAGGTGTCAGGTCTCCGAACCCAAGATAGTCACCGCAGGGGATGGCCGCGCCCGCCGTGCTGGAGCATTTGCTCCTGTCGAGCGTGTTCGCGACGCGCTCGAGATTGGCGATGTTGGTCGAGCCGTCGACGGCCGTGTTACGCCCGAAGCTGCCCGCGACTTCCCAGGCCCAGTCGTTCGCCAGCTTGCCGCGCAGCCCGAAGGTGCCTTGCCAGGTATCGGTCTCCTGGAAGAAGTGGCGCGCGCCGGGTTCGGCGAGGCGGCGCTGGGCCAGGACCAGGTTCTGGCCGGTCGGATTGGTCGGATTGCTGGCTGGTATCGAGAGATTGCGCAGCGTGCCGGGTGTCGCGATCTGATTCGACTTGCGGAACGTATAGAGGAACTCGCCGAACGCCTGGATACCGTCGGTCAGCGCATAGTCCGCGAAGAAGGCCGTGCTGACGCGCTCGACTGGGCTGACCGCATTGAGAAACGGGTTCGAGTTGAAGTTGTGCTTGGCGGGACTGTAAGGCTCGTAGAAGTTCCCGTTCCCTCCGGGTACCTGGTTGAAGTTGATCTGTTGGCCGTTGGGCAGCACCGCGCGTCCGCCGATCGTCGAGGCGCTGTTGACGCAGCTCAGCGAGCCCGGCGTCGTTTCAGCGAGCGAGCAGGGCGCACGCGAGGCCATGTTGACGGCGCTGGTCTTCTGGTAGGTGACTGCTGCCATGAACCCGCCACGATCGTTGCGAATGCCCCAAAGTAGGTCCGCGGTGAGATCGGAGCCGTCGCCGCGCTCGGTAATGCCTTGTCGGACGCTGAGACCCAGGCCTTCATAATCGGTGCGCGTGACAAGGTTGACCACGCCGGCCATGGCATCGGCCCCGTAGATAGCGGACGCGCCATCCTTGAGGACATCGGTGCGTGCCAGCGCCACGACCGGGATCATGTTGAGATCGGGTGAGGAATTGGCGCCGGTGCCGCCCGCGACGAGGCGTCGGCCGTTGAGGAGCACGAGTGTGCGCTTGATGCCGAGGCCGCGCAGATTGACCTGAGCAGTGCCATAACCGTTGTTGGTCCAGTAGGCCGATGTCTGGTTGCCCGCGAAGCCGGCATTGGCCGGCAAACGCTGCAAGGCGGTTTCGATATTGACGATGCCGGTATTTTGGATCTGCTCGGCGGTGACCACGGTGGCCGGTCCAACCCCGGCCAGATCCTGCCGACGGATTCGTGAGCCGGTAACGACGATGTCGCTGTCATCCCCCAGGACTTGTGCTTTTGGCTGCGGTGTCGGATCGGCCTGAGCGAGAGCCGGCGCGGCGTAGCCCGCGACGATGGCGGCGCTGCCGAGCAGGGCCATCCTGATGGTCATGTGCAATCCCCCTGACGTTTTAGAACAGCCACAGACAACATCAGTTGTATATACAGGTCAACAGTATTTTTCCTGTTTTTCCAATACCTTATTCTCGTGAAATTTAGATATAGATAAAGCTATAATACGCACGCCAGACGTCGAACCCTCATGACTGAAGAGATATTTTTGCGAGCGCTCATTTGCAAAGCTGCTGAGATAGGAGATAGAATATCATATCGTAATACAGCCTCGCACGCTTCGATTTGATGATCGGGACATTTGGCCGGCAAGAATGCGAAGCGGCATGATCACATGTTATTGGTGTCGGCGTGATATACCTAGGTATAGCGCTAGAGATGCTCCGGGAACATTAGTCCTTTGCTGAGCTTGCACGCGCCAGGGAAAGTAATACCGATGCGGACCGCATTTGATCCTCGTTTCCTGGATGTGTCGCGCCTTCTTCCGGATTGAGCCGCAGGTTCGCCTTTTGAGGCAGATGAAACGACTCCTGACGAAACGTCGTGCGACGAGTCCGGCGACCTGAGATCGTCGCGCAGCCACTGGGTCACTTGGCGATGATCCAATCCGGTTCGGCAGTGGCGGCGCAGTCCTCGAACGTCGATCGCATCCGCGGAGCCGACGGGCCGGCTTGTGCATGAGCCGCCCTGATTTTGCCGCTGGGCAGTACGGCAGGTTGCGAAAAATGCTTGCTGTGTCCCGGTCGGCGCGCGGGCGTGCAGCTCGCGCCTCGCACGATCACACGCGCAGCAGTCGCCCCACCGCCCGCATGATCGTCGCCCGGCGCGCCGCGTGCTCGGCAGCGTCGCGTGCAGCTCCGGTCATGCACCAGAGCTGGGTGAGGGCGGCGACAAGCCGGACGACATCCAGGGGCGTGAAGTCGGCGACGATCCGCCCCTCGGCCTGCGCCGCTGCGATCCCGTCCAGCTTCTCCCCGAGAAGGACCTCGCCGGCCGGGAGCATCAGAACATCCTGGCCACGCTCCAAATGATGCCAGGTCAGCAGCCTCCACAGGCGCGGGCGTTCGACCAGCAAGTCATAGGTGCGCCCCGCATAACCCTCAAGATCATTGGGATCGAAGCGATCGGCCTGCGCCGCGTCCATCACTTCCTGCGTCAGCGCGGCATCGAAGAGCGCCTCCTTGTCCCCGAAATAGGTGTAGAGCATCGGCTTGCTGATACCCGCCGCCTGCGCAATCCGGTCGATCCGCGCGCCCGCCAGCCCATGGGACGCGAACTCCTCGGTCGCTGCAGCCAGGAGCGTCTCGCGGCTCTGTGCGGCATTCCGCCGGGTTCGTTGCTTCATCACACCTCCAAGCATTGACGCATTCCAGGTTTCAAGTTACCTACCAGTTGGTAATATATGGAGTAACATATGTCCAATCACTGGTTTCTCACGGGCGCGTCCAGCGGCATCGGCCGCCATCTGGCCGAACTGATCCTGGCCGCTGGCGACGACCTTACCGCGACGGCCCGCAAGCCCGAAAGCCTCGATGATCTCGCGGCGAAATATCCGAGCCAGCTGCGCGTCGAAGCGCTCGACGTCACGGTCAAGGACGATATTGCTGCGGTCGTGGCCCGGGCGCAGGCGCGTCGACCCGTCGATATTCTGGTCAACAACGCCGGCGGCGGCGTGATCGGCGCCACCGAAGAGATGTCGGACGCCGAGGTCGAAGGCCAGATCGCGCTCAATCTCATGGCGCCCATCCACATCACCCGCGCCTTTGTCCCCGCCATGCGGCTGCGCGGGAGCGGCCGGATCATCCAGATCTCCAGCGCTAGTGGTCAGGGCTCGCTTCCGACGAGCAGTCTCTATCATGTGGCCAAATGGGGCCTGGAGGGCTTCAGCGAATGCCTCCGCCAGGAGCTTGAACCCTTCAACCTGTTCGTGACACTGATCGAGCCGGGCGGGGCGCGCACCAGCTTCAGCCACAATCTGCAATTCGCCAGCGAGATCGCCGCGTATCGCGATACGCCCGCCGGCCATATCCGCAAGATGTTCGAGACCGCCGGAAACGAGCTCTACACGCTCGACCCGCAAAAGATCGCGCAAGGGATCGTTGATGTCGCAACCAGCGACCATCCGCCGCTGCGCGTGACTCTGGGGGGTGACGCTTTCGGCGTTGTCCAGGCGGCGCTGCAATCGCGGCTCGCCTTTCTGCAGTCCCAGGAAGCGCTCGCGCGCTCGGTCGCTTTCGACAGTTGAGCTTTTCCGTCTTCCAGCTTTCGTCTCCGCGCGGTGCGACGCGCCTTACCGGGGCCCGGCAACCCTGTCGTCAGCGCCGTTATCCGATACTTAGGTATAGTCATCCGACACGATTGCAGAGGCGCCACACGGGCAATCGCTTGGTATCATCGCAAGAGAGGAAAACCCTCGCGGTCGCCAATCAAGGGTGCGCAGACCTTCGCAGTCTGCGTGCCCTTGATGTGGCAGCGCGCCGCCCAGCCACGCGCGTCATGAACGGGAGCGGCCTTCTGCGAAACCCAACGCTCCGCCGCATTTTCTATAAGCTCTCGCTCGAATTGCTGCGCGCCGCCTTCTTCTTCCTGCGATTGGGCTTGAAGAATGACGAGTGTTTGTGCGCGCGTCTCAATAGGCGAGGCACACGGCTTCCGGTCGCCGCCGCCGTTCTTTGTCACAATGGCAAACGGCTACGGCCGGCGACCCTGATCGATCCGGCGTGCGAGCACGTCGGCAAGGATGACTTCGTGTGGATCAAAATGTCCCAGCCCAGCGAAACAGAACTTGCCGACATCGCCGGGAATTACGGCCTTCACCCGCTTGCCATGGAAGGTGCCGACAACGGCCACCAGATTTCGAAGCTCGACGATCACATGCTCAGGGTTGAGAGCGCCATCACCGGCATCCGCGACATCCTGATCTCGGTGTTCGAGGCGAGTCACCTGCTCGAACAGCAGCGCCAAGGTGCGATCACCCGTTAGCTTGCCGCCCGGGCTGCGATCCTCGCGGTGCCTACCGCGATTGCCGGAATCTACGGCATGAATTTCGAGAATATGCCCGAACTGAAGACGCAATGGGGATATTTCGTCATCCTCGGCGTCATCGCTGCGGTCTGCATTGGGCTCTACATCCGGTTCAAACGTAGCCACTGGCTTTGACGGCGCAGATCGGCTTTCCACATCGCGCCGGGCTGAGGCTGCCGGGGGCCGGCCGCCACAATTCAATGCTTTCGAAGCGTCTCGATGCGGTGCCGGTCCAACGCTTCGAGCAAAGCCCTGCCGATCAGCGGCTTTGCGAGAACATGATCGAAGCCCGCCTCAGCGGCCCGCGAGGCCAGCAGCGTGTCATGAAAGCCTGAGATCATGATCGCGCGTCCCGACCATCCGATCTCGCGAAGGTGACGCAGCATCGCGAATCCGTCGATGTCGGGCATGCGATAGTCGAGGATGACGCAGTCTGCCTCCTTCGCGCGGGGGTCGGCCAACAGCGCGTGGCCGGTCGTATATCCCCACACGGCATAGCCGCGCGATCTCAGCAGCAGCTGGAGGCCACGCCGCACGCCGGGATCGTCGTCGGAGACGAGGATGGTGTATCTGCCATCATGCTGAGTGGAACGGACCGATGGCATTGCGAGAAGCGGACACCCGTGTGACGATTGCACCATCGATCGCATATCGCGCCTCGTCCCGTCGCTACGTAGAGGTCGCAGTCACTTCGGCTTGCGGCCCATGCCCGCGGCAAAGGCGATCCGCAGGGCTTCGGACAAATTGCGGACCTCGAGCTTGGCCATCAGGCTCGCGCGATGGACCTCGACCGTTCGCGATGAACAGCCCAGGTCATAGGCGATCGTCTTATTGGGCAGGCCGTTCGCCAGCCCTTCCAGCACTTCACGCTCCCGGGGCGTCAGTGCAGCGACCCGCACGCCGGCTTCAGAGGTTTCCAGAGTGCGAAGGTCGACATCGTCGAGACGCGCGAACGCGCGGCTGACGGCGCCGAGCAGGGCGGCTTTCTCGAAGGGCTTCTCGAGAAAGTCGACCGCGCCGCCTTTCATGGCCTGCACCGCAACCGACACGTCGCCATGGCCGGTCAGGACGATGACCGGCATATTGACCCCGCGTGCTGCCATGGCGGCCTGAATCTCGAGACCGTCCATCTCGGGCATGCGCACGTCGAGGATGACGCAGCCGACGGCCGCCGACTTCGCCTCCTTGAGAAACTCCACGCCCGAGGCATAGGTCACGACGTCGTAGCCCGCGGTCTTGAGCGCAAAGCTCGCCGCCTTGCGGATGCTCTCCTCGTCGTCGACCAGATGGATGACGCGTCTATCCCCCATGTTCCTCCTCCGCCCGCGCATGGATCAAGGTAAAATGAAAGCGCGCGCCGCCGCGGTCGGGGCGCTCCATCCAGATACGGCCCCCATGCGCTTCGATGATGGTCCGGCAGATCGAAAGGCCGAGGCCCATGCCGTCGGCCTTTGTCGACTTGAACGCCGTGAAGAGCTGCTCCCGGACCTCGTCGGCGATGCCGGGGCCGGTATCCTCCACGGTCACCTCGATCAGCCCGTCAGGGCGCAACCTGGTCGCTACCTTGAGGTCGCGAACAGGACACGCCGCCATCGCCTCGATGGCGTTGCGCATCAGGTTGACCAGCACCTGCTGGATCTGCACCCTGTCGACGAGAACCGGCGTCGCGGCGGGATCGACCGCGAAGAAGCTGCGGATGCCGCGCTCGCGTGCACCGACCAGCGCGAGCTCGCTCGCCTCGGCGACAACCTGCGGCAGATCGTGGAGGCTCTTGTCGACCTCGCCGCGGGCGACGAAATCGCGCAGGCGCCGGACGATATGGCCGGCCCGCAGCGTTTCCTGTGCCGCATCATCCATCACCGACCGTAGCGACACGAAGGGTTCGTCGTCCCGCTCGTCGAGCATGTCGCGGATCGTCTCGAGATAGAGCGCGACCGCGGCAAGCGGCTGGTTGAGCTCATGCGCGAGGGTCAAGGCCATCGTGCCCATCGCGCTCAGCCGGGAGACATGGACCAGCTCTGCCTGCAGTTCCTTGAGCCTGAGCTCATCCTGCTCCTTGGCGGTGAGATCCCGGATGAAGCCGGTGAACAACCGCTGCCCGTCTTCACCGGCCTCGCCAACCGACAGCTGCATCGGGAAGGTCGAGCCGTCGCGGCGCTGGCCGACCACGACGCGGCCGAGGCCGATGATCCGGCGCTCGCCGGTCTGGAGATAATGCGCGATATATTCGTCATGCCGGTCGCGATCGGGCTGGGGCATCAGGCAGGAGACGTTGCGGCCGACGAGCTCGGTTTCCGAATAGCCGAACAGGCGTTGGGCGGCCGCGCTGAACGACGTGATGTCGCCGGTCTCGTCGATGATGATCATCGCATCGGGGACGGTCGCCAGGATCGACTGGAGATGCTGCTCGCGGGTCTCGATTGACGCCCGGACCGCCGCCTCGTCGGTGACATCGCGACTGATGCAGGCAAAGCCTCGATGTGCGTCGCCTTCGAACAGGGCGCTGATCGTCAGGCGCGCGAGATACTCCGCTCCGTTCTCGCAGACCCGCCACGCTTCGCGCTCCAGCGTGCCTTCGTGAAGGGCGGCCGCCAGGTCTGCGCACGGGCGGCCGGCCGCAATCTCGTCGGGCGGGTAGAACAGGTCATGGGGCTGTCCCAGGACGCGATCGAGGGGCCAGCATTCGGCACGCTCGCCTTCTTCATTATAGCTCAGCACGATCCCGGCAGGATCGAGCAGCGTCAGGACATGGCCGCCAGCCTGTCGCAGGAACAACGGCGCAAGCCGCACCACCTCCCTGGCAATCTCGTCCGCCCCGCGCCTCGTGTCGACCATCGGCCGGCTCACATACCTGGCCGGGCGCACGTATCCGGGCGTAGCCCGACCGTGCCACTCAGCGCCGCGCGAGTATGGCCTTCATCTCGTCGATTTCCTGCCGCTGCGAGCGCTTGATCGCTTCGCAAAGCCGGATGACTTCCGGATCGCTGAGCTTTGCTTCCTGGCACATCAGGATCGCCCCGGAATGATGCGGGATCATCGAGCGCAGAAAGGCCGTGTCGCCGATCGTGGTCTGGGTGCGGATGAGTGCAAAGCTGCCGAAGAAGGCGACCAGCGACGCGGCGATCAGCGCGATGTTGGCGGCCTTCGACACGAACATGTGTCGCATGGCGAGGATCATCAGCACCACCATCGGTGCGACCATCATCAGCGTCATGTAGAGCATGTTGAGGTTGTTGTAGAAGCTGTCGAGCCCGTCGATCATGACGAACATCACCAGATACATGATGACGCCGCTGATGACGGTCTGAACGGCAAGGCTCCAATAGGCACCCATCTTCCGGGTGTTCATGTGGGACGAATGGTCCATGGCGTATCTCCTTCGCTCGGCGCCGGCCGACCTGGGTATGAGTGTAACGCCCCGCTCTCTTGTTCGCCCCCGCCATCAGCCGTCCTGATGCTAAAACCAGAAGCGAACGCCGGCGACGAAGCTGGTGGCATGGACGTCCTCGCCCGCAAGCCTCGACAGCCGCGCCGTGTCTCCGGCTTTGCGCAGATAGGAAACGCCGATGTAAGGTGCGAACTGGCGGCTGAATTCGTAGCGCAGGCGCGCGCCGAGCTCTATGTTGACCAGCCCCGAACCGATGTCGTTCTCCGGAATATCCTGCGCGGCGAAATTGACCTCGGCGCGCGGCTGCAAGATCAGGCGCTGGGTGATGCGCTGGTCGTAATAGCCCTCGACCCGGCCCAGAACATCGCCCTTGGTCGAGAGGAACAGCGCGCCTTCGACCTCGAACATGCCAGGAGCCAGGCCCTCGACGCCGATCGTCGCGTAGGTGCGGTCGGGCCCGCGGCCGAAGTCCTGGCGGATACCGCCCTGAAGATTGAAATAGGGGTCGATGGCCCGGCTGTAGAGCACCTGCACCTCGGCGCTGTCGATGCCGCGGCCGAACTCGCCTTCGCCCTCGCTCTTGAGCCAGAGGCGGTTGATGTCGCCGCCGTAAAAGCCTTCGCCATCCCAGCGATAGCCATCGCGGCCGCTATGCGCCTGATACTCGAACAGGTTGAGCAGCACCTGCCCGAAATTGTTGCCGCCGCTGTCCTTCATCATGATGTCGCGCGAGCGCGCCATCTCGCCGCCGGGAAAATCCCGATCGGCGAAGTGGTCGCCTGGGGGCGGCGGCGGGGGCGCATTGCCGGCCGGAAGTGCGGTGCCGGTCATTTGCATGCCGGGCATGGCGGGCGTTCCCGGCGTCGCTGTCTGGCCATGCTGCGCATGGTCCATCCCGGGCATGTCGGGCATCGCGCCGTCCTGATGCTGGGAGTGGTCCATGCCCGGCATCTCCGGCATTGCGGGAGACGTGGATTGCGGCTGACCGGCCGCATTTGCTTGCGCCGCGGGAGTGGTCTGGTGCTGCGAATGGTCCATTGCCGGCATGGTGTCCGGCGCTGGCTTCTGAGCGCGCGGCCTGGCAGTGGGCTTGGGGCGCGGCGCGGCGGCCTTGTCCTTCTTTTTCTCCTGCGCCGGCCGCGCCCCGCCCGGCGGCGCCATGCCGGGCATGTCGTGCATCGAATGATCCTGGGCAAAGGCGGGTGCGGCGGCGAGAAGGGCGATCGCGCTCACCAGCGGCGTGAGGATGCGGGTCATTGCGCGTCTCCCTTCGGACGCACGCTCACGACCCGCATCATCCCTGCATGCATGTGGTAGAGGAGATGGCAGTGGAAGGCCCAGTCGCCGACCGCGTCGGCGGTGAAGTCCCAGCTCACCTTGCCGCCGGGCTGGACGATGACGGTGTGCTTGCGCGGCGCATGGTCGCCATGCCCGGTCACCAGCTCGAAGAAATGGCCGTGGATGTGGATCGGATGCCCCATCATCGTGTCGTTGATGAGATTGACGCGCACCCGCTCGCCTTCGATGAACGGGATCGGCTCGTGATGGTCCGACATTTTCTCGCCGTCGAACGACCACATGAACCGCTCCATGTTGCCGGTGAGGTGGATGTCGATGCTGCGGCTCGGCGCGCGCACGTCTGGATTGCGCTCGAGCGCCATCAGATCCTTGTAGACGAGCACCTTGTGGCCGACGTCGGTGAGGCCCTGGCCGGGCTCGCCGGTGCGGTCGACGGGCATCGGCGAGATGGTCTGGACGCTCGGATCGCGCTTCACCTGCGGCGCGTTCGAGAAGTCGCGCATCTTCATCGAACCCATCGCGTGCCCGCCATGATCCATGCCCGCCATCTGGCCATCGGCGCCCATCGCGCCGTGGTCCATGCCGGCCATCGATCCATGATCCATCCCGCTCATCGCGGAATGATCCATCCCCGAATGGTCCATGCCCGCCATGGCGCTGTTGTCCATGGTCGCCATCGCTGCCGCCGCGCCGGTCGCGAGGCGCGCGGACGCGTTCTTCTCGGCCGTCGGATCGACGCCCCGCATAGCGCCGCCCGACATGTCCATGCCTTCCATGCCCGGCATCGAGGACATGTCCATGCCCATGTCCTTCATGTCGGCGAGCGGCCGTTTGCGTAAGGGAGGCACCTCGCCAGCCATGCCGGCGCGCGGCGCGAGCGTGGCACGCGCCATACCCGAGCGGTCGATGGCCTCGCCGACAAGAGTATAGGCCTTGTCCTCGCCTGGGCTGACAACGACGTCGTAGGTCTCGGCGACACCGATCTGGAACTCGTCGACGGTGACGGGCACCACATTCTGCCCGTCGGCCTGGACGATGCTGAGCGGCAGGCCGGGTACGCGGACGTTGAAGGTGGTCATCGCCGACGCATTGATGACGCGCAGCCGCACCCGCTCGCCCGGGGTGAAGAGCGCGGTCCAGTTGTCCATCGGACCATGGCCATTGACGAGATAGGTGTAGGTCGATCCGGTGACATCGGAGATGTCGGCGGGGTCCATCCGCATCTGGCCCCAGTCGAGCCGGTCCTTGAGTGGCTGGTCCTTGCCCGAGAGCAGCCCGGCCAGCGTCTGGCGCTGGAAGTTGAAATGGCCGGGGTTGACCTTGAGACGCCGGAAGATCGCCTGCGGCGAGAGTGCGCTGTGATCGGCGAGCACGATGACATGCTCGCGGTCATAGGCGACCGGATCGGCACCGGCGGGGTCGATGATGATCGGGCCGTAATGGCCTTCCTGCTCCTGCAGGCCCGAATGGCTGTGATACCAGTAGGTGCCGCTTTGCACGACGGGGAACTGGTAGAGGTAGTTCGATCCCGGCTTGATGCCCGGAAAAGACACGCCCGGCACGCCGTCCATATTGGCCGGCAGGATCAGCCCGTGCCAGTGGATCGAGCTGTCCTCCTCGAGTTGATTGACGACGTTGAGCCGCACGCGCTGGCCTTCGCGCAGCCGGATCAGCGGGGCGGGGACCGTGCCGTTGAGACCGATTGCGCGGAACTGGCGCCCGTCGATGCTCATCGACTGCCGGGCGATGGTCAGCGTGATGTCTTCGCCCGACACGGTCGGTAGCGTCGGTCGCATCCCCGGCGAGATGGTCTGCGCCCAGGCAGGCAGCCAGGCTGATAATGCGGCGCCACCACCGGCGAGGGCCGCGCCGCGAAGGAACTGGCGGCGGTCGAGGGCAGAAATCATTCGGTTTGTCTCAGCTTGCGGAAAGAGGGCGGACCTATTGGAAATACGCAGCCCACCCGCCTGCCCCTCAAACTTTCTTCAAACTTTCCGCGAGGCGCGCCCGGGCGCGGTAGAGGCGGGTCTCGACGGCCTTCTGGGAGATGCCGAGGATCTCGGCGGTTTCGGCTTCCGATTTCTCGTCGATCGTCCGCAAAATAAGCGTGTCCTTGAGGGAAGACGGCAGGGCAGCAATCGCTTTCATTGCTTGCGCGAGCTGCTGTTCGGCCCCGATCGCCTGATCGGGCAGCGGTGCGTCGTCGGCGACGCCGTCCGCCTCGCCGAGCGGTAGGGCTAGGGCAAAGAAATTTCGAACCGCTCGCCGACGCCGCCAGTCATGGCATTTGTTGATGACAATCCGGGACATCCAGACCTGGAAGGGTCGGGTTACGTCATAGCGGTTGAGTGCGGCAAAGGCCGCGACGAAGCTCGCCTGGGTGACATCCAATGCCTCATCCATAGATCCGACATGGCTGCGCACGAGCCGGTGAACCCAACCTTGATGCCGGCGGACCAGCTCGCCATAGGCCGCTTGCCGGCCTCCAAGCGCCAGAGCCGCGAGCTCCCCGTCCGAGCAGTCGGGGAGGCACGCGGTCATTCGGATTTGGCCGTCAGCGCTTTCACCACGGCGTCGTCGAATTTGTCCGTCTGATCCGGGCGCAGCACGGCCCGCATCGCGAAGATATGCTCAAGTGTGTCTTTCTGCAGCGCGCCCATGGCCTGGTGCGAGCGATCCACCGCAGTTGCGACTTGCGGGCCATAGCCATGCTCCGCTTCGATCGCTTCCGCGAGACGCGCATTGTCGGCGCGCAATTCGGCCTCCAGCGCTTGACGCCGGATCGCGTAGTTCTTCTCGATTGTCTCGAGTCGGCTGTGTTGCGCTGAATTCAGCTTCAGATCGCGATGGAGCAGCTCGTGCAGCTCATTTTCGACCGGGCGCACTGGAACCACATAGACGCGGCCAATGACAACGCCAGCGATCGCCGCGGCGAAGGTCACCAGGACGAGGAGCAGGAGCCGGCGGCGGTCGCGCATCACTGCGAGCTCAGCAGCGTCGAGGGCGCAAGCGCGAGCCGAGCATCGAAGGGCGATAGCGGTTTGGCATCAGCAGACCGTGTCGGAACTGCCGAGCCGGCAATTCCGATGAACAGCGCGGTTGCGGCCGCGATGCCGAACGTCATAGCGCCAAGGCTTGGTATGGCCCGGATGCGCGCTATTTCCGCCATGACCCGGCTTTCCAGGCCGCCGAGCCTGGGATCGAGAGGCGCATCGCGCAACCGCGAGAGCAGGTGGTCAAGTTCATCCATGGTGCTTCTCCGTCTTCATCCTTCAATACGCACGATGGTCCAGGAACCCTTGCTGTAGATTGAAAAGAATAATTGCGAGGGGTGGGGGCTCGGGCTGCGTATTGTCTCATGGGATCTACAGGAGAATGTTCCAATGCGTTTCTTTTCGCCTCTCGCAGTTATCGCCGCCGTCGGCCTGAGTGTTTCTGCTCCGGCCTACGCGCATCCCAAGCTTGTGTCCTCGACGCCCGCCGCGAACGCCAGCGTCTCGGCGCCTTCGCGTATCACGCTCACCTTCAGTGAAGGTCTGATGCCGAAGCTGTCGGGCGCCGAGATCGTGATGACCGGCATGCCCGGCATGCCCAACCACCGCATGGCGGTAACCGGCTTCAAGACGTCCGTCGAAGGCGACAAGACGCTCGTGCTGACGCTCGCCAAGCCGCTCATGGCGGGCAGCTATCAGGTCGCCTGGCACGTCGTCTCGACCGACACGCACCGCATCCAGGGCAATCTCGCCTTTACCGTCAAGTGACGCCATGAACGACGTGGCACTCGTCGCCGTCCGCTGGGCGCTCTACGTCGATCTCGGCCTGTTGTTCGGCCTGCCGCTGTTCGCGCTCTATGCGCCCGGCGGCGGCCGGACGGTACAGCGGCATCTGCCGATGGTAGCAATGGTGGCCGGTCTCGCCTGTCTCGCCCTCCTGCTGTCGGCGCTGGGGTTCGCGTTGCAGGCAGCGGCCATGACCGGGCTGCCGCTCACCCAGCCTGATCTTTCCATGGTCGCAGAGCTGTTCAACGGCACGTCCATGGGAACGGCGCTGAAGGCGCGCCTCGTCGCGCTCCTCGTTCTTCTGCTCTCCATCCCCTTCTATCGCCGGCAATCCCGTCCTGCCTTCATCGCCTCCACTCTGGCAGGCGCGGTCGCACTCGCGACCCTCGCCTGGAGCGGGCATGGCGCGGCCGGCGAAGGCGAGGCGGGCTGGCTGCAACTGGGGGCCGATCTCATCCATCTGCTCGCCGCCGGCGCCTGGGTCGGCGCGCTTGCCGCCTTCCTCGCGCTGGTTCTTCCCAGGCTCGCAACCGATGATGTCGCCGCTGAAGACATGGACCAGGTCACACTGGCCGAGGAAGCCCTGCGGGGTTTCTCCCTCGTCGGCACGATCATCGTCGCCCTGCTGATCCTGACCGGGACGGTGAACGGCTGGTTTCTGGTCGGCCCGGGCAACATCGCCTCGCTCGGTCAGTCGAGCTACGGCCTGCTGCTCATCGCCAAGCTGCTGCTCTTCGCCGGCATGCTGGGCCTGGCCGCGCTCAACCGTTATCGCCTGACCCCGGCACTTGCGCAGGCGATCGAGGAAGAGGACGCGCCACGGGCGCAGGCGCTGCTGCGCGCGAGCCTCGTCGTCGAAGGCGGTCTTGCGATCGTCATTCTCGGGCTGGTCGCCTGGCTGGGGACACTGTCGCCACCCATGTCGATGTAGTTTATCGTTTCGAACGCCTCGCGTTGGGAGAAGCCAATGCAATCGTACACCCCGCCGCGCGGGACTGGATCGACGAAAGACTATGATCGCGCGATCCGCCTGTGGGCGCGGGAGAAGCGGTGGCGTGCCGCCATGCTTGCCATGCTGCGCCCGGATTGGCGCCTGGTAATCGCCGATTATGGCCGACAGCACGGGTCTCATGCGGCTCGCCTTCCGCCTGACCGTGCAGCGGCTCGATGGCATCGACGATACCCAGCCCAATGCCGACGGCGTGCTCCCCGGCCTGATGGCGGCCAAGCGAACGGGCCCGCCGATTTGGCCGCTTAGGCGATTACGTATTGACCCTGACACGGTGTCAGACCCTAGATCGTCAGGCGTCGAAAGGAGCGAGGCGATGAACGAGACACATGGAGCGGCGCATGGCGGCGGTTGCTGCGGCGGCCACGGCACCGCTAAAGCGGCGACCGGCGTCAAGGACCCGGTCTGCGGCATGACCGTCGACCCGGCGACCACGGCGCATCACGCCGAGCATAGCGGTGAAAGCTATCATTTCTGCAGCGCGGGCTGCCGGACCAAATTCATCGCCGATCCCGAGCGCTATCTCGGCCCGCCGACGCCGCCGGTCGCGGCGCCCGAAGGCACGATCTGGACCTGCCCGATGCATCCCGAGATCCGCCAGGACCATCCCGGGTCCTGTCCGATCTGCGGCATGGCGCTCGAACCCGCGACCGTGACCGCCGACAGCGGCCCCAGCCACGAGCTAGTCGATTTCACGCGGCGCTTCTGGGTCGGCCTCGTGCTGGCTCTCCCGGTGCTGATCCTCGAGATGGGCGCGCATGTCTTTCCCGCGATCCATCGCCTCGTGCCGATGTCCACCTCGGTATGGATCCAGTTCGTGCTGGCGACGCCTGTCGTGCTCTGGGCGGGCTGGCCGTTCTTCGAGCGTGGCTGGGCCTCGCTCAAGACCCGCAACCTCAACATGTTCACCCTGATCGCGATGGGGACCGGGGTCGCCTGGATCTACAGCGTCATCGCGACGCTCGCGCCTCAGCTGTTCCCGCCGGCCTTCCGCGGCGAGGACGGCATGGTTGCCGTCTATTTCGAGGCGGCCGCGGTGATCACCGTCCTCGTGCTGCTCGGCCAGATGCTCGAACTGCGCGCGCGGGAACGCACCTCGGGCGCGATCAAGGCGCTGCTCAACCTTGCACCAAAGACCGCGCGCCGGATCGGTTCTGATGGGAACGAAGAGGAAATCAGCCTTGATCTGGTTGCGGTGGGCGACCGCCTGCGGGTGCGGCCGGGCGAGAAGGTGCCGGTCGACGGCGTAGTCGAGGACGGCCGCTCCTCGCTCGACGAGTCGATGGTCACCGGCGAATCCATGCCCGTCACCAAGGCAAAGGCCGACACAGTGATCGGCGGCACGCTCAACCAGACCGGTGCGCTGGTGATCGTCGCCGACAAGGTCGGCCGCGATACCATGCTCGCACGCATCGTCCAGATGGTCGCTGAGGCGCAGCGCTCGCGCGCGCCGATCCAGCGCATGGCCGATCAGGTGTCGGGCTGGTTTGTGCCCGTGGTCATCGCGGTCGCGGCCGTCGCGTTCATCGCCTGGGGCATCTGGGGTCCCGAGCCGCGCTTCGCCTATGGGCTGGTGGCGGCGGTCGCCGTGCTGATCATCGCCTGTCCCTGCGCACTGGGGCTGGCAACGCCGATGTCGATCATGGTCGGGGTCGGTCGCGGCGCCGGGCTCGGTGTCCTCATCAAAAATGCCGAAGCACTCGAGCATATGGAGAAGGTCGACACTCTCGTCGTCGACAAGACAGGCACGCTGACCGAAGGCCGGCCTGCCGTCACCCAGGTCGTGCCGGCGCCCGGCTTCGACGAAGCCGAGCTGCTGCGTCTTGCCGCCTCGGTCGAGCGGGCGTCCGAGCATCCGCTCGCGTTGGCAATCGTCGAGGCCGCGAAGGATCGCGGCATCGTCACGAGCGACGTCATCGACTTCGACTCGCCGACCGGGCGCGGCGCGCTCGGCACGGTCGAAGGGCGGCGCATCGTCCTCGGCAATGCGCAGTTCCTTGCCGACGAAGGGGTTGCGACCGATGCGCTCGCCAGCCAGGCCGACGCGCTGCGCCGGGATGGCGCCACCGCGATCTTCATCGGGGTCGACGGCACAGTCGGCGGCGCCTTCGCGATCGCCGATCCGGTGAAGGCCACGACACCAGAAGCGCTCGCCGCGCTCAAGGCGGAGGGCATTCGCGTGGTCATGCTGACCGGCGACAACCGCACGACCGCGGAAGCGGTCGCCCGACGCCTGGGCATCGACGAGGTCGAAGCCGAGGTGCTGCCCGATCAGAAGAGCGCCGTGGTCGCCAGGTTCAAGCGCGAGGGGCGGGTCGTCGCCATGGCCGGCGACGGTGTCAACGACGCCCCCGCGTTGGCCGCCGCCGACGTCGGCATCGCCATGGGTTCCGGCACCGACGTCGCGATCGAGAGCGCTGGCGTCACGCTGCTCAAGGGCGACCTGACTGGCATCGTCCGGGCGCGGCGGCTCAGCCAAGCGACCATGTCGAACATCCGCCAGAATCTCGTCTTCGCCTTCATCTACAATGTCGCGGGCGTGCCCGTAGCGGCGGGTGCGCTCTATCCGCTGTTCGGTATTCTGCTCTCGCCCATTATCGCGGGGGCGGCGATGGCGCTCTCTTCGGTGAGCGTGGTCACCAACGCGCTGCGCCTCAACCGGAAAGCACTGTGAACATCGGCGAGACGTCACGGCAGAGCGGCGTCTCTGAGCGGATGATCCGCCATTATGAAAAGATCGGCCTCATCCCGGCGCCGGCGCGTCGGGGTGCTGGCTATCGTGACTATGGCGAGCGCGACCTCCATCGCCTCCGGTTTATCGCCAATGCCCGCGATCTCGGCTTCCCGATCGAGGAGATCCGCACCTTGCTCAGCCTTTGGGCCAATACCGGCCGTGCCAGCGCGGAGGTGAAGCGGCTTGCCCTTGCCCGCGCCGATGAGTTTCAGCGCAAAGCCGAGGCGTTGACGGCGCTGCGCGACACGCTAATCGACCTGGCCGAGCGCTGCCAAGGCGACGAGCGGCCGGATTGTCCGATCATCGCCGAACTGGCCGCGGCCCGATCCGCATAGCATCCGGCATCGCACGGCCGAGAATTTTAGAGGTGCCCGTTTTCGGTCGATTCGTGCAGGTCGACGGCGAAAGCGATCCGCAACAGGTCGGGCAGGCTTTGCGCGTTGAGTTTGATCATCAGACTGGCCCGATGCAGCTCGACCGTGCGCGACGTGACGCCGAGTTCATCTGCGATAAGGCTATTTGGATAGCCTCGCGAAATTCCTCTCAGAACGGCCCGTTCGCGCTGCGTCAGTCTCGCGGCTTTCGAAAGAGCGTCGGCCTGTTCGGAGGCACGACGGGCTATACTCTCAAGCCAGCTGAAGCCGCGGTCGATCGCGCCGAGCAATGCGGCCTTCTCGACCGGTTTGGCGAGAAAGTCGGCAGCGCCCGCCTTCATCGCCTGTACGGCGAGCGTAGGATCGCCATTGCCCGTCAGCACCACGACGGGCATGTCGATACCGCGTCGCGTCAGCTCCGCCTGAACCTGCAGGCCGTCCATGTCGGGCATGTGCATGTCGAGAACCACGCAGCCTTTCTCGGCGTCCTCTGCGCTCAACAGAAACTCCGGCCCCGAAGCGTAGGCTTCTACGGCAAACCCTGCGGTCCGCAACGTGAAACTTAGTGCTTTTCGTATTGTCTCTTCGTCATCGACGATATGCACGACGCGCTTGTTCCCCATAGCCCCCGAGATCGATCAATACGCAGTGCCGCGAGGGCAGCGCTTCAAGGGATACTTCTCTGCACGTTGGACTATGGTCCCAGGTCAAGAGTAAAAATTTGGCGAGGCAAAACGGCGAAGGACAGCGAAACTGTGAGGGTTCGGCTACTCCGCTCACACCAATGCCGCGGTCGCTGCGGCTCATTGCCGGGTCTCTGCTCCGGACGATGCATGCGAGTTGCCCGCGCCGCCCTCGGCGCGATCGAGCCATCGCTACGCTTCCATCACATCGTCGACCGGCAGCGGGTTACTGGCGCCCGGCGGGCGAGGGGGGCGGGTTGGCCCTTGACGGCTGCGCGATCGGACGCCCAGGATAGCAGGGTGGCGCGCTTTACTTCGGGCTCAAGCTTCAGGTGCCCAGCAACGTCGAGGGGATCGATGAACGAGCGTGTGTGCGACACGACATATCCTCCTTCCCTGCCGCGATTTTCTCCGAAAGGGAGATCTCAGGAGATTGGTTCGGACTCGTTTAGGGTCAATGGATGAGGACGCGCACAGCGTTTGCCGGGCGTTCATTTCCGTCTTAGAACTGACGCGCAGCACGCCATTCAATCCGGTGGCGAACGGCCTCCGCGATCGCTGGCATGACGTCTATATCATTCGACGCATGTGCAACCGCGTTCGTGCTGACGATCCTTTCGACAAGCCCACCCAGAACCTGCGCTGCATCGCCGGCAAAAAGCGGATGCACGACCACGCAATCCGGTCGCGCGAACCCCATGCCGACCAGTTGGCGCGCCGCCTCGGTGAGGGTCCGACCGGATGAGGCGATATCGTCGACCAGCACCGGCTGGCGATCGAGAAACGCTGGGGCATTCGGAATCGAGATGGTGACGTGACGGTCGCCGGATCGGATTTTCTCGCACACGAGAAACGGAGCATCGGCATCGGCCGCCACCTGCGAGACCCACTGTTCGCTTTCCAGGTCCGGACCGATGATCAGCGGGCGAGCGACATTGCGCTTGATCCACGAGGCCAAAAACGGCGCGGCATGAACAACCTGGGTTGGGATGCGGTAGATTTCCGACAATTCATGGTAGCGATGGAGATGCGGATCGACCGTCACCAGCCAGTCGAGATGGCGAGACAGGATCGCAGCAAAGGTTCGCGACGTCACCGCCTCGCCGGCATGGAAGCGTATGTCCTGGCGCATGTAAGCGAGGTAAGGGGCGACGAGCCCGATCCTGCGAGCGCCAAGATCGCGCGCGGTGTCGGCTGCGAACAGCAGCGGCAACAGCTTGGCGTCCGGATGATCGAGACTGGACAGCAGGATGACCTCGCGGTCGCTGACGTCGTTTCCGACCCTGAGATAGGTTTCCCCGTCAGGAAACTGACGATGCTCGATCGTGCCGACCTCTGCATCGAGCGCGGCGGATAGCGGCTGTGCCAGGGCCTCGCTGCCAGGCAGCGCGAACAGGACGGGACGGTTCATAGGGGTGACTACACGAAAGTGACGTATCTGCACGGAAAGGGCGAACGGATAGCGAACGTCACGCGGCAAGTAGGGAGTTGACGGCGCGCAGCGGTCGCAAGGCGTCCGGATCGGGTTGATCTTCAACATTCCAGCTATAGTCACCGGTCAGCGAGATATGCTCCCAGCCCAATGGCGCGATGTGGCGTGCGATTTCGTCGGCTGTGCCGATGTCCGCCAGCGCCATTTCGAGATAGCGAGTGTTCCACAAGATGATGGCGGCGACGAGCAGGTTGAGGCCGGAGGCGCGATAGGTCTGGTTCTCGAACCGACGATCGCGCAGTTCGCCGAGCTGGTTGAAGAAGAGCGCGCGGGCGAGCGCGTTGCGGGCTTCGCCTTTGTTGAGGCCCGCCTGGGTGCGCCGGCGCAGGTCGATGTCGCGCAGCCAGTCGAGCATGAAAATGGAGCGTTCGAGGCGGCCCAGCTCGCGTAGTGCGAGGGCCAGTCCGTTCTGTCGCGGATAGGCGGACAAGCGGCGCAGCATTGCCGAAGCAGTGACGGTGCCGGTGCGGATCGACGTGGCGAACCGCAGCAGTTCGTCCCAATGCGCCGCGACATGACCCAATGCGATCGGTTCGGCCGTCATGCCGGCAAGCAAGGGGCCGGATTCTTGGCCGGGAAGGAGGTGTAAACGACGCTCCTTGATGTCGCGCAGGCGCGGCGCGAAGCGGTAGCCGAAGAAGGGCATGAGGCCGAACACATGGTCCGATGCCCCGCCCGTATCGGTGTAGTGCTCCTCGATCGTCAGGCCGGTCTGGTGATACAGCAAGCCATCCAGCACATAGGGCGCTTCGCCAGCGGTCGCCGCGATCACCCGACTTGCGAAGGGGTCATATCGATCCGAGACATGGGTGTAGAAGGCAACGCCTGGTTCGTTGCCGCTGCGCGCGTTGATGTCGCCGATCGCGGCCCCACGGCCCCCGGCATGAAATTGCTGTCCGTCGCTCGACGAAGTGGTGCCGTCTCCCCACAGCGCGGCGAGCGGCATGGCGCGATGGGCGTCGATCAGCCTTCCCAACGCTTCGCCATAGGCGGCTTCGCTGATGTGCCAGTCGTGAAGATGGGCGAGCTGACGCAGACTTGCGCCCCGGCAGGTTTCCGCCATGCGTGTGAGGCCGAGATTGATGCCATCGGCGAGGATGACCGTGAGCAGCGCATTGCGATCGTCGGCTTCCCGGCCCGAACGACGATGGATGAAGCATTCGCTGAACCCGGTCCAGGCATCGACCTCCAGCAGAAGATCGGTGATCTTCACGCGCGGCAGTCGATCATAGGCGGCGCGACGGGCAATCTCGGTGGCGGGCGGTGTTGCCGCCTTCAGCGGCGAGATGATGAGACCGTTTTCGTCAAGCTTAACCTGGGGCAGCTCCCCTTGCCGTGCAAGGACCGTTACCTGCTCGATCGCCGTGTCGAGCCTGGTGCGCCGTTCCTCGATATGGCGCTCGAAATCCGTTTCGATGGCGAGCGGCAACGGCCCCTTCTCGCGCAGCGCCGCAAAGGTCGCCGGCGGTATGAGATAGCTGTCGAAATCGCGAAACTGCCGGCTTCCCGCGACCCATATATCCCCGGCTCGCAACCGCTCGCGTAGTTGCGACAAGGCGCATAGTTCATAAGCGGCACGATCAACGATGCCATCCCGCAGGACGAACGGGCGCCATGCGGGCGGCACAAAGCGTAGCGGCACGCGATCAGGCAAGCGCCGTTTGCCGGTCCGATATAGCTCCGCGATGATGGCCAGCGCTGACAGGAGCCCCTGAACCGCGCCGGCGCCGCGAAACTCGAAGGCGTTGAGAAAAGCGCCGACAAAGAGCTTCACCGTCCGATGCCGCTCGATCAATTCGGCGGTGCGATCGACGGTTTCCGGTCGCCCGAGCACTTCGGCCTGCTCGACGGCCACGGCGAAGTGCTGCCAGTCCAGCGCCTCGATCTGCGCCAGAGAATCCACGCCCTTGCTGCGCGCGTCGATGAGGAGGCGGCAAGACCCCGTGAGCGTCCGGAGGTGGCCTTGCAACTCGCGCACCGTCTTGGCCTCCGTCAGCGCCGAGGGCCCAATGCCAAAAGCTCTCTCCACAAGGCCGCGCCATGCTGCCCAACAGCTTGTCGAACATCGTCAGGGTGGCGTCGGTCAGGCTTTCCTCAAGCCGGATGCCGGTTGCCGCCAGCGTCGCATGGCGGCGCAGGGCATTGAGTTCGCCAAGGTGCTGGGGTGTGATGCGGCTGCCTTCGTCCGCCAGCCTGTCAAAAGTCAAAGCCGGGATCATGTCGGCACGGGCGCGATCGAGGCCCAGCGCGCGGATATAGGCGAGCCGTTCGATCAGGCGCAGGATGTTGCGCGCTGCCGGCGATTGTGGCGCATTGCGCATCCAGGATAGCCATGTCGCGACCTGCCCCGGTCGTCGGGCCAGCAAATCGTCCAGGCCCTGAAGGGTGTCAGGCAGCAGGCCATTCGTGAGCACTTCATAGGTAAGCTGTTCGGCTTGCTGGCGCGCCCGCCGCAGCACCGCTTCGAGAATCGACGGAGAAGGCAGGAGGATCTGCAGGCGCCGGAGTTCATCGACGATGACGTCTGCCATCTGGCCGGGGTGTATGATGGTCTGCGCGATTGGGACCGAGAAGGCGACAACTTCACGGAAAGCGTTGCGGTCAAAAATCCTGAACCCGTGCGATCGTCGGATTTCGACGAGATGCTCGCGACGGGTCTGGTCCCGATGGGCATAATCCGCGAAGGCTGCCGGCGCGACGCCGAGTTGCTGCGCCACATAGGCGAGCACAGGAGCGGGCGGGACTTCGCCCGCTTCCAGCGCACGGCCAGGCCATCTCATATATAGCATGAGCATCGCATAGCCGAGCCGGGTGGCATCGCCGCGACGGCGGCCGACAATTTCCAGGTCGTCGCTGGTCAGCGTATAATGACGCGCGATCTCGCGCTCATCGAGCGGCGCGCCATAATGCCTCGCCCAGATTTCCAGGCTCACCAGTCGCCGTCTCGCCAAGCATCATCTCCTTCGCTTTGCGTGTCCGTCAGACGGTCCTCTGGCGGCCAGCAGGAATATGTCCGTTAACTCTGGACCTATAACGGCGATTCGGACAAGATCAGATAATGATGGGAAAACGGACAGGATTGGGCTGCATGTGGCGTTGATCGGCTATGCGCGCGTCTCGACGGCAGACCAGAAGCTCTCACTCCAGCTCGACGCGCTGAACGCGGCCGGGTGCGACCGGATATTCGACGATCACGCATCTGGTGCAAAAGCCGATCGGCCCGGCCTGGCCGAGGCGCTCGCCTATCTGCGCAGCGGCGACACGCTGGTGGTTTGGAAACTCGACCGTCTTGGGCGCTCGATGAGCCATCTGATTGAGAAGGTCGGCGAGCTAGCGACGCGAGGTATCGGGTTCCGCTCGCTCACCGAGAACATCGACACCACCACTTCGGGCGGGATGCTGGTGTTCAACATCTTCGGCTCGCTTGCCCAGTTTGAGCGCGATCTGATCCGGGAGCGCACCCATGCAGGCCTCAAGGCCGCTCGCGAGCGAGGTCGCCCCGGTGGGCGGCGGCCAGTGGTCACACCTGACAAGCTCCGCAAGGCGCGCGAACATATCGCTTCCGGCCTCACAGTTCGCGAGGCCGCCGCGCGCCTCAAGATCGGCAAAACCGCCCTCTACAAAGCCCTCGAAGCCACGGAGAAGAACACAAAGTCCCAGCGTTCCCGGTCCGTTCGCTCTTAGCGTGCAGATAAGTCACTTTCGTGCAGTCACCCCTTTTGCGAAGCAGGTTTCCAGAACAGTTCTGACAAGCGGCGGGCCGCAGAAATGCGTTGTCGTCATGGCCCGCCCGCGAGGTCGTCAGAAAGGAAGGTTTTCGCGAACAGGGCCGGCGCGTCGTGCTAGGCGATGGAACCCCGCAAGCGGACAGGATGCGATGACCAGGACCGAAATGCTGGAAACGATGAAGCGTCTCGACGCCCATGCGAACGCCCTGTTGCTTACCGGGGCCTCCGATATCGATCTGCTCGGCGGCATGTTCGACGTGATGCCCGACTTCAAGGCGTTGCTCGACGCCGGATACGGCGGTGAAATCGACAAGAACGCTGGTCGCTTCCCCGGTTTGCATCGCTACGCCGTCATGCTCTCCAATGTCGCCGAGGGGATCGCGGAAGGTTCCATCCGGGTGCCGCGCTGACGCCCTGTTTCGCTGGCAGGGGATGTGAGCAGACCTTTATGATTGCGAGCAGCGCAGGATGATGGCGAGCACATTGGCAGATAGCGCGAGCAGATCGCCGAGCCGGTTGTCAGATAATCCGAGCAAAAAAAGGCTCTGTTTGCAAGCAAACGCCGCTACGATTGCAAGCACCTACATCTACGCCTCCCACTGCAATGGTTCGAGCGGCGGCACATCGGGGACATCGTATCCCGCTTCGGGTCCACGCAGCCCATCACCCAACTCGTTAGCGACGGGATGGTGACGGGATTTATCGATGGCATCATGGCGTTGGCGACGCTGACATTGATGGTGGTCTACGCGCCACTTCTGGCACTCGTCACCTCAACGCTCTTCCTGCTTTATGCGAGCTTGCGATTGGCTTTCCTGAGTTCACTTCGGTTCAAGAACATTGATGCAATTGCGACAGCCGCACGAGAGCAGAGCGCGTTTATCGAAAGCATCCGGGGCATAGCTGCGATCAAGGCCTTCGGTCAGGAAGGCAACCGCCAAAGGCTCTGGCAAAAAACGAAAGCCGATGCCGTCAATGCGCAAATCAAGCTGGGTCGCACTACAGCAGGATTCGACAGCCTCGGACAACTTGTCCTTGTCATCGAACAAATATCATTCGTTTATTTGGGCGTCAGCCTTGTTCTCGCAGGAAATATGTCCCTTGGAATGCTCTTTGCGTTCCAAGCATATAAAGGACAATTTCTCGATGCTTCCATGCGACTTATCGAGCAATTATTGAATTACAAGATAATGCAGGTGCATCTGGGACGGGTCGCCGATATTGCGCTGTCGAAGCAGGAAGACGCCAACTCGGTCGGCAATGTCGATCAGCCAGATGGACACCTCGAAGAACCGTCTGATTTCGGCATGATGGAGGCGTGAAGGCTCACGAGCGGCATATGAGCCTCGGTTTCGGTGAGTAATCTGCTGATTTTTGCTGGAGAGGCGGCTGCGCGGGCCGTCTTTGGCGTCACGCGGGCGCAATTCGCCCCTCGAGCCAGGCCAGGCGCTGGAAGTTATAGGCAAGGTTGGTCATGCCGATCTTGATGCGGGCACGAGCAATACCGATGGTGCGCACCACCAGACCCATGCGGTGCTTTTGCCCGGCAAAGACGTGCTCGACGGCGGAGCGGACCGCCGACCGCTTGGCATTGGCGCGTGCAATACGCTTAGGCATCGCTCGGCGGTGTGGCTTGCGCTGGTGGATGTGGCTGGTGAACATGCCCTTGGCGAGAAAGGCTTCGTTCTTCTTCGAGCGGTAGGCCGTATCGGCCCATACCCCCGCGGCCGTGTTGTCCGGACTAATCAGCGTTGGCAGCCTTGCGCCATCGTGGGCATTGGCGGCGCTGGCATCCCAGGTGCGGATCAGGCCATGCGCCCGGTCGATGCCGATATGGTTCTTGTAGCCGAACATCGGGATGGCCAGATCGACCGGCTTGAAGGCCTTGGGGTCCGCGCCTTCCTTGATCTTGGCCTTGGTGTACTTGACGCTCCAGCGGGCGTCGCGATCCTTTTGCCGGATCTTCGCAGGGTTATCCTTCCAGCGCTCGGGTATCCGGCCCTCCTTGATGGCCGCCTTCTCCTCCTCGGTGTTCCGCTGCTTGGGAGCCGGCACAACGGTCGCGTCGATGATCTGCCCGCCCATGGCAAGGTACCCTCGGTCTGTGAGAGCGGCATCGAAGCGGGCAAATAGCCTGTCGATGGCTTTGGCCTTCACCAGACGCTCCCGGAACAGCCACACTGTCGTCGCATCGGGCACGGTGCCATCCAGGCCAAGCCCCAGAAAACGCTGGAAAGAGAGGCGGTCCTTGATCTGGAACTCGGTCGCTTCGTCCGAAAGCGAGTAGAGCGCCTGGAGCACGAGGATCTTGAACATGAGGACCGGATCAAACGGCGGGCGGCCACCTTTGCCGCGAGGACTACGGCGCAGCGCCGCTACCAGCGGTCCCCGGAAAACCTCGAAGTCCACGACTGCCGCCAGACGCTCTAGCGGATCACCCGCCGCGCTCAACGCCTCATATCGGTCCGAAAGATCGAAGAAACCCGGCTGCCCTGCCATCATCGCCTCCGCTATCGCGCAAAGGCAGTGAATCACTTCAGGCCGTCAGGCGCCACGAGTTTTTCGAGGTGTCCAGATTTCAGCCAGACTTTGGAAATTCGCAACGTCCATTTCCGTTACGGGTTTGGCGAACAAAGTGTCCTCAAAGGCGTAAATCTAACCATCCATCCTGGCGAAATGATTGCGCTGATCGGTCCTTCCGGCGGCGGGAAAACGACGTTGATGAAGGTTATAATGGGCCTGTTTGAGCCTTTTCACGGAGAGGTTCTCGTCGGTGGCCGGTCGATCAAGAGCTTTTCCAAGCAGGTCTACCGCCAGGCGATCGGGTCTGTCTCGCAAGATGACCAGCTTTACGCCGGGAGTATCGCCGAAAACATTGCTTTCTTCGATCCCGAAATCAACATGGAACGGGTGGAAGAGGTCGCAAGGCTGGCGGCTGTTCATGACGAAATCCATGCGATGCCGCTTCGGTATGATTCGTTGATCGGAGACATGGGGTCAGTGCTATCGGGCGGACAAAAGCAGCGGGTGTTGTTGGCAAGGGCGCTTTATGCCCGACCCGCCATATTGTTCATGGACGAGGGCACGGCACATCTCGATCCCGAGAATGAGGCAAAAGTGCTTGAAGCGCTTTCCCGCCTGAACATTACGCGGGTCGTGATCGCACATCGGCAGCAGTCGATTCAGGCCGCAGATCGAGTAGTGACGGTATCCCAGGGCATGGTCCATCACAAATCCACTGAGGCCGCGATCCTCAGGCTTGAGGTCTAGAATGAACGATCCATTGGGTAACAATGCCGAATACCATATCGGCGATGTCTATGTGCCCCCCTTCAAGCCGCCAGCGCTGGCGACCCTGAAGCCTGAATTGCGGGATCGACTGCGGATGGTAGAGGCCGATCTTGCGGACAAGAGAGGAACCGATCCCCTGGCCGCAATCCGGAAGATTCATAATTCCGCTCGACAGGATATCAAATCCAGGGTCGAGGAGCTACAACACCCGCTCAGTCCCTATCTCAACTTTATGGACGGCGGCGTCCAAAAATCCCGGACATCCTCTACCGAAATAACCATTGCACAGAGCGTTGCTTCTGCACAATCCACGGGAATCCTTGGGGCTTTGGATGCAACGATCGAATTAATAGCTGTCTCGCAGAAAAGGATGCGATCGAAAGAAGTAGGCACCAACAAGGACAAGTTCGGAAATCGCGGCATATACCCGCCTCCGCATATGATCCCATCTTTGATTGAAAATCTTGATCGCGCAATTCAGGAATGCGAAGATTCCTCACCACTATGGGCAGCTATTCTTGCGTTTTCTGGTGTAAACGCCATTCATCCCTTCGAAGATGGCAATGGCAGAGCCGCCCGGATTCTCTTCAACGTTATCATGTTACGAAACGTGAAAGGATGCTTCTATCTACCAATAATAGAGATTTGGGAAATCTCAAGAGGCGGCACCCTAATCAAGCTTAGAGATGCTCTTTACAATGACAATTGGAAAGACTTGGTAGAGCATTTCTGCTCATCTTATGAAATCATGTTAGACGATTAATTTTTTCGCCGAAAATTTTCGGAGAGTCAGGGGACTTTATTACCTCCTTGCGCGCGCCGTGCTTCGGTCAAGCCTCCCAGTGCTCGGGAACGCATATCCAACTCCCGGCGTTCGGAATCGGAAATGCCATCCCGACCATAGCGTTCTGCCAATGTGCCGATTTGATCCGCTTCCTTACGCAGCGCGCGAGCTTCTTGCTTCGATAGATCACCGCTGTCCCGCCCGCGTTTTATGCGCTTGCGAGTCTCGCCGAGTTCGCGTCCAGCAGCTTGCTGATCAAAGCGCACTTGCACATCAATGATGGCGCCGGGTATTCGTTCAGGACCAGAGGGCGCGCGCGGGGCAATCTGGCCGTATGCAGCGCTGCATGGGCCAAGAAGTAATAATGCTGTGATGAGAGCACGCATGGTATCCTCCATAAACCGTCACGGACATGGTTCGCCATTGGGAGTGAATTGCTGCTGAATTCAGCCATTTTCCTATTATGGCTTCACCTCGATCGTGCAGCGCACCGGCTCTTTCGCCTTGGCGGCCCGTTCACGGCATTTCTGCACCGTCTCGCGATTGGCATCCGTCAGCGGCGAGGCCGCGACGATCAGCGCCCAGCTCTCCGCATCGGCCGCCTGCATCAACCGCTGCCCCGCCCCCCAAGGGCCAGGCTCATTGAGGACGCGGATTGCCATGCGCTCGGGCCAACGCCAGCTATCGGGCGTCCACCGCGCGATCGGACCGGCAAGGAAGGCATAGAGCAACAGCCCCAGCACCACGCCGCAAGCGCCCATCACATACAACCAGCGATTTTGCTCGTCGCCGTGCCGTGCCGATGCGAGCCGATTACCGATCTCGCGCGCGGCCTGGTCCAGCCCCGCGCGCGCCTCGGCGACAAGCCGCGCGTCCTCACGGCGAGCGGCCGTAGCCGCCGTCGCGATCTGGCTCGCCATAGAATCGGGCGTCATCGACAGAAGCGGGCTTTTGGCAATGGGGTCGATCCGCTGGGCGAGCGCCACCAATATCTTTTCGGTGCGTTCCAGCGTCGGTTCATAATCGGGAATCTCGATATTCTCGCGCGCGGCGGTCAGTCCCTCGATCGCGGCGCGCAGCAACGCCACCTCGCCATGCACCGACGCCAACCGATCCTCGACCCGCGCGAACGCCCGCGCCGGATCGTCGGCGTCGTCGAAACCATCATCATCGCCCATTCTCGTTTCTCCTTACCGGCTTAAGCCATGATCGCGGCCGATCCCGAGTTCATGCGTCAACTGGCGACCTAGATCGCCCCCGCCCATGTCCCGGCCCCGCCCCATGCCGATCTCAAGCCCCAGCTCGCGCGTACGATTGCGCAGGATCGATTCCACCTGAGGATCGCGCTCAAGGCTTTTCGCCATGCCCGCCATTTCCTTGCCTGCCCGATCGCGGCCTGTCGTGTCGCCAGCGCGATAGAGGCGGTCGCGGTCCTGGGAGAGTTGTTGCCAGCGTTCCACGAACCTGTCGGCGCGCAAGTTCGGATCGGCCCGCACCCGCGCCTCTTGGCGCATCGCCTCGATCATCGGGCCGCTGCGCCCCGCCGCCGCGTCGCGCAGCAAGGCGGGATCGCGCTTCATCGCTGCTGCCATATCCTGCGAGGCTCCCGGCCTGGCCTGGTCCAGCGCCTCGGTTGCGCGCTCGAGCGCGACCTTCTGATGCTCCAGCACCGGCCCGCCCGATGCCCGCGCCTGCAACACCGCTTCGGCCGAACGCGAGGCGCGCTCGACCGCACGCCGGAAATCGCGGTCCTGGCCCTGCTCAGCGCGCGCTGGGATTTCCTTCGCCGGCGTCGGCGCTGGCGTGCGCGACGGCAGTTTCAGCCCGTCGAACATGCCACGCTTGGGAGCCGCCTTTTCCTTCGCGCCCTGTGCTGGCTCGGCCGCCTTCGCCGGGTCGGCCGACAGCTTCAAGCCGTCGAACATACCCCGCCGCGGCTGTCGCTCGGCCGCGGCCTTCGCGTCGCCAGCGCCGCGGCCGCTGGCATCACGGTGGCCGATCTCGCGCGTGCGTGGATCTTCGCCCATCTGGCGCATGGTGCCCGCGCGCGGACCAAGAAGCTCCACGCCCTGACGCTCGGGCGCATCCGCAACGCGGATCTCGCCCGACAGCCCGCGCCGGTCAGCGAAAGCACGAATCTCCTGATCGGGATCACGGAACATCGGATAGTCCGATGCCATGTCCTTCGCCCGCTCGCGCCCCAGCGTGCGGACAAGCCGGCGATCGTCGGCGAAGTCGTCACGGCCGTAATGGAGCTGCACCCCGTCACGGTGCCGCGACAGCGCCACATAGGCCGAATGGCGGTCCATCCCCGGCGTCGCCAGCACATGCCCCTGATCGACCGTCACGCCCTGCGATTTGTGGATGGTCGCAGCATAGCCATGATCGACATGGGCATAATCTTTCAGGTCGAACGCGACGCTCCGGCCATCGTCAAGGCGAACGGCCATGCTGTCGGGCGATACCCGCTCGACCTGCCCCAGCGTGCCGTTCTTCACCCCTAGCCCGCGCTCGTTCTTCAGGAACATGATGCGGTCGCCCGCCGCGAAGTCGCGCGCGCCCCGCTCGGCCGACACGCGCACGTTCTGCCCCAGGTCGCCGGCGTCGCGCAGCCGATCGCGCGCAGCCAGGTTCAAATCGCGCACCTCGGCATTGGTGTGGGTGAGGATGATCCGGCTCTTGTCCGGATCGGCGCGGCGCTGCGCGTCCCATGTGTCGATCAGCTCGGCCCGCGCCGCCTCGCGCGTCTCGGCCGCGTGGACCATGCCGTGCTCGGCATAGGCATGGATCGCCTCGCCGGTGCGGCCCGTCGCCAGCGCCCGCGTGGCGTCACGCTGCCAGTCCTCATGCTGCCGGCGAACCTCGTTGATCTCAGCCGCGCCGTGGCGCTCGGCAAGCGAGCGGAACGCAGCGCCGGCCTCGATCGCCTGCAACTGCTCGGCGTCGCCGACAAGGACCACCTTCGCCCCTGCCCTCTCGGCCTCAGACAATACGCGCTCCATCTGGCGCGTGCCGATCATGCCGGCCTCGTCGATCACCAGCACGTCGCGCGGGCCTAGCAGCTCGCGGCCCTGGTCCCACTGATATTCCATGCTCGCGATCGTGCGCGAGGCGATGCCGGAACCGCCCTCAAGCCCCTCGGCCGCGATCCCCGACAAGGCCGCGCCCCGCACCTGATAGCCCGCCCGCTCCCATTCGTCGCGCGCCACGCCCAGCATGGTCGATTTGCCGGTGCCGGCATAGCCGACCACGATTGCCAGGTCGTTCTTGCCGGTGATATGCGCCAGCGCGTCCCGTTGCTGGTCCCCCAGCGCGAGGCCACCACTCCCGGCAGCGTCCAGCCCCCTTGGTTGCGACGTTGCCGGGAGACCATGCCCCGTCCGATCGGCAAGCCGATCGCCGGCGCGCTCCAACCGCTGCTCCGTCTCGATCATATCGCGGGAAGTAAAGCGGTCCTCGCCGCGCCAGTCCTTCCCCAGCGCCACCAGCTCGGGCGAGGTTCGCACCGCGCTCATCACCTGGTCGAACTGATCCTTGCCGTCGCTGTGGCGGAACGCGAACTGCGCCAGGTCGCGCCGCGTGAACGTCGCCTGTTGCCGCGTGATAGCATCGAGCGCGATTTGCGGATTGGCGATGATCTTTTCGCCATTCTCGCGCGCGATCCGGGCATGGTCCTCGACCCGCTCGGCCTCAAGCCCCTGTTCGGGCATACGCGACGCCGCCGGCCCGATCTTGTGTTGCGGCTCAAGGTCGATGCCCTGCGCCTCCAACGTCCGATGGTCTATGCGGGCATCAATATCCAGCTCGGCCAACCGCTCGTTGACATGATCGGCCCACGCCTCGCGCCACTCCTGCAAGAGCGCCGTGCTGTTCCACTCGCGCACCTTCTGGCCGAAGCCCTCCGGCCCTACCTCGCGCATCGACAGCATGACATGCGCGTGCGGCTTGGGCTGGCCGTCCTTCCCCATGTCCCAATGCACATTCATGTCCGCGACCATGCCGCGTTCCACGAACTGCTTTTCGACAAAATCGCGGGCAAGCTGGATGCCCTGTTGCTGGTTCAACTCGCGCGGAATCGAGAACTCGACCTCGCGGGCAAGCTGAGCGTCCTTCCGCTTCTCGCCGGCCTCAACCTCATTCCACAAGGTCGCGCGATCGTTTAAACGCTCTGGCGCACCTTCGGGCAACATGATTTCCGAATGGACGACGCCGGCCTTGTTCGAGAAATCATGATCGCGCCCGAGCCGGTCATCGTGCAGCCGCTCAGCCGCACGATAGGCTGCACTGGCAACGGCGCTCGATCCGTTGGCGCGACTGATGACCTTGGCCGAGAAATGGTAGATCGCCATGACGGCCGCTATACTGCCTTTCTGAGCGCACGTCGGCAACGACGTATAAGCGCGCACTCACACTCTCTGCCGTTCGCATGATTGACTTGGCCGCATTTTCTAGCATGGGCACTACCTTTCCGGCACGATCGTGCTAGGCTGCGGCTCTGGTTCATGGGCGCGAGGGAGAGATGATGCGGAAGGTGCGCGACTATGACGCGGAGCTGCGGGCGCTCAATGACAAGGCGCGCGCGCTCAAGGTGAAGAAGGTCCAGCAGCTCGGCGAGCTGGTCACGTCCACCGGGGCCGATGCGCTCGACCTCGACACGCTGGCGGGCGCGCTGCTCGCCGCTGCCGAAAGCGCCAGCGCGGACGAAAGGGAGGCGTGGCGCGTGAAGGGCGCGGCCTTCTTTCAGGGACGCGGGCGCAAGGCTTCCCGACGCGCTGGCGGCAACGCACAAGGCGGAAACCAGACTGGCGCAGGCGAGACGCAGGATTGAGGCCGCCCAGCGCCGCACCGATACGAGAGGATGGGTCGTGGCCCGCCGCGAACGCACCCGCCATCTCATAGAGCTGGGCGGCCTCGTCCAGAAAGCCGGCCTGGTCGAACTGGCCGACGACGATCGCGCCACTCTCTACGGCGCGATGCTCGAACTCGCCGCGCAGGCGCGCGAGGATCGCGACAGGCTGGTGCTCTGGAAGCGGCGGGGCAAACGCGCCTTCGACGCGGAAGCGGAAGGCGAGGAGAATGGCTGATCTGCCCGATTTTCATATCATCACCGGCGGCCCTGGCTCCGGCAAAAGCACCCTCATTGCAGCGCTGGCGGCCGAAGGTTTCGACCACATGCCGGAAGCCGGCCGCGCCATCATCCGCGATCAGCTCGCAATCGGCGGCACCGCCCTCCCCTGGGCCGATCGCGCGGCCTTCGCGGAATTGATGCTGGGCTGGGAGTTGCGGTCCTGGCATGAGGCCCATGATCGCGCGGGGCCGGTCATCTTCGATCGTGGCGTGCCCGATGTTGTCGGCTATCTGCACCTGTGCAGTTTGCCCGTCCCGGCCGCTGTCGATCGCGCCGCCGACCTGTTCCGCTATCAGCGCCGGGTGTTCATCGCGCCGCCTTGGCCCGAGATATTCGTCGGGGATGCGGAGAGGAAACAAAGCCCGGAGGAAGCCGAGGCCACCTATCAGGCAATGGTCACGGTCTATGCCAGCCTTCGCTACGAGCTGGTAGCCCTCCCCCGCGCCCCGGTTCCCGAGCGCGTCCGCTTCATTCGCGCCCGGATTGGAGAACAAGATGACTGACGCCTCGCACCTCTCCTGGCAGCTCCTGATGGTCGGGCCGGGTATCGGCCACATCACCCCCGACATTCAGGACAAGCTCGCAACCCTGCTCGATCTGTTGCCTACTACCGCAATCATCAACGTCCAGACCGACGCCGGCTATGTCACCGTCTCGCGCGACTGGCCCAGCCACCGAATGAAAACCGTCGGTAGCCTGGTGGACGCCATCGCCGCCGCTCCGGGCATCACCGCTATCGACCTGCCCGAGAATCGCTGACCATGCGCCCCGGCTTAAACCATCTTCCCGGCGTGAAGCCTCTTGATCTGCGCCGAACATCCCGAAAGCGACAAGGGGAGGGAATCCTGATGATGGAATGGCTCCGCCAGCTCGGCCGCGCGATCCGCACCACGGCTCGATCGCCTGAAACCTCTCGAACGTGGACGGGAAGAACTATGCCCCTGCCCTTCGCCCTATGTCCCCGCCAGCCTGCTCGTTGGCTGCGCCTCATCTGGTTGACCACTCCGCTGGACCCGCAAAAATGAGCGGGCCTGTCGTCGGGGAAGAGAATAACGGGGGCTGCTTCCTTGTTATCGGCGGTAGCCTGGCTGTCCTGCTCGGCACGTCCTGGCTGCTCGAAAAGCTGCTGCCGACCGCGATCGCCAGCACCATCGCCTGGGTCGCGCTCGTCATCTTCCTCGTCCTGGTCTGGAAATACGGCTTCAAAGGCCGCCGCAACGAGCTGCTCGGCTCGGCCGCCTTCGGCGGACTCAATGACGTGCGCGCCCTGGCGAGCAACAAAGGCGATCTTCTCATTGGCCGGTCCTTCAAGACCGGCAAGCTGCTGCGCTATGACGGACCCGCCCATCTCCTGACCATGGCCCCGACCCGCAGCGGCAAGGGCGTGGGCACCATCATCCCCAACCTGCTGACCATCGACCGTTCGGTGATCTGCATCGACCCCAAGGGTGAGAATGCCCGCGTCACCGCCCGCGCCCGCGCTACCAAGGGCAAGGTCTGGTGCCTCGACCCCTTCGGCGTCTCCGGACAACCCGCCGCCCGCTATAATCCGCTCGACCGTCTCGACCCGGACAGCCTCGATCTGGCCGAAGACGCGATGACGCTGGCCGACGCCCTGGTCCATGATGCCGCAGGGCAAGGCGGCGAGGCCCATTGGAACGAGGAAGCCAAGGCGCTCATCGCCGGCCTGATCCTCTATGCCGTGGTCCACGAGGACCGCGAACACCGCACCCTGGCAACGGTGCGCGACTATCTCACGCGCGCGCCCAAGGACTTTGCCGATCTGCTGGCCCTCATGCAGGACAGCCGGGGCGCCGGCGGTCTCATCGCCCGCGCCGCCAACCGCCACCTCGGCAAGTCCGATCGCGAAGCCGCAGGGGTGTTGTCCTCGGCGCAGCGCCATACCCATTTTCTCGATAGCCCCCGCATCATCGCCAGCACATCGGCCTCGGATTTCACCTTCGCAGGATTGAAGGAGGGGGTTTCCACGGTGTTCTTGTGCCTGCCCCCCGATCGCCTCGACGCCTATTCGCGCTGGCTGCGGCTACTGGTCGCCCAGGCGCTCACCGACATGGCCCGCTCGCCCGCCAGGCCAGCGCGGCCCGTCCTGTTCCTGCTCGATGAGTTCGCCGCCCTGGGCAGGCTCGAACCCGTCGAGCGCGCCATGGGCCTGATGGCCGGATACGGATTGCAGCTCTGGCCCATCTTGCAGGACATGCACCAGCTGCGCGCGCTCTATGGCGAGCGAGCGGGCACCTTCCTGTCGAATGCCGGGGTGTTGCAGGCGTTCGGGGTGAACGACCATGCGACCGCCGAACTGCTTTCCAAGTCGATGGGGCAGGAAACCCTCGAATTTCGCACGGCGGGTTACTCCGAGACGCACGGCAGCATTTTCGAGCGCAGTAAGCATACCCGCTCAACCAACACTCAGGTCAGCACCCGCAACCTCATGAACCCCGATGAAATCATGCGGATGGGGCCGGACGAGCAGCTGCTATTGATCCAGGGTAAAGACCCTCTCCGGGTCCAGAAGATCCGATATTACGACCAGCGCGAATTCGCGGGCAGCTTCGATCAAACGTAAAATGACGGCATAGAATATATCCGAATATATTCTGGCGATCGGCGCGGGATAGCCGTAAACTCATCTTTGGTCGCCGGGGTCGTGGAACGCCTTATGTACTTAGGTGCGACCCAAGCTCCGCCGCGTCGTGGAAGCGCGGCGGGGCTTGTCGCGATTCCTTCCCGATCCCAAGATCACTTTGGAGTAAGTGGGTCCGCCGGTTAACAGCCCGGCGGACCCGGTGCATGTGATGACCACATATGAAGCCCCTCTATCATAGCCGATCGGAGGCCCGTATGCGATGAGATTCGATCCGGTGTAGGAAACCTGATGGAGAATACACATGGATCGGTCGCGATCGGATTTCGGCAAGGCTGGGGATGGCTGGTTCTTGCCGCGCTGACGGTCTCGACGATCGGCGATGAAATCACGCTGCTGACACTGATGTTCCGCACGGCCGAGAACGCGCCCTCCTACGCGGTGCCGGCGCTGCTGATCGCGGAGTTGCTCCCCGGTCTCATCGCCGCGCCCTGGGCGGGCCGCCTGATCGACCGCCGGGACGCGGCACGCATTCTGGTTGCGGCCTCGGTGCTGCAAGCGGGCGTGATCGCGCTCATCGCCCACCATCCGGTTCTCACGCTTGTCGGGGCGGCCTGCCTGAGCCTCCTGTTCACGATCAGCAGCGCCGCCACCTTTGCGCTGATCCCGTTACTGGCGAACGCGCTGGGGATGACGCTCGCACGCGCCAACTCGCTGCTGGAAATCGTCCGGAGCCTCGGGATGCTCGCCGGTCCTGTCGCTGGCGGCGTGCTGGTGGGTTGGATCGGATCGCGCGCCGCGCTCCTGGCCGACGCCGCCAGCTTCGGCCTGCTGGCGCTTGTCGTGCTGGCAAGCGGCCTGCGCCGCGCGCCCGAGCGCGGCGACGTGGAAGAACGGACGCTGTTTGCGGACTATCTCCCGCTGCTCCGCAATCGGCGCGTGATGGTGGTGACGGGCGCGCTCAGTCTCGAAGTGTTCGCGACCGCCATCGCCGATGTCGCCTTCGTGTTCCTCGTCACCGTGACGCTGGCGAGCGGCCCGACCACCTTCGGCGTGCTGACCGCACTATGGGCTGGGGGAATGCTGATCGGCGCCGCGATGGCCGAAAAGGTCATTGGTCACAGGGTTGGCCTGGCCGCGTTCGGCACAGCCGCTGTCATGGGTGCAACCATGCTGCTGATCGGTCTCGCGCCGATCGGATTTGCGATCGTCGCTCTCGCCTTCATCCTGGGCGGCGGGGCCAACAGCATCCACAATGGCGTCACCTCAAGGTTTGTTCGCCAGACAACGATTTCTCGGACATAAGCGGAACATGGGCTACGCTACACGCTTCAACCGCGCCATTGGCTCGTTGAGTGGGTGGAATTCACCTGCTGGAAGTCGCCTGGCCTGCTCCCAGAGGTAATCGCCGGTCAGACTGATGTGCGCCCAGCCCATCGGAGAAAGGTGCGCAAGCAGTGCCGCATCGAACGTCGTGCCGACAGCGTTGAGGTGCTGGGCGGCCCGGTCGAGATAGACCGTGTTCCAGTAGGAAATCGCCGCAATCAGCAGGTTCAGCCCAGATGCGCGAAATTCCTGATTTTCCAGCGAGCGATCGGTGAACCGACCCTGCCGGTTGGTATAGATGGCGGCGGCAAGCGTGTGCCTCGCCTCGCCTTTGTTGAGACCGGCCTGACAGGCACGTCGCAGTTCCGGTTGTTCAAGCCAATCGAGCGTGAACAAAGTGCGCTCGATACGGCCCAGTTCAGCCAATGCAAAATCCAGCCTGTTCTGGCGTTTGTAGGCGGCAAGTTTTCGCAAGATTACTGACGGCGCCACCGTGCCATCCTTGATTGAGGCGACAATCCTGACGATGTCATCCCAATCGGCCTCGATCGCTGCCGTTTTGATGGTGCGGCCCATCAGATTTTCGATGCCCTTGTATGTCGATGGCGCAGCGATCGAACCCAGCTTGCGGTCGCCAATATCGCGCAGCCGGGGCGCGAAGCGGAACCCGAGTAGGTGGCAGAGTGCGAAAACATGATCGGTGGCGCCGCCGGTATCGGTATAGTGCTCATGCAACGGAAGGTTGCCGGCGCCCAGGACAAGCCCGTCGAGCACGTAAGGCGCTTCACCTGCCGTCGCGGACATGATTCGTGATCCGAATGATGCGAAGTGATCGGAAAGGTGAGAATAGATTTTCACGCCAGGTTCGGCGCCATATTTGGCATTGACGTCCGCCGCCCCTGAACGGCTCCGCCCCGACCGGAAGAACTGGCCATCGGACGACGAACTGGTGCCAGCGCCCCAATGCCGCGCGAAGGGTAATTCGTGATGGGCTGAGATGATCATGGCCAGCGCGGCCTGATAGTTCTCGGGTGAAAGATACCAGTTGTGGGTCCATGCGAGTTGGGCATAGCTGACGCCTTCGCTGGCATTGGCCATCCGCTCCAGCCCGAGGTTGGTGCCATCAGCCAGAATTGCGGCGAGTACCGTGCTGGGGTTGTCGTGCTCCTTGCCTGAGCGCAGGTCACGGAATGCGTTCAAAAAACCAGTGCGTTCGGCGACTTCAAGCAGCAGCTCGGTGATGCGCACGCGGGGAAGCAGGGTATCGAGCTTGCGATCGAGGGCTTCAGCTTCCGGTGGGGTGACAGGCGGCATTTGCTGAAGCTTGAGCCGGTCTCGTTCGAGCGACACTCCCTCAAGCTTGTTTGTTTTCAACTGCTTGGCAAATCGGCGCAGCCGCCAGTCAAGATTTCGTGCCCGGTCAGCGAGGTAGGATGCAGCATTTGAATCGAACGGAAGCACATCCGCCACTTTGGCGGCGTCGCGCCGACCCAGCAAATAGGCATCGAAGCGCTGATAGTTGCGGGTTCCCTCGATCCATACATCACCGGCGCGCAAACGATCACGCAAGGTTGCCATGATCGCAATTTCATAACGTCGGCGGTCGATACGGCCGCTTTCGGTGATGAGACGCTTCCACTGCCGATTGGGGAATGGCAGTGGAACGCCATCGGGAAAGTCGCGCGACTTTCGTGTGTTCGCATCGCGAATGACATCGATGGCTTTGATCAGTGCCGTCCCTGTTCCAGACGCCTTGAAGGTGAAGGCGTCCAGAAATGCCGGGCTGAAACGCCGTAGCGTGGCGTAACGCTCGGTTGCCGTTACCAGTGCGTCCTCGCCGGCAAGATCAGCAAGGGCATCTACTTGGGCCTTTGCCGCAACAAGCCGGTGCCAGCCCACCGCTTCGTCAATCAATTCGAGCGGATCGCCGCCATTCTGGACAGCCTCATCAAGTGCTGTAATCGTGGCGCCAAACAGCCGCATGAGTTGCCCCACCGACTGAATACTATCTTGGTAGCGACGCTCGCGCCCACGCCGCGCGCGCGTGAACATGCCGCCGATAAGTCGGTCAAACATTTGGATCGCGGCATCGGCAAGTCTGGCCTCAAGGTCGATCACTGCGGCCGTCAACGTCGCCCGCCTGCGATTGACGCTGTAATCCGAAAGCAGGAATGCCGGTGCCACGCCGCCCTCGCGGACAAATTGGGCAAAGCGGAATTCCGGAATGGCGCCCCCAACTACCGGGTGGATACCTATGCCGCGAACATAGCGCAGGCGCTCAAGCAAGCCATTGATATTGGCCGCAGTCGGGGCTTCTTCGAAATTACGCAACCACGCCAGCGGTGTCATGCCGAAATCCGGGTTGTTGATTACGAGTTCGTCTAGCCGTGTCAGTTTAGCAGAGCTGAGGCCTTCGACGATTGCGGCTGCGGCAGCTTTGCGTGCGCGTGCCCGGCCAGCAAGACCGGCGCGTTCCAGTGTGTCGCCTGACGGAAGAATGAACCGCTCACCCTTCAGGCCAACCATGAGGGCGCGAACAATCGGTTCACCTCTGTCTGTATACTCGGCGGCTTGCGCGGCAAGATTCAGGGCAAGTGCCAGGTCGCCGCGTCGAAACGGGCGTATGCCAAGATAACGCGCCACGAGATCGGCATGATCGGTACGGGTTTGCGCGCGCTGACCATATGCAGAGAAGGAGGAAGGATCGACGAATAACTGTGCCGCGAGGTACTGAAGAATGACGTCGGGAAGCCCGATCTCGGGTTGCAGACCAAAGCCGGGATGTCGCATCAAAGCGATTTGTGCAGCCAGACCGAGGCGATTTGCTGGACCATAGCGGCGCCCAACCAATTCAACATCTTCCGCAGAAAGGGTATAATGCCCAATGATCGCGGTTTCTTGGACAGGAGGATCGAACAGGCGCCGGCGCTCGTCTCCGGTCAGAAGTCGGCGTCGTGCCATTTTGCTCTCCCGCTGAGGCGAATAACAAAATTGACACCAAAGCGGCTTGCACTGGAGGGAGGCCATTCGTTGCCGGTTGATCCCCGAGCAATCACCCGGCGCAGCAAGACAGTTTGGCGACATCCTTATCAAACGTTTGGGCCGCCAGTTTGAGGCCTTCCACAGTGGTCAGGTAAGGAAATATCGTTGCACCCAATTCCAGGGTGGTCATGCCGTGTTTGATCGCCAGCACCAGTGTCTGGATCGAATCCGCGCCTTCGGGTGCCATGATCTGGCCGCCCAGCAAACGGTCGTTCGCCTTGTCGGCAATCAGTTTGATGAGACCCCGCGTATCGCGTGCTGCCAGTGCCCTTGGCACAGCATCGAGCGGGAGCAGCGAAACCTTGATGTCCAGGCCTTGCGCCCGTGCTGTCGTTTCAGTGAGGCCGGCGCTGGCGACTTGCGGGTCGGTGAAGACGACGGATGGCATGGAGGAATTGTCGTAGCGGTATTGGTTGCCCGTCACCGCGTTGCGCGCGGCCAGTTTTGCGCCATAGGCGGCCATGTAGACGAACTGGTCCCGTCCCGTTACATCGCCCGCCGCGTAAATGCCTGGAACCGACGTTTCGAGGTGGTCATCGACGACGATTCCACCATTACGGGCAAGCACTATGCCGCGCTCCTCCAGCCCAAGCCCGTCGCTATTGGGTCGGCGTCCGGTGGCGATGAGCACCTGTTCCGCCGCGACGGTGTCACAATGCCCCTCGCAGGTCAATTCGACCCCGCTCTGTGTTTGGGCGATACGCTGATAGCCGACACCTGCGCAAACCCGCACGCCCTCGGCTTCCAAATAGTTTTTCAGCGCGGCACTCACTTCCGGGTCCATTTCGGGGAGCAGGCGGCTTCGGCAGCAGATGGTGACATCAACGCCCAGACGCGAAAACATCTGTCCCAGTTCTACCCCGATCACCCCGCCACCGATCACCAGCAGCGATTTGGGCAAGCGATCCAGCGCCAGCGCCGATGTGCTGGTTAGGTAGGGCACGCTGTCCATCCCCGGAATCGGCGGCACGGCGGCGTGCGCACCCATCGCCAATATGACCTTGCCGACCTTCATGGGCGCATCGCCGACAATCAGCGCACCATCGGCAAAGCGTGCCTTGCCCTCGATATAGCTCACACCGTCATAGGCGGGCAGCAGATCGACATATTTTTTTTGGCGCAGCGTCGTGACAAGATCGTCCTTCGACGCCGCCAATACGGACCAGTCATCCATCTGGACAGCGCCCCCAAGGCCGGGAAAGCGCGCGGCGGCAAGCCCACCATGCACCGCTTCGGCGGCGCGGATCAGCGTCTTGGAAGGAACGCAGCCAACATTGACACAGGTGCCGCCAATCGTGCCGTGACCGACGAGCGCCACTTTCGCGCCCAGATCGGCAGCGGCGATCGCGGCGGAGAACCCGGCAGAACCCGCGCCGATGACGGCCACGTCAAATCCTTCCTGCCCGGGGCGGTTGCAACAGTCGTTCATTGCTTATCGCTTTCTTGAGGCGCTGGCGGCGCCCCGCTCAGTTTTGAATAGCGCGCGCCGGATAACCCGCGTTGGTTGATGCAGCGGCAATCGCAGCAGCATTGGTGCGGCGCGGGTTATAGGTTGCGCGCGCGGTCTTGGCTGCGAAATCGACCGTGACCGCCGTTACCCCGGCGACGCCTTCCATCGCCTTCTTCACGGTGATCGGGCAGGTGGCGCAGGTCATGTTCTCTATGGCAAAGGTGGTTTGCTTCTGAGCGGTTGCGGTAGCCGCGGGGCGATCTTGCGCCGTGCCACTAACTGCATAGGCGACCCCGCCGCCAGCCATAGCCAGCACGGCCATAGCGATACATACTGTCTTTTTCATGGGTATTTCCTTTCAATAGAACCAGGGTGCCCACCAGTCGATGGTGAGCGCCAGGATGGCGACGGCAAGGCCCAGCCACAGCACCGCCTTGGTGGTCCAAGCCGATTGTGGACGAGCGCAGTAGGAACCGTCTTCACAGGGCGGTTTCGGCTTGAAATAGACATGCCAGAAGCCGTAGCCGAGCAGCGCGAGCGTTACGCCTGCGACATAGGGCTTGTAAGGTTCGAGCGCCGTCAGGTTGGCGATCCACGCGCCGGAAATTCCGAGCATAACCAACAGTAGCGGGACGACGCAGCAAGCCGAGGCGAGCCCCGCGCCGATCAATGCGCCCGCCGCAACCCAGTTTGCCTGCTTCGGCTCGTGGTTTTCGGTGAGGGCTGGCTGTCCCGCTTCCGGCGTTGAGACCATGGCTTGAATCCCTTGTTCCAACTGAGTGATTCGCAGTGTAGGCTCTGTAGCCACTACAGACTCAAGAGGTATTTTCATGGAGCAACAGGTCGGCATCTTGCGTGCCCAGCTTGCCCGGAAAACAGGCTGCAATCTCGAAACCATCCGCTATTACGAGAAGGTGGGATTGCTGCCGGGGCCGCCTCGCAGTTCCAACGGCTACCGCGTCTATTCGCCGGAACTGGTGCAAAGGTTGCAGTTCATCCTGCGCGCGCGCGACCTTGGCTATGCAATGGATGAGATACGGTCATTGTTGTCGCTCACCGATACCGGTGCACAAACCTGCGCGGAGGTTATGGCGAGAACCGAACTCCACCTTGAAGATGTCCGCCGCCGCATTGCAGATTTGCAGAAGATAGAGGTGACGCTGGCGACCACGTTAGCCAGATGCACTGGAGATGACGTTGCCGAATGTCCCATCCTGGAAGCACTCCAGTTTTTACCCCATCAAGGCAATTGACGCCATCTTTGAGGGATTTGATTTTGTGATGTCAGCTTGGAGTATAGCCTAACCGGACGTCAGGGCGCTACCGCGGTTTCTGTCAGATTAGGGTACTAAACGGAATTTGTTGACGAATGTCGTTGCGTATCATAGATTTCAACCTGACATTTTGATGGAGAGAGTGCGCAGTGAAGGGGCAACGGATCGGCTATGTCCGGGTCAGCACGTTCGATCAGAATGTGGATCGCCAATTGGAAGGTCAGTCGCTCGATCGGACCTTCACCGACAAGGCATCGGGCAAGGACGTCAACCGCCCCCAGCTTGAGGCTCTGCTCACTTTCGCCCGCGAAGGCGATACCGTCGTCGTCCACAGCATGGATCGGTTGGCCCGCAATCTGGATGACCTGCGCAAGCTGGTCCAGGGCCTCACCAAGCGAGGTATCCGGATCGAGTTTGAGAAGGAAAGCCTGTCCTTCTCGGGGGAGGACTCCCCGATGGCCAATCTGATGCTCTCGGTCATGGGTGCGTTTGCTGAGTTCGAGCGCGCCCTGATCCGCGAACGGCAACGCGAAGGCATTGCGATCGCTCGGCAGCGCGGCGCCTATCGGGGGCGGAAACGGTCGCTCTCGGATGAGATGATTGCCGATCTGCACCGCCGCGTTGCCGCCGGTGAACGCAAGGCGACCATCGCGCGCGACATGGGCATCAGCCGCGAAACCCTCTACCAGTACCTTCGCGCCGCTGCCTGACACCAATGTTCACATTATGTCCGGAAAATCGTTGTTCAGCGTACAAAGCTTGAGGTGACGCCAGGCCCGAAAAGGTGATCTGGCTGCCCCGGTCCTCGATCCGTTCGCCCCAGATACGTTCGTCGGCGAGACCGGCATCGGTCAGCGCCTGATCGAAGGCCGTGCGGATCTTCGCCTTCTCCGCGTCGTCGAACAGTTCGGCATAGACCGCGCGCCAAGCGCCATTGATGAACCGATAGAGTTTCGTGCCTGTGGTCGGCATCAACCAGAGACGGTCGAGCGCGACGCCGGCAGGAAGGCGCGAGGCGATCTGCTTTTCGAACTGCGGCCAGTCCCCGCCCGAGATCACCGCCACATCCGTGATGGCGAGCAATCGGGCGAGGATTGCGGCCATATCCTCCGATAACGGCCGCTTGCTCTCGGCAAGCGTGCCGTCGAGGTCGAAGGCGATCAGCCACTTCATGCCGCCTTCCCTGCCGGATCGCGGTAGGCGAGCAGCCTGAGCGCATTGATGACGACGAGCAGCGTCGATCCCTCATGAACCGCCACCGCTGGCCCAATGCCGAGGCCGAGGATGGTAGCAGGCACCAGGAAGGCGACGACACCCAGGCTGACGAAGACGTTCTGCCGGATGATTCCACGGGTATGGCGGCTAAGACCGACTGCGAATGGCAGGTGCGCCAGATCGTCGGCCATCAGCGCCACGTCGGCTGTCTCCAGCGCAACGTCCGACCCCGCCGCGCCCATCGCGATGCCGACCGTGGCGCTTGCCATCGCCGGCGCATCGTTCACGCCGTCGCCCACCATCGCGACCTTGTCTTCGCCGGCGAGCTTCTTGATCGCGGCAACCTTGTCTTCGGGCATGAGGTCGCCCCACGCTTCGTCGATCCCGACTTCGTCGGCGATCGCTTCGGCGACTTTCTGGTGATCGCCGGAGATCATTATCATCCGCGACACGCCCATCTCGTGCAGCCGACGCAACGCGGTCTTGGCAGCTTCGCGAGGCGTGTCCATCAGGCCGATCGCGCCCAGGTCGCGGTCCCCCTTGCGGACCACCATTGTCGTGCGGCCGTTCTCGCGCAGCTTCGCGATTGCGTCCTGCGCGCCCTGCCCCAGCGCCGGAATGCCCTCACTTCCGAACATCTCGGCCTTGCCGATCCACACCGTCTCGCCATCCACGCTCGCGGTGACGCCCCGACCGGTCAGGCTCTTGAGGTCGCCGGCAGTCGGCACGGCACGATCGTTCAGACGTTCGCGGCCGTCCTTGACGATCGCTTGGGCCAGGGGATGGTCGCTCAACGCTTCGACGGCGACAGCCAGCGCCAGCAACTCGCCTTCATCGGCGCCATCGACGGGCACGACATCAGTGATGCGCGGACGACCTTCGGTCAGCGTGCCCGTCTTGTCGAAAGCGATCGCTTTGAGCGACCCGAGGTTTTCGAGCGGTGCACCGCCCTTCACGAGCACGCCGCCCCGCGCTGCACGGGCAACGCCCGACAGGACCGCGCTCGGCGTTGCGATCGCGAGCGCGCACGGGCTTGCCGCCACCAGCACCGCCATCGCGCGATAGAAGCTGTCGCGGAACGGCTCGTCGACGACCACCCATGCGAACAGCAGGAGCACTGACAGGACCAGGACGGCGGGCACGAAGATCCGTTCGAACCGGTCGGTGAAGCGCTGCGTCGGCGACTTCTGCGTCTCCGCTTCGCTCACCATCTTCACGACCTTGGCAAGCGCGCTTTCATTGGAACGGCGTGTCACCTCGATCTCGATCGCGCCGCCGCCGTTGATCGTACCAGCAAAAACCCGGCTTTCCGCGTCGACTGCATCGGGCTTGGCGCGTGCCGCTGCGGCATCTGCGACCGGCACCTTGTCGACCGGGATGCTTTCACCCGTGACCGGGGCCTGGTTGATCGCGCTGGTGCCCTTGATGACGAAGCCGTCGGCAGGCAGGCGCTCGTTCGGGCGGACGATGGCAATGTCCCCGACGACCATCTGCTCGACCGGGATTTCGCTGGTCTGCCCGCCGCGTCGCACGGTCGCGGTTTCGGGCGCGAGCTTCGCCAGCGCCTCGATCGCCTTCTTGGCGCGGCCCATTGCATAATGCTCAAGCGCATGGCCGAGGCTGAACAGGAACAGCAGCAGCGCACCTTCGGCCCATGCGCCCAGCGCAGCGGCGCCGGCCGCAGCAACCAACATCAGCGTGTCGATCTCGAACTTCTTCATCCGGAGGTTGTCGATCGCCTCGCGCAGCGTGAAGAATCCGCCGAAGAAATAGGCTGCGATATAGCAGGCGGTCGGCAGCCATTCGGGCGCGCCAGCGACCAGCCTCTCGATCGCGTAGCCGATCCCCAGCAGCGCGCCACAGGCGAGCGCGAAGATCAGCTCGGTATTGGGGCCGAGAAATTCGGCGTGGCTATGGTCGTGGCCATCGCCGGGGCCGTGCTTCTCTTCGCCCGCGCCGTGGCCCCCGGGGCCGTGGTCGTGGCCGGCATGTTCATCGGCAGCGACCCGCTTGCCCACCCTCACCTTCAGCTTGCGAAGCGCAGCGCGCACCTCCTCTTCGGTGGTTTCGCGGCGATCATATTCGACCCGGACAGACCCGCTGGTGCTGGCGCTTGCCTGGACCACGCCGGGCAAGGCGCACAGCGCATCGCTGACCGTGCGCGCCCGACGTTCGTGGTTGATCCCCGTCACCTGCCAGATCGCATGGCCGTAGCGCTCGGTGATTTCGGCACCTGCGGCGCGCACCATTTCGCGCAACCGTGGCAGCGGCAGCTTGGCGGCATCGAAATGGATGCACAGCGCCGCTGGCGTGTTGCCGTCGAGACAGATCACATGCGCCCGCTCGACACCTTCGCGCTTTGACAGGGTTGATACGAGACGGTCCAGGCAGGCATCGGCCGCGTCAGGAAGGTCCGGCAACAACACTGGAATGTCGAGTTCGAGCTTGTCGTTCATGACGACCTCCTTTCGCTTTTCTTGGTTTCGGCGCGCGCGTCGCGCAGGATTTCGACACCGCCCTTGATGGCGATGATGGCGGTGGCGAAGCCGACCAGCAGGTCCGGCCAATTGGTACCCAACCACAGCACCAGCACGCCGGCGATCAGGATGCCGCCGTTGGAAATGAAGTCGTTGAAGCTGAAGGTGGTTGCGGCCCGGAGATTGACGTCCGGATCCTTGAGGCGCTGGAGCAGCCGCAGGCAGAGGTAATTCACGACGCCGGCGATCGCGGACATGACCATCATGGTAGGTCCGATGGGCTCGCTGCCCTGCACGTAGCGCCGTCCGACATCGATCAAGATGCCGCCCGCGAAGATCAGCAGCATGACGCCCGAAGCGACCGCGGCGCGTGTCTTCCATGTCTGGCCCCGGGTGAGCGCCACAAGGCTCAGCGCATACACAGCCGTATCGGACAGGTTGTCGACGCCGTTGGCGATCAGCGCGCTCGAGTCCGCGAAGAAGCCGGAAACGAAGAAGCCCGCAGCGATCGCCGCGTTCAGCAGCAGGACGATCCACAGTGTGCGGCGCTCCTGCCCGCCATTGTTGTCGTTGCCCGGGATCATCCCATCATCTCCTCAAGTGTCAGCAGGGCCAGGAAGCCGACGAAAAACATCGAGCTGATGAGCGGGGTGTCGGGTTTCTCGTGCGCCTCGACCAGCAACTCCTCCGTGACGAGGTAGAGCAGCGCCATCAGCCCGAAGCTGAGGAAGCCGGCGATCATCACCGGCGACAGCGCGGCGACCGGCACGGCAGCGAGCGCGCCGATCGGCAGCAGCAGGGCCAATGCCGAGACGATCACGATGATGCGCAAGCGCGAGCGATAGGTTTCCGCCAGCTCGTCGGTCAGCGTCAGTCCCAGAAATAACACTTCCAGAGTGAGCGCGATCGTCAGCAGGAGACCTGCCTTCTCGCCCGCCACGAAAGCGAGGCCGAGCACCAGGCCGTCGACCAGAATGTCGATGCCGATCGCGGCGAGTAGCGCCATCGGCCCCTTGAAGCGGGCCTCAAGAGCCTTGAGCCCCAGCATGGTCGCGACGCCCGCCGCCCCGCCGATCAACGTCGCGCTGGGCGATGCCTCATGCTTGACCTGCGGCAGGATTTCGGTCGCTGCCGCCGCGAACACGACGCCGGCAGCGAGATGCTGTAGGCCCGCCACGAGGCCAGGTTTCAACTTGGTGCGGCTCGCGACAATCGCGCCGAGCACGACCGCCAGCACAGGCGCAAGCGTATAGAGCAGTGCCTGCATTTCCTAGGACTCCTCCGGGGTTCGGTGGCAGACGCGGATCTTCCCGCGTCGCGTGAACGCGATCGATCCGCCCGCCACGACAGCCCGCGAATGGTCGCCGCGAAACTCGTCACCGGTTCGCTGCGCGCGCAGGATCTCGGTCCTGCCCTTCGGCAGCCAGGTGACGGCCATTTTCAAGCCGTCATCGATGAAGTCGACATCGGCGCGTGTGCCGTCGTCGCAGTACATGATGCGCTGCGCGATTAGTTTCGACGTCAGATGCTTTTCATGCGCCGGCTCGGTAGGCTGGGTCGGCGCTGGATTACACGCCCCTATAACCGCCCCGGAGACGAGAACGACGCCGAGGCGCGCGATCGCCAGACCGGCCCGATTCAGGCCGCACAAGGTTGTCACATTTGAAATCGACGTGTCAGACATCGGTCTCTTCCGACGAAGCGCCCTGTGGCGTTCGAAGGCAGGGCAGTTCATCGCGTGCCTTCCTGCTCGCAGATCCGGGTACGGCCATCGCCTTCCACGATGGTGAGCTGCGACCCCTTGAAGGTCGCGGTGGCTGTTTCGCCGACATATTGCAGGCCCTGCGCTGGCGCGGTCAGCATCATCGGCGGTCCCCCGTTGGAGCGCCGCAAATCGATCTGCAGGCCGTTGTCCTTGTAATCGACGAACAGCGGTTCCCCGTCGGAACAGCGATATCTATGCCGCCCCATTTCCCCGGTCGCCACGGCGCTGTCGGACGAATGGATCTGCTGCTCCGTTGGCGGGGCTGGCGGCTTTCTTTCCGAGCACGCCGCGAGCCCGACAACGAGGATGACGGCGGGCAGCACCCGCTTACAGTGCATCATCATCGCGCCTTCCTCCTGTAGCGGAAGGGGACGCGCTGACGATTGATAGCCCGGGCAGGCTGACCTACCCGCCAGCGGAGATAGGTTGCGAGGCGATCGTCAGATTCGACCATCAGGGATCGCAGGCGGCGCAACATCATCGCCGCGAACGGCAGGGAGAGCGCCCCGCGCAGCGTGCAGCTATGCGTTAGCCTGGTGCCGCCATCGTCCCCCGCCAGCTCGTACCGCTCTTCGAGCGTGAACAGATAGGGGATGCCGCAGGACCAAGCGAAGGCGTGCGGTTTATCGAATCGATCAATCCGTGCTGGCGTCCGAATTGGCCGGGTGATGCCCTGGATCGCAAAGGTGCATTCTGTGTCGCCGAGCCGGGACGGATCATCGAGAAATACGAGCGGACTCCACGCCCGGCGATGATCCGGATCGGTGAGTGCCGACCAGATGCGCAGTGGCCCGCCGTGAAGCATCGAGCTGGTTATGGTGCGAGGCATATCCCCATCTCCCAGAGATGGGCGGGGCGATCGCGGATCGCCCCGCCCATCCATCAGGCCAAGTTGTTCACGAAGGTCTGACCGTGGTCGTCCCCTTCATGCTCCTCATTGTAGTGCTCGGGTTTCTCGATCACTTTCTGCCCGAACCGGGCATAGAGTGTCGGCAGCACGAACAGCGTAAGAAGCGTCGCCGAGATCAGACCGCCGATGACGACCGTCGCCAAAGGCTTTTGAACCTCTGCGCCGGCGCCTTCGCCCAGCGCCATCGGCACGAAGCCGAGGCTGGCGACTAGCGCGGTCATGATGACGGGTCGCAGACGCTGCATCGCGCCAACATGCGCGGCTTCCTCGCGGCTCATCCCTGATCGGATCAGATCTTGGATCGAGCTGACCATGACGAGGCCGTTGAGGACCGCGATGCCCGAGAGGGCGATGAAGCCCACTGCCGCCGAGATCGAGAAGTCCATGCCCCGCAGGAACAGCAACAGGACGCCGCCCACCAGCGCGAAAGGCACGCCGGTGAACACGATCGCGGCGTCGCGGACCGATCCCAACGCCCCGTAGAGGAGCAGCAGGATCAAGATGAAGCAAGCCGGAATGACCAGCTTCAGCCGTTCGCTTGCCGATTGGAGGTTCTCGAACTGGCCGCCCCATTCGAGATAGGTGCCGGCAGGCAGCCGGAGTTGGCTGCCGATCGCCGCCTGCGCATCCGCCACGACGGATCCGACGTCGCGGCCACGCACGTTGGCTTGCACCACCACGCGCCGCTTGCCGTTCTCGCGGCTGATCTGGTTCGGACCATCGACCACCTTGATCTCGGCGACGCTGGACAGCGGTACATAGCCGCCGCCTGCCACCGGCACCTGCACCTGTTGGAGCAGGCCGATGTCGGCACGCTGCGCCTCCGACAGGCGGATCACCACGGGGAAGCGACGGTCGCCCTCGAAGATCTGGCCCGATGTTCGCCCGCCGATCGTCGCAGTCACGGTGTCCTGCACATCCTGAGCCGTAACGCCCAACCGCGCCATCGCGTCGCGGTTGACGCGAATGTCGAGCATGGGAAGACCGGTCGTCTGCTCCACCTTCACGTCCGCTGCGCCTTGCGTTCTGCGCAGCACCGCCGCGATTTGCTCGGCCGTCCGGTTCATCTGGTTGAAGTCGTCCCCGAACACCTTCACCGCGATGTCGCCGCGCACGCCGGCGATCAGCTCGTTGAAGCGCATCTGGATGGGCTGGGTGATCTCGTAGGCATTTCCCGGAATCTTCGCGAGATTACCCTCGATCCGGCTGACCAGCTCCTCCTTGGGAAGCTCAGGATCCGGCCAATCCTTGCGCGGCTTCAGGATGACGAACATGTCGGTCGCGTTCGGCGGCATCGGGTCGGCCGCCAGCTCGGCGGTGCCCGTCTTGGAATAGACGAATTGCACCTCCGGCTGCTTCGACATCATCCGCTCGATCGGCACCTGCATCGCCTGGCTCTGCTGGACCGACGTTGCCGGAATGCGGAGCGACTGGATCAGCAAATCGCCTTCGTCGAGCTGCGGCAGGAACACCGAGCCGAGCGTAGTGAAAGCAAGCGCCGCCACCACAAGGCTTCCCACACCCGCACCGATCGTCAGCGTCGGGCGCTTCATGGCCCGATCGAGACCGGGTTCGTAGCGCTTCTTCAGCCACGTGATGATGCGGCCGTCCTTCTCCTCGACCTTCTTCGACAGCCAGATCGCAATCATCGCCGGCACGAAGGTGAGAGAGAGGATGAAGGCGAAGGCGAGCGCGATGATGACGGTCAGCGCCATCGGTCCGAACGTTTTACCCTCCACGCCGGTCAGCGTGAGCAGCGGTACGTAGACGAGGATGATGATTGCCTGCCCGTACACAGAGGGACGGATCATCTCACGCGCAGCGGCTGCCACGGTCGCGAGCCGTTCCTTGACGCTGAGCAATCGGCCTTCATGATGCTGTTGCTCGGCAAGCCGGCGCAGCGCGTTTTCGACAATGATGACGGCGCCGTCGACGATCAGACCGAAGTCCAAAGCCCCAAGGCTCATCAGATTGGCCGAGACCCCAGCGCGCAGCATACCAAAGCCTGTCAGCATCATGGTGATCGGGATGACCAACGCCGCGATCAGGGCCGCACGGAAGTTGCCGAGCAGCAGGAAGAGCACGACGATGACCAGCACCGCGCCTTCGGACAGGTTTTTCGCGACCGTCTTGATCGTCGAATTGACCAGCTCGGTGCGGTTCAGCACCGGCTGAATTACGACGTCAGGAGGCAGCGAAGCGTTGATCGTCTTCAGTTTCTCAGCGACCGCGGTCGACACGATGCGGCTGTTCTCGCCGATCCGCATGATCGCCGTGCCGACGACGACTTCGGTACCGTTCTCCGATGCCGAACCCATGCGGATCGCCTGACCCGTCTTCACAGTCGCAACTTGTTCGACCGTGATCGGCACGCCGTTACGTGTCGCGATCACGGTCCTGGCCAACTCGCTGGCATTGCGAACGAGCGCATCCGAGCGAACAGCCAGACCTTCGCCATTGCGATTGACGAAGCCACCGCCGACGCTGGTGTTATTGCGCTCCAGCGCATTTCCCAGGTCCGTCAGCGTGATGCCGAGCGAGGCCAGCTTCTGCACGTCGGGCACGACGAGGAACTGCTTGGCGTAACCGCCAATCGAGTCGACACCGGCGAGGCCCGGTGTGGTCTTCAGAAGCGGCGTCACGATCCAGTCCTGCGCGGTGCGCAGGTAGGTCGCCTTGTCCTCTTCGGTCGTCAGTCGCTCGCCCTCTGGCGTGATGTAGCTGCCATCGGGCTGTTGGCCCGGTTCACCGGACTTGTGCTTGTCGTCCTCGCGATGATCGAGACGAACGGTGTACATGTACACCTCGCCCAGGCCTGTCGCGATCGGACCCATTTCAGGGTTCACGCCGTCGGGCAGATTCTCTTGCACGCCCCGCAGACGCTCGCCCACCTGCTGGCGGGCGAAATAGATGTCCGTCGCGTCCGAAAAGACCGCCGTGATCTGCGCGAAGCCGTTGCGGCTCAACGAGCGCGTATATTCCAGGCCGGGGGTGCCGGCGAGCGCGGTTTCGATTGGAAACGACACCTGCTTCTCGACCAGCTCGGGCGAGAGGGCAGGCGCGCGGACGTTGATCTGGACCTGATTGTTGGTGATGTCCGGCACCGCGTCGATCGGTAGCCGGTAGAGGGAAAAGGCGCCGATGGCGGCGACGATGACGGTGAGGAGCAGGACTAGCCAGCGCTTCTCGACCGCCCAGGTTACGATACGGGCGATCATGGCTTAATCCTCGTGGCTCGCTTCGCCCTTGCCGATCTCGGCCTTGAGCGTGAAACTTCCGGTGGTGGCGATCTGTTCGTTGCCGGTCAGGCCCGACCGGACGATCACCGTGTCGCCCGACGCATCGCCGAGCTGGACCGGGGTCGCCTTGAAGCCGGTGGGCGTGCGCACGAACACGACCGACTTGCCCTCGAAACTCTGGACCGCCGTCGTCGGCACGCGGACCGCCCCGCTCCCGCCGCTGCCCGTGAGCTGCACGGCTGCCGTCACAGGCTCGCCGACCCGCCATTCGCCACCGCGATTGTCGAGGGTGGCGAGCGCAGGCACGAGCCGCGTCTGCGGATCAAGCGCCGGCGACACGAAGGTCACGCGGGCGGTCGCCTGACGGCCTGCCGCCTTCACCAGCACCGTATTGCCGGGACGCACCCGGCCCGCATCCTCGGGCTTGAGATTAAGCGCGATCGACACCTGGCTCAGGTTGGCGATGCGATAGAGTTCGGCATCCGCCGCGACCGTTTGTCCCAGCGTCACGGGGCGCGCAATGATCTGGCCCGAGATCGGCGCGGCAATGCCGAGCCGGTTGAGCCCGCCGCCGCCGACACCCGCCGCCGAAACCATGCTCTGCGCCTGCGTCAGGGCGATCCGCGCCTCCGTCGCCGCTGTGCGGGCGGCGATCAGATCCTGTTCAGGGGAGACTCTCTGCGCGAACAGCCGCTGTTCGCGCGCGAGGTTCGAATTAGCGAGCTGAAGCCGCGCCCGCGCCGCCTCGACCTCGCCCTTGATCTGCGCCGCCTCGCGGCTTTCGATGACCGCAATGGTCTGGCCGCGTCCGACCGATTGGCCGAGGTTACGGGTGAGCGCGACCACGCGTCCCGCAATTGCGGCCGAGACGACCTGCGTTCCCTGTGGGTCGCCCTCGATGATCGCGGGCAGCTCGATCGTCCCGGCCCCGCCGATGATCGGCCGTCCGACCTGGACGCCCGCTGTGGCGATCTGGTCGGCACCCAATGTGACGACGCCTTCACCGGCATGACCGCCTTCAGCACCGCCCTTTTCCGTGCCCGCTGCCGTCTCATTGGCAGCTGCGCCTTCGGCAGTTGCCTCGTTTCCGCCATCCTTGCCGCCGCAGGCAGCCAAGAGCAGGGCGAGCGACGCCGCGCCCGCGAGATAAAAGCTCTTCATCACTGATTCCCCCCATTGGGCGCACGAGCGGTCAGTCGCTCCACTTGCGCGCGGGCATTCTGGTAATTGGCAAGCGCGTCGATCGCGGCGACCCGCGTTTCGGCGAGCGTGCGTTCAGCATCGAGCAATTCGAGCTGGCCGAACTTGCCCTCGCGATAGCCGATCCGCGCGATGCGGGCGGCCTCCTGTGCAGCCGCCAGCGCCGGCCCCGACGCCGCACGAGCCGTCGTTGCGGCATTGGCCGCCTGCGCCTGCGCGTCCGTGATCGCCTGTTCGATGTCGAGCGCGGTCACGCGGCGCTGCGCATCCGCCTGGGTCCGCTGCGCGGTCGCCTGCGCAATCGCGGCGCGACCATTGTTGAACACCGGGATCGGGATCGACACGCTGAACACCGCCGCCATGTCGTTGGTCGCTTCCAGGCGGCGGATCGACGGCCCGACGTTCAGGTCAGGCACGCGATTGGCGCGCGCGAGCCGCACGCCGGCTTCGGCAATGGAGAAATCCGCGTTGGCTGCCGCCAGCGCGAGTGTGCCGGTCGTGTTGACCGGTGCCAACGGCCCATAGACGTTCACATCGGGAAGGCGATCGAGCAGCGTGTCATCGAGCAGGCCGTCGATCGGCCGTCCGATCCGACGCGCCAGATTGGCGCGGGCCGCCTCGGCCAAGCGAAGCTGCCGCTCCACATTGGCGTCGGCATTGATACGCGCGACATCCGCGCGCTGTTGCTCGAGTGGCGATGCCCGCCCTGCCTGCACGCGAACGCTCGCGGCCCGCAGCGCATCGCTGGCGATCCGGGCCTGATCGCGGGCTGTCATTACCCGGCGATCGGCCGCGACCGCTTCGACATAGAGCTGCGTTACCTGAAGCCGGACATCCGCCGCGATGATCGCGGCCTGGATCTCGGCCCGGGACAATTGCGCATTGGCGACCGCGACGCGGGCGCCGCGCTTGCCGCCTAGCTCGATCGGGATCGCAAAGCCGACCGTGGTTTCCGCGCTGCGGACCCCCCGATACGGCCCGGAGCCGATGACATTCTCGACTTGGCCTTGAACCACCGGATTGGGCCGCAAGCCGGCGACTGTGCGACCTGCACGGGCCGCGTCGATTCCAGCTGTCGCCGCTTCCGCAGCAGGGGCCGAACCGCCCGCTGCACTGACCGCTTGGTCAAGCGTGTAGACCGGCGCATCCTGCGCAACAGGCGCGGACGGTCCGACCTGCGCCTGCGCCATCGTGGCGCAAGACGCTGCGGCCAGCATGGCCGCGAGGATACGATTCATGAAAATAGGACTCCTGACGATGATCGACAGGGGCGCGCCAACGCACGCCCAAATCGGACGTCAGGCTTGGGGGGGCCTCAAATGGACCATGCCGGTGCGGCCGTCGAGCGACGCAGAGGCGGAGATTGTCGGCTTGGGCACTGTGAGGACGGGGGTATATTCCATCGTCGTGCGCGCAGGCGCGCCGACGTCGTGTCCGTGACAATAATTGTGATGATGCGGGACATTCTTGTCCGAGTCCGATGGCACCTGATCGATGTCACCGGCGGTATGGACCGTGAACTCAACGCCCGCGATGCTTCCCCCCGCCAGATCGGCGGCATGGGCCATGCCGGAGAAGCTGGTCAGGACCAGCATCAGGCATGTCAGGAAAGGCAAAAAGGCTCGCACTAGCTTGCCTCTATCACGGAAGGGTTTTCATGTCATTGCACTAATTCGAACCAAGGGTCACTGAGCCGGAACCCGAGCGGGATCGGTCGCGCCCGTTCCAGGCGAACCCGACCGCAATGGCGACCGCCATCAGGAGTTGCGCCAGCACCGATTGCCAAGTGGGAAACACGCCGAGCATCGACAGCCGTGGCACGTCCGCGAGCGGTGCGATGTTGATAAGGCCGGCTTCCTGGAGCGCGGCGACGCCTTTACCCGCCAGCACGACGGTCAGGACCGCCATGAGCCAAGAGCTATAGCGGAAGAACTGCGCGATCGGCAGCTTGCGACTGTAGCGAAGCATGGCCCAAGCGATCAGGCTGAGCAGTCCAATCGCCGACCCGGCCCCCGCGAGAAGCATCCCGTTGTCACCTTGCGCCGAAAGCGCGGCATAGAACAGGATCGTCTCGAAGACCTCGCGATAAACTACGACGAACGCCAGCCCGAACAGGAACCAGCCCGACCCGCCCGAGAGCGCCCGCGACATCTTCTCGCGAATATAGCGCTGCCACTGATCGGCCTGCGCCTTGCCGTGCATCCAAATCCCGACCGAGAGCAGCACGACCGCGGCGAACAGCGAGCCAAACCCTTCCGTCAGCTCCCGGCTCGCACCGCTGATCCCGATCGCATAGGTGGCGACCGCCCAGGTGATCCCGCCCGCGATGATCGCGCTGACCCAGCCGCCATGCACGTACCGCAGCGCCTCGCCGCGCTCGGCTTTACGCAGGAACGCGATCATGGCGACAACGATGAGCAGGGCTTCGAGCCCTTCACGCAGCAGGATCGTGAACGCGCCCAGGAACGTGGACGCTTCGGTGGCGGCATCAGGCGCGAGCGCCGCTTCCGCATCGTCGAAAAGGCCGCCCAGTACTGCGACCTTCTCCGCGAGATCATCGGGCGACGCGCCCCGGTCGATCGAGGCGCGGAACTCCCCCATCGCGCCCTCGATTCGACCCATCAGCGTCGCGTCGCGCGCGGTGAGTGTTGGCTCGATCGGCTCGAACCCATCGAGATAGGCCGACAGCGCCAGCTCTTTCGCCATGCGCGCATCGCCGCGCCGCGCAGCCGCCACGCTTTCGGCGAGTTTGGCGCGGGCGACCGCGAGCGAGCCGGGAGCCTGTTGTATCACCTGTTCGGGATGACGACGCAGGAACGCGAGCACTGGGTCAGCCTTGGCGTCGCCGATCGCCGCGCCGAGCGCGGCCGGGGTGAGCGCGACCAGGGTTTTCAGGTCCGGAATGCGCCGGCGAAGGGTCGGGTCGGATTTCCAAAGCCGCTCGCCTTCGCGCGCCTGCGCATCCGTGAAGGCGAAGCTCCCGGCTCGGAATGCTAACGCCCAGCGCTGATCGTTGGGCAGATCGGCGAAGCTCTGCATCGCGGTCCCGTCGATGCCTTGCGTCACCACCTGATAGAGCGCGAACACGCTGCGCTGGCGCGCGCGCTCGGCATCGGTGAAAGCAATCGGGGGCGTAGCGAGCTTGGCGGCGTCAGGGCCACGGCCGTTGCCCGTCATCCCGTGGCAGGACGCGCAGGATTGTCGGAACAGTGCATCGCTGGAGACGAGGTTCGGAGCCTTATCGGGCGCGAGCGGCACCGGGTAGGCGCGCAACAGATCGGCCGCGAGCCCGTGCGCCAATGTTGCCACCTGTTCAGTCGGTCCCTTTTCCGCGATCACCGCCTGGAGGTTGGCAGCCCGCTGGATGAGGGCTTGACGCTCCGGCTTCGCCGGCAGGCCCTGAAGCCGTGTCGAGACCGACGCGGCGAACTCCGTCATCTCGGCATATTCCGACGTGCTCTTGATCCGACCGTTGGCGACCGCGCCGCCATAATCGACGGCCATATAGTCGAGCAGCCGCCATGCGGTTTGCACGTCGCCGGGTTCGGCGATTGCCGCAGCAGGGATCAGCAGCGCCGCGAGCGCGGAGAGCAGCCGCAACGAGAGCATTGCCCGGATCAACGCGAGCAGACGCACTACCGCTCTCCCAATTCGCGCCGAGCGCCAGTGACGATTTCATAAGCGGAGTGGAGGAACAGGAGGGCGATGAGGCCGGCGACGGCGAGGTCCGGCCAGGCGCTTCCTGTCCACGCCACCAGACCGGCCGCGGCGATCACCGCCACGTTGGCGAGCGCGTCGTTGCGGCTGAACAGCCAGATCGCGCGAACATTGGCGTCCCCTTCCCGGAAACGCGCAAGCACCAAGGCGGACACGACATTGATCGCGAGCGCGACAACGCCGATTGTGCCCATCAGTTCGGCATCGGGCGCGGTTGCGTTCAGGGCGCGCCAAATCGCGAAACCGATTACGCCCACGCCAAGCGCACCGAGAAACAACCCCTGCGTCAGCGCGACCTTTGCCCTCGCCCGTGCGGACCAGGCAAGCGCGAGAAGACCGATAAGGCTGATCGACCCGTCCCCGAGAAAATCGAGGGAATCCGCTTTCAGCGCTTGGCTATCGGCGATGAACCCGCCGAACAGCTCGGCGACTCCGAAGCCGAGGTTGAGCACCACGACGGTCAGCAGCGCACGGCGATAGGCCGGATCGGTTTGCGCGCGCGCGGGCTCCCCGTGGCACCCGCAGCTTTCGGTAGAAGCATTCATGCGGCCTTCCTTACCACCTCCAGTCGCTGTAGAAGCAAGCGAAATGTGCGACACGTTCGCATAAGCAAGGATGGCATGATGAAGCCGGTGATGATTGGGCAGCTCGCCAGCGAGACCTCGACGAAGGTGACGACGATCCGCTTTTATGAGTCGATCGGGTTGCTCCGATCCGCCCCTCGCACGGCGTCGGGTCGCAGAACCTACGATGCCAGTGACATTGAGCGTTTGCACTTCATCCGCAACGGTCGCCGGCTTGGCTTCTCCGTCGACGAGATCCGTTCGTTGATGGGGCTGGCGCAGAACCCGGACCAGGATTGTGGTGCCGCCTCAGCTATCGCTGCTCAGCACCTCAAGGATGTGGAGGAGAGACTGGCGCAACTCGCGGTGTTGCGGGATGAGTTGGCAATGCTCAGCCAGAGCTGCACCAAGGCGCGCATGGCCGATTGTCGGATCATGAAGGCGATCGGCAAAGGCCACCCTCAAGCCGATCAATAATAATCGGCCAGCCTGAGCTCGCGCACATCACCCGAGGCCATCGTCAGCTTTACGAGGGTGCCAGCAGGCCGGGAGCGCACTTGCCAGAGCTCCCCACGCGTATAGTTCGCATCGATCGAATGGCCGTTCACCGCCACGATCCGGTCGCCGACCGCCCAGCCAGCCTTTTCCGCGGGACTGTTCGCCGCCACATGAACAACGGTGAGCGCCGTTGGTGAGGCTGCGAGGCCAAGGCCGCTACGGTCCTTCAGCATCGGCAGGCGACGACGAGGACCGAGTGGCCGGAGCCACACGAATCCGGCGGTCACGTCGAACACCACGTCGAATTGAGCGATCAGCGGTAGGCCGACATTGCCAACCGTGCTGGTGGAGAGCCAAGCTCTCATCCCGAGTGTGGGGACGTTCGAGACGCCAAGCCCTTCGATGTTGATGTTCTGGATCGTGAAAGCATCGTTGATACGCACACCATCGACGCCGCCGATCGCCGCGGTCGAGACGAGCTTCCCGTTCAACAGCCCTTGATCGCGGGCATAGGCCGACGAGAGCATCAGCGCGGCCGAGCTGCCAAGATCGATTGTCAACCGGCGCGCAAAGTTGACCCCCTATCGGCGCCCAACATTGACCCCCTTTTTCGTGAGTTCCGGCGGTTATCCCGGTAGTCCATAGGAGGGACCCGCGGACGCCGACGCGCGCCGTCAGGAGCGCTGGCGGCGGCGTCCGCGGGAGGTACCTGTGGACCCACCGGGGTAACCGCCGGGGATGGGGGTCCGGGGGAAGGGGTTTTTCCCGTCTCTTAGCTTCGGTTTTTGAACCGCCAGCTGTCGTTGCCGGTTTCGATGATGTCGCAATGATGCGTGACACGGTCCAGCAGCGCCGTCGTCATTTTGGCATCCTGGAAGACGCTAGGCCATTCGCCGAAGGCGAGATTGGTGGTGATGATCACCGAGGTCTTTTCGTAGAGTTTGCTGATCAGATGGAACAGCATCTGGCCTCCTGACCGGGCGAACGGCAGATACCCGAGCTCGTCCAGAACCACGACGTCCAGGCGGGCCATCTGGGCGGCCAGGCTGCCGGCCTTGGCCTGCCGGGTTTCTTCCTCCAGACGATTGACCAGATCGACGGTATTGAAGAACCGGCCCCTGGCCCCGGCGCGGACCACCGCAGCGGTGATGGCGAGCGCGAGATGCGTCTTGCCGGTGCCGGTGCCACCAACCAGCACGATATTGCGCCGTTCCGGCAGGAACGAGCCGGCATGGAGCGAACGCACCAGGCTCTCGTTGATCGGTGTGTCGGCGAAGACAAAGCCGTCGAGATCCTTGATGGCCGGCAGCCTGGCCGCAGTCATGCGATACCGGATCGAGGCGGCTTCACGGTGGGCCGTTTCGGCGCGTAGCAGATCGCCAAGCATCTCCATGGCGGTCCGGTCACGGCGGATGCCATTGGTGACGGCATCGTCGAACGCGGCGATCATGCCCTTCAGGCCCAGCCCCTTGAGGGCTGCCAACATCTCATGCCGCTGCATTGAGGCCTCGCACCGTATCGTAGCGCGCGCAATCGGCAATGGGCGGATGCTTGAGCCTGAGATCGACGACAACATTGATCGCCTGCACAGGCTGTGGTTCGCGTCGGCGCGACAGGATGTTGAGAATGACCTCGTCATTGGCCGTGCCCGCCGCCATGGCTTCGCGCACGGCAGCTTCGACTGCCTCCAGGCCATCCTCGGGCACCGCTGCCAGTACCCGTACAAAGCGTCGGTCTGCGTCATCGCTTTTGCCCAGCTTGCGGCGCAGCTGGGCCAGGGCCGGCGGAAGATCCCAGTCCTGGAAGGGAGCGCCGTTGCGCAATGCGCCTGGCTTGCGGATCAGGACCGGCAGATAGTGCCAGGGATCGAACTTCGTCTGATTGCGGCCGAACAGGCGGGCATGCTCGGCGACCACCTTGCCGGCACAACGGATGACGACCCGGTCGGCATAGGCGCGCAGTTGCACCGCATGCCGGGCAGCAACGGCCATGACCGAGTAACGGTTGCGATCGAAGCTGACGAGGCAGGTCGAGCTCGCCACATGTTCGCTCTCGAAGAAGCCGTCAAAAGGCGTGGTGAGCGGCTGTAGGGAGGGTCGTTCCATCTCCAGTGCCTGGGCGATGGTCATATCTTCCATATCCGGATGGGCATAGCGCTCGGCCCATCGGCGACACTCGGCCTCCAGCCATGCGTTCAACTCTTCCATGCTGGCAAACCGCAGACGTGGCTTGAACAGCCGTTCCCTGCCGGTCTGGACCTGGTTCTCGACCTGTCCCTTCTCCCAGCCTGCCGCCGGGCTACAGGCCACCGGCTCAACGCCATAATGATCCGTCATGATCAGGAAGCGCCGGTTGAACACCCGCTCCTTGCCAGTGAACACCGTCGTCACCGCGGTCTTCATGTTGTCGTAGATGCCGCGCGTCGGCACCCCGCCGAGAAAAGCAAAGCCCCTGGCATGGGCGTCAAACACCATCTCCTGGGTCTCACGCGGATAAGCCCGCACAAAGGGCGCCCGCGACCAGCATAGCCGCATATGCGCCACCTTAACCCGCATCGGCTTGCCGGCGATCTCCACGTCCTCGTGGCTCCAATCAAACTGGTAGGCCTCGCCAGGCCGGAACATGAGCGGGATGAACACCTTGCTCATATCCCCGCTGCCACCGGCGTGGCGCTCCTGCTTCCAGCGGGCCGCATAGCGCCGCACCGCATCGTAGGAGCCGGTGAACCCCTCACGTTCCAGCAGATCATGAATCCGCGTCAGCCGCAGTCGCTCGCGCCGGGGGCGCTCTTCGTTCTCCGCCAGCAACTCATCTAACCGTTCGCGAAATGGACCGGTCTGCGGACGATGCTGCTCCTTCCTCTCGTAGCTGAAATCCGCCTCCGGAGCACGGATCGCCTTGCGCACCGTGTTGCGCGACAACCGTAAATCACGCGCAATCTCTTTGATCGGCTTACCGTCCCTGTGCTCCCTGCGTATCTTGGCAATAGTCTCCACAATCAACATCCCCGTCCTCGCCGCCTGGAAGCCCAAGCCGCGACGCCTCACACTCTGGAATGATGGGGGTCAATTTTAGACGCCGATCACCCCGCTAAGGGGGTCAATTTTGCACGCCGCTCCACATCGATCATCAAGGGCACGGGAGGCAAACCCGAGACGGAAGCTCGAATGAACAGCTCCTGCTTGGCACCGCGCCCGAGCGCGACAGCGCGCCAGTCGGGACCGGCGAGAAACGTGCCTGACTTGACGACCGCCATACGCCTTTTCGCGAAATCGAGCGCGATGCAGCTACCCGTGAACATATCGGCACCGAGGAGGATATCGATCGGTCGTCCGAAGGCCGCCGACACTGAACTCAGATCACCAACGACGGCAAAGGGTAAGCGACGGGTTTCGCGGGCGAGCTGTACGTCGATGTCGCGGACCAGCAGCACCGGGGCCTTGGCGCTCAGCCCGCTAATCATGCGCCGCTCACCATCGTTCAAGCCGAGCTTCGCCGCGAGCGCCGTGCTCATGATCGACGCGCCGCTGCCACTGTCGAGCACCGCCCGCACCGGCACTCCGCGCACTTGTGCCGAAACAAGGAGGGTATCACCCGTGCCGACTTCCAGCGGCTCCCATTCGAGGTGAGCCGCACCGAAGTTCCACGAGCCCGCAGACCGGGAAGTCTGTCGCGCGAGCGTTGGAGAACCGAGCACCAAGCCGGTTCCACAGGCCACCAGCCGCGCCACTAATGAGCGTCGAGACATACCGATTGCTTCAACACGGGCCGTCAAAAAGCCACCTCCAGCCCCCCGTCCGCAGGAGAGCAAATTGCGGTTACATGCTCCAGCCACTGGAGGAGCAAGTGCTTTTGGTGCGCCCGAAAATCCTCAGAAGCGCTTGGAGAACTTTAGATGAAGGATGGTGCAGACCGCTTAGATGCCTTCCCGATAACGAACGGTTCCGGGGGACGCTGGGCCGATCGGGACCGCGAACGGTGTAAACGCTCGCGCTAAGTGGCGGCATTCTGATCGCGCTATTTGTCGGCGAGCGTCGCTACGCGGCTACCGGCTTGGTCTCGGCCGATCGCACATAGGCGTAGAGTTTTGGCTTGGAGATGCCGAGCATCGAGCAAATCTTGGCGATCGGCATCGTGTTCTCGTGGTAGAGCCTGACGGGCAGGTCGCGCTTGTCCTTGCCGAGTGCGGCCGGCCGGCCACCCTTCTTGCCGCGAGCGCGGGCTGCGGTGAGACCGGCCTGGGTCCGCTCGCGGATCAGGTTGCGCTCGAACTCCGCCAATGCCCCGAACAGGTGGAAGGTAAGCTTGCCCGACGTGGTGGTCGTGTCGATCGCCTCGTGCAGGCTCAGCAGCCCGACCTTTTCCTCGTCGAGGTAGGTCATCCATCCGATCAGATCACGGAGCGAGCGGCCGAGCCTGCCGAGGCGCCAGACCACCAGTGTGTCGCCGGCGCGAAGCAGCTCCTTCACCTTTTCCAATCCAGGGCGAGCGGCAGTCGCCCCGGAGGCCTTGTCGGTGATGACCTTCTCGCAGCCGGCAGCCTTCAGCGCATCACGCTGGAGGTCCAGGTTCTGCTCGGCGGTCGATACGCGGGCGTAACCGATTTTCATGCGTAGGGCCGGTGGCGCCCCGATCGGGCGCGGTTTGGGAAGAAAGTCGTCATCGGCAGGTCTATGTTGCCCTAGTTTTCTTTACCGGGTAGATTTACGTCGAACAGGCCGGTTTGGCAACGCGAGCGGACTCGCATGGCGATGGGCAGGCAAATCTCCGTTTTCCTTACCTGCGACACGGACCGTCGGCGGTGACGCATCCGGCGCTTGTCCCGCCGCTGGCGATCGAGCGCTACCGCGTCCTTGAACCGCACCTCGCCGATGGCATCCCGCTCGCGGACCTCGCCCGCACCGGCACGCTGAGCGAGCGGGCGTTGCAGCGCTGGCTCGGGCGCTACCGTGCCGAAGGACTTGCCGGTCTCGCGCGTCTGCCGCGCAACGATCGGGGCAGGCTGCACCTGCCGGAACATCTGGTCGAACTGACCCGCACTCTCGCCACCAAGCGCCCGCGACCCCCGGTCGCCGCCATTCACCGAAAGGTGCAGGAACTCGCCATCGCGCATGGACACCGAACCCCCAGCTATGCGGCCGTCGCGCGTGTCGTCAGGGCGATACCGGCAAGCCAGATCGCCGCAGCCTCCGATCCGGCCGTCTACCGCGACCAGCACGAGCTAGTGCATCGGCGCGAAGCCGCGACCTCGAACGAGATGTGGCAGGCCGATCATACCGTTCTCGACATTCTCGTGCTCGATGATGCCGGAACCCCGGTGCGTCCTTGGCTGACCGTCATCGTTGACGATCACAGCCGAGCCATCGCCGGTTACTTCCTCAGCCTCGATGCCCCCAGTGCCCTCAACACGGCGCTCGCCTTGCGGCAGGCGATCTGGCGCAAGCCCAATCCCGAATGGATCGTCAGCGGCATTCCCGAACAGCTTTACGTCGACAACGGCTCGGATTTCATCTCCGAGCATATCGAGCAGGCGTGCATCGCCCTCAAAATCCGCCTCATCCATTCGCTGCCGGGGCGTCCTCGCGGGCGCGGCAAGATCGAGCGGCTGTTCCGCACCATCAACGACATGTTCCTGCCCGACCTGCCCGGCCACCTGATCGCGGGCAAGCCGCTGTCGGCGCCAGTGCTCACGCTCGACGAGCTGCGCGCCCGCTTCGAGGCGTTCGTGTGCGGCGTCTATCATCGTCGCCCGCATGGCAGCACCGGCGAACCGCCGATCACGCGCTGGCAGAAGGGCGGGTTCCTGCCCGCAATGCCCGACAGCCTTGAACAGCTCGACATGCTGCTCGTGCACGTGCCCAAGCCCCGTAAAGTGCTGCGCGACGGCATCCGTCTGATGGGCAGGCGCTATGTCGAACCCACGCTCGCGGCCTTCGTCGGCGAGCAGGTCGAGGCGGTCTATGACCCCCGCGACCTGACCGAGATCCACGTCTACCACCAGGGCCGGTTCGTCTGCCGTGCGCTCAGCTCCGAGCACGCTGGGCACCCGTCGTTGCGCGCGATCCAGCGCGCCCGGCGCGGCGCGAAGGAGCGCGACAAGCAGGTGCCTGCCCCCACGGAGACCTTCGATGGCGACCAAGAGGATACGGCTTCCCGGCCCACCACCTACCGAGGGCTCCGGCTCTACGCCGCTGACGATTGAGTTCCTGGTCGAGCAGCCGTTCCTGGCGACCCGCGAACATGCCCGGTTCGTCGAGTTTGCCGAAGCCTGCGCGCACTACCGCTATATCGGCGTGTGTCATGGCCGGCCGGGCGTCGGAAAGACGCGATCGGCGCGCGAGTTTTCCAGCTTCCCCGACCTGGGGGAATATGCCGCGCTCCGTCCCATTGCCGCGCTCCTTGGCGAAAAGGTCGCTCGCTGCCGCGCCGTCTTCTACACCGTGTCGGTCAGCAACACGCCCAAGACGATCGACGCGGTGTTGGGCCTCAACCTCATTAAGCTGGGCTATGCCCGGCTGACGGTCGCGGGCGGCTCGCAGGACGAAATCACCCATGACGCCGCCCGCATCGCCTGCCCCCTCGTCATCGTCGACGAGGCCGACCGCCTGACCATAAAGTCGCTCGAACATCTCCGCGACATGGCCGATCGCCACGGCTTCGGGCTGATCCTGATGGGTATGCCGGGCTTGGAGAAGCGCCTCGCCCGCTATGCCCAGCTCTACTCGCGGATCGGCTTCGTCCACGAGTTCAAACCGCTTACCGAGACCGAAATGCGGCTGCTGCTCGCGACCCACGCCGGCGATTTCGGGATCAGCTTCGACCCGGCCCAACTCGACGCGATCGAAGCGCAGGCAGCCGTGATCCGCATCACGCGCGGCAACTTCCGGCTCATGGAGCGCCTGTTCGCGCAGATGCGGCGGATCATGACCCTCAACCGCGTCGAGGAGGTCACCGCTGACATCGTTCAGGCCGCGCGCGATTGCCTCGTCATCGGACCCGGCAACTGACAAATAGCGCGATCAGAACGCCGCCATTTAGCGCGAGCGTTTACACAGGATAAGATCCATACCGTTTCCGGAACCACTTTCTTGTTTCCTCTTCGAAATTGGACTGTGCTGATGAGTTTGAGCGATGGTGGCTTCGCTCATACACTACGCGCTACCAGGCCCCTGCCCGTTTCTTAGGCTTAACGTTGTAGCTCAAGACCCCGGGGGCTCAGCCTCCCTTCTCCGGTTCTTGCCGCTGCGCAAATCCCTCGATCTACCTGCCGCCGTCGTGTGGTCGCACGGCATCATCCAAAGACCTATTTAGGCCGTCATGACTAGCCAATCTTCGCCATAAGGCGCCCCGCCGCCCCCTGCTCTGCCGCGAGATTGCGATTATAAGCGAGCGGCATCCGCGGCGACTTCCACCGCAGCGCGTCCATGATGCCGGCCAAATCCTCCCCGCTGGCGAACAGGTCCTGATTGAGCCCGATCCGCGTCGAGTGCGCACTGATCCCCTTCAGCAACCGCGCCAGATCGTCCGCCGTCAAATCGGGCAGCGCGCCACGATCGAACGCGCGGCCGATGATCGACCGAAAGATTGGTCCGATCGAGCCCGGGTGCAGCGCCACGGTGCCGATGTCATATTCGACGCGCGCCTTCACCGCCGGCTTGGACAGCGTCTTGCGCAGATCCCACGTCTCCCGGCCCGAGATGCTGTCGATCGGCCGACCGCGCACGGCTGCCCGCGCCTTGTAGCGCCGCACCTGCACCCGCCGGAACAGCGGCCCTGTCGTGATCCCCGCCGCTTCGGTCCACGCCGCGATCGCCGCGACGGTGCGCGGGCTGAGGTAGGCGGTCGCCCCCTCCCCGTCTTGATCGCCCTTATGACGCAGAATCTGCAGCAGCCGCGCTTCGGGATCGATCGCCTCCTCAATATGCTCAATGGCGACCGCCACCAGTTCGGAGGCGCGCAGCCCGGTGTCATAAGCGGCCGATAGCAGCGCCCGATCACGCAGCCCCGGCAGATCCTCGCCACAACTCTCGAGCAGCGCGCGGATGTTGAGCCCCCGCGCCTTGTCGCGCTCGACGTCGCGCACCGGGCCCTTGAACCGCAGCGGCCGCGCCTGCTTCTGCGCAGCCCCCTTCTCGCGGCGCACCGTCTGGAGCCGCAGCTTCACCAGCGGCGCCGGCGTCGGATCCTTGAGCTCGAGCAGCTGGTGGATCTTGGCGATCGACGCCTTGTAGCGGGATAGCGAGGCCGGCCGGCTCCCCTTCCCGGCCCGCGCGTCGAGATAATCGGCCACGGTCTCGGGCGTGGCCGGCAGCGCGATCCGGTTGTTGCGCCTACACCACGCATCGAACGCCTCGACGTCGGACTTGAGCGCACGGATGCTATGGGGCGATGAAGCGGCCTGATAGGCGGCGATCAGGCCCTCGTTGACGGTGATGCGCTCGCCGGCGCGCATCTGCACGATCGTCCACGCAAGGTCGGCCGGCGCCCTGACGGCCGGCAGGACAGCCTCAGGCGGCGCTACGGGGATTTCTGGCCCTTCCCGGGCGGTTTCGGTGCTCACGACGCGCCTCGCTCCTCAGCCGCGCTTGTAGCCCACCTTATAAAGAACGGTCAAATCTGCTTATGTGATAACTGCAATTATCACATGTTCATTTACGGACCCTCCGAGCAGTTGTGCAGTGTTTTGGCATTCACTACACATTCGGCATGGAGCGCTTCCATCCCCTCGCCGCCGACACCGACGCTCCGCCCGAGGCGCTTGGCCAGGCGCAGGCGGAATGCGCGCTCGCGCTCGGCCGCCTCGACGGGCTCCTCACCGGCCTCACCGATACCGAAAAGCGGCTGTTCTGCGTAGGGCTGCTGCGCGAGGTGCTCCTCTCGGCCTTGGCGCAGGCGGGATTTGCTGACGCCGAACACCGGTTCAACGCCTGGTTCGCCGGGCTCGATCGCGGCCCCCAAGAGACGCCCCTCACCGCCTGCTCCGCCTATGCCGTGGTCCGCGCCCTGCTGGGCGAACTCAGCCATCATCCGTGGGAACCGCTTGCCGACGCCGCGCAGACCATCGCTCTGGCCGCTCGCTTCGGGGCCGACCGCCCGATGCAAGCCGAAGATGCGCTGGCGGAGGAGGCGATCGGCAGAGCGATCACGCTGGTGAAACAGGCCGGCGCGGATGACGAGATTCCCCTGCCCTTCGCGGGTCTGGCGCGCCTTCACGCGCTGCTGCACGCCGATCCGCTGTTCGCGCCGCTGGAGCGCGCGGTGCAAATCCGTTCGCTTGGGAACCGCGCGGTGGCGATCGAGCAGGCCGCCCCGCGCACACCGCTCTGGGCGGTCGATGCCTCGCTGGGGCGGCTGCTGGCCGCGTGCGGCGCGTGGCAGCTTGCCCTCCCCTGCCCCGGCGCGGTGACCGCCGAAACGCTTCAGCCGCAGCTCTGGCCTGGCGAACGCGCCATTGTCTCAGCGCGAACTCTCCACGCCAGCGCTACCCGGCTTGCAGAGCTGGTCGCGAAAGCGCGACGGCGCGCGGCGCTGATGCGCGAGCAGCTGGGGCACCTGCGCTCGAGCGCGCGGGCACCGCAGGTGTGGATCCTGCTCGCTGGTTTTGCGCCGCTCGGGCTCGATCAGATGACCTCGGCGTTCGGGATCAGCCGGCGCGGCACCTATGCGATCGGCGACGCGCTAGTCACAGCGGGCCTCGCGCGGCGCGCGAGCATCAAGGGCAAGGTTCTGCTGGTCGCCGAAGCGCCGCGAAGGGATCGGTTGTCGGCACCCCTGGACCACGCTCTCGCGCTCCCCCATCCGGCGCTCACCGAGTTCGACGCGGCGATGGGCGAGATCGACCGGCTCCTCGCCGGCAGTTCTGGCCATCCCTGACGCGGCCTCGCGCGCACTAGGCGTGTATGAAAACTGATCTCCTCTTGACGTTATGTACAGATATCATACATAGACAGAGAAAGAAGGAGATGGCCAATGGCCACAGCTGCCCATTCCGGCGTCCCCGCCAAAGCGCCTAGCCGCAAGGACCTGAGCGGTCCGGCGCTGCGCACCTTTTTCCGCATTGCCGACGCCTGGGGCCTTAAGGAAGCCGAGCAGATGAAGCTTCTCGGGCTCGACAGCCGCTCGACCTTCCAGACCTGGAAGCGCGGCGCCGTCGCGGCGATTCCCAAGGATGCGCTGGAGCGCATCTCCTATGTCATGGGGATCTACAAGGGGCTGAAGATGCTCCTGCCCCGTACCGCCAACGAATGGGTACGCAAACCCAATGAGGCGCCGCTGTTCGCCGGACGCCCGGCGATCGAGCGGATGGCCTCGGGCAATGTCGCCGATCTCTACGTGGTGCGCCAATATATCGACGCGCAGCGCGGCTGATGGATGCTATTGCGACGACGCAAGTGCGGTGGCAACCGTGCTATCGGATCGTCGCAAGCCGGTTCCCGCCCATATCGCTGTTTGAAGACGTCGCGGATCCGGCCGATTTAGAAGCGGTCTATGCGATCGAGGCGATGACCAACGACCGGCTTCGCGACGAGGTCGGGGACCTTGCGCTCGTCCCATCGGAGGACCGCGTATCGGGACCCGGGACATCGGCAATCATGGCAGCGTTCACCCACCTCAATCCAGATGGCAGCCGATTCTGTGACGGCAGTTTCGGGTTGTTCTATGCTTCCAACACCATCGAGACTGCGGTTGCCGAGACGAGCCATCACCGAACCCGCTTCATGGCGTACACCCACGAACCGGCGCAGGAACTCGACATGCGCGTCTACGCGGTCGACTTGGACGCCATGCTCCACGATATTCGCGGCCTGCGCGATGAACGCCCTGCCCTCTACGCCCCGGACAGTTATGCCGCCGGCCAGGCGCTTGGCCGACACCTGCGTGAGCAAGGTTCGGATGGCATCGTATACCAAAGCGTGCGCGACACCGACGGCGAGTGCGCCGCGGTGTTCCGCCCTCGCCTACTCGCAAACTGCCGACAGGAGCGGCACCTGTGCTACGTTTGGGATGGCCGGGCGATTGTCACCGTCTACGAGAAGAAGACATTCACCTAAAGGTCCTGCGGACAAGCTAGCCTTTCGGCATCGAGTGACGCCTGTCAGGAATAGACCCCGGCAGCCATACGATCGAGATCTTCCATGACGATATCGATATCGCCATTCGCAACCAATTCCGCAGCCGTTTTCCCAACTCCAGAAAGGGGTTGATGCTTGAACCAGATAACCGCCTTGCCTTCTTCGCCTGCGAGCTCTGCCGCTCGCGTTATAACTCGGGCTATTTCCTCCAGTTTAATCTGCACGGTCGGGGCGGAGGGATACAGAGTCATGGCCTCACGATCCAGGCGAGCAACGCGAGCCAAATGCGCCATGGAGAAGCGCAGGCGCTCCGCCAGACGACGGGGCGCGATGATCTCATTCTCGCGAATGTCATCCTGGAAGGCTGCAGTCATTGGGCAGTCCATATTCAACATGTGAAGACAAAACTCTCACATCTCAGAACCGCTGAAGATTGTCCTAGCTCCAATGCTGATCGAGCAGGGCTTTCAACGCGGCCTCCGCTTCAGCCCGCGTACCACCGGCATGCGGAAGCAGGGTGAGCTTGAGACCCTTACGATCCACCGCCTCCACTTTCAGCAATGGTTTCCCCCCTTCGGACACGATCGTTTCTGGCTTTCCTGACTTCTTGGGGGATCCTGACCTCTTGGGGGGATCGGCGGCCAGAGCGAGAGCGCGTATGATATCGGGAACCGGCATCGGTGCTGCGCGGTCGGACTGCACCTGAGCGAGACGCCCCGCCTCGGCGAACACACGCTGCCGCCGGTCCTCCGGTTTCAAGAGAGGCTTGATCGCGGTGACATGCTTGATCCTGAGATCCTGTGGGATGGCAAAGGCCGCCATCAGTTCTGCCGGCAGTCGGGCAAGGTCGAGATAGCGGCTGAGCCAGCTTTCCGTGACGTTGATCCGCTCGGCCATGACCTTCTGGCGCCCTTCATAATAGGCGTCGAGCGCGCGCAAATAATCGCGCGCGCGCTCCAGATCGGTAAGGTCGTCGCGCGCCCGGTTTTCCAGGTCCGCAAGCCGGAAAGCCTCTTCGTCGGTAAGGCTGCGGATATCGACGAGAAAGCGGAAATCCGGATAGTTGTGGGCGCGCAGCCAACTGATCGTCCAATGCCGGCGCGCGCCGCAAATCACCTCGAAATCGAAGGCAGGGTCGTCCTTCACACGGCGGACGATGGCGGGCATTTCCTGTTTGCCCTGCGCCTTGATGCTCTCGATGAGATCGGCGCACCGCTCCTCGTTAAGCAGCGCATATTCGCGGTTATGGCCGACCCACATCCGGCAGCGTGCAGGATCAACGAGTTCATGGGTGCGTGAGACGACACTGCCCGTCGCCAATTCGGCAAGCCGGCTTTCTCGACCCGCCAGGACGCTCGCACCGATGCCGGGGCGCCGGGCCGCTGGAGCTTGCGCCCCCGGGTCGATTCCGGCGACCAGATCAGCCGCGAAGTTGGCGTTTTTCTTGCTCATCATCCACCCCTTCTACCCGGAATTGCACCGGTGCAATTTTGCTCGCATCAGGCGAGGCCCTCCTTGCGCAAGCGCGCCAGATGGCTGGGCCACATCGACCGGATGTCGACCTCGATTTCACTGTTCACGCCGTCGAGATAGGCGAGGCAGCGGTTGCGCACCGCCGAACTGGTGACAGGTCCGTCAAGCTCATAGACCGTCATCAGCCGCGCCGTCGCATTGTCGATTTCCGCCGAATCCTTGAGCGGTGTGCGCACGATCGCGTGGCCGAAAAGGGTCCGCATCAGGTTCAGCAATTCCTTCTGCATCGACTTGTTCTCGTCGACCTTGGAGGCCACGAAGCGCAGAAACTGCAGCGACGGGGCCAAGCCGCGATCAGCCAGAGTCTCGATGGTCTCGTCGAGCATGGCGAGGAAGGCTGCAGTCGACGAGAAGTCCATTACCGTCGGCGGCACCGGCACGACCAGCGCATTGGCCGCACGCAGCACCGAAAGCGAGATCGCACCGAGCGCCGGCGGCGGGTCGAGAACAACGACATCAAACCGATCGGCTATGCTCGCAATGCCTTGTGCCATGCGATCGATCAGGTTCCCCTGCCCGCGCGCCATACGCGCCGCGATTTCATATTCCGACTGGAACAACCGGAGATTGGCCGGGACAAGCTCGAGGCCGTCGAAGTGAGTCTTGCGCAGGGCGTAATCGAGCGCCTCCATGTCGTCATGCCGCAAGAACGGATAGAGCGTGTCCTCCTCGGTTAGGTCGAGGTCGGGAACATAGCCGAACAGGGTCGTTGCCGACGCCTGGCTGTCGCAATCAATGAGGGCCACCCGGTAGCCCTTGATCGCGAGATATTGGGCCAGATGCACCGACAGGGTCGATTTCCCGACCCCGCCCTTGAAGTTCTGCACCGCGATGACGCAGCAGGGGTCGGTGGCAGCCCGCCAGGGCCGGGTGCCGAACAATCCCCGCATGTCGTTGAGCTGCGCCAGGGTATAACCGACGCGCCGATTATTTTCGGTTCGCGGAGGCGGCGGCAAGCGGCCGTCCTTCTCGGCCTCGCGAATGGCCGCCGCGGTCCGGCCGACCAGTTCGGCCGCTTTACCGATCGGGAAGGTGGGCTCGCGCCGTTCGTCCGCCCGGGCGCTACGCGCAGAATCGCGGAGCCGCTCGAGAACAGAGCTGGTCCGTTGTGCAAGCGTTGAGACGGACAGCAGATCCTGCGTGCCCTCAATATCGAGTGATGCAGCCAAGAGAGGCCCCCTTGCGAAACTGTAGGGGGCATAGCTCAATTTGCACTTTTATGTCAATGAAAGGCTTATTTTCGCAAGTGAGTAGGCCCGGTCGGCCCAATTGCCTCGAATTGCGCCGCCAGCCTTTCGTGCACGCCTACAACCTGACCTCTTGGGGGCTAGCCACCCTGAAATTGCACCGGTGCAATTTCGGCTCAAGGGCGCCCGCGCCGCGCCAGGAAGCTCTCGCAAAAGCCGGTCCAAGACGCGATCAGTTTGGCGCCCTTCAGCTTCGCTAGCCTCTCACCCATCTGCGCGCGATAGGCGTCGGCAATCAGATCGATGTCCCAACCACCGCCGGCCGAACGGCCAATGGCCGCGAGCGTGTCCGACCCAAATCGGATCGTGCCGTTCGGGAAGGTGACCTCCCCTGCCCCAGTCTTATCCTTTGATACCAAGGCCGCCACCGCCGCCTGCGTGACGGCCTCGACGGCCACAGTCTCGACCTCGTCTTCGCGCCTCGCCTTCCTCCCCGCAGAGTGCCGAGCAATTTCATCCACGGTTGCTATCTGCTCAGGCGCATCCTTTGGCTCAAAACGAAATTCGATCTCGGTGACGGTTCGACCCTGACGGATTTCCCGCCACTCCACACGGAAATGAGCGAGCTGGTCGATTTCGGCCTTCGCCTTTTCGAGAACCTTGCGGCGCAGCTGCGCAAAGTCCTTGTAAACGTCTGGCGCGATGCCGAGCAGCGCACGCAGTGCCGTCATGTCGCCCTTCCATAGCGACTGGCGTCGATGCAGCCGCAATGCCCCGATCTCGTATAGCTTTAGCGCGTAGGTCGACCGAAAGCCGAGCACCGCCTGCCGGTTCAGGACCGCATAGGTCTCCGATTCCTGAATCAGTTTCCGAGCCTCGGGCGTGAACTCCCACTCGATCCACCCTGCCTCCGCGCCCTCCTCGTCCTCAACTTCTTCGCGCGATGATGAGATCAGAGAAAAGCGCAGCGTCGCCTTCTTGCCGCGCCAGGACTTATCATCGACCGCGAAAAGCGTGCGATGCAGTTCCTCGAGCATATCCGAGATGCGCTCATTGCCCTTGTGGCCGCGGCGAATATCCGCCTTTCGCATCTTGTGCGGGCGGTCCTCCCAGGCATCACCGCCCGCAGTCAAAATCATCAGCGCAAGCAAACGCGAAGCGGTCAGGCTCAGCGACTGGCCTTTGACGAACTTGACCTCGACGATGCTGCCGGGCTTGGCGAACTCGTCGCCGCCCTTGGCCTGCAGGGCGGCAGCCACCCGCATCGCCCGCCCCGGAGAAGCATCATCACCGGCGGGGGAGGGCGTTACAGCGTGGTCTAGGGCTTGTTCGTCATCCATGCCATGAAGTCTGCACCGATTCGTCCGGCGTGGAAGAAAATCTGCCTGACCTGTCCTCTTGCGTCAAGTCAGGGCAGGATGTCCGACGGTTTCGGCCCCCAAGAGGTCAGGATGGAACTTCACCCCCAAACGACAAAACACAAGGAAGTACGCCGAGTCGCGTTTCAAAGCGATCTGATCCTCGCAAACGGCCGCGCGGAGGGCGAAGAACGTCCCTGACGAGCGATATGACGAGCGAATCGCGCCCAACAGAGCCTGGCCCCCATGCGGTCAGGAAAGCCCCAACCGGTCAGGTTGCATCCCCCGATCGGTCAGGAATTAGCCCCCACAAGGGCAGGCAAAATCCCCCGTCAGGTCAGGATAGGCTTGCTCAAGCCCGCAGAAACGCTGGGCTTTCGGCTTCCCGAATCTGAATCCTTTTGAATCGGAAAAGCTTCCGCTGCGAGCAGCGGCGTTTTGATATTTTTATTTTGAGAAAGAGAATGGCGCTGCGCTTGAAGCAAACATTCAATCCCCCTGTCTGGAGGGATACGCGAAGTTGGCCCTCCACGATAGGCTTCCTCGCCAAAGGACGTCACGAATGGAGGGTGCATGATCAACTTCGCGAAGTTCGAGATCATCGGCCGGATCGGCGAAATCGATGCGCGACCGAAAGTCACCCTGCTGTCGGTCTGCGCGAATCACCGCCGCAAGGGTGACGATGACGAATGGCAGGAAGACAGTCACTGGAACCGCGTGAGCGTCTTCAGCGAGGGCCAGCGCAAGCATATCGCCGACCGAGCCCAAGTCGGGGATCTGGTGCGGATTGCCGGGCGGCTCAAGGACAGCTCCTATGAACGCGACGGCGTGACCCATTACACAACCGATCGCATCGTCGAGGAATTCGGTATCCTCGCAGCCAAGGGCATGCCTGGCTGAATTGGCGGAGAGGGGAGGGCGCAACCGGCAGCGGCGCTCCACCACTTTGCAAGGATTAGTTGATGCCCCTAGCTGCTTCCCATCGCGCCAAAGCCATTGTCGAAGCCCTCGGCGGAACGTGGCGCGGGACGCGCGGCGAATGCCGTTGCCCGGCTCATGACGATCATGGCCCCAGCCTGTCAGTGCGCCTGGGCGAACGGGCGATCTTGTTCCACTGCTTTGCTGGCTGCGATACGCGCGACGTTCTGACTGCCCTGCGCCGGCGCAAACTTCACGATGCGGTGCCGCTCACCATGCCGCGCCCGAAGGCGATGGCCGACCATCGCGCTCTCGCGCTTCGGCTATGGAAGGCAAGCCAGCCCATAGCCGGCTCGCCAGCGGCCGATTACCTTGCCGCACGCGGTCTTGCTCCTCCTTATCCGCGTTGTCTGCGCTACAATCCCCGCACCATTGTCGGGGCAGGTGACCAGCGCCGGTTCTTTCCGGCGATGATCGCTGCGGTCGAGAACGATCTGGGCGTCGTGGCCGTCCAGCGGACCTGCCTCGATCTCGCTGACATCTTGCACAAGCCCCTGTCAAAGCCGAAGATTGCCCTTGGCCTGCTTGGCAACGCGGCCATCCGTCTGGCGCCGGCCGGAGAGGAGCTTGGCCTTGCTGAGGGCATCGAGGACGCCCTTTCGGCAATGGCCTGGTTCGGAACGCCAACCTGGGCGCTGGGCGGCGTCGAACGCCTTGGACTCGTCGCCATCCCCGAACGGGTCAAACGCATCATCGTCTATGGTGATCGCGGTGCCGCCGCTGCCGCCATGCTCAAAAAAGCTCGGCCGCATCTCACAGCCCATGGACGCGAACTGGTGCTCCGCCTCCCGGAACGGCACGCGGATTGGAATGATGCTTGGCGTGTCCGCCGGGCCGCCGAGGCGGCCTGAGAGGGGAGGGGGCCTTCAGGCTGATGACCTGGCGCTGATGCCAGGTGTCAGACCCGGAGATACCCCATGGCCACACAACCCCTCGCGCTCACGCTGCCGCTCGATGATCCCGCCCGGACCGCTGCTCAAGGCATAGCCGACCGGCTGTCCGAAGGCCGTTCGGTTGCACGTAACGACCTCCTTGCCGGGATGACCTCCGCCTTCGGTGGCTCGAGCGCGGATGGCTCATGGTCATTGCGCGACGCCTATGATGTGCTCGAACTCGCGCAGATCCTCCATCTGAAGAACACAACACTCCCGGCAGATGCGAATGTGCGGCTCGCCCAGCTGATCGCCATGACGGCGGCGCTTCCGACGCACAGCGTGCGTAGCGAAACGCAGGTCGCGTTCCAGCAATTCTCGACACCGGCACCGATCGGCTTCCTTGCCGCCAGGGCAGCCGCGATCACGGCACGCGATATCGTGCTCGAGCCCTCGGCCGGGACCGGGCTCTTGGCCGTACACGGTCATTTTGCCGGCGCTCGCCTTCTCCTCAATGAGATCGATGCCTGGCGCGCGCGTTTGCTGCGTCATGCCCTTCCCGAGGGCACATTGAGCACGCATGACGGCGAATTGATCGACGACATGCTCGATCCGCAACTGGTGCCGAGCGTCGTGCTCATCAACCCGCCCTTCTCGCGGAGCCAGGGACGGGGGCGCGACCGCCACGCTGCGCTTCGCCACCTGCGCTCCGCGCTCTTGCGCCTCGCACCAGGCGGGCGCTGCGCCGTCATTCTTCCCGATCGCATCGAGACAGGGGACGCGGATTGGCTGCACGCCACCGCGGGCGCGCATCTCCGGCTGCATCTCGACCTGCCGCCCCATGCTTATGCCAAGCACGGCACCGGGCAAGCGGTTCAGCTCATTCTCCTCGAAAAGGGCGGGGCAGGGGATTGCGTCCCACGCCAGACCTGTACGACGTTCGGCGCTGCGCTCGCGGCCATCGATGCGATGGCGACCCCGTGCGCCCCCACGCCGCAACCGATCTCCCGCCCCAGCGGATTGTTCCGGAGCCTCACGCGGCGGACCCGCCCCGTAAGCTCGCGTGTGGCGGTGACCCTGCCCACGACCCGCGCGGTCGTCTATCACCGTCTCGACGCGCCGGCGCCCGCGGGCGAACCGCAAGGGATTTACCTGCCCTATCGGCCGAGCCGTCTGCTAATTGCCGATGCCCGTGAGCACCCAAGCGCGCTGGTCGAATCGCAGGCAATGGGATCGATTCCCGCACCCCCGGTCGCTTATGAACCCGTGCTGCCGGCCAGGATCTTGGACGACGGCCTGCTCTCGGACGCGCAGCTCGAAACGCTGATCTACGCTGGCGCGGCGTTCGAGCGCGACCTTCCGGGCCGGTTCGTATCTAGCGAGGAGGGTCTTTCGCTGTCGCCGGCAGAGGCCGGTAACGCCTATCGGACCGGCTTTTTCCTTGGCGATGGCACGGGCGCCGGCAAGGGGCGGCAGGTGGCGGGCGTCATCCTCGACCAGTGGTTGCGCGGCAACCGCCGCCACCTCTGGATATCCAAGAGCGAGACGCTGATCGAAGACGCTCGCCGCGACTGGTCGGCGCTTGGCGGCTTGCCGCTCGACATCCAGCATCTCAACCAGTGGAAGCTCGGCACCCCGATCGCGCTGGGCGATGGGATCCTCTTCCTGACCTATGCCACCCTGCGCTCCAACCGCGGTGACAGGGGCACGCGGCTGCGCCAGCTGATCGAATGGATGGGTGAGGATTTCAGCGGCGTCATCGTCTTCGACGAGGCGCATGAGATGGCCGGGGTGGCCGGTGGCGAGGGCCGGTTCGGCGCCACGAAAGGGTCGGAACAGGGCATCGCCGGCGTCCGCCTGCAAAATCTCGCTCCGCGCGCCCGGATTCTCTACGCCTCGGCGACGGGCGCCTCGGACGTCAACAACCTCGCTTATGCGACACGCCTCGGATTGTGGGGACCGCAGACGGCCTTCGCCGACCGGCGGGCCTTCGTGGAATCGCTTCGCCGCGGCGGCATCGCAGCGATGGAGTTGATCGCCCGCGACCTCAAGGCGCAGGGCCTCTATGCCGCGCGGGCGCTCAGCTTCGCCGGCGTCGAATATGACATCCTCGAGCATCGGCTCAGCGAAGAACAGATCGCCGTCTACAATGCCTATGCCGATGCCTGGACCGTGTTATGGCGAGCTGCGCATAAGATGGCTTATCGCGAGG
>NC_020561.1:2087500-4054833 GCF_000347675.2 Sphingomonas sp. MM-1 | reverse complement strand
CCCGAGAACGGAGAGTGAGACTGCAAGCACCACGGCAGGCGCGACAGCATGGTCGTAGTCCGCATTCACCAACGTAGTGAGCGTCGCGGCCGCCATGACCGAAGCTCCGAGCGCGGCGCCGAACGGCCGGGTGGCGGACCGTATCAGCAATATGCCGGCGGTCAGTTCCAGCGCGGCCGTGACGTAATGGAACCAGTCCGGATAGCCCCAGGCCGCATAGGCGGCGGCATATTCTTCGGAGATGAAGGCGTTGCCATAGGCCCCGAACAGGAAAAACGCCGCCAGCGGCCACGCCAATATCGTCGATAACAGGGGAAGAGCCTTGTTCACTTTGCCTGCCTTTCGGAAAGATGTGCGCCGTCGATCGACCAGCCGCCGCCGAGCGCCTTGAACAGGTCGACCCGCGCCAGGGACAATTGCCGCAGGGACGCTGCGTGGGAGGCTCGCGCGGCCAGCAGGTCGGACTGGGCAACCAGCACGTCCAGCCAGCCGATCGAACCGGCGCGATAGCGCCTGTCGGCAAGCTCGTAGGCTCGCTCCGATCGGTCCTGCGCCTCGCGCAGCGCGGCCAGCCGGCGCTGTTCGGTCGCTACGATGGCGAGGGCCTGTTCGACCTCCTTGAGCGCCGTGATGACCTTCCCGTCGAACGCGGCCAGCGATGCCGCGCCCTGCGCCTCCGCCTGGCGCAGCCGCGCGCGGGCGACCGACATGTTGGGGAACCGCCACGACAGCAGGGGACCAAGCGAGAAACTGAAGGAATCGCTTCCCCGCACCACGTCGTTGCGGAAGAAGGTGCCGGAACCGCCAAGGCTGATGACCGGATAGAGGTCGGCGGTCGCCACGCCGATCCTCGCTGTGTCTGCCGCAAGCTGCCGCTCGGCCTGCCTGAGATCGGGCCTTCGCCGCAGCAATGCCGCGCCGTCTCCGATGGGAATGGCGGCGGCAGTGGGTTCAGGCGGCACCGCGCAGCGCCGCGCGGTTTCGGGCACATTGCCCGGCGTCGTGCCCAACAGGGCCGCCAGTTCGAACAGGGCGACCTGCCGCTGTCCCTCGAACGCCGGCAGCGCTGCCCTCGCGGTCGCCTCCGCTGCTGCCGCCCGTTCCACGTCGAGCCGGCTTGCCGATCCGGCGCGCGCCTGCTCCGTCACCACGCGCCGGCTTTCCGTGCTGGTCTGCAACGACTGCCGCGCCACCGATAAAGCGTAAGCCGCCGCGCAGGCGTCCAGATAGGCGCGGGTCGTTTCCGCAGCGACGGTCACGCGCACGGCATCGCGGGCGGCTTCGACCGCTTCGGCATCGGCGCGGGCCGCCTCGACGGCGCGCCCGATCCGGCCGAACAGATCGGCTTCCCAGGAAAGCGCGACTCCGGCGTTCTGCGACCATTGCGCGTCATTGCCGACCGGCGCGTCGACCTGTGCGGAATCGCCATAGCTGACGCCGCCCGATACCTCGGTGGATGGCAGCCGTCCGGCGCGCGCCTCCCGAATGATCGCGCGCGCTCTGGCGAGATTGGCCGATGCGACGCGCAGGTCCGTGTTGGCCGCGAGGGCCTGCTCGATCAGGCTGTCGAGCGCCGGATCGCGGTAGAGCCGCCACCAATCGTCGGGCAGGTCGCCAGCCCGGTCGATGCCGTCGACCGTCGTGATGAACGGCCCTGCCGACGCAGCGGGGGGTCTGCGGGGGGCATAGGCAGGGCCGGCCGCGCAAGCCGAAGCGAGCAGCGGCAAGAGGATAAGAGAGAGCCGGGACTTACGCATTGGCCAGACCCCCTTCAGCCGGGTATTCGCCGGTTTCGGTCGGCTCCTTCGGGCGGTGATCGCCCGCCAGCAGGGAATAGACGGTGGGCAGCACGAACAGCGTGAACAGCGTTCCCACCAGCAGGCCCATGACGACGACGATGCCGATGGCAAAGCGGCTGTTCGCCCCGGCGCCCCCGGCGAACAGCAGCGGCACGAGGCCGGCGGCCATCGCCGCGGTGGTCATCAGGATCGGCCGCATCCGCACCGCCGCGGCATGGCGGATCGCCTCGACCCGGCTCCAGCCTTCATGCCGCTGCATCTCGTTGGCGAAGGACACCATCAGGATGCCGTGCTTGGAAATCAGCCCGATCAGCGTGACGAGCCCAATCTGGGTGTAGATGTTGAGCGTGGCATAGCCGAGATAGAGCGGCGCCAGCGCCCCGCATATCGCCAGCGGCACAGTGACGAGGATCACCAGCGGATCGCGGAAGCTCTCGAACTGCGCCGCCAGCACGAGGAAGATTACCACCAGCGCGAAGCCGAAGGAGACGGTCAGCCGGTTGCCTTCCTGCACATATTGCCGGCTGTTCGACAGCCAGTCGACGCTCGTGCCCGCGGGCAGCGTCTGGCTTTGCAGGAAGTCCACCGCCTGCCCCATGGTCACGCCCGGCAGCAGCACGGCGGACAGCGTAGCGCTGTTCATCTGGTTGAACTGCGGCAGCCGGTTGGGCTGCGGGCGTATTTCGACGCTGGCGATGGTGGCGAGCGGAACGAGGCTGCCCGACGCCGTCCTCACCTGGAACCGGCCGAGATCGTCGGGCGCGAGCCGGCGGCTCTGCGGAACCTGCGCGATCACGTCATAGGAACGGTCGTGCCAGTTGAACCGGTTCACATAATTCTCGCCGACGAGGATCGCCAGCGTGTCGGCGACTTCGGACATGCTGACGCCCATTTCGCCCGCTTTCGCGCGGTCGATGGTGATGTGCGCTTCGGGGCTGTCGAAGGCGAGGTCGCTGTCCACGAAGGCGAACAGTCCGCTGCCCCAGGCGGCGCCCTTGATGGTTTCGAGCGTCTGGTAGATTTGCGGAAAATCGTCCGCCGAACGGATCACCATCTGCACCGGCAGGCCGCCGCTGCCCGCAGGCAAGGGACTGTCCTGAAAGGCGGTCGCATAGACGCCGGTCACCGCCGCCGTGCGCACGGTCAGCTCCGCCTGAATGTCGTCGGCCAAACGGTCCCGTTCCGCCCAGTCCTTGAGCACGACGCCGCCGAACCCGCCATTGGCGTTGTTATCGCCGCCCGAGCCGAACCAGCTGCTCCTGAACTCGGGTAGGGTCTGGAAGATGCGCTCGACTTCATCGCTATAGCGCCGCGTGTAATCGAGGTTGGCATATTGCGGCGCCTTGGTCTGCACGAAGACATATCCCATGTCCTCCGGCGGGGCGAGTTCGCGCTGGGCGCCGGTGAACAGCAACACGATCGCGCCGAGCATGGCGACGCCCACGATCAGGACGGCCGCCCGCGCCGCCAGCGTCCGGTCCAGCAGGCGGGAATAGCCGGCGGTGAGGCGGTGCATGCTGCGCTCGATGGCCTGGCTCAGCCTGCCTTCGCCCAGTTTCGAATGGAGCAGCTTGCCGCTCATCATGGGCGACAGCGTCAGCGCGACCACGCCGGACACGATGACAGAGCCTGCCAGCGTGAAGGCGAATTCGCGGAACAGCGCCCCCGTCAACCCGCCCATCAGCCCGATGGGGGCATAGACCGCCGCCAGCGTGATCGTCATCGCGATCACCGGCCCGACGATCTCCCGCGCGCCGACCAGGGCGGCCTCGAACGGCTTCAGCCCCTCCTCGATATGGCGGTGGATGTTCTCGACCACGACGATGGCGTCATCGACCACCAGCCCGATGGCGAGGACCATGGCCAGCAAAGTCAACAGGTTGAAGGAAAAACCGAAGGCCAGCATCAGCGCCGTCGTGCCCAGCAGCGACAGCGGAATGGTGACGACGGGGATGATGACCGCGCGCAGCGAGCCGAGGAACAGGAAGATCACCACGACCACGATCAGCACCGCCTCGACCAGCGTGCGCTCGACCTCGTCAATCGAGGCGTTGACGAAGTGGGCGACGTCGAAATCATTGGCGACCTCCACCCCCGGCGGGGCGACGCGCTGGATTTCGGGCAGCAGCGCCTTCACCGCCGCGACGATCTCCAGCGGGTTGCCGTCCGGCGTCGGCGAAATGGCGATGGACACGCCGGGACGGCCGGAGGCCTGCGCGGCGGCGTCATAATTCTGCCCGCCAAGTTCCACGGTCGCGATATCGCCCAGCCGCACGACGCCGCTGCCGCCGGTCTTTACGACCATGCGGCGAAACGATTCCACGTCGCGCAAGTCGGTGCCGGCGGTGATGTTGATCGCGGTGTTTGCGCCCTTCAGCTTGCCGGGGGACGCTTGCACATTATTGGCGCGCAGGGCGGCGGCGATGTCGCCCGCCGTGAGGCCGCGCGCGGCGAGCTTCACCGGATCGACCCACACGCGCATCGCCAGCGGGGCGCCGCCGCTGATCTGGGCGGATGCGACGCCGGGGACCGAGGTGAGCATCGGCTGGGCGACGCGCGCGGCGAAATCCACCAGCTGCGGCGGCGGCAGATCGTCGCTGATGAAGGAGATATACTGGATCGCCGAAGCGCCGTCGGTGATCTTGGTGATGACGGGATCGGTGACGCCCGTGGGCAGGCGGAACTTGACCTGCTGCACTTTGGCGAGGATTTCCGTCATCGCCCGGTCGGCATCGGCATTGAGTACCAGCTTGGCGCTGATCCGGCTGCTGCCCTGCATCGATGTCGAGGTGATATATTCGATGCCGCTGGCGGTCGCGATCGCTTGGGCCATGGGCGTGGTGACGAAACCTTGCATCACATCCTGCGTCGCGCCGGGAAAGGTCGTGTCGATCGTGATCGTCGCGCTTTCCATCCGGGGATATTGCCGGACCGGAAGGCTGAACGTCGCACTGACGCCCACCAGCAGGATCAGCAGGCTGACCACGATCGCGAGGATGGGGCGGCGGATAAAGATGTCTGTGAACGCCATATCAGCGGCCTCCAGCCCGTGCGGGGGCGGTCACGGTCACGTCCGCGCCGGGCTGGATGCGAAGCTGCCCTTCCGTCACCACGACATCGCCGGGCTTCAGGCCCCGTTCGATCACTATGTCATTGCCGATTCGTCGCCCGGTGCGGACCGGAACGAACTCCGCCTTTCCGCCTTTCCGGGCATCCTTGCCGCGAATGACGATCACGCTGTCGCCCTGCGCCGATGTCTGGATAGCCGTCGCCGGAACGACGAGCGCACTTGTTTGGGGCGGCAGCACCAGCGAGGCGGTGACATACATGCCGGGGCGAAGCACCCGGTCGGGGTTGGGCAGGATCGCCTGTACGGTAATGTTGCGCGTGTCCTCGCCGATCCGGGGTTCGACCGCGTTCACGCGCGCGGTGAATGTCCGCTGCGGATAGGCATCGCTGGCAACCGTGACCGTGGCGCCCGGCTTGATCATCCCGAGGTTCTGCTGCGGCAGCGCGAATTCGACATAAAGTCGCGACAGGTCGGTCAGCGTGGCGATCGGATCGCCGGGATTGAGATACTGGCCGGGATTGATGCGGCGGATGCCGATCTGCCCGGCGAACGGCGCCCGCACCTGTTTCTGGATCAGCCGCGCATCAAGCTGACGCACCGCCGCAAGCGCCTGATCCCGTTCTGCGCGGCGCTCTTCAAGCTGTTCGCGCGGTTCCGCGCCGCTCGGTGCAAGCTCTTCCGAGCGCACAACTTGCATGCGCGCGAAGGCAGCCCTTGCCCGCGCCGCGTCCCGGTCCGCCCGTTCCGGCCCGTCGAAAAGCTGAACAAGCAAGGCCCCGGCCCCGACCTCTGCGCCCGAATCAAACCGGATTGCCGAAACGCGACCGGCAACTTCGGCTGACAATTCCACTTCGCGCACGGCCCTGAGAGTGCCGATCGCTTCCAGGGACAGGGGAACGTTCCTTGGCTCCAGTTGCACGGCGGCCACGGGCAGCGGCGCTTGATGCCACTCCTGCGCCTGTCCCGCCTTGAGCATGCGCCAGACGAACAAGCCTCCCAGCACAAGGGCAAGGGCGAAGACCGTTGCAAGGATGGTGCGAAGGTGTGGGAGGCGCGCTTTCGTGCGCTCGATCAAGCTCATGTCGGCTCCGGTTTATGTCCGCGAGTTCGGACGGAATGGATGCTTGCGGAACAAGCCGACCTGCCTCATACAACCTCAACAATTATTGAGGTCAAGGGTTATTTATGTCTTCCGCAGTGTCGCAGGTTTTGGCCGTGGGCGACGTGGCGCGCCGCAGCGGCGTGGCTGTCTCTACGGTCCATTTTTATGAGAAGCAGGGCCTGATTGCGGGCTGGCGCACCAGCGGCAATCAGCGGCGCTATCACCGCTCCGTCCTGCGTCGGATCGCCATCATCCGCATTGCTCAGCGGGCTGGCATTCCGCTGGCGATCATCAGGGATGCGCTGGCCGACATGCCGCACGACCATGTCCCTACCGCGGCGGACTGGCGCAATTTCACCGATGCCTGGACCGATATGCTCAACGAGCGGATCAGGTCACTGACCCAGCTTCGGGACCAGATTGTAAGCTGCATCGGTTGCGGTTGCCTCTCGCTCGAGGAATGCCCGCTCCGTAACCCTATGGATGAACTGGGGCGATCGGGGACTGGGCCAAGACGTTTGGTCGATAGTCAAGCCGATGCCTCTAGCCGGCATCGATCAAAGCGCGGTCCTCGCAGAATATGAGTGGCTCAAGCCTGCCCTTCTAACCGTCCGCAAGTTCGCTTCGAATTGCATATGATCGTCGAAGGTGACGATGCCGCAATCGGAAGCGGGTTCGGCTTGTTGCAAGGCACGTGTCGTGCGCCTTGTGTCGTCCTCGCTAAAATCGTCGGTTTTCGCTCTCCTTAAATGATGACCACCCAGTTCTCATCTTCATCATCTTCGGTGCGCCAATTTTCCCTCAAATATCAGTGTCTTATCGGCCATCGGCAATCGTGGTCATTCGAAGCGTCGGCTGGCCACGGAAGCACCTGGCGCTCAACTCCCCCCGATTCTCCTTGGTTTTGCGTGGTTTCTGTAGCTTCTTGCGGAAGCGCCTCTCCTACTGGACGGCGCCCTTCCGCATCGTTGCCGAATCGCGCGTATCAGGAACGCAGATCGGACCCGCGAGCCGACCATGATCGACGCATGGTCGCTAATAAGCAGATCCCGTGGGCGAGCTGCGCTTCAATGAAAGTTTCGAGACTTCAATCTGAGCGTGCCTTCATGGCGATCCGCTCCGCGTGAGCCAGCCATGGGCGGTGGCCGATCGCGTGGGTCATCCGTTGCGCCAAATCGGGCGCCATCGTCGCGCCCACCGGGCTTCGGAAAGGCATCCCCCATTTCGCTGAGACCGGACAGCAAGGGCGTCAGATCGAACAGCTTCGCGCAAATGAGGTGGATCACATCGCCCTCGCGCTGGACGCGGCCCTGTATGCCAAGCATCGCCGAGGTCAGGACAATCCGCCGCTGCTTCTCGTACAGGTCCGGCCAGACCACGAGATTGGCGATGCCGGTCTCGTCTTCAATCGTGATGAAGGTGACATTCTTCGCCGAACCGGGCCGCTGGCGGACCAGCACTAGCCCGGCGGCGCGAACCGATCGGCCATCCCGGAGGCTGTTGGCCTCCGCGCAGGAGAGGAACCGCTGCTGAGCCAGGTCGGTGCGTAAGAACGCCACCGGATGCTGGCGCAGCGTCAAGCCGGTATGGCGATAATCCTCGACCACCTCGCGGCCCGCGGTCATCGCCTTCAGCCGCACGGCCTCCTCGACGATCTCAGCGGGCGGGCGCCCATCATCGCTCGCGCTCGCCGCGAACAGCGGCAACGGCTCATCGCGCAGCGCCTTGATCGCCCAGAGCGCCTCGCGCCGCGCCTGTCCGAACGCCGGACGGAACGCATCGGCTTCGGCCAGCTTCACCAGCGCGGCCGCCGGCACGCCCGCGCGGCGCCAGACCTCATCGATGTCGCCGAACGGCTGCCCGGCACGGGCCGCGACGATGGCGGCGGCATGGGCATTGGCGAGGCCGGAGACCCGGTTGAGCCCGAGCCGAACCGCGAAACGATGGTCGCTTGTCGGCTCGAGCGTGCAATCCCAGCGCGAGGCATTGACGCAGACCGGGCGCACCTCGACCCCGTGCTGCTGTGCATCGCGCACGATCTGCGCCGGTGCATAGAAGCCCATCGGCTGACTGTTGAGCAGCGCGGCGCAGAAGACATCGGGGTGCCAGCATTTGAGCCAGGCGCTGGCATAGGCGATCAGCGCGAAGCTGGCGGCATGGGATTCGGGGAACCCATAGCTGCCGAACCCTTCGAGCTGGCCGATGATCTTTTCGGCGAACTCCTCGGTATAGCCGCGCTCGATCATGCCGCTCATCAGCCGTTCGCGGAAATGGGCCACGCCGCCGGTATGCTTGAACGTCGCCATCGCGCGGCGCAGCTGGTCGGCCTCGGCCGCGCTGAACCCGGCGCAGACCATCGCGACCTGCATCGCCTGTTCCTGGAACAGCGGCACGCCGAGCGTCTTGCCCAGCACCTTCTCCAGTTCGGGCGTCGGGAAGTCGACCTTCTCCTGGCCCTCGCGTCGCCGCAGATAGGGATGGACCATGTCGCCCTGGATCGGTCCGGGCCGCACGATCGCCACCTGGATGACGAGGTCATAATAGGTCCGAGGCTTGATGCGGGGCAGCATCGCCATTTGCGCCCGGCTCTCGATCTGGAAAGTGCCGAGTGTGTCGGCCTTGCGGATCATCGCATAGGTGCGCGGATCTTCGGCCGGGATCGACGCCAGATCGAGATCGATGCCCTTATGTGCGCGCAGCAGGTCGAACCCGCGCCGCATGGCCGAGAGCATCCCGAGCGCCAGCACATCGACCTTCATCATCGAGAGCGCGTCGACATCGTCCTTGTCCCACTCGATAACCTGTCGATCCTCCATCGCCGCCGGTTCAATCGGCACCAGTTCGTCGAGTCGGTCCTCGGTCAGCACAAAGCCGCCGGGATGCTGGCTGAGATGACGCGGCGTCCCGATGAGCTGGCGGGCGAGATCGAGGGTCAGGCGAAGGCGGCGATCGTCGAGGTTGAGGTTCAGTTCCTCGGCGTGCTTCGGCTCCGCGCCCTCGGTCGACCAGCCCCAGATCTGTGACGACAGCAGCCCGATCATATCCTCGGGCAGGCCCATTGCCTTGCCGACGTCGCGCAGCGCGCCCTTGGCGCGGTAGCGGATCACGGTCGAGCAGAGCGCGGCGCGGCTCCGGCCATAGGTCTCATAGACCCACTGGATCACCTCCTCGCGGCGCTGATGCTCGAAATCGACATCGATGTCGGGCGGCTCGCGCCGTTCCTGGCTGACGAAGCGCTCGAACAGCAGATTGTTGCGCGAGGGGTCGATCGAGGTGATGCCGAGTACATAACAGACGGCACTATTGGCCGCGCTGCCACGCCCCTGACAGAGGATGCCCTGCGACCGCGCGAAGCGGACGATCGAATCCACCGTCAGGAAGTATGGGGCGTAGTCGAGGCTTTCGATCAGCCCCAGCTCGTGCCTCAGGGTGGCGGCGACCTCATCCGGCAAACCCTCGGGGTATCGCTCCTTGGCCCCTTCCCAGGTCCGCTTTTCCAGCGTCGCCTGCGCTGTCAGGCCGTCGTCGACCACTTCGTGCGGATATTGATAAGCCAGTTCCTCGAGGCTGAACCGGCAGCGAGCGGCCAGTTCGGCCGAGCGCGCGACGGCTTCGGGCCAGAGGCGGAACAGCCGGGCCATCTCCTCCGGTGGTTTGAGGTAGCGGTCGGCATGACGGTTCTTGGCGAACCCGACATCGTCGATCGTGCGGCCCTCGCCGATGCAGGTCATCACATCCTGAAGCATCCGGCGCTCGGGATGGTGGAACAGCACGTCGTTGGTGGCGACCGTCGGCACGCCCGCCTGCGCCGCCAAGTTGGCGAGATCGTGCAGCCGCAGGAAATCGCGCGGACGGCGGCGCAGGGTCAGCGCCATGTAGCAGCGGCCCGGAACGAGGGATGCAAGGCGGCGCAGGCGCATGGCGGTCACGTCGTCGGCGGCATCGGGCACGAGCATGGCGATCAGGCCATCGCCCCAGTCGGAAAGATCGTCCCAATGCAGCTCGCACTTCGCCTTGCCGGCTCGGGCCTTGCCGACCGAGAGCATCCGGCAGAGCCGGGCATAGGCCGACCGATCGGTCGGGTAGACGAGCATGTCCGTGCCATCGGCAAGAATCAGCCGGCACCCCACGATGAGTCGCACGCCAGTTGCTTTCGCCGCGACGTGTGCGCGGACGATCCCGGCAAGGCTGTTGCGGTCGGTGATCGCCAGCGCCTCGATCCCCAGCACCGCCGCGGTGGCGAACAGTTCCTCGGCGCTGCTCGCTCCCCGAAGGAAAGAGAAATGCGAGGCGCATTGGAGTTCGGCATAGCCGCTCATGCGAAGATGCCATGCAGATACCAGCGATGGTCGCCAGTGTTCGGATCTTCGCCATCGCCCCTGCGGAACAGCCAGAAGCGTTCGCCCGCTTCATCCTCGACCTGGAAATAATCCCGGACGACTGACAGCTCGCCATCGCGCACCCACCATTCCCCGAAGATGCGTTCGGGACCGTCGGCGCGCTTCACGCGGCGGCGCACGCCGCCCCAGGTAAAGCTGGCGGGCGGATGATCGGGCAGCAGCGCCATGGCTTCCACCGGCGCGGGCGGATCGAGCAGGCGCGACGGACGCGGCCAGTCGTTCGGCCAGGAGACGCCGATCGGCGCGGCAAGCGGTTCAATCCGCGCGACGCTGCGCTCGGGCACCTCGCTCTGGGTCGGCGCGCAGCGGTAGAGCCGGCCATGCGCTACACGGTTGGCGAGTGTATCGACCAGATCGGAGAGATCGGGCGTCGCCGGATCGATCAGGCTGGTGGCCGTGCTGCGATAGTCGAGCGGCTCGGCAATGCTGGCAGTCAGCGTCATCAGCTCGATCCCGAACCCTGGCGCTATGGTCTCGATCTTGTCGCAGAGCAGCCGGGTCATCCGCTTCACATCGCGCAGCGGCTTGGCAGTGCCCGCACGGATCGCCTCGATGCGATTGTCGACACGGGTAAACAGCAGGTCGAGCCGCCGCGCGCCGAGACCCTCCCGTTCCAGCTCCTCGCAGAGTTGGACCACCAGCTTGCCAGTATAGCGCGCCAGCGTCTCGGGCGCGCCGATCGGTTCGGCAAAGGCGCGGCGCACGCGGATCAGTTCGGGCGCTTCGACCAGTTCGAACGGTTCCCCGGTCCGGCCGTAGGCCTGATCGAGACGGCGGCCGACCTCGGGGCCGAACCGCAGGGTCAGCGGCGCGCGCGGCATCGCCGCAAGCTCGCCGACCGTGTCGACGCCGAGACGGCGCAGCGAATCGACCGTGGCCGCGTCGAGCCGCAAGGCCGCGATCGGCAGCGGCGCCAGCTGCGCGTCGAGATCGCCCGGTTCGACGATGATTAAGGGTGATCGGCTGAAGCGCGCCAGACCATGCGCGGCGCCATAGGTCGGCGCGATCGCGATGCGCGCGGCAATCCCGGTGTCGGCAAGGCGCTTCGCGAGATCGGCGACGAAACCCTCTTCACCGCCCAGCAGATGCGAGGCGCCGGCCATGTCGAGCCGGAGCCCGTCGGGCGGGTCCGCCGCGACGATCGGCGAATAACGCCGGAGCGCCCAGATCGCGAGCCGTTCGAGCGCCGCCTCGTCGCCCGCCGGATCGGCATCGCGCACGTCGAGGCCCGCCACCAGCGCCTGCGCCTTGGCGACCGCCATGCCGGGCATAATCCCTTCCGCCCGCGCGGCGGCATTGAAGGCAAGGATCAGGCGCTTGCGGCCCTCGCGGCCGACCAGCGCCAGCGGGGTCTCAGGCGACGGCGCCGATGCGCCGAGTGTCCGTATCAGCCGGTCCGTTGGCCAGCTCGGCAGGAAGAGCGAGACGGCCCGCGTCATCGCAGGCCTCCAGCTCGAAGTCCGCGCAGTCGCCCGCGCGCGCCCGGATCAGCTCGACCAGCCAGCGCGCCCGGCTGACGCCGGGCACCGGCAACGGCGCGGACGGGAGCGCGGTAACGCGCCAGCGAGTGACGCTCGCGGTCGGCTGCCCGAAGTCGGCCGCTTCGGTCATGCGCCGCCAGCGCCGGATGGCGAGCGCGAACGTGCCGGATTCTTCCGCACAGAGCTGCAAGCGGCGCGAGGCCACCATCGGCAGGCGGGTAAGCTCGCCCACCACGGCCGACAAGCCGCCATGGCGCAGCCCTTCCTCCATGCAGGCCAGCACCGCCTTTTCCTCGCCGACCTCGGCGAAGATCACGCGGTCGGGATGGAGGCCCGCCTGCGCCAACGACGGGGCGAAGAGATCGCGCCGGGTCATGCACCACAGCACCTGTCCCGATGTGCGCGCGGCAATGCCGGCCGCAAACAGTGCCGCGGCCGCGCCGTGGACGGCGCCGTTGCCGCCGCCGGCCACTTCGTGCAGCGCGCCCAGCGCCAGACCGCCGCCCGGCACCTTGCGGTCCACCGCCTCGATCCCGAACGGCAGCACGCCGCGCGCGCGCTTCCCGCCCGATTCGATGCGGGCGATCTGATCGCGGAGCGCGGAAATCTGTGCGTTGGCGGGCATGGGCGGCGAGTCGAAAACATCTGCGTTGTTCCAAATGTTCTCTAATTGTTCCTCCTTGCCGCGAGAGTCAATCTGATCGCCGTGTCCTGCGACCCTTCGCGCCGCGCACGATCATTCGATTTCAGCACAACGGGAAAGAAACGTCTTCTCGCTATCGCCGGAAACGAGAGGGGGAAGAATGTCCGACGAACTCGCTGACGCCCAGGCCTGGTATGATCGCGCACAGCACCACATCGCTGAGTATCGGTCGCTCGCCTATGGGGAGAATGACCGGACATGGCAGCTTCGCCGGGACAGGGCCGATGATGGCCGTCACATCTACTCGCTGCATTTCAATCGCGGACTGTTCCCGCAGTTGAAGCCGATCGCCTGCGAGGCCGCGAACGCCATGTTCCAGTCGCTCGACAACATCATCGCCACGGCCGCCCGGCAGGCCGGGGTGCCACGTTCCCCTCAGATCGCCTGGCCCTGGGCGCTTCAGCCCGATACCGACTCTAACTTGGCAGGCGCCGTGAAACCCGCGATCGACAGCCGCCTGCAGGACATGCGCAAACGCGGGATGCCCGAAGCCTGGCTGGATCTGGTCGCCGCAACCGTCGCCGAGCACGCGGCAGGCCTTGTCCACATTGATGTGGTCAAGGAAGTCTCTCTCAGCGGCAAGCATTGGGAACTGGTGCCGACGAAGGCGAACGCGGTCGCAATCGGTTGGCACCTACCGGGAAACGCCGCCCAGAGCTTCGCGGACATCCCGGCGGATCACTTCGAGACCGAAGATGTTTTCGTCTTTCATGAAGGCGACCCCATCGAGGTGAGTCAGTTTCAGATCGTCTCGGGAACGAAGCTCATCGCGCCGGGAAAGGCGCACCAGCCGGAGCCGATTTCTGCCTTCGGGTATACGTCGCGCTTTGTTGAGACGGCTCTCGCCAATGCAAGAGTGCTTCTGGCGACGTGACCTTGCCTATCGTTCACGCCGATGCTCGCTCATCCGGCGTAATCAGAAAACTGGCCATCCATTGCCGTTCTTCCGGTGACGGATCAAATGCAACGCCTTCGCCCATCGGCTTCCAGTAGCGGCAGTTCCCGATTTCATCATGGAACACCAGCTCGGCCGTCAGGAACAGCATCCACACATTGCCGCGCATCGAACTCACAATGAAGCTGAGGGCTTCATCATCCGGCGTATAGCGCCGGATCGGTTCGAACGCGGCATGAACCGGCCCGATAAGAACGAACTGATTGCTCAACATGCCATAATACATGCCAAGCGGCTCCAGCACCTCCTTTGCCCATCCGACGCATTTTGTGGATTGCAGCGTGCCGGCGTGAAACTGTTCCAGAGCCGTGGGCCGGATCGCGATCGCGATCACCGTGGCGATCGTCTCGATCAATGACCGGGCAAGCATCCCATATTGGCGCCGGTAGCCATGCCGAGCGACCTCAATGCTCGCCAGATAGGTGCTCATCGCACTCGACAGCAGTCGGGACACCGTCGCCTTGTATCCATTGTCGTCCAAGCGCGGCAGATGCCGAACGCACAGGCCGGCTGCCAGTCCGAATACCGCGCTGCACGCCGCGATATCGTCCTTGGCCACCAGATCGAACGATCGCCGGATCTTGGGGCCGTCACGCCGCAATTGATTCTGGATCATGTCCTTGGTGGTGAACACGAAACGCTCGTTATCGGTGTCGATGTGGAGCGTCGCCACCTTGTCGCGCGGCGGGAATTTCGGTCTTGCGCCTCGGGTGTTGCGCCTGGATCGCCTGCTCATAGAAATACTGCGCTTCCGTCCGACTTGTCGCCCTTGGCGACGATAGTCAGCGCATGATCGGGTAATGGGCGCTGCAACGCCGCGACTTCATCCCAGGGTGCGTTGAGCCAGCTATCCCATTCCTCCTTTCTGGTTAGGATCACCGGCATCGCTTTGGGGTGATAGCGCCCTACCTCAGCGTTCGCCTCTGTGGTCAGGAAACCGAACAGATCGCAGCTTATCTCGCCTTCGGCCTTTTTCCGTACCGAGGTCCAGTGGGTCCAGATCCCTGCGAAGAATGCCAGCGGCCGATCCTCGCTCAGCGCGAACCAGACCGGCTTGCGGTCGCCGCCGGGTGACTGGTCTGGTTCGCTGAAGGAGGTGAACGGCACCAGACAGCGTGATTGAGAGCCGAGCCAGCGGCGCCAGTGCGGACTTTTCGTATTGCGGATGTTGGTCACACCCTTGTCGACCGATTTGCCTTCGAGCGCGAAGGCCGGCGATGGCATTCCCCATCGCGCCATCACCATTTCCCGACCACATTCCTGGTTGCGGACAATGGGCGCCGGGTAATCAGGATAGATCCCGGCCATCGCCGGCAGGTTGCCCGTGTGGTCGGCCATCACCTCGGCGAGTTCGCGAATCGCCGCCTGACCTTTGACCAGAGAGTAGAGGTTGCACATCCCGGCATCATGCCGCCGTTTCTGTGCGGGGCAATCGATAGTCTTGGTGTGGATTTGGCCGGGAGGGCTTGGGGGGAATGACTTCCCCTGACCGCAAGCCCGCGACGCGGTCTTTCGCTACCCCTTCGAGCGGGGGCATGCCGCCCCCGCAACGCCCCCGCGAGAGTGAGAGGAAAGCCGGATTTTCGTGACGGGTTGAGCGTCGCGAGAGAGGCTCGGGACCGACCCGTCGCGGAGATACGCGATGGCGCGCAAGTTCAAATCCCGGCCAGCAGTTCCTGACCGGCCGACCCTCTATCAGGACATCACCAACCAGATCATCGCCGAGCTGGAAGCCGGCCGCGTGCCCTGGGTGCAGCCCTGGGCCTCGGCCAAGGCCCCGCTCCAGATGCCGCACAACGCGTCGAGCAGCCGCTGCTATTCCGGGATCAACATTCTCATTCTTTGGCACGCGGTGGTCTCGCGGGGATTTTCGAGCAACGCCTTCCTGACCTTTCGCCAGGCGCTCGAACTCGGCGGCAATGTCTGCAAAGGCGCGACCGGCACCACTGTCGTCTATGCCCATCGCTTCACCCCGGGCGATGAACGGCGCCAGGCCGCCGAGGAAGGCCGCACGCCAGGCACGATACCGTTCCTGAAGCGCTTCACGGTGTTCAATCTGGACCAGTGCGAGGGGCTGCCTGACGCCTATACCGCCGCGATCCCACGACCCGATCCCGATCAGATCCTTCCCGAGGCGGAAGCCCTGATCAAAGCGACGGGCGCGGATTTCCGTATCGGCGGAGATCAGGCTTATTATGACGTGGCGAACGACCGGGTCTGCGTCCCGCCACCCTCGCGCTATTTCGATCCGATCAATTGGAATCGAACGGCTTTTCACGAACTCGGTCACTGGACGGGCAGCAAAGAGCGCCTCGACCGGGACCAGAGCGGCCGCTTCGGCTCGGAGACATATGGACGCGAGGAACTGGTCGCCTTATCTGGACAGTCTGCACCGCATGGCACTTTGCAGTAGGATGTGGTGATGGACGCCGACGGTAGGCAGTTATCAGGCTGGCCGTAGCGCTGACCCAAGAGCTGGCGGAGGCCAGCCTGATAACTGACGGGCCATAGGGCGCAACGGTGCGAGGTCAGCTTCCGGGTGGGGGGTCCGGGGGGAGGGTTTCGCGCTGATGTCGATCATCTCTGTCTGCGAGCGTCGCGAGGCCAAGGGTCTCGATGCGCATGTGCCGCTGATCTTGCGCGACGACGCGCTTTACGATCCCGATCTGGATCGCTTCTTTCTCGACCTGCCGCTGTCGGGCGTCCGCTCGCGGCACTCGCTTCGCGCCTGTGCCTACGATGTCGCGGTCTGGCTTCGCTTTCTCGATGCCTTTGGCAAGACCGTGTGGACTGCGACCCGCGACGATGTGGTCGCCTATCATCGTGAGCGACGCCGCGACGAGGCTGATAACCGGATCACGGCGGCAAGCTGGAACCGGGCCGTCGCCAGTCTCGATCGCCTCTACCGCTGGGGCGAGCAGCAAGGGCTGATCGCCGAGGCGCCGTTCAGCCGCCGTGCCGTGTGGCGACCGGCGCAGGGCGGCCGTCGCGGCATGATCGCGGCGCGCAACGACGCCTATGAACGTGTCGCGAGGCGGTCGGATGTTCGGTTCGTCCCGATGGACGACTACCGCATTTTCCGTGAGGTCGGCCTGCGCGGTCTCGCCCCTGACGGCACCGAGCGCCCTGGCGCGCGCGATCGGAACGGGCTGCGCAACGCGCTGTTCGCCGATCTTCTCGTCACCACCGGCCTGCGCCTCGAAGAGGCGTCGTGCCTGCTCGCTGCCGAGCTCACGGCGATCGACCGCGAAGACGGTGATGGACAACAACTTTGGCTGCCTCTCCCGCCGCCGCTCACCAAGGGCGACCGAGGACGCAGCGTTCTGGTCCCGCGCCGGCTGCTTCGTCAGATCGCCGCCTATGTCGCCGTCGAACGGGCCGCAGGCGTTGCCAAGTTTGCCGCGCGCGATGGCGCGGCCAGTTTTGAGCGACCGATCCCTGTCACTCGCGCCGGTCTCGACCGCATGCGGGATATCTGCACCCCGGAGGAACGATGCCGCCTGATCCTGTGTGATGAGGATGGAACGCTCCGGGAGCCGGCGGCGCTATGGCTGACCGAGGTCGGGCAACCTGTCCGTCCCAACTCGTGGGAGGTGATCTTCACTCGGGCCTGCAAGCGGTGCGCGGAGAACGGTTTTCCGCTGTCGATCAGCCCGCACCAGCTTCGCCACACCTTCGCAGTCCATATGCTCGCGTTGCTGATCCAGCAGCGACTACGCGAAGCCGCATTGCCGGCGGGGGCGGTAGAGAGCTACCGGCTGATCTTGGGCGACCCGCTGCAACAGGTGCAACGCCTGCTCGGCCACGCGAGCCTTACGACCACCTATATCTACCTCGACCATATCGCGACCCGCGCCGATACGGTCGACGCAGCCGTAGAGGAGCTACTCGCGCTGCTGCCGGGACCGCAGGGCGCATGAGCGGGCGTCCCCGCAGGGGCCGGCCTGTCGCTTTCGCTCCGATCACCCCGGAGGCTGTGCAGCCCGATCCGGTGCTCGGCCTCAAGTTCACCATCGAGGCGCGGCATGGCGGGACCGTCCTGGTCGATATGACCGGGCTCGAGCCTCGTCCGCTCGCCATTGCCTTTGCCGGCGCGCTCCATCGGTCAGCGGCACTCGGCGGATCAATCGGTGCGGCCAGCGTCATCAAGCAGTATCTCCAGGTCTATCGTCACTTCTTCGCCTGGCTTGCCGACGAAGCGCCGAAGGTGGCCGGCATCAGTGATCTCCACGCGGCCCATATCGATGGTTTTTCCTCCACGCTCGAGCGACTCGGGAAGAGCGCGATCCACCGGCACATAATCGTGGGCAAGGTGATCAACACATTGCGCATGATGGAGGCAGATCGGCCCGACCGGATCGCGCCCGACCTGCATGAGCGGCTTCGTTACACGTTGGCCACTTCGGCAGGTCGCTCGACCCCGCGCGATGCCTACAGTCCGTTCGTCGCTCGCGCACTGCGCGACGCCGCAAGGGCCGATATCGAAGCGATGTTCCGCCGTTTCGGCGCCGATGACGACCACACCGATGAGGGCGATCCGATCATCGCCAGGGCGCGCGCTGAAGTCGAAGCGGTCATCGCGCGGCAGGGCTTTATCGTCGCAGACCATCCCGCGCTGAAGAGCCTCTATTTCATGCGCGCACGGCGCGGCCTGCCGATCAGCACGCTGGTCGATGACCTGCATCGCCGCCATCATCTTCACGTCACCGATATCCCCCCATTGTTCGTGCTACTTTCGCTCGATACTGGCCTGGAGCCCGAGTGCTTGAAGGCGTTGACGGTTGATTGCCTGGCCAACCCATCCGCTGGCACTGTCGAGTTGCGTTACCTGAAGCGACGCGCCCGCGCTGCCGAGCACAAGAGTATGCGCGTGCGCGACGGCGGCATCGGCACGCCAGGTGGCCTTATCCGCCGGCTGATCGAGGTCACGGCAGTTGCGCGCCAACATCTGTCCGCTGATTGTCTCTGGGTCTACCACAACGCTGGCGGGCTGCACGCCGGTATTCGTCATCCGCGCGAACGTCTCGATGCGTGGGTGGCTCGGCACCGGATTGTCGATGACGACGGCAAGCCGCTCTACCTTCTGCTTTCCCGCCTTCGCAAGACCCACAAGGCGCTGTGGTACACCAAGACCGAAGGGCATATGGCTCGGTTCGCGGTCGGGCATAGCCGTGAGGTCGCCGCGCGCCATTACGCGGATCTACCCTCGCTCCGGCCCCTGCACGAGGCCGCGGTCGCCGATGCCTTCCGCGAGGCGGTCGCCGCTGCGATGCCGACCATACTCCCGCCCACTGCGGAGCAGGCACTGCGCGAAGGGCCCGAACAGGCCGCGCCGCTGATGCCGCCAGATACGGTCGATCCGCTGCTCGACGGCGAACAGGATGTCTGGCTCGCCGCTTGTGCGGGCTTCCATCGCAGTCCCTTCGCCGAGGTTGGTTCGCCCTGTTCTCAGCCTTTCTGGGGGTGTCTCCATTGCCCCAACGCTGTCATCACCGCGCGCAAGCTGCCCGCGATCCTGGCCTTCCTCGCATTCGTCGAAGATCAACGGCAGGGCCTGCCTGGTTCTGACTGGATGGCCAAGTTCGGGCAGGTTCATGCCCGGATAGTCAACCAGATTCTGCCAGCATTTTCCGATGCGGTCGTCGCCGAAGCGCGGCTGCGCGCAACCGACGAGCATCTCTATCTCCCGCCCGAGACGCGCGCATGACGGCCCCCGCCTATGTCCCGGCGCTCGCGTTCGATGATCGGCCCGTGTTGACGATTGTGCCGCTCAAGCCGGGCCATTCCCGTGAGGCACTGTCGCGTGTCGGTGACCCGAGCTGGGATCTTGGACCCGCTGTTTTCCGCGAGAACGCCCGGCGCTGCCATGTCACCGTGCATTTCGACGTGCTTGAACATGCCGATGTGCAGGCGACGATGCGCGCCTATCTCTATGCCCGTCTCAACGTCGATCTCCCCGGCTACCGTCCGAAGCTATTGCCCGCCTGTATCCGGCAAGCGTTCAATCGGGCGCGGCGCTTCTTCGGTTTTGCGCGCGGACGACTGGGTGTGCTCGACCTTAGCCGCATCGATCCCGCGCTGATCGATGCTTATGCCCGCCATCTGCGTGATGATCCCGCAAGGAGGCCCGTCATCGTTGGCCACCTTCTCGAGGTGATCATCGATCTATACCATTACCGCGACCATCTTCCCGGTGGCGGCCTGTCGTTTGAGCCTTGGGAAGGACGGGCTCCTGCGCGCGTCGCTGGCTATCGGCATGTCCGGGAGAACCGCACACCGCGTATGCCCGAGGGGATCATCACCCCGCTGCTGGCCTGGTCGCTGCGCTATGTCACCGTCTTCGCGCAGGATATTTTCGCGGCCCGGCGTGAGCTTGATCGCCTCGAAGCCCAACGTGACCGCTGGTTTGCTGCCGAACGGGGACTGGCACACGCCGAGCGTCGTCAACGGCAGCGGATGCGATTGCAGCGCTATTTCCGGTCGCGCGCGCGGCAAGGCCGAGGCGTACCGGTCTGGGTAAGCCCACCCAACGGATCTGCCTCCATCGATCCGGCCAGCGGGACGACCATGCCAGTCGTCAACGTGCAGCTTCTCCATCTCCACGTCGGGGTCGACGCCGCCGCAGAACCGGCGATGCACCTTACTCTCGCTGGCGGTGCTTCCGATCTCATTGAAGCTGCCATCGCGGATATGGGCGTCGAACCTGGCGGTATGGATACGCCGATCTCGATTGATCCCGATCGTGGTTTACCATGGCGGCCCCGTTTCGATGCCAAGTCCCTTATCCTCGAAGAGCGCATGCTGCAGGCGGCAGCCTATGTGGTCTGCGCTTATCTGACCGGGATGCGCGATTGCGAGGTGCAGGCGATGCGTCGGGGATGCCTGACCCTCAAGCGGAGTGAGGATGGCGTCGTGTCACGGCACCGCGTGCGTTCCACCGCCTACAAGGGCAAGGGTAGCGGGGGAGCGCCGGCCGAGTGGGTGACCATTGCTCCTGTCGCTGATGCGATCAGTGTGCTCGAGCTATTGTGCAAGCGTGCGGCCGACGCTCGCGGCCTTGATACACTCTGGCCCGTGCTGTCACTGACGCGGAGCCGCAAGTCGCACGTTTCCGCGGAGATCGTCCGTCAGATCAACGCCTACCGTGACCATCTCAACACGCTGTTCGGTTCGGACGAGGCGCCCGCTATTCCGCCAGGACCGGACGGCAAGCCCTGGCGGATTACGACCCGCCAGTTTCGCCGCACCATTGCATGGCATATCGCCAACCGCCCCTTCGGAACGGTGGCTGGCATGATCCAGTACAAGCATGCCTCCGTTGCCGCCTTCGAGGGCTACGCAGGAAGCAGCGCCTCCGGGTTCCGCGCCGAGGTGGAGACGCAGCGCGGACTCGGCCAGCTCGACGACTTGCTCGATTATTTCGACAGGCGGCGAGGTGGGGCCTCCCTTTCCGGACCAGCGGGCCGGCGCATCGAGCGCGTCCTCGATGAGACGGCCACGCAACTCAGCCCATTGCCAGCGATGATCGCCGACCGGTCCCGTCTGCGCACCATGCTCGCCAGCCTTGCCCGCACCCTGCATGTCGGCACGCTGGCCGATTGCTTCTTCGATCCGGCAACAGCCTTGTGCCTCAAGCGTGCGACAGATTCCTCGGCGAACCGGCCGTTGACAGCACTTTGCGAACCGACCCGCTGTCCGAACGCCTGCATCGCCGAACGTCACCGGCCCATCTGGGAGCGGAGCGCCACCGAGGCGCGGATGTTGCTGCGCGAGAAGCGCCTGCCTGGATTGCAACGAGCAGCGCTCCAGCACGAGGTTGACCGGATCGAGGGCGTGCTGGCCCAGATCGCGCCTGAAGGCGCGACGCCGCCCTTTCGGGCGGCGGTAGAGGGAGAGGAGGGCCTGGAGATGGGGTGACGGGATGAGGAGCGGGAGAGGCCTGCTTCGCCCGTCGTGGAGATCGAACATGTCCCGCTCATCAGCGCCGGCCGAGCGCGCCGACGTTTATACCCGCATCACCACCGAGATCATTGCCGCCATCGAGGCGGGCGCGGGCACCTGGCGCATGCCCTGGCATCATGATGGCGCCGCCGTCACGCGGCCCGAGAACTTCTCATCCCATAAGCGCTACCGGGGCGTGAACGTGCTCGCGTTGTGGGCGGCCGCACAGGTGAGCGGCTATGCCAGCGGCCTGTGGGGCACCTATCGGCAGTGGCAGGCGGTCGACGCCCAGGTTCGCAAGGGCGAACGCGGCACGACAGTCGTTTTCTGGAAGCAGGCTGCGTCCAACGTCGATCAAGACCATGACGATGGCGATCAGCGGCCCGGTCGTATGTTCGCTCGCGCTTTCACCGTGTTCAACCTCGCGCAGGTCGAAGGTTATGAGCCTGCGCCGGTCACCCTATTGCCGGAGACCGAACGCCTCGCCCATGCCGAAGCATTCGTCGCGGCGCTGAACATTCCGATCACCGAAGGCGCCTACGATGCCCATTATCGCATCGATCTCGACCAGATCTTCATGCCGCCTTTCTCGGCGTTTCACGATGCAGCCGCTCACATGGGCACCCTGCTGCACGAGTCCGGCCACGCCACAGGGGCAAAGCATCGGCTCGACCGCAACTTCCAGGACCGGTTCAAGCGCGATTGGCTGCCGATCGAAGAAGCCTGCGCCGAACTCACCGCATCGTTCGTCCTGGCGGACCTCGGCATTGCCCATCATCCGCGCCCCGATCACGCCGCCTATGTGGCATCGTGGCTCAGTGCTCTGAAGAAAGATCCACGGGCGATCTTCACCGCCGCCAGCAAGGCCCAGCAAGCCGCCGACTGGATGTGGGCGCAGCAGCCCCAGCGCGAGGAGTTGGCAGCATGACCAGCACCTCCGCTCGACCCCCAAAAATTCAAATTAGGGCTGGACTGTCAGGATATGTCGCCGAGATGGCCGGCGCCTTCGTCTGCGCTGCGCTCGGCATCGAACCCACTGTCCGCCATTCCGACTATATCGGGGCATGGCTCGACATCATGCGCGCGGATGATCGCGCGATCGTTCGTGCCGCGAGCGCCGCATCGAAGGCGGCCGACTATCTGCTGGCCTTCCGCGATGCTCCCGGCATTGAGGCCCGAAGCGCTCCGACCGAACGGAGGGCGGCATGACCCTTCTGACCCCCGAGCTGCGCGCGCAGCTCATCGCCAATGCGGCCGACCCGCGCGGTGACCATCTTCCGGTCGCGAAATTCTTCAACCCCATGGGCGCGGGCGTGTGGCTTGCCACCATGCTCGAACCCGATGGCGATACGCTGCACGGCATCGCCGATCTCGACATGGATTACGTCGACTATGGCCTGTTCAGCCTGGCCGAACTGCAAGGCCTCGACGTCGGGCTCCAGCTCGGCGTCGAGCGCGACATCCTGTTCGAGACGACGGCGCCGATCTCGGTGTGGATTGATATCGCCGATATCGCCGGCGGCATCCGCGCAGCCGAGCGCATCATCGCCCGGCTCGAGCGGGAGGGCTGATCCATGCGCTTCCGCAAACGGCCCAGGCCCAAGCAGTATGAAGAAACGTCGCGCAAGCGCGCGGCGTTTCTCACCAAGCAGCGACGCGAGCGCGAGGCGCTGCCGCTGTTCGCCGACATAATCGCCGCCGGGCAGCACAGCGTCGAGGAGGAAATGGCGCGGCGTGCCGAATGGTGGCCCCGCCAGCAGCAGGACCGCCGTGATGAGCGAGCGGCCGTTTGGCGGAAGGCCCGCGCTCGGCTGTTCGCCTTGCCCGCCGAGCGACGCCGGGCGATCCGCGCTCTCTGGCGGGAATGTCCCTACCCGGCGGACCCCCATAGCTTCGCCGACTTCCTGCACCAGATCGAGGTGGGCAAGCTCGACATCGCGCGGCCGGGCTGGCGCTTCCACGCCCGTGTCCAGCCCCGGACAACATTGACCCCAACCACCTTCGCCGAAGCGTTCCGCCAGATCGGACGGCGCAAGCTCAGTCCGAGCGGCGTGCCTGGCGATGCCGACACGCTGCTGTTCTGCGGCAATCTCGGCAAGGGCATCCTGTTTGTCGATCGGTTTGTCGATCCGGGTGGGGAGCCCGCAGTCACCTTCGATGTGCGCGGGGTCTGCTCCAGCGACGATCTCGCGCTGATCGAGCGGCTCGCCCAGGCCGCGGAAGACCGGCCCGTCGCGGCGCGCCTGGTCGAACGACCTCTTCCCCGAACCGAAGACGGAGCACCGGCCGAGCCCCACCGGCTGCTGATCCTCGCCTGCTCGGCGACCAAGCGGCGCGATGTCGGCTGGATCGACGCGGTCGACCGCTATGACGGGCCGCTCTGGCAGACTGTCCGCGCGGTCTGCCCAGACCGGATGCGGATCAAGGTCGCGGTGCTCTCAGCCCGCTACGGCTTTCTCGATTCCCGCTCGCCGGTCGAGGATTATGACGCCCGCCTGACCCCGGACCTTGCCCAGCGCATGATCGCGGGCGGCATGAACCGACGTTGGCCGCGTCCGCCGTCGGCGCGCAAGCCCGACACCTATAGCGATTCTCCCGGTTGCCAGATCGCTTCGCTTTCAAACCATGGCACGCGGCCGTTCACCGACGTCGCGCTCGCCGGCGGGCATCTCTACATCGGGGTGATGCGGGCCTTCCTCGACGGTTTCCGCGACCTGCGCTGCGTCGCCCCCGACGCGCGGATCACCGAGATCAACGGCCCGATCGGTATCATGCGCCAACAGGTCCGGGGCTGGCTCGAGGAGCGCTGGCCGTGAGCGGGCGGCCGCCCGGCGCGGGGCATAATAACGGGCCGCCGCTCGACGATGACGATCCTCCGGCGACCATTCGGACATGCCGTTGGTGCCGGCACTGGTCGCCGCCGTCCGAGCGGGAGGAGCGCGACTATGAGTTTTTCCGGCTCGGCCTCTCGCGCCGCCGCGTGAAGCGGCCCAGCGGCGCCTGTGATCGGGTGCTTATGGCGCCCGGCAAACCGCTCGCCTTCTCGGCCACGGTCGCAGAGTTCTCCTGCCTCAACTTCGCGGCCAAGCCGTTGCCGCCTGTGGAGATACCCCGACGCGGCGGCTTCGTGACGATCTATGAGGGCGACAAGATCGTGTGGCGCGGCAATGCGGAGGATCTGCCCGAGGAATATCGCTGACCAATCTCGAAAGCGATTCCGGTCGGCGGGTTCAACCGACCTCTCCGTAATTCCGTAAATCCGTCGATACGCACCTCAGTGGATCATCAAATCCGCATGGGCCGCGCGGGACCGCCTGCCACCTCCCTCATGAGCCGAAACATAGAGTGAGAGGGAGGCTCTGGTTTTCGTGACGGGTTGGAGGCTGGGAGAGAGTCTTCCGGCCGCCCGTCATGGAGACGTGTCATGGCAAAAGCCCCATCGAAGATCACCCTCAACCAGTCCCAGAACATTCCGTTCGACAAGCTGGTCCTCTCGCAATCGAACATCCGCCGCGTGAAGCATGGCGTGACCATCGAGCATCTGGCCAATGATATCGAACGTCGCGGCCTTCTCACCGGCCTCAACGTCCGGCCTGTGCTCGACGAGGCCGGCGAGGAAACCGGCATGTTCGAAATCCCGGCTGGCGGCCGCCGCTACAGCGCGCTGGCGATCCTGGTGAAGCGCAAGCGGCTCGCCAAGGACGCGCCGGTTCCCTGCGTGGTCAAGGCCGCGAACGATCCAGTTCTGGCCGAAGAGGATTCGCTTGCCGAGAACAGCGAACGCGAACCGCTCCACCCGCTTGACGAGTTCCGGGCGATGAAGACCTTGTTCGACAAGGGCGAGCAGGAGGAAGCGATCGCCGCACACTTTCGCGTCACGCCCGCCGTTGTGCGCCAGCGCCTCAAGCTCGCCTCGGTCTCGCCCGCCTTGCACGAATGCTATGCCGAAGGCGACATGACTCTCGACCAGCTCATGGCGTTCACGGTCAGCGACGATCACCAGCGCCAGGAGGATTTGTGGGGTCAGCTCGCGGCCAGCAGCAACAAGTCGCCCTGGTTCATCAAGTCCAAGCTGCTGGAGGACAAGGTCGAGGTCTCGGACAAGCGCGTCCGCTTCATCGGGCTGGACGCCTATATCGCCGCCGGCGGCGCCGGTCCGATCCGTGACCTGTTCGAACCCGACGATGGCGGCTGGCTCTCCGATCCTGCGCTGCTCGATCGCCTGGTCGACGAGCAGCTGCGGGCGGAAGCCGATACGATCCTGGCCGAAGGCTGGAAGTGGGTCGAGGCGCTGGTCGATCTGCCCTATGGCTATGACGAGGACTGCCGCGCCATCGCCAGCCAGGTGCAGCCGCTGACCGAGGCGCAGGAAGCGCGGATCGTCGCCCTGCGGGCCGAGGCCGATGCGCTTGAGGCCGAGTGGGACGGCAAGCCCGATGTTCCGGAAGACGTGGAACTGCGTATCTCCGCCATCGACGCCGAGCTTGGCCTTCTCGCCCAGGGCAACCGGGTGTTCGATCCTGCCGAGATCGCCAATGCCGGCGTGTTCATCGGTCTGGAGGAAGACGGCACGCTCTATATCGACCGTGGCTATGTCCGCGCCGAGGATGAGCTGGAGCCTGACGATGCCGGCGAAGGTGGCGATGAAGCGTCCCATGCCGGATCGGATGACGCGTCCGATGAGATCGGCGGCGAGCCGGCCGATCCCGAGTCCAGCACGGCCCCGTCCAGGCCGGCTCCGAACGATGACGATGATGACGGTGAGGTCATCAAGCCGCTCCCGGACCGTCTCGTCGCCGAGCTGACCGCCGCCCGCACGCTGGCGCTTCAGGATGCCTTCGCGCAGTCGCCTTCGGTGGCCTTCGCCGCCGTGCTGCACGCGATGGTGCTGTCGGTCTTCTACGTGGGCCGCACCGAAAGCTGCATGGAGTTGGCGGTCCACCGTGTCTCCATGCCGTTCCAGGGCGCGGATCTGCGCAACAGTCCGTCGGCTGCATCCATCCAGGAACGGCACACCCGCTGGAAGGAGCGTCTCCCCCAATCCGACAAGGATGTCTGGGATGCGCTCCAGCAGCTCGACGGCGGCGAACAGGCCAGTCTGTTCGCCCATTGCGCCGCCTATTCGGTGAACGCGCAGTGGGAGCCGGTTCCCAAGCATGGCGGCGGCCGTGTCTCGGCGCACGGCGTCGCGCGCCGCATCGACCACGCCAACGTGCTGGCCCGCGCCGTGGGTCTCGACATGATCGGCGCAGGCTGGCGCCCGACCTTCGACAACTACCTCAACCGGGTCGCGAAGCCGCGCATCCTCGAGGCGGTGGCCGAGGCGAAGGGGCCGCAGACCGCCGGGCTGATCGACCATCTGAAGAAGGGCGACATGGCGCGTGAGGCCGAACGGCTGCTCGCCGATGCGGATTGGCTCCCCGAACCGCTGCGGACGCCGGTGATCGAGGAACCGCTGCCGCTCGACGCGGACGCCGATGCCTTGCCGGCGTTCCTCAACGAGGATGACACCTCCGATAAGCAGGAAGCTGCCAACGACCAGGAGGGCGACGACGAATACGATATCGCCGCCTGAATGCAGGTGCGGGACGGGTCGGCAGTCGCTGCCTCGTCCCGCATCGCCTTTTTCACCTCAACCCCATTCTCAGCCCGGCCACGCGCCGGGCTTTTTCATTTTCGGAGATCGACGATGACCAATCCACCTTTTGTTCCCGCCTTCGACATGACCGCCTTCCTCGCCCGCCAGGCGGAATTCGATAAACGAGCGAGCGAGATTTTTCCCGTCAATAAGGCTGCTGTCCTGTCTGTACTGGCACGAGCTGGCATCACCCTTGTCACCGTGCGGTTCGATGGCGGTGGCGACAGCGGTCAGATCGAAGAGATTGACGCGCGTTCCGGTGAAAGCAGCGCCGACCTGCCCGATACATCTGTCGAGATCGCCCGCTGTGAATTTCACGACGAGGAGGTCCGGCATGTAACGGTCCCGCTCCCGGAAGCGATCGAGGCGATGTGTTACGACCTCCTCGAAAGCAAGCACGGTGGCTGGGAGAATAATGAAGGCGGTTATGGTGAGTTCACCTTCGACGTGGCCGCCGGGACCATCGTCTTCGACTTCAACTATCGGATCGAACGATCCGAAAACCATTATCACGAACTATAGGGAGGCGATGATGGGCCATTGCTATCATCACGCGCTCTCGTCCGTGCGGAAATGGGGCGGCTCGGCCGAGGATTATCTGCCGCTGCATCAGTGGTTCGACGAGTCCAAGGCGATCACCGCCGATTTCCGCCATCGCGCGCTGCGCCATCATGCCGAGGGCATATTCATGCTCGAACGCTTTTACGGCGCGACCATCACCGTCTCATGCGGGCGGGTCGTTCCCGTCCGCTTGATCGGCGAACAACATGTCCTCGAAGATCTCGGCTTCATTCCGAGCTTCGCGGACTGGGTGCGCTGCATCCGGCCGCAGCCGTGGATGGGCCGCGCCCAGCCGATCCACAAGCTGGTGGACCCTTTCGCGATCGAAAGCCCGCCAGCGTCCTGATCTGTACCCCATCACCTTTCTCGAGAGCCCGGCCGCGCGCCGGGCTTTCGCGTTTTTGGAGACCCGATATGGCTGATTATTTCTGTTCCACGGTGGTTCAGCCCACCATTCCGCTGAGCGCGATGACGCCGCTCGAACGATTGATCCTCTCCGGCATCTTCAGCAGCGATGCGGATGGCGACGGCCTCTATTTCTATGCCGAACAGGGCGCCAACGATATGCCGGCCTATCCCGTCGATGAGGTCCGCGCGGCGCTCGCCTTGTCCGGCGATGTTGAAAGCGCCGCGGCAGACACGGTCCGGGCGGGCCTCGCTGAACTCGGTGATGATGACGCCTATCTTCAACTGGACTTGTCGGTTTCCGGCTGGGAGGTGTTTTTCCAGAGCATCGTCCGGCGGTCGCCCGCGCTTCCTTATGTCTCCGCCATGTCCGCCTGGACCTGCACGAAGATGCGGCCAGACGGTTTCGGCGGCATGGCCGTGCTGATCACAGCCGACGACATCATGGCACGCACGACCGAGTCGATGCTCGATGAAATGCTCGGTATCGCCGAATATGGGCCGCTCGGCGTTGAGCCGGGGCTCGGCTCGCATGTCCTCCTCCGCCTCTGCGAGGAGCATGTCCGCGCGACCGTGGAAGTGGTCTTCGAGACGGAAGCGCTGGATGGTCTCCAGATCGCCGATGTGAGCAACGCCGATATCCGTCAGGCATCCCTCGATGTGAAGGCGGCCAGCGACCTCTCCCATGAAGAAGGTGACGCCGCCTTCAAGGCCGCAACGCGAGCGATTTCTCTCGCGGCCGAGCGCAAACTCGCTGCCCGATGAACGGCGCAGGCCGGCGGGTTACAGCCGGCGATCAACGCCCGGGCGCTCTGCGCTCGGGTCTTTTCCTTCCAAACAATGGAGACTGACCCATGAAGATTTCCGACATCGAAACCGCCGGTCCGGAGACGCTTGCGCCCGTGTTGCTCACCGTCCTGCAGCGCCTCGGCCAATTGGGTCGCATCGGCGCTGTCGCGCTTGCGCGTCTTGTCGAAGAGCATGACGCAGACGTGGAAGAAGCCCTGGAGTGGCTGGCTGACATAGCCGCGGGGTCGCTGCGGGAGTGATTCGGTCTGCCGCCGGTCCCGTCTCCGGGCCGGCAGCCAGAGTGAGAGGGTGACGGGGAAGCGGGTGAGCCGGCCGGCTTGAGAGAGAGCGGTCGGCGGCTCGCTTCCTCGCTGCTCTCCCGGAGACCTCACATGACCGAAAGAACTGGCGACGCCCCTGTTGCGGGCGCGACCTCCATCATTCTCGATGGCGCTGCGGTTCACGCCACAGCGCCTCTCGGGGCCGTCCTGCGCTACTTCGATGGCGCGCCGCAGCCGCCGGCCCGGCACACGCGCAAGTCACGGGACTGGCAGACGCGCAACAGCACCGGCCGCCTCGTGGAAAAATCGCCGTCGGCGGCTATGGGCGGCAGAACCTACCCGGCAAGCTTCGTGCTCCACGAGGGCACCTTCATGTCCGGCATCACGCCGGTCCTTGTCGCGCGTCGTCACTATATGGTCACGACGGACCTTCGCTTCGAAGTCCTCGAATTGCCGCAGCCGGGCGTGGTGCGGGTTCTCACCCGTTGGAACGGTAAGGACGAGCTTAAGCATCTTGCCGCCAATATGGCGGACGCCGAAAGCTGGGCGTCCCGGAACCGCTATTCCAATCTCGTCCTTCAGCTTGTCGAGGATGAACCCGTCATCTCGACCCTCAGGAGGGCGGCATGAGCCCGGCGCCTTCGGTTCCGGCCACCTATGGCCGCACCGCCGACGCGCTGGGCTTTCACGACCATATCGCTGAGCTGGTCCAGCACAGGGAGGAATTGCTGCGGCTTGATCGCAAACGCGGTAACGGAAAGGTCGCGACGCCTTGGGGCCAATCCCAGTCCAGCGAGATATACGCCGATGGAGTGGTCTTCCATTCCACCGCCAGCCATGGCGGCTTCAAGCTCGATCGCGCGCATAACGCGAGGATGCCCGCAGCCATAAGGGTTGCCGGTGGCTGGTATGAAGAAGATGCCGAATGGGCGAAGGTCGCGACGGGCTTCCCCGATCTCTTCACGGCCTATGAACGGCGTCACGCTGAGAAGACCCTGCGTGACTATTACCCAAATTGCTGGGAAACGATCCACGACCGTTTCCTGGCGCCCGGTGAATCCGTCGAGAATGATCGGCGGCTTTTTGCTGAGAAACACCGGCACGATTGGGTGGTCGTGTCGGCGATCCGTTCCAGAGATAATCCGGGCATCACCGATTGTATCGCCCGGCTCGGCGGGCGCCGGGATGAAGGTCGTGAACGGCGCTTCCAAGTTCCATCCGACGAATATGTCGCCGGGCGCTTCGGGTTCATAATCGACGAGGCTCGGCACTTGGAAGTCTGATTGATGTGGGCGGCTCCGTCTTGGAGTCGCCCATTTTTTTGCCTGCCGCCCAGAGTCGGTCTTGCTCCCGGTTCCTACAGAAGCCTCGTTACCGTCCCGAGAGCCGTTCCTCCTTCGGCCAAACGGCGATCCAGAGTGCAAAGCGTTGCCCCTCGCTCCGCTGCAATTGCGAGGTGCAGCGCATCACCGGCACGCAGGTTCAGCGAAAACTGATCGGAGAACAGCGCCGCGTTACGGAAATTGGCGGAAGCCACCGGCATGATCGTCAGGCTTTCGCTGCAAAGTCGATGGAACTGGCTCAGCACCTCGGCGCGTTGGGACGCATCGAGCTGGCCGGTTCGAACTTTGATCGACAATGCCGAAGACATCTCCGTCACGACCCAGTCGCTGATGATCAGCTCCTCGGGGTCTTGCCCCGCCAGCCACTCCTGAATCTCCGCCGTGCGGTCCTCATTCGTCAGAGCCGCGATCAGCAAAGACGTGTCGAGATAGAGCATCAGTAGCGATCACCATCGCGCATGGCGCGCGTGAACGTGTCCGCGCCTTCGCTTTGGGCCGGAAGGGAATCGGTCAGTCGGCGCAGCCGTGCGGCATCGATCGCCTTGCGCGGCCGTTTTGCGGCCTCAAGGCGGGCCACAGGCTTCCCACGGCGCAGGATATCGATCGTGTCGCCAGCAGCAGCGCGATCGACCAGTTCACTCAAATGGGCTTTGGCGTCCGCCAGGTTGATACCGTCCATGACTCGCTCCTGACTAGGTAGTTGGTCACATATAAGGTTTTACGGCAACAACGGCAACGCCGCATCCAGAACACCGGTCGGTGCGGGTGCCATCGTGATTGCCGAGCGAGAGGAAGAGATAGGCCCGGGACGGGGTGAGCCTGGCGGGTTTGAGAGAGAGGGTCCGCCGGCTCCTGCCCCTCGACCTCTCCCGGAGCATTCCCGATGACCATGAACCGTTCCACGGCGCTCGCTGCCGTGCCGCTTGGCGCTGCCCGCCATTTCACCGGCACCGCCGAGAAGCTGCTGGCCGCCGCCCAGCTTATCCTGCCCCATCTCGAAGCAGGCCGCGCCGTCGACGCCCAGGCGCTACGCGGCGCGATGGAAACCGCGTTTGGCGGCTCCGACGCCGAAGGGCTGTGGGACTGGAAATCGGCCTATGACGCCTGCGAGGCCGCGCAGATACTGTTCCTGCGGAAATACGGAAACACGATCTTCCTCAAATACGCCGATCCGCAAGCCCGGCTCGCGGCGATCGAGAAGATAGTCGGGCTGATGCCCACCCATACGCGCCGGTCGGAAACCTCCCAGGCGCTCCAGCAATTCTCGACACCCGCGGGCCTCGCCTATGTCGCCGGCGTCGCCGCTGGCTTCCAGCCCGGCGAGCGGATGCTCGAACCCTCGGCGGGCACCGGCCTGCTCGCGATCCAGGCGGAGATCGCAGGCGCGCGCCTGATGCTGAACGAGCTGGCCGAAACCCGCGCCGCGCTGCTCGATCTGCTATTCCCGCAGGTCGGCGTCACCGCGCACGACGCCGCCCATGTTCACGACTATCTCGATCCCGCTGCCGTGCCCAACGTGGTGGTGATGAACCCGCCCTTCTCGGCGATCGCCCATGTCGAGGCGCGCATGAAGGATGCGGCGCTGCGCCATATCGGCTCGGCGCTGGCGCGCTTGCAGCCCGACGGCCGCCTCGTCGTCATCACCGGCGCCTCCTGCGCGCCGGACAATCCCGCCTTCACCGATGCGTTCGTCGCGCTCCAGGAACGCGGCCGCGTCCTGTTTTCCGCAGCGATCGACGGGCAGGTCTATCGCAAGCATGGCACCACGATCGACACGCGGCTGACCGTGATCGACCGCACACCCGCCGACGATCCGCGCCACTTTCCTGCCGCTCCCGGCGTTGCGCCCGATACCGCGACCCTGCTCGGCTGGGTGCTGGCTCAGGTCCCGCCGCGCTTGCCCGCGCCCGATACGCCGCCGCCCAGCGCGCCGCTCGCCGTGCAGGCGATGGCTGCTCGGCCGGTACGCCCCGCCGCAACCGCCCGGCCTATCGCGCCGACGCCTGTGATCGAGGGCGTCGAGCTGGCCTATACGCCGTGCGTTGAAGCTGTGCCGGATCATGGCAATCTGACCGATGCGATCTACGAGCCCTATGCGCTTCAGTCGATCCGCATTCCCGGCGCCAAACCGCATCCCACCCCGCTGGTCCAGTCGGCGTCGATGGCATCGGTCCCGCCGCCGGTTCCGAGCTACCGGCCCTCGCTCCCGGCGCATCTGGTCGGTGACGGCGTTCTTTCCGATGCCCAGCTCGAATCCATCATCCTCGCGGGCGAAGCGCATGGCGAGCATCTCGCGGGCGCGTGGACCGTCGACAAGACCTGGGACGTCGTCACCGCGGCGCCGGACGATGTGGAGACCGCCGTCCGCTTCCGGCGGGGCTGGATGCTGGGCGACGGCACCGGCGCGGGCAAGGGCCGCCAGGTCGCGGGCATCATCCTCGATAACTGGCTGAAGGGGCGTCGCCGCGCGGTCTGGGTCAGCCGGTCGGAGACTTTGCACCAGGACGCGATGCGCGACTGGGAGGCGCTCGGCCAGGAGCGCCTGCTGTTGACGCCGTTCTCGCGCTACCGACAGGGCACGCCGATCACGCTCGATGAGGGCATTCTGTTCGTCACCTATGCGACGCTGCGCTCGCAGGAACGGGCTGAGAAGGCGAGCCGTGTCCAGCAGATCGTCGACTGGCTCGGCTCCGATTTCGACGGCGTAATCGTGTTTGACGAATCCCACGCAATGGCCAATGCCGCCGGCGGCAAGAGCGAACGCGGCGACCAGGCGCCGTCGCAGCAGGGCCGGGCTGGGCTCCGGCTCCAGCATGCGCTGCCGGACGCGCGCATCGTCTATGTCTCGGCGACGGGCGCGACGACCGTGCAGAATCTCGCCTATGCCCAGCGCCTGGGCCTGTGGGGCGGCGAGGATTTCCCGTTCTCGACACGCGGCGAGTTCATCGGCGCGGTCGAGAATGGCGGGGTCGCGGCGATGGAAGTGCTGGCCCGCGACCTGAAGGCGCTTGGTCTTTACTCGGCCCGGTCGCTCAGTTTCGACGGCGTCGAGTATGAGATGCTCGAGCACGCGCTGACCGCGCCCCAGATCGCGATCTATGACGCCTATGCCGGGGCGTTTCAGATCATCCATAGCAATCTCGACGCGGCCATGCGTGCCGCCGGCAGCAACCTGAACAGCCAGGCGAAGTCCGCCGCGCGGAGCGCCTTCGAATCCGCGAAACAGCGGTTCTTCAACCACCTCATTACCGCAATGCAGACCCCAGCGCTGATCGCCAGCATCGAACGCGATCTCGAAGCCGGCCACGCCGCCATCATCCAGATCGTCTCGACCGGCGAGGCCCTGCAGGAACGCCGCCTCGCCGAAATCCCGACCGAGGAATGGGATGATGTTCGCGTGGATGTGACGCCTCGGGAGTATGTTCTGTCCTACCTCGAACACAGCTTTCCGGTGCAGCTTTACGAGCCCTTCAGCGACAGCGAGGGCAATCTCTGCTCCCGGCCCGTCACCGACAAGGACGGCAATCCGGTGATTTCGCGCGAGGCGATCGAACGCCGCGATCGGATGATCGAGCGGCTCGCCTCGCTGGCGCCAGTCCCGGCCGCGCTCGACCAGGTGCTCCACCACTTCGGCACCGACACGGTCGCAGAGGTGACGGGCCGGTCGCGGCGCATCGTCAAGCGGCGCGGGTCGGACGGGATCGACCGATTCGTGGTCGAGAACCGGCCGGGCTCGGCGAACATCGCCGAAACCGACGCCTTCCAGAGCGACGCCAAGCGCATCCTGATCTTCAGTGACGCGGGCGGCACCGGGCGCAGCTATCACGCCGATCTCGGCGCGAAGAACCAGCGCCTGCGGGTCCATTATCTGCTCGAGGCGGGCTGGAAGGCCGATAATGCGATCCAGGGCTTTGGCCGGTCGAACCGCACGAATCAGAAGCAGCCGCCGCTGTTCAGGCCGGTGACGACCGATGTGAAGGCGCAGAAGCGCTTCATCTCGACCATCGCGCGTCGGCTCGATTCCCTGGGGGCGATCACGCGCGGCCAGCGCCAGACCGGCGGCCAGGGGCTGTTCCGGCCCGAGGACAATCTGGAATCCTGGTATGCGCGCGATGCACTGCGCCAGCTCTACCGGCTGATCTTCAGCGGCAAGGTCGAGGGCTGCTCGCTCGGCGAGTTCGAGGCCGCGACCGGCCTGACGCTCGGCGACGAGGGCGGTCTTCGGGACGAACTGCCCCCGATCACCACCTTCCTCAACCGGATGCTCGCGCTCACCATCGATCTCCAGAACATCCTGTTCACGCGGTTCGAGGATCTGCTGACCGCCCGCATCGAGGGGGCGATCGCGAGCGGAACCTATGAGCTGGGACTGGAGACGCTCCAGGCCGAAAGCTTCAAGATCGTCGATCGCGCCACCATCTATACCCATCCGGGCACGAGAGCGGAGACGCGATTGCTGACCATCGAACGCAAGGACCGCAACAGACCGGTGACGCTCGACGAAGCCTTCGGCCATCTGCGCGATCGCCGCGCCAGATTGCTGGTCAACGCCCAGTCAGGGCGTGCTGCGGTGCAGGTACCGACGCGCGGTCTGCAACTTGATGACGGGAGCATAGAGGCGCGCATCCGGCTCGTCCGGCCGATGGAATCGACGCCGATGCCGCTTGCCACCATGGCGGAAACCCAATGGCGCGAAGCCGATCGAGGCGAGTTCGAGCGGGCATGGGAGGCGGAACTTGCCGATGTGCCGGTGTTTGCGACCAGCACCATGCACATTGTCGCCGGGCTTTTGCTGCCGATCTGGAAGCGACTGCCGCAGGAATCCACGCGCGTCTATCGGCTCCAGACCGACGATGGCGAGCGGATCGTCGGGCGCCGTGTGTCGCCTGCCTGGGCGGCGACCGCGAGCGCGAACGACAATGGCCCGGTGCTCGCGCCCGACGCCGCGTTCACGGCGCTGATGGATGGTCAGGCCATCCTCGATCTCGCCGAACGGCTCCAGCTTCGCCGGGTGCGTGTCATGGGCGTGAATCGGATCGAACTGGACGGCTTCACCGACACGATGCGCGACCGGCTGAAGGCGATGGGGCTGATCTCGGAGATCATCTCCTGGAAGCTGCGGCTGTTCGTCCCGACCGGAAGCGACGGCCCGACCGTGCTCGCCCGACTGCTGGATCGGTATCCGCTTCAGCGGGTCGGCGAGCGCCATGCGGCGTGACGGAGGGATGTGAGATGAAGAACTCCGCCACCGGGATATCGCAGCGCCTCGCCGATAATGCCGAGAGTGTCTGTCGCCGCTATCTGTCGAAAGGACATCGCGAAGGCCGGTACTGGCTGGTGGGCGATGCCCGCAATACGCCCGGACGCAGCCTCTATGTCCGTTTGGTCGCCTCTCCCGATGGAGGGGCGGCCGGTAAATGGACTGATGCCGCAACCGGCGACCATGGCGATCTGCTCGATATCATCACCATTGCGGGAGGCCATGCGCGGCTACGCGATACGCTGGAGGAAGCCCGGCGTTTTCTCAGCCTGCCGCAGCCATCGCCCCGGCAAGAGGGCGCTGGGTCCCGGCGGGAGCGCAAAACGCCGTCCGGCACGCCGGAGGCAGCTCAGCGTCTGGCGGCTGCTTCCCAACCCGTTGGCGGCACCCTTGTCACGGACTATCTTGCAGGGCGGAGCATCGGACCGCTGCAAGCGGGCGATCCGCTGCGCTTCCATCCGCGCTGCTACTATCGGCCATCCCGGAAGGATCCTCCCGGCACCCGTCGGGCCTGGCCGGCGATGATCGCTCTTGTCACCAATCTGGCCGGCGCGATCACAGGCGTGCATCGCACCTGGCTCGATCCCACGACGATCGAAAAAGCGCCGGTCGCCTATCCACGCCGCGCGATGGGCCATCTGCTCGGCCACGGCGTTCGCTTCGGGCGCGCTGGCGCGGTGATGGCCGCCGGCGAAGGCATCGAGACAATGCTATCGCTCCGCACGATCATGCCTGCATTGCCAGCGATCGCGGGGCTGTCGGGCGCCCACCTTGCAGCCATCCGGTTCCCGCCGGATCTTCGGCGCCTCTATATCGCCCGCGACGCGGATTCCACCGGAGCCGCCGCCGAAACCCTGTTGACCCGCAGGGCTGCGGAGGTCGGGATCGAGGCTATCCCGCTGGCGCCGATGCTCGACGATTTCAACTCGGACCTGCATGGCCTGGGGGCGGATCGGCTGCGAGCGCATCTGGCCCCTCAACTGCGGGACGAAGATGCCGAGCGTCACCTTCTCCTGTCCGGCTGAAGGCCGGGAAGCGGGAGTTCAGCTTTGTCGTCACCGGCGAAGCTGTGTCGCGTCATAGGCGCCATTTTCGCTGAAAAGGCCGCGCCCACGCCTTCATAGAGGGCGACAGGAGCAGCGGGCGTCCGGCGAGCACAACGGACAGACGGGGGCTATTTTCCGCCGCGCCCGCGAGCGGCCGCTTTGCATCGCGAGGCAAAATAGCCCCCTTTGTCCGTCCTCCGCTTTGCTCCGGCCGCCATCACGCGCCCGAAAGGGGCGCGCGCACGCTTGGCGCTTGGCGGTGCGCGCGCCGTCCGGCCCGCTGCCTTTCGTCGCCATGAAGGCCGCGAGGGTCGCGGCTCCCAGACGAAAAGGCGACATCCCGTGAACGACAGCAACGACATCCCCGCTGACGAGCCCGAACACGCCCAATCCCAGACAGCCTATCTGCTCGAGGAAATGCAGCTCTATGGCTATCGTCCCTTCGAAGATGAACCAGATCAACGTCCGCTGCCCGAATCCCGCCTCGTCGATGGCGCAGTGGCCGATATGTTCGATGGTATGGTCTCGGCGCTGATCGACACCCGGATCGAACCCGACCTCGAAGACATCCTCTGGGGGCTGGTCAACGTCTTCCACAACGGCATCCAGCGGGTCGAACGCGAACTGGACGATAACGAAGTGGCGCAAAAGCGGATGCAGCGCGAACAGGACGGCTCGGAGGTCAATTCGGTCGAGCTGGAGCGCGCGATCGCCGAGGGCGTGACCATGATCGAGCGGCGCGACACGTTCGAATATCTGCGCGATGCCGCCGCCGACCAGTACCGCAGCTTCACCAAGAAGCCCTGGCTTCCCCGGTCGGGTTCGAAGGTCAATCGCAAGGCGCTCACTTCGGCGGTCATCGCGAGCAAGGACTTCATCAACGATCGCAAATGGTCCGACAAGCAGGTGCTTATGCCCAAGGGTGTTCGCATCGCGATCTCGTCTGGGCCGGCGTTCAACGATACGCGGCTGATCTGGTCGACGCTCGACAAGATCCGGGCCAAGTTCCCCGACATGGTGCTGATCCATGGCGCGACCGAAAGCGGCGGCGAACATATCGCAGTCCTCTGGGCGGACCAGCGCGGCGTGCCGAGCGTCCCCATCAAGCCCGACTGGAAACTCGGCAAGGCCGCTCCGTTCAAGCGCAATGACGAGATGCTCGCCGCCATGCCCAAGGGACTGATCGTGTTTCCGGGCACCGGCATCCAGTCGAACATCCGCGACAAGGCCAAGGCGCTCGGCATCAAGGTCTGGGATTTCCGGCATCTGGGCGGCGCGTAAGCGCCGCCCATCCTCGCATTCTCTCGATGGGGCGATATGGTCCCTCGATCATGAACATCTCGCGTTACATAACTGCCGGCTTTTTCGCTGCGTTATCCTTCGACCTCCCGGTTCCGAGCTACGCGGCCCCGCCTATCGAGGGCCGGGCCAGCGTGGTTGACGGCGACACGTTCGATCTCGGCCGGGAACGGGTGCGGATTCTGGGGATCGACGCCCCGGAGCTGGATCAATCCTGTGCTGATGCAGCAGGCCGGTCATGGCCGTGCGGTCAGCGCGCCAAGGCGGCCCTGCGGACCTGGCTCGGCGGCGCCTCCGTTCGCTGCATTCCCGCCTATCGTGACCAGGGCGGCCGTCCTGTCGCTCGCTGCGCTGCTCGCGGGCGCGATATAGGGGGATGGCTGGTGGAGAATGGCTGGGCGCTTGACTATCCGCGCTACAGCAGCGGCGCCTACCACACCGCCGAACAGGGCGCCCGTCGCCGCCGGGCCGGCGTCTGGGCCGGGACTGTCACGCCACCATGGGAGTGGCGCGGCTCGCGCGAGGTTGCGCGGCGCGAGGCCCCATCACCGCCGCCCAATCCCCGTTGCGCGCTCAAGGGCAACATCAGTGCGGACGGGAGCCGGATCGTTCACGCGCCCGGCCAACGCGACTATGCCGCCGTCAGGATCGACACCGCGCGGGGCGAACGCTGGTTCTGTTCGCTTGCGGAGGCCCGTCGTGCCGGTTGGCGTCCAGCAGCGCGCTGATCGATCCACGGGCGCGGCCAGATAAGAAGGCAGCGCGGATCACGCCGCCAGTCCTGCTGCGTTCCGACCAGAGCCATCACAGTGTCCCGTTACGTTGGACGCGCACCGCAACATCCCCGCCGTTCGTGAACGGGCAGTTCGGTCCCAGTGCTGGGTCTGGCATCCCGCGTCATGGCGTTTTCTCCCTGCTGCCAGGTCCAAGGTCGTGGAAAAGGCGTCCGCACCACCCTCACGCCCGTTGCCTTGTCTGCCCCGTCGCGGCTGCCGCTGCGTGATGGCGTATGGCGGCGATGAAGCAGCGGCCCCAGTTGCGAAGATATGTGCCGAAAGGTCTGGGCGGTCGGGTGCGCGAGGTCGGAGCGGGTTAGTGTCTTCGATTGAAGCGTCCTTTCGGATTGGCGCCACTGTGCGAGAGCTGCCTTCGTTCGCGGTCATCACCGTCATGCGTCGATCGAGGGTTCGTTCCCTCCGACTGGCGAATCCCTAAGTCCTTTCCATTTCCGCCAGCAACCCCGGTGGCGCCGGACCGAGTTGCCGCTGCGCGGCTGCCCGCACCACTCCGGGCCTATGGGGTCAGGCCGCCGCCCGAGGGCGGCGATGCAGACGGCTCTGGACGGCCTTCACCCGGGCTTCGTCGGAGGGACGGTCCCTCGGACTCGAAGCAACGGAGATACATCATGCAGAACATCGTCATCCTCGCCGGCAACATCGGCGCTGAGCCGGAAAGCCGCAGCACCCAGGGTGGAACTAACATCACCAGCTTTCGCCTCGCGACCTCGCGTCCCCGCTACGCGGACGGCAAGGCGCTTCGCGACGACCAGGGCCGTCGCCTCCAGGACACCGAATGGCACCGCATCACCGCATTCAACGGCCTTGGCAAGACGGTTCAGGCCCATTGCACTACGGGCATGAAGGTTCTGGTTCGCGGCCGCATCCACTACACGGAATGGAACGATCAGCAGGGGGTGAAGCGCTACGGCTGCGAGATCATTGCCGAGACGATCGACTTCCTCAGTCGGGGCAGACCCGCCCAGGACAATGGCGGCGAAGCCGGCAGCGGCAGCTATGACACGGACGATGACATCCCGTTCTGATCAGAACGCAGCAGGCCCGGCGGAGCGATCCGCCGGGCCTTTTTTCGTGCCGACGCCCGTGGGGTTTGGGCCGCGACGCTGACACCGCCATCACATGCTTCCAGAGGCTCCGGGGTCAGCGCGAGATCCGAGGTGATCGCGAATGGAGCGCGCTGTTCAACCTCGCAGCCGAGACCGCAGAAATGGACGGAAGATCCGAGGCAGAGCGACGATTATCGGGACGGACATCACGCTCGCTTCGCCGCCGGCGCCATCCCCGCTCTCATTTGGCTCTTTCCTTGGTCCGGCCCAAGGCCTGATGCCATCAACCCGTAAAGGGTCCGCTACGCTTCGCGTGCGGCCTTCAGGCTGCGCCTGCGCGGTGATTGCGGCCATGCGCCCGACACTTCGGGAGCCTGTCGAGCGGGGATGGCCCCCGCGACGAAAGACAGGAGCCCAAAAATGTCCACGTCGCTCAAAACCGTATCAGCCTATGCCTGGAGCCTCGCCCGCAGCCTCATGGTCAATATCATCGTGTTCCGCACCGAAGCCGGTCTTTTCAGCGCGATGCCGGCCAGCGAATGGGACGGCGACTCGGCTAGCATCGTTCGCGAGTTTGATCCCTTCGCCTGGTGAGGCGAATGCGGGGCCGCTGGTCGGCCCCGCTTTCCTGAAACCCTGAAGCGCGCTTTCGCGTAGATACGCAGATACGTATTTACGATTCCCTAGTATATTGGGTGGCCATGGGTTAGGCAGAGCGGCGACGTCCCCGGCATGAGCCTGCGGGAGATCGTCGCCACGAATTTGCGTCAAATGCGTCATGCCAAGAGCCTGTCGCAGGAGGAGCTTGCCGATCGTGCAGGTGTCAACCGCAACTATATCGGAATGCTGGAGCGTGAAGAACACGCCGCGACGGTCGATATGCTCGAACGCATCGCCGCGATACTCGAAGTCGATCCCATCGAATTCTTCCGCAAGGCAGATTGATCTTCCAGCGGTATTGTCGTCGGGCCAGGTGGGACGGGCACCATCTCGTTTCCGAGTTCGCACCCCCGACGCGATGAGTGCGCTGGGGCGCCGCGGCTTTTTCCATTATCCCCTGGACAGGATAATCTCACCCCGACGACCGAAGAACTGGCGCTCCGGGCGCCGAGCGCGCCGCTAAAAATGGCGATCCCCGATTTCGATGACCGCCCGCCGCAATCTTCGCGCGTGACCCGCTACGACGAACGCCATTTCGTCACCTATCTGCGAATGCTCGAAGCGGACGAGGAAGGCGCGCATTGGCGTGAAATCGTCCGCATAATCTTCGATCTCGACCCTGTTCGCGAGCCGCAGCGGGCATGGGGCGTCTATGAAAGCCATCTCGCCAGGGCCAAGTGGATGACCGAGATCGGCTACCTCGATCTTCTGCAGGGAAGGCCTCGATAAACCGAGCTTTTTGAAGGTTCGAAGCTATTCGAATCCCAGGTCAACTCCATCGCGCACCCGGCTCTTCCAGCGGACATCAGCGCAGGCAAGCTCTTCGACTGTCCCGAGACAGGGGCAACAGGGAGAGGTGCGATGCCAACTGCCAGCGATTGGCGGTCGCAAGCGATCGCCGCGGAAACCGCCGATCTCGATTATGCCGATTTCGCGCAGGAATTCCTTCGGCACAACAAGGAATACCGGCGGCAATACGCTCGATATGCCGCGCGCAGGAACGGCGCTTCATCAAAGGAGACCCTCAGCACGGGCTTTGCCCGGCGCTGGGGGTTGGTGTTTTCCGATCGATCCCGATGTTTCCGCCGCAGTGTCTCCTGCGCTCTGGCGGCCTGAGGTCGCCCCCGGGACCGTTGCCCTGGCGCCTCCGCCGCGTGGCCTGGAGATCAGGGGGCGGTTTGCACCAGAACGATTGGGCCTGATCCTCGCCGATCATAGTGATGAGGGCGGTCGGCATCTCGTCATCGACGACCCTGGCGGTCGCTTGCGACTGTGGCTCGCTGAACCGAATCTGGAAGTCGAGCCGGCCATAGTTCTCACCCCCGACCGCGACTATGCTTTGCGGCGTTCGGTCGCTGATCGTCTGGCCCTCCGACTGCAGGGCGCCGCAGGCGGGCGCGTGCCCACAGCTTTCCGGCCGACAGACTTCCAGCGCATGAGACTGACATTTCTTCTGCATCTGCTGGGCCTCCTTGCGACGGGCCTCAGCACCCGCGAACTGGCCGATGCCGCCGTCTATCCTGAGCTTGGCCTACATGGTTCGGACTGGCGCGCGGCCAATGAACGCCGACAGGTTCAGCGTCTTCGCGACGAGGCGCTCCGGCTCAGCGAGAGCGGATATCTGGATCTCCTGCGCGGGCGCTGATCGACCAGGGCCAGTGCGACATTTTCCTTGGCCTGATTTTCCCCTCTCTCCCGGCGCAAGCAGATTACGCCAGCCTTGTCTCCGCCACTACGCGCTCGCCCCACGCGGCCTGCGCTTCGACGGAGACCGACAATGCAGCCCAATCCCCCAGATGATGCGCCACGCTTTCTGAGAACCCCCGATGCCGCGAAGCGTCTGGGCCTCTCGCCGCGCACGCTGGAGAAACATCGCTGCTTCGGCACCGGCCCCATCTACCACAAGCTCGGTGGCCGCATCGTCTACACGGTCGCCGACATCGACGACTGGGCAGCGGCCGGGATGCGCCGGTCAACGTCCGATCCGGGACCGGGCATCGCCACCACGAGACGGCCTGCGAATGCCGGGCGTGGACGGTAATCCGTGACAGCCAAAGGCTTCACTTCCCGGCAGCTTGACCTGTTCCGTCCGATCGCCGGAGATATCGCCCCGCGTGACGCCCAGGATCTGATGAGCTGGCCCTTCTTCTCGCTTGCCAAGAGCAAGCGGGTCGCACCGATCCTGTTCCGCATGGGCGATGTCTCGATCCATGTCGAAGCGACGCCCGAACATGGGATGGCGACCATCTGGGACGCCGATATCCTGATCTGGGCGGCAAGCCAGATTGTCGAGGCGCATGATGCGGGACTGCCGACCTCCCGCCTCATCGCCGCGACGCCCTATGACATCCTGACCTTCACCCGGCGCGGCACCGGCAAGGCGAGCTATGAGCGGCTGCGCGCCGGGCTCGACCGGCTTCAGTCGACCACGATCGCTACCAGCATCCGTCAAACCACCCAGCGCAGGCGCCATCGCTTCTCCTGGATCAATGAGTGGCGTGAGCGTCTCGATGGCCAGGGTCGCGCGCTCGGCATCGAGATGATCGTCCCTGACTGGTTCTATGCCGGGGTGCTGGATCACGCGCTCGTCCTCACCATCGACCGAGCCTATTTCAACCTGACCGGCGGCCTGGAACGCTGGCTCTATCGTATCTGCCGCAAGCATGGCGGACGGCAGGAACATGGGTGGAGCTTCGACGTCGCCCACCTTCACCTGAAGTCGGGCGTCCTCTCGCCGCTCAAGCGCTTCAGCTTCGAGCTGCGAGATATCGTCCGCCGCCAGCCGCTGCCCGGATACCGGCTGACACTCACCTTCGAACTCGGCCGTCAGCGGCTGAACTTCGCTCCGCTCCCCATCGATCCGCTCGACGCCGCCATGCGGCGAATGGGCTACCCGCCTGTGGATAAGTTGCCATGAGGCACGGACTATCGGGAACCGCGACTATCGGACGATCGGGAACCCGATCCTCGGACTATCAGGAACCGAAACCGGGCTTAACACCTTGGAATCGTTTTCCGATTCTGCCCCCTAACATTGCTAACTCTGAATCCTTCGGATTCATACTAACGGGCTGCGCGCCTGTGGACGAAACGCGATGATCGTCGCGTTGCTCAATCAGAAGGGCGGCGTCGGCAAGACCACTCTCGCGCTTCATCTGGCTGGCCAGTGGGCTGTCACAGGCAAGCGTGTCCTGCTGATCGATGCCGATCCGCAGGGCTCGGCGCTGGACTGGGCGCAGGAGCGCGCGTCGCAAGGCCTGCCACGGCTGTTCAGCGTGATCGGTCTCGCACGCGACACGCTGCATCACGAGGCGCCGGAACTGGCCCGTGGTGTCGACCATGTGGTGATCGACGGACCGCCGCGCGTCGCAGGGCTGCTTCGCTCGGCTCTGCTGGCCGCCGATCTCGTTCTCATGCCGGTACAGCCATCCCCGCTCGATGGCTGGGCGTCAGCCGAGATGCTGGCCTTGCTCGATCAGGCCCGCATCTTCAAACCCGCGATCGCGGCGCGGTTCGTTCTCAACCGCTATCCCGCGCGCACGCTGATCGGGCGGGCCACTGCCGACAGTCTCGAAGCCCATGATCCGCCTCTGCTGCCGGCCCATGTCGGCCAGCGGGTGATCTTCGCCGATGCACTGCGGACCGGGCGCCTCGCGTCCGAAATGGACGCGGACAGCATCGCTGCGCGCGAAATCTCAGCATTGGCACAGCAGGTCGAGAACCTGCTGTCATGAGCGGTCCGGTCAAACCGCCCAGGCGTTTCGTCGCCCGGCCACGCGGCGTCGAAGCCTGGGTGTCCGCCGGCGAAGGGGAACGGACAACGTCGCCTTCACGCAGCGCGAACACCGCGCGCCTCACCATCGATGTGACGCCGGAACTGCGGAAACGACTCAAGCTTGCCGCGCTCCAGCGCGGGCTGACGCTGGCCGATCTGGTGCGGGCCATGCTGGCCGAAGCCTTCCCGGCGGAAGACCAGGAGCGCGCGCCATGATCGCTGTCCGCGATGATCGCACCCGCGTCGAGCTGCTGTGGATCGAAAAGAAGATCGAGCGCTGGATACGCTTCGGCCGCCCTGTCGAGGATCAGATACTCGACCGGCGCCGGCGCCGCCTGGGCTTCGCTCCCGACAGCATATTCGCTTTCGTGCGCTGGGCGTCGAACGACTACGGCACCGTCGTTTCTCGCATCGACATCCTGCGCGCGGTGCTGCCAGGCGAGCCCTATCAGACCGTGCCTGGTGTCGATCCGGGCGGTGACATTCTGCTGCGGGCTTCCGGCTGGCCCAAGGTTCAGCGTGTGTTCGAAGCGATCGACGCGGTGGACGCCCTCGAAATCGATCCCGCCGACGTCGCCCCGGACCATTGGCGCCACGTCCACAATCGCCTCGCCGCCCGCGAAACGCCGCGTCCCTACACGCTGGAGCGCCATCGCGCCTGGCTCGCCCGCAAAGGCTCCTTGCAATGACCTATCCCTGGAAAACGCTCGCGGCCGCCGTCGCCGCAGTCAATCTCATAGCGATCTCGATGTGGATCGATCCGCCTCCGCGCCTGATCTGGAACGCCAGTCCGAGTGTTCCGATCGGCTTCTACCGGGTGCGCGTCGGCGACCCTGTCTCGCGCGGCGAGCTTGCGGTGGTTCTGCCGCCACCGGACATCGCACGGTTCCTCGCCGAGGGCGGTTATCTGCCGCTCGGCCTGCCGCTCCTCAAGCGTGTGGCGGCGCTGCCCGAACAGACGGTTTGCCGAACCGGCGACACGATCAGCATCGACGGCGATGTCGTTGCTGTGGCGCAGACAACTGACCGGCTTGGCCGCGCGCTGCCCGTCTGGACGGGATGCCGGACGCTCGCAGCCGACCAGCTTTTTTTCCTCAATGCCGATCGCGAGGACAGCCTCGACGGCCGCTATTTCGGACCACTTCCCGCAGCAACCGTGATCGGGCGGGCGACGCCCATGTGAGCGTTCGCCGTGCCGCGAAATTCATTCCACCCCGCCAAGCAAAGGAGACTGGCAATGCAACCCAATATCTTCAAACCCACCGATGAGGGCTATAAGGGCCGCATCCGGTTGTTCGGCATCGACGAGATTGTCACGCTTGTTCCCGCCGAACCGAGCGATGCAGACAAGGCGCCGGATTTCCGCGTGCTGCTCGACGACGAACATGGCCCGAGAGTTGGCGCCGCGTGGAAGGATGTCGGCGAACGCGCTGGCGACTATGTCTCGCTGGAAATCGAAAGCCCGCTGTTCGCGGGCCAGACTCTGCGCGCGCATCTCTTTCGCACCGACGACGAGGGCTCGGCGTTCCGCCTGTCGGTAAGCCGTCACCGTGTCCGCGAAGACCGGACCTGATCCGGTGCGCCCGAGCTGCTGCAAATCGCGCCGCCGGGCGCTGTCGCTGGCGCTGCTCGCATGTCTTGCGAGCGCGCCGGCGATGGCCATAGCGGGCGGCGAAACCGCCGCGGCGCGGTCGCCATCCGCGGTAACGCCGTTCGCCGCCCATGTGGCCGAGGCATCCCGCCGCTTCGGCATCCCGGAGCGCTGGATACGGGCGGTCATGCGCGCCGAAAGCGCCGGCGATGTGACCGCGATCTCGCACGCTGGAGCCATGGGTCTGATGCAAATCATGCCCGGGACCTGGGCGGAGCTTCGCACGCGCTATCGCCTCGGCCGCGATCCCTACGAGCCCCGCGACAACATCATCGCGGGCACGGCTTATCTTCGTGAGTTGTATGATCGTTACGGCAATTCGACGGCAATGCTGGCAGCCTATAACGCCGGCCCAGGACGCTATGATGAGCATCTGGCGACGGGCCGGGCGCTACCGCGGGAGACGCGCGCCTATCTCGCCATGCTCGCGCCGATGGTCGGCGGACCGCCCGCTCGCGCGCTCGCGAGCGCGCCCGCCGATGCGCTGGCCTGGACCCACGCGCCGCTCTTTTCGCGACCGGTCCGCGTCCAGTCCACTACCGTGTCGACATCATCCGGTTCGCCACCGGACGATGGTGAAGACGCACCAGATCCCGCGCCTCGCCAGCTCGAGGACAGCCTCTTCGTCCCTCTTTCCGGTCTGCACCCGTCATGACGGGCCCGCTCGCAGGCAAGCGTACTCAGGGGAGCAATGACGTCCTCTATCGAACAAGCGGCTGGGAACGCAGGAAGAACAGGGAGGCACGGCAAGATAAAAGGACCGCCAGCAGGCTCGGTCCAGATGGTTGGTTGGTCGGGGATTTTTCGTATGGCTCCGCGAGCGGCCTGCCAGCATGTTCTCGTGAAACTGCCGAAATTCTCATCGATCCACGTCTGGCAGGCTTTTGCGCCGATGGTTCCAGCCTCCGATGAGCGGCCCCGACGACGAGTTCCAGGTCAGGCCTGGACGGCCCCGCGACGGAGGGACAAAAGGCCGGCAAGCGAAGTCCTTCGTCGGCCAGGTGCTGCGGGCGGCGAACAAAGGCGGGCGCGGCGGTCGCGCATACAGTCCTCGCCGGAAAGGGGGCGGCGCTTCCCGCTTCGGGCGCGGCCGGGTGACGGCCCCTCGTCGCGCGCGCAGGTCATCGGATCGACGCGTCGTCGTCAAGATGCGGATTGTCCGGCACCAAGGGGTCAAATATCGTGCAGCACCGCTTGCCCGGCACGCCAGCTATCTCGAACGCGAAGGCGTCACGCGCGACGGTGCGCCAGGCCGACTGTTCGACGCGACTGGCGATCAGGCGGACGGAAACTCCTTCGCTGATCGCTGCGAGGACGATCGCCACCATTTTCGGATCATCATCTCACCGGAGGACGCCAGGGAGATGGAGGACCTGCGTGCCTTTACCCGCGAATTGATGGCGGATGCACAGCGCGATCTCGGCACCTCGCTCGACTGGGTAGCAATAGATCACTGGAATACCGATGACCCGCATATCCATGTGCTGGTTCGTGGCCGCGGCGACGATGGCCGCGACCTCGTCATAAGTCGGGACTATATCCGCGAGGGCTTCCGTCATCGCGCCGAAGATCGCGTGACCCTCGAGATGGGGCCGCGCACCCAACGCGAGATCCAGGCCGCACTCGGCCGCGAGGTTCAGGCCGATCGCTGGACCAGCCTCGATCGCACCCTGAGGGATATCGCCGATCGTCATGGCGGCATTGTCGATTTGCGCCCGGATGCCAATGGTCATGGACCTCAAAACCGGCATCTCCTGATAGGCCGCGCGCAGAAGCTCGAAGCCCTGGGCCTGGTCGATCCGCTCGGTCCCGCAGCCTGGACCATCAAGCCTGGTCTGGAAGACACGCTGCGCGATCTCGGTGTTCGCGGTGATATCATCAAGACGATGCACAAGGCGATGGCCAGGGACACACCGAACCCCGACGTGTCCCGCTTCGCGATCCACCAAGCGCCCCCGATCGATCCTGTCGTGGGCCGTCTGGTTGATCGCGGGCTTTATGATGAACTCAAAGGCAGCGCCTATGCCGTTGTCGATGGCATCGATGGTCGCACCCACCATCTCCGGTTCGACGATATCGACATGACTGGCGACGCGAAGCCCGGCGCCATCGTCGAACTGCGCTCCTGGGACGATGCCAGGGGACAGCGGCGCCATTCGCTCGCGTCACGCTCCGATCTTTCGCTTGGCGAGCAGATCAGCGCCGATGGCGCGACCTGGCTCGATCGTAATCTCGTCGCACGCGAGCAGCCTGCGCTGGGAGGCGGTTTCGGCGCGGAAGTCGCCGCCGCCATGGAGTCGCGGGCCGACCAGCTGGTCAATGAGGGATTGGCGGAACGACGGGGTGGCCGCGTCATATTCGCCCGCGCGTTGATCCAGACGCTCAAGGACCGGGAGATGCTGCACATCAAGACCGACCTTGTGAACCGCACCGGCCTCGCGCCTCTGCCATCGAGGCCCGGCGATCATGTCGCGGGTATCTATCGACAGCGGGTGACGCTGGCCTCAGGCCGGTTCGCCATGATCGACAATGGGCTGGGCTTCCAGCTCGTTCCCTGGCGGCCGGCGCTCGAACAGCATCTCGGCCGCCACGTCTCCGGCACGATGACGCCGGGCGGCGGTGTGGACTGGTCCTTTGGACGGCAACGTGGACTGGGATTGGGATTGTGATCGGTACTCGTCGAAGACAGAATTCGCCGGCATTGCTGCCGTTCGCAGCACCCGAAGCTCGTCCTAAAACCCGTCTACATTCATCCGCCCCGAGCGGCTTACCGACGGCCTCAGCGCCGCTATGTTTTCTTTCCGAAGAACACCTGACGCGCCTCATCCTCGTGAAGGTCAAATTTTGCGGTGTGGTACTGGGACGGCTGAACGGCGTCCGAAGTCATTTTGAACGGCAGTTCGTCGATGCAAATCTCCGAGATTAAGGCGGAGAAATCCTTGTCGTAGCAGTCCGCCAGTACCTTCAGGTTGGTGGACGGGAAGCTCTCCTTGAACTCCTTGTTGAACGGTGGCTGGAAGTACCGGATTAGCGACGCCTCGTAGAGGGTCACGCGCTCGGCGTCGGATGTCCCGAACAACTTATCCAGGCCCGCCGAAATGCGGGCGCTTCCCTCCTCCTTATTCTCGGCCCACGGGTTCATGAAGGTGATCATCCGATTGCCCGGTTCGATCTCGAGCATGAGCAGCGTGAGCCGGCGATCAGGCGGCACGCCCTTGACCGAGATCCGCTGCAGGGTCTCGTGCTTGAGCAGCCGGTCGAGGGCGTTGCGCGACCCGTCCTTGCCATAAGCCTGACCAATGTAGAGGACCTCGAAGCCGATCGCATCCTGCTCGTCGTTCAGCCGTCGCGCCATCTCTTCGTCAGAGGGTGCCCAGTAACCATCACCGTTTTTGATGAACCACCCCCGCTCGGTCTCGACCAGCTCGACGCCGTCAGGCATGGGCCAGGCAAGTTCATGGCGTTTGCCGGCAACGAGGATAACGATGACAAGCCGTCCATCCTCAAGGCGCTGATCGACGGTCTCTATCGCCGGCATAGTGCCGATGACGTAAATGTGGCATTTCGCGAGATGCGGCTTGAACGCCGCCACGATCTTCTCCTCGTAGATTCCGAAGGCAGGCATGAGCACGAAGCTCGTCGCGTACATGTTGAGAGCGTGTTCGACGTCGAACCGCTTGCCGCCGAACAGCTGGGCGGGATCGCGCTTCGGTTTTTTGTCGGGTTGATTTTTAGTCATCCACTGATTCTACTTTTACCTGTCGGCGCGAAACAAGTCACATGGCATCCATAAATTGGATCAGGCAGTCACGATGTCGCCGACGTTTCGGTCATTCCGACATTTGAGCTTGCTATCTAAGAGTGGTCCTTTGCTCATCTTGTCGAGAACGATCGAAACATGAAAGAAGAAGGAGGAATCGCGGAAGCAATAGAGTTCTTGTTGCACCCGTTCGCTGGTGCGCCAGCTTACCGTTTGGTGTGAACGCGCGAGCGTTATTAGGAAAGATGTTTTAGACATATCAGGAATCTAAAGATCCCCAAGAGGGTCAAAGATTCCGTCAAAGCGATTTTTCCAAGCAGCATGGACTTGGACTCTGCCCAGCAAATGCTTGTTGTCCATCGCGTAGAACATCATGTCAGGGCTGCTGTACCCGCGGCGCACGATCGTACCAAGGAACTCGATCAATTGCCGATCGAGATCCGCTGGCTCTTCGGACCCTATCGCGTCGCTGGCGACGCGCGCGACAAGGCTCAGGATGAAAGAAATCGCCCTCGGCACGATCGTGCCCGCAATCTCGCGCGCCCGCGGGCAGACATACTTCGTCGGAGTGTGATGATCGGGCTCACCGCCGAGTATAAGTTCAATCGAACGCAGATTGTCGCCATTGATCCATGCCAGCAGGCCGCGAAGCAGATGATCGAGATGCTGGGGGCCAAGGGCACCGCCCTTCGGCTCACCGCATGCTGCGAGGATGCTATCCGAGACGTCCGAAAGCAGAGCGGAGCGGGCGTCGGAGTCCTCGGCGAGCCATTTGAGTGTCCAAGCCAGCCAGTCGGCGACCGAGTTCGGAAGTGTCGCCAGATCGGCATGGACGCGGGCCTTGAGCGCGACGAGCAAGTTTGCGGAAAGCCCGCTTTGGGAAGACAGGATCGCGACGTTGTGATCGATATCCGGATCGCGCTGAGCTTCGATCGACATGCGAAGCTGCTCTATCTTGGCTTCGAACTCGGCTGCAGCGGCACGGCTCGCCGCCCTATAGTAACCGAACGACTTGTGAAGATTGAACAGGTGTGCGGCATCAACCGCATTCTCCCCGCTGGCGAGGACCGCCATGCGGTTGATCGTATACTGAACGTCGGAATCCTGCATTTGGCCCGCCATGAGGCGGTCCAGTACAGTTTCCAGCGGATCCGTGATGGTCACGCAGTGGTCGTCCTCCGGGAGAACGCCCTTGAGCTTACCTATGAGGTTCGCGTTGAGTGGCTGTCCGCTGCGAAATGTGATGATGGGTTCCGGGATCAGCAGGACCAGCCCGTTCGCAAGATGGCCTGCGCGGCCGGCGCGCGCTGCGGCATTTAATATTTCGTGCGCCTCGAGATTCTCGCGACCACCGGCGCGATCGGCGCGCTTGTCACCGGCAAGGATTGCGAGCTGCGCTGGCAAGTTCAAGCCTTGCGCTAGGGTGGGCGTCGCCACGATGACATTGGCGCCGTTACCTCGTTTGAACATACGCTCGGCAAGGTCGCGCTCGAGCCGCAGCATCGACGAGTTGTGCGGTACGGCGCAATGCTCAGGTGTGACGAGGGAATGTTTGAGACCGCCGAGTTCGATTTTGAGCGCTGCCCACCGCTCGCTTTCCGGTTCTGTCGCCGGAATACGGGTTCCCAATTGCGTCGCGATCTCACGTGCCACCGAAACCGCATCGCGCTTCGTGTTCACGAACACGATCGTCTTCAACTCGCGAAGACTGGCCGTGGCGGCGAGACGCGCGGCAACCTCGTTGACGTTCGGCTTGAGCCTTAGTGAGCCAGTCTTGATCGACCCGGAAAGTAAAACGGGCGTGTCGAGCAGCGCGGTCGTGACGACCCAGGCCTTGCTTTCAGATACGGAATGCCAGTTATGCTGCAGCCCCCAGATTCCGTAAGGTCGCGCAGTCAGCTCCCTTTGCGCCGCGCCGCGCAAATCCTTTGCAGGCTTGGGAGCGGCAGCATCCGCGGCGATCTGCCGCTCCCACGCGCGGGTGCGCGAGGCGGTGAGTTCCGTCTCGTCATAGATGACGACACCCCGTGCCTGGCGGCTCGGTTTCCACAGGAGGTCGACCGCGATGCTCCGCCGCTTGGTCAGCGTTCCAACCCAGTCCGCGAGTTCGGCGCCGTTGCGCACCATCGCAGACAGCAAGAGCAGATCGGCCTCGGGCGCAGCCTCCGCAAAGGCTAACACGCACAGCATCGCGTCGAGCGCGCGGCGGATCCTGCCTGTCTGTGGACTCAATAGATGGCACTCGTCGAATACGAGTAATCCCACGTCGGCAAAGGCTTCGGGCGCGAACGAGAGCATCGCCAGGCAGCGCTCGGGGGTCATCACCTCGATATCCTGGAACGAGGCATCGTCGCCGAGGAGGAGATCGAAGTCGTTAGAGATAACCGAGTCCATGATCTCGCTCGGAAACATTTCCTGGAGGTCTTCAGTCAGCTGATCGACCAGGGCATGTGTGGGGGCAAGGAAGGCGACTTTCTTTCCGCGCGCAAGAACGCCTGCGATCTTGAGCGAGGAGACCGTGGTCTTACCCGCCCCTGTCGGGAGCACGACGACCGCGGAAACCCCGGTCTGGTGAAATTCGTCGGCGATCGCCTTGCGGTGGTTCGGCCAGACAAAGGGAAATTTATCCGCCCGAAACCGAAGCCAACGCTCCCATGTTGCCGCGTCGGCGCCGCTTGGCATCGGGGTGTCGTGCAAGCTCGCCGTCTTGAGGACGCCGTCGGCGGCGGACAGCAACGATGCGAGGTGGAATGGACCGGGATAGAGCGCGCCAAGATCGAACGCGACGGCATCAAGGCCGGGGCGTTCGACTGCCAGCCCGACGACGGTGTCAAAGGCATCGCGCGAGCTGGCGAAGCGGCCAGCGATGGATTCAGGAGCGGGCGCGCGGAGAATATGTGCCGCCAGGAGTTCGATGCCCGTCGCTATGGTTTCTAGCAGCGCAGCAAGCGCCCGATCTTCCATTCCGCCCGGAAGCGCTGGCCGACGCCAGCGGGCCGAGCGGTCTAAGATACGGGCCAGCCTGCCACGCGCCATGTCGGCGACATGCTCGCTCACGATTGCGGCTTCGTAGGTTTCGCCCCCGCGCGCGATCCTGATCTGCAAGGCCGCCTCGTTGGCGTCGCCATACTGTTCCGCCATCAGGAACAGGATTGCGGCCGAGAGCGAGGGATCGACCCGGTCGCGGTCGATGTTGGAGATCGGCTGGTCGGGGGATTGCAACAGCTGCCGGCGGGCAAGGATTTGCTGCGCCGTCCCGGCAACGAATGCCGCGGCGGCTCTTGACGGCGACTCGCGCTGCGTCGACGCGACGAGTTCATAGGTGTCGGCGATGCGCTCGAGGGGCCAGTTAGTGTTTGGCGGCGATGCTTCGCTTCCTCTCAGCCGGGACGAGGCGAGTTCGGCATAGTGCTGAGTGAGGAGCGCCGGAATCATCTCCGGATCGAGATCCGGCAGAGGTGGAGCTGACCGCAGGAAGCGAGACGTCTCGGCGTCAAACATCAAGGTCGTCCTCGAGTGAATTGAGGTAGCCCACTGCCTGAAGCCCAAGTTGGTCAAACCATGGCCGCAGCTCGGCGGGAACGACGAAGCAGGCCGCTTGGCGCTGGTCGGTCGTTATTCCAGTCAAATCTCCATAGGTGGAGAAGATGTTGGCGCGAGCAGAGTCATTGTCCAGCTCTGCAACGGTGGTAACCGCGGCGCGGTAGCGGCGACGGTTGCGGTCGGTAACGGCGGCGGCCATTCTCGCCGCGAACTCGTCGCTGATCCCCGCCCTAGTCAGCAGCGCGCCCGCCGTCGCGATGATTTCCGCGCTTCGCCTGTTGTCGTGGCGCTCCCGGAATCCCGCCATTACCTTACCGGCAAAGATCGATTTCGGATCGTCGGTGCATTTATCTTCAAAGATCGTCGTAGTCTCGATCGCAGACTTGTCCGGCGACAACACCAGCATGAGACCATCGAGTCCTTGGCTCGTCGCACTGACGTGCGGGTCTTTCATGAGCACGGCTGGACCATGAGACTGCCGGGCAGCAATCCAGGACATGGCCTCGAACATGAAGCCGTCACGTTGCCAGCGCGGATAGCCGATACGCGGTGTCTGCGGCCCGTCCTGCACCGTCAGTCGGATGATCGCTTCGGACCGCAATTCCGCGAAGGAGAAGGCCGGGGCAGCCGGCGCCAGACTCGAGACGATGTGCGCGGCTTGACTCACCTGTCCCATGGCGATGATCGCTATCAGGCGCGCCAACTGCGCGGCGTTCGCAACCGTCCAGCGCTCGCCCACGCAACCGGCTCCGGCATGGCAAGCTGCCGCAGTCAGTGGATTCCAACTTATATCGCCAGATTGTTCGATGTCGCGGTCCCCCCGTTCCCCGGCGGCCAACTGACTTCGGTTTGGCAGGAAAGCCAAGCCCCAATTCACGAGCTCGACGTCTTTCGTCGACAAAGCTGTCATTCGTGCTTCGGATTAGCTCGTCGATGAGGCCGCAGCCTCTTATCCTACCCGCATCGATGTCACTTTCGTTCCACCTTCGTTCTGTGTAGACAAGTGGGGATCAAAGGAGTGGGAATGTGGACGGTCAGGACGACGAGGCGCATCTAGCGGCGGTAGAGGCGATGCTGGCGGCCGAAGGCATGGCCGAAGCGGCCGAATTGCTCCGCGAGGCTGATTGCGAGGTAACTGAGACAGGCTGGGACAATTGGAACGGCGGAACGCCGATTTATACCGTCTATCTGTCGATCGACCCGGCGCACTACGGCCGTCTAGGTACAAAGCGCGCTACGCTGGAGGAGCAAATCACGGCGCGCGTGAAGGCCGTATATGAGCGCGACGGAAATGTGTGGTTCAGCGCATCAATCAGGCCGCGCATTCAACCGCGTACCGACTGGCGTTCGGCGCCTGCGAACCTATCGCGCCGAGCACGCCGCAACATCATTGACGGTCTCAAGGTCGACAACATTGCGTGGATGGGATCGCTGGATGATGTCGAATTTCTGCAGCGGCTCTGGGATCTAGAGACACTGCCGTCGCATGACTCGCGCTACAAGGATGCTGCGGGCGATATCTGGCAGCACCGCTGGAACAATCACGACTGGGAAGACGACTGGATTTTCGAGGACAAGCGTTTCGACCTGATCGATGGTCCGGCGGACCGTTTCCTCGCTTTTCTTGCCGAAATGGTCCACCCGGTCGTGCGGCCAGACCGCAATCAAGCGCTGGATATGGTTCGTAACTTCAACGACCAGCTGCGTCCCGAAGGTTGGATGCTGGTCGAGGTTGAGAAGATCGCTGGCCGGCCACGGTTTGTTGCACAGGCCATCGGCGAGTTGGGCAGCAGATCGGTGATGCGGGCGCGAACTGTCGCTGACGCGCTCGACGCCGCTTGGATGCACCGCGAGATCGAGCGGCTCGAAAATGCGGTTGATCGAGATCCGGCGCTGGCGATCGGAACGGCTAAGGAACTGGTCGAAAGCTGTTGCAAATCGGTCCTGACCAAGCGCGGGATCAGCTATTCAACCGGCGCCGATCTTCCAGCGCTCACCAAGCTGGTGGCTAAGGAGTTGGGGCTGGTCCCCGATAACATTACTGACGCAGCCCGAGGCGCTGAGACCATTAGGCTGATTTTGCGCAACCTGTCGGCGCTCACGCAATATCTTGCCGAGCTGCGTGGCCTCTATGGCTCAGGTCATGGTCGCGATGGTCAACACCGCGGCTTACAGCCGCGTCACGCGCGGCTCGCAGTGGGTACGGCTGTATCATTCATCGATTTCGTGACGGAGACCTTCCGCGAACGTCAGTTCAAAGAGGAAGTGGAGTGTTCCGCAGTGGCTCCAAGCAACCAATTGCAAAGCAAGCGCGCAGGATGCCGGGGCGTATGACCCGGTATGTTTATACCTATCCGAGCGCACCATGCTGAAAACGCGACCGCCGATTATATTGTCCGGCGCGCCTTTTCTTCGGTAGAACTTTATCCTTAATGATACGTAACTACATTGTTGCTCACGGGAAATAGCGGGCGAGTAGCCCGATGATGTTATTTGGGGAATACTTTATGACGGCCAAAGCCACCTCTATAGCCAAGACCTATCTCGATGCGCTCGCCGATGAGCTCGAGATCAGCGATACGCGCTATGAGCAGGCGCAGGAGAGCTATCGGTCGCTCGGTCGATGGTTCAATCGTCCCGCCTCCACGCTGCGTGGCTATGATCCCGCTGTCTATGTCCAAGGCTCCTTCGGCCTCGGAACGGTGATCAAACCGCTGCATGCCGAGGAGGAATATGATGTCGATGCAGTCTGCGAACTGAAAGCGCTCAACAAGTCACAGCTTTCGCAAGAGACCCTGAAGGCGATGGTTGGCGCGGAAATGGAGGGCTACCGTCGTTCCCAAGCGATGACCAAGCCCCTCCGCGAGGGCCGGCGCTGCTGGACCCTCAACTATGCCGATGGCGCACAATTCCACATGGACGTGGTACCCGCGCTGCCAAATGCGCGAGACGTTCGCATCCTGCTTGATAGCAAGGGTCTCGACGCCAGCCGGGCGGCAACCGCGATCGCAATCACCGACAATGAACGGCTGGGCTATCAGCAGATCAGCGACGATTGGCCGCGTTCGAACCCCAAAGGCTATCTCGATTGGTTCAAGGGCCGCATGCGCGTCGTGCTCGAGAAGCGCCGCCGCGCCATGGCCGATGCGGTCAAGGCCAGCGTCGAGGCGATCCCGGACTATAAGGTGCGCACGCCGCTGCAATCCTCGATCATGATCCTGAAGCGGCACCGCGATATCATGTATGTAAAGGATGAGCTCAACTGCTGTCCGATCTCGATCATCATCACCACGCTCGCGGCGCATGCCTATCAGGGCGAGGAAGAGATCGCCGACGCGCTGCTGTCGATTCTGAGCGGAATGGAAGCCTATATCGCGCGTGACACGCGCGGTCGTGCAGTGATCGCGAATCCGAGTGACCCGCTCGAGAATTTTGCCGACAAATGGGCCGAATTCCCCGAGCGTGAACGGGCTTTCTATGCGTGGCTGCGCCAGGCGCAGCGGGACTTCGCCCATGCAGCGAGCCTTGCCGATCGACACTCAATCACTGACTCGCTGTCGCCGCATCTCGGGCAGGAGCTGGCCAAGCGCGCAGCCGATCGGAGCGCCAGCAAGCCCGCTGGGCTGCTCCGCGGGGCGACGGCGGCCGCCGCCGGTGCGCTGTCGACCCCAAGCTTTAGCAACACCGCGCGCACGCCGACCAAGCCGCAAGGCTTTGCGTGATCTGGTGGACAGATCTGCCGTCCCGCGCCCGCGCCGAACGGCAGGCGATCGCCGAGCTGGCTGAAGAGGCGGACTGGCTCCAGTCCGCCAAGTGGCGGCTGACCGACGATCTCCAGTTCGTCGCGGATTTCGACATCGTCCATCTCGGTGCCAGCTACCCGCTCAGCCTGACCTATCCGCACTTTTTTCCGGCGGTGCCGCCGCAGGTGACGCCGCGCGACGGCGCGAGAATCTCGGGTCACCAATATGGCGCAGGGGGCGAGCTCTGCCTCGAGTATCGTCCTGACAATTGGGAACCGCAGTTCACGGGCGCGATGATGATCGGAAGCGCTTATCGGCTGCTGTCGGGCGAAAGTCCCTCAGACGGTGAGGTCGCCGATGTCGCCAGCGCCCATCGCCAGACTGTCGCGCAGGAGGTGCGCAACACCAAGCTGCGCCTGATCCTCAACACGACCTTGCTGGATATCCTTGTGGAGCAGCCGCTCTTGCAAGCTCAGCCTTTCACCCTCGATGAACATTGGTTCGCGAAACATTGGCTTGCGCATCCACGCCGACTTGGATCGCCCGACGCCCCGCCGATATGGGCCGCCGCGCCGCCGCTCACGGAGCCGCGCACGCGCGAGGGATTTGCCATCCGGCTCCCCGACGAAACTAACGTTCCGTTCGAAGGCAGTTACGCCTTTCTGAACACCATTCTGACCGCGCTGAACTTCGCCCCGGCGCTGGAGCGCATGACAGCTTCCGACGCCGAGATGCCGCTGCTGCTGGTTCATCGCGGGACGGCGCGGCTCTATTCGCTCGCGCAGGGCACCGGCAGCCGCGCTGTCTATGTCTACCGCACGATCGTCGCGCCGGCGAACGAGCAACGCCTGTCTGCCGAGCACGGGGTGCTTGCGGACCAATGCGTCGCGATCGTTGGTTGCGGATCAGTAGGATCGAAGATCGCGGCAACCCTTACCCGTGCAGGTGTCGGCACGCTGGTGCTGGTTGATGGTGATCTGCTGCTACCGGGCAATCTGGTGCGCAATGAACTCGACTGGCGCGCGGTCGGCCTCAATAAACCTGATGCGCTGGCGGCGCGGCTCGACGACATTAATCCGTCCACCAAGACGATCGTAAGACGATTGCTGCTCGGCGGACAGGAAAGTTCTGCGTCGACCGACTCGGCGCTGCAGCAAATTGGCCAGTGCGATCTGATCATCGACGCGACAGCAGACGCGCAGATCTTCAACCTTTGTGGCTCGGTGGCATGTGCCGAACGGAAGCCGTTGATCTGGGCTGAGGTCTTTGCCGGCGGCATTGGTGGCATGATCGCACGCTCGCGCCCCGATCTCGATCCGCCGCCGTACGCTGCGCGGCGGCAGATACTGCGTTGGTGCGACGACAATGGCATTCCCTGGACCGGTGGCGATGGCGAGCAATACAGCCTGCAGATCGATGCCGAAAAGCCACCGCTGATCGCCGACGACGCGGATGTCTCAGTCATCGCCGCTCATGCCGGACGCATGGCGATCGACTTGCTCAAAGGTGGCGCGACCACCTTTCCGAATTCGGCCTATGCAATCGGGATGGCGCGTGAGTGGATCTTCGCAGCGCCATTCGACACTTATCCGATCGATCTTGTGCCCGAGGGGCAATGGGGTCCGGACGCCGACGAGAATGCGCGAGACGAGTTGGGCGGTTTGCTGCGCGAGTTTTTCCCCAAGGCCGAGGAGGCCGCGGATGAAGGTTGAGTTCACGCAGCCGCTGCGCGCACGTATGCGCCAGGCGCTGGCGAAGGCGCGACGGCGCGAGATCGGCGGTATCCTCATGGCCGAACAGGTGGAGGCCGGCCATTTCAGGCTCGCCGACTTTACGATTGATGAAGTGACGGGTAGCGCTGCTCATTTCGTGCGATCGGTCGAACATCACCACCGCGCGCTCGACCGATTCTACGAGGAAACCGCGTCGGATTTCGTGCGGTTCAACTATCTCGGCGAATGGCATTCGCACCCAAACCATTTACCCATTCCGAGCTCCACCGACCTCGCATCGATGCAAGATCTTGTCGAGGGGGAGCGCGATATTCCCTTCGCCATGCTGCTGATCGTGCGCACCGCTTGGTGGCGGCGGCTGTTGTTGTCGGCGACGCTGTTCCAGCGCGGCGCGCCACCGGAGCCGATCGAGATCATCGACGGCGCGAAGGGGAACCAGACGTGAAAAAGCATTTCGACTATTTCGTTCGCTCCTGGATCGATTTCATCTTCCTGCGCCCGCTGCCGGGCATGCGGCTCATCAAATGGGGCGTGACGCTGATCCTCGCGACCTTTGCCGGGTTCGCTCTGACGGTTGGCATCCCGACCGAGAACGGCCGGATCGATGTGTCCTTCGATTCCGGTGCCGGCATACCGGCCTTTGCTTTGGCGCTCGTCCTCACGCTCGCCTCCCTAATGATTATTGGTGGAGCACTATGGCTGTTTGTCGATCTGCGACGCGAGAGCCGCAAGCAAGTGATTGCGATCGAGCTGCGAGGGCTACGGGACATGAGCGGACAACCGCTTATCTCCGCGGTCCCCACGGGGATTATGAACCGGCGCGTCTCACTCCTACTCGATATCCGGCAGGGTGCGGACGGCGTTTTGCTTTCGCCCGAGCAGGCGTTGGCCAGGCTCGAGAGCCTACCGCACATGATCCATCAGAACTCGACCGGCCGGGACCGTCGCGACCTCACGGTGGTTGCCGGCGGCATGGCCGCGGTGCCGTTCGCCTTTCTGATGGGGGTTCTTCTAGATGATGAGGGCCGTGTGACCCTGCTGGACTGGAATCGGGCCCAAGAATGCTGGCGCCGTCTCGACGAACCAGACGACGGCGAGCGATTGGTGCTGACCGGGCTCGAGACGGTCGGTGATGCCAGCGAAGTTGTGGTCGCGGTCTCGGTGTCTTACCCGGAGGATCGGGTTGCTATCGCACATCGCTTCCCAGGCCTGCCGGTCATTCGGCTAGGGCTACCTGCTCCGACAATCGATCATCATTGGTCAGCGGCGAAACAGGCGGCATGGGCGCAGCAATTCTTCGACTTGGCGCGCCAGCTTTGTGCGACCAACGTCCGGCAAGTTCACCTTGTGCTTGTTGCGCCGACCAGCGTGGTGATCAGCTTCGGCCGCAGCTACGACAAGCGCAATCTGCCGGCACTCACCGTCTATCAATATGAGAATGGATCGCCAGCGACCTACCCATGGGGTATCAAGATGCCCGTCGCGAACGCGCCAGGCGCAACGCTCGTTCGCTCATGAAGCTGAAGCTTTTCGGCTTGTCGAGGGCAACAAGGGTCGAACCGGAAGGCAGTTTTTTGCGTGAGTGAATGTCCGATTTCCTGCTTTCGTGACCTGTAACCTGCCGTTCCGGATCGTCCGACATCTACGCCATTTCTTGTATTTGCACGCTATAATCGCCGTCCCTACGCTGGAGCCCCATAACCTATTGTAAAAGCGCCATTTCGATCCCGACCTTTAGGCAATTTGCCGGAAAGGAAGGGTTATGTCGGCTACCAAGATACTGTGGGGCCAGATCCTCGCAGTCTTCGCGATCGTTCTCGCGTCGGTCTGGAGCGCAACCCAGTGGACGGCCGCCGCGCTCGCCCATCAACCCCAGCTTGGATCACCCTGGTTCACCATAGGCGACTGGCAGATCTATCCGCCGCCCGCTTTCTTCTGGTGGTGGTTTTCGTTCGACGCCTATGCACCCGACATATTTCTGCACGGCGCCTATATCGCCGTCTCAGGTGGATTCGTATCGATTGCCGTCGCCATAGGCATGTCGGTCTGGCGCGCCCGTGAACTGAAGAATGCCGAGACCTATGGCTCGGCGCGCTGGGCGACCGAGACGGAGGCGCGCGCCGCCGGATTGCTGGGTGATGATGGCGTGATCCTCGGTAAGCTGGGAACCGACTATCTGCGCCACGACGGCCCGGAGCATGTGCTGTGCTTCGCGCCAACCCGCTCCGGCAAAGGCGTCGGGCTGGTCGTGCCGAGCCTGCTGACCTGGCCGGGCAGCTGCATCGTCCACGACATCAAGGGCGAGAACTGGGGATTGACCGCGGGATTCCGCAGCCGGTTCGGCAAGGTGCTGCTGTTCGATCCGACCAATGCGGCGAGCGCGGCCTATAACCCCTTGCTCGAAGTGCGCCGCGGCGAATGGGAAGTGCGCGACGTTCAGAATATCGCCGACATATTGGTCGACCCCGAAGGGTCGCTCGAGAAGCGGAACCACTGGGAGAAAACCAGTCATGCGCTGCTGGTCGGTGCCATTCTTCATGTCCTCTACGCCGAACCCGACAAGACACTGGCCGGCGTCGCCAACTTTCTCAGCGATCCGGGCCGACCGATCGAAACCACCCTGCGGGCCATGATGCTGACCCCGCATCTAGGGGAAGCCGGCGTCCACCCGGTCGTCGCCTCCGCGGCACGCGAGCTGCTCAACAAGAGCGAGAACGAACGGTCGGGCGTGCTCTCGACCGCCATGTCGTTCCTGGGTTTGTACCGCGATCCGGTCGTCGCGGCCGTCACCCGGCAATGCGACTGGAGGATCGCCGACCTCGTGAACGGGCCGCATCCAGTCTCGCTTTACCTGGTCGTCCCGCCTTCTGATATCAACCGCACCAAGCCACTGGTCCGGCTCATTCTCAATCAGATCGGGCGTCGGCTGACCGAGGAGTTGAACTCCACTGCCAAGCGGCAGCGCCTGCTGCTGATGCTCGACGAGTTTCCGGCTTTGGGCAGGTTGGATTTCTTCGAGAGCGCACTGGCCTTCATGGCGGGCTATGGGATGAAATCCTTCTTGATCGCCCAGTCGCTCAATCAGATCGAGAAGGCCTATGGCGTCAATCACTCGATCCTGGATAACTGCCACGTCCGGGTTTCGTTTGCGACCAACGACGAGCGGACGGCCAAACGGGTTTCGGACGCCCTCGGAACCGCCACAGAAATGCGGGCGATGAAGAATTATGCGGGCCACAGGCTCAGCCCCTGGCTCGGCCATCTGATGGTGTCGCGATCCGAGACCGCCCGCCAGCTCCTCACGCCTGGAGAGATCATGCAGCTTCCACCCGACGATGAGATCGTCATGGTGGCGGGCACGCCGCCGGTGCGGGCGAAGAAGGCGCGATATTTCACCGATCCCCGCCTCACCCGCCGCTTGCTGCCGGCACCAAAACCCCAGCGCAGCCAACGGCCGCCACGCCCAGACGACTGGACGGGTATCGAACCGCCGCCGCAGCCGGACAGCCCGCCTCCCGGTCAATCCGGCGGAGCGGCCGCCACGCCTGAGAATGCGGACAGCGGTGACGCCAATGCCAATATCCGCCGTGAGCCGGGCCTTCCCGACCATGAGGAAGTGGTGCGTGAGGCGCCGGCGCCCGTCAACGAGTTCGATTTCGATGAACCGGATACAGCCAGCGATGAGGCGACCACCCAGCGCCGGATGCACCGCATCGCCCGCATCGCAAGCCTCGATCCCGGCGACGGCATCGAACTTTGACAGGGAGAACCCAGACCATGCGCGTCAAACGCACCTATCGTCTGCCGCCCGATCTCGTCGATCAAATCGAGGACTATGCCGCCCGCAAGCGCGTGCCGCAGACGCACATCATCGAGGCCGCACTTCTCTCGTTCCTGTCGCCAGACGGGCCTGAGCGCCTGGAGGCGGCGCTGGCGCGGCGCCTCGATCGCCTGTCGCGGCAACTGGAGCGAGCCGAGCAGAACATCACCATCTCCAATGAGGCGATCGCTCTGTTCGTTCGCTTCTGGCTCACCACAACCCCGCCCTTGCCCGACACCGGGCAGGCGGCCGCGAAGGCCAGCGGCAATGAACGCTATAAGGCCTTCATCGAAGCGCTTGGCCGTCGGGTCGAGACGGGGTCGAGTCTCGCTCGTGAGATCACGCAGGACGTTGGTTCACAGGCGAGCCGTCCCGTTACCGGGTTTGAGGACTGAATAAGTCCTACGCCCGGCTTTCTATTCCTTCGACGCCCTTCGCTAAACACAAATAGTTGTTGCGATAGCGTTTTTTCTGTCTCTTCTAACTGTCCCCATGCCCACGCGCGGCTCGCGCCAAGGCGCAATCAGGGGACGGTCATTGGCAAGCTACAGCCTTAAATCGGAGAGTTCGGCACGCGGTGCGCGGATGCTTCGCACGGCGCTGGGCGCTTCGATCGCGGGCTGGCTGGCGGACCCGAAGACCGTCGAGGTCATGCTGAACCCCGATGGCCGGTTATGGCTCGACCGGCTGGGCGAAGGCCTGTCCGATACCGGCGAGCGGCTTTCACCGGCTGACGGTGAGCGGATCATTCGGCTGGTCGCCCATCATGTCGGCGCCGAGGTTCATGCAGGGAGCCCGCGCGTCTCGGCCGAGCTGCCGGATAGCGGGGAGCGGTTCGAGGGGCTGTTGCCGCCTGTCGTCGCAGCACCGGCCTTCGCGATCCGCAAGCCCGCCGTCGCTGTCTTCACGCTCGATGATTATGTCGCCGACGGCATCATGACGCGGTTGCAGGCGTCGGCGCTGCAAATCGCGGTCGCCGACAAGGCCAATATCCTGGTCGCCGGCGGCACCGGCACCGGCAAGACCACGCTGACGAACGCGCTGCTGGCCGAGATCGCCAGGACCGGCGACCGGGTCGTTCTGATCGAAGACACCCGAGAACTCCAGTGCAGCGCTCCCAATCTCGTCGCGATGCGGACCAAGGACGGCGTCGCCAGCCTGTCGGATCTCGTTCGCTCCTCTTTGCGCCTGCGCCCGGACCGGATTCCGATCGGCGAGGTGCGCGGCGCCGAGGCGCTCGATCTCCTCAAGGCCTGGGGCACGGGCCATCCCGGCGGCGTCGGCACGATCCACGCCGGCAGCGCGATCGGCGCGCTACGCCGCATGGAGCAGCTCATCCAGGAAGCGGTGGTGACGGTGCCGCGCGCGCTGATCGCGGAGACCATCGATTTCGTCGCGGTCCTTGTGCGCGACGGTCATGGCCGCCGCCTGTCCGAACTGGCTCGGGTCGATGGGCTCAACGCCGCCGGCGAATATGCGCTGCGCCAGCTGCCCGGCCCGCTCGAGCCCGTCCGCAGGGCGGAAGACGTCCCCATCCATCAGACAGGAGAACTCGGATGACCAACGCACTTTCCCGTTTCCGCAGCACCGCCAACACGGCGATGATCGGCCTCGTGGCCGCGCTCGCCATGTCGAGCGCGGCCAGGGCGTCGGGCTCCTCGATGCCCTGGGAAGCGCCGCTCCAGTCGATTCTTCAGTCGATCGAAGGGCCGGTCGCCAAGATCGTGGCGGTCATCATCATCATTGTGACCGGCCTGACCCTGGCGTTCGGCGACACCAACGGCGGGTTCCGGCGGCTGATCCAGATCGTGTTCGGTCTTTCGATCGCCTTTGCCGCCAGTTCCTTCTTCCTCTCCTTCTTCAGCTTCGGCGGCGGGGCCGTCATCTGATGCAGGGCGGTGGAGATGAGGTTGCGGGCTTCTACGCCCCCGTCCATCGGGCGCTGACCGAGCCCATCCTGCTCGGCGGCGCCCCGCGCACGCTCGCCATCGCCAATGGCACGCTTGCGGCCGCGATCGGTCTCGGCCTCCAGTTGTGGATTGCCGGCGGCGTGTTCTGGCTGGTCGGCCATCTCGCCGCTGTCTGGGCCGCGCGCCGCGACGCGCAGTTCGCCGACGTCGCCCGCCGTCATCTCCGATACCCCGCCTATTTGCGCGTGTGACGAGGAGCACTGCCCATGATGAACCTCGCCGAATATCGCAGCCGCGCCGCCTGGCTCAGCGACTTCCTCCCCTGGGCCGCGCTGATCGCCGAAGGCGTCGTCCTCAACAAGGACGGCTCATTCCAGCGCACCGCTCGTTTTCGTGGCCCCGATCTCGATTCCGCCACACCCTCTGAACTGGTGGGCGTTACCCACCGGCTCAACAATGCACTCCGGCGCCTGGGATCGGGGTGGTCGATCTTCGTCGAAGCCCAGCGCATCCCGTCCGACGATTATCCCGTTTCGGACTTCCCCGACCCGGTCTCGGCGCTGGTCGACGAGGAACGCCGCGCCCAGTTCGTCGACGCGGGTGCGCATTTCGAGAGCCGCTATTATCTCACGCTGCTCTGGATGCCGCCCGCCGAGGATGCGGCCCGCGCCGAAAGCTGGCTCTACGAAGGCAAGGCCAAAGACGGGGTCGATCCCTGGGAACTGGTCAAGAACTTCACGGATCGCTGCGCCCAGCTTCTCAATCTGATCGAGGGGTTCGTGCCCGAATCCGCCTGGCTCGATGATGCGGAGACTCTGACCTATCTCCACTCGACGATCTCGACCCGGCGCCAGCGGGTCCGCGTGCCCGAAACCCCGATGTATCTCGATACGCTGCTGGCCGATGAGCCGCTGACTGGCGGTCTCGAGCCCCGGCTGGGCCAGCATCATCTGCGCGTCCTCACCGTGATCGGCTTTCCGACCATGACCTGGCCGGGCATTCTCGATGAGCTGAACCGGCTCGCCTTTCCCTATCGCTGGTCCACCCGCGCCATCATGCTCGACAAGGGCGACGCGACAAAGCTGCTGTCGAAAATCCGGCGGCAATGGTTCGCCAAGCGCAAATCCATCGCCGCGATCGTCAAGGAAGTGATGACCAACGAGGCGTCGGTCCTCATGGACAGCGATGCGTCGAACAAGGCGGCCGACGCCGACGCGGCGCTACAAGAGCTGGGCGCCGACGATGTCGGTCAGGCTTATGTGACCGCGACCGTCACCGTATGGGACGAAGACCCCGGAATCGCCGCCGAGAAATTGCGTCTGGTCGAGAAGATCGTCCAGAGCCGCGACTTCACCTGCATCCCCGAAGGCATGAACGCGATCGAGGCCTGGCTCGGCTCGCTGCCCGGCCATGTCTATGCCAATGTCCGGCAGCCGCCGCTCTCGACGATGAACCTCGCCCATATGATCCCGCTCTCGGCGATCTGGGCGGGACAATCGCGCGACGAGCATTTCAAGGCGCCGCCGCTGCTGTTCGCCAGGACCGAGGGAAGCACGCCCTTTCGCCTGTCGCTGCATGTCGGCGATGTCGGGCACACGCTTGTCGTCGGCCCGACCGGCGCGGGCAAATCCGTGCTGCTCGCCACCATGGCGCTCCAGTTCCGGCGCTATGCCGGCAGCCAGATCTTCGCCTTCGATTTTGGCGGCAGCATCCGCGCCGCCGCGCTCGGGATGGGCGGCGACTGGCAGGATCTAGGCGGCAGCCTGTTCGCGAGCGAGGCCGGGAAGGAAGAGGACAGCAGCGTCCTGTTGCAGCCGCTGGCGCGGATCGACGATGCGGCCGAGCGCGCCTGGGCCGCCGAATGGCTCGCAGGCATATTCGAATCCGAAGGCGCGACCGTCGATCCGCAGGCCAAGGACCATATCTGGTCGGCCCTGACCTCGCTCGCCAGCGCTCTGCCCGGTGAGCGAACGCTCACCGGGCTCGCCGTGCTACTCCAGTCGCAGGAGCTGAAGCAGGCGCTTGCGCCATGGTGCGTGGGCGGCGCCTGGGGGCGGCTGCTGGATGCCGAACAGGAACGGCTCGGCACCGCCTCGGTGCAGGCGTTCGAGACCGAAGGGCTGATGGACAGCGGCGCGGCGCCCGCCGTTTTGTCCTACCTCTTCCATCGCATCGCCGGGCGGCTCGATGGGAGCCCCACGCTCATCATCATCGACGAAGGCTGGCTGGCGCTGAACTCGCCCGCCTTCGCGCGCCAGCTCTCCACCTGGCTGGTGACGCTGCGCAAGAAGAACGCCAGCGTCATCTTCGCTACCCAGTCTCTCGCCCAGATCGAGAACAGCAGCGTCGCGCCCGCGATCATCGAAAGCTGCAAGACGCGTATCCTGCTCCCCAACGAACGCGCGCTCGAGCCGCAGATCGCCCGCATCTACCGCGCCTTCGGTCTCAATGACCGGCAGATCGAAATCCTGGCCCGTTCGACGCCCAAGCGGGATTATTACTGCCAGTCCCCACGCGGCAACCGGCTGTTCGAGCTGGGTCTCGGCGATGTTGCGCTCGCTTTCGCGGCCGCCTCTTCCAAGACCGACCAGATCACCATCGGCGAACTGATGGACACCCATGGGCAGCAGGGCTTCGCCGCCGCCTGGCTGCGCCATCGCGGTCTGAACTGGGCCGCCGACCTTCTGCCCGCTTTCACAGAGGAGAATCCGCTATGACACGTCATAAACTGCGCCGCAGCATCATCGCTGGCATCGCGATGCTGGGTCTAACAGCCGTCTCAGCGCCTGCCAGCGCGCAGCTCGGCTTCGGCGGGATCGTCTATGACCCGACCAACTATGCGCAGAATGTGCTGACGGCGGCGCGCTCGCTCCAGCAGATCAACAATCAGATACAGCAGATCCAGCAGCAGGCGACGTCGCTCATCAACGAGGCCCGAAACCTCGCTTCGCTGCCGTTCAGCAGCCTGGGCGAGCTTCAGGCGCAGGTTCAGCAGACCCGCCAATTGCTGAGCGAGGCGCAGCGCATCGCCTATGATGTGAAGACGATCGAGGATGCGTTCACGGCCCGCTATCGCGACGTCGATATGAATGCGTCGGAAGCGACGCTGATCGCCAATGCCCGCGAGCGCTGGCGGGACAGTGTCGGCAGCTTCGAGGATGCGCTCCGCGTCCAGGCCGGCGTCGTCGGCAATATCGAAGGCTCGCAGACGGCGATGGCGGACATCGTCGGCGCCAGCCAGTCGGCGACCGGGGCGCTTCAGGCGGCCCAGGCCGGCAACCAGCTTCTTGCCCTGCAATTGCGTCAGATCGCCGATCTCACCGCGCTTCTCGCCGCGCAGGGCCGCGCCCAGGCGCTCGAATCCGCGCGCAACGCCGCCACCGAAGAGCAGGGCCGCGAGCATTTTCGCCGTTTCATGCGCCGCAGCGGCCAGTGACCGGGCGATAATCGACAAGGGGAAACGCACATGAGCCGCAGCGCCAGGATCGCCGGAGTCGCGCTTGCCGGAGGCCTGTTGATGGCGACCGCTATCGCCATAGCGGTCGACGAGCGCAAACCTGCCGCGCCTCTGCCATCGCCCACAGATCTCGCGCCGTACGATCCCTTGCGCGACGAGCTTGCCCGTTGCCGCACGCTCACCATGCCGGATTCCGGCTGTGACGCGGCCTGGGAAGAGCATCGCCGCCGCTTCCTCGGACGCGAGGGTGACCGCCATGAATGATACCGGCGTCATCAACACCTTCCTCGACACCTTCAACAATTACATCGACAGCGGCTTCGGGCTGCTCGGCGGCGAGGTCGCGTTCCTCTCGACCACGCTGATCGTCATCGACATCACGCTCGCCGGTCTGTTCTGGGCCTGGGGCGCCGATGAGGACGTAATGCACCGGCTGGTGAAGAAGGTGCTTTATGTCGGCTTCTTCGCCTTCGTCATCGGCAACTTCTCCGCGCTCGCCGGCATCGTCTTCGAGAGCTTCGCCGGGCTGGGCCTGAAGGCGAGCGGATCGGCGATCAGCCTTGCCGACTTCATGAAGCCGGGCAGCGTCGCGGCCGCCGGATTCAATGCGGGCGAACCGCTGCTCGATGCCGCCGGAGAACTGACGGGTCCGGTCGGCCTGTTCACCAACTTTGTCCAGATCGCGATCCTGTTGATCGCCTGGGTCATCATCCTCATCGCCTTCTTCATCATCAGCGTGCAGCTCTTCGTGACGCTGATCGAGTTCAAGCTGACGACGCTGGCCGGTTTCGTTCTGCTCCCCTTCGCACTGTTCAACAAGACAGCCTTCCTCGCGGAAAAAGTGCTCGGCAATGTCGTCGCCTCCGGCATCAAGGTGCTGGTGCTCGCTGTCATTGTAGGCATCGGCACGGGCCTCTTCGCGCAGTTCGAAAGCGCCTTCGGGGAGATGCCGACCGCCGAACAGGCGATGTCGGTGGCGCTGGCCGCTCTGGCCCTGCTCGGTCTTTCCATCTTCGGTCCCGGCATCGCGACCGGGCTCGTGTCGGGCGCGCCCCAGCTTGGCGCCGGCGCCGCTGTCGGCACCGCGCTCGCCGTAGGCGGAATGGCGGTTGGCGGGGCGATGGGCGCGCGCATGGCCGCGGGCGGCGCCGCCTCCGCCATCGGCGGCGGCATGAAGGCGGGAGCGGCGGCTGCGCGCGGCGGATCGTTCGCCGCGGGCGCCGCCGCCAGCAGCTACAGCCTTGGATCACTCGGCAAGAGCGGGGCCGGCGCCGTTGCGGGCGGTCTCTCCGCGGTTGGACAGAGCGCCGCCAGCGGCGCCGCCAGGGCAGCCATCGACCCCATCAGGAACGCCGCCGCCAAGGCCAGTCAATCCATGAAATCCAATTTCCGCTCCGGCGCGCGCGCCGGCTTCTCGGCCTCGGGCGGAACGATATCGGGCGGGTCTGGCGGTTCGGGCGGTGCTTCGGTCGCATCCACATCCGCCCCCGCAACATCAGGCGGAGGGGCGCCGCCTGCCTGGGCGAAGGCGATGAAGCGTCAGCAGGCGCTGCAACGCGGCGTCGCCTCGGTCTCGCACGCGGTCCGCTCGGGCGATCGCGGCGGCGGCGGCATGTCGCCCGACATCAAGCAGAAGGATTGACCGCTCATGTTCAAGCGACCCTCCATTCGATACGGCAATGCCCCCGAGCCGGAAACGCCTTACCAGCGCGCAGCGCAGGTCTGGGATGAGCGTATCGGCTCCGCCCGTGTCCAGGCCCGCAACTGGCGGCTTGCCGCCTTCGGCTGTCTCGCACTGTCCGCCGGTCTTGCCGGCGGTCTCGTCTGGCAGGGCGCACGGGGCACGATCACGCCCTGGATCGTCGAGGTCGACAAGCTCGGGCAAGCCCAGACGGTCGCACCCGCCAATGCCGCCTATCGGCCGAGCGACCCGCAGATCGCGTTTCATCTGGCGCGGTTCATCGAACAGGTCCGCAGCATTCCCGCTGACCCGGTGATCGTGCGCGAGAACTGGCTACGCGCCTATGACTTCACGACCGATCGCGGGGCGATGGCCCTCAATGATTACGCAAGGTCGAACGATCCTTTCGCCAATATCGGCCGGGTCCAGATCGCCACCGAGATCTCCAGCGTCATCCGGGCATCACCCGACAGCTTCCGGGTCGCCTGGATCGAGCGCCGCTATTCCGACGGCAGTCTTGCCGCCACCGAACGGTGGTCCGCCATTCTCACCATCACCGTGCAGCCGCCGCGCGATCCCGAGCGCCTGAGGAAGAATCCGCTCGGCATCTACGTCAACGCCATCAACTGGTCGAAGGAACTTGGCCAATGACCATGTCCGCATCTTCCCGTCGTCAGGCGCCGTCCCGCATTTACGTGCTTCCGGCCCTCATGATTTCCGTATCCACGCTTTCGGCCTGCGCCACCAGTGCCGCCAGACCACCCGCCATCCGCTATGACGATGCGCCCGCTATCGCCGCCGTCCAGACCTTGCCAGCGCCTGCACCTGTCGAGATCGTCACGGTGCCGGAGCCTCTGCCGCTTCCGGGCCAGTTGAAGCCGCTTGAAGACAGGACGCCGCCGCCCGAGCCGGTCGATCCGTCGGCGCGTGTAAACGAGGCCAATGCGGCCGCGCGGATGCAACCTGTGCGCGATGGCTTCATCAATGCGATCCAGGTCTACCCCTGGTCGGAAGGGGCGCTCTATCAGGTCTATGCCGCGCCCGGACAAGTGACGGATATCGCCCTTCAGGAAGGCGAACAGCTTGTCGGACCTGGGCCGGTCGCCGCTGGCGACACGGTGCGCTGGATCATCGGCGATACGGTGAGCGGGACCGGGGCTTCGGCGCGGGTCCACATCCTCGCGAAGCCGACGCGGCCCGATCTTTCCACGAATCTCGTGATCAACACCGACCGTCGAACCTACCATATCGAACTGCGTGCTACGCGCGCGACATGGATGGCCTCGGTCTCATGGACCTATCCGCAGGACCAGCTGATCGCGCTGCGCGGCCAGAACGCGGCAGCAGCCGGAGCAACGCCCATCGCCACTGGTGTCGACGTCGCCCGGCTCAACTTCCGCTACCGCATCGAGGGTGACGAAGCGCCCTGGCGGCCGCTGCGCGCATTCGATGACGGCGCGCAGGTATTCATCGAGTTTCCCGCCGGCATCGCGCAAGGCGAAATGCCGCCCCTCTTCGTGATCGGCCCCGAAGGCGGCGGCGAGCTGGTCAATTACCGTGTCGCCGAACGCCATATCGTCGTCGATCGCCTGTTCGCCGCCGCTGAACTGCGTCTGGGCGGCGAGCGTCAGCAAGTCGTCCGCGTCGTGCGCGATGACGGGACCCGCCAGCGCAGGAGCCGGCGATGACCGGTGATCGCGATCCCCGTTCCGAGGGTGAAGGGCCGGAAAGGGAAGATGGGGCTGGCGCCGCGGTGTTGGCCGAGGGGTCAGGAGACGAAAAGCCGGAACTCCAGGTGGAGGACGAGCACCACCTCGACGGGCCGCCGCTGGCTGATCCGGCCGGGTTCAGGCTGCGGGGCGATCCGCCGCGCGTCATGCGCCTCTCACGCAAGGCCATGGCGACGCTCGGTGCGGTCGGCGCGCTGGCGGTGGGCGGTGCGCTCACCTTCGCGCTGCAAAGCCGGGACAAGGCCGCGCCGGAAGAACTCTATAATACCGATAGCCGCGCCGTAACCGAGCAGGTGGCCACCGCCCCGCGCGACTATAGCCAGTTGCCGGCTGGCGTACCCCCACTCGGCGAACCGCTCCCAGGCGACCTCGGCGGTCCGATCCTCGCCGCCCAGCAGGAAGGCGGCGCCGTCGATCCCACGGCGGCGCCTCCCGTGGGCGCACAGGCAATGACGCCGGAGGAGCTGGCGGCGCAGCGTGCGGCGCAGGAACGCGAGGCAGCTCTTGCGAGCCGGCTGTTCCTCGGCGGTCAGGGGGGAACCGCAGCGTCAGGTCCTGTCACGCCCACCCCATCGCCCAGCCTGGATCTGGCGGCGCTCGGCGCCGCCTCGCCTGCCGCGCCAGAGCCCGCGGACGGTCCGAACATGCAACGGGCGAAGCGCGAGTTTGTGGAGCGCTCGCCCGAGAACCGCACCGTCAACAGCGGTCAATTGACAGCACCCGTCTCGCCCCATGTCGTGCAGGCGGGCAGCGTCATCGCGGCCGCGCTCATTACCGGCATCAGTTCCGATCTACCGGGCCAGGTCACGGCGCAGGTGACGCAAAGCGTCTATGACAGTCCGACAGGCCGCACCTTGCTCATCCCCCAAGGTTCGCGCCTGATCGGCGACTATGACGCAGACGTCGCCTTCGGACAACGCCGCGTGCTGCTGGTCTGGAACCGGCTGATCCTGCCCGATGGCCGCTCGATCATCCTCGATCGCCAGCCCGCGGGCGACCCCGCCGGTTATGCCGGGCTCGAGGACCGGGTCGATGAACATTGGGGCGGCATCCTGCGCGCAGCGGGTCTTTCGACCCTGCTCAGCATCGGGGCTGAGCTTGGCACGGATTCCGATGACGATATCGCCCGCGCCATTCGTGACGGCGGGCAGAATACGATCAATCAGGCGGGTCAGGACATCGTTCGCCGCCAACTCAATATCCAGCCCACGCTGACCGTGCGGCCCGGCCATCCGGTACGCGTGCTGGTGAGTCGCGATTTGATATTGGCGCCCTGGAGACAGACACGATGACCAAACTCAAACTCGGCGATCTCGCGGAAAGCAAACCGGTCCGCCTCACTATCGAGCTGCCGGCCTCGGTCCACTCCGACCTTGAAGCCTATGGCCGCGTGCTTGCCGGTGACGGCGCCCAGCCTGTTCCGCCCGCGCGGCTTATCGCCCCAATGCTGGAGCGGTTCATGGCGACGGACCGGGGATTTGCGAAGGCGCGTCGTCAGGCGCCGAAGTCGTCTTGAAATCGCTCGATCTGGTGCATCCGCTCATGCAGTACGGTCACGATGCCCACCGTGCCATCCTCGAGCAATTTCCAGTAGATCACGTGGCGCTCATAACGGCATACGAAACCGTCGACGCCAAATTCCGCGGGGATCGGTCGCCACGGGAAGCGGCGTTCAGCGATCGCCGTGAACCGGTCAAAGAGGCCGCGGATGTAGCTGTCCGCCTGCGCCTCTCCCCAAGCGTCGAGCGTGTGGAGATAAATCTCATCCAACCGATGCCCGGCGGCCGATTGGACCCTGAACTTGCTCATTTTTGAGCGCGACGCGCATTTCGACGAATAACGTCTTCGGCATCAAGGGTTTCGTAGCTGCTGTCGGGCGCAGCAAAGGCCCGGGTCAGTTCGGCTTTGAGCCGCTGGAATGACTCGTCTTCGCGACGCGACTTATCTTGTCGGATGAGGTCACGAACATACTCGCTCACATTCTCGTAGGCGCCATTCTCTCCGATATTTGCCGCGACGAAATCGCTGAGCGAGCCGGAAACGCGAACATTCAGGGTCATGGGTTTGGGCATCGCGGCCTCCTTTCCTTGTCCTCATATTAGTGGATATTGTGGACATCACAACCCGACGTTCCATCGCTGATGCACCAATCTGAACTATCCCGATCGCTGTTTCGGTTGCCCATGAAAGCGTCGAATCGCGCCTTGCCGTCGGCTTCGGCGATTGCGATCTCGGCATTGGCGCATTCCTGACCCCGCACCGTGCCTGCGGCGCATTGCACGACGATCTCGCGCGCTTCGTCGAGATGGGCTTCGAAATATTGCGTGCCGCGCGCCTCCCCGGCAGGGGCCGCCAGGCTTGCGCCCTGACTGGCGGCGGGTGCGCTATCGACCGGTATAAGGACAGGTCGCCGCACAAGGCCCGATCCGAAGCCGATCGCCAAAGTGACTATGCCATCGTGACCGCTGGCCCGATCTGATCGCGTCTAATTTTTGGCCTGAACCTCGATGCGGGGATGACCGGCCAGGATCTCGCAAATGATGTCGAAATAGGTTGCACCTGCGCCCCGTTCCAAGGCGGCGAGATCGTCATTGATGCGGGCGACGTTGTACCGATCGGGAGCGTCCAGTTTTGCGCGGTAATAAGCCCGCGTCGCTTCCAGCCCAAGATCGGTGCGGTTTTTCTCCATGCCCCGCCAGATCAGGACGACAGGGCCGCTCCCCTGCAAGGCGCCGTAACCCCCATAGAGCATGTCATCGAGCGCATCGAGGCTCGGCCCCAGCTTCCAATCCCCATTGCCCATGAAGACGCGGTTGATCTCGTCATAGAAGGACGGGATGTCGTGGATATTGCTTCCCTCGATGACGAAGGTTGCAGGCGTCGAGCTATCGTTCAAGAATGAAGCCCCGGCTTGTCAGCTGCATCCGATCGGGATTCAGGCCGGAAGCGACGAGCGCCTGACGGGCGGAGCGCCCCAGCGCGTCGATGGTCACCTGATCCCGCGATTTCTGCGCCTGCTCGGAGGCCAGGTCCATCAGGATCGCCTGATACAGCAGGGTTTCGGCAAACTCCTGACGCCGGGCCGGCGTGTCGAGGCGCGCGGCGGCAAGGTCGAACGTCGAAGCTGTTTGCATCCGCGCACCTGTAATCGCGGAACGCGGTGGCGGCGTGGTGAGCCCTTTTGCAGCGCCCCACATCGCCAGGCGATAGATGGTCACTGCGTCGATGACGTCGCCCGACCGCAGACCGAAGGACGACAAGGCGCGATCCCCCATGGCGATAAGGTCGTGCCGCGCGAAGGTGGCGGACAATTCTTCACCGGCGGCTTCGTTCTGCCGCGTCACGGCTGCGACGAGCTTTTGTTGCACGGTGCGGCGGACATTGGGATCGACCCGATAGGTCGCATCCATCCGTGCTGGCGCCGGGGGCGTGCCGCGCGCTCCGTTTTCGCCTTCCTCTGCCGGATTGACAATCATGTGCTGCCGCATCGTGGCATGGACCTGATTCATCGCCTCGGATGCCGCGAGATTGTTCCAGTCCTGCGCGGCGGCCGGCGTCGCAAACAGTGGAAGAGCAAGGAAGGCCGCGAGAACACGCATTTTAAGTCGATTCCGATCCAACATCAGTTCTGCTCCATAGCGCCCTGCATCGGCTGCGGATCTCAACAGTCAGTCGTTAACCTCACGATCCGCCCGCACGGTCGGATTCTTTTGTTGCGGGTCTGTGACTGCATCCTGCTGGAGATTGACCTTCACCTTCGAGGACGAAATCCTACCAGAGCCGCTTCACTGCGAAGCTATCGAACAGTGCCTCATTCGACACGAGGAGCATATCCTCCGATTGAGCCTGAGCGATCAGAAAACGATCAAAGGGATCCTTGTGGGTGATCTTCATCTCACCCGCCAGTCTGGCGTGGTGAACGGTAATCGGCAGTTCGGTAAACCCTTGGGATGCGACGATCGTCTCGAACTCCTGCGCCAGAAGCGCCGCGTCGGGCAACTTCCCGATCCGAAACTTCGTTGCGACTTCCATCGCCGAAGCCGCGCTCACGGCGACGCTGTTCACATCGTCGGCGATTGCATCGCGGGCGATCTCGCTAAGTGCTTGATCCCCCGCGAGCCACCAGATCAGAGCATGGGTGTCGAGAAGAAGTTTCACCCGAGATCCCAACCCTTCAATTCGTCGTCAGGCAAAGGTTCATTGAAACGGTGATCCATTGCGATCTTGCCCTTTAGCGCTCCAAATCGACGTTTCCCAACAGGAGCAACGGGGACAAGGCGCACAACAGGCTGACTCCCGCGCGCGATCACGACATCACGGCCATCGAGAGCGGCGGCGATGAGTTTGGACAGGTTGGTCTTCGCGTCGTGAACAGAGAACTGAGCCATGGGTATCTCCCTTAGCTAAGAATATAGCTAATTTGACGGCTCTCAACAAGACGCTCCCTGTATAAACGACGCGTCTGGGTGGATGCGGCGGATCAACGCTTCCCTTTATCGCCCCATGAAGGCGTCGAAATTGGCCTTGCCGTCCGCCTCAGCCACAGCGATGTCGGCATTCGTGTGGATCGGCGTGCAAAAAGGACCCCGTTAGCGGGGTGATCGGCGTCTAAAAGGGACCCCTCATTTCGATAGCCTAAACAGTCGTCTGGATGTTCAGGCGGCGAGATCGGGATGTTGGTTTTGGAGACAGTGGTTCGGATCCGGCGAGAGTTCGCCGGCGGGAAGGCGATCAAGGCGATCGCGCGTGATCTGCATGTGTCGCGGAAGGTGATCCGCAAGGCGATCCGGGCGCCGGAAGGCGCATTTGATTATCGACGCAAGGTTCAGCCGCTACCGCGGATCGGTCCGTTTCAGGATCGTCTTGATGTGCTGCTGGAAGAGAATGAGTTGCTGGGCCGACGTGACCGGCTTCGGATGACCCGTATCCACGACCTTTTGGTGCGTGAGGGTTTCGAAGGCTCCTACGATGCCGTGCGTCGCTATGCGGCACGGTGGAAGGTCGAGCGGCGCAGGAATGTCGGCGATGGGACGACGGCCTTTATTCCGATGCTGTTCCAGCCCGGCGAGGCCTACCAGTTCGACTGGAGCCACGAGGATGTCGAGATCGACGGCAAGCCGATGCGGGTGAAGGTCGCGCATATGCGGCTGTGCGCATCGCGGGCGGTGTATGTCCGGGCCTATCCCCGCGAGAGCCAGGAGATGCTGTTTGACGCGCATGCGCGCGGCTTTGCCTTTTTCGGTGGCGTGCCCAAGCGCGGCATCTACGATAATATGAAGACGGCGGTGACGAGCGTGTTCACCGGCAAGGAGCGGGTGTTCAACCGGCGGTTCCTGATCATGGCCGACCATTATATGGTCGAGCCCACGGCCTGCTCGCCGGCGGCGGGCTGGGAGAAGGGCCAGGTCGAGAACCAGGTGCAGACGATCCGAGGGCGCTTCTTCCAGCCCCGTTTGCGGTTCGCCAGCCTTGAGGAGCTCAATGGCTGGCTGGAAGCCGAGTGCCGGCGCTGGGCCGAACGGCAGGCGCATCCTGAACAGGGCGAACAGACCGTGGCGCAGATGCTGGAGATGGAACGCCCCGCATTGCAACCGATGCTGGGGCCGTTCGACGGCTTCAACGAGAGCGAGCATGGCGTGTCGGGCACCTGCCTGATCAGCTTCGATCGCAACCGATACTCGGTTCTCTCGACGGTGGCACGACGCACGGTGCAGGTCCGGGCCTATGCCGACCGCATTGTCGTCCGATGCGATGATGAGGTCGTTGCCGAACATCCCCGCTTCTTCGGGCGTAACCGCACGATCTATGATCCCTGGCACTATCTGCCGGTGCTGGCCCGCAAGCCCGGCGCTTTGCGCAACGGCGCCCCTTTCCAGGACTGGGAGCTGCCGCCAGCACTGGCTCGGTTGCGCCGCAAGCTGGGCAATGGCGATGATGCCGATCGGCGGTTCGTGCGCGTGCTGGCGGCCGTGCTGACCGACGGTCTGGAACTCGTCGAGGCCGCCGTGCGGGAGGCGCTGGCGACCGGCACGGCGAGCGATGATCTGATCCTCAATATCCTGGCGCGGCGCCGCGAACCGCCGCGACCGCTGACGATCGTCACTTCGGAGGACAACGCCCTGCGGCATCCGCCGATCGCAGACTGTGCCCGTTACGACCAACTGAGGAACTTCCATGCAGCGGCATGACATGATCGACGCGATGCGCGGGCTCGGTCTCAAGGGGATGGCCGGCGCGTTCGATGAGGCCGTCACCACCGGCCTTCAGCGGCAGCGCACGACGATGGAGATACTGACCGATCTGCTGCGCGCGGAGGCAACCCATCGCCACGCAGCCTCGATCCGATACCGGATGGCAGCCGCCAAGCTGCCGGTGGTGAAGGACATCGATGCCTTCCACTTCGAGGGGACGCCGATCAACGAGGCGCTGGTCCGTTCGCTACACAGCGGCGCGTTCCTGCCTGCACGGCGCAATGTCGTCCTGGTCGGCGGCACAGGCACCGGCAAAACCCATCTGGCCATCGCCATCACCGCCAATGTCGTCCGCGCCGGGGCGCGGGGGCGTTACTTCAACACCGTGGATCTGGTGACCCGCCTCGAAGAAGAGGCCCGGATCGGCAAGAGTGGCGCGCTTGCCGCCCAGCTCTCCCGGCTCGATCTCGTCGTTCTGGACGAGCTTGGCTATCTGCCGTTCGCCCGCTCAGGCGGGCAGTTGCTATTCCATCTGGTCAGCAAACTTTATGAGCAAACCAGCGTCGTCATCACCACCAATCTGGCGTTCGGGGAATGGCCCACCGTGTTCGGCGATCCCAAGATGACCACCGCGCTCCTCGATCGCGTCACTCATCATTGCGACATCATCGAGACCGGCAACGACAGCTGGCGCTTCAAGAACCGCAACTGATCCCACCGCATGCCGGGATTAAGATGCTTTGCGCTGCGCGCGTCTCCGGTCGGGCTCCGCCCTCCCTACGCCGCGCGCAGCGCAAGGAGCGTTCCTCGACCGTCGCCCCATCCTTGAGAGGGGGTCCCTTTTGCGCGCCGATCGGGGGTCCCGTTTGGACGCCGATTGACACCGGAAAGGCTACCGTATAGCTCATATCGCTAAGATGGTTGACAATCCGCTCGTCCTTCCGGCCCTCCGCTTCCTGTTGCCTGTCGTCATAAAGATCGAGGTAGAAATTTAGCCGTTCGAACAGATCGGGCGAGCGGTTGACGACATTGAGTTGGGAGGCCTTTGCTGCCTGCTCAGCCCTCCAATCGAAATAAGGCTGCGCCGCTTTGGTGGCCTTGTGGATCAATCTGACAATTTCGGCAGCCGCTTCTTCGTCTTCTGGAACATTGGCAGCGAAGACGCCCAATCCAAATTTGCGGTGTTCCACAAGGAAGGGCCGCCCATCATATTCCACCGGGACTGACCAGGCTACCTTTTCGAACTGACCTAGATTCGTGAAACCCAGCAAGTCGACAAGAAGAAAGTAGACCAGATAATATGGTGGCAGCGTCCGCCCGGCATCGGTGCGCTTTGCGTTGAAGAGAAATCCCTTCGGCGCTCGCGTGCTGAAATCTGCTGGTTTTAGTGGACAAATCGCCTTCTGGGCGCGGGTTCGGACAGTTTCGATTTGCTCGCTGTTCAATGTTGCCCACCTTTCAGGTAGATACCACTCGAAACACCGCCCCTGTACCAGCGTCTCGAACCAGATCGACACCTGTTCCGTCCCAGTGGTAATCGAGGTGACGTCCCTGAGTGGGGTCGGATGCACAATCCGGGTAGAACAAGCCGACACACTCACCACCCGGATGCCGGATGCTCGGATAGACAAGACCTTCGGCCCCGCCCCCTTTGAGTTCAACTGCGAGAGCTTGCGATGCAGCATAGTTGTCGGGATCTAGCGCGGGATCGCCTGCCGCAAAGCTCCTGAGATCTTGAAGATCAGCGCTTACCGAAAGGATGATCTCACGGAACTGTGAGGTCCAGCCTGGCGCTTCTACAGTGCGAGCCATGAAGCGGGCATGGTGATGGATTGTCTCGAACAGCGCAGTTTCGAATGCATCCCCCGCGTATAGCACGCCGTAGGTCCCATCGGTGAAGCGACTTGGCCGGTCCGCGCTAACATGCGTGAACGGCGCCATCAGATAGGATGCGCCATTGCCGCCTACCCTGCGATCAGCCGGCACCAGATCGAGATTGCCGATCGTCGCCATAATGCGGGGATTGGTTTTTTGCTCTGCGGAGATCAGCAACGGCCAATCTGCAGGGTCTGCAATGTCTTCGAACAGGTCAATCGGTGGAAAGGCACTGCGGATAATCCGTACAGCACCTTTCCACTCGACCTGGGCAAGCGGAATCGCCTTGGGATCAATCACCAGGCACCACGTTCGGCATCAAGATAGCGACGCACCCGCATGATATCGGTCAGTTCGCCCCCAAGCATGACGTCGAGCGCACTCGCTCCGGCAAAGGCGGCGTTACCTGCCTTGATCCAGGCGTAGCCACGTTGGGCTTCGGAAAAGATGATCCTCAGCGCCTTGTGGATACCCATCAGGTTGGAGAGCCGCGCCGCACCATCGCGCGAGACACGGCCCGCACCCTCAGCCTTCCACCGCCGGTAGGAGCGAACCGGCATGTCGAGCAGAGTCGCTGCCTGCTCGTCTGTGAGTTCCCATTTGCCGAACAGGTTCAGCACGGCGCGGAACATCGCCGCTGCTTCCTCCTGGGTTACAGGATCGGGCCGGAAGGCATGGGGGACGGTATCAACGGGTTGCAGTGCCAACATGAGCATTCTCCATATGGCATCATATATCATTTTGGATGCCAATTGGCAATATAGGAGCGCCTCATCCGACAAGTCGCGCCAAGACCGCCACCGCGTTCGTCGTCGGGACGAAAAGTCGCGTCTGATAGCGTATGATCTCGGTGAAGCACCCATGTGCCTTGTACCAGTCGAGGCGCGACGCCGACCAACCAGCCAGTTCAAGCCGCTGCGCGCCATTCACGAGGCTGCGCTTGAGCGTAAGCGCTTCGCGGCATTTGATTTGCATCGGTCGCCCTGTCCCGAGCACCGCATCGACGATTTGCTCTGCTGAAAAGGCATGTTCGTCTTCCAGCCCAAGCGCCTGGCACAGTTCGGGCACGCAATGGAGCGGAACCTCTCGACCTAAGAGCGAGCGTCCGTCTCGCGCCGAGATCCGGCTGACCCGAACATAGTCGGAAGGAAGTTTGTCCCACACCGGAAGCAGCAGGCCGGTTGCAAGATGCAGGCGCTCGCGCTTGAGATTTGAGGCGGCGTCATCGACCTCAGCCTGCCAGAGGCGCTGAAATTCGGTTGGATCCACCGTTTCCCAGTTGCTCTCCTCGAGTTGATCGGCGGTAATGTGCCCGTGCTTCAAGGGGCGGACAAGCTCGAAGCGGGCCACACGCATACCTTCGTCGGTGAGCAGACTTCGCGCCGGGACAAGCAGCCCGATCCGGCCTGAGCGCGCATTACGCAGAAGTTGCTGACGCGAACCAGAAACGCCGTAGAGTTCCTCGAGCCGTTCGAGACGCAAAGGCTTGAGCGCGCGGGCGATCTCGAGTTCCAGGAGATGCGTAGTCGCACCCGACAGCGCATCGGTGCGCAGTAGCGTGTCGGTCAGCACCTCGTAATGCTCGACCGCAATGGTCTCGACCCCAATGTCGAGCGTGCCCGCCTGGCGTGCTGCATCGATCCGCGCTTCGACGAGGCCGAGAAACTCGTCAAATATGCCGTTTTGCAGAGCAATCGGCAACGCGAGGATGCGATTGAGCCAGCGCTGGATTGTTGGCAGATCATCTACCATCGCGCCGTCGGGCCCTTCGACCCTGAGCCCGCTCAATTCCTCAAACCGAGAAAGCGTAACAGCTTCCAACTTGCCTGCGAACAGCAGGCCGAACCAGCGGTGAAGCGCCTCCTTGGCGTATGTACTCTCGAGATTGTCGGCAGGATCGAAGAGGTTCTGCCCACCCGTCTGGCGTTGCCCGCGGGTCAGTGCCCCGAGGCTATCGAGCCGACGTGCAATGGTCGATATAAACCGACGTTCGCCACGCACATCGGTGGTCACGGGGCGGAACAGCGGGGCCGACGCCTGATTGGTGCGGTTGGTACGGCCAAGGCCCTGAATTGCGGCATCGGCCCGCCAGCCCGGCTCAAGCAGGAAGTGGACCCGGCGCATCTGGTTCTTTGCGGCGAGGTCGGCATGATAACTGCGGCCGGTGCCACCAGCATCGGAGAAAACGAGAATTCGCTTGGTCCCGTCCATAAAATCTTGCGTCTCGGCTACATTGGCGCGCGGAGAGCGCGACTGGAGCACCTGGCGCCCATCGCGTCCGACGATCAGGCGGCGGGTACGGCCGGTGACTTCGGCGACCTGATCGACACCGAACCGTTCGATGATCGCATCGAGCGCCGTCGCGATCGGCGGCAAGGCACAGAGCTGCTCGATCATGCGATCGCGCGCGTCAAGCGCCGAATGACACAGAACAGGGGCACCGTTCTCATCACTCATCGGTTCGGACCGAGCATTGCCGTTCTCGTCCGTAAACACGGACATCAACCGCACCGGAAAGCTTTTGGTGAGGTAATCGACCACGTATTCGCGGGGGGAGAGATCGATTTCGAGTGCTTCGCGTTCCGCATCGGAGAGATCAGCGAGGCGGCGGTTAAGCATGGCTTCGGCGGTCGAGACGAGTTGCACTACAACCGCGTTGCCGTCGGCAAGTGCCGTATCAATCGCAGGCAGCAGGCTCGGCAGCTTCATCGATAAAAGGAGCTGCGCGAAGAAGCGCTGCTTGGTGCCTTCAAACACCGAAAGCGCAGCCGATTTGGCACCTGAATTCAGGGTATCGCCACTGTCAGTGTCGACGATCCGAGTTGCCTCGAGTGCCTCGCGCAAATTGGCATGAATGATTGCCCAGGCATCTGCATAGGCGTCATAAACCGCTACCTGGTCGGGGTTCAGGCAATGTTCGAGAATCTCGTACTCAACTCCCGCGAATGAAAGTGCCCTCGCCGCGTACAGTCCGAGTGCCTTCAGATCACGGGCGACTAGTTCCATTGCAGCGATACCGCCATCGCGGATGTCTGCGACGAAGGCTTCGCGATTGGCAAAAGCCGTCTCGGGCCCCCACAGGCCAAGACGGGTGGCATAGGCGAGATTATTGACGTCGAATGCCCCGGTCGCCGATGCGTAGAGCACGCGAGCGCGCGGCAACAGATTCTGGATGCGAACACCGGCAATGCCCTGTTCCGATCCTTTGACCTTACCACGTGAGCCCTCCCCGCCAGCTGCGTTGGCCATCGCATGGGCTTCGTCAAAGACGATGAGCCCGTCGAAGTCCTCCCCTGCCCATTCGAGAATTTGCTCGAGCCGGGTGGCGTCGCTTCGGCCCGAACGCAGCGTCGGGTAAGTGACGAAGAGTATGCCTTCGCGCATCCCGATCGGGACACCGAGCTTCCATTGGCGAAGGGGCTGGACGTCGATGGGAAGACCGCCGAGCGCACTCCAATCGCGGCGGGCATCTTCGAGCAAAGCTTCGTTCTTGGAAATCCAGATGTGGCGCCGTTCACCCCTCACCCACCGGTCGAGGATGACGGAAGCGACCTGCCGTCCCTTCCCTGCACCAGTCCCGTCACCAAGAAAGTAACCCATGCGGTAGGCGTGCCCCTCGGCGCTCGCCTTCAAGGCGCAGCCTTTGTCGTCGGGCTCGAACCGTCCCGGCAGGTCGCGGGCATGCGCGCTTGCAGCATAGATCAGGGTCTCGGCCTGCGCAGCGGATAAGGCGCCTCCAGCAATGAGGCTCGACGGAAGCTGAGGCACCACTTCGGGCACGGGTGCGGTTATCGAACCCATCGCAACGGACTCGACCAGCGGGGTTGGATGCGGGACAGCATCTGCAATCGAGATCCGGCTCGGCCGGTAGGGCAAATAATGCCCAACCTGGCTTTCGATCGGCGCAGGTGCTTCGAGCGGAGTAAATTCGAGCGGCAGGATCGACGGCGCCGCAACTGCTGGATGGCCCCTAAGTGGAGCCGGTTTCGTCCTGTTCGCCACCAGTCGAAGCGGCAATGCTGTCTTGGTGCCGATGCTGGGTTCGGCGGGCAGGCTTACCCGGCCAGGCAGCATATCGATCAGCAAATGAAGCTCGGCAAAGTTTGCCGGCTGGGCGATGATCGGGCTGTTACCATCCTCAGCCTTGTCGAGAACCAGGAGCCGGGTTGAGATTGAGGTGCCCTGCTTGACGAAACCGCGCTCGATCGTCGCGTTGAGACGCAACGAGACGGGACCGGCGATCCCGACAAGAAACTTCGGAAGCTCAAACCATTCGGGCATCACTGCGACCAGGCGGCCACCGGGCAGAAGGCGCTTCCAGGCAGAGCGCAAGTGCCGATCGCCAGTGCGACTATCGTGGCCCCTCTCGATACTGTTTGAATAGGGCGGGTTCATCAGCACCACGCTCGGACCCACGTCGGGCGTGAGAAGTTCGTCGATCAGTTCCCCGTCAAACCCCGTGACTGTCGCCTCGGGAAACACGGCGCCCAGGCATTCGCGGCGCAGCGGCGAAATCTCGTTGAGAACAAGACGCGCAGCTGCCTTTGCTGCCCATACGCCCAGCATCCCGGTCCCGGCCGACGGTTCGAGAACCAGTTCAGCGGCGGAAATCGCGCAAGCCTTTGCAGCCATCCAGGCCAGACGGGGTGGCGTTGCGAATTGTTGCCACTCGATCTGCTCGTCGCTCCGTTTCGACTGGGTCGGGACCAGACATTCAAGGCGCGTGAAAGCCTCATCGGCAAAGCTGGATGACATTGCAGGTGAGAATTCGGTCGCCTGGGTCAGGAACAGCACCTGCGCCAATTCAAGTGCGGCATGGGCATCGCGTACGGACCAGCGTCCTTCGGCGTCGCTACCGCCGAAATGATCGGCCATTGTTGCATTCACAGTGTGCCGTGAGATTGCTTGATCTGAACCTAGCCGCGCGGCCAGCGCCCTCGCCGCTGCCAACACATGCGGCTCGGCGGGATCGGAGAATGCGAAAGCGGTATTTGCGTGTGACATAAGAGACCTCCTGAAGAGGCCCTGGGTTTGTCCGGGTGTCCGCTCAGATGGATCCGCCCGGGGGCCTCACAAGGCCCCAAGCCCGCTTTCCTCTCACCGACATTCAGACCGCAGCTCGGACTGAGCGCATGAGCACATCATTCCAGTCGTCGCCGGTTAGCTCCGGCCGCCTGGTGACAATCAGCCGCCCTTCGCAAGCGTAGGCCTCTCGCGCACGCTCTTCAGCAAGGTGCCCGCCCGCATCATTGTCGACAAAGAGATACAGCTGGTGCACCGATTCCGGGATTGTGGCCAAGCCGAAGCGTTCGTTTCCTAGCGTCGCCCAGCAGGGAACCTTGAACATTTGCATCGCTGAGAGGGCCGTTTCGTTTCCCTCTGCGAGGCCAAGGCGTGTGGATCGGCGTGCAAAAAGGACCCCGTTAGCGGGGTGATCGGCGTCTAAAAGGGACCCCTCATTTCGATAGCCTAAACAGTCGTCTGGATGTTCAGGCGGCGAGATCGGGATGTTGGTTTTGGAGACAGTGGTTCGGATCCGGCGAGAGTTCGCCGGCGGGAAGGCGATCAAGGCGATCGCGCGTGATCTGCATGTGTCGCGGAAGGTGATCCGCAAGGCGATCCGGGCGCCGGAAGGCGCATTTGATTATCGACGCAAGGTTCAGCCGCTACCGCGGATCGGTCCGTTTCAGGATCGTCTTGATGTGCTGCTGGAAGAGAATGAGTTGCTGGGCCGACGTGACCGGCTTCGGATGACCCGTATCCACGACCTTTTGGTGCGTGAGGGTTTCGAAGGCTCCTACGATGCCGTGCGTCGCTATGCGGCACGGTGGAAGGTCGAGCGGCGCAGGAATGTCGGCGATGGGACGACGGCCTTTATTCCGATGCTGTTCCAGCCCGGCGAGGCCTACCAGTTCGACTGGAGCCACGAGGATGTCGAGATCGACGGCAAGCCGATGCGGGTGAAGGTCGCGCATATGCGGCTGTGCGCATCGCGGGCGGTGTATGTCCGGGCCTATCCCCGCGAGAGCCAGGAGATGCTGTTTGACGCGCATGCGCGCGGCTTTGCCTTTTTCGGTGGCGTGCCCAAGCGCGGCATCTACGATAATATGAAGACGGCGGTGACGAGCGTGTTCACCGGCAAGGAGCGGGTGTTCAACCGGCGGTTCCTGATCATGGCCGACCATTATATGGTCGAGCCCACGGCCTGCTCGCCGGCGGCGGGCTGGGAGAAGGGCCAGGTCGAGAACCAGGTGCAGACGATCCGAGGGCGCTTCTTCCAGCCCCGTTTGCGGTTCGCCAGCCTTGAGGAGCTCAATGGCTGGCTGGAAGCCGAGTGCCGGCGCTGGGCCGAACGGCAGGCGCATCCTGAACAGGGCGAACAGACCGTGGCGCAGATGCTGGAGATGGAACGCCCCGCATTGCAACCGATGCTGGGGCCGTTCGACGGCTTCAACGAGAGCGAGCATGGCGTGTCGGGCACCTGCCTGATCAGCTTCGATCGCAACCGATACTCGGTTCTCTCGACGGTGGCACGACGCACGGTGCAGGTCCGGGCCTATGCCGACCGCATTGTCGTCCGATGCGATGATGAGGTCGTTGCCGAACATCCCCGCTTCTTCGGGCGTAACCGCACGATCTATGATCCCTGGCACTATCTGCCGGTGCTGGCCCGCAAGCCCGGCGCTTTGCGCAACGGCGCCCCTTTCCAGGACTGGGAGCTGCCGCCAGCACTGGCTCGGTTGCGCCGCAAGCTGGGCAATGGCGATGATGCCGATCGGCGGTTCGTGCGCGTGCTGGCGGCCGTGCTGACCGACGGTCTGGAACTCGTCGAGGCCGCCGTGCGGGAGGCGCTGGCGACCGGCACGGCGAGCGATGATCTGATCCTCAATATCCTGGCGCGGCGCCGCGAACCGCCGCGACCGCTGACGATCGTCACTTCGGAGGACAACGCCCTGCGGCATCCGCCGATCGCAGACTGTGCCCGTTACGACCAACTGAGGAACTTCCATGCAGCGGCATGACATGATCGACGCGATGCGCGGGCTCGGTCTCAAGGGGATGGCCGGCGCGTTCGATGAGGCCGTCACCACCGGCCTTCAGCGGCAGCGCACGACGATGGAGATACTGACCGATCTGCTGCGCGCGGAGGCAACCCATCGCCACGCAGCCTCGATCCGATACCGGATGGCAGCCGCCAAGCTGCCGGTGGTGAAGGACATCGATGCCTTCCACTTCGAGGGGACGCCGATCAACGAGGCGCTGGTCCGTTCGCTACACAGCGGCGCGTTCCTGCCTGCACGGCGCAATGTCGTCCTGGTCGGCGGCACAGGCACCGGCAAAACCCATCTGGCCATCGCCATCACCGCCAATGTCGTCCGCGCCGGGGCGCGGGGGCGTTACTTCAACACCGTGGATCTGGTGACCCGCCTCGAAGAAGAGGCCCGGATCGGCAAGAGTGGCGCGCTTGCCGCCCAGCTCTCCCGGCTCGATCTCGTCGTTCTGGACGAGCTTGGCTATCTGCCGTTCGCCCGCTCAGGCGGGCAGTTGCTATTCCATCTGGTCAGCAAACTTTATGAGCAAACCAGCGTCGTCATCACCACCAATCTGGCGTTCGGGGAATGGCCCACCGTGTTCGGCGATCCCAAGATGACCACCGCGCTCCTCGATCGCGTCACTCATCATTGCGACATCATCGAGACCGGCAACGACAGCTGGCGCTTCAAGAACCGCAACTGATCCCACCGCATGCCGGGATTAAGATGCTTTGCGCTGCGCGCGTCTCCGGTCGGGCTCCGCCCTCCCTACGCCGCGCGCAGCGCAAGGAGCGTTCCTCGACCGTCGCCCCATCCTTGAGAGGGGGTCCCTTTTGCGCGCCGATCGGGGGTCCCGTTTGGACGCCGATTGACAGGCATTCGCGCATTCTGCCCCGCGCACCATGCCGTCGCGGCATTGCGCGATGACTTGGCGGGCCTCGTCCAGGTTGGCCTCGAAATATTGCGTTCCCCTCGGTTCTGATGATCCTACCGCATCGGCCCCCGGCAATAGCACCGGGCGCAGGACGAACCCCGAACCAAACCCGATCACGAGCGCGACGATCGCGATCACCAATGACTTTGCGGGCATCCGGTTATTCCTTTGCAATATCTGTGGGAACGGGAGCGCCGGATCAGGCATCCGGGTAACGCTCGCGGATGAGCCCGAGGAACCGACGCAGCGCGGGACTTGTGTCGTCGCTACGCCAGTAACAGCCATAGTCGATCCGGGCCTGGCCGGTCGGCTCATGAACCTCGCGGAAGATGATGCCCGGATGATTGACGCCCAGCGCCGATTCCGAAACCAGTGTCAGAAACCAGCCTGCGGACACCATCGCCAGAACATTCTCACGGCTGACATCCTGAGTTTCTACGTCGGGCTCGTAGCCTGGCTCAGCGAGACGGGCCTGAAGGAGGCGAACCAGGTCAGGGCCGGGATCTTGTGTGCCGAGGACGAAAGTCTGGCGGCGCAGATCGTGCCAGTAGATTCTCTCCGTCTCGACCAGCGGATGTTCGTCAGGCAGGGCGACAAGGACGCGTTCGGACCAGAGTGGGCGGCGTCTGACGCCAGGATCGCCAAGGTCGCCGGTAACGACGGCTAGATCGATCACTCCGGCGTGGAGCGCGTGATGCAGAAAGCCGCGATCCCGCTCGACGCCATTCAATCGCACATCGGGAAACCGGCGCTGGAACTCGACGATCGCGAAGCGCAGATCGCCGGCGGTCAGTGAACTGCAAAAGCCGATGGTCAGTTCACCCGCATCACCGTTCCGCATGGCGCGCGCTCGCGTTTGCAGAGTCTCGACCTCCGTGAGTATCCGACGGGCGGTGGCGATGATCGGCAAACCCTCTGGCGTCACGAACGCGCCGCGGGTCCGGCGCTCGAACAGTTTCACGCCGAGGCGGTGTTCCAGGAGCAGCACATTTCGGCTGAGCGTCGCCTGTTTGATCCGCAGCAGCGCCGCAGCCCGTGAAAAGCTTCTGGTTTCCGCAGCGAGCACTGCGTAGCGCAATTGTTTCGTTTCTAACGGCACGACCGACCTCCCCGATGGAGGAAGGGAGGGATGTCCGGGACAGTCTGCCGGTCCGCCCCCGAGATCCGTTGCTCACATCACTTCCTCCTGACTGAAAGACCAGCGCAGGCGGCTGCAAACGAAACGGATTCTGTCATTGAAACGAAATAATTAACCTTGTCAGCTCATCAGGGCGTTCAATCCGTCAGGATCTGCACCATGGTCCTTACATGAGCATCGATCCGCTCCAGCACGGATGGAGGAACGACGTCCCGTTCTGGCAAGGTCCACCAGTGCTTGTCGATCCGATGGACTGTCTCGGCCACGGCTTTGAGTACGGCGGGCTCTGGAAGTCTTGCCCGGTTGGCGAAGGCCTTCCACCGAGCCGGTCCCAGTGCCTTGAACGATCGCTCACCGCCAAGCGACAGCGCCAGGCCATCTGAGGGAATATAGGGAACCGTTGAAAGCGTGTCGTAGATCGGCGCCAGTGCTGGGGTGTCGCCCGCGCCCGGATAGATCAACGACCAGTTCTTGAGATGCATATCTCCGTTGCCCATCACAGCCGAGAGGGTCAGTCTGCGGACGAATTCCAGCGCGGCGAAGGATGAGATTGCGACGTTCAGCACCGAAGCGATGTCGTGGAAGGCGGCCCCGTCATATTTACGTGCGGGATAAAGGCCGAAGATCTGCGCGAAATCTTCGATATGGACGCGCCGTCCATTCGCCGTTCGATCGAAACGGCGAACGAGGAGAACTTGCCCTTCGGCAAGCGTATCAAACTCTTCGGGTATCCCCTCAAACTGGTCGCGGCTGAGAAGCTCCCGCTCGGGCACGTTCATCCCGATCGCTTCGGCGAGCGCGAGGTTCGCGAACTCATTTTCCGACACGCCCGGAAAGGCGGTGGACGGGAATTTGGCGATATATTGCCCTTCGCCGTCACCAAGCGGCAGCGTCAGACCTCCGCCCTTGCCGGTGTTCTTCATCACCGACAGCTTCATTTGCACGCCCGCCAGCGAAAAGCGCACCTTGCGCGGTCCATCTGTGGTTCTCGTCGCGACGCTGGCTTGTCCGTCGGAGGGCAATACGCGCACAGCGCCGGGCAGATCAACGCCGAGCGCCGCCAGGAGATCAAAATCATTGCCCGGCCGCACATTGCCGGCATGGTGCCTCTCCATCGCTGCGCGCAAATGGTCTTCGGGCAGGAGGTTGGCGAAAAAAGGCGGCAAGGCGCCAGAGACGGGACGCGCGTCTTTACGCAAGCCCCCCGAAGCGGAGCGAAGGGACAGGCTCAGGATCGGAACACCGCCGGTCGCGCGATAGGCCGGATCAAGGCTGAAGGCGCTGAAATCACCGGGTGTTCTGACGATCGTGCCGACCTTCACATCCCTCAGCAACACATCCATGCAGGTTATCGTCTCAGCGGTTGGCAAGGCTGTCATCACCGCTCTTCCGGTTGCGGGCTGAAGGCTGGGCGATCATCCTCTGTTTCCGGATGTAAGAGCGCCGCCACAGCCGGCGCCATTGCCTGGGGCACCAGCATCATTTCGAGGCCGACGGCCCGGGCGATGTTGATCAATGTCGTGGCGCGCGCCGCTGCAGCCCCTGTCTCAATGTCGCGATAGCGTGGGCGTGATATGCCGGCGAGATCGGCGACTTGTTCCTGGGTCAGGCGCGCGGCCTGCCGGGCGCGCCGAAGGTGGTCGCCGATCTCTTTCAACGTGCCATCTTCCATTTGATACCTTTACGGATCGATCGACTCATAATTGATCCGAATAGGTATCACATCGACGAAGTGTAATCAATCAAAGATACTAAAACATATCATTTATACACCGAATGGATCGTTTTCAGATCATTGCGCGCGTTCGAGGCGCGGGAATGGCCGGAAGTGGGTTAGCTCATGACCACCACGCCGCCGGCGAGATGGCGGGCGCGCAGGTTCAGCAATTGCTCGATCTGCGGGACGGCTTCCTCGATCCGGTTGGTGTGGAAGATCGCATTGACCTCAAGGCCGCCCAGCGCCGTATTGGCGAGCACAATCTTGCCCGAACGGTAGAGATTGATCTGGTCGACCACCTCGGCCAGCGACGCGCCTTCGAAGATCAGCAGGCCCCGCCGCCAGGCCGTCGCCTTGGCGCCATCGATCTCGCTGCGCCGTGTTCCGCCGTCGGCTGCGACGAACACCTGTTCATTGGCGCGCAACATGATCGGCCGATCGCCGCCAAGGCATGTCACCTCTCTATCGACACAGGCGATGCGAACGCCGCCATCGAGGCGCTGGACGTTGAAGCTGGCGCGCCGTGTCGAGGCCTCCACTGCGCCTGCCTTCACCCGGAACGGCGCACTGCGTTCCCCGGCGGTGATGAAGGCCTCGCCGACCACGAGACTGATGCCGTTTGCACCGTCGCGGGTCGTGTCGAGCAGGGATATGGCGGTGCGGGAATTCATCTCCACCTTGACGCCGTTTACGGGCGCAAAGGCGTATCGCTGCCCGATTGCGGTCCGGTGGTCCGCGGTGAGCTCGGCAAAGGAAGGCCAGAGGCCGAGCGGCGGTCGGGCGACGCCCAGCGTCAGTGCGGCGAGCGCTGCCGTGCCGCCGCCGGCCAGAACAGCGCGGCGGCTCACCATGGCGGGCTTCTTGTTGTGCTTCGCCGCGACGGCGTAATTGCGCACGCCGGCAATCTCACGAAAGGCGGCCTCGTGCGCCGGGCTGGTGGCGCGCCATGCCGCAAGCCGGGCGGCATCGTCGTCCGTCGCTGCGCCGGAGGTCAGGCAGACGAGCCAATCGGCCGCTTCGACGAGCAGGTCGTCGGCGTCATCTTCACGGATCTCCCGATCCGTCATCGGCAATCCGAATCCAACGGGCGCGGCCATTGCGCGGTCTGCATCCTCAATTCTTTCTCCTCCTATCGGGTAGACACGCGAGCGGCCCGCTCAGCGAAAGGGTTTTTTCGCCGGGTACGACGCGCGCAGTGCAAAATGGCGCCGCGCAGGTCCATCTGGATCAGCCGCACCGTCACGCCATAGTGCTCGGCGAGTTGCTCATGGCTCATCGTGCCGGTGAAACTCTCAATGAAGACGTGGCGCTGGCGGGGCGTCAGTTCACCCAGCACTTTCCAGACATGGGCGAGTTCGCTGCGCGCCAGGGCGATCCGTTCCGGGCCGGGCGCGTCATCGGGGATCGACAATATGTCTTCGATATCCTGGCTGCCCAATACGCGGCGCTGTTTCGCCGACAGGGTCGCGGCCATGTTGATCGCCGCGCGATAGATATAGGCGTCGGGGTCGTTGACGGGCGCGTCATCTTTGAGATCGCTGAACTTGATCCAGGTCTCGTGCAGCGCTTCGCCGGCCAGGTCCTGCGAGCCAAGACGCGCGGCCAGGCGATCGCGAATTTGGGTGTAGCGGAGCGCCAGCGTTGTTTTGAGACTGGCCCGCGTCGCGCTCATTGACGCCGCCTCCCGCCAGGCCGCGCTTCACGTCCCGCAAAACGGTCGGTTTCCACTTCGAAGCGCATCGACCGGCTTAGCCCCTCGGGCGGCGGGCTGCTGATAAGCGTGCCGAACAGGATCTGGCGGACGCGGGCGTCCCAATCAGGTTCGGAACTGCCGCGCATCAGGCGCACCTCATCGATGCGGCCGGTCGGATCGACGGAGACGGCGATCTCGATGCGAAAACTACGCCCCTCATAGGCGCCGTCGCGCTTCAGGCGCTCGAAGATTTCCGTCTGAACGCGCTGGGCATAATGGTTGTAGGCGCTCGGATCGCGGCGACCGACCAGGCGCGGCGCGCGAACTTCCGCCATGTCGAGATGGAGCGCGGACGGGCTGGCCGTCACCGCATTTCCGGCCCGGTCGGTCGGTGGCGGCTGGCCCGCGACGAAAATCACCGCGGAGTTGGGGCCGGTGAAGCGCGCCGAGAGGCCGGTGCCTTGCAGCAGATGCCGGAGCGCGGCAGGCGCGGCATAGACGCCGCTGAGCGGTGTGGACTGCCGCGCACCGGCGAGGCTTTGGCGATAGATGATGTTGACGCCGCTCACGGTCGCAAACTCGGCAATCGCCTGCGCCACGGGTTGGGCGGGAATATCGTAGCGCCGCTCTTGCATCGCCGGCGCTGTCTGGGCTGCCGCCGCCCCGGCCATGCAGATCGTGAAGACGATGGCGGCAACGAGCAGAAGCCCTCGTCCGCTTCGCCTGACTGCAATGAAAGGGATGCGCGCAACCCTTGTCATCCGAGCCTGAAGGTCACCGGGAGGACGACGCTGAGCTGGCCGGGCCAGCCTTCCGGGAAAGCCGGGAGGGGCTGCGCGCGCATGACCGCGGCCACCGCTTCCCGGTCGATGTCGGTGGCGCCGGAGCTTTCTCCAACCCAGGCCTCGATCACTCGCCCCTCACGCGACATGGTGAAGTGCAGCATGACCACGCCCTCGCGGCCTGCATCGCGCGCACCGGCGGGATAGAGGCGGTAACGCGCCAGATGAGCCTCTAGTCGCCGGCGATAAGCGAGGACATCGGCGGTCGGGAGATTGGCCAGATCCTGTGCGTCGCCCTGCGCCTCGGCACTGGCGCGCATCCCATCTGGCTCAGGCCCGGCAGCGCGCGGCAACGGGTCAGGATCTCCGGTCAGGCCGGACGCCTCCGGGGGGCGTGGTTGCGACAGAGCCTCCGCCATCTCGCCGCGCTGGGGCCTGTCGTCGCGAGCGCGTCCGTCCGCGGGATCAAGGGGGATGAGTTCGACGATCAGTACCGAACCGCGATCGCCGCCGGCGACGTCGCGAACAGGCGTGCCCTTATCCCAGGCCCATAAGAGAGCAGCCCCCATGGCAGCGTGCATGGAGAGCGAGGCGAGCCAGCCTATCAGTCGTGTCGAGACCTCCCGACTCATCGTGCGTCTGTCATCCCACTGTCATTCAAATGCTCAGCCCGTAGGCAGAAATTATCGCGTCTTCGTGACAGCTGGCCGGGCGGCAGAATTCTTTCGCGATGCCGGGCTGAAGAAAAATGCCTCGAAGCGAAAAAAGTCTTTCGTTCGATGTCGCGAGATTGGTCTTCCAGTCGAGGACCATGACCATGAACCCGAATATGGCCATCAGATTGGAGACGCATGACGCGGATAACAGGGCGATCGCCTTGCCATCCGTGCGTGCAGTCGCGCCCCATCGTCACGCGGTTGCCGTCCGTGAAGCGGCACGCCCGGCGGTCTTGCGGCAACGCTTCAAGCTCGGTCCGCTCGACTTCGATTATCGGGCTTTTCCGCGCCAGCGCGTTGTTGCGCTCTCCTCCACCGACGCGACCGTCCACATCGTCATGCCGATCACCGGGACGGCCGTGGTGGTGACGGAGGGGAAAGCGCAGACGCTCAGCGCTGGTTCGGCGCTGCTCCTTGGCGCCATTACACGGACGGCCGTTGTCTGCGCCGCCGGTTCGAGCGCGCTCTTCCTGCATATTCCGCGCGCCGCCATCCAGTCGGCCGCCTCGCGCGTGCTTGGCAGTCCGCGCCGTCTCGCGGCGATCGATCATCTGTTCGGCTGGTCTCTCGACGATCTGGGCGCCCAACTGCCGCGCGCTTCGGTTGCGGCGGAGCCCGGCCAGGACGATCGCGTGCTCGAGCAGCGCACGCTTGATGGACTGGTGAAGCGGTTGCGCGAGGATGCGGCTGCTGACACGCTCTTTCCCGTCGCGCGCTCGGTGCAGCGGGCCGTCGAGCATATCCGCGCCAACCCGCAGCACAGTTGGACGATCAACGATTTGGCGCCGATGGTGGGCGTGACGCCTGGCACCTTGCGCCGGAACTTCCGAACCTGCCTTGGAAACACCGTTACCCAGCTCGTTCAGCAAATCCGCATCGAGTGGGTGAGAGCCCGCCTCGAAAGCGTGACCGAAAGCCGATCTATCAGCGACATCGCGCTCGCCGCCGGCTTCGGCGCGCCAGGCGTGATGAGCCGGACCTATCAACGTCACTTTGGAGAAACGCCGAGCAAGACCCGCGCGCGGGCCTTTCGCGCCATGCGCGACTGAACCTTCCTCCCGCCCCTGGGAGACAATATTCTCTTCAGCGTCCCGACGAATAGTCAGGGCGCAATTTCTGCTGCAATGAAGTAAAAATACAATATTATTCGACATAAATTACTATCAAGTGATTCGCCTGTGGCATTACGATAATACGTATACCAGCGATCCCTGTAACACAACTTACATACTAAACGACCTAGGCGAGACGAAACGCATTTGTTCATGCGTTATGTCTTGAGACTCTCCCGCATCCCTTCTTAAGAGCGCATCGACAACTGGCGCTGCAATGCAGCACGAATCTTTGCGTGCGCCAGCCATGGGACGACAGCGACCGATCGCCGTTCGGCTCCAAGCCGTGGCGGCGCTTCCGGCAGGGGGTACAGGTTTTGAGGTTTGAAAAAGATCACCGGCGTCGCGCTGTGAGCCATGTCGCGCTTGCCGTCGCCATAGGCCTGATCGCAGCCCCGGCATTCGCCCAGGACGGTGTGGCCGGCGACGCCACGGGCGCGCCCGCCGATGCAGGCGCTCAGTTCGACATCATGGCGTTTCAGGTGAAGGGCAACACCGTCCTTGCGCCTGACGATGTCGAGCGGGCGATCCTGCCCTTCATGGGGCCGGGACGAAGTGAGGCCGATGTGGAGGCCGCACGGGCGGCTTTGCAGAAAGCCTATGAGGATGCCGGCTATGTGGCGGTCTCTGTCTATGTGCCTGAACAATCCGTCGACGGCGGGGTTCTGCAACTGGCTGTTCAGCAACAGGCCATCGGCCAGCTGCTCGTCGAAGGCGACACGGGACGCGCCGATGCTCTGCGCGCGATGGCGCCCTCGGTCGCGCCGGGCCAGACGCCCAACCTGACCGCCTTCCAGCGCGATGTCGTCGCGCTCAACAGCAATCCCAATCGCCGCGTCACGCCGGAACTACGTGCCGGCGAAGCGCCCGGAACGCTCGATGTCGTCCTCAAGGTCGAGGAAAGCTCGCCGTTCCATGCCTCTGCGGAGCTCAACAATTTCAGTTCATCGGCCACGACCGATCTGCGGGCGTCCGCGACAATCCGCTACGACAATATGTGGGGACGCGGGGATTCCCTAAGTCTGTCCGCTCAGACCGCCCCCGAGCGCACCGACGACGGCACCGTCTTGTCCGGCAATTATCTGATGCGGTTGGGGCAAGGCACGCAGCTCCTGCTCTATGGGGTCCATTCCGACAGCGACATCGCGGTGGTCGGCGGGACCAATGTCGTCGGCAAGGGCAACATGATCGGCGCCCGGCTGATCCAGTCGCTCGGGTCCAGCGAGGGCTTTTATCATTCGCTGACGCTCGGTTTCGACTGGAAGGACTTTAAGGAGGATGTGATCCTCGGTTCCGACCGTGCGTCCGCCCCGATCGAATATTTCCCGGTCATGGCGAGCTGGCGCGGCGACTGGGCGGGCGATCGCTCGAACAGCAATATCACCGTTTCGGGCACCTTCGGCATCCGCGGTCTCGGCGATCCCTGGGAGCGCTTCGACGCCAAGCGTTACATGGCCCGCCAGAGCTTCATCGCCTTGAAGCTCGACGCGGAGACCACGCGGACGTTCGGACCCGATCTTCAGCTCAACGCGCGGTTCTCCGGCCAATGGTCGCCCGATCCGCTGATCTCGAACGAAGGCTTCTCGCTCGGCGGCATGTCGAGCGTGCGCGGCTATTATGAGTCCGAGGCGATCGGTGATTATGGCTTTGCCTATCAGACCGAACTGCGCTCGCCGGATTTAGGCCGGATGCTCGGCAGCGAGCTCATCAATGAGCTGCGGTTCCACGCCTTTATCGACAGTGGCTATGTCGGCATCCACCAGCCGCTCGAAAGCCAGCTTGCGACCCGCAACACCTGGCTTTCCAGCGCCGGCCTCGGCGCACGGCTCAAGCTCTTCAACCATCTGACCGGCGCGATCAACGCCGGTGTTCCGCTCAGGTCGGGTTCGGAATCCGAGTCCGGCGACATCTTCGTTCGCTTCCGCATCCAGGGGGAATTCTAATCATGTCCGTTATTGCACGTCTCAAAAAGGGTGCGGTTGCCGGTGGCGTCGCGCTGGCCGCGACTGTCGCATTCGCCGCTCCGGCTCATGCCTGGTGGGAGGCCGATTACAGCTATCGCACCAGGATCAATCTCAACGTCGACGCCGCCGGCATCACCGGCGAAGTCACGCGCGCGCCGGTGCTGGTTCGCCTGCACTCGGGCAATTTCAGCTTCAAGGATGTGAAGGCGGACGGTTCCGACCTGCGCTTTGTCGCTGGCGACGATCGCACGCCGCTCAAGTTCCACATCGAGCGCTGGTCGCCGCAGGACGAGCAGGCGCTGGTCTGGGTTGATGTCCAGGGACTTCAGCCGGGTCAGGCGTCCGCGATCTATGCCTATTATGGCAATGAAAGCGCGGCGGCTGCGCAGGATGCAGCCGGCACCTTCAGCGCCGACTATCGCCTTGTCTATCACTTCGACAACGAGGGAGCTCCTCGGGACGCCACCGCCAATGGCGCCCACGCCACTGGCGGAGAAGCGCGGAACGCGGGCGGCCTGATCGGATCGAGCCTCATTCTCGATGGCGCGAACCCGGTGACGCTGCCCGCGTCCGCCTTCGCTTCCGGCCCGCTTTCCATCAGCTTCTGGGTAAAACCCTCGGGCGATGGCGCGATCTTCAGCCTGCCGGGTGCGGTGAGCCTCGTCGCGGAAGGCGGCCAGCTGTTCATCGACGCCAATGGGACGCGCAGCAATGGCGGCGCTCTGGCGGCCGATAGCTGGGCCAATGTCGCGCTGGTGAACGACGGCGCCAAATCGACCCTCTACATCAATGGCCAGCCTGCGGGCGAAGTGGCGGGCGCGCTCGCGGCTGCGACCGGCGCCGCCGTCATCGGTCAGGGCTTCACCGGCGAGATCGACGAATTCCGCGTGGCCGGCGCGGCTCTGCCGCAGAGCCTGTTCCAGCTCGCCGCCGCCAGTGAAGGCCAGGCCTCGCGTCTGGTGACGACCGATACGCCCCAGCAGGTCGAGACCGGCGGCGGCCACAACCATTTCGGCATTCTCTTCTCGGCGCTGACGCTCGACGCCTGGATCGTCATCATCATCTGCGCCTTCATGCTCGCGATCGCCATTGCGATCATGATCACCAAGGGCTTGCTGATCAGCCGCGTCCGCAGCGCGAACGAGGCCTTTATCGACGCCTATAGCCAGCTTTCGCGGCGCGCAGGCGATCATGATGGCCTCCCGGCGTTCGATCCGGGCAATGCCGCCGCGGAGTCCACGCTCGGTCGTCTCTACAATATCGGGCGCCGCGAGCTCACCGAGCGCCTGCGTGAAGGCAAGGCCACCGGCTCTCGCTTTGCGATCCGCGCCCAGTCGATCGCGGCGATCCGCTCGGCCCTCGACGCCGGACGCGTCCGCGAAAGCCAAAAGCTCAACTCGAAGCTGGTGCTGCTGACCATCGCCATCTCGGGCGGCCCCTTCATCGGCCTGCTCGGCACGGTGCTGGGCGTCATGATCACCTTCGCGAGCGTTGCCGCTGCCGGTGAGGTCAACATCAACGCCATCGCGCCGGGTATCGCCGCCGCGCTGCTCGCCACCGTGGCGGGCCTTGCCGTCGCGATCCCGGCGCTGTTCGGCTACAACTATCTGCTCAGCCGGATCGAAGAACTCACCGCCGACCACGACATCTTCGTGGACGAGCTGGAGAAGCGCATCGCCGAGACCTGGCAGGACACGCCGGCTCCCGCACCCGTCCCCGCCAAAGCGGCCTGACCCCAACTTAAGGAGATCAGGCCATGGGTATGCAGGTCGGTGGCGGCAAGAAGCCGTATAATGAAATCAACATCACCCCGTTCGTCGACGTGGTGCTGGTGCTGCTGATCATCTTCATCCTGATGACGACGGCGGCAGTCCAGGGGATCAAGGTGGACCTCCCATCCGCCTCCTCGGCCAAGACGCTCGAGGCGCAGAAGAGCCGGGTCATCGCGGTATCGAACGACGGGACCGTGTCGATCGACGCCATCCCCGTCTCGATGGCCGAACTGGAGAGCCAGTTGCGCTCCTCGATCGCCACGACGCCGGACTTGGCGGTGATCCTGCGCGGTGACCGCGCCGTCCAGTACGACAAGGTCATGCAGGTCCTCGACCTTTGCTCGAAGGTCGGCGTCCCCAGCCTTGGCATGGCGTCCACGCGCCCGCCGAGCGCGAACTGAGGCGGAGGGAATGATGGACCATGCGTGTCAAACGCTCCCGAAGCCACTTTCGTCGTCGCAATCGGCGGCCCTGGTTTCTGCTGGCGCTGGCGATCCTCTTGACGCTTGCGGCGATCTCGATCGTCCGGCTGACGACCTAGGGAGGCGATCATGGCCGCAGGCGCATTGATCGCCCCCGGAAGCCCCAATGGGCCCCGGGGCCGCCGCAAGACATCGCCCATCACCTTCGGACGCGTGCTGGTGGTGGTCGGCGTCGGTCTGGCGCTTGTGATCGGCTATAATTTCCTGGGCAAGCAGACCGTCTCCGATCGTCCCAATGAAATGCGGACGACGCAGGTGATCCTGCCGCCGCCACCGCCCCCTCCGCCGCCGCCCGAACCGCAGCAGGTCGAGCAGCCGCCGGAGCCGACCATCGCGCCGCCGATCGAGCAGCCGCTCGATACGCCGCCGCCGCCCGACGCCAGCAATGATCCAGCGCCCGGCGACAATGCGCTGACGGCGCGCGAAGGCGCGGGCCCGAGCAATTACGGGCTGGCGCGCGGAGACGGATCAGGCACCCGCATCGGTGGCCGCCCCGGCGGCGGCAATCCGTTCGGGGCCTATGCCGCGCAGGCGCAGAGCTGCATCCAGCGGGCCGCCCAGGCTGACCGTGAACTGACACGCGGCCGCTATAGGGCCGAGCTTGCCGTCACCATGGCCGCCAATGGGCGGATCGCCGACGCCCGCGTCAGCGGGGTTGATGACCGCCGCGCCGCGCGCATCCGTGAGGTGCTTTCGGGAACGACCTGCCCGCCGCCGCCGGCAGGGCTCCCGGTCATGCGCCTCGAAATCAACAGCCGCTCGGGAGGCTGATCGCATGTCCGCGCAGCACCCAGTGACCACTCTCTCGAAGGGGATAGACATAATGACGAAGGTTCCCGGCCAGACAGGCCGCCTTAAATCTCTGCTTTTGGCGGCGTCCGCTGGCGCTGCGCTTCTCGGCTCGCCGGCGTTCGCGCAGGACGATGCGGGCATCGATCCGCGTCAGCTCATCGAGCAGATGGTGGCCGAGAATATCATCACCCGCGAACAGGCCGATCGGATGATCAGCAATGCTCGGGCCGCAACCGTCCAGGCGCGGGCCCAGGCGCCGGCGCCGCTCCCGCAGCCCGGTGTCGCCGCTGACGGCACCCAGACCGTGACCTATGTCTCGCCGGTGGTGCGCGAGCAGATCGCCCAGCATGTCCGCGCCGAGCTTGGCACCCAGGCGCAGGCCGAAGGCTGGGCACGTCCCGGTGAGACGCCGGAATGGACGCGCCGCATCCAGCTTTATGGCGATGTGCGGGTGCGCGGCGAAGCGCGCCGCTATGACGACGCCAATGGCGACATCTTCTGGGACTATGGCGCGATCAACGGCGGACAGCCGCAGAACGTCAACGCCAGCTCGACCGGCTATATCGATGCGCCGTTCCTGAACACGCTGGAGGATCGCCAGCGCTTCCGCCTGCGCGCGCGTCTCGGCGTCAAGGCCCAGATCACCGACTGGATCACCGCCGATATCCGCCTCGCGACGGGTGCGAGCAGCTCGCCAGTCTCGACCAACCAGACGATGGGCGCCGACGGCAGCGGCAAATATCATCTCTGGCTCGACCGTGCCTCGATCCGCCTCGCGCCGACCGAGAATGTCGCGCTCGAGTTCGGCCGCTTCGCCAATCCGCTGTGGACGTCGGATCTCGTCTTCGACAACGACATGAACTTCGACGGCGTCGCGATCTCCGGCCAGGGCGCTGTTGCGAATGGCGTGCGTCTGTTCGGCACGCTCGGCGCCTTCCCCGTGTTCAACACCGATCTTAACTTCGGGACCCGCAATGCGCCCACGATCATCGATCCGGAAACGGGCGGCGAGATCGGCACCGGGCGGCCGTTCAAGAGCGAGGATCGCTATCTGTTCGCGGCGCAGGCCGGGGTCGAGTTCAACCCGACCGAACAGCTCAATGTGAAGCTCGCCGGCGGCTATTATCATTTCGACAATATCGCCGGGCGTCTGTCCGAGCCCTGCTACTGGACCGAGCTGGTCTGTTCGACCGACGCCCTGCGTCCGGCCTTCCAGCAGCATGGCAATACGATGATGGCGCTGCGCGATCCGCTTTATACCGGCTCGCCCAATCCCGAACTGGAACCGGATAATCAGTATTTCGGGCTCGCGTCCAAGTTCGAGCTGCTCCACATCCGCGCCCAGGCCGAATACCGCGCCAATGAACGCTTCGGCGTCCGGCTCGAAGGCGATTTCGTCAAGAATCTCGGCTGGGACCGTGATGTGATCTCCGCCGTCGCCTGGAACAATCTCGGCCCCAATGGTGACACCTATAACGGTGGCTACGACGGCGGCGATACCGGCTGGCAGGCCCGCCTGACCGTGGGTTCGGTGATGAACCTCAATCTCGCCGGCGACTGGCAGGCGAAGCGCGGCGACTGGAACGCCTGGGTCGCCTATCGCCGCCTCGAAAGCGACGCGGTGGTCGACGCGTTTGCCGACAGCGACTTCCACATCGGCGGCACCAACAATCGCGGCTGGCAGATCGGCGGCAATTACGCGATCGCCAGGAACACCATCCTCGGCTTCCGCTGGCTGTCGGCTGAAGAAATCGCGTCTGCGCCGTTCAGCGTCGATCGCGGCTTCATCGACCTCATGACGCGGTTCTGAGGCCGACATGTCCACGTCAACGCTCCTGATTGTCTCGACTGCGCTCCGCTCCCACGGCGCCGGCCATCGCAATCGTCCGGTTCCGTCCGGCCCCCTCAACGGGCGGGACCGGGCGTTGACGCACCTTTTCCAGATCTCCGGCGCCGCTACTCGCCTGATCCGGTCCGGTTCCCCCAAAGACGGACAGGACCAGGTTGCGGTGCAGGAGGCCGTCATGGACCGGCTATGCCAACGGCCGGCCCGTGCGGCGGGAGCGGCGCTGGCCATCGGTCAGCGCCCGCTCACCCTTTTCCCGAACCCGCGCACTGGTTCACGCCAGTTCCTGCGCCGCGCAGTGACGGCGGGCTCGCCCGACACGCTCTTCATCGGGCGAGCCTCGCTTGCGCTGGCGTCTTTCGCCACCCTGTTTCTCGCCGGCAGCGCGCTTGCCCAGACGGCCGAGACGAGCGCCGAGGCGCCCCCGCTGGCGATCGAACTCGATCCGGCCGAAGTGCGCGCGCCCGCGCCGCAGCGTATCAGCGGCTCCGGCCCGCAGCCCTGTGTGATCGTCGATATCGCCGGCACACGCGCCGGGCATCTCGATTGCGCGACGGGCCGTCTTCAGGAGGCGGCGCGCGCCGCCCAGGCTGAAAGCCGCGCCGGGCTTGAAGCGCCGACGCCGGGCGCCGGCTCGCCCGATGTTCAGGTCGGCGTCGCCCATCAGGCCGCAACCCGGCTGCGCATGGGTGATGCGCTGGGCCGGTCGGTCCATCCGGAGCGGCCGAACAGCCGTCCGCCCACGACACGGGGACCGCGCTGATGACCCGCGCAATTCTTGCTGAGGAGCTTGGCCGCACCGTCCCATGGGTGCTGGCCTTCTTTCTCGCCGCCTTCCTGCTCGGTGACGGCCCGCCCGGCGCGGCCATCCCGACCTCTCGCGACATTCAAGAACATGCGGCCGCCACGCCTGCCGCAACGATGCTGGAGCCAAAACAATGACGAACACCAACCACTCGCTTCGCACGCGTCTGCTCATCGGCGCTTCGATCGGCTCCCTTCTGCTCGCCGGCGCCGCCGAGGCGCAATCGAACCGCATCGGCCAGGGCCGTGGCGGCGGCAATCCGGCGGCAGCGGCCGCCCGCGTCGCGCAGGCCGAAGCGCAGCGCGTGACCGAGCGCAACAGCGCCACCCAGCGGGCAGTCGAGGCGATGCGCCGCGCGGCGCAGACCCGCGCCCAGATGAACGACGCGCAGGTGCAGGCACGTATCGCCGCGCAGAACGCCATCAACACTATCCCCAACGGCATCGGCCAGGGCGGGCTTCGGCAGGCGCCCGGCATCGAGATCGATCCCACTCTGTGGCAAGGCGCCAATGATCCGGTTGAGAGCGCTGGCCAGGACGGGCGCACCACGGTCACGGTCGATCAGGACCAGCAGCGCGCCATCCTCACCTGGGACAGCTTCAATATCGGCCGTGAAACCGATCTGGTGTTCAACCAGGCCTATGGCGCCGACGCCGTCGTGCTCAACCGCGTGCGCGACGCCAGCCCCTCGCAGATCCACGGCACGCTCACCGCGCCCGGCACGGTGCTGATCCTCAACCAGAACGGCGTGCTGTTCGGCGGCACGTCCGTGGTCAATGTTCGCAATCTGATCGCCTCATCGGCCAATATTCTCGACAGCGATTTCCTCGACACCAATCGCGGCATCTATTCGCAGCTCTCCGGCGCCAACTATCTGCCCTCCTTCCGCGATGCGGGCGGCGCGATCACGATCGAGGCCGGAGCGCAGATCACCACCCATGCGCCTGCCAGCGCCACCCAGGGCGGCGGCTATGTCATGCTCATGGGAACCGAGGTCACCAACGAAGGCAGCATCGTCACGGCAAAGGGCCAGACCCTGCTGTCGGCCGGCGATGATTTCATCATCCGTCGGGGCTACGGCACCGAGGAGAACCAATATTCGACGACACGCGGCAATGAGGTGCGCGGGCTGATCGATGCCGAGTCCACCAGCGGGACAGTCATCAACCGCGGCCTGATCGAAGCTGCCCAGGGCGACATCACGCTGGCTGGCCGCACGATCCGGCAGGAAGGCGTTCTCGTTGCGACCACCGGCGTCAACCAGCGCGGCACGATCCATCTGCTGAACAGCGTGAGCGACGCCGAGGGCTCGGTGACGCTCGCCAGCGGCTGGGAACTGAGCGATGTCGACGGCAAGGTGGTGGGGTCCGGCGAAGGTCTCACGATCATCCTGCCGGAGCTGGATAGTGAGGATACCGCGCTCAACGGCCAGCGGGACTCGCTGATCGAACAGAGCGAGACCGCCAATACCAATCGCTATACAACCACCAATGGCGGGTTTGACGATCGCTCGCTGCTCGCCGATCGCCTGGACCAGTCGCGCATCGAAATTGTCACCGGCGGTGACGTCGTGTTCGAAGGCCGATCGCAGACCAGCGCCCAGGGTGGTCAGGTCGCGGTGCAGGCGGCTGGACGCATCACCGCCGAGGACGGGGCGCTGATCGACGTCTCGGGCGTTCAGGGCATCGCCCTCGACATGGAGTCCAACTCCATCCTTGTGAACATTCAGGGTAATGAGCTGCGGGATTCGCCGGAGAACCGCGAGAACGCCAATCTGCGTAGCACCGACGTCTGGATCGATGTGCGCGACCTGGTTCTGCTTCCGGACGGCACCGGCGGCTATGAAGGCGATCGCTGGTACACTAAGGGCGGCCTGCTCGAGGTGGGTGGTCATCTGAACAATATGGCCCATGGCATCGGTGAATGGGCGGCGATCGGCGGCACGATCACGCTCGCTGCCAATGAGGTGGTGGCGCAGCGCGGCGCGACCTTCGACATATCCGGCGGCAGCCTCGACTACCAGGCCGGTTGGGTGCTTTCGACCCGTGTGCTGGGCGCAGACGGCAAGCTCTATGATCTCGCCAATGCGCCGGCCGGCATGAAGATGGTCGCCTGGGGCGATGCCTTCGTGCGCGAGCATTCGCGCTGGGGCGAACAATACACCCAGGTCTGGTCCCACCCGATATCGGGCGCGCGCAGCGTGCGGCGCTGGAGTGATGGCTATACGGTCGGGCGCGACGCGGGCCAGCTCATTCTCTCGACGCCGACCGCCATCATGGAAGGCGATATCATCGCCGAGGTGATCGAGGGCGAGCGGCAGGTCAATGCGCGCGCCGATGGCATCACCGATGGCTATGATGTGGCGCAGCATACCCGCGCGCAGCCGGGGTCGCTGGCTTTAGGGCGCTATGACCTGTTGGTGAGTAACACCAACCCCTATTCAGTGGAGGTGAAGATCGCGGATGTTGCGAGCATCGCTAAGCATCTCGCGACGGGGGACGCACTGCCTGAAGAGCGGAACGGCACCGCCTGGCTCGACGCAGGCCTGCTCAATCAGGCTGGTCTCGGCGGTCTCAACATCGAAACAACCGGCGTGATCGCCATCGACAATCCCCTGACACTGGCCGATGGCGGGGCGCTAAAGCTGGTTGCGCCAACGATTGACTTCAATGCGGACGTCACCGCCCATAGTGGCTCGATCAATGCGACCAACCGGGCAAGCAATCACTATGGAAGCAGCGCACAGGTTCTCCTGGATGGGAATGGGGGCTCGCTTATCGCGGTCGGTGAAGGCGTAACGCTCGATCTCACCGGCCTGTGGGTCAATACCGCCCTCAATGCTTCCGACACTGGAAAGCTGGGTTATCTCGATGGCGGCAAAGTCACCCTGGCCTCTACCCATGATCTGGCTCTGGCGGAAGGCAGCCTGATAGATGTTTCATCTGGTGGAGCGATCCTCGCCCAGAATGATACAAGGGGCGGAGCCGGCGGTGACGTTTCGCTCGTTGCGGATGGCTATAATGCTATTGTTGCGCCGGATGGCACGCTCCTGCTCGACGGGGAAATACGTGGCGTCGGCGTGCTGGGCGGCGGCACGCTACATCTCGAAACCGGCAAGACGTTCACTGTTGGCGCGGCCGATGAACAGGGCGGCACACAAGTCGATACTGCGATCTTTCAGACCGGTTTCGCTAGTTACGAGTTAGTCGGACGCAAGAGCGTGACAGTGGCCGATGGCACGGATCTGTCCGTAGTCATGCCGGTGTTGCTTTTTGGCGAATTCGCGCCGGATGCGGCTACCGGCGCGCCGCTGTCCGAAGCGCTCGACCTTTGGACGCCACCCACCTATTTGGAAAATCCGGTAGATGGCGTTTTGACCCGGCGGGGGGGAGCAAGCCTGACTATCTCCGCCACGCTGGGAGCGCCGGCTGGAAGCGATGAGGCTATTGGCGGAATTCTCATTGGACGCCAAGCTGCGATAAATGTCGATCCTGGCCAATCCATCACGTTGCTAGGCAAAAATATTGCGGTCGATGGCGGCCTTTACGCTTGGGGAGGCAATGTTACGCTGGATGTTCCTCGCCTGGCGACAGCCGTTTCTGATGGCTACGGTTCTCCCGAACCGGGCCTGATTCGTATCGGCAGCGAAGCTGTGATCGATGTCGCCGCCCGCTCTGCTACCGCCGTGGACAGGCTGGGGCGCCGTTACGGCATTGTTGCGGATGGGGGAACGATCGCCCTCGGTGGCGGCCTTGATTGGGAGGACACCGGCTCGGCCAAGGCTGCGGATGCGTTCATCGTCATCGAAACTGGTGCGCTACTCGATGCCTCCGGTACGCAGGCGACACTCGACCTTCCTTCTACGATGGGTATGCCCTCTATTACGACGCAGGTTGTCAGTGACGGCGGTACGATTGTCGCCAAATCCAATGTCGGGCTCTATCTGGACGGCACTGTGAAGGCCGAGGCCGGCGGTAAAGGCGCTGCGGGCGGAACGCTTGGCCTTGCGCTGGAATCGGCGGCCTATCGTGTGGGGGAAGCGTATGCGGACCTGCTCCGACCGCGTGAATTCATACTGTCGCAGGAGCAGGGCGAAAGCCTGCTTCCTGAAGGTTTCGGCGTCAATGGAGTTCATGGTGACCTTGTCGCGGGGACCGGATATTTCGGAGCCGACAGGATCGAGGCTGGCGGTTTCGACAACGTCTCGCTGTTGGTGAACGGCGCGCTGTCGTTTGACGGTAGCGTCACACTCTCGTTGGGCCAGAGCGCTCGTTTTTATGCGGGCACATATGCGCTGACGGTCGCCGCCGCAGAGGATAGCCGGGTATCCATTGCGACTCCTTACCTGCGCCTGGCCGGCACGACGCGCATAGGTCCTGAGCATTATGAGATGCCTTCGCTTCACTGGGGCGACGGCATATCGCAGGCGCCAACGAACGCGCTGTTCTCGGTCGTAGCCGATTTGATCGATGTGCGCGATCGGGTAGGCTTCGGCGCCCGCACTGCCGATCAATCGACCGGTGAGATATTGGATCGGCGCGGCTTCGCGCAGATCGATCTCACCAGCCGCGGCGACCTGCGGATGCTTGCAGGCACGCCGGGGCGCGGATTGCCGACCAATGCCACTACGGAACTGTCTTCCTCGGGCGACATTACCCTCACAGCAGCGCAAATATATCCGGCAACGGGTGTCGGCGGCAGAATCATGAGTGGCTATCAGGGAGAGGGTGAGGCTTTTCGGGCAGGTAGCAGTTTAACGATCCTCCGCTACGACGACAGTATTGCCGAAATGCCCTATTCCGCTTTTGGCATGCTAGCCTTGGGTGCCGAAACCATCAATCAGGGCGGCGTGGTGCGCGCGCCCTTCGGATTGATTACGATCGGTTCGACCTTCAACAGACAAGTCACGTCCTTGGTCAACCTGCTTCCAGGCAGTGAGACCTCGATCAGTGCCGCCGGACTGACGATGCCTTATGGCGGAACTGTCGACGGCATCGAATATGACTACAATGGTTCGCCCGTTGCACTCACCGCCATCAGCGGTACGGACTGGGGTCATGGCCTCGAAGTGAAGTCCGCTCGTCTCGATGTGCAAAGCGGAGCGCTGCTCGATCTTTCGGGCGGTGGGGATCTTGCCGGCGCCGGCTTCATGAGCGGACGGGGCGGATCGGTGGATATCCTCAAGACCGCGCTGATCAATGCCAACCCAGGCTATGGCGCGAGCGCGAGTGGCAATGCCGTTTACGCGATAGTTCCTTCAAGCAGGTCTTCCTACGCTCCCGTCGCGCCCGATGCTGGGTATGGGAATCCGGTGGTTGGGCAACAGATCACAATCCTTGAGAGCGTACCCGGTCTCGCTGCCGGCACATACACGCTGATGCCATCCAGTTACGCGCTGCTGCCAGGCGCCTTCCGTGTTGAGATCGGTGCGGGAATGACCAGCGGCTATTCGGGTGTCAATGCGATCGGCAACGGCTCTTATCTGACGCAGGGTACACTCGGCATCGCCAATACCGCGATACGGGATACCCTGCCTAGACGGGTGACATTGACTTCCGCGGACGCTGTACGCGCGCATTCCGGCTACAACGAGATGGGCTACAACGCCTTCGTCGCGGCCGATGCCGCCCGACTGGGCATGCCGCGCGCGATGATGACTTCCGATGGCGGGACATTGGATCTTGCGTTCACCCGCGGCACCGACAGCGCGGACGGCTTGGCGCTGCGAGTGCTGGGCGACGTGAATCTTGCGGCTGCGAAGGATAGCGAAGGCTACGCTGGCGCGGTGCAGGTGCGTGGCATCGGCGAGGTCGTGGCGACCGGCGCGCAAGCATCGGCGGGGCTGGATTCCGCGTCGGTTGATGCGGGCGCGCTAAGTGCGCTCGAAGCGCCGCGCCTCATCCTCAATGCCACGCTGTCCAGTCTGTATGGCAAGAGCGGCCGCTACGTCACTGTGAATGGCGAGGGTTCGCTAACCATCCGCAGCGGCGCGGCGATCTCCGCCGCCGACATTATTATGGCCGGTTCAAAGTCCATGGGTAATGACGGGGGCACGTTGACGATCGAGGAAGGGGCCACTCTCAGCACCATTGGCATGGGTGAATCCAGCTATGATTCCGACGACGGCTATATTTTCGGCGGCCTCGGCGTGCTGGCCCTCTCCAACGGGTGGTTCAATCTGTTCCTTCAGGAAGAAAATCCCAATTCTCCCGATGGCCTCTACGTTAATGTTGGAGCATGCGTGACCGATGCTTGCGACCGGACGACGCAACTCCTGTCCGAAGGGACCATCGCTCTTGCGACCAATCGCGTGCTCACCATCGAGAAGAAGGTGGCATATGGTACGCGCAGGCTGGTACTGGGCGTATCCTCGGTAAATCTGGGAGAGAGTGCGGCGCTGGCGGCAGCCGAGGCAAGCGGACAGTTGCCGGATGGGCTGGAACTCAACCAGACCCGCCTTGCCGAGATCCTGGCGGGGAATAACGCGACGCACGCGCCGGCGGTCGAGATGCTGGAGCTCAATGCAACAAGAGCGGTCAATGTCTATGGCGCGGTTGACCTTGATGCCTCGTCGCTCGATCAACTCGTGTTCGGCACGCCTGCTATCTTTGGTTATGGCGCCGATAGCGATGTCGCGACGATCCACGCGGGCGAATTCATCTGGACCGGCACGGACGGTGAGGCAGGCGCTCCGGTCGCCGGTCTGCTGGGTAAGGGCATGCTTGATATCCGGGCGAACTCGATCCTCTTCGGTCATGGGGCGAACACCCAATCTTCCACGGGTATCGATGAGCGGCTTGTGCTCGGCTTCGGGCAAGTCAACCTCACAGCAGCCGAGCGTATTGTCAGCAGCGGCAAAAGCATGCTTTCGGTCTATGAAACACGCGGCGACTATGTGACCGGTAAGGGCTGGGATTATCAGGGCGGCAACCTTGTCGTCACTGCTCCTGTGCTGACCGGGGAAGCCGGATCGATGCTCACCGTGAGGGCAGGCGGCGACGTGAGCGTGATGGCGCCGGAGGGCGTGGCGGGTGAGGTCGCCAGCGATGCGCTGGGGGCGCAGCTGGCGATTTACGGTCGCAACCTTTCGATTGACAGCGCGGTGATCCTGCCATCGGGAAAGCTCACGCTGTCGGCAAGCGGCGACCTCGTGCTCGGCGACCTGGCTCGCATCGATCTTTCGGGTCGAGCGGTCGAGATGGTTGACGTCACGCAGTATAGTTGGGGCGGCGATCTTCTGATGGAAAGCACGGGCGGCAATATCTCTGCCAGCGCCGGTTCGATCATTGACCTGTCCGCCGTCAACAATCGCGCGGGCACGATAAGTGTCACCGCACTTGGCACAGGTGCCGGACATGTCGATCTGGCGAGTACGATTCTCGGTTCCGCTACGGGCAGGGCCGATGCCGGAGGCTCCGAAATCGCCTACAACGGAGCGGAGTTGGCGGTCCAGGCGCAGTCCCTTGCGGATTTCGGAGAGCTAAACACCCAGCTTAACGCAGGCGAGGTTTTCGGAGCAAGGCGCTTTCGCATCCGACAAGGTGACCTCACCGTGGGTGACGGCGTGAAGGCGCAAGATGTTCAGATTGTGCTCGATGGTGGCAGCCTTACCATCGAGGGGACGATTGATGCCAGCGGTCAGGGGGTCGGCGCAATCCGTCTTGCGGCCATTGGCGATCTCGTCGTCAACGGCGCGCTCGATGCCCATGGCACGGGTCTTCGCGTAGATAGCTATGGTCAGATTATCGATAGCCCCAACCGCGCGGTTGTCGATCTCTCCAGCACGGCGGGTACGCTGGTCCTCGGCGACAGCGCGCGGATTGACCTGCGTGCCGGTACCGATGTGCCTGGCCAGAACGATGGCGCAGCACGGGGCTCGCTCGACTTGAACGCGCAGCGCACGGCAACGGACGACGTCGCAATAGACGTGGGCGGCATGGTAGACATCCAAGGCGCCAAGTCGATCGCCGTCAATGCCTTCCGCACTTATGACGATGCGCCGCTGGCCGATCTGCCGGACGTTTCCGGCGAACGGCCCCAGCTTGTCACCCAGGCTTATCTCGACCGGATTGACCTCGACAGCACCACCTTCATCAATTTGGCGTTGGGCAATGCAGCGCTTTCCGCTCGCCTGGCGGGGCTGGGACAATATCATCTGCGCCCTGGTGTTGAGATCGTGAGCAATGCAGCGGTCAATCCTTCAGGAACGCTGACGGTGCTCGGCGACCTCGATATGTCGGGCTATCGTTACGGACCGGAAGCCAACCGGATCGATCCGGCGCTGCGCGGTTTCGGCGAGCCGGGCGTACTGGTGCTGCGGGCCGCCGGCGACCTCAACATCCTAGGCAGCATCACTGACGGTTTCGCGCCACCCGCCGCCACGGCTGATGACGATGGATGGGTGCTCACGGAAACCAAAGGTCCTAACGGACTCGTCGGCGGCCTCACTCCCTTTGGTGGGGATATCATCATTCCGATCGACGGTGTCGTGCTGGATACGGGAACGACTTTCCCGCGGGAAGCGACGCTGAATTATGACGTGCCCGTTGGCGCTCTCACTCTTCCCGCCGGCACGGTGCTGCCGGTCGACGTGGCGCTGACTGGACAGCTCACGCTCGGGGCCGGATCTGCCCTATCCGCCAACATCTATAATGCCGATGGATCGGTGGCTTATTCTGCGGGGATGGTGCTCGACAATATGGTGACGTTGACGCCGGGGATGAAGCTGGGCGCGGGCACTGCGCTCTCCAGCAGCGCAGCGGTGGATGCCTTGATCTGGCCCAAGGGCGCGCCCTTGCCGGTCGAAATGGTGACGAACGAACGGATCACTTTGCCACGTGGGGCCCTCATCCCGTCAATGACGGACGTTCAACTTGTCGATGATCTTGGTATCAACCTCCGTCCATCCGATCAGGGATTCATCAATCGCAATTGGGCCGTGGCCCCGATGCTGGCTTCGGGCACCAGCAGCTGGAGCTTCCAACTCGTTGCTGGGGCAGATGTCGCCTCGGCTGATCGCAAGGCGCTCGATCCGGCCTCGGTCGGGACGATTCGGCTGGCAGACACCCACTATAGTGGTACGCCGACGTTCAGTAGCACGGGCAGCGAGATACTCGTATGGGCAGAAGGTAACTGGCTGGGCTACGAACCGGGCACGCCGGTTTCGGAAGAGGAGGCATCATGGTGCGAGTATGACTCGACATTGTGCGCCATGCAGGAAGTCGGTGGCGAGATACTCGTCTGGGCGGACGGCAACTGGCTAGGCTATGAGCCCGGCACGCCGGTTTCGGAAGAGGAAGCGTCATGGTGCGAATATGATTCGACATTGTGCGCCGTGAAACAGACAGGCGGCGACCAGATTGTCTGGGCGCCTGACAACTGGCTGGGAATGCCTGCGGGCGAGCCCGTGTCAGAAGATGAACAAGCAGCCTGGTGCGCTCCCTTCCCTGATTTGTGCCTCGTTCAGGAAGGCGGTGGGCCGAAGGTTTGGACGGGATATGATTATGTCGCGCCGGGTATCAGCGTGATCCGAACGGGTACGGGCGATCTGTCGCTGACGGCGGCGGGGGACATCCGCATGTCCTCGCTCTATGGAATCTATACTGCCGGCACGGCGACCGATCCGGGCGATGGCTACGACCTTCGGCGTGGAACCTTGCCAACTGGCGTGGTGCTTGGCGGCGATACAGATTATTCGGCCACCCTTGCCAGTTATCATGCCTGGTATCCTGACGGTGGGGGCAATCTGGCGATCACGGCCGGCGGCGATCTAGTCGGTGATATCCTGGGTTTCCGCATGCTGGAGAACGGGCAGAGCTATCAATCGAGTGCGGTCGCCGGCAACTGGTTGTGGCGGCAGGGTTCGGGTGGCGCCGTCACGGATGAAAAGATCCCGACGGCATGGTGGATCAACTTCGGCACCTATGTTTCCTCGGCAAATGGCAGCAGCATTGCGAACCCGGCAATAACCGGCTTTACCGGCTTCGGCACGCTTGGCGGAGGCAATCTGACAGTTCGTATTGGCGGAGATGCGGGCCGCACGGCCAAGCGTGGCGGTGAAAACACTTCATTTAACTATGGTGATAGTCGTAGCGAAGGCCTTGTTCTGGCTGTTGGTTCGACCGGTCGTGTGGCAGCGGACGGCACGCTGAGGCTCACCGGGGGCGGTGACATGGTCATAAGGATCGGCGGGGCGCTCAATCCTTATGTCGAAGGTGATGCCGCCAATGCCAAAGCCAGCCTCGGTGGCAGCATTGTCAACCTGCGGGGATCGACCAGTGTTGATGCCGATTCGATCGGCGCCGTACAGGCCGGCTATCGCTCAATGTCTCTTCCTAATCCGCTCGATCCGCGCGGCACCGATCCGTTCGAGACCACGAAGGCGGAGGCGCTATCGGGTGTCACACTGGTGCCGGGCGATTCAGTCTTTACGGTGCGGACCCTTGGCGACCAGGTGATTGCCGGCGCAGGCGACGCCACACGCAGCATCGGTCTCAATACGCAGCCCTTCACGGTGAATGGGGTCAACTATGGGGGCGGCGGCAACAGCTGGTTCAGCCTCTGGACCGATCACACTGCCATCAATCTACAGTCGGCAGGCGGAGACATCGCGCCGGGCAAGCATGGGATCGAAACGAGCCAGACACTGATCGCCGCGGCCGACATTGCCGACACCTGGCCGGCGATTCTGCGGGTCACGGCGATGGGCGGAGATCTCTATTTCGGCGCATCGGCAGGCATGACGAATGATCTCGTGACCCGCGACCGCCTCTCGCCCTCGCCTTCCGGCGAACTCTCATTGTTGGCAGCAGGGTCCATTTATGGTGGCGATCTGACACGTTCCTCAAACCTCGCGTCGCGCCATGTAATCAGCGTGTCTTTCACCGACACGCTCCTGCCGACACCATTTAACCCGGCATTTGTCGGACGCGAAGATGGCCGGTACAGCGAACGCGCCATGAACCTCTCGCTCGATGGTTCGGCAATCGACGCAACCAACAATGGCGAACTCAAGACGTGGAACGATACATATTCGCTCTTCGCCTTCGGACCCAACTCAGCTGCCGTCTCGTCGTCGAACTGGGCTGATCGACTTCCTGTGCGAATCTATGCTGTCGGGGGCGATATCGTCGGCCTGGGCAGTGGTGAAATGCTCAGCTTTAATTCGGGAAGTGGGCGCACCTTGTTGGACTGGTATGTCGGCGGAGGCCCGCTGCGCATGACTGCTGGGCGTGACATCGTTGCAAGCGGCACCGTGGGCGCATCCAATCTCATCGTCCACAGCAACGATACTGATGTTTCGGTGATTTCGGCCGGTCGGGACATCATCTACAGCAACTTCGACATTGCCGGTCCGGGGACGCTTGAGGTCACAGCGGGGCGCAACATCCTCCAGGAGGATCGGGGTTCCTTCACCTCGATCGGGCCGATCCGGGCCGATGATACGTCCGATGGCGCCTCGATCGCGTTGATAGCGGGCATGACCGGCGTGAACTGGGATGCGGTGCGGGACTTCTATCTCGATCCGTCTCGGCTGGCCGATCCGGCGCGTCCTCTGGGCGAACAGAATGGCGTGACCGACGAGGGCATTGTCGAGAGCGTCGGCAAGTTGGTGAAGGTCTATGACGCCGAACTCGCCGCCTGGCTGTTCGACCGTTACGGCTACGTCGCCTGGCTGTTCGACCGTTACGGCTACGTCGCTGAGGGTTCATTTGCCGAATTCGTCTCCGCTAATGGGCTGGTCGACGCGAATGGCGTGAAGCTTCCCGCCGCACAGCTCGGGGAGCGCCTTTCGGCCCTGGGCTTCAAGGATGCGGCGACCAACCAGGGCAATCTCTCGGCCCTGCTGCGCTCGACCGATATGTTCGACTATGGCTATGCCGATGGCGCAGCGTCGCTGAATGAAGCGCAGTCCGGCTTACTGACACAGGTGCAGGAGCGGTTCGACGGTCTCTCACCGGAGCAACAGCGCATCTTCCTGCGGCAGGTCTATTTCTCGGAACTGCGTGAAGGCGGACGCGAATATAACGACGCCGATGGCCCGCGCCTCGGTTCCTATCTTCGCGGGCGTCTCGCGGTCGCTACCTTGTTCCCGGACAAGGATGCAGACGGCAATGTCATCGACCGCAGCGGCGATATCATCATGTATCGCGGCTCGGGCGTTCGCACCAACTTCGGCGGCGACATCGAAATGATGGCGCCCGGCGGCCAGATCGTCGTCGGCGTTCAGAATGTGATGACCGACGAGGACCAGAAGACCGCCGGCGTCATGACGCAGGGCAGTGGCGATATCCGCATCTTCAGCGAACAATCGCTCCTGCTCGGTCTCTCACGCATCATGACCACCTATGGCGGCAGCATCCTCGGCTGGTCCGAGGAGGGCGACATCAACGCCGGACGCGGGGCGAACACCACGGTGCTGTATACCCCGCCACTTCGCACATATGACGCCTATGGCAATGTTCGCCTCGCCCCGCAGGTGCCCTCGTCCGGCGCGGGCATCGCCACGCTGAACCCGATTCCCGAGGTGCCGGCCGGTGACATCGACCTGATCGCGCCTTTGGGCACGATCGATGCGGGCGAAGCGGGCATCCGCGTGTCGGGGAACATCAACCTCGCCGCGCTCCAGGTGCTCAACGCCGCCAACATCAAGGTGCAGGGCGAAGCCGCCGGCATCCCGGTGGTCGCGGCGGTCAATACCGGCGCGCTCACCTCGGCCTCCTCGGCCTCCAGCGCCGTCGCCAATCAGGCGGCGGAGCTGGCCGAGCGGGCGCGGCCGCAGGTTCGGACCGAGATCCCGACGATCCTGAACGTCCGCTTCCTCGGCTTCGGCGAGTAAGCCGAACAGTTTGGGCCGAATGGTCGGCCCGCTCCCACCGGGACGGCGGCAGTCCACTGCCGCCGTCCCGGACTACCTCATTCGGAGATTGTTTAATCATGGCAGACAACGCCAATGCTGCGGCCTCGACCGCTGCCCCCATGCTTCCGCTCTTCTACAAGGCCTTGCAGCCGCTCCATTCGACCGTTCACGCTGACTGGCGCCTGAAGGCCGGCGATGTGTCCTTCGCGGCCGAAACGCCATTCCTGCCGATCGTGGCGAGCGAAATCGTTGCGGCGGCACGTAGCTATCCGGTCCTATTCGCCGGCGACACCGCGCAGCCGATCGTCGTGCTGGGCCTGGAGCCGACCAATCTCTTCGTCGAGGACGGCCGCTGGGCGAGCGATTGCTACATCCCCGCTTATGTCCGCCGATATCCCTTCACCTTCGTCAGGACCGAGGAGCCCGACGGCTTTGCCCTGTCGATCGACAGCGGTTCGGATCGGGTCGTCCAGGGCGGGACTGAAGGTACGGCGCTGTTCGAGGACGGCAAGCCCTCCGCGTTGACGCAGCAGGCGCTGGAGTTCTGCACAGCGTTCGGCCGGGAAGCGGAACTGACCAAGCTGTTCACGGATGCGCTGAAGGAAAAGGATCTGCTGGTCGACCGGCGGGCGGATGCGACCCTGCCCGATGGCCGCAAGCTGGGTCTCAATAACTTCCTGATCGTCGACGCTCAGAAATTTGCAGGCCTCGATGATGAGACGGTCGTTGCCTGGCACAAGCAAGGCCTGCTTGCGCTCGTGCATCATCACCTGGCCTCGCTCGACCGCTTCCGCGCGCTGGTCGATCGGCAGGCGCTGCGTCTCGTCGCGGAACCGTCATCGTCAGGTGCTTCGAACGAACCCGCTACTGCCGAGGCCGACGCCCCGGCAAAGTCCAACAAGTCCAGGAAAGTCGTATCATGAACAGCCGTCCTCTTCTCCTCTCCGCCCTTATTCTCGCTTCCGCCTTCACAGGCGCCTCTGCCTGGGCGCAGACGGTCGGTGGCGGACAGGCACCTGCCGCTGCCCCAGCCGCGCAGCCCCTTGGCGGCCCAGTCGTGCCCGGTGTCTGCCTGCTCTCGCGCGAAGCCATCTTCGCCAATGCCGCTGTCGGCAAGGCCGCGTCTGCGCGTCTGGCCGAGCTGACCCGCGCCGCTCAGGCCGAAATCGACGGGCAGCGCCCGGCTCTGGAAACCGAAGCACGCGCACTCGAAGGTCAGCCCGACAATGCGGCCAACCGTCAGCGCCGCGAAACCTTGGCGCGCAACTGGCAGGCGCTGCAAACGCAGGCCGCCCATTCCAGCCGTGAGATCGACGCGACCCGCGCCAAGGCGCTGGAGCGCATCGCGACCGAAGCGCAGCCGGTCATTGCCCAGGTCTATCAAGCCAAGAATTGCGGCCTGCTGTTCGATCGCGGCGCGGCGCTCGGCGGCAATTTCGCCAACGATCTGACAGCGGACGTCGTGCGCGCGCTGGATGCCCGCATCCAGACCATCAGCTTCGAACGCGAGCGCCTGCCGCAGCAACAGCCAGCCGTCCAGGCGCCAGCGCAGCGATAGGCCGGAAAGAGGGAAGCGACCATGGGGACGATCCTGATTGCCCTTGCGGCCTTCATGCTGGGGGTTCTCATCACCAGCCTGTTGGCCCTTGGCGCGATCGCAATCCTCTACCGCGAGGCGGAGGCCATGGTCGATTCCTACATGAACGCCATCCCCGGCGCCTGCATCCCTCGGGGTAGCCGGGACTGGCGGCCGCGCATCATCGCCGGCGGAGGCGCCGGTGTCTGAGGGTCCGGTCGCCGGCGTTCGCGGGTTAGCGGGCTGGGTCCAGGCGATCCGTGCTGATTGCGTTGCCGAACAAAAGCGCCGGGCGCGGGTCCGGGCGGTCAAGCGGAGCCGCCCGGTCGGCGCTTTCGAGCTTCATTTCTATCGCATGGTGAGTGTCGCAGCCGCAGTGCTTGTCGGCCTCATGTTTCTGGGAGCGCGCTGATGCGGTCTACCTCCAAATCCTCACCTTTGTCCCGCGTCACACGCTGGATTGCGGCCCTTGTCGGCGCCGGGATCGCCTCGACCACGCCTGTTGCGGCGCAGAGTGTCGCGCCTTCGGCCGCGCCGGTCGAATGGGTGCGCTACGCCGAGTTCGCGACAACCTCCATCACCGGTTGGCTCGAGGCGCACAACGAGCCGGTGACAGGTCTGCGCGCCTATCTCGATGCGACCCGACCCGCACCAGACGCGGCAACCGCGCCCCTGGTCATCAAGGTCTGGATCGAGCGCGACGGCAAAATCTCACGCATCGACTATCCTGCCTTCACCCATGCGGAGGCCAATGCCGATATGCAGGCGCTGATCGTCGGCCAGCAGCTCGCGGCCGCGCCGCCGCGCGACATGCTGCTGCCGCTCCGCATCGCCGTCCAGCTGGATGCGCCGGCATCAGCTCCAGCGCCTGCCGCAAGCGAGACGTCGCTTCCGCGGACATGACCCTTACTCTTCCCCTTTCCGGCTCGATCCGATCATGATGAAGCGGTGGCTCCACGGCCTTCGCTGGCAGCGCTCCCGCCGGTTCGAGAACGCGGTGTCGCTCGCAGTCGAAGAGCTTCTGCTTGAACATGGCGACGCAGCGTTGGATCAGGCCCGCCGCAAGGCACGTCCGCGCGACCAGCCCACCCGCCGAGAGGGACCTGAGAGGCGGCCTGACGTTGACGAAATGATGATGGGCGCAAAATTCTAAGCACAAATTGTCCATTAATATTTACCCACCCTCTCGAGGGTAGCGCAGGCTAGCGATTATTCAGTCGCCGCGGCCCCGGTCCCGACCGCCCCAGTTCATCCATCGGATTGCGTAGCGGACATTCCTCAAGCGACAGGCAGCCGCAGCCGATGCAGCTCACGATCTGGTCGCGAAGCTGAGTCAGCGACATGATCCGCTCGTTGAGCATGCCGGTCCAGGCATCGGTGAAATTCCGCCAGTCCCGCGCGGTTGGAACATGGTCGTGCGGCATATCGGCCAGCGCGTCCTTGATGATCGCCAGCGGGATGCCGGCACGCTGGGCAATGCGGATGATGGCGATCCGGCGCAGGACGGAGCGGTGATAACGGCGCTGGTTTCCTTCCGTGCGCCAGCCCGCGATCAGACCCTGCTTCTCGTAGAAATGAACCGTCGAAACGGGAACGCCGCTGCGGCGCGCCACTTCGCCAACGGACAGCGCCTGCGGCATCGCGGGAGACATAAATAGTCCTTGACCTCAACAAATGTTGAGGTTGTATGAGGCAGGTCGGCTTGTTCCGCAAGCATCCATTCCGTCCGAACTCGCGGACATAAACCGGAGCCGACATGAGCTTGATCGAGCGCACGAAAGCGCGCCTCCCACACCTTCGCACCATCCTTGCAACGGTCTTCGCCCTTGCCCTTGTGCTGGGAGGCTTGTTCGTCTGGCGCATGCTCAAGGCGGGACAGGCGCAGGAGTGGCATCAAGCGCCGCTGCCCGTGGCCGCCGTGCAACTGGAGCCAAGGAACGTTCCCCTGTCCCTGGAAGCGATCGGCACTCTCAGGGCCGTGCGCGAAGTCGAATTGTCAGCCGAAGTTGCCGGTCGCGTTTCGGTAATCCGGTTTGATTCGGGCGCAGAGGTCGGTGCCGGGGCCTTGCTTGTTCAGCTTTTCGACGGGCCGGAACGGGCGGACCGGGACGCGGCGCGGGCAAGGGCTGCCTTCGCGCGCATGCAGGTTGTGCGCTCGGAAGAGCTTGCACCGAGCGGCGCGGAACCGCGCGAACAGCTTGAAGAGCGCCGCGCGGAACGGGATCAGGCGCTTGCGGCGGTGCGCCAGCTCGACGCCCGGCTGATCCAGAAGCAGGTGCGCGCGCCCTTTGCCGGACAGATCGGCATCCGCCGCGTCAATCCCGGCCAGTATCTCAATCCCGGCGATCCGATCGCCACGCTGACCGACCTGTCGCGCCTTTATGTGGAATTCGCGCTGCCGCAGCAGAACCTCGGGATGATCAAGCCGGGCGCCACGGTCACGGTTGCCAGCGATGCCTATCCGCAGCGGACATTCACCGCGCGCGTGAACGCGGTCGAACCCCGGATCGGCGAGGACACGCGCAACATTACCGTACAGGCGATCCTGCCCAACCCCGACCGGGTGCTTCGCCCCGGCATGTATGTCACCGCCTCGCTGGTGCTGCCGCCCCAAACAAGTGCGCTCGTCGTTCCGGCGACGGCTATCCAGACATCGGCGCAGGGCGACAGCGTGATCGTCATTCGCGGCAAGGATGCCCGGAAAGGCGGAAAGGCGGAGTTCGTTCCGGTCCGCACCGGGCGACGAATCGGCAATGACATAGTGATCGAACGGGGCCTGAAGCCCGGCGATGTCGTGGTGACGGAAGGGCAGCTTCGCATCCAGCCCGGCGCGGACGTGACCGTGACCGCCCCCGCACGGGCTGGAGGCCGCTGATATGGCGTTCACAGACATCTTTATCCGCCGCCCCATCCTCGCGATCGTGGTCAGCCTGCTGATCCTGCTGGTGGGCGTCAGTGCGACGTTCAGCCTTCCGGTCCGGCAATATCCCCGGATGGAAAGCGCGACGATCACGATCGACACGACCTTTCCCGGCGCGACGCAGGATGTGATGCAAGGTTTCGTCACCACGCCCATGGCCCAAGCGATCGCGACCGCCAGCGGCATCGAATATATCACCTCGACATCGATGCAGGGCAGCAGCCGGATCAGCGCCAAGCTGGTACTCAATGCCGATGCCGACCGGGCGATGACGGAAATCCTCGCCAAAGTGCAGCAGGTCAAGTTCCGCCTGCCCACGGGCGTCACCGATCCCGTCATCACCAAGATCACCGACGGCGCTTCGGCGATCCAGTATATCTCCTTCATCAGCGACGATCTGCCGCCGCCGCAGCTGGTGGATTTCGCCGCGCGCGTCGCCCAGCCGATGCTCACCTCGGTCCCCGGCGTCGCATCCGCCCAGATCAGCGGCGGCGCCCCGCTGGCGATGCGCGTGTGGGTCGATCCGGTGAAGCTCGCCGCGCGCGGCCTCACGGCGGGCGACATCGCCGCCGCCCTGCGCGCCAATAATGTGCAAGCGTCCCCCGGCAAGCTGAAGGGCGCAAACACCGCGATCAACATCACCGCCGGCACCGACTTGCGCGACGTGGAATCGTTTCGCCGCATGGTCGTAAAGACCGGCGGCAGCGGCGTCGTGCGGCTGGGCGATATCGCGACCGTGGAACTTGGCGGGCAGAATTATGACGCCGCCGCGCAGGCCTCCGGCCGTCCCGGCGTGTCCATCGCCATTTCGCCGACGCCGGACGGCAACCCGCTGGAGATCGTCGCGGCGGTGAAGGCGCTGCTGCCCGAAATCCAGCGCGTCGCCCCGCCGGGGGTGGAGGTCGCCAATGATTTCGACGTCGCCCACTTCGTCAACGCCTCGATTGACGAGGTCGAGCGCACGCTGGTCGAGGCGGTGCTGATCGTGGTCGTGGTGATCTTCCTGTTCCTCGGCTCGCTGCGCGCGGTCATCATCCCCGTCGTCACCATTCCGCTGTCGCTGCTGGGCACGACGGCGCTGATGCTGGCCTTCGGTTTTTCCTTCAACCTGTTGACTTTGCTGGCCATGGTCCTCGCCATCGGGCTGGTGGTCGATGACGCCATCGTCGTGGTCGAGAACATCCACCGCCATATCGAGGAGGGGCTGAAGCCGTTCGAGGCCGCCCTGGTCGGCGCGCGGGAGATCGTCGGGCCGGTGATCGCGATGACGATCACGCTGGCGGCGGTCTATGCCCCCATCGGGCTGATGGGCGGGTTGACGGGGGCGCTGTTCCGCGAATTCGCCTTCACGCTGGCAGGCTCTGTCATCGTGTCCGGCGTGGTCGCGCTGACGCTGTCGCCCATGATGAGCGGCAAGCTGCTCCATTCGAAACTGGGCGAAGGCAGGCTGAGCCAGGCCATCGAGCGCAGCATGCACCGCCTCACCGCCGGCTATTCCCGCCTGCTGGACCGGACGCTGGCGGCGCGGGCGGCCGTCCTGATCGTGGGCGTCGCCATGCTCGGCGCGATCGTGTTGCTGTTCACCGGCGCCCAGCGCGAACTCGCCCCGCCGGAGGACATGGGATATGTCTTCGTGCAGACCAAGGCGCCGCAATATGCCAACCTCGATTACACGCGGCGCTATAGCGATGAAGTCGAGCGCATCTTCCAGACCCTACCCGAGTTCAGGAGCAGCTGGTTCGGCTCGGGCGGCGATAACAACGCCAATGGCGGGTTCGGCGGCGTCGTGCTCAAGGACTGGGCGGAACGGGACCGTTTGGCCGACGACATTCAGGCGGAGCTGACCGTGCGCACGGCGGCGGTGACCGGCGTCTATGCGACCGCCTTTCAGGACAGTCCCTTGCCTGCGGGCAGCGGCGGCCTGCCGGTGCAGATGGTGATCCGTTCGGCGGACGATTTTCCGCAAATCTACCAGACGCTCGAAACCATCAAGGGCGCCGCCTGGGGCAGCGGACTGTTCGCCTTCGTGGACAGCGACCTCGCCTTCGACAGCCCCGAAGCGCACATCACCATCGACCGCGCGAAAGCGGGCGAAATGGGCGTCAGCATGTCCGAAGTCGCCGACACGCTGGCGATCCTCGTCGGCGAGAATTATGTGAACCGGTTCAACTGGCACGACCGTTCCTATGACGTGATCGCGCAGGTTCCGCAGAGCCGCCGGCTCGCGCCCGACGATCTCGGCCGGTTCCAGGTGAGGACGGCGTCGGGCAGCCTCGTTCCGCTCGCCACCATCGCCAGCGTCGAAATACGCCCGCAGCCCAACCGGCTGCCGCAGTTCAACCAGATGAACAGCGCTACGCTGTCCGCCGTGCTGCTGCCGGGCGTGACCATGGGGCAGGCGGTGGACTTCCTGCAAAGCCAGACGCTGCCCGCGGGCACGAGCGTCGACTGGCTGTCGAACAGCCGGCAATATGTGCAGGAAGGCAACCGGCTGACCGTCTCCTTCGGCTTCGCGCTGGTGGTAATCTTCCTCGTGCTGGCGGCGCAGTTCGAGAGCTTCCGCGATCCGCTGGTGATCCTCGTCACTGTGCCGCTGGCGATATGCGGGGCGCTGGCGCCGCTCTATCTCGGCTATGCCACGCTCAACATCTACACCCAGATTGGGCTCGTCACGCTGATCGGGCTGATTTCCAAGCACGGCATCCTGATGGTGTCCTTCGCCAACGAGATGCAGCGGCATGAAGGCTGGAGCCGGGTCGAGGCGATCCGCCATGCCGCGGCGGTGCGGATGCGGCCGATCCTGATGACCACCGCGGCGATGGCCGCCGGCCTCGTGCCGCTGCTGTTCGCCGGGGGCGCCGGGGCGAACAGCCGCTTTGCCATCGGCATCGTCGTCGTCATGGGCCTGCTGGTGGGAACGCTGTTCACGCTGTTCGTGCTGCCCACCGTCTATTCCCTGCTGGCGGGCGATCACCGCCCGAAGGAGCCGACCGAAACCGGCGAATACCCGGCTGAAGGGGGTCTGGCCAATGCGTAAGTCCCGGCTCTCTCTTATCCTCTTGCCGCTGCTCGCTTCGGCTTGCGCGGCCGGCCCTGCCTATGCCCCCCGCAGACCCCCCGCTGCGTCGGCAGGGCCGTTCATCACGACGGTCGACGGCATCGACCGGGCTGGCGACCTGCCCGACGATTGGTGGCGGCTCTACCGCGATCCGGCGCTCGACAGCCTGATCGAGCAGGCCCTCGCGGCCAACACGGACCTGCGCGTCGCATCGGCCAATCTCGCCAGAGCGCGCGCGATCATTCGGGAGGCGCGCGCCGGACGGCTGCCATCCACCGAGGTATCGGGCGGCGTCAGCTATGGCGATTCCGCACAGGTCGACGCGCCGGTCGGCAATGACGCGCAATGGTCGCAGAACGCCGGAGTCGCGCTTTCCTGGGAAGCCGATCTGTTCGGCCGGATCGGGCGCGCCGTCGAGGCGGCCCGCGCCGATGCCGAAGCGGTCGAAGCCGCCCGCGATGCCGTGCGCGTGACCGTCGCTGCGGAAACGACCCGCGCCTATCTGGACGCCTGCGCGGCGGCTTACGCTTTATCGGTGGCGCGGCAGTCGTTGCAGACCAGCACGGAAAGCCGGCGCGTGGTGACGGAGCAGGCGCGCGCCGGATCGGCAAGCCGGCTCGACGTGGAACGGGCGGCAGCAGCGGAGGCGACCGCGAGGGCAGCGCTGCCGGCGTTCGAGGGACAGCGGCAGGTCGCCCTGTTCGAACTGGCGGCCCTGTTGGGCACCACTCCGGACGATGTGCCGGAAACGGCGCGGCTCTGCGCGGTGCCGCCTGAACCCGCTGCCGCCGTTCCCATCGGAGACGGCGCGGCATTGCTGCGGCGAAGGCCCGATCTCAGGCAGGCCGAGCGCCAGCTTGCGGCCGATACGGCGAGGATCGGCGTGGCGACCGCCGACCTCTATCCCGTCATCAGCCTTGGCGGTTCCGGCACCTTCTTCCGCAACGACGTGGTGCGGGGAAGCGATTCCTTCAGCTTCTCGCTCGGCCCGCTGCTGTCGTGGCGGTTCCCCAACATGTCGGTCGCCCGCGCGCGGCTGCTTCAGGCGGAGGCGCGGGGCGCGGCATCGCTGGCCGCGTTCGACGGGAAGGTCATCACGGCGCTCAAGGAGGTCGAACAGGCCCTCGCCATCGTCGGGCTGGGCCGTTATTTTGGTACCGCTGCCGACTTGCGGACGAAAATGACCGTTGCGGAGGCACGCGCCCGGCGTCTGCGGGATCAGGTCAGCACTTTCACCGTCGTTCCCGAGTATACCGAGATGGAAAAGGAGGCCTCGCGGATAACACGCGAGATTTCCACTCTGAACGATGACAATACCGCCGACCGAGAGCTAATCCTTCAGTTGCAGGCTGCGATCGACAGCGAGGCTCCGCCGGCTTCTACCAGCCTCGATCGGCTTTATCGTGAGGCAGGCGTGGTTCTGCCGGGTTCGGTCGGAAAGCGGTTCGAAGAGGTGGAAGAATTCCATCAGGCGATCGTGCAGAACCGCCGCTCACATCTGACTTCGGAAGTACAGGCTGCCGAAGATCGCATCAGCAAGCGGGATCGGACCCGCGAGAGCTTGGACCAGCGACGCCGCGAACTGATGGGCATTTTGCAATCTGGCGGTGCGCTGGAGCACTATGCACTCCTCCAGCAGGAAGCTGGCCGAGCCGAAGCGGATGCCGAGGGTCTGCGGCAGCGGCTGAAGACTGCGGAGGAGATCGAGAGCACCAAGGCCGAACTCGACATCGAGCGCGCCCGGCTGCTCAAGACGCTCCAGGACGATCACCATGAGCGCGAAAGCCTGATTGAAGAGGCCATCCTCGTTTTCGAGGACCTCTCGAACGCTCTCTACGAGAAAGCAGGAAGCCTCACGATCAGCGCAACCACCAACGGCCCCCAAGTCGATGTTCGTATCGACGGGCAGCGCAGTAAGGGCATCACGAACATGCAGATATTCTGCTTTGATCTGATGATTGCCGAACTCGCCGCGCGTCGAGGTATCGGTCCTGGCTTCCTAGTGCATGACAGCCATCTTTTCGACGGTGTTGATGAACGCCAGGTGGCGAAGGCGCTGCAATTGGGCGCGGATCACGCAGCGAGTGTCGGTTTTCAATACATCGTGACGATGAACTCGGACGCGTTGCCAAGGGACGGCTTCCGGGAAGGCTTCGATGTCAGCGCGCATGTCATTGACGTGAAGCTCACCGATGCGACCGATTCCGGCGGATTGTTCGGGATGCGCTTTAATTGAGTTGTTCAGGGTCAAGAGACGCCCACCGCAACACTCGGAAGGGCTATCTTGAGGGTGAGGCATTGAGCTGATCGAACGGCGATCCAACCGCTTTCGGCACTCAGAGATTACGAAACGGCAATCCCCAGCTTCCGCCGGGTGCGGCGCGGTGTTTTTTCCTCGCTGCTTGCTGAAATCAGAGCCTGGTCTTTCGCGATCTGGTTGTGGGCAGGCGCAGCGCCCTTCCGTCTTCCGAGGCCGCCCGCCTTGGCGAGTTCGCTGCGCCTAGCTGAGTAAGCCGGCGCCACCATTGGGTAGTCCGCAGGCAGGTTCCACTTTGCGCGATACTGGTCCGGCGTCATGCCATAGGCGGTCATGAGGTGACGCCGGAGCGTCTTCAGCTTCCTGCCATCCTCCAGGCAGACCAGATGGTCAGACTTGACCGACGCGCGCACCGAGACAGCGGGTTGCGGCGCAGGCTCCGTGGTATCGGGCGCGCCCAGGCCAGCGAGGGCGCCATGAACGGATGCGATCAGCTGCGGAACGTCGGCGGCTGTCAATCGGCGTCCAAACGGGACCCCCGATCGGCGCGCAAAAGGGACCCCCTCTCAAGGATGGGGCGACGGTCGAGGAACGCTCCTTGCGCTGCGCGCGGCGTAGGGAGGGCGGAGCCCGACCGGAGACGCGCGCAGCGCAAAGCATCTTAATCCCGGCATGCGGTGGGATCAGTTGCGGTTCTTGAAGCGCCAGCTGTCGTTGCCGGTCTCGATGATGTCGCAATGATGAGTGACGCGATCGAGGAGCGCGGTGGTCATCTTGGGATCGCCGAACACGGTGGGCCATTCCCCGAACGCCAGATTGGTGGTGATGACGACGCTGGTTTGCTCATAAAGTTTGCTGACCAGATGGAATAGCAACTGCCCGCCTGAGCGGGCGAACGGCAGATAGCCAAGCTCGTCCAGAACGACGAGATCGAGCCGGGAGAGCTGGGCGGCAAGCGCGCCACTCTTGCCGATCCGGGCCTCTTCTTCGAGGCGGGTCACCAGATCCACGGTGTTGAAGTAACGCCCCCGCGCCCCGGCGCGGACGACATTGGCGGTGATGGCGATGGCCAGATGGGTTTTGCCGGTGCCTGTGCCGCCGACCAGGACGACATTGCGCCGTGCAGGCAGGAACGCGCCGCTGTGTAGCGAACGGACCAGCGCCTCGTTGATCGGCGTCCCCTCGAAGTGGAAGGCATCGATGTCCTTCACCACCGGCAGCTTGGCGGCTGCCATCCGGTATCGGATCGAGGCTGCGTGGCGATGGGTTGCCTCCGCGCGCAGCAGATCGGTCAGTATCTCCATCGTCGTGCGCTGCCGCTGAAGGCCGGTGGTGACGGCCTCATCGAACGCGCCGGCCATCCCCTTGAGACCGAGCCCGCGCATCGCGTCGATCATGTCATGCCGCTGCATGGAAGTTCCTCAGTTGGTCGTAACGGGCACAGTCTGCGATCGGCGGATGCCGCAGGGCGTTGTCCTCCGAAGTGACGATCGTCAGCGGTCGCGGCGGTTCGCGGCGCCGCGCCAGGATATTGAGGATCAGATCATCGCTCGCCGTGCCGGTCGCCAGCGCCTCCCGCACGGCGGCCTCGACGAGTTCCAGACCGTCGGTCAGCACGGCCGCCAGCACGCGCACGAACCGCCGATCGGCATCATCGCCATTGCCCAGCTTGCGGCGCAACCGAGCCAGTGCTGGCGGCAGCTCCCAGTCCTGGAAAGGGGCGCCGTTGCGCAAAGCGCCGGGCTTGCGGGCCAGCACCGGCAGATAGTGCCAGGGATCATAGATCGTGCGGTTACGCCCGAAGAAGCGGGGATGTTCGGCAACGACCTCATCATCGCATCGGACGACAATGCGGTCGGCATAGGCCCGGACCTGCACCGTGCGTCGTGCCACCGTCGAGAGAACCGAGTATCGGTTGCGATCGAAGCTGATCAGGCAGGTGCCCGACACGCCATGCTCGCTCTCGTTGAAGCCGTCGAACGGCCCCAGCATCGGTTGCAATGCGGGGCGTTCCATCTCCAGCATCTGCGCCACGGTCTGTTCGCCCTGTTCAGGATGCGCCTGCCGTTCGGCCCAGCGCCGGCACTCGGCTTCCAGCCAGCCATTGAGCTCCTCAAGGCTGGCGAACCGCAAACGGGGCTGGAAGAAGCGCCCTCGGATCGTCTGCACCTGGTTCTCGACCTGGCCCTTCTCCCAGCCCGCCGCCGGCGAGCAGGCCGTGGGCTCGACCATATAATGGTCGGCCATGATCAGGAACCGCCGGTTGAACACCCGCTCCTTGCCGGTGAACACGCTCGTCACCGCCGTCTTCATATTATCGTAGATGCCGCGCTTGGGCACGCCACCGAAAAAGGCAAAGCCGCGCGCATGCGCGTCAAACAGCATCTCCTGGCTCTCGCGGGGATAGGCCCGGACATACACCGCCCGCGATGCGCACAGCCGCATATGCGCGACCTTCACCCGCATCGGCTTGCCGTCGATCTCGACATCCTCGTGGCTCCAGTCGAACTGGTAGGCCTCGCCGGGCTGGAACAGCATCGGAATAAAGGCCGTCGTCCCATCGCCGACATTCCTGCGCCGCTCGACCTTCCACCGTGCCGCATAGCGACGCACGGCATCGTAGGAGCCTTCGAAACCCTCACGCACCAAAAGGTCGTGGATACGGGTCATCCGAAGCCGGTCACGTCGGCCCAGCAACTCATTCTCTTCCAGCAGCACATCAAGACGATCCTGAAACGGACCGATCCGCGGTAGCGGCTGAACCTTGCGTCGATAATCAAATGCGCCTTCCGGCGCCCGGATCGCCTTGCGGATCACCTTCCGCGACACATGCAGATCACGCGCGATCGCCTTGATCGCCTTCCCGCCGGCGAACTCTCGCCGGATCCGAACCACTGTCTCCAAAACCAACATCCCGATCTCGCCGCCTGAACATCCAGACGACTGTTTAGGCTATCGAAATGAGGGGTCCCTTTTAGACGCCGATCACCCCGCTAACGGGGTCCTTTTTGCACGCCGATCCACAGGCGGAGGGCGACATCAGCGTTCCGCTGGTCGCATCCGGCGATCTGCGCGCTCGCCTTGTCGGCATCTTCGAGGATCGGGACTATTTCTACGATGAAGGCCATCGGCGCAAATATCTCGCCTATGGCACAATCGAATGGAATCTCGCGCCGCGCACGGTGGTGGCCGCCACGATCAAATGGCAGGACGTCGCCGATGACGGCACGCTGATGGGTGTGCCGCGCTATACGGATGGCGGCGAACTTCCGATCCCGCGCTCGCGCTATCCCGGCGCGCCCTGGTCGAGCCGCAACTGGAACAATGTGCAGATGTTCGCGGAGCTACGCCATGAGTTCGGCGGCGACTGGGAAGCCAAGGTCGCCGTGAGCCGCATCTCCGGCGACAGCGACATGACCTATGCCAGCGCGATGGGCGCGGTGGATCGTGCGACCGGCATGGGACCGATCCTTTATGGCGGGGCCTATGATTTCAGGAATCGCGAGACCGATCTCGACGGCTATGTCTCGGGCGGCTTCGACCTGCTCGGCCGTCGACACCAGATTTTGGCCGGGGCCAATTACTGGGACGGCCACACCAGGCAGATTTCCTACAACCTGCCGGGGCTGATGCAGCCCGTCGACCTTTTCTCCGACACGCCCGTCACCACGCCGGAGCCGACGACGCAAAGCTGGGGCGGCGAGCAGACGACGGATACCACCCAATATGGCGGCTATGCGGTGCTTCGCCTGAGTCTCGCCGAGCCCCTGACGCTGATCGCGGGCGGGCGGCTCAGCTGGTGGCGTACGGAGACGGTTCGCCGCGCCACGATCGGCGGGCCGCAGACGCCCACCGGCAAATACCGGATCAACCGCGAGTTCACACCTTATGGCGGTCTCGTCTGGAAGGTGGGCGGCCCTTTCTCGCTTTATGCGAGCTATGCCTCGATCTTCACACCGCAGAACAACCTGACTTACGACGGCGAGGTGCTCGATCCGATGACCGGCAGCAATATCGAGGCCGGCATCAAGGGTGAATGGTTCGGCGGAAAACTCAACGCATCGCTCGCCGCCTTCCGTATCCGGCAGAACAACCGGGCACAGCTCGACCCCGATCATCCCTGCATGCCCGGATCGGTATGCGCCTATATCGCCGACGGCAAGGTGGAGAGCAAAGGCTTCGATGCCGAGGTCCAGGGCGACCTGACAGAGGGCTGGTCCATCCAGGCCGGCTATACTTATGTCGACACCGAAAATCTGCGGGACCGCACCGCCACCGGCGTGCCCAGCGGTAACGAGGGCCAGCCGTTCTCCAGCTTCACGCCAAAACATATGGTGAAGCTGTGGACCCATTATCGACCGCCCGTGCTCGACGGAAAGCTCGGACTCGGCGCTGGGGTCAACTGGCAGAGCAGCTTCTACAGCCAGCAGGGCGCCGTTCGCATGACGCAGGGCAGCTATGCCGTGGTCAATTTGCGCGCCGATTATGCCATCACGCCACGGATCGACGTCGGGCTCAACGCCAACAACCTGTTCGACAAGCGCTATTTCGCGTCGATCGGCGGCACCAGCTGGAACAACTGGTATGGTGAGCCGCGCAGCGTCATGGCCACGCTCCGCGCGCGCTACTGACATGGGCGTCACCCTGTTCGATCCGCTGGGCACGCTCGTCCGGCTCGATGTCGACGGCCGTGCCGATGCCTTGCCGCGCTCGCCGGACGCCTGGCGGCAGGTCAATCGGGCGAAAGCCTCGCGCGTTCTGGGCATGAGCGAACCGAAACGGCCCGAGGACCTGCATCCGGACAACTGGGAAATGCATCCCGACGGCGACGAGATCCTGCATCTCGTCGAAGGCGATATCGATCTCGTCGTCGAGGATGAAAGCGGCGAAATCCTGCTGCCGCTCGCGCGCGGACAGAGCTGCGTGGTCGAGCGTGGGACCTGGCACCGCCTCCTGCTGCGCGCGCCCTCACGGCTGATGTTCCTGACCCCGGCCGGCGGCACGCGCATGCGTCCGCATGAAGTATGAAAACGCGCATCCTGCTCTGGAAGCTGCACCGATGGATCGGGCTCGCCTGCGCCATGCCGTTTGCGCTCCTGGCCGTCACGGGACTTGGCCTGCTCATCTGTCATGCGACCGAAACGGCCGCGGGACCACGGCTTGATCGTCCCGTTACCACTCTGGCCGGAGTCGATGTGGCGATTTCAGCGCTTCGGGCGCGCTACGGCGATACCTCACTGGGCCTGATCCTCCCCGCACCCGATCCCCGTCATGCATGGCAGGCATCGGTGCATGCGGCGGATGGCGAGCCCCTCACCGTCGCCCTCGATCCGCAATCGGGACAGATATTTCCGCCGGTGCCTGCCGGATCGGCGGCGCGGGACATCCTGCTCGCCGTTCATAACAGCCTGTTGCTCGGATTGGGCGGGAAGGCCATCGCGCTTCTGACGGCCATCGCACTCATCATGCTTGCGATCAGCGGGTTTGCGATCATGCGTCGACGTTTGCGGACGTTGACGAGCGCGCCCTGGCATAGCCCCTCGCCCCTGGCCGGACTGCACAAATGGACGGGGCTGGTCGTGATGATCTTTCTGTTTCTCTCCGCGAGCAGCGGCTTCCTGTTGCTCGGGTTCAAGACACTCGGCGAATTCAGCCGGCCCGGTCGACCAAACACGGCAATGGCGCGACCGATATCCGACGTCCCCCGGGCGCCGCTACGGCCTATGCTGGAATCCGCGCTGAACGCACATCCGGGTGCCGAGCTTCTGGGCATCATGCCCGGACACGGCGCCGAGCCGGTGGCAGTGATGCTCCTCGTTCGCGACGCCGCTCCCTGGGGCAAGTCGGTGACCGTGCGTTTCGACGGCCAGTCCGGCGTGATGGCTCCAGCACGGCCTGTTCCGGCCTTCATGAAGCTGATGATCGCTGCAAAATCCCTGCACACCGGCCTGTGGGACAGGTCCGTGATGCTTGGCCTCTATCTGCTCGCCGCCACGCTGTGCGTGATCCTTCTCGTAACCGGTCCATGGCTCTGGTGGCAGCGAGGCCCAACGAAAAGGCATGCTCGATGAACGCCGCCTCCTATTTCCACAATTATCGGCTTCTCGCGACGGTCGGCGCGCTCTATGTCGCGCAGGGCATCCCGCTGGGACTTGCCATGGAAACGTTGCCGACGCTGCTGCGGCGGGATGGCGTGTCGTTGACAGGGATAGCCTTCCTGCCGTTGGTCGGCCTGCCCTGGATCGTGAAATTCCTGTGGGCGCCCTTCGTCGACAATCACTGGTCCAGACGGATCGGCAAGCGGCGCAGCTGGATCATTCCGATGCAGGCGACCGTGTTCCTCTGCCTCGCGGCGGTGGCGATACTGGGTATCGGCGAAGCGACCACGCCCATTGCGATCGCACTGTTCGCGCTGGCCTCGCTGGCGTCGGCGACGCAGGACACGGCAACCGACGGTCTTGGCGCCGAGAATTTCGAGGGCGCGATGTTGGTTCGCGCCAATGCGGTGCAGGTCGGCGGCACCATGATCGGGTTCTTCATCGGCGGCGCCGGGTGCCTGATCCTCGCCGGAATGCTGGGCAGGCAAGCGGCATTGGCGGCCATGGCACTGATCGTCCTTTCGGGCCTTGTGCTGATACTCCTGTGGCGGGAGCCGGCACCAGCGGCGCAATCAACCACCAGGCCGGAACACGCCAGTCTGTCACGCTTCGTCCGGCGGCCGGGAGCAGTTTCCGTGCTGGCTATTGCCTTGCTGACGGCCGTAACAGCGAGCTCCGTCTTTGGTTTGTCCAAGCTCTTCCTGATCGATAGAGGCTGGGCGCTGGAAGCCATCGGCCAAATCGGCATGATCGGCGGGGTCGTGACAGTGGTCGTTGGATGCGGCGGAGGGGCGTGGCTCGTGCGCCGGATGGGCATCGCGCGCGTCCTGCTGCTCAGTCTTGGGCTGTCCTGCGCAGGCGCATGCCTCTGGATCATGCAGGCATCAGCCATTCTGCCGGTCGAAAGGCATATCGCTCTTGTCGCCATCCTGCTGGGTTCGGCTGGCAGCGGGGGCGCATCGGTCGCCGCAATGACCCTCGCAATGCGCTTCGCCGCAAGGGCAAGGCAAGCCGGGACCGACATGACAGTCGTACAAAGCAGCCGCGATCTGGGTGAGATCGGAACCTCCGCCACTGTCACCGCCATTGCCGGGGTGGCGGGATATTCCAGCGGGTTTGCTTTCAGCATTGTCGCCGCGATCGCCGCCGTTTTCGTTATATTGTCCTTCAGGCGTAACGACGCGCTTCGGCAGCTTGCCGATGAAGCATCAGATGGGGAAGAGTGGTCACCCCGGCTTAACCCGGATTGACGACGGCAGTGTGATGACCGCAGCCTCGCCGCTCATCTGCTTCTATTCCGCCTCAAAGCGAGGGAAAGGCCGAGAACGGCGAGCGACACTGCGAACACCACGGCAGGCGCGACAGCATGGCCGTAATCCGCATTCACCAAGGTCGTGAGCGTCGCGGCCGCCATGACCACGGCTCCGAGCGCGGCGCCGAACGCGCGGGTGGCGGACCGTATCAGCAATATGCCGGCGGTCAGTTCCAGCGCGGCCGTGACGTAATGGAACCAGTCCGGATAGCCCCAGGCCGCATAGGCGGCGGCATATTCTTCGGAGATGAAGGCGTTGCCATAGGCCCCGAACAGGAAAAACGCCGCCAGCGGCCACGCCAATATCGTCGATAACAGGGGAAGAGCCTTGTTCACTTTGCCGACCTTTCGGAAAGATGTGCGCCGTCGATTGACCAGCCGCCGCCGAGCGCCTTGAACAAATCGACCCGCGCCAGGGACAATTGCCGCAGGGACGCTGCGTGGGAGGCTCGCGCGGCCAGCAGGTCGGACTGGGCAACCAGCACGTCCAGCCAGCCGATCGAACCGGCGCGATAGCGCCTGTCGGCAAGCTCGTAAGCCCGCGCCGATCGGTCCTGCGCCTCGCGCAGCGCGGCCAGCCGACGCTGTTCGGTCGCGCCGTCCTTCGCTGCCTTCCGCAACTCGCCCATCGCGCGCTCGCGCGTCCGAACTTCCTGAAATTGCTGCGGGACGGCCGCATCCAGGCCCAGCAGGAAGCTGATGGCGACCTGCTGGTCCCATCCTTGCTGCTTGGATGATTGCTGGGTTGGCGACAGGAAACCATCGCTGTTCTGTCGGCGCACGAAATAGGAAAACAGGGAACGAAACGAGGGCCGGTAACGGACGTTCTCGTCTCCATCGGAATCGGCGTTTAGGCCGAACATCAACGCCCCGAGGACACTCCGCCAGTTCTCGTTGCTGATGATCTGGTCGCCAGTTTTCACGTCCAGCGACGGCGGGATGGGCCAGCTTGCAGCGTCGCCCTGGATCACGACGCGCGATGGCTTGGCTCCGGAGCGGGCCACGTCGACGAGGGTGGTGCCAACGTCGACCCTCGCCTCGAATGTGTGCCCCACCAAAGCACTGGATCGAAAGATGCTGTCCTTCCCGGCATTCGCCCCGAACAGAAAGTGGATCAGCTCGACGAGACTGGTCTTGCCCGCTCCGTTGCGCGATTGCCGATCAGTCGCCCCGGCGCTCTTGTCCGCGAGCAGGATATTAAGGCCGGGACGGAAGGTTAGGCTCTTGAACGTCGGAAGATCACTGCTGAGGCCGTGGATCATGACGCGGTCTTCTGGAGCAGGCCGCGATCGAAATGCACGGCTTTCACCATGAACAGCAGATCGAGAGCCAGCACGAACCAGTCATAGCTGATCGGTGCGGACACCGCCCGATCGGCCCGCGCCGACCTGATCTCATCCCACAACCGCGACACTGTCATCGGCTCGCGCAGACAGCCAAGTACGTCGGCGCCAACCGCGAGAAGCGCCCGATCCGGACGGATATGTTTGGTCGGCAGTATCATGTCACATCGACTCGAATCACATCCTCGAAAATGTCGCAACGCTCAAAAAAATAGGACAGCACGGCAAGAACCGCGCCTTGCCGGGCCGGTTCTCCCGTCATCCCGCCGGCAAACGCTTGAAGCTCGCCGAAGATTTCGTCTGCCGGCAAGCCGGCACCCTTGAGCGCCTGATAGCGCAGTCGGAAGCCCTGCGCGATCTCTTCTCCAAAATCAGGGTCGGGCCATGCCGCGAAGAACGCCTCGACCAGTTGTTCCCGCCGCCGGCCCTGCCGGAGCAGCCCGGCAGCATCCTGCGACAACGCATTGTAATCGAGTTTGGCAGCCGACGGAGCGGCCAGCGGTGGATGGGTGTCTGGCTCCTTGCGTTGAATTGCGAGCAGGACCGGCCGCAAAGCAGCAAAGTCTAGTCGTTCCAACGTCCGATCTGACGGGACAGCTCCGAAAAGATCTTCGAGCTGGTGAAGGGCCAAGCTCATCACGATGGCACGCAATTCCGCTTCGCCGCAGACCGCGAGGACCACGTTCGGGTTCGCCGTCCCTAAATCGGCCAGTTTCTGGACCGCTTGAGCAGCAAGGCCCCGCTGATCGTTGTGGACGAACTCCCACCGCTGCATCCTCGCAGCCCAGTGCTGAATGGCGCCATTGAAGTCTTCGTCAATCTTCGCGAGGAGTGGATCGACTCTCATGGCATCCGGCGCGTAGCATTGGAAAACCGTTCCATCGCTGGCCCGATAGCCGTCACATTTCAAATCGCCGCGCGGACCGTAGGGGCGAACTGGCTGGAAATCGCCGGGGTGGGCGTGGGCCATGATACGGGCGAACAGCGTTTCAAACGCCTTACCCCGCTCCCGCAAGAAGGCATTCTCAAACTTCAGCCCGTACCCAAAGCGTTGCGTGTTATCCAAAACATCCCCCCGTCACCGCCATAGCCGTCCACGGCGCGGTCGATCAATTCGAATTGCAGTCGACCAGACTGGCTATGTGTCGCCGTCCATACTGCGCCTGCAGAAATCGAGCCTCAGGCCGCCATCTGCGCCGCTGCCGCATCATTCGCACCGAACGCATTCTCCCCATCGTCAAACCCGAGGAATCGCGACAGCGCAGCTTGCCGCGACTGGCGATCGAGCGCGTAGGACGTGTGCTTGAACGCCATGCCGTGCAGCAAGCCCTGAATGTAGCCCGAGATCGTATCGGCCGCCATGATGAGCGCGGTGTCGAGCGTGTGGATGTATTTACTCGTCACGCTGTGGCGCGAGTGCCCAACGATCGCGGAGATTGTCGCCTCGGTGAAACCGAGATCATTGCCAAGGCTGGCGAAGCTGTGGCGCAGGACATGGGGCGTCATCCATTCCAGCTCGGTGCCCTTGAAGATCGCCTTCCACTGGCGCGGAAAACCGCCGAATGCCTGATCGTGCTTTCGAATTCCTGGGAACACGAAAGTCTGTTCTTCAACCGGGCGCAGGCTCTCAAGCCTTTCCACGACGCACAGGCCAATCGGGCGAACCGACGCGCCCTCCTTGCTGTCGTTGAGCCGCAGGCAGCTACTATCCGCATCGAACTCGCTCCATTCCAGACCGATGATCTCGCTGCGCCGCGCTCCGGTCAGGGCGATATTGCGAGCGATCTCTACCGTCATGGCGTAGTTGGGATTCCGCCCAGCTTCTTCGAGTATCTCGCCGAAGATTCGATATTCGGCTTCGGTCAGGCGCCGGGTTCGGACCTGGTCTTTCGGTTTCTTCACACCGGCGGCAGGGTTGACGTCGATGATCCCCGCGTCCTTCGCATAGGTCAGGATACCACCGAGCAGACCGACCGTGCGGTTCGCCGTACCGGCCCCGCCCTTGACGATAGAACGGCCACGCAAATTCTTGGTCTTCACGTTTCGCCGGGTCTTACCCGCCATCACATCTTTCAGAACCTTGGTGACGTCGGCCTTGGTCAGATCCTTTACCCGGCGCGTCCCGATCAACGGTACGATATGGCGGAGGATGCGCCCCTTGTCGGAAACGATGGTTCCTGGGCGCTTGGGCCGACCGCCTTTGCCAAGGATCAGACCGGACTCCAGATCCTTGAGATAGAGGTCGCAAAGCTCCTTGACCGTGATTGCCTTATGGTCGAGCTGCCGTTCCTCGGCGGGATTCTCGCCCTGCGCGATGCGCCCCAGAAGCACCTTCGCTTCCTTGCGAGCAAGCTCGGGCGTCCACACGCCATGCAATCCAATCGTGAACCGGCGCGTCCGCCCGAGGGCGCGATACTGGACGAGATAGCTGCGCTTTCCTGATGCGAAGACCCTCAGCCCAAAGCCGGGCAGTTCATCGTCCCAAAGAAAATAGTCCTTTTCCTGGGTCGGTGCGGCATCCACATTGCGCTTGTTGATCTTTGCCATTGCGACGAATCTCCGGCATCTGGTCCTGCTTCCGCGGAAGCACCACGGAAGCAGGTGGGAGCGAACTCCCGGTTAGAATAGCGTACCCACGGCGTATCCTAACTGTAGAAAAAGCTAATGAATATAGAGCATTAGCGCGTATCAGCGTAGATCAAGGTAGATTAGGGAGCCGTGGCGTGGCCCCTGTTTTAATTCTCCGAAGGCAGAGGCCAGAGGTTCGAATCCTCTCGGGTGCACCATCTCCTTTTTAGAGCCGGAAATTTCCTCTAAAGCCTTGAATGGCAAGGAGATTTCGGGAGTTTGAAAGCCTGTTTTCCGGTCATATGTAAGGTGGCCGGTAAAGACCAGTTTCAGCATGGCACGGCGATCCTCTAGCTCGCCGGTTTCCCAAAGATTCCAAGGGTTTGCGAGAAACGCCATCGAAGTTTGAAAAACATCATCATAGTCACGCGCAGGCGTGCCGCATTTGGTGATTTTTTCGGCCAGAATCAGCTTCTCGCGTTCCAGTTCACCAACCTTGTTTTCATAGGCGCTAACCACCGTGGGGTTTTCGGCTTCCACGATGCGGTCGAGGAACTGGCCGATCTTCTTTTCCACAGCAACGGTTTCCAGCTTGAGCGCCGCACGCTGTTCCTTCGTTTCCTTGGCGCGGCGATCCCACAGATTGCGGAACACGGTGGAAGCGAGGTGAACCAACTCCCGTGAGGGCGTGAGCGAGCGGATCAGGGATTCCAGCCCGCCTTCGACCTTTGCCCTAGCGATGGACTTGCCTTTGCTGCTGCATTCATGCTGGCGGCACATATAGTAAGCGTAGCGCCCACCAACGCCCTTGGCCCAAGTGGCGGTCATGGGATGGTTGCAGTCGCCACAGGCAACGAAGCCGCGCAGCGGGAAATCGGCGTTAATGTCCTTGCGGGAAGGGGCGCGAGCTTTCCCGGTCAAGCGATCCTGAATGAGATCGAAGGTTTCCAGCGAGATCAGCCCTTCATGCCGCGCCTCGCGCAGCGCCAGCTTCCAGCGCGGCACTTCGAGATAGCCCGCGTAAAGCGGCTGGGTCAGGACTTGATGAACGCGCTCATTCGATACCAGCCCGCGCCGATCCTTGGGGAACAGCGGGTTGGACTCAAAGAAGCGTTTGACTTCCGCTTGAGAGTCGAAGCGCCCGGAGGCGTAGCCTTCCAGCCCTTCCTTGATGATCGACGCCATCGGCTCGACGCGGACGAGCGCCTTGCCGCCGCCCGCCGCCTTTTCGTAGCGATAGCCCAAGGGAGCCTGAAACACCCAATAGCCGTTCATGGCGCGTCCGCGCATCCGGTTCAGGGTCTGTTCGGCGTTCTTGCGGCGATGCTCGCCCGCAAAGGCCGCTTCGATGATTTCCAGAAGATCGTCGTCGGGATCGTCCGCGAACTCGCGCTTGGGCGACACCAGCTTGCCGCCCGCCGTCGCTATGGCGTCGCGGATAGCGTAGTGCGTCCGCAGCGACCGGGCGAGGCGGTTCAGGTCGTCAACAATGACGATGGTTTGCCCCTTGCTGCCTTTCAGGAAGGCCAGCAATTCCTTCATACCGGCGCGATTGGCCGACTTGCCGGTGAAGTCGTCGCGGAACACCTTGACGACCTCATAGCCCATGCGGTCGGCATATTCGCGGCCAATGGTTTCCTGACTGCCAAGGCCATCGCCGCGAATCTTCTGTTTCGCGTCCGAAACGCGGCAGTAGATAACGGCCCTTTGTCTGATGTCGCGTGTCATGGCGCGTCTGGCTCCTGAAAGCTGGAATCGATTTTGACGCCATTGTTCTTGGCGTCAACAATCTGATTTTCTGGATTATTTCCAACCCTAGCACGCTCAAACGCAGCATGGAAGCGGCTTTTACTGGCCGATTGCAAAGTTATTTGGTCGGTTTGGACACCGTAAGCCTGATCGACAAAGTAAGACATGATCGAATGAACAATATTTATCAGTTCATCCTTTTGATGAATCGACGCATCAATGCTATCAACGCATTGACGATATCGCTCCATATCTTGTGTCGAAATCAGCGACACGGCCATCCCTCTGCTGCATGTGCAGCACCTCACAATCGAGGCGCGGGGATTTAATTAAGTCATCTCCTTCTTTACATTGGGAGAAACCAAGCAACTCTCTCCGGGGCACAAATATTGTAAGGTATCAAAATTACGTTTCTCTATAATATAATTATATTATCAACACTTGCGACATTGCAAATGTTGATACTTTGCTTGATCGCAAGGCGAGGTTATTATTTCTTTGGCATCCTCCCGGCGCGATGGTGCGATAGCATCGCAACGAGTTCTTTCACACCCTCGCGTAGCTGGTCGATTCCTTCGGGTTGATAGCCATTGGCCAGAACTTCCGGCACATGCACAGCGCGTTCACGTAGTGCGCGCCCCATGTCCGTGAGCGTTACGAGCACCCGACGTTCATCGGCAGGGTCACGCTCGCGCTTGACCAATCCGGCGGTTTCCATCCGCTTCAACAGTGGCGTGAGCGTGCCGCTATCAAGGTAAAGCCGCGCGCCAAGCGCGCCGACAGTCTGGGGTTCAGCTTCCCACAGAACAAGCATGACGAGATACTGCGGATAGGTGAGGCCAAGGCCCGATAGAATCGGGCCGTAGAGGCGGGTCAGAAGATTGGTGGCGGCGTAGAGCGGAAAGCACACCTGCCGGTCCAGCAGGAGCGGGTCATCGTCTCTGTTCTGCGTCGCCACCATCTTATCCTTACCGGGTCGAGATATTCAGCTTAACATCGACATTGCCCTTTACCGCATTGGAATAAGGGCAGACGGCGTGAGCCGCATGAACGATCTCCTCGGCCGTCGCCTGATCGAAACCTTCCAGCACGACATCGAGCGTCACGTCGAGATTGAAGCCGCCTTGTCCGTTCGGCAGGAGGCCGACCTCACCCGCCACCTCGATCTGATCGTCGCGCACCTTGTCGGCGCGCGCGCGGGTGACGTGGATCACGGCATTCTCGAAGCAGGCGGCATAACCAGCGGCAAAAAGCTGCTCCGGGTTTGTCGCGCCGCCCTTGCCGCCGAGTTCCTTCGGCAAGGCAAGCGCCAGATCGAGAAGACCGTCATCGCTGCGGATGGTGCCGGAACGGCCTCCAATCGCGGTGACTTTGGTGGTGTAAAGATGGCTCATGGGGTTCTCCTTTTATGGGATTGAAGCCGTCAAGGCTGGTAAGGAGGCATATATATTGTGCACAATATAATTTCAAGCAATCTTATGTTCCCTTGTGCAGATCACGCACATCGCCAATCTGATGCTTCCACGGATCGACCGCGTAGAACGGCAGGCGGTCACAGACGAACAAGGGCGGCACCCCGGCCACCTTGATAATCTGCCTGCCCGCGCCAACGGCGCGAATATCCTCTGATTGCAGCACCGGGCGGCGAGCCTCGTTGCGGTTGGCACCGGCGCTTTCCACCGCGCCGCCGCCCACGTTCATCCCTTGGGTGACGATGGTGCGGTTGCCCGACCATTTCTCAACATCGCGCAGCAAGTCCGGGTCTTCAACGCCGGTCAAGGTGAAGGCCATTGCCTGATCCTCAAACTCTTTGACCGCTTCCCGCGACCAGCGCGATTCCATCGAAAAGCGGCCTTGGCTGAATATCCAAAGCTGGATGCCCCGGCCACGATACAGGCGCAGCGCCTTGAGGATCGCGGGCGCTGGGGGAAGCTGGGGGAACTCATCGAGGATGAAGCAGGTCCGCAATTCGCCCGGTTCGCGGGCGATAGCCTCAATCGCATAGTTGACGATCAGGCTGATCCACGGCGCTATGACGCCCAGCTTTTCGCTGGGCGTGATGAGATAGACCGTATGCGGCTCATGCTTGAGGCGGGCGAAGTCGAAGCCGTGGGAGCGCGTGGCGCGTTCCAGCGTCTTGCCCGGTTCAAACGGGTTCAGGGCTTCGATGCCTTCGGACTTATACGCCTCAAACTGTTTGGGCGCGTCAACCAAGGTCGCCCGCAGCGCCCCGGCGCGGCGGGCGATGCCTTCGATCCCACAGGTTTCCATCATGGCGAAGGCTTGATCCATATCTTCGGACGAGGCGTTCACGAACCGCCACAGGCCGCCGAGATTGCATTGGTCAGGTTCACAGTGCGCCAGATATTCCATCCGGGTTGCGAGCAGGCGCAAAGCGCCTTTCCGCACCCAGCTATTCCCGCCGTCCTTTGGGCTGGGTGGCAGCAGGATTTGCGCGATTTCATCGGCCTGCGTGTCGATTTCTCCACCGCCCTGCACAATGTCCACCAGCGTTTGCAGCGGGTTTATCGGCGTGTCCGGCAGGCCGAGCAACCCGAACGGGTTGAGGTAGATGCAGGGCTGGCCGAGCGTTTCCGAGCGGTGGCGATAACTGGCAAAGCAGTTCTCGCCATCCTTCACGTCCACGACCAGCAAGGAGCGGTCGCGGACATGGGCGAGATTGGGAAGAATCCAATCCCGCCCCTTGCCGGAACCGGCGCGGGCGTAACTCAACATTTGACCATCACCGGCGAAGAACAGGGCGCGGCCATCGAGCGCACCGAGAAACAGGCCGTTCGCATCGAGCAGCCCGGCCTTGTCCGCGTCATACAGATCGGCCAGCCGACCGTTGCCATACTTCCCCGAAGGGGCAGCGGTCGCCATGACCTGTTGCTGATAGGCGGCATGAGCGCGAGATTCATTCTCGCGCTCGCGTCGGTCGGCATCCTGCGCCATGCTTAAAAGCCGCATGGCCCAGCTTGCCAAGGTTTCCAGCCGCATGTCAGTTCTGCCCTTCCGGGCGGTCGCGGCTGATATGCGGCGGCGGCGGGATCACGATGGGCTTGATCGCGCCAAGATCGGCCCGCACCTGTTCGGGTGACGGCAGGCCGGTATCCCAGCCCGCAACGTCGATAGTGACGCCCTGCTGGATCGAGGCGTCCAGCTTGTCGCGCAGCCGACCGGAAACATCGTTGGCATAATCGTCGATCTTGTCCGCCGCGTCCGGCAAGAACGGGCGCACTATGTCAGCCAGCAATTGCGCCATGCTGACAACCTTGGTGCTGCCCGCCTGCTGCTGTTGCTTCTGCATCAGCACGACATGCACATAATCCTGCTGGATGCGGGCGGTCGCGTCCGAGAACAGCCGCGCCCGTTCATAGGTCGCCTGATAGTTGGCGATCACGGCCTGCATTTGCCCCTGATAGCCGACCTGTTGCTGGGCTATGCTGATCTGGGCCTGCTGCATCCAAGCGTCATACTTGGCCTGCGTTTCGAGTTCATGGGCGCGGATTTCCGCCTGATACCGCCCCTGATAGCCGCCCATCATCGCGGACGGCTTATAGTCGGCAGGCGCGAGCGTTTCCGTGCCGAACAGGGCAAGCGCCAGCAGCACCATGCCGAAGAACATATAGAAGCCCGCCGAGAATATCTTGCCGATACGCGGGGGCGCGATGGGCGGCTGGGGCTGATAGACCGGAACCGGTGGCGGCGCGTCCTGCTGCTGGGCGGCTCCATCGGTGCCATAGCTGATCTTCATGAGATTTCCTTTCAGCGAAACAGGTGCCGCGCCACTTCCGGGCGGCTGACAGTGAGGGCGAGAACGAGCAGGCGCAGGCGCGGCCATGTCCGGCGTTGCGCCGACTGGCGCGGCGCACGTGATCCGAAGCGCAGGAGGTCGGACATCCAGCGATTGTCGATGTCGGTGAACACGTCATCGACATCCGGCAGGATGAAGGGGCGACCATTGGGCCAGACGAACGCGCCATCGAAGCGGCAAAAGCTGTCCGCGATCCAGTCCATCAGCTTGCGCCGCGACAGGCCGAGTTCGCTCAGTGCCATGCCAAGGCGCTGCACCAGCACCGGCGAAGCAAGCTGATCGTCGGTCGGCACGATGATGCAGACGCCACGATGGTTGTCATTGGCAGAGAAGAAGGGCGGCGAACCGCCCGGCGCGAAGCGGTCGGGCATGGGGGACTCCTGCTTTCCGCGCACCGAAATGGGCGGCGGTTGCAGGGAGTTTCGCGGGAGGAACCCGATCCCTCACGGTGTTCGTTCCGGCCTTGTTTTCCGTTGTCGCCGCTTGACGCCGCTCATTTGCCGCCTGAAAAAGCGGTATATGAGCGGTAAGAACAGAAACGAGATTCCAGACTATACGGACACGGCGGAGATGCGGGAGGCATTGCGCCGGGCGTCGAAGCAGTTGAGCGCCAGAAAGCGAATGTCCTACCGGGAGCAGCGGGAGGCGATTGCGGACGTGGCGGCGGGTAGCAATGATGTTGTCAACGACTTCGCCGCCGGAAAGACCCAGCGCCACAACGACGACAGGTTCCTTCCCGCGCTATGGGATATGATCGCTGCCCGGCATCCCGCCATGCTGACAGAAACATGGCGAGCCGTTCGCATCGAGCAGTTAATCGGGAGCGATTCCCTAACCAACGCCCTGCATGATTTCTTCCTGCCGGGCATGGTGCTGGACAGGAATCGCCTTGCACAGTTGCAAGGTCATTACGCAGCGTTCGCACCTTTCTTTCTGAATGAGCACGACGTTGCCCTGATGGCGCTGGAATGCGGCGTCGATGACAATCCCGGCACTTTTGCTCTTGAGATGCACTATCGGGATAGGGCGAAGCGTGACCGGCGCGACCGTATCGAAGGCCGGATTATTCCTGCCGGGGAGAATGTCCTGTTTGTCGGTCAGATCACAGGTCAGCAAACGCCCTACATCTTCACCTTGTCAGGGTTCCCCATCGCGGACGGCAGGATCGAGCGAAGCGAAGGTGTGGTGCTGGTCGGATCACGTGGGGAGCGGGCAAGCAGCTATCCCATCGTTATCCTTTGCCGGGATGAGCCAGCAGAGCCGCGTGTGATTTCCGCCGATGATGCTGCCGAGCGAATCCCTGAATGGGAGGCCGTCGCGCCGGTGTTTGCGCATGGCATTGTCCGCTGGGAATAGCAGGCGTCCAGCCATTTTTCTGCGTTAGTAACCTACGCAAGATGTGCGTGGTAATACCACGCCTATCTTGGCAAGGGGCACCCGCTGCGCGTTCCCCGTTGCATCCCCTCCGGCTATCCGGCCTTCACAAACTCCCCCGTTCCCACCCAGCATCGTGACCAGGCTGACGCTTGGTCACACGCTTAGGGTCAGGGGGAGAATGTTCAGGCCGGAACAACGACTGGCCGTTGCATCACCAGTCAGGGCGCGTTCCTGCTCCCCGACACCCCATGACCAAGGGGCGCAATCGCCGCCCCTCTGGACACCCTCGACCAACCCTGTGCGGATTGGATGCCACCACGTTCGCCGTGGAGACGACCACAGGGCGTTCCTGCCCCTTGGAGCCCTTCCTCCGCCCTCCACCTATTGGGAAGCGAGATAGAGTCGAAAATACCTTGGCGATCATCCCAATGTGGAAAAGCGCCGGTTCCGACTTGCATGGACCTAACCACCTTTGATAGGGCTTGAGATAGTTTGATAGCCATGACCCAGTCCGAAGCGCAGTCTCACAGCTTGACCATAACGGAGGCCGCCGCGCTTCTAGGCGTATCCGTGTCTACGCTGCGAAATTGGGATCGGCAGGGCAAACTCTCGCCCCGTCGGCATCCGCTCAATGGTTACCGAATCTACGACCGCGCCGAGATTGTGTGGCTCAAGCAACAGATTGAAGGAACAGCATGAAGCTCGCCACAAAAAGCCCGGAAGACGAAATTCTGACTTCGCCGGTCGCAAAGCGGCGTGGGCGTCCGCGCAAGAATCCCGTGCCTAAGATCATCGCTGAAACAGAGGGCGACCGTGACAGCGAAGAACTTCCTGCAACGGTTGATCCACGCAATTCGCTAAACGATCTCACGGCGCGAGAGTGGATTCCCGAAACGGTTTCGGTTTGGAACCAGCGCGGGCTTGGTGCGGGGCACCCCGACGCCCAGATCGAGCGTCAACACCCTGCGCCGTTCTCTTTTACCGATGTTGGTCGCCTCATTCGATTTTTCACCAAGAAGGGACACATCGTCTTAGATCCGTTCGTTGGAGTCGGCTCGACCTTGAAAGCGTGCGCCATTGACGAGCGCCGCGGGATAGGCATCGAGTTGAACCCCGATTTTGCAGAACTGTCGCGCCAACGTCTCGCCACCGAAGTACGCGACATGTTTTCGACTGTTGATGGCCAGCGCATCCTTGAAGGCGATGCGCGTGACCATCTTCCGACTATTGCCGATGAGAGTGTGGACTTTGTTGTCACCAGCCCGCCGTATTGGTCAATTCTAAAGAAGGAGGATCATAAGGTTCGCCAAGAGCGTATTGAGAAGGGGCTTGCGAAAGATTACGGTACGGATGCACGCGATCTTGCGAATATCGAAAATTATGATGACTTCCTGCGTGAGCTGGCAGCAATTTTTGGAGAATGTGCGCGTGTTTTGAAACGTGGTCGCTATATGGCGATCATCGTCAGTGACTTCCGCGACAAATCAAAATACATCATGTTCCACGCCGATCTTGCACGCGCGCTTGAAACCTACGGCCTTGAAATGCGTGGGTTAAAGGTTCTGTATCAACGCCACAAAAAGGTATTCCCTTACGGCTACCCCTACGCCTATGTGCCCAATATACATAACCAATACATTCTCATTTTGCAGAAACCGAAGTCGAAATGATCTCAGACTCTCGCATTGTGGTTGGCGATTGCATTGACGGAATGGCAGCTTTGGACGCCGACTCCTTCAACCTTATTGTCGCCGATCCGCCGTATAATTTGAACAAGGACTTCGGTCCTTGGAAAGAAACCGAGCGTAAAGGCGAGTGGCGTGACTGGACACGAAACTGGCTTGAGCAAGCTAGCCGCGTTCTTTCCGATGAAGGCAATATTTTCGTGTATGGCATCCACCACCATATGTGCTGGGTCCAGTGCATGATGTTGGAAATGGGCCTGATCTACCGTCGCCAGATCATTTGGCACTACGAGAATGGCTTTGCCGGCTATGGCAAGCGTTCCCTTAACGCCACCTATGAGCCGTTGCTATGGTTCTCCAAGACGGACCGCTATATCTATACGCCGATCCGCGAGCCGTACAAAAGCCAAGAGCGCCTGAAACACAAGATCATCAAGAACGGCAAGGTATGGGAGCCCAATCCCGAAGGCCGCATGGCAGGGGATATTTGGTCATTCCCGACACTCGCCGGACGCCGCTTCCGTGATGAAAAGGTCGATCACCCGACACAAAAGCCGCTTTCGATTTCCCGCAGGATCGTCAAGCATTTCTCCAATCCCGGCGACACCGTATTGGTGCCGTTCGCGGGAAGTGGCAGCGAGTGCGTCGCTGCCGTGATGGAGGGCAGGGAATACCTCGGCTTTGAGCTAAATCCGGCGTACGCTAACATTGCGCGGGAACGCATCGTTAACGCGAAGGATGGCGACCGCTCTGCGCACACGGATTTGCTGGCTACTTTGCCGGTCTGAACGCGCCCGCATACGGTTCAGCCAATTTCGCGTCATCAAGGCCAAGACAATCGGCAATGTCGATTGTCCCTTCACCCACGGTGAAGGCGTCCCCGCCGAAGCCTTCAAGCCTCGCGCAACTCCACAGTAGTGCGACAAGCGCACCGACCGTGATGGTTCGGCAGCGTAGGCCAAGTATATTCTCAATATCTCGGATGACCTGATAATATTCCGAGCGAACATTTGGGAATGACAAGATGACGCTCACGGGGTCTATCCCATCCACCGCATAGCCATAGCGTGAGTGGAGTACGGCCACATCTTCGAGAAGCGCGCGCGGAGATTCCAACACGCCCGCGCCGGTTTCAATCTCGGCCACGAACGGCCTTTCGCTTCTGGAGAAGCCAACAGCGTCAATGCGCACGTTGGTGTCCCCGCGCCGTCGTGTGCGGGCGTTCAGTCCGACTTCGTTGAGAAGATTCCTGACCAACAGCGTCGTCCGGGCGTCGTCAAGCGCGGCCACCGTTGTCGGGAGATTGGCGGCTGCGGGCGCATCCAGAGTCGCAATCTGCCCGTTACGATTCACTTGAGGATGCTCGCCCTTGGCCGCGCCAGCGACAACTAGCCCGTCAGGGTCCGATGTTTCTACTCTGGCAGTTAAGCCATCGACTAGGCTGATTGCACCGTAAGGGCAGCGGTTGACGCACAATCCGCAGCCGATGCAGGCGTCAGCAACGACAAAGGCCGCAGATTTCGCTGTATCCCAGCGGATCGCCCGCGTCGGGCAAACATCACGGCTGGGATCGCCGGGGAAAGAGTCGAGCGCGCCGAACAACGTCAACTCGCTGTCGTCTTTTTCCATGCAGGGAGCACTACCGCACCCAAGGCAAGTTCCCGCCCCTGCTCGCTTGTCAGCCAGCATGACCGCCGTGCCCTCACGATGCTCGAAGTGTACATCAGTTACGTCAGCGCCGTAATGTCGTGCAAACGTCCCAGCCTCTCGTCGGCCTTTGTGAACAACGAAATCAGACATCGAGGAACCCCCGAAGCTGGCTGAGTTGTCCGGCATCAATCGTCACACCATCGCGGAGAGCGCGAAGCGCCAAGTGGCCGAGGGTTGTCAGGTCTATCACACCGAGGCGCAACTCGAATGCTTTGAACACGTCATCAATCAGGTTCGACATCTCGCCACGCTCATTGGGAAGGCGATTGCCGACAACGAGACTGGCCAGCTCGCGTCGTGTATCCAGCCCGCCGCGCGACAGGAGGATCACTTTATTCTCCATTGCCTGCCGCACCGCTTTGGTAGACAGCATCACCTCTTCGGTTGGTGATTTGATCTCGACTGGCAAGGCATAGTCACCAGCCCATACACAGGCGTCCCACCGCTGATAATTCACGCCAGCTCGCGAATAATCGCTCTTGAAGCCCAGTATCTGAAACAGGTGCGTGACCAGCGGGTAGAACTCCGTTTGGGTATCCCTCGCATGGTTTTCCGCGAAGGCCGCAGCGGCGGCCTCGATATTGTCGTGAGCTTCCAGCAGCTCGGTCAATTCCGCGCGGAGCGCGGCAGGGCCACCCGCGCCAGCTCCCACGGTCGCAACCATGGTAGGATGCACGAACAGATGTGAACGGTCGTCGCGCCCATCAGGCGCTGCGGGCAGCGCCGCCCGCCCTGCACCTTCGCCCACTTGTGTGCTTTGCACACGCGCGGGAAAGGCGGCGGCAATGTCATCGAGTGACAGCGACTGGAACGGAGAGAACAGTAAATTGCGCCCGTCCGTGCCCAATCCATTGAATACCTGCGTCGCTATTGCTTCCGCTTCCTCAATCCGCTCTGCAACCGGCGCGATGTCAAACCCCGAACGTTCCAGCATCCGAAAGTGAGCAGCGACAGCAAGAGCCTCGCGTTGTTCCGGCGCGAGCCGCGCCGCATCATCGACGCGCAGATCGACGCTGTCAGAGACTCGATCTGCAAGCGCCTGACCTCGGTCTGTCAGATGCAAGGTTCCGTATTTGCGGCCATTGCCAAATCTCGCCGATCCTCGCGTCGTCCATCCCAAATCCCGCAGCAAAGCAATCGGCCACCGCGTATAGTTCTGCAAGGTATTGACCTGAATATTGCGCGCATCCGACACGGCTGCCACGGCGTTCGCAGTAGCTGCTGCGCTTGCGCGCGCCTCTTCGATTGTCGCAACAACCGCGTCCAGATTGTCTTGTCCGCGATCACTGCCAGCACTTAGCGGCCCGATGATCATTTCATCGCGCGACAGGTAGCCACCGCAAGCCGCCATCGTGCGTAGGATAAAGGCGAAAGGCCGGAGGTCGAAATCTCCCTTCACCGCGAGAATGGGCGTGGGGTAAACGATCCCCAGCACACATTCTTCGAGCAGCGGCCCAAAATCGCGCCCGGTTGCGACGACTTGTTCGCCAAGCAGCGTGAATGTGAAATTCAACGCGCTTTGAGGAGTGGGATGTAGCCAACCCAGCGTGCGGAAAAGTTCCGCATACATCTTGAGCTGGTTGTAGAGAGGGTCGCGGCTACGATCCGTTCGTGTCGAGCGTGCCACCGCTTCCTCGCCCATATATCCGGACGACGTGGCCAGATTAGCTGCGACCACCGCCGCAACGATGTCATCAAGACCAACGATGCGCCCGTTCAGGCGCTCGAACGCCGAGCCGTAGACGCCGACAAAGTTCTCAATCGTTGATCCGGGATTTGGAAACCTTAGCAAGTCACACCGCCGAACTATCGCGCGAGTATGAAAAAAGATCAGCTAGACCAACGCCAAGCCCAAGTGCAATTCTTTCAATTACATTCAGAGTAGGATTACGTTCTCCACGCTCGACTCCCCCTATATAACTTCTATCAAGGCCAGAACGATCAGCAAGCTCTTCTTGAGTGAGTTCGGCAGCTATCCGCTTCGCGCGCACAGCTTCGCCGAAAGCATTAGATTTCAGTTGCCCCTTTTCCATGAGGGATGGTCGCCTGAATAGCGACTATGAGTCCACGGCCTATCAGTACCATCGTGGAATTTGCTGCCCTCACATCATCCGATGAAGCGGCCCTTTCTCCCGCATCACATTCCGGCCCCGCTTAGCCTTCCCACGCCACGGCAATTCCGTCGCATCGAAAGGAAGGCGCTATGTTCACCCGCACGTTTCTGGCCGTCGCGCTGGCGATCGCCGCAATGCCCGCCCATGCCAAGACCTACGGCATGGAATGCGTCCTGGGCCGCCCGTTCATCCTGCCCAACAACACGCTGGCTCCCAACGAGGGCGTCGAGGAAGTCCGCTTCACGGGACGGATCGACACGCAGCGGCGCGGCTACATCGTGGATCGCATCACCGGCACCGGCATCGTCCGTTCGGGATGGTCGCCATTCACCAGCTATGACGACAACGGCCCGTTTTCTAAGGTCGATTGGCGCGGCGCGGATGGATTGCCCCGCTTCTACGGCATCCAGTTTCGCACCACCGGCGCGGAAATCTGGATCGCCGGTTACACCGAGCGCGGCGGGCGCAAGGTGATGGAATACTACAAGGGAACCTGCCGCATCACATAGAGGCGAACACCCAACGGCAACGGATATCGGGCGGGGCGCAAGTCCCGCCCTTTCCATGTCCGGCTTCCTCCCGCGTCCGGCAAGGGCCGCATCTATCCTTTCGCTGAAAGGAGATTTCCATGACCGTATCAGCCGCGTGCATTCACCAGCTCAAGCGGGAATTGCTGGCCGACTGCCACCGCATCGCCGATGACCTTGGCTGCGATCTTGAAGGCGAGATGATCCGGCGCGACCTGTGTTCGCCACGGCAAGCCAGCTTCGCCATGCAGGGCGACGTGCCGCGCGTATCGCTCGCTCGCCTGCTTGATTTCACGATGGAATTGCGGGAAGCGGTCTGGGACCGTCTTGCGGGAATGGTGGACGACTACGAGCCGGATCACGGCGCGTATGACGGTGACGACGATGACGGCATACCGTTCTGACGCCAGCGAATGAACCTGTAGGTTCATGGATAGCCCGCAAAACGGAACCCACAGGTTATGGTGGAAGATTGCGGAGGGCGATCAGGGATCAGCCCAGCCGCAGGCCGCGACGGGTCAGCTCAATGCGGATCAGGCGCAGGGCCGAAGCGGCTTCGGCAAAGGCGGCGGTCAGGCTGGCCTTGCCGGTTTCGCGGACGGCGCGGTTGAACAGATCGGCCAGTTCGGCATCGGTTTTGTGGTGCAGATCGTCACGAGACAGTTTGAACATCTTATCCTCCTTTGGGTTGGCAGACCCGTTCGGGCCGCGTTGGAGGAGGCGGATTTGCTGATCGTGACGCGGTGCATCCGACCGGATCGCAATGGACATGGAGAAGGCTTCACGCCTTGCACCAGAGAGGCATCGTCAGTGGAAATGTTGACGACATAAGCGCCCGAACGGGCAAACCGATCAAAAGAGAAAGATGGAAAACGGCTTGGGGCGCGCTGGCCCAAGATCGAGCCGCATGGCCACTTCAACCGCGTTTCCTGTGAAATCGTCAGGACGAAGGTGTTGGGCATCCCCTTCGGGACGGGCTTTATCGCTGCTGCGACGGAACCGGCAGGCCGTTTCCGCCCGTTCGGGTGACAATCCCTGATGCGGCTGGGGCGCTGCCCCCAGCGCGCTCAAAAGCGCCTTCCGCCCAGCTTCCTTCACGCGGTTCCCGCGTTCCGTGCAGCCGGTTCCCCGCGAAGCCGCTTCCCGCTTGCCCCCCGCTGTTCGCCACGAGGCAGGGTTTCAGAGCGCACCTGAAACCCGAACCAAATGGAGAACGAGAAATGGGAGCAACCACCATCACCACCGACCAGCCGCGCATCTATGTGGCTTGTCTTGCCGCTTACAATAACGGCTATCTGCATGGCGCATGGATCGACGCCGCACAGGAGCCTTGGGCAATCTATGACGCCGTGCGCGTCATGCTGGCCGCATCACCCATAGCCGACGCGGAAGAATGGGCGATCCACGATTACGAAGGCTTTGGCAGTGTCCGCATCGAGGAATATACCGGATTTGACCGTGTAAGCGAGCTGGCCGCGTTCATGGCCGAACATGGCGATATCGGCGCGGCACTGCTGGATCATTACTGCGGCGATCTTGACGAGGCGCGGGACGCGCTGGCCGACCGCTACCTTGGCGCACATGCCAGCCTTGCAGACTATGTGCAGGAGGTGACGGAGGAAACCACCGTCATACCCCATGCCTTGCGCTACTATGTCGATTACGGCGCAATGGCGCGGGATGCCGAATTGAATGGCGACCTGTTCACGCTCAGCACCGCGTGGGACGTGGTGCATGTGTTCGCGGGGTGCTGACATGAGCCAGCATCCGCAAGTCCATCGCTTTACATGGCGCGGCATCGGGATCGAGGCGATCTATGTGCCGGTTAAATGGGGCGTTATCGCCCATCTGGAAATCCACACCATCCAGCCGCCCCGCGCGCCGCTGCCAATCACCGAAACCGGCTATCTGTCACACTTTCACCCATGCGGCAGCATCGAGGCCAAGGGCGGCGACGTGGTGGCGCAGATCATGGCATGGCTGGACGAGGAAGCCGCAAAACCAGCGTGGCGGCACTACGTCGAAGCCAGCCGACAGGGCGAATTGTTCTGAAAAACAGGAGGCCGCCCCAAGGGGCGACCACTTCCTATGTCCCGCCCACCACCCCGAAGCGCCCGCAGGGCGCAGGATCAGCGGCCCAGATCAGGGCCACGCGGGCCACGCCCACGCGGCGGCTGACTGGTTTGCCGCTCGCTACGCGAGCCTTCCGCCCGCTGGTTGAATGCAGCGCGCGCCGTGCCGCGCTCGTCGCCCCGTTGCTGGCGCAGATCGGACATGAGCCGATAATTCGCCGCCTGTTTATGCAACGCCAGTATTTGTTCGGCATGGCGCGTTCGCGTCTGCCGGATACGCTCCTGTAGCGACCGGCGTTCCGCCAGTTGCGCGGCTACAAGGGTTTGCCGCTGTTCGCGGTCACGCTGGATCGCCCAATACGCCTTAATCTCGTTCTGCCGTTGTGTTTTCCGGTGTTCGCCGGTCAGTTTGTCCCACAGGCCCATGACGCCGCCGCGCAGGCGTCCGGCCCGTTCACGCGTTTCCGCATCCCAGCGTTGTTTCTGGCCGTCATCGAGTTTGCGCCGTTCATCGGCGTGGCGCTGCTGCATCGCCTGCCGTTGATCGTGCAACGGCTGCATCGCGTTGCGGGCAATGCGGCGGGCTTCCTGTAGAAACCCGCTGATGCGCGGCGCAAGCACCCCTGCAATATGCGCTTTCGCGTCCTCCACCGAGTGCAGATCGTCCGGCTTGCCCAGCTTCGCCGCAACTTCCTTCACCTTCTTATCGGTGAGACGCGACAGGGCGAACACTTCCCCCTCATAGGTGACGACGACATGGCCCCGCCGGTCGCCCTTGGCGAGATACAGCCCGCGTTCTTCCAGCGCCTTGCCGAAAGCATCGCGGTTGTCCGACACGGCCCAACATTCCTGCACCATGCCGCGCAAGGCAGCGGCATCAAGGCCCGCCCGCTTGGCCTGTTGCCATTCATCAAGCGTGAAATTGCGCGGGTCGCGCTCTTTGCTGTCCATCAATCCACGCGGCATCTTCCAGCCGTTTTCGAGGTAGAGCGCCTTCGAGACTTCCCGCAGCCTGGTCTTGAAGAATGACAATTGCTTGGCCGTCATGGTTTCGGCGTCGATACGCGACCACACGCAATGCGCGTGGCGACGCCCTTCCTTTTCATGGAACACAACGACGCGGGGCTGGCCTTCCAGCCCCAGCTTTTCCTCTATCGCGGCAATCGCGCCCTCGAACACTTCCGGCCGGACGGTTTCGGTTTCGGGCGGGCTTAGGCTGACTGAGAACAGATATTGCTTGCAGCGCGTTCCGCTGGCGTGCGCCTGCGCTTCCTTGAACGCGCCCGTGACCGACTCGGACATGAAGCCGCGCACTTCCGCGACCTCGACATGCTCGTTCTGTTCGGCGTTGAGCAGATGCAAGGCCAGCGCCTTGCCACCGGCACGCTGGGAACCTTTCAGAATCATGGGCCAGCGTCCAGACCGAGCGCCTTCACCAGCATCGCCCGCATGGCGGCGATATTGGCTGCGGCTTCCGTCAGTGCCGCTTCCGTGTCAGGCGTCACCGGCAACGTGCCGAGATTGGCCTGTCTGGCGAGCTGGTTCAGATTGTTGGCGATGCGGGACTGGCCGAGCAGCCCGATCACGCGCGCGATAGCCTCCTGATCTTTGACCGGAGCCTTGCCGCGCTGGCGCGGCGGCGGCTGGTCAGGATCGAACAGCCGCCAGTGGATATATGCCGCCAGCGACATGCCCGCCGCGTCCGCTTCCAGACGGGCGCGTTGCTCGAATGTGAGCCGGAGGCAGAACGGTGAGGGGCGCTTGCGTTCGCTCACGCAGCCTCCCGCCGTCAGGCCGTCTTGCGCCTCCGCACGACACCACGGATGGCGTCGCGCGGAGCGCGTCCATCCTTGCCGTCATTGGCAGCTTTGAGAAGTTCCCGGCCAAGGCTGGTATGCTGGAGAACGGCGTTCCATTCCTCCAGAATACCGAATAGGGTGTTTGTAGACGCTCCCATAGGGTGCGCCATTCCCAGACAAAACAGAGAAGTACGGCCGATAGGTGTCGTATTCTGCCCGCCTGGCCCCTGGATTCAAATCACTTATCCGCGAGGGGAGGATTATGATCCCTTCCAGCGGAGCGCATCGACCAGCGCCCGCAGCGCCGGCGTGACTTGGCGGTTCGGATAATAAAGGTGGCATCCCGGAAAGCTCGGGCACCATTCGTCGAGCACCTGGACGAGCCTGCCGTCCGCTATCTCTTGCGCCACTTCATGTTCCATCAAGATGCCAAGCCCCGCACCTGCACGGACAGCGGCGGCGGCAAGCACGCCATCGTTGACGATCAGTTGACCCTTGGCGCGGATGTTCACCTCGCGCCCGTCGCGCTCGAACTCCCATGGAAGCAGCCCGCCGCCGCCGACGAGACGGTAGTTGATGCAGATATGCCCTTCCAGATCCCGGGGTGTGTCCGGCCTCCCATGCCGCTCGAAATATCCAGGCGTGCCGACCACAAGGGCTCGGAGGTCCGGCTCGAGGCGAACCGCCACCATGTCGCTGTCCACCGTCTCGCCGAGACGGATGCCGGCATCGAAACCGTCGGCGACGATATCCACAAGCCGGTCATCGACGATCACCTCGACCGATACGTCCGGGTGCTCCAACAGAAAGGCAGGCAATCTGGGAGCGAGGATCGTGCGTGCTGCGTAGTGGAAGGTCGTAATACGGAGGGCACCGGACGGCGCGCCGCGCCAATCCGCGAGCGCCGCAAGCCCTTCCGCAACCTCGGCAAGCGCGGGATCGAGCGAGCGCAACAGCCGCTTTCCAGCGGCTGTCGGGGCGACCGATCGCGTCGTTCGGGCGAGCAACACGACCCCGAGCCGCTTTTCCAGGCTGCGGATCGCGTGACTGAGCGCGGACGGGGAAAGGTCCATCTCGGCCGCTGCGCGGGTGAAGCTGCGGGTTCTGGCAACGGTGGCGAATGCGGCGAGATCGTCCAGATCACCGCGCCTCATTACTGCAATCCATTCACAAGGCCTTACGGAGATACGGGGCTAATTCTCATAGTCTATCACCTTATATCCGGTTCCATCAGGACGATTTTCTCGGGAGATGCGGCAATCATGGATCTGACCAGCTATCGCACGCTTGGCCGCTCGGGCCTTGCCGTCAGCCCGTTGGCGCTCGGCACCATGACATTCGGTGCGGGCCGCTGGGGCGCCGATGAGGCCGGCTCTCGCGCCATCTTCGATGCCTATGTCGACGCGGGCGGCAACTTTGCGGACACGGCCGACGTCTATTCGGGCGGAGAAAGCGAAACGATGCTGGGTCGTTTCCTCGCCGAGAAGGGCAATCGCGACAGGATGGTGATCGCGACCAAGTCCGGCTTTCCACGACGCCCGGATACGCCCCTTGCCGGCGGGAATTCGGCCCGGAACATTCGGGACGGGATTGAAGGATCGCTCAAGCGGCTCGGAACCGGATATATCGACCTCTACTGGACCCATGTCTGGGATCAGACCACTCCGCCCGAAGAGGTGCTGCGGGCTTTGACGGACGCTGTGCAGCGCGGCGACATCCTCTACTACGGCTTCTCCAACGCGCCTTCATGGTATGCAGCGCAGATCGCGACCCTGGCGCGGGCGCATGGCTTGCCTCAGCCCATCGGGCTGCAATACGCCTACTCGCTCATCGATCGCGGCGTCGAACTGGATATTCTGCCGGCCGGCAACGCCCTCGGCCTGGGCCTCGTCGCCTGGGGTCCACTCGGAGCGGGCCTGCTGACGGGTAAATATGGCCGGGAGAAGATCACCGAAGCCGGGCCGGCCGGAAGCCTTCCCAACCGCTCGGGGGAATCCAATACCGGCGGAAGCGATGGACGCCTCAACGGCGACAACCCCTATGGCGGTATGCTCTTTACGGAGACGAACTTCCGCATTGTCGATACGCTTCGCGGTATCGCCGGGGAGGTCGGCAGACCGATGGCGCAAGTGGCGCTTGCCTGGGTCGCAAGCCGGCCCGGCGTGTCATCGGTTCTCATCGGCGCGAGCCGGGCGGAGCAGCTACGGGAGAATGTCGCCGCGCTCGACATTGAGTTGTCGGCCGAACAGACGTCGCGCCTGGAGGCTGTGGGGGCACCGCCCTTGCTCAATCCCTATTTCATCTTCGGCCTGCCCCCCAGTCGTATCTTCGGCGGGCATTCGGTCGAGCCCTGGGCGCGGCGCGGAACGAACTGACGATCCCGAGGGGCGCTTGGACTATCGCTCGCGCATCGTTTCCAGCGGGATGTCGTAACGCTCGACATAGGGACGGAAGCGTTCGGCGATGGCTTCGGCATCTAGGCCGAATTCTGCCGGATCGTAGCCATGCCGACCGAAGCGTCCTTTGGGATGGGAGGCGACGTGGGCTTCCATCGCGCTCAATGCCGGGCCATCGAGATCGCTGTCGAACGCGGCATAGATCCGCCGCATCGTGGCGATCGGATCGATGGCGAGATCGGCATAACGGACGTCGACGATCCGGCACTGCGGATTGGCATCCCGAAACGCATCGATCGCCGCGACCGACCGGGCGAGCATGTCGGTCCAGTGATCGGCGATGTAGCGGCGGTGATCGGCATCCGAGAATGTTCCGGTCAGCGTCGTGATCAGGCTGCAGACCGAGGCGCAGAGAACGACCGGATCCCGATGCATGATCAGCAGGCGGGCATCGGGATAGACGGCGGTGAGCGCGCCCAGATGCAGCGCGTGGGATGGCGACTTGAGCGACCAGCGCCCCCGCACGCCGCCGCTTTGCAGCGTCTGCAAGGTCCGCTTGTGATAATCATAGGCGGATTGATGATCGGTCGCCGCCAGCCATTCGCCATAGGCCGGGACGTTCGCCATCGCCTCCCACAGGAGGCTTTTGAAATCCTGGTTCATGACCGCGATGCACTCGGTCGGCCCGTCCGGCTCCTCGCTTTGCACGACGCGGATGCGCGGATTGATCTGGTCTACCATCGCCGACGCGGCGCGCGCTGCATCGATGCGGGGATCTGCATGCAGGGTCGCCGGCGTGGGCGGTGGCACGCTGGCACCGGCTTCCCAGCCGAGCAGCGGGCGGTGGCGCGGGTCCTTTTCCAGCAAATAGGTCAGGAAAGTCGTGCCGGCGCGGAACAGGCCGGCTACGACGATCGGCGCTTCGATCCGCTCATCGGACACGTCCGGATGCCGTTTCGCCCAGTCGACGATCTGCAGGCGGTTGGACAGGGCGGAATGGATGGCACCGGGAAGCGCCATCTGTCCGAACGGGTTGAGCTGCGCTTCGGACGACAGGGATTGGCAAAGGATCTCAAGCCCTTCGCGAAAGCCGTCGCCGCCGAAATCGTCAAGGCCGGTCTGCTCGCAGGCAGCGGCGATCAGCGCATCGGGATGGAATTGCATCAGCGAGGCTCCCTCACGATCCCGCGACATCGACGACGGTTCGGCCGGATGTCCTGCGCCCTTCATGGTCCGCGAGCGCCGCACCCACCTGATCCATGCGGATACGGCGCCCGATGGCGGGCCTGATCCTGCCGCCCGCGACAAGATCGCGCAGCGCGGCATGAACCTGCTGCCCGATCTCCGGCGGATTCGGGTTCATGCCCATGCGGCGCATCGGGCCGATCGGCGTGCCATAAGCCAGCATCACGCCCAGCACCGAGAAATTGCCCATCGCGATCTTGCGCAGCGGCCTGCCGCCCAGGCCGCCCTGCGTATCGCCATTGAAGCCGATGGGCAGGTAGCGCCCCTCGCGCGCCATGCAGGCCCAGATCTGCTCGGTAAGGTCGCCGCCGACAAGGTCGAATGCAACCTCCGCGCCGCGCCCGCCGGTCAGGTCCATCACCTGATCGAAGACGTCATCCTGCCGGTAATCGATCGTCGCCGCGGCACCGAGGCTTTCGCAAAAGCGCCCCTTCTCGGCGCCACCCGCAAGCGCGATGACCTTTGCGCCGGCCGCGGCGCCAAGCCGCACGGCCGCCGTGCCGACGCCGCTGGCCGCACCGGTCACGAGAAGGGCTTCGCCGGGCTGCAGCTTCGCGCGCAGGTGCAGCGCCAGATAGCCGGTGTGGAACGGGAGCAGGAATGCAGCGGCCTCGGCATCGTCCAGCTCGGGCGGCGCATCGAACAGGCTCGTCACCGGGACGATCGCCTGTTCGGCGATGCCGCCGAACGCCATCTTCGTCATCCCAACGACGCGGCGGCCCAGCCAGGCCTCGCCCCCCGCCCCCGCCGACTCGACGATACCGCACACGTCCATGCCGAGCGTGAACGGGGGTTGCGCCATTACCGTCGCCACGCCGCCCCGTGCTCGCGCGATATCACCGAAGTTGAGCGACGCCGCAGATACCGAAACACGAACCTCGCCCGGCCCGACATCCGGCGCGGCGATATCGGCGACGGCAACGACATCGGCCGGATCGCCGTGCCGAAGCACCTGAACTGCCTTCATTTTCCATCCCCATCCTGAGAGTGCTGTTTCAAAGCTCGAAGCGATACTTCGCCGACACTCCATACATCCGCGGCTCGCCGGCCAGGATCGCGTCCGTGCCCAGATCGGTCGCGACCGAATAGCCGCCGACAAGATAGTCCTTATTGGTCAGGTTGGTGCCGAACAGGGCCAGGTCTATGCCTCTCGCGATCGCATCGTGCCATTCGATCCGCGCATCGAACGTGCCGTAACCTGGGAAGCTATCCTTCAGGCCGACCGCGCTCGCGTTGGAGTCTGAGGTATTGACCTTGCCGGTGAAGGAATAGCTCGCGAACAGGGTGACGTCGGTCTCGCCCGGCAATGGCAGCCGATATTGGCCGTTGATCGAATATTTCCAGTGCGGCTGATAGGCGATCTGCCGGCCCAGGCGGCATGCCGCGCCCGCATTGACCTGGCATTTGGCATCGAGATACGAAACGAAGCCCGACAAGGAGAAGCCCTGGAACGGGACGATCGTGCCTTCGAACTCGAAGCCCTTGTTGATCGCGCGTCCAGCGTTCTGCACGGCCGAAACGAACGTGCCGCCGCTGATAACGCCCTGCGCAATCTGGATATCCTTATATTTATCCCGGAATAGCGAGATATTGGTGCGCAGCGGGACGCCGATATCCCAGTCGGCCTTCAACCCCAGTTCGATATCGTCGACCGTTTCCGGCGCGAAGGTCCGCGTGTCCGCCGTCGGAGCCGGCAGATTGAAGCCGCCGCTCTTATAGCCGTGGCGATAGGCGGCATAAGCGAGGATCCGCTGCGTGATATTATACTGGATGGTCGCATCGCCCGTGGCCGCGCTGAAATGCGCCCTTGCCGATTGGGGGCAGACATTCGGCGCCATGCCGGTGGCGGGATCGAACTGGCTCGGATCGGGCTGATTGCACGTCCCGTCATCCAGAAGCTTCGAAGAGGAGGCAAAGCGGCTATCCCACGTATAGCGCACGCCGCCGCTGAACTGCAGGCCCTCGGCGATATCGAACTCGATATGGCCGAACACCGCATCGCTCTTGTCGTCATAGTCCTGGATCGTGCTGACGACCGAGCCGAAGCTGTAGGACCGATATGCCTGCCGGATGCCGGGCTTGGCCTGCTCATGATAATAACCCAGGATATAGCTGAGCCCGATGTCGGGCGCCTTGCCCTGGATCTGGAATTCCTCGGTATATTGCTCGAATCCGCGGACATAGGGTTTCGTCCCGGCCGGATAGAAGCTGTAAAGATAAGATAGCGGCCCCGACAGCTCCAGCGTTTCCGCCGTCTTCTCCTTACGGAAGGAGAAGATGTTCTTCAGCGTGATGTCGTCGGAGAGTTGCCAGGTCGTCTTGTTGGTGACGCCGAGATCGCGCGTGCGCCGATATTGATAACGCGGGTTGGCGATGCGGCGGATGCCCAGCGCCTCCTGTTGCGCCTGTGCGGCCGCGAACTGCTCCGGCGTCAGCCCGGACAGGCCCAGGCCGCCATTCACCACCGCGGCCTGAAGCGCGGCGACGGCATTGCCGAACGGCCCCGTCGCGCAACCGGGCAAGGCGACCTGAAGGCAGGCGATATAGCTGGAGGAAGGGCTGCCGGCCGTCAGGTTGAAACTTGGCGGAAGCCCAAGAAACTCGCTGAGGCCGATCGTTTCCGGCGTGGCCGTCGGGCCGAAGAGCAGCGGGTTCGGCAATATGCCCAGGTTCGCGGCCGGATAGACCTGACGCAGAAGCTGTCCCGAGCCGCTATTGTCGCGATAATTGCTGTCGACGATCGTAACATTCTCAATGTCCGGCGTCGGGGTCAGCAGGACGGAGATGCGGTAGGAATCGTTGTTGCGGCTGTCGAGGCGCTGGCCGGTCAGCACGTTCCGGGTGAAGCCGTGGCGGCGCCCGTAATCGCCCGCCAGCCGTATCGCGAGCAGATCCTCCACGATCGGCAGGTTCAGCACGCCCTCCAGCTCGTGATAATCATAATTGCCGTAGCTGCCTTTCACATAGCCGCCCAGATCGAAGGTCGGCTTGGTCGGCTCGAACAGCACCGCCCCGCCCGTCGTGTTGCGGCCGAACAGCGTCCCCTGCGGCCCTTTCAGGACCTGGACGTTGGCAAGGTCATAGAACATGCCCGATCCGGCGATCGGTGTCGGCACCTCGGCGAAATAGGTGGCGACGCTGGTGAAATTGCGCTGGCCGCCACCGAGGACGCCCGGCCCCTGGCCGCGGATGTAGAATGTCGCGTCGCCGCGATCCTGGCCGGAGACGTTCAGCGCCGGGGCGAAGTTGCGCAACTGATCGACCGATACGACGCTCCGCTCCGCCAGCGCATCGCCTGACAGCGCGGTGATCGCGACCGGGACCTCCTGAAGCACTTCCTCATGGCGGCGCGCGGTGACGACGATATCGCCTATCTCGGCCTCGCCGACGCCGCGCCGTGTGTCGGCCGTATCGGCCGGGCCTGTCTGCGCCATCACCGGAATGGCCGCGCCCATGAACGAGATCACGCTTGCCGAAAGGCAAAGCCCGGAAGCCAATTTCCCCATACTTTCCTCCCCGGAATATTATTTTGTTTTGGATTGTTGTATTTTATACTTACGCAACTATCGGGAATGCGACGGATTCAACTGCAGATGATAACCGCATTGCGTAATTCGTAACTTGTCACCAACCGGTTCCAGGCGAGGTCCGGCGCGCGCTCCAGCTTCAGCCCCGGCACCCGCAGCAGCCGGTCCAGGAACAGGCAGCTTTCGTGCAGCGCGACCTGCGCTCCGGGGCAGCGATGCTCGCCATCCCCGAACGACATGCCGGCATTGCCATATTTGGCGCTGACCTCGCGGCCGGCCATGATCTCGCGCGGACAGGTTCCGAAGGCGGTCTCGTCGGTATTGGCGGCACGCACGTCGACGGCCACCGCGTTGCCGGCACGCACGTCCGCCGCCGGCAGATCGGTTCGCATCCGGCGGAAAATATAGCCCACGACCGGCTCAAGGCGCAGTATCTCCTCGAGAATGGCGATCTTGCCGGCTTCATCCGCCTGCTGGAATGCCGCCCGAAGCTCGTCCCGCTCCAGCATGTGCCAGGCCGCCATCACGATGAACTCGCGCGTCGTCGCCATGCCGGCGGCACCGTAGAGGAGGCATTCGGTCAGAATCTCCCGGTCGGTATATTCCTCGTCGATCAGATGGGAGATGACGTCGTCCTGCCGCTTCTTCTTTCGCGCCCTGATCGCCGGCACCACGTCGCGATAATGAAAGGACAGCACCCGATATTGGGACCGCAGGAACTTCACCAACGCCCGGAACCGGCCGCGGGGCGGATCGAAATTGCCGGTGAAGAAGATGTCGAGCCGCCTTGCCAGCCCGTTGGGATCGCTTGCCGTGAGGCCGACGATATCGCCCGCCACGGCAACCGCGAGTTCCAGGCTGAGATCGTCGAGCCTGGCCCGCTTCTGCTGCCGGAAACGCTCCACCAGCTCGTCGCTCAGGCGGATCATCAGTTCCCGGTAGCGGGTGGCAACGATCCTGGGCGTGAAGAAGCGCGCGGTCGCGCCGCGCCGCACGCGATGCGCCTCGCCTTCCAGGAACAGGATCGGCTGCCGCGTGGCCCTGCCGATCTTGCCGACCTGCTCCGCCAGGAAACCGGCCTGCTTCGCGCCGTCGCTGCGCAGGATCGCGCGCGCGCGATCGAACGTGTCCGTCCATATATCCGCGTCGATGATGCCGCCGCCTGCCGATGCACGTGCGGACTTGCGGTGATCGTCCCCGCTGTGGAATGGGCAGTCCGCCTCAGAATGGGCTTGAGCGTTCACGAGCATCATCCCACATATGATATATGATGGATCATAAGTTATCCTTTACTGAGCAGCCGTCAAGCGCGGTCGACGTGCGCATCCTGAAATCGCGCGCGGCGCTTCGCGATGCGCTGATCGCCCTGGCCGGCGAAAAGCCGTTCGTGGACCTGACGGTCGCGGAGATCGCCCGGCGGGCATCGGTGGGCTACGCCACCTTTTTCCGCCACTTCCCCAGCAAGGAGGCGTTGCTGGCGGATATCGCCGAGGCGTTGATCCGCGATATGCTGGGCCTGATGGGTCCGCTGATGCAGCAGACCGAAACCCGCGCGGCATCGCTGGAACTGGCGCGCTTCGTCGATGCGCGACGGCCGATCTGCCACGCATTGCTGGTCGGCGCGGGCGATACGCTGCGCCGCGAGATCACGGTGCGGGCAATCCAGCTCGCCGCGGAGAATCGCGTCGAGATCGCGGACGGGCTGCCGACCGAATTGCTGAGCGTCCATTCGGTCGGCGCCACGCTCAACATCATCGCCTGGTGGCTGGAGCGCGGCGGGGCAATCGGGCCGGAAGCAATGGCCGCCATCCTCGACTGGCTCGTGTTCAAGCCGCTTTCGGCCCGGCCGGAGCAATAGGCGGCCCACGCTCCGCGATCCCACGCCGGATTTGCGGCCATGATTTTCCCGCTGCCACTGGCGGCGACTGGCGCCGTGCGGCACTTGTCGTTCCCGATTGCTCGATTCCGAAGCCCAAGGGGAATGCGATGACCGCCTATGTCGTGCTGATCAAGGAACAGACCCGGGATGCCGAGGCGCTCGCCGTCTATGCCGGGAAGGCCACGGCGGCGCGGGCCGGGCATGCGCTGACGCCGCTCGCCCTTTATGGCCGATATGAGCAGCTTGAAGGCGAAGCGGCCGAAGGCGCCGTCATCATCTCCTTCCCGACGATGGCCGAGGCGCGCGCCTGGTATGACAGCCCTGCCTATCAGGAGGCGCTGGCCCACCGGCAGGCGGGCGGAGACTATCGGGTGTTCCTCATCGAAGGCGTGGATGCGGCCGCCGCCTGACGCCGAACCGGAGGGACCCGACATGCAGGATTTCCTGGCCGCGATCGAAATCGGCGCGACCGTCGCCTTCTCCAGGACGGTGACGGAGAGCGACATATCCCTGTTCGCGGGGATCAGCGGCGATTTCGCGCGCAACCATATCGACGAAGCCTATATGCGCGGCACGCCGTTCGGCGGGCGCATCGCCCACGGGCTGCTGCTGCTCGGCTATACGTCGCGCGCCTCGACGCTGATGTGCGAGGCGTGCCTGAAGGGATCGGACGCCTTCGTGCCGCTGGCGCTGGGTTTCGACAGGGTGCGCTTCCTCCGGCCCGTGCGGATCGGCGAGACGATCACCATCCGCTACGCGATCGAAGGCGTGGATGTCGCGCGCGGGCGGGTGACGAGCGCGGTGACGATTGAGAATGAGGCGGCCGAGGCCGTGCTCGCGGCGACGCACATCGTGAAGTGGGTGCCGGCATAAGGCCGGAACCGCGCCGGCTTCACCCCCTCTTTCCATCGCCCGATCGGGGCCGTCGGCCGATCTCCAGCTCCGCGATGCGGCCATTGCCGAGGCGGAAATGGAAAGTAAGCGTGATCGGGCTGCCCGCCAACGCGCCGGAGACAACCGCAGTGACATTATGGCCGTCGCCTTCCCATTGCACCGCCTGCGGCGTGGCCACGGCGCATCGCTTATCATGAAGTGCCGCCAAGGGTGGAATATCGGCTTAACGACCGGGGTCAGGCGCTGCGCCCGGCGCTCGATGCGCTGCTGGCCGGGGCCGAGGACGCGCCCATCGAAACGCGGGCGCGGTTGCTGAACGAAGCAAGCCCGCCGTCCGCCGAGGCATGAAGGGCCGACCCGTCAGCCCCGGCTCACTTCAATTGTCCGTGCCCGGCGGACGGACCGGGAATGGCAGCGGGGCCACCGCCACGCCTTCCTCGATCAACGCCTTGGCTTCCTCCACGCTGGCTTGGCCGTGGATCGCGCGGTGATCGGATTCGCCCAGGTGCATGGCGCGGGCCTCGTCGGCAAAGCGTTCGCCGACATAATCGGAACCTTCCAGCGCTTTCGCCTGCGCTTCGGCCAGGGCCTGCATCATCCGCCGCAACGCCTCCGGCGCTTCGTTGGCAACCGGCACCGGCGCCGCCTCGCCCCGCTGGTTGCCCTTGGCGCCCACGCGCGGCGCCATCACCGCCTTGGTCACGTCGGTCGATCCGCACATCGGGCAGGATATCCAGCCCCGTGCGCGCTGCGTCTCATAATCCCCGGTCGAGCCGAACCAGCCTTCGAAGACGTGCGCGCCCTCCGCGCAGGCAAGATCGAAAACGATCATCGCGCCGCCCGTTCCATCGAAAACCAACTCCAGCTTGCCATCGTCACGCCTTCGCAACCGATATGGGGTCGGCCGGGTGGGAATCCCACTGCCGCACCCATGCCAGCACATCGGCGGCCAGCCGCGCGCGATCGCCGGCCGATTTCATGATCGTGCCGGTCAGCAGCGTCCGCACCCCCGCGATCGCCTCCATATCGCCCGCATCCGCCATGTCCAGCACCAGCCCGTCGACGAAGCCGCTATAGTGCGCGGCGATCCCGGCGGAGGAGACGGGGATGCCAAGCTCCGCCATGATCTTCGCCGCCGGCCCCTTCACCGCCTTGCCCCCCACGATCGGCGATATGGCGACGATCGGCACGCCCCGCGCGCGCAGCCGATCGCGCACGCCGAAAAGCGCCAGGATCGGATCGATGCTGAGCCACGGGTTGGACGGGCAGATGATGACCGCCTCGATCGCCGGATCGTCGATCAGCGCGTCGAAGGCGGCGCTCGGCCGCACATTGGGGGCAAGCTCCAGCCGCTCCACCCTGGGCCGGCACTGCCACCGCACGAAATAATCCTGGAAGGCCAGCCGCCCCTCGTCGCTATGGACGATGGTTGGGGCCGGATCGTCCGCCATCGGCACGATGCGGTGGGCGATGCCGTGCGCGCGGGCCAGCGCCTCGGTCACCGCCGTCAGCCTCTCGCCGTCGCGCAGCCGCCGGGTGCGCTCGACATGGGTGGCGAGATCGCGGTCGCCCAGCCGGAACCAGCTTTCCCCGCCCAGCTTCGCCACCTGTTCCATGAAAGCCCAGCTTTCGCCGGCAATGCCCCACCCCAGCTCGGGATTGGCGATGCCCGCCAGCGTGTAGGTGACGGTATCGATGTCGGGGCAGATGTTGAGGCCCAGATGCTCGAAATCGTCGCCGGTGTTGACGACGATGGCCAGTTCCTCGGGCGGCAGGATCGCCGCCAGCCCGGCCGCCAGCTTCGCGCCGCCCACGCCGCCCGCAAGCGCCAGGATCACCGGAAAAGGTCCATATGCCGGGGCCGCACGAGATCGCGCGCCGTGCCCGCCGGCGCTTCTTCCATCGCGATGCCGCGCACCAGCACCACCGGGCATCCCTCGTTCGCCTGCCCCATCAGCAGCGATGCCGCAGACGCCACCTCGTCGGCAAATCCCAGCTCGCTGGTCTGGAGCGCGCGGCCGAACAGGTCGGGCCGGCCGCGCAGGTCGAGCAAGGCGGGCAGGCCATGCACGCCGATCGCCTGGCCGATCGTCCCCATCCGCCAGGCCCGGCCCAGGCTGTCCGCCACGATCACGGCCGGCTGCACGCCCGTCAGCCGCCCCAGCCCTTCCGCCAGCGCCCGCGCGCTCGCATCGGGATCGGCGGGCAGCAGCAGCGCGGCCTCGCCGCCATCATGGGCAACGTTGGACTGGTCGATCCCGGCATTGGCCAGCACCAGCCCGCGCCGGTCCCGCACGATCAGCGCCCCCGGCCGCTTGCGGACCACCTCGTCGGTTTCGGAAAGGATCAGCTCGACGAGGCGGGGGTCCTTCTCCACCTCGGCCGCCAGCGCGACGGCTTCGGGCGAAGGCGCCACATCGGCCAGCGGCACCAGCCGCCCCTCGGCCTTGGAAACGATCTTCTGCGCCACCACCAGCACGTCGCCCGTGGCGATGCGCATCCCGGCGGCGGCTAGCGCCCCGGCGATGATCGCCGCCAGATCGTCGCCCGCCGTCACCATCGGCAGACCGGGAACGGCCCGGATCGATATCTCGCGCGCGGCTTGCGCCATCAGCCGGGAAGGCCGGTGATGCGGATGCCGGCGGACGGCACCTTGTATCGCTGGTTGATGGAAATCAGCACCGACGTCAGCGCCTCGGCCACCACCGAATTGCATAAGGGGCCGGCGTGGAAACCGCGCAGCTTCGCGGCCTCGGCCAGCGCGATCACCGCCTCGCGCGCGGCGATGTCGTCGCCTGCCACCAGCACGTCGCAATCCAGCTCATGACCCAGATCGTGCAGATGGTGGGCGGAGATGTTCTGGAAGGCGGAAACCACGCGCACGCCCTCGCCCAGCGCCGCCTGCAACGCCATCGCCGCCGATCCGCCCTCGGGCAGTTGCACGCGGTTCACCTTGGGCGGCACCAGCGGCACCGTCACGTCCACCAATATCTTGCCGGCTAGCGCGTCCTTCACCGCCAGCGCCGTCGCCTGCTGCGCGGCATAAGGCACGGTCAGCACCACGATCTCGCCGGCCGCCGCCGCCGCCGCATTGTCGGCGCCCCGGACGTTCGCGCCGGGGATCGCCGCCGCCAGCTCGGCCGCCGCCGCCTCGGCCTTCCCCGCATCGCGGCCGCCGATCACCACTTCATAGCCGGCGGCCGCCCAGCGCGCGGCAAGGCCGCTGCCTTCCTTGCCCGTGCCGCCCAGCACCGCGAGCGTCGGTTTCCCGTCAGCCATGATCTCTCCTGTGATTGCCGGCCTGTAACCCGTCCGGCTCTGTCAGGCGAGCGTCGCCGGGGCAATCGGCCGCCGGTGCTGAAGCGCCGGAATGCGCGATCGCACGTCCGCCACGCGCTTCGCGTCCATTTCGGCAAAGCCGATGCCGTTATCGCCCCCCATGTCCAGCAGCACATCCCCCCAGGGATCGATCACCAGCGAATGGCCGTAGGTCGCGCGCCCGTCCTCATGCGCGCCCGCCTGGGCGGCGGCGACCACGAAGGCCCCCGCCTCAATCGCGCGGGCGCGCAGCAGGACGTGCCAGTGCGCGCGGCCCGTGGGCACGGTGAAGGCGGCCGGCACGGAAAGGATGGTCGCGCCGGCATCGCTCAGGCTGCGGAAGAGATCGGGAAAGCGCAGGTCGTAACAGATGGCCAGCCCCATCCGCCCCCACGGCGTATCGACCACCACCGCCTGCGATCCCGGCGCATAAGCGGCCGATTCCCGCCAGCTTTCGCCGGTCGGCAGATCGACGTCGAACAGGTGGATCTTGTCATATCGCGCGCGGATGGCGCCGGCATCGTCGATCAGGAAGCCCCGGTTGACGAGCCGGCCGTCGCGCCGCTCGCCGGCCAGCGCCAGCGAACCGACATGCACCCACAGCCCCGCCTTCGCCGCGGCTTCGCGCACGGCGGCCAGCACCGTGTCATGCGCCTCATCGGCCAGATGATCGGCCGCCCGCGTCCTGTCGCGGTCCAGCAGGCCGCTCATCTCGGGCGTGAAGAGCATGTCGGCCCCGCCCGCCTTGGCCTCCTCGATCGCCGCGACCAGCGCGGCGGCGTTGGCGGCGGGATCGATGCCGGTGCGGCTCTGGAACAGCGCGGCGCGCATCAGGCGGCCAGCAGCGGGTCCAGCTTGCCGGCGCGGTCCAGCGCGGCCAGATCGTCCGATCCGCCGACATGATGGCCGTTGATGAAGATCTGGGGCACCGTCGTGCCGCCATTGGCGCGGCTCAGCATCTCGGCGCGCTTCGGCCCGCCCATGGTGATGTCATATTCCTCGAACGCAACCCCTTTGTCCGCCAGCAATTTCTTCGCTCGGACGCAATAAGGGCAAAGCAGCTTGGTATAGATTTCGACCTTGGGCATCACGGCCCTTTCTTCTCGCATAAGGGAAATTACGTAAAAACCTGTGGTGCGGTGCGTCACTTGTCAACATCGCCGGTGGCATCGCCCAGTGCCAGATCGACACGTGCCAGATCGACACGCGCCCAGCTGATCAACCGCACCTCGGCCGCCCCGGCCCGCTTGAGCGCGCGGGCGCAGGCATTGGCGGTCGCGCCGGTCGTATGGACATCGTCCACCAGCAGCACCCGCCGCCCCTTCAGCTCCGCCACCCGGCGCGGATTGGCGGCGAAGGCGCCCCGCACGGCCCTCGCCCGGGCGTTGCGGCCCAGCCCCCGCAGGATGGGCGTCGCCCGCCTGCGCTCCAACATGTCGACGGCCAGCGTCAGCCCCCGCCGCCGGGCCAGCACGCCCGCGATCAACGCCGACTGGTTGTAGCCCCGCCGCCAGATCCGCCAGCGGTGGAGCGGCACCGGCACCAATATCGCGTCCGCTTCCTTCTCGATCAGCCGTTCCATCAACAGGCCGATCGTCCGGGCATGGCCGGGCCGGCCGCCATGCTTCAGCCGCATCACCACATGGCGGGCGACGGGGCCATAGGATACGGCGGCGCGCACGCCGTCCAGCGCCGGCGGATCGACCATGCAGCCCGCGCATATCGTGCCCGGCGGCGCGAAGGGCAGCGCCACGCCGCACCTGGCGCAGCCGTCGTCGCCCAGGAAATCCAGGCTCTGCCAGCAATCGCGGCAGAAACCATGATCGTCAGGCGTCACCGCGCCGCAGCCGGGGCAGCGCGGCGGCAGCACCAGCGCGATCGCGCCGCCCGCGATTCGCCCCCCGGTCGCGATAAGCTCCCTCATGCGCCCCCCCAATGTTCCCCTTGTTCCAGCGGCGCGGGCGCGGCACAAGCCCGGCGATGATCCAGCCCCCCGCCCCATCCTCGGCGGTGCCCGAGATATTCGATCGCCGCATCCGCCGCATCCGCCGCGATCGGGCGGCGCGCACCTTCGCCGATCACGCCTTCCTGCGGGATCGGATGGTGGAGGATATGCTCGACCGGCTGGATTCGGTGAAACGCAGCTTCACCCGCGCGCTCGATCTCGGCACGGCGGATGGCTCGCTCGCCGCCGCGCTCCGCCAGCGCGGCATCGAGACGATCGCCGCCGATGCCGGCTTCGCCTTCGCGCAGGCAGCGGGCGGCGTGCAGTGCGACGAGGATCGCCTGCCCTTCGCCGCCGGCAGCTTCGATCTGGTAGTTTCGGCCGGCGCGCTCGATTCGGTGAACGACCTGCCGGGCGCGCTCACCCTCATCCGCCGGGCGCTCAGGCCCGACGGTCTGTTCCTTGCCGCCTTCTTCGGGGCGGGATCGCTTCCCCGGCTGCGCGCGGCGCTGATGGCGGCGGACGAGGCCGTCGGCGGCGGCACCGTCGCCCGCATCCACCCGCAGATCGACGTGCGCGCGGCGGGCGACCTCCTTTCGCGCGCCGGCTTCACCCTGCCGGTGGCCGACGTGGATCACGCCCGCATCCGCTATGCCGATCCGCTGCGGCTGATCGGCGATCTCCGGGGCATGGCCGCCACCAACATCCTCCGCGATCGCCGGTACACGGCGCTCACCCGCGCCCATCTGCCGCATCTGTTCGAAGCGTTCGCCGCCCGGGCCGATGACGATGGCCGGGTGACGGAGCTTGTGGAGATCATCCACCTCACCGCCTGGTCCCCCGGCCCCGATCAGCCCAGGCCGGCGCGCCGCGGCAGCGGGCGCGCCTCGCTTGCCGACGCGCTGAAGCCCCGCCCGCAATAGGCGCCCGCAGAAAGCAAAAAGGCCCGGCGGAAACCCACCGGGCCTTTTCTCGGGGCAAGAGGTTCAGGCAGCCGCTAGACGGTCTGCACCCTGCGGCCGCGCCGGGTGCCGCGCTGGCGCAGCACATGGCCTACCGCCATGAAGCCCACCAGCATCATCGCCCACGTCCGGGGTTCGGGCACCGTCGGCGCGCCGACTTCGCCGACATTATAGGCCGGCAGTCCGGTGGCGGCGCCATTGTTGGTTACCGCCCTCGCGCTGTAGCCCGTCAGCTTGACGCCGCCATAGGTGGACAGCGCGCTGAGACCGGCGAACTCGAGGTCGGGAAATGGCCCGCCGGAAGCCTGGAACGGCGGTCCCACCCAGGTGAAGACGAGGTTGAGGATATTGGGGTCATCCGGATATCCCGGCACCGGCAGCACCCCACCGGGATCGGGGAATACGGACGACACAAGCTCCGTCGATGCGATGATGTTGGGCGACGGCGTCATCACCCCACCGGCAAAGCCCGCGAAATCGAAGATGACCAACCTGGACCCTTCAAGGAATCCCTGGTCACCCGACAACGTTCCTTCATAGGAGAAGCGAAATAAGCCCCCCTCTTCCGTAACGCTCGAAAGCACGGGAATAACAGATGCCTGGGCCGTTGACGTTATCCCGGCCAGTACGCAGGCCGCGATCAGAAGCCGTTTTCTCATGCTTCCCTCCACTGTTCGTGGCCCTGTCGCCCGTTACAGCGCCGAGGTGGACAATAGACGGCCTCCCCTCCCGAATCCCCCTCTCATAAGGGGTATCCCTCAAAATGGTCCTGTTCTGGGACAGCTTTATGCGCAACAAGCCCTGCCCTTTGCCGTTCCGCCCGCGCACCGATCGGCGGGTTCAAGGGGCTTCCGCCCTTGGCAGCGTCGAACCCTGCGCCTAAGCGCCAAGGCAATGTTGCGCCGGCTGATTCCCGATCCGTTCATCCTCGCCCTGCTCGCCACGGTCGCCCTCGCAACGATTCTGCCTGCCCACGGCGCCTTCGCCGGGGCCGTGGACGTGGCCGCCACCGCCGCGATCGTGCTGCTCTTCTTCTTCCACGGCGCGAAGCTGCCGCGCGAGGCGATCGTCGAGGCGCTGGGCCACTGGCGGCTGCACCTCACCATCCTCGCCTGCACCTTCGTGATGTTCCCGCTGCTCGTGCTGCTGCTCCAATGGCTGGCGCCCGGCCTGCTGCCGTCGCGGCTGTGGACGGGGATGTTGTTCATGGCGGCCTTGCCGGGCACGGTGCAGTCGGCGGTAGCCTTCACCTCGATCGCGCGGGGCAACGTCGCCGCCGCCATCGCCTCCTCCTCCGCCTCGCAGCTGATCGGCATCTTCCTCACGCCGCCGCTCGTCGGCCTGCTGGCCGATGCGCATGGCGGCACGGTGGATACGGCGGGCGTCGGCAGGATCTTCCTGGTCCTGTTCGCACCCTTCGTGGTCGGCCACCTGCTCCGCCCCTGGATCGGCGCATGGGTGTCCCGCAACCGCAAGCTGATCGCGCTCAGCGATCGCAGCGCCATCCTGCTCGCGGTTTACGGCGCCTTCTCCGCCGCCGTGATCGAAGGGATATGGAGCCGCCTGCCGCTTCCGGTGCTGGGCATGCTGGTCGTCGTCTGCCTCGCCATCCTCGCCTTCGCGCTCGCCTTCACCAGCGGCGTCGCGCGGCTGCTCGGCTTTTCCCGCGCGGATCGCATCGCGATCATGTTCTGCGGCACCAAGAAATCGATCGTGCAGGGCGTGCCGATGGCGCGCGTGCTGTTCGCGCCGGCGGATGTCGGCCTGATCCTGATGCCGATCCTCCTGTTCCACCAGTTCCAGCTGATGGCCTGCGCCTGGATCGCGCGCCGCTACGCCGCCCAGGGGGAATCCGCCCAAACGGACGGGGCGCAAGCCTGACGATTCGGCTTCAACCTCCCCCGATCAGGCCCTAAGGATTGGCCGAGACATATAGGAGGAATGCCCGAGTGACCGATGCCTCGATCTACCCCGTCCCGGCTGAATGGAAGACGAAGGCCAAGGTGGATGCGGCACGCTATGCCCAGCTGCACGGCCGTTCGCTGGCCGATCCGGGCGGCTTCTGGCTGGAACAGGCCCGCCGGCTGGACTGGATCAAGCGGCCGGAGATCGCGGGCGACTGGTCGTTCGACGAGAAGGATTTCCACATCAACTGGTTCGCCGACGGCAAGCTCAACGTCGCGGCCAACTGCATCGATCGCCATCTGGCGACGCGCGGCGACCAGACGGCGATCATCTGGGAGCCGGATGATCCCGCCGAACAGCCCCGCCGCTACACCTACGCCCAGCTCCACAAGGAAGTCTGCCGCTTCGCCAACGTGCTGAAGGCGGCGGGCGCCAAGAAGGGCGATCGCGTCACCATCTACATGCCGATGATCCCGGAGGCCGCCTTCGCGCTGCTCGCCTGCGCACGGATCGGGGCGATCCATTCGGTGGTGTTCGGCGGCTTCTCGCCCGATGCGCTCGCCGGGCGCATCCAGGATTGCGATTCCACCATCGTCGTCACCGCCGATGAAGGCCGGCGCGGGGGCAAGAAGGTGCCGCTGAAGGCCAATGTCGATCAGGCGGCCCCGCTCTGCCCGTCGCTGGAGAAGGTGGTCGTCGTCCGCGCCACCGGCGGCGGCGTGGACATGGAGCCCGGCCGCGACGCCTGGTATCACGATCTCGCCGGTATGGTGGCGGATGAATGCCCGCCCGAACCGATGGGCGCGGAAGACCCGCTGTTCATCCTCTACACCTCAGGATCGACCGGCAAGCCCAAGGGCGTGCTCCACACCTCGGGCGGCTACCTGCTCTGGGCAAGTCTCACCCATGAGATGGTGTTCGATTACCGGCCGGGCCAGATCTACTGGTGCGCGGCCGATATCGGCTGGGTCACGGGCCACAGCTATATCGTCTATGGCCCGCTGGCCAATGGCGCCACGACGCTGATGTATGAAGGCGTTCCCAACTGGCCCAGCGCCAGCCGCATCTGGGAAGTGGTCGATCGCCACCAGGTCGAAATCCTCTACACTGCCCCCACCGCGCTGCGCGCGCTGATGAAGGAAGGTGATGATTTCGTCGTAAAAACCAGTCGCAAGTCGCTGAAACTCCTGGGTACGGTCGGCGAGCCGATCAACCCGGAAGCCTGGCGCTGGTATCATGAGGTGGTGGGCGAAGGCCGCTGCCCGATCGTCGATACCTGGTGGCAGACGGAAACCGGCGGGGCGATGATCACCCCCCTGCCCGGCGCCGTCGATCTGAAGCCCGGATCGGCCACCAAGCCCTTCTTCGGGATCGAGCCGCAGCTCGTGGACGGCGAAGGCCATCTGCTTTCGGGCGCGACCGAGGGCAATCTCGTCATCGCGCGGAGCTGGCCGGGCCAGATGCGCACCGTCTGGGGCGATCATGCCCGCTTCTTCCAGACCTATTTCAGCACCTATCCCGGCAAATATTTCACCGGCGACGGCTGCCGGCGGGATGAGGACGGCTATTATTGGATCACCGGCCGGGTCGATGACGTCATCAACGTCTCCGGCCACCGCATGGGCACGGCCGAGGTCGAAAGCGCGCTGGTGCTGCACGGCAAGGTCGCCGAGGCCGCGGTCGTCGGCATGCCGCACGACATCAAGGGCCAGGGCATCTACGCCTATGTCACCCTCAACGCCAATTGCGAGGCGAGCGAGAACCTGCGCAGCGAGCTGAAGCAATGGGTCCGCACCGAAATCGGCCCCATCGCCACGCCCGATGCCATCCAGTTCGCGCCCGGCCTGCCCAAGACGAGGAGCGGCAAGATCATGCGCCGCATCCTGCGCAAGATCGCGGAAGGCGATGTCTCGTCGCTCGGCGATACGTCGACGCTGGCCGATCCATCGGTGGTGGACGATCTCGTCGCCAACCGGGTGGCCTGACGCCGGATCTCAGGAGATGCGGTGGCCGGGTTCACCCGGCCTTGCGCCGCCGCGTCTCCCAGCCCTTCTTCGCAGCGGCCGATCGATCCGCAGCGCTGCGGCCGGCCGAAGCGCGGCCGCCCTTGCGCGACGACACATGCGTATCCTTGCGGCCCCGGCCGGACCCGGATTTGTTGCCGCCGCCCGATTCCTTGTTCACCGTCGCCCAGGCCCGCCGCTCGGCTTCCTTGTCGGAAACGCCGCGCTTCTCATATCCTTCCTCGATATGCTCGGCCTTGCGCTTCTGCTTGTCGGTATATTTGTCCTTGTCGCCCTGGGGCATGGTTCGTCTCCAACGCCCCCCGCACGATCCAACAACAATCCGGCGCCCTCGATGATCCCACCCCCGCCGTCGGCCGGGCCACGGTTCATCCCGCCAGCACGCGTCCCAGCAGGCGATCGATCGCCGCCGCGCATTCCGGCTCGTCCAGCACGGGGGCATGGCCGATGCCCGGCACCGTCACCAGATGCGTGCCCGGCACCCGCTTCGCCATCTCCTGCGCGGTAGCCTGGCTCAGCACATCGGAATGCTCGCCCCGGATCAGCGTCACCGGCCGTCCGGCGAGCCCTTCGAAGGCCGGCCACATGTCCATGCCGCCGCCGTCGCCGCCCGGCAGCTTCATCGGCTCTGCGATCTTCATGTCGTAATCGTAGATGATGCGGCCCGCGGGCGTCAGCCGGCACAGCCTTTTGGCCATCGCCAGCCACTGCTCGATCTCATAATCGGGATAGACGGCGAAATTGCCCTGCTGGATGCCGCGCGCGGCGTGCAGCCATGTCGGCCAGTTCGCCTGCTTGCCCACATAGGTGCGGATGCGCGCGATGCCGCCCGGTTCCACCACCGGCCCGATATCGTTCAGCAGCGCGCCGGCGATCCGATCCCGGCTGGTGGCGGAAAGCAGCATGGCGAGCAGCCCGCCCAGCGAGGTGCCGAACGCCGCGAAGCGATCGATCTTCAATTCCTCCAGCAGCGCCTCCAGGTCCTGAAGGTAGGTCAGCGGCACATAGGTCATCGGGTCCTTGGCATAGGCGCTCTCGCCGCGCCCGCGCAGGTCGACGCAGATCAGCCGCCATTCCCCCGCCAGCCGGTCCGCCATCGGCGCGAAATCGCGCACGTTACGGGTCAGGCCGGGGATGCACAGGATCGGCGGCCGCCCGTCCGCGCCGCCCGCATAGTCGCGATAATGGAGCCTCAGGCCATCCTTCGACCACCAATAGCCGTCGCTCCATTCCGCCATGCTTGCGTCTCCCGATGTGCCGCCCCCATATCGCTGCATGACGAAGCGCCCGCAAGCAGCCCCCTATCGCCCCGATCCCGCAATTCTCGGGCTCGGCCCGGATTTCTACGATCCCGTCGCGCCGGCGGCGTTTCCTGCGGCGAAGCTGCGCTTCCGCAACGATCGCTGGGCCGCCGCCGTGGGCCTCGATACGCTGGATGATGCCGGCTGGATCGAACATTTCGCCCGTTTCCGCCCGCTGGCCGATAACCTGCCGGAACCGCTGGCGCTGCGCTATCACGGCCATCAGTTCCGCGTTTACAATCCCAATATCGGCGACGGCCGCGGCTTCCTGTTCGCCCAGCTCCGCGATCGCGACGGCCGGCTGCTCGATCTCGGCACCAAGGGATCGGGGCAGACGCCCTACAGCCGCTTCGGCGACGGCCGCCTCACGCTCAAGGGCGGCGTGCGCGAGGTGCTGGCGACGGAGATGCTGGAGGCGCTGGGCGTCAACACCTCCAAAAGCTTCTCGCTCATCGAAACCGGCGAGGCGCTGGACCGGCATGACGAACCCTCGCCCACCCGCTCCTCCGTCCTCGTCCGCCTCAGCCACGGCCATATCCGCATCGGCAGCTTCCAGCGCCTCGCTTATCTGGGCGATGGCGATGCGATCCGCCGTCTCGTCGATTATTCGCTCCGCGCGCTTTATGGCGAGGAACCGGGCGAACGGCCGGAAATCCGCCTGCTCACCCTCGTCGTCGATCGCACCGCCCGGCTCGCGGCCTCCTACATGGCGGCGGGCTTCGTTCATGGCGTGCTCAACAGCGACAATATCGCCATCACCGCCGAAAGCTTCGATTACGGCCCCTGGCGCTTCACCCCGCGCTGGGAACCGGGCTTCACCGCCGCTTATTTCGACGATAACGGCCTCTACGCCTTCGGCCGGCAGGCGCAGGCGATCCATTGGGATGTCGTCCAACTCGCCACGGCGCTCCGCGCCATCGCGGAGGCGGAAGACCTGATCCCCCCGCTGGAGGCTTTCCCCGCCCTTTACGAGGCCGCCTTCCGCGACGCCGTCTTCGCCCGCCTCGGCATCGCGCCCCTCGATGAGGAACGCGACCTCGCCTTGCTCCAGGCCATGGAAAACGGCCTGATGGCCACCGGCGTGGAGATCGATCGCTTCTTCTTCGATTGGCGCGGCGGCGCGCGGCGCGGCCCTTCGCCCGCCGACGAGGCCTATCGCCAAGCCGATTTCGCCCAATTCGCCGCCCTGCTTCCGAACTTCCGCAAGGTCGCCGGGAGCCGCCACCGCTACTGGTCCGATATCGCGCCCTGCTCCATGCATATCGACGAGGTGGAGGCGATCTGGTCCCGCATCGCCGACGATGACGACTGGGCACATTTCCACGCCAAGATCGGCGCGATCCGCCGCATGGGGGATGCGATGGCCGGCTAGCCGGGGCCACCGGCCCGAGTTGCGAAAAATCGCCGCACCGGCCAAGATGGCCGCCATCATCCCGGCCGCAGCGCCGCCTCCATTTCCAGGATTTCCCTTTCCATGTCCGTTACCGAGATCATCTCCACCGAACCCGCCACCGGCGCGGAATTGTGGCGCGGCCAGATCGGCGATGCCGCCCGCGAGGTGGCGATCGCGCGGGACAGCTGGGCCGCCTGGGCCGCGCAGCCGCTGGCCGTGCGCGTGGAAACGCTGCGCCGCTTCGCCAATGTCGTGCGCGGCCGGCTGGAAGCCTTCGCCGATCTCATCGCCCGCGAAACCGGCAAGCCGCTGTGGGAGGCGCGAACCGAGGTCGAAAGCGTCATCAACAAGGTCGACATCTCGATCACGGCCTATTCGGATCGCACCGCCCAGCGCAGGTTCGAAGGCGCGCTGGGCGCCAAGAGCGCCGTCCGCCACAAGCCGCACGGCGTGCTCGCGGTGCTCGGGCCGTTCAACTTCCCGGCGCACCTGCCCAACGGCCACATCGTCCCAGCGCTGATCGCCGGCAATGCCGTGGTCTTCAAGCCATCGGAAAAGACGCCCGCCTCCGGCGCCTTCCTCGTCGAATGCTTCCATGCCGCCGGCGTGCCCGAAGGTGCCGTCCGCCTGCTGATCGGCGGGCCGGATGAAGGCCGCGCGCTCGCATCCGATCCCGGCATCGATGGCCTGCTCTTCACCGGCTCCGCCCGCGCCGGCCAGGCCCTCCACCGCCAATTCGGCGATATGCCGCAGAAGATCCTCGCGCTGGAGCTCGGCGGCAACAACCCGCTGGTCGTCTGGGACACGCCCGACATCGCCTCGGCGGCGGTGATCGCCGTCCAGTCCGCCTACATGTCCGCCGGCCAGCGCTGCACCGCCGCCCGCCGCCTGATCGTGAAGGACGGCGCGCACGATGCGCTGGTGGAGGAGATCGGCCGCCTGATCGATCGCATCATCGTCGATCACCCCCATGCCGATCCGCAGCCGCTGATGGGCCCGGTGATCGATAATGCCACCGCCGATCAGGTGCAGGAACGCTTCCTCGATCTGATGCTGAAGGGTGGCCGCCCTATCAAGCAGATGGGCCGCCCCGATCCGGCGCTCCCTTTCCTCACGCCCGCGCTGATCGACGTCACCGATATCGCGGCCCGCCCGGACGAGGAGATTTTCGGCCCTGTCCTCCAGCTCATCCGCGTCCCCGATTTCGAAGCCGCGCTGGCGGAAGCGAACAACACCCGCTTCGGCCTGTCCGCCTCGCTCGTCGCCGGCGATCCCGATCTCTACGATCGTTTCTGGGGCACGGTGCGCGCCGGTGTCATCAACTGGAACCGCCCCACCAACGGCGCCCCCTCCAACGCCCCCTTCGGCGGCATCGGCCTGTCCGGCAACCACCGCCCCAGCGCCTATTACGCCGCCGATTACTGCGCCTACCCCGTCACCTCGTCCGAGGCGGACCAGCCCCGCGCCAGCATCGGCGTGGGTCTGCGGGAATAGCCGGGTGCGGGACAAGCTTTCCTAACCCCCGCAAAAGCATCCTTCGATTGCACGGTGCGGCGTTCGGGGCCATCTGCCGTGCCGATGTCATCGCTACTCGATCCCCACGCGCGCGGGCGCGTCATCCTTGTCGGTGCCGGCCCCGGCGATCCGGGGCTGCTGACACTGCGCGCGGTGGAAGCGCTGCGCCAGGCCGACGTCGTGGTGCATGACGGGCTGATCGACCCGCGCGTGCTGGATTTCGCGCCGGCCACGGCACAGCGCATCTCCGTCGCCAAGAGCCGCGCGCGCCACACCCTGCCGCAGGATGCGATCAACGCGCTCATCATCGCCCATGTGAAGACGGGTGCGATCGTCGTGCGCCTCAAGGGCGGCGACCCCTTCGTCTTCGGCCGCGGCGGCGAGGAGGTGGAGGCCGTTCGCGCCGCGGGCCTGCCGGTGGAGGTGATCCCCGGCGTATCCGCCGCGCTCGGCTGCGCCGCCGATGCGATGCTGCCGCTCACCCATCGCGACTGGTCGAGCGCGGTCAGCTTCGTCGCCGGCCAGTGCAAGGGGCTGACGGAGCAGGACTGGTCCGGCCTCGCCGGCCAGGGGCGCACGCTCGTCATCTACATGGGCGTCGCCTGCGCCGGCCTGATCGCGGACAAGCTGATGGCCGATGGCGTGGCGCCGGACATGCCGGTCGCCGTGCTGGAACGCGGCACGCTGGAAGGCGCGCGCGCGCTCCGCACCCTGCTCGCCGATCTCGGCGGCATGGTGGAGCGCGAAAAGGTGGTCAGCCCCGCGATCATCGTGGTGGGCGAGGTGGTGTTGCTTTCGGATGCCGAAAACCGGCTCCAGGCGCTGGCGCAGCAGGCGGAGGCCATGTCTTGAGGATTTTGACGGGCAATGATCTGGCGACGGGGGACGTCGTCTGGTGGACGGGCAGCGACTGGTCCCGCCACGTCGCCGAAGCGGTCGATGTCGATAATCATGGCGAGGCGATCGGCGCGGCGGAAGAAGCTGCCCGCCGCGTCAACGCGCCCTATGTGATCGATGCCGAGGCCACGCCGGAAGGCCCCCGCCCCGCCCATATCAAGGATCGCATCCGCGCGCTCGGCCCCACGGTCCGTCCCGATCTCTATATCAAGCCCGCCGATCCCTCGGCGGGAAGCTGGGTGATCTGATGTACAAGTACGATCAATATGATCAGGCGATCGTCGACGCCCGCGTCGATGAGTTCCGCGATCAGGTGCAGCGCCGCCTGGCGGGCGAGATCACCGAGGACCAGTTCAAGCCGCTGCGCCTGATGAACGGCCTCTACCTCCAACTCCACGCCTACATGCTGCGCGTGGCCATCCCCTATGGCACGCTCGACAGCCGCCAGATGCGGATGCTGGCCCATATCGCCCGCAAATATGACAAGGATTACGGGCACTTCACTACCCGCCAGAATATCCAGTATAATTGGATCAAGCTGGAGGACGCGCCCGATATCCTGGCCGATCTCGCCACGGTGGAGATGCACGCCATCCAGACCAGCGGCAATTGCATCCGCAACATCTCGTCGGACCAGTTCGCCGGCGCCGCCGCCGATGAGGTGACGGACCCGCGCCCCTGGGCCGAGCTGCTCCGCCAGTGGAGCACTTTCCACCCCGAATTCAGCTACCTGCCCCGCAAGTTCAAGATCGCGGTGATCGCGGCGGAGGAGGATCGCGCGGCGGTGAAGCTGCACGATATCGGCATCCAGATTCACCGCAATGCGGCGGGCGAGGTCGGCGCGCGCATCTTCGTGGGCGGCGGCATGGGCCGCACGCCGATGGTGGCGCCGGTGATCCGCGAGTTCGTGCCGATCGGCGACCTGCTGAGCTATGTCGAGGCGTGCCTGCGCGTCTACAATCGCTATGGCCGGCGCGACAATATCTACAAGGCCCGCATCAAGATCCTGGTGCATGAGATCGGCGCGGAGGAATATGCCCGCCAGGTCGAGGAGGAATGGGCGCATGTGAAGACGCTCGGCCTCGATCCCCCGCCGGGCGAGTTCGAACGCATCGCTGCCTTCTTCGCGCCGCCGGCCTTCGAAACCGGCCTTGCCGATACGGTCGATCGCTCCGATCCTGATTTCGCGCTCTGGCTCGACCAGAATGTGAAGGCGCACAAGCAGCCGGGCTATGCCATCGTCAATATCAGCCTGAAGCCGGTGGGCGGCATCCCCGGCGATGCCACGTCCGCGCAGATCGATCTGATGGCCGATCTCGCCGAACGCTACGGCCTCGATGAGCTGCGCGTCACCCATGCGCAGAACATCGTGCTGCCGCATGTGAAGAAGGCGGATCTCTACGCCGTCTGGCAGGCGCTGGATGCGGCGGGGCTGGCGTCCGCCAATCTCGATCTCATCAGCGATATCATCGCCTGCCCCGGCCTCGATTATTGCAGCCTCGCCAATGCGCGCTCGATCCCGGTCGCGCAGAAGATCGCCGAGCGTTTCGCCAGCCTCGATCGCCAGCGCGACCTGGGCGAGCTGAAGCTCAAGATATCCGGCTGCATCAACGCCTGCGGCCACCACCATGCCGGCCATATCGGCATATTGGGCGTCGATCGTAAGGGCGTGGAGAATTACCAGCTCCTCCTCGGCGGATCGGGCGCGGAGGATGCCAGCCTCGGCCGCATCACCGGCCCCGGCTTCAGCGAGGATGGCGTGGTCGATGCGGTCGAACGCGCGGTCGAGAAATATCGCGAGCTGCGCGAGGATGGCGAACGCTTCCTCGATACCTATCGCCGCGTCGGCTTCGAACCGTTCAAGGAAGCGATCTATGGCTGATTTCCTGCGTTTCCGCGACGATGCCCCGCATGAGGAACCGGCCGTCACGCTGGATGCCTTTCTCGGCCAGTCCAACGCCACGGCCGTCCGCCTGGAATCGGATGAGGATGCGCGCAAGCTGATCCCCCAGCTCGGCCAGCTCGCGCTGATCGAGATCGCCTTCCCCAAGTTCCGCGACGGGCGCGGCTATTCGGCCGCCCGCATCCTGCGCGAGGCGGGCTATGCGGGCGAACTGCGCGCGGCCGGCGACGTGCTGGTCGATCAGATCCCGCTCATGCGCCGCTGCGGGTTCGACAGCTTCGCGCCCGACGCCGCGATCGATCCGGATGCCCTCACCCGGGCGCTCGGCCGCTACGACCATGTCTATCAGAAGGCGGCGGATGGCCGCTCCCCGGTCTGGGCGCTCCGCCATGGCTGAGGCCGCGCGCAGCATCGATATGATCGACACCGCCCCGCCCTTCACGGCGGAGGATGCGGCGCGCCTCAACGCGCGCTTCGAAGGTGTGGATAGCGCCGATATGCTGCGCGAGCTGCTGACCGGCGAGCTGGCCGGCCGCACGGCGGTGGTTTCCTCCTTCGGCGCGGAATCGGCGGTGCTGCTGCACCTCGTCGCCCAGGTCGATACCGAAACGCCGGTGATCTTCGTCAACACGCAGAAGATGTTCGGCGAGACGCTGGCCTATCGGGACGAGCTTTCCGAACGGCTGGGCTTCGTCGACCTGCGCGTCTTCCGCCCCGATCCCCGTATCCTCGCCGAACGGGACAAGACCGGCCTGCGCTGGTCCTACGATCCCGACGGCTGCTGCGGCATCCGCAAGGTGGAGCCGCTGCGCCGCGCGCTCGCGCCCTTCCAGGCGTGGATTTCGGGCCGCAAGGGCTTCCAGTCCGGCACCCGTACCGCGCTTCCCCGGTTCGAGATCGACGAGGGCCGGCTCAAGCTCAATCCGCTGGCCGATTGGCCGAAGGAACGGCTGGAAGCCTATTTCCACGAACATGACCTGCCTCGCCATCCGCTGGAGGCGCAGGGCTATCTCTCGATCGGCTGCGCGCCCTGCACCAGCGTGGTGAAGCCCGGCGAAGATCCCCGCGCCGGCCGCTGGCGCGGCTGGGACAAGGTGGAATGCGGCATCCACGGCGGCCGCACGCCCGGACCGGACGAAGAACCGGTATTCTGATATCTCCCTCCCCCTTCAAAGGGGGGCAGAGGCGATGCGCGGGCGTGGCTGGCGGGGCGACGTTCCGGCGCCGGCCCGCAAAAAACCGGGCACCCGCATGGGGCGCCCGGCTCCTCATTTCCGGCAATCCGTGATCGGGTGCCTTAGGCCCGGCAGCGGCACCCATTCGGCCTTCACGTCCTCCGCCAGCTTGCCCGTCACCACGGCGCGCTGGATCGCCCTGGAATAGCTGATCCGCCAGCCGTCCGCCGTCTTCACATATTTGTCGGCATAGAAGTTGGCGAGCAGGCGGAAGCTGCCCTCGCGCGGGTCATAGTTCACATAACCCAGGTTCCAGCGCGCGCTGGCGGTGTCGCCGTCGATGTCGATCTCGCCATTATGGCCGTGATGCACGTCGGTGATCGGCGTGTTCACCGCCATCTGGGTGAAGATGCCGATCAGCCCGTCCACGTCGAACTCGCCCAGCGGCGGGAAATCGATCACGGCATCGGGCGTGAAGCAGCCGCGGATCTGATCCACATCCTTGGCATCGCACGCATTCAGGTAACGCGCCTTCAGCTTGCGGATCTCGCTTTCCGCTTCCAGGCGGGCAATGCGGGCTTCGAGGTCACTCATGGCAGCTTGATCACCTTCGTTGATGGAACGGGCTTGTCCTTGGCGTCGGTCCAGCGCCACAGCATCGTGCCGTGGCTGTGGCCGGCTGTGTCGATCCAGTTGCCGAATCCCGGATCGCGCGGCGCCACCACCAGCGTCACCGTGCCGTCGGGATTCAGCTTCGCGCTCGTATTGTTGTGGTGGATGCGGTGATACCGATAATCCAGCGATTCCATCCAGTAATTGTCGAGCTGGAAGTTCCACACCCGGCATTCGGGGATCGCCGTCTCGATCACCAGCGCCTCGTCCGGCCCCAATTCCCAGGCGCCGTGGAGATAATGGATCATGGGGTCGCCGCCGCCCTTGATGAACAGGCTCTGGTCGACGGTGTCGAGCTTGTTCATATGATCCTTGCGGAAGCCCTCGGTCCAGGCGGCAAAGGTTTTGGCCGTGCCCTCGACGAAACCCGCCACCCGTTGCAACGCCGTTTCCAGCCGCGCGGGCGTCATCGGCTCGGGCGTCGCCGGCCCGTCGACCGTCTCGATGCGGATGTCGACGCCCTTTTCCTTGCTCCGGTCGCCGAAGGTCTGGCGCACCAGGATCATGCTGGTGTCGTCGGCCATCGGCAGCCAGTTGCCGCTCGCCGGCTTTGTCTTGGAGACGATCAGCTCGAAGCTGTCGTCGGGGCCGATCTCCATCTCCTCTACGTCCAGCTCGCCGGTCGAAGCCATCGTGCCGTCAATGGCATAGCGGTTGGCCTTCGATCCGAATGTGAGGATCGGCACGGTGCCGCGATTGCCGCTGATGCGATAGGTGCGGTCGCCCGTAACGGTCGCGTTCAGATAATGATTGTCGGGATTGTCGGCGCCGATCTTCCCGGTCTGGTGGCTCGCCTGATAGAAAGCGGGGAAATCCGGGTCGGCGAACTCCAGGTTCATCTCCAGCGCGATGCGCAGCAGGCGGGTGAGGTAGCGATAGCCCTCCGCCCGGTCGATCGGCGTCGCGGCGGCATCCGCCGCCAGCACCACATCGCCGGCCTTTTCCAGCTTGCGGCAGAAGTCCCGCCAGGCCTCGCCCGACATGACCTTGTCCTCGCTCATCACACTTTACTCCGATATTCCTGCCATCAAGGCACCGCGCCTGCCGGCGCATGGCCGGGGGCGTGCGGGCGCCACATCCTGCATGTGCGCCCCGCAACCGCGACGGCCTAGCCCGCGAAGATGCCCTGTTGCGCTCAAGGCGCCATATATTGGCCGCCGTTGACGTCGAGCACCGCGCCGGTGACGACGCGGGCATAATCCGAAAGGAAGAACAGCACCGCCTTGGCGCAATCATCCTCGGGCGGGATGATGCCCAGCGGGATGCGGCCGGTGATCTCGGCGGTGATCTGGTCGCGATCGCCGCCGGCGGCCACGGCCCGGTCGATATAGTCATAGACCGGCTTGCCGCCGATCCAGCCCATGCGGGTATGGTTCACCCGCACGCCATATTTGCCGAAGTCGTTGGCCATGTGGCGGCTCAGCACGTTGAGGCCGCCCTTGCCGGTGGCATAGCCGCCCTCGCCGGTGAACGGGTTCACCGTCGACATGGTCGAAACGTTGATGATCGCGCCGTCATGCTTGGCCTTGAAGGTCGGGATCACCGCCTGCGCCATGCGCATCGCGCCCAGGCAGTTCACATCGAACACGCGGGCGTAATCCTCGGGGTCCGCCTCGTCCACGGGCAGCCAGGCGCCGTGGATATAGGCGGTGTTGACGAGGCCATCGATCGTGCCGAAGGCGTCGATCGTGGCCTGGGCCATCGCCTCGCACGCGGCCGCGCTGGAAATGTCGGTCGGCACCGCGATCGCCTGCCCGCCCTTGGCCTTGATGTCGGCGGCCACCTCCTCGATCAGGTCCTTGCTCCGCGCGCCCAGCGCCACCCTGGCGCCTTCGGCGGCGGCGATCCGGGCCAGCGCCTGGCCCATGCCGGGGCCGACGCCGCTGACGATGACGACCTTGTCCTTAAGCAGCATGGCGTGTTTCCTCCCCCGCATATATCTGATTCAACGCCGCATCGATGGCGTTGCCGGTTTCCGGGCAATAGGTGCCCGACGGGCCATACATCACCGCCACGCAGCGATTGCATGCGGTGCAGCCCGATTTGTCGCGCGTGCCGGCCTTCCATTGGGCCACCAGCGTCGGATCGTGGATCAGCGCGCGGGCGACGGCGACGGCGTCGAAGCCCTCGTCCAGCGCCGCCCTGGCCGATGTCAGCGATTGCACGCCGCCCAGATAGCTGAGCTTCACCTTGCGATCGGGGCCGAGCGCCGCCTTCAGCGTCAGCGCATCCTCCATCAGGTAATTCTCATGGAAGGGCGGCATCTTGGGCGTGCTGCGCTTCAATATGGCGAATTGCAGCTTGGCCAGCAGGCTCTTCTGCATGCCGGCCATCTCGTCATAAGGCAGCGGGCTGCCGAACATCTTCCAGGTGGATTCGATGTTCCGGCCGGCGGAAAGCACCAGCATGTCGGCGCCCGCCGCCTCCAGCGCCTTCGCCGTCACGATGGTATCCTGGATCGTGGCGCCCTTGGGCACGCCATCCACCAGGTTGATCTTGGCGAGCACGGCCAGCCGGCCACCCACGGCGGCCTTCACCGCCGCCAATACCTCGGCGGGGAAGCGCACGCGGTTCTCGGCCGATCCCCCATATTCGTCGCGGCGGAAGTTGCTGAGCGGCGAGATATACTGGTTCAGCAGATAGCCGTGACCCATGTGCAGCTCGACCGCGTCGAACCCCGCCTGCTCGGCGCGCAGTGCGGCAGTGGCGAACTCGTCGCGCACCATGTCCATGTCGGCGCGCGTCATTGCCCGCTGGAAGGGGCGGCCCATCATCACGCCCATCTTGTCGATCCCGCCGGAGGACGACATGCAGCGCGAGGTGGACAGATCCTTGATCTGGCAGAAGCTGCCGCCATGGGTGATCTGCGCGGAAGCCTTGCCGCCCGCCGCGTGGATCGCATCGGTGATCGCGCGATAATGCGGCACGCTCTCGTCGCTCAGCGTCCCCTGCCCCGGCAGCGTCCGCCCGTCCTTGGACACCGCGATATAGGCCAGCGTCGTCAGCGCCACCTCATTCTCGGCATAGGCGCGGTGGAATTCCAGCAACGCCTTGGTCGGGTTCATATTCTTGTTCTTCGTCTCGTTCGCGCCGGAACGGATGAAGCGGTTCTTGATCGTGATCGGCCCGATCTGGACGGGCGAGAAGGGGTCGGCGGCCATGGTCACATCACCTCAGTCGAAATTGGCCTGTCCGCCGTCGAGCGGGATGGTCGCCCCGGTCAGATAGCGGAAGCTCGGCCCGCACAGCGCCGCCACCGCCTCGCCGATATCCTCCTCGCAACGGCCGATGCGGCGCAGCGGGATGGTCTTGAAGAAGGCGGCCGCTTCCTCGGGCCGGCTTTCGATCCAGCCCTTCAGCGCGGGGCTGTCGGCATGGGGGGCGATCGTCAGCACGCGGATGCCGTCCGGCCCCCATTCCGCCGCCGCCGCGCGGCTCAGCGAACGGATGCCCTGCTTGATGGCGGCATAGGTGCCGTATCCCGCCATGTCCCAGCGCACCGTGGCGGAAGAGGTGAGGTTGATGATCACCCCGCCGCCCCGCTTCGCCATCAGCGGCTGGCAAGCCTTCATGAAGCGCATCGTCGCCAGGGGGCCGCTGTCGAAGCCCGCCTGGAACTGTTCGTCGGTCACATCCAGCAAGGTGCCCAGCGGCACCTCCTGGGCATTATTGACGAGGATGTCGACGCCGCCGAAGGCATCCACCACCTTGGCGACCATATCCTTGATCGCGGCGCCATCCTTGATGTCGATGGCGAAGGCGCGGGCGCCGTTGCCGCATTCGGCGGCCACGGCTTCCAGCTTGTCGAGCGTGCGGCCGCCCAGCGCCACCGTCGCGCCGCGCCGGGCGAGCGACAGGGCGATGCCCCGCCCCACGCCCTGGCCGCCGCCGGTGACGATGGCGACCTGGCCCTTCAGCTCGCCGTCGCTCACGCGCCCAGCCCCGCTGGCGCGCCCGGCAGCACCGGCTGGAAATAGCCGGAAGACCAGCCGCCATCCACGGCATATTCGGCCCCGGTGACGTAGCTCGCTTCGTCGCTGACGACGAAGGCGGTCACGCGCGCCACTTCCTCGGGCGCGGCGATGCGCTGCAGCGGCATCCGTTCCATGCCCTCATTCTCGGCGCCGCCGCTCTTGCCGCTCGGATTGCCCATCTCGGTGTTGATCGCGCCGGGATGGACGGAATTGACGCGCACGCCGCGCGGGCCAAGCTCATAGGCCAGGCTCTTGGAAAGCCCGCGCACCGCCCATTTCGACGCGGTGTAGACGGTCAGGCCGTTGCAGCCGCGCAGGCCATCGACCGAGGAGATGTTGACGACGCAGGCATTGCCGCTTGCCGTCAGCGCCGGGGCGCAATGCTTCACGCCCAGGATCACGCCCTTCACGTTGATCCCCAGCACGCGATCGATATCGTCGGGGGAAACCTGCTCGATGGCGGTATAGTGGACGACGGCGGCGTTGTTCACCAGCGTCGTCAGCTTGCCGAAATTGTCGGTGGCGGCCTTCACGGCAGCCTTCCAATCGTCCTCGTTGCGGACGTCCAGCTTCACGAACACCGCCGCGTCGCCCAGCTCGCTCGCCAGCGCCTCGCCCTTTTCGACCAGGATGTCGCCGATCACCACCTTGGCGCCGCGCTCCACGAAAAGCCGCGCCGTCGCAGCACCCATGCCCTGCGATCCGCCGGTGACGATCGCCACCTTGCCCTCAAGCCTGCCCATGCCCTCTCCATGAAATGCCGGCCGGGATCGGCCCCGGCTCTTGGGACCGATCCTTCCCGTCACGCACGGGCCTGTCAAGCGGGATGCGCGCGCAAAACCCGGCGAACGATCCGCAAAATGGCCCGTGGGATCACATCGATGTCGCTATTGCGTAATCGCTTCCGTCAGGCCGGCACGGCTTCGGCCAGCGACCGGCGCAGGCCCTCGGCTCCCACGGCAAGGGCTTCGGCGGCCGCCGGCAGCACGCCGACCATGCTGACGAAGCCGTGGATCATGCCGTCGGCGCGACGCAGCGTCACCGCGACGCCCGCTTCCTCCAGCTTCTCGGCATAGGCCTCGCCCTCGTCGCGCAGCGGATCATGCTCGGCGGTGATGATGGTGGCGGGCGCCAGCCCCTTCAGGCTCGCGGCGCGGATGGGCGCCGCCAGCGGATCGGGGTTCGCCACATTCTCCTCGCCCACATATTGCTCCCAGAACCAGCGCATCATCGGCCCGGTCAGGAAGAAGTCCGCGCCCGATTCGGTGTAGGAAGCATTGCCGAAATCGGTATCGATCACCGGGTAGAGCAGCAGTTGGTGGGCGATCGCCACGCCCCGGTCGCGCGCCAACAGGGCCACGGCCGCCGCCAGATTGCCGCCGGCGCTGTCGCCGCACAGTGCGATCCGGCCGCCGTCCACGCCGTCCACCTGGCCCTCCGCCACGGCGGCGACGGCCGCGAAGCATGCCTCCAGCGGCTCGGGGAAGCGTGCTTCCGGCGCGCGCGGATAATCGACGGAAACCACCGCGACATGCGCGGCCTCGGCGATGGCGCGGGCCAGCGGGTCATGCGTCTCCAGATTGCCCAGCACCCAGCCGCCGCCATGGAAGAAGACCACCACCGGCAGCACCCGCCCCGGCTCGGGGTGATAGAGCCGTGCCGCCACCTCGCGCCCGCCATGGCTCAGGCGGATGTCGCGCACCTCGGCGATGTCGGCCCTGGGCAGCGGGATCGGCTGGTCGTCGCCGGCGCGCGCATTGGCCACCGTGAAGGGCGGCGTGCACAGCGGCGACTGCTTCATCATCTCCAATATCTGCTGGGTCATCGGGTCCAGGGCCATTCCGCTCTCCTCTCGATCGTTCATTTCCGGTCGTTTTCGGCTGTCCCGCCGCCTATGGGGCGGGCACGGGTGAAACGCCGCTTGCCGTGGTGTCGCCACAGGATAGAACAGCCCATCATGCCCAACCCCATCCAAATGGACGACGCGGCCGAAACGCTGCTCCCGTCCGCACTACTCGAAACGCTTTATGGCAGCCTGCTCGATCCCACGCCGTGGGAACGGTTTCTGCGCGCCTTCGCCGATCATCTCAACAGCTCCTTCGCCACATTGCTGCTGACCGTGCCGGGCGCCAGCACGCCGGGCATGTCCGTAACGCCCGGCGCCAATCCCCAGGTGGAGGAGGATTACCAATCCTTCTTCACCGCCGATCCCTTCATCGGCCTGCCGGAGGGCGAGGTCGTCCATTTCGCCGAGTTCGTCGATCCCGAAACCGATCGCAGCGCCGAATTCCTCAGCGCCTTCCTGGATGCCGTGGGCGGCAACCAGATCCTCGGCGTCGATTTGCGCGCCGCGTCCGGCTTCGAGGCCCGTTTCCGCGCCACGCGCGATCGCAGCCGCCCGGATTTCGACAGGACGGAGCGCGATGCCTTCCAGGCGCTCGTCCCCCATCTGCGCACCGCCGTCCGCCTCTATGAGCGGCTGGCGACGATCGGCACCGAACAGGGCGTGTTCCAGGGCGCGATCGATCAGATGGCGGTGGCCACGATCATCCTCGATCATGGCGGCCGCATCCTGAGGACGAACGCGCGCGCCGATGTGCTGCTGGCCCGCAACGACGGCCTTTCCCGCACCAGCGCGGGCAGCGGGCGCGATCGCCTGATCGTCGGCAGCCGAGACGACCAGAAGGCGCTCGATGCGCTGCTCCGCACGCTCGACAGCGAAAGCGATCCCCACGTCATCCCGCCGCTCCGCCTTAGGATCGAGCGGCCGTCCGGCGAGCGGGATCTCGCCGTCGTCGCCCAGCCGGTCGCCGGGCCGGCCTTCATGCGCGGCGGCGCCGCGGCGGCGCTGGCGCTGTTCGTCACCGAACCGGGCAGCCGCACCGGCCCCAGCCCGGAGGCGATCCGCGACCTTTTCCAGCTCACGCCGGCCGAGGCCCAGCTCGCCGCCGCGCTCGCCAACGGCGTCTCGCTGATCGACGCCGCCGATCGCCTCGGCGTCACCCACAACACCGTGCGCGGCCACCTGCGCGCCATCTTCGCCAAGACGGGCGTGCGCCGGCAATCCCAGCTCGTCCACCTGCTCAACGCCCGCCTTCCCTGAACCCCGCCGTCGCGGATAGCGGGGCGGGACAAGCATGGTTGACCACCTGCCCGCCCACGCTTAGGAGGCCGCAACGATCGGTGCGGGTCCGTAGCTCAGTCGGTAGAGCAAGCGACTTTTAATCGAGAGGTCCCGGGTTCGAGTCCCGGCGGACCCACCATCGCTCCACTTTTTCCATCGAATTGGCTCGACAGCCGCCGCCGGTTTTTGCAGCCTGCCGCCACGGCAAATTGCAAGAGGATCAGGCGATGGCCCACCATCTGCTCCGCACTGCTCCGATCGCGGCGCTCGCCCTGCTGGCGGCCTGCGGCGATTCGGGCAGCCCTTCCCCCACCAGCCAGCCGACCGCCACGGAAATCGAGCCGGTCGACAATATGGTCACGTCCGCGCCGTCCATGGCGGATGCGGCAAATGCCGCCGATGCCAATGCGGTGGACGCAAACGCCGCCGCTCCGGCCTCGGCGCTGCGCGAAGTGACCTATAGCTGCGTGCCGGCCACCACGATCATCGCGCATTACGACAATAGCGATCCCGACGATGCCGAGGTGAAGATCAGCTTCCAGGGCAAGGTCTACGATCTCGATATCGCGCGCTCCGCCTCGGGCGCCCGCTACACCAGCGACGATGGCCGGGGCCCCGGCAAGACGCTGACCTGGTGGACCAAGGGCTTCGAGGCGACGCTCTACGAAGGCACGAAGGGCGGCAAGCCGGAAGAGGACAAGGTTATCGCGACCTGCAAGGAGAAAGCCTGAGGCGCACGCGCCCAAGCGGTCCCTCGTCCCCGGTTTCAGGCGGCGCGTATCTCCTCCAGGAACGCGCCCACCTTGCCGCGCAGCCGGCCCGATCGGTCGGCCAGCACGGCGGCCATCTCCTCCATGTCGCGGGCCTTCGCCGCCGCCGCCATCGCCGCCTCGTTGATCGCCTCGGCATTCTGATGGATGTGGGCCGATGCGGTCACCGCCTCGCTCACATTGGCGGCGATGGCGTGGGTGGCTCGTCCTTGCTCGGCCACCGCCTCCTCCATCGCCCCGGCAAAGGCGTCGATCCGCGACACGATCGTCTCGATATCCCCATGTCCCGCATGCACCGCGCCGATCGCCTGGCGGATATGGGCGACCTGGCCGTGGATGCCGGCCGCCGCCGCCTTGGTCTGCGAGGCGAGCGATTTCACCTCATGCGCCACCACCGCGAAGCCGCGCCCCGCCTCGCCGGCCCGCGCGGCCTCGATCGTGGCGTTGATCGCCAGCAGGTTCACCTTGCCGGCGATGGTCTCGATCAGCGTCACCACGCCGCCTATCTCGTTGGCGGCTTCGGCAAGCCCCGCCGCCCGCGTGCCGCCATCGGCCACGATCGCCACCGCGTCCACCGTCGATGCCCTGGCCACGCGCATCGTCTCGCGCACATGATCCAGCGCGCCGGCCAGCCCGTGGCCCTGCGCCGCCACCTCCGCCATGTTGACCGACGCCTGCGATGCCGCGCTCGCGACCGCGCTCACCCGCGCGCCGTTCAGCGTCGCGCGCTCGGCGATGCCGCTCGCGGCGTGGAGCACCGTGGTCGAAAGCGCGCTTAGTTCGTCCGCCAGTGCCGCCGCCTCGCTGCGGAAACGCTCGCTCGCGGCATCCATCGCCGCCAGCCGCGCGGCCGCGCCCGCCGCGCGTTCCGCCTCGCGCCGGGCGGCCAGCCGCAGCAGCGCGCCGTTCGCCATCACCCCGGCATAGCGGCCCTCGCGCGTCAGGATCAGCCCCTCGCGCCCGCCGCTCGCGGCATAAGCATCCAGCAACGCGCCCGCCGCCATGTCATGCGGCGCGGTGGGGCAAGGGCGCACATGGTTGGCCAGCGCCATGCCGATGCCGATCCCCGGATTGCTCAGCAGCGCATGGCCGAACGGATTGAACAATATGCGCTTCAGATCCGCCTCGAATATCGCGCCCAGCGGCCGGGCATCGCCGTCGATCACGGGCAGCAGCCGCAGGGTCGGCGCCGCGCGGAATATGTCGATCGCATCCGCCAGCGGGGCATCGATGCGGATCGCCGGATGCGCGGCGGCTTCCCAATCCGCCATGGCGGCATCCACCCTCGCCCGCGCCCTGTCCTCGCCCGCTCGCGTCACCCGTCGCCCCATTTCCGGTTCCGATGCCGCCGGATAGGCGCCGAAGGGTAAACAGGGCGTAAGGCTTATGTGACAATTATATGAAATACAGGCTTTTTCGGGATCATCCGCGGACCATGACCAAAGAAATCCGCTCGCCGGTTGCGCGGGCAGCGGGCAAATAGCTATATAGGGCAATATGGCTGTCCAATCTGCATCCCCTCTCTTTCTGCGCGAATCCGAGATCCGCCGTGGCGTCGAGCTGCTCTATTTCGGCTACAGCCATCTCTATCGCGAGATCGAGGCCGGGCTCGGCCGCCAGGGCCTGGGCCGCGCCCATCATCGCGCGCTCTATTTCATCGCCCGCCAGCCCGATCTCACCGTCAGCGATCTGCTCCGCATCCTGGGCATCACCAAGCAGTCGCTCGGCCGCGTCCTCAACGAGCTGAGCGAGCGCGGCATGATCGAAAGCCGCGTCGGGCGGGAGGATCGCCGCCAGCGCCTGCTTCGCCTCACGCCCGCCGGCGCGGCGCTGGAGGCCGAGCTGTTCGAGGCGCTGCGCGCCCGCCTGTCGCGCGCTTATGCCGAGGCGGGCCAGGGCGCCGTCGCCGGCTTCTGGACGGTGCTGGAGGAGCTGATCCCCGCCGAGGAACGCGCCCGCGTCGCCGATCTGCGCCGCTGAAAGCCTGCGCCCGGGCCAATTCTGGCCGCTTGCAACGCCGCGCCATGCGGGCATCCTCCGGCAAAGACATTGGAGGGGACGAATCGCATGGCCGGCATCTATGATTTCCAGGCGGAAACGATCGACGGGGCTCAAGCCTCGCTCGCTGATTATCGCGGCAAGGTGCTGCTGATCGTGAACACCGCCAGCAAGTGCGGCTTCACCCCGCAATATGAAGGGCTGGAAAAGCTGCACGAGGCCTATGCCGATCGCGGCCTCGCCGTGCTGGGCTTTCCCTGCAACCAGTTCGGCGCGCAGGAGCCGGGGGACGCGACCGAAATCGCCAATTTCTGCACGCTGAAATATGACGTGAAGTTCCCGATGTTCGCCAAGATCGACGTCAACGGCGAAAATGCGCACCCGCTCTATAAGTATCTCAAGCATGAGGCGAAGGGCGTGCTCGGCACCGAAGGCATCAAGTGGAACTTCACCAAGTTCCTGGTGGATCGCCAGGGCCATGTCGTCGATCGCTTCGCCCCCACCACCAAGCCCGAGGATCTGCGCGGCGCGATCGAAAAGCTGCTCTGACGGCCCTGCCCCGGCCGCTTTTCCGGGCGGCGGCCGGCGGCTACCCCAATTCGCCGCTGCTACCTCCTAAGATTTCCCCGCCGCCGCGCGGGGCCTTCCGCTTGCGCCTCGTGCCTTAAAATCATTTCGTTCCCGCACCTTTGCCACCGCAGCCCGCCGGCCCCGCCGCGTCCCCGCGCGCCTGACGGGGGCCGGGCCGTCGATTGACTCCGGTCCGGCGCCAGCGGATGCTCATCGCCGGTCGCGGTTCTGATCCCGCAGGAGCACTGAGCATGTTCGGACCGATCAAGCGCCTCAAAGCCTTGTCCGAAAAGACGGACAAAGCCTTCAAGGAAGCCGAGGAGAAGGACAAGGACAGCCCGATCGACGACGGCAAGCCGAAGAAGAGCGAGGATGACGCCAATGCCGCCGTCGACGCCGCCGAAGCGGTGGTCGAAGTGGCCAAGCGCGCGGTGCTGAACGCCATCGCCGACAGGAAGGGCACCGATCGCTAGGAGCCCCGCCCGCGGGGCACCTGCCAGCATCGTCGGCCGGCCGGATCGCTCCCCCCGTTGATCCGCCGGCCGGCGAACCCCGCTGCGGCCCCGGCATGCTCCGTTCCGGCCGCCGCCGCTCCTGCCTTTCCACGCTCATTCCGGAAACATTTCGTTTCACTAATGATGGTTTGACAGTCGCGCGCCGCACCGTCAGCCTCGCGCGGCTTTTCAACGACCGGAGCCTGAAATGCGCAAGATCATGATCGCCGCGGCGCTTGCCGTCACGTCCGCCGTCGCCATCCCCGTCATCGCCCAGATGCCCACCACCGCGCCGGGCGCCAAGGATCCGTCGCGGGTAAAGGCCGGAACCTACACCGTCGACAGCGCCCACACCCAGGTGCTGTTCGAGGTGAACCACCTCGGCTTCAACGATTATTTCGGCCTGTTCGGCAACGCCACCGGCACGCTGAAGCTTGATCCCGCCAATCCTGCCGCCGCCAGCGTCGCGATCGAGATTCCGATCGCCAAGGTCGCCACGAACAGCGATGGCCTCACCAAGCATCTGCTCGGCCCCGATTTCTTCGATGCCGCCAAATTCCCCACCGCCACCTTCAAATCGACGAACATCACCGTCGACGGCAACGATGCGAAGATCACCGGCGATCTCACCATCAAGGGCGTGACCAAGCAGGTCGTGCTCGATGCCGAGTTCGAAGGCGCCGGCGTCGGCCCGATGAACAAGAAGGATACGGTCGGCTTCGAAGCCGAAACCAAGATCCGCCGGAGCGATTTCGGGATCAGCTACGGCATCCCGATGGTGCCGGACCAGGTGGAGCTGAAGATCAGCGTCGCCTTCGAACGCGAGGGCTGATCCCCCAGGACATGAAAAGGCCGGGTCGCCACGGAGGCGGCCCGGCCTCTGTCTTTACCCTGATCGGGGGATCGGCTTACCGCCAGTCGAAAGCCAGCGGCGCCTCGCGGAAGGCGAAGCGGTCGAGGTGGCGGGCCACCGCGCCCTTCAGCGCCTCCAGCTGCTCGGGCGAGCTCGCATCGATCCGCACCGTCAGCGCATCCGCCGCCGCATCGAAGGTGGCGACGGCGTCGCCCGGAAAATCGGCGCCGCGCGCGTCCTTCGGGAAGGTCACCGTGCCGTGATCGGCGGTGAACTCCACCTTCAGATTATGCGCCCAATGCTTGCAGAGCTGCTGCAGGTAACGGCTGCCATGGCTGGTCGGCACGCTGGCGGCGGCACTGGTCGTCGTCGGGTTGGTCAACGGGCTACTCCCTTCCCATGTCCGTGCGGGAAAGCGCGTGGGGGCGATACGGCCCCAACGCGCGCCCGCGGATCGCGCATATGTAGGGGCGGCCGGGTCGATCCCCAGCCGCCGCCGCATGATATCGAGCCGAGATGTCTTCACATCCGCTCGATCTTGCGGGCCACCTCGTCGATCAGCGCCACGGCGTCGTGGATCGTCTCGGTGGTCACGTCCGGCCGCGAAAGCCGGTGCCGCAGCACGACATGCAGGTTGTGCATCGCGCGGCGCACCGCCATCACGTCGGGCCGCCCGCGCTCCTCGGCCAGCCCGGCCAACCGCGCGAACAGCGCCTCCACCTCGGCCTGCCGCTCGGCCAGATGGGCCGTGCCGGCTTCGGTGATGGCGAAGGCCTTGCGGTTGCCCTCGGCTTCCGCCTCGGCGATCAGGTCCATGTCCTGCAGCAGGGTCACCGTAGGGTAGACCACGCCGGGGCTCGGTGCATAGGCGCCGCCGGTCAGTTCCTCGATCGCGCGGATGAGGTCGTAGCCGTGGCGCGGCTGGTCCCCGATCAGCTTCAGCAGCACGAGCCTCAGCTCGCCGCCGTCGAACACGCGGCGCCGGCGGCCGCCGCCTTCCTCGCCTTCCAGGCCCCAGGCCATGGCGAAGCGCCCGCCCCGGAAGCCGCGCGGCCCGCCGTGCCGGCCGAATTCATGGCCGAACTCCCGGCCGCCTTCAAATCCCGGGCCGAAATGCCCACCACGTCCGCGGCGGCCATGCCCTTCATGGAATCCAAATCCGAATCGCATCTGTCATATCTCCTTTAGATGCGTCTAAGATATATCTTGATGTGACGAATGCAAGCCCCCTCCCGCATGCCATCCGCCCTTTGTGCCGATGCGCCCACATCCCTATATTCCGGGGCGATGGCCGATCTCTTCGCTCCCGCCCTTGCCGCCACTCCGCCGGAAACCGCCCCGCTGGCGGATCGGCTGCGTCCCCGCTCGCTCGCCGATGTGGTGGGCCAGGAACATCTCACCGGCCCGGATGGCGCGATCGGCCGGATGGTCGCGGCCGGGCGCCTGTCCTCGATGATCTTCTGGGGGCCGCCCGGCACCGGCAAGACGACGATCTCCCGCCTGCTCGCCGACGCGGTGGGGCTGCGCTTCGCGGCGGTCTCGGCCGTCTTCTCCGGCGTCGCCGATCTCAAGAAGATCTTCGCCGAAGCGCGCGAACATGCCCGCATGGGCACCCGCACCCTGCTGTTCGTGGACGAGATCCATCGCTTCAACCGTGCCCAGCAGGACGGCTTCCTGCCCTATGTGGAGGACGGCACCGTCATCCTCGTCGGCGCCACCACCGAAAACCCCAGTTTCGAGCTGAACGCCGCCCTCCTCTCCCGCGCGCAGGTGCTGATCCTCAACCGGCTGGACGCGAAGGCGCTGGAAACCCTGCTCGCACGCGCCGAGGAAGCCGAAGGCCGCCCCCTCCCGCTCACGGCCGAAGCCCGCGCCGCCCTGGTCGCCTCGGCCGATGGCGACGGCCGCTTCCTCCTCAACCAGGCGGAAACGCTCTTTTCGGTCGATCTGCCGGAGCCGCTCGATCCCGCCGGCCTCGCCGGGCTCCTCCATCGCCGCGTCGCGGTCTACGACAAGGATCGCGAGGGCCATTACAACCTGATCTCGGCGCTCCACAAAAGCCTGCGCGGGTCCGATCCGCAGGCCGCGCTTTATTATCTCGCGCGCATGCTGACGGCGGGGGAGGAACCGCTCTACGTGCTGCGCCGCCTCGTCCGCTTCGCATCGGAAGATGTCGGCCTCGCCGATCCGCAGGCCCTGGTCCAGTGCCTCGCCGCCAAGGATGCCTATGATTTCCTGGGTTCGCCCGAAGGCGAGCTAGCGATCGTGCAGGCTTGCCTCTATCTCGCCACCGCGCCCAAATCGAACGCGGCCTATGCCGCGCAGAAGGCGGCGTTCCGCTCCGCGAAGGAAACCGGCTCGCTGATGCCGCCCAAGTCGATCCTCAACGCGCCGACCCGGCTGATGAAGGATGTCGGCTACGGCAAGAACTACGCCTACGACCACGACACGGCCGATGCGTTTTCCGGCGCCGACTATTGGCCGGAAGAGATGGGGCCCCAGACCTATTACGCCCCCTCCCCGCGCGGTTTCGAGGCGAAGATCGCCGAACGCCTGGCCTATTGGGAAAGGCTGCGCCGCGAACGGAACGGCGGATGAACTGGGAAGAAGCCGTCGCCTTCGCGCTTTCGCTGCCGGGCACGGAAATGTCGACCAGCTATGGCGCGCCGGCGGTCAAGGCCAATGGCCACACCATCCTTTCGCCGGGACGCGAGGCGGGTTCCTTCTGCCTCCATATCGATCGCGACACCGTCGAGATGCTGATGGAGACCGATCCAGACAACTGGTGGCAGACGCCCCATTACGCCGGCTGGCCCGCCGTGCTGGTGCGCCATGAGAGCGCCGATACCGATCGCGTGCGGCTGATGATCGAACGCGCGCGCGATCAGGCCGCCAGCCGCCCGCGCCCGAGGCCCCGCCCGGTCAAGAAAGGCTGATGCGCCGCTTCACCCGCTTCGCCTGCATCGACTGGTCGGGCGCACGGGGGGAGAGGCTTCCCGGCATTGCGGTCGCCGAATGCCATGCCGATGCCGGGCCGCCCCGCCTCGCCGGCCCGCCCGGAAGCTGGTCCCGCCAAACCGTGCTCGATTGGCTGGTCGATCGCGCCGACGAAAGCGCGGACATGCTGATCGGCTTCGATTTCTCCGCCTCCTTCCCTTTCGCCGATCGCGGCGCCTTCTTCCCCGGCTGGGATCGATCGCCCGCCGATGCCCGCGCGCTCTGGGCGCTGGTGGACGGCATCTGTGAAGACGAACCCCATCTCGGCGCCAACGGCTTTGTCGATCATGAGGATGCCGCCCGCCATTTCCGCCGCCATCGCGGGCGGGAAGGCGTGGATTTCGGCGGCGGCGCCGGCCGGATGCGTCTGGTCGAAACCCGCACGCAGGCTCGCCCGGCCTCTTGCTTCAACCTGGTCGGCGCCAAGCAGGTCGGCAAATCCAGCCTCACGGGCATGCGCCTCCTCCACCGCCTCGCCGGCCGCATCCCGGTCTGGCCCTTCGATCCCCTTCCCGAAAAAGGGCCGCTGATCGTGGAGATATATACCAGCATCGCCGCTGTCGCCGCGGGCCGCCCGCCCGGCCGCACCAAGATGCGCGACGCGACCAGCATCGCCCAGGCCCTCGCCGCCCTCGGCAGCGCCCCGCCGCCCGCGCCCGAGCATCATGACGATCACAGCGCCGAGGCGCTCGTCACCGCCGCCTGGCTCCGCATCGCCGCCGGCCAGCCGCACCTCTGGCATCCCGCCCCGCCATTTTCTCCCGCCATCACCGCAACGGAGGGCTGGACCTTCGGCGTCGCCTGAAGCATGGAGCGTCGGTCGCCGGCTTAGCTCAGTTGGTAGAGCACCTGATTTGTAATCAGGGGGCCACGGGTTCGAATCCTGTAGCCGGCACCAGCACCGCCTTGGCACCAAGCCATGACGCCGGAGCAAGTTTTCACCCTCATTGATGCTGCCGGATAACATGGAGACGATCCTGCTCGACATCGCGGGTAGCGGTGGCAATCTTGCCGCATGAACCAGCTCTTTCGCCTTTCCGGCGCCGTCAGCAGGGATCCGAACGTCGATCCATGGTTCGCGGCGGGCGCGGATGAATTGCGAAGCCTGGCCAGGCTGTGGTTCGATCGCATGCGGGCGTGCGGACCCGACGTTCGCGAACTGCTCCATGACGGGCAGCCCACCGCCTGCGTCGGCGGCGCTGCATTTGGATATGTCGACGCCTTTACCAGTCACGTGAACGTCGGGTTTTTCCATGGCGCGGCGCTGGAAGACCCGGCGGGCCTCCTGGAAGGCACCGGCAAGCGCATGCGGCACGTAAAGCTGCGCCGTGGCCAGCCGGTCGACGACGCCGCGCTGGGCGCGCTGCTGGCGGCTGCTTATCGCGACATCCGCCTGCGCCTGGAAAGCGCATCGTAAAGGCTATTCCGGCGGACGCTTCTCAGCCGTTCTTGCCACCCTTCTTCCCGTTCAGCGCCACCGCCGCACGGACCAGCGCCTTCAGCGCCGGCTCGTCGATGGCATCGCCCTCGTGGAAGTCGATCGCGCGGCGGGTATTGCCGTCGAGGCTCGCGTTGAACAGGCCGGCGGGGTCATCCAGCGCCGCGCCTTTGGCGAAGGTCATCTTCACGGCCGTCTTGTAGGTCTCGCCGGTGCAGACCATGCCGTCATGATACCAGACCGGAACCCCGCGCCATTTCCATTCCTCGACCATGTCGGGGTCGGCCTCGAGGATCAGCGCGCGCAAGCGGCCGAGCATCTCGCCGCGCCAGTCGCCCAACGCCCTGATCCGCTCGTCGATCAGCCTGGATGGGGATTTGTCGTCCGCGGTCGCGCCGTTGGCCATGTCGATCCTTCCTCCTTGCCTTGCGCTACGGAACCCAGCCGGGCAGCGCCGCCGCCTGCCTGATCCAGTCCGCCAGCGCGTCCTCGTCCAGCGCATCATCTTCGTGGATGTGGAAGTAACGCGTATCCTTGTCCTTGGAGTCCACCGGCGGCAGCGGCCGCAGTGCGGCGCCGCGAAAGAAGGCCAGCTTGATATAGCGGGTGAAGCAATGCACGCCGAGGAACCAGCCCTGCCCTTCTACGCCATATAAGGGCGAGTTCCACTTCACCGCCTTGCGCACGCCGGGCACGGTCCGCTCGATCAGCGCGTCCAGCCGGCGCCCGGCTTCGCTTTTCCAGCCGGGCATGGCGGCGATATAGGCCTGCACCGGGCCATCACCGTCGCCCTTGGCGATCTGCGGATTGCCGCCCGAAAGCAGCACGGGCTGCCTTGTCCCGCCCTTCGCCGATCCCCCGGATGCCTTGCGCGCCATCCATCCTCTCCTTGGGCCCAACCCATCCGGCCGGGCGGACGGGTGGTTGAACATGGCCCTCGCATGTCCTATCTCATTGCCCGTCAATCGCATAAGCGGATATACCAGATCATGGATTTCAACCCGACAGCAACCTTTGTCCGTTCCGCTGCTCGGGAAACCCGCATCCATGTCCGCCTCGATCGCTCTTTCCAACCTCGCCTGGTCCACGCCTGAAGGCCATCCGGTCCTTTCGGGCCTCACGCTCAGCTTCACCACGGAACGCACCGGCCTCGTCGGCCGCAACGGCGTCGGCAAGACGGCGCTGCTGAAGCTCATCTCGGGCGAGCGCCAACCCCGCTCGGGCACCGTCACGATCAACGGCAGCCTCGGCTTCCTTCACCAGGCCGTCCAGCCACGGCCGGGCGAGACGATCGCCGACCTGTTCGGCATCGCCCCCGCGCTCGCCCTTCTCGCCCGCGCCGAACGCGGCGAGGCGACGATGGAGGAGCTGGGCGACGCCGATTGGCTGCTGGAATCCCGCCTCGCCGAGGCGCTTGCCACGGTCGAGCTCGACGTGCCGCCCGAAACGCCGCTGGCCGCTTTGTCCGGCGGGCAGCGCACGCGGGCCGGGCTGGCCGCCCTGATCTTCGCCGAGCCCGATTTCATCCTGCTGGACGAACCCACCAACAATCTCGATCGCGACGGCCGCCGCGCTGTGATCGATCTTCTCCACGGCTGGCGCGCCGGCGCCATCGTCGTCAGCCATGATCGCGAGCTGCTGGAGACGATGGACGCGATCGTCGAGCTGACGTCGCTCGGCGCCACGCGCTATGGCGGCAACTGGAGCCTTTATCGCGAACGCAAGGCGCTGGAGCTGGCCGCCGCCCGCCACGACCTGGCCGATGCCGAAAAGCGCGTGGCCGATGCCGCCCGCGATGCCCAGAAGATGGCCGAGCGCAAGGCGCGCAAGGATGCCGGCGGCCGGCGCAAGGCCGCGAAGGGCGATATGCCCCGCATCCTGCTCGGCACCCGCAAGAACCGCGCGGAGGCGACCGGCGGCACCAATGCCCGGCTGGCCGAGCGGCAGCGCGACGATGCGCAAAGCGCCGCCGCATCGCTGCGCGAACGGATCGAAGTGCTCCAGCCGCTCACCGTCGCCCTGCCGCCCACCGGCCTCCCCGCCGGCCGGACGGTGCTTCGCATCGATGGCCTCGGCTTCGGCCATGATGCCGCCCGCCCGCTATTCCGCGATCTTTCCCTCACCGTCACCGGGCCGGAGCGGATCGCCGTCGCCGGCCCCAACGGATCGGGGAAAAGCAGCCTGCTGGCACTGATTGCGGGCCGGCTCCGGCCACAGGCTGGGTCGGTGCGGGTGATGGTCGACATGGCGATGCTGGACCAGCAGGTCGATCTGCTCGACCCGTCATCCTCCATCCGCGACAATTATCGCCGGCTCCATCCGGGCGCGGACGAGAATGCCTGCCGCGCGGCGCTCGCCCGCTTCATGTTCCGTGCCGATGCCGCGCTCCAGCAAGTCGCCACGCTCAGCGGCGGCCAGATGCTCCGCGCGGGCCTCGCCTGCGCGCTGGGCGGAACGGCGCCGCCGCAATTGCTGATCCTGGACGAGCCGACCAACCATCTCGACATCGATTCCATCGAGGCTGTCGAAGCGGGTTTGCGCGCCTATGACGGCGCGCTGATCGTCGTCAGCCACGACGAGGCTTTTCTCGAAGCCATCGGCATCACCCGCCGGATAAGGCTCGGCGGCGGGAACGGCATCGACGAATGAACGACGGCCGGCTGCGAACGCCGTTTGCAGAAATGTTGCAGCCGTTGGTCGCAAAATGGGTCCGAAGCGGCCCCGAGGCGCGCATCCTGTTGCACAACGGCATCAGGCGCTGAAACAAAATCGCCGCTGGCATCCTTTCACGGCCGGCAAGGGGATCAAATCGGGGTCGGCGGCGTCTGTGCCGGATCGGGAGCTGACAGGGAGCGACCGCCATGACCCGCATCATCATCAAGCCGCGCCTTTTGGCCGGGATTTCGCAAGCGACGATCGCCATCCTCGCCTGGCCGGCGCTGGCCCAGGCCCAGACGGCCGACGCGGAACCCGAGCAGGGCGGGGACATCATCGTCACCGGATCCCGCATTGCCCGGCCGCAGATCGATTTCCCCAATCCCATAACCGCGATCACCGCCACCCAGATCCAGGAATCGGGGCGCACCAACATCACCGATCTGCTGACGCAGACACCGGCGCTGGTGGGTTCGCAGACCAGCAACACGAACGCGGGCTCCAATGCCGCGATCGGCACCAGCGGCCTGAACCTTCTCAACCTTCGCAATCTGGGCCCGCAGCGGACCCTGGTGCTTGTGGACGGGCGGCGCCATGTCGCCTCGCTGCCGGGCACGGCCGCGGTCGATATCAACACCATCCCGGTCGACCTGATCGAGCGTGTGGACGTCCTCACCGGCGGCGCTTCAGCCATATACGGCGCGGACGGCGTCACCGGCGTGGTGAATTTCGTTACCAAGAAGGATTTCGAGGGTATTCTCGCTCGCGGCCAGATGGGCATCTCCGAGCGCGGCGACGCCGGCAACCGCTTCTTCTCGATCACCGCCGGCAAGAATTTCGCCGACGGGCGCGGCAATTTCACGCTCAATTACGAATATGATCGCGACGAACGGCTTCAGGCGTATCAGCGCAAGCGCAACCTCACCCAGAACCGCACCACCTTCCAGAACAATCCGGACGATCCCGACGACGATCCCAACATCCCCGACAACGTGCCGCTGAAAGACGTGCGCTTCTACGACAGTTCACGCGCCGGCGGCATCGACGTCGACTTCGATGGCGTGCCGGATTATCGGTGGGACGGTTCACCCTGGGATGGAGGCCGCTTCGTGCCGCCCTTCTACCAGCAGGGCGGCGACGGCACGCCGCGATCGGACTATATCGGCGATCTGCTGCCGGACATCGAACGGCATAATGTGAATGCGCTGTTCCGCTACGAAGTGACGGATGGCATCGATTTCTTCGTCCAGGGCAAATATGTGAAGACCAAGACCTTCACGATCAGCCAGCCGACCTTCGATTTCTACTCGCTGATCCAGCCGGACAATCCCTATCTTCCCGCCAATCTGCGCCAGATCGCGCTGGATAACGCCAATAATCCCGATATCGAGATGGCGGGCGTCCTCCTCAACCGCGACAATTTCGATCTCGGGACGCGGGGCGAGGATGTCGATCGCGAGACGATCCGCAGCGTCGTCGGCTTCGAAGGCGATATCAGCTCGCACGCCCGGTTCGAGATCAGCTACGTCTATGGCCAGACCAAGGTGAAGAACCGCCAGATCGGCAACCGCTACAATGACCGCTTCTACGCGGCGGTGGACGCGGTGGACGAAGGCCAGTTCCTCACCGGCACGCCCAACGGCAATATCGTCTGCCGATCGAACCTCGATCCGACGGCCCTGCCTTTCCAGCCGCTGGCGAGCCCCGGCATCAACAATTTCGGTTCCTTCACTCCGGGCCCGAATAGCGGGTGCGTGCCGCTCAATCCGTTCGGCGAGGGATCGCCCAGCCAGCAGGCGATCGACTGGGTCACGCTCACCAGCATCGCCCGCGACAAGCTGACCCAGCATGTCGTGTCCGGGTCGGTCAGCGGCGATCTCGGTGGCCTCTTCTCGCTGCCGGGCGGCGACGTCGGCTATGCGATCGGCGCCGAATATCGGCGGGAAGGCAGCAAATCCACGCCTGATCCGGCCGACACGGCCGGCTTCACCTTCAACAATGTGCTGCTGCCCTCCAAGGGGCATTATGATGTCTGGGAGATTTTCGGCGAAATCAATGTGCCGCTGCTCAAGGACAGGCCCTTTGCCGAGGAGCTGAGCTTCGGCGGTGCCGTCCGCTATTCGGATTACAGCACCGTCGGCAGCACATGGACGTGGAAGGTGGACGGCGTCTACGCACCGATCCGCGACGTCCGCTTCCGCGCCACCTATGCCGAAGCGGTGCGCGCGCCGAACATCTCCGAACTGTTCGATCCGGCGAACCAGACCTTCCTGTTCATTGATGACCCATGCGACGTCAACAACGTCAACAATGGCGCCTCTACCCGGCGGGCCAATTGCGCGGCCCTCCTCACCGCAGCGGGCGCCGATCCCAATACTTTCCGGGACCCCAATTCCGCTTCCATTCCCGGCGTGCAGACCGGCAATCCCGATCTGACCGAGGAGACCGCCAAGACGACCACCGCCGGCATCGTGCTGCAGCCGCGCTTCCTGCCCGGCCTCACCGCCTCGGTCGACTGGTATAATATCAAGCTCAAGAGCGCGATCACCACGGTGACGGCGCAGCGCCTGGCCGATCTCTGCGTCGATCAGGCCACCATCGACAACCAGTTCTGCGCGAACATCACGCGGCAGGTGGGCGGCGCCAATGCGGGCGGGATAACGGGCTTCACGTTGCTGCCCCAGAACGTCGCCAATTTCCACACGCGCGGCGTCGATTTCACCGTCAACTACCAGTTCGCGGTGGGCGAGGCCGATCGCATCGCCCTGAACCTGGTCGGCGGCTATCTCGACAAGCTGACCTTCATCGGCTCACCGGGGGCGGACCCTTCCAACGACCGCAACGTCGCCCAGAGCGTCAATGGCGGCCCCGCGCCGAAATGGCTGCTGAACTTCGACGCGACGTGGAAGCACGGCCCGCTCACCGTCAATTACGGTTTCAACTATTTCGGCAAGACCCTGCGTTTCCTCCGGTCCACCACGACCGGGGACGACGATTATGTGGAGAAGAAATATTTCCACCTGAAATCCAAGCAGGAACATGAAATCCAGCTGAGCTACGACATCAACGAACGGTTCAACGTCTATTTCGGCGTCAACAACCTATTCGACCAGAAACCGGACTTTGCCGAGGATTTCCTGCCTATCTCCGGCGTCGGCCGCTATTTCTACGCCGGTGCCAAGGTGAAGCTGACCGATATCTTCTGAAGCGATCTCTCGGCGCCGCTCCATCGCCGGGCGGCGCCGGCATCGCCCGCCTCCTGTTGCAACGCCATCCCCGGCCGCCAGCCGCTCGCCGCGAGGATAGCCTTCGGATCGCGCAGCTCGAACAGGTCACGCAGCGCCCGATGCTTGTCCTTCGCGCGTTGGTAATAGGCCTTGGCAATGCGGTAGCCGACCCAATAGCCCAGATCGCCCGGCGTCTCGTTCGTGCCGTTGTAGAACCAGTCCGAAAGGTCGGCCTTGTCCTGGTCGGCCATGAACCGGGCCTCGATTTCCGCCTCGTGCCCCTTGGCGATCGCAGCGGGCGCCATATTGCCGACATTGCCTGAAATCAGCTCCGCCACCAGCTCCGCGCCCCCTTCCCGCAAGGCCGCTTCCAGAACGGTCATCCGGCCATCCTCGGGCTCGGGGCTCTGCTGGATATGGGCATATTCGTGCGCGATCACGTGGACGAAGCGATCTTCCGGATCGGGGTTCATGTAACGGGTGGCGCAAAGCCCCTCCAGACCGATGCGCACGCCCTCCCCGTCCGTCATGCCCACGGGCTTGGTCCGCGATACGGCGATCGTGATCGGCGGGAAGCGGGCCTCGGGATAAAGTTCGCGGAACCGCTCCAGCGCGACAGCCACTCTCGGCTTTACGCGCGGCAGCACGGCCATGCACGCCCGTGCATTCTCATAAGCCTGGGGCCGCGCGGCGATGGCGGCCGCGATCGTCGCCCCCGTCACGTTGCGCTGCGCCGCCAACTGGTGGAGCCCCGCCGATCCCGCATCCAGATATTCGCGCTGCAGCCGCTCCGCGCTCGGCTTGCCCCCGGTCGCGTCATAAAGCCTGTAGAAGCGCGTCACGTCATCGACGTCGATTATCGGCGTAGCGGGCGGCCCGGCGCCTGCCCCACCCGCATGTGCCGCCGCGAAGCCCAGCGCGGCGCAGATCAGCAGGCGCTGGCGAAGGCTGTTGGCGCTGGGCACGGGCTATTCCTTTTCGATCGACGGCAATCGGCAGCCATCCTGTTCGGGGCGACCGCACGGGTCAAATTCCGGCACTGACTTCCCACGGCCATTAATGTCCGCCACGATAAATCCGCGTCCGATGCGCGATGGCGGGGGCGTTGACGCTCATGCGCACCCGCCGCCATATGGGATTGCGTAGTTCATCATTTACAACCGCTATGATTGACAAAATGCGGAATATGGAGGGGATATGACGGCGAAGGTTCCCGATCGCGAGGCATTGATCGCGGAAGCGAAGGCGAAGACCGGGCTCGACGATTTCGGCGATACCTGGTTCTTCTCGCACATCGATGCCCTCATCCCCGCCTTCAACGGCGAGGCGAAGCTGAGCGATGCGGGCGCGGCCTATGCGCGCGAAACGGTGGTCACGTCGCTGGTGAACCGCCTCCGCTTCGTCGAGATGTTCAAGCAGCATCCCGAAATCGACGAGGAGGAGGTCGAGGTCGCGGCCGTCGTCGTCGGCCTGCCGCGCACTGGCAGCACCATGCTTCACCGCATGCTGGCGGCGGCGCCGGGGATGACCGGGTGCCGCTGGTACGAAACCAAGAACTACGTCCCCTTCCCCGGCGAGGAACGCGGCAATCCCGAGCCGCGCCGCGCCGAGGCGAAGGTGCTGATGGATTATATGGTGCAGGCCATCCCGGAACTGATGTCGATCCATCCGATGGATATCGACCAGCCGGATGAAGAGCTGATCATCATGGGGCAGCTTTTCTCCTCGACGATGATCGAGGGCACTTTCTTCGTGCCGAGCTTCGCGCGCTGGCTGATGCAGCATGATCGCATCCAGGTCTATCGCGACCTCAAGCAGATATTGAAGCTGCTGCAATGGTCCGATCCCAGCCGCAAGGGCGCCAAGTGGGTGCTGAAGACGCCGGGCCACCTGATGGGCATCGATGGCGTGATCGAGGTGTTCCCCGAGGCCAAGATCGTCATGACGCACCGCGATCCGGTGCAGACCGTGCCGTCTTATTCCAGCATGATGGCCAATCTCTATTCGATGGTATCGGATGAAGTGACGCGCGAGGAAGTCGGCGCCTTCTGGATCGATCGCCTGGCGGAACTGCTCAACACCTTCGTTGCCGAGCGCGAGAAGGTGGGCGGCCGCAACTTCATCGACGTGCGCTATACCGAACAGCTTTCGGAACCGGTGAAGGTGGGCCGTTACGTGCTGGAACAGGCCGGCATCACCGTGACGCCGGAAATCGAGGCCGGCATGGCCGAGTGGATCGAAGCCAACAAGCGCGAGGATCGCGCGCCGCATAAATATTCGCTCGAGGATTTCGGCCTCACCCGCGCGCAGGTGGAGGAGAAATTCCGCAGCTATCGCGAGGCCTTCCTCGAAAAGACCCCGGCCTGATCCCGGCGCGCACCGTTGCGCGCGTAATCCGTTACCTCAACCCTGCCCCGGTTCCACCGCGGGCAGGGTGAAGGTGAAGCGCGCGCCCTGCCCCAGCTGGCTCTCCACCGTCAGGTCGCCCCCCATCGCCCGCGCCAGCCGCCGCGCGATATAGAGCCCGAGCCCGGTCCCCGCGCCATCGCCCGGTTGCAGCCGCTCGAACTTCTCGAAGATGCGCTCATGATCCGCCGGGTCGATGCCCCGGCCCTGATCCGCCACTGTCACCGCCGCATAGCTCCCTTGTCGTTCGCACCTGAGCCACACCGCCCCGCCTTCGGGCGAATGGCGCACGGCATTGCCGATGATGTTGACGAGCACCTGCAGCGCCCGCCGGAAATCGCCCTGGACGGGCAGTGCTTCGTCCGCCGCAGGCCGATCGATCCGCACGCCCCGGTCCGCCGCCCGCCCGCCCAGCAGCCCTGCGGCGCGGCGCACGGCATCGGCGATGTCGAGCCGCTCGATCGCCGGCGCGAAATCCGGCCGCTCGATCGCCTGGAGATCGACGAGATCGTCGACCAACGCCAGCAGGTGCCGGCCCGCGGCCGCGATATCGGCAGCATAATTGGCATAATCGCGCCGCAGGGGGCCGTCGGCCTGGGCGCGGATATGTTCGGCGCTGGCGATGATCCGGTCGAGCGGATCGCGCAGCGCCGTGTCGAGCCGCCGGCCGAAGGCTTCGGCCTGGACCCGATCGACGCTGGTGCCGCCGCTGTCGGTAACGGGCAGCAGCACCGGCGCGCTGGGCGGGGATATGGCCACCGCCGCGCCGCGCAGCCCGGCAAAGCGGCCGGCGGCATCGAAGATCGGCACCGCCGAAAGCCGCACCCCGCCCCCGCCTTCGCGCAGTTCGCCCTCCTGATCGTCGAAGCGGCGCTGGGTGGCGATCGCGTCCAGGATGGGCAGCACGCCGGCCTCATTCTCCCGCAAGGTGACGAGCTTGGTCAGCGGCTGGCCAAGCATGGATTCGCGGGACGGCACCACGCCGGGCGACAGAGCGGTGATCTTCAGCGCGTCATCGGTTTCCCAGAGCCAGTCGGCGGAGGCCCGGATGAAATCATGCTCGCGGTCGATCGTCGTGGCCGGGAAGGAGTCGGCGGCGGGCCGCGCCGTCCATCCGGCGATCGCCAGCGCCACGCCCTCCCCCTGCGGTTCGGCGCGCACCCACAGCTCGAGATCGGTTTCGCCATCGGCCGCGATCACGCCGCGCGAGACCACGATCCCCAGCCGGCGCGCGAGCCGGGCGATGCTGGCCACCTGCGGAACCGCCAGCACGCCGCCGGCAAGGCCGCCGGCGCGCAAATGCAGCCCTTCCAGCGCGGCATCCGCCTCGACCAGCCGGAAATCCCGGTCCAGGCGCCCATGGATGGGGGCCATCATCATCGCAGCCCCGCGTCGAGTTCGTCGATTGCGGCGCGGAACGCCGGCTCCAGCCGCCATGGCCGCAGCACTTCGTCCGCGCGGTTGCGGTCGAGCATCATGAAGGCTTCGATGCGGGCGGCGGCAGTATCGGGGTCGACATCGCTCGGCACGCAGCGGAACAGGATGTCGGCAGCCGCCTCCGCCTCCATGCCGATGGCGCTCAGCAGCACGGCAAGGCGGCTGCCGTCGGCGTCGAAGAGCATGTCCCACGCCGCGCCGAATTCGATCCCCGCGCGCAGCGCCAGCCCGGCCACGGTCAGCGCCACCCGGCCTTCGCCCAGCGCGCGCGCGATCACCGCATCGGTGAGGCGCCCGCCGGCGCGCAGCAGCAAGGCGAGCGCCATCGCCCGCCCTTCCAGCGTGGCGCTTTCATCATAGCCCGACAGCAGATGCTGCGCGGCGAGGCCGACTTCGCGATCGGCGGTGGCGGCATCGAGCCGGCCGATATCGATCATGTAGCGACGCAGGCAGGCCGCCACCCGCCAGATCAGCCGATGCTGGATATCGGCGGGCAGATCGGTCCGGGCCAGCACGGGATCCTGGAAACGATCTATCCGCCGGCTTTCCGCGACCACCATCGCCATGGCGGCTTCCGCGATCGCCGGTTCGGCATCCTCGACAAGCAGGTCGATCAGCGGCGGTTCCGGGGCGATCGCCGCCATGCGCGCGGCGGCAAGGCGCAGGGCGACGCTCAGCCGATGCTCTTCCGCCCGCCGCAACACCAATCCGACCAGCTCGGCATCGCGGAGCAGGCCGGCCTGCTCCATCATCGGCGCGGCGATCGGCACGGCGCCGGCGGTGATCGCGGCGGCCAGCACGGGATCGCGCGCTTCCAGCCTTTGACCGATACGATCGCGCAGATCATCCTCGACGGTGCAGATCAGCCGCTGGAGGAGGTTGGCGGCGGCAATCCGCTCGATATCCCGCAAGCGGCGGCCATCCGGCAGGAACAGGTCGATCAGGGCCAGCCGGATGCGTTCGCGGCCCGCCACCTGCGCGCGCGCGGCATCGCCCAGAAGGCGTTCGGCACCGTCAACAGAATCCGGAACGAAGGCGACCATTGCCACGGCTTATCGCGACGCGGTTAAAGCGGGCTTAAACGAAATTGGCGAACGGATGCGATCACTTGGCCATGTTCAGGCGGGCTCGCTTGCCTGCGCGGCGACGCGGATCGCCACCTCGCGCTGGACGAAACCGAAGGAGGCGAGCGCATAGGCCGCCAGCACGGCGATGCCCGCCAGCCATTGGCCGATCAGGGCAAAGGGCAGCATCGCCCAGATCAACCCGTCGAGGCTGGCGATCCAGTGCGGTGCCGAACCGCCCGGCAGGTGCCGGAGGATGCGCTGCTCGCCCGCCAGCGCGGCCATGGCGAGCAGCAGCATCGCCGCCACGGGCCAGGCTCCCCAGCCGGTTTCCTTCGCCAGATCGAACGAAAGGATCAGGAGCGCCGCCACCGCCGCAAGGGACCGCGCGATGAAGAAGGCGCCCGACCAGCGCAGCGGCGACAGGCGCGCGCCGGCAAGCCGTTCGGCGACGGCGGCGATCGGGCCGGAAAGCATCAGCGCCGCCTGGCCCGCAAGACGCCATCCCGCCGCGATCAATATGCCGGCCGCGACGGCGGCGGTGACGGCGCCGACCGCGAACCAGATCGGGTCGGTTCCCCGGCGGAGCAGCGGCGGCGCGGCCACGCCCTCGATCAACGGGAAAACATGCCGCCATGGCCAATCGTGCCCGCGCGGCCTGGCGGTGGCGAGCATGTGCCGGTCGAATCCCTCCAGATCGATTATCCCGTCCACCAGCAGCGGCGTCCTGCCGACCGCATTGCCGGCGGTGGCGTCGACTCGTTCGGCGTCGCCCTGCACGGCACGGCGCAGCAAGGTGGATTCCACGTCCCAATCGCCCAGCATCGCGGCGGTATCCCGCAGGAAGGCGCCGCTCACCAGCATCAGCCCGCCCCAGCGGACGGTGGCGTCCATCCGTTCGAACATCGCGCGATCGGGCTCGTCCGGCACCGTCAGCAGCGCCGGCGCCCGCGCCTTGACCATCCTGCGGAACAATCGGGGCGAGGCCAGGCAGCCGTCGCCCACCACCAGAAGCTCCTCGTCGGGATGGATGCGGTCCGCCGCGTCGTTCACCCCGCGCGCGATCTCGACCCGCATGCCGCTGCGCCGCAGCCGCTCCACCGCCTGCGCCAGGGCCACGGGAACGCGTTCCGCCAGCACGACCACATTGTCCGCACCGGCGAGGGCCGCCAGCCGGGCCTGATGCTCCAACAAGGTCCGCCCGGCAAGCGGCAGGGTAGACCGCAGCCCTTCGGCCTCATCATTCGCATAACGGTAAGCAGATATCAGCGCCGCAAGCGCCACAAGCGTCCCCCGATCCTATCGCGCCTCAGCGATAAGCCGGGAAACCGGATGATGCAAAGCCGCCCGCGACGAAAGGCCGGCCGGCGGGGCCGGCGGCAAAGGGCTTCAGGATGCGAGGCCGCCGATAACCGCGTCGATGGCGCGGGAAAGCACGGTGTTTCCGGGCGTATCCTGCGTCGCCTTTTCGGCCAGGTCCATCAGCTCGAACGCGCCGAAGCTGGCCGCGAGCCCCTGGAGGCGCATCGCCGACGCCCGCCATTCCGCCACGTCCGCCGTGCGGCCCATCGCATCGGCATGGCCGCGCGCGCCGGAAAGAAAGGCCTGGCGCAGCTCCGCGGCCAGCATGGCATCGTCTCCCACGGCGGCGGAAAGCGTGGCTTCAAGGGCGCGCGGATCATATTTCATGGGCGCCAGTCTCGCATGAACGCCTTAACAGGGCGTTGCATGCCATCGCCGTGCTCTCGGCCCTTTCGCCACGCCCGAAAGCTGATAAACAAAGATCATGAACCAGGGGGTCCGATCCACCGACCAATGGCGCGAGCACCGCGCGCTGCTCGAAGCCATTTCGCGCAATCGTGAAGACGCCGCCACGGCCGTCGAGGCCCCGCCCCAAAGCGTCGCGGTCGCCCCCCAGGCGCCGGAACCGGAGGCAGAACCCGCGATCGAGCCCGCCTCGTCCTGGCAGGGCCGCGTGACGGCAGCCGTCCTGCTCGTGGCGGCGGCGATCTGGATCGTGGCGGTCGGCACCTCCGTCGAGGCGGATGGATCGCCCCTCACCCGCGCGACGGCGCTCATCTCGCTCGCGAGCGGGCCGTTGGCCCTGCTGGGCGTGATCTTCATCGTCCTGCAGCGCTCCAGCCGGAAGGAAGCCGCCCGGTTCGGCCAGACGGCCCAGGCGATGCGGGCCGAGTCCGCGCTTCTGGAAAGCGTGATCGGCCGGCTGGCCGACCGGATATCCGAAAGCCGGAAGGATTTGGCGGATCAGGCCCAGCAGCTGATGTCGCTGGGCGACGATACCGCGCTTCGCCTGAGCGAGATCGCGGCCGCCATGGGGCGCGAGACCAGGATATTGCGGGCGGAATCGGACAATCTGGAAACCGCCGCCGAAATCGCCCGCAGCGATCTGGGCGTGCTGATCGACGATCTGCCCCGCATGGACGAGCAGGTTCGCGGCATTTCCGATCGCCTGCGCGAGACGGCGGGCGAGGCCGGCGGCAGGGTGAATGCTCTGCAGGCCCAGCTTGCGGCGCTGGAGACGCAGAGCGAGAAGGCCGACCAGGCGGCATCGGGCGCGGCGCGGCAGCTTGCGGAGCAGATCGCCCGGATCGACGAGCAAGGCGCCCGGATCGATGCGCGCATGGCCGAAGCGGCGAACGCGCTCGCCGCGCGGATCGAGGATATGGGCAGCCGGATCGATTCCCTTGCCGGCGGCTTCGCCACCCGCAATGCCGAAAGCCAGGCCGCGATCGACGCCATCGCCCGGTCGCTCGACGAGATCGAGGCCCGGTTCGCCGGGCTGTCCGGCAAGGGCAATGATGCCGTCCAGGCCCTGACCGAAGCAGTCGGCCGGCTGCGCGAGCAAAGCGAAGGCCTGGCCGATCGGCTCGCCACCGCCGCCCCGGCGACGGAGGCCCTCGTCGAGCGCGCGGCGGCGCTCAAATCCGCGCTGGATGCGAGCACCGCCGGCATCGGCAGCGACATTCCCGCCGCGCTTGCCGGAATCGAGGCTCAGGCCGGGCGCAGCCATGCCGCGATCACGGCGCTGCTGCCCGAGGCAAGCGCGCTGGAACGCGCCCTCGCCCTCGCCACCGGCGGCATCGCCGATGCCGGCCAGTCGCTGGCGGATCAGCGCGCGGTGATCGAGGATATGCATCGCATCGCCGGCGACCGGCTGGCCGAAGTCCGCACCCGTTCGGAGGAGTTGCAGGCAAGCCTGGCCCAGGCCGAGGACAGCGCGAAGCAGCTTGCCGAAAAGGCCGGGCCGCAGCTCGTCGAAGCGCTGCTCCGCGTGCGGGAGACGGCCGTTCAGGCGGCGGACCATGCCCGCGAGACCATCGGCACCGTCATTCCTTCCGCCGCGACCGATCTGGGCGCCGCCGCCCGCGACGCGATCGAGAAGGCGATGCGCGAGGCGCTCGGCACGCAATTGGAGGAGGTAGCCACGGCCGCCGACCGCGCCGTTTCCGCCGCGACATCGGCCAACGAGCGGCTGCAGCAACAGCTTCTCGCCATCCGCGATACCGCCGCCGCCGTGGATGCGCGGATCGACGAGGTTCAGGCGCAGGTGGCCGAGGCGGACGAGGAAAGCTTCTCCCGCCGCGCGGCCCTGCTGGTGGAATCGCTGAACTCCACCGCGATCGACATCGCCAAGATCCTGTCCAACGACGTGACCGACAGCGCCTGGACATCCTATCTGAAGGGCGATCGCAGCATCTTCACCCGCCGCGCCGTGCGGCTGCTCGACACGGCCGAGAGCAAGGAAATCGTCCGGCATTATGAGGAAGAGCCGGAGTTCCGGGAGCAGGTGAACCGCTACGTCCACGATTTCGAGGCGATGCTGCGCCGGGTGCTCGCCCAGCGCGACGGCGCGCCGCTGAGCGTGACTTTGCTGTCCTCCGACATGGGCAAGCTCTACGTGGCGCTGGCCCAGGCGATCGAGCGGCTGCGGGCCTGATCCCGTCAGCCGTTCGGCTGGGCGCGGCCGGCCGGATCGGTGCTGGAAATCACCATCTCCTCCGCCTCGATCGGATCGGTCGGCGGCATCATCCGCAGCGCGCGCCATCCGCCGAACCGGAAATAGGCGATCGTCAATACCAGCGTGGTGAGCGAACCGGCGTTGTAGCTCCACCAGATCGCGTCCGCGCCGATCCGCGGCTGGAAGCTGGCGGCCAGCCCCAGCCGGACCGGGAAGAAGGCGATGACCAGGATCAGGAGGGGCACCATCACCGCGCCGTTCGCCCGCACCACGGCCGACAGCACCGATGTGATGCCGAACAGGATGAAACCCCAGCTGACGATCAGGTTCATGTGCCGGGCAATCGCCATGGCATGCCCGTCATTCCCCAGGAACAGCGACAGGGCGTGGCGATCGATGGCGAGCAGCAGCAGCAGCACGGCCGATCCCGTCATCAGCACGTTCATGCCGATGCCTGCGCGGGTGACCTGGCTCACCCGATCCCAGCGGTTCGCGCCGATATTCTGGGCTGCCATGGCGCTCACCGCCGCGCCCAGCGCCATCGCCGGCATCTGGATATAGGTCCAGAGCTGGTTGGCCGCGCCATAAGCAGCCGTCACCGCCGCCCCTTCCCGATTGACCAGCCCGATCATTGCCAGCGCCGAAACCGATACGACCAGCATCTGCAGGCCCATCGGCACACCCTTGAACACGATCGTTTTCAGAAGGCGAAGGTCGGGCAGGAGATAGCCGATCTCCCGCCCGCGCAACCGCAGCGGCAGATCGCGCCGGTAGATATAAGCGACCAGCGCGAGAAGGCCGACGATATTGGCGATGAGGGTGGCCGCCGCCGATCCCCGGATGCCGAGTTGAGGGGCCGGCCCCAGCCCCAGGATCAGCACCGGGTTGAGTATGACGTCGATCACTGCCGACAGGATCATGAACCACAGCGGCGTCAGCGAATCGCCCGATCCGCGCAGGCCCATGGTGATCAGCACCACGATCATGCTGGGCGGCAGGCCGAGGAAGATGATGCGCAGATAGGCCAGCGCGAGGCCGAATACCTCCGGCGGCGTGGCCAGCAGGTGGAGCAGGGACGGCGCCCACAGCCATCCGGCCAGCGCGACCAGCGATGCCGCCACGGCGAACATGCCGATGGTCGTGCCGATCACGCGCCGCGCGCCATCCACGTCGTGCGCGCCGATGCGCTGCCCGATCAGGATCGTCGCGGCCATGCCGAACCCGAACACGGCCGAGAACATCAGGAACATGACGAGGTTGGCATTGGCCGTCGCCGCCAGCGCGGCCTCGCCCAGAAACTGGCCGACCCAGATGGCGTTGATCGATCCGTTCAGCGACTGGAGGATGCTGGACCCGAGCGTCGGCAGCGCGAACAGCAGCAGCGTGCGGGCGATCGGCCCCTGCGTAAGGTCCCGCCCCGGGCGTGTCGCCATATCCTACTCTCCGTCCCACGCCGGCGGATACCGGGCCCTGCGTGTGTAGCCGCTGGCGCCGGCGGGGCAAGGCACCGATCGCAGGCCCCCGACATTTCGGGACCGAAGTCTCGCCCCCGGCCCGATGACGAAAACGGGCCGGGGGCGATCGGGATCAGAAGGCTTCGACGGGAAGCGTCATCATGCTTTCGGCGCCGCTTTCGATCTTGCGGCGCAGCGCGCCCGCATCCGGCAGGATGCGTTCCGCGAAGAAGCGCGCGGTGACGAGCTTGGCTTCGTGGAAGGCGCGGTCGCCGCCGTCCCCGGCCGCGATCGCGGCCGTCGAGGCGCGGGCCATCTTCAGCCACATCCAGCCGAGCGACACGATCCCCAGCAGCGTCATATAGCTATAGGCCGCGGCGCCGGCATTGTCGGGATTGGCGAGGCCGTTCTGCATCAGCCACATGCTGGCCGCCTGCAATTCGCCCACCGCCTTTTCCAGCCTGCCCGCGAGATCGGCCGTTTCCGGCGTCGCCTTGCCCTGGGCGATCTCCTCGCCGATCAGGGCCAGCAGCGCCATCATCGCCCGGCCGCCGTTCATCGGCAGCTTGCGGCCCACCAGATCCATGGCCTGCACGCCGTTCGTGCCCTCATAGATCTGCGAGATGCGGGCATCGCGCACATATTGCTCCATCCCCCATTCGCGGATGTAGCCGTGGCCGCCATAGACCTGCTGGGATTTGGTGGCGATGTCGTAACCCAGGTCGGTCACATAGCCCTTGATGACCGGCGTCAGCAGCGAGATCAGGTCATCGGCCTGCTGCCGTTCCTCCTCGGTCGCCGCATGGTGGGCGAGATCGACCTGAAGGCCGCCCCACAGGCACAGCGCGCGGGCGCCTTCCAGGCAGGCCTTGCTTTCCATCAGCATGCGGCGGACGTCGGGGTGCACGAACAGCGGATCGGCCTTCTGGTCCGGCTCCTTCGGGCCGGTGAGCGCGCGTCCCTGCCGGCGATCCTTCGCATATTGCACGGCATTCTGATAGGCGACCTCGCCCACGGACAGGCCCTGCAGGCCCACGCCCAGGCGCGCGGCGTTCATCATGATGAACATCGCCGCAAGGCCCTTATTCTCCTCACCCACGAGGAAGCCGGTGGCGCCGTCATAGTTCATGACGCAGGTGGAATTGCCGTGGATTCCCATCTTCTCCTCGATGGAGCCGCACGACACGGCGTTGCGATCGCCGATCGATCCGTCCGCGCCCACCATGAACTTGGGGACGATGAACAGGCTGATGCCCTTCACATTGTCCGGCGCGCCCGTCACCTTGGCCAGCACCAGGTGGATGATGTTCTCCGTCAGGTCATGCTCGCCCGAGGAAATGAAGATCTTGGTGCCGGTGATGGCATAGGTGCCGTCGCCCTTCGGCTCGGCCTTGGTGCGGATCAGCCCCAGATCGGTGCCGCAATGCGGCTCCGTCAGGTTCATGGTGCCGCCCCATTCGCCGGAGATCATCTTCGGCGTGTAGAGCGCCTTCTGCTCGTCCGAACCCTTGGCGAGGATCGCCGCCGTGGCGCCCATGGTGAGGCCGTTATACATGGCGAAGGCCATGTTGGCGCTGATCAGATATTCCTCGAAGGCCGTCGCGACGACATGGGGCATGCCCTGCCCGCCAAATTCGGTCGGCCCCGAAAGCGTCGGCCACCCCGCCTCGCGGAAGGCGTCATAAGCCGCCTTGAAGCCGGTGGGCGTCGTCACGCTCCCATCCGGATGGCGGGTGCACCCTTCGTGGTCCCCCACCTGGTTGAGGGGGAAGAGCACTTCCTCGCAGAATTTCGCGCCCTCGGTGAGGACCGCCTCGACCATGTCTGGCGAGGCGGCTTCGAAACCGGGAAGATTGGAATAGCGGTCGAGGCCGATGATGGCGTCGAACACATAGCGGGTATCGCGCACCGGCGCGGAATAGATTGGCATTGCAGGCTCCTGCTCTTGCTCTCAGGCGTCGTTTCCGGTGTTCCGGGCGCGCTTGCTTTCGGCCAGGCGGCGGGCTTCCCGCTCGGCCGCCTCTACGCGCTTCGGATCATCCTGCGCGCTGTTCACCAGTTCCACGAAATCCATCAGTTCGGCGATCGCGGCGTCGATGTCCTCGCGCTGGCGCCGCAGCGCTTCTATGCGCGCCTCGCACTTCTCCACCGTGACATGGCGCTGCGTGGCGCGGCCATCGTCGAGATCGTAGAGATCGATCATCTCGCGTATCTCGGCAAGGCTGAAACCCACGCGCTTGCCCCGCAATATCCAGGCGAGGCGGGCGCGATCCCGCTTCGAATAAACCCTGGCCAGCCCGACGCGCTCGGGCGCGATCAGGCCTTCATCCTCATAGAAACGCAGCGCGCGCGCCGTGACCCCGAACTCCTCGGACAGGTCCGAGATCGTATAGGATTCGCGATTCTGCGCGTCGGGCGTGTCGATCGTGGCATGAACAGGCATGCCGCCATGCTAGTTTACGCTCACGTCAACGTCAATCGGATGGTGCCGCGCGGCCCTTCCCTGCTGCCGGGCCGCGGCGGATCGCCCTCGCCTCCTTCCCGGATGCCTCCTTCACGGGCAAGGAAAAAGGCGGCCGCAACCTTGGTCGCAGCCGCCCCTTCAGTTTTCCGAAGCCGGTTCCCTCAGAGATCGTCGTCAGGTTCAGGCCCGGACATCAGCGCTTCGGCCACGTCCGCCGAATTGCCGCGGATCGCCCTTTCCAAGCGCTCGGCGACCTCGGGATTCTCGCGAAGATAGGTCTTCGCATTTTCGCGGCCCTGGCCGATGCGGATCGAATCATAGCTGAACCAGGCGCCGGACTTCTCGACGATCCCGGCCTTGACGCCAAGGTCGAGGATTTCGCCTACCTTGGAAACGCCCTCGCCATACATGATGTCGAATTCGACCTGCTTGAACGGCGGGGCGACCTTGTTCTTCACCACCTTCACGCGGGTCGCGTTGCCGACGATATCGTCGCGATCCTTGATCTGGCCGGTGCGGCGGATGTCGAGGCGAACCGACGCATAGAATTTCAGCGCATTGCCGCCCGTCGTGGTCTCCGGGTTGCCGTACATCACGCCGATCTTCATGCGGATCTGGTTGATGAAGATCACCAGGCAGCGCGACCGGCTGATCGATCCGGTGATCTTGCGCAGCGCCTGGCTCATCAGCCGGGCCTGCAGGCCGACATGGCTGTCGCCCATCTCGCCTTCGATTTCCGCGCGCGGCACCAGCGCGGCCACCGAGTCCACCACAAGCACGTCGATCGCGTTCGACCGGATGAGCGTGTCGGTGATCTCCAGCGCCTGCTCGCCCGTGTCGGGCTGCGACACGATCAGCTCGTCAATGTCCACGCCCAGCTTGCGGGCGTAGACGGGGTCGAGCGCATGTTCCGCATCCACGAAGGCGGCGGTGCCGCCGGCCTTCTGCGCCTCGGCAATGGCATGCAGCGCCAGCGTCGTCTTGCCCGAGCTTTCCGGGCCGAAGATCTCGATGATGCGCCCGCGCGGCAGGCCGCCGATGCCGAGCGCGATATCCAACCCCAGCGATCCGGTCGAGATCGCCTCGATCTCGATCTTCTCGCGGCTTCCCAACTTCATCGCGGAGCCCTTGCCGAACGCGCGATCGATCTGCGCGAGAGCGGCTTCGAGGGCTTTCTGCCTATCCATATCGGCCTTTTCCTTTTCGGAACCGATGAGCTTCAACTGTGCGGCCATCCGGTCAGCTCCCCTCGTAGATCGCGCATCGGCGCGGTTCAACAGGCAGCTTCGTACACGGATTGTTCCATGAGAACAAGAGGGGAACGAACGGTCAGGCGGTAGCGGCTATCCCGTCCAGCCCCAGGCGCACCCCGTCCATGGTGAAGGGCTTGATGAGCACGGGCGCCTGGGCATGCCGGCCCGGCGGCGGCTCGACATGGCCGCCCGTCGCCAGCAGGAACGGCTTGGACGCGGCCACCAGGGCATCGGCAACCGGCCAGCTCGCCTCGCCGCCCCGCAGGTGGACATCGAGGATCGCGGCATCGAAATCGCCGCCGGCGACCATGGCCAGCGCGCCTTCGACCGAATCGACGGCGCCGGCCACCTCATGACCGAGACTTTCCAGATAGTCTTCGAGGACCATCGCGATCAGCGGTTCATCCTCGACGACCAAGATACGGAGGGTCTGGTTCATTTCGATGGTCATACAATGACAACAAGGCGCCGACCAGTGCCTGCCGCGCCCTCCGTTCGCCGATGCGGCAAACCGCTTCGCCGCCCGCTCAGGAAGCCGCCGTCCCCTCGGCGCCCAGCGCATCGCGCGCCGCCTCGGCCAGTTGCTGGACCGAAAAGGGCTTGGCCAGGAAGGCCACCCGATCGAGATCGATCGAACGGCGAAGCTGCTCCTCGGCATAGCCGGACATGAACAGGATCGGCAGCCTGGGGAACATCTCGCGCGCATGGCGGACGAGCGTCGGCCCGTCCATGGTGGGCATCACCACGTCGGATACGAGCAGGTCGATCGTCTCCCCGCCATCGGCCGCCATGCCCTGCAGCACTTCCAGCGCCTCCTCGCCATTGGCAGCGGTCAACACCTTGTAGCCCTGGCGGGTGAGCGCGCGTTCGGCCACGGCGCGGACCATATCCTCGTCCTCGACCAGCAGGATCGTCCCCGTTCCCCACAATTCGCCCTGGCGCGGCTTCTTGGGCGGGGGCGGCGCATCCAGCATGGGGTCCGCGCGATGGACGGGTAGATAGATGACGAAGCTGGTGCCGACACCGGGCTTGGAATCGGCGAAGATGAACCCGCCCGATTGCTTGACGATGCCGTAGACGGTGGACAGGCCGAGGCCGGTGCCCTTGCCCACTTCCTTGGTGGTGAAGAAGGGTTCGAATATCTTGCCCAGCAGTTCCGCCGGAATGCCGGTGCCCGTGTCGGAGACGCTGAGCGCGGTATAATCGGCGACCGGCAGGATATCGCTGTTGAGGCGGCGCACCTCCGCGGCGGTGACGCCATAGGTCTGCACCGTCAGCGTGCCGCCATCCGGCATCGCATCGCGCGCGTTCACCGCCAGGTTGACGATGACCTGTTCGAGCTGGCCCGGATCGGCGCGGACCTGACCGAGATTGCGGCCATGCTTGACGACGAGGCGGACCCGCTCGCCCAGCAGCCGCTTGATGAGATTGGAAATTTCCGAAATGACGTCCGGCAGTTGCAGCACCTGCGGACGCAGCGTCTGCTGGCGGGAGAAAGCGAGGAGCTGGCGGGTCAGGCCGGCGGCACGGTTCGAATTCTGGCGGATCTGCTGGATATCGTCATAATCGCTCTCGCCCGGCCGGTGGCGCAGCAGCATCAGATCGCAATGGCCGATGATGGCGGTCAGGATATTGTTGAAATCATGCGCGACGCCGCCGGCGAGCTGGCCCACGGCCTGCATCTTCGTCGCCTGCGCCACCTGGTTCTTGAGGCGCGATTCCTCGCTATTGTCCTTGAGGCTCAGCAGCACCGCCGCCTCGCCCAGCCCGCGCGCGCCGGCGATGGTGAGCGCCACCGCCTCGTCCGCGCGATAGCGGAGACGGACGGCGATGTCGCCGGACATGCGCTGGCCCGCGGCGAAACGGCGCACCGCATCGGCGACGGCGGCCTTGTCCTCCTTCACCACGAGATCGCTGGGATAGAGCACCGGCTGCCCCTGCGGCAGCCCCGCCGCGCGCCGGAAGGCATCGTTCATGAAGAGGATGCGGCCGTCGCGCTCCGCCAGCGCAAGGCCCAGCGGCAGCATCGCCAGCAGGGCTTCGACATGATCGGAGGCGGCATCGGCCGCCGGCCGGAGCGCGCCGGCATCGTCGAGCAACAGGAACAGGGTGGGGCTTTCGCCGACGCCGTCGTCCAGCGGCACCTGCACCACCCGCAACGGGGTGGCCTCATCCCCTTCATGGCGGAAACGGATCACATCGCCGCCGCTGTCGTCGAAAAGATCGGCAAGCGCGTGGATGCCGGCTTCCTCATTGCCCAGCGCGCGCTGGAGGAATACCCGGTTGGCGGCGACGAGCCGGCCGCCGCCATCGGCGATGGCCGCCATCATCCCGGCCGCGCCTAGGCGCTGCCCCCCCTCGCCTTCCACCAGCCTGCGGGTTTCATCGACCAGCTGGCCGCCGCGCATCCGCCGCAGCCGCCAGACGAGATGGTCCTGCGCCGTGCCCGCCCGCAGCGCGGTGGCGGAAAGCCGTCCACGCCCGGTCGCCAGCCCCTCGACCTCGGCCCAGCCGTCGCGCCATGCCGACCGGCCGGCCTCCGCCAGACGATCGTCGCCATGATCGCCGATCGCGAGCCCCGGCGGCGCCGGCAGGCCGGGAAACCATTCGCCGAAGGTGCGGTTGGCGCAGATCAGCCGCCCGGACCTGTCGGTGATCGCGACCGCTTCGGACGAATCGCCGATGGCGGCATTGAGCAGGCCAATATCGCCCATGGTCGCCGCGTCGGCCAGGCCGGACCGGTGCCGGCCGAGCAGCAGGATGAGCCCGCCGGCCGCGAGGAATACGAGGAGAAAGACGCCGGCCGCCAGCGCATCGCCGAGCAGCCAGAGCAGCAGCAGCGCCGTGCCGAGGCCGAGGCCCGCCACGCCCAGCAGGATCGCGCGATCGCCGCGTTCGGAAGCCTGGACCGGGAGGGACGGAAAGGCGGTTGCCATGATCCTGTTTCATCCTCCGGCAAGGCGCGGCCCGTCAAGCGCGGCGGCGGCGATCCATCCGATGCCGCGACCGGCAGGGCTCAATCGTTACGCTGGCGCTCATGCCGGCGGTGCCGCCACTTGTGGGCGATCCACATCCGCCAGGTGATGGAGGCGACCAGATAGCCGAGCACCGCGCCGACGACCGCCACGACGACCAGCCCGAGGCCGAGCGCCGGGCCGACGTCGCGCAGCAGCCATTCGCTCCAGCCCATCGCCTTGTTCACGCCTTCGACGACAGCCGGATCGCCGCCATGATGGCCCAGCATCATCCGGCCGATCCAGATCGAGAAGGCCCAGATGGCGGGGGTGGTGAACGGATTGGTGATGAAGGTGGTGAGCGCCGCCACCGGCACGTTCGCGCGCGACGGCAAGGCAAAGATCGCGGCGAACACCGTCTGCGCCACGGGGATGAGCACGCCGACCAGCACGCCCAGCGCCACGCCGCGCGGCACCGAGCGGCGGTGGAAGCGCCACAGTTCGGGCAGCAGGATGCGGTGCGCGATCGGCCGCAGCCAGCCGATCCGCTCGAACGTCTCGCGCGTGGGCATGTTGCGCTCCGACCAGGCGCGCATTCTCTCGAACATCGCGCCTAACCCCGGTCGCGCAGCAGGCGCTGCTGTTCGCGTTTCCAGTCCCGCGACTTTTCCGTCTCCCGCTTGTCGTGCAATTTCTTGCCCTTGGCGAGCGCGAGTTCCACCTTCGCCCGGCCGCGCGGATTGAAATAGATGGACAGCGGAATCAGCGTCATCCCCTCGCGGGAGACGGCGTTGCGCATCTTTTCGATCTCTCGTTCGTGCAGCAGCAGCTTGCGCGGCCGTTTCGGCTCGTGATTGAAACGGTTGCCGTGGCTGAATTCCGGAATGTTGGAATTGATGAGCCAGGCCTGCCCGTCCCTCACCTCGGCATAGCTTTCAGCGATCGATCCCTCGCCGAACCGCAGCGACTTCACCTCGGTGCCGGTCAGCGCGATGCCCGCCTCGAAGAATTCCTCCAGGAAATATTCATACCGCGCCCGCCGGTTTTCGGCGACCGTCTTCACTTTTTCAAAGGTTGCGGGCTTGGGGCGGGCCATCTCTTGCTTTCTTGGGCGCAGAATCGCGTCATGCGCCCATATGGGGGACGGTAGCTGTTACACCAGCCCCGCATGGGCGAGCGCCGCATCCACCGCCTTGCGGCTCGCTTCCGACGGCCAGGTCATCGGCAGGCGCAATTCCACGGGGAAATCCGGGCGGGTACGGCTGAGCGCATATTTGACGGGGCCGGGTGAAGCATCGGTGAACAGAGCGCTGTGCAGCGGGAACAGCCGGTCCTGAAGCGCCAGCGCCCCCTTCCAGTCGCCGGAAAGGCAGGCGGCCTGGAAATCGGCGCACAGCCGGGGCGCGACATTGGCCGTGACGGAGATGCAGCCGACGCCGCCCATCGCCATGAAGCCCAGCGCCATATCGTCATTGCCGGAAAGCTGGCAGAAATCCGCCCCGCAGGCGAGCCGCTGGGCGGCCACCCGCTCCACCTTGCCGCTGGCATCCTTGATGCCGACGATGGTGGGAAGCCGGGCGAGCGTCGCCATGGTATCCACGGTGATATCCGTCACGGTGCGCGCGGGCACGTTGTAGAGGATGATCGGCAGATCGCAATTTTCGGCGAGGTAGGTGTAATGCGCGATCAGCCCATCCTGGTTGGGACGGTTGTAATAAGGCAGCACGACCAGCCCGGCGGCGGCGCCGGCCGCCTTGGCATGCTGCATATGTTCCAGCGCGACCTTGGTGTCGTTCGATCCGCAGCCCGCGATCACCGGCACGCGGCCGGCCGCCTGATCGATGCACACCGCGACGACATGATTATGCTCGTCGATCGACATGGTGGCGCTTTCGCCCGTCGTGCCGCAGGGCACGAGCGCGGACGAACCGTTCTCGATCTGGAAATCGACGAAGGCGCGGAAGGCCGCCTCGTCGAACCGCCCGTTGCGAAACGGCGTCACGAGAGCCGGAATCGACCCGCTGAACATCATGCACTCCCTTCACCTGAAGCCCAGGGCGCGGCATAGTGCGCGATATGGGCCGGTTATGTTCAGCGGCTGATAAGGATGCCAGCCACATCATGTCCAGCATGTTGAAGCGCGTTTTGAGCCTGGGTGTGCTTATGGCGTCGGTGGCCGGCGCCGCGACGCTGACCACGGAGCAGCGGGACTGGTATCGCGGGCGGCTGGGGCTGTCGGCCGCCAGCGGGATTCCGGCCGCCGGCGTGGCCGCCGATCCCGTGGCCGAAGGGGTGGTCCGCTGGAGCCGCCTGCGCCAGACGGACAGCCTGCCCTTTTCCGAATATGCGAGCTTTCTGATCGCCTTCCCCGGCTGGCCCGGCGAATCGGCGATGCGCCGGACGGCCGAACGCCAGCTGGAGACGCTGCCCGGCGCGCCGGCGGACGTCGCGCGATTCTTCGATCGCTTCCCGCCCTTGACCAACAGCGGCCGGCTGCGCCAGGCCGAGGCGCTGGCCGCGATCGGCCGGTCGGCCGACGCCGTTGCCGCGGCGCGCGCGGCCTGGACCGGCGGATCGCTGAGCGACGCGGAAGAACAGCGCCTGATCGCCCGCTTCGGCGGACAACTTACCCAGGCGGACCAGGATCTCCGGATGGAACGGCTGCTGTGGAACCGGCAGACGACCGCCGCCCAGCGCCAGATGGCCCGCACGTCGCCGGTGCGGCAGGCGCTGTTCGATGCCCGGCTGGCCATGCAGACCAACCGGGCCGACGCCGCCGACAAGGCGATGGTGTTCGCCACGACCGGCAACAGCGATCCCGGTTTCGTCGCCGATCGCGCCCGCTGGCTGCGCGACAACGGCCAGAGCGTGAACGCGCGGTCCTGGCTGGCGCAGCGGCGCAGCTTCGCCAGCCCGCCGCTCGATGCCGAAAAATGGCTGGACGTGCTGGTGACGAACGCGCGCGGCGCGGCCAACGACAACCAGACCAGCTACGCGCTGGGCATGGCCCAGCAGGCGGACGGCGCCTTCGCCCCCGGCACCGTGATCCGCGACCGCCCCTTTGGCGAGCGGGACAAATATACCGACCTCGTCTGGCTTGGCGGGATGACCGCGCTCAAGAAGATGAACCGCCCCGCCGACGCCGTGACGCTCTTCAGCCGCTACGCCGCCGCCGCGCAGTCGCCCGGCACGCAGACCAAGGGGCTCTACTGGGCCGGCCGTGCCGCGCTGGCGGCGGGCGATCCCACGGCGGCCAACCGCTACTTCACCGAGGCGGCATCGCATGCGGACCAGTTCTACGGCCAGCTTGCCGCCGAACGGCTGGGCCGGACGGTGGAGACGCCCCATGTCGACCCCATCACCATAACCCCCGCCGAGCGCACGAGCTTTGCGCAACGGTCGATCGTGCGGGCCGCGCGCATATTGGGCGAGCTGGGATCGTGGCGCGACCAGAGCCAGTTCCTGCGCGCGATAGCCCAGGACGCGAAATCCGATGCGGATCACGCCCTTTCGGCCGAATTGTCGCGCGAGATCGGGCGGCCCGACCTGGGGGTGATGGTGGCCCGCAACGCCCGCAACACCGGCGTCAGCGATTTCGTGCCCACCGGCTTCCCCCAGATCGCCGTGCCGCCGACCGAGCGGAACAATTGGGTGATGATCCATGCCATCACCCGGCAGGAGAGCCAGTTCGACCGCGAGGCCGTGAGCCATGCCGGCGCGCGCGGGCTGATGCAGCTGATGCCGGGCACCGCGCGCGAGCAGGCGGGCAAGATGGGCCTGCCCTATGATTATGACCGGCTGGTCAAGGACCCGTCCTACAACATCATGCTGGGCTCCAGCTTCTTCCAGCGCTTGCTCGATTATTATGGCGGCAGCCACGTGCTGGCGGTGGCGAGTTACAACGCCGGCCCAGGAAATGTTAACAAGTGGCTGAAAACTAACGGCGATCCCCGGATGAGCGGCATCGATGTCGTCGAATGGATCGAAGCGATCCCGCTCAGCGAAACGCGCGGCTATGTGCAGCGCGTGCTGGAAAACGCCGTCGTCTATTCCGCCATGAACCCGCAATATGCCCGCATGCCGGCGCGCAACAAGCTGTCGGTCTATCTCGGCAAATCGACGCCGGGCTGATATCGGCGGGCACATGAACGACCGCCCGAACTATATCACCCCCGCCGGGCTGAGGGCCCTGCGCGAACGCTATGACCAGCTTTTCGCCATCGAGCGGCCGAAGCTCGTCGAAACCATTTCCTGGGCGGCGGGCAATGGCGACCGGTCCGAGAATGGCGACTATATCTACGGCCGCAAGAAACTGCGCGAGATCGATCGGGAGCTGGGCTTCCTCTCGCGCCGGATGAAGGCGGCCAAGGTGATCGATCCGGCCGCCCAGGCCGATCGCGACCGGGTGTGGTTCGGCGCCACGGTGACGCTGGTGGACGAGGACGACAAGGAGCGTATCGTCACCCTGATCGGCGAGGATGAGGCCGATGCCGGCCAGGGCCGGATAAGCTGGCGCTCCCCCTTCGCCCGTGCGCTCAAGGGGGCGGCCGTCGGCGACGTGCGCAGCGTCCAGCTCCCCGCCGGTCCCAAGGAATGGGAAGTGCTGGCGATCAGCTATCCGCCGGCGGGCTGAGGCCCCCCGCGGCCTTCCGTCATTCCATCTCGAAATCGACGCCGAATGCCGTGCGGGCGATCGCCACCAGTTCCGGCGGCGGCGGCGGCGGCTTCATCGGCACGGCCTTTTCCAGCTTTTCGGCGATCAGGTTGAGCGCCGCGATGCGGGCCGCCTTCTTGTTGTTGCCGTCGATCACGTGCCACGGTGCCCAGCGCGTGTCGGTATGCTCGAACATCTCGTGCATCGCCGTCAGATATTCCGGCCGGCGTGAACGGTTGCGAAAATCCTCGCGCCCGGTCTTCCACCGCTTCCACGGATGGAGGAGGCGTTCCTTGAGGCGTTCGTCCTGGGTATCCTGGGTGATGTGGAGGAACAGCTTGATGATGGGCGTGCCATCTTCCTTCTGCTGCGCCTCGAACTCGTTGATCTCGTCATAGGCGCGGCGCCACTGCTTTTCGGTGGCGAAATTCTCGACGCGCTCCACCAGCACCCGGCCATACCAGCTGCGATCGAACACGCCGATCTCGCCCTGGCCCGGCAGGCGTTTCCAGAAGCGCCAGAGGAAATGGCGGGCCTTCTCCTCCTCGGTGGGCGCGGAGATCGGCCAGACCTCGAAATGGCGGGGGTCCCATTTGGCGGTGAGGCGCTGGATGATGCCCCCCTTGCCGGCCGCGTCCCACCCTTCGAACATGACGACGCTGCGCCGGCCGTGGATGATATGGGCGACCTGCACGCGCGCAAGCCGCTCCTGCACGCTTTCCAGCGCCTTATCATAGTCGCCGTCGAACTTTTCGCCCTTTTCGTAGTCCGAAAGATCGATCGCCATACGCTTTCCCCTCACGCCTGCGGGAAGGGAAAGGCGTGGGCAAAGGGTGCCGCCAAGTCAAGCCGCTCGGCGGCGCGCCCCTTGCCCCGCTGCGGGACGGTCAGCCCTTCGAAGGCTCGACGACGCGGATGTTGAGCTCGCGCAGCTGCTTCATCGTCGCGGGCGCGGGCGCCTGCATCATCAGGTCCTCCGCCTTCTGCGTCATCGGGAAGACGATCACCTCGCGGATGTTCGGCTCGTCCGCCAGCAGCATGACGATGCGGTCCACGCCCGGCGCCGATCCGCCGTGCGGCGGCGCGCCATATTTGAAGGCGTTGATCATGCCGGCGAAATTGGTGTCCACATCCTCGCGGCTGTAGCCGGCGATCTCGAACGCCTTGTACATGATCTCCGGCTTGTGGTTCCGGATCGCGCCGGACGACAATTCCACGCCGTTGCAGACGATATCATACTGATAAGCGAGGATATCGAGCGGGTCCTTCGTTTCCAGCGCCTCCAGCTCGCCCTGCGGCATCGAGAAGGGGTTGTGGCTGAAATCGATCTTCTTCGCGTCCTCGTCATATTCGAACATCGGGAAATCGACGATCCAGCAGAATTCGAAGCGGCTGGCATCGATCAGGCCCAATTGCTCGCCCACCCGCGTGCGGGCGAGGCCGGCGAGCTTGGCGGCCTGCGCTTCCTTGCCGGCGGCGAAGAACAGGCCGTCGTCCGGGCCGAGGCCCAGCGCGTCGGCCATAGCGTTCATGCCCTCTTCGCCATGATTCTTGGCGATCGGGCCGCCCCATTCGCCGCCCTTGCGGGTGGCATAGCCGAGGCCGGCAAAGCCTTCCGACTGCGCCCAGGCGTTCATGTCGTCGAAGAATTTGCGGCTCTTGTCCGCCGTATTCGGTGCCGGGATGGCGCGGACGACATCGCCCGCCTCGACGATCGAGGCGAAGCGGCCGAAGCCCGAACCTTCGAAATAGCCCGACACGTCCGAAATCAGGATCGGATTGCGCAGGTCCGGCTTGTCGTTGCCATATTTCAGCATCGATTCCCTGTAGGGAATGCGGCGGAACGGCAGCGGCGAAACGGTGCGGCCCTTGCCTTCGAAATCGGCGAACTCCTCGAACACGCCATGAAGCACGGGTTCGATCGCGGCGAACACATCCTCCTGGGTGACGTAGCTCATCTCGAAATCGAGCTGGTAGAACTCGCCCGGCGAACGATCGGCGCGGGCATCCTCGTCGCGGAAACAGGGCGCGATCTGGAAATAGCGGTCGAAGCCGGCGACCATCAGCAGCTGCTTGAACATCTGCGGCGCCTGCGGGAGCGCGTAGAATTTGCCGGGATGGACGCGGCTGGGGACGAGATAGTCGCGCGCGCCCTCGGGCGACGAGGCCGTCAGGATCGGCGTCTGGAATTCGGTGAAGCCCTGGTCGATCATCCGCCGGCGCAGCGAGGCGATGACGTTGGAGCGCAGGACGATATTCTTGTGCAGGCGATCGCGGCGCAGATCGAGATAGCGATAGCGCAGGCGGATATCCTCCGGATATTCGGCCTCGCCGGCCACCGGCAGCGGCAGTTCCGCCGCGGCCGACTGGACGGTCGCCTCGCGGGCATAGACCTCGATCTCGCCGGTGGCGAGGTTGGGATTGGTGGTGCCTTCGGCGCGCAGCTTGACGTTGCCGGTGATGGTGATCACCGATTCGACGCGCACCGCGTCCAGCGTGGCGAAAGCCGGGGAATCGCCGTCCGCCACGATCTGCGTGAGGCCGTAATGGTCGCGCAGATCGACGAAGAGCACGCCGCCATGATCGCGCTTGCGGTGGACCCAGCCCGAGAGACGGACCGTGGCGCCTTCATCGGCGGCGCGCAGTTGGGCGCAGTTATGCGAGCGGTAAGCGTGCATCGGGTTCTTTCGACTTTTTGGAATTATTCGCGTGGCCCGCGCTTCGCGCGTGCATGCGCGCCTTGTCAAGCCGCGATACCGGGCTATGCACCACTCATGCAGATTCATCCGCTGATTACAGATAGCGCCACGCTCGCCGCCCTCGTCGCTCGCCTTGCCCAATCGCCGTTCGTGGCGGTCGATACGGAATTCATGCGGGAGAACACCTACTGGCCCGATCTGTGCCTGATCCAGATCGCCGACGACAAGGAAGCCGCCGCCATCGATCCCAAGGCCAAAGGCCTTGATCTGAAACCACTTCTTGATCTTCTGGTCGATAATGAGGACGTGCTGAAGGTCTTCCACGCCGGCGGCCAGGACCTCGAGATCGTCTACAACCTGACGGGCAAGACGCCGCACCCGCTGTTCGATACGCAGGTCGCCGCCATGGCGCTCGGCATGGGGGAACAGGTCGGCTATTCGAACCTCGTCGAATCGATTCTCGGCATCAAGCTCGACAAGGGCGCCCGCTTCACGGACTGGGGCCGCCGCCCGCTCGACAAGCGCCAGATCGATTATGCGATCGGCGACGTGACCCATCTCGTCGAAATCTTCCCGAAGATGCTGAACCGGCTGCGCAAGACCGGCCGTGGCCAGTGGCTGGATCAGGAGATGGAGCGGCTGGGCGATCCCGCCAATTATGAAAATCTGCCCGAGCAGGCCTGGACGCGCATCCGCGTGCCCAGCCGCAAGGCCGATGTGCTGGGCCGGTTGAAGGCGCTGGCGGCGTGGCGCGAGCGCGAGGCGCAGGGCAAGAACCTGCCGCGCGGCCGCATCGCCAAGGATGAGACGCTGGCCGATATCGCCGCCCACCCCCCCAAATCGCAGGCGGACCTGGCCAAGGTGCGCGGCCTTTCGCCAAGCTGGGCCAGCAACGACATTGGCGGCCGGCTGATCGGCGCGATCGAGGCGGCGACGCCGCTGTCCGACGACGAGATGCCCCCGCGCGAGGACCGCAAGCCCGGCCTGGGCAAGGAAGGCGCGCTGGTGGCCGATCTGCTGAAGCTGCTGCTGAAGGTGCGTTCGCGCGAATCCGATGTGGCGCCGCGCCTGATCGCCCGATCGGACGAGCTGGAGGCGATCGCCGCCGGCCAGCGCGAGGGCCTCGCGCTGCTGGAAGGGTGGCGTTACGACCTGTTCGGCAAGGATGCGCTGGCGCTGGTCGAAGGCCGGATGGCGTTCAGCGTGCGCAAGGGCCGCATGGTGATGTCCGAGGTGACGCCGCCGGAATAAGACACCGCGGCGAGTGAACGCCCTTCATTTTGCGCTTGGCGCCCCGCGCGGGCGCGGGCACACTCCGTTTCGACTGCGCACGCCGGCCCCGGCCGCGAGAGATGCGCGCGACAACGGAGACGGACCATGGATGATTTTTCGCGTCTCGGCGTGATCGACATGCCGACGGAAAGCAGCGTTCTCGTCAGTTCCTCGCGCTACCTCAACAATCCCCGGCTGGGCGACGCGATGACCACCGCGATGCTTCGCCGCAACGGCCGCGACCGGCGCGTGGGGTGGGACAGCACCAATATCGTCCGCGCTTATTGGGAGGTGCGCGATACCGGCGAGATCAACCGGCTGCTGGCCGAGGAGCGCAAGCGCAACGCGGAATTCGATGCGTTCATGGAGGAACGCTTCATCTCCACCTTCACCCGCGAAGACCTGGCCGACTATCCCAAAGGCACGCTGGGCCGGATATTCCACGACTATCTCGTGGCGGGCGATCTCGACATCGCGCTCGATCCACGCCTGCGCGTCGATCCCGACTGGCGGCCGGCCACGGACCTCGAATATTTCGAGCTGCGGTCGGCGCAGACCCATGATTTCGAACATATATTGGGCGGCGTCGGCTTCGATGCCATGGCGGAGGTCGTGCCCTTCTGGATGCGGATCGAGAATTGGAACCGCAACATGTCGCCGGAGCTGGCCGGCGAGATGGTCTCGCTCAACATGCTGCTGATCATGCCGATGTTCACCCGCGTGCAGCTCCATTATCCGGCCGCCTACGCCACCCTTTCGGACTTCGTGGAGCGCGGCATCCAGATCGGCCGGGTCGCCAGGCCGCTGTTCACCGCGAAATATGAGCCGCTGTTCGGGCTGAGCCTGAACGAGGCGCGCGCCGCCATGAACATTCCGCCTGTGGAACATTATGACTCCTCGGAAGTTTCCACCTATTTCGGGGAAGGCGCGCCCGGCACGGTGAAGCAACCGAAAGCGGCCGCCTGAAACGCAGGAGGAAAGCATGCGCGTGAAGGGCCTGGCACTCATCGGCGTGGGCGCATTGTTGCTGAGCGGCTGCATGGACGATCATCACGACCGTCCGGGACATTCGCGACCGCCGCGCCCGCAGGGCGAATGCCGGGCTGACCGCGCACAATATCTCGTCGGCAAGGTGGCCGAAGGCGGCGTGATCGAACGTGCCCGCAAGGCGACGGGCGCGCGAACGGTGCGGATGCTGCGCCCCGGCCAGCCCGTGACGATGGATTATCGCGCGGACCGGCTGAACGTGGAGGTCGATTCGCGGCAGTTCATCCGCTCGATCCGCTGCGGCTGAGGCACAAGGGGAGGACCTCCCTCCCCTCCCTCCTATCCGGCGATGGCCAGGCTCGCCTTGAGGCCGAAGGCCGCGGCCAGCGTCTTGTGCCGGCGTTCGACCGATTCGCCATAGAGCGCGGAATCGGCCGGGCGCAGCACGAGCACGAGCGCACTGCCCGATCGCTGCAAGGCGCTGGTCTCCAGGGGCTCGGCCACGCCGCCGCTGAGCCGCTGGCCCAGCCGCATGGCCAGCCCCCAGCGTTCGGCCTGGGCGATCTCTTCCGGCAGCAGCAGCGCCGCGACCACCGGGGCGATGCCTTCGCCGCCGAAGCTGCGGTAGAGCGCATGGGCCATCTTCGCCCGCCCCTGCGCGTCCACCCCCACCCAATTGCCGTGAAGCGCGGTTTCGAGGCCGCGCACCGCGCGGAATTCCGGGTGAGCGCGCCAGCCCACGTCCGCCAGCAGGCAGGCGGCATGGCGCAGGCGGGCATCGGCCGGCTCTTCTTCCTTGAAGAGGGGGGCGACCCAGCGGTTCAACAGGTCGCCATGCTCAGCGAAGCGCCCCTGGCGCACGCCTTCCTCGCGCGTGGCGCAGAGCAGCGGATCCTGCGCGCGGACATCCTCGGGCAGGCTCTGATGGAGCAGCCCCTCGCGCAGGCCATAGGCCGAGACGACGAGTCCGCTCGAGCCGAGATGCTTCACCAGCGTCGCCAGCAGGGCGGCAGCGTTGCCGAGCGTCGGGATACGGGGCTGCGACAGGCCGGGAACGTCGCGCAGCCGGGCCTTGTCGAGATGGGCGAGCGAGCGGACCAGCCGCGCGGGCGCCTCCGCCGGCATGCGATAATGGTGGATGATGGGCAGCGGGAAATCGGAAAGGAACATGTCCAGCCGCGCCAGCGACCGCCAGGAGCCGCCGACCAGATAGAAGGGCAGCCCCTGCCCCCGCCCTTCCCAGCCGGACTTGCCGATCGCGTTGGCCACCACCTTTTCCAGCGCTTTCGGCCCCTTGGCCCGGATGGCGGCGATGCGGAGAACGCCCAGGGGGAAGGAGATGCGCTCGTGGATGCGGCCCCCGCCGACGCGGATCAGTTCCAGGCTCCCGCCGCCGAGATCGCCGACGATCCCGTCCGCGTCCGGTATGCCGGCGAGCACGCCATAGCCCGCCATCTTGGCTTCGTCCTCGCCGGAAAGAAGCTCGACATCGAGGCCCAGCGCCTCGATCTGCCCGATGAAGCCGGGGCCGTTGCTCGCTTCCCGCACGGCGGCGGTGGCGACGGTGCGGATCTGGGTGACGCCCATCTGCGCGGCCAGCCGCTGGAAGCGTGACAGCGCCGTGAGCGCGCGGTCGGTCGCCTCCTCGTCCAGCGCGCCGTCCTTCACCAGCCCGCGGCCCAGGCCCGCCATCACCTTTTCGTTGAACAGGATCGAAGGGATGCGGACCGGCCCGTCATAGACGACGAGGCGAATCGAGTTGGACCCGATGTCGATGATGGCCGTGCGGCCTTCAGCGGAGCCCATGGGGGCTTTCCTGCGATAGAACGAAGCGGCGACCATGCGATGCGAAGTTAACCGGATTTCGTTTCCACCGAAAGGAAAAGCGGCGGAACGATCCCGGATTAATCCGCCTTATCCACCCCGCCGAAGGCTGAGCTTGGGCACGGCGCCGCTGCGTTCCAATGCCGCGCCACGGCCGGAAAGCGACGGATTGGTCATGAAATAGCGGTGCAGGTTGAAGGGCCGCTTGCCCGGATCGACCCGCTGATAGCTGCCGTCCGCGCGCAGGTGCCAGCTCTGCTCGCTGTCGATCAGGTTGGCCACCATCACCTGATCGAGGATCTGGGCGTGGACCGTCGGGTTTTCGATCGGCAGCATATATTCCACCCGCCGGTCGAAATTGCGCGGCATCCAGTCCGCCGAGGAAATGAACACCTTCGCATTCTTGTTGGGCAAGGCCGCGCCGTTGCCGAAGCAGATGATGCGGCTATGCTCCAGGAAGCGGCCGACCACCGACTTCACATGGATATTGTCCGACATGCCGGGCACGCCGGGGCGCAGGCAGCATATGCCGCGCACCACCAGATCGATCTGCACGCCGGCGGCGCTGGCGCGGTAGAGCTGCTCGATGATGGCGGGATCGACCAGCGAGTTCATCTTGGCCCAGATCGCCGCCGGTTTGCCGGCCGCGGCATTGTCGATTTCGGCCTGGATCAGCTCGCACAGCCGGTCGCGCATGCCGTGCGGGGACATGACGAGCATTTCGAGATTGGCCGGCTCGACATAGCCGGTGATGTAGTTGAAGAGCTGCGCCGCATCGCGGCCCGCGCGCGGATCGGCGGTGAAGAAGCTGAGGTCCGTGTAGATCTTGGCGGTGACCGGGTGATAGTTGCCCGTGCCGAAATGGCAGTAGGTGCGGAAGCTGCCGCCCTCCCGCCGCACGACCATCGATACCTTGGCGTGCGTCTTCCAGTCGACGAAGCCGTAGACGACCTGCACGCCCGCCCGTTCGAGCTGCGAGGCCCACATGAGGTTCTGTTCCTCGTCGAAACGGGCCTTCAGCTCGACCACGGCCGTCACCGACTTGCCGGCCTCCGCCGCGTCGACCAGCGCGCGGATCACCGCCGATTGCTTGCCGGCGCGATAGAGCGTCTGCTTGATGGCGACGACATCGGGATCGCTGGCGGCCTGGCGGAGGAAGGCCAGCACCACGTCGAACGTCTCATAAGGGTGATGGACGACGATATCCTTGGCGCGGATCGCCGCGAAGCAATCCCCGCCATGTTCGCGGATCCGCTCGGGAAAACGCGGCATGAAGGGCGGGAATTTCAGGTCCGGCCGATCTTCCTCGACCAGCTGCTCGAGATCCGAGATGCCGAGGAACCGTTCGGTATCGGTGATGATGGCGTCGGTGCCGACGATCTCGTCCTTCACCAGCCGCTCCAGCGATTCGGGCATGCCGGCCAGCAGCTCCAGCCGGATCACCCGGCCCTTGCGCCGCCGCTTGATGGCCGACCGGAAATAGCGGACGAGATCCTCCGCTTCCTCCTCGATTTCGATATCGCTGTCGCGGATGACGCGGAAGGCGCCATAGGCTTCCACCGCATAGCCCGGAAACAACATCGCCGTGGATCGGCGGATCGCCGCCTCGATCGAGATATAACGCGCCTCCTTGCCGGGCAGGCGGATGAAGCGCGGCAGGGTGGCGGGCACCATCAGCAGCTCGCGGATCGGCTCGCCGTCCGCAAGCCGGCGCAGCTCGAACATCAGGCTGAAGCCCTTGTTCGGGATGAAAGGAAACGGATGGGCGGGATCGAGCGCCTGCGGCGTCAGCACGGGGAAGATCTGGTCCCTGAAATGGGCGTCCAGCCACAGGGCGTCATCCCCCGATATCTCGTCATGCGCGAGCACGACGATGCCCGCGCGCGCGATCTCCGCCCGAAGATCGCGCCAGACGAGCTGCTGCGAATCCATCAGCTGATCGGCCTCGACCTCGATCGCCGCAAGCTGCTGGGCGACCGTCAGCCCATCGGCGGAGCGGGCATCGACATCCTCGGTGAGCTGGCCCTTGAGGCCGGCGACGCGGACCATGAAGAATTCGTCGAGATTGCTGCCGGATATCGACAGGAAACGGAGCCGCTCCAGCAGCGGATGGGCCGTGTTGCAGGCTTCCTCCAGCACCCGGCGATTGAAGCCGAGCCAGGATATCTCCCGATTGAAATAGCGCTGGGCCGGTTCGATTTCCGGTGTGACGGGATCGATTTCGACGATCGACTGCAGGGCGACGGCTTCATCCATGCGCGGGACGATATGCCAAATTTCATGAATCGTCGATGACACCCACCAGCCGCAGCGCCTCGCGCGCAAGCGGCACCGTGATCCGCGACCGGCGCTCGAGCGAAAGCTGGTCCAGCGCATCCACCACCCGCAGGATCGCGACATAGCTGCGCTCGATCCGGGGCAGCAGATAAGCGATCACGTCCGGCCCGGCCGCCAGCCCGCGCTGGCCCAGCAACCGTTCCATCAACGTCGCGGCGAGCCCGTCGTCCGGCTCCGTGATCGCGACATGCGGCGTCGCCGCGATCCGCGATCGCAGATCGGGCAAGGCGATCTGCCACATAGGCGGCGGCGCATCGGCGATCAGCAGCAAGGGCAGCCGCTCCGCCTGGGCGCGGTTCCAGGCGTGGAACAGCTCCTCCTCCGGCCGGCGATCGGCATCGTCGATCAGCCTTCCGCCCGTCTTGGCGGCGAAGATGCGGCCCAACAGGCTGCGCCCGGACTTGCGCGGGCCGGTAATCAGCGTCGCCATGACCGGCCAGAGCGCGCGATGCTCGAGGTGGCGGAGCACCTGGATATTGGCCTCGCCGCGGCAGAAATCCCGCTCATCCTCCACCGCCGGCCACGCGAATGGCAGGGCGATCTGGCTCATTGGCCCGGCGTTCCGCCTGGTGCCGGCGGGGGGGCGGGCGTGGGCGCGGCCCGCCTGATACGGAGCGTGCCCGGCCCCTCATCGACCCGCCAGCCCCGCGCCTGCAAGGCAATGCGGAGCCCCGAAATCTCGCCCTCATAAGCGACGCGCATCACCGATGTGCCACCGAGCGCGAGGCTGGTGGTATCGACCCCGCGCACGCCCGGCACGGCGCGCAGCGACGATTCGGCGACGGTGAGCGCGTTGGCGTCGGCGGTTTCCACCTGCACCGTATAGTTGACGGCGGTAAGCGGGCTTTCCTCCGCCATCGTCTCGCCGGCGAACGCCTCGTCCGAAAGCTCGGCCGGCTCCTCCTCGATCACCAGCGAGGGATCGGGCCGCAGCCGGCCGTCACGCAGCGCCTGCGAATAGATTTCGTCCATCCGCCGCACGCCTTCGTCCATCAGCGCCGCCATGCCGTCGCCATTGGCCGCCCGCAGGGTGAAGCGATCGAGCACGACATCGTCCGGCCCGTGGCGCGCGGTGAAGCGGGCGAGGATCGGCCCGCCCGGCCAGCTCCGTTCGACCGCGACCTCGGCGACGATCACGTCGGCCGCGCCGAACTGATCGAGAATCATCCGCCACCAGCCGCGCCCCGGCCGGCCGGCCTGCGCCTCGTTCAGCAGCAGCGGATCGCTGCCGGTGCCGGTGGGCCGCACATAATCGATCGGGCTGCCGCCGGGGCGGAACCGCGCCCAGGCCCGCTGCCATTCGGTGCGGGTTTCGAAGCTAGTGGGCGTGGCGCCGGACCACATCACCGGGATGAGCAGCATCGGCGGCGATCGCAGCCCCTGCCCGTGCGCGCCGAGGAGCTGGCCGGTGCGGGCGCGGTCGAACAACACGCCCAGCCGGGCGATGTAGCGGCGCGGGCCGACCTGCTCATCCTCCACGACGATGCCGGCGACGATCGAATCGAGGGTCGAATCGGAAAGGCTTGGCGCCGCCGACACAGGCTGGCCGTTGGTGCGGCTCCACAAAAGCTGCCAGCCCTTGCGCTGGGCGATCCGCCATCCGGCGGTGCGCGCGGCATCGGCGTCGCGTGCGGCGACGTCCACGGCAACGCCGCCGACCTCGTAGCTCGACGTGCTGTCGATGGGGGCTATCCCCCTGTCACTGCCTTCAATCTGGGCGAAGACGACGCCTGCAACGCCCAGCAGCCCGGCCGCCAGCAAGGCGAGCCCGGCACGATTCAGCGGAGGCAAGGAACGAACGGCGGAGATCACCGCCGTCTTTTGGCGACTTGGGCGTGGAAATCCAAGCAGGATATGTCTAGGCGGACGTCATGAGCGACGATACCCCCTATACCTACGCCAAGGCCGGCGTCTCCATCGCGGCCGGAAACGCCCTGGTGAAGGCGATCGCGCCGTTGGCGCGCACCACCGCGCGGCCGGGCGCCAATGCCGACCTCGGCGGGTTCGGCGGCTTCTTCGACCTGAAGGCCGCGGGCTATACCGATCCGCTGCTGGTGGCCGCCAATGACGGCGTGGGCACCAAGCTGAAGCTCGCCATCGACAGCGGCAAGCATGACGGCGTGGGCATCGATCTGGTCGCCATGTGCGTGAACGACCTGATCGTGCAGGGCGCCGAGCCGCTCTTCTTCCTCGATTATTTCGCGACCGGGAAGCTCGACAACGGCGTGGCCGAACGGGTGATCGCCGGCATCGCCGAAGGCTGCCGCATCGCCGGCTGCGCGCTGATCGGCGGCGAGACCGCCGAGATGCCGGGCATGTATGCCGATGGCGACTATGACCTCGCCGGCTTCTGCGTGGGCGCCGTGGAGCGCGATCAGGCGCTGACGGGCACGCGCGTGGCCGAGGGGGACGTGATCCTGGGCCTCGCCTCTTCCGGCGTCCATTCCAACGGCTTCTCGCTCGTCCGCCGGCTGGCCGCCGACAAGGGCTGGAAGCTCGACCGCCCCGCCCTGTTCGATCAGGACGTGCTGCTGATCGATGCGCTGCTGGCGCCGACCCGCATCTATGTGAAGTCGTTGCTGCCCTTGGTCCGCGCCGGCAAGGTGGCCGCCATGGCCCACATCACCGGCGGCGGGTTGCTGGAGAATATCCCGCGCGTGCTACCCGATGGCCTGCACGCCCATGTCGATGCCGATGCCTGGCCGCAGCCGCGGCTGATGGCCTTCCTGCAAGCGCAGGGCAATATCGAGCCTGGGGAAATGGCCCGCACCTTCAACTGCGGGATCGGCATGGCCGTGATCGTGCGGCCGGACGAGGCCGACGGGGTTGCCGCCGCGCTCGAATCGGCGGGCGAGACCGTGTTCCGCATCGGCCGGATCGCGCAGGGCGCCAAGGGCTGCACGGTTTCCGGTTCGGCCGAGGCATGGAGCGCGCGGGCGGCCTGGACGGCCACGCATGAAGGCTGATCCGGTTCGCGTCGGCATACTGATTTCGGGCCGCGGATCGAACATGGCCTCGCTGGTGAAGGCGAGCGAGGCCCCCGACAGCTCCTATCGGGTGGTCCGGGTGCTTTCCAATGTCGAGGATGCTGGCGGGCTGGCGATCGCCGCCGCGGCCGGCATCCCGACCTGGGCGAAAAGCCACAAGGGGATGCCGCGCACCGAATTCGATGCGTTGCTGGATGCCGAGCTGCGCGCCGCCGATGTCGAGCTGATCGCGCTCGCCGGCTATATGCGCCTGCTCTCCCCCGAATTCATCGCCGGCTGGCAGGGGCGCATCCTCAACATCCACCCCTCGCTGCTCCCGCTCTACAAGGGGCTGGATACCCACGCCCGCGCCATCGCCGCCGGCGATGCCGAAGCCGGCTGCTCGGTGCATGTGGTGACGCCCGAGCTGGATGACGGCCCGGTCGTCGCGCAGGCGCGCGTGCCCGTGCTGCCGGGCGACACGCCCGATACGCTGGCCGAACGGGTGCTGGGGCAGGAGCATGCGCTCTACGCCCGCGCGCTCGCCGATTATGCGCGGAGCCTGCGCTGACCGCGGCAACCCTGCTCGAACGGATAAGCGCGATCTGCCTCGCGCTGCCCGAAGCCGGCACCAGGCTTTCCCACGGCGCGCATGGCTTCCACGTCGCCGGCAAGAAGATGTTCGCTTATTTCGCCGACCACGGCCATCACGGCGCCCCGGTGAGCATCATGGTGAAGACGAGCGGCCGGGAGGAGCAGGAGATGCTGATCGAGGCCGAGCCCGGCCTCTATTACTGGCCCGCTTATATCGGCGTTTCCGGCTGGATCGGCATCCGGCTGGACCGCGGCGAACCCGACTGGGATCATATCGAGGATCGGGTGCGGCAAAGCTATCGCCTCGCCGCCCCGAAAAGGCTCGCAAGGCTGGTTTAGATCAGCCCCGCCAGCGGGCTCGACGGATCGGCATAGAGCCTGCGGCCCATGCGGCCCGCGCGATAGGCCATGCGGCCCGATTCCACCGCGGCCTTCATCGCCTGGGCCATCAGGATCGGGTCCTTCGCCTCGGCGATCGCGGTGTTCATCAGCACGCCGTCGCAGCCCAGCTCCATCGCGACCGCCGCGTCGGATGCGGTGCCGACGCCGGCATCGACCAGCACCGGCACCCCGGCGCCTTCCACGATCAGCCGGATCGTCACCCGGTTCTGGATGCCCAGTCCCGAACCGATCGGCGCGCCCAGGGGCATGATCGCGACCGCGCCGGCATCCTCCAGCCGCTTCGCCGCGATCGGATCGTCCACGCAATAGACCATCGGCTGAAACCCCTCCCTGGCAAGGATTTCCGTCGCGCGGAGCGTTTCCAGCATGTCGGGATAGAGGGTGCGCGCCTCGCCCAGCACCTCCAGCTTCACCAGGGTCCAGCCGCCCGCCTCGCGGGCGAGGCGGAGGGTGCGAATCGCCTCGTCCGCCGTGAAGCAGCCGGCGGTGTTGGGCAGGTAGGTGATCTTCTTCGGATCGATATAGTCGGTCAGCATCGGCGCCTTGGGATCGGCGATGTTCACCCGGCGGACGGCGACGGTGACGATCTCCGCCCCCGATGCCTCCACCGCGGCGGCATTCTGCGCGAAATCCTTATATTTGCCGGTGCCGACGATCAGCCGCGAGCGGAAGGTGCGGCCGGCGACCGTCCAGCTATCCTCCTCCACCTTCGCGGCATGATCGCCGCCGCCGACGAAATGGACGATCTCCAGCTCATCGCCATCCTCGATCACCACGTCGGTAAGGGTGGAGCGGGGCACGACCTCCAGGTTGCGCTCCACGGCGACCTTGGCCGGATCCAGCCCCAGATCGGCCGCGAGCCCGGCGAGCGTGAGCCCCGCCGGCACGCGACGATGCTCGCCATTCACGCGAAGCTGGATGGTGCCGTCGATGGTCATGTTCGAAAAGGCTCCTCGAGGGGGGAATGCAATAAGGATGTCCATGCTTGGACATCGGCTTCGACCCCATATAGAAACCGCCCTACCCCGATCGCAACCGCAAGGCATCCCACGCATGGCCGATACGATTTTCGTCCTGAACGGTCCGAACCTGAATCTGCTCGGCCTGCGCGAGCCGGAGATATACGGATCGGATACGCTGGACGACATCGCCGACCGGCTGGAGGACCAGGCACGCGCGCTCGGCCTCACCATCGACATGCGCCAGTCCAACCATGAGGGGCATCTGATCGACTGGCTGCACGAGGCGAACGCGCTGCCGGCCAGGGCCGTGCTGCTCAACCCCGGCGGCTATACGCACACGTCGGTGGCGCTGCACGACGCGATCAAGGCGATCCGCGTGCCGGTGATCGAGGTGCATCTTTCCAATCCGCACGCGCGCGAAAGCTTCCGTCACAAGAGCTTTGTCGGCATGGCGGCACGGGGCACGGTGGCGGGCTTCGGCGCGCTTTCCTACACGCTCGCGCTGGACGCGGCGGCGAAGCTCTGACAGTAGCGCGCGCAACTTTGAAACAAGCAAGACAAGAGAAGGGTCAGATCCAATGACCGAGAAGCATGAGGGCCCGATCCGGGTCGACGTCGATCTGGTGAAGCAGCTGGCCGAGCTGCTGGACGCCACCAAGCTCACCGAGATCGAGGTCGAGGACGGCGATCGCCGCATCCGCGTGGCCCGCAAGGCGGCGTCGCCCGCCCCGATGGCCTATGCCGCCGCCCCGGCGCCCGCCGCCGGCGCTCCCGCCGCCACGCTGCCGGCCGCGCCGATCGTGGAAGCCGCCCCGGCGGACCATCCGGGCGCCGTGAAATCGCCGATGGTGGGCACGGTCTATCTGGCGCCCGAACCCGGCGCGCCGACGTTCGTCTCCCCTGGCGACAAGGTTGCCGCGGGCCAGACGCTGCTGATTGTCGAGGCGATGAAGGTGATGAACCCGATCACCGCGTCGCGCGGCGGCGTCGTCCGCGATGTGCTGGTCGAAAACGGCCAGCCCGTGGAATTCGATCAGCCGCTGCTGATCATCGAGTAAGCGGCGATGGCGATCCACAAGGTCCTCATCGCCAATCGCGGCGAAATCGCGCTGCGCATCCATCGCGCCTGCCATGAAATGGGCATCCAGACGGTGGCGGTGCATTCCACCGCCGACGCGGACGCGATGCACGTGCGGCTGGCCGATCAGGCGGTGTGCATCGGCCCGCCGCCGGCGGCCGAAAGCTATCTGAACATTCCGAACATCATCGCCGCCGCCGAAATCTCCGGCGCGGACGCGATCCATCCCGGCTACGGCTTCCTTTCGGAAAATGCCCGCTTTGCGGAGATCGTGGAAAGCCACAACATCATCTGGATCGGCCCCAAGCCCGAACATATCCGGACGATGGGCGACAAGATCGAGGCGAAGCTGACGGCCGCCAAGCTGGGCCTGCCGCTGGTGCCGGGGTCGGACGGGCCGCTGACGTCCTTCGATCAGGCCCGGAAGGTCGCCGCCGAGATCGGCTATCCCGTGCTCATCAAGGCCGCGTCCGGCGGCGGCGGGCGCGGCATGAAGGTGGTGCCGAGCGAGGACCAGCTGGAAAGCCTGATGGCGCAGGCGGGGTCGGAGGCGAAGGCCGCCTTCGGCGACGCCACCGTCTACATGGAAAAATATCTGGGCGATCCGCGCCATATCGAGTTCCAGATCTTCGGCGACGGCAAGGGCAACGCCATCCACCTGGGCGAGCGGGACTGCTCGCTCCAGCGTCGCCACCAGAAGGTGCTGGAGGAAGCCCCCTCCCCCGTCATCACCGCCGCCCAGCGCGAGGAGATGGGCGGCATCGTCGCCAAGGCGATGGCGGAGATGGGCTATCGCGGCGCCGGCACGATCGAGTTCCTCTACGAGGACGGCCGCTTCTACTTCATCGAGATGAACACCCGCCTGCAGGTGGAGCATCCGGTGACGGAGGCGATCACCGGGCTCGATCTGGTGCGCGAGCAGATCCGCATCGCCGACGGCCACGGCCTGACGCTGCGGCAGGAGGACGTGCATTTCCGGGGCCACGCCATCGAATGCCGGATCAATGCCGAAGACCCGCGCACCTTCGCGCCCTCGCCGGGGCTGGTGAAGCAGTTCCACGCGCCGGGCGGCATGAACGTGCGCGTCGATAGCGGGCTTTATGCCGGCTATCGCATCCCGCCTTATTACGACAGCATGATCGCCAAGCTGATCGTCTACGGCACCACCCGCGAGGGCGCGTTGCGCCGGCTGCGGCGGGCGCTGGAGGAATTCGTGATCGACGGCGTGAAGACCACCATCCCGCTGCACCAGGCGCTGCTGGACGATCCCGATTTCCAGAAGGGCAACTACACCATCAAATGGCTGGAGGAGTGGCTGGCCGGGCAGGAGGCCGCGGAATGAAGGCCACCATCTGGCACAACCCCAAATGCGGCACGTCGCGCAAGACGCTCGCGATCCTCGAGGAGGCCGGCGCCGACGTGACGGTGGTGGAATATCTGAAGACGCCGCCCACCCGCGCCAAGCTGGCCGAGCTTTACCACAAGGCCGGCATCAGCCCGCGCGCGGGGCTGCGCATGAAGGAGGAGGGCGCGAAGGCGCTGGTCGCCGCCAATGCCAGCGACGATGCCATCCTGGATGCGATGCTGGCCGATCCGATCCTGATCGAACGCCCGCTGGTGGAGACCGAGAAGGGTGTGGTGCTGGCCCGCCCGCAGGACAAGGTGCGCGAAATCCTGTAGCATCCGTCCTTTCCGACGGATTCAGCCAACCGAGGAGCTGACATGGCCCTGACGCCCCCGCCGCACCGCAAGCAGGCAAATGGGGGCGCAGGCGCCGCTACCATCGCCGTCTTCAGCCTGAAGGGCGGCGTGGGCAAGACGACGCTGGCCGTGAACCTTGCCTGGTGCGCCGCCGCCCAATCCTCCCGGCGGACCTTGCTCTGGGATCTCGATCCGCAGGCGGCCTCCACATTCCTGCTGGGCGGCGAAACCGGCCGCAACGTGGCGCAGGCCGTGTTTGCCAAGGACGTCGCCCCGGCGAAGCTGCGGACTCCTACCGCCATAGACCGGCTCTGGCTGCTGCCGGCGGACGCATCGCTGCGCGGCCTCGATCATTTCTTCTTCGGGCTGGGCAAGAAGAAGCGGATGGCCAAGCTGATCGACGATATCGGCCGCGATCATGACCGCATCGTCCTTGATTGCCCGCCGGGCCTTACCGAGACCGCCGATCAGGCGATGCGGGCCGCCTCGCTGATCCTCGTGCCGCTGATCCCCTCCCCGCTTTCCCGCCGCGCGCTGGACGAGGTGGTGGCCCATCTGACGCGCGAGCATGGCCGCCATGCGCCGATCCTGCCGGTGTTCACCATGGTCGATCGCCGGCGCGCGCTGCACCTGTCGGCGCTGGCCGAACAGCCGGACTGGCCCGTCGTGCCGATGGCGAGCGCGATCGAGGCGATGGCCGCGCGACGCGAGCCGGTGGGCGCCTTCGCCCCGAAATCCCCCGCCAGCGAGGCGTTTTCCAGCCTGTGGCGCGGAATAGAGCGCCGCCTGGCCCAGGCATGAACGGGGGCAGCGGGGCCGCCCGCGCGTAAATGCTGTTCACTCCCGCCTCGCGGCGGGTTACGATCGGCCCACATGTCGCGCCTCGACCCGGATCTGCTGCTACGCGCTTACTCCGTCGGTGTGTTTCCGATGGCGGACAGCCGTGACGCCCGCGAGATATTCTGGGTGGAACCCAAGCGGCGCGGCATCCTGCCGCTGGACGGGTTCAGGCTTTCGCGGTCGCTGGCCAAGACGATCCGGTCCGATCGCTTCACCGTGACGGTGAACAAGGCCTTCGCCCGCGTGGTTTCCTGCTGCGCGGAACCGCGCCCCGACCGCCCCGATACCTGGATCAACCCGCAGATCGAGGCAGCCTATGGCGACCTGCATCTGCGCGGCCATGCCCATTCGGTGGAATGCTGGATGGGCGAGGAACTGGTCGGCGGCCTCTACGGCGTGGCGCTGGGCGGCGCCTTCTTCGGCGAGAGCATGTTCAGCCGGCAGCGCGATGCATCGAAGGTCGCGCTCGCCTGGCTGGTGGCGCGGCTTGCGCTCGGCAATTTCCGCCTGCTCGACTGCCAGTTCATCACCGATCATCTCGCCTCGCTGGGCGCGATCGAGATCAGCCGCGACGATTATGTCGCGTTGCTGGATGCGGCGCTGGGCGCGAGGGGCGGCGGCGTGGTGGGCGGGGTTGGAGGGCTTTCCCCTTCACCCGACGGCGTGGGGCCGCCCGACTTCTTCGCGCTGGATCGCGGGGCGCCCTGCGATGATCCGGCGGACACGGTTTCCGGCCCTACATCGGGATGGCGCATCGTGCAGCTCTTGGGCCAGACATCGTAGATCGGATGCTCGACCATGTTGAGCGAGGGCGACTCCTTGTAGAGCCAGCCTGAAAATACCCGCCGCCACACATTGTCGCGGCCGCGAATGTCGGTCTGGATGAAGGCCCCGGTCAGCTTCTGCGGTTCCCACGGCGCGGTTTCCTCGCACGCCTTCAGCCGGATGATGACGTCGCCCGCCCGCACCGCCTGGCCGGGATGCATCGAGAAATCGCGGGCAATGCCGTTCCGCTTGTTGAGCAGGCCGATCACCGCGATGCGATCGGCCATCGGCGTGGCGGCGCGGACGGCGGGTTCAGCCGCCCGCCTTTCCGCAGGCGGCCTGGAAGGCGCGTCCGCGTTGGTTGAGGAAGGCTCGCCGGGCGCGGCCGGTTTCGGATCGGTATCCACGATGGGCTGCGGCGGCGCGGCCTCGTTCTGCAGGGCCTCCGCCGCCTGCCACGCGCCGAAGCCCAGCAGCGCGGCGAGCGCCGTCGCCGCGACGATCCGTTTCACGGCGTGGCGCCGTCCGCTGCGGCGCCTTCATTCTTGGCGGAACTGTCGGAATCGCGGCCCGTGCCGTTCACGAACTGGCCGATCATGCCCATCAGGTCGGTGGCGCCCTGGGTATCGATGATCGTGTCGCCCGTCTTCAGCGGCGTCTCCGACCCGCCGGGCATCAGCGCGACATAGGTGGCGCCGAGAAAGCCTTCGGAGGTGATGGCGGCGCTGCTGTCCGACGGGATCTTCACGCTGGGATCGATCGCCAGCGTCACCGCCACCTGGAAGCTCTGCGGATCGAGATGCTGTTCGGCCACGGTGCCGACTTTGAGGCCTGCCACCCGCACATCGGTGCCGACGTTGACGCCCGCCGCATTGGGGAAGAGCGCCGTGACCCGCACCGCGCCCGCGCGCGCGCCGCCGCCCGTGCTGTCCCATGCGAACATCACGAACCATGCGGCGAGGAGGACGACCAGAAGGCCGACCAGCGCTTCGCCGACATTTTCCCGCAGCAGCGCTTTCATGGTCAGCTCGGGCTCCAGGCCTCGTAATCGCCCGTCGCGGCGGCACGATGGCCGCCTTTCTCCAACGCGCCGGGCGGGCGATAGGCCAGGGCCGTGCCGGTGGCATTGGGACGGGACGGCTGCTGCCAGGCGCGGGCCGGAGGCAGTGCCTTGTCCGGCGCCTCCTCGATCGTCTGGTGCAGCCAGCCATGCCATTCGGCGGGCACCCGGCTCGCATCGTTCGAGCCGTTATAGATCACCCAGCGGCGGCGCGGCGACTTGCCCGCGCGGCTTTCGTAATAGACGTTGCCCAGCGCGTCCTCGCCAATCCTGGTGCCGTTGCGGCGGCTCCAGAGCGAGGTGCCGATGGTGGCGCCGTCCCACCAGGTGAAGATGCTTTTCAACAGACCCATGGGTGTGCGCTTAGCCTTTGTGACGGGGTGGGTGCAACGGCAAAGCCGCCGATGCCGTTCAGCGGATGCCCTTGCGCCGCGGATCGTGCCAGCTGACCTTGTCGCCCACGGCGATTCCCAGCGCCGCGGCGCCGCCGCCGGCAATCTCCAGCACGGCGCCGACCGGCTCGCCCGAGGGCACCGGCTGTAGCGATTCGGGAATCGTGTTCTCGGCGATGCGGGCGATCGTGCCGTCGCGCCGTATGAAGATCATATCCAGCGGAATCAGCGTGTTCTTCATCCAGAAGCTGGCCGGCTGGGGCGGATCATAAGGGAAGAGCATGCCGCGATCGGCCGCTAGCTCGGTGCGGAACATGAGCCCGCGCTCCTGCTCCGCCGGGGTCCGCGCCATTTCCACCAGGAAGCTGCGCGCGCCCGAACTCGTCGCGATCGTCAGCGGAACGAGGTCCTCCGCCTGGGCTGCGGCATTCGCGGTCTTGGCGGCGGCGCAGCCGGCCAAGGGAGAGATCGCCAGCATCAGCGCGGCGACCGGAGCAAGAGAGCGTCTGATCATGGCCCCCATTAGGACGATTTCGGCGCCGGTGAAATGATTCAGCTCACCTGCACCATCACAGCCAGCGGCCCCTTCCGGCCGGAAGCCACCCTGGCGAGCAACGCCTGATCGGGCTCCAGATCGCTGAGCCCGGCACGGCGCACCACCTCCATGTGGACGAATATGTCCTGCTCGTCATCCGGACGGACGACGAAGCCATAGCCCTTCAGGCGGTTGAACCATTTGACCACGACGGGCTCGAATTCGCCGGCATCCTCGACCAGCTCGGCGGGATCGACCCGGTCGGCGCTGCGCTGGGCGATCGCGTCGGCATCCGGGCCGGTGGCGGTGGTGAGATCGATATCGATCACCGATCGCGCCTGCAGCCCCCGTTCGCGGCGCACCGCGACGACCGTGGCGCGCGCGCCTTCCGGCAGCGTCCGCCGATCATGTTCGCGCAACACCGAAAAATGGACGAGGATATCCCCGACCCCATCGTCTCCGATCAGGAAACCGAATCCCCTTGTGGCATCGAACCATTTTACGGTGCCGCCGATGGAGAAGCCCTCGTCCACCGGCTCGGAAAGCAGGCTTTCGCCCACCCCGACATCCTCAATGGTCGAATTCTCCGATGCCCGCGACACCTGACTTTCAAACTTCATTAGGCCCACCCCCCCGGTAAGCATCTGACGAAGCTAGCACGGGCCGCAACCGAAACGAAGGTCCAATTACCGTCTTTCGCTCAACTGATCCGATCCGGGACATCATCCGGCGCGCAGGCGATGATTTTCCGGGCAAGCTCCAGCGAATGCCCCGCCCTCAGCATCGCCGCGAGCGCGCGGCGGCGGGCATCGGGATCGAGAGGCTCGGCGGCGAACGGGCCGATCCTGCGGCGACGGGCGAAGGCCAGCGCCGCATCCCACGCCCCGTTTTCGGCAAGATCGCGGGCGGCGGCGGCGTCCTCGCCCTCCACGCCGTCGGCGCGCAGGCGATCGGCCAGGTGGCGCGCGCCATAGCCGCGCCGCACGAATGCGGCCGCGCGCGCCTCCGCGAAGCCGCGATCGTCGATATAGCCCGCCTCGGCGAAGCGCGCGACGATCGCCTCCACGGGCGGGGCGCCCTCCCCCTCCCAGTCGCGCTCGGCGAGCTTGCGGCGGAGATAGGCGGCGAGCTTCGCCCGCGTCGTCGCAAAGCGGCCGACATAGGCGATGGCGAGTCGCTCCAACGCCTCGGCATCGAGCGACTTATGGTTGCGATATGATGATGATCGTGCCACGCGCCATGTTTGTGCCACAGTCGGGCCGGATTTAGAACGCGTCCATTGGGGTATTCCGTGCGTAATATGCCGCTTCGTGCGGCTGGAACCCAGCAATCGCGAACGGGGATCGGCTGACGATTACCGTTCGACCAAGAATCTAAGGAGTCGCCGTCGGTGCTGAACAAGACCGCAGCCACGACGATCAAAGCCACCACGCCCGCCAGCGCCGAAGCCAAGGCGACGATCGCCCCGACGCCGACCGAGGATGCCCTTCCGCGCATCTTCTCGGAATTCGCGACGCTGGGCGATGCGCTGGACTATGCCGCCAGCGGCGCGCGCGGGCTCAACTTCCACGACGCGCGCGGCGCGTTGGTGCGCCCCTATGCCTATGCCGATCTGCGCGCGGATGCGATCGCCACCGCCTATCGGCTGATCGCCCACGGCGTGCGGACGGCCGACCGGATCGCGCTCGTCGCCGAGACGGGACCGGAATTCGCCGCGCTCTTCTTCGGCGCGGTCTATGCCGGCGCCTGGCCGGTGCCGCTGCCGCTGCCGACCAGCTTCGGCGGCAAGGAAAGCTATATCGACCAGCTCAAGGTCCAGCTCGGCAGTTCCGACCCGAAGATGCTCTTCTTCCCCGAGGAATTGCGCGAGATGGCCGGCGCCGCCGCGGCCGCCTGCCATGTCGAAGGCATCAGCTACGAGGAATTCAGCCAGCGGGACGCCGATCCCGCGCCGCTGCCGCATGCTGCGCCGCATGACATCGCCTATCTGCAATATTCCAGCGGATCGACGCGCTTCCCGCACGGCGTGGCCGTGACCCACGCGGCGTTGCTCAACAATCTGGCCGCCCACGCCCATGGCATGGCGCTGGAGCCGCAGGATCGCTGCATATCGTGGCTGCCCTGGTATCATGACATGGGGCTGGTCGGCTGCTTCCTGTCGCCGATCGCCAACCAGGTGTCGGTCGACTATCTGAAGACCGAGGATTTCGCCCGGCGTCCGCTCGCCTGGCTCGACCTCATCAGCCGCAACCCCGGCACGACGCTCAGCTATTCGCCGACCTTCGGCTACGATATCTGCGCCCGCCGCATGTCCAGCCAGACCAAGGCTTCCGACCGGTTCGATCTTTCGCGCTGGCGGGTGGCCGGCAACGGCGCGGACATGATCCGGCCGGACGTGATGCAGGCCTTCGTCGATGCCTTCGCCGAAGCCGGCTTCAACGCATCGGCATTCCTGCCCAGCTACGGCCTGGCCGAAGCGACGCTGGCGGTTTCGATCATGCCGCCCGGCGAAGGCATCGTCGTGGAGCTGGTGGAGGAAACCCAGCTTTCCGGCGGCGACGCCGCGATCGGCCGGCCGCAGCGCTATCGCGCGATCGTGAATTGCGGCAAGCCGGTGAAGGACATGCTGGTCGAGATACGCGACGAGGACGGCAGCCCCCTGCCCGACCGTGCGATCGGCAAGGTCTGGTGCAAGGGCCCGTCGATCATGGACGGATATTTCCGCGATCCCGAATCCACCGCCGCCTGCATGGTGGACGGCTGGCTCGACACCGGCGACATGGGATATCTGAGCGACGGCTACATCTATATCGTCGGCCGCGCCAAGGACATGATCATCATCAACGGCAAGAACCACTGGCCGCAGGATATCGAATGGGCGGTGGAGCAGATTCCCGGCTTCAAGGCCGGCGACATCGCCGCCTTCGCGATCACCACGCCGGGCGGGGAGGAAACGCCGGCGGTACTCGTCCAGTGCCGCACGTCGGACCTGGCCGAGCGCGCGCGCCTGCGCGACCAGATCCGCGAGAAGGTGCGATCGATCACCGGCATGCATTGCGTGGTCGAACTGGTGCCGCCCCGCACGCTGCCGCGCACCAGCTCCGGCAAGCTCAGCCGGGCGAAAGCGCGAAATCTGTATCTTTCCGGCGAAATCCAGCCCTACGACATCGCAGCCTGACACGGATCGCGGCAAGTTTCGTCCAATTATGCGGAACTGCCGCGATTATCCGCGTCCATGAAATGACCGGCGCGGTTACTTTGCGCTAACCCGCCGCAACTAAGGATCGTCCGCATCATGCGGCAGCGATCCAATCCATCGTCGACGACCGGAGCTGGCTGGCGGGCCATGTCGCGCATGTTGCGCGATCGCCCGGCCGGCTGGGAACAGGTGCGCGCCGCACAGATCGCCGAGCTGGCGCGGCTGTGCGGCGGCGCCGTGCTGGCCCAGATCGGCTGCGCCGCGGTGCTGGCCGCGCTGCTTTGGGGCGCCGCGCCTTCCTGGCAATTGATCGGCTGGCTCGCCGCCGTCGCTGCCGTCGCGATCGATATCCATCGCCTCGCCCGGCGCGCGCGCCGGGGAACCGGGCCGGCGGCATCCGGAGCACCCGTCCGCCGGGCCGTCGCCCGCGCCATCCTGCTCGGCGCGCTGTGGGCCATTCCGCCGGCCTTCCTTTCAGGCACCGGCACGATCGAGCAGCAGCTTGCGATATGCCTCGTTTCGGCGGCCATCATCGCCAGCGCCGCCATGGTCGCGGCGCCCGTGCCTCCGGCGATGCTGGGCTTCATCCTGATCGGATCGGCGGGGCTCACCGCGATGATGGCCAAGACCGGATCGTGGCTGCTGGCGGCCCTTCCCGTGGGCTATGCCGCCTTCCTCGCCGCCGGAGGGCTGCTCAATGCCCGCGCCTTCGTCCGCCGCCAGTGGGCGGAGATCGCGCTGACCGAAAAGCGCGCGGTGGTAAGCCTTCTGCTCCGCGAATCCGGCGATCGCGACGGCGGCTGGCTCTGGCAGACCGATGCCGGGCGCTGCCTCCGTTCCGTTTCGCCCGCATTCGCCCAGGCCGCCGCCGCCACGCCCGAGGCGCTGGAGCATATGCCGCTGTTCCGCCTGCTCGCCGGGGAGAATTGGGAGACGGCGGATCATCCCCAGGAATTGCGCGAGCTGCTCAATCGCATGAACGCGCGCGAACGCTTCATCGAGTTCGAGCTTCCCGTGGCGATCCTCGACGAAACCCGCTGGTGGCGCCTTTCGGGTGCCCCGCGCGAGGATGAGCGCGGCGGCTTCGCCGGCTATCACGGGGTGGGATCGGATATCACCGAAGCGCGGCGATCGGCCGACAAGATCGACCGGATGGCGCGGTTCGACGCGCTGACCGGCCTTGCCAACCGCACCGCCTTCAACGAGGCCCTTCGCAAGGCGCTGGGGCGGTGCTTCCGCGAAAAGGGCCAGTGCGCGCTGATGCTGATCGATCTCGATCGCTTCAAGGCGGTGAACGACACGCTGGGCCATCCGGTGGGGGACAAGCTGCTGCGCCTCGTGGCCCAGCGCCTGCTGGGCCTGATCGGCCCGGCCGACACCTGCGGCCGGCTGGGCGGCGACGAATTCGCCCTGGTCGTCGCCAACGCCGCCGACATCGCCCGCATCGACGCGCTGGGCGAGGCGATCATCGCCGCGCTTTCCGCCCCCTTCGAGATAGACGAGCAGATCGTCCGCGTCGGCGCCAGCGTGGGCACGGCGATCGGCCCGCGCGATGGGCGATCGGCCGAGATGCTGGTCCGCAACGCCGATCTCGCCCTCTACCGCGCCAAGGAAGACGGCCGGGGCCTCCACCAGCGTTTCGAACCCAACCTGCTGGCCCGCGCCGAAAAGCGCCGCGCGATCGAAAGCGCGCTGCGCGACGCGATGGACCGGCGGGAATTGCGGCTGAGCTACCAGCCCGTCGTCCGCGCCCGCGACGGCCGCATCAGCGGCTTCGAGGCATTGCTGCGCTGGACGCACGCCGAGCTGGGCGAGGTGGCGCCGGACGAATTCATCCCCATCGCCAGCGAAGCCCGGCTGCTGAGCCAGATCGGCGAATGGGTGATCCGGTCCGCCTGCGCCGAGGCCGCGCGCTGGCCGGATCATGTCCGGCTCCACGTCAACCTCGCCCGCGAACAGATGATCGATCCGCAGCTGCCGGCGATCATCCTTTCCGCTCTCGCCCAATCCGGCCTGCCGCCGTCGCGGCTGGAGCTGGAGGTGGGCGAAAAGGCCTTCCGCGAGGACAGCGCCGCCGTCAGCGCCGCCGCCGATCGGCTGCGCGCGCTTTCGGTGCGGATCTCGCTCGACGATTTCGGCACCTGCGCCTCCGCGCTCGGCCATATCCGCCAGGGCCGGTTCAGCACCGTGAAGATCGACCGCAGCCTGATCGTCGCGGCAGCCGATCGCGACCCCGACGCGCTGGGCCTGATCCGCGCGATCGTGGCGCTGACCGGCACGCTCGGCATGGATACGACCGCCGAGGGCACCGAGACCGATGCGGAGCAGCGCGTGGCCCGCGATCTCGGCTGCACGCACTTCCAGGGCTTTCTCACCGGAGCCCCGGCAACGCCCGACGATGCCAGGGCCATGATCGCGGGAACGCTGCGCCGCACCGCCTGACGGCCGCGCATTTCGCGCCACGGCGAGGGGCAAATCTTTGCGCGTCATGGCTTGCGCTCGCCTTTCGCCGCCGCTATGTCGCCCTCCTCTCCGGACCCCGGAGGAGTGTAGCTCAGTTGGTAGAGCATCGGTCTCCAAAACCGAGGGCCGGGGGTTCGAGTCCCTCCACTCCTGCCAGTCCAGCCGCCTGAAGGTGTCTGGAAAGGCTGGTCCAAGGGTCCGGAAAGGCAGGACGAGGCCGGGCTGCGCCGGGACACCGGATAGCGGCCGTCGGCCTCGTTGTCGCTGTTTGCGTCCGATCGATTCGGATGCGATGAGGCGGAAAACGGATTGCGAGGTTCTTGGTGGCGAAGGTTTCACCCGGCGAATTCATCCGGCAGGTCCGTGCCGAGACGGCGAAGGTCGTCTGGCCGAGCCGTCGTGAGACGATCACGACCGGCATCCTCGTCGCGATCATGACGTCGCTGCTGGCGATCTTCTTCTTCGGCGTCGATTCCTTCTTCGGCGCCGTCGTGAAGTTCCTGATCGGCCTGGCGTCCGGCAACTAATCGGGGAACAGGCAAGGCACATGGCGCGCTGGTACATCATCCATGCCTATTCGGGCTTCGAGAACAAGGTGAAGGAAACGATCCTCGCCGATGCCGCGCGCCTCGGTCTCGAGCAGCTCGTGGAAGCCGTCGAGGTTCCGACCGAGAAGGTGACGGAAGTCCGCCGCGGCAAGAAGATCACCTCCGACCGCAAATTCTTCCCCGGCTATGTGCTGGCGAAGCTCAGCATGAACGACGACGTCTATCACCTGGTGAAGAACACACCGAAGGTGACGGGCTTCCTCGGTTCGTCGGGCAAGCCGCAGCCGATCAGCGAGGCCGAGGCCGCGCGCATCCTCAACACCAAGGAGGAGGCCGCCGCGTCCGCGCCCAAGACGAAGATCAAGGTCGATTTCGAGATCGGCGACAGCGTCAAGGTGCTGGACGGCCCCTTCGCCAGCTTCAACGGCCTGGTCGAAGAGCTGGATTTCGAAAAGAACAAGGTCAAGGTTTCGGTGTCGATCTTTGGCCGCGCGACGCCCGTCGAGCTCGATTTCGAGCAGGTGGAGCGCGCGAAGTAAGAGATTTCCGGCACCAGCCGGAATGCCCGCGGGAGGCGGCCTCGGCCGTCGCATGAACCGCTAAACTTGGAAGAGAGTGAGTAACCATGGCCAAGAAGATCACTGGCTATATCAAGCTGCAGGTGCCGGCCGGCAAGGCCAATCCCAGCCCGCCGATCGGCCCCGCGCTCGGTCAGCGCGGCGTCAACATCATGGAATTCTGCAAGGCGTTCAACGCGCAGACCCAGGGTGAGGAAGTCGGCACCCCGCTGCCGACCGTCATCACCGTCTATGCCGACCGTTCCTTCTCCTTCGTCACCAAGACGCCGCCGGCGTCCTACCTGCTGAAGAAGGCCGCCAACCTGAAGTCGGGTTCCAAGGAGCCGGGCAAGGCTTCGGCCGGCAAGATCAAGCGCTCGCAGCTCGCCGAGATCGCGACCGCGAAGATGAAGGATCTGAACGCCAACGATATCGAAGCGGCGACCCGCATCATCGAAGGCTCCGCCCGCGCGATGGGCCTCGAAGTGGTGGAGGGCTAAGACATGTTCGCTCCGAAGAAGCTGACCAAGAAGCAGAAGACGCTGGTGAACGCGGTCGACAAGACCAAGCTCTATGGCGTCGACGAAGCGATCGCGCTGGCCAAGACCCACGCCACCGCCAAGTTCGACGAGACGATCGAAGTCGCCGTCAACCTGGGCGTCGATCCCCGCCATGCCGACCAGATGGTCCGCGGCGTGGTGACGCTGCCCAAGGGCACCGGCAAGGACGTTCGCGTCGGCGTGTTCGCCCGTGGCGCCAAGGCTGAGGAAGCCAAGGCCGCCGGTGCGGAAGTGGTGGGCGCGGAAGACCTGCTCGAAGCCGTGCAGGCCGGCAACATCGATTTCGATCGCTGCATCGCCACCCCGGACATGATGGGCCTCGTCGGCCGCCTCGGCAAGGTGCTCGGCCCCAAGGGCCTGATGCCGAACCCGAAGCTCGGCACCGTGACCATGAACGTCGGCGAAGCCGTGAAGGCCGCCAAGGGTGGCCAGGTGGAATATCGCGTCGAGAAGGCCGGTATCATCCACTCGGGCATCGGCAAGGCGAGCTTCCCGGCGGAAGACCTGCGCGCCAACTTCGACGCGCTGCTCGATGCGCTGGTGAAGTCCAAGCCGTCGGGCGCCAAGGGCAAGTATGTCAAGAAGATCGCCGTGAGCTCCTCGATGGGCCCGGGCATCAAGGTCGACGTCGCCGACGTGGCGGCCGCCTGAGCGAGATCGCTTGCCCTTTCGGGGGCAAGTTTGGGGCTGGCCCTTTTCGCAGAGATGCGCTAAGGGCCGCCCACGAAAGCCCGCCGGCCTCGCGTCGGCGGGTCTCTCTTTTCTCCCCGCGGGGCGAATCGAGGGAAGTACCGTCCGAGACTGCAGCTGGGCCCTGGCCCTTAATTCGGCTGCATAGGCGGGGATAGAGTTTCCGGACCGGCCAATGGCCGTCCCTCCGGGTCTGCCAAGGGCTCCATGCCCGGCGTCAGACTACCCTACCCCTTCGGACTTGCCGTGCGGACTGCGTATCCGTCTGCCGGCGCAATCACCCGTATCCGGCATGCCGGCTGCGGGGCCTCGGCGGATGTTCCGTCGGGGCAGTCAAGGAGTAAGGCATGGATCGAGCTCAGAAAGCCGACCTGGTCGCCGAACTGAAGAGCACCTTCGCCGAGAGCGGCGTGGTCGTCGTGACCCGCAACCTCGGCCTTACCGTCGCGCAGTCCACTGCGCTTCGGGTGAAGATGCGCGAAGCCGGCGCCAGCTATCGGGTATCGAAGAATACGCTCGCCCGCATTGCGACCGAAGGCACGCCCTACACAGCGATCAACGATCTGCTGGTGGGGCCGACGGCGCTCTCCACGTCTGCCGATCCGGTGGCGGCCGCCAAGGTCGTCGTCGAATTCGCGAAGACCAACGACAAGTTGGAAATCGTCGGCGGCGCGATGGGTGACACCGTCCTCGACGTGAATGGGGTGAAGGCTCTGGCGACGCTTCCGTCGCTGGACGAACTGCGCGCGAAGATCATCGGGCTCGTCAGCGCGCCCGCGACCAAGATCGCCCAGGTGCTTCAGGCGCCCGGCGGCCAAGTCGCTCGCGTGCTTGGCGCTTACGCCGCCAAGACCGACGCCTGATTTTCGATACCGTTTCACTGACACTGACTGGGGCGCTGCGCCCCGCATGGAGACTTTAAATGGCTGACCTTCAGAAGCTTGTTGACGATCTTTCCGCCCTCACCGTTCTCGAAGCCGCTGAGCTTTCGAAGCTGCTCGAAGAGAAGTGGGGCGTTTCGGCCGCTGCGGCCGTCGCCGTTGCCGCTCCGGCCGCCGGTGGCGCCGCCGGTGGCGCTGCCGCCGAAGAGAAGACCGAGTTCGACGTGATCCTCACCGGCGACGGTGGCAAGAAGATCAACGTCATCAAGGAAGTCCGCGCCATCACCGGCCTGGGCCTGACCGAAGCCAAGGCGCTCGTCGAAGGCGCGCCGAAGGCGATCAAGGAAGGCGTCGGCAAGGACGAGGCCGAGAAGCTCAAGAAGCAGCTTGAAGAAGCCGGCGCGACCGTCGAGCTCAAGTAAGCTTCCTCGCTTCGGCGAAGAACAGGAAGGGCGGCTCCATCCGGGGCCGCCCTTTTTTGTGCCCGGAAACCGGCTTTTCGTTGCCTGGCCTTAACGGAAACAAGACGGACCGTGGCGCTGGCGGGGCCGATTCCCCGCATGGTTATTCCTTATCAACCGCACCGGCGTATTTTCTGATCCGGGTTTGAAAAGCGGTTGGGCATCATGACTGTAGCGACGAGACACACGGATCGGCGTGGGCTGCTGGCCGGCGCCCTCGCCTTCGGGGCCGGCGCGCTCCTCACGCCGAAGGCAGCCTTCGCCATGGTGGGCGAAAAGCGGCTGGCCTTCCGCAACGTCCACAACAACGAGCGGATCGACGCGCGCTATTGGGGCGCGAGCGGCTTCGATGCGGACGGGTTGGCGGAGATCAACCACGGCATGCGCGACTGGCGCACCGGCGACGTCACCGCGATGGATCGCGATCTGATCGACCTGCTGGTGGCGCTGCGCGACAAGCTCGGCGCCTCGCCGCGATCCTCCTTCGACCTCATCTCCGGCTATCGCTCGCCACAGACCAACGCCTCGCTGCACGCCCGCAGCAACGGCGTCGCCACCAAGAGCCAGCACATGCTGGGCAAGGCGAGCGACATCGCACTGCCCGGCGTGCGGCTGGAGACGCTGCGCACGGCGGCGCTTTCCATCGGCCGGGGCGGCGTCGGCTATTATCCGCGCGACGGCTTCGTCCATGTCGATACGGGGCGCGTCCGCACCTGGTGAACGTGCCGCCGGCCGGAAAACCTCAGGAAGCGGAGAGCAGCGCCGCGAATTTCCTGACGGCCGCCGCCGGCCCTTCCGGATCGTTCCAGACGGCGCCTGACACGGCGAGGAAATCGGCCCCGGCATCGATCAGGGGCTTGGCATTGTCCGGCGTGATACCGCCGATCGCGACACAAGGTATGCCCGTCACCGTCGACCACCAGCCCAGGATCGAGGGATCGGGCCGGTGCTCCGTCTCCTTGGTATCGGTGGGATAGAAGGCGCCGAAGGCCACATAATCGGCCCCCGCCTCGCCCGCTTCCATCGCCAGATGCCGGCTGTCGTGGCAGGTGACGCCGATCTGCGCGTCGCGGCCCAGTTGTTCGCGCGCGTCGCGGGGATCGCCGTCATCCTGGCCGAGATGGACGCCATCGGCCTTCAGGCGCTTGGCAAGGCCGATCGAATCGTTGACGATGAAGGCGACCTCGCGATCGGCGCAGACCTTCTGCAGCGGCGGCGCCAGCGCGGCGATGGCATGTTCGTCGATGCCCTTGAGGCGAAGCTGGAAGGCCGCCACGGGGCCGGCATCCAGCGCCTCGGCCAGCCTATCGGCAAAGCCTTCGTCGATCTTCGGCGGCGAGATCAAATAGAGCTGGCAGGCGGGCTTTTCCTCCTGCTCGAAACGGTCCGCGAAATGCGGGTCGAGCGCCAGATCCTCGTCGTCGAAATCGTCCTGATCGTTCATTTCAATCCATGTCCGCCGATCGGCCGGGTCGAATGGCCGTTGTCCATGCCCGCTATCAGCGGGCGCGCCCTGGCGATAGCGGCACGGACCGCGGGAAGCGAGAGCGAAGCCGCATGCGCTTCCCTGCTTTCCCAAACCTCGGTGATCCACAGCGCGTCGGCATTCTCGCCGTCCTCGGCCACGATGTAGCTGAGGCAGCCCGGCATGTCCGAAACGCCATCCAGCAGGATTTCCGCCAGCGCGCCCCGCTGGCCGGGCCGTGCCATCATCCGGCCGATCAGCCCATACATCGCCGCGTTGGCCGGAGCCCCGGCCTGCGCGGTGCCGGCGAGCGCCGCGACGGCGGTGGACCCGGCGATGAAATCGCGTCTCAACAATTCCATCGCCGGTCCTTTCCCCGGATTATTCCTCGTTCTTGTAGATGCGGACGAGCTTGTCGAGCATCGCCAGCGCCTCGTCGCGCGGGCGCTGGAAGGTGTTGCGGCCGATGATCGATCCGTTGCCGCCGCCGTCGCGGATGTCGCGGGCATCCTGATAGACGGCGTCCGCGCCCTTGGCCGCGCCGCCCGAGAAGACGACGATGCGGCGGCCGTTGAAGCAGCTCTTCACCACATGGGCGACGCGCTTGGCCTGGGTGGAGGCGTCGAAGCCCTCATAGGCCTTCTTCGCGTCCTTCTGCTCGATATGGTCGGTCGGCAGCTTCACCTTGATGATGTGCGCGCCGAGCAGCGCCGCCATGTGCGCGGCATAGGCGCCGACGTCGAGCGCCAGCTCGCCATCCTTGGAAAGATTGCCGCCGCGCGGATAGGACCAGATCACGGTGGCGATGCCGACGGCGGCGGCCTCCGCCCGCATCTCGCGGATTTCTTCCATCATCTCGAAGATGTTGTCCGAACCCGGATAGATGGTGAAGCCGATGGCCGAGCAGCCGAGCCGCAGCGCATCGTCGACCGTGCCGGTGACGGCCTGGTCGATGGAGGTGGCCCAGCTGTTCGAGGAATTGACCTTCAGGATCGTCGGGATCTGGCCGGCGAAGGCATCGGCGCCGGCTTCCAGCATGCCGAGCGGGGCCGCATAAGCCGACAGGCCGGCATCGATGGCGAGCTGATAGTGGTAATGCGGGTCATAGGCCGGCTCGTTGACCGAGAAGCTGCGCGCCGGGCCATGTTCGAACCCCTGGTCCACCGGCAGGATGATGAGCTTGCCGGTGCCGCCGAGGCGGCCCTGCGTCAGGATGCGGGCGAGATTGGCCTTAACGCCGGGATTGTCGCTTTCATACTTGTCGAGAATGGCTTTGACGGTGGGCGTGAAGGTCATCGTCGGCTCCTGTTGGGACATGTCCCCGCGTCCCTATCCGAATTGTCCCGCAGGACAAGACCTGTCGGTCAAATCCTGTCCTGTTCGGGACCAACAGGCCATGGCGGCCCTTTGAGCTCCAGCATATTGCCTTCCGGGTCGGCGAGGTAGATCGAAGGCCCCTCCCCCTCCGCGCCGTAGCGCGAGGCGATTTCGGCCGCTATCCCATGGCCGGCGAGAAAGGCCAGGATCGCATCGCCATCCCAGGGCGACACGCGGAAGCAGACATGATCGACATTGCGCCCCTCCCTGCCCGGCGGAGCGCCGCCCATCGCGCCGAGCGCGCCCTCCACCGGCACGAGATCGACGAGCGCGGTGCCGAGGCGAAGCTGATAAAGGCCGATCTCCGCCTGCACCTTCTCCATCCGTGCGCCGAGAATGCCGGTGTAGAAACGGATCATGCGATCGAGATCGACCACCCGGAACACGACATGATCGATGGCCGCGATGGAAATCATGCCGGCGGCACCACCCGCCGGGGTCCGGCGCGGCGCCCGCCGAATCCAACGAAGTTGAGGAAGTTGAGGATTGCCAGCGATATCGGGCGGAAGCCGGGTATGGCCGGCAAGCGACTAATATTACGTCGATTTCCGTCGATCGTGGCCATGAAGGGACTTTAGCATGATCCAACGGCTGTAGGACAGTTCCAACGAAGATCGGGATCATGCGGGGCATGGGCGACGAGTTTCGGAATTCCCTTCCGTCATTCCCGCGAAGGCGGGAATCCATGGCGTCCCGACGTCGCGGCCCTTCCGGGGTCAGCGCCTATGAATCCCCACCTGCGCGCGGATGACGAAGAAAGGGGCTGTTGCGGTTCTGGCGATGCACCGTTCCAACGGGGGTCCCCGCTTGCGCGGGATGACGGAGGGGCTGCCAGCGAAGCGGCTGCCATGGCGCCGGCGTTTCAGCCGACGGACGGCATGGCTGCCATAAGGCTGGACACCCCGTCCCCCGCTTTTGTCATTCCCGCGAAAGCGGGAATCCATGGTGTCCGACGTCGCGGCCCTTTCGGGGTCGGTGCCTATGGATCCCCGCCTGCGCGGGGATGACGAAGAAGGGGATTGGCGCCCGCCCCTAAGGCTCAGCCGAGCGCCTTCACGCCCGGCAGTTCCTTGCCTTCCATCCATTCGAGGAAGGCGCCGCCGGCGGTGGAGACGAAGCTGAACTGATCGGCCACGCCGGCATGGTTGAGCGCGGCCACCGTATCGCCGCCGCCGGCGACCGACACGAGCTGGCCGGCGGTGGTGAGCGCGGCGGCCGTCCGGGCAAGGGCCACCGTGGCGGCATCGAAGGGCGGAATCTCGAAGGCGCCGAGCGGGCCGTTCCACACCAGGGTGCGGCAGGTCTTGAGCGCATCGCCCAGCGCCTCGACGGCGGCGGGGCCGACATCGAGGATCATCTCGTCCGCCGCCACCTCATGCACGTTGACGGTGCGCGTCGGCGGATTGGCGCGGAATTCCTTGGCCACCACCACGTCATAAGGCAGGTGGACGATGCAATTGGCTTTGTCCGCCGCGTCGAGGATTTCGAGCGCGGTGCCCGTCAGGTCGTGCTCGCACAGCGACTTGCCCACATCCACGCCGCGCGCGGCGAGGAAGGTGTTGGCCATGCCGCCGCCGATGATGAGGTGATCGACCTTGGCAACGAGATGCTTGAGCACATCGAGCTTGGTGGAGACCTTGGCGCCGCCGACCACGGCCGCCACAGGATGCTCGGGCTTCCCCAGCGCCTTTTCTAGCGCTTCCAGTTCGGCCTGCATCGAGCGGCCCGCATAGGCGGGAAGCACGTGCGCCAGCCCCTCCGTCGAGGCATGGGCGCGGTGCGCGGCGGAGAAGGCGTCGTTGACGTAGATGTCGCCGAGCGCGGCGAAGCGCTGGACGACGGCGGGATCATTCTTCTCCTCGCCGCCGAAGAAGCGCGTATTTTCAAGAACGGCGATGTCCCCCGGCTGGAGCGTCGCCACAGCTTCCTTGTCGCCTTCCCAATCGATGTAGCGGACCTCGCGGCCCAGCACATCGGCCAGCGGGCGAACGATCTGCGCCAGCGACAATTCCGGCGTCGGCGCCTTGGGCCGGCCGAAATGGGCCAGAACCAGCACGATGGCGCCCTTGTCCGACAGTTCGGACAAGGTGGGCGCGGCGGCGCGCAGGCGGGTATCGTCCGTCACCTTCGCGCCGTCCATGGGCACGTTCAGATCCTCGCGCACCAGCACGCGCTTGCCGCGGATATCGCCCAGATCGTCCAGCGTCTTGAAGGTCATGATGTCCCGATCCTTACTTCGTCGCCGATGGCAAGCTCGCCCCCGGCCAGCACCCGCGCCGTGATGCCGCCGCGCCAATCGGGCACGAGCGCATCCTGCAGGCCGGGCGCGATTTCATCCATCCGGCGGCACGGGTCGCATTCGCCGGTAATTTCCAGCACCACCCCGCCCGCGAAAAGAAGGCGGGCGCCCGCCTCGCGCGGGAGATCGATGCCATCCACCAGCAGGTTGGCGCGGCGGACCCACCAGTCGAGCGGCTGGGCCAACCCCAGATCCGCCATCGCCGCATCCCAGGCCGCGCGCGTGATCACCGTCACCTGACGACGCCCCTTGCCGCCCGGCTTCACCGCGCCGCGATGATCGCCATGGATGCCGAGCGAGGGGGTGACGGTGGCGGCATCGATCGTCTCCATGGGGCCGCGCGGCCGATCATGGCGCGCGATCCCCAGGAGTCGGCCGGTCATGCCTGCCTTGCCTTAGAGCAGCTTGCCCATGGCGGCGCCGGTATCGACCATGCGGTTCGAGAAACCCCATTCATTGTCATACCAGGAAACGACGCGCACCAGCTTGCCGTCCAGCACGGCGGTTTCGAGGCTGTCGACCGTCGAGGAAGCCGCGGTGTGCTGGAAGTCGATCGAGACGAGCGGCTCGTCCGTATAATCGAGGATGCCGGCCAGCGGGCCGCTTTCCGACGCCGCCTTGAGGATGGCGTTCACCTCTTCCTTGGTGGTGTCGCGCTTCGGCGTAAAGGTGAGATCGACGAGGCTGACGTCCGGCGTCGGCACGCGGACGGCCGAACCGTCCAGCTTGCCCTTCAGCTCCGGCAGCACCTCGCCCACGGCGCGGGCGGCGCCCGTGGTCGTCGGGATGATCGACATCGCGGCCGCGCGGGCGCGGCGGAGATCCGGGTGGATCTGATCGAGGATCTTCTGATCGTTGGTGTAGGCGTGGATCGTGGTCATCAGGCCACGCTCGATGCCGATGGTGTCGTTCAGCACCTTGGCGACGGGCGCCAGGCAGTTGGTGGTGCACGACGCGTTGGAGACGATGTTGTGCTCCGGCTTCAGCTTGTCGTCGTTGACGCCGAATACGACGGTCAGGTCGACATTCTTGCCGGGGGCCGAGATCAGCACCTTCTTGGCGCCGGCGGCGATATGCTTCTCAGCCGACGCGCGATCGGTGAAGAAGCCGGTGCATTCGAAGGCGATGTCCACGCCGTTGGCGGCGTGCGGCAGGTTGGCGGGATCGCGCTCGGCCGAAACCTTGATGCGCTTGCCGTCGATGATCAGATCGTTGCCGTCGACCTCGACCGAGCCCGGCCAGGTGCCGTGCACGGAATCGCGCTTGAAGAGCAGCGCGTTGGACTTGGCATCGGCGAGATCGTTGATCGCGACCAGCTCGAGCCCGCTGTCCGGACGCTCCAGGATCGCCCGCGCGACGAGACGCCCGATACGCCCGAACCCGTTGATCGCTACCTTCACCGCCATGGTCTCGTCTCCTTAGTTGCCAAGCGCCGCAAGAATCTTGGGCGCGATCGCATCGGGCGTGAGCCCGAAATATTCGTAGAGGGCCGGCGCGGGCGCCGACGCGCCGAAGCCGTCGATGCCGAAGCGCAGGCCGTCAAGCCCGACATAACGTTCCCAGCCGATCGTCGTGCCGGCCTCGATCGAAATCTTCAGCACGTCGGCGGGCAGGATTTCCGCCCGATATTCCGGGGTCTGCGCATCGAATCGCGACCAGCAGGGCATGGAGACGACATCGGCGCCGATGCCGGCGGCTTCAAGCCTTTCCGCCACGCCGAGCGCGATTTCCACCTCGGAACCGCTGGCGACGATCACCGCCTTGCGCGCGGCGGTGGCGCCCCGCAGGCGATAGGCGCCCTTCGCCGAAAGATTCTCGTCCGCGCCCGTCCGCACCTGCGGCAGGTTCTGGCGGCTCAGCGCCAGCAGCGACGGGCCGTCCGCCTTCTCCAGCGAAAGCGCCCAGCATTCCGCCGTCTCCACCGCATCGGCGGGGCGATAGACGTCGAGATTGGGCATCACCCTGAGCGACATGAGATGCTCGATCGGCTGGTGGGTGGGGCCATCCTCGCCCAGCCCGATCGAATCGTGCGTCATCACATAGACGACGCGCGTCCGCTGCAGCGCCGACAGGCGGATCGCCGGGCGGCAATAATCGGAGAAGACCAGGAAGGTGCCGCCATAGGGGATGACGCCGCCATGCAGCGCCATGCCGTTCATCGCGGCGGCCATGCCGAATTCGCGGATGCCGTAATAGATGTAGCGGCCGGAATAATCCTTGGCGGTCAGCGGCTGCTGGATCTTGGTCTTGGTGTTGTTCGAACCGGTGAGATCGGCCGAACCGCCGACCATCTCCGGGATCGCGGCGGTCAGCGCTTCCAGCGCGTTTTCCGAAGCCTTGCGCGTGGCGACCTTCTGCGGGTTGGCGAGCAGCGCCTGGATATGCTCGGCAGCGGCGGCGTTCACCGGCAGCCGGCCTTCCATGCGGCGGGTGAATTCGGCGCCCTGCGCATGCGCGGCCAGCCGCTTTTCCCATTCGGCGCGGACGGGCGCGCCGCGGGCACCGGCCTCGGCCCAGGCGGCGGCGATGTCCGCCGGAATCTCGAACGGGGCCGAATCCCAGCCCAGCGCGGCGCGGGCGGCGGCGACCTCGTCCCCGCCCAGCGGCGAACCATGGGTGGCCGACGTGCCCTGCTTGTTGGGCGCGCCATAGCCGATGACGGTGCGGCAGGCGATCAGCGACGGGCGCGGATCGGCGATGGCGGCATCGATGGCGCGGGCGACATCGGCCGGATCATGGCCGTCGCAGGCGATGGTGTGCCAGCCCGAGGCATCGTAGCGGCCGAGCACGTTCTCGCTCGACGAAAGGTCCACCGATCCGTCGATGGTGATGCGGTTGTCGTCCCACAGCACGATCAGGCGGCCGAGGCCGAGATGGCCGGCCAGGCCCACCGCCTCATGGTTGATGCCTTCCATCAGGCAGCCGTCCCCGGCGATCACCCAGGTGCGGTGATCGACAAGGTCGTCGCCGAAGGTGGCATTCAGGTGGCGTTCGGCGATGGCCATGCCCACGGCGGTGGCGAAGCCCGAGCCCAGCGGGCCGGTGGTCGCTTCCACGCCGGCCAGCTCGAAATTCTCGGGATGGCCCGCGCACGGGCTGTGGAGCTGACGGAAATTCCGGATATCCGCCATCGTCGGACGGGCGTACCCCGTAAGATGGAGCAGCGAATAGATCAGCATCGATCCATGGCCGGCGGACAGGACGAAGCGGTCGCGATCAGCCCATTTCGGCGCCTGCGGATCGAACTTCAGATATTGGGTGAACAGCACGGTCGCGGCGTCGGCCATTCCCATCGGCATGCCGGGATGCCCGGAATTGGCCGCCTGCACGGCATCCATCGACAGCGCGCGAACGGCGTTGGCGAGTTGCTTGGGAGCGACGGTCATGGGCAAGCCTTGTATATCAAGCGGGATGGAAACCGCAGGGGCTGCGGCGATTCGAATGGGATCGCGGGTCCCTTTGTAGCGCGGAGCACCGATCGTCAACCACGGTGGAATGCACCGGGCGCGCGGTGCGCGATATTGATGCGCGCCCGAGCCGTGCTATGCGTGCGGCGATGACCGACGAGCGCCTGATTTCCGCGATCGATCGCATCGAACGCGCCCTCGCCCGCCTCGAAAGCCGGGGTTCCGGCCGCCCCGGCGGCGATCCCGCCATGGAAGCGCTGGGCCAGCTGCAGCAACGCTACGACCTGCTGGCCGAGCGGGAACGCCGCCTGCGCGAGCGCACCAGCGCGGCGATGGAGCGGCTGACGGCGATCATCGACCAGCGGAAGGCGGGCTGATGGCGGAAGTCGACCTCGATATCGGCGGGCGCCGCTACGCGCTCGCGTGCCGCGACGGCGAGGAGGCGCATTTCCGCCGGCTGGCCGCGATCATCGACGAGCGGATGGCGCGGGCGACGCAGGCGGTGGGCGGCCTGAACGAGGTGCGCCAGTTCCTTTTCGCCTCCCTGCTGCTGGCCGACGAGCTGGACGAGGCCAAGCGCGGCGCGGCGCCCCGCACGGCCGCCACCCCCGCCCCCACGGCGACGCCGGCGGCGATCGAGCCCGCCGCGCTGACCGCGCTGGAGCGCCTGGCCGACCGGCTGGAAGCGCTGGCCGGCCTGAACGACGCCGATCGCCCTTGAGCCGGGCCGGACGGACGCCTAAATAGGAAGACGGCGGGCACTGCCCGGTACGAGCCTTTGAACATCCCTGAGGCGATTCATCATCCAAGGGAGCTGTCCCTGTGAGGACCCTGGTCCAAAACACACGGCCCCCACCTGACGTTTACGGCGTCAGAGGATATTCCGGAAAACGGCCATGGTGGTCCCGCCAACCCTCCAGCCGCCTTTCCTCCTGCCGCCCACGGCCCGGCTTCGGCATGATCCGGGCGGCATGATTCCGGCCAAGGCCGACCTGCGGCGCGCGCTGCGCGACCGGCGGCGCGACTTCGCGGCGCGGTTCGATCGCGAGGGGCGGTTGCGCGAGGCGGCCGACGCCCTCGCCGCCCAGGCCCTTCCCCATATCCGGGACGCGCGCATCATCGCCGGCTATTGGCCGATCGGGTCGGAGGCGGACCCCCGCCCCCTCCTCCACGCGCTCCACGATCGCGGCCGCGCCGTCGCCCTGCCCCGCGTCACGACCCCCGAAAGCCCGATGACCTTCCATCGCTGGCGCCCCGGCGACACGCTCGTCGCCGGCGGCCACGGCCTGCTCCAGCCCGCCGACGGCGCACCCGCGCTCCTGCCGGACCTGATCGTCACGCCGCTGGTCGGCTTCGACCGGCGGCTGATGCGGATGGGCCAGGGCGCCGGCTATTATGACCGGCTGTTCGCGCGCTTTCCCGATATCCGCAGGATCGGCCTTGCATGGTCCGCGCAAGAAGTGGAGGAGGTGCCGGCCGATCCGTGGGACATGCCGCTCCACGCGATCGCCACCGAACGCGAATGGATCGAACCGGAGACCGCATGACCCCGAGCTGGCGCAAACCCGCAGGCATGTTCCTGATATTGGCGCTGATCGGCCTGTGGGCATTCGCCGCCGTGACGATCGTCGAGGCGCTTTCGCCGCCGGAGTGGATCGCGATGGCCCTCTATGTCGTGGCGGGGTTCGCCTGGCTATGGGCGCTGCCGATGAAGCGCCTGCTGCGCTGGATGGAGCTGGGCGTCTGGAAGGATTGAAGGCGCGTGGGGAGCGCGAAGCGCGCCCTTCCCGCTGCATGGCTGCGTTGCACGCTGATGCATGGGAAGTGGCGCGAGTGACGGGGCTCGAACCCGCGACCTCCGGCGTGACAGGCCGGCGCTCTAACCAACTGAGCTACACCCGCACAAAATGCGAAGCTCGATCCTTTCGAAAACCATTCCCGTTACAGGGAATGGCGCGAGTGACGGGGCTCGAACCCGCGACCTCCGGCGTGACAGGCCGGCGCTCTAACCAACTGAGCTACACCCGCATCGAAGCGATGAGGCGCGCTCCCTAGAACCGCCCCCGATGGCTGTCAACCGCCATGGAAGGATTATTGTGGAGAACTCCGCCTCGCCTCGCGCTCGGCCTCCATCGCGGCGATCACCTCGTCATGATGGCCGTTGGTGAGCGTGCCTTCCTCGAACAGGAAGCCGGCGATGTCCGGCTTGCCCGCCGCATCCAATATCGTCTTGAGGATGATGAGCAGCGGCACCGCCAGCAGCGCGCCCGTGGTGCCCCACACCCAGCCCCAATAGCTCAGGGCGATCAGGATCAGCAGCGGATTGATCGTCAGCCGCCGCCCCACCAGCGTGGGCGTGAGCACGTTCGCCTCGATCAGGTGGATGGCGACGAAGATCGCCGCCGGCGCCAGGCCCACCCACACGTCGGGATAGGTCATCAGCCCGCCCGCCGCCAGCAGCAGCGCCGCCGCGATCGGCCCGAGATAGGGGATGTAGTTGAGCAGCGCGACGATGCCGCCCCACATCATCGGCGTTTCCATGCCGATCGCCCACAGCGCCACCGCCACCAGCGCGCCCAGCGACATGTTGATGATGGTGATCGTGCCCAGATAGGCGGAGGTGGAATCCACCATCTCCTGGATCACCCGCGCCGTCATCATCGCGTTGGAGAAGCTCGACCGGCTCTGGATGATTCGGCGGCGCATCCGCGTCCAGCCGGACAGGAAGAAGAAGACCACCAATATGCCGAAGAACATCTGGATCGCGGCATAAGGTGCCGAGGAAGCCACGATTTCCAGCAGCGAATTGGGCGTCTGCACCGCGACCGTCGCCGCCGCCGTCGGCTTGCGCGCGAAGGTGTGGACCAGATCGTCGATGAAACGTTCGAAGCTGGCGTAAAGCTCGATCAGCGGCGAAAGGTTGGCGCGCATCTGGCCGGCGCGTTCCGGCAGGCGGGCGAACCAGTCGCTGGCCGGCACGACGATGAGGGCGACGGCGATATTGGCCGCGCCCAGGAACAGCGACATGCAGGCGAAGGCCGCGAGCGCGGACGGCACGCGCCGCCGCTCCAGCCATTCGAGCAGCGGCACCAGCGCGATCGCGACCACGAGCGCCGCCGTCACCGGAAGGAAGAATTCCGCCCCCGACCGGAGCGCGAAGGGCGTGCCGAGGAACAGGCCCGCCCCGCCCAGCAGCGTCAGCGCCGCGAGCAGCCGATCGCGGCGATAGGCCATCTCCGCATTCTCGGCCCGCGCGCTGTCCAGCGCTTCCTCGACGGCGTGATCGATCACGTCCTCGATCTCGGTGGCGAGATTGCGTTCGTCGTCTTCTTGCCGGGCCGGATGCTGGTTCATCGCTCACACTTCATTAAGCTTCGCCTGCTCTACATGCATTCCGCCGTCGGCCACAACGCCGCATCGCGATTCGACGGGGCCGCCACCGGCCCGCCAAGCCACCCGTTTTCTCAATGGGTTCCCCGGAACGTCCATCGGGCCGTCCCGTGAGCGTAACGACTCGTCGTGCGACATTTGACTCCTCGCCCCGCCGACCCGATGTGGGTGCCGATCCGGTCGCTGCGGGGGATCGCGACTATCCTGTCCCTACCCTGCTGATCGACAAGACGTGAAAGTTTCGGCCGCGCCCAAGTGTTTGGTTTTGGGGGCACGGACGGCTTTTGCGCATTCGATAGAGCCTTGAATGTCGTTCCGCGCTTCCCGCCGCCAACTCTATATCTCCGCCACCGCCGCGATGGCGATGGCCGTTCCGGCCACCTTCGGTTTCGCTTCCGAAACCTCCCTGGCCGCCACCGTTTCCGCAGCGTTTCCCGCCATCGTCGCCGAAGAGACTGCGCCCGCGATCGTCGCGGATGCTCCGGGCGAAGCGGTCGAGGCCCCTGCGCTTTCCCTGGATATTCCGGCGCGCGACACCCGCGCTGCCACCACAGCCACGGCTTCGGCCGAACGCATCGACGATCCCGAGCTGGAATGCATGGCCAAGGTCGTCCACCACGAAGCCGCGAACCAGTCGCGCGCCGGGCAGCTCGCGGTCGCCCAGCTCATCATGAACCGCCTCGAATCGGGCCGCTTCGCCGATACCGTGTGCGGCGTGGCGCACCAGCCGGGCCAGTTCTTCAACACCAACACCTATAATCCGCGCCGCACCACCGCGCAGTGGCGCACCGCCGTCGAGGTTTCGCGCGAGGCGATGGCCGGCAAGGCCCCGGATGTGATGCCGGGCGCCCTCTTCTACCACGCCTCCTACCAGGCCCCGCCGCGCTTCTTCCGCACCCGCGAACGCGCCGGCGTGCTGGGCGACCATATCTTCTACCGCTGATCGGCCGCGGCCGGCGAAGGCACCGCCCCCGCCCCCGCCGGCCCGGCTTTGTTGCCACATGCCCGGCCTTGAGTTATAGGCCGTCCATCCGCCTCGGCTGCGCGTCGCCCAGACGCCGCGTCCGGGGCGATCTTCTTTTAACGCCCGGGGAGCCCGCGCCCATGTCCCGCCGCCGCCAGATCTACGAAGGCAAGGCCAAGATCCTTTACGAAGGCCCAGAGCCCGGCACGCTGATCCAGTATTTCAAGGACGACGCGACCGCCTTCAACGCGCAGAAGAAGGGCACGATCTCGGGCAAGGGCGTGCTGAACAACCGGATTTCCGAGCATGTCTTCACCCTGCTCGGCCAGATCGGCGTGCCGACGCACTTCATCCGCCGCCTCAACATGCGCGAGCAACTCATTCGCCAGGTTGAAATCGTGCCGATCGAGGTGGTCGTGCGCAACGTCGCCGCCGGATCGCTCAGCAAGCGGCTGGGCATCGAGGAAGGCACGCAGCTGCCGCGCACGATCATCGAATATTATTACAAGGACGATGCGCTCGGCGATCCGCTGGTGACGGACGAGCATATCGCCTGCTTCGGCTGGGCGAGCCAGGAGGAGATGCACGACATCGCCGACCTCGCCATCCGCGTGAACGATTTCATGTCCGGCCTGTTCGCGGGCGTCGGCATCCGGCTGGTCGACTTCAAGCTCGAATTCGGCCGCATCTGGGACAATGATTACAGCCGCATCATCCTGGCGGACGAGATCAGCCCCGACGGCTGTCGCCTGTGGGACATGACCTCGGGCGAGAAGCTGGACAAGGACCGTTTCCGCCGCGATCTCGGCGGCGAGGTGGAGGCCTATCAGGAGGTCGCACGCCGCCTCGGCCTGCTGCCGGAGGGCGACACCACGGTGCTCGACCTCGAAAAGCACCGCAAGAATCGCGAGAAAAAGTAACGACTTGCCGTTGGCGCGGGGCGTCCGCGCCAACGGAAGGTTGAAAGCCAGGCCCCCCGGGCGCATAAGCCCGCCAATCCAAATCATCATCGGGCTGAATCGCATGAAGGCGCGCGTCTACGTCACCCTCAAGAACGGCGTTCTGGATCCGCAGGGCCGCGCCATCCACCATGCGCTGGAGGGCCTCGGCTTTTCCGGCGTGGAGGATGTCCGCGCCGGCAAGCTGATCGAACTTTCGCTGGCCGACGGCACCAGCGACGCGGACATCGAGGCGATGTGCCGCAAGCTGCTCGCCAACACGGTCATCGAGAATTTCCGGATCGAGCGGATCGCGGCATGAAGAGCGCCGTCATCGTCTTCCCCGGATCGAACTGCGATCGCGATCTCGCCGTCGCCATCCGGGACGTCACCGGCGAGGCGCCGGCGATGGTGTGGCACCGCGAGACGGAGCTGCCCGAGGGCGTGGGCCTGATCGGCGTTCCGGGCGGCTTCTCTTACGGCGATTACCTCCGCGCCGGCGCGATGGCCGCGCGCAGCCCGGTGATGCGCGCCGTGGCCGATGCCGCCGCCCGCGGCGTGGCCGTGCTCGGCGTGTGCAACGGCTTCCAGGTACTGACCGAGGCGGGGCTGCTGCCCGGCGCGCTGATGCGCAACGCCGGCCTCAACTTCGTCTGCCGCGACGTGACGCTGACCGTCGGCACCAGCCAGTCGGCCTTCACCTCGCGCTACGAGGTGGGCGAGGAAATCCGCATCCCCGTCGCCCATCATGACGGCAATTACACCGCTGACGCGGAAACGCTGGACCGGCTCGAGGGCGAAGGCCGCGTCGCCTTCCGCTATGGCGAGCAGGTGAACGGCTCCGCGCGCGACATCGCCGGCATCCTCAACGATGCGGGCAACGTGCTGGGCATGATGCCGCACCCCGAACGGATGATGGAGCCGGCGCACGGCCGCACCGACGGCCGCCGCCTGTTCGAAGGCCTGGTCGCGGCCATCGCCTGATGCGGGTTTGCCCGATGCGGGGCCGGCGGTGAGCGTTTCCGGCGGCTGCCTGTGCGGCGCGGTGCGCTTCACGGCCGATGCCGCGCCGCTCGGCGCCAGGGCCTGCTGGTGCCGCCTCTGCCAGTATCTGGGGGCCGGCAGCGCCACGGTGAACGTGACCTTCCCGGCCGATGCCCTGCACGTGGAGGGCGAGGTGCGCTGGCATGAGACGCTGGCCGATTCCGGCAACCACATGCGGCGCGGCTTCTGCCCGCAATGCGGCACGCAATTGTTCAGCAAGGCGGACGAGCGGCCGCACCTCACCATCATCCGGGCCGGCGCGCTGGACGATCCCGGGCTGATCGGGCCGCAGATGACGATCTGGACATCGGCCGCGCCGCGCTGGGCGCATATCGATCCCGATCTGCCGACCGACGACGCGCAACCACCGCCGATTGCCTGAATCGAGAAGTCTCGATCCTTGCGGGCGCCGCCGCGCCGTCGTCTGATAGGAGCATGGAGAGGCGCGAGAACAGGCTGATCGCCTGCCACTGGACGATCGCCGGCAACCAGCATCCGCTGCGATCGGATGGCACCAGCCCGCATTCGCTACCGGACAGGATCAGGGCAGCCGCAGGCGCCGGGTTCAGCGGCATCGGCTTCCTCCACAGCGACCTCGCCCGCCTGCTTGAACGATACCGCCCGGCCGAGATCGCGCGGATGCTGGGCGACCATGGGCTGACCGACATCGAGGTGGAATGCCTGGGCGACTGGTTCGCCGTAGGGGAGCGGCGCCGGCAATCCGATGCCATGCGACGCATGCTGATCGAATTCGGCGCGGCGGTGGGCGCGCGCCACCTGAAGCTGATGGGGCCGATCGGCGAGGAATGGCCGCTGGAGCATCTGGCCGAATGTTATGCGGGCGTGGCGGGCGACGCCCGGGGATCGGGCGTGAGGCCGGCGATCGAGTTGCTGCCCTTTTCCGGCATCGCCGATCCCGCCACGGGGCTGAAGGTGGTGGGCGGCGCGGATGGCGGCCTCTATCTGGACATCTGGCACGTCCGCCACGGCGGCATCGATGACGACCAGATCCGCGCCATCCCGATCGATCGGATCGTGGGGATCGAGATCAACGATGCGATCCCGAACCCGGCGCGCGACATGATGGACGCCACCATCGGGGACAGGCTGCCACCGGGGCACGGCGCGCTGGACACGGCGGGCTTCGTCCGCACGATGCGCGAGATCGGCTATGCCGGGCCGATCGGTGTGGAGATCATCGCGGACGCCCATCGCGCCCTGCCGCTGGACGAGGCCGTGCGCATCGCCTTTGCGAGCGCCACGGCCTGCGCCGCCAGATCAGGAAGCGACGACGGGGAAGCAATCGAAGCCGGCGGCGGCGGCGGCGGCGCATAGCCGGATCGAATCCGCCCGGCTGCCGAGCGGACCGACCTGCACGCGCACCAGCTTCTTCCCCGGCACGGCTTCGTAGCGCGGCTTGAAGCCGGCGACATCGGCCATCCGCGCGCTGATCTTCCGCCAGGCGCCCTGCGCCGCATCCTCGCCCGAAAAGGCGCCGAGCTGGATGCGCCACGAGGCCGACGACGCGTCCATGGCGGCGGCGCGGGAAGCGACCGCGGCCGCCTGCTTTGCGGCCGGCGATGCCGCCGCCAGCGCCGTCGGCGCGGCGCGCGCGGCCGGAGCGGCGGCCGTCCTGACGCGATCGCCGCGCTCCCACGCCGCGAGCTGGACGCGATAATCGTCATAGGCGCGGTAGAAATCGTCGAACGGCCGCTCCAGCCGGGCGAGCGCGGACATGGCGAAGGCGGGGAAGGCCCCCGTTCCCACGCCGCGCGCCTCGGTCGCGACATCGCGGGCGACGGCGCAGAAGCCGGCCTGGGCAGGCGGCTGCGCGTAGAAATTGTAGAGCTGCGTCATGTGACGATCGAGCGCGACATTGCCGCCGGACCGGTGACCCGCCACCTCCGCCGCATAGGCTTTCGCGAACAGGCTTTTCCGCTGCGTGAGCAACGCATTGTAATCGGTGGGGATATTCGTGCCCGAACAGCTCAGCGCGGCGACGTTGAGCGCGGAGCGGAGGTGCCAGACGGCCTCGTCCTGCCCGAGCCCGTCATTGATGGTGCGATAGCCGCCCTGCCCGTCCGCCGGCGGGACGACCAGATTGGTCGCGGCACCAGCCGGGGGCACGGGCCGGGCGGCGGACGGCTGTTCGGGCCGGGTCTGTCGTTTCGAGGCGCAACCGGCCAGAAGCGCGATCCCCGCCACCAGCGCCGCCCCGGCAAAGGCCTTTCCACCAGATCGCGCCTGCATCGCCCCCCTCCCCGCTGATATGCTTGGGAATCTGCCGCAATCGGCGCCCATGGGGAATCGCGCCCGCGCCCGCCCGTGCCGGGAGCGCGGCGGATTCCCGCCGATCGGCCGAAAGCTCAGGCGAAAGCGCGGATATAATCGCGGGCGAAGGCGTCCATCGCGCGCTTCTTCTCGTCGATCGTCGATCGCGGGCCGATGGTGAGCATGAAGGGATAGGCGACGGTGGCATCCATGCCGGCCGCGTGCAGGCGCTTCAGCTCATCGACGCTGGCCGGCCGGGTGAGCGGCAGGATGGTTTCGAACGGCTGGTCCGCCCGGCCGGCCTCCGCGCGCAGGCGCTTCAGGGTGGCGAGCAGTTCGGGCACGTCCTCCGGCGCATCGCCGCCGCCGATCCAGCCATCGCCCAGCCGCGCCGCGCGCTTCCACGCGACCTCGCCCGATCCGCCGATATAGATGGGCAGCGCATAGCCGGGCATCGGCTCCAGCCGGACCGGCCCGAAATCGTAGAATTCGCCATGATGCTCGACCGCGCCGCCGCCCCAGAGCTTGCGGGTGGCGCGGATCGCCTCGTCCAGCCGCGCGCCGCGCCGTTCGAAGGGGATGCCGGCGGCGTCGAACTCCTCCTTCATCCAGCCCGGCGCCACGCCGACGATCGCGCGGTTGCCGGAAAGCAGCGCCAGCGTGCCGGTGGCCTTGGCGGTGACGATCGGGTGCCGGGTCGCCATGGTGTAGATGGCGGCGGCGAAGCGCAGCCGGCTCGTCACCGCCGCCTGCGCCGCCATCGTCACCCAGAGATCGGGATAGGCCCAGTCGGTGGGCATCGGCGGCGCGCCGTCGGGCGACATGGGATAGCGGCTGCGGATGACATCGGGAAAACAGAAATGATCGCCGTGCATGACACCGTCAAAGCCGACCTCCTCGGCGAAGCGGGCGCATTCGATCTGCTGATCGGTTTCGATCCAGCTCAGATTCTGCCAGAATTTCATGCTCTCAAGGCTCCCTTCCCTGCGAACGATAATGGCGCAAATCGGGAAGGAAGGCTGCCGGCTTCGCTTATGGTTTCGGGCGGAGCGTTCCGGATTTTGCTTCGATTCAGGTTAGAGCGGCCGGCTCGGGAATCCCGGAAAAACAATCCAAAAAGATGCAGGTTTCAACCTATCCGCAGGCAGATAAACCGGACCATCGCAGACAAATTTCCCCTCCAGAAAATCTAATCAATTCTATTTTCGAATTGATGATCCATCGAAAATCATAATATCATCGTGGCAGCCTTTGGGGGGAGGCATTCCATGACACGCTTTTCAGCATCTTTATTGATCGCGTCATCGCTGCTGGCCGGCTGCGCAACGATCCGCACCACGCCATATCGGGAACAGACCGTGGAGGCGGGAGATGCCCTGCCAGGTTTGACCTACAGGCTGCCGATGGCGCGATACGAACTGACGATCGTGCGAACTCTTGCCGAATGCCCAGGTGGCATGATCGAAGGCAAACCGACGAGCCTCAAATTCTCCACCGATGTCGCGGCCGAGAAAAGCTATGTCCCCGGCGAGGCCTATATGCTGGACCCGCGGCTGACCGGCTTCCTCAAGACCTCCAGCCTGGAAATGAACTATTATCCCAACGGCACGCTGAAATCGATCGGCGTGGCGGCGGAAGATCGCACCGGTCAGGTCGTCGAGAACGCCGCCAAGATCGCCGCCGCCGGCGTCATGCTGGCGGCGGGAGTGCCGCCGGTGGCGGTGGTAGCGGGCGCAGGTGCCGCCGCCATACCGCCGACTTCCGGCGACGCGAACGTGCTGTCCAACAAATCCAGCAATTTCAAATTGCAGCCGATCGGGCCAACGCAGGTAATCTGCACCGATGAGGCGAAGCAGAACCTGAAAACGCTCACCGATGCCGACAAGGCGATCAAGGAAGAGACGAAGGCGCTGATCGGCGCCAACAAGGCCATGGAAGAGCTGACCGAGGAACTCAGGCTCAAGCTGAAGACGCCCCGGCAAGCAAAGGGGCGGTGGCAGGCGATATTGCTGGAACAGCGCCGGGCGAATGCCGCCATCGAAGGCGCCAAGGACAGCAAGGCCAAGGCCTTGGAAGCGCTGAGCGTGAAAGAAATCGCACGCTGGCCGAAGCATTATGGCGAGGCCGGCCGCCAACAGGATTTGCCGCTGGGGAATAGCGCGCGCGAGAAACTGGAAAAGCTGGTGACCATGGGCACCGCCCAGCGTGTCGTCCCGGTGGGCGGGGTGGACATGTCCGCGCTATCCAGCGAGATACGGGCGCTTGCCGGCATGAAAGCCGTATCGCCATTCGGAAACAGCACCACCAAGGCACAATCCACGGATCTCGCCGCTGAGTTGGTGAGCGCCGCCACGCAATCCACGCCCACGGTCCCGGCTGAATGCCTCGGCAGCAGCACGCTGAAAGCCTGCCTGGAACATCACCTCGAGCTGCACCTGGCCGTCCGCACCGAATGGCCCCTTGCCAAGGACTGCGCGGCAGGAGCCCCCAACGATGCGGAGTGCCTGCACAAACGCCTGACCGACGAAGCGGTCGACGATCTTGATAAGGCCTATCGCATCCGGCACGCCCGCGACACGGCATATGACGAAGGCGTCTTCATTCGCGAGCCCGCGCAGGGGAAGCTGCTCGTCTGCCGCAAGGCACTCGCCACGGACGTCGGCTGCGCCCTCGAAGATGATCTGGCCGAAGTGGAGGCAGCCAATTTCCCGCAGCTCGGCCAGTTGCGCTTCCTGAAGTTCAAGGTCCCCATGTTCCAGGCCAAGGATCTGGGCGTGTTCCTGAGCGCGGACGGACGGCTCGAACGTTATTATCTGAAATCGACCAAGGCCGCACTTGAGGCCGCGACAGCCTCGGCCGCCAACGCGGCGACGACCATGGCCGATGCCATGGAAAAACGCGAAACGGAACGCCGATCCGACCTGGAATATGCGCAGAGCGAAAAGAGCAAGGCGCTGACCGCGCAGATCGCAGAGCTGGAAAATGCCGAAAAGCTGCGGAAACTCCAGCAGCCGCCTTCAAGCGATCCTTTGAAGCCACTGCGCGAAGCCGCCGCGGAAAATGAGGCGCATATAGCGCAGCTCCAATCGCAGCTTGCGCGGGAACAACTGGAAGCCGCGCTCAATAGCGGAGACGATGCGGCGGCGCGTGCCTTGCTCGCTATCCTGAAGGGGCAGTAGTTCGAGACCGGGGTAGCCCTGGAAAAGGGCTACCCCGGGCGATCGTCAGGCCGCTTCCAGTTCCCGGATCAGCGCCAGCACCTGATCGGCATAGCTGGGCGGGCAGATCAGGAGATCGGGGAGGTAGACATCCGCCTGGTTGTAGACGAGCGGGCTGCCGTCGATGCGGCTGACGTGGAGGCCCGCCGCCTGTGCCACCGCGACGGGGGCGCAGCTGTCCCATTCATATTGGCCGCCGGAGTGGAGGTAGATCTCCGCCTCGCCGCGCACCACCGCCATCGCCTTGGCGCCGGCCGAGCCCATCGGCACCAGCTCCGCGCCCAGCTTCTCGGCGACTGCCACCGCTTCCCGCGCGGGGCGGGTGCGGCTGACGAGCATGCGCGGCTTGCCCCTACCGACGAGCGCGCCGAAGCTGCGTTCGGTGCAGAGCGTGAGCGGGATGCCGGGCAGCGCCACCGCGCCGACCGTGGCCCGGCCGTTGACCGCGAGCGCGACATGGACCGCCCAATCGGTGCGTTCCTCGCCATATTCGCGGGTGCCGTCGAGGGGATCGACGATCCACACCCGCTCGCGCTTCAGGCGCTCGGGATTGTCCTTCTCCTCCTCCGACAGCACGGCATCGTCGGGGCGCTGCTGCTTCAGCGCCTCCATGATGAAGGCGTTGGCGACGCGATCGCCCGCCTTGCCCAGCGCCTTGCCTTCGAACAGCCCCGATTTCTGGAGCGTGACGAGGATGTGGCCGGCGGTTTCCGCGATGCGGCGGGCGAGATCGACGTCCGATCCGATGATGCCTTCGAACAGCGTGCTCATTTCAGCAGCTCCTCGACGATCAGGTCGGCGGCTTCCTCGGGCGTCATCTTCGTCGTGTCGATGCGGACCTCGGGATTGGCCGGCGCCTCATAGGGGCTGTCGATGCCGGTGAAGTTGGCGAGCTGGCCGGAGCGCGCCTTCTTGTAGAGGCCCTTCACGTCGCGCGCCTCGGCATCGGCCAGCGGCGTATCGATATGCACCTCGAAGAATTCGCCCGGCGCCATCATGTCGCGCACCATCTGCCGTTCCTGGCGGAAAGGCGAGATGAAGGCGGTGATGACGATCAGGCCCGCATCGGTCATCAGCTTCGCCACCTCGCCGACGCGGCGGATATTCTCCACGCGATCGGCATCGGTGAAGCCGAGATCCTTGTTCAGGCCGTGGCGGACATTGTCGCCGTCGAGCAGGAAGGTGTGCCGGTTCATCCGGTGCAACTTCTTTTCCACCAGGTTGGCGATGGTGGACTTGCCCGCGCCCGAAAGCCCCGTGAACCACAGCACCGCCGGCTTCTGGTTTTTGAGGTTGGCGTGCGCCTCGCGGCTGATGTCCAGTGCCTGCCAGTGGACATTCTGCGCGCGCCGGAGCGAGAAGTGCAGCATGCCGGCCGCCACGGTGGCGTTGGTGAGCTTGTCGATCAGGATGAAGCCGCCCAGATCGCGGTTCGCCTCATAGGATTCGAACACCAGCGGCCGATCGGTCGACAGGTTGGCGACGCCGATGGCGTTCAGGTCCAGCGTCTTGGCCGCCAGATGCTCCATCGTGTTGACGTTGACCTGATATTTGGGCGCCTGGATGCTGGCCGTCACCGTCTGGGTGCCGAGCTTCAGCCAATAGGGACGGCCGGGGAGCATCTCCTCATCCGCCATCCAGACGATCGTCGCCTCGAACTGGTCGGCCGCCTGGGGCGGCGTATCGGCGACGGACAGCACGTCCCCGCGCGAGCAATCCACCTCGTCGGCCAGCGTGATGGTGACGGACTGGCCGGCCACCGCCTCGTCGAGATCGCCGTCCATGGTGACGATGCGGGCGACGGTGGAGGTCTTGCCCGAAGGCAGCACGCGCACCGCATCGCCCGGCCGCACCGTGCCGGTGGCGACCAACCCCGAGAATCCCCGGAAATCCAGGTTCGGGCGGTTCACCCACTGCACCGGCATGCGGAACGGCTTGGCCTGATCGGTGGTGACGTCCAGCTCCACCGTCTCGAGATGCTCGATCAGCGCGGGGCCTTGATACCAGGGCGTGTTGGGCGACGGGCCGGTGATGTTGTCGCCCTTGAAGCCGGAAATCGGCATCGCCACGAAATCGCCGATCCCGATCGAGGTGGCGAAAACGCGATAATCCTCGACGATCGCCTCATATTGTTCCTGATCGTAATCGATCAGGTCCATCTTGTTCACCGCCAGCACGATATTCTTGATGCCGATCAGGTGGGCGAGGTAGCTGTGCCGCCGCGTCTGGGTGAGCACGCCCTTGCGCGCGTCGATCAGGATCACGGCGAGATCGGCGGTGGACGCGCCCGTCACCATGTTGCGGGTATATTGTTCATGCCCCGGCGTGTCGGCGACGATGAACTTGCGCTTTTCCGTCGAGAAGAAGCGGTAGGCGACGTCGATGGTGATGCCCTGCTCGCGCTCGGCGGCGAGGCCGTCGACCAGCAGGGCGAAATCGATATTCTGCCCCTGCGTGCCGACGCGCTTGGAATCCGCCTCCAGCGCGGCGAGCTGATCCTCGAAGATCATCTTGGAATCGTAGAGCAGCCGGCCGATCAGCGTGGACTTGCCGTCATCCACCGAACCGCAGGTGATGAAGCGCAGCAGGCTCTTGTGCTGGTGCTGCTTCAGATAAGCGTCGATATCCTCGGCGATGAGGTCCTGCGCCTTGTAGGAGCTTTCATTGGTCGTCATGGTTCAATCCCGTCATCCCAGCGCGGGCTGGGATCTCTTGCGGTTGAGAGCATGCTCTCGGGGAGGGAGATCCTGACCTTCGTCAGGATGACGCACGGCCGCCGCCGTCCGTCAGAAATATCCCTCCTGCTTCTTCTTCTCCATGCTGGCGGCCTGATCGTGGTCGATCGCGCGGCCCTGGCGTTCGGACGTGGTGGTGAGGAGCATTTCCTGGATCACCTCCGGCAGCGTCTTCGCCTCGCTCTCCACGGCGCCGGTCAGCGGGTAGCAGCCGAGCGTGCGGAAGCGGATCGACTTCATCTCCGGCACCTCGCCGGGGCGCAGCGGGAAGCGATCGTCGTCCACCATCAGGGTCAGCCCGTCGCGCACCACCGTGGGGCGCGGGGCGGAGAAATAGAGGGGAACGATCGGGATGTTCTCCAGGTGGATATATTGCCAGATATCCAGCTCGGTCCAGTTGGAGATGGGGAAGACGCGGATGCTCTCCCCCTTCGCCTTGCGCGCATTGTAGAGGCGCCACAGCTCCGGCCGCTGGTTCTTCGGGTCCCACCGGTGATTGGCCGAGCGGAAGGAGAAGATGCGTTCCTTGGCGCGGCTCTTCTCCTCGTCGCGGCGCGCGCCGCCGAAGGCCGCGTCGAAGCCGTATTTGTCGAGCGCCTGCTTCAGCCCTTCCGTCTTCCACATGTCGGTGTGGAGCGATCCGTGATCGAACGGGTTGATGCCGCGTTCCATGGCTTCGGGATTGTGATAGACCAGCAGCTCCATGCCGCTTTCCTTCGCCATCCGGTCGCGAAGCTCATACATCGCCCTGAACTTCCACGTCGTATCGACATGGAGCAGCGGAAAGGGCGGCGGCGAGGGATAGAAGGCCTTGCGCGCCAGATGCAGCATGACCGCCGAATCCTTGCCGACCGAATAGAGCATCACCGGCCGTTCGACCTCGGACACCACCTCGCGCAGGATATGGATGCTTTCCGCCTCGAGACGCTGGAGATGCGTCAGGTTCACGCCGGCGGGCGCGCTGGGATTATCGCTCACTCTCTCTCGCTCTTTTTCTGTCTTCAGCGGCGGGCGCCGGCCCACCGATCCCTGCCGTTCAAGCTAGGTGGAGCGACAGGAAGGCGGCAAGGCCGGCGACTTCATCCTGAATGACGTGCCTTTCGCCCCGGCGCCATAAAGCGATTCTTGGGGCGGATGCGGGCTTTTCCATCAGCCGCCCACCGGACAATCTGGCCACGGACAAAGGAGAGGCACGGATGGACGCGATCGAGAGGCTGCTGGCCATCGAGGAGATAAAGACGCTGAAGGCGCGATATTTCCGTTGCATGGACCTGAAGGACTGGAGCGGCCTGCGCGCCGTGTTCACGGACGACCTGCACGCGGATTTCCGCGAGGGCACCGATCCGCCCAACCCGCAGGCCCTGATCGCGGGCGCGGACGCCTATATCGCGATGCTGGCGCCGATCCTGGCCAACATCACCACCGTGCACCACGGCCACATGCCCGAAATCGCCTTCACATCGCCGAAGCTGGCCACCGGCATCTGGGCGATGGAGGACAAATTATGGGTGGGGCCGGGCGCGACCGTGCCCTACACCTTCCTGCACGGATACGGCCATTATCACGAGACCTACCGGCACGAGGCGGACGGCTGGCGGATCGCCAGCGTGCGGCTGACGCGGCTCAGGATCGATATCTCCTGAGGCAGGGGCCGGAGGGGCCGGAGGGGCCGGAGGGGCCGGAGGAGCCGGCCCACGCCACCCCGGACCCCGCCGGGCTGGCGGCGGAGCCGGCGGCTATTCCGCCGCCTGCTGCTGCTCGCGCTGCTCCAGCTCGCGCTTCGCCCAATAGGCGTTCACATGATTCCAGGCTTCGTCCGCCGTTTCCACGAAGCGGAACAGCTTGAGATCGTTGGGCGAAACCACGCCTTCCTCGACCAGCGCCTCGAAATCGATCACGCGATCCCAGAATTCGCGGCCGAAGAACAGGATCGGCAGCGGCTTCATCTTGCCGGTCTGGATCAGGGTGAGCAGCTCGAACGTCTCGTCGAAGGTGCCGAAGCCGCCGGGGAACACCGCCACCGCGCGCGCATGGAGCAGGAAATGCATCTTGCGCAGCGCGAAATAGTGGAACTGGAAGCTCAATGACGGCGTGACATATTCGTTGGGCGCCTGCTCGTGCGGCAGCACGATGTTGAGCCCGATCGAATCCGCGCCGACATCGGCGGCGCCGCGATTGGCGGCTTCCATGATCGAGGGGCCGCCGCCCGAGCAGACGACGAACTGCCGCCGCCCTTCCGCGTCGAGCGGGGACTGGCTGGCGAGCGCGGCGAGCTTGCGCGCCTCGTCATAATAATGCGCCTTGGCCTTCAGCCGTTCGGCGATGCGGCGCTGCGTATCGGTGACGGCGGCATCGACCAGCATGTCGGCCTTGGCCGGCTCCGGTATGCGGGCCGATCCATACATCACGAAGGTGGAACCGATATTCGCCTCGTTCAGCAGAAGCTGCGGCTTCATCAGCTCGAGCTGGAAGCGCACCGGGCGCAGATCGTCCCGCAGCAGGAAATCCATGTCCTGGAAGGCGAGCCGGTAGGCGGGATCGGTGGTCTGGGGCGCCGGCGTCACATGCCGCGCGGAAGCGGCGTCGTCCTTCGCGGGCGGGAAGACGCGCTTGGGAATCTCTCGGTTACTCATGGAAAGCAAATTAGCCTTGTTCTGTTATCGATTTGGTGCGTTCCGGCACCTTATCGAAATGGGGCCTTTCGGCTCACTTACAATATGGCCCGTCGGCGCCCATGTCGAAGTGGAAATGGTTGTAGTGGGCGGCATCGCCGTCCGGGCCGATGACGATCGCGAAGCGCCGGCAGGCCGCCTTGTGAACCGCGCGCAGGAAGTTACGGACGTTGGCGTCCGGCCCGCGCCACCCCTTCTCCACCGTGATCCGCCGGCCATCGGCAAGCTGGAAGGCGGCGATATCGACGGCGTTGGCGCGGCCATGCTCCGAAAGCTTGGCGCCCGCCACGCCGTTGCGCGGGCGGCAATTATAGGTGCCGAAACTCTCGATCTTCACCACCCGGCTGTCCAGCCAGGCCATGGCGGCATTCTGCACCGCCTCGTTCGTCCAGGCGGACAGCCGTTCCGCCGTGCGGCACTTCATCGCGCCGAGATTGGTGACGGGGATGCCGATGGCCACGAGCTGCACCGCGCCCGTGGCCGAGCAGCCATTGCCGAACCAGCGATCCGGCAGCACGTTGAACTGGGCGCCATATTTGCCGAGATCGGCCAGGCACTGCTTCAGCTCGCGCGGATCATCCGCCCTGGCCACGGGCGGCGGGCGATGCGCGGGCGGGCGGCGGGGCTTTTCCCGCGACGGGCCGACGCAGGCGGCAAGCGCCAGCATCGCCAACAGCCATGCCCCCCGAATACGCATCATGGGAATCTGTGCGTTTTCAAGCCGGTCCGGTCAATCCCGCGTGAGTCGAAGCGAGGCAAAGCGGCGTTGCGCCGTTTGCCGGCCCGCCGCTTGCCCTGGCCGATCCGGCCATATTTGCGCCCAGAACCGCAAATAACGTCATGCCGAATATCGGGAGGCGGCATGTTATCGATCGCGATCGCCCTGCAAGCCGCCAATATAGCCCCGCCGATAGACTTCGATCTCGGCAAGATGAAGCCGCCGGAAACCGATTGCCGGGCCGATGCCGCCGGATCGGGCCGCGACATCATCGTCTGCGCCAGCCGCGACAAGCAGGAATATAGCCGCGTCACCGCGGAAGAAGCGCCGCCCGAAGGCATGCCGAAGGCGGAGTTCGGCCTGTTCGGCAAGGTTCGCGGCAAGGTGAATGCCGAGCAGGTCGGCGTCGGCGGATTTCCGAGCAACCGCGCCAAGGTGACGATTACGGTTCCGTTCTGATCCGCTCCCTGCCCGTCTAGGCATCCGGCATCGGATCATTTTCCATCTGGTCAAGAACGGGGCGTCGTGCGAGCCAGCCCCTCGGGGAATATTCGGGGGAATTTGACGATGAGAATCAAGATGCTGGCGGCCGCCATCCTGCTGGCCGGCGTTCCGGCGCAGATATTGGCCAGCCCCGCGGCGAACACCACCGCCACGGCGGAGCTTACGGCCGAGCAGAAGGCCTATGTCGCGCGAATGAAGGCATTGCTGGACAGCCTGCATCCCAGGACCGGGGACGTGCCGATCGGAAACGCCAACGCCACGCTCCACCTGGGCGAGGATTATTATTTCCTGCCGGCCGAGGAGGCGAAGAAGGTGCTCGTCGAAGGCTGGGGCAATCCGCCGGATGCGGTGGGCGGGGTGCTGGGCCTCGTCTTTCCCAAGGGCAAGACCTTCCTCGACGATAGCTGGGGGGCGGTCGTCACCTACGAAGCCACCGGCTATGTGAGCGACAAGGACGCGAAGACGGAGGATTACGACGCCCTCCTCCGCGACATCCAGGAAAGCGAGAAAGCGGATAATGAGGAGCGGACCAAGGCCGGCTATGCCGCGCGCCACCTCGTCGGCTGGGCGCAGCAGCCATCCTATGATCCGGCCGATCATTCGCTGATCTGGGCCCGCGACATCCGCTTTTCGGGAAGCGACGTCGATGCGCTCAACTATGACGTGCGGCTGCTCGGCCGCCATGGCGTTCTGAGCCTCAACATGGTGGCGAGCATGCCGCAGCTTGCCGAGGTGCGCACGGCGGCGGCGGCCTTCGGGAAAGCGGCGAGCTTCGATGTCGGATCGCGCTATGCCGATTATGATTCGAGCAAGGACAAGACCGCCGAGTTCGGCCTCGCCGGGCTGGTCGCGGCCGGCGCCGGCGTCGCGGCCGCGAAGAAAGTGGGGCTGCTGGGCGCCGTCCTGCTTTTCGGCAAGAAATTCCTGGCCATCTTCATCGCCGCGATCGCCGGCGGCCTTGCCTGGGTGCGCCGCAAATTCTCGCGCAGCGGGGAGGAAGGCTGACGGGCAGGTCGCGCTGCGTCAGCCCTTCCGGCTGCGGGGTTGATCCGCGAAGCGAGTGGCGGGCAGCCGAGGCACGCCCGCCACCGGTCCCCGCTCCATCCCCCGTTCAGGCGAAGGCGGCTTGCCCGCGTCGACGGCGCATCGCAGCGCCGACCAAGCCGAAGCCCGTGATCAGCATCGCCCAGGTCGAAGGCTCCGGCACCAACGGTTCGTTCAGCGGCAAGGCCGTCGGCGTGACGCGAACCTGGCGAACGTCGTTTATATTGTCCGCCGTCGTGATCACCACCTTGCTGATCAACGAGCCGTCGGTCCCCCGAGCCGAGAACCAATCCGCGCCATTACTCAGCGTGAAACCGGAAAGCGTCGTCGCGACACCGAACTGATCGTAGAAATCGATCGTTGCCGTGGTGTGATAGTTGCCGTTCGGGTCCGTGAGCCTGAATTCCACCTCGCTCATCGCAAGCGCGGGATTGGTGAGGTAGAAGGTGAGCGTGGTCAGGTTGCTGTCGGTGCCGGTGATGCGCGCCTGCCCGCTAGATGGCGTATAGAGCAGCTCGTTCGATTCGAACGTCACCAGCGTGCCGTGATTGGTTTCCGCCTGCAGCGGATTGGCGGGATTCGGATAGCCATCGTTGAACTGGACGTTGTCCGACGGCGAAACGGCGCCCGGCGAGGTGTAGATCATGATCGCGGCCGAGGCCGGAACGGCAGCCAGAGCGGCCCCCATCACCGCCGCCGAAAGTGCGGCGACACCCCAAAGCTTCCGCATGTTCACCTCTCCCAATGCTACGATTGACGAAGCACCAAGCAAGGCCCGGGCCAAAGCCTTATCGTTATGATTTCGCAACGAATGCAGTTGCGAACCCTTCGCACGTGCAAAATTTTCCGACACGAAGGGCGATTGACTCCCCTCGCCCAATCTCTAGAAGCGCCGGCGGGCCACGCCGTCCCAACGCGGCGCGCGCTCTCTGTGAGGAGAGACTACATGACTGACGTTGCTCGCCCCGGCACCAAGCCGGCGCGCCCCCATTTCTCGTCCGGTCCCTGCGCCAAGCCTCCGGGCTGGGCCGCCGACCATCTCGCCACCGGATCGCTGGGCCGCTCGCACCGCTCCAAGCTGGGCAAGAGCCGCCTCGTCCACGCGATCGAGCTGACGCGCGAGATACTGGGCGTTCCCGCCACCCACCGCATCGGCATCGTTCCCGGATCGGACACCGGCGCCGTCGAGATGGCGCTCTGGTCGCTGCTGGGCGCGCGCAAGGCCACGATGGTCGCCTGGGAAAGCTTCGGCGAAGGCTGGGTCACCGATGTCGTCAAGCAGCTGAAGATCGACGCGGACGTGGTGAAGGCGCCCTATGGCGAGCTGCCGGACCTCCACGCGCTCGACCAGTCGACCGATATCGTCTTCACCTGGAACGGCACCACGTCCGGCGTGCGCGTGCCGAACGGCGACTGGATCAGGGACGACCGCGAGGGTCTGACCATCGCGGACGCCACCTCCGCCTGCTTCGCCATGGACCTGCCGTGGGACAAGCTGGATGTCGTCACCTTCTCCTGGCAGAAGGTGCTGGGCGGCGAAGGCGCGCACGGCATCCTGATCCTCGGCCCCCGCGCCGTGGAACGGCTGGAAAGCTACACGCCGGCATGGCCGCTGCCCAAGATCTTCCGCATGACGAAGGGCGGCAAGCTGATCGAAGGCATCTTCAAGGGCGAGACGATCAACACGCCCTCGATGCTCGCGGTCGAGGATTATATCTGGTCGTTGGAATGGGCGAAGTCGATCGGCGGGCTGACCGCGCTGATAAAGCGCGCCGACGCCAATGCCGCGGCGCTCGACGCCTGGGTGCAAAAGACGCCGTGGATCGACCATCTGGCCGTGGACGCAGCCTCGCGCTCCAACACCTCCGTCTGCCTGAAGTTCGCGGACGATGCGGTGACGGGCCTGGACGACGAGGGCAAGCTGGCGCTCGTCAAGAAGATCGCCTCGCTGCTCGAGAATGAGGACGCGGCCTACGACATCGCCGGCTATCGCGATGCCCCGCCGGGCCTGCGCGTGTGGTGCGGCGCGACCGTCGAGACCGCCGATATCGAGGCCCTCGGCCCCTGGCTCGACTGGGCCTGGTCGCAGGCGCGCGGCTGACCCCTCCCTTATTCAAGACGTCATCCCGGCGAAAGCCGGGGTCTCGTGAGGGCATTCCCCGCCGACCGAGATCCTGACCTTCGTCAGGATGACGAAAATCCAAGGATTTTCACCATGCCCAAGGTTCTGATTTCCGACAAGATGGACCCGCTTGCCGCCCAGATCTTCCGCAATCGCGGGGTCGAGGTGGACGAGATCACCGGCAAGACCAAGGAAGAGCTGATCGCCATCATCGGCGAGTATGATGGCCTGGCCATCCGTTCCGCCACCAAGGTGACGAAGGAGGTGCTGGAAGCCGCCACCAACCTGAAGGTGGTCGGCCGCGCCGGCATCGGCGTCGACAATGTCGACATCCCCGCCGCCTCCGCCAAGGGCGTGGTGGTGATGAACACGCCGTTCGGCAACTCGATCACCACCGCCGAACATGCCATCGCGCTGATGTTCGCGCTCGCCCGCGATCTGCCGGAGGCCGATCGGTCCACCCAGGCCGGCAAGTGGGAGAAGAACCGCTTCATGGGCGTCGAGGTGACGGGCAAGACGCTCGGCCTGATCGGCGCCGGCAATATCGGATCGATCGTCGCGGATCGCGCGCTGGGCCTGAAGATGAAGGTCGTCGCCTACGATCCCTTCCTCACGCCCGAGCGCGCCGTGGACATGGGCGTGGAGAAGGTGACGCTGGACGAGCTTCTCTCCCGCGCGGACTTCATCACCCTCCACACGCCGCTCACCGACAGCACACGCAACATCCTTTCGGCCGAGAATATCGCCAAGACCAAGAAGGGCGTGCGCATCATCAACTGCGCGCGCGGCGGCCTGGTGGACGAGGAGGCGCTGAAGGCGGCGCTGGACAGCGGCCATGTCGCGGGCGCGGCGCTGGACGTGTTCGTGACCGAACCGGCCAAGGAAAGCCCGCTGTTCGGCACGCCGGGCTTCATCTCCACCCCGCACCTCGGCGCCTCGACCAACGAGGCGCAGGTGAACGTGGCGATCCAGGTGGCCGAGCAGATGGCCGATTTCCTGATCTCCGGCGGCGTCACCAACGCGCTCAACATGCCGAGCCTGTCGGCCGAGGAAGCGCCGAAGCTGAAGCCCTACATGGCGCTGGCCGAGCGGCTGGGCGCGCTGGTCGGCCAGCTTGAGGGCGATGCGATCAAGTCCGTCGCCATCGAGGTCGAGGGCGCTGCCGCCGAGCTGAATCAGAAGCCGATCACCGGCGCCGTGCTGAAGGGCCTGATGGGCGTCTATTCCGACACGGTAAACATGGTGAACGCCCCCTTCCTGGCGCGCGAGCGCGGGCTGGACGTGCGCGAGGTGCGCCACGACCGCGAGGGCGATTACCACACGCTGATCCGCGTTTCGGTGACGACCGCCAATGGCGAGAAATCGGTGGCGGGCACCCTGTTCGCCAATTCCGAGCCGCGCCTGGTCGAAATCTTCGGCGTGAAGGTGGAGGCCGACCTCGCCGGCACGATGCTCTATGTCGTGAACGAGGACGCCCCCGGCTTCATCGGCCGGCTGGGTTCCAAGCTGGGCGAGGCGGGCGTCAACATCGGCACCTTCCACCTCGGCCGCCGTTCGGCCGGCGGCGAGGCGGTGCTGCTCCTCTCGCTCGACACGCCCGCCGGCGAGCCGGTGATGTGGGACATCTGCCGCCTGCCCGGCGTCAAGACGGTGAAGTCGCTGCGGTTTTGAGGAGACCGTGATAAGCCCTCTCCCCTCTGGGGAGAGGGTTGGGAGAGGGGGAGTCCGGATGCGGCGAAGCGACGAGCTGAAGGCCCGCATCCGCCACCTCCGCGAGCATCAGACGCCCGCGGAAAGCCGTCTCTGGTCGCTTCTTCGCGCAAAGCGTTTCGGCGGCATCAAGTTCGGCCGCCAGGTCGTGGTCGGCCCGTTCATCGTCGATTTCGCGGCCCGGCTACAAAAACTCGCGATCGAGATCGACGGGGATACACATGGCGGCCAAGTCGGCTATGACGCGCGCCGCACCCATTATCTGGAAGAGCAGGGCTTTCGCGTGATTCGGTTCACCAATCGCGACGTGATGGAGAATGTGGAGGGCGTGCTCGCCGCCATCGGCGAGGCGCTGGCTTCGCGGACTCCCCCCTCTCCCTGGCCCTCTCCCCAGAGGGGAGAGGGAATAAGATGACCAACACACCCGGCCTTTTGCCCGTTGGGCTTCGCGATCGGCTGCCGCCGCAGGCGGAGGCGGCGTCGCGGTTGCTGCATCGGGTGATCGTGGCGATCGGGCGCAACGGATATGAGCGCGTGGCGCCGCCGCTGGCCGAGTTCGAGGACGAGCTGGTCGGCCGGCTGAAATCGGCGCGCGCGCAGGATCTGCTGCGCGTCGTCGATCCCATATCGCAGCGGACGCTGGCGCTGCGGCCCGACATCACCGCGCAGGCCGGCCGCATCGCCGCCACGCGCATGGCCCACCGGCCCCGGCCGCTGCGGCTGGCCTATGGCGGGCCGATCCTGAAGCTGAAGACCACCCAGCTCCGCCCCGAGCGGGAACTGATCCAGACCGGCGCCGAGCTGATCGGCAGCGATTCGGTGACGGCGGCGATCGAGGTGCTGGGCGTCGCGATCGAGGCGCTGGAAACGGCGGGCGTGACCGGCATCACCGTGGATCTGACCCTGCCCGACCTGATCGAGACCCTGGCCGCCGGGCCGATGCCGCTCACCCCCGCCCGGCTGGAACGGGTGCGCGAGCGGCTGGACGCGAAGGATGTGGGCGCGCTCGCGGCGCTCGACGGGCAGGATTATCTGCCGCTGGTCGCCGCCGCCGGGCCGATCGACCGCGCCGTCGCGCGGCTGCGGCTGCTGGACGGCGTGGCGCCGCTGGCCGAGCGGCTGGACGCGGTGGAGCGGATCGCCGCCGCCTTCGCCGGCCGCGTCGGGCTGACGCTGGACCCGACCGAGCGGCACGGCTTCGAATATCAGAGCTGGATCGGCTTTTCGCTGTTCGCCGACGGCCTTTCGGGCGAGATCGGGCGCGGCGGCAGCTACACCGTCCTCCACGCCGACGGCCGCGAGGAGCCGGCGATGGGCTTTTCGCTCTATATCGATCCGCTGGTGGACGCCGGGCTGGGACAGGAGCCGAGCCGCCGCGTGTTCGTGCCGGCGGGAAGCGATCCGGCGGCGGCGGCCGCGCTGCGCGCCGAGGGCTGGACCACCATCGCGGCGCTTGGCGAGAGCGACGATCCCGCCGCCGCCAATTGCGCGTTCATCCTGCGGGGCACGACGCCCGAACCACTGCAACCGTCATCCTGACCTTGTTTCAGGGACCATTTCGGCGCTAGGCGCTGCCTGACGCGATGGATGCCGAAGCATGTTCGGCATGACGCTTTAGAAAGAAGAGTAGCATGGCCAACGTCACCGTCATCGGCGCCCAGTGGGGCGATGAAGGCAAGGGCAAGATCGTCGACTGGCTGGCGGAGCGCGCGGATTGCGTCGTCCGGTTCCAGGGCGGGCACAATGCCGGGCATACGCTGGTGGTGGGCGAGAAGGTCTACAAGCTCTCCCTGCTGCCGTCCGGCATCGTGCGCGGCACGCTTTCGGTGATCGGCAACGGCGTGGTGCTGGACCCGTGGCACTTCCGCGACGAGGTGGCCAAGCTGGCCGGACAGGGCGTGGAGATGACGCCCGACAACCTCCAGATCGCCGAGACCTGCCCGCTGATCCTGCCCTTCCACCGCGACCTGGACGGCCTGCGCGAGGATGCGAGCGGCGCGGGCAAGATCGGCACCACCCGGCGCGGCATCGGCCCGGCCTATGAGGACAAGGTGGGCCGCCGCGCGATCCGGGTGTGCGACCTCGCCCATCTCGACGATCTCGACCTGCAGCTCGACCGCGTCTGCGCCCACCATGACGCGCTGCGCGCCGGCTTCGGCGAGCCGCCGATCGACCGCGCCGCGCTGATGGCCGAGCTGGCCGAGATCGCCGGCTTCATCCTGCCTTATGCCAAGCCCGTGTGGCGCACGCTGGACGAGGCCCGCAAGCGCGGCGACCGCATCCTCTTCGAAGGCGCGCAGGGCGTGCTGCTGGACGTGGACCACGGCACCTATCCGTTCGTCACCTCCTCCAACACCATCGCCGGCACGGCCGCCGGCGGTTCCGGCCTCGGGCCTTCGGCGGCGGGCTTCGTGCTCGGCATCGTCAAGGCCTATACGACGCGCGTCGGTTCCGGCCCCTTCCCCACCGAGCTGACCGACGAGACCGGCCAGCGGCTGGGCGAGCGCGGCCACGAATTCGGCACCGTCACCGGCCGCAAGCGCCGCTGCGGCTGGTTCGATGCGGTGCTGGTGCGCCAGTCGGCCGCCGTGTCGGGCATCACCGGCATCGCGCTGACCAAGCTGGACGTGCTGGACGGGTTCGAGGAGCTGAAGATCTGCACCGGCTACATGCTGGACGGCCGGCATTACGACTATCTGCCGCCGCATCCGCAGGATCAGGCCCGCGTCGAGCCGGTCTATGAGGTGTTCGAAGGCTGGAGCCAGTCCACCGCGGGCGCGCGGAGCTGGGCCGACCTGCCGGCGCAGGCGATCAAATATATCCGCCGGGTGGAGGAGCTGATCCAGTGCCCGGTGGCGCTGGTTTCCACCAGCCCCGAGCGCGACGACACCATCCTGGTGCGCGATCCGTTCCAGGATTGAGGGGCGGGCTGGCCCCTCAAATCAGAACCCGTCACCCTGGCGAAAGCCAGGGCGCGTCGGCGCCGGGCTCGCTTCTTGCCGCCAATGGATGCTGGCTTTCGTCAGCATGACAATAGCGGCCTGGTTGCGGGGTCAGCGGCTCCCGGGCATCTCGTCACCCTGGCGAAAATCGTGGTCCATCGACGTCCGGCCTGCATCCGCAGGACCGGCGCTGCGGCCAATGGATGCCGGCTTTCGTCGGCATGGCGGCAGGTGGCGGCCGGCTATTCCGCCTTTTCCTGCCCCTTGAACCGCGCCGTCTGAAGCGCCTTCCAGCGGGCATGGAGCCAGGCGCGCGGCGCGGCGATGCCGATCGCCTCGGTGGTTTCCTCCCACGCTTCCGTCGCCGCCACGATCCGCGCGCTCAGCGGCGTGGGCGCCAGCTCGACCGCCCAGCCGTTGATCGCGGTGGCGTTGAACAGGCCGAGGAACAGCGTGGCGACGGCGATGGCGATCGTCGCCCAGCGCAACGGCCGGCCGTGGAAATCCGGGCCGCCGGGCAGATCGACCGGGGATGGATGATGGTCTTCGCTCATGCCCTCGCCTCCCCGGCCCTAGAATTGGTAATAGATGAAGGGCGCGACCCCTTCGAACCGCATCGCATCGATCAGCAGGATCACCACGCCGGTGGCAAGCCCCAGCCAGATGGCCGGAACGCCCCGGAGGCGGAGCGCGATCCCCTGCGCCAGCGTGGGCGGCGTGAAGTGGATCGCCATGCCGAACAGGATGAGGCCGATGGCCAGCGGCGTCGCGATCGTCGATCCCCAGTCGCCCCGGCCGATGCCGTCCAGGAAGGCGATCGCGCCGTCGAACGTATCGGCGCGGAAGAATATCCAGCCGAGCGTGACGATATGGAAGGTGGCGACGATCGCCAGCGCCGCCGGCAGATGCGGCCAGCCCGCCGGCCGCAGCTTGCGCCACAGCGTTTCCAGCACCTGGACGATGCCGTGGAGGCCGCCCCAGATCAGGAAGGTCCATTTCGCGCCGTGCCAGAGGCCGCCCAGCAGCATCGTTATCATGATGTTGCGGCAGGCCCTGGCCAGCCCGCCCCGGCTGCCGCCGAGCGAGATATAGAGATAGTCGCGCAGCCAGCTCGACAGGCTGATGTGCCAGCGGCGCCAGAAATCCTGGAGCGATCTCGCGCGATAAGGCTGGTTGAAATTATAGGGGAAGCGATAGCCGAGCAGGGCGGCGAGCCCGATCGCCATGTCGCTATAGGCCGAGAAATCGCAGTAGATCTGCACCGCATAGCCATAGGCCGCGATGACGAGATCGAGGCTGGAATGGGCCGACGGATCGAAGAAGACCGGATCGACCAGCCCCACCGAAAGCTCGGATGCGATCACCGCCTTCTTGAACAGGCCCCAGACGATCAGCAGCAGCCCCATCGCCACCATGCCGCGTTCCAGCTTCGGCGTGCGGCGGAACTGGGGGATCAGATCGGACGCGCGCACGATCGGCCCGGCGACGAGGTGCGGGAAGAAGGACATGAGCAGCGTCATGTCCAGCAGGCTGGCCGGCGGCACCTTCCGCCGCGCGACGTCGATCAGGTAGGACATGCCCTGGAAGGTGAAGAAGCTGACCCCCACCGGCAGGATGATCTCCAGCAGGGGCATATCCCGCTCGAACCCGAAATGGGCGAGCAGCAGGCCGAGCTGTTCCAGGAAGAAATCATAATATTTGAAGAAGCCTAGGATGCCGAGATTGGCGGCGACCCCGAAGGCGAGCAGCGCCTTGCGCCGGCCGGGTTCATATTCCTCGTCCGTCCGCGCGATCAGCGCCGCCGTGCCCCAGTTGAGGAAGGCGGAGAAGATCAGCAGCGCGACGAAGCGCCAGTCCCAGGCGCCATAGAAGACCCAGCTCGCCAGCAGCAGCAGGATCTTGCGCCATTCGTTCGCGCGGCCGACGCCCCAGATCACCGCATAGGTGGCGAGGAAGAACAGCCCGAAGGTGAGCGTGGGGAACAGCATCTAGCGCGACGCGCTCAGCAGCGTGCGGGCCTGTTCCAGATCGGCGTTCAGCCGCTGGGCGATGTCGCGCCCGCCGGCCGAGTTGAAATGCACATAATCGCCGCGCATGCGGGGCGGATCCCCCTTCACCCATTTCACCGCGGAGCAGGCGCCCCCCATCCGCGCTTCCCAATCCCAGAAGGCGATGCCGAGCTGGCCGGCGACGCGGCGCTGGACATCGCGCACGGCGCGCAGGCCCGCGGGCGGGAACAGCGGATTGGCGCGGACCGACCAGCTTATCTGAGCCGGCGCGGGCGGCGGGGGAGCGGGCGGAGCCACCACCGGATCGGCGCCGTCCTGGCCGGCATCGGCGCTGTCGCCCGCGCTGATATCGGCGAGCAGGTTATCGAGCCGGCCGGTGCCGATCCGCGTCTGCCCCGGCGGGATGGAGGCGTTGATCGGCCCCGAAGGCTCCGCGCACGGGCGCGGCGCGGGGCCGGGCGCGTTGATCAGCATCTCCGGCCGGCGGCTGCTGGCATCGGGCGCGCCGATCAGCAGGATCGGCACGCCGGGCGCGAGCCTGCGCATCCGGCCGATCTGGCTGCGGAGCGTGATCTCATACTCATTCGGCCGGAAGACCGGCGAGAAGCCCTCGTTGGTGCCGAATTCGATGACGATCAGGTCGGGGCGGTAGGCGCGAAGCTCCTCCGCGACGACGGCATCGTCCGTCCGCGCGAAATGCTGGAGCTGGGAACCGACCACGCCGACATTGGAGAGCGCGATGCCGCCATTGTCGCGGAAGGTGGCCCAGGAGGTGATCGTGACCGGGCGGTCCTCCGCCGTCACGGTGACGGTGAAGGACGGCTGGTCGACGGAGACCGTGCGGCATTCCGCGCGTTCCGTGGCCGACGCAAGCTGCATCCGTTCCGTCCGCGCGCCGATGCGGATGGTAAGCGCGCCCGCCCCCGGCGCCGCGACAGCGCAGAGCACGAAGCGATCGAACATCTGCCCGGCATCGGCGGTGAGCGACATCTCCGCCCCCGGCTGCTGCGAGGTGAGGCTGAAGCCGGAAACGCCCATCAGCGGGCGCGGCGGCGCGGAGGCCGAGCCGAAGGTGGAGGATATCCGCCACCCCGAGGACATCTGCGCGGTGATGCCCTGGGTGAGATAGCCCTGATAGGGCCGCCCCGCCGCCAGCACGCCGCGCCCGCCGCCGCCATAGCGCGCCTGCAGCACCTCCCGCCAGGCGCCGGTGATCGTATCGCCCGCCGTGTGGCTGTCGCCGATCTGGAGGATGTGGATCGGGCGCTTGCCGGCCTGGTTGCGGGGCTGGCGTTCCAGCTTGTCGAAGAAGGGTTCGAGCCCGCGAATGTTGCACAGGCCCTCGGCGCAGTTCGGCCCGGCGGCGGCAGCGGCGGCAAGCGCCAGGATCGGAACCATCATGAAACGCCGGCCTGCCCGGCAGCGGGGACGGCCCCCTCAGCGACGGACCTGCGCGCCGTATCCACATAGTTGCGGATGCGTTCCGCCAGCCCGCGCGTGATGCGGACATAGCCCGTCATCGACATGTGGATGCCGTCATTGGCGCGGATCAGCGTGCGCTTCTTCTCCGGCCCGTCCGGCAGATAGGGGGCGTAGGCGCCGTTTTCGTCCACCGAAAGGGGCGCGGTATCGATGAAGGGCACGTTCAGCGCGCGCATCCGATCCGCATAGAAGGCGTTCATCGCGCTGATATCCGCGTCGAAGCTGTCCTTGCGCATCTTGGGCAGGCCGACCCAGTAGACCATCGCGCCGCGCGCGCGCAGCAGGTTGACGAGGCCGTCGATCCGCTCACCGATCACCCGCTTCCATTCGGGCGAAAGCAGGCGCGCCGCCTTGCCGCCGGCCCACACGCCCTGCGTATCGTTGGCGCCGAAGGAGATGACGGCGATGTCGACCGGGCCGTCCGCCGCGAGCTGCTGGGCGGTATGCTCCTCGATATTGAGGCTGGCATAGCGGGTGAAGCCCGTGGACTGCTGGCTATATTTGACGACCTGGTAATTGGCCTTGGCGGGAAGCTGGCGATAGAGCGCCGACCAGAGGCCGTCGCCGAAGCTGTCGCCGAACACGCCGACGCGCACCTTGCCGCCGCCGGCCAGCGTATCCAGCAATTGCTGCTGGAAGGGCATGGAGCAGTCGATCGCGGCCGAGGAGGAATGATCGGGCAGCGTGACGGCGGCCGTGGCCGGCCCCCTGCCCCCCGTCGCCGGCAAAGCGGGCTCCGCCCCCGGCCCCTTCGCGGGCGGGACGACGGCGGGCACGCCTTCGTCGATCGCGGCGGTATCCGGCCAGGGGTGCCCGCCATAAGCGAAGGACAGGCCGATCGCGACGCCGGCCGCCACCCCCAGGAAAAGCACGGCGGTGCGATCAGCCAGCACCATCCAAGGCTTCATCGCATTACCCCGCCCGATTCCAAGCCGTTCGCTACACGGATGCACATGCGCATCCGAAATGTCCTTAACGCGGGCCGGACTCGGCTGTCGAGCGGGCAAATCATCGCGGCTGGGCGGAATGCTCCGGCGATGCGGCAGAATTTCTCTTGCAATTAAGAACGAGTCGCAATAATGCTCATCTCACCGGGGCGATCCCCTAGTCGCTCCGCGGGCTACGGCACCCTCTCCGCCGTGACGCGAAATAACTTGGCCGGGGCGCCTCCCCGCACCCCGGCCAATTTTTTCGAATGACGGATGGACTGGACGGATCAGGGAGCGGCGACGGCCGCTTCGAGCGTGTCGATCAGGTCGCGACAGTCGAAGGGCTTGCGCAGCGTGCGGATGGCGCCGCAGCATGCCGCGCGATCGAGAATATTCTCGTCGGTGCTGGCGGTCATCAGCAGGACGGGCAGCGAGCAGCCCCGCCCCGCCAGCGCATGCTTGAGGTCGATGCCGCTCAGGCCCGGCATGTTGACGTCGGTGATGAGGCAGGCGGCGCGATCGGCATCGCCGGACGCCAGAAAATCCTCGGCATTGCCGTAATCATGGACCTCATAGCCCAGCGAGCGGACGAGGCTGCGCGTCGCGGCACGAAGCGAATCGTCGTCATCGACGATCACGATCATGGGCAGGGACTTCGCACTCGTCACATCGGGCCTCGCATCGGGCGTTCCACAGGGGACGGGCGATCATGCGCCCGCATGAATTGCCGCCCCGTGAATGCCGATATGGGCAAGCCCCGTCCCCCTGTGAATCATACGGAAGTGTGAATCACACTCATTTCCGCGATTCAAGCCCGCAGCAAGGCTGAAAACCGTCAGGCCGGCCGCTCGACGGTGCCGTCCGGCCGGAGCTGGAGCGCCTCGGCCATGCGGACGAGATCGGCCAGCGACCGCGCGCCCATCTTGCGCATGGCGTGGCCGCGATGGATCTTCACCGTGATCTCGCTGAGGTTGAGATCGCCGGCGACCTGCTTGTTCATCTTGCCCGCCGTGACCAGCGCCATCACCTGCCGTTCGCGCGGCGAAAGCGTGCCGAACAGCCCGTGAAGATCGGCGGCGTCGCCTTCCGCCGCGCGGCGCGCCGTATCCCGCTCGATCGCGGTGGCGACCGCATCCAGCATATCCTGATCGCGGAACGGCTTGGTCAGGAAATCGACCGCCCCGGCCTTCATCCCCCTGACGGACATGGGAATATCGCCGAAACCCGTCATCAGGATCACCGGCAGGCGCACGCCCGATTCCTGGAGCTGCGCCTGGAAATCCAGCCCGCTCATCCCCGGCAGGCGGATATCGAGCACGAGGCAGCCGGGCGCGTCGGGCCGATCGGCTTCCATGAAGGCGCGCGCCGATCCGTAGAGCCGCGTCGCCAGCCCGACCGATCGGAACAGGCTGTCGAGCGAGGCGCGCAGCGACTCATCATCCTCGACGATGTGAACGATCGCTGTCTCGCTCATCCGATTGCCCCCACTTTTTCAGAAATTCGTTCCCGTTTTAGTCCAATCCGGCGGCGGATCGCAACCCGTTGTGCACCGGCGAAATCAGCCATGGGAATCAGCCCGGCGGCCTTCAACATAAACCTTCGTATGATGCGCATAAACCAACGCGCCGAAGGACATACCTTCGTCTGAAATGACCTGGCTGCCGCGCTGCAATATGTTGCCTGCCATGGGAAAGCGCCGGTCCCCGCAGGATCGGCAGCGGTGACGAGAGGGTCCACCTCCGCATCGCAGGGAGACAGACAATGGCATTCATGGATTTCGCCGTGGCCGCCGCCACGGGCACGCAGCCTGTTGCCGCCAGCAAGGCGTTCCACCTGTTCGATCGGGCCGAATGGTCGGTGATCGGGCTTGCCGCGCATGACGACACGACAAGCCTGGCGCCGGACGGCTGGTGGGCCAGGCTGCGCCACCGCCTGTTCGGCATCGAGGCCCCCCGCCCGCTTGCCAACGAACGGCTGGAAGCCCTTCGCCGTTTCGCGGTGACCGCCCGGTTGCGGCGCCGCAAGATCGATCATCACGAAATCGCCCGCTTCGTCGCGGCCGGCTTCAGCGCGTTCCAGGCGGACATGCTGCTGGCCATCATCGACGATGCGCGGCCGAGCAGCGCCATGGGGAGCCTCGCATGACCTTCGACAGCCGCAACGAGAATTTCACGGACCGCGCGGAGGTGGTGCCGGTGCCCGCCGACGCGGCGCCGGCGGCCGTGCCGCCCTTCACGCCGCGTCGCTCCCGCGTGCGGCTGGCGGCGCTGGTCGGCCTGCCGGTGGCCGCCCTGCTGGGCGTGGGCCACATGATGATGGGCGGCACCCCCGCCTCCGCCGACGCGCCTTCCGCCCCCACGGTGACGGTGGCGACGCCGGTGGAACGCAGCGTGACCGAGTGGGACGATTATATCGGCCGCTTCGCCGCCAGCCAGGCGGTGGAGATCCGGCCCCGCGTTTCGGGCCAGATCACCGGCATCCACTTCAAGGACGGTGACTTCGTCCGCAAGGGCCAGCTTCTCTTCACCATCGATCCCCGCCCCTTCACCGCCGCGATGGCGGAAGCGCAGGCGCGCGCCGCATCCGCCCGCACGGCCGCCGCGCTGGCCCGCAGCGAGCTGGCCCGCGCCGAACGGCTGATCGCCGACGAAGCCGTTTCCGCCGAGGAGATCGATTCGCTGCGCGCCGCCGTCCGTTCCGCGAACGCCGCCGTCGCGGCGGCCGAGGCGACCGTGCGCACCCGCGCGCTGGACGTGGAGTTCACCCAGGTGCGCGCGCCGATTTCCGGCCGCGTATCCGATCGCCGCGCCGACATCGGCAACCTCGTGGCCGGCGACAATGCCGGATCGGCCACGCTGCTGACGACGGTCTATGCGCTCGATCCGATCTATTTCACCTTCGATGGATCGGAGGCGCTCTACCTGAAGGCGCAGCGCCTGGCGCAGGCGGGCGAGAAGGAAACGACCGTGCAGGTGCGCCTGCAGGACGAGACCGATTATCGCTGGAACGGCCGCATCGACTTCACCGACAACGGCATCGATCCCAATTCGGGCACGATCCGGTGCCGCGCGGTGATCCCCAACCCGGATCATTTCCTGACGCCGGGCATGTTCGGCAACATGCGGCTTTCCGGCGGCCAGGCGCGGCCGGCGCTGCTGGTGCCCGACAGCGCGGTGGTGAGCGATCAGGCCCGCAAGGTGGTGCTGGTGGTGCAGCAGGACGGCACGGTCGTCGCCCGCCCGGTGGAGCTGGGCGCGGTGGTGGACGGCCTCCGCATCATCCGCAGCGGCATCGCCGCCAGGGACCGCGTGGTCATCAGCGGCATGCAGCTCGCCCAGCCCGGCACCACGGTGCAGACGCGGGCCGGCAAGGTCGAGGCCGTGAAGGCGGCGTCGAACGGCAGGCCCATCACCCCCCCGGCATCGCAGGCGACCTTCACCGTCCGCTGAGGGAAACGAACCGAACCGCGCCCGCGCCGGCGGGATATCGCGCCGGGGCCTGACGCCTTCCTGAAGGCCAAGCCCCGCCGATCCCCCGGAACGGGCGGATGACAGGACAAGGGGCGCTTCCCCGAAGCGGCCCAACAGGGAAGACTTGCCATGCGCATATCCCGCATATTCATCGACCGCCCGATCTTCGCGGGCGTGATCGCGGTGATCATCACGATCATCGGCGCGATCGCCTATTTCGCGCTGCCCATATCCCAATATCCCGACGTCGTGCCGCCGACCGTGACGGTGAGCGCCACCTATCCCGGCGCCAATGCCGAGACGGTGGCCGATACCGTCGCCGCCCCGCTGGAGCAGGAGATCAACGGCGTCGACGACATGCTCTACATGTCGAGCCAGTCCACCGGCGACGGCCGCCTGACGATCACCGTCACCTTCCGGCTGGGCACCGACCTCGATCAGGCGCAGGTGCTGGTGCAGAACCGCGTCGCGCTGGCCGAGCCGCGCCTGCCGGAGGAGGTGCGCCGCCAGGGCGTCGTCACCCGCAAGACGTCGCCCGACTTCCTGATGGTGGTGAACCTGATCTCGCCGGACGGGTCGCTCGACCAGGCCTATATGTCCAACTATGCGCTAACCCAGATCCGCGACCGGCTGAGCCGCATCGACGGCGTGGGCGACGTGCGCATCTTCGGCGCGCGCGACTACGGCATGCGCATCTGGATCGATCCCGGCAAGGCGGCCGCCCGCAACATGACCGCGGGCGAGATCGTGGCCGCGCTGCGCGCCCAGAACGTGCAGGTCGCCGCCGGTGCGGTGGGCCAGCCCCCCTATAATACGGGCGCCGCCTTCCAGGTGGGCGTGGAGACGCTGGGCCGCCTCAACCGGCCCGAGCAGTTCGCCGGCATCGTCATCAAGACCGACGCCGAGGGCCGCCAGACGCGCCTTTCGGACGTCGCCCGCGTGGAGCTGGGCGCCGAGGACTATAGCGTCAACGCCTATCTGAGCGGCAAGCCCGCCATCCACATCGGCATCTTCCAGCGGCCGGGCTCCAACGCGCTCGCCGCCGCCGAGGAGGTGCGCGCCGAGATGCGAACCCTGGCCAAGTCCTTCCCCAAGGGGCTGGAATATAAGTCCGTCTACAACCCGACCGAGTTCATCGAGAAATCGATCGAGGCGGTGAACCACACGCTGATCGAGGCGGTGATCCTCGTCGTCCTCGTCATCCTCGTCTTCCTGCAGAGCTGGCGCGCGGCCATCGTGCCCGTGCTGGCCATCCCTGTATCGCTGATCGGCACCTTCGCGGTGCTGGCGGGGCTGGGCTATTCGCTCAACAACCTCTCGCTGTTCGGCATGGTGCTGGCGATCGGCATCGTCGTCGACGACGCGATCGTCGTGGTCGAGAATGTCGAGCGCAACATCGCGCGCGGGCTGAGCCCGCTCGAGGCGTCGCGCCTGTCGATGGACGAGGTTTCGACCGCGCTCGTCGCCATCGTGCTGGTGCTGCTGGCCGTGTTCGTGCCGACCCTGTTCATCACCGGCATTTCGGGCCAGTTCTACCGCCAGTTCGCGGTGACGATCTCTACCGCGACGGTGATCTCGCTGATCCTGTCGCTCACCCTCTCGCCGGCGCTGGCCGCCCGCCTGCTCAAGTCCGGCCATCACCGGCCGACCCACGGCTGGCGAGGCATCGCCGCGCGCGCGGGCGATGCGTTCAACCGCGGGTTCGATCGGATGTCCGCCGCTTATGGCGCGCTGGTCCGCCGGCTGGTGACGGCGCCCAGGAAGATGCTGACCATCTATGCCGGGCTGATCGCGCTCACCGGCGCGCTATTCTGGGCGACGCCCGCCGGCTTCGTGCCGTGGCAGGACCAGGGCTATTATCTCGCCGCCGTGCGCCTGCCTTCCGGCGCCTCGCTGGAGCGCACCGACACGCTGATGCGGCAATTGTCGCAGCGGCTGCTGAAGGTGCCCGGCACCGAGGGCGCGGTGATGTTCGCCGGGTTCGACGCGCCTTCGCAGACGCAGGCGCCCAATTCGGCCGCGTCCTTCATCGTGCTGAAGCCTTTCGACGAGCGCAAGAAGCTGGGCCTGACCGCGCAGGGCATCGCCGATGAGCTGCGCAAGGCGGCCGCCGAGTTCGACGGCGCCACCATCTTCATCGTGCCGCCGCCGCTGATCCGCGGCATCGGCACGGCGGGCGGCTTCTCCATGATGGTGCAGGACCGCAGCGGCCAGGGCTTTACCGAGCTCTACAAGGCCACCGGCGGGGTGATCGGCGAGGGCAACAAGACCCAGGGCCTCGCCATGGTGCACACCAAGATCGATCCGTCCTCGCCCCGCATCTATGCCGATATCGATCGCGCCAAGGCCGATATGCTGGGCGTGGCCCCGGCCCGGGTGTTCGAGGCGCTGCAGGTCTATCTCGGTTCCTCTTTCGTCAACGATTTCAACCTGCTGGGCCGCACCTACCGGGTGACGGCGCAGGCGGAGGGAACATCGCGGACGAGCGTGGCGGACATCGCCAACCTCAAGACCCGGTCCAATTCGGGCGCGATGGTGCCGATCGGCGCGGTCGCCAATTTCGAGGACCGGACCGGGCCGTATCGCGTCACCCGCTACAACCTCTATCCCGCGATCGAGGTGGAGGGCGAGAATGCGCCGGGCTATTCATCCGGCCAGGCGCTGGACGGGATGGAGGCCGCCGTCGCCAAGGCGCTGCCCGCCGGCTATGGCTGGGAATGGACCGGCATGGCCTATCAGCAGCGCGCCGCCGGCAATACCGCCGCCGTCGTGTTCGCCCTGGCCGTGGTGTTCGTGTTCCTGGTGCTGGCCGCCCAGTTCGAAAGCCTGGTGCTGCCGCTGGCGATCATCCTGATCGTGCCGATGACGCTGCTGGCGGCATTGGCGGGCGTGAACCTGCGCGGGCTGGACAACAACATCCTGACGCAGATCGGCCTGGTCGTGCTGATCGCGCTGGCCGCCAAGAACGCCATCCTGATCGTGGAATTCGCCAAGCAGGCGGAGGAAGCGGGCCGGAGCGTGGTGGACGCGGCGGTGCAGGCGGCCGAAACCCGGCTGCGGCCGATCCTGATGACCAGCTTCGCCTTCATCCTGGGCGTGCTGCCGCTGGTGATCGCTTCCGGGCCGGGCGCCGAGCTGCGGCAGGCGCTGGGCACGGCGGTGTTCTTCGGGATGCTGGGCGTCACCGGCTTCGGCCTGATCTTCACCCCCGTCTTCTACGTGGCGGCCCGCGCGCTGGGCGATCGGCTTCGCCGTCGCCCGGCGGACGATCCCGCCGCCGCCCTGCAACCCGCCGAATGAGGAGGACGACCATGAACCGTCTCCGCAACCTTGCCTTCTCCAGCCTCGCCGCCCTGGCGCTCGCCGGGTGCGCCGTCGGCCCCGATTATGTGGCGCCGCTGCCGGCGGCGCCCACCCAGGGCGCCTTCCTGAGCCAGCCCGCCGCCGTGACGGCGGATGCGGCGACGGACGGCCGCTGGTGGCGGCTCTATGACGATCCCGTGCTCGACCGGCTGGTCGAGGATGCGCTCGCCAACAACAAGGACGTCGCCGTCGCCGTCGCCAACATCGCCAAGGCCCGCGCCTCGCTGCGCGGCGTGAAGGGCGATCGGCTGCCGCAGACCAATGCCGGCTTCGGCGCCAATTACGGCCGGCTTCCGGCGATCCAGCGGCCGGCGGGCGTCGACCGCGAGGACTGGCAGGTCGATACCGGGCTCGACATCTCCTACGAGGTCGACCTGTTCGGCCGGATCAGCCGCAACGTCGAGGCCGCCCGCGCGGACGTGGCCGAGGCGGAGGCCGAGCGGGACGCCGTGCGCGTCGCGGTCGCGGCCGAGACGGCGCGGGCCTATGCCGACCTCAACAGCGCGACCGAGCGGCTGGGCGTGGCCGAGCATATCGTCGAGTTGATCGACCAGACCGCCTCCCTCACCGCCAAGCGGCTGGAAGCCGGGCGCGGCACGCGGCTGGACGTATCCCGCGCGCTGGCGCTGCGGGACCAGCAGAAGGCGCTGATCCCGCCGCTGGCGGCCGAGCGCGACGCCGCCCGCTTCCGGCTGGCGACATTGACCGGCCGTGCGCCTTCCGAGCTGCCGGCGGAGGCGCAGGCGCGCGGCACGACGCTGCGGCTGGAAAAGCCGATCCCGGTGGGCGACGGGCGCGCCCTGCTCGCCCGCCGGCCGGACGTGCGGGCGGCCGAGCGGCGGCTGGCCGCGCAAACCGCGCGGATCGGCGTGGCGACGGCGGACCTCTATCCCCGGATCACGCTGGGCGGATCGGTAAGCTCCACCGGCAACAGCTTCGGCAATATCTTCGGCGCCGGGCCGCTCGGCTGGCTGGTGGGCGGATTGGTGAACTGGAACTTCCTGAACCAGGAAGCCACCCGCGCCCGCATCCAGGGGGCCGAGGCCGACGCGCAGGGTGCGCTCGCCACCTTCGACGGGACGGTGCTGCGCGCACTGGAGGAGACCGAGACGGCGCTGTCCGCCTACGGCCACGCGCTCGACCGGCGGACCGCGCTGCAATCCGCCCGCGACCAGGCGGAGATCGCCGCCCGCATCGCGCGTGCCCAGCAGCGCGAAGGCCGTGTCGACTTCCTCGTCGTGCTGGATGCGGAGCGGACCTTCGCCGAGACGCAGGCTGCGCTGGCCGAGGCCGATGCCCGGATCGTGACCACGCAGGTCGATCTGTTCCGCGCGCTGGGCGGCGGCTGGCAGGAAGGATGAGGCCCCTCCCCGCCGCCCGCTTTCCAGACGGAGCGGGCGGCGGAAGGGCGGCGAGGCTCAGCCGATCGCCATCAGCGTGGCGTTGCCGCCCGCCGCAGCGGTGTTGGTGCTGACGGACTTTTCCTCCAGCAGCAGATCGAGATTGTAGGTGGAGCGGCCCGAGGCGAGATCCGCGGGCGTGGCGCCCTGGACGGTGACGATCCGGCCGGGGCGTTCCGCGAGGATGGCGTTGACCTTGATCAGCGCATCGGCATCGCCTTCGAACAGCACGCCCCCCAGATCGGCGCGCGCCGCCCAGTCGCCCGTGCGATGGACCCGCCGGGCAAGATCGGACGGCAGGCATTCGAGGATGGCGAGCACCGGCTGGCCGCTTTCGACGACGACATCGTTCCCGGTCGCCAGCGCCGCGCCGAGCTGCACGAGCAGGCCCAGCGTGGAGGACGGAATGAGCGCGATCGTGCCGCGCGGCTCCAGACGGTAGAGATTGCGCTCGCCCACCGGCCCCGGCAGCTCCGCCAGCGCGCCCAGCGGCACGCCCCGGCTGTGCGCCTGGCAGACGGCCAGCGCCTCGCCATGGCCGGCATCGCGCAGCCAATCGGCATAGGCTTCATAGGGCGCGAGCATCGCCGGATCGGCCGATAGGCCCGGCCGCTCCACCGCCGGCCGGCTGGCGAGCAGGCGCGGCACATAGAGGGGGCCGCCCGCCTTGGGGCCGGTGCCCGAAAGCCCCTGCCCGCCGAACGGCTGCACGCCGACCACCGCGCCGATGATGTTGCGGTTCACATAGATGTTGCCGGCATGGCTGCGATCGGTGAGCCGGGCGATCGTCTCATCGATGCGGGAATGGACGCCGAAGGTGAGGCCGTAGCCGCTGGCATTGACCTGTTCGAGCACGGCATCGCGATCCTCCCGCGCGTAGCGGAGGACATGGAGGACGGGGCCGAACACCTCCTGCTCGACATCGGCGACGGCGTCGATCTCGATCATCGTCGGCGCTACGAAGGTGCCGTTGCGGGTCTCGGCCGGCAGCGGCAGCGATCGGACCTTGTGGCCCCTCGCCGCCATCGCATCGACATGCGCCTGGATGCGATCGCGCGCCTCGGCGGTGATGACCGGGCCGACATCGGTGGAAAGCCGATCGGGATTGTTGACCGAAAGCTCGTTCATCGCCCCCCACAGCATCTCCAGCGTGCGATCGGCGACATCTTCCTGCACGCAGAGAATACGCAGCGCCGAGCAGCGCTGGCCCGCGCTGTCGAAGGCGGAAGCGATGACATCGCCCACCACCTGTTCGGCCAGCGCGGAGCTGTCCACGATCATCGCGTTCATGCCGCCCGTTTCGGCGACCAGCGGCACCGCATGGCCTTCGGGCGTCACGCGCTTCGCCAGCGTCTTCTGGATGAGGCGGGCGACCTCGGTCGATCCGGTGAAGACGACGCCGCGCACCCGGGCGTCGCCCGTCAGCATCCCGCCGACATCACCGGCACCGGTGACGAGCTGGAGCGCATCGGCCGGCACGCCGGCGGCGTGCAGCAGCCGCACGGCTTCGGCCGCGATCAGCGGTGTTTCCTCCGCCGGCTTGGCGAGGACGGTGTTGCCCGCGGCCAGCGCCGCCGAAACCTGGCCGGTGAAGATCGCCAGCGGGAAGTTCCACGGGCTGATGCAGGCGACGGGGCCGAGCGGACGATGCGTATCCGCCGCGAAATCCTGCGCGGCATCGGCATAATAGCGCAGGAAATCCACGGCCTCGCGCACTTCGGCGATGGCATTGGGAAGGGACTTGCCGGCTTCGCGCACGATCAGGCCGAGCAGGATCGGCATCCGCGCTTCCATCAGGTCCGCCGCGTGGCGCAGGCAGGCCGCGCGCTCGGCCGCGGGCGTGGCGCCCCACACCACCTGTTCGCGCACGGCGCGGGCGAGCGCCGCGTCCACCATCACCGGCGTGCAATCCCACACGGTGCCGACGATGTCGCGGCCGTCGGCCGGGTTGTAGACGGGCCGTTCGATCCCGCCTTCATCCGCCGGCTCCGCCCGCCAGGCGGTGGCGGCGCTGGTGAGGAGCGCCGCCGAGAGCGAGGCCAGCCGCTGTTCGTTGACGAGATCGAGGCCGGCCGAATTGGGCCGCGACGGGCCGTAGAGATCGCGCGGCGAGCGGATGGCGGGATGCTGGGACCCGAGCGGCTCGATCTTGCGGGCGACCTCCACCGGATCGACCACGAGCGAGGCGATCGGCACGTCGGCATTGCCGATCTGGTTGACGAAGGAGCTGTTCGCGCCATTTTCCAGCAGGCGGCGGACGAGATAGGCGAGCAGCGTCTCATGCGTGCCGACCGGCGCGTAGATGCGGCACGGGCGGTTCAGCTTGTCCGCGCCGACGACCTCCTCATAAAGCGGCTCGCCCATGCCGTGCAGGCACTGGAACTCATATTGGCCGGCATAATAATTGCCGCCCGCCATCGCCATCACGCTGGCGAGCGTGCGGGCATTGTGCGTGGCGAATTGCGGGAACACCGCATCCGGCGCCGCCAGCAGCTTGCGCGCGCAGGCGAGGTAGGAAACATCGGTGTGCACCTTGCGGGTGAAGACGGGGAAATCCTCCAGCCCGTCCACCTGGGCGCGCTTGATCTCGCTATCCCAATAGGCGCCCTTCACCAGCCGGATCATCAGGCGGTGGCCAGTGCGGCGCGCCAGATCGATGACATGATCGATCACATAGGGGCAGCGCTTGGAATAGGCCTGGATGACGAAGCCGATGCCGTTCCAGCCCTTGAGCTCGGGCGCGGCGCAGAGCCCTTCCAGCAGGTCCAGCGACAGTTCGAGCCGGTCGGCTTCCTCGGCATCGATGTTGACGGCGATGTCATAGCCCCGCGCGAGGATGACGAGCGCCTTCAGCCGGGGGTAAAGCTCCGCCATCACCCGATCGGCCTGGGCGCGGGAATAGCGGGCATGGAGCGCGGAGAGCTTCACCGAGATGCCCGGCCCCTCATAGATGCCGCGCCCGCCCGAAGCCTTGCCGATCGCGTGGATCGCGCGTTCGTAATCGGCATAATAGCGATCGGCATCGGCCGCCGTGGTCGCCGCCTCGCCCAGCATGTCGTAGGAATAACGGAAGCCGCGCGCCTCCATCTTGCGGGCGTTGGCCAGCGCCTCGCCGATATCCTGGCCGGTGACGAACTGTTCGCCCATCATCCGCATCGCCATGTCCACGCCCTTGCGGATCACCGGCTCGCCGCCGCGCCCGATCAGCTTGGTGAGCGCCGATGACAGGCTCTTCTCGCTGGCGGTGGAGGTGAGCTTGCCGGTGACGACCAGCCCCCATGTCGCGGCATTGACGAACAGCGAGGGGCTGCGGCCGACATGGGACTGCCAGTCGCCGGTGGAAATCTTGTCGCGGATCAGCGCGTCGCGGGTGGCGCGATCGGGGATGCGGAGCAGCGCCTCCGCCAGGCACATCAGCGCCACGCCTTCCTGGCTGGACAGCGAATATTCCTGGATCAGCCCTTCCACTCCGCCGCCCTGGCCCTTGGCGCGGAGCGCGCTGACGAGCCGGGTCGCGGTATCGGTGGCCTGGCGCTGCTGCTCGGGGCTCAACGTCGCCTCGGCCAGCAGATAGGGCAGGCATTCCCGTTCCGGCAGGCGATAGGCGGATGTGATCCGCGCCCTGAGCGCGCCCTGCGGCTGCACCGTCTGGGCGAACTGGATGAAGGGCGCGGGCGGGCCATCCTGATCGGCGGCGGCGACGGGCTCCACCTCCTCGGCAACGGCGGGTCCTTCCTGGACGATGCCGTGATCGCCCCGCTCGATCGCCTCGATCGCGCCGATCAGCGATTTCTTCGCCAGCCAATGGGGGGTGCGGGCGATTTCGGCCGCCGCCGCCTTGAGGCGCTGGCGAAGCTCCTCGCTAACCTTCACGCCGATCGTCGAATCAACCATAGGTGCAACCTTATTTCGCTGTTCTGGTTTTACCTGCGCCCTAGCATGACCTTTTCAAAGGTGAAACCTCCAAGAAGGGCGAGTTTCCTATCCATTTGGATATTGCGGCCCCGATTCGCGCGCGCGATGGTGCCAGCCAAAATACAATGGAGCAGAGGATGACCGCGAACCATTATGCGGCGAAGCCATGGTTAAGGCTTTTCCCCGAAGGGCAACCCCATGACCACCAGGCCCGCTTCGGCGACATGCTGGCGGCGTTCCGCGCGGCGGTGGCGGACGCGGCGGACCGGACGGCGATCCGCTTTTCGGGCAGCGGCATCAGCTTCGGCGCGCTGGATGCCAAGAGCGATCGCCTGGCCGGTTGGGCGGCCGCGCACGGGGTCAAGCCCGGGGATCGCATCGCCATCATCCTTCAGAACGTGCCCGCCGCCGCGATCGCGACGGTGGCGGCGTGGAAGCTGGGCGCCATCCCGGTGCCGGGCAACCCCATGTATCGCGCGGCCGAGATCGCCCGCCAGTTCGAGGACAGCCGCCCCGCTTTGCTGATCTGCCACGAAGGCCATGCCGCAACCATCGGCGAGGCGCTGGCGATCATCGGCGACGGTGGCCGGCCGGTGCTGACGGTGCCCGAGGACGGCGGGCCGGGCGACGCCGCCCTCCCCGGCAGCCTTGCCGCCGCGATGGCGGAAGAACTGGTGCCGCCACCCTCTCCCACCATCGCGCCGGACGACCTCGGCCTGCTGCTCTATACCTCCGGCACGACGGGCGTTCCCAAGGCGGCCATGATCCGCCACGAAAGCCTCGCCTGGAACAGCGAGGCGATGTCGCTCTGGTATGGGATAGACGGCGATGCCCGCATCTTGGGCGTGGCGCCGATGTTCCACATCACCGGCTTCGTCATGCACCTCGCTCTGTCGATCGCGGCGCGGGCGACGCTGATCCTGTTCGGCCGCTTCGATCCGGCCAGGGCGCTCGCCACCATCCGCGCGGAACGGCCGACATGGACGGTGGGCGCCATCACCGCCTACAACGCGCTGGCCGGGCTGGGCGAGGTGACGCGCGAGGATTTCGCCAGCTTCCGGCGGATGGATTCTGGCGGCGCGCCGATCGCGCCCGCGCTCCGCGCCACGATCGCCGACACGATCGGCCACGCCGTCTATGCCGCCTATGGCATGACCGAAACGGCCTCCGTCACCCATAGCTGCCCGGTGGGCGTCGAGGTGCCCGTCGATCCCGCATCGGGCGCCTTCTCCGTCGGCATCCCCTTCATCGGCACCGAGGCGATGGTGGCGGACGAGGCCGGCCGGCCCGTGCCCGTCGGCGAGACCGGCGAGATATGGATGCGCGGCCGCCAGATCATGGCCGGCTATTGGAACAAGCCCGAGGAGACGGCGGCCACGCTGACCAATGGCTGGATGCGATCCGGCGATGTCGGCTTCATGGACGAGCAAGGCTGGTTCTACGTCGTCGACCGCAAGAAGGACTGCATCATCGCTTCCGGCTTCAAGGTATGGCCGCGCGAGGTGGAGGATGCGCTCCACACCCATCCGGCGGTGCGCGAGGCGGCCGTGGTGGGCGCGCCGGATGCCTATCGCGGCGAAACGGTGGTGGCGCACGTCTCGCTGCGGCCCGGCGCCGCGGCGGACGAGGCGGCGCTGATCGCCCATTGCCGCGATCAGCTTGCCGCCTACAAGGTGCCCCGCGCCATCCGCATCGCCGCCGAACTGCCCAAGACCGCAACCGGCAAGATCCAGCGCAACGTGCTGCGCGAGGCGGAGCAGAGCGCGGCCGCGGCATAGGCGGCAGCCCGCAAACTGCCTCGGCCGTTCCGGCGATCGGGCATCAGGCCGCGATGCGCCAGCCCGCCCGGCCGCCGCGCTTCGCCTCGTAGAGCGCGGCGTCCGCGCGGACGAGGAGGCCGGCGGCGGCTTCCCCGCCATGGTTGCGCGGGGCGACGCCGATGCTGGCGCTGGCCGCGATCCGCGCGCCATCCACCAGATAGGGCGCCTGCAACGCGGCCAGCAGGCGTTCGGCAAGGGCCGCATGATCGCCTCCTTCGTCCTCGACGAGAAGGACGGCGAACTCGTCCCCGCCCAGCCGGGCGACGATATCCCCGGCGCGGACGGTGGCGCGTATCCGCCGGGCGGCCTCGCACAGCACGGCATCGCCGACGGCATGGCCGTGGCCGTCGTTGACCGCCTTGAAATGATCGAGGTCGATCAGCACCAGCCCGCCCCAGCCGGCCGCAGCCCGCCGATCGAAGCCGCGACGGTTGAGCAGGCCGGTGAGCGGATCGCTTTCCGCTTCCATCTGCAGGCGCGCCTGGCGGCTGCGCTCCTCGTTGATGTCGATGGTGATGCCGACGATGCTTTCCGGCTGGCCGGCGCCGTCGCGCAGCAGCTTCGCGGTGGATCGAACCCAGCGATATTCGTCGTCATGCACGCGGATGCGGAAATGGGCGACGGCCCGGTCCGTCTCATTGGCCAGCAGCGCCATGAAGCTGGCCGCCGGGCGATCGTCCGGATGGATGCGGGCCTGAAAGTCATCGGCATCGATCCCGCCATGGCCGTCGCCGCAGACGAAGCGGGTGAGATAGGAGGACATGGTGAAAACGCCGCCGGCGATGTCATATTGCCAGGGGCCACCCTCCATCACCTCGAACGCCAGCGCCAGCCGCTCGGCCTCCTCCCGCGCCGCCCGTTCGGCGAGCTTGCGCGCGCCGATATCCTCGATCTGCGAGACGAACAGCTCCGCATGGCCGCCCGCGTCGCGCACCACCGATACGCTCAGCATGCCGTGCGCCACTTTCCCATCCTTGCGCAGATAGCGCTTTTCCAGCCGGTAATGATCGATATCCCCACGCAGCACCGCCTCGAACTGTTCCGTATCGGCGGCCAGATCATCGGGATGGGTGACGGCCTGGAAGCGCTGGCCCTCCAGCTCCCCGGCGGGATAGCCGAGCATGTCCGCGAAAGAGGGATTGACCCGGATCAGCCGCCCATCGAGGCCGACCAGCGCCATGCCGATCACCGCCGAATGGAACGCTCCATTGAACATCGCCTCGCTCCGGTTGGGCGGCACGATGTCGGCGAAGGGGTCCGGTCCGGACATGATCGATATCAATCCCACAAAAATCCCGGCACGCCCACCCGCGCGACGCAATCCGCCCCGAATGTCTAACCGGAATCAGGGTTAACAGGCCGTCAGGACATGCGGCTGTGACCGTCGACACAAGCGAAATAACGGGTTAGCCCTGTGCCTATGGAACCAGCCCGCTATTCGCGCATCGCGATCACGCTCCACTGGCTTATCGCCGCGGCCCTCGCCTTCCAGATCGGCCTCGGCTGGCGAATGGGGAATCTGACCGCCGCCACCGGCCAGTTCACCGCCTTCCAGCTCCACAAGTCGATCGGCATCACGATCCTGCTGCTCAGCCTGATCCGGGTGGCGGTGCGCTGGTGGAAGCCCCGGCCGGCGGCGGAACCGGACAGCCCGTGGGCGAAGCGGGCCGCCGGCCTCGTGCATTTCGGCCTCTATGCCTTCATGATCGGCGGGCCGATCACCGGATGGCTGCTGGTATCCACATCGCGCATCCAGGTGCCGACCCTGCTGTTCAGCACCATTCCCTGGCCGCACATTCCCGGCCTGCACGGCGCGCTGCGCGGCCCCGTCCACGAATTCAGCGAGGCGGCCCATTCGGCGCTGGCCTGGATCGGCATCGCATTGTTCGTGCTGCACGTCGCCGGCGCGCTTCGCCACCAGTGGCTGCTGCGCCAGCCGCTGATCGAACGGATGCTGCCTGCCGGACCGGAGCGGCTGTCGCGCGGCGGCGGCGCCCTCGCTTATATCGCGGCGCTGGCGCTGGTGGGCGGCGCCTTCCTGCTGCCCGGCACGATCGGATCGACGCGGGGCAATGTGCCGCCGCCCGCCCCGGCTGCCGCCGAAACCCCGGCCGGCGAGACGGCGGGGGACGATGCGGGGGAAGGGAATGGCGCCATCCAAGCTGCGCCGGCCGAAGCCCCCGATAACGCAGCCACCACCGCCGGAGACAATGCCAGCGTCGCCGCCGCCCCGGCCGAGGAAGCCAAGGCGGAAGCGCCGCGCTGGGCCGTCCAGCCCGGCGGCCGGCTGGGCTTCACCGCCAGCTTCACCGGCACCCCGATCGAGGGGCGCTTCACCCGCTGGGACGCGGATATCCGCTTCGACGCGGACGCGCTCGACAAGTCGGACATCCGCGTGCGGATCGACATGGCGTCCGCCGATACCGAGGATTCCTCGCGCGACGAGACGCTGCGCGGCGACGCCTTCTTCGATACCGGCGCCCATGCAGCCGCCACCTTCCGCGCCACGCGGGTGACGTCGACCGGGCCGGCCCGCTATCGCGCGCAGGGCAGCCTGACCATCAAGGGCGTGAAGCGGCCGATGACCGTGGACTTCACGCTCGCGATCAAGGGCGATCGCGCCGATGTGGCCGGCAAGGGCACGATCACGCGCGGCGATTTCGGCATCGGCACTGGCGAATGGGAGGCGACCGATCGCATCGCCGGGCCTGTCGCGGTGGACTTCCGCTTCTCCGCCATACGAAAGGATTAATTGCGGAGGCGGGCCGGCTCCCTGATACCCGGCCGACACCTTCTGGGAGCGCTGCGATGATCGACCTGCATTACTGGCCCACGCCGAACGGCCACAAGATCACCCTTTTCCTCGAGGAAACGGGCATTCCCTATCGCATCGTGCCGGTGAACATCGGCAAGGGCGAGCAGTTCGACCCCGAATATCTGAAGATCGCGCCCAACAACCGCATGCCGGCGATCGTGGACCAGGCCCCGGCCGACGGCGGCGCGCCCATCTCGCTGTTCGAATCGGGCGCGATCCTGCTCTACCTCGCCGAAAAGCACGGCCGCTTCATCCCCGCCGACATTCGCGGCCGGGCGGAGGTGCTGCAATGGCTGTTCTGGCAGATGGGCGGGCTGGGGCCGATGGCCGGCCAGAACCATCATTTCCGCGTCTATGCGCCGGAAAAGCTGCCTTACGCCATCGATCGCTACGTCAACGAGACCAACCGGCTCTACGGCGTGCTGAACAAGCGGCTGGCGGATCGGGAATTCGTGGCCGGCGATTATTCGATCGCCGACATGGCCGCCTATCCCTGGATCGTGCCGCACGAGAATCAGGGGCAGGACCTCAACGATTTCCCGCACCTGAAGCGCTGGTTCGAGGCGATCGCCGCGCGGCCGGCGACGGTGCGCGCCTATGCGATCGGCGAACAGTTCCGCACGACGCCGGGCGTCCAGAGCGAGGAGCAGCGCCGCATCCTCTTCGGCCAGACCGCCGCCTCGCTGGATCAGGGCAAGCCCGCCACCGCCGGCAACTGAGGACCAAGCGAAAAAATCCCGTCCCGCCCGCGCGGGGGCATCTCGGCGCCCGAGACGCTACGGCACGGCTTGCCGTTGCCGGATGGGCGCCGCCGGCAGAGCCATTCGCGGGCGGGACGGCGCCGGAATTGGGGCCATTCCCGCACTGGACGCTCATTTTGGTTGCGCTAAGAAACGGGGCATGACCCTGCCAGCCATCTTCGACCGGCTTTCGCTGCCGGCCATCGCTTCGCCCATGTTCATCGTCTCCGGCGTCGATCTGGTGATCGCGCAGTGCAAGGCGGGGATCGTGGGTTCCTTCCCCGCGCTGAACGCCCGCCCGCAGAGCGAGCTGGACGAATGGCTGCACCGCATCACCGAGGAACTGGCCGCCTGGGACCGGGATCATCCCGAAAGCCCGTCCGCCCCGTTCGCGGTGAACCAGATCGTCCACAAGTCCAACGCGCGGCTGGAGGAGGATGTCGCCACCTGCGCCAAATGGAAGGTGCCGATCGTCATCACCTCGCTGGGCGCGCGCGAGGATCTGAACCACGCGGTGCACGGCTGGGGCGGCATCACGCTGCACGACATCATCGACGATCGCTTCGCCCGCAAGGCGATCGAAAAGGGCGCGGACGGGCTGATCGCGGTGGCGGCGGGCGCCGGCGGCCATGCCGGGCGGCTCTCCCCCTTCGCGCTGATCCAGGAGATTCGGGAATGGTTCGCCGGCCCGCTGATCCTGTCGGGCGCCATCGCCTCCGGCCGCGCGATCCTGGCGGCGCAGGCGATGGGCGCGGACCTCGCTTATATCGGATCGGCCTTCATCGCCACGAAGGAAGGCACCGCGACCGACGCCTACAAGCAGGCGATCGTCGAAGGCCATGCGGCGGACATCGTCTATTCCGATCTCTTCACCGGCGTGCACGGCAATTATCTGCGCGGATCGATCGTCGCGGCGGGGCTGGACCCGGACAATCTGCCCAAGGGCGACATCAAGTCGATGGATTTCGGCGCGACGATCACCGCCAAGGCCTGGCGCGACATCTGGGGTTGCGGCCAGGGCATCGGCACCATCCACGCGGTGGAGCCGGCCGCCGACATGATCGCCCGCTTCAAGGCCGAATATGTCGCCGCCAAGGCGGAGCTGGACGCCAAGTTCCGGGGCTGAAGGGATTTCCAGGCGGATGATCCCATCTGCCGGCCCGGAAATCACGTCGGATAAGAAGCTTTTCGGAGATGCTCCGGCTCTGATTGAACCGGAACATCGCCGAAAAGCGGATTGCGGGGAGGAGGCGATCCCCTCCCCGCTTCCACCGATCAGCCGACCGGCTGGTTCGCGCCCGTAAGGTCGCGCGCGGCGGCATAGCCGAAGGTCATCGCCGGGCCGATCGTGGCGCCGGCGCCAGGATAGGAACGGCCCATCACCGAGGCCGCGGTATTGCCGATGGCGTAGAGGCCCGGGATGCGCTTGCCCTGCTTGTCCAGCACCGCGCCGTGGCTGTCCGTCACCAGGCCGCCATTGGTGCCGATGTCGCCGGGATTGACCGGCAGCGCATAGAAAGGCGCCTTTTCCAGCGGCAGCAGGTTGGGATTGGGCTGCACCTTGGGATCGCCATAATAGCGATCATAGGGCTGATGGCCGCGCCCGAAATCCGGGTCCTCGCCGCGCCGGGAATTCTCGTTGAAGCGCTCCACCGTCGCCACCAGTGCGTCCGCGGGCAGGCCCAGTTTCTCCGCGAGTTCGGCGATGCTGTTCGCCTTGGTCACGATCTGCTTCACCTCGCCGCGCATGGTGAAATCCGGGAAGACCGGCATCACCGGCCCCATCGGATATTTGCTGCGGAAGGTGGCGTCGAAGATCACATAAGCGGGCGTGGTCTCGGCGCCCGGCAAATTCTTCTCGAACATCTCCTTGCCGACGATGTGGTAGGAGGCCGCTTCGTTGGTGAAGCGCTTGCCGGCCTGGTTGACGATGATCGATCCGGGCAGCGACCGTTCGAAGAAAAGCGGCCGGGCGCGATCCTCGCCCGGCACCTTGATCGTCGGCGCCCACCAGGCCGAATCGAGCCGCTCGACCGCAGCACCGGCCCGTTCCGCCGCGAGCAGCGTATCGCCGGTATTGTCCGGCTGGCCGCCGCTGACATCGGGATCGGGCGAGCGGCGGAGGTTGGCGCCGCGCAGATCGGCATTCCGTTCGAACCCGCCGGCGGCCAGGATCACGCCCTTGCGGGCGCGGATGCGCTGGACACGGCCGTCCTTCACCACCGTGGCGCCGACGACCTTGCCGTCCTCGACGATCAGGTCCGCGAACGGCGCCTTGCGCCAGAGCGGCACATGGCGCTTGTCCAGCGCCAGCTTCAGCCGCGCGACCAGCGCGTTGCCGCCGGTGAGGAAGCGCGCGCGATCCGATTTGAGCCGCTGGCCGATATCGGAATAATAGCGCCAGAGCACCTTGAGCAGGCTCTTGAACCAGCCCGGCCAGCGCGTGATCATCGGCGCGGCTTCGGCCGCCGTCCACGATATCTTGCCGAACAGCATCGCGGAGGCGTGGGTCGGCCGCATCCAGCGCAGGTCGTCGCCCAGCAGCCGCCCGTCCAGCGGCACCGGATCGTGGCTGCGCCAGCCGAGCTTACCGCCCGGCAACTCCGCATGATAATCGGTATAGGGAATCGAGTTGTAGAGGACGTTCGCCTCGCGCTCGACATATTGCAGCATCGCCGGCGCCATATCGACGAAGGCCTCGATCCGCTTGGGATCGACGTCGCCCGCGAGCGCGGAGATATATTCGATCGCCTCTTCCCGCGAATCCTGCTGGCCCGCCGCCTTGGCGAGGTGGCTGTTGGGAATCCACAGCACGCCGCCGGACGTGGCGCTGGTGCCGCCGAACAGCTCGCCCTTCTCGATCACCAGCACGTCGGCATGGTTGTCCGCCGCCACGATCGCCGCCGTCAGCGCGCCCGCCCCCGATCCCACGACCAGCACGTCCGTCTCATGATCCCAGCCGGTCGTGATCTTGCCCTCCATCATCCGCCTCACCCTTTTATCCGGTCGTGCGCATCATGCGCGGCGACGCAATCGTTGGTCACAGTTCCACCACGTCCCGCCGCCCAGGAGAAGCCCGTCCTTCCAAAATCGGGCCAAATTCACGCTCCACGGACGCAAAACGCCCCCTGAATCTTCCCCCTAGGCATCATATGCGCAGCGATGCTATGGTTCCTCGAACGCATAGCAAGGCCGTCGAAGGTCAAAAACAATAAAATGCGAACCGGAGATGGAAAAAGGGAAAGGCATGACGAACGTGATCGCAGCCCAGCAAGCCACCCAATCGTCCACTATCCATGTGGATGCCGCCATCGTTGCCCCGAACTGCACGATCCAGATCGTGAGCGCGATCCACCCGACGCCGGTGGAATATACGCATTGCGAACCGCACCATGCGATCGCGATGCAGCGCCAGCGCAAGCAGGCCTTCTCCACCGGCCGCTACCTGATCGAGGGCGCGGAAAAGCGCTTCGAGGATATCGGCCGGGTCCTCGTGCTTCCCGCCAACGTGCCGCTGGAGGTGCGCGCCGAAGGCGGGCCGACCCAGGCGGTGCGCTGCATCTTCAACCAGGATGCCTATGCCCGCATCACCGGGCTGGACGAGCTGGTCCATCCCAATGAGATGGTCGGCTGCCTCGACGTGAAGAGCCCGCGCATCACCGACACGCTCGCCCGCCTTGCCGGCGAGGCGGAGGCGCCGGGCTTCGCCTCGCGCGTGCTGGCCGAAGCGCTCGGCACCTCGCTGATGGTGGAAATCGCGCGTTATGTGAACGATCTGCAGCCGCGCTCCACGATCCAGCGCGGCGGGCTGGCGCGGCGCACCCACCGCCAGATCATCGAATATGTCGAGACGCAGAACGGCACGCCGTCGTTGAGCGATCTCGCCAAGCTGACCGGCCTCAGCCGCCGCCACCTGAGCCGCGCCTTCAAGCAGACCACCGGCCAGACGATCTACGATTATGTGGAGCAGGTACGCTTCAACCGCGCGGCCAACATGCTGGCGGATACCGATCTGCTCATCAAGGATATCGCCTTCAAGCTGGGCTTCACCTGTTCCAGCAGCTTCTCGGTCGCGTTCCGCCGCGCCTGCGGCGAGACGCCCAAGTCCTTCCGCAAGCGGATGCGCCCCGGCGCGCCGGACGAGATCGCCAGCCCGCTGTCGCTGGCGGCCTGAACCGCATGTCCCTGGCCAGGGCCGGAGAGCGGATCGCCCGCCCCCCCGGCCCTTCGCCTTTCCGGCCGGTTCGCGGATTCCAGTGAACGAATATTTACGTTGTGGCCCGCACGCCCCCTTCCGCCCGCGCAATCCCGTGCCTAACAAGGGCCAGTCATGTGGCAATTGTATCAATTCCCGCTCTGTCCCTTCTCGCGCAAGGTGCGCCTGCTGCTCGGTGAAAAGGGCGTGGGCTATGAGCTCGTCCGCGAATCGCCCTGGGTGCAGCGGGACGAGTTCCTGGACATGAACCCCGCCGGGCAGACGCCGGTGATGGCGGACAGCGCCGCCGGCACGGTGCTGATCGATTCCTCCACGATCTGCGAATATTTCGAGGAGACGATCGACAAGGCGTCGATGCTGCCGGGCACCGCCGCCAACCGCGCGGAAATCCGCCGGCTCGTCACCTGGTTCGACGAGCGCATGTATGCCGAGGTGGTGGCGCCGCTGATGCACGAACGCATGCTGAAGCGGATCGTCCACCGCATGACGCCGGATGCCAAGGCCCTGCGCGAGGCGATGAAGGCGGCCAACAGCCACCTCGATTATGTCGATTACCTGCTCGATCATCGCCGCTGGATCGGCGGGCCGGTGCTGAGCCTCGCGGATCTCACCGCAGCCGCCCACCTGTCCGTCGCGGACTATCTGGGCGGAATCGACTGGCGCGGGCATGACCGCACCAAGGAATGGTATGCCGCGCTGAAATCGCGGCCTAGCTTCCGCCCGCTTTTGTCGGAACGCATGGAAATCGTCAGCCCGCCCGATCATTATGACAAGGTCGATTTCTAAGCACCGCTCCGCCGCGGCCGCGACGCCGCCCATGGGCACCGCCGCCCGGCGACCGATGCATATCCGCGCGATCAGCGGAGGACGGTCACGGGCTCCGATGCGTATCCTGTTCCTGTTCGTGGGCGAAAAGCACCATGTGTTCCATGCCTTGCCGATCGCGGGCGAGATGGCGGCACGCTATCCCGATCTGGATATCGAGATAGCGATCGCCGGCCCGGAAAATGATGCGCTGGTGCGCGACGTGCTGAATTGCTTTCCCGGCTTCACCCCCACGATCCGCTATCTCGATCTTCCCGGCCCGGCCGATGCCCTGCACAAATGGGGCGTGCTGCGCGGGCAGCAGCGCATTACCCGGCTGATCGCCGCCCTGCCCTACCTTCGCGGCTTCGATGCGATCGTGGTGCCGGAACGGACCACCACCATGATCCGGCATTTCCTGGGGTCCCGCACGAAGCTGATCTTCACGCCGCACGGCGCGGGCGATCGCGCCATCACCTATGACAAGCGGGACCGGCTCTTCGATTTCGCCCTGGTGGCGGGCGAGAAGAGCGAGCGGCGCATGCTGGAGCTGGGCACCATCCGCCCCGGCGCCTATGCCGTCACCGGCTATGTGAAGATGGATTTCATGCAGCGGCTGGCGGCGCATCGCCCGCCGCTGTTCGACAACGGCCGGCCGACGGTGCTCTATGCACCGCATTTCCGATCGTCGCTGTCGTCCTGGGACAGGTTCGGCAAGGCGATCATCCGCGCCTTCGCCGCGCAGGATCGCTACAATCTGGTGGTGGCGCCGCATATCCGGCTGTTCGACCATGCCCCCGCCCGCGTGACCGCGCCGATCGAGGCGATGGCCGTGCCCGGCAAGATCATCGTCGATCTCAGCTCCGAACGGCTCGTCGACATGACCTATACGGCCGGCGCGGACATCTATCTCGGCGACGTGAGCAGCCAGGTCTATGAATTCCTCAACCGGCCGCGCCCCTGCGTGTTCCTGAACGCGCACGATGCCGACTGGCCGGACAATCCCGACTATCTGTTCTGGACGCTGGGAGACGTGGTTTCCAGCGTGGCCGATGTGCTGCCAGCGATCGATGCGGCGGCGGAGCGCCACCCCCTCTATGCCGCCCGCCAGTGCCAGATATTGTCCGATTCGATCGGTGGCGACCCCACCGGCGCCTCGGCCCGCAGCGCGGACGCGATCCTGCATTTCCTGGAGGAAAAGGCCAAGGCCGGCAGGAAGGCCGCCAGCCGCTGATCCTATTCCGCTGCCGCCGCGGGCACGGCCGTCAGCAGATAATCCATCGCCTTGTTGTCCGAGAGGTGGAAGCCCCGGCCCGGCCCGAAGGACAGGCCGGTCACGTCCGCCACCCTTAGCCCCGCCGCCTCGACCAGCTTGGCCAGTTCCTCGGGCGTGAGGAATTTGTGCCAGTCATGCGTGCCTTTCGGAATGCCGCCCACGCTTTCGCCCACGGCGATGAGCGCGAGGCGCGACACCGGCGTGCGGTTGGGCGTGGAAAGCACCATCAGCCCGCCCGGCGCCAGCCGCCGCGCCAGTTCCGCGACGAAAGCAGCGGGATCGGCGACATGCTCGATCACCTCCAGCGAGGTGACGAGATCGAAGGCGGCCACCTCGTCCATCTCCTCCACGCCGCCGACGCGATAGTCGATGGCGAGGCCCTGCCCTTCGGCATGGGCGCGGGCGACGGCGATATTCTCCGGCGCGGCGTCGATCGCGGTGACGCTGGCGCCCAGCCGCGCCAGCGGCTCGGCCAGCAGCCCCGCCCCGCAGCCGACATCCAGCACCCGCCGGCCGGCCAGCGGCTTCAGCCCGGCGGGGTTGCCGTGCCAGTGCCCGTCCACGGCGTCGCGGATGTAGCGCAGCCGCACCGGATTGAGCCGGTGCAGCATCGCCGACGATCCCTTGGGGTTCCACCAGTCCGCCGCCATCGCGCCGAAATGGGCGGCTTCGGCGGGATCGATCGTATCGGGCGTGCTTGCGTTCATGGCGCCTCCTCCCTATCAGGCCGGCACACCGCGCGCCAAGCCGGTTCCTGATAGAGCTAGAAGACCTGCCCATGGCCCGTATCGTCATGAAGTTCGGCGGCACCTCGATGGCCGGCATCGAACGGATCCGCAATGTCGCCAATCGCGTGAAGCATGAGGTGGACGCCGGCAACCAGGTGGCCGTCGTGGTTTCGGCCATGGCGGGCGAAACCGATCGCCTCGTCAATTTCTGCCGCGAGGCATCGCCCCTTTACGACCCGCGCGAATATGACGTGGTGGTCGCATCGGGCGAGCAGGTGACGAGCGGCCTGCTCGCCATCGTGCTGCAATCCATCGGCGTGAACGCGCGGAGCTGGCTGGGCTGGCAGCTGCCGATCCGCACGTCGGACGCGCATGCCTCCGCCCGCATCGCCGCGATCGATACCGCCGCGCTGGATGCGTCGCTGGCGGCGGGCGAGGTCGCGGTGATCCCCGGTTTCCAGGGCATGGCCGATGGCGATCGGGTGACGACGCTGGGCCGGGGCGGTTCGGATACGTCGGCCGTGGCGGTCGCCGCCGCGATGAAGGCGGATCGCTGCGACATCTATACCGACGTGGACGGCGTCTACACCACGGACCCGCGCATCGTGCCCAGGGCCCGCAAGCTCAGCCGCGTCACCTATGAGGAGATGCTGGAACTGGCCAGCGTTGGCGCCAAGGTGCTGCAGACCCGGTCGGTGGGCCTGGCGATGAAGGAGAAGGTGCGCGTGCGCGTGCTTTCGTCCTTCGACGACAGCCGCGACGATGACGGCCATCGCGGCACGCTGATCGTAGGCGACGACGAGATCGAAGAGGGAAGCATGGAACGTCAGCTCATCACGGGCATCGCCCACGACAAGAACGAAGCCAAGGTGACGCTGGTCGCCGTGCCGGACCGGCCGGGCGCCGTCGCCACCATCTTCACGCCGCTGGCCGATGCCAGCATCAACGTGGACATGATCGTCCAGAACATCGCCCATGAAACGGGCAGCACGGACGTGACCTTCACCGTCCCCAAGGCGGAACTGGCCCGCGCGCTGGACGTGCTGGAAAAGGCGCGGCCGACCATCGGCTTCGAACGCGTCCTCCACGCCACCAACGTCTGCAAGGTTTCGGTGGTCGGCGTCGGCATGCGCAGCCATGCGGGCGTGGCCGCGACGATGTTCAAGGCGCTGGCCGATCGCGGCATCAACATCCAGGCGATCACCACTTCCGAAATCAAGGTCAGCGTGCTGATCGAGGACGATTATACCGAGCTGGCCGTTCGCGTGCTGCACACCGCCTACGGCCTGGACGCCGAGGAAGAGACGGTGGACGCGTGAGCCTTTCCAGCCCGCGCCTCGACGCGCTGATGGCGCGCGGGGCGGAATTCCTCGGCACGCGCCATGCGATCATGGCCGGCGCCATGTCGTGGGTGTCCGAACGCCATCTCGTCGCGGCGATCTCTAATGCCGGCGGCTTCGGCGTAATCGCCTGCGGGGCGATGACGCCGGCACTGCTGGATGCCGAGATTGCGGGCACCAAGGGGCTTACGGACAAGCCTTTCGGCGTCAATCTCATAACGATGCACCCCGATCTTGATGAATTGATCGAGGTTTGCGCGCGCCATCAGGTCGGCCATGTCGTGCTGGCCGGCGGCCTTCCGCCGGGCGGCGCGATCGAACGGATCAAGGCATCGGGCGCAAAGGTGCTCTGCTTCGCGCCCGCGCTGGCGCTGGCCAAGAAGCTGATCCGTTCCGGCGTGGACGCGCTGGTGATCGAGGGGATGGAAGCCGGCGGCCATATCGGCCCGGTCTCCACCTCCGTCCTGGCGCAGGAAATCCTGCCCGAGGTGGCGGACAAGCTGCCCGTGTTCGTCGCCGGCGGCATCGGCCGGGGCGAGGCGATCGCCGCTTATCTGGAAATGGGCGCGGCCGGCGTGCAGCTCGGCACCCGCTTCGTCTGCGCGGTGGAGTCGATCGCGCATCCCAAATTCAAGAAGGCGTTCATCCGCGCTTCCGCCCGCGAGGCGGTGGCCAGCGTCCAGATCGACCCGCGCCTGCCGGTGATCCCGGTGCGCGCGCTGAAGAACGCCTCCACCGAGCTGTTCACGGCAAAGCAGCGCGAAGTGGCGCAGGCGCTGGACGAAGGCCGGGTGGAGATGGCCGAGGCCCAGTTGCAGATCGAGCATTATTGGGCAGGCGCGCTCCGCCGCGCGGTGATCGACGGCGATGTGGAGAACGGATCGCTGATGGCCGGCCAGTCGGTGGGTATGGTGACCAGGGAGGAACCGGCGACCGACATCATCACCGCGCTCGTCACCGAAGCCGAAACCGCGCTCACCGCGCGCGGCTGAACGCGGGCCACGGGGCGCCGCCGCGACAGGCGCCCCACCGTCATTCCGCTTTCTCGGGAATTGCGGATAAGGTCCGCGGCATCTGCCTTGCCCAGCGCCTAGAATGCCTGCTGCAGGCGCTCCACGAGGCTGCGGGCCGGGCTGGGGACGGCGCGAAAGCCGCCCATGTCGCGATCGAGCCGGTCGACGCGATCGTAAAGGTCCCGGCTGGCGGCGATCAGGTGGCGCGCCGTCGGCGGAAGATCGGCGACCACCTGCGGATCGCTGTCATGCGCGCCGCCCAGCCGCCGGCCCGGCTCGCGCGCCTGCTCGGGCGTCAGTTCGCCCGCCTCGACCGCCTTGCGCACCAGCAGCCAGGCAATCACGTGCATCAGCCGCGTCGTCACCTTGAGCGATTCGCAGGAGAAGCTGACGCGCGCCAGCGGCGACAGCGCATCCCGCTCGGCCCGGCCGGGTTCGTCGAAATAGGCCCGCACCTCGTCGGCGAGCACCATGGCCTCGAGATAGAGGCTGTCGACCAGCCGGGCGGCCATGCGGCCGTCCACATCCAAGTGCCCATCACCCTGCATCTCCGCATGATGCCACGAAAGCGGCGGCGGCGCAGCCCGGAAAGAGGGTGAATGCCGGCTTTGCCCTGTCCCGCAAGGCCCGTCCGCGCCCGCCGGCTCCGGCCGACGGAGCCGCGCGATCCGGCAAGATTTCGATGCACATCCCGCCCCTTGAAGCCTGCTGCCGGCTGCCTATCTCGATCGTGGCGCATCGTCGCCTGATGGGACGATGACGCTACGGCCCGGCGGTTTCCGCGGGCCTGTTCCATCCTCAATGCCAGAAAGGATTGAGACAATGCGTGCAGTGGATTTCGCCCCCCTCCTCCGGTCCTCGATCGGTTTCGAGAACCTCAACCGCCTCGTCGATTTCGCGACGCGCGGCGAAGGGGACGCCTACCCCCCCTATAATATCGAAAAGCTGGGCGACGGCGCCTATCGCATTTCGATGGCCGTTGCCGGCTTCAGCCGCGACGAGCTTGACCTCACCGTTCAGGAGAATGTCCTGATCGTGGTCGGCCGCGCCGGCGAAGCGCAGGAAAACGGCACGCGGGAATTCCTCCATCGCGGCATCGCCAAGCGCGCCTTCGAGCGCCGCTTCCAGCTTGCCGACACCATCAAGGTGACGGGCGCGGGCTATGAGAACGGCCTGCTGAACATCGACCTGGTCCGCGAGGTGCCGGAGCACAAGAAGCCGCGTCGGATCGAGATCGACCATGCCGCCCCGCCAGTGCCGGAAGCGATCACCGAGCAGCGCGACGCCGCCTGACGCAGACATCGCGGCATGAAAAAGGGGCCGGCGGATCACCCATCCGCCGGCCCTTTTGCTGTCCCGATCGCTTTCAGGCGATGATGTCGGGGATGAGCTGGTCCTCCAGCAGCGCGATCTCGTCCCTGAGGCGGAGCTTGCGCTTCTTGAGTCGCGCCAGGGCAAGCTGATCGGCGGCCGGCGCATCGCCCATCGCCTCGATCGCGATGTCGAGATCGCGATGTTCTTCCCGCAGAATCTCGATTCGCCGGCCGATGCCGATATCTTCCATCCCGCGCGCTCCCTGCCGGAAATTCCGTGCCATGCCAGCGATATCGGCGATCGGGCCGGCGCTCAAGCACATCCCGCGCCGCCCATCCATCGCATGCCCGATGGCAAATATCGCAACCATGCGAATAGGTGGATTACAAGCGGGCCGATCGGTGATTTACTCCCTCTCCCCATAGCGGGAAACGAAAGGAGGATCCTTCATGGACAACGCCCATTCGTCTGCACTGATCGCCAAGCATGCCGGCCTCGACGCCCGCATCGCCGCCGAGAACAACCGGCCGGCACCCGACGGCATCCTGATCGCCAACCTCAAGAAACAGAAACTGAAAATCAAGGAAGCGCTCCGCCAGGTCTGAGCGCCGCCGCACCGGGTCGCTGCCCAGGAACGGGCAGCGACAGCGGCCTCCTTCCGCTCCATCCCAAAGCCGAATCGACCCGCCTGCCCCTCACGGCCAGGTCTGGAACGACGAAATTTCCAAACCGGCGCCGCGCCCGGCCCGCCCTTCCCCCGCCATGCAGATCGATCCGCTCCGGCGGCGCTAGCGCCCCGTGCGGAAGCCCGGACGGCGCATGCGTTCCAGATCGGCGATCGTCATCGTCTGCGGCTTCGGCCCGGCGATCGGCTTGCGAGCGAGATGGGGATCGATCGGCGCGTCGAAGGCGACGCCCACGCGGCCCTGCGCGCACCAGGCGATTCGGCCCGCCACCGGCCCGACGCCCCTCAGTTCCACGATGAGTCGATCCCCGGAACGGCAATCGCGAAGGCAATCGGCCATCAGCCCGCCTTCGGAAAGATTGCGGACGCGCAGCTGCACCGAATCGCCGCGATCCGAAAAGGTCGCCATCGCCTGCAAAAACATACTGTCGCGGGGCGCGCGACCGCCATTTCCTGCGTCCGCGACATCCCCGATCTCGTCATCCGAGACGGTGCTATCCTTCACGACCGGCCCCATATTTTCTTATAGATCGCGCACTTGAACCGCAGCGCGCCATGGGGACAAAAAAGCAGCAAATCATCCAGAAACGGTTAACGGTGCGGTAGCGTATTATTCGTCGCGCGAGATCTTTTCCTGCCGCTCGTGCCGTTCCTGCGCCTCGACGGTCATCGTCGCGATCGGGCGGGCTTCCAGGCGGGCCAGCGAGATCGGCTCCCCCGTCACCTCGCAATAGCCATATTCGCCTTCCTCGATCCGGCGCAGCGCGGCTTCGATCTTGGAGATCAGCTTGCGCTGGCGATCGCGGGTGCGCAGCTCGATCGACCAGTCGGTCTCGCTGGAGGCGCGGTCGGTGATGTCGGGTTCGCGCAGCGAGTCGGTCTGCAACTGGGCCAGCGTGCCCTGGGCCTCGCGCAGGATCGACTCCTTCCAATCGATCAGCTTGCGGCGGAAATAGGCCATCTGCCGCGGGTTCATGAACTCTTCGTCGGGAGACGGGCGATAATCCGCGTCGATGATATCGTCCTGATGAGCACCGTTGGAACCGGGAGTCGAATTGAGCGCCGTCGCCATCACGTTCTCCGCTACCACCCGCGTTGGCCGCGGTGGGCTATTTGCCGGGGCGCTATACCGGCCCGCCGAACCGGGCACAAGCGCCGGAATCAGCGACATTTCGATGAAACAACGATCGATCCCGCAACTATGCCGATTAATCCCGGCGCGTTCCCGGATCGATCGCCGCCCGATTGCCGCCGGCCGGCCGAAACGGCGGAAAGCCGCGCCCGGCCTTTCGGCTGGACACGGCTTTCCCCGTTCTTTCGCCTGTCTCTTCCGGCAGGCGCCGCCTTAGCGGCCGCCGCCGCTCGGCGTGTTGGCGCCGGCCTGCGCGTCGAGCTGATCCTTCGTCATACCGATCACCGGGCCGTCCTCGCCCGCCGCGAAGGCGGTCAGGGGCAGGCGAACCTGCACCTTGCTGGTGTCGACCAGGGCATATTGCGCATCGACCGACTTGATGGTGCCGACGGTGCCGCCGGACGGGTCCTTCACCGTGGCGCCGGCCACGAGCTGCGACGTCTTCTTCGCTTCGGCCTCCTGCGCGGCCTGCGCGTTGGCGGCACCGGCCTGGGCGTCGATCTGGTCGCGTGTCAGCGCCAGGACCGGGCCGTTGGCGCCCTCACCGAACGAGGCGACCGGAATGGAAACCTTGCTCTTTTCCGTCGCCAGAACGGCAAGATCGCCATTCACCGACTCGATCGTCCCGACGGTGCCGCCCGACGTGTCATAGACGGTGGAGCCGACGGCGACCTTGGCCGATGCGCTCGCCGCCGGGGCGGCCGTCTGGGCCAGTGCCGGCGCCGTGGCGAGCGCAAGGGCGGAAACCGCAAAAGCCATCTTCAATCTCATCAGAATCGTCTCCTAGCGATCAAAATCCCGATGAGAAAACGCGAGAAGCCGGCCATCAGGCCATGCCAAGGCGATGAATTGAGACCAAAAGGCGACGGATCGCCCCGGTGGATCAATCCATCTCGGCAATGATGCGGCTGATCGCACCCACGGGATGACCGGTCAGGTCCTTGGCGATCTCGCCCTTCAGCCGATCGGTGACTTCGCGGTGATAATGCTTGCGCAGTTCGCCAAGCGTGCGGGGCGGCGCCACAACTATCAGCCGATCATATTCGCCTTCCATCGCCATCCGTTCCAGCATGGCGGCGGCATCGGCGGCGAAGCGATCCTCCTCCTGCTGCTGGAAATCGGTCTCCTCCATCGCGCTGCGCGATCCGCCGACGCTGGCGAAGGCCCGGCCGGGGGCGTCGCGCTTCATGTCGCGGTCGTAACGCACCGGCTGCTGGGCGGCGTTCATCACCTCGAGCTGGGGATATTGGGCATCGCCCATGTTGCGCAGCAGCAGCATCTTGCGGCCATCGGCGACGAGGACCACGCTGTTATAGGGCAGGATCATGCTTTGCCTCCTTCCCGCTATCGGAACAGCACCGCAACGCATGAGGCATGACGGAGTTGCGCGGGCGAGGATCGCGCAGGCTTGCGCGGGCCGCGCGGCTTGGCCATAGCCCGGCCATGCACGACATACGCGCCATCCGGGAAAACCCCGCCACCTTCGATGCCGGCCTCGCGCGACGGGGCGTGGAGCCGCATGCGGCCGAGATCATCGCCCTCGACGAGAAGCGCCGCGCGCTCGCCACCGAGCTGCAGGGCATGCAGACCCGCCGCAACGAGGCATCGAAGGCGATCGGCCAGGCGAAGGCCCGGAAGGACGAGGCCACCGCCACGGCGCTGATGGCCGAGGTCGCGACGCTCAAGGAACGCATGCCCGCGCTGGAAGGCGAGGAGCAGCAGGCCGGCACCGCGCTGGATACGCTGCTGGCGGCGCTACCCAACCTGCCCGCCGACGAGGTGCCCGAGGGCGCCGACGAGGACGGCAATGTCGAGGTCGGCCGCTGGGGCGAGCCGCCCGCGTTCGATTTCGAGCCGAACGAACATGCCGATATCGGTCCGGCGCTGGGCCTCGATTTCGAGAGCGCCGCCGCCATAGCCGGCGCACGCTTCGCCGTGCTGAAGGGCGGCATCGCCCGGCTGAACCGCGCGATCGGCCAGTTCATGCTGGACGTACAGACCCTGGGCAACGGCTATATGGAGGTCGCGCCCCCGCTGCTGGTGCGCGACGAGGCCGCTTTCGGCACCGGCCAGCTGCCCAAGTTCCGCGAGGACCTGTTCCAGACGACCGACGGCCGCTGGCTGATCTCCACGGCCGAGATCAGCCTGACCAACCTGGTGCGCGAGCAGATCGTGGACGAGGCCGCGCTGCCGCTGCGCTACACCGCGCTCACCCCCTGTTTCCGGTCGGAAGCGGGCGCCGCCGGCCGCGACACGCGCGGCATGATCCGCCAGCACCAGTTCGACAAGGTCGAGATGGTCGCCATCTGCACACCGGAGCAATCCGAGGCGGAGCATGAGCGGATGGTGGATGCGGCCGAGATGATTCTCGAGCAGCTCGGCCTGCCCTATCGCCGCATGCTGCTCTGCGCCGGCGACATGGGCTTCACCGCGCGCAAGACCTATGATCTGGAGGTCTGGCTGCCGGGCCAGGGCCGCTATCGGGAAATCAGCAGCGTTTCCAACTGCGGCGATTTCCAGGCGCGGCGGATGAACGCGCGCTACCGCCCCGGCGGCGACGCCAAGGGCACGCGCTTCCTCCACACGCTCAACGGATCGGGGCTGGCGGTGGGCCGCACCCTCGTCGCCATCCTGGAAAATTACCAGGAGGCCGACGGATCGGTCCGCATTCCCGAAAAGCTCCGCCCCTATATGGGCGGGATCGATCGACTGGTGCCGGCCTGATGCGTATCCTGCTGACCAACGACGACGGCATCCACGCCCCCGGCCTCGCGGTGCTGGAGGCGATCGCGCGGACCATTTCCGACGACATCACCATCGTCGCCCCGGCCGAGGAGATGTCCGGCGCGGGCCATTCGCTCACCCTCACCCGGCCGGTGCGGCTGCGCAAGCATGGCGAGCGCCGCTTCTCCGTCACCGGCACACCGACCGATGCGGTGATGATGGCGGTGGCCGAGATCATGAAGGACAATCCGCCCGATCTCGTCCTCTCCGGCGTCAATCGCGGCGCCAATCTGGGCGAGGACGTGACCTATTCGGGCACCGTCTCGGCCGCGATGGAAGGCGCGCTGGCCGGTTTCCGGTCGGTCGCGCTCAGCCAGGTCTATGCCCGCGAGGCGATGGGCGATGCCGTTCCCTTCTCCGCCGCCGAAGCCTGGGGCGCCCGCGTGCTCGCGCCGCTGCTGGACGGGCCGTGGACGCCGGGGACTTTGGTGAACATCAACTTCCCGGCCGTGCCCGCCGATCAGGTGCGCGGCGTGCGCGTCGTCGGTCAGGGCATCCGCGATTATGGGCGGCTGCGCATCGTCAAGGGCACCGATCCGCGCGGCTATAATTATTACTGGTTCGGGCTGGGCGGCGCGGTGCCGACCCCCAAGCACGACACCGACCTGGAGGCGATCGCCGACGGCTTCATATCCGTGACGCCGCTACACCTCGATCTCACCCACGGCCCCTCGCTCGACAGCCTGCGCGGCGCTTATCGGGATATTTGATAATCGCCGCACGGGAACTGCTGGTAGAGAGAAGGGCCGCATAGTCGGGGGATAGCGGACATAAGCTAGGCTAATTCGTCGCGCTTCTGCTTGGGTCTCGCGCGACCAATTTTCCTGGCAGCTCCATGCCAAAGACGCGTCTCGAAAGACCGAAGCTGCGTGGCTGCATCGGTGTCGCCTGCCCGTGCCGCGCGCCGAAGCCAGTTGCGATAGCCCATCATGTCGCGGCGATTGAAGCAGCTTATCGCGGCGTTCGAAGCAGCGCGGGCATCGCCTGCTCTGTAAGCGCGTCGGTAAAGTCCCGCAGCACTGAAACCATCGGCGGCCGGACCAAAGAACTGCAAGCTGTCCCCTGCTGAAAACCAGTCCGCCAACTCGATCATGGCGCCTGTGTGCCTTCGTAAAGCCAAATGCCACATGATGGGCATCCACAGTCCGCGCTGCCGATCGTAACGGATTCCGAGGCCCTTCAGATAAAGGCGGTCGAACTTCGTGTGTCGTTGGAGCTTTCCATCGACCGGCCCTCGCATGAAGGCATTGCGTCCGCTATGTCGCGATGTCCCGACGGCCCAGATTTTTTCCAGCGTCGCCGCAGCTGCGGTAACGACCGAAAAGTTGGGGTTGGTGGGGGTTCGCCTTGACGAGGCCCTACCCGGCTGCGACGCGTCGAAAATGTCATCACGTTCCGTTTGGCTCAAGAGAGGCGGTATCCTCTTCGCCGGAGCTATCGTCCTGCGAGGACTTGCGGAAAGGCGACCTGACAAGCTGGCCATAATCTCGACGGTCGCGGGCTGCTTCGTTGCCGTGGTCCTCATTGGCTGGCTGTTCGCGCTGCGGCGCGAACGCTAGGCGAAGCGTAGTTCGGATTTTCAAGCGTCGCCGGGGCGCAACAGCCGGAAAGTCGGGGAAGTGGACGTTTCGCCAGCCTTCCGCTCGTCAATCCTGCGAGGGTGAGAGGCGTAGCTAAGCGCCGCTGGTCCGTGGAGGCGGCGGGCTCGACTGAGCCGATAGCTTCCGACACAATGGATTCCCGCCTTCGCGGGAATGAGGATGGGGAGGAGCTTGTCTTATGTTGAGGGGCCGGACACTCCTCAGGACGGACGCCCCGGCCTCGCAATCCGCCTATGCGGCGCGGGCCTCCCGTCGCGCGGCAAGGGTGACGATCGCGAGAATCGCGGACACGCCCGCCGCGATCCACAGGGCGTGGAGGCCGAGCAGTGGATAGATGGCGGCGCCCGCGCAGGCCCCCAGCGCCAACCCCGTCCACAGCAGCGCATAAGGCAGCCAGCCCAGCCGGTCCCCGCCAAAGCAGGCGGCCGCGATGCGCTGGCCCATCTTCACCAGCGTGCCGGTCATGTAGGTGAGGCCGATATGGATCTCGCCGTCGCGCTCGAACATCGCATTCTCGCTGCCCATCGCGACCGCCATCAGCACCACGGCGATCCTGTCCGCGCCCGCCATCGCCGCGCCGGCGGCCGTGCCGAGCAGCATGGCCATCAGCGCCAGCAGCGCCGGGCGCCGATCCGGATCGGCCAGCCGGCCGACCGAGGCGCCGAGCACGACGCCCGCCACGAACAGGCCGAGCAGCCCCGCCGCGATCGCCGCATCCCGGCCATGGTTGAACAGCCCCACGCCCAGCCGCGTGGTGTTGCCGCTCATGAACGAGACGAAGAAGCCGCCCAGCTTCAGGAAGCCCACGGCATCGACGAAGCCCGCCAGCGCGGAAAGGCAGGCGGCCAGTAGCCAGGTCCGTCGATCATAGCGGGTCACGGGCACGATCCTAGCGAGGCAAAGATATCTTGACGAGATGCCGCTTATATCGGCCACGAAACGGCGCCCGCCTATTCCATCCCACCGCGCGATTGCCTAGACACGGCGACATGCTTGGCCGGCCGACCGTTCGTTCCTCCGGGATATTGCTTGCCCTGATGGCCGTTTCCGGCTGCGTCGCGCCGCGCAGCCGGCCGATGCCTGCCCCGGTGCCGGCGCCCGTGGCCCCGGAAACGCCGGCGCCGGCGCGGCCCGCCGTGCCCGCCCCGACCCCGGCCCCCTTCGAGGTGCGGGCCGTGACGCCCAATGCCGTGGAAAGCCGGGGCGGCACCTACACCGTCGTCGCGGGCGATACCCTGCGGCGCGTATCGGACAGGACGGGCGCCGGATCGGAGGCGATCGCCCGCGCCAACGGCCTGCATCCGCCCTTCATCATCCGCGTCGGCCAGAAGCTGAAGATTCCCGCCGGCCGCTGGCATCAGGTGCGCGCCGGCGAAACCGGCATCGCCATCGGGCGGGCCTATGGCGTGGAATGGGTGCGCATCGCGACGATGAACGCGCTGGAGGAGCCCTATATCCTGCGCACCGGCCAGCGGCTGCTGCTGCCGTCCGCCATCGAGGTGGCGGCGATGTCGCTGGAGGAGCGCGCCGCGGCCTTCGATCTCGATATCGAGGATATCATCACCGGCGGCGAGCCCGCGCTCGCCGAGCGGGAGGCCCCGGCCCGCCCGGTCGCCACCGCGCCCCGCGCCAAGCCGCTGCCGCCGACGGAGGCGGTCGCCGCGTCCCGGCCCTTCTCCGGCCGGTTCGACTGGCCGTTGACCGGCACGATCAAGCGCGGCTTCGGCAATTTCGGCAGCGGCCAGCGCAACAACGGCATCAACATCGCCGCCCGCATGGGGCAATCGATCTCGGCGGCGGCCGATGGCGTGGTGGCCTATGCCGGCACCGACCTCAGCGCCTATGGCGGGCTGATCCTGATCCGCCACAGCGACACCTGGACGACCGCCTATGCCCACGCATCGGAATTGCTGGTGACGCGCGGCCAGGCCGTGAAGCGCGGCCAGGTGATCGCCCGTGCCGGCGCCAGCGGGCACATTGCGGAGCCGCAGCTCCATTTCGAAATCCGCCAGGGGGCCAAGCCGGTCGATCCCATGGCCTATCTGCCGAAACGCGGTTGAAACCGCGCCGCATCTTCCACGTCCCCCGCTTCGCGCCGCTCCGGCGCAAATCTCCGCTGCCGATCTGGCTGACGCTGCTGCTGCGCCTGCTGCTGGTGCTGGGGCTGCTCGGCATCGTCCTGGCGGTGCACTGGTTCGATCGCGGCGGCCTCCGCGACAATATGGACGGGCATGTCAGCTTCGTCGACGTGCTCTATTTCACGATGATCACCGTCACGACCGTCGGCTTCGGCGATATCGTTCCCGTCACCGATCGGGCGCGGATGTTCGATACGTTCGTGGTGACGCCGATCAGGCTGTTCGTATGGCTGCTCTTCCTGGGAACCGCCTATGATTTCATGTTCAAGCGCCTGTGGGAGAAGTTCCGGATGAGCATGATCCAGCGCAACCTGAAGGACCATGTCGTCGTCACCGGCTTCGGCACCAGCGGATCGGAAGCCGCGCGCGAGCTGATCGCCCGTGGCACGCCGCCCGACCGCATCGTCGCCATCGACGGCCGCAACGCCGCGCTGGGGGAGGCGGAGGAACTCGGCCTTTCCGTGCTGGAGGGCGATTCGACGCGCGATGCGACGCTGAAGGCGGTCCATATCGAGCGCGCCCGCGCGATGATCATATCGGCGGGCCGCGACGACACGTCGATCCTGATCGTGCTGACGGCGCGCAGCCTGGCGCCCGACCTGCCGATCAGCGTGGTGATCCGTTCGGAGGATAACGAGGCCCTCGCGCGGCAGGCGGGCGCCACCACGGTCATCAATCCGGTGAGCTTCGCGGGGCTGCTGCTGGCGGGATCGACTCAAGGGTCGCACATCGCCGAATATATGGCGGATCTTGCCGCGGCGGACGGCAGGGTGGCGCTGAACGAACGGCCCGTCACCGCGGAGGAGATCGGGCGGCCGCTGTCGAGCATCGCCACGGGCCTTGGCCTGCGCATCTATCGCGACGGCAAGCCCCACGGCGCCTGGGACGACGCCGCGTCGGAGCTCAGGGCCGGGGATGTCATCGTCGAGATCAAGCCCCGACGCCCCCGGCCCTGACGGCACCGGTTCATATATTTCCTCTTATCCGACCGATCCGGCCTTGTCCCGGCACTGCTCCAGGCAGCGTTCCAGTTCCTCGGCATAATCGATCAAGATCTTGACAACGCTTTGATTATGAGAGAGCGCCGCTATACGGCGGGCTCGTTCAGCCTCCTTCTTGATGGCCTCGGGCCGTTCCATTTACTAACTCCAAACGCTACACGCCCCATGCGATTGCGCCCTCCTCAATTCGCGGGATACGGGGGTTGAACACCTGTCGCGTCACAAGACGGACTCAACCGGCACAAACCTTGACCATGGTTGAGATTCGATAAATTTTTGCGCCGCAGCACGGCGAAATCGCTCCCCCTCTCGCAAAATGCCTCGCGATCCACTATGTGGCGCGCGCTCATGACAACGACACTCCCCTCCGCGCCGAAGGTCGGCATGGTTTCGCTCGGCTGCCCGAAGGCGCTGGTGGACAGCGAACGCATCCTCACCAAGCTGCGTGCGGACGGCTACGAGATGTCCGGCAATTACGACGATGCCGATGTCGTGCTGGTGAACACCTGCGGCTTCCTCGATTCCGCCAAGGAGGAAAGCCTGGAGGCGATCGGCGAGGCGATCGCGGAAAACGGCCGGGTGATCGTCACCGGCTGCATGGGCAATGAAGCGGAGGTGATCCGCCAGCGTTTCCCCGGCGTGCTCGCCGTCACCGGCCCGCACCAGTATGAAGCGGTGGTCGGCGCCGTGCACGAAGCCGCGCCCGTGCCCCCTTCCCCCTTCCTGAACCTGGTGCCGGAACGCGACCTGAAGCTGACGCCGCGCCACTACAGCTATCTGAAGATTTCCGAAGGCTGCAACCATCGCTGCGCCTTCTGCATCATCCCTTCGATCCGAGGCGATCTCGTCAGCCGCCGGCCCGACGCGATCCTGCGCGAGGCGGAAAAGCTGGTCCAGGCCGGGACGAAGGAACTGCTGGTCATCAGCCAGGACACCTCGGCCTATGGCGTGGACATCCGGCACCAGCCCCGCGCCTGGAAGGGCGGCGAGGTGCGCGCGCACATGACCGATCTCGCCCGCGAGCTGGGCAGGCTGGGCGCCTGGGTGCGGCTCCACTACGTCTACCCCTATCCCCATGTCGATCAGGTCATCCCGCTGATGGCCGAGGGGCTGGTGCTCCCCTATCTCGACATTCCCTTCCAGCATGCGAGCCCCAAGGTGCTGAAGGCGATGAAGCGCCCGGCGAACGAGGCCAAGGTGCTGGAACGGCTGAAGGCGTGGCGGGCGATCTGCCCGGATATCGCGGTCCGATCCTCCTTCGTCGTCGGCTTCCCCGGCGAGACGGAGGAGGACTTCCAGTATCTGCTGGACTGGCTGGACGAAGCCCAGCTCGACCGCGTCGGCGCCTTCCGGTTCGAGCCGGTCGAGGGCGCTGCCGCCAATGCGCTGCCCGATCCGGTGCCGGAAGAGGTTAAGGAAGAGCGATACGCCCGGATCATGGAGAAGACCGCCGCCATCTCCGCTGCCAAGCAGCGCGCGAAGATCGGCCGCACGCTCGACGTCATCATCGATGCGGTCGATGCCGAGGACGGCGGCGCCACCGGCCGGTCCAAGGCCGATGCTCCGGAGATCGACGGCGAGGTCCATCTGCGCGATGCGGGCCACCTGAAGCCCGGCGACATCGTCAGCGTCGTCATCGAGGATGCCGACGATCACGACCTGTTCGGGGCGCTGCCCGGCGCCTGAAGCGTGGGGCAAGGCGTGGAAGCCCGTCTCGCGCGCCGCCATTTTATTGGCTAGGAAGGCGTCATGACGGATTTCGCGCCCCTGCTGCAGCCCGATCGCGGGCAGCCCGCCCACCTCCTCCACACCGTCCGCAAATCGGGCTTCGACGAATGGTTCGCCGGCCAGCCCGAACGCGCGCGCGGCGCGCTGGAAGCCGCCTTGTTCAAGGGCAAGGCCGGCCAGTTCGCGCTGATCCCCGGCGCCAAGCCCGATGATTGGGCCGTCGCGCTGGGCCTGCCCGAGGAAACAGGGCCGTGGGATCTGGCCGGCGCGGCGGCGCGGCTGCCGGCGGGCACCTATCGGCTGGCGGAAGGCGATGCCGGGCCGGCGGCGCTGGGCTGGCTGCTCGCCCATCACCGCTTCGATCGCTATCGCGGCGAGGCGGAGCCCATTCCCGAACGGATATTGCTGACCGCCGATCCCGCGCGCATCGACGATATGGTGCGCATCGCCGGCGCCGTCGCGCTGGTCCGCGATCTGGTCGATACGCCCGCCGCCGACATGGGGCCGGCGGAGCTTGCCCATGCGGCGGAGGCGGTGGCCAACGCCAACGGCGCCAACTTCACCGTCACCCAGGGCGACGCGCTGGCCCAGGGTTTCCCGATGATCGCCGCCGTCGGCCGCGCCGCCATCCGCGAGCGCGCGCCACGGCTGATCGAGCTGGAATGGGGCGATCCCGCCCACCCCCGCATCGCCATCATCGGTAAGGGCGTGTGCTTCGATTCCGGCGGGCTGGATATCAAGCCTTCCTCGGCGATGCTGCTGATGAAGAAGGACATGGGCGGCGCTGCGCATGCGCTGGCGCTCGCCTCGCTCGTCATGCAGGCGCGCCTGCCGGTGCGGCTGCACCTGCTGATCCCGGCCGTCGAGAATGCGGTTTCCGGCGATGCCTTCCGCCCGGGCGACATCCTCAGGAGCCGCAAGGGCCTCTCCGTCGAGATCGGCAATACCGATGCGGAGGGACGGCTGGTGCTGGCCGATGCGCTGGCTCTGGCGGCGGAGAAGGACCCTACGGTCATCATCGATTTCGCGACGCTCACCGGCGCGGCGCGGGTGGCGCTCGGCCCCGACCTGCCGGCCTTGTTCGCCAACGAGGACAGGCTGGCGGACGACCTGATCGCCGCCGCCGCCGCCGTTTCCGATCCCATCTGGCGGATGCCGCTATGGGCCGGCTATGCCGACATGCTGAAATCGACGATCGCCGACATCAACAATGCCGGCGAAGGCGGCATGGCGGGCTCCGTAACGGCGGCCCTGTTCCTCCAGAAGTTCGTGCCGGCCACCATCCCCTGGGCGCATTTCGATACCTTCGCCTGGCGCCCGTCCGCCAAGCCCGGCCGCCCGCGCGGCGGCGACGCGCTGGGCCTGCGCGCCGCGTGGGAGATGTTACGGACCCGTTTCGGCGGATAGGCGGCATCTGCAAATCGGCTTGCCGGCGTTTGCGCCAGAATTCGCCGGGGCGAATTTTCAAACCAACGCTCACGCGGCACGCTGCGTCCCCGCGGCCGGCAATTTTTTTACGCTGCCGTGACGATGGGATGAAACCAGCAGGGCGCTGGCTGGTTGTTGCGGATGTGGGCCGATCCCCGCCCCCGCCTGCAACGAGGAGTCCCGGTGACGGACAGAGCACTCTCCGACTGGATGGACGCCCTGGTGCGTTATGTCCGATCGGGCAGTCCCGATCTCACCAACCGCCAGATGGCGCTGCTGCTGGCGGTTTACCTTGCCCCCGGGCCACATACGGTCCGCGGCCTCGCCCAATTGCTCGGTGTTTCCAAGCCCGTCGTAACGCGCGCCTTGAACACGCTCGGCAGCCTCGGCTATCTGCGCCGCGAACGGGACGAGTCCGACCGGCGCAACATATTCGTCGCGCGCACGGACAAGGGAGCGGAATTCCTTGCAAGCTTCGCAAGCCTCATCGCGGCTCGGCCAGAGCCGCACCAGCATCGGCACGCCGGCGGCTCCGCGGGCTGAACGCTTTCGCCTGACGGGGCCGAGCGTCCGGCTCGATCCGCGCATCTACGCCGTCCGCAAGGACATTGCCGATATCGCGCTGGCCGACCGGGTCTTCGCCCCCCATTATGCCGAGGCCGAGCAGGCGCGCCTCGCCGTGCCGTCCGTGGCACTCCGCGAAGGCCCTTCGGACGATGCCCGCGCCGTATCCCAATTGCTGTTCGGCGAAGACTTCGCCGTGATCGACAGCGAGGGCGGCTGGGCCTGGGGCTATGGACTGCACGATCATTATGTCGGCTATCTGCCCGCCGCCGTCCTGGGCGATATGGGTGCGGAGCCCGATCATGTCGTGCGGGCGGCCTCGGCGCTGGTGTTCGCCGATGCGGACATCAAGTCCCCGGTCGTCGCGACGCTGCCGATGGGCAGCCGCTTCGCCGCCACGGCGGAAGGCGCGTTCCTCAGGGCCGAAAACGGCTTCATCCATTCGCGCCATGCCGGCGCCATCGCCGCCGCCGAACAGGATGCGGTGGCCGTGGCCGAACGGCTGCTCGGCCAGCCCTATCGCTGGGGCGGGCGCGGCGGCGACGGCGTCGATTGCTCGGGCCTCGTCCAGACGGCCTTCGCGCTGTGCGGGCTGGCCGTGCCCCGCGACACCGATCAGCAGGCCGAAGCGATTGGCGAGGAGATCGCGGACGGCGCGGCGCTGCGACGCGGCGACCTGATATTCTTCCCCGGCCATGTCGGGCTGATGGCGGACGGCGAGACGCTGGTGCACGCCAACGCTCATTGGATGGCCGTCGTCCGCGAGCCGCTGGCCGATGTGGTCGCCCGGCTGCAACCTGAACACGAAAAGCCCGTCCTTTCGCGGCGGAGAGTATTGCCATGACAGTGAAGGTCTTCATCGACGGCGCGGCCGGCACCACCGGCCTGGAAATTCGCGAGCGGCTGGCCGACCGGAGCGACGTGGAGCTGCTCCACATCGCCGAGGACCGGCGCAAGGATGCCGATGCGCGCGCCGAGATGCTCAATACCGCCGATGCGGTGGTCCTCTGCCTGCCGGACGATGCCGCGCGCGAGGCGGTGGCCCTGATCGCCAACGATACCACGCGGGTGATCGACGCTTCCACCGCGCACCGCACCGCGCCGGGCTGGACCTACGGCTTCGCCGAGGTGGAGCCCGGCCGCCGGGCGGAACTGGCGACCTCCACGCGCGTGTCCAATCCGGGCTGCTATCCCACGGGCTTCCTGGCCCTGGTGCGCCCCCTCGTCCGCGAAGGGCTGCTGGCGGCGGATGCGCCGCTCTCGGTCAACGCCACGTCCGGCTATTCGGGCGGCGGCAAGTCGATGATCGCCGCGTTCGAGCATGCCCATGTGCCCGACGCCACCGACACCGCCTTCCGCATCTACGGCCTCGGTCTCGGCCACAAGCATGTGCCCGAAATGCAGGGCCATGCGGGCCTTGCCCATCCGCCCATCTTCCTGCCGGCGGTAGCGCGCACCTATCGCGGCATGCTGGTGGAGGTGCCGCTGCACCCGCTATGGCTGAAGGGCGGCCTCGCCGACGTGCGCGATGCGCTGGTCGAGGCCTATCGCGGCAGCCCAGTCGTCCATGTCGAAACGGCCGGCGATCAGGCGCTCCTCACGCTCGAGCAGGCGGCCGGCACCGATCGGCTGGAACTCTACGTGTTCGGCAACGCCGCCACCGGCCAGCTCCGTCTCGTCGCCGCGCTCGACAATCTCGGCAAGGGCGCGGCCGGCGCCGCCGTCCAGAACCTCAACCTGATGTGCGGCCTGGGCGAAACGGCGGGGCTGCGGCTTTAACGGCCACCGCCACCGCGGGGGCAAGCCGCCTCCGCAACACACTCGCCATTCCCGCGAAGGCGGGAGCCGTAGGCCAGCGTAGCTAATCTCTTGTGTCGGGAGCTATCGGCTCAATCAGGCCGGCCGCATCCAGGGAGGAGGCGTGGGGCGCGCTGCTCCAGCTTGCGAAAGTGGCGAGCGAAGCGCAGCGCAAGCATCAGCATCGCCCGGACGACCGCCCGCCCAAAACGAAACCGCCCGCGAAGCTGCCCCAACCTCTCGGCGGGGCATCCTCGCGGGCGGCAATCGCTTTATCGGGCGTGGAGCCCGCCGGCGTCAGGCCGCCGGGCTGGCTTCCTTGCCCTTCTTGGTGAAGACGCGGACGGGCTCCTTGCGTCCCTCGACCACATCCTTGTCGACCATGATCTCGTCCACCCCGTCCATCGACGGCAGGTCGAACATGGTGTCCAGCAATATGCCTTCCAGGATCGATCGCAGGCCCCGCGCGCCGGTCTTCCGTTCGATCGCCTTGCGGGCGATGGCCGAAAGCGCCTCGTCGGTGAAGCCCAGCTTCACGTCCTCCATCTCGAACAGCTTCTGATACTGCTTCACCAGCGCGTTCTTCGGCTCGGCCAGGATCTTCACCAGCGCCGGCTCGTCCAGGTCCTCCAGCGTCGCGATCACCGGCAGGCGGCCGACGAACTCGGGGATCAGGCCGAACTTCAGCAGGTCCTCCGGCTCGCACTGGCGCAGCACCTCGCCGGTGCGGCGTTCCTCGGGCGCGGCCACATAGGCGCCGAAGCCGATCGACTTGCCCTGCAGGCGATCGCCGATGATCTTCTCCAGGCCGGAGAAGGCGCCGCCGCAGATGAACAGGATGTTCGTCGTGTCCACCTGCAGGAATTCCTGCTGGGGATGCTTGCGGCCGCCCTGCGGGGGCACGGAGGCGGTGGTGCCTTCCATCAGCTTCAGCAGCGCCTGCTGCACGCCCTCGCCCGAAACGTCGCGGGTGATGGAGGGGTTGTCCGCCTTGCGGCTGATCTTGTCGATCTCGTCGATATAGACGATGCCGCGCTGCGCCCGCTCGACATTATAGTCGGACGCCTGGAGCAGCTTGAGGATGATGTTCTCCACATCCTCGCCGACATAGCCCGCCTCGGTCAGCGTCGTCGCATCCGCCATGGTGAAGGGCACGTCGAACGTCTTGGCCAGCGTCTGCGCGAGCAGCGTCTTGCCGCAGCCGGTGGGGCCGACGAGCAGGATGTTAGACTTGGCGAGCTCCACCTCGGCGCCCTTGGCGCCATGGGCCAGCCGCTTGTAATGATTGTGGACCGCGACGGAGAGCACGCGCTTCGCCTGGCTCTGGCCGATCACATAATCGTCCAGCACCTTGCAGATTTCCTGCGGGCTGGGGACGCCGCCATCCTTCTTGCTGACGAGGGCCGACTTCGTTTCCTCGCGGATGATGTCGTTGCACAGCTCGACGCACTCGTCGCAGATGAACACGGTTGGGCCGGCGATCAGCTTGCGCACCTCATGCTGCGATTTCCCGCAGAACGAGCAATAGAGAGTGCTCTTTGAATCGCCGCCACTCAGCTTGGTCATACTTCTTTCCTTCGGCCGGGAAACGCCAGCCGTTCGCAGCGCGGATATCCTAAACCCGCTTTTTCCCGGCGGGCAATGCCGAATCTGCCACCGCCCGCCGTAGAAACAGTTTAAGCCGCCGCAGCCTCCTCGGCCGGCGTGGGACGCTTGTCGAACACCTCGTCGATCAGGCCGAATTCCTTGGCCTCATCGGCCTCGAGGAACTTGTCGCGGTCCATCGCGGTCTCGATGGCTTCCAGCGACTTGCCCGTATATTTCGCATAGAGCGAGTTCAGGCGATGGCGCATCCGCAGGATTTCCTTGGCCTGGATCTCGATATCGCTGGCCATGCCCTGTGCGCCGCCGGACGGCTGGTGGATCATGATGCGGGAGTTGGTGAGCGCGATGCGCATGCCCGGTTCGCCGGCGGCGAGCAGGAAGCTGCCCATCGAGGCGGCCTGGCCGATGCACACCGTGCCGACGCGCGGGCGGATATATTGCATGGTGTCGTGGATCGCGAGACCCGCCGTCACCACGCCGCCCGGCGAGTTGATGTACATGAAGATGTCCTTCTTCGGATTCTCCGCCTCCAGGAACAGGAGCTGGGCGGTGATGATCGAGGCCATATGGTCCTCCACCGCGCCGGTCACGAAGATGATCCGCTCGCGCAGCAGCCGCGAATAGATGTCGAAGCTGCGCTCGCCGCGGTTGGACTGTTCGATCACGATGGGCACCAGCGCGCCGGTGATCGGGTCGACACGATACCCCGGAGGAGCGAACTGGCCGGTCTCGAACGGATTGTGCATGGGAAAATCTTGGTCCTTGTGCCTCTCTAGCCTTCGCAACATCGGCGTTCGCGGAGCCGAGTTCAAGGGGATTAGGCGCGCGCCCGGGATTCGCCGCCCGCCCCCGGCGCCGGCAGCGCCAGATAGGCCAGCCGCCTCACCTCCCGCCGGCCGCGCACCACTGTATCCAGGATGATGCCGCAAAAGCCGTTCAGGAAGGCGAGAATCATGAGGCCGGTGGAAAGCAGCGCCGTGGGCATGCGGGGGACGAGGCCGGTCTGGGCATAGGTGATCGCCAGCGGGATCGCGAGGATGACCGCAAGCGCCGCAAGCGCCGCGCCAACCACCCCGAAATAGACCACCGGCCGCTCGATCCGGAATAGCGTCAGGATCGTGTTGAGGATGCGCCAGCCGTCGCGATAGGTGGAAAGCTTGGAGGCCGATCCTTCCGGCCGCGCGCCATAAGCGGTGACGACCTCCGCCACCGGCATGCGCAGCTCCAGCGCGTGGACGCTGATCTCGGTCTCGATCTCGAACCCTTCGGAAAGCACCGGGAAGCTCTTGACGAAGCGGCGGGAGAAGACGCGGTAGCCGGACAATATGTCGCTGAAAGTGCGCCCGAAAATGCGTGCGAGGATGCCCGTCAGCAGCCGGTTGCCCAGCCGGTGGCCCCGGCGATAGGCGGCCTCCACCTCGGATTTGCGCGCGCCGACCACCATGTCCAGCCGCTCCTCGACCAGCAGGCGCACCATCTCCGGCGCGGCGGAGGCATCGTAAGTCGCGTCTCCGTCCGCCATCACATAGACGTCCGCCTCCACGTCGGCGAACATGCGGCGGACGACATGGCCCTTGCCCTGCATCCGCTCCGTGCGGACGATCGCGCCCGCGGCCTCGGCGACGGCGGGCGTCCCGTCCGTGCTGTTATTGTCATACACATAGACGACCGCATCGGGCAGCGCGGCGCGAAATGCCGCGACGGTGCCGGCAATGGCGGCGGCCTCATTATAGCAGGGCAGGATCACCGCGATGCGGGTTGGGGCGGCCTCGAATGTCATGGGCCGCGTCTCTAATGGGCAAAGGTTGAAATGTCTCTAGCCCGGCGATCCCGATTTCCGGCCGGCCTCACCCCCCGCCGCTCAGCGCCAGCGAGGGTTCCGAGCGGGGGCGCCGCCGGGGCTGGCCGATCAGGAAGCCCAGCGCGGGCGCGAATCGCATCATCGCCACCTCGACGAGGATCGGCCCCGCCAGCCCCAGCACGATCCCGATCGCGGTGACGGAAAACAGATCGAAGCCGACGCGGTTCGCCAGCGACAAAAAGACGAAATGATAGAGGTAGATGGTGAAGGAATAGACGCCGATCCGCGCAAGCAGCCTGATCCGGGGGAAGAAGATCAGCAGCCCCCCGCAAGCGAGCAGGCCCAGCGCCAGCGCCGCCAGCGAATCCCGCCCGCTGCTCATGCCCCGCGCCATGAGCGTGAAGTTGATGGCGTAGACGATGATCGTCGCCGCCAGCAGCCACGGCCAGCCCCGCGCCATCCGCGGCGTGATCTCATCCCGAAAGAGGTAGATCGCCGCCCCTCCGAAGAAGAAGGGCGCCAGATAGAAGGCGTTGCCGATGGCATAAGCCTGGATCTGCCGCAGCGGACTGAAGAAAAGCAGGCACGTCGCCGCCAGCGCGATCAGCGTCGCGCGGCGGCGCTGCTGGGGGAACAACACGTCCAGCGCGGCCGCCGCCACGAACACGCAGAATATCGCCGGCAGGAACCAGAGATGCTCATAGGGCAGGACCAGATGGCCCAGCATGCAATCGGTGTCGCACGGGGCGCGCCGCCCCAGCATGTTCTTGGCCAGGATCAGGATGATCGTGGTGAAAATGCAGGGGACGAGGATGCGCCAGCCCTTCTTCCGCACGAAACGGGCATAGCCGCCCGGCGCCACCGGATGCATGGCGTAGATGCACCCCGCGATCATGCTGAACAGCGGCATGCGGATGGAAAGGAACGCCTGCTCGGCGATCAGCGAAAGCGTCCGATCGCCATGCCCCATTGCCTCGGTCGCGCTCGTCACGCTGTGAAAGGCGACGAGCAGCAGGCAGGCGAGCCCCCGCACCGAATTGATGCGCTCCCTGTCGGAAAGCGATCCTGCCGCGATCATCGCATCCCCGGATTCGGATAAAGCCCGAGTCCAGTCGCCTTCGCCGGCCGGCGCAAAGGCGATAAGGCATATCACCCATAAGGAAGGCCCCCCTATCCTTATGGGCATCATATCGGGTGGAATCGGCATGGCCGCACGCCACCCGAACCCGAAGCTCCGTCACCCCGGACCTGATCCGGGTCGATCGTGCGCTGACGTATCGAGGAGCAGCAACCTCGAACCGGCCCCTCACCCTCAAGCGTCATGCCAGCGCAGGCTGGCATCGTCTCGACGTTTATGCGGCGTCTGCTGCGCACATGGAAACGGACCGAGCAGATCCGAATGGAAGGAGCCGCTTGAACCGCTCGCGATGCCAGCCTGCGCTGGCATGACGTTTCGGGTTCGCCGTTTCACTTGGCGTTGCGGGCATGGGCTTGCGCGCCCACCCAAGCCGCCGAACACAGGTCGCCGGCCTCGCGCGCTCCGGTCCAACCCACCCCATCGGAAAACAAAAAGGGGGACGTTTCCGCCCCCCTTCTTCGTTCATCTGACCGGCAAGGCCTTATTCGGCGGCCTTCTTCTTGGCCGGAGCCTTCTTCGGCTTGGCCGGAGCCTCGGCGGTTTCCTCCGCCGGAGCGTCCGCCTTCTTGGCGGCGGCTTTCTTTGCCGGGGCCTTCTTGGCGGACTTTTCCTCGGTCACGGCTTCGGCCGGGGCCTCATCTTCCTTGGTGGCTGCCTTCTTGGTCGCAGCCTTCTTGGCCTTGGGCTTCTCGGCATGGTCGTGATCATGGTCATGATCGTGGTGATCATGGCCGCAGCCGGGGCCGTGGACATGGCCACTGCCGATGCTGTCGTCATCCGCCTCGATCGCGGCTTCCAGCTCCTCGCGGGTCACGGCGCGGTCGCTGATCTCGGCCTTGTCGAACAGGAAGTCGACGACCTTGTCCTCATAGAGGGGAGCGCGGAGCTGCGCGGCCGCCATCGGGTCCTGCTGGACATATTGGATGAAGCGCTCGCGATCCTTGGGGCCGTATTGCTGGGCGGCCTGGATGATCAGGCGCTGCATTTCCTGCTGGCTCACCTCGACGCCGTTCTGCTGGCCGATTTCCGACAGCAGCAGGCCCAGGCGCACGCGGCGCTCGGCAATCGCCTGATAATCGGCGCGATCCTTCTCCATCTCCGCGCGGGCGGCTTCCGGGTCGGCCTCGTGGCTCGCTTCATGCTCGAGCTGCGCCCAGATCTGGCCGAATTCGGCCTCGACCATCGACGGCGGCACCGGGAAGTCGTGGCTCGCGGCGAGCTGGTCGAGCAGCTTGCGCTTCATGTGGGTGCGGGTCAGGCCATTCAGTTCCTGCTCGATCTGGCCCTTCAGCAGATCGCGGAGCTGATCGATGCCCTCCAGGCCCAGGCCCTTGGCGAATTCGTCATCCGCCTTGGTTTCCTTCGGCGTCTTCAGCTCGGTCACCTCGACCTCGAAGATCGCTTCCTTGCCCTTCAGCGAATCGACCGGATAGTCGGCCGGGAAGGTCACGACGACGCTGCGCGCCTCGCCCTGCTTGATGCCGATCAGCTGGTCCTCGAAACCGGGGATCAGGCGGCCGGAGCCGATCTCGATCGACATCGCCTCACCGGTGCCGCCTTCGAACGGCTTGCCGGCGACCGAACCCGCGAAGTTCATGACGACCAGGTCGCCTTCCACGGCCGGATGGCCTTCGGCGGCCGGGTCATAGCTCTTCTGCTGCGAGGCGATGCGATCGACGGCGGCGGCGATCTCGTCCTCGGTCGGCTCCACCGTCAGGCGCTCGAGCTTCAGGCCCTCGATCGCGGGGGTGGGAACGTCGGGCAGCACTTCCAGGCTGATCTTCACCTCGGCATCCTTGCCGGGGGCATAGCCTTCGTCCAGCTCGACGGCCGGCTGCACGGCCGGACGGAGCTTCTGCTCGACGATCAGCGACTGCACGCCTTCCTGAACCGCCTTGTTCAGCGCTTCCTGCTCCAGCGCGGGGCCGTGCATCTTCTTGACGAGGTTCGCCGGCACCTTGCCCGGCCGGAAGCCCGGCATGCGGATCTGCGGGGCGACCTGCTTCACCTCGGCGTCGACGCGCGCGAGAATGTCCTTGGCCGAAATCGTCAGCGTGTAGGCGCGCTTCAGCCCCTCGTTCAAAGTCTCGACAGTCTGCATCGGGTTTCTTCCAGAGCCTTCCGGGTTGAATTTCGTTTGGCGCACTCCGCGAACATGTCGCGGAATCTGGTGCGGGCGAAGGGACTCGAACCCCCACATCTTGCGATACTGGAACCTAAATCCAGCGCGTCTACCAGTTCCGCCACGCCCGCAGGGACCGCCGGTCGGCGGGGTCTATAGCAGGAGACACGCGCGGAGCAAGCTGGAACGGTGCCGAACCCCGCCCCGACGCGCATCATTGCGTCAATATTGTTTCGGGACCGTGCGAGAATGGGGCCACGCCCATCCGGAGGGCGCCGACCCTCCCGCAGCGTTGGCGGCATGGCAAATTCCGAAAGCGAAAGACCCTCGAGGTTCTGAAGGTGCCCAACGAGCTCCGAATGGCCGAAAAGCCAGAGGCAGCAGCTCTCAGCGCTTTCCTCCCTCCCCTGCAAGGAGGGAGGAAAGCTTGTCACCTTATCGCACGCGCCACCGCGAATTTCCTGAGCTTCGTTTGCGGGTATGTCCCGATGGTCAGTCCATCGAGGGCAATCTAGCCTCGCCCCGGAAGATCGAGGTGAGCTGCCATGACGGACATCCCCTATGTCACACGCCAGTTCATGCCGGCGCATCCCGATCTGAAGAACGGAGCCGGCATCCCCGCCAGCCTCGGCTACCAGGCTTATGTCGAATCGCTCGCCCGGATCATCTATTATTGGGGCTATCCCGCAGTGGATGGCTTCGGGCGAACAAGCTCCTGGGACGTCATGAAGGAGGCCGGCCCGGGCGCGACGATGGGCCTCTTCCCCGGCGCGCCCAAAAACCGCATGGGCTATCTCGACGATTATATGTCCCCGGCCCAGCGCAAGGTCGTCACCCCTAATGCGGATACCATCTACGGCGTCAGCTTTGCCGACCTCAGCGTCGAACCGCTGGTGATCCAGACGCCCGTCGATGTGCCGCCCGGACATTACTGGACGATACAGATCGTCGACATCTTCACCACCGTGACGCATCAACTCGGCTCGGCCTCATACACACCCGGCGGCAAGCTTCTGCTGGTAGGGCCTGGCTGGCAGGGCGAGAAGCCGGATGGCTTCATCGATGTGCTGCATTCGGCGACCGCCGTGGCCGGCCTGTTCGGGCGGAGCTTCACCGCCCATTCGCCAGAGGACAAAGCCAGAGCGCGTCGCGTGCTCAACCAGATCGGCGTCTATCCGTTGAGTGAGGACACACCCGAACGCAAAACCTTCGATTGCGAGGCCAGCGCGCGCAACAAGGTCTATCCGGCGGGCGTCACCGCAGAAATGCTGGAACGAGATCCCGATCTGCTGCGCATTCGCCCGGTCGATGCGCGAAAATTCTGGGACGATCTGGAAAAAATGCTCGATGCCAACCCGGTTGTCGGACCGGACGATGCGCCCATGGCGGAACAGGCGCGCGCATTGCTCGCCCTGCGTAAGTCATCCGATCAATGGCGGACGCTGCTCGACCGCGTGGCGCTCGCCGCCGATGCCGAACTGCACGCCGCCGCTCGCTATGATCAAGTCGGCGTCGACGCCGGAAACGGCTGGCAGCGGCAGGAAAATAGCGGCGTCTGGGGTAGCGACTGGTTCGGTCGCGCACTTGCCGCAGTGATCTATATCTACGTCAACGATTATCACGAGGCGATCTACTTCATCCGCGGCACGGACGCTGATGGCGCGCTGCTGCAGGGCCGCTATCGCTATGCGATCCGGTTTGAGAAGGGCCAGCTTCCACCGGTCGATCCAGCCCGCGGCGGTTTCTGGTCGCTCACCATGTATGACCGGGATTATTATATGCTGGCACGGAGCCCGAACGGCCGAAACAATATCGGCCGGGTCAATCTCGACGCGAACGAGCTTAAATTCGCCGATGATGGCTCGCTGACACTGATCCTCTCGCACGAGGAGCCCACGGACACCGAGGGCAAGGCGAACTGGCTCCCTGCCCCTGACGACCAGTTCGCCCTGCTGATGCGAAACTACGTGCCGACCGAACCGATCCTCAACGGCAATTACAAATTGCCCGATGTGAAGCGGGTCGGCTGAAACACTCGCCTGCCCACAGAGCGAGTCACATCCTCAACGCCTGTTCCCCCGCCCGACCTTCCGGATGAAGGGCGACAATCGGCCCACAAGCTCCCAAAGCGGCCGTGGTCCGCATTTGTTCACGCCGCCCACATCGTTCGAAAATCCGCGAAGGCCGGCGCCCAGACAAAATGCGCCCTTCCGCGTCTTCAAGCGATCTTTCAGCGCCGCCGCCCCTGATGGCGGATATTGCCGGGTCGCCCGCGCCGTCCCATCACGCGCCTGTCCTTGCCGCCCCGGCGCACGGGCATGTGGTTGGCGCCTTCGGCCAGCTCGAAACGCAGGCTGCCGCTGATCGGATTGGCCTCCACCAGCCGCAGCTTCAGCTTCATGCCGGGCGTATAGCGATCGCCGGATTCCTCGCCCTCCAGCGCCTGCGCGGCCTCGTCGTAACGGAAGCGCTCGGCCCCCAGCGTGGATACCGGCACCAGCCCGTCGCCCCCCAGCCCTTCCACCGTGGCGAAGAAGCCGAAGCTCTGCACCCCGGTGATCCGCGTATCCATGAGGTCGCCGACATGGGTGGCGAGATAGGCCGCGACATAGCGGTCGATCGTCTCGCGCTCCGCCTCCATGGCGCGGCGCTCGGCCTGGCTGATCGCGGTGCCCAGCCGTTCCATCGCCGCGGCGTCCTCCGCCGTCAGCCGCGTCGCCTTCGCATCGGGATCGAGGCCATAGGCGCCCACCAGCGATCGGTGGACGATCAGGTCGGCATAACGGCGGATCGGGCTGGTGAAATGGGCGTAGCTGCCCAGCGCCAGCCCGAAATGGCCGGCATTGCGGGGCGCGTAATAAGCCTGCGTCTGGCTGCGCAGCACCTGTTCCATCACCTGCGGGCGGAAATCCACATCCTCGCCGATACGAGCCAGAAGCTGGTTGAAGGTGGTCGGGCGGATCACCTGCCCCAGCGCGAACTCGACCCCGAAGGTCTTGAGATAATCCTTCAGCGCGACCAGCTTTTCGCGGCTCGGCGGCTCGTGGACGCGATACATCACCTCCGCCTTCTTCGCCTCCAGCGCCTTGGCGGCGGCGACATTGGCGGCGATCATGTAATCCTCGATCAGGCGGTGGGCATCCAGCCGCTCGCGCGGGGCGACCGAAAGGATGCGCCCCTTCTCGTCCAGCACCACGCGCCGCTCGGGCAGGTCGAGGTCCAGCGGCTCACGCGCGTCGCGGGCGCGGGCCAGGGCCGCCCAGCACGCCCAGAGCGGGCGGAGCGCGCCTTCCACAAGCTCCCTCGGGAAGGGATCGCCCGCCAGATCGCCGTCGATCGCCGCCTGCGCATCCTCATAGGCGATGTTGGCCGCGATGCGGACGAGCGCGCGGGTGAAGCGCCAGGCGATCAGCTTGCCGTCCTTCGATATGGTCAGGTGGCAGGCCATGGCCGCGCGATCCTGCCCGGCCTTTAGCGAGCACATGTCCGCGCTCAGCGTCTCGGGCAGCATCGGCACCACGCGATCGGGGAAATAGACGCTGTTGCCGCGCTTGCGGGCCTCCTTGTCCAGCCGGCCGCCGGGGCGGACGTAGAAGCTGACGTCGGCGATGGCGACGATCGCGCGGAAGCCGCCGGGATTGGCGGGGTCGTCGTCGGGCGCGGCCCACACCGCATCGTCATGGTCGCGCGCGTCGGCGGGATCGATGGCGACGATCGGCAGCGCGCGCAGATCCTCGCGCCCATCGCCCAGCGGCAGCGCGGCGACGCGCTCGGCCTCCTCGATCGTTTCAAGCGCGAAGGCGTTGGGAATGCCGTGCTTGTGGATCGCGATCAGGCTGAAGCTGCGCGGCGCGAAAGGATCGCCCAGCCGCTCGCTCACCTTCACCGTCATCCGCGGCGGGCGGCCGGTCTTTTCGGCCAGCACCAGATCGCCCGGCTCGGCCTCGCCGGCATCCGAAACCGGCCAGTCGCGCTTCTCCCGCTTGTCGACCGACTTCAGCCACAGCCGATCACCCTCGGCATGGAGCACGCCCAGCACCAGCTCCTCGCCGCGTGCCAGCTTCTTCATCGGGTGGGCGATCCAGCCGGCACCCTTCTCCTCGGTGCGGGCGAGGATGCGATCGCCCGGCCCCAGCGCGGAGCGGCGGCCGCGCTCCTGCACCCGGAGGCGCGGCGGCGGGGTTTCCGCCTGCCAGCTTTCGGGAACCGCGATCGGCTGGTCCCCATCCACGTCGACGATGCGCAGCACCGTGACCTTGGGCACCCCGCCCATCCTGTGGAAGGCGCGGCCGGGGGCGCTATCGATCAACCCCTCGTCGGCCATGTCCTTCAACAGGGCTTTGAGCGCGATCTTGTCCTGCGCGGAAAGGCCGAAGGCGCGCGCGATCTCCCGCTTGCCGGCGGGTTGATCGGACTGGGCAATGAAATCCAGTATCTGCTGGCGGCTCGGCAGGCCGGGGCTTTGGCGACGGGGCATCGCCGTCATGTAGGCCGAAGCCCGGCCGCCGTCACCCCGGTCCGGGCTCTTTTGCCGGAAGGCCATCGCCATGGCGGGATGGCCACGCCGCACGCCCTGTCCGTTCGGACGTTGCGAAGGCCGGGGGCGCATGGCAATCGCATCGCCACCATAAGGGAGACAATGATGCCGGATTCGACCGCCACCAAGCCGTTCATCGTCGGAATCGGGGGCACTGCCAGCGCCAATTCCTCGACCGAGCAGGCGCTGGCGATCGCGCTCGCCTCGGCCGAGCGGGCCGGCGCGGAAGTCAAGCTGTTCGGCGCGGCGACGCTCGCCGCCCTGCCGCATTACATGACCGAGGCAAGCCCCGCATCCAGCGAGGGCCGCGAGCTGGTGGAGGCGGTGCGCCGCGCGGACGGCGTGATCATCGCAAGCCCCGGCTATCACGGCTCGATCTCCGGCCTGGTGAAGAACGCCATCGATTATCTGGAGGAAACCGCGAAGGACGCGCGCGTCTATCTGGATGGCGTGCCGGTAGGGCTGATCGCCACGGCCTATGGCTGGCAGGCGACCGGCAGCACGCTCGCCACGCTGCGTTCGATCGTGCACGCGCTGCGCGGCTGGCCGACCCCGCTGGGCGCCGCGATCAACAGTTCGGGCGGCATCTTCAAGGCGGGCGTGTGCAGCGATGCCGGCGCCAACAACCAGCTCGAGCTGGTGGGCAAGCAGGTGTTCGAGTTCGCCCGGCTGCGCCGCGCCGATCCCAGCGTGACGGAGACGACGGCGGGATGAGGCCGCTTGCCGCGCTGATCGCGCCCGCCATTGCCATCGCCCTTCCCCTGCCTGCCACCGCCGCGCCGACGGCCCAGCCGGCGATGCAGAAGACGGCATCCGGCATCCAGTATCAGGTGCTGCGCCCGGCCAAGACGAAGGGCAAAGGCCCCCACCCGGCCGCCACCGATCGCGTGCAGGTGAATTATCGCGGCATGCTGGCGGACGGCACCACTTTCGACGCGAGCCGTTATGACGAGCCGGCCACCTTCGCGCTGGACGAGGTGATCCCCGGCTGGACGGAGGGCGTGCAACTGATGGAGCCGGGGGCGAAATATCGCTTCATCATCCCGCCGGAACTGGCTTACGGTGAGGGCGGCGCCGGCGGTGTGATCCCGCCCAACGCCACGCTGACTTTCGATATCGAGCTTCTTGCCATCAACCCGCCGGAATGACGGCAGACAGGAGGAAGGCCATGACAGTCGCCAGGCACTATATCATGAATGCCGTGGAAGGCAGGGACGCCACGCTGGAAACCGCGCTGCGCGACCTGGCGGACAAGGTGCGCGCCATATCCGGCTGCCAGGGCGTGGAATTGCTGCGCGACATCGGCAACGAACGCCGCTTCATCTTCATCGAGAAGTGGGATTCGGTGGACGCGCACAAGGCGGCGGGCCCGCAGCTCGGCAAGGACGCGCTGACGCCGATCCTCGCGGTGCTCGATGGCCCGCCGGACGGCGATTATCTCGATTATCTGAAAGTGGTCTGATCCACGCGCGCCCCGGCCGGCCAGCGGCTCCGGGGCGCTTTTTTTTTAAGCCCGGCCCATGTGGACGATTGCGGCCATCGCGGTGCGATCGGCTGCCTTCGGGCGTGGCAGAGGCAGCATCTTTCGAAAAATCGGCAACGTCGCGCATCGGCGGGGCGTTGTCCGACACGGCGGACTGGTCTAGCATCGGCGCCGTCGCGAAAAACGACCGCCGGGTCAGAGCATCAAACGCTTGCCAGGCCGTCGAATATACGTCGGCCATGCGATCGGCATGGTCCGGCCAGCGTCTCCGTAAGCAACCGCCTGACGACCTGTCGGGTCGATGGCAGCCGCCAGCGTCGATCGACGCTGGCGCGACAATTGGAGCGCTGAAATGCGAAACGAGATTGCGATCGTCGGTGCCGGGCTGGGCGGCCTCATGCTGGCCCGCGTCCTGCACGTGAACGGCATCCCCGCGACGATCTACGAAGCCGAGGCAACGGCCAGCGCGAGGGCGCAAGGCGGCCTGCTCGACATCCACGAACATAATGGCCAGCGCGCATTGCGGGATGCGGGCCTGCTCGATGCATTTCAGGGCCTCGTCCGCCCCGGCGAGGATGCCAAACGCGTCGTCGACCAGAACGGCAACATCCTGTTCGACAGCCCCGGCGATCGCGCCTCCGCCCGTCCCGAAGTGGACCGGGGCGAGCTTCGAGACATGCTGATCGGGTCGCTTCCGGCCGGAACGATCCGATGGGGCCGCAAGATCGCCTCCATCGCCACCGATCGCGGCCGCCGCGTGATAATCTTTGCCGATGGCGCGACAGTCGCGGCCGATATGGTCGTGGGCGCGGACGGCGCCTGGTCGAAGGTCCGGCCGCTCCTCTCCGATGCCAGGCCCGTCTATGCCGGCACCTGCTTCATCGAGATAGCGCTGCTCGACGGCAGCGCGCGCCATCGGGCATCCATCGACGCGATTGGCAGCGGCACGCTCATTGCGGCCGCTCCGGGCAAAGGCATCATGGCCCACCGCTACGCGGACGGGACCGGACGCGGCTATGCGGCGCTGGACAAGCCCGAGGATTGGATCCGCGCCATCGACTTCGGCGATGCGCGGGCCGGCCTGGCACATGTCGCAGGCCATTTCGAAGGATGGGCGCCGCATCTGACCGCGTTCATCATCGACAGCCAGATCGAGCCGCTCCTTCGCCCGATCTACGCGCTGCCGGCCGCACATCGCTGGAATCGGGTGCCGGGACTCACGCTGGTCGGCGATGCGGCGCATCTCATGTCCCCTTTTGCCGGCGAAGGGGCCAATCTGGCCATGCATGACGGCGCGGAACTGGCCAAAGCGATCATCCGCCACCCCGACGATATCGAAGCCGCACTCGCGGCTTATGAACATGATCTGTTTCCCCGCAGCCGCGAAGCCGCCGAAGCATCCGCCCGGAACCTGGCGCGCTTTTTTGGCGATGACGCGCCGTGGAGCGTGGTCGAGCTGTTCCAGCAGATCGCGCATGCGGTCGCCTGAAGCGGATTGCCCTAACGGCCTGTGCCGGGGCGAGGCGCCCTCCGCCGGTTGCGGGACCGCGGGCTCGATCGCGGCAGCCGCCCGCCTCAACGCAATAATATTACGCAGAATCGCGCTGGACTTTGTTAACCGATCCACGTTAAGGCCCATGGCATGTTGTCGTGCCGCGGCCTTCTCCTGCTTCGACTTACGCGCCCTTAGGCGCGCGATTTCGCTTGGCCCCATCCATGGGGCTTCAGGCCACGGCGTCTAAGGGCAAGGCAAACCACCCCGAACGACAACCCTGCGACAGGAGCAGGCCCCCGTGACTACCAACGACACCATTCTGATTTTCGATACCACGCTGCGTGATGGCGAGCAGTCGCCCGGCTGCTCGATGAACCTCGAGGAAAAGCTCCAGGTCGCGGCCCAGCTCGAAACCATGGGCGTGGACATCATCGAAGCCGGCTTCGCCATCGCCAGCCAGGGCGATTTCGAGGCGGTGAGCGAGGTCGCCTGCCAGTGTCGGAAGGCGACCGTGGCCAGCCTCGCCCGCGCGGCGATCGCCGATATCGATCGCGCCTGGGAAGCCGTGCGCCATGCGGCGAAGCCGCGCATCCACACCTTCATCGCCACCTCCCCGCTCCACATGCGCGTCAAGCTCAACAAGAGCCCGGAGGAGGTGCTGGAAGCGATCCAGCGCACCGTCTCCCACGCCAGCGGGCTCTGCCCCGACGTGGAATGGTCCGCCGAGGACGCGACCCGATCGGAGCCCGATTTCCTCGCCCGCGCCATCGAGACCGCGATCGCCGCCGGCGCCCGCACGATCAACCTGCCCGATACGGTGGGCTATGCGACGCCGGAAACCTATGGCGCGATGTTCCGCGACATGATCAACCGGGTGCCGAACGCGGACCTCGCCGTCTTCTCCACCCATTGCCACAATGATCTGGGCCTCGCCGTGGCCAACACGCTTTCGGCGGTGATGGCGGGCGCCCGCCAGGTGGAATCGACTATCAACGGCATCGGCGAGCGCGCCGGCAACGCCGCGGTGGAGGAAATCGCCATGGCGCTGAAGGTGCGGCACGATGTGATGCCGGTGCGCACCAACATCGTATCGACCGAGATCACCCGCGCCAGCCGCATGGTTTCGGGCATCACCGGCTTCCAGGTGCAGCCGAACAAGGCGATCGTGGGCGCCAACGCCTTCGCGCACGAAAGCGGCATCCACCAGGACGGCATGCTGAAGGATGCCTCCACCTACGAGATCATGACCCCGGAAAGCGTGGGCGTATCCACCTCCAACCTCGTGATGGGCAAGCATTCCGGCCGGGCGGCCTTCCGTTCCAAGCTGGAGGAGCTGGGCTATTCGCTGGGCGACAATGCCTTCCAGGATGCCTTCGTCCGCTTCAAGGCGCTGGCCGATGCCAAAAAGGCTGTGTTCGACGAGGATATCGTCGCCCTCGTCGACGATGAGGTGCTGCGCGGGCACGACCGCATCCAGGTGAAGGAGGTGGAGATCCACTGCGGCACCGGCCCCGCCCGCGCCATCCTGACCCTGGAGATAGACGGCGAGGAAAAGACCGCCGCCACCCGCGGCAGCGGCCCGGTGGACGCGCTGTTCGCCGCGATCGGCGAACTCGTGCCCCACGATCGCGGATCGCTGGAACGCTATGAGGTCCATGCCGTCACCGGCGGCACCGATGCGCAGGCCGAGGTTTCGGTGCTGCTTTCGGAGGATGGCCGCACCACGCGCGGGCGCGGCGCGCACCATGACACGCTCGTCGCCTCGGCGCGGGCCTATGTGAACGCGCTCAACAAGCTGATGGTGAAGCGCGGCCGCGCGCCGGTGGACGTCGCCGCCGGCTGAGGCCCGGAAGGAGGGCGGCGGACGACCGGCATCGCCCCCGCCCTCCCTTATTTGCCGGCGAGGAAATCCTCCGCCGCGCGGCGCTTGGGCGTCTGGTCCATCGGCTGGCCGCCATATTCGCGCAGGCCCCAGGCCCCGAACGGGCCATAGGGGCCGGTGGCGGCATAGAGCGTCATCGTATCGCCGACCCGGCTTTTCCACGCCGCCAGATATTTGCGATAGACGTCATACATCCGGGGATCGCGGTTGAGCTGCGCCACTTCGGCGGCGTGCGGCGGATAGACCAGATGCTGCCCCGCCTCATAGGCGATGTAGCGCTTGCCGTAACGGGTCGCGACCGCCTTGTTCGCCAGCGCCTTGCCGATGGCGGCGTCGACGTCCTTGTCGAGATAGGCGAAGATGTTGGCCGGATCGAGGATCGTCGCGCGCTCGCCCCGGAAAGTCGAGTTGCCGAAATAGGGCGCCGTCGCCACCGCATCCACGAACTTGGCGGTGTCGCGGAAGCCCAGCACCGCCTCCGTCCCCTGCGGCCCGGCATTCTGGGTGGCGACGACGCGGACCAGCCGGCCGGGATCGGCCTTGAACACGTCGGTCCAGATCCTGTTCATCCACGTCGCCTTTTCGGCATAGCGGAGCACGATCACCCGATACTGGTCGCTGTCCAGCCCCTCCTTCAGCCCTTCCGCCTGCGCCTGCTTGGTCACGGGGAAGGCCAGGTTCCAGACCTCGTTGGACATTTCGACATAGGCCTTGCGACCGGGCGCCAGATTGTCCCGCACATATTCGGCGAAGCGGCGGACATAATCCTCGTCCGCATTCCAGTGCATGTGGAACCAGGGATCGACCTTCGCCTCGTTGGCGAGCGCCACCATATATTCCACGGCGGGCCCCGCCGGCCCGTTCTGCTCGAGGCTCCCGGTCGTGGCGCGGGTGGCCCAGCTCACCTCGGCATTCCCGTTCACCTTCTGCCAGTCGAGGAAGCGGACGAGGCTGAAGCCCGAAAGCGACTGGAGGAAAGCCGGCGCGAAAAGGGCCGTCGGTGAGGCCGATTTCTCCCGGCAATCGATCCCGCGCACCGGATCGGCCGCGTCGATCCGGCTCAGCGATATCCAGGCGCCCTTGGGCTTGCCGCCGTTGCTGCCCGGCCAGTCGAAATCGAAGGCATTGCCCGATTGCGAGGCGTTGCGCGCGCCGCCGCCGGGGGCAAGGCTGCCCTTCCCCTGCCAGGTGCAGCGGATGCGGACCGCATTGGCGCCATAGACGCCCTCGGGTATCGCCAGCGATCGGTGCATGACCTCGCCGTCCTGAAGCGAAATAGGCATGCCCGCGGCATTGAGGCGCGTCGCATCGATCTTCTTCCAGCCGCGCTGCCCCTTGATCTCGCTGGCCCAGCCCCCGCCGATCGCGAGGTTCATGAAGGTGCGCTCGCCGCCCCAGGTGCTGAGGCCGGCCAGGTTGAGGCCGAGCGTGGTGGGCGGCACCGGGCCGGGTGCGACGGGCGCGGCCGGCGCATCCCCGCCGCCGCCGATCAGCAGCGCCGCGCCGAGCCCGCCCGCCGCCAGCGCCGCCGTCGCGATGCCGACCAGGATACCGGCGCGGGCCTGGCGCCTACCGCCCCCGGAAGCCGTGTTCAGCCGCAGCGCCATCCTCTCATCCCCATTCCACGCCCGCCAGCGGGCCGCCTGATCCTTATGACGGGCAAAGCCGCCGGAAGCGATCTAAAGCGTCTCCTGCTCGCGACCGCGCAGTTCCGCCTCGTCCCTCACGCCCACCGGCCGCGCCGGCGCGCCGACCATGATCGTGCGCGGTGGCACGTCCGAAAGCACCACGGCGTTGGCGCCGATCAGCGCGTGATCGCCGATCGTGACGCCGCCCAATATCCGGGCGCCCGCGCCTGCCTCCACCCAGCAGCCCAGCTTGGGTGCGCCGCCCGGCCCGCGCTTGCCGATCGTCACCTGCTGGAACAGGCAGCAATTGGGGCCGATCTCCGCCTCGGGATGGATGACCACGCCGTTGGGATGCGGCAGCAGCATTCCCCCGCCGATGGAGACGTTGAGCGGAATATCCGCCCCGGTCACGACGCTCCAGAAGCGATGGCGCAGGATGGCCGATCGCCGCGCGATCGCCGCGAACGGCCCGTGCCGGGCGGCCGCCCGCTGATAATCGCGAATGCTGCTGATCAGGGCGCGCGAGGGCGTCCAGGACCAGCGCCGGCGCCGCTCGCGCGACCAGTCCGGCCGCCAGCCGGCTTCGTCCCGCGCCAGATCGCCACTCCTGATATCGCCCTTCACCCGCCTCACCTTCATCCGACCGGCCACTTGCCTTCGCGACCATGGCTATCCAAATGAAGCGCCGGGCGAAACCGCTAATCGGCCATGCCGGCAAACGGGTGCGGTGAAACCCCTTGGCGAAATCCAACAGCCGCCCTATATAGCCCCCATACGGATTTCACGGCCTTTTCGACCCGCCTTGGGAGGGGAAGGCCGCTTCGTCCGCTTCCGGGACACGGCCTGCTTTGCGCACAGGCCGCGACGAATGGGGAGTTTGGCGAGGTTCTACCAGACGCAGGCAGTGCGGTTCCGACGGCCCGGACCCGCACTTTTTTTCGTGGGACCTACCCCGCGAATCGGCTGCGATCCGCTGCGAGGCGGGTGAATTTTTGATCGGACGCGAGGACAAAATATGGCGACCCAGGCGGCATCCGGCCAGGCCCTCATCAACACCGCGAAGAAGCGCATCCGCAAGGTTTTCGGCAACATCCACGAAGTGGTGCAGATGCCGAACCTGATCGAGGTGCAGCGCGAAAGCTACGAACAGTTCCTGCGCTCCCGCCCCGAGGACGCTTATGTCTCCGGCCTGGAAAAGACGCTGCGCTCCGTCTTCCCGATCCGCGATTTCGCCGGCACCGCCGAACTCGACTTCGTGAACTACGAACTCGAGCCGCCGAAATATGACGTGGACGAGTGCCGCCAGCGCGGCATCACCTATGCGGCGCCGATGCGCGTCACGCTGCGCCTGATCGTGTTCGAGGTGGACCCCGATACGGAAACCCGCTCCGTGCTCGATATCAAGGAGCAGGACGTCTACATGGGCGACATGCCGCTGATGACGGAGAACGGCACGTTCTTCGTCAACGGCACCGAGCGCGTGATCGTTTCGCAGATGCACCGTTCGCCGGGCGTGCTGTTCGATCATGATCGCGGCAAGACGCACGCTTCGGGCAAGTATCTCTTCGCCGCCCGCGTCATCCCCTATCGTGGCTCGTGGCTCGATTTCGAGTTCGATGCCAAGGACATCGTCAACGTCCGCATCGACCGCAAGCGCAAGCTGCCGGTCACGACCCTGCTCTATGCGCTGGGCCTGAACGGCGAGGAAATCCTCAACCATTTCTACGGCCGCCTCACCTGGGTCCGTGGCGAGGGCGGCTGGAAGGTGCCCTACACCCCGGAGAACTGGCGCGGCCAGAAGCCGAATTTCGACGTGGTGAACGCCGATACCGGCGAGGTCGTGTTCACGGCCGGCACCAAGATCAGCCCCCGCGCCGCCAACAAGGCCGGCAAGGACGGCCTGACCATGCTGCTGATCCCGACCGACGAGATCTATGGCAAATATTCGGCCTATGACCTGATCGACGAGCGGACCGGCCGCATCTGGATCGAGGCCGGCGACGAAGTGACGCCGGAAAATCTGGAGCTGCTCGACCAGGCCGGGCTCGAGAAGCTCGAGCTTCTCGACATCGACCATGTCTCGACCGGTCCGTGGATCCGCAACACGCTGAAGGCCGACAAGGTCGAGGACCGCGATCACGCGCTGTCCGAAATCTACCGCGTCATGCGCCCCGGCGAACCGCCGACGAAGGAAACCGCCGAAGCGCTGTTCGCCGGCCTGTTCTTTGATCCCGAGCGCTATGATCTCTCGGCCGTGGGCCGCGTGAAGCTCAACATGCGCCTCGACCTCGACGCCGAGGATACGGTGACGACGCTGCGCAGCGAGGACATCCTCGCCGTGGTGAAGACGCTTGTCGACCTGAAGGACGGCAAGGGCGAGATCGACGACATCGACAATCTCGGCAACCGCCGCGTGCGTTCGGTGGGCGAGCTGCTGGAGAACCAGTATCGCGTCGGCCTGCTCCGCATGGAGCGCGCCGTGAAGGAGCGCATGTCCTCGGTCGACGTGTCGACCGTCATGCCGAACGACCTGATCAACGCGAAGCCGGCGGTCGCCGCCGTGCGCGAGTTCTTCGGCTCCTCGCAGCTCTCGCAGTTCATGGACCAGACCAACCCGCTGTCGGAAGTGACGCACAAGCGCCGCGTCTCCGCCCTCGGGCCGGGCGGTCTCACCCGCGAGCGCGCGGGCTTCGAGGTGCGCGACGTGCACCCGACGCACTATGGCCGCATCTGCCCGATCGAAACGCCGGAAGGCCCGAACATCGGCCTGATCAACTCGCTGGCCTCGTTCAGCCGCGTCAACAAGTACGGCTTCATCGAGACGCCGTATCGCAAGGTCGTGGACAACAAGGTCACCAACGAGGTGGTCTACCTCTCCGCCATGGAAGAGGCCAAGCACACGATCGCCCAGGCGAACGCGGAGTTGGATGCTGAGGGCCGCTTCGTCGAGGAACTCGTCTCCTCCCGCCAGGCCGGCGAGTTCCTGATCGCCCCGCGCGACCAGATCACGCTGATGGACGTGAGCCCGAAGCAGCTCGTGTCGGTCGCCGCCTCGCTGATTCCGTTCCTGGAAAATGACGACGCCAACCGCGCGCTCATGGGATCGAACATGCAGCGCCAGGCCGTGCCGCTCGTCCGCGCCGAGGCGCCGTTCGTCGGCACCGGCATGGAAGAGACGGTGGCGCGGGATTCGGGTGCCGCCATCGGCGCCCGCCGCTCCGGCATCGTCGACCAGGTGGACGCGACCCGCATCGTCATCCGCGCGACCGAGGAGGTCGAGGCCGGCAAGTCGGGCGTCGACATCTACACGCTGATGAAGTTCCAGCGCTCCAACCAGTCGACCTGCATCAACCAGCGTCCGCTGGTGAAGGTGGGCGATGTCGTCCGCAAGGGCGACGTGATCGCCGACGGCCCGTCGACCGAGTTCGGCGAGCTGGCGCTGGGCCGCAACGCGCTCGTCGCGTTCATGCCCTGGAACGGCTACAACTACGAGGACTCGATCCTCATCAGCGAACGGATCGTGAAGGACGACGTGTTCACGTCGATCCACATCGACGAGTTCGAGGTGATGGCCCGCGACACCAAGCTGGGGCCGGAGGACATCACCCGCGACATCCCGAACGTCGGTGAAGAAGCGCTGCGCAACCTCGACGAGGCCGGCATCGTCTACATCGGCGCCGAGGTGGAGCCGGGCGACATCCTGGTCGGCAAGATCACGCCGAAGGGCGAAAGCCCGATGACGCCGGAAGAAAAGCTGCTGCGCGCCATCTTCGGCGAAAAGGCCAGCGACGTGCGCGACACCTCGCTCCGCCTGCCGCCGGGCGTGGCCGGCACGATCGTCGACGTCCGCGTGTTCAACCGCCACGGCATCGACAAGGACGAGCGCGCGATGGCGATCGAGCGCGAGGAGATCGATCGCCTGCGCAAGGACGCCGAGGACGAACGCGGCATCCTGAACCGCGCGACCTTCGCGCGGCTTCGCGAAATGCTGCTGGGCCAGGTGGCCACGGCGGCGCCCAAGGGCGTGAAGAAGGGCGTGGAGATCGACGCCGAGGTGCTGGATTCGGTCGAGCGCCACGAATGGTGGAAGTTCGCCGTGCAGGACGACGCCCGCCAGGCCGATCTGGAAGCCGTGAAGGCGCAGTATGACGACGCCGCCGGCGTCATCAAGGCGCGCTTCGAGGACCGGGTCGAGAAGCTGCAGCGCGGCGACGAGCTGCCGCCGGGCGTGCTGAAGATGGTCAAGGTGTTCGTCGCGGTGAAGCGCAAGCTGCAGCCGGGCGACAAGATGGCCGGCCGTCACGGCAACAAGGGCGTCATCAGCCGCATCCTGCCGGTCGAGGACATGCCGTTCCTGGAGGACGGCACCCCGGTCGATCTCGTGCTCAACCCGCTGGGCGTGCCTTCGCGCATGAACGTCGGCCAGATCTTCGAGACCCATCTCGGCTGGGCCGCGCGCGGCCTGGGCAAGCAGGTGACCGAGGCGCTGGAAGCGTGGCGCGAAGCCAATCCCAACCCGGAGGCGGCGGCCCCGCCGGCCGCGGTGGTGGAACGGCTGAAGACGATCTACGGCAATCAATATCATGCCGAGATCGACGCCCGCAGCCCCGACCAGATCGTCGAGATGGCGAAGGTGCTGAAGAATGGCGTGCCGATGGCGACGCCGGTGTTCGACGGCGCCCGCGAGGCGGACGTGTCGGCGATGCTGACCATGGCGGGTTACGACACGTCGGGTCAGGTGGAGCTGTATGACGGCCGCACCGGCGAGGCGTTCGATCGCCGCGTCACCGTGGGCTACATCTACATGCTGAAGCTCCACCACCTGGTCGACGACAAGATCCACGCGCGTTCGATCGGGCCGTACAGCCTCGTCACCCAGCAGCCGCTGGGCGGCAAGGCCCAGTTCGGCGGCCAGCGCTTCGGTGAAATGGAAGTGTGGGCGCTCCAGGCCTATGGCGCCGCCTACACGCTCCAGGAAATGCTGACGGTGAAGTCCGACGACGTGGTCGGCCGCACCAAGGTCTATGAAGCGATCGTCAAGGGCGACGATACCTTCGAGGCCGGCATCCCGGAGAGCTTCAACGTGCTCGTCAAGGAAATGCGGTCGCTGGGCCTCAACGTCGAACTCAAGAGCATCGAGGACGACGGCCTGGCCGAGGCGGCGGAATAAGGGGTTCCGGGCGCTGCCTTTTCGAAGGCCGCGCCCGCATCCTCCCCCCAGCCGTCCGTAGATTTGCCCTCTAGAGGGAAGAGAAAATGAACGAACTCACCAATTTCGCCAATCCGATCGCGAAGCCCGAGACCTTCGACCAGATCCGCATCGGCATCGCCTCGCCGGAACGCATCCGTTCCTGGTCGTTCGGCGAGATCAAGAAGCCCGAGACGATCAACTACCGCACGTTCAAGCCCGAGCGTGACGGCCTGTTCTGCGCGCGCATCTTCGGTCCGATCAAGGATTACGAATGCTTGTGCGGCAAGTACAAGCGCATGAAATACAAGGGCATCGTCTGCGAAAAGTGCGGCGTCGAAGTCACCGTCTCGAAGGTCCGCCGCGAACGCATGGGCCATATCGAGTTGGCGGCGCCGGTTGCGCACATCTGGTTCCTGAAGTCGCTGCCGTCGCGCATCGGCCTGCTGCTCGACATGCAGCTCAAGCAACTCGAGCGCGTGCTCTACTTCGAAGCCTATATCGTCATCGAGCCGGGCCTGACCCCGCTTGAGAAGTATCAGCTCCTCACCGAGGACGAGCTTCTCGAGGCGCAGGACGAATATGGCGAGGACGCCTTCACCGCCGGCATCGGCGCCGAAGCCGTGCGCAAGATGCTCGAGAGCCTCGATCTCGAGGGCGAGCGCGTCGATCTTCTCAAGGAACTGGCCGAGACCAAGTCGGAGCTGAAGCCCAAGAAGATCATCAAGCGCCTGAAGGTCGTCGAAAGCTTCATCGAATCCGGCAACCGCCCGGAATGGATGATCCTGGAAGTGATCCCGGTCATTCCGCCGGAACTGCGCCCGCTGGTGCCGCTGGATGGCGGCCGCTTCGCGACGTCGGACCTGAACGACCTCTATCGCCGCGTCATCAACCGCAACAACCGCCTGAAGCGGCTTATGGAGTTGCGCGCGCCGGACATCATCGTCCGCAACGAAAAGCGCATGCTGCAGGAAGCCGTCGACGCGCTGTTCGATAACGGCCGCCGCGGCCGCACCATCACGGGCGCCAACAAGCGTCCGCTGAAGTCGCTGTCCGACATGCTCAAGGGCAAGCAGGGCCGCTTCCGCCAGAACCTGCTCGGCAAGCGCGTCGACTATTCCGGCCGTTCGGTGATCGTGACCGGTCCGGAGCTGAAGCTCCACCAGTGCGGCCTGCCCAAGAAGATGGCGCTCGAGCTGTTCAAGCCGTTCATCTACGCCCGCCTGGACGCCAAGGGTCTCTCCATGACCCTGAAGCAGGCCAAGAAGTGGGTCGAGAAGGAACGCAAGGAAGTCTGGGACATCCTGGACGAGGTGATCCGCGAGCATCCGGTGCTGCTGAACCGCGCGCCGACGCTCCACCGCCTCGGCATCCAGGCGTTCGAGCCGGTGCTGATCGAAGGCAAGGCGATCCAGCTTCACCCGCTGGTCTGCTCGGCCTTCAACGCCGACTTCGACGGCGACCAGATGGCCGTGCACGTCCCGCTCTCGCTTGAGGCGCAGCTGGAAGCGCGCGTCCTCATGATGTCGACCAACAACATCCTGTCGCCCGCCAACGGCAAGCCGATCATCGTGCCGTCGCAGGACATGGTGCTCGGTCTCTACTATCTCTCGATGGAGAAGCAGGGCGAGCCGGGCGAAGGCATGCTGCTGGCGGACATGATTGAGGTCCACCAGGCGCTCAACACCGGTGCCGTGACGCTCCATACCAAGATCGTCAGCCGCGTCCCGCAGACGGACGAGGCCGGCAACCAGTATATGAAGCGCTACGAGACCACGCCGGGCCGCATGCTGCTGGGCGAATGCCTCCCCAAGAGCCACAAGGTGCCCTTCGAGACGGTCAACCGCCTGCTCACCAAGAAGGACATCGGCGACGTGATCGACGAGGTCTATCGCCACACCGGCCAGAAGGAGACGGTGCTGTTCGCCGACGCGATCATGGCGCTGGGCTTCCGTCACGCCTTCAAGGCCGGCATCTCGTTCGGCAAGGACGACATGGTGATCCCGGCGGCGAAGGACCCGCTGGTCGAGGAGACGCGCACGCTCGTGAAGGATTACGAGCAGCAGTATCAGGACGGCCTGATCACCCAGCAGGAAAAGTATAACAAGGTGATCGACGCCTGGTCGCGCTGCGGCGACCGCGTGGCGGCCGAGATGATGAAGGAGATCCAGGCGGTCAAGACGGACCCGGAGACCGGCCGCGAGAAGCCGATCAACGCCATCTACATGATGGCGCATTCCGGTGCCCGTGGCTCGGCCGCCCAGATCAAGCAGCTTGCCGGCATGCGCGGCCTGATGGCCAAGCCTTCGGGCGAGATCATCGAGACGCCGATCATCTCCAACTTCAAGGAAGGCCTGACCGTCCTTGAATATTTCAACTCCACCCACGGCGCCCGCAAGGGTCTCGCGGATACGGCGTTGAAGACCGCGAACTCGGGTTATCTCACCCGTCGTCTGGTCGACGTGTCGCAGGATTGCGTCGTCGTCGAGCTGGATTGCGGCACCGAGCGCGCGCTGGAGATGAAGGCGATCGTGCAGGGCGGCGCCACCATCGCCTCGCTGGGCGAGCGTATCCTGGGCCGCACCACGGCCGAGGACATCGTCGACAGCAAGACGAACGAGGTGGTGATCCCCGAGGGCACGCTGCTCGACGAGGCGCACATCGTGCAGATCGAGGCGATCAGCCTCCAGTCGGTCAAGATCCGCAGCCCGCTGGTCTGCGAATCGAAGAACGGCGTCTGCGCGGCCTGCTACGGGCGCGATCTCGCCCGCGGCACGCCGGTGAACATCGGCGAGGCCGTCGGCGTCATCGCGGCGCAGTCGATCGGCGAGCCGGGCACGCAGCTTACGATGCGGACCTTCCACATCGGCGGCGCCGCCCAGCTCAACCAGGAATCGAACCTGGAAGCCGTGGCGGACGGCACGCTCGTCTATCGCGACGTGCCGACGATCATCGACCCGCGCGGCCGTCGCCTGACGCTGGCCCGCAACGGCGAGATCGCGATCCTCGACATGGATGGCCGCGAACGCGCCACCCATCGCCTGCCCTACGGCGCCACCCTGCTGGTGGAAGACGGGGCGATCGTCTCCAAGGGCGATCGCATCGCGGAATGGGACCCCTCGTTCAGCCCGGTCATCACCGAAAAGGGCGGTATCGTCCGCTTCCAGGACATGATCGAGAACCGCACGGTTCGCGAGGAAACCGACGAAGCGACCGGCATTTCGCAGCGTGTGATCGTGGAAGATCATCTCAAGTCGAAGAAGGACGACTTCCGTCCGCGTATCACCCTGCTCGACGAGAGCAGCGGCGAGACCGGCGTGTCGCGCCTGATCCCGGGATCGATCGTCGCGGTCGAGGACGGCCAGACCGTGCAGGCCGGCGACGTGCTTGCCCGCGTGCCGCGCGAAGCCGCCAAGACCCGCGACATCACGGGCGGTCTGCCGCGCGTGGCCGAGCTGTTCGAAGCGCGCAAGCCGAAGGAAAATGCGATCATCGCCAAGGTCTCCGGCCGTGTCGAATTCGGCAAGGACTATAAGGCGAAGCGCAAGATCCTGATCCGTCCAGAAGATGGCTCGGAAGCGATCGAATATCTGATCCCGAAGTCGAAGGTGATCGACGTTCAGGAAGGCGACTACGTGAAGCGTGGCGACAACCTGATCGGCGGCAGCCCGGATCCGCACGATATTCTGGAAGTGCTCGGCATCGAGCCGCTTGCCGAATATCTCGTGTCGGAAATCCAGGAAGTCTATCGACTGCAGGGCGTGAAGATCAACGACAAGCACATCGAGACGATCGTCCGTCAGATGCTGCAGAAGGTTGAGATCACGGCGGCCGGCGATTCGACGCTGCTTCCGGGCGAACAGCTCGACCGGATCGAGATGGACGAGGTGAACGAGAAGCTGGTCGCCGAGGGCAAGCTGCCCGCGGAAGGCAAGCCGGTGCTGCTCGGCATCACCAAGGCCTCGCTCCAGACCCGCAGCTTCATCTCGGCCGCGTCGTTCCAGGAAACGACCCGCGTGCTGACCGAGGCTTCGGTGCAGGGCAAGATCGACACGCTCGATGGCCTGAAGGAGAATGTGATCGTCGGCCGCCTGATCCCGGCCGGCACTGGCGCGGGCATGAACCGCCTGCGCGTCACCGCCTCCAGCCGCGACGCGGCGCTCCGCGCCTCGCAGAAGGCGTGGCAGGCCTCCCTCGTCGCGCCGGAAACGGCCGCCGAGGAGCATGCCGCGGAACTCCGCCGCCCGGTGGAGGACGACACGGGTGACGATCCCCTGGGCGCGGTGGTCGGCGAGGACTTCACCACCGAAGACCTCGAATAGGACCAGCCCGTCCGGGCAGGAATGAACGACCCCGCCGGAGCGATCCGGCGGGGTTTTTCATGGCCGGCAGGGGCCGCCACCCGAAGGGGCTGGCATCCGCCACCGCCCCGCTTTATCCTCCCGCCATGCTCGCCAAAGTCATCATAATCGCGCTTCTGGCGCTGTTGCTGCTGCCGATGCTCGCGGGCATCCGCGCCTTCCGCCGGCTCCCCCGCGATCAGCAACCGCCCGAGGAATGAACGCCACCGCGATGTCCGATACGATCAAGCTGCACCAAAGCTGGAAAGGCCCGCTGGCGCCCGAATTCCAGGCTCCCCACATGGCCGCGCTCAAGCAGTTCCTGCTCGACGAGAAGGCGCGCGGGCGGCGCATCTTCCCCAAGGGCAGCGAATATTTCCGCGCGCTGGACCTGACGCCGCTGGAGGATGTGCGGGTCGTCATCCTCGGCCAGGACCCCTATCATGGCGAAGGGCAGGCGCATGGCCTCTGCTTCAGCGTGCAGCCCGGCGTGCGGACGCCGCCGTCGCTGGTGAACATCTACAAGGAAATGCAGGCCGATCTCGGCATCGCCCCCGCCCGCCACGGCTTCCTGGAACATTGGGCGAAGCAGGGCGTGCTGCTGCTCAACAGCGTGCTGACCGTGGAGATGGGCCGCGCCGCATCCCACCAGGGCAAGGGCTGGGAACGCTTCACGGACGCGGTGATCCGCCTCGTCAACGAACGGGCCGAGCCCACGGTGTTCATGCTCTGGGGCGCCTATGCGCAGCGCAAGGCGGCCTTCGTGGACGACAGCCGCCATCTGGTGATGAAGGCGCCCCACCCCTCCCCGCTATCGGCGCATAACGGCTTCTTCGGCTGCCGCCATTTCTCGAAGGCCAACGCCTTCCTCACCGCCAAGGGGCGGGAACCGATCGACTGGGCGCTGCCGGACGTGTGAGGGCGGGGTGGATCACACCCGCACCAGCACCCCGCCTTCGATCCGGCGATAGAAGCAGTTCGGCGCCCCCGTATGGCAGGCGGGGCCGGCCGGCTCGGCCTTGATCCAGATCGCGTCCTGATCGCAATCGACGCGCATCTCCGCGACCCGCAGCACATGGCCGCTGGTTTCCCCCTTGCGCCACAGGCTGCCGCGCGAACGCGACCAGAAATGCGCCTCACCGGTTGCGATCGTCCGCTCGATCGCTTCTGCGTTCATATGCGCCACCATCAGGACGTCCCCATTACGGACATCGGTGACGACGGCGGTAACAAGCCCCGCCGCATCGAATTTCGGTTGGAATTCCGTGCCGGTTTCGCGATCCTGATCCATGGATCGGGGCCTATCGCGGCGGATGGAATCCTACAAGCTGCAACGACACGGTTACAAAGGGGCGACAAATGGGAAAGGCATCCCTATATGCCGCGCCAACAGGATCACCCGACGGGCGCACGCGATGATCACGACTAATCCTTTCGACGACGACAAGCTCCGCGAGGAGTGCGGCATTTTCGGCATCTGGGGCGCGGAGACCGCGTCCGCCATGGTGGCCTTGGGCCTCCATGCCCTCCAGCATCGCGGCCAGGAAGCCGCGGGCATCGTAAGCTGGGACGGCCGCGCCTTCCACGCGCACCGCGCGATGGGCCACGTCGCCGGCAATTTCGACCGCGACGACGTGATTCGCGGCCTGCCGGGCAATGTCGCCTGCGGCCACGTCCGCTATTCGACGACCGGCGAGACGGCGCTGCGCAACGTGCAGCCCCTGTTCGCCGAGCTTTCGTCCGGTGGTTTCGCGGTCGCGCATAACGGCAACCTCTCCAACGCGATGAAGCTGCGTCGCGAACTGGTGCGCCGCGGCGCGATCTTCCAGTCGACCAGCGACACCGAAACGATCATTCATCTGGTCGCCACCTCCACCTATCGCACGCTGCTCGATCGTTTCATCGATGCGCTGAAGCGGGTGGAAGGCGCTTATTCGCTGATCTGCATGACGCCCGAGGGCATGATCGCCTGCCGCGATCCGCTGGGCATCCGCCCGCTGGTGATGGGCCGTATCGGCGATGCCTATATCTTCGCGTCCGAAACCGTGGCGCTGGACGTGGTTGGCGCCACCTTCCTGCGCCAGGTGGAGCCGGGCGAGATCGTGATCGTCTCCGAACAGGGGATCAAGTCGCACCGGCCGTTCGCGCCGGTCAGCCCGCGCCCCTGCATCTTCGAGCATGTCTATTTCTCGCGCCCCGATTCGATCGTGGACGGTTCCTCGGTCTACGGCGTGCGCAAGCGGATCGGCGCGCAGCTCGCCATGGAAAATCCGGTCGAGGCCGATCTGGTCGTTCCCGTGCCGGATTCGGGCGTGCCGGCGGCGATCGGCTATGCCCAGCAATCGGGCATCCCGTTCGAGCTCGGCATCATCCGTTCGCATTATGTGGGCCGCACCTTCATCCAGCCCGGCGATCAGGTCCGCCACCTCGGCGTGAAGCTGAAGCATAACGCCAACAAGGAATTGCTGGACGGCAAGCGCATCGTGCTGATCGACGATTCGATCGTGCGCGGCACCACCAGCGTGAAGATCCTGCAGATGCTGCGCGATGCGGGCGCGGCCGAGGTGCACCTGCGCATCGCCAGCCCGCCGACGCGGCATAGCTGCTTCTACGGCGTCGACACGCCGGAACGCGCCAAGCTGCTCGCCGCGCAGATGACGGTGGCGGAAATGGCGACCTATATCGGCGCCGACAGCCTTGCCTTCGTCTCGGTCGACGGCCTCTACCGCGCGCTGGGCGAGGACATGCGCGAGGAAGGCACCCCGCAATATTGCGACGCCTGCTTCACCGGCGATTATCCGACCCACCTGACCGATCAGGACGAAGTGGCCCCCGCCGATCAGCTTTCGCTGCTCGCCGAACGGGTGGTCGCATGACGGCGAGGCCGCTGGAAGGCCGCACCGCACTCGTCACCGGCGCCTCGCGCGGGATCGGCGCGGCCACGGCCGAGGCGCTGGCCGCGGCCGGCGCCCATGTGATCCTGACGGCGCGCACCGCCGGCGGGCTCGAGGAAGTGGAAGGCCGCATCCACGCGGCCGGCGGCACCGCCACCATCGCCCCTCTGGACCTGACCGATGGGGAGAGCATCTCCCGCCTCGCCACCGCCATCGCCGGCCGCTGGCCAAAGCTCGACATCCTCGTGCTCAACGCCGCCACCCTCGGCACGCTGGCGCCCGTGCCTGCGATCGACGGCAAGGAATTCGCCAAGGTGCTGGCGCTGAACGTGGTGGCGCAGCAGGCGCTGATCGCGGCATTCGATCCGCTGCTGAAGGCGGCGGATGCCGCGCGCGTCATCGGCATCACCTCCAGCGTCGGCGGGTCTCCCAGAGCCTATTGGGGGGCCTATGGCGCCTCCAAGGCGGCGCTGGAAACGCTGCTGCTGGCCTATGCGGACGAAGTGGCCAATCTGGGCGACGTCCGCGTGGCGATCGTCGATCCGGGTGCCACCGCGACGAAGATGCGCGCGCGCGCCTTTCCCGGCGAGGACGCAGCCACCCTCAAACCCGCATCCGTGGTCGGCGACGCGATCGTGGAGCTGCTGACCCGCGATTTCCCGACCGGCCACCGCGTGCGGGTGGAAAGCGCGCCGGCGGCCCAAGCGGCGGAATAACCGGCCGCCGCCCGGCGGCTACAAACGTGTTCGGAAGGGCGTGAAATTGGTGTCCTCATCGAAGATGTCGACACCTTCGCGGCGCTTGAGGAAGCCGACGACGACATAGGTGACGGGCGTCAACAGCGCCTCCCAGCTCACCTTCAATATCCACTGCGTTATCAGCACCTTGAAAACGAGAGCATGGGTCCATTCCGCGGCGCCCCAGAAGGCCAGCGGATAGAAGATCAGGCTGTCCACGCCCTGCCCGACGACCGTGGAACCGATCGTGCGGGTCCAGAGATACCGGCCCTGTGTCCACACCTTCATCCGGGCCAGAACGTAGGAATTGGCGAACTCGCCGGCCCAGAAGGCGGTGATGGACGCGAAGACGATGCGCGGCACCTGGCCGAACACCTGTTCATAGGCGGCCTGCCCGCCCCAGCTTTCAGCCGGCGGCAGCGCCACCACCACCCACGACATCAGCGCCATGAACAGGAGGGCGACGGTGCCCACCCAGATGCAGCGCCGGGCGCGGGCATAGCCATAGACCTCGGTCAGGACATCGCCGATCACATAGCCTAGCGGGAAGAAGAGGATGCCTGCACCGAACGGCCAGAGGCCGATGCCCGGCAGGTCGATCACCGCCACCTTGCCCGCGCCCAGCACGTTCGACAGCAGCATGATCGCGACGAAGGCCGCCATCACGAAATCGAAATAGCGCAGCGGACGCGCGCCCAGCGCCCCCGCCTCGACCGCGATCGGCCGCCCCTGCTCTGCCCCGTCCATGACGGTGGAGACTAGAGCCGGGCGCGCCTGATGCAAGTGCCCGCGGTCACTCCGAAATCTTCACGACCAGTTTGCCGATCGCGCCGCGCGAGCCCATTTTCGCAATGGCATCCCCCCCTCGGGCGAAGGGGAACACCTCCGACACCACCGGCGCGATGCGCCCCTGTTCCCACAGGTCGAAAAGCTGGGCGATCCGCGCCCGGTTCGCCTTGGGGTCACGCGCCGCCCAGGCGCCCCAGAACACGCCGCAGACGTCGCAGCTCTTGAGCAAAGTGAGGTTGAGCGCGAGCTTGGGGATGCCGGCCGGGAAGCCGACCACCAGATAACGCCCTTCCCAGGCGATCGAACGCAGCGCCGGCTCGGCATAATCGCCGCCGACCGGATCGTAGATCACATTGGCGCCGTCCGGGCCGACCGCCGCCTTGAACTGTTCGGCCAGCGCCTTCGACTGATCCTTGTCGAACGGCGCGCGACCGTAGATCACCACCTCGTCCGCGCCGGCCTTGCGCACGGCCTCGGCCTTTTCCTCGCTGGAGACGGCGGCGACCACGCGCGCGCCGAACGCCTTGCCCAGCTCCACCGCCGCCAGGCCGACACCGCCGGCCGCGCCCAGCACCAGCAGGGTTTCACCCGCCTTCAGATGCCCGCGATCGAGCAGGGCGTGGATGGTGGTGGCATAAGTGAGGAGCAGCGCCGATGCTTCGACGAAATCGCGGCCTTCGGGCAGACGGTAGCATTTGACCGCATCGACGGCGACCTTCTCCACCATCCCGCCATGGCCGGTGGTCGCGACCACGCGATCGCCGATGGCCCAGCCCTCCACGCCTTCGCCCACCGCCGCGACGATGCCGGACACCTCGGCGCCCGGCGCGAAGGGGCGCTGCGGCTTGAACTGATATTTGTCCTCGATGATCAGCACGTCGGGATAGTTGATCGCGCAGGCCTTTACCGCGATCAGCAGCTGGCCGGAGCCGGCAACCGGATCGGCAAGGTCGAGCAGCTCGAGCGTTTCGGGGCCGCCGGGAGTGGTGGACAGCAGGGCCTTCATGCGCGTCTCCTCATATCAATTCTGTTTTTCGCGTGTTTCGGCGATCAGCCGGCCTTGGCGGCCAGCCAGGGCCGCTCGCCCGCGATCCTCGCCTCATAAGCGGAAATCGCTGCGTCCCGCGCCAGCGTGAGGCCGATCTCGTCCAGCCCCTGCATCAGGCAGTCGCGGCGGAAGGGGTCGATCTCGAAGACGAAGCGGTCCTGGAACGGTGTCGTCACGGTGCGGCTTTCGAGGTCGACCGTGATGGGGTGATCCTTTGCCACCTCCAGCAGCCGGTCCACCGCTTCCTGCGGCAGGACGACGGTGACGATGCCGTTCTTGAAGGCGTTGCCGGAGAAGATATCCGAGAAGCTGGGCGCGATCACCGCCTTCACGCCCATGTCGCCGAGCGCCCAGGCGGCATGCTCGCGGCTGGAGCCGCAGCCGAAATTGTCGCCGGCGATCAGGATCGGCGCGCCGGCATAGGCCGGATCGTCGAAGACGTTGCCCGGTTCGGCACGGATCGTCTCGAACGCGCCCCGGCCCAGGCCCGCGCGCGTGATCGTCTTCAGATAATGCGCCGGGATGATGACGTCGGTATCGACGTTCTTGCGGCCGAGCGGATAAGCCCGGCCCTCGACGGTGGTGATGGGGTCCATCAGTCTGCGGCCTCCGGAAATGCGGGGAGCCGGGCGACGTCGGCCGGCTCATGTTCGATGATGACGGTGGGCTTCAGCGCGGCGACGATCGCGTCGAAGCGCTGCTGGCTGGAAAGCGTGGCCACCCGATCCATGTTGAAGCGCGCGACGCCGTGGACGGGTATCTGGTCAGAGACATGGTAGAGATCGCCGGTGATCAGCACTGGCCCCTTGTTGGAAAGCCGGACCAGGAGGCCGTGATGGCCGTTGGTGTGGCCGGGCAAGGCGAGCATGACGACGCTACCGTCGCCGAACACGTCCTTGTCGCCCACCACGCCCTCGCTGGGGGCGCCGCCCTTGAGCCACGGATCGAGCCGGGCGGCATCGACCAGCGGATTGCGGGTGCCGGACTGTAGCTCGGCCAGGTCCGCCGCGCCGATCAGCAGCTTCGCCTTCGGGAAGCTGGCCGCCTGGCTGGCGTGATCATAATGCATGTGGCTGATGCCGAGGATCGACACGTCCTGCGGCCGGACGCCGATATCGCCGAGCTGATCGACCAGGGTGCGGGCCAGGCTGACGCGGACGCCGGGCACGGGTTCCTCCTCCCGCCCCGCCAGCTCCGCGCCGAAGCCGGCATCCCACAGCATATAATCCCGGCCGTGACGGATCAGGTAGCAGCTTATCACCATGTCCTTGCGCTTGCCGGCAAGGGCATAGCTGTCCGCGAACATGTCCAGATCCGCGTTCTTCACCCGCCCGCAATCGAGCCGCCAGAGCTTGACGCCGGCTGCGGGGGCGGGCGGCGCGGACGGGGCGGGAGCGGCCGCGACGAGCGCGAGGCCCGCCGCCAAGGCCGCCCGCAGCCTCAAGCCGATCCTCCGACGAGATCGCGCACGTCGGTGAGCCGGCCGGTGACCGCCGCCGCCGCCGCCATGGCGGGCGAAAGCAGATGGGTGCGCGCGCCCGGCCCCTGCCGGCCGACGAAGTTGCGGTTGCTGGTGGACGCGCAGCGTTCGCCCGACGGCACCTTGTCCGGGTTCATCGCCAGGCACATCGAGCAGCCCGGTTCCCGCCACTGGAAGCCGGCCTCGATGAAGATGCGGTCGAGCCCCTCGGCCTCGGCCTGCCGCTTCACCAGCCCCGATCCCGGCACGATCAGCGCCTGGCGGACATTGGATGCCACGCGTCGCCCGCGGGCGACGGCGGCGGCGGCGCGCAGATCCTCGATCCGGCTGTTGGTGCAGGAACCGATGAAGATATTCTCCACCGCCACGTCCTGCATGCGGGTGCCGGGCGTGAGGCCCATATAAGCGAGCGACTTGCGCGCGGCTTCCTGCTTGGACGGATCGGCGAAGCTTTCCGGATCGGGCACTACGCCGGTGATCGGCACGACATCCTCGGGGCTGGTGCCCCAGGTGAGGCTGGGGGCGATATCCGCCGCATCCAGCACCACCACCTTGTCGTAACGCGCGCCGGGATCGGTGGCGAGCGTGCGCCACCAGGCGACGGCCGCATCCCAATCCTGCCCGGCGGGCGCCATCGGCCGGCCCTTCAGATAAGCGAAGGTCGTCTCGTCCGGCGCGACCAGACCGGCGCGCGCGCCGCCTTCGATCGACATGTTGGAGACGGTGAGCCGCCCTTCCACGGACATGTCGCGGAACACGCTGCCGGTATATTCGATGACATGGCCGGTGCCGCCCGCAGCGCCGATGCGGCCGATGATCGCCAGCACCACATCCTTGGGGCTGACGCCGAAGCCCAGCGCGCCATCGACGCGGACCTCCATCGTCTTCGACGGCGACAGCAGCAGCGTCTGGGTGGCGAGCACATGCTCCACCTCCGACGTGCCGATGCCGAAGGCCAGCGCCCCCAGCCCGCCATGGCAGGAGGTATGGCTGTCGCCGCAGACGATGGTGGCGCCGGGCAGCGAGAAGCCCTGTTCCGGCCCGACGACATGGACGATGCCCTGTTCCGGCGCGGTGGCATCGATATAGCGGATGCCGAATTCCGGCGTGTTGCGTTCCAGCGCGGCAAGCTGCTGCGCCGATTCCGCATCCGCGATGGGCAGGCGGTGGCCCGCCGCATCCACGCGCGGCGTGGTCGGCAGGTTATGATCCGGCACCGCAAGCGTAAGATCCGGCCGCCGCACCCTGCGCCCCGCCACGCGAAGGCCTTCGAAAGCCTGCGGGCTGGTGACTTCGTGAACCAGATGGCGGTCGATGAAGATCAGGCAGGTGCCATCGTCGCGGCGTTCCACGACGTGCGCGTCCCAGATCTTCTCATAGAGGGTGCGAGGTGCGTTCATAATGCCCCCGCTTTATGCCCTCCCCCGCCATTTTCAAGCGGCCGGCCGCGCAGACTTTATATCAGCGTCCCTGCTTGCGCTTCTTGTCCAGTTCCAGCCAGTCCTCGAAGGGGCGGCCGTAAAAGGCGTCGAACACCTCGTTCTGGACGCCCAGCGGCTTGCCGCTCTGCGAGTTCCAGAGCATCGCCACGCCGTTCTTCGTTTCGGGATCGAAGAAGACGAGCGAGCGATAGCCCGCCACCGCGCCGCGATGGCCGACGATATGGTGGCCGGCATATTTCATGTCGCGCCAGCCCATGGCGTAGCGCTGATCGGTAACGTCGCGATCGTAGCGCGAGCGGGCGTGGCGGCGCTCCACATCCACGCGCGGCTCGTGGATCACCTGGATCAGCGCGGGATCGAGCACCTGTGGCTCGCCGCCCATCTGCGCGCGCAGCCACAAGCCCAGATCGAAGATGGAGGAGTTGACCCCGCCGGCCGCCGGCACATGATAATAAGCGTCCGACACCTTGAGCGTGCGGTGGCCGACATGCGGCCGCGCCCAGCTTGGCGAGGCTTCCAGGCCGGCGCGCGTCACCGTCGCGCTGGTCATGCCCAGCGGCACGAACAGCTTGCGCGCCACCATTTCGGCATAAGGCCGCTTGGTCGCGTTGACGACGGCCTCGCTCGCCGCGTCATAGGCGACATTCTGATAGGTATGGCAGGTGCCCGGCTTGCAATAGGCCTGCAGCGCGCCAAGCTCGGTGCGGATCTGATGCGGGTCCTCGCCCGCTTCCAGCTTGTCGTCATAGGCATTGTGGACGATGCCGGTGCGGTGGGCGAGCAGATCGGCGACCGCCACCACATCCTGCCCGTTGCCCGGCAGCTTCAGCGAGGGCGCCCAGCGCGAGATCGGATCGGCCAGCGAAAGCCTGCCCTCCTCCGCCAGCTTGGCGACGAGGGTGGCGGCGACGCCCTTGGAGAGCGAGGCCCAGCGGAAGACGGTGCCGGTCGTCACCCTGTCGTCCCCGCCCGCCTGGGTGACGCCATAGCCCTTCACGAAGCTGATCTGGCCCTTCTCGACCACGGCGATGGCGAGGCCGACCATATCGTCCTCGCCCACCAGCCGGGTCAGCCGCTCATCCAGGCGCTTATAATCCACGAGGTGCGGGCCGGCGGTGGGCACGCCCGGCTTGATCGCGATCCGCCCCGGGGAGACCGGGCGCACGGCGCGTTCGGGAACCCACTTGTCGGCATCGAAGGTGGCATAGCCATAGCCGACGGCGACCGCGAACAGGCCGGTGCCGATCAGCGCCGCCCGCTTCCAGGAGCGCCGCGCCCGCGATACGCCCGAATCGGCCGGACCGGGCCTGGTATCGTGGAGGATATCCCGCTTGGGATCGGCATCAGCCACGATGGGGGTTCCGGAGCGGATTCCCGCCGCGTTCGAATGGATTCAGGCTCATGAACCCTTCCCTTAACGACGGGATTCCGGCAGTCAAACACCGATCGGCGCACATTTTGCTCGATCCGGCGCTGCATTCGCGACGCTAGGAAGTTGACAGCGCGCCGGGGTTCAAGTAGCAGCGCGGCCTTCCCGTGCGGGGGTTTAGGCCGCAGCCTTTATCTATGCGCGGGTCCAGCTTTTGAAAAGTGATGAGGGCCATGTTCGCTATCGTGCGCACGGGCGGCAAGCAGTATCGCGTTGCCGCAGGAGACAAGATCGTCGTCGAGAAGATCGCGGGTGACGCGGGCTCGACCGTGCAGCTCAGCGACGTGCTGCTCGCCGGCGAAGGTTCGGAACTGAAGGACGTGAACGGCCTGACCGTCGCGGCCGAGATCATCGCCCAGGCTAAGGGCGAAAAGGTGATCGTGTTCAAGAAGCGCCGCCGCCACAATTATCGCCGCCGCAACGGCCACCGCCAGCAGCACACGATCCTGAAGATCCTGTCGATCGGTGGCGAGCAGCCCAAGGCCAAGAAGGCGTCGAAGAAGGCCGAGGCCGAAGCGCCCGCGGCTGCCGAAGCCTGAGCCCCAGCGGAAGGAGTAAGAGAAAATGGCACATAAGAAAGCAGGCGGCTCCTCGCGCAACGGTCGCGATTCGGCTGGCCGTCGTCTCGGCGTGAAGAAGTTCGGCGGCCAGGAAGTGGTCGGCGGCAACATTATCATCCGCCAGCGCGGGACGAAGGTCTATCCCGGCCGCAATGTCGGCATGGGCAAGGATCACACCCTTTTCGCGCTCGTCGACGGCCGCGTGGCCTTCCACGAAGGCAAGCTTGGCCGGAAATACGTAAGCGTGGACGCGGTGGCGCAGGCCGCCGAATAATCGGACGAACCGGTTTTCGGGTCGTCCAGTGGGCGACCCGGAAGGTCCTGTAGACGGACCGTGAGGGAGACGGGTCGCACCGCCTCCCTTTTTGCTGTCTCCCTCAGAAAACTGTCGTCGCCTTGTAACCCTTTGCGGGCAGAGGCGTTGCACAAGCCGAGGGAGAGGCTTCTCTATGTTTGCACGTACCGAACGGCTGCTGTTGCGGCCAGCCTGGGATGAGGATGCCGATGCGCTGCACGCGGCGATCGGCGACGAGACCGTCGTCCGCAACCTCGCCAAGGCGCCCTGGCCCTACCGGCTGGAGGATGCGCGGAGCTTCGTGGGCGCCGCCCGCGACGCGGCCCTGCCCGATTATCTGATCTTCGCGCGCACCCATGGCACGCCGCGCCTGATCGGCGGGATCGGCCTGGCCCGGGAAGATCATGGCGACGAGACCGGCACGATCGAGCTCGGTTACTGGATAGCGCGGCCTTATTGGGGGCTTGGCTTCGCGACCGAGGCGGCGCGCGCCGTGGTCGCCACCGCCGATCACACCCTGCGCATCCCGCGCCTGACGGCCAGCCACTTCCTGGACAATCCGGCATCCCGCAACGTCCTCTACAAGCTGGGATTCCGGCCGACGGGCGAGGTGTTCATGCGCCGCAGCGTCGCCCGGCGGCGCGAGGTCGCCTGCGCGCGGTTCGTCCGCGAGGCCGGCGCCGAGGGCGAAAGCTCCAACCCGGCGCTTGCCGCCTGATCCAGATGCCCGGAAAAAAGGGGCGCGCGACCTGAGTCGCCCGCCCCTTTTTCATGTGCCGGTGATGCCGGCCTGCGCGATGGATCAGCGCGCCAGAACGGCGTCCCCTGCCCCCGCTTTCGATTCGCCGCGATCGATCAGCGCGCGATCATCATGCCTCCACGGATGGAAGCCTGGCAGGAAGAAAGCGAGCCAGGACGCGAAGATGCGCCGCATCATGCCGGGCCGGACGAAGGCGAACCAGAACATCCGCGCCCAGATGCGCGGGCCGGACAGCCCGTCCTGACGCAGCAGATCGATCATGCCGCGCGTGCGATCGACCGTGAAGTTGCGGGTGACGAGCATCATCACCTTCGCCTTCACCGACCAGCGCCTGAAGCGGGGCCAGTTGCGCGTCGCATGCAGCCAGGTATCGTAGGCGACGCCCTTATGCTCGATCTCCTCCATCGCGTGCCAGCGCCACATCGCCGCGGCATCGGGATCGGCCCCGGCCAGGTGGCGCGGATCGGCGAGCAGCTCATGCGCCAGGATCGCGGTGAAATGTTCCAGCGCCATCGTCGCGGCAAGGCTGGCGATCGGCGGCTTGGAACGGACCAGCGCCAGCCGGCGATCCACCGCCGCCTCCAGCCGGGTCACATCGTAGCCGGCATCGGTGACGCGGCGGTTGAAGGCGACATGCTCGCGCGTGTGCATCACCTCCTGCTTCGTAAAGGCGGCGATTTCGCCGGCCAGCCGGGGCGGTGTCCCTTCGCGGAACTGGCGCACGCTATCGATGAAGAAACCCTCCCCCTTGGGAAAGGTGGCCGAAAGGCAATTGTAGAATGCGGTTGCAACCGGATCGCCGGCCAGCCACCAGCGATCCATGGAGAGACCGCGACCGAAGCGGCGGTCGCGGGGGGTGATGGTAAGGTCCGTCGGCGTTCTGGTCATCCGCGCCTCCCTGATCCGGGTGCAGGATAAGGCTACTAACATCAATGTCAATAATACGACCCAGATTGAGCGCCGAAGACAGCCGCCTTGCCGCGCTGGAGGCGGCCCGCCTGCTGCTGATCGAACAAGGCCCCCAGGCGGTGACGCTGAAGGCGGTGGGCGCCAGGATCGGCCGCACCCACGCCAACCTGCTGCATCATTTCGGATCGGCCGCCGGGCTGCAGCAGGCGCTGGCCGCCAGCATGGCGGACCGGATAACGGCGCAGATCGGCGCCGTGGTGCTGCGCGCCCGCGCCGGCGAGGCGGACCCGCGCGAGATCGTGGACCTCACCTTCGACGCCTTCGACAAGGAAGGGGCCGGCGCGCTGGCATCCTGGATGATCCTGTCCGGCGATCGCGCCGCGCTGGACCCGATCGTCGGCGCCATCCACCGGCTGGTGGACGAGCTCGGCCCGCATGAGGACCGCCCCGTCCACGCCATAACGCTCGCGCTCACGCTTTCGGCGCTCGGCGACGCCCTGATGGGGGAGGCCATGGCCGAGGCGCTGGGCCTGCCGCGCGGCACGGCGCGCGAAATGGCGCTGGCCCAGATCCTCTCCTTCGCCGGCAAGGACAAGGAAACGACTCAGCCGGGGTGACGTTTTCCGCTTATTCGCTATATGCGCGACCATGCATTTCCTTGACCAAGCCAAGATCTACGTCCGCTCAGGCGCCGGCGGCCCCGGTGCCGTGAGCTTCCGGCGCGAGAAGTTCATCGAATATGGCGGCCCCGACGGCGGAAACGGCGGCAAGGGCGGCGATATCGTGTTCGAAGCGGTGGCCGGCCTGAACACGCTGATCGACTTCCGCTACACCCAGCATTTCCGCGCGCCCCGCGGCAAGGGCGGCGCGGGATCGAATCGCACGGGCGCGGGCGGCGAGGACCTCGTCATCAAGGTGCCGGTGGGAACGCAGGTGCTTTCCGAGGACAAGGAGACGGTGCTGCTGGACTTCACCGCCCCCGGCCAGCGCCACGTGTTCCTGCGCGGCGGCGACGGCGGGCGCGGCAACGCCAGCTACAAGACCTCCACCAACCGCGCGCCGCGCCAGCACGGCACCGGCTGGCCCTATGAGGAAGCCTGGGTGTGGCTGCGGCTGAAGCTGCTGGCCGATGCCGGCCTGGTCGGGCTGCCCAATGCCGGCAAGTCCACCTTCATCAACGCCGTGACCAACGCCAAGGCCAAGGTGGGGGATTATCCCTTCACCACCGTGCGCCCGCAGCTCGGCGTCGTCACCCGCCACGCCCGCGAATTCGTGATCGCCGACATTCCCGGCCTGATCGAGGGCGCGGCCGACGGCGCGGGCATCGGCGATCGCTTCCTGGGCCATATCGAACGCTGCCGCGTGCTGCTGCACCTGATCGACGCCAGCGGCGAGGACCCGGTGGAGGCCTATCACATCGTCCGCGAGGAGCTGGACGCCTATGGCGCCGGCCTTGCGGACAAGCCGCAGGTGCTGGCGCTGAACAAGATCGACGCGGTCGATGAAAAGACGCTGACGAAGCTCCGCAAGAAGCTGGAGAAGGCGGCGGACGGGGAGGACGTGCTGCTGCTTTCGGGCGCGGCCGGAACCGGCGTGGAGGCGGTGCTGGACCGGCTGGTCGAGGCGATCGGCCCGCTGGAGGAGGCCAGCCCCGACGGCGAGGACGGGGGAGAAGCATCCGAATGGTCGCCGATCTGAAGGGCGCGGCCGCGCGCTTCGCGCCCGATGCGTGCCCCCGGCTGGTGGTGAAGATCGGATCGGCCCTGCTGGTCGATCCGTCGGGCGAAGTGCGGCGGCCGTGGATGGCGGGCGTCGTGGCCGACATCGCCGACAGGATCGCCGCCGGGCAGCGCGTGGCGGTGGTATCATCCGGCGCGATCGCGCTCGGCGCGCGGCGGCTGGGGCTTCCCAAGGGCGGGCGCGCCAGCCTGGAGGACGCGCAGGCGGCGGCGGCAACGGGCCAGATCGCGCTTTCGCACTGCTGGGCCGAGCTGCTCGGCGAACGGGGCCTCACGGCGGCGCAGATGCTGGTGACGCTGGACGATCTGGAAGATCGCCGCCGTTACCTCAACGCATCCGCCACGCTCGACCGGCTGATGGCGCTGGGCGTGGTGCCCGTCATCAACGAGAATGATTCGGTGGCGACCGAGGAGATCCGGTTCGGCGACAATGACCGGCTTGCGGCGCGGATCGGCCAGGCGGCGGCCGCGCGCGGCGTGATCCTGCTTTCGGATATCGACGGGCTCTATACCGCCAATCCCCACCGCCACGCCGATGCCGAGCTGGTGGCCGAGGTGACGCGCATCGACGCGCGCATCCGGGCGATGGCGGATGGCGGATCGGCTTCGGGCATGGGTTCCGGCGGCATGATATCCAAGCTGGAGGCCGCCCGGATCGCAATGAGCGCCGGCGCGCATCTGGCGATCATATCGGGCAAGGTGGAACGCCCCCTCGCCGCCTTCGCGGCGGGCGGGCGCGGCACCGTTTTCGTCGCGGAGCGCGGCGCGTCGGCCCGCAAGGCCTGGCTGGCCGGCCGCCTGACGGCCAGGGGCTCCATCCACGTCGATGCCGGCGCGGCCGAGGCGCTCGGCAACGGCCGCAGCCTGCTGCCGGCGGGCGCCGTTTCCGTGGAGGGCCGGTTCGAACGCGGCGACGTGGTGGACATTATCGGCCCGGATTCCGCCCCCGTCGCACGCGGCCTTGCCGAATATGACGCCACCGACGCGGCCCGCATCGTCGGCCGCCGATCGGACGCGCTGGAGGCGCTGCTCGGCTACGCGCCGCGCGCCGCTTTGGTCCATCGCACCCATATGGTCCTGCTGTGAGCGACGCGAGGGCGCCGATCGCCATCACCGGCGGCACCGGCTTCGTCGGCGGGCATGTGCTGCGGATCGCGGCCGAACGGGGCGTGGCCGTGCGGGCGCTGACCCGCAGGGCGCAACCGCCCGCGCCCGGCGTGGAATGGGTGGCCGGCACGCTGGACGACCGCGACGCGCTCGCGCGACTTTGCGACGGCGCCCGCGCGGTGATCCACATCGCCGGCGTCATCAACGCGCCCGATCGGGCCGCCTTCGCCGCCGGGAATATCGCGGGAACCGAAGCGATGCTGGCGGCCGCGCAAGCGGCGGGCGCGGCGCGCTTCATCCATGTCTCCTCCCTCGCCGCGCGGGAACCGGACCTGTCCGATTATGGCTGGTCCAAGGCCGAATCGGAAAAGCCGGTCGCCGCCTCCGCACTGGCATGGACGATCGTCCGCCCGCCGGCCGTATATGGCCCCGGCGATCGCGAGATGCTGGAAATGTTCAGGATGGCGGCCAGGGGCTTCGTCGCGCTGCCCCCCGCCGGCTGCCTTTCGGTGATCGAGGCGAGCGACCTTGCCCGCCTTCTCCTCGATCTGGTCGACGCGCCCGAAGCCGCGGGCCATATATACGAACCGGACGACGGCGTGGCCGGCGGCTGGAGCCATCGCGATTTCGCGCTGGCGCTGGGGAATGCGGTGGGCCGTCCCGTAAAGACTATCGCCCTGCCCGCCTCCCTGCTGCGCCTCGGCGCCTTGGCCGACGGCCTCGTGCGCGGCAAGGCCGCCAAGCTGACACCCGATCGCGTGCGCTATTTCTGCCACCCCGATTGGGTGTGCGGCCCCCACGCCCGCCCGCCGGCAACGATCTGGCGGCCGCTGGTGGAAACGCCGGCAGGCCTGAAGGCAACCGCCCAGAGCTATCGCACGGCGGGCTGGCTTTAGATTGGGCCACTCCACGCCTGCGCCCTGAATGGCCGTGGCAGGACCTGTTTGCTGGGGGCGGGCCGACAGTTGGGACGTTCCGGCATAGCGGCCTTCTCCCCCGTTCGCGGGAAAAGGCGCGCGCGCCGCAGCAGGCGGTGGGTGGATGAGGGTCTTCTTCTTGTTTCAGATGGTTGAAGGAAGAAGCCCCTCACCCAACCCTCTCCCGCGAAAGCGGGAGAGGGCTCAGATTGCCGTCCGCTTCCTTCGACGGCGTCGTCATTGAAAGGTGGCGCCGAACTGGCGCATTCTCGACAATCGGCGCACCGATACGTGACAGGCAGCTTCCCGTGGATTCCGCCGAAATCCCGCCTATCAGGATACGACGACTTATCGGCGTCCTAGGTTGAGAACCCATACAAGTTGTTGATACTTTCTGGTAAATATCTGCCTGCGATAGGTTCGAGCAGGAGCGGCGATGGCACGGCATTTGTTTTGGTTGTCGGATGAGGCGTGGGCGGCGATCGAGCCACATCTTCCGCATGGGCGCCCGGGCAAGCCTCGGGTCGACGATCGGACGGTGATCTCTGGCATCCTGCATGTGCTCAAGACAGGCTGCCGGTGGCGCGATGTTCCGGCTGCATATGGGCCGCCGACCACCATCTACAATCGCTACAACCGGTGGGCATCGCGCGGCATCTGGCAGCGCTTGTTCGAGAAGATCGCTGGTGCCGGGCCGGTGCCGGACGAACTGTCGATCGACAGCACGCATGTGAAGGCGCACCGCTCGGCAGCGGGCTCAAAAAGGGGGAGTGGCAGGAAGCGATCGGCCGCTCGCGCGGTGGGCGGACCTGCAAGGTCCACTGCCTGGCCGATGATCGCGGCCGACCGGTTGCCATCGCCCTGACACCCGGCAATGTCGCCGACATCAGCATGGCGGTGCCGCTGCTAAGCGTCACCGCTCCGGCCCGACGCCTGATCGGCGACAAAGCCTATGACGCCAACAGCCTGCGCCGCTGGCTCGCCGAGCGGCGCATCAAGGCCGTGATTCCGTCCACTGCCTCACGCCGCACGCCCTACCCGCTGAACAGGCGCATCTATCGCCGCAGGAATGTTATCGAGCGCCTCTTCTGCAGGCTCAAGAACTGGCGCCGCATCGCCACGCGATATGACCGATATGCCACCAATTACCTCGCCGCCATCGCACTGGTCGCCACCATCGCCGAGTGGATCAAATGAGTCCCCAACCTAGGAGGCACCCGAGCAATCCGGAAGCCGCCATCCGTTCAAGGCGTAATTGCCTTATCGCAAGGGTCCGCACTCACCCCTTCTAAGGGTCCGCCCTAGTTACGCACTTTGTCGACAAGGCTATGTTGGCGCACGCCAGAGTTGGGCGGACGAACTTTATCGATCTCGTGATGTCGGCGCTCGTCGCTATCCGAACGATGCGCGATGCGACAAAGGAGGATCACGCACTGCCCCATCATCACACAGCTACTGCAAGCTTCCCGGCGCGCAACCCGTATCTGACCGATAGCGTCTACCCGATGGCGCATTTCAATCCTGGCGCCACGGACTCTGTCCCCCATGCTGGGCCAACGAAGGGCCGCAAACTTGTCCCGTCGGATGTAAAGGCAGTGATGCTGCCGTTCACTTCCAACCCCACGGTGAAGAAGATTGGCGACAGCACAATCGTAATCGCCGGCTGTACCGACGGTATCCGAAAGATCGACGCGACAGGCGACAAGTTTGAGCTGGTCTCAATCCTTCCTTATCCGGGCATGGAGCAGTTGCCGGAGCAATCTACCGACGCTGCGTTGGAAGGGCTGATCGCGCAACTCGACGCGGCGGCACGCGCGCGCGACGATGCGAAGATCGTCGCACTTACCAAGCAGGCTGAGGAGCTGAACTTTTCCCGCAAGCTCATGGCCAATGGTGCGTACGGCTTCATCGATCGCGACGGGTGCCACTATGCGGCCTTTGCTGCGACCAAGATCCTCAAAAGCACCGACGACAATGATCCGGCGAAGCCGCTTCGCATCGTTCAGGTGGCTGATCTGGCCGAGCATCTGCCCGAGGGTACGCACCTCGTCGTCGCAGCACAGCTTTATGACGGACACATCGCCGCGATGGCCTATGGTCACATGTTGCTGCTTGACCGCGATCTCAAGCCGCTGGGGAGCCTGTCGTTCGACGGCGAGCCAGTTGAGAACAGCGTCTGCTTCGACGAAACGGGTCTCTACGTCGTGACATCCCGGCACATGCACAAGATCGTCTGGACCGGCTCAAAACTTTCCTATGACAAGGCCGATGGCGGGTGGCGCAGTGAATACAACACCATGTCGCGTGAGCAGGCGACAGCGGCGGGTTCACTTACTCAATCGGGCGGGTCAGGAACGACCCCCGTGCTGATGGGGTTCGAGGACGGCGATGACAAACTAGTGATTATCGCCGACGGTGACCCTGAAGGCACCAATCTTGTTGCCTTCTGGCGCGATACAATCCCCGACGGTTTCCAGCAGAAGCCCGGCACGAAGTCGCGGCGGATTGCCGACCAAATCCGCATCGCTATCTCGAAGGTGACAATTGAACCTTCGCCTGAAGTTTTGGGCACGGGCGTGGTCGTGCTCAACTGCAGCTTTCCTCAGCCAGTGGCCGACATTTTCGGCGATACCTTTACTGGCGGCCTCACGCGGCCGGCCGCGAAAGGCGCCCAAAAGTTCGAGTGGGACAGCGAAAAGCATGCGTTTGAAAGCAGCTGGATCAACTCCGAAATCGACAACACCGATGTGATGGTGCCGGTGATCTCAGCGGCGACATCAATGATCTATATGGCTTCCAAGGCGGATGGGAATTACGTTTATCTCGGTCTTGATTGGGAGACCGGCGAGGAGCGCGCGCGATGGGAGTTCCCCGACGATAGCCGCCGCTGGAATGCCTATGGTGGCATCACCACGCTGCTCGAAAATGGCGACTTGATGCTCGGGGGCATCTTTTCCGTAAAACGCGTTTGCATCGGAGAGGGATAATAAATGGAGTCGTCTCCAGACTATGAATGATGGGCTGGTTTCACCCTTTTCGGCTCATTAGCGGACTGGCCGGATACCATGGCGGTCGCAAGCTCGGGATGGTCGCGCAGAAAAGGCCGGATCGGGGCAGCGGGCGCGGAGGGCAACCGAACGGAGCGAACATGTAGGGTTGCGAATTTGCCGGCGGCGCCCTTGGGTTAGGGCGCGAGCCTGCCGGCCGTCACATGACCGATCTGTCATTTGCGCATCATCTGGCCGCCATTTGGGGGCGGCTAGCGTGGCGGGCATGCTTGGCTCCTCCTTATCAGGCCCGATACGGGATCGGCTGATCATCGTGGCTGCGGCGGCGATGCTCGCCCTCGCGGCGGCGGCATTGATCGGCCACTGGATGACGGCACCTGCCGCCGGCGCCTGCCGGGACGACGCGCAGCCTTATGCCGCCGCCGCGCCGCTGCCGGGCCTGACGCTGGAGCCGATCGCCGCGCTCCACGCCCTGGCCGTCACCAGCCTGCGTTCCGGCGGGCAGGCCCAGCGGATGGGAGTGCGCGTGGGCGATCTGGTGGAAAGCATCGACGGCCGGCATGTCGAGACGCTCAGCGCCCTGACGCGCATGGCCGGCGCGCAATTTCCGGGAATAGTATCGTTGCGTATGCGTCGTGGTATGCAATTCTACGATATCAGGCTGGTTCGACTGGGGCATGGCTGCGGTGACACACAAGATCCTCGTCATTGAAGACGATCAGGCGGCCGCATCCTATATCGTGAAGGGGCTGGTGGAGGCCGGCTTCACCGTCGACCAGGCGGATAATGGCCGCGACGGCCTGTTCCACGCCACCGACGGCCGTTACGACGCCATCATCCTCGATCGCATGCTGCCGGGCATGGACGGCATGGCGGTGCTGGGCGCGATGCGCGCCGCCGGCATCGAGACGCCGGTGCTGATCCTTTCCGCGCTGGCATCGGTGGACGACAGGGTCGCGGGGCTGACGGCGGGATCGGACGACTATCTCACCAAACCCTTCGCCTTCGCCGAGCTGCACGCCCGCCTGAACCTGCTGCTGCGCCGGCGCGGAAGCGGAACCGCGCCCGAAACGCGGCTCGCCTGCGACGATCTGGAAATGGACCTCCTGTCCCGCAAGGTGCGGCGCGGCGGAACCGGCATCGACCTGCAGCCGCGCGAGTTCCGCCTGCTGGAATATATGCTGCGCCATCGCGGCCAGGTGGTGACGCGCACCATGCTGCTGGAAGGCGTGTGGGATTATCATTTCGATCCCGGCACCAACGTGATCGACGTGCATATCAGCCGGCTGCGCAAGAAGATCGACGAGGGATTCGATCGTCCGCTGCTGCATACGGTGCGGGGCGCCGGTTATCGCCTGGGCGCGGACGGCTGAGGGGTGCGGCCGCGCAACTTCCTGCGATCCTCCACCATACGCTTCGTCGCGCTGGTATTCGCGCTCCAGATCGGTTCTTCGGTGCTGCTGCTGCTGGCCGTCCAGCATATCGCGGCGGGCGAGCTGCGCCAGCTATCCGTGGATATCGCCGATGAGCTGCGCGGCGATCTTGCCGCCAGCTTCGACGAGGGCGGGCTGCCGGCCCTGAAGGCGCGCGCGCAGGCCCGCATCGCCCGTTCGCCGGGGGATGACGTGGTGGTGCTGGTGGCCGATGGCGGGGGCCGGGAGCTGGCCGGCAACCTGGGCGCATGGCCACCGGGCGTGAAGCCAGATGGGGAATGGCGGGCGATAACGCTCTATCGCGTCGATTCGGACCGGCCGGAACGGATGATCGTATCCGCATCGCGGATGGCGGACGGATCGCTGCTGCTGGCCGGCCATGTCGTCGAGGGAAGCCTGCAGTTGCGGGCCACGGTGGAGGAGGCGATGGCCAGCGTGCTGCTGCTGGCCCTTCCCATCGCGCTGCTGGGGGCGATGCTGGCCGCGCGGGTGGTCGACGGGCGGATCGCGCGCATCGCCACGACCGTGCAGGCGGTGCGGACGGGGGATCTTTCGCGGCGCATCCCGCTCGACGGATCAGGCGATACGTTCGAGACGCTGGCCGCCGGCATCAACGCCATGCTCGACCGGATCGAAACGCTCGTCACCGAATTGCGGATCGTGACGGACGGGCTGGCGCACGACCTGCGATCGCCGCTGACCCGCCTGAAGGCCGGCCTGGAACGCGCGATCGCGGAGACCGGCGACGACACGCAGGCGACGGCGCTGCAATCCGTGGCCAACGAGGCCGAAACGCTGCTGGCAATGCTGGGCACGGCGATGCAGATCAGCCGGGCCGAGGCCGGCATCGGCCGGGATCGCTTCACCGATGTCGACGTCGCGGCGATGCTTTCGGATATCGCGGAGGTCTACGGCCCCGTGGCCGAGGATCATGGCTTCAGGCTGGAATGGGATGCCCAGGGCGACATGGCGATCCGCGCCCACCGGGAATTGCTGGGACAGGCGCTCGCCAATCTCGTCGACAATGCGATGAAATATGCGCGGCCCGGCCCCATCCGGCTGCGCGCGCGACGCACGCCGGACGGCATCGCGATCGGCGTGGCGGACAGCGGCCCCGGCATCCCGCCGGAACATCGCGCGGAGGCGCTCCGCCGGTTCGGCCGGCTCGACCCCGCCCGTCATATCGGTGGCGCCGGATTGGGGCTGTCGCTGGTCTCGGCCGTCGCGCGCCTGCACGGGGGGGAAATACGGCTGGAAAGCGACCCGGACGGATTGGCCGGCGGCTTCGAGGTGGAGATTCGTCTCCCCGGCTGAACATATCGCCGCACGGAAGGCCCCGCATGAGCCGCCGATCATTCCACGGATCAAACAAAGCGGCCATATGTTCAGTGATTTGCAGCAATGAATCGGAGGGGTGTTTGGCGCAAACGAGACGCTGGCTGGATGCCCGGTTGAAAAGTCGCGCCAACCGCCTGCCTTCCGATATCCTGTTGCTGGGGTTGGCGGCATTCGCCTGCCCCGCCCTGGCGCAGGCCGAAGATATCGTCGACATCGACTACAGGCTGGAGGGGCCGGCCCCGCTTGCCGGCGGCGACGGCCAGCCGGCAGGGGATGCGCCGCCCCCGCAACCGGTGGCGGTCTATGGCCCCACCCCTTCCGGGGAGTCGGCCGCGCCGGTGCGGAACGGCCGCTACGACAGCTTCGGCGAGCAGGTGGGCGCGGTGAAATGGGAAGTCGCGGGCATCGCCGCCTACATGACGATCACCCAGATCGCCGTCACCCATGAAACCACGTCCTTCCACTTCCAGGACGAAGGCTGGTTCGGCAAATCGACCACCAACCTGGGCGTCGACAAGCTGACCCACGCCTATAATTCCTACCTGCTGGCGGAGCTGCTCAATGCCCGGATAGGGCGGAAGAGCGGCGATCGATCCAGCGGGGCGCTGACCGCCGCCGTGCTGGCATCGGGCCTGATGATCTATAGCGAGCTATATGACGCGCATAAGGTGAGCAGCGGATTTTCCATCCAGGACGTGCTGTTCAACACCGGCGGCGCGGCCTTTTCGGTGCTGCGCAACACCGTTCCGGGATTGAAGGACAAGCTGGATTTTCGCCTGCTGCTGATGCCCAATTCGGACATCTACACCTTCAAGGGCAAGGAGCATTACGAGCAGCAGCGCTTCATGCTGGCGCTGACGCTGGCGGGCTTCGATCAGTTCCGCGAGACGCCCTGGCGCTTCGTGGAACTGCATGTCGGCTATCACGCCTCGGGCTTCACCGCCAAGGACAAGGCCAAGGGCGAGGACCCGAGGCGCAGGATATTCTTCGGCGTGGGCCTTAATTTGAAGGAGCTTTTCTTCAAGTCGCCGCAATCGCGCGTGGGTCGCGCGGCGGGCAGCGTGCTGGATTATATCCAGATCCCCTACACGGCCATCCACGTGGAGTAAGGAAAAAGGCCCGGTCGACGCTGGTTCTGGGCAAGAGGACGTCGACCGGGCATATCCGGCCCCAGGACAAGGGGGAAATTCGGGGCCGGAGGCGGGGCGGATCGGCGCGACGATCGCTGGCAGCGCGGACCCGCCGTCCGCGATTCAGTTCGCCTTCTTCGGTTTCGCGGCATTCGCCTTGGCTGCGGGCTTGGCGGCCTTGTGCTGCACGGTTTTGGCGGCGGCGGCAGGCTTCGCGGCGGTGGCAGTGGTTGCGGCGCTGGCCGGGCCGGCGATGATCGCGACGGCAAATCCGGCCAGCAGCGGCGCGGCAAGGAGACGCTTGGTAATCTGCATGGGGGCAACTCCAACATCCACCCAGGCCCATTGTCCGATCGAGCCGGGCCGGGTGATGCCCCCTATGTGCCAGCCATCATCCCGCCGGGGCGTGGCGGGCACATGAAACTTCGGTAAGGCCCGGAACGGGCTTAGGACCAATCGCCATTCAGGCCGGATAGCCGCCGCCGGTGGCGCGAACCACCGCCACGGCCGCCCGCATCCGCAGGGTCTGCACGGAAATCGCCGCGCGTTCGGCATCGAGCGCCGCCGTCTGCGCCGTCACCACCTCCAGATAATCGGATGCGCCCTCGCGATAGCGGATCAGCGCCAGATCGCGCGTGCGGGCCGCCGCCACGGCGGCCGCCTGCTGATCCCCGGCCTGGGTGGCAAGCGTCCGCACGGCCGCCAGCCCATCCTCCACCTCGCGGAAGGCGGCCAGAACCGTGGCCCGGTAATCGGCGGCGACCTCATCATATTGGGCGCGGCTGATCCGCACCTCTGCCCTGCGGCGGCCGCCATCGAAGATGGACAGCACGGCGGACAGCGGCCCCAGCGCCCAATAGCTGGCCGGCGAGCTGAGCAGCGAGCCGTGCGCGGCCTCGAACCCGGCGCCAGCACCCAGCGTGATCGACGGGAACAGCGCCGCGCGCGCCACGCCGATCCGCGCATTGGCGGCGGCGACACGCCGTTCGGCCGCGGCGATATCGGGCCGGCGCTGCAACAGATCGGACGGCGCGCCGGACGCGATGGCCGGCGGCTCGCGCGGGGGATCGGCGGGCGCGATGGAGAAGCCGGATGCCACCTCGCCGACCAGCGCGGCGATCTCATGCTCGGTCGCCGCCCGTTCGTTGGCGATGGCGGATATCTGCGCCCTGGCATCGGAGAGGACCGTGCGCGCGCGGCTGACGTCGAGCCCCGAGGCGATGCCGCCATCGTGGCGCGTATTCGTCAGCTCCAGGGCGCGGCCGAAAGCCTCGACCGTATCCTTGAGCAACGCGGCTTCGGCATCGAGCCCGCGCAGGCGGAAATAGGCGTCCGCCAGCGCCGCCTGGAGGCTGAGCCGCGCCGAGGCGAGATCGGCGGCGCTCGCCTCCGCATCCGCCTTGCCCGCGCGCACGGAGTTGCGCACGCGGCCCCAGAGATCGAGCTCGTAATCGAGCGCCGCGCCGACCGAAAAATCGTTGTAGATCGCCTTGTCACTGGCGAGCGGACGGCGCGCGGAGACGCGCTGGCGCGAGGCATCGCCGCCGACGCTGAGTTCGGGAAAGCGATCCGCGCCCGCCGCCCGCGCCGCCGCCTGCGCCTGATCGTAGCGCGCGACGGCCGCCGCCAGCGTGGGGCTGGCCTCGTTCAACCGGCCCTGCAATCCATCGAGCACCGGATCGCCGAAGACCGCCCACCAATCGCCGCGCGGCGCCGCATCCTGCGGGCTGGCCTCGGTCCAGCCGGCGGGCAGTTCCTTATAGGCGACCGGGGCCACGGTGGCCGGCCGTTCATAATCCGGCGCGAGCGAGCAGCCGCCGAGCAGCGCCAGCGCGGCGAGCGCCGCCACGCGATCAGCCACGGCGCGCATCCGCCTTGGCCGGCGCCTTGGCCTTGCCGGCATCCTTCCCCGGCGCGGCCTCTGCATTGACCCGGACATGATCGCCGTTCTGCACGGCATCGGGCGGCGTATCGATGATGCGCTCCGTTCCGGCGAGGCCGGACGTCACCTCCACCTCGCGCCCTTCGTCGCGGCCGACGACGACGGGCCGGATGGTGACCTTGTTCGACGCATCGACGATCGCGACCGTCGGCCCCTTTTCGCCGAAGATCAGCGTGCTGGCGGGCAGGCGGAAGCTGCCGGCGATCGCGCGGACCGGGAAGCTGACCTGCGCATAGGCGCCGGGCTTCAGCGCGCGATCGGGATTGTCGGCCTGAAGCTCGACAAGGACGGTGCCCGATTGCGTATCCACCGCATCGGCGGTGCGCTGGAGAACCGCGTCGAAGGTGCGGCCCGGATATTCGGGCAACGTCATCGACGCGTGCATGCCCGGCCTGATCTGCGCCGAAAGCCCCTGCGGCACGCGGACATAGACGCGCATGCGATGCACGTCGGAAACGGTGAACAATGGCTGGGCGGCGGCGTTGCCCGACACCACCAGCGCGCCGATCTGGGCGGACCGGCTGCTGACGATGCCGGCGAACGGCGCCGTCAGCCGGGTGAAGCCCTGCAATGCGCGCAGGCGGTTCACATTGGCGCGCGCGGCGTTGGCGAGCGCCGTCTTGGCGGCATAATCGCCGGCCTTCTCGTCCGCCTCCTGCCGCGACACCGCATCCTGCCCGACCAGCGCCGCCCAGCGGGTGGAGGTGGTGCGGGCAAGCGCCTGGTTGGCCAGCGCCGTCTGATAATCGGCCTCGGCCTGCGCGAGCTGCTGATCGACCTCCGGCGCGTCGAGGATCGCCAAGGTCTGCCCGGCGGCGACATTATCGCCGATATCGGCCGTCCAGCGGCGGACATAGCCGTTGGTGCGGGCATAGATCGCCGCGCTGTTGAAGGCCTGGATGCTGCCCGGCAGCACCACCCCGGTGCCGTCTCCCGACGGCGTGGGGCGCACGACATCGACGGAAGGGATCGCGGCCTCGGCGGCCACCTCCTTCAGGCGGCTATCCGTGATGGTGCGCGCGGAGATGCCGATGGCGACCACGGCCAGCGCCGCGACGGCCGCACCGATACCGACGCGCTTCAGCTTCCGGCTCTCGATTTCCTCAGACATGCGCGGGTTCTAGCTCCTTGGACCGGTCCTGCACGCGGCCATGCCGGTGGACGAAACTGAAGACAGTGGGGACGAAGAACAATGTGGCGATGGTGGCGACGACGAGACCGCCGATCACCGCGCGGCCGAGCGGGGCGTTCTGCTCGCCCCCCTCGCCCAGGCCCAGCGCCATCGGCAGCATGCCGATGATCATGGCCAGCGCCGTCATCAGCACGGGGCGGAAGCGGACGAGGCCCGCCTCCATCGCGGCGGCGGTGGAATCGCCCAGCTCCGCCAGCCGCTCGCGCGCGAAGCTCACCACCAGGATCGAGTTCGCCGTCGCCACGCCCATGCACATGATCGCGCCGGTGAGCGCCGGCACTGAAAGCGTGGTGCCGGTGGCGAACAGGGTCCAGATGATGCCGGCCAGCGCGCCCGGCAGCGCCATGATGATGACGAACGGATCGAGCCAGCTCTGGAAGTTGACGACGATCAGCAGGTAGATCAGCAGGATCGCGCCGACGAGGCCGAAGCCGAGGCCGGAAAAGGCCGCGTTCATCGTGGCATATTGGCCGCGGATCGTGACCGTGACGCCCTGGGGCTTTTCCTTCTCCAGCTTCTGGATCGCACGCTCGACATCGCCGGCGACGGCGCCCAGATCGCGGCCCTGCGGGGCGGCGAAGATGTTGACCATCGGCTGGATGTTGTAGTGGCTGACCACGGGCGTCGTGTTCGAACGCCGCACCGTGGCGATGCCGCCCAAGGTCTGCGGCACCGTGGCGTTCGGGCCGGTGACGGGGATGCTCTGGAGATCGGCGATCGATCCCACCCGATATTCCGGCGTCTGGGCGACGACGGCGTAGGAGACGCCGTTTTCCGGGTTCAGGAAGAAGACCGGGGCCGTCTGCGACGTGCCGGCAAGCGAGCTTGCCAGGCTGGTCGTCACGTCGCGCTCCGTCAGGCCATATTGGCCGATCCGCGTGCGATCGACATCGACGTTGAGCTGCGGATAGCGCGCCGATTGCTGGATGCGCGCATCGGCCAGCCCCGGAATGGTGCGGATCGCCCGCAGCAGCCTGGCGGCATAAGCGGCATTGTCCGCCTGGTTGCGGCCCGTGACCTGGATATCGATCGGCGCCGGCGCGCCGAAGTTCAGGATCTGGCTGGTGATATCCGCCGGCAGGAAGGCGAAGGTCGTGCCCGGGAAGCTGCGGGCGAGTTCGCGCCGCAGCGTCGCCACATGCTGTTCGGTGGGGCGATGATGCTCCTCCAGCGCGATCAATATGTCGCCGTCCTGCGGGCCGATCGTTCCCGAATTGCTGTAGACGGTGTTGATGGCGCTGACCGGCAGGCCGATATTGTCGACCACGGAGCGCAGCTCCGAAGCCGGGATCAGCTGGCGGATGCGGTGCTGGATCCGCTCGAACTGGGCGGCGCTGTCCTCGATCCGCGATCCCACGGGCGCGCGGACGTGGATCATGATCTGGCCCGAATCCACGCTGGGGAAGAAGTTGCTGCCCAGGAACGGCAGCAGCAGGCCGGACAGCAGGACCACCGCCATGAAGCCGATCATGAAGGGCTTGCGCGAACGCATCGCCCGTTCCAGCAGCCCGCCATAGCCGGCGCGGACCTTTTCGAACCGCGCCTCGAACCCGCGCTGGAAGCGGACCAGCGGATTGCGCGAGGTCGGAGAACCGGCGGCATGCGTATCCTCGCCGGGCGCGTGCGGCTTCAGCAGATACATCGCCATCGTCGGCACCAGCGTGCGCGAGAGGATGAAGGACGCGATCATCGCGAACACCACGGCGAGCGCCATCGGCACGAACAGGAAGCCCGCGACGCCCGGCAGGAAGAACATCGGCACGAAGACGATGCAGATGCACAGCAGCGAGACGAAGGCGGGCGTCACGATCTGGGCGGCGCCGTCCAGGATCGCCTGGATCACGCCCTTGCCCTGTTCCAGGTGCCAGTTGATATTCTCGATCGTCACGGTCGCGTCGTCGACGAGGATGCCGACGGCGAGCGCCAGCCCGCCCAGCGTCATCACGTTGAGCGTCTGCCCCGTGGCGGAAAGCAGGGCCACCGCGGCCAGCACCGCCAGCGGGATCGAGATGGCGATGATGACGGTCGAACGCCACGATCCCAGGAACAGCAGGATCATCAGCGAGGTGAGCGCGGCCGCGATCGCGCCTTCCTTCACCACGCCGGAAACCGCCGCCTTCACGAACAGGGACTGATCGCCGATCGGCTGGATCTTCAGCGTATCGGGCAGGCCGGCCGCGATGGCGGGAAGCCGATCCTTCACGCCCTGGACGATGGCGAGCGTGGAGGTGGCGCCGTTCTTCAGCACCGTCATCAGCACCGAGCGCCGGCCTTCGACATGGACGACGTTGGTCTGCGGCGAATTGCCGTCGCGCACATAGGCGACGTCGCGCATATAGACGGTGGCGCCGTTCACCACCTTCACCGGCAGGTTGTTGAGCTCCTCGATCGTGCCCGGCGCGTTGTTGAGCTTCACCGCATATTGATAGCTGCCGATCTTCACGAAGCCGGCGGGGTTGATCTGGTTCTGCGCGGCGATGGCATTGCCCACGTCCTGCGCGGAAAGGCCCTTGGACTGGAGCGCCTGCGGATCGATATCGACCTGCACCTGGCGCTGCTTGCCGCCCGACGGGAACGGCATGGCGGCGCCCGGCACGGTCACGATCTGCGGGCGGATCTGGTTCTGCGCGAGGTCGAAAAGCTGCTGCTCGCTCATCCCCTTGCCCGACATGGCGAGCTGGATGATCGGCACGGTGGAGGCGTTGTAGTTCAGGATCAGCGGCGGCGTGATGCCCGGCGGCATCTGGCGCAGCACCGTCTGCGAGATGGAGGTGACCTGCGCGGTCGCGGTGCGGATGTCCGCCCCCGGCTGGAAGAAGATCTTCACGATGCCGATGCCCTGCATCGACTGGCTTTCGATATGCTCGATATCGTTCACCGTGGTCGTCAGCACGCGCTCATAGGGCGTGATGATGCGGCCGGACATCTCGTCCGGCGAAAGGCCGGCATATTGCCAGGCGACCGCGATCACCGGCACGCGGATGTTCGGAAAGATATCCACGGGCGTGCGCAGCGCCGCGAGGATGCCGATGATCGCTATCAGGAGCGCCATGACGATGAACGTCAGCGGCCTTCCCAGCGCGACCCGGACAATGCCTATCATCCAGTTTCTCCGAACGGACGAACGCCGCGAACGGCGCGCCCTGCACCTGCTTTGAGCCCGATTGGGCGGACGGATCATGGGCGCGCTTCACTGTCGAACGGGTCTAAACCGTTGAACCGACAGGGCTGGTCGCCGCCTCCCCAAGGCGGTCGCGCATCCGATGACGCGATGCACCATTGCAATTTTCGCGTCTAATATCAAATTCGGCATGATTGATATCAAAGGCGAATGAATTGGACCTCCGCCATCTCCGCTATTTCGTCCGCGTGGCGGAGGAACTGCATTTCGGCCGCGCGGCAACCCAGCTCGGCATATCCCAGCCCCCGTTGAGCCAGCAGATCCGCGCGCTCGAGGACGAGCTGGGCGTGGCCCTGTTCGAACGCACCAGCCGCCGCGTGCGGCTGACGGAGGCGGGGGAGATATTCCTTCCCGAAGCGCGCAAGGCGCTGCAGCAGGCGGACCATGCCGCCGAGGTGGCCCGCCGCGCCGCGCGCGGCGAGATCGGCGAGCTGGCGCTCGGCCTGCTCAGCTCCGTGCTTTTCGTGCCGGCGGTCGCCAGCGCGCTCTTCCGTTTCCGCCAGGCCTATCCGGCGATCCGGCTCGACCTGCGCGAATTGTCGCTGGAGGCGCAGCTGGAAGCGCTGGCGGAGGGCGACCTCGACATGGGCTTCGTCCGCAGCCCCGAGCCGCCCGAGCTTTCGCACGGGCTGATGGCGACATTGATGCTGGAGGAGGAGATGGTGGTGGCGATGCGGCGCGATCATCCGCTGGCCGATCGCGCCACCGTGGCGGTGGCCGACCTCGCCGAGGAATCCTTCGTGCTCTACGAACGGCGGCTGGGCGCGGGGTTCAACGAGCAGCTGATCCGCATGTGCCGCGCCGCCGGCTTCGAGCCGCGCGTGATCCAGGAAAGCGGCGGCATCGCCACGCTGCTGGGCCTGGTTTCCGCCGGTTTCGGGATCACCTTCCTCGCCCGGTCGCTGAGCGTGATCCACCTCGACAGCCTGGTCTATCGCCCCCTGGCGGGGAACGACACGCTGAGCCGGCTATGGATGATCCGGCCGGTCCGCCCGTCGCTGGCCTGCCGGCAACTGCAGGCGATGTTCGTGCCGGCGCTGGCCGGATAGCGATCGGGGACGGGGTGGCGCCGGCTGCGGGCGCCCTCCCCGTCCGCAAGCGGCCGCTCAGGCCCGGCGAAGCCAGCCGCGCGTATCGGCCAGGGTGCCGCGCTGGATGCCCACAAGCTCCTCGCGCAGCCGCGTGGTGAGGGGGCCGGTCCCGCCGTCGCCGATCAGGAAGGAGCCGCCGGCATGCCGCACCTCGCCGATCGCGGCGACCACGGCGGCGGTGCCGCAGGCGAACGCTTCCCGCAGGCGGCCGGATGCCGCATCCGCCTGCCACTGATCGAAGGAATAAGGCTGTTCCTGCACGACGATGCCGGCATCGCGGGCAAGCGTGATCAGCGACTTGCGGGTGATCCCCGGCAGGATGGTGCCGAGCGGCGGCGTCACCAGGCTGCCGTCGTCCATCGCGAAGAAGATGTTCATGCCGCCCAGCTCCTCGACCCAGCGATGCTCGGCCGCGTCGAGGAAAACCACCTGGTCGCAGCCATGGCGCGAGGCTTCCGCCTGCGCGACGAGGCTGGCCGCATAATTGCCGCCGCACTTGGCCGCGCCGGTGCCGCCGGGGGCCGCGCGGGTATAATCGTCCGACACCCAGAGCGTCACCGGCTTGGCGCCGCCCTTGAAATAGGCGCCGACCGGGCAGGCGATGACGCAGAAGATATATTCGGAGGCCGGCCGCACGCCCAGGAACGGCTCGCTCGCGAACATGAAGGGGCGCAGGTAGAGGCTGCCCTCGCCGCCCGGAATCCAGCCCCGGTCGATTTCCACGAGGCTTTCGATCGCCGCCAGGAACAGCTCCTCGGGCACGTCCGGCATCGCCATGCGCGCCGCCGATTCATTGAAGCGGCGGGCATTTTCGTCCGGCCGGAACAGCGTGACCGATCCGTCCGCCAGCCGATAGGCCTTCATGCCCTCGAAGATTTCCTGGGCATAATGCAGCACCGCCGCCGCGGGATCGAGCTGGAAGGGCCGGCGCGCGCCTACCTGCGCGTCGTGCCAGCCCTTGTCGGACGTCCATTTCACCGTGACCATATGATCGGTGAACACGCGGCCGAAGCCGGGATTCTCCAGCAGCACGGCCCGCTCGTCTGCCGCGACGGGCGACGGGTGGGGGGTGATGGTGAAGCGGGTTTCCTGTCCCATATTCGCTCTTCCGTGAATCGAGTCCGCGCCGACCTAGCCCAGCGGATCGCGCGATGCCATGCCGATCGCCGTCTTTTTGGCGGCCGTCCCTCCATCACGACGGCCACCGGCCCTGCCCGCGATTGGACATGCGCCGCCGATGAGATATGGTGCGCAACACAAACTATCGTCTCCAAGTCGTTGAAAGCCAAACTCCTGTGGGGACCTTGCAGGCATGGCGCGAGCTGTATCGGTTGCGGACGGACTGACGATCGACCATGCGCCTGGCCCCCGCCGGGGCACATCTGCATCGCCCGCCGGGCGGATGGGCAGGTTCGCGCCGCTCGGCTTGCTGCTGCTGGCCGGATGCTCCTTTGCGCCGCCTTATGTGCAGCCGCCGATGCCGGTGCCGGACAGTTTCTCGACAACCTCCGCGTCCGACGGGAGCATCGCCCGGATCGGCTGGCGCGATTTCTTCCGCGATCCCGAATTGCAGGGGCTGATCGGCGAGGCGCTGGTCCATAATCGCGATATCCGCATCGCCGCCGGCCGGGTGGAGGAAGCGCGCGCCAATTACCGCATCCAGGGCAGCGCGCTCTACCCGCAGGTCGATGCGGTGGTCGCCGGCAATCGCGGACGCACGCCGGCCGGCCTCTCGCTGATCGGCCGGCCCGTCACCGCCAGCCAATATCAGGCGCTGCTGAGCGCGGGCTGGGAGATCGATTTCTGGGGGCGGCTGCGCAACCTGAAGGAAGCGGCCGTGCAGCAATTCCTCTCCACCGAGGAATCGCGCCGCGCCGTGGCGACGAGCCTGATCGCGCAGGTGGCGACCGGCTATCTGCTGGAACGGGAATATGAGGAACGGATCGCGCTTGCCCGCGATACGGTGACGACGCGCGACAAATCGCTGTGGATCATGCGCCGCCGCTACGAGGTCGGCTCCGGATCGAAGCTGGAGATGACGCAGGCGCAGCTGCTGCTGGCCCAGGCGAAGACCGCGCTCGAGGCGTTGGTCCAGGACCAGGCGGTCAACCGCAACGCGCTGGCGCTGCTGGTCGGCCATCCCGTGGAATTCCGCCCCGGCCCGCTGCGGCTGGCGGAAACGGACAGCAACCGCGAGCTGCCGGCGGGATTGCCGTCCGACCTCCTGATCAACCGCCCCGATATCGTGGCGGCGGAACACCGCCTGCGCGCCGCCAACGCCAATATCGGCGCGGCGCGGGCCGCCTTCTTCCCCAACATCAACCTCACCGGCACGTTCGGCACCGCCAGCAACGAGCTGGACGGCCTGTTCGGCGACGGCAGCCTATCCTGGAATTTCAGCCCGACGATCACGCTGCCCATCTTCAACGCGGGCCGCAACGCCGCCAGCCTCGATGCCGCCGAAGCCCGGCGCAACGTTGCCGTCGCCGAATATGAGCAGGTGATCCAGCAGGCCTTCCGCGACGTTTCCGACGCGCTGGTCCAGCGCCGCCAGCTCATCGCCCAGATCGCCAGCACGCGCGACATGGTGGCAGCACTCCGCGAGCGCGCGCGGCTGGCGCAGCTGCGCTTCGACAACGGCCGGTCCGCCTATCTGGAAGTGCTCGACGCCCAGCGCGACCTGTTCGACACCCAGCAATCGCTGATCCAGCTTCGCCGCGGCTATTATGCCAGCGGCGTCGCGCTCTATGCCGCGCTGGGCGGCGGCTTCGCGGACGATGCGACCTTCGCGCCGCCGTCCCCCGCGCCCTCGCCTTCCCCATCGCCTTCCGTCGAGGAGGATCAGCCCCGATGAAAATGCCCGATCGACGCTGGCTCATCCGCGGCGGCATCGCTGCCATCATCCTGCTGGCCGCCTGGTTGCTGTGGAAGCTGGCGGCCCCCGGCGGCCTTCCCGAAGGGATCGTCGGCGGCAACGGCCGCATCGAGGCGACCGAGATCGACATTTCCGCCAAGACGCCGGGCCGCGTGGCGGAGATCGCGGTCGACGAGGGCGATTATGTGAAGGCCGGCCAGATCGTCGCCCGGATCGATACCGATGTCCTGCAGGCGCAGAAGGCGGAAGCGGAAGCGCAGTTGCAGCAGGCCCTGAACGGGATCGACGTCGCGCAGACGCAGGTGGCCCAGCGCCAGGGCGATCGCGCCTCCGCCTTCGCGGTGGTCCGCCAGCGCGAGGCGGAGCTGAACGCCGCGCGCAAGCGGCTCGCCCGATCGACCACGCTGGCGCGCGAAGGCGCCACCGCCGTGCAGGAACGCGACGACGATCAGGCCCAGGTGGAAGGCGCCCATGCCGCCGTGGAGGCGGCGCGCGCGCAGCTTGCGGCGGTCGACGCCGCGATCCTGACGGCCAAGTCGCAGGTCATCGGCGCGCGATCCAATGTCGACGCCGCCCGCGCCACCATCCGCCGGCTGGAAGCCGACATCACGGACAGCGACCTCAAGGCCCCGACGGACGGGCGCGTGCAATATCGCGTCGCCCAGCCGGGCGAGGTGGTGGCCGGCGGCGGCCGCGTGCTGAACGTCGTCAACCTGACGGACGTCTACATGACCTTCTTCCTGCCCGAAACGGTGGCGGGCCGCGTGGGCGTGGGCAGCGAGGCGCGGATCGTGCTGGACGCCGCATCCCAATATGTGATTCCCGCCCGCGTCTCCTTCGTCGCCGATGTCGCCCAGTTCACGCCCAAGACGGTCGAGACGGAAAGCGAGCGGCAGAAGCTGATGTTCAGGGTGAAGGCCCGGATCGATCCCGCCTTGCTGAGGAAGCATATCAACCAGGTGAAGACCGGCCTTCCCGGCATGGCCTATGTGCGGATCGACCCCAAGGCGGAATGGCCGGCCGATCTCGCGGTCAATGTCGGCCGATGACGGCGCCCGCGACCGCGCCTGATCCGCCGGTCGCAAGCCTGGCCGGGGTGAGCCTGCGCTTCGGCGACACGAAAGCGCTCGACGGCATCGACCTGGACATTCCGGCGGGGCGCATGGTCGCGCTGATCGGGCCGGACGGGGTCGGCAAGTCCAGCCTCTTCTCGCTGATCGCCGGATCGCGCATCATCCAGGCCGGCACCGTCACCGTGCTGGGCGGCGACATGGCCGATGCCCGCCACCGCAACGCCATATGCCCGCGCATCGCCTATATGCCGCAGGGGCTGGGCAAGAATCTCTACCCCACGCTTTCGGTGGCGGAGAATCTGGAATTCTTCGGCCGGCTGTTCGGCCAGGACGCGGCGGAGCGGGAGGAACGGATCGTCGATCTGCTCGCCAGCACCGGCATGTCGCGGTTCCGCGATCGGCCGGCGGGCAAGCTTTCCGGCGGCATGAAGCAGAAACTGGGCCTGTGCTGCGCACTGATCCACGATCCCGATTTCCTGCTGCTGGACGAACCCACCACGGGCGTGGACCCGCTTTCCCGCGCGCAATTCTGGGACCTGATCGATCGCATCCGGCTCGACCGGCCGGGCATGAGCGTGCTGATCGCCACCGCCTATATGGAGGAAGCCGCCCGTTTCGACTGGCTGGTGGCGATGGATGCCGGCCGCGTGCTGGCCACCGGCACGGCGGCCGAGCTTTACGAACGCACCGGCAAGGACAATCTGGAACAGGCCTTCATCGAACTGCTGCCGGAGGAGCAGCGCCGGGGCCATCATGCCGTCACCATCCCGCCGCGCACCGGCGAGGGGCTGGACGAGGTGGCGATCGAGGCCAAGGGCCTCACCAAGCGCTTCGGCGATTTCACCGCCGTCGATCATGTGAACTTCCGCATCGAGCGCGGCGAGATCTTCGGCTTCCTGGGATCGAACGGCTGCGGCAAATCGACAACGATGAAGATGCTGACTGGGCTCCTGCCCGCGACCGAGGGCCAGGCCTGGCTGTTCGGGCAGGAGGTGGACAGCCAGGATATCGGCACCCGCCGCCGCGTCGGCTATATGAGCCAGGCTTTCTCGCTCTACAGCGAGCTTACCCTGCGACAGAATCTGGTGCTGCACGCCCAGCTCTTCAGCGTTCCGGCAAGCGAGATTCCGGCGCGGGTGGACGAGATGGCGAGCCGGTTCGGGCTGAGCGACATACTGGACGCCCTGCCCGATGCCCTGCCGCTCGGCCAGCGGCAGCGGCTGTCGCTGGCGGTGGCGCTGATCCACCGGCCGGAGATGCTGATCCTGGACGAGCCGACATCCGGCGTCGATCCCATCGCGCGGGACCAGTTCTGGCAGAGCCTGATCGACCTGTCCCGGCAGGACAGGGTGACGATCTTCATCTCCACCCACTTCATGAACGAGGCGGAGCGCTGCGACCGCATATCGCTGATGCATGCCGGCAAGGTGCTGGTGAGCGATACGCCCAGGGGCATCGTGGAAAGCCGGCACGCGGCGACGCTGGAGGAAGCCTTCATCGGTTATCTGGAGGAAGCGGAAGCCGCCGCGGCCGTGCCGGAGGAGGCCGTCCCCCAATCCGCCCCGCCCGCCGCCCACGCGCCCGAGGACAGGATCGGCGGCTTCAGCATCCGGCGGATGCTGAGCTACTCGCAGCGCGAAAGCCTGGAGCTGCGCCGCGATCCCATCCGGGCGACGCTGGCGCTGGTGGGCAGCGTGATCCTGATGTTCATCATGGGATATGGCATCAGCATGGACGTGGAGGACCTGTCCTTCGCCGTGCTGGATCGCGACGGCACCGTCACCAGCCAGAATTACGCGCTGAACCTCGCCGGATCGCGCTATTTCGTCGAACGGCCGCCCGTCACCGATTACGACCAGCTCGACCGGCGGATGCGCGCCGGCGAGCTGAGCGTCGCGATCGAGATTCCGCCCGGCTTCGCCCGCGATCTGCGCCGGGGCGACAGGGTGGCCATAGCCGCATGGATCGACGGATCGATGCCGCAGCGCGCGGAAACGGTGCAGGGCTACATGCAGGCGATGCACGCCCAATGGCTGGGCGACATGGCGTTGCAGGAACTGGGCGAGCGGCCAAGCGCCGGGCTGATCGATATCGAGACCCGCTATCGCTACAACCCGGACGTGAAGAGCCTGGTGGCGATCGCGCCCGCCGTGATCCCCGTCCTCCTCCTCCTGCTGCCGGCGATGCTGACGGCGCTCAGCGTGGTGCGCGAGAAGGAGCTGGGATCGATCATCAACTTCTACGTCACCCCGATCACACGGATCGAATTCCTGATCGGCAAGCAGCTTCCCTATGTCGCGCTGGCGATGCTCAACTATGCGCTGCTGGTGATCCTGGCGGTGGCGATCTTCCGCGTGCCGATCACCGGCAACATATTGGCGATGACGGCCGCGGCCTTCCTCTACACCATATCGGCCACCGCGATCGGCCTGCTGTTCTCGGTGTTCATGCGCAGCCAGATCGCCGCGATCTTCGCCACCGCCATCGGCACGATGCTGCCGGCCATCCAGTTTTCCGGCCTGATCAACCCGGTATCCTCGCTGGAGGGCGCCGGCGCCCTGATCGGCCGCATCTTCCCGACCGCCCATTTTGTAACCGTGTGCCGGGGCGTCTTTTCCAAGGGGCTGGGCTTCGGCGATCTGCATACGCAGATGCTGGGGCTGGCGCTGGCGATCCCGGTCCTGATGGCCGCCTGCGTGGTGCTGCTGCGCAAGCAGGAACGCTAGGCATGGCGGCGGCCAACATATTCCGGCTGGGCGTCAAGGAACTGCGCAGCCTCTGGCGCGATCCGATGATGCTCGCGCTGATCGCCTGGGCCTTTTCCTTCAGCATCTACGTGGCGGCCACCGCCATGCCGGAAACGCTGCACAAGGCGCCGATCGCGATCGTCGACGAGGATCAGTCCCCCTTGTCGCAGCGGATCGTCGCCGCTTTCTATCCCCCGCACTTCACCCAGCCCTTCATCATCTCGCAGAACGAGATCGATCCGGGGATGGATGCGGGCCTCTATACCTTCGCGCTCAACATCCCGCCCGGCTTCCAGCGCGATCTGCTCGCCAACCGCCAGCCGGCGGTGCAGCTGAACGTCGATGCGACGCGGATGAGCCAGGCCTTCACCGGCAACGGCTATGTCCAGCAGATCGTGAATGACGAGGTGAACGAATTCATCCAGCGCTACCGCGCCAATCCGCAGCCGCCGGTGGCGCTGGAGCTGCGCGCGCGCTTCAACCCCACGCTGGCGCAAAGCTGGTTCGGATCGGTGATGGAGGTGATCAACAACGTCACCATGCTTTCCATCGTGCTGACGGGCGCGGCGCTGATCCGCGAGCGGGAACATGGCACGATCGAGCATCTGCTGGTGATGCCCGTCACCCCGTTCGAGATCATGGCCGGCAAGGTCTGGGCCATGGGGCTCGTCGTGCTGCTGGCCTGCGCCTTCTCGCTCACGGTGGTCGTGCGGGGGCTGCTCCATGTGCCGATCGAAGGTTCGGTCGCGCTGTTCCTGCTGGCCACCGCGTTCCACCTGTTCGCCACCACATCGATGGGCATCTTCATGGCCACGGTCGCGCGATCGATGCCGCAATTCGGGCTGCTGCTGATCCTGGTGATGCTGCCGCTCCAGATGCTGTCCGGCGGCACCACCCCGCGCGAAAGCATGCCCGAATTCGTGCAGAACGTGATGCTGGCCGCCCCCACCACCCATTTCGTGAAGCTGGCCCAGGCCATCCTCTATCGCGGTGCCGGCCTTGCTGTCGTATGGCCACAATTCCTTGCGATCATGGTGATAGGCGGGCTGTTCTTCGGCATCGCGCTGGCCCGTTTCCGCAAGACGATCGTTACCATGGCCTAGGAACCGACACGCCCGATGCCCCCTTCCCACCCATCATGCCACCGCCCGCGCTTGCGCCCATGGCTCTGCGCCGCCGCGATTTTCGCCGCGCCTGCCATGGCCCAGGCGGAGCCGCGCGATCTCGTCGGGGCGATCACGCCCGCGCCCGACGGCGACGGCCTGATCGTCGGCATCGTCACGCTCAACCCGGACACGGCATCCGCGCGCGTGGCCCGGCCGGAAAGGCTGGAGGCGGAGCTGAAGGTCGCCGGTCGCACCATTCCGGTGGTTCTCGACCGGATCGATCCCGTCGCGGAACAGGAGGTGCCGGCACGCGGCTTCACCGAGGCGCGCTACGCGCTGCGCCTTCCCGTGGGAACGCCCCGCCGCGATGCCGTGCTGACGCTGCGCCCCGGCCAGGACGCCGAAGGATATGCCTTCCGGCTTCCGCCGCGCGATGCCGGGGAACGGCGCGAGGCGCTGGCGCAAAATGACGATCCAGGCGTCCCGGCCCCCCGCCCGCCCCGTCCCGTGCCGGCCTCGCCCGTGGAGGCCCCGCCATCGGCCAAGCCCGATCAGGGCAATGCCTTCCTCGGCAATCTCTCCAGCTATGCGCCGATCTATGCGGCCTATGGCCCCGGCACCAACAGCGACGGGCGCCTGCAGATCAGCTTCAAATATCAGCTTTTCGGGGAACCGGGCGCCGTGGGCAAGGACGAGCCCGCGATCAACGGCGTCCATTTCGCCTATACCCAGCGCATGTTCTGGGATCTGGATGCCAAATCCTCGCCCTTCCACAATATCGATTTCATGCCGGAGCTTTTCTACCTTGTTCCGGCCACGCCCGTGGGCAAGGGCTTCGCGCTGGGCGGCCAGGCGGGCTACCGCCATGAATCGAACGGCCGCGACGGGCTCGATTCCCGCAGCATCAACATGCTCTACGTCCAGCCGGTCGCGACCATGTATGCCGGCCGCTACACAATATCGGTGGGGCCGCGGCTGTGGGTCTATATCGCCAGCCTGGAGGACAATCCCGATATCAAGCGCTATCGCGGCAATACCGGCCTGTTCGCGGAAATCGGCGAGGATGAGGGCTTCCGCCTCACCACCAACAGCCGCTTCAACTTCGGATCGGGCAAGGGCGCGATCGATGCGGAGCTAAGCTACCCGCTGGACCGCATCTTCGAATCCAGCCTCAACATCTATCTCTTCGGCCAGGCTTTCGCCGGCTATGGCGAAAATCTGCTCGATTACCGCAAGAGCATGACGCGCCTCCGCTTCGGCATCGCCATCGTCCGATAGAAGGCTGTCCGATAGAAGGCTTCACGACATCGCGGCCAGCACCGCATCCACCGATCCGGTCGCGAAGGTCGTGTAGGTATCCGCCACGCCATAAGGCAGCAGCAGCATGCGATTGTGGACCAGTGCGCCGCAGCTATAGACGACATTGGGCACATAGCCGCCCCGCTCCGCCGGATCGGGATAGACGATCGGCCGATCCGTCCTGCCCAGCACGCGCGACGGGTCCGCCTTGTCCAGCAGGCAGGCGCCGATGCAATAGCCCCGCATCATGCCCACGCCGTGGGTCAGCACCAGCCAGCCCTCCTCGATCTCGATCGGGGAGCCGCAATTGCCAAGCTGCACGAATTCCCAGGAATATCTGGGCGTGACGATCTTCTGCCCGCCATCCCAGCGATAGAGATCGTCCGAGGCAAGCAGCCAGATATTCTCATTATCCTGCCGCCCGAGCATCATGTAGCGGCCGTCGATCCGGCGCGGAAACAGCGCCATGCCCTTGTTCCGCACGACATCGCCTTCCAGCGGGCGCAGCTCATAGGTCCTGAAGTCCAGGGCGCGCAGCATCTCGGATCGAACCTCGGCGCCGCTGAAGGCGGTGTAGGTGCCCAGCAGGTTGCGCGATCCATCCTCCTCGACGAACAGCACCATGCGCAGATCCTCCACGCCCTGGCGCTGGCTGGGCGTGACGGGAAAGACCACGGATTCGCTGATATTGGTGCTTTCCGGGCAGGAAAGGCGGATCGTGCGCCCGTCTTCCTCCACCTCCTCGATGCGCGGCGGCACACCATGCGCGCTGGCCGGGTCCACCGTCACCTGGTTCGCCACCGTGTCCCAGGTGCCGGTGCGGAAGGTGACGGACGATATATGCCCTTCGCCGATCCCGCGGAGCGACATCACGAAGCGCAGGCAACCGGGCCGCGCGGCATCCTCCAGCGGATGGGCGACGATGCTGGGATTGAACAAAGCGGCGGATTCGAAGGCATATTCCTGGCTGAAATAGGCGCCGATAAGCAGCGCCTGTTCCCGGCTCACCGGTCCTTCGCTCAGTTCGCCGCGCACTTCCTCAAATCGCCGCAGGAAGAATTTTTCGGCATTGGGATGGCGGCTCGCCATGGCGGGAACCATCATATCCACCATCATGCGCGCCCGGTCCGCCGGAAGGTTCAGCACGCGATCGACGATCCGCTGCGGCCGGGGGCACCCGTCGATCGCGAACTGGGCGGGGTCTTCGGCGTAGAAGGGGCGGATCACCGTGCGCGACGGGTCCGGCTGCAGCATCGTCGGCAAATGCGTGAGAATGGTGTTGATCGCCATCACGCCCTCCTCCGCTTCCGCCCCACCGGGCCCTAGGCCGTTTCGCGCTGATCCTGCCGCCGTGTCACCAGCACGCTGATCTTGGCGTCGCGGATGATGGAGGAGGCGTTCGACCCCAGCAGCCGCGTCGACATCGAAGGCTGGCGCGATCCGATGATGATGAGGTCGGCCTCCCGCTGCGCCGCTTCGTCCAGCACCTCCGCCGGCACCGGTCCGCGCCGCAGGGTGATCGTAACGCGGTCCTCCGGCAGGCCCAGGCTCGCCTTCCACGCCCGCAACTGCTCCATGCAGCTCTCCTTTTCCTCCTGGTCGAAGCTGGAAGGGAGGAAATCGACGTAGGACAGCGGCAGATAGAGCCGGACGTGCAGCAGGTGCACCGTCGCGCCCGCCGCTTCGGCCAGAAAGCGGGCATCCTGAAGCGCGCGATCCGCGTTAGCCAGATCGTTCACGTCCAGCGGCAGCAATATGTTGCGGAATGCCATGTCTTTTCCTCCGTGGAAGGTTCAGCGCGTCCGGGGTCTGCGGACGACCAGCGTGTCGCCCTGCGCGGATTCCAGCAACCGCTTGGTCATGCTGCCGATCAGCACGTCGAAGAACGCGCTGCGCCCATGGCTGCCGATCACGGTGAGGTCGGCCTCCTGATCGGTGACATAATCCCATAGCAGCCGTTCGGGATTGCCATGCTCGATCAACAGGTGGACGCGCTCCCGCACGGCATCGTCCAGCGGCGTCTTGGCGAGGAAATCGGCCTTGCACCGCTCCTCCATCGCCGCGAGCTGCCGGCCGAATTCATCCTTGTCCAGCAGGTCGTCGAACGGGATGTCATATCCGTGGAACAGCACATATTCGGCGGTGGGAAACCATTTGGCCGCCGTCGTCAGCGCGCGGGCCGAGCTGTCCGAAAAATCCGTGCCGACCACGATCTTGCCGTAGGGCCGGTTCACCCGGTTCCGCACGATCAGCACCGGCACCTCGGCATGGCGGACCAGCTTGTTCACGGTCGTGCCCAGCACCATCGGCCCCAATATGCCGTCGCGCGCCACGCCGGTGACGATGAGGTCGCATCTCTCCTCGGCCGCCACGGCGAGAAGCTGCTCCGCCGCCTCGCCCTCCACCACCCGCACGTCGACATCGGCCATGTCGCCGGCAAGGTCGCGCCATATCTGGTGCCGCATCTTCGTCGCCGGATCGCCGGTGCGGCGCCATGACGGCACGTCCGGATCCGTCCGGATCCGATCGGCGAGGCCCGGCTCCATCACATGGACGAGAACCAGCGTCGCCTTCCAGTCGCGGGCGAGCCGCCTGGCGCGATCGAGCGCGCGATCGCAGCGGCAGCTCAGATCGGTGGCGAGCATGATGCGCTTCGGCGCGGCGACCACTGGTTCGTCCAAGGTTCTACTCCCTGTCGTTCAGGATGAGGATGCGTCGTGGCGGCGCGCCGGTCATGCCCGCAATTCCTCGAACCAGCCGAGGCGGCGCATCAGCAGCTTCTCGCCTTCCAGCACCAGCATCAAGCCGAATCCCGCCGCGATGATGGCGATGCCGTCGCGAACCGGCAGCGGCCGGCTGTGGAACAGCCCGTGCATGAAGGGCGCGTAGGTGAAGGCGATCTGGGCGATCACCACCACCGCGATCGCGCCCAGCACCGCCGGCGTCCCCAGCGCGCCCCGCCAGGTCAGCGATCGCATGTGCAGGTAACGCACGTTGAAGAGGTAGAATATCTCGGCCACGATCATGAAGTTGACCACGATCGTCCGGGCCGTCTCCAGGTCGCGTCCCTGGCCCAGGGCGTGGAAATAGAAGCCCAGGGAAGCCGCCGCCAGCAAGATCGATACGATCAGCACCCGCCACAGCAGGAACGGCGTCAGCAGCGGCGCGCCGGACGGCCTGGGCGGGCGCCGCATCACGCCGGGCTCCGATGGCTCGAAGGCAAGCACCAGCCCCAGCGTGCCCGCCAGCACCAGGTTGATCCACAATATCTGCGTCGCCGAAAGCGGCATGGCGAACCCGGCAAGGATCGCCAGCACCACCGTCAGCGTCTCGCCGCCATTGGTGGGGATCGTCCACGAAATCACCTTGCGGATATTGTCGTAGACCGTGCGCCCTTCATGCACGGCGGCGACGATCGAGGCGAAATTGTCGTCCAGCAGCACCATCTGCGCCGCCTCCTTGGCGGCCTCCGTGCCCTTGCGGCCCATCGCCGTGCCGACGTCCGCCTGCTTGAGCGAGGGCGCATCGTTCACGCCGTCGCCCGTCATCGCCACGATCGCGCCGTCGGACTGGAGCGCGCGGACGATGCGCAGCTTATGTTCCGGGCTGGTGCGGGCGAAGACGGATATGTCCCCGACGATCGCCGCCAGATCCGCATCGGACAGGCCGTCCAGCTCGGCGCCGGTCATCGCCCTGGGATCGTCGGCCAGCGCGATTTGCCGCGCGATGGCGAGCGCGGTCGCGGCATGGTCGCCGGTGATCATCTTCACCGCGATCCCGGCGGACCGGCATTCCGCGATCGCCGCCACCGCTTCCTCGCGCGGCGGATCGATGAAGCCCATCAGGCCGAGAAATTCCACGCCGCCCTCGAGGTCGCCGAAACCCAGCCGGTCGGACGGCGTCGAAAAGCGCTTGAGGGCGAAGCCCAGCACGCGTTCGCCGCGATCGGCGGCCGCCGCCATCCGGGCGTCCCAGCCCGCCTCGCGGATGCCGGCCTTCGCCATCACCGCCTCCGGCGCGCCCTTTATGAACGCCACCACCTCGCCCGTGGGCGCGCGATGCAGGGTCGCCATGAAGCGATAGGCGGCGTCGAACGGTATCTCGTCCAGCCGGGACCATTGGCCGCGCAGATTGTCGGGGCTCAACCCTGCTTTCATCGCGAGCGCGACCAGCGCGCCTTCCATGGGATCGCCTTCGACCCGCCATTCACCGTCGCGAAGATCGAGCGCGGCATCGTTGCACAGCAGGCCGCATTCGATGATCCGGCTGGCGGCCGCGACGGCGGCGGCATCGTCATCGCCGCCATCGGCGGTCAGGCTGCCTTCGGGCGCATAGCCGGCGCCGCTCACATGCAGGGAATGCCCGTCGATCAGCACGTGCCGCACCGTCATCTCGTTGCGGGTCAGGGTGCCGGTCTTGTCGGTGCAGATCACCGATGTGGCGCCCAGCGTCTCCACCGCCGGCAGCTTGCGGATCACGGCGTTGCGCGCGGCCATGCGCTGCACGCCGATGGCGAGCGTGATGGTGATCACCGCGGGCAGCCCTTCCGGCACGATGCCCACCGCCAGCGCCACCACGGCGATCAAGGCATCGGCCCAGTCGAAATTGCGGACCAGCACCGCAAAGGCGAACAGCAGCGCCGCGCCCGCCATCACCACCCAGGTAAAGCGCCGGCCGAAATCGTTGATCTGCCGCAGCAGCGGCGTCGTCATCGGCTCCACGTCCTGGAGAAGCTGGCTGATCCGCCCGATCTGCGTGCCCTGCCCCGTCGCCGTCACCACGCCCGTCGCCTGCCCGGTGGCGACCAGCGTGCCCGAAAAGGCCATGTCCGTCCGATCGCCGATCGCCGCATCCGGCGCCACGGGCGCCTCATGCTTGTCCGCCGTCACGGATTCGCCGGTCAGCAGCGCCTCGTCGATGGTGAGGCCGCGCACGCGCAGCAGCCGCATGTCGGCCGGCACCCTGTCTCCCGGCTCCAGCAGCACGATATCGCCCGGCACGATGCTGGCCGCGTCCACCGACCGCCGATGCCCGCTTCGCAGCACGGTCGCATGGGGCGTGATGAGGTCGCGGATCGCGCCCAGCGCCTGCTCCGCCTTGCCCTCCTGCATGAAGCCGACGATCGCGTTGACCAGCACCACCACGATAATGACGAAGGCATCCACCAGATGACCCAGCGCGGCGGCCGCCGCCGCTCCGGCCAGCAGGAAATAGATGAGCGCGCTGCGGAACTGGGCGACGAAGCGGGTAATGGCGGAAGCGCGCGCCGGTTCCGGCAGGCGATTGGGGCCATGGCTTTCCAGCCGCCGCCGGGCCTCATCCTCGTCGAGGCCGGCGCCATCGGCGGCGAGCCTGGCGAGCACGTCATTCCCTTCCAGGCCGTGCCACGGAGCATCGCTGTCGATCCGCACACGCTACTCCCGCCGTGGAACCCCGTGCCGCTCGACCGAGCCTAGCACGAGATGCCCTCAAGGGAAGAAGATATGTGCCCCAGATACTTCCAGCGCGGCCTGCGCGATGCGCGCGAACCCGGCCGCCGCGATCAGCCCAGCGCCTCGGCCATCTCGGCCAGTTCCAGCCAGCGCAGCTCCGCTTCCTCCTTGCGCTGGCGAGCCGCCTCGATCGCCCTGGTCAGCTCCGCGAAACGCGCGGGGTTCCTGGCATAGAGATCGGGATCGGCCAGCGCCGCCTCGTCCCGCGCGATCGCCGCCTCGATCTTCTCGATCTCGGCCGGCAGATTGTCGTAATCTCGCTGGTCCTTGTAGCTGAGCTTGGTGCGCGTCTTTTCGCGCGGCGGCAGCGCATCTGCTTTGGGAGCAGAGGGTCGCCGCGCCTCTACCCTGGGCGCCCGCTGCCGTTCCCAATCCTCATAGCCGCCGGCAACGATATCCACCTTGCCCGATCCGTCGAGGCCCAGCGTCACCGTCACCGTGCGATCGAGGAAGTCGCGATCGTGGCTGACGATCAGCACCGTGCCTTCATAATCGGCGATCACCTCCTGCAGCAGGTCCAGCGTCTCGAGGTCGAGGTCGTTGGTCGGCTCGTCCAGCACCAGCAGGTTGGAATGGCGGGCGAATTCCCGCGCCAGCAGCAGGCGCGAACGCTCGCCGCCGGAAAGCGTGCCGATCCGGGCATCGGCCAGCGAGGGATCGAACAGGAATTCCTTCAGATATCCGTGGACGTGCTTCTTCTCGCCCAGCACCGTCACCCAGTCGCCGCCGTCGGCCAGCACGTCGCGCACGCGCTTGTCGGGCGCCATCAGGCTGCGCTGCTGGTCGATGACGATGCCGTCCAGCGTCTTCGCCAGCTTCACCGTGCCCTCGTCCGGCGGCAGCTCGCCGGTCAGCAGCTTCAGCAGCGTCGTCTTGCCCGCGCCATTGGCGCCCACCACGCCGATCCGGTCGCGGCGCGTGATGCGGAAGCTCAGATCCTTGATGACCTCGCGATCGCCGAAACGCTTGGTGACATGCTCGGCATCGATCACCACCTTGGTCTTGCTGTCGTCGCTGGCGACGGCAAGGTTGGCGGCGCCCTGCGGGCCGATCATCGCCGCCCGCTGCGCGCGCATCTCCTTCAACTGGGCCAGCCGCCCCTGGTTGCGCCGCCGCCGCCCGGTGACGCCGCGCTGCAGCCAATGCTCCTCGATCTTCAGCCGCGCATCCAGCCGCTGGGCGTTGCGCGCCTCCTCCTCATAGACCTTCTCGGTCCACGCCTCGAACCCGCCGAAGCCGATCTCGGCCCGGCGGATCGTCCCCCGATCCAGCCACAATGTCTGGCGGGTCAGCCGGGTCAGGAAGGTGCGGTCGTGGCTGATCGCGACGAACGCGCCATTATAACGGCCCAGCCATTGCTCCAGCCAGTCGATCGCGGCGATGTCCAGATGGTTGGTCGGCTCGTCCAGCAGCAGCACGTCCGGCTCCTGCGCCAGCGCGCGGGCGATGGCCGCCCGCCGCCGCTCGCCGCCCGATGCGGTGGCCGCCTCGCGCGAAAGATCGATGCCGATCTGGTCGGCGATCGCCTCCACCTCATGCGCGGCGGCGCTGTTGCCGGCCAGCGCGAAGTCGCGCAGCGTCGCATGGCCCGCCATGGAAGGCTCCTGCTCCAGCAGGATCACGCGGGTGCCGGGCACCACCGTCCGCCGCCCCTCATCGGGCTCGATCGCGCCGGCCAGAAGCTTCAGCAGGGTCGTCTTGCCCGCGCCGTTGCGCCCGATCAGCGCAAGCCGGTCGCGCTGCTGGATATAGATGTCGAGATGGCGGAACAGCCACCCCGAACCCTGGACGAGGCCGAGATCTTCGAAAGCGAGGACAGGTGCGGACATGGCCCGCGACATAGGGACGATCCGCCGCCGGGTAAAGTTGCCGGCGCGTTCGGGTCAGGGGATGGGTGGCGGAGCGCGTGGACAAATCCATCATGTGGCCCGTGCAGGCTCACAGATGTGACGGTATCCTTAAGCCCTCTCCCGCCTTCGCGGGAGAGGGTTGGGTGAGGGTCTTCTTCCTTGGTGCTCAACGGCTGGCCAGCGCGCGGCCGATACATTCCAGAACGCCGTCGAAACTTTCGATGACATCATTGTTCCAGAACCGAAGGACACGGAATCCCCGCGCTTCAAGATAAGCGGTGCGGGGTGCATCGGCTGTTTCTCCATGCTGTCCGCCATCGAGTTCGACGATAAGCCGCGCTTCGATGCACAAAAAATCGACGATGAAGGGGCCGACCGTCGCCTGTCGGCGAAACTTGAACCCGTTCAGCCGGCGATTCCGCACGGCCAGCCAAAGCTTGCGTTCGACGTCGGTCATGTCGCGGCGAAGGCGCGCGGCATGGGGGCTGATCTGGCGCCTGACCGGATACATGCGCGCAGATTAGAAGAAGGAAGACCCTCACCCAACCCTCTCCCGCGAAAGCGGGAGAGGGCTCAGAGCAACGCCCCTTCCAGCCTTCCGGCCCTCCCGGCCATCATTCTGAAACCTGTCTCCCCAACGCCCGCGCCAGCGCCTGCCGCCAGCCCGCCAACAGGGCGGCGCGCGTATCGGGATCGCCGGCGGGCTCGAACCGCGCCGCCTGTCGGGTCAGCGCCGCCACGCCGGCCCGGCCATCCCACAGCCCCACCGCCATGCCCGCCAGGAATGCCGCGCCCAGCGCCGTCGTTTCCAGATTGGCCGGCCGCTCGACCGGCAGCTCCAGGATGTCGGCCAGGAACTGGCACAGCCAGTCATTGGCGGACATCCCCCCATCCACGCGCAGCAAGGCGGGCTTGGCGGCGCCGTCGTCGATCATGGCGGTGATGAGGTCCGCCGTCTGATAACCCACCGATTCCAGCGCCGCCCGCGCGACATGGGCGGCGGACGTGCCAAGCGTCAGCCCGCAGATCAGGCCGCGTGCATGCGCGTCCCAATGCGGCGCGCCCAGCCCCACGAAGGCCGGCACCATATAGACGCCGCCATTATCCTCCACCCGCGTCGCCATGTCGTCCGTCTGCGAAGCATGGGTAATCAGGCCCAATCCGTCGCGCAGCCATTTGATCGCGGCACCCGCGACGAAGATCGAGCCCTCGACGGCATAGCTCGTCTCGCCATCGATGCGGTAGGCCGTGGTCGTCAGCAGCCTGTTGACCGAGGCGACCGGCCGCTCGCCCGTATTCAGCAGCATGAAGCAGCCCGTGCCATAGGTCGCCTTGGCGCTGCCCGGATCGAAGCATCCCTGCCCCACCAGCGCGGCCTGCTGGTCCCCCGCCATGCCCGCGATCGGGATCGGCGCGCCGAACAGCCCGGCATCGCAATGGCCCACTATCTCGCTGCTGTCCCGCACCTCGGGCAGCAGCGATGCGGGAATGGCGAACAGCGCGATCAGTTCGCGGCTCCATTCCTGCCGGTGGATGTCGAACAGCATGGTCCGGCTGGCATTGGTGGCATCGGTCGCATGCACCCTCCCGCCCGTCATCCGCCACAGCAGGAAGCTGTCGACCGTGCCGAAGGCCAGTTCCCCGCGCTCCGCCCGTTCCCGCGCGCCTTCCACATGGTCCAGCAGCCAGGCGAGCTTGGTCGCCGAAAAATAGGGATCGATCAGCAATCCCGTCCGCGCCCGCACCAGCGCCTCATGGCCCGCTTTCTTCAGCCGCTCGCAGGCATCCGCCGTCCGCCGGTCCTGCCACACGATGGCGCGGTGCAGCGGCTCGCCCGTCGCCCGGTCCCACAGCAGCGTCGTCTCGCGCTGGTTGGTGATGCCGATCGCCGCGATTCCGGCCGCCGTCAGCCCGGCATCGGCAATCGCCTCCCGCGCCGTGGCCAGCACGTCGCGCCAGATATCCTCGGGCTCATGCTCCACCCAGCCCTGCGCCGGATAATGCTGCGCGAACTCGCGCTGGGCGGTCGCCACCACGCGGGCCTCGGCATCGAATACGATGCTGCGCGTCGATGTCGTTCCCTGGTCGATCGCCAGGATATGACGCGGCTCAGCCACGGGCGGCCTCCATCTTCCCTTGCGCCAGCCGCCCCGCGATCCGGGCGATATCCCCTTCGGTCATCCGCAGCCCCAGCTTGGACCGGCGCCACGCTATGTCCTCTGCCGTCCGCGCGAATTCATGGTCGATCAAATAGGCAAGCTCGCTTTCGCTCAGCCCCCCGCCGAACGCCTCCCCCAGATCGTCCAGCGATCGGGCATCGCCCAGGATCATCGCCATCCGCGTGCCATATGCCCCGGCCATGCGTTCGGCCGTCTCCGGCGGCAGGAAAGGCCAGCGGCGGCGCGCCTCCGCCACGAAGGCGGCAAAATCCCCATCGGGCAGGTCACCGCCGGGCAGGGCCTCGCCATCGGTCCAGGCACCGCGCCGCATCGGCAGGAACGGCGCCAGCTTCTCCAGCGCATGCTCGGCCAGCCGGCGATAGGTGGTCAGCTTGCCTCCGAACACCGACAGCAATTGCGGTCCCTCCGCCATGCCCAGCTTCAGCACATAATCGCGCGTCACCGCCGATGCGCTGGCCGATCCGTCGTCGTAAAGCGGCCGCACGCCGCTATATCGCCAGATCACGTCCGCAGGCCCGATCCCCTTCGCGAACCAGCGGTTCACGCCCTCGCAAAGATAGGCCACCTCCTCCGCCTCGATCCGCGCGGCGGCGGGATCGCCCGATACCGCGACGTCGGTCGTGCCGATCAGCGTGAAATCCCGCTCATAGGGAATGGCGAACATGATCCGCCCGTCCGGATTCTGCAGGATAAAGGCATGGTCGCCCGCGAACAGGCGCGGCACCACGATATGGCTGCCCTTCACCAGCCGGGGCGGCCGCTCGGCGCGGGCCCCCTCGATCGCGCCCAGCACACCGCCGACCCACGGCCCGGCGGCGTTGACGATATTGGCCGCGCGCACCTCGCTCCGCCGTCCGCTCGGCCCATCCTCGATGGATACCGCCCATGCATCGCCGTCGCGCTTCGCCCCGATAAAGCGCGTCCGCGTGCGGATATCCGCGCCGCGCGCGGCGGCATCCATCGCGTTCAGCACCGTCAGCCTGGCGTCATCCACCCGGCAATCGGAATAAGCGAAGCCGCGCGTCACGCCCGGCTTCAGCCCCGCGCCCAGCCCATCACCGGCCAGGCCATCGCCGGCCAGCCTCACCGCCGCCGATCCGGGCAATATCCCGCGCCCGCCCAGATGATCGTAGAGAAACAGGCCCAGCCGCACCATCCAGCCCGGCCGGCCGCTCTCTCCCATGGGCATCACGAACCGCAGCGGATGGATGATATGCGGCGCGATCCGCAGCAATTTCTCCCGCTCGATCAACGACTCCCGGACGAGCCGGAATTCGAGATATTCCAGATAGCGCAGGCCGCCATGGATTAGCTTGGTGCTGGCGGACGAGGTATGCGCCGCCAGGTCGTCCTGCTCGACCAGCAGGGTCTTCACGCCCCTGCCGGTGGCGTCGCGGGCGATGCCCACGCCGTTGATCCCGCCGCCGACGATCAGCAGGTCGAACCGCATGGTCATGCGTGGGCGCCAGCCCGAGGCGCATCGTCCGTCGGGCTTCGCCCGTCCATCGCCCTCTCCCGCCTCATCCTCTCCGGCTCCTGTCTAGAGCGGTTTCCCGGCGGGCGGAAGAAGAGGGGGAAGCAAGCCTCCCCGGCGCGAGCGTCAGGCACGCTCCTTCGTGGCGGAAAAGCGCAGCGTGGGATGGCGCTGCATCACATAGTTCAGCTCCCACGCATCCTTGGCCATGAACACGGGCTGCCCGTCGCGGTCGCTGGCCATGGCGTTGCGATGGTTGGCCGCGAAATCCTTGATATCGCCCTCATTGTCCGCGCTCAGCCAGCGGGCCGTATCCCAGGGCGAGGCATCGAGCTTCGCATCCACCTTATATTCGTGCTGCAGCCGCGATATCAGCACCTCGAGCTGCAGTTGCCCCACCACGCCCACGATCATCTGCGATCCGATCGCCGGGTGGAACACCTGGATCACGCCTTCCTCCGAAAGGTCGTCCAGCGCCTTGCGGAGCTGCTTGGTCTTGGTCGGATCGGCCAGCTGCACGCGGCGCAATATTTCCGGCGCGAAATTGGGCAGCCCGGTGAAGCTCGCCGCGCCCGCCACCTCGGTCAGCGTATCGCCCACGCGCAGCGTGCCGTGGTTGGGGATGCCGATGATGTCGCCCGGCCAGGCTTCGTCCGCCACCTCGCGGTTCTGCGCGAAGAACAGGATCGGGCTGTGGACCGCGATCGCCTTGCCCGTGCCCGACTGGTTCAGCTTCATGCCGCGCCGGAACCGGCCGGAGCATAGCCGCATGAAGGCCACGCGGTCGCGATGCTGCGGGTTCATGTTCGCCTGCACCTTGAAGATGAAGCCCGCCACGGCGGGATCGTCCGGGTCCACCGGCGCGGGCGCGGCCGGTTGCGGGCGCGGGCTCGGCGCCAGATCGCGCAGCGCATCGATCAGCTCCGGCACGCCGAAATCGCGCAGCGCCGATCCGAAATAGACCGGCGTCAGATCGCCGTGCCGATAGGCCGCGAGGTCGAAGTCGGCATAGCCCGCCCCCGCCAGCTCCGCTTCCTCGCGCAGCTTCGCCAGGGCGTCCGCGGAGACAAGCTCATCCAGCCTGGGATCGTCGAGCCCCGTCACCTGCACGCTGCCGCCCGCCGCCGGCAGCAGGCGATGCCCGGCGAGATCATACAGGCCCTCGAACGTGCCCCCCATGCCCACCGGCCAGATCATCGGGCAGACGTCCAGCGCCAGCTGGTCGGCGATCTCGTCCAGCAGGGCAAAGGGCTCCCGCCCCTCGCGATCCACCTTGTTGACGAAGGTGATGATCGGCACGGAGCGCAGCCGGCACACCTCGAACAGCTTGCGCGTCTGCGCCTCGATGCCCTTGGCGGCGTCGATCACCATCACCGCGCTGTCGACGGCCGTCAGCGTCCGATAGGTGTCCTCGGAAAAATCCTCGTGGCCCGGCGTGTCGAGCAGGTTGAAGGTCAGCCCGTCATATTCGAACGTCATGACCGAGCTGGTGACGGAAATGCCGCGCTGCTGCTCGATCTTCATCCAGTCCGAACGCGCGCGCCGCGTCGCCCCGCGCGCCTTCACCTCGCCCGCCAGATGGATCGCGCCACCGGTCATCAGCAGCTTTTCGGTCAACGTGGTCTTGCCGGCGTCGGGGTGCGAGATGATCGCGAAGGTGCGCCGGTCGGGGCGGCCGGTGGGGCGGTCGTTCATGATAGCGGGAAATCCGAAGGATTGTCGTTCGCGGCTCCGTTAGCAGGCGCAGCGGCGCTTGGCGAATCCCCCACGCGCTTCACCCGGCGCCCAACCGCAATGGACGACGGGATTGCCGGCGCCGGTGACGGCCATCTCGTTCCGGCCAAGAAAAGATATCACCGGAAAAGAAAAAGGAGCCGACCCGAAGGCCGGCTCCCAATTTCCGCAGCGATCGCTCCCGAGGGAGCGATCCGCCACCTTACATGCCCGAACCCGGACCGAAGGTGATTTCCACGCGGCGGTTCTGCGGCTCGCGCACACCGTCGGCGGTTTCGACCAGCGGACGGCTTTCGCCGAAGGCCTCGGTCGACATGGCCGTGTCGGGCACGCCCTTGCCGGCCAGGTAGGACTTAACCGCATCGGCGCGGCGCTGCGACAGACCGACGTTGTACTGGGCCGAGCCCGACTTGTCGGCGTGGCCGGCGAGGACGACCGAAGCCGTTCCGCCCTGCGCATAGGCAGCGGCCGCATTGTCCAGAATGCCAGCGGCTTCCGGCGTGATGTCCGACTTATCCCAGTCGAAGAACACGATGAACGGTCCCGGGATCGCAGCCGGCGGAGGCGGCGGAGCCGGTTCCGGTGGCGGGGGCGGCGGGGGCGGCGGAGGCGGCGGGGGCGGCGGAGCCGCCGGTTCGCCGAAGTTGAAGATCACGCTGGCGAGCAGGCTGTGCGACTGCCACTTGGTCTTCACATCGTCGCCGGCCGCAGAGACGAGCTTGATGTCGTCCACGCGGAAGTAACGATACTTCAGGCCCAGATCGATATTCTGGGTGATCGGCGCGCGAATGCCGGCCAGGATCTGCCAAGCGAACTTGGAGTCGCTGTCGTCCAGAAGCGTCGGGCCACCGTCGAAACGATAGTCGTTCAGCTTGACGCGGGCGATACCGACACCGCCGCCGACGAAGCCGTTGATGCCGTCATCGTCGCCGAAGTCCAGCAAACCGTTCAGCATGAAGCTGAGGGCCGAGGAATTACCGGAATACTTGCTGTCATAGGTGCCAGCATCGTAATCTTCGAGCGGCACGTTCAGCGTGTGGCCATCGACCTCGGCACGCTTGTAGCCGACTTCGCCCTCAACGCGGAACACACCGAAATCATAACCGATGATACCATCGACATCGAAGCCATACTTCTGGTCGGAGGAAATGACGTTCTTCACGTCATCCACCTTCAGCTTGATGTCTTCGATGATCATCGCGCCGCCCTCGACGCCGACATACCACGCACCGTCACGCGCCATCGCGGGCGATGCCAGCGCGGTGGTTGCGAGCGCGGCCATGATGGCGAGCTTACGCATATCATTCCCCTTTCAAAGCAGTTCCTCGCGGAAGCACTGCTACCTAACCAAACTGGACTATCCGCGCAAGCGCGCATCTTCCACATCTGTTGCGGAAATGTCTCACAGAACAAGCGAAACACGCCGCTGCGGCCACCCCATTACAGACGTCGCCTAAACTCTTATTGCCTGCCCCGGTTTCGTTTCGCGTAAAAAAAAGTTTCAGTTCGCGATCAGTCCGTGCGCCTCGAGCGCGGAAAGAATCGCATCCAGCGCCGTCCGCGCCTGCTGGTCGACGGTGGCGCCCCCCGCCGGACGGGCGATCGCCGGCTGGCGGCCGCCCACGACCTGCTCGCCCCCCACGGCCACGCCGAAGGTCGGCGCGGGCGTCGCCCGCCAGCCGTTGCCATCGTGCCACACCCATGCCGAGGCCGGGGTCAGCCAGGCCGTCATTCCCGCGACAGGCCTGATGAATCGCCACCCGCCTTCGGTCCGGATCGCCAGATCGCCGGCATGGCCGGCCCATTCTCCCGTCGGCATAGGCCCTGCGATCCACGCCTTCCCCGGCTCGGGGCCGGCCGGCGGCCCATTCTGATCGAGCGCCTCCACCACGGGATGCAGCAGGCCGTCGATCCGGGCGAGCGCCTCATTGTGGAACAATTCCTTCTGCGCCTGCCCGGGCTGGAGATTGGGCAAGGCGAAGCGCGCGGTGCTGTCTGCCATGATGTGCCTTTCAGAAAGTCATGCTGGCGGTTGCCGGATCGGAGAGGCCGCCCGCGCCGATCTGGTGGACGGCGATGTCGATGGCGGGCGTGCCCGCCGCCCCGTCCGCGGCCATCCGGGCCGCGTCATAGGCATAGGCAGGCTCGTTCGTTTCCGCCGTCCGCACCGATCCGATCGCGGGCGTGATGACGATTCGATAGCGCTCCGCCTCCTCGGCCAGCGGCGCGTCGGCCCCGCCGATCCAGGGCCATCCCGTCCGGCTTCGCCGTGTCCAGCCTATAAGGACGCCGCCGACGCCCCGCTCCAGGCGCAGGTGCACGGGCGACGGCGGTCTCAGGGCGCGGGCCAGGAACGCGGCCTGCGCGGTCGCGGGCGCGCCGTCGCCCACGCCCCGCGCCATCAGCCCGATATGGCCGCCGATCGAGGATGCGGGCAATTCGATGGGAAGAAGACTGGGCGTCTCGATCAGGACGAAGCGCTCGCCCGCCGCGTGCCCCGCCATCGCCGCCTCGGTGCCGCGCCGCCCGCGCAGCAGGCGGGAAAGCCGGTAGCGCCCGCCTCCCAGCGGCGCGGCGCTGCCGAACTGAATCAACTCGTCGCCGATCATCGCGACATTGGCCCCGTTCACCAGCGCCTCGTCATCGCGCCCGATCAGCACCATCCCGTCGTGCAGCAGCGCCACATCCACAAAGGATGTCCGGTCCATCAGCACGCTGCTGCCCGGCGGCAATATCGTCTCGGCAATGCCCATCACCGCCGGCATCGCGGTCTGCCCGGCATCCTGCCACGTCGCGCCGCCATCGATGCTCCAGCCCAGCTCCGCCCGCCGCCAGCCCGGCGCGGGTCCGGCCGCGGCCGCCCAGATGCGGGGCACGCTTGCCGCCGTGGCGTCGAGAGGCGGCAGATCCAGCAGGGCGACAACGGTCGGCCCATGCGGCGCATCGGGTTCGCGCACGCCATCGCCGGCAACCGCGCTCCGGCCCGCCCCCGCCAGCGGCAGGCCCGCCAGCTTCAGCTCAAGCATCATCCGGTCCAGCGTCCATCCGCCGATCCGCATCGGTGCCATGCCGTCGATCCGCACCGCCTGCCCCGGCCGCAGCCTCATATGCCGCCAGGGCAATGCCAGCGCCGCCTTCTTCCGGTCGGCCCAGGCGCGCGCCAGCCGCAGCTCGGCGACGGCCTTTGCCTGCCCGGCCAGCAGCGCCGCCGGCAACTCGATCCGCTCGGCCCGCCTCCCCGGCCCGCCGCCGTTACGCGCCCGCTGCAATCCGGCCTGGTAATCGCGCCCTGGCTCATAATAAGCCACGGCGATCTCGTCCGGGATCGCGGCAGCGGCCGCCCGATCGATGGCGATCCGGTCCCGCCGCTTCTCGTCGGCGCGCGCGCCGGCCTCCCCGGCCGATATGGTAACGGGCGAAGGGGCGCCGTCGCCGATCAGCAGCCGCTCGCCATCGTCGCGCACCGAAAGCGGAATGGCCCGGGCGATCACCTCCATCACGCCCCGCGCGCTGTCTCCCGTCGCCGCAAAGCCATGCACGGTCGCATCCGTGTTTCCGCCGATCGCGCGGCCGGCAAGGTCGGCGGCGATGTCCGCGATGCTCACCTCGTCCGCATCCGCCTCCACCTCGAAGGTCAGGGAAGGGATGCGGTTGCCATAATCGGCAAGCTGGAACTGCTCGAACACGGCGTAAGCCAGCCCGCGATGCGCCGGGGCCAAGCCGACATCCGAAGCGATCAGCGGATCGGGCTCCTGCCCCTCGTCGCCCTTGTAGAGCCGGTATCCGGTCTCGCTCTTCCAGTCGCCCGCCGCGCCGCGCAGCAGCTTGCCGTCCGCCCAGATGCGGTGGACGGCGCGGATCGGCCGGGCGGAAAGCGCCACCGCGAAATTCGCGGAATAGCTGTAGGTCGTCGTCTTGGGCGCGCCCTTGCCGCCGCCGGAACGATGGCGGTCCTCGCGCAGGTCCGTCGCCCAGATCACCGTTCCGGCCACCCGCATCCGGCCGTAAAGGCGCGGGATCGCCTGGCCATAGCTCGATGTCTGCACGCCCAGCTCGCCCAGCCTCGGCCCGGTCCGCCGCGGCGCGAACAGGCGCTGGTCGACCTGCTGGCCGATCACGGCACCGATCATCCCGCCGATCGGCCCGCCCACCAGCGATCCCACCGTTGTCAGCACCAACGTCGCCATGTTTCCGCTCCTATGTCCCGCGCCAGGCCCCCAGCACCGGCCAGGGCGGCCGCCCCGGCGTCTCGACCACGCGCCGCAGGCCAGCATCGGCATGGACGAACCCCACATCCGTCAGCACCAGCAGATGCGCCTGCGCCGGCCCGGCCTCCACCAGCAGCACATCCCCCGGCAGCGCCTCCGGCCATGGCACGGGGATCAGCCCCGCCGCCGCCAGCCCGGCCGCGATCCGATCGCCGTCTCCGCCGCGCAGGGCATAATCCCGCGCGGGCGCCGGCACGTCGCAGGCGATCGCCGCCAGCCCCACGCAATCCAGCCCCTCGGCGATGCTCCTGCCCTGCGGGCGGAAACGCGCGCCGATGCAGGCCCGCGCCCGCGCCACGATCGCCACGCTCATGCGCCGGGATAGCGCGTCAATATGTCGTTGCCCGGCAGCCAGGGCTCGCCCCGGAAATTCGCGGCGTTGCCGAACCGGCCCGCGCAGGTGGCCAGGCTCTTGTCGCAGCCTTCCGCTATCTCGACGATCAGCCCGGCCGCGATTGGATAGGGCGGCGGCTCGCGCAGGGTCAGCCAGTCGCCGGCGGAAGAAAGGATCGCGCTGGAAAGCCCCGCATTGGCGCCGTCGATCCAGCGCAGCCGGCCATAGCCACGGGCATTGGGCGCCCCCGTTCCCGCCGCCGCCACGCGGAGCCGGCCGTCCGCGTCCACATCGGCCAGCCGGGTCAGCCGCCGCCGGCCGGCCATGTCGATCCGGCATCGCCGGTCGCCCAGCTCCGCCCGGCATTCGGGCGAGGTATATTCCACCACCGGCCGGTCCAGCATCGCGGTCGGGCCGGCCAGTTCGGCGGTGAAGGCGCCGTCGCGGATGGAAATCTCGCCCAGCTCGCCGCGCGTCAGGTGCAATGGCGTGCCCTCGGGATCGGCCCAGTCCACCGCGAACAGGCGGACGCGCGCGCCGTCCCACCGCCCGGCCGCCAGATCCTCGTCGCGGATCGCATCGCTGGTCAGCGCGCCGGCTATGTCCAGCGTATCCACCTCGAACCCGTCGGAAAGGCTGATGGACGAAGGCAGCATCCCCGGCGCGGATCGATAGGCAAGCCCGCCTATCTCCAGGTCCCGGTCGTGCGTGGTGAAGCCCAGCGCCACCCCGTCGCGCCGGTCCAGCCGCCAGCAGAAGGCGATGGTGGTGAGGTCGCGGCCGATCCAGTCCGTCACGCCTCCCCCTCCCTGATCTCGATCAGCGGCACGGATGCCGCCTCGCCCGCCGCGAAGCCCGCCAGCCCCGCCTCCAGCCGATCCTCGGCGAAGCGCACCGGCACGTCGAAGCGGAAGCCGGCGGTGATCGCAGCGCCCGTGGCCGGCGCCTCGTCGAACGCGATCACCCCGCCCTCGGCCAGCGACCAGCCGTTCGCCCGCGCGACGCCATCCACCCCCACCCGCACGCTGCCGGCCGCCGGCCGCGTTATGCGGCGCACCTGATCGCCATAATGCTTCACCAGCGGGAAGCGGGTGGCGATGCCGTCGCCGGTGCCGATCGGCTGGTCGGCGAAGCCCGGCTCGTCCGTCATCCCCCGGCTGCTATCGTCCGTGGGATCGCGGAAGCGGAATCCCCGCGCCGCGCCGTATCGCGCCCGGAAGAAGGCGATCAGCGCCTCCAGGTCGCCGCGGGAAAGCACGCCCGGCCCCACATCATATCGCATCCGCGCGTCCGCCCAGTCGGCGTTGCGCTGCTCGCGGCCGGCGGACGTCGTCACGATCGCGGTGGAAAAGCCCGGCTCCACCGTCGCCCGCGCGCCGATGGCGACGGGGAAGTCCACATCGTCGAATGCCTGCACCGCCGCCTCCTCGTCACCGATCGCGAACAGGGTGAAGCCGTCGCGCTGCACCTGCGGCAGCGCCCAGACGAACACGTCCGCCGTCCCCCGCGCCTTGGCCGCGAAGGCCGCGTCGTGGATCCGCCGCCACTGCCGCCGATCCTCCGGCCGCAGCACGAAGCCCGCGAAATAATGCTGCTCCTCCACCGGGTAATCGAGCCGGGCCGAAGCCTCGGCGATCCCGCGCGCGGTCGATCCGGCGTCGCCCGCCGTCACCCAGTCATAATCCTCGAGCTGCAGCCGGTCGAAGGCCGGCCGCGCCCAGCCGAGGGGCACGTTGGCGCGCTTCAGCTCGGGCGCGGCGCGGTCCAGCACCGTCGGCAGATAGATCAGGATCAGCACCTCCGCGCCCGGCGCCCGCGCCTTCACCGCATCGCGCAGCGCCGCCGTCGACGCCGCGAGCAGCGCGCCCGCCTGGTCGAGCAGGGCGCGCTGTCCCGCATCCAGCGCCCCGCGCACGTCGGGGATGGACGGCGGATCGCCCCCCAGCGCCGCCCGCGCCGCCGGATCGTAAAGGCATATCCGCCCGTCGTCCGGCATCACCCACCACCACGGCTCGCCGATCTGGAAGCGCACGGGCATGCCCGTATCCGCCGCGATATCGACAAAGGCTTCGGCAACCGCGCGCAGATAGGCCATCGCCCCGCCATGCGCCGGGGAGAGCAGCGTGGACGGCGGGTCCCACCCCGTCCGCGCCGGATCGCCATTCTCCGCCCTTTGCTTCCACGCATCGGGACAATTCTGGTCGAGCAGCTCGTAGGAGAGCGACCAGATGACGTCCTGCCCCTGCGCCCATGCCCGCGCCGCGAAATCGCGATGCCATGCCGCGCACGGCGCCGCGATCGCGCCGCCCGCCAGCCCCGCCAGATAGGCGCCCGCCGCCCCGTCCCAGCCGAGCCGCATATAATGGCTCATGCCGACATAATGGTTGATGGCGCCGCGATAGCCGAGGTGCCGGATGCTGCGCAGCACGCGCGCCGGAGTCAGGTGGTAGAGGTCGTCATATCCGGTCGCGATCCGCATGCCGTGGCCGGGGATCAGCCCGTCGCCGATCGCCAGCACGGAACCCGGCCCGTCGCAGGCGATCGCGGATATCTCGGCCCAGCCCTCGGCGGGCGCGGGCAGCGGCGCATCGCTGGCGGGGTCGTATCCCGGCGGCACCAGCGAAAGGAACAGCCGGTCGATATCGCCCGCCCACACCGCCTCGCCCGGCAGGGCGAACCCGCTCTCCAGCCCGGCGAAATCCAGCGTGACGACGGCATCGTCCGGCCCGCCCTCGGCATAGTTCCACAGCCTGACATACCAGGCCCGCGCATGGCCGGCGGCGTCGCGCCCCTCGATCGTCATCACCGGCCCGTGCACGGCGTCGAGCGGCGCCACCCCCGCCGATCGCCAGCGGAAGCGCAGCCGGCACCCGCGGAAATCGCGCGCCGTCTCATAGGCCAGCAGCGGGTGGCTGCCGTCGTCCGCCGCCGCCCAGATGATCCCTGCCAGGTCGTTCCGGCGCAGGAAGGTGGCGTCGATCCGCAGCGCGTCCGGCGCCGGGTTGGTCACCGCCGCCAGCATCGGCTGGGGGAAGTTCACCGTCCAATATTGCGGGTCGAACCGCTTGATGAAGCCGGTTTCCAGCGCATCGCCGGTCGCGGCCAGCCGCCAGCCCATAAGCCCCTCCTCACCCCTCGGCCGCTTCGATCGCCGCCCGCACGGCGCGCGCCACCTGCCGGCCGGATCGCGCCAGCGCGCGCGGCTCGCCGCCCTCACCCGCCTGGATGCTGATGGCGACGCGCACGTCGCGCCCGCCGCGCGCGCCTCGCATCGGCTCGATCCGCCCGCTCGCGGTCGGCACGAACAGCTCCGGCCCGCGCTCGCCCACCAGATAGGCGGCACCCGGCGCCACCGGCCCGCCCGTCGCCCGGCCGGGCAGGCCCAGCGCGCCCAGCAGCTGTGCGCCGATCGCCATCAGGCCTCCGGCACCGCCGCCCGATCCGCCGATCTGCCCCATCCCCGCCTGGATCGCGGACGATGCGATCGCCGCCATGGTGGAAAGCGCCACCCGCCGCAGATCATCGAACCCCAGCTTGCCGGTGCGCACCGCCCGGCCCAGCGCGGCCTCGATCATGCCGCCGGCCCGCTCCGCGCCGGCAGCCAGCGGCCCTTCCAGCTCGCCGCGCATCTCGGCCACGTCGCGCTCGAAGCCGCGCGTGTCGGCCCGCACGCTCACGATCAGCCGCTCGATCTCCTCATCCATCGGGATACATCTCCTTCAGCCGGGCGATGTCGCCGGCATCGGCGGCGCGATCGCCGGAACCGCCGGCCAGCGCCTCCAGCACCGCCGCCAGCTCGGCGGGCGTCGCGCGCCAGAAATCGTCGGGGCGCCAGCCGGCGATCGCGCCGGCCATGCCCGCCAGTCGCGCCGCCTTTTCCGCGAAGCGCATCATCGCCCCTGCAATATCTGGCCGATCAGCACCTTCAGCGCCGGCGTCGCGCGGATCAGCCCGCCTTCCAGCACCGCCTCGTTGAAATGATCGCGGCCCACCCCCTCGGGCAGGTCCGCCGCGCAATGCCAGAACAAGGCGGCCAGCTCGCCCAGCGCCAGCCGTCCCTCGGCCGCCCGCTCCACCATGGCGAACAACGGGCCGATCTCGCCCTCGGCCGCCACCAGCGCGGCAAAGCTCGGCCGCAGCGTCACCGCATGGCCGGCGATGCGGATCGCCGCCTCGCCCCGCGCCGGGTTCACAGCGACACCACCGGGCCGGAACTTTCCAGGGCCAGCGTATAGGTGCGCTCGCCGTTATAATCGCCGCTATAATCCAGGCGGGTCAGCAGGAAGCGCCCCTGCATCTGCTCGCCGCCCTCGAAGCTCAGGCGATAATCGTCGATCATCCCGGCCAGCGCATTGGCCTTCAGCCGGCTTTCCGCCGCCGATCCGGTAAAGACGCCGCTGCCCGCCACCGAAACCGATCGCACGCCCGCACCCGAAAGCAGCTCGCGCCAGCCGCCCGAATCCTTGGTGGTGATCGCCACCGCCTCGCCGTTGATCGACATCTGCGTCGTGCGCAGCCCCGCCACCGTCGCGAAGGCCGGCGTCGCCGCGCCATCGCCGATCTTCAGCAGGAACGCGCTGCCCTTCTCCACCGCCATATGGGTCTCCTTCTTCCGCCCCGTGGGCTCCGCACCCCAGGGCCGCCTGTCCGTCCCGCCGGCCGGCGGCGGTCATCCCGCCACCCGCACCCGATATTCGATGATCCCCGCCCACGGCCCGTCGGCGTCGCGGATGATGCGGGATCGGACGAAGGCGATGCTCGCCAGCTCGGCGCCCGCAATCTCCCCGATCCCCTCGATCGCCGCCTCGGCCTCGGCCATCAGCCCGTGCAGCCGTCCCGGCCGGCCGCCATCGTCCCAGATCGTCACCGCCAGCCGGTGCTCGCGGCCCCGCCCCGTCTTGTGGCTCCAGTCGCCGCTCGCCCAGCCGCCGATCGAAACATAGGGAAAGGCCGCCCGCACCGGCGGCCCGTCGAATATGCCGCTCACCATCGTGCCTAGCCGGGCGGAAAGCGCCGTCACCAGCGCCGCCTGCAATGCCATGGCGCTCATCCCCGTCTCCTCATGCCCCGCATGGCGAAGGCGAGCCCGCGCAAGCTGCCGTCATAGGCCAGCCGCCGCGCCAGTCCCGGCCCGGAAATGGCGATGCCGTCGTCGCGGCCTTCCACCGCCAGCCCGGCCGGCAGCTCCGCCTCCGCCGTTTCGCGCAACGCCGCGATCAGCATCGCCACCCGCTGCCGGGCGGCGGCGTCGATCCGCCGGTTCATGGCTCCTCCTCCGCTTCGGCCAGGATGCGATCGGGCAGGCGCGGATCGGCGGTCGCCTGCCGCACGCGCAGCACGGCGCCGCGCCAGCGGATGCGGTCGCCGGGCATCAGCCCGGCCCCGGCCCGCACCGTCATCCGCCAGCGCGGCCGCGCGCGGATCGCCTCGCCCGCCACCGGCGCGCCGGTGCCCGCCGGCTCGATCGCGGCCCAGGCATCGCCCATCGGGTGCCACCCGCCGTCCGCCCCGCCCAGCGCATCGCGCGCCTCGTCCCGGCGCAGGATGGCGATCCGCTCGCGCAGCCGCCCGCTCAGCTCGCCCGGCCGGCTCACAGCCGCATCCTGCGGAACGGCCGCCACAGCGCGGCCACGGCCGCCGGCGGGCCGGCATCGTCCGGGGCATCGCGATGGGCGTGCAGATGCGCCACCAGCCGCAATATCCCCTGGCGGATCGGCTCGGGCACGCCGTTCCAGTCCGCCGCCATCCCGGCCTCGTAGGTGATGATCGCGCGGCCGGCCGCGCCGGGCCGGTCGATCCGCACCCAGCCGTCGCCGGCCGCGTCGATATCGATGGCATAGGCATCGACCGGCAGGGCGAAGGCCGCCCCTTCCGCCGGCAATCCGGCCACCTCGGCGATGCTGCGCACCGGCCTTTGCGCCAGCCTTTGCCAGTCGCCGCGGGCCGGCACCGTCTCGCTCACCAGCCGGGTCAGCAGCGCCTGGCCGATGAACTGCTCGCACAGGCCGCTCGCCGCCCGGATCAGTCTGGCCAGCGCCGCATCCTCCGCCTCGCCGTCGATCCGCAGCCAGGCCCGCGCTTCCTCCACGCTCACCGCCGTGCGCGGCGTCGCCTGCTCCGCCGGCATCAGCGTTCCTCCACGCGCAGGGTGATCGAACGCTCGTCGATCCGCCCGTCGGAAAGCTCGACCTGGCAGGTCGCGCGATACACATGGCCCGGCACGCCGCCGCTCAGCGTCGCCCGGGTGCGGGTGCCGTCCACCGCATCGTCGGCGATGATGATCCCGCCCGCCTCGGTCGGCACCACCGCCCAGTCGCTCGCGGTCACGCTGCGGCCCTCCAGCCGCTCCCCCCAGTCGATCAGATAATCGACGGTCGCGTCGGGGTCTTTCAGATAGATGCTCATCCGCCCTCCCCTCAGGCCGCCGCCGCGGGGATCGGGTCGATCCGCCGCCATGTCGCGCCGATCAGGTCGATCGATCCGCTCATCGCCACGCCCGCGCGCCAGCGGATCGCCACGGAAAGGCCGCTGTTGGTGCCGGCGGTCGGCTGGGCCATCAGGTCCAGCGCGATCAATCCGTCGATCTGCGGCAACTGGTCCGGCGCCCCCAGCGTGCCGGTCGCGCCCAGAATGTTGTTCACGGTCGGGGTGATGTTGGCCGTGGTCACGCTGATGCCGTGGCAGCCGACCAGCGCGTTGCCGCTCAGCAGCGCCGATCCTGCCAGCAGCATCCCCGCCTGCTGGGCGGAAGCGGTGGTCAGCCTCAGCGTCAGCGACCCTGCCTCGCCCGGCGTGCCGGTGAAGGCGATGCGCACCGCCGTCCAGCCGCTCGATCCGGTATAGGCTTCCAGCGGCGCGCAGGTTGCGGTCGAAAAGGCCACGCCCAGGTCGCCGGTCAGCGTGCCCGTCGCCGTCCAGCCCAGGGGCGGGGTCCCCGCGATGGCGCCGGTGCCCGAATTGACGATGCTGCTGGTGCCGCCCAGTGCCACGCAGCGGGCATTGGCGCCCAGCATGTTGCCGCGCGGCGCCGTCGTCGCGTCGAAGCTGTCGCCCGCGTTCAACGGTATCGGATCGCGCGGGCGGTAGATCGCCCGCAATATCGGCCCCAGGGCGAATTGCTTGCGGTAGCTGCCATAAGCGCTGCCGTGCAGCCCGTCCGCCGCCATGCTGAAGGCGTTGCCCGTGCTGCCCCCGATCGGCGAAAAGGCGGCGTTCGTGGGCGCCGGGTCCAGCCACCAGGGCGCGGTGTCGCAGAAGATCGCGTCCGGCACCGTCATGCAATAATCGGCATAGGCGCGGTTCACGGCCACGATCTGGCGCGCCATCGCCGCGGAAAGCCCCGATCGCGGGTCCACCCCCATCAGGATCAGGAAGCGCCCGCCCGCCGCGCGGAAGGCGTCGTGATATTTGCGGACGTTGGCCAGGATGGTGTCCGCCGCAAGGCCCGATAGCACCACGTCGTTGGTGCCGATGGTCAGCAGCATGTCGACGATCCAGTCGGCCGCCGTCTCGGCCGCCACGCCCGCCGTCATCGCCGCCATGCGGTCGGGGTTGGTCAGCCCCGTGCCGGCCTGCGTGCCCGATGTCGATCCGCCGACGCTGAAGCTCACCGGCATGATCCACACGTTCAGGGGCGTGCGCGCCGCCACCCAGCGGGCGGCGGCCGGCGCCTCGCCGGCCTTGCTGTCGCCGTCCACCATCAGCTTGGCGAACGGCCTCCCGATCAGCGGCGGCGTGCCCGCCAGCGCGTGCCGGCGCAGCATGGCCGGCGTCACCGCAACATTGCCGCCGCCCTGCACGGCGGGCAGCAGCTCGCCCCCGCCGATCGCCCCTGCGATCGGCAGCGCGGATATCTTCGTCGATGGCATGGATCACTCCAGGATGAAGGCGCCGCCGTCTTCCAGGGCCAGGGCAAGCCCGTCCTCGGCCAGCAGCACGGAAAGCGGAGGCTGGCTGCCCCCGCCGGTTGCGTCGCGCCGCCGGAACAGCGCGATCGCGAAGCCAAGGCCCAGGCGCATGGCCGGCCGTCCGCTCAGTAAAGGCCCAGCAGGTCGCCGGCGGTGGTGCCGGTGGCCCGCACATGGCTGGCGCGGATCGGCAGGATCGATCCCGCCGGCACCGCCTTCCACACATGGTCCGCGCCGTCGCGCGCGGCGCGGACGGCCACGTCGCCGCCGGCGCCCACATAGATGGCCTTGGTGATGTCGTTCAGGGGGTTGCTGTCATGCGGCACGATGGCGGCCGCGCGCATCGCGGGCGCATAGGCCGCGTCCGCGCTGGCGGCGAAGGCGTCTGCCATATCTGTCTCCGAACAGGGGGGAAAACAACCGCGCCGCGCGGGCCAGGGGAAGGGGAAACCCGCGCGGCGCGTCTTCGTCCTCAGGCGCTGGCGAACTTCATCAGCTTGATCGCTTCCGAATTGCTCACCGCGCCGCCCACGCGCTTGCTGACGTAGAAGTGGACGAAGGGCTTGTTGGTGTAGGGATCGCGCAGGATCAGCGTCTCGGCGCGTTCCGTCACCAGATATCCGGCGCGGAAATTGCCGAAGGCGATGGCGTGCGCGTTGGCGGCGATGTCGGGCATGTCCTCGGCCTCGACCACCGGATAGCCGAGCAGCGTGTCCGGCCGCCCTTCGGCCAGGCCCGGCTGCCACAGGAAGGCGCCGTCGGCGGTCTTGAACTTGCGGATCGCCGAAAGCGTGGCCGAATTCATCACGAACACCGCGCCCTGGCGATAGGGCGGGCGCAGCGCCTGGATGAGGTCGACCAGCCGGTCTTGCGGGTTGCTGGCGGCGAAGGCGCCCGCCGCCCCGCTCGGCACATATTGCAGCGTGCCGAAGGCGCGCGCGCCGTCCGCCTCGTTGGTGATCGGGCCGGCCAGGAAGCCGCGGGGCTTGTCGGCGCCGTTGCCGGAAACGAAGGCCGCCCCCTCCGCGCGGGCGAATTCGGTGGCGATCTCGCCCGCCAGCCACGCCTCGACGTCGAACCGGGCATCGTCCAGCATCGCCTGGCTGGCGGCGGGATTGGCGTAGAGGTCGCCCATCGGCGGCACGATCTCGGTGAAGCCGGGGGTCGCCGTCGCCGGCCGGGCCGCGCCCTCGGCGGCCCAGCCGGAAGCGAAGCCGCCCGTCGCCACCAGCTTGCGATAGCCGGCCGATCCCACCTTCACCACATTGGCGATGGCGCGGATGGGGGATATCGCCTTCAGCGTGCTGTCGATCACCTCGTCGATCTCGCGCGGCACGGCATAGCCGCCCTCGGCCGGGCTGGTGCCGGCTAGGCTCTTGACGCCGCTGTCCGCCCCCCGGCGCAGATATTCGTCGACGAAGGCGCGCCGCTCGGGCGAGGCATCGCCCTTCACCCCCGTCGCCGCCAGCGCCGGCCGGGTCGCGGCGGCGGCCTGGGCGTCGATCCGCGCCTTCACCGCCGCCAGTTCGCCGCGCAGCGCGGCCAGCTCGTCGGCGCGCGCCGCCGCGTCGAAGCTCGCCTCCAGCGCATCCGCCTTCACGTCGTAAGTGCCGTCCATATTGGTCTCCTCGGTCATATCCGCTCCACCGCATGCACCCGCGCGCGCGGCTGCATCGGGAATGTCACCAGCGAAACTTCCACCAGGTCGAGGTCGAAAAGTTCCCTGTTTGTTCTCTGCGCGCTTCCCCGCACGCGATAGCCGAAGCTCAGGCCCCGCACGCTGCCGTCGCCGATCCGCGCCGCCGCCTCGCGCGCCGCCGGCGACCGGCCGGAAAGCCGCCCGATCACCCGCAGGCCGTGGCCGTCCTCGGCCAGATAGTCGATCCGCCCGATCGGCCGGGCGGGGTCGTGCTGCCACAGCAGCGGCACGCCCTTCGGCCCGGCCTCCACCGCGCGCCGGAACGCGCCCGCCCGCACCACGTCCCCGCCCCGGTCCACCCGGTCGAATATCGCCGCATAGCCCGCGAACCTGATCGCCCCTTCGCCTTGAGGGGCCGGGGGACAGGAAAGCCCGGCGGAAACCGCGCTCATGCTCCTCACCCCCGCGCCAGCCCGATCAGCCCGGTCTTCACCGCCAGCCCCAGCAGCAGCAGCGCCAGCGCGATCCGTATCGCCCATCCGATCACCTCGTTCCTTGCCGTCCGCTTGGCATCGCGCCACGCGCCCAGAAGCTGGCGCAGCTCGCCGATGTCCGCGCGCGCGGCGGCATCGGCCAGCCCCAGCCGCTCCATGGCGCGCTCGGCGCCGATCTCGCTCGCTTCCTCGGCCAGGGCGCGCAGCGTCACCAGGCTCGCGCCCTCCGCCTCGGCCTGCTCCACCAGCCGGGCGATCATGTCGGTCCCCATCATGGCGTCCTCCCGAATCCCAGCATCTCGCGCTTTTCCTCGGCCGTCAGGAAATCGGCCGCCGCCGCCATCCGCCACAGCGGCTCGCGGTCGCCGTGCAGCTCGACGATCCGGTCCATGTCCACCTCGAGGGCGATGCCCGGCCACCAATGGCCCAGCGCCTCGCCGATCCCGTCCAGGATGCGCGCCGCCATCGGCAGCACGGTCAGCCGCCAGAAGGCGCGGTTGGCCTCGGCATAATTGGCGTAGGTATTGTCGCCCGGCTGGCCCAGCATCATCGGCGGCACGCCGAAGGCCAGGGCGATCTCGCGCGCGGCATTGGCCTTCAGCGCCACGAAATCCATGTCGGCGGGCGAAAGGCTCAGCGATTGCCAGCGCAATCCCCCTTCCAGCAGCATCGGCCGGCCGGCGTTGGTGCCGCCGGCAAAGCCCGCCTCCATCTCCGCCTTCAGCCGGTCGAACTGCTCGGGGCTCAGCTCCGCGCCCTTCTCGCCGGGGTCGTATACCAGCGCGCCGGATGGGCGGGCGGCATTGTCCAGCAGCGCCTTGTTCCACCGCGTCGCCGCATTGTGGATCGCCACCGCGCCCGCCGCCGCCTCCAGGCAGCCCAGCCCATATTGGTCGTCCAGCGGGTGGAAGGCGCGCAGGTGGATGATGCCCGGCCGGCCCAGCGGATCGGTGACGGGCAGCCGCTCCACCGCCTGCCCCACCTGATAGCGATAGGCCACCGGCCAGCCCCGCGCGTCGGTTTCCGCCGTCATCCGCTCGGGCCGCAGCACGTGCAGGCGCATGGGCTCGTCCGCCGCATCGCAGCCGATGCCGGCATATCCGTCGCCGTGCAGCAGCAGGTGTACCGCCAGCGGCTCCATCGCCGCCCCCGCCAGCGCGGCCGCCTTCTCCGGCCCGCCCGTCACGACCAGGCTCAACGATCGCACGCTGTCGCCCACCAGCCGCATCGCCCGCTGCGCCACCGGGTTGGCGATCACCGCATCGCGCGCCTGCGCGTCATATCCGCGCGGCCAGCCGGCTTCCTGCGGCCATGCCGCCATCGTCCAGCCGCCCGATCGCGCCAGCGCGGGGCGCACGGCCCCGCCGCCGCCCTTCCGTCCGAAAAGCCGCATGATCGTCTCCAAAATTCATGAAAGCCGGACGGCCCGAAGCCGCCTTCACCCGAACCGGCCAGAACCGGACCGGTCCCCATCCTCTTCGCCACCCCGGACGTGATCCGGGGTCCATCTCTCCACAAGCACCGGGCCAGGACCAATCGACATTCAGATGATGGCGCGACGAAAATGGTGGTTTTCTGTGACCCGGAGCGCAGCCTGCTCAAAGTAGGTGAGCACCGGAAGCGCAGGAAACCGCCATTTGCAGGCCGTCAGGGCTGAATGTCGATTGGTCCTAGGCCGTCACCCCGGCGCCCGCCGCATGGTGGCCCCCCGGTCACGTCCGGGTGGCGGCCTTTTTAAGGAGCGCGTCGAGCCTCACGGGATGAATGCCCTCCCCTAAAGCATCCGCATCGCCGGCCGCGGCCCCCGCACCAGCATCAGTTCGGTCAGCGCCCAGACCAGCGCGTCCGCGCGATCCGGCGATCGGCCCGGCCCCTCATATCCGCCGCCCGCAAGCAGCCCGGCCATCTCATCCTCCAGATCGGGGAAGGCCGTCACATGGAAAGCCCGCCCGGCCTCGTATAGCGCCACCACCGGCTCCGCCCGCGCCGTCTTGCCGTGCGCGGCATGGACCAGCTTCACCGGCAGCCGCTCGTCGGCGGCGCGCAGCACGCTTTCCACCATCGCCCCGCCATTGTTCGCCTCGGCCACCACCCGGTCCGCGCCGTGCGCGGCCGCCGTGCGCGCCACCGCCCGTGCCCAGCCCTCGGGGCCGACGCCGGAAACGCTGGCGTCGGCCAGCACATAAGCGCGCCGGTCATCCCCCATCGCCGCCACCACGATGCCGCAGGCGTCGCCCCCGCCCGCGCCGGCCGGCGGATCGACGCCGATCACCACCCGCGCCAGCGCGTCGGGGGCCGGGCGCCGGCAACGCTCGATCAGGTCGCGGCTCCACAGGGCGCCCGCCACATCGTCGATCAGCTCGCCGTCCAGTTCCTGCCGGCCCAGCCGCGTGCCGGCATAATTGGCGGTCATCGCCGCGATGAAATCGCGCGAAAGATGCGCGCGATTGTCGCCCGTCCCGCCCCGCGTCACCAGCACGCGCGCTTCCCTGGCCAGCCGCCGCACCAGCGCCACCGGGCGCGGCGTCGTCGTCGCCACCGCGCGCGGGCGGCGGCCCAGCCGCAGGCCCATCATCAGATTGTCCCACGCCTCCACGCCGGCCGGCCATTTGGCGATCTCGTCCGCCCAGGCGAAATGGTGCTGCGCGCCGCGCAGCCCGTCCGGCTCGGCCGCCGAATAGAGGAAGGCCTGCGCCCCGTTCGGCCAGCGCAGCCGGTGGAGCGAGGGTTCCCAGCGGGGCTGCCGATGCGGCGGGGCGATGCTCAGCAGCCCGCTCTCCCCCACCACCATCACCGCGCGCGCCTCCGCCATCGTCGCCGCCACCAGCGCGATCCGCGCCTCGGGGCTGCGCTCCGCCTGCGCCCGCACCCATTCCGCCCCGGCCCGCGTCTTGCCGAAGCCGCGCCCCGCCAGGATCAGCCAGGTCCGCCAGTCGCCCTCGGGCGCAAGCTGCGCGGGCCGCGCCCAGAAGGGCCAGCTCCACAGCAGCTCCAGCCTTTCGTCGGGCGCCATCGCCTCCAGCATGGCTCGGCGCCGCGCCTCGTCCAGCCCGGCCAGTATCTCCGCGCGCGATCGGTTCGCCACCGGCCTCCTGATCGCGTTCATTGCGGCTCGGCCATGCGTTCGTGCATCTCGGCCAGCTTCTCGTCCAGCCGGGCGAAGGCATCGGTCATGTCGATCGCCGCGCCCGGCGCCGGCGCCGCCTCCCTTGCCGTTTCGCGATGCATGCGCAGCAGGAACATCACCATCCTGTTGTCCGGCACCAGCACCTCGCCCTTGGCCTCGCCGCCATGGATGATCGGCGTCAGCGTGCCGCCCAGCGCGCGCTGCAGGGCCACCTGCTCCAGATGCTCCAGCCCTTCCTCCAGCGCCGCCTTCCACGCGGCCCGGAAATCCGCGTCGCGGCGGCGCAGCTTATAGGCTCCCGGCTCGCCCATCCCCACCAGCCGCGCCGATGCGCTCACATTGGCCGTTACCGCCAGATGCGCCAGGAACGTCTCCCGCTTGGCCTCGGTCCAGCCGCCCGTGCGCACCACGCGGCCGATGGCGTTCAGTTCCGGCGCTTCGCGTTTCGCGCGGGATGCGACCGGCCGGCGTTTCGTTTTCGGCTCCGGCTCCGACGTCGGCGTCGGCTTCGGCTTCGGCTTCGGCTCCGGCTCCGGCTCCGGCTTCGTTTTCAGCTCCGGCGCCGGCTTCGCGCCGGCATCGCCCGCCATCGTGCCCGGCGCGGTTTCTTCCACCTTGCCCATGGCCCTACCTCCAGCAATCGAACAGGCAGAAATGGAACGGGCCGGCGGCGATCCCTCGCCCCGGCCCGAACGCATTAATCCAGCTTGCGGTTCTTCTATCTCAACAGCGTCGCGCTGTCAATCATTTTTTACCTATTTGGTTCGTAACCGACCTTGGCGAAGAACGCCCGTTCCCGTTCGATCCACGGCGCGATCGAAGGCCGCGCCTGTATCCCCGCCACATAGGCCGCCACCCTGGGGTGGCGCGCGGCATCCACGCCCGCGCCCACATGGCCGAAATTGGCGAAAGGCTGGACGATCGCGATATCCGCCAGCGTCATCCGGTCCTCCACCAGATATCCCGATTCCGGCACGCGCGGCTCCAGGAAATCCAGCAGCTTGGGCAAATCCTCGCGCTCGGCCCGGTCCGCCTCGGCCAGGTCGCCCTCCTGCTTCAGGAACAGCGGGCAGACGATGCGGTTGAAGAACATCTTGGCCATGCACGGCACGAACTTCGTATCAGCGATCTCGTCCCACCAGATCGTCATCGCCCGCGCCCTGGGCTCGGCAGGGATCAGCGCCGGATCGGGCTTGATGGCCTCCATATAGGTTACGATGGCGGTGGAATCGGACAGGCGAAAATCCCCGTCGCGGAATGCCGGCATCAGCCCGAAGGGGCTCGCCGCGCGGAAATCCGGGTCATCCGCCTGCAAGCCCAGCGATTTCAGCTCGAAATCCAGCCCCTTCTCGGCGGCAAAGGCCAATACCTTGCGCACATAAGGCGACATGGAACTTCCATAAACGATCATCGGCGCGCCTCTCTCTTCTCGTCATCCCACCCTGGCTGGCCACGCTAGCTGGAACGCGTGGGATCGGTCATCGGATCGGCCATCTCGCGGGCGCCGGGCGCGCGGGTCCAGGGCAGCGATCCGGTCTGCCGTTCGATCATGCGGTGGATCACCGGCTTGTCGTCCCCGCGGTGGAGCGCGCGGATGCGCTCGAAATTCTCGGCATCCGCCTGGGTGCGCCGTTCCTGATGGCGGATATAGTCCAGCCAGGTCGGCACATTGTATCGCTCGATCCACAGTCGCGGGTCGCCCAGGTCGCGCAGCAGCGTCCAGTGCCGCGCGCCGTCGCGGATGCGGATGCGCCGCCGCTCGTTCATCGCCGCCAGGAACTCGATCACGTCCACCGGGTCGATATGATATTCGATGCTGATCACGATCGGCCCGCTCGATGGCTGCACCGCCACCGCCGTTTCCGGCACCGTCCATTGGCCCGCCGGGTCCAGGTTCATGAAATCCGCCTGCGGCAGCTTCAGGCGCAGGCCCACGATCAGGCCGATGCCCTGCGCCAGCCCGGCGGCGATCAGCGCCACGCGCACGCCATGGTCGTCGGCCACTTCGCCGAACAGCCAGGCGCCCATCGCCATGCCGCCGAATGCCGCCATCTGGTAAAGCGCCAGCGCGCGCGCCACCACCCAGCGGGGGGCGGCCATCTGCACCGATACGTTGAAGGTGGATAGCGCCAGCACCCAGCCCGCGCCGGCCAGCGCCAGCGCCGCCACCGTCACCAGCGTGATGTGGCTCATGCCCGCCACGATCGCGCCGATCGTCAGCGCCAGCGTCGCCGCGCGCACGATCGTCTCGGTCGAAAAGCGCTGCCGCAGCCGTCCGCTGCTCAGCGCGCCCGCCACCGCGCCCAGGCCGAACGCGCCCAGCAGCACGCCGTAGACCAGCGGTCCGCCCGTCACCAGGTCGCGCGCCACCAGCGGCATCAGCGCCGGCACCGCGCTCGCGGCGATGCCGAACAGCCCCGCGCGCAGCAGCACCACCCGGATCGTGGGGGACATGGCGACGTAGCGCACCCCCGCCGCCATCGCCGTCCCCAGCGTCTCGCGCGGCAGCATGCGCGGCGGCCGCACCGGGTGCCAGCGCGTCAGGACAACAATAAGTCCCAGATAACTAACGGCATTCACCGCAAACGCCGCCGCCGGCCCCGCCGCCGCCACGATCAGCCCGCCAATCGCCGGTCCAACACTCCGCGCGATGTTGAACCCCATGCTGTTATAGGCCACCGCGCTCGGCAGCACCGGCCGCGGCACCATATCGCCCACCGATGCCTGCCACGCCGGCCCGTTCAGCGCCGTCCCGCACCCGATCAGGAAGGTGAAGGTCAGCAGCAGCCAGGGCGTCAGCACGCCCATCCACGCGCAGATCGAAAGCGTCAGCGACACCAGCAGCATGAAGCCCTGGGCGCACAGCATCACGATCCGCCGGTCCAGATTGTCCGCCACCGCCCCCGCCCACAGCGAAAGCAGCATGATCGGCAGGGTGGTGGACGATTGCACCAGCGCCACCAGCGTCGGCGAATGGGCGATGGTGGTCATCAGCCAGGATGCGCCGACGGACTGGATCAACCCGCCGAAATTGGATGCCATGCTGGCGATCCATACCGCGCGGAAGATCGATATGGTCAGCGGCGAAGGCGGTGGCGGGGAATCGGCGGTGGATGCGAAAGGGCCGGCCATGCCCCTTCGATGCGTCAATTCCGCGGTTTGGGCCACCCCCTAACTGGCGATTTTGTCGCTCACTCGCCGTCCAGCGACTTCACCAGCACGGCGAAGCGTAGCGGCGGCTCCACCGCGACCGGAAAGGGCCGCGTCTCGCCCGTCACGCGATAGCCGCGCCGTTCGTAGAAGGCGATCAGCTCGGCCCGGCTGTCGATCACGGTCATCTCGATCCGCGCAACGCCGAACAAGGCCCGTGCCTGCGCCTCCGCCTCGGCCATCAGCCGCTTGCCCAGCCCACCCGCCTGCCGCAGCGGATCGACACAGAGCAACCCGAGATAGGCGGTGCCGTCACCCTTGTCGGTGATCTGCACACAACCGAGCATCGCGCCGCCGGCTTCGGCAACCAGCAGCCGCTCGCCCGGCGCCGCAAGGATCGCCTCCAGCGTCGCCCGGTCGGTGCGCTCGCCTTCCAGCAGGTCCGCCTCGTGCGTCCACCCGCCACGCGCGGCATCCCCGCGATAGGCCCGCTCGATCACGGGGTGCAGCATGGCGAGGTCATCGGGACGGGCGGGCCGGATGGTCAGCAGCGAAAGATCGATCATTCCGCGCCTGATAAAGCGAAGCCGGCGATGGAGGGAAGGCCAACCGCCACAAAAAACCATCCGCCGGAAACAAGCGGGAAATCCTCACCCGCCTAAAGCCTTCTCCATTGCTCGCTCTTCGGAGCCGCCCGGCAACGAGATCCCATCCAAGGGACGGCCGAACAGGGGAGGCGCTCGCTCCGGTCAATGTCTGGAGGCACCACGTGAACATTCTCTGGCTCGCAGTCGCTTATACGATGAGTCTCGACGCTCCCATTACCCATCAGGTCACTGTCGAACATGCCGGCAAGCCGGTTGCCGTCACCTATGATGCTGAGGTCGTCACCCGCATGAAGACGGTGGGCACCACCCCACCGCCGCGCCCCAGCTCGGAACGCTGCCGCTGGAAGGCCAGCGTCACCGTCATCCGCCAGGTCCATTCGGCCTCGGGCGCCAGCCTCAACCGCACGCTGCCGGAAGTGAAGGAAATCAGCGGCCAGCGCCCCGGCACCTGCATGGCCGGCCGCAAGGCGATCATGGCGGAGCTGGACGGCAAGATCGAACGCGTGCGCGAACATCTGCGCGCCACGGCGGAAGCCGATCGGCCGACCCTGCTTGCGGATATCGACGCCGCCCGCACGCTCGCCCTCAACTGACGTCCTCAACTGAACGATGCTCCATTGCAGGGCCGCGCCGCTGGCGCTCGCGCTGGCCGGCGCGGCTTCGGCCGTTGCCGCCGTCTCGTCCGCGCAGGCGCAGGCATTCGCCGGGCCGCAATTCTCGGCTGAAATCGTCACCGATCAGCGCCGCCGCGGCTTGAGCTGGAGCGATGGCAAAGCCGCAGCCGAGGCCGCTCTGCGCCTTCCGCTGGGCGACAGGCTGGAAGCCGGCGCCGCGATCGGCACGTTGCGCGGCAGCAGCCGTCATGGCGGCGCCGACGCCGGCCTGGATCTCGATCTCGGCTATCGCCACGATGCCGGGCCATGGCGCCTGACCGCCACGGTCATCGGCCATATCTTCCCCGGCGAAGGCCGGCTCGATTATGTCGAGGTCGAAGCCGGGGCCGGCCTGCTGATCGGCCCGGCCCAGTTCGATATGCTCGCCGCTTATGCCCCCTCGCAAGCGGCGATCGGCGGCGACAATCTCCATCTCGCCGCGCGCGGCCTCGTCGTCCTGCCCGGAACCCCCTTCACCCTCACCGCCGGCATCGGCCGGTCGAGCGGAGACGTCACCCGCCCCGATCGCGCCGTCCGCCTGCGCCCCTCCGGCAGCTATTGGGATTATCGCTTCGGCGTGGACCATGTCAGCGGCCCGATCACCCTCGGCCTCGCTTTCACCACCACCTCGATCGACAGGCCGGCCGAAAGCACCCCCACCCGCTATCTCGATCGCAACACCGGCTCTAGGCTGCTCGCCCGCGCGCGGCTCAGCCTGTAAGGGGCTGCGCCCGTTCAAGCATCGCACGCGGGCGCCCAATCCAGCCCGGCCTTCGTGCCTCCGCTTCATCGCACGCCATAGAAATCCGCCACCCGGTCCAGCGCCATCAGCAGCACCAGCTTGCCCGCGCGCCTCGGCCAGCCCAATGCCCGCTCCGCGCCCTCCAGCCCCTCGCCCCCGCACACGACCCGCCAGCAGATATCGGCCAGCCCCGGCCCTGCTGCGGCAATCGCCCCGTCGAACCGGCGTTTCGCCGCGATCTGCGCCAGCGTCGGGTCCAAGGGCGCGTCCGGCCCCCTCCCGCCCCGCGCCACCGGGGCCGCATCCCAGCGCATCGTCACGCGCGGCGAAAGCCCCGCCATCTCCCAGTCCGCACGCAGCCTCTCCCCAGCGCCGAACTGACGCCGGGTCAGCAGTCCGCGCGACAGCAGCCATCCCAGCGGCGATTCCCCCGCATTCACCGCCACGCTCCGCGCGGGCCGCGCCGGCCCACACTCATTCCCGCCCGTGCCATCGCGTCTCCGCGCTCCGTCAGCTCCACCACCCCGGCCGCCGCTCGATTCCGCCGCAGGCACAGGCCGCTCCACGATCAGCCGGTTGGCGCGATCGGGCCGGGCGATCCTGGCTGTGAATCCCTGCCCCGCCGCCGTCAGCCGTAGCGCCCTGCCTGCCACCGTCACCAGGTCGGCGCGGGCCAGCATGTCGATCAGGCTGTCGGGCGCGTCCAGCACGCCCACCCGCCAACCATCGCCATGCCGCTTCGCGGGGCGCCCTTCCTCCAGCGCCGCCATGATCCGCCTGCCATGGGCCCCAATCGCTGCCATGCTGTTCCTCCTTGCTTCGACAAGGCAGTTGATTGCCACATGGGTAATGCTGTAGGAAAGCAATGAACCATATGGGTTATGCACCATGATTACATGTATCCGCGACGTCCGCCGGGCCAAGGGCCTTACCCTCCAGGATGTGGCCGATCGCTGCGTGCCGCCCACTACGGCTCAGACGATCGGCCGGCTCGAAACCGGAACCCGCACCGTCTCGGTTGGCTGGCTCAATCGCATCGCGGCGGCGCTCGGCGTGGACGCGGCCGATCTGGTCCGCCTGCCCGATCGCATCGACCTGCCGGTGCTGGCGATGATCGGCGCCGATGGCGCGCATGCTCCAGCGCGGCCGCTCAGCCTCACGCCCCCCGCGCCGACGGCAGGCGCGGTCGCGTTGCTCGTCGAAAGCTCGATCGGCGATTATCGCTCCGGCGACGAGATATGGTGCGAGCGCGTTGCGCCGGATGGCTTCGCCCGCGCCCTCAACCGCGACGTGCTGGTTCCCCGCCCGGCCGGCCGCTTCGCCTTCGGCCGGCTCATCGGCGCGGAGGAGGATCGCCTGCTCCTGCTCCCCCCCGGCGCAGGTTCCCGCCAGCAGGTCGTCACCAATCCCGCCTGGATCGCCATCGCCACCCGCCTCGTCAGGATATTGGCGTAGCCGGCGGACGCCGATCGACGGGCGCCGGCCGTTGGGGCTGGCCAACCCGCCCTATACGGGCGGGCGCGCCACCGACAGGGCGGTTGCGGCTTCCCCTCGCGGATCGCATTAATTGTTCTCCATCGGAAACAGTCTGGTCATCTTCACGCTCTTGTTGAAGGTCGGCCTATCCGCAAGGATATGCTGGCAACGATTGAAGCAGGCTTCCGGCATTGCGCATTCGATCTGCAAATGACTGCGAAAATCGCAGCATGATGGGGGAGATCGGGCGCCGGAGCATGTCGGTGCGGCGCTTGTCCCCCACTTCATATGAGGGAGGGGAATATGAGGCGCCGCGTCCGACTGATTATACTGATGAACAGTGCCATCGCCATTTCGGCACCGGCGGCCGCCCAGGAAACCCATCAGCCTGTTGAGGACAACAGCGGAATCGCGGACATTGTCGTCACCGCGCAACGCCGCGAAGAACGGCTGATCGACGTGCCGATTTCCGTCTCCGCGCTGCGCGGCGAAGCGCTCGAGCGCGGCGGTGTCACAACCGTCAGCAATATTGAAACGCTCGTTCCCAACATTCAGATCAACCAGACCGTCGGCAACACCTTCGGCCCCCTCATCTCAATCCGCGGGCTTGCTCCGTCGTCCGATACCAGCCTCGGCCGCGATCAGCCCGTCGGTCTCTATATCGACGGCGTGCCGATCGCGAAGTCGACTGGCGCGGCATTCGACACGGTCGATCTCGAGCGGATCGAGGTGCTGCGCGGCCCGCAAGGCACCCTGTACGGCAAGAACACCATAGGCGGCGCGGTGAACCTGGTAACCCGCCGGCCTTCGGGAGAATTTGGCGGGCGCCTCGTGCTGGGCGCGGGCGAATATGATCTCTATACCCAGCGTATCTCCGTCGACCTGCCGACAATGGGCACGCCTGATGACGCGTTGGGCACGCTGAAAGCCAAGTTCGCTTATTCCGGTCGCCAGTTTGACGGTTTCTACAAGAATGACGGCCCGTCGGCTGATTTCGGCCGGCAACGGCTCAAGGCGGGACGCGTGGACCTGCTATGGGAGCCTAGCGATCGGCTCTCGCTGGCTTATGGTTTCGACATCAGCGACAGCAACGGCACCGGCGCGATGCTCGCGATCAGCGCGCCGGGCACGATCGCTCCCGGGACACCCCTCTATGGCCTGATCGGCCCGTATATTCACCCCGATCGCCCGGACCGGATTTCCGCCGACAACAATGTCCGCAGCGATTTCAAGGTATGGGGTCATGCGCTGACGACGCAGTTTGACGTCGGATCGACCGGCCTGGGCGATATCACGCTGAAATCCATCACCGCCTGGCGGCAGCTCAAAACCCGGAGCGACAGCGATTTTGACGGCACGCCGAATGATCTGGTCCGCTTCACGCTCAACAATGATTATCAGCAGTTCAGCGAAGAATTTCAGATTATCGGAAGCACCGATCGTATCAAATATACGCTCGGCGCCTTTTATATGCGGGATAAATATGGCGTGTATAATCCGCGCTGGAACTTCCAGTTCGGCGGCAATAAATATGATCTGAGCGAGCGCGGGGCCAATAATTATTCCGTTGCGGGCTACGGGCAATTTACGTGGACGCCCCCCATTGCCGGCGACCGCCTGGATCTTACCGTCGGCTTGCGCTGGACGCGGGACACCAAGGACGTATGGGAACGTTTCATTTCCTACACCGCCTATGCCGCCGATCCGGCGGCCCCCGGTTCGGGCGTTTTCCAGCGTGGCCCCGATGGGACGCCGATCACGATCAGCGGTGGGCCGCCGTCGGGCGCATTGCCCGGCGCGGATCCGGGGCCTGACGATCTCATTCCTCTCCAGAATGATCGATCCTGGTCGCGGCTGACGCCGGAATTCAACGTCAGCTACAAGCTGCAGGACGACTGGAACGTCTATGGGCGGGTCGCGACCGGCTTCAAAAGCGGCGGCTTCAACGATACGGCGTCCAACAATGCGGCCTTCAACGCGCCTTACAATCCGGAAAAGCTGCTGTCTTTCGAACTCGGCACCAAAGGCGCCTTCTTCGATCGCCGGTTGAGCGTGAACGCCGCCGTCTATCACAGTATCTACAAGGATTTTCAGGCCGGCGTGTTCGTGCCGGCGGTGATCACCACCAACATCATCAATGCCGGGAAGGCCGAATTCACCGGCTTCGAGATCGAAGGCCAGATACGCCCGATCGACAGCCTGAGCCTTAATTTCGGCTATGGCTATCTCGACGCGCGATACAAGGATTTCGTGCTGCCATCGGGTGAGGACGTGACGGACCTCTACAAGATCCCGCTGGCGCCAAAGCACAACTTCCTGCTTGGCGGGGAACATCGGCTCGATCTCGGCTCGATGGAGCTCATCACCAGCCTGAACTATTCTTGGCGCAGCGCGCAATGGGGCACGATCACGCCCGACGAGCTCAGCAAGCGCAAGGCCTATGGCGTGCTCGATGGACGGATCTCGCTCGCCGGTATTGCGCTCGGCGGCAATACGGAGCTTGAGCTGTCGGTTTGGGGCAAGAACATCACCGACGAGAAATATTGGGTCAGCGGCATCAACCTCAGCCTCTTCACGGTTCGGCAGTGGGCCGATCCCCAGAGCTTCGGGGTCGAGGCCAGCCTCAAGTTCTGAACGCGCTGGTGGCGGGCGCCGGAAGGATGAGGGAAACCGCGATCGCCGGCGCCAACGGCTTGCCGCGGATGGCGTTCGCGGCGCTCTTTGCCACGACGCTGGCGACCGCGATCGGCAATACGGGTCTCATATCGGTGATGCCCGCGGTCGGCCGTCAGCTTGGGATATCGGACTTCCTGATCGCCAGCATCTTCTCGCTTTCGGCGCTGATGTGGGCAATCTTTTCGCCATATTGGGCTGCGCGATCCGATCGACGGGGACGCAAGCCTTTCATCCTTGTCGGTCTTGGCGGGTTCATATTCTCGATGCTGGGCTGCGGCCTCGTCGTCCTCGCCGCGACGGCCCAGCTTGCCGGGCCGACCGTGATCTTCATGGCCTTTCTCGTGATCCGATCCAGCTACGGCATGTTCGGCTCGGCTTCCGCGGCCGCCGCGCAAGCCTATGTCGCCGATCATAGCGAAGGCGCGCGCCGGGTCAGGGCGATCGCGACCCTGGGCGGCGCGCTCAGCCTGGGGACGATCTTAGGCCCAGCGCTCGCACCATTCCTGATCCTGCCGCCGGTGGGGCTGTCGGCCCCGATGTTCTTCTTCGCCGCGGGCGGCGTCGCCATCCTTTTGCTGGCGGCTATCGTGCTGCCTGCGGATGGCCCGCCGAAACTGTCCCGCCGCCGCGTCGAAAGGACAGGCTCGATATGGGGCGACCAGCGCGTCCGTCCCTTCCTCCTATATGGCTTCACGGTCAGTTCGGCTCAGGCCGCCAACACCTATACCCTTGGTTTTCAGGTCATCGACCGGCTCGGCCTTCCTCCGATGGAGGCGCAGGGTGCGATCGGGTTGGCCATGGTTACGGGCGCCGCCGCCGGGCTGCTCGCCCAATGGGGGCTGATAGCCATGGCCGGCATGATGCCCCGGGCCTTGCTCCGCTGGGGCGCCGCGCTCGCGCTCGGCGGCAACATGTTGATCGTGATGCTTCCCGGCTATGGCGCCCTTGTTACCGCCTTCGCGCTGACCAGCCTGGGCTATGGGCTTGCGCGGCCCGGCTTCTCCGCCGGCGCATCGCTTGCCGCGCCGGATGAAGGACAGGGAGCGGTGGCAGGCGCTGTCGGGTCGATCGCCGGCGCCTCGATCGTCATCTCCCCGATCCTGGCCGTCGCGCTTTATGAGATCGCGCCAAGCGGCCCCTTCATTGTTCTCGGCGGGCTGATGGCGGCAATGCTCGGCTATTGCTGGACCAGCCCGTCGCTGGCCGAAAACCGGGTGCGATCGGACGCGATCGTTTCCTGTGAGCGATAGTTTGTGCGCGGTGGTTGCCTTGTGGTGGCGCCGTGCGGCGCGATAAATCGGACAGGATCAAATCGCCGGGAAGCCCCGCGCAAGCAGCAGCGAAATCCCGCGCAGCCGTCAGCAGGAGAATGTCATGGACCGCTACCTCGTCATATCGTCCGACGGTCACGCGGGGCTGCCGCCTGAACGCTATCGCGATTATCTCGAGCGCCAATATCATGCGGAGTTCGACGAGCGCCTCGAGCGGGAGATCAAGGCTCGGGAAGAGCATGAAAAGCTGTTCCTGCTCGACGATTTCAACACGAAATGGCGCGCCAAGGTAGGCGACGGGCTGGAAGGCGCATGGGATCCCGTCATCCGCAACCGCGTGCTCGATCAAGATGGCGTGGCCGCCGAAGTGCTGTTTCCCGACGGCATTACCGAACGTAATGCTCCGCCTTTCGGCGCCGATGTCGGCCTGCGCCCGTTTGGCGTGGCCCCGGAACTGCAATGGGCAGGCGCCCGCGCGCATAATCGCTGGATGGCCGATTTCTGCCGCGACGACCCCGTCCGCCGCATCGGCCTCGCCATCATTCCTGCGCTCTATGACGTCGAGGAAAATCTCAAGGAAATCCGGTGGGCGCGCCAAGCCGGGCTGAAGGGCGTTTTCCTGCCGGCGATCATGGATGGCTATGCGATGTATAACCATCGGAAATATTATCCGATGTGGGATCTGCTTCAGGAACTGGACATGCCCGTTCATTTCCATTCGGGCGGCGCACCGGCCTATGACACCAGCCAGCCAGGCTGGATCGGCACCTATCTGTCCGAATATGCCTTCTGGCTGACACGGCCGATGTGGACGATGATCTTCGGCGGCGTGTTCGAACTCTATCCTCGCCTCAAGGTCGCCTTCACCGAAGCGGGCGGGGAATTCTGGTTTCCCTGGGTGCTCGAGCTCATGGATATCCGCGCTTCGGTGAAGCACACCAGCGGCAAGCTCGGGGATTATAATTCCAACCTGACGATGAAGCCGAGCGAGTATTTCGCCCGCAATATCTGGGTGGGATGTTCCGCGCTGCCGGACGAGGAGACGACCGAATCCTATTACAAGATCGGTGTCGACCGGATCATGTGGGGCACTGACTATCCCCACCCCGAGGGAACCTGGCCGGCGACGCTCCAGAAGATGAGCCTGAGCCTGGGCGGCCTGCCCGAGGCGGATATTCAGAAGATGCTCGCCGGCAACGCCCTCGACGTCTACGACGTGGACAAGGCGGCGCTGTGGAAGCTCGCCGCCGAAATCGGTCCGCAAAAGGCGCAGTTCGTCAAGCGTGCCGCATGATCGCGACCGGCCAACAGATTTGGCCCCTATTGTAAACAATCCCGGCCAAACCGGGTTTCCTCCGGTGCCGCACAGGAATAGCGTTCCGCGCAATGCCGCCTTCGAGGCGGCACTGCAGGGGACACGACAGGTGACTTGGCGCGGCATCGAGGAGTTTCTTGCAGTCGTCGAGACCGGCAGCTTCACGGCCGGAGCCGAGGCGCTCGGAGTCTCCAAATCCTTCGTCAGCAAGATGGTGAGCGAACTTGAGACGCGTGTCGGCGCCCGCCTGCTTGTCCGCACGACACGGCGCCTGTCGCTGACCGCCGCCGGCGATCTGTTCCACCAGCGCTGCATGGAAATGCGCTCGTCTCTCATCGATGTGGAACGTCAGATGGCGCAGTTCCAGGAACGCCCGGTAGGGCGTCTCCGCGTGGGGCTGAGCGACATATTCGGCGTCACCTTCATGTCATCGATCGTCGCCGAATTCAGCGCCCGGCATCAGGAAATCTCGCTCGAGGTCGTGGCCTATCTGCGCGAGGCGGATCTCGTGCAGGAACAATTCGATGTCGTTATCCGATACGGCAGGCTGATCGATTCCGGGCTCAAGGCGCGTTTATTCGGCTATCTCTCATACTGCCTGTGCGCCTCTCCCGAATATATCGCGCGCCACGGCTGGCCCGAAAGCCCTGCCGATCTGGCGGCGCATGCGTGCCTCGCCGATCTGGGCGGTTATTTCTATTTCAATGAAAAGCAGGCGCCCAACAATCGGGTGAAGGTTTCGGGCACGTGGAAGAGCAACAGCGGCATCGCGCTCGCCTCGGCCGTGCGGCATGGATTGGGAATCGCGCAGCTGCCGATTAGCATCATTCGCGATGACCTGATGGATGGCCGTCTCGTTGCGCTCAACCAGGACTGGGCCTTTTACGACAAGGAAGTGTGGGCGGTGTTTTCACCGGGCATGATACCCGCTGCCACCCGCGCATTCATCGATCACCTTGCCGTCAGCTTTGAGCATCGCAAACTACGGCCATGGATGCGGCCGGCGATGACCGCTTTGGGTGAACATATCCACCGGCGATAGGCGCCATTGTCCGCCGACATGGACAGTGCTTCCCCCCCGGCGATCTTCACCCGCTGGAATGAAAGGTTATTCTGCATCTTGAAAAGCGCCAAAGAGCAGCAACCGGACCGCCACAAGGCGGCCGGCGATAGGAGAGGATCGATGCTCCAACGGTTTCCGATGACGATCCCATTTGGCTGGTTCTTTGTCAGCTATAGCGATGAGCTCGCGATCGGCGCGGTCCGCCCGATCCATTATTTCGGCCGCGACCTCGTTCTTTTCCGGGGCGAATCCGGTGCGGTCGGCCTGCTTGACGCCTATTGCCCGCATCTCGGCGCCCATATGGGCCATGGGGGCACGGTGGAGGGAGACTGCCTTCGCTGCCCCTTTCATCATTGGGCCTATCGCCCGGACGGCTTCTGCGCCGACATTCCCTATGCCAGGCTGATGCCGCCCATCACCAGGCGCGAGCCGATCGCACGGCCTTATCCGGTAGTGGAAAAGAACGGGGTGGTGTGGGCCTGGTATCATCCCGATCGCATCGCGCCGACATTCGACGTGATCGAACATGCCCCCTTTACCGATACCGGCTGGAGTCCCCCTGTCCGCCGTTTCTGGAGCTTCGCGAGCAACCCTCAGGAAATTGCCGAGAACGGCGTCGACTTCGCGCACTTCGAATATGTGCACAGGATGGAAGCGGTCCCCGAAGGCAAGACCACCTATGACGGCCATATCCGGCGAAGCAGCGCACATGGCGAGCGCGTGGCGGTGCTGCCCGATGGAACCACCAGGATCATTCCGTCCAGCGTCAACACCATCCAGAACGGGGCGGGCCAGAAGTTCACGCAACTGCAGGGCGTCGTCACGCTTTCGCTGATGGTTCTGGCAACCCCCGTCGAGGCCGATCAGGTCGAGCTGCGCTTCTGCTTCACCTTCCCCGAAACGGATGAAGGTTCGCCGGAGCATCGGGCGGCGCTCATGGCGATCGAATATACGTGCGGGCAGACGGGCGTCGAAGGCGATATCCCGATCTGGCATCACAAGATCCACCGGGCGCAACCGCTCCTGTGCGACGGTGACGGCCCGATCCTTCGTTTCCGGCATTATTTCCAACAATTCTACGCAGGCGAGGACGCCCCGCAGCAGATGGCGGCCGGCTGACCGACCGATTCAGGATCTGGATGTTCTGCGTGCAGGCCACCGCCTGCGCGATGAGGGCAATTTTGCTCAAGGGAGAAGCGCATATGGCCAAGCTACGCTTTGTACAGGGATCGTCCGGCGCTCCGGCTTCGGCGAGCCTCAACAACACGGTGCGGACGGTCCGGGCCACCTATGAAACGGATGCCGAGATCGTCCGCGCCATGTTGCCGCGGCCTCTCGTTCCGGCAGCGCGGCCCGAGGTTTTCCTCCAGTTCGCCCATGTGGCCATGCACGTCACGCCGGAAACCACCGTCGAGATCGGCGCGCTGACGCTGGGCCTGATGTGCGATTATGAAGGCACACCCGGCGGCTACGTGTTCCATATGGCAATGGAAGGCGAGTCCGTGGTCACGAGTGGCCGGGAACGTTTCGGCGAGCCCAAGAAGATCGCGGAAACCACCTTCGAAAAGGATGGAAATCACGTGCGTGCCACCTGCACGCGACACGGCATCACATATTTCGAGGTCGACGGCACGATCGGCGAGGATCAGGGCAAGCCCGAACCCTTCGAGGAATATTTTTATTGTTACAAGGGTTTGCCATCAATCTCCACGCCGGGTGAATTCGATGGTGACGTGTTTCTCACACGGCTCAACTGGAAACGGAACTACAGCTTGAAGCGCCGCTTCGACGGGCAGATCCGCTTTCACGAGTCCGCATATGATCCGCTGGTCGATGTGCCCATCCGCCGCATCGTCAGCCTCGATTATGTCGAAGGGGCGACCAATACGAGCGGGCAATTGCTCCGCACCGTGCCCAGCGAGTTCATCGCGCCTTTCTGGGTCCAGCGCAACGACGTGCCATCGAATCCCGGAATAGACGTTCCCCTGATCGGCTCCAAGGCAGCCTGATGCGCGACTTCAGGGATCGCGTCGCCGTCATCACCGGCGGCGCCAGCGGCGTGGGGCGTGCCCTGGGCGCCCAGTTGGCGGCGGAGGGCGCGAAGATCGTCCTCGCCGACATCGACCAGGCGAGGCTCGATGCCACCGCCGCGGAAATAGCGACGGAAACCGGTGGCGACGTGATTGGCCTCCAGGTCGACGTCACCAAGGCGGACTCGGTTGAAGCGCTGGCCGAGGCCGTATGGGCGCGCCATGAAGCGGTCCACCTGCTTTTCAACAATGCGGGTGTCGGGCTGGGGGAGGCCCAGCGGACGATCTGGTCGCTGCCCACCAGCGATTGGCATTGGGGGTTCGACGTGAACCTCTTCGGAGTGGTTTACGGCATCCGCTCCTTCGTGCCGCGGATGCTCGCATCGGGTGAAGAAGGGGTCGTCATCAACACCTCTTCGTCCAATGGCGGGCTGCGTTCGCTTCCCAACACCCCAATCTATGCCGCGTCGAAGGCGGCGGTGACGAGCATCAGCGAAGTCCTTTACCAGCAGTTGCTGCGCGAGGGCGATCGCGTGCGGGCGGCGGTGTTGTTCCCGGGTCCGCATGTCGTGAACACGTCCATCCTGGCCTCCAAGCGCAACCGCCCCGCCGATTATGGCGACGATGACGGCAACAAGCCCGCATATGAGACGATGGAAGATCTGGTTCGGACAACCGGCCTGAAAATGGCGCTGACCGAACCCGAGGAGGTCGCGGCCTTCGCGCTTGAAGGCATTCGGGCAGGCCGCTTCTGGCTGTTGCCCGAAAGCAGCGAGAATGACGACAAACTGCGGGAGCGGATGACCACGCTGTTGGCCCGGGCCAACCCCGTGTCGGCCTGGTAGCGATAGGAAGGAAAACGCGCGTGGCGAGCAGGGTGTTGGAGCGGCAGCGGCTGGCGCAGGGCGAGCCGAGCACGCCTTACCGTTGGTATGTCGTCGGCGTCCTTTCGCTGGCTTATTGCTTCAGCGCGATCGATGCGCGCGTGCTCACCCTCCTCGTCATCCCCATCAAGCAGGATCTGGGCCTCAGCGATTTCCAGATCAGCCTTCTGCAGGGGTTCGCCTTTGCGCTGCTATACAGCGTTGCCGCGATTCCGATCGGGCGGTTTGTCGATACGAGCCGAAATCGCACGCGGATCATCGTCTGGGGCGTGGCCTTCTGGTCCATAATGACGATGGCGTGCGGATTGGCGCGCAACTTCGGCCAGCTCTTCGCGGCGCGTATCGGCGTAGGCGTGGGGGAAGCGACGCTCAGCCCGACGGCATATTCGCTGATCAGCGATTATTTCGATTCAAAGCGCCGCGCGCTCGCGATCAGTTGCTACGCAATCGGCTACCCGATCGGCGGCGGGCTCGCCCTCATCATCGGCGGGGCGCTGCTGCAATATTTCGTCGGCAAGGGCGGCGGCGATCTGCCGATCATCGGGGCACTCGCGCCATGGCAGATGGTTTTCGTGGTGGTCGGCCTGCCGGGCACCTTCATCGTCGCCCTGCTGCTCACCATCCGTGAACCGATGCGGCGGGAGCTCGCCAAGGGATATGAAACGCATCGGATGCCCCTGACGGTAACCTTCGACTATCTCAAGGCGAACTGGAAACTCTACGCCATGCTGATCAGCTCGATTTCGCTGATAGGCATGCTCGCGATAGGCGTTTCGCTCTGGTATCCGACATTCCTGATCCGAACCTACGGCATGTCCATCAGGGATGTCGGACTATATTACGGAACGGTCATGCTGGTCTGCGGCGCAGCCGGAACCGTTGGCGGGGGCTGGCTTTCCGGGCGCCTGATGAAAGCCGGCCGGGCCGATGCCAATATGCGCATCGTGCTGGCGACGACCCTTATAAAGGCGCTCCCGCTGATCATCGGCCCGCTGATGCCGAACGCGGCCCTTGCGCTCGGCTGCATGGCGGTGGGCACGCTGGTCGGCCAGGCGGCGCAAGGGGTCATGATCTCGGCGATCCAGGATGTGACCCCCAATCAGCTGCGGGGGCAGGTGATGGCGCTGACGCTGTTGTGCGTGAACCTCGTGGGATTGGGGCTGGGTGCCAGCTTCATCGCCGCGATCACGGATTTCGGGTTCGGCGACGAGGCAGCGCTCCGCTATTCGATCTCCATCGCGGGCGGAATCCTGTTGCCGGTGATTATCGGGATCCTGTTGATGGGGCTGCCCATCTATCGCGCCAGCCTGAACAACGCCCGGGATCGGATCGTTTGATCTGCGGCGGCCGACTGTGGGATACCGCCACGCTCAGGAGAAGGCATGCGCGAATATACGAAATTCTACATCGACGGAGCTTGGGTGGATCCCGCTGGCGGGGCACAGGTGCTCGACGTCATCAATCCGGCGACCGAGGAAGTCGCCGGACACGTATCGGCCGGAACTGCGGCCGATGTCGATCGCGCAGCGGACGCGGCGCGGCGAGCATTCGCATCATGGGCCGTGACGACGCGCGAGGAGCGGATCGACCTCCTCCAGCGGATTATCGCCGAATATAAACGGCGCGAAATCGAGATCGCGGACGCGATCACCGAGGAAATGGGCGCCCCGCGATCGCTGGCGTTGCGCGCGCAGACGGGAAGCGGCCTCGCCCACCTCGAAGCGGCAGTCGCCGTGCTGCGGAACTATGCCTTCGCGGAGGAGCAGGGAACAACTCGGATCGTCAGGGAGCCGATCGGCGTGTGCGGCCTGATCACGCCCTGGAATTGGCCCCTGAATCAGATTGCCTGCAAGGTCGCGCCAGCCATTGCCACCGGTTGCACGATGATATTGAAGCCGTCCGAGATCGCTCCCTTCAGCGCCTATCTGTTCGCCGAAGTGCTGGATGCGGCCGGCGTGCCCGCGGGCGTCTTCAACCTCGTCAACGGCGGAGCCGCGGCAGGCGCGGCCATCGCTTCGCATCCCCAGGTGGACATGGTTTCGTTCACCGGCTCGACACGCGCCGGTATCGAAGTCGCGATCGCCGCCGCCCCTACCGTCAAACGGGTTTCACAGGAACTGGGCGGGAAGTCACCCAACATCCTGCTGGAGGACGCCGATTATCCCACGGCCGTCGCGGCCGGCATCAGGCAGGTGATGAACAATAGCGGCCAGTCATGCAACGCGCCGACGCGGATGATCGTGCCAAAGGCACGAATGATGGAGGTGAGCAGGCTCGCGCGCGACGCGGCGGCGGCGATCAGCGTTGGCGATCCGGCTACGGACGTTTCGATGGGGCCGGTCGTCTCGGCCACGCAGTGGGGCAAGGTCCAGCGCCTGATAAAAAAGGGAATGGACGAAGGGGCCACGCTCATTGCCGGCGGCCCCGGCCTGCCCGACGGAATCGACAAGGGCTATTTCGTCAGGCCGACCGTCTTCGCAGATGTCACCAACGACATGACCATCGCGCGCGAGGAGATTTTCGGCCCGGTGCTCTCGATCCTGGGATATGAAACGCTCGATCAGGCCTGCGAGATCGCCAATGATACCGACTACGGCCTTGCCGCCTATATCTGGGGGGCGGACCCTTCGCAGATTCGCGAAGTCGCAGCCCGCCTGCGCGCGGGCCGCGTATCGCTGAACGGGAGCACTGGCGACAGCCTCACGCCATTCGGCGGATATAAAATGAGCGGAAACGGGCGGGAATGGGGCGCCTTCGGCTTCGACGAGTATGTCGAGATAAAGGCCGTGATGGGCTTCTCCAATGCCCCCTAGGCTCGGGGAGCGCAGGCTTCAATCCAAGCCTCGTCCAATTCAGGAAAAGATCCAACACCCGAGATTGATGAATGTTATAGCGAAAGCTGGCGACCTGCCGTTGCGGATTCCCCTTAAAGGCTTAGCTTGATCTCAGTTCACGGATGCCGATTCCATTTGCGGGCCGGCGGTTGGAGTTGCAGGCTCGCCTTGCTAAGCATGTGCGAAAATTCGATGCCAACCATCAAGCAAGGAGCGCTTCATGATGGGGTCGGACAGCAGAGCGATCAGGCTCGTTACGGCGTCTGATGCCGCCGCCCGGACGGACAACCAGCCGCCCGACGCCGACGCCACGGCATGGCTCGGGGCGATCATCGACAGCAGCTTCGATGCGATCCTCAGCAAGACGCTCGACGGGCTGATCACAAGCTGGAACGGCGGTGCCGAAAAGCTCTTTGGCTATACCCGCGCGGAGGCGATCGGGCAGCCGATCACCATGCTCATTCCGGAAGACAGGCTTCACGAGGAAATCGATATCATCGCCCGGCTTCGCCGGGGGGAACGTATCGACCGGCTGGAAACCGTGCGGCTCGCCAAAGGCGGGATACCGGTCGAGATCGAGGTCACCATTTCGCCGGTGCGCGACGCGCAGGGGCGCATCATCGGCGCTTCCAAGATCGCCCACGACATCAGCGAACGCCGGCGCCAGGCCGAGGCGCAGCAGATGATTCTGCGCGAGATGCATCACCGCATCAAGAATCTCCTGACGATCGTGCAAGGATTGGTCAGCGTCAGCCGCAGGAGCGCTTCGACCGTCGACGCATTCGCCGACGATCTGGGCGACCGGCTGGCCGCGCTCGGCGCGGTGCATCGCCTGATCCTTACCGAACCGGGCTTGGAGACCGATGAAAGCGCCGCCCTGGACGCCGTTCTCCACGCGGTCCTCCACCCCTATCTCGAGGGTGGGCGCATCACGATCGAAGCCCCGCCCGTGGATATAGGGCGGCACGCCCTCACCTCCATGGGGTTGCTGCTGCATGAGCTGGCCACCAACGCGGTGAAATATGGCGGCCTTTCAAACGCGCGGGGCACGCTCGACATCAAGGCCGAGCTTGATGGGGACGACCTCTTGCTCATGTGGCGCGAGCATGGCGGACAAAAGCCGAGCGAAGAGCGGCACGGATTCGGCACGGACCTGATGGCCGCCGCCCTCAAGGGGCTGGGCGGCACGATGGAACGGGCCTGGCTGGCGGACAGCCTGGAACTGGCATTGCGTCTGCCGAGGGACAGGCTGGGGCGATAGGCCGGGAAAGGCGCGCCCGTCCCGCCCATCCTCGCGATGGTCGCGGTGTTCGAGCGGTGCTCCTAGCGGACGGTTTCAGAACAGCGCATCCGGCGACCGGGCGAGGATCGAGGGGCGACGCTGGCCGGGACCAGAACCAGCTTGTCGACGGAATATCCGGTCAGGGATGGTTGAGCCGGGTCTCGACGCGCATGAGCGAGATCGCCGTGCGCCGGGGTTGCGTAAGCATGAAATGCGTGGAGACGGCGATATCCTCCGCCCGCAGCATCCTATGCTGCCGGATCAGCTCCCGCTGCTTTTCGGGAGGAAATTCGGGATATTGGAAATCTGCGCCCGTGAAGCCCGGCTCTATCAGGCCGACCTTGATGTCCTGCTCGGCCAGTTCCTCCCGCAGCGATTTCGCAAATCCCTGGATGCCCGATTTGGCCGCCACGTAGATGGAATTGCCTCCCTTGCGCGACACGGCGGACATCGATCCGATCAGGACGATATCGCTCCCCGCCTTCATCCGCTTCGCAGCGGCCTGTGTGGTGGTGAGGTAGGACGCGAAATCCACGGCGATCTGGTAATCGGTATCCCCATCGTCGGTTTCGGCCAGCGCCTCGGCCGGGACCGCCGCGTTGATCACGGCAATGTCGATGCCGCCCAGATAATCCTCGGCGGCATCGAAAAACCGCTCGGCCTCCTCCCGGTTGGCGAGGTCGACATTGATGCCGTCCCCCTCGCCTACCTCGCGGATGCGCTTCAGCGCGTCATCCAGATGCTCGGGCGTTCGGCCGCAGACGAATATCCTGGCGCCTTCGGAGGCGAGCAGCACCGCGATCGCGCGGCCGATCCCCGTCGTGCCGCCGGTGATGATGGCCTTGCGCCCCGCCAGTCCCGGCTGCTGGGTATGTGCGTCGGATAGCTCGGTCATGCTTACCCTTTCCCGTCGATCCAGCTGATGATGAGACGGCCGCTGGCCGGCACGTGATAATCGATGCGGTCGGCCCCCATCGGGTGCCCGCGCAGGACATCGCCGTCGGCGGCCGCAACTTTTGTCCTGGGCAGCTTGCGGCGCTTTTCCCGAACGAAGCTCAAGGTGGCGACGCAGGTTTCGCCGCCGTCCAGCATGATGCTTAGCGACCGATCGCCGATGCGCTCGATTCCCCTGATGAAATGGTCGCAGAACAGCTTGAAAGGCGCGCCTTCCACGGCGTGGAAATTGCGGGTTGCAAACACCATCGCGGCACCCGCGCCGTATATTTCCTGGCCGACCTGACCGGGACATTGACCATCGGGATAGAGGTCCTCCAGCGGGAACGACAGCTTGCGATCGATATGGCCGTTGCGGTTCCCGGTCGCGAGGATCCCGACCGGCAGGACATCCGGATAATAATACCAGGCGCGATCGAGCGCATATCTGCAATATTCGGCCACCAGCATCCGCACCGCCGGATCGAGATCCGGCCCGCTCTGATCCAGATAGACCTCGAAGGCGGTGAAGGCGTCGAAACACTCGTAGATCGCCATATAGGGCGCGTCCTGGAGGCAGGTGACGCTCAGGAAATTGCGGTAATGCACCGCATGCTCGAGCTCGCTCTCCCATATCTCGCAATTGTGGAAGAAACTGGCGAGATAGACATAGCTCTGCTCGGCATATTTCACGTCATTGGTGATGCGGTAGAGCCGCATGCAGGCCGCGGCGCCCCAGGCGGTGAGGTTCGCCTGATAGTTGAGGTTGAACCGCATCCCCATGGCCGCATCGATCGCTGCCTTTGCCTCGTCGAGAAAGCGCGGATCGCCGGTCAGCTCGTGCGCCTGCAGCATGACATAGGCATAAAGGCCGCCGACATCCGTCTGGCCGCGATCGTCGTTGGCGGTCGCGGTGATGACGGAAAAGTCGGTTATCTTATATTGGATCGGCCATTTATAGTCGAAGTGCCGGGCGGCCCTGATGCTGAAGTCGATGCAATCGAGGAACAGCCTGGCCGAAGACCCATCGCCCGCCAGCGCCATCCGCCCCAGGTTGAGCATCGGGTGGTAGAGATACCAGCTGTCGACCGCGTCGGCGTCCTTGTCGTCGCCGACATTGGGCAGGTAGCGCCTGAGCGCCTTCAATTCCGGATCGTAAAAGCGGCTGAGCCCGGCGCGCAGTTCGGCTTCGAGCGGATGGGCCGCGCCCTGCCATCTCCCCCAATCGAACACCGCCGCCAGCACCGAGATCTGCACCATCGAGTCCGGATATTCGCTCGCGGTATAGGGGTGGACATAGCGATGGCCATAATGGCGGATCGTCGCTTCCGGGGCCTTGTCGAGATCGATGAGCGTCCGTTCGGCGCGCGCCACCCAATCCCGATAGTCCGTGGGCGGGAGGTCGAGAAGCTTATAGGCTTCGCCCAGCATCTGCAGGAACTGGCGCGCGGATTCACGCTCATGCGGCGGGGCGTGATGGCGGAAGACGAGGATCGCGTCGGACAGCGTCACCTCGACCCCGGCAGTGAGCGGGTCGGACGGCAGCTTGCCCGATTGAACCGGCGTCGGTAGCAGATAGCCGAGTTCCGGCCACAGGCCGCCGACCGCGCCGTCGGGGCTGGTTTTGGTGGCGCGATAATAAGCGTTCATCGCCGTCAGGTTCTGGAAATAGAGCACGTTGCCGAAGGCGGGCTCGTCGATGCGGAAATAGATCATCCCGCTGTTGAGGCCGCGCTGCGCCGCCTCGACACGGCCTTCCGCCCCAAGGGGATCATCGTCCCCGTCAAGCGGATAGAGATCGCGCGGCATGAACGGAATGAGGGCGGGCATCGACGGCGTGAAGGTGGCCGTCATGCGGATATGCTCGAGCGCATCGCCGCCGGCCCGGAGCACGATGGAGTGGTTGCCCATGGCGCTTCCGAGCTCAAGCCGCATCGTCTCGCCCGCATGCGCCGCAACCTTCTGGCAGGTGAAGGCGGTCGGCAGGAATGCGGCACGCAACGCCAGGCCGCCGGCACCTTCGCGGCGGATGAGGACCCACACCGAATCCCGCGAGATCAACACCTCGCCGGCGAGATCATTGATATCGAAACGCGCCGCGATCCGCCCTTCGCCGTCGGCCAGCGTCTGTTTCAGGCCGATAACGAAAGGACTGGCCGGGCATCCGATCCGGCCAGCCGCCCCACGGCGCCGGGACGCACCGGACCTGACAGGCCTTAGCCCCGTGCGGACCATGGCGATCAGGCCGGCATATCCGCGCCGACATATCGTTCATATTCTTCGGCATAGCGCCTGGTCAGCATGGCCTGATCCGCGGCCGAAGCCTTTTCCTTGAGGTCGAGGAACCAGTTGCCCTCCTCGGCATACATATGATGCGCGACAGCGCCCTCGATATGCTCGAGCTTGTCGATGAAATCCTGGCTCATGGGGTCCAGCTTCTCGAGAAGCGCCATCTGGACCTTCACCATCGCCTGCTCGTCATATCCCATGCTGGCATGGGTCTTCTCGCCATCTTCGGCGAGCGCGGGATAGATCACCGCCTCCTCCGCGATCGCATGGCCGGTCAGGAGGAGCCCGAGCTGGTTGAGCGCGGCGCTGCGGCCCCCGGCATCCGCGCTGGCCCTCACCTCGGCAAAGGCATCTTCAAGGTCCATGTGATGCTGCAGGATCTGGTCCAGCCAATCGCCCGGGGCGGCTGCGCTGGTCGCCTTCGTGCGCGCTTCCAGGCGGGCTTGCTCGGTCTCAGGCGGCGTAACGGCGGCAATGAGGCGGTCGAGGACGGACATCGGCATTCTCCTGATCGGGACAGCCAGCGGCTGGCACCATGCCCCGAACAACCGGCGCCGATGGTCGGCGTTCCGGCCGGCCGGGCGAAATCAACACCGATCAATACGATTCCCGCATCGCCAGCGCGCATGCCAGTGTCGGGGGCATGCGCCGCCGGCAGACGGCTCCGGGCGGAGGCATGGCCGCGCATCATTGCCCTTCCGATCTATCCTTGTCCGCCCTCTGCCGCTCCGCGATTTCCGCGGCCGAGATCAGGTTCTGGCCGGTCCGCGTCGCGGCATCCGGCGTCATCGTCACCGCCACGCCATCGGGTCCGTCGAGGACGACGAGCCCATCTTCGGCGCTGGCGATACCGGCTTTGGTCTGTGGCTGCGGAACGGCGGGCGGTGCGGGCATGAAGCTATGGCCTTGGATTTGAGGGCGGATTTGAGGGCGAGTGCTCGGGCGGGGCGTAGTCGATATAGAGATAGGCGGGATTGAACTGCCCGCGTTCGGCCAATCGTTCGGGATCGAGGATTTCGACGAGCGAGGATCGGAAAATGCAGAGCCGATCTTCGCGCAGATGTCGCATCACCCGGTTCACATGCACGTTGGTGAGGCCACATATCTCGGCGAGATCATTCTGCGTGAGGCCGAACGCGAAGCGGCGACCATCGCTGAGGCCGGCCGAGACGAGCCGCACATTGGTCTCGCACAGGAAATGCGCCACGCGCCCGATCGCATCGAGGCGGCCGAGGCGGAACAGCCAGGCGCGGTGGATGGCGGCATCGATGAGCGTCGCGAACCAGAGCTTGCGGGCTAGTCGGGGCATCTCGCGCGTGATGGCGTCGAGCGCCACGTGCGGCACGATCGCCACCGTCGCCGCGGTCATGGTCGCGACATCATGGTCGAGGATCTTGAGCGGATAGGCGTGCAGATCGACGAAATCGCCCGGAACATGCACCGCCACGAGCTGCCTCAGGCCGCGCCGGTCATCGATATAGCGCGACATGATGCCTTCCAGCAGCAGCGTGCTTTGGTGAAGGGATTCACCCGCGCGGGCGATCGTCTTGCGGGGTTCAACCGTCTGAACCTCGACAATGGCCGCCTCGAGCCTTTCGCGCTCATCAACCTCGAGGCTGACACCACGTTTATCTCTCAGGAAACGTTCGGTGAACACGGCAGACCATCCTCCGGGGTGGGCCAGGATGCATCGGCGGTCGCGCCGTGCTTCTCCCCAACGGGCGACGTGGCCGGGTGTTGCGCCGGCCCGGGCGCAATCATGATGACGCAGGTTAATTTAGCCCCGGCCCCGGCAACCGCCCGGCGTTGCCTGGGTTCTTAGGCCACATCCCGCCATTGGCGTCGCGGCCGCATGTCCGGAACCATCACGGCTGGCCGCCTCGTCCAGGCATCGAGCGAAGATGAGGATATCATCATGGCCAGGACACCGGCATCGGGCAAGTCACCCGCGAAATCCACCGGCGGCATGACGCCGCCAGAGCTGGCGGGGGTGGATGTCGGAGGCGAATCGCCGCAGAAGGCCTCGCCCCTGCCCGCCGATGCCGCGATCTCCTTTTCCTATGACGAGCCGCAGGGCGGCGGCGGCGAGACGCACCAGGCCGCCGACGGCGACGTGGCGACGCTCACCACCCAGCAGGGCATTCCGGTGGCGGACGACCAGAACAGCCTGAAGCAGGGCAAACGCGGCCCCACCCTGCTCGAGGATTCCCATTTCCGCGAAAAGATCTTCCATTTCGATCATGAGCGGATTCCCGAGCGCGTCGTGCATGCGCGCGGTTATGGCGCGCACGGCTTCTTCGAGCTGACCGACAGCCTGGCCGATGTCAGCCGAGCCGATATCTTCCAGCGCGTCGGCGAGCGCACGCCGGCGTTCGTGCGCTTCTCGACCGTCGCCGGCTCCAAGGGATCATTCGATCTCGCCCGCGACGTGCGCGGCTTCGCCGTCAAGCTCTATACGCAGGAAGGCAATTGGGACCTCGTCGGCAACAACATCCCTGTCTTCTTCATCCAGGATGCGATCAAGTTTCCCGACCTGATCCACTCGGCCAAGCCCGAGCCCGACCGCAACTTCCCGCAGGCGCAGACCGCGCATGACAATTTCTGGGACTTCGTCAGCCTGACGCCGGAAAGCTTCCACATGATCATGTGGACCATGTCGGACCGGGCGATTCCCCGTTCCTTCCGGACGATGGAGGGGTTCGGCGTCCACACATTCCGGCTGCTCGATGCCGATGGCCAGTCGACCTTCGTCAAGTTCCACTGGAAGCCCAGGCAGGGCCTGCAATCGGTCGTCTGGAACGAGGCGGTCAAGATCAACGGCGCCGATCCCGATTTCCATCGCCGTGATCTGTGGGACGCGATCAACGGCGGCGATTTCCCCGAATGGGAGCTGGGCGTGCAGCTGTTCGACGATGATTTCGCCGACGGCTTCGACTTCGATGTGCTCGACGCCACCAAGATCATCCCCGAGGAGCTGGTGCCGATCCGCATTGTCGGCCGGCTGGTGCTCGACCGCGTGGTCGACAATTTCTTCGCCGAGACGGAGCAGGTCGCCTTCTGCACGCAGAATGTGCCGCCCGGCATCGACTTCTCGAACGATCCCCTGCTTCAGGGGCGCAATTTCTCCTATCTCGATACGCAGATCAAAAGGCTGGGCGGCCCCAACTTCACCCATATCCCGATCAACGCGCCCAAATGCCCGATGGCCCATTTCCAGCAGGACGGGCACATGGCGATGCGCAATCCCACGGGCCGTGCGAACTATGAACCCAACAGTTGGGGCGCGGCTGATGGCGGACCGCGCGAGGACCCGGCCCGCGGCTTCACGAGCTTCGCCGAAACCGCCGACGGCCCCAAGCAGCGCATCCGTTCGGAGAGCTTCGCGGACCATTACAGCCAGGCGCGGCAATTTCTCGTCAGCCAGACGCCGATCGAACGGAAGCATATCGGCGATGCGCTGGTGTTCGAGCTTTCCAAAGTCGAACGGCCCGATATCCGCTCGCGTGTCGTGTCGCATCTGCTGAACATTGATGCGACGCTTGCGGCAACCGTTGCCGATGGCCTGGGGCTGGCGCTTCCCGATCCCGCCGCGGCGGCGCGCGAGCCGATCGCCGATCTGCCCGCTTCCGACAAGCTCAGCATCGTCAAGAACGGGCCGGCCAGCTTCAAGGGGCGCAAGCTCGGCATACTGCTGAGCGATGGCGCCGATGCGGCGATCTTCACGGCGCTGCTGAAGGCGGTCGAGAAGGAAGCGGCGGTTTATGAGGTGATCGCGCCCAAGATCGGCGGTGTGACACTGTCCGACGGCACGACCGTCTCCGCCAAGCACAAGATCGACGGCGGACCCTCCGTCCTGTTCGACGCGGTCGCGATCCTGGTCTCGGCGGACGGCGCCGCGCTGCTGTCGCGCGACGCCGCCGCCAGGGATTTCGTCACCGATGCGTTCGCGCACTGCAAATATATCGGGATCGGCGCCGAGGCCGAGGCGATCTTCGCCGCCGCCGGCATCGCCGAGGATCTCGACGAAGCCTGCCTGCCGCTGGGCGAGGCCGCAGACGCCGCCCCGTTCATCGAAGCCTGCCGCGCGCTGCGTTTCTGGCCACGGGAACTGGCGGTCGACCTCGACGCGTAGCCCGAGGTCTGATCTATCGGAGAAGCGGGGTCTGCCGGGCCAGATCGTTGCGGATCGTGGTCGCGGCGACACCGCCCTCGCCCATGGCGTGGCTGATCTGATCGAGGCCGAGCACGACATCGCCGGCGGCATATAGGCCCTCGACGCTGGTGCGCTGATGCGCATCGACCTTCAGGCATCCCTCTTCGGACAGGTCGGCGCCGACCTGTCCGGCAAGCTCCGAGCGGGCATCCGAGCCCAGCGCAGGGTAGAGGCTGTCAAATGCCCGTGGCCCGGCTTCCAGATCGACCAGGATCTCATTTCCGTCCAGCCGGATCGCGCGGCAAGGCCCGGCAATGCCGATTCCCGCTTCGCCTAGCAAAGCCCGCTGCTGTGCCGAGAGTTGGCGCGCCGCCTCAGGGGCGATCAGCGTGACATTGGCGGTGTAGCTGCGCAGGAACAAGGCTTCGTTGCACCCGCGCTCGCCCGTTCCCAGTACGGCGACGGCTCGGTCAGTCACCTCGTAGCCGTCGCATATCGGGCAATAGCGCAGCCGGCCGGCGGCCACCGCACGCGCGTGCGTGGAATCATCGATCATGGGCGGGCGGCGATTGACCACGCCGGTGGCAAGCAGCACCGTCCGCGCCCGGATCGTCGATTGATCCGTGCGGGCGAGGAAGTCTCCCTGCCGCCGCTCGAGCGCATCTATGTGGCCGTTGCGAAGCTCCACGCCAAAGAGGCCGGCTTGCGACCTCATCCGGGCCAGCAGATCGTGGCCCGTTATCCCTTCCGGAAACCCGGCATGATTGCGGGTCAGCGGGATGAGGCTCGCCCGGCTCTGCCCCGCGTCGATCACGATGACGGCGAGATGGAACCGAGCCAGATAGATCGCGGCAGTCAGCCCCGCCGGGCCGCCGCCGATAACGAGGCAATCGCAGATACCCTCCGCGGAAGCGATCGACGGGTCGACCGCTTCTGGCGGGTGGGGCGCCGGGGAGGTCCCGTCTATTACCGGGCCTGCGCCATGAGTTCGGCCTTGCGCTCGGCAAGCTGGACGCCCAGCGCCTTGAGGTCGAGATCGCTGTCGCGGCTCTCGGGGAACATCTCGCTCTCCTCCTCCTCGACATGATGCTCGATATATTCGCCCAGCACCGTCACCTTGGCGTCGAACAGCCGGTCGCCCGCCTTCATCGCCTGGATCTCCGCGATGAGCTGCTTGGCGCTGGCATGCTCGACCTCGGCCTCGTCGAGCAGATCGTCGTCGTCGATCGCCTCGCGCGCGGCGGGATAATAGATTTCTTCCTCGATCTGCGCGTGGACCGTCAGCGCCAGGCAAATCTTCTCCGCGAGCGCCTGCTTCGCGGCATCGTCCTCCAGCGTCTCATAGTCCTTGAAATAGCCCTTCACTTCCTTGTGGTCGTTCTTGAGCAGCCTGATCGCATCGACGGGCTTGCCTTCGGCACGCACATTCTTGCGGGCGACCTTCGAAGCCGGTCTGGTCTTGGGCGCGGGTTTCGCGGTCTGGGCGGTAGCCATGCAGTCTCTCCGAGATAAGGGAAGCGCCGAAATCCGGCATATTCCCCTCGATGAACCTTCCAGCCCTTGAAAAGACCCCGCCCGGCGCCGTGAATTAACCTGCGTCAGCGCGATTTCCGCCCTCGCGCACCGCTATCCGGGCGCGCCAACGACCAGTTGATCGCCCGCCCCGCAGATCAACACCACCGCCCAATCTATCGCGGTGTCATGGGCTATCCCGATTGCGGCCCTATGCCTGCTGCTGCGGCTCCGCGCGCGGCGTTGCGCAGGTGGCGGTCTCCGCCGAGGCGACCAGCGCCCGGATGGCCTCGGCGTCGGCCGGCGATGCGGGATTATAGACGACCATGCCCAGTTCCGGCCTGCCGTCGACCGAGAACGACGAGAATTCCAGCTCGATAAGGCCGGCTTGGGGATGGTGGATGCGCTTGAACCCCTCGCCATGGGCGACGACATCATTGTCCCGCCAGAACGCATCGAATTCGGGGCTGATGCGCACAAGCTCCTCGACAAGCCGGTTCGCTTCATCGCCCACGCCGGCACGGGCGACATCGGCGCGGAACGCACCGACCACCCAGCGCGCGACGCCTTGCCAATCGTCCTGAGCCGTGCGCGCCCGCGCCGTGCCGAACATCAGCCGCAGGATGTTGCGCTCCTCCCGGGGGATCTTCGCATAATCGGTGAACAGCGTGGCGGCCGCCCTGTTCCAGCCGACCACATCCCAGATCGCCGTCTTGATGATCGCGGGGCTCCCGAGCGTGTCGAGCAGACGCTGCAGGCGAGGCGAAACGCCTTCGACCGGCTTGTAGAGCACTTCCGGCGGCCGCCCGAGCCCGAGCATGTAGATATGCTCGCGCTCGGGCTCGGTCAGCATCATCGCCCTGGCGATGCGGTCGAGCACGTCGGCGGACGGAGCCCCGCCCCGCCCCTGCTCCAGCCAGGTATACCAGGTTGGGCTGATATTCGCGCGCTGGGCAAGCTCCTCGCGGCGCAGCCCCGGCGTCCGGCGGCGGCCGCCCGTATAGCCGAAGGCCGCGGGATCGAGCCGGGTGCGCCGGTTGCGAAGAAAGGTTCCGAGCTGGTTGGCGGATTGGGCGGGCACCATGCGATCCTGTTGGTCGTTATACCATGATAAGGTCACTACTTTAACAGGTTGATATCTAGCCCGAGATCAGTCCCCGGACAATTCGGAGATATTCCATGCGTGTTTTACTGACCGGCGCCACGGGCTTCATCGGATCGCATATCCTGCCCGAACTGATCGGCGCGGGCCACGAAGTGCTGGGCCTCACCCGCTCCGACGATGGCGCCCGCCGGCTGGAACAGGCGGGCGCTCAGCCCTATCGCGGCACGATCGACGATCCGCGCAGCCTGATGGCCGGCGCAGAGCAGGCCGATGCCGTGATTCACACGGCCTTCGATCACGATTTCTCCCGCTTCGTCGAGAATTGCGCCAAGGACGCCCGGCTGATCGAGGCCCTGGGCACGGTGCTTGCGGGGACCGGCAAGCCCTTCATCATCACCTCCGGCACCGGCATGGGCAGCAACGGTCCCGGCAAGCCCGCCACCGAAGACACTGTCGACTGGAACAATCCCAACCCGCGCATCGCATCGGAAAAAGCCGGCGCGGATGCGCTGGCCAAGGGCGCATCGGTCGCGGTGGTGCGCCTGCCGCAGGTGCACGACACCCTGAAACAGGGGCTGATCTCCCCGCTGATCGCCATAGCGCGCACCAGGGGCGTCTCAGCCTATATCGGCGATGGCGACAACCGCTGGCCCGCCGCGCACGTCACCGATGTCGCCCGGCTGTACCGGCTGGCGCTCGAAAAGCATGAGGCCGGCATTCGCTACCATGCCTCCGCGGAGGCGGGCGTCCCGGCGCGGGCGATCGCCGAAGCGATCGGGAACGGGCTGGGCTTGCCCGTCATCTCCCTCGCCCCCGAAAAGGCGACGGAGCATTTCGGCTGGATGGGATCGTTCATGAGCTACGACATGCCTTCGTCAAGCGAATGGACACGCCGGCGCCTCGACTGGCAGCCGGACGGGCCGAGCCTGATCGCCGATCTGGAGGCGATGGATTATGGAACCTCGCCTTCCTTCAGCAGGTAGCAACGCCGGGCTGAAATACGCAGCGCACGTCGGATCCACTGATAGCTAGGAGCGCTGCCTACGCGGAGATCCGAGAGGATCATCGAAGATCCAATTTCGCGTTCCGGGAGCGCTTCACCGAAAGCAGCGAAAGCCGCGATAAAATCCGCGCATAAAAAACCCCGGCAAGTCGTTGGACTGCCGGGGCTTTTCATGGTGGGCGTGGCAAGGATTGAACTTGCGACCCCTGCGATGTCAACACAGTGCTCTACCACTGAGCTACACGCCCGCCGTGAGGCGCTCCCCCTAGCGAAGGGCCGGGAGCTGCGCAAGCCGGTTTGCGAAAATTTTGCGCCTTATCCTCAGATTTCCGTCGCGCTGCCCACTTCGAACATGCGATCGACCTCCATCACGAGGTCGCGCAGGTGGAACGGCTTGGACAGGACCTTCGCGGTGGGCGGCGCGGCCCCGCCCTTGAGCGCCACCGCCGCGAAGCCGGTGATGAACATCACCCGCATCGCGGGCGCGATCACCGCCGCGCGCTGGGCAAGCTCGATCCCGTCCATTTCCGGCATCACGATATCGGTGAGCAGCAGATCGAACGTCTGGCTTTCCAGCAGCGGCAGCGCCGCCGTGCCGCGATCGACCGCAGTTACCTTGTAGCCGGAGCGATCGAGCGCGCGCGCAAGATATTCGCGCATCGAATCGTCGTCTTCGGCCAGCAGGATTCGAATCATCACGGTCCCCAAGGCGGCAGACCCGCCGCCCGCGCCTGTGGCTGCTTATGCGCCGGCCAGTTAAAATTTTCCAGTCCGCAACGGCCGGACCGACGCCCCGGATTGCGCGCAGGTGGCGGCCCGCTTAGGTTTGCACATCATGCGCCCGCCGATTTCATCCGTTGAGACAGCCGAAGGCTTCATCCGTCTCGGCTCCACTGCCCCGGCCTGCCCGGTGCTGATTTCGGTTCCTCATGCGGGGCGGGATTATCCGCCGGAGCTGCTGGAAATGTCGCGCGTGCCGCGGGCGAGGCTCGAGGCGCTGGAGGACAGATATGCCGACCTGCTCGTCGACGAGGCCGTCGCCGCAGGCGCAACCGCCTTCGTCGCGCGCCGCCCGCGCTGCTGGATCGACCTCAACCGCGACGAGCGGGAAATCGACCCCACCATGATCGATCCCCGGCCCCGTGCGCATGACGTGATCCTGAGCACCAAGGTCAGGGGCGGGCTGGGCCTGGTGCCCCGGCGGATGGCGGGCGTGAGCGAGATATGGGCGCGGCGGCTGGACGCGGAGGAGCTGGAGGCCCGCATCCTCAGGGATCATCGCCCCTGGCACGCGGCCATTGCCTCCACGCTGGAGGAAGCCCGTCGCCGCTTTGGCGTGGCGCTGCTGATCGATTGCCATTCCATGCCGCAGCTTCCGGCCCATGGCGGCGGCCAGCCCCCGCGGATCGTGCTGGGCGACCGCCACGGCCGCACCGCGCCGCCTTTCCTGATGGATCGCCTGACCCGCATCGCGGAGGAGCATGGTTTTCCTTGCGCGCGCAACAGCCCCTATGCCGGCGGCCATACGCTGGACCGCCAGGCCCATCCCGCCCGCGGCATCCATGCCATCCAGATCGAGGTGGACCGTTCCACCTATCTCGCGCCCGACCTGCGCGGCCCCGGCGAGGGCCTCCCCCGCATGCGCGCGCTGATCGCCGAAATGGTGGCCGCGATGGTGGAGGAGCTTTCCGCCCCCCTCGCCCGCGCCGCCGAATGACCTGCGGCACATAAAAAACCACCTCGTGCATTGCGGCACGAGGTGGCCAAGGTTCAGGGAGGAAGCGCGTCAAAAGACGCGCTCATGCGCGGTCGCGAAAGGGGGACACGCCCGCGCACTGATGGGAAGATATGCCTCGCCACCCCCGATTTCAATATCTGCAACCAAGTTTTTCGGCAGTGCGGCGTCCGGTGCAAACCGGACGCCGCTCATTCCCGCTCACCCGGCGGAAAAGCCCGGATCGAACCCGCCGATCCGGGATGGGATGACGATCAGACCTGCAGCTGCGGCTGCTGGGCCGGAACCTTGCCGGCCTGGAGCTGGCGCGCGAAAAGATCGCGGATCAGCGAAAGCGAGAAAAGGTGGGCATAGACCAGCGCCAGCAGGCCGGACTGGATCAGCTTGCGAGCCTGATCGCCGCGCAGTTCGCGCAGCTTGTCCTCCGCGATCATCTGGAACCCGCGATAGATGAAGGGCTGCGGCGCGCCTTCCGGCTGGATCGAGACTTCGCCGTCGATCAGCAGCTTCAGATCTACCAGTTCCTGCATGAAGGCGGCGGTGCGCTGGCCGGCCTGCTCGAACTGCTCACAGAAACCCAGGATGCCCTTGGTCGCATCCGAAGGCTGGCCGTCGGCGAACAGCGCCGCGCCCTCGCCGCCCTGGCCCACCGTGTCGGACGTGGGATCGAAGCAGAGCGAAAGCTCCTCGCTGTTCGGCTGCAGCTTGGCGAGCATGAACGGGTAACGGCGGACATAAGCGGGGATATAGGCATCGCCCGCCAGCTTGCCGTCTTCGCCGACGAACATGTTCACGCCTTCGTTCAGGCCCATCAGCGCGAGCGGAACCGGATTGGGACCGGACGAGAAGACGATCGGATAGTGGCGCTGGGCGAGGCCGAATTCCTCCACCGTCAGCGGCACCGCATGGACGCCGGCCAGGAACGGCACGCTATCCCGCTGGCGCAGGACATAATCGGCGTGGAGGCTGCTCGAAAGCGGCTGGAGCTGGTTGTAGAAAAGCGGCAGGCCGCTCGGCGGTGCGCTCGCCATGTAATGAGGTCTCCCGAACCTGTCTTTGCGGCCCGGGAAGGATTCCCGGACCTGTGAGCCGGTTCGTCTATGGCCCCTCGCGCCGGGAGGCAAGTTCCGCCTGGATCTTCGGCTGCTTTTACCTTGGCACCAACTTGCCCGGATTCATCAGCCAGCGGGGATCGAGCGCGGCCTTGATCGCCTGCTGCGCCGCCAGCCGGGCGGGATCGGCGAGGCGGGCATATTCGGCGAGCTTGGTCTGGCCGATGCCATGTTCGGCGGAGATCGATCCGCCGGCCGCGACGGTGAGGTCGTTGACCATCCGGCTGACGGCGGCGCCGGTTTCCGCGAGCCAGGCCATCCCCTCCGCCCCCGTGGCCGGGATGCCGGCCGGGGCGCGGACGTTGAAGTGGACGTTGCCGTCGCCAAGATGGCCGAAGGCGATGACGCGGGTGCCGGGGAAGGCCGCCTCCACCGCCACGCGCGCCGAAAGGATGAAGTCAGGCATCGCCGAAACGGGAACGGATATGTCGTGCTTCGCCGCCATGCCGTCCGCCCGCTCGGCATCCGAGATGGATTCGCGCAGCCGCCACAAGGCCTCGGCCTGCGCCTCGCTGGCCGCGATCGTGGCATCCCCCACCCCGCCATCGGCCATGGCCTGGCCCAGCACCTGGCCCAGGGCATCGGCGGGATCGGCGGCCCCCTGCGGCGCGGTCGCCTCGATCAGGGCATGCCAGCGATGGGCGCCGCCAAGCGGGGCCCGGCTGCCGGGGATGTGGCGGATCACAAGGTCCAGCGCGTCATCGGGCACCAGCTCGAAACTTTCGACCGCTTCCCCCGTCGCCGCTTCCAGCCGCCGCAGCAGCGCCAGCGCGGCCTGCGGCGAATCCAGCCCGGCCCAGGCCACGGCCCGTCGGCCGATCGCGGGCACGAGCCTGAGGCTGGCGGCCGTCACGATCCCCAGCGTGCCTTCCGCCCCGGTGAGAAGCTGGCGCAAATCATAGCCGCGATTATCCTTGCGGAGCGCGGAAAGCCCGTCGAAGCGCGATCCATCGGGCAGGACCGCCTCGATCCCCAGCACCAGCGACCGCATCGGCCCGAAGCGGAGCACCTGCGTGCCGCCGGCATTGGTGGAGACGAGGCCGCCGATCGTGGCCGATCCCTTGGCCGCGAGCGACAAGGGGAAGCGCAGGCCGTGAACGGCGGCGGCATCGTGGAGATCGGCGAGCACCACGCCCGCCTCCACCACCGCCACGCCATCGGCCGCCGAGATCGAACGGATCGCCCGCATGCGCCGGGTGGACAGGATGAGCGCCGATCCATTGGCCGGCGGCGTGGCGCCCGCCACCATCGACGTATTGCCCCCCTGCGGCACCAGCGGCACGCCGGCGGCCGCGCACATCGCCACGATATCGGCGGTTTCCGTGGTGTCGGCGGGCGACAGCAGCGCCACCGCGCTTCCCCGCACGCGGCCGCGCCAATCGATCGTCCAGGGATCGATATCGGCGGGATCGGCGGTGAAGCCGCGCGGCCCCAGCCGGTTCGCCAGGCATTCCAGGAATGCGGGGTCGGGTGGAGACGAAACCATCGTCGAACGCTATAGCGGCGGCTTCGCCCAACGGAAACGACATCCAATTAAGCTCTTGTTCAACCGCGACGGGGAATCGATGCCAGCCATTATGCGGGCGAATTCATGATCGGGGCGGAATTGCTGTCCGCGCTGCTGCTGTCGAGCGGTGCGGCGCCCCCACCCGAATCCGCCGCCGTGACGGCGCGATTCGCCCAGCTTACGATTCGGGAAAGCGTGATCATCCGCGTGCCTACCCGCGGCCGCCAGGCCATCGCCCCGATCGAATGGAAGGAAGGCAAGGGCCCGAAATGCCTGCCCATGTCGGAAGTGGCGGGCGCCACCGCGGTGGAGGAGGACAGCGTCGACATCATCCTGCGCGGCGGCGGCCGCGTGCGGGCGGAGTTCGAGGACGAATGCCCCGCGCTCGATTATTATAACGGCTTCTACATCCGCCCCACCGAGGATCGGCGCATCTGCGCGGGGCGGGACAGCATCCACGCCCGATCCGGCGGCGAATGCCAGATTCGCCGTTTCCGCACCCTCACGCCGGTCGAAGGCAAGAAGAAGTAGCTCTTCGAGCGGCCGAATCGCCCGTTCCGCTTGACAAATCGCGCCCTTCCGCCCAAGCGCCCCGGAAGGAGCGGCGTCGTTCTCGCACACCGCCACATTTCCAGGTCGCTTATGACTTTCGCCGATCTCGGCCTTTCTGACGAACTCCTGCGCGCCGTGGCCGAAGCCGGCTATGACGAGCCGACTCCCATCCAGGCCCAGGCGATCCCGCCCGTGCTGATGATGAAGGACCTCATCGGCATCGCCCAGACGGGCACCGGCAAGACGGCCAGCTTCGTGCTGCCGATGATCGACATCCTCGCCCATGGCCGCAGCCGGGCGCGGATGCCGCGATCGCTGATCCTGGAGCCGACGCGCGAGCTGGCCGCCCAGGTGGCCGAGAATTTCGAGAAGTACGGCAAGTATCACAAGCTCTCCATGGCGCTGCTGATCGGCGGCGTGAACATGGGCGATCAGGTGGCGGCGCTGGAAAAGGGCGTGGACGTGCTGATCGCGACGCCCGGCCGGCTGATGGACCTGTTCCAGCGCGGCAAGATCTTGCTGACCGGATGCAGCCTGCTGGTGATCGACGAGGCGGACCGGATGCTCGACATGGGGTTCATCCCCGATATCGAGGAAATCTGCACCAAGCTGCCGGCCCAGCGGCAGACCCTGCTATTCTCCGCGACGATGCCGGCGCCGATCAAGAAGCTGGCCGATCGCTTCCTCAACAATCCGAAGCGGATCGAGGTGGCCCGCGTCGGCACCGCCAACGCATCGATCGAGCAGAAGCTCGTCGAATGCCAGCCCCGCGCCAAGCGCGAGGTGCTGCGCAACCTGCTGAGCGCCGACGACGTGCGCACCGCGATCATCTTCTGCAACCGCAAGACGACCGTGCGCGAGCTGACCACCAGCCTGCAGCGCCACGGCTTCCACGCCAGCCAGATCCACGGCGACATGGACCAGAGCGAGCGGCTGCGCGAGCTGGACCGGTTCAAGAATGGCGAGATCAACATCCTCGTCGCGTCGGACGTCGCCGCGCGCGGGCTCGACATCAAGGGCGTGAGCCACGTCTTCAATTTCGACGTGCCCTGGCACCCCGATGATTATGTCCACCGCATCGGCCGCACCGGCCGTGCCGGCGCCACCGGCAAGGCCTTCACCCTCGTCACGCCCGACGATGCCGAGGCGGTCGAGAATATCGAGAAGCTGGCCCAGCAGAAGATCCCGAGGATCGGCGAGGCGAAACCCGCCAGGGCGCCCGCTGCCGCTGCCGAGGAAAAGCCCGCCCGCCGCGCCCGTGGCGCCAAGGCGAAGCCCGCCGAGGCCGAAGCGAAGCGGGCCGATACCGAACCGAAGCGCGCCGATGCCGAACCGAAGCGCGCCAAGGCCGAGGATCAGCCCCGGCGCGAGGAAAAGCCCCGCCGCGAGGAACGTCCGGCCAGGGCGGCTGCCGCTGCCCCGCGTCACGAACGCCGCCCGGCGGATGACGGCCCCGGCGAAGGCTGGAACGGGCCGATCCCGAGCTTCCTCGATTTCGGTTTCGGCACGCGATCCTGATCCGCGCGTTTCGCGTTCCCCAAAAAAGCCGGGCCTGCCGTCCGCCTCCTGAAAGGCTTTCGACAGGCCCGTCCCCACATGCTTCGGGGGTTTGATCGAGGACGCCCTGTCAGCGCGATGCGAGCCGCATCGGACCGTTGAGGCGTGCGATCAATCGGGGGTCTCGATTATAGGGATCCTCCAGCATGGCGACCTTGCCGTCCGGCCCGGCCTGGGCCGTGAAATAGACCAGCCAGACCGGCCGGGCTGTGTCGAGCTTCACAGTCGTGGTCGTCCGCCCGGCGAGGCCCCGCTCGATATCGGCGGTGCGGCCATGATCCAGGCGCACCATCTCCTCGGCCAGCCGATCGATATCCTTCACCCGGATGCAGCCATGGCTGAATGCCCGGGAAGGCTTGTCGAAATAGGCCTTGGCCGGGGTGTCGTGCAGGTAGATCGCATGGGCATTGGGCATGTCGATCTTGATGCGGCCCAGCGCATTGCCCGGCCCCGGCCGCTGGCGCACCGCATAACGCCCGCCGCCGACCGGATAGAATTCATAACCCCTCGCCGGATTGACCGCCCCCGGCCGCAGCCGCGACGAGCGGATGATGCTGGCCGGCACGTTCCACCAGGGGTTCACCACGACGGAGCTTGCCGCCATCGCGATCTGCGGCGTGGGCGTGGCCGGCGCCCCGACGACGACGGTGTAGCTCGACACCGGCTTCCCATCGTCGACGAGGTCGAGCGTGTAGCTCGGCACGTTCACATAGATGTGATCGGCGCCCAGATCGCGCGGCAGCCAGCGCCAGCGTTCCATGTTGGCCGCCAGCCGGTCGCGCCGGCCGGCATCCGCAGGCGGCGTCGCCGCCAGCGCCTCGCGCAGCGCGGCATAGCGCGGATCGGCCGGCAGCAGCGACCGCAGCCACGGCCGCACCTGCCCGGCGGCGAGCGCCTGGCGCAGGCCGGCCTGCAGGCGGGCGGGATCGGCATCCGTCCGCTCGATATGCCAGTCGAACCCGGCCCGATCGGCGACCCGGCCGTTGAGATAGTCCCCGGCAAGCCTGAGCGCGGCGGCATCCGCGAGCGCATCCAGCGCCGCACCGCCCTGCCCGCTCGCCATTTCCCGCCTTATCGCGTCGCCGCCATAGGGCGCGGCATCCAGCCCTTCGCCGGGCGCCGCGTCGATTTCCTCCAGCAAGGCCGCGACATCGGTGGGCCGCCACCGTTCCGCGGGGGTGGGGGCCGCCGCCATCGCCGCCGGCGCGGCGGTCGATGCCTCGGCCGGGCCGGCGCCCATCGTCATCGGCTCGCCCGCCAGGGCCAGCGTCGTCATTGCGGTGGCGCCCGCCGCCGCCAGCCAGCGAACAAGCCGGCCGGAACGGCGCAGACGGCCACCCACCGTCCTGCTCGTTTCCATGATACGCTCCGCAACTGGCGGCGCGATACATCCGCGCCGATGCACCGCGACGGCGATGCATGGCGATAGTCCTAACCCCGGCGGCGGCGATCGCACGGCCGCTGCGGCGAGGGCTCCCGCCCGCGCGACCATGATGGCCAGGGTCCGCAGGAGCGCAGATTCGTCGCGCGGACCGTCAATTTCGTCCCGCTGATGTGGCCAGTTGCTGCCGGACTGCCAAAAACCCCCGGCATGGAACTCGCACTGCGTGACGAAAGCGTGATTTTGGGGCAGAACGGCTCGCATACCCACCGGGGGGTCACCACGTTCATGCCAGCCGCGAAATCCGATGCGCGATGGGCCGATGCCGTGCCGCTCACGATCGGGCTATGGCTGTTCATGCTGCTCGTCTTCATGCCGGGCATCATCGCGCGCCATCCGGGGGACTGGGTGGGCGTGGCGATCGATTCCTCCACCGTCTGCCTTTCGATCGGCCTCGGGCTGCTCCTGTTCATATTGTTTCGCGGCACGGCGGACTGGCAGGGCGGCCCGCGTCTAGTGCTGATGGTCGCCGCCACGATCGGCATGGCGCTGGCCAGCACCATCTTCGATCTGAAGTTCACGGATTGGGGCGCCCGCAATCTCGGCGGCAACTGGCTGGCGATCCCGGTCGATTTCAAGCGCGCCTCGCAATCGCTGCTCAACTATCTCTGCGTCTTCTCGGTCAATGTCGCGCTGTTCCAGTTCTCCTTCTCCCGCCGCCGTTCGCTGACCCGCGAACGCCAGCTCGCCGCCGCTGAGACCGCCGCGCGGCAGGCGGAGCTGGAGGCGCTGCGGCTCCAGCTCAACCCGCATTTCCTGTTCAACACGCTGAACGCCATCTCCTCGCTGATCGTGACGCGCCGGAACGAGGATGCGGAGGAGATGACCGACAAGCTCTCCAGCTTCCTGCGCGCCTCGCTCGCCTGCAATCCGACCGAGCTGGTCCCGCTGGAGGAAGAGCTGGACCTGATGGCCGATTATCTCTCGATCGAGGCCGTCCGCTTCGGCGAGCGGCTGCGCGTGGAGATTAGCTGCACGCCGGAAGCCCGCGCCGTCCATGTGCCGGGCCTCCTTATCCAGCCGCTGGTGGAGAATGCGGTGAAATATGGCGTGGCCCGTTCCGCCCAGCCGGTGACGATCGCGATCGACGCGGTGGTGGACGAAGGCGATCTCTGCATCGTCATCACCAATGATGGCGGCGCGGGCCTGCCTTCGGTGAAATCGACGGCCACCGGCGTCGGCCTGCGCAACGTGCGGCGGCGGCTGGCGGCGCTTTACGGGGAACGGGCGAGCCTGGTGGCGGAGCCGGTGGGCGCGGGCTTCCTGGCCCGCATCTGCCTGCCGATCGACAAGGATGTCGTGGCCGCCCTGCTGCACCGCCAACAGGGATTGCCCCTTCCGCGCTGATGCGGGGAAGCCGCATTTCTGATATGGGCGGAATCGGCGTGTGGGGGCGATGTGTTGGGGGTGGACGGTATAATGCGCGTGCTGCTGGTCGATGATGAGGTGCTTGCCCTCGATCGCCTGAAGGCGCTGTTCGCCAATGTCGACGGCGCCGAAGTCGTCGGCCAGGCGATGACCGGCGAGGAAGCGCTGGAAGCGATCGTCACGCTGAAGCCGGATCTCGTCATCCTCGATATCCAGATGCCCGGCCGCAACGGGCTGCGCACGGCCGCCGACATCGATGTCGATCCGCGGCCGGAGATCGTGTTCGTCACCGCGCACGAACATTATGCCCCCGATGCCTTCGACGTGGATGCCGCCGATTATGTGCTGAAGCCGATCCGCTTCGATCGCCTGCGCCAGGCGGTGGAGCGCGCGCGGCGGCGGCGCGTGCTGAGGGAACAGGCGGAGCGCGTGGACGTGCTGGAGGAGCAGGTGCAGACGCTCCGTTCCAGCGCGGCGGAATCGCGGGACGACGCCGCCTTCTGGATTCCCGAGCGCCACGGCCAGCGCCGCGTGCCGCTGGAGACGATCAACTGGATCGAGGCCGCGCGCGATTATGTGCTGCTGCATACCGAGATGCGCAGCCACATGCTGCGGACGACGATGAGCGCGCTGGAGGAGAAGCTGGCCGGCAGCGGCCTGATCCGCGTCCACCGTTCGGCCTTCGTGCGGCCGGAAAGGGTGATGGAGGTGCGCCGCGCCAACCGTTCGATCGCGCTGGTGCTGGAGGACGGGGCCGAGGTGCAGGTGGGGCCAAGCTATTCGCAGGTCGTGGATTCCGCGCTCGGCCTGAACTGAGGGAACGGGGTTCGCGCGCCCGGGGCCGGCCCCACGCCGGCGCCGGGCGGCGCATATCGCATCAGAGCATCTGGTGCAGCGGCCCCTGCGCGAAGGATGTCGCGGCCGTCACGAACAGGCTGGTCGTGAACAGGGCGGCGAACCAGGTGGCCGCGGTGCGAACATGATTGCTGGTCATTCTATGTCCTTCCCAATGTGATTCCGGTTTTCAGGCACGTGCCCGTCGCGGCTTGGGCATGGCCTGTTCCCGGCCCGGCCCCCGCTTCCCCGCGGGATCGCCGCCATGCCGATCGATTCCCGTCCGGCGCGGGGGCAGCCATAGGCAGGCGCGCGCCGCATCGCCCCGCACCCGCGACCGCCCCGCGCGGCGGCGCGATGGATGTTCCGGCGAAACGACGAAATCGACGCTTTCATCGACGAAGCCGCGCGCGCCCATGCCGGCGCCCAAAAACCGGCTCCCTCCGACTCCCGAAATGTTCTAGCGCAGGGCCATGACGACGCCCCCGTTCCCGACCGATGCGCTCGCCGCTGCCGAGCGGCTGGCATGGCTGGCTGCCGAGATCGCCCGCCACAATGCGCTCTATCACGACAATGACGCGCCCGAGATTTCCGACGCCGAATTCGACGCGCTGGTGCGCGAGAATAATGCGATCGAGGCGGCCTTCCCGCATCTGGTGCGGGCCGATTCGCCCTCGCGCGCGGTAGGTTCCACGCCGAGCGGGCCGCTCGCCAAGGTGACGCATGCCAAAGCGATGCTCAGCCTCGACAATGCCTTCGCCGACGAGGACGTGGCCGAGTTCGTCGAGCGTATCCGCCGCTTCCTGCGGCTGGCGGACGACGTTCCCGTGGCGATGACGGCCGAACCGAAGATCGACGGCCTTTCCTGCTCGATCCGCTACGAAAACGGCCGCCTCGTCCAGGCCGCCACGCGCGGCGACGGCCAGGTGGGCGAGGATGTGACCCCCAACGTGCTCACCATCGCCGATATCCCGCACCGCCTGCCGGCCGGCGCGCCCGACCTGTTCGAGGTGCGGGGCGAAGTCTACATGGCCAAGGCCGATTTCCGGGCGCTCAACGCCCGCCTGCTGGCCGAGGCGCCCGACCCGGAAAAGGCCCGCCAGTTCGCCAACCCGCGCAACGCCGCCGCCGGATCGCTCCGCCAGAAGGATGCCGCCGTCACCGCCGCCCGGCCGCTGCGCTTCCTGGCCCATGGCTGGGGCGAGGTCTCGGCCCTGCCCGCCGACAGCCAATATGGCGTGATGCGCGCGATCGCCGGCTGGGGCCTGCCGGTTTCCGACGCGCTCGTGCTGGTCGATAGCGTGGCGGCGATGCTCGCCCATTATCGCGCGATCGAGACGGAACGCGCCGATCTGCCCTTCGACATCGACGGCGTGGTCTACAAGGTCGATCGGCTCGACCTGCAGGAACGGCTGGGCTTCGTCGCCCGCGCGCCGCGCTGGGCCATCGCCCACAAATTCCCCGCCGAACAGGCGCAGACGACGCTGCGCGCGATCGACACGCAGGTGGGCCGCACCGGCAAGATCACGCCTGTCGCCCGGCTGGAGCCGGTGACGGTGGGCGGCGTGGTCGTCACCAATGCCACGCTCCACAATGCCGACGAGATCGAGCGGCTGGGCGTGCGCCCCGGCGACCGCGTGGTGGTGCAGCGCGCCGGCGACGTGATCCCCCAGATCGTCGCCAACCTGACGCGCGAGGAGCCGCGCGCGCCATGGCACTTCCCCACCCAATGCGCCGAATGCGGATCGGCTTTGGCGCGCGAGGAAGGCGAGGTCGACTGGCGCTGCACCGGCGGCCTCATCTGCCCCGCCCAGCGCGTCGAGCGGCTGCGCCATTTCGTGAGCCGCCATGCGCTGGACATCGAGGGGCTGGGCCTCACCCATATCGAGGCCTTCTTCCGGGACGGCCTGATCCATTCGCCCGCCGACATCTACCGCCTCCACGAAAGGCGCGAGGCGCTGATCGCGCGCGAGCGCTGGGCCGAAACCTCGGTGGACAATCTGATCCGCGCGATCGATGCGCGCCGGACGCCGCCGCTCGATCGCCTCCTCTTCGCGCTGGGCATCCGCCATGTCGGCGAGGTGACGGCGCGCGATCTTGCCCGGCGCTATTCCACCTGGGAGGCGCTGACGGCGATGATCGACGCCGCCCGCGCCCGCCGCGCGGAGCTGGTGCAGGCGGTGGGCGAGACCGACGAGAAGTTCCGCGCCCGCACCGCCAAGGAACTTGCCGCCATCGTCGAGACGGCCGGCGTCGGGCCGGAGGTGGCGCAGGCGCTGGTCGATTTCTTCGATGAGCCCCACAATCAGGAGGTGCTGGCCGATCTGCTGGCGCAGGTGACGATCGAGCCCGTGATCCACCAGACCCGCGCCTCGGAGGTCAGCGGCAAGACGGTGGTGTTCACTGGCAGCCTCGAAACCATGTCGCGCGACGAAGCCAAGGCCCAGGCCGAGGCGCTGGGCGCGAAGACGGCGGGATCGGTTTCCAGCAAGACCGATCTGGTGGTGGCCGGCCCCGGCGCGGGTTCCAAGCTCAAGAAAGCCGCCGAACTCGGCATCCGCGTGATCGACGAGGCCGAATGGCAGGCGATCGTGGCGGCAGCGGGATAGGTCGCGGCGCAATGTCGCGCCCTTTGGAAGGCGGATAAGCGAAAGGCCGGCGGCCCCCATCCGTCATGCTGAACTTGTTTCAGCATCCATCCATCGACGCACACCAAGCTCGGTTTGGAAAGATGGCGCCTGAAACACGTTCAGGTGGCGATGGGGCGGTGTCCGTGATGGGGCCAAACTCGAACAACTGCCTTCTAAGCGCCCGCATCGACGTCCGCCCCTGCCCCACGCCCGTGCTGGCGCTGCCCCGTTTTCTCCCATAGCCTCGGATAAGGCCGGTCGTCCGAACCGGCCGGGGGGAGACATGCCATGACGATGAAGGAGCTGTTCTACGTCGCGATCGGCCTCGTGGCGATTGCGCTTACCATCTATCCCAACCGCCACCTCCTTTCGCGCCGGGCGGGCGGCGTTTCCGCGCTGGAGGGCTTTTATTACCTGATCGCGATCGCGGCCCTGCTGGTCGGCTGGTATTTCAACTTCCGCTTCATGCGCGAATATGGCGACGAGGCGACCTGGGCCAATTGGGTGCGGCTGCTGTTCGTCAATCCGGCGTCCGCCTCCGGCGGGCAGGACCTGCTGTTCGCCAATGCCGTGCTGTTCATCCCCTGGACGATCGTGGACGGGCGGCGCGCCGGCATGAAATGGAACTGGATCTGGTTCCCGATGAGCGCCGTCACCAGCTTCGCCTTCGCCATGGCCCTGTTCCTGGCGCTGAAGGAACGGCAGTTGCGCTGGAAGGCCGAAGCCTGACGCGGGTGCGCGGGGCCGGGGTTCAGTCCCGGCCCTGCCAGCCTTTGCGCAGATCGTCCAGGTCGTGCGCCCCGCCTTTCTCCAGCGCCCGCCGGTAGGCCGGGCGGGCCTGCATCAGCGCCAGATAGCGGCGGAGCGCGGGATAGGGATCGAGCATGCCGCGCAGCGACGCCGCCTCCATCACGAAGGCGGCCTGGATGTCCGCGCCCGTCAGCGCATCGCCCACCACATGGTCCCGGCCGGAAAGCTCCCGCTCCATGAAGCCGAAATGGCGATCGATCTCGCCATGGATGCGTTCATGGATCGGCGCGCCGGCCGGCCCCAGCATCTCGAGGTAGATGCCCATGATATAGGGCAGCATCACCGATCCCTCGATCAGGTGCATCCATTGGAGATAGCGCACCCAATCGTCGCTGCCGACCGGCGGCCGCAGCCGCCCGCCGCCGTGCACCTCGATCACATATTCGATGATCGCCCCCGATTCGGCGACCACCCTGCCCCCGTCGGTGATGACCGGCGCCTTGCCGAGCCCGTGCAGCCGTTCATATTCCGGCGGAGAAAACAGCCGGTCGCGCCGCTTATAGCGTTCGATCGCATAATCGAGCCCCAGTTCCTCCATCAGCCAGAGGATGCGGTGGGATCGCGAATTTTCGAGATGGTGGACCGTTATCATCAGGGCCTCCCGCCAGGCGAGCCCGATCATAAGCCCGCCCGGCGCCGCCCGTCATGCCGCCATGAAGGCCACCCCCATGATCCGGGCCGCCATTTCCCCTCGCCGCCCGAGGCTGCTACACTCGGGCCCATGGAACTAACGCTGGAACGCCCGCCGGAGGGCGCCGCCGCCGACTGGACGATTGATCAGAACTGGGAACGCTTCACGCCGCAGGAACATGCGGTGTGGGACACGCTGTTCGAACGCCAGGCAAGATTGCTGCCCGGACGCGCCTCCAAGGCGTGGCTGCGGGGGCTGGACGTGCTCAGGCTGTCGCGCCCGGGCATCCCCAATTTCGAGGAGCTTTCCGAACGATTGATGGCCGCCACCGGCTGGCGCGTGGTCGCCGTGCCGGGGCTGGTGCCCGACGACATATTCTTCGACCATCTCGCCCACCGCCGTTTCGTCGCCGGCAATTTCATCCGCCGCGCCGACCAGCTCGATTACCTCCAGGAACCGGACGTGTTTCACGACGTGTTCGGCCATGTGCCGATGCTCGCCGATCCGGTTTTCGCCGATTATATGCAGGCTTATGGCCAGGGCGGCCTCAGATCGCTGGGCTTCGGCGCGCTGCACAAGCTGGCGCGGCTCTATTGGTATACGGTGGAATTCGGGCTGGTGGAGGAGGAAGGCGCGCTCCGCATCTACGGATCGGGCATCGTATCCAGCCGGGGCGAAAGCCTGTTCGCGCTCGACGATCCCAGCCCCAACCGCATCGCCTTCGATCTCCGGCGCGTGATGCGCACCCGCTACCGCATCGACGATTATCAGCAGACCTATTTCGTCATCCCGAGCTTCGAGGAGCTGCTGCGCTGCACGCTGGAGACGGATTTCGCCCCGCTCTATGCCGAGCTGGAGGGGATGGAGGATCTCGATCCCGAAACGGTGCTGGCCGAGGACAGGGTGCTGACGCAGGGCACCCAGGCCTATGCGCGGAGCCGCCCGCGCGGCTGAAACGGAAGGCCGGCGGCCGAACCGCCGCCGGCCCTTTCCATCCCTTATTCCGCGGCCACCCCGGCGCGGCTGAAACGGAAGGCCGGCGGTCGAACCGCCGCCGGCCCTTTCCATCCCTTATTCCGCGGCCACCCCGGCGCGGCTGAACATGTCCTCGCCGCCGGCATCCTCATTGGCGGCCGGCCCGTTATGCGCGGCCTTGCGGCGATCGAAGGCGTCCCATACCTCGCCCCAATTGCCGCGCGTCGCGGCCTTGGAATATTCGGTGGCGCGGGTTTCGAAGAAATTGGCGTGCTCCACGCCGTTCAGCAGCGGGGCGAGCCACGGCAGCGGATGCTCGTCGATCATGTAGATCGGCTTGAAGCCGAGCTGCCCCAGCCGCCAGTCGGCGATGTAGCGGACATATTTCTTGATGTCCTTGGGCGTCATGCCGGGCACCGGCCCCATTTCGAACACCAGGTCGATGAAGGCGTCCTCCAGTCGCACCGTCTTCTGGCACTGGTCGAGAATGTCGTCGCGCACCGCCGGCGTCAGGCAGTTCCGTTCCTTCACGAAGGCGTGGAACAGGCGGATGATGCCGTCGCAGTGCAGGCTCTCGTCGCGCACGCTCCACGACACGATCTGGCCCATGCCCTTCATCTTGTTGAAGCGCGGGAAGTTCATCAGCATCGCGAAGCTGGCGAACAGTTGCAGCCCTTCGGTGAAGCCGCCGAACATGGCGAGCGTGCGGGCGATGTCCTCGTCCGTGTCGACGCCGAACTGGGACAGATAGTCGTGCTTGTCCTTCATCTCCTTATATTGGAGGAAGGCCGAATATTCGGTTTCCGGCATGCCGATCGTATCGAGCAGATGGCTGTAGGCGGCGATGTGCACCGTCTCCATGTTGCTGAACGCGGTCAGCATCATCTTGATCTCGGTCGGCTTGAACACGCGGCCATATTTGTCGTGGTAGCAATCCTGCACCTCGACATCGGCCTGGGTGAAGAAGCGGAAGATCTGCGTCAGCAGGTTGCGTTCCGACTGGTCGAGCTTCTGCGCCCAGTCGCGGCAATCCTCGCCCAGCGGCACCTCCTCCGGCAGCCAGTGGAGCTGCTGCTGGCGCTTCCAATATTCGAACGCCCACGGATATTCGAAGGGCTTGTAGGTGCGGGAGGCCTGGAGGAGAGGCATGGTCTTCGTCCCTTCGTCAGTCCCGGCCGGGCCGGGCGGTAATGGCTTGGTCCGCCGAGGGACCGGCAATGGCCGGCGCCTCGGCGCGGAATTCGTGGGCCGCCGTCATCCGGCCCAGGGCAGATAGAGCAGCATCAGCAGCACCACGCCGGACAGCAGCAGGATGATGCCCTTGGCGCGGGCGGAGCTCACTTCCTTCAGCCCCGGAAAATCGGGGTGGCGGCTATGTTCCTCGAACAGCGGGTCGTTCGCGCCGATGCGGCTCTTTATATAGTGATTGTGGCGCGCGGCGTCACGCAGCGTCCACAGGCCGATCACGATGTTGAACACGGCGATCGGCACGATCAGGGTCCAGCCCGGCGCGGTCATCGCTGATTCGCCTTCCGGCCTGTGCCCATATTCCCGACAATCGCGGGCATCCCCGCACCCTTATCCATAGATCGGCCCCGCCAGTTCCGGGCCGCCTGATCCGACGCCGAACGGCTAACCGGATCGAACGCTGCGGCACCCTTTCCGAACATGAAGGCAGCCTATTCAATCGGCCCCGGCATGGCTACCCGGAAAGTGGGCCGTGATCGACAAATCTGGGGATAGTCTCGCAACAGCTTGTGGCCCGGCGGCTAACCGGGCACAATTTATGGGTGAAGCCGCGACATGCGGGAAGCCGGCTTCAAGGCCGGATCGCCACGTCTTCCGCCACGGGATCGGCACCGTAACGATTGGGTCCGCTCGTCCCCGGCAGGCACATGAAATAGAGGATGGCGAAGACGCCGACGACGGGCACGAAACCGATCAGCACCATCCAGCCCGGACGCCCCAGATCGTGGAAGCGACGGACCTGCACGGCCAGCCCCGGCACGAACATCACCGCCACATAGAGGCCCAGCAGCGGCACAATCACCCCGAGCGTAGCCGGCAGGACGCCGGCCATCCCCCGGAAGAAAATGCCCGACAGCGGAACATAGAAGAGCAAGGCGACAAGGGCGTGGAGGGCGGCGAACATCCAGAATTCCCTGCGGCTCGAACGACCGTTGAAATCGGCATAACGTTTGAGCGGCAGCAGCATCCACTCCATTCCCAACCCCCTGTTTTGGCGACCTTTGCCCGTTATTCGGGCCATCATGCCTCGTGCCGCATCGCCGGAAAGGCGGCCACGCCCGCGCGACGAGCACGCATTTCGGGACTGCGAACGCGCAAGGGCATACGACGAAAATGCCATTTCCTTCGACGAAAGCCCTTTGTCGGGGTGACTCGAAGGCCCTTTGTTCCTATGATGTTCCAAAAGGGAAGCCATGGGCCAGCCGGAACGGCCAGCAGTGACGCGCAAGATCATCCACATCGACATGGACGCCTTCTACGCCTCGGTGGAGCAGCGCGATTCCCCGGAACTGCGCGGCAGGCCGGTGGCGGTGGGCGGTTCCAGCGCGCGGGGCGTGGTGGCGGCCGCCAGCTATGAGGCGCGGCGCTATGGCGTGCGATCGGCGATGCCTTCGGTCACGGCGACGCGCAAATGCCCGGAGCTGGTGTTCGTCCGCCCGCGCTTCGATGTCTACAAGGCCGTTTCGCGGCAAATTCGGGAGATTTTCGCCGAATATAGCGATCTGGTGGAGCCGCTTTCGCTGGACGAAGCCTATCTGGACGTGACGGCCAACCGCCAGCAGCTGCCTTCCGCCACCGCCACGGCGGAAGCCATCCGCGCCCGCATCCTGGCGGAAACCGGGCTCACCGCATCGGCCGGCATCTCCTACAACAAGTTCCTCGCCAAGCTGGCTTCGGACCAGAACAAGCCCAACGGCCAGTGCGTCATCACCCCGGCGCAGGGCGAGGCCTTCGTCGCCGGGCTGGAGGTCGGCCGCTTCCACGGCATCGGCCCGCGCACAGCCGAAAAGCTCAACCGTTTCGGCATCCATACCGGCGCGGACCTGCGGGCGAAGGACGCGGAATGGCTCCGCCGGCATTTCGGCAAGTCGGGCGCCTGGTATCATGCGATCGCGCGCGGGATCGACGATCGGCCGGTGACGCCAGACCGGCCGCGCAAATCCAGCGGATCGGAAACCACCTATTTCGAGGATCTCGCCACGGCGGAGGCGGTGGAAAATGGCGTCCGCGCCATGGCGGACGAGGTGTGGGGCTGGTGCGAACGCACGCGGGCCGCCGCACGGACGGTGACGGTGAAGGTGAAATATGCCGATTTCCAGCAGATCACCCGCAGCCGCACCCTTCCCGCCACGATCGACAGCCAGGCGATGCTGCATGCCGTCAGCGTCGATCTGGTCCGCACCATCTTCCCGCTGGTGAAGAGCGTGCGGCTGCTGGGCGTCACCCTCTCCAATTTCGAGGATGAGCAGTCGGCCGCCCAGGCGCAGCTCGCCTTCGTGCTTTGATCGCAAGCGGCGGGATGCGGGCCTGCCGCGTTCCCGCCAGGGAAGGCCGATGGAACGACGGGACATGACAAGGCATCGGATCGAGGCCATCGACAGGCAGGCGATCGCCGCCGGGCTGGACGGCGGCGGCTGGGCATTGCTGCCCGGCCTGCTCGATCCAGCCGGCTGCGCGGACATGGCGGGGCTGTATGACCGGCCGGCCGGCTTCCGCAGCACGGTGACGATGGCGCGGCACGGCTTCGGCCGGGGCGAATATCGCTATTTCGCTTATCCCCTGCCCCCGCTGGTCGAAACGCTGCGCGCAGCCTTCTATCGCCTGCTCGCGCCCATCGCCAATCGCTGGCAGGAACGGATGGGGCTGGCGGCGCGCTTCCCGGAGGAGCATCGCGATTTCCTCGCCCACTGCCACGCCGCGGGGCAGGCGCGGCCCACGCCGCTGATGCTGCGCTATGGGCCGGGCGATCATAATTGCCTGCATCAGGACCTCTATGGCGAACATGTGTTTCCGCTGCAGGCGGCGATCCTGCTTTCGGCGCCGGGCGCGGACTTCACCGGCGGTGAGTTCGTGCTGACCGAGCAGCGGCCGCGCATGCAATCGCGGGTCGAGGTGGTGCCGCTGGCGCAGGGCGATGCGGTGGTCTTCGCGGTGAACCAGCGGCCGATCGCGGGCGGCCGGGGCGACTATCGCGTCACGATGCGCCACGGCGTCAGCAGCGTTCGCAGCGGCCGGCGGCACATGCTGGGGATCATCCTGCATGACGCGGCCTGAGGAGATGTCGGCCGGCACCGACCTGTTCGACGCCGAGCCGCGCGATCAGGCGCTAAGCCCCGGCGCGATGGTGCTGGGCGGATTCGCCCGCGACATGGACCGGGATCTGCTTGCCGCGATCGAGGGCGTGCTGGCGGACGCCCCGCCGCGTCACCTCGTCACGCCCGGCGGCCGGCGGATGTCGGTGGCGATGAGCAATTGCGGCGGCGTCGGCTGGGTCAGCGATCGGCGGGGCTATCGCTACGATCCGATCGACCCGGAAAGCGGGCGGCGCTGGCCGGCCATGCCGGATATCTTCACCGATCTCGCCATCCGGGCCGCGGCGGCGGCGGGCTTTGCCGGGTTCGTGCCGGATGCCTGCCTGATCAACCGATACGAGCCCGGCGCGCGGCTGTCGCTGCATCAGGATCGCGACGAGCGGGACCGGGCGGCGCCGATCGTCTCCGTCTCGCTGGGATTGCCCGCCACCTTCCTGTGGGGCGGCGAGAAAAGGAGCGACCGGCCGCGCCGGATCAGGATCGTCCACGGCGATGTGACCGTATGGGGCGGGCCGGCGCGGTTCGCCTTCCATGGTGTGGAGCCGGTGGCGGACGGCGCGCATCCACTGACCGGCCGGGCGCGCTACAACCTGACGTTCCGCAAGGTTTTCTGATGCCCGGCCATGCTATCGCGCTATAGCTGGCTGTATATAATGGTCCTTATGATGCGGGGCATGTTCAGATTGGGGAGGCCGGCCATGCAATCCTTTGGGCGCCGGGCGATATTGGCGCTGGCCGGGGCATTCGCCCTTGCGGGGTCCCTGGCCCCGGCGGCGATCGCCGCGCCGGCCGACGAGCCCGCGATCGCGGCGGCGGCGGACCTCAATGCCGCCCTGCCCCAGATCGCCGATCTGTTCCGCAGGAAGACGGGCCGGACGGTGAAGCTGACCTTCGGCGCATCGGGCAATCTGACCCAGCAGATATTGAACGGCGCGCCCTTCCAGCTCTTCCTTTCCGCCGACGAAAGCTATGTCGCGCGGCTGGCGGAGGCGGGGCGGACGGTGGATGGCGGCACGCTCTACGCCACCGGCCGGATCGGCCTGTTCACGCCCAGGGGATCGCCGGTGAAGGCCGACGGCAGGCTCGCCGATCTCGCCGCCGCGATCCGCGACGGGCGGCTGAGGAAGTTCGCCATCGCCAATCCCGAACATGCCCCCTATGGCCGCGCCGCGCGCGAGGCGCTGACCACGGCGAAGCTGTGGGATGCGATCCAGCCCCGGCTGGTGCTGGGCGAGAATGTGGCGCAGGCGACCCAGTTCGCCACCAGCGGATCGGCCGACGGCGGCATCATCCCGCTTTCGCTGGCGATGACGCCGCAGGTGCAGGCGGCCGGCCGCTTCGCCCTGATCCCGGCCGAATGGCACAAGCCGCTGCGGCAGCGCGCCGTGCTGATGAAGGGCGCGGGCGAGACGGCGCGCGCCTTCTACGCCTTCATGCAGAGCCCGGAGGCGCACAAGCTGCTCGATCATTACGGCTTCACCCTGCCCCGGACGGGCCAAAGCAAGCCGCGCTGAGTGGACTGGACCGCCTTCGCCCTGTCGCTGAAGCTGGCCGGGTGGACGGCGGCGCTGCTTCTGCCGATCGGCCTCGTCGCGTCGCGGGCGCTGGCCTTCCATGCCCGCCGCTCCCGCCCGCTGTTCGAGGCCGCCGTCGCCCTGCCGCTGGTGCTGCCGCCCACGGTGCTGGGCTATTATCTGCTGGTGGCCTTCGGCGGCGCCTCGCCGCTGGGGAAGCTGTGGACCGACCTGTTCGGCCACGGCCTGGCCTTCAGCTTCCACGGCCTGCTGGCGGCATCGGTGCTGATCAACATCCCCTTCGCCGTCCAGCCGATGCAGCGCGCCTTCGAGGCGCTTCCCGCCGACATCCGCGAGGCGGCCTGGGTAAGCGGGCTCACCCCCTGGGCGACCTTCTGGCGGATCGAGCTGCCGCTGGCATGGCCGGGCGTGCTTTCCGCCTTCGTGCTCACCTTCGCCCATACGCTGGGCGAATTCGGCGTGGTGCTGATGGTGGGCGGTTCGATCCCCGGCGAAACGCGCACGGCGGCGCTGGCCATCTACGATCGGGTTCAGGCGTTCGACAATCAGGCGGCGGGCGCCATGTCCCTCCTGCTCCTCCTGATCTCCATCATCGCCATCCTGATCGTCCATGGCCTCTCCGGCCGGATCGGGCGGCGCCGTGGCTGAGGGGCTCGGCGTATCTCTGGCCATGGCGCGGCCGGTGCCGATCGCGGTGGATTTCACCTGCGCGCCCGGCGAGCTGGTGGCGCTGATCGGCCCCTCGGGCGCCGGCAAGACGACGATCCTGCGCGCGATCGCCGGGCTGGACCGCGCCGCCGCCGGCCGCATCGCCTGCCGGGGCGAAACCTGGCTGGACAGCGCCGCCGGCATCCGCCTGCCGCCGCATTGCCGCCGGGTGGGGCTGGTGTTCCAATCCTATGCCTTGTTCCCGCACCTGACCGCGATCGGCAACGTGGCCGCCGCCATCGAAGGTCGGCCGCGCGGGGAAAGATTGCGGCGGGCGGCCGAGCTGCTGGCGCTCGTCCATCTCGACGGGCTGGAGCAGCGGCGGCCGGCCGAGCTTTCCGGCGGCCAGCAGCAGCGCGTGGCGCTCGCCCGCGCGCTCGCCCGCGAGCCCGAGGCGCTGCTCCTGGACGAACCCTTCTCCGCCGTCGACCGCCGCACCCGCCGGCGCCTGCGCGAGGAACTGGCCGAGCTGCGCGGCCGGGTGCGGGCTCCGATCATCCTCGTCACCCACGACCTCGACGAAGCGACGGCGCTGGCCGACCGGCTGGTGGTGATCGACCAGGGCGCAATGCTCCAACAGGGCCGGCCGGCGGACGTGCTGGCGGCACCGGCATCGGAACGGGTGCGCGCGGCGCTGGACCTGGAAGGATGATCCCCCGCTGGCGGCACCCCTTCTCCCATCATTGACTTGCCCCCCACCCTCCCGCATCAATGCGGGCATGATAACGGCGCGGCAACGGCGACATCGCCATCATTCGGGGCAGCTTCCGGCGCGCATCTAGCCCGGGTCTGACAGCAGGCGCGCGTCCGGCCCAGGCCCGGGACTTTCATTTTCGAAACCGAAAAGCGGCCGCCCGTCCGTGGGCGTGGCCGTCCCGTTCCCATTCCCGAAAAGGCTCCGCCCGTGACCAAGACCGATATACCGCCGTCCACCCGGCCGCCCCTGCACATCATCGACAGCGAATATGACGCCATCGCCGGCATCGCGATGCGCGCCGAGCATAGCCAGCCGGAGCTGGCCCGCCTGCTGATGGCGGAGCTGGACCGCGCCGAGATATGCGACGCGGCCAGCTTGCCGCCCGACACCGCGGCCATGCATTCGCGCATCAGCTTCATCGACGAGGGCAGCGGCGCGAGCCGGACGGTGGAGTTGGTCTATCCGCAGGAAGCCGATATCGAGGCCGGCAAGATATCGATCCTCACCCATGTCGGCGCCGGGCTGATCGGCATGCGGGCCGGCAGCTCCATCCTGTGGCCGGACCGCGACGGCCGCGAACGGCGGCTGAAGATCGTGCGCATAGAGCGGCCAGCGCCGTGACACGGGGCCGCCGCGGCTGGATGCGGCGCGGCTTCCGCCCGGCCGGCGGGCCAGGCGAACAGGCTCGGGCGGATGATGATGGCGGCCACGACCCCGCGCCGGGTGCGGGAGGAGGACCGGAAATCCAGCATTCGCGACATTCCCGCGAGGCTGCTACCATTTCCGTGGAATCGCGGCAGGGAAGCAACACATGAACGCGCCCAGACTTTTCGAGCCGATCGACATTGGCGGGCTGAAACTGGCCAACCGCATCGTCATCGCACCGATGTGCCAATATTCGGCGGTCGACGGCCGCATGACGGACTGGCACCTGATCCACCTCGGCCATCTCGCCCTTTCGGGCGCGGCGCTGCTGACGATCGAGGCGACGGCGGTGCTGCCCGAAGGCCGGATCAGCTATGCCGACGTCGGGCTGTGGGACGACGCGACCGAGCAGGCGATGGCGGAGACGCTGGCGAGCGTCCGCCGCCATTCCGACATGCCGATCGCCATCCAGCTCGCCCATGCCGGGCGCAAGGCATCGACCGACCTGCCCTGGCTAGGCGGTGGGCAGATCGCGCCCGGCAACGCCAATGGCTGGCAGACGGTGGCGCCGTCGCCTTATCCCTTCGCCGACGACGAAAATGCCCCGCTGGCGCTGGACAAAGCTGGTCTGGCACGGGTGCGCGACGCCTTCGCCGATGCCGCGCGCCGGGCGACCCGCATCGGCATCGATGCGATCCAGATCCATGGCGCGCACGGCTATCTGCTCCACCAGTTCCTCTCGCCGCTGTCCAACCGGCGGGAGGACGAATATGGCGGCAGCCTGGAAAACCGGATGCGCTTCCCGCTTGAGGTGTTCGATGCCGTGCGGCAGGCCTTCCCCGCCGACCGGCCGGTGACGATGCGGGTATCGGGCACCGATTGGGTGGCTGGCGGCTGGGATGCGGAGCAGACCATCGCCTTCGCCCAGGCGCTGGAAGCGCGCGGCTGCGCCGCCATCCACGTATCGAGCGGCGGGCTGGACCCGCGCCAGCAGATCCCGGTGGGGCCGAGCTATCAGGTGCCGCTGGCCCGTGCGGTCAAGCAGGCGGTTTCCATGCCGGTCGTGGCGGTGGGGCTGATCACCGATCCCGAGCAGGCCGAGGCGATCGTCGGCACGGGCGACGCCGATCTCATCGCGCTTGCGCGGACGATCCTCTACGATCCCCGCTGGCCGTGGCATGCGGCCGCCCAACTGGGCGCGCGGGTGCATGCTCCCCACCAGTATCTGCGATCCCAGCCCCGGCAATATCGGTCCCTCTTCGATATCGCCGGCAGCGCGGAGAATTGAGGGCCGGCCGTTCCGGCCCCCTCGCTTCGTCGCCCGTCTTTATCTGGATTTTGCCGGCGCGGCGGCGGAAGCCTTTGGAATGCCGGCCTCCGCATTGAAGGCGGCCCATTTATCCTCGTCGAGATGCTCGGCGAACTTGCCTACTTGCCGGGCCGTATTTTCCTCCGCCATCAATTCCCGCATGGCGATCTGGCCCAGCAGCCCGAAGCTGGTCTCGATGGCGTGAGGGCCATCATATTTCACCGCCTGCACCGCTTCCTTCCGGCAATCGGCGAGCAGCAGACGCTCCACCGTCGCGGCCATCTTCACATCGCTTTCGGCCAGTTCCCGATCGGTGACGTTCACCATCGATTTCAGCGAGGGATTCCCCGACAGCGCCGAGAATATCCAGCGGATCATCGCCGCCTTGTCCTCCGTGGAGGTCTGCCTGACCACGCAACGGTCGAGATCGTCGGAATAGACCGACGCCTGGGCCGCAGGCGCCAGCGCCAGCCCGGCCAGCGCGAAGGCGCATGTCGACAGGATCCTGTTCATGAAATTCCCCCAATGATTTGAATGGACATGCAGGCCGCCCCGCCGCTTCCCGGGGGACCGACGCTTCAATAACGGTCGCCCGGGTCCTTGATGTCCTCGCCCTTGATGACGGTGAGCTTCTTGCCCGATCCGCTCGATTTCAGGCTGTCCGGCGTGAGGACGACGGTAGTGCCGGGCGCGAGGATGGCGGCGAGGCGGGCGCGGAAGCCTTCGGGAACGTGCAGGCGCTTGCGCTCCTCGGGCAGCAGCTCCTGATTGGGCGACACCGTCTGCCCCGGCAGCGGCAATTGCAGCCAGTGATACTGATCGCCCTCGATCGCGCGGAGCGTATAGGCCGTCGTCTCGGCGACAGGCCCGTCGATGGTGATCGGGGTGCGGCCGATCTCCACGCCGTCGCGCAGCACGATGAGCTTGAGGTCCTTGGCGCTGATGACGATCGAGATCGGGCCGGTGGGGGCGAGATTGGGCTCCCATTTGCCGCTGTCGCCATCCGTCGCCACCGTCCCGCCATCGGCGCGCAGGGCATCGGGCGTGGGGGCCACGCGCGGCACCTCCCCGTTCCGGGTGATGACGACGGTGAGGCCGAGCGAGGTGACGCCGTAGAGCTGGCGGGCGAAGGCCATGGGCAGGCGGATGCAGCCGTGCGAGGCGGGATAGCCCGGCAGGCTGCCGGCGTGCATGGCGATGCCGTCCCAGGTCAGCCGCTGCATGAAGGGCATCGGCGCATTGTTGTAGAGGTTGGACTTATGGTCCTTCGCCTTCTGAAGGACGGTGAACACGCCGGTGGGCGTTTCATGCCCCTTCTTACCGGTCGATACGGTGGAAACGCCGATCAGCACGCCGTTGCGATAGACGTAGGCGCGCTGTTTTTCGAGGCTGACGATGATCATCACCGGGCCGTCGGGCGCGACATCGGGCGCCCAGATGAACTGGCCGGGGCGCAGCTTGGCGACGGCCTCCTCCACGCTGCTACCCGACAGGGCAGCCTGCATGGCACGCGCGACGCCCGGCAGCGTGCCGAGCATCACCGTCCCGCCCGCCAACCATGAGAATGCGCCGCGCCGATCGATCTGGATCATTACCGTCCGTTCCGTTGCCTGCCCGGCCCCGAGCATGGCAAATATCCGGCCCGGACGCTACTGCTTAGCCGGTTTCCCAAGGGCCGGATCAGGCGCGCGGGCCACCCAGAATCACCGCCGCGCCGGCGAGGCAGACCAGCCCGCCGAGCAGATCCCACCGATCCGGCCGCGCGCCTTCCACCAGCCACATCCAGCCGATCGCCGAGACGATGTAGATGCCGCCATAGGCCGCATAGGCGCGGCCGGCATGATCGGCCTCCACCAGCGTAAGCAGCCAGGCGAACAGGCAGAGCGAGGCGATGCCGGGGACGAGCCACCAGGCGGGGCGATCCATACGCAGCCAGGCCCAGAAGGCGAAGCAGCCACCGATTTCCGCCAGCGCGGCGCCGATATAGATCAGGAAGGCCATGGCGACCGACCTGCCATCGCGGGGCGGGTCGCGCAACGGCCGGAATTCCGGGACGGGCGAATTCGCGCTAGGATGGCGCCATGGATGCCGCCTTGCCGCTTTCGCGCCGCGAAGTGCTGGGCGCCGCCTGCGGCCTCGCGGCGCTGGCGGCTGCGCCTTCCCGCGCGCTCGCCCAGAACGTGCCGGGCCTGTGGAGCATCGGCAGGAACATCCGGCTGGAGCTGCGCGCCGAGGTGATGGCGGCGCTGGCCCGGCACGAACGGCGGATATGGTCTCGCGACGTGATCGGCGTGGTCGATTACGGCCAGCCGTCGAACGTGCCGCGCTTCCACATCGTCAACCTGCTCGCCGGCACCAGCCGATCCTTCCTGGTGGCGCATGGCAAGGGTTCCGATCCGGCCTTCGAAGGGCGGCTCAGGATGTTTTCCAACATGGAGGGCTCGGAGGCCAGTTCGCGCGGGGCCTATCTGATCGGGGAGGCCTATCAGGGCGATCACGGCCTGTCGCGCCGGCTGATCGGGCTCGATCCCACCAACGACAATGCGATGGATCGGGCGATCGTGCTCCATTCCGCCCCCTATGTCGGCCCCGATGTGCTGGCGCGGCAGGGCAAGCTGGGCCGCAGCAACGGCTGTTTCGTGGTATCGCCCGCCGATATCGATGCGGTGCTGGCGGCGCTCGGCCGGGGGCGGCTGCTCTATGCGGGCGCGTGAGAAGTATCGGTAACGCGCGGACTTTTAAAGGCCCCCAGCCCTTTATTTCCGGCGCTCTTCATGGTCTATCAACGGCCCATGAAACGATCCATCCGCATGGCCCTGTGCCTTTCCGCCGCTTTCGCCCCCTCCATCCTGGCTCCATCGGCGGCGTCGGCCGCGACGGAGCGGTTCACCGTGATCTTCGGCGGCCGCAATGTCGGCCACCTCAATGCCGATACCGATGGCGACACCACGAAGATCGATTTCGATTATAAGAATAATGGCCGCGGGCCGACCATGGCCGAAACCGTGCGCACCAACGCCGCCGGCCTTCCCGTCGCCTGGACGGTGAACGGCACCACCACCTTCGGCAGCAAGGTGAGCGAGAGCTTCGCACTGAACGGCAACCGCGCGACCTGGACCGATTCCACCGGCACCGGCAAGGCGACGCTGAAGGAGCCCGGCATCTATGTGGCGCAGGGCGCGAGCCCCTGGGCGCTCGGCCTCTATGCCCGCGCGCTGCTGAAGGATGCGGATCATGCCATGCCGGCGCTGCCGGGCGGCACGCTGCGGCTGGAGAAGGGCGAGGCGCTGCAGATCGCCGGCACGGCGGGCACCGTCGCCGTCACCGCTTATGAGGTGGGCGGGATCGACCTCAACCCCGATACCGTGCTGATCGACGGCGACGGCGGCATGTTCGGCTATGTCACGCCCGAATTCATCATCATCCGCGAAGGATATGAAGGCGAGGAGAAGCGCCTGCGCGGGCTGGCCGCCAAATGGTCCACAGATCGCTATGTCGCGATGCAGAAGGAGGTGGCGCACCATTATGGCGCGCCGGTGCGCATCACCAATGTCCGCCTCTACGATCCCAAGACGCTGACCCTGACCGCGCCGGTGGCCGTGGTGGTGAACGGGCGCGAGATCGCCGCCGTCGAGCCGGCCGATAGCCCCGCCACTCCCGGCGAGGTGACGATCGATGGCGCCGGCGGCACGCTGGTGGCCGGCATGTACGAAATGCATGCCCATATCGGCCAGGACGATGCGCTGCTGAACCTGATCGCCGGCATCACCTCCGTCCGCGACATGGGCAACGACAATGCCGTGCTGGACAAGCTGATCGACCGGATCGAAGGCGGCGTGATCGCCGGCCCGCGCGTAGTGCGCAGCGGCTTCCTGGAAGGGCGCACCAAGTTCAGCGCCAATAACGGCATCGTCGTGGAGAATGAGGCGCAGGCCGTGGATGCGGTGCGCTGGTATGCCGCGCGCGGTTACTGGCAGATCAAGGTCTATAACAGCATGAACCCGGATTGGGTGCCCGCCGTCGTGGCCGAGGCGCATCGTCTGGGCCTGCGCGTCGCCGGGCATGTCCCAGCTTTCTCCACCGCCGATGCGATGATGGAAGCCGGCTATGACGAGATGACCCACATCAACCAGTTCATGCTGGGCTGGGTGCTGAAGCCGGGCGAGGATACGCGATCGCTGCTGCGGCTGACGGCGCTGAAGCGGCTGGAGACGCTCGATCTCAACAGCGCGCCGGTGCAGCACACCATCGGCCTGATCACCAGCAAGAAGCTGCCGATCGACGTGACGCTGGGCATCCACGAGCAATTGACGCTCAACCGCGACGGCCAGGTGCCGCCGGGCGCCGTCGACTATATCGATCACATGCCGATCGGCTACCAGCGCAGCGCGCGCAAGGCGTGGGTCGATACCTCCGCGCCGGGCGACGACAAGGCCTATCGCGCGGCGTTCGAGAAGATCATCGCCACCGTGAGGATATTGAACGATCGCGGCGTGATGCTGATCCCCGGCACCGACACGGGCGGCGCCTTCACCTATCATCGCGAGTTGGAGCTGTTCCAGCGCGCGGGCATGACGCCGGCCCAGATCGTCAGGCGCGCCACCTGGGACATGGCCCACTATCTTGGGCAGGACCAGCGGCTGGGATCGATCGAAAAGGGCAAGCTGGCCGATTTCTTCCTGATCCCCGGCGATCCGATCAAAGACCTGAAGGCGATCAAGACCATCGGCATGGTGGTGAAGGATGGCGTGTTCTACTATCCGAGCGAGGTCTATCCCAAGTTCGGCATCAAGCCTTTCGCCCCTGCCCCCAAGGTGACGCCGGCGGCCGCGACGCCCGTGGCCGATCGCTGATCCATCGATAATATCGGGACTTAGCCAAGACATGTATTCCAAGCTGAAGATGCTGCCGCTGGTGCTGGCGGCGACCACCGCCCTTGTTGCCCCCGCCGCCGCGATCGAGCGGAGCGCGCCCGAGCCGGCTTACCTGACCGACACCATCCCCGCGCCCAAGGACGTGGCCTATCCGGGCACGATGGTGCTGAACGTGGACGCGACCGATATCGATCGCGCCATATTGCGCGTGAAGCAGGCGATCCCCGTGGCGGAAGCCGGGCCGATGACGCTGCTTTTCCCGAAATGGCTGCCCGGCAAGCACGGCCCGCGCGGCGAGATCGAGAAGCTGGCCGGCCTGAAGATCATGGCCGGCGGCAAGGTGCTGCCCTGGCGGCGCGACAATCTGGACGTCTACGCCTTCCACATCGACGTGCCCCAGGGCACGAGCCAGCTGGACGTGAGCTTCGAGTTCCTGGGCGCCACGGACAAGCCCCAGGGCCGCATCACCATCACCCCGGCGATGATGAACATCCAGTGGGAACAGGTTTCGCTCTACCCCGCCGGCTATTTCACCCGCCGCATCCCGATTTCGGCGACCGTGACCTATCCCGATGGCTGGAAGGCCGCATCCGGCCTGCCTTCCACCGCGACGGGATCGACCTATCGCTACGAGACGACGGATTATGAAACGCTGGTCGACTCCCCGGTCTTCGCCGGCAAATATTTCCGCCAGGAACGGCTTTCGCCGCGCGTGCGGCTGAACATCGTCGCGGACGAGGCCAAATTCCTGGAAGCCAAGCCCGAGCAGATCGAGGCGCACCGTAAGCTGGTGGATCAGGCGGTAAAGTTGTTCGGCGCCCAGCATTATGACAATTACGAATTCCTGCTGGCGCTGACCGACAAGATGGGCGGCATCGGCCTGGAGCATCATCGCAGCTCCGAAAACGGCGTGAACCCGGAATATTTCACGGAATGGAACAAGGGCCCCGGCCGCCGCAACCTGCTGCCCCATGAATTCACCCATAGCTGGAACGGCAAGTTCCGCCGGCCTGCCGGCAACTGGACGCCCGATTTCAACACGCCGATGAACGACGACCTGCTGTGGGTCTATGAAGGGCAGACGCAGTTCTGGGGCTATGTGCTGGGCGCGCGTTCGGGCCTGTTCACCAAGCAGGAGACGCTGGACGCGCTGGCCGCCATCGCCGCCAACCTGGATATCCGCCGCGGCCGCGACTGGCGGGCGCTGCAGGACACCACCAACGATCCGGTCATCACCGCGCGTTCGCCCAAGGGCTGGGTGAGCTTCCAGCGATCCGAGGATTATTACAACGAAGGCATGCTGGTGTGGCTGGAGGTGGACAGCCTGCTGCGCGCGCAATCGGGCGGCCGCAAGTCGATGGACGATTTCGCCCGCGCCTTCTTCGGCCAGAAGGATGGCGACTGGGGCATCGACACGTTCGAGTTCAAGGACGTGGTGGCGACGCTGAATTCGATCGTGCCCTATGACTGGGATGCCTTCCTGACGACCCGGCTGGGCGAGAAGGCCAAGGGCGCGCCGCTCAACGGCTTTGTCAACGGCGGCTATCGCCTCACCTATGTCGACGAGCCGACGCCCTTCATCAAGGACCAGGAACGCACGTCGAAGGCGATCGACCTCAGCTATTCGATCGGGCTGACCAGCAAGGGCGGCGAGATCACCCAGGTGATCTGGGACGGCCCCGCCTTCAACGCCGGCCTCGCCATCGGCAGCAAGATCCTGGCGGTGGACGGCATGGCCTATTCCGACGACCGCCTGAAAGAAGCGATCCGCGCGGCCAAGGGCGGCAAGGAACCGATCCGCCTGCTCGTCCAGTCCGGCGACCGTTTCCGCGACATCGCCATCGAATGGAATGGCGGCCTGCGCTATCCGAAGCTGGAAAAGACGGGCAGCGGCACCGGCACGCTGGACCTGCTGCTGACCGCGCGGAAGTAAGCGTCGTCAGCCCTTCCCTCGGGGAAGGCTGCGGCGGCGGGCGGGGCGTCTGATGGACGGCCCCGCCCACGCCCTTTACGGAAAGCAGGCTTCTTTCAGGCCCTGTCGCCGCGCCATGGCCTTTCACCCGTGGGCGGCGCCTTTCCGCCTCATGGCGCCAGCAGGTGGCGGACGAGCGGCGGGTCTGCGCCGATGTGGAACTGGTTGACGGCCGCCTGATCGAGCCGGTCCGCCTGCGTCACCCGTTCATGCTGGCGGAGATGTTCCAGCCAGCTTTCGAGGACGAAGCTTTCGAGCATGGTGCCGGACTGGGCCGCATCCTCGTTCAGGCACCAGTTGAGCGCCCCGTCCCGCCGGCGAATGCGGCGCATCTCCTGCATGGCCCGCACGAATTCAGCCTTGCGCGCCGGATCGATCCGATATTCCACCGTCACCATCACCGGCCCGCGATCGGGCGCGGGGTCCTCGGCGACGATTGGCGCCGGCCAGTGCGAGGAGGGCGCGAGATCGCGGCTCTCGCCTCCGATCCGCCAGCGCAGCGCCAGCAGCAGCGCCACCACCAGCCCGGCAGCGGCGATGACCAGCGCGAGCGGAATGCCGATGCGCCCCGCCAGCCAGCCCCAGAAGGTGCTGCCTGCCGCCATCGCCCCCTGGAAGACGACGAGATAGACGGCGAGCGCACGGGCCTTCACCCAGGCCGGCACCGCCATCTGCGCCGCGACATTGAGCGCGGAGAGCATGGCGATCCAGGCGAGACCGGCGATTGCCATCACCAGGCAACCGACCACGAAGCTGCCCGTCTTCGCCAGCCCGAGCATGGCGACGGCGAACAGGATCGCCGCCAGCACCGTCAGCTGGTTGGATGGGATCAGCCGGCGCAGGCGCGGCAGCAGCAGCGCGCCCGCGATCGCGCCCGCGCCCATGAAGCCCAGCAGGCCGCCATAGCCGGTCGGGCCAAGCCCCAGCTCGCGCCGGGCGATGATCGGCAGGAAGGCCCAGAGCGCGCTGGCGAAGGGAAAGAAACCCAGGCAGCGGACCAGCACCGTCTGCAACTCCGGCGACTGGCGGGCATAGCGCCCGCCCGCCCGGAGCGCGCCGAAGAAACGTTCGGCCGGCAGCGTCGCGGCCTGGGCTTCCCGTTTCCATGCGAACAGCACCCCCAGCACGCCCAGCACCGACACGGCATTGAGCGCGAACACCGCCGGCGGCCCGGCCATGGCGATGATGACCCCGCCCAGCGCCGGGCCGATGGCGCGGGCGATGTTCACCCCCAGGCTGTTGAGCGCGACGGCATCGGCAAGCGCGGGGCGCGGCACCAGTTCGGGCACGATCGCCTGGAAAGCAGGCGCGCTGAGCGCCGCCCCGGTCGCGAGCGCGAAGGTGAAGGCGAGCAGCAGGGCGGGCGTGGTGAGCCCCGCGAAGGTGATCACCGCGAGCAGCCCGGCCGCGATCAGCATCCATAGCTGGGCGCCGATCAGCAGGCGGCGGCGATCGACGATATCGGCGAGCGCCCCGCCCGGCAGCGCGAAGAGGAACATCGGCAGCGTCGTCGCGGCCTGGACGAGGGCGACCATCAACGGCTCCGCCGACAGCGACGTCATCAGCCAGCCGGCGCCGACATCGTGCATCCACGTGCCGACATTGGAAACGACCGTGGCGATCCACAGCGCCCGGAACATGGGATAGCCGAGCGGGCGGCCGCCTTCCTCCCTGGCCTGCCCGCTCATCGCGCCGCGCGCCCGCGTTCGGCGAGGATCGCGGCCAGCATGAACCCGCCGACCAGGCCGATATGTTCTAAAAAGCTGTTGCGATCGTGGAAGCGGGCGACGGGATCGGCGACCGTCCAGAAGGGATGGCCGATCAGGGTGGCGATGACCGTGAACACGCCGAGCGCGCCGGCCGCGAGCCACACCCAGCGCCCGGCGACCAGCAGCAGGGACGCGCCGACCTGGACGAGGATGGTGGCCGCGACGACCAGCCCGGCCGGCTCCAGCCCGAAATGGCGCGCTTCGCCCAGCGCGCCTGGCAGATCGAACAGCTTGGCGATGCCGCTCATCCAGTAAGGCAAGGTGAGCAGCGTGCAGGCGAGCGTGGTGAACCAGCGGCTGGCGAGCAGCCCGGCGATGGGAGCTGGCGCCGCCATCAGACCGCCCAGCAACCGCAGCCGAGCGTGCCCCAGAAGGTCTGGACATCCGCTGTGGGGATATCGGCGGCGAGGGCAGCGGCATGATCGTGGCCATGGACATTGCAGGTGCTGGCGCAACCGCAGGCCGACGCCAGCTTCGCCGCCTGTTCGGGACGGCGATAATAGCCGCCGAAGGTGGCGACCGGCGACCAGTCCGGCATCGGCTTCGGCAGGGGTGGCGCGAGATCGCGATATTCGCCGGCGCCGTGCACCACCTCGCCCCCCAGCAATGTCAGGACGGATTCGATATGGGCGATCCCGTCCTCCGGCACGCTGAAATAATCATCGCTCAGCAGCACGAGATCGGCGAGCTGACCGGCCTTCACCTGCCCCTTTTTGCCCTGCTCGTTGGAGAACCAGCTATTCGCTTCCGTCCACAGCCGGAGCGCGGTTTCGCGGTCCAGCCGGTTGGCGGGCGGATAGAGCCGGAGCCCGCCCACCGTCTTCGACGTCACCAGCCAGGAAAGCGAGACCCACGGATTGTAGCTCGCCACCCGCGTCGCATCGGTGCCGCCGCCCACCGGCAGGCCCGCCGCCATCATCCGCCTGATCGGCGGCGTCCGCTCCGCCGCCCTGGCGCCGTAGCGCTCGACGAAATATTCGCCCTGATAGGCCATGCGGTGCTGCACGGCGATGCCGCCGCCAAGCGCCGCGATGCGATCGATATTACGGTCGCTGATCGTCTCGGCATGGTCGAAGAACCAGTGGAGGCCATCGAACGGAATGTCGCGATGGACCTTCTCGAACACATCGAGCGCGCGGCTGATCGTTTCATCGTAAGTGGCGTGGAGCCGCCACGGCCAGCGATTTTCGACCAGCAGGCGGATGACGGGCTCCAGGTCGCCTTCCATATTGGGCGGCATATCCGGCCGGGCGACGCGGAAATCCTCGAAATCCGCGGCCGAATAGACCAGCATCTCGCCGGCGCCGTTATGGCGATAGCTGTCGTCCCCCTGCCCCGGCTTCACCGTTTTCGCCCAGCCCGCGAAATCGGCCAGTTCCTCCTTCGGCTTCTGGGTGAAGAGGTTGTAGCTGATGCGCAGCGTCAGCTCGCCGTCCGCATGCAGCTTCTCGATGATCGCATAATCTTCCGGGTAATTCTGGTATCCGCCGCCCGCGTCGATCACGCCGGTCACCCCCAGCCGGTTCATCTCGCGCATGAAATGGCGGGTGGAGTTGACCTGATATTCGGGCGGCAGCTTAGGCCCCTTGGCAAGCGTCGCGTAGAGGATCGTCGCATTGGGCTGGGCTAGCAGCAGCCCCGTCGGGTTGCCGGCGGCGTCGCGCACGATCTCGCCCCCCGGCGGGTTGGGCGTATCCCTGGTATAGCCCACCACCCTGAGCGCCGCCGCGTTGAGCAGCGCGCGATCGTAAAGGTGGAGGATGAACACCGGCGTATCGGGGGCGATGGCGTTCAGCTCCTCGATCGTCGGCAGCCGCTTTTCGGCGAACTGATGCTCGGTGAAGCCGCCGACCACGCGCACCCATTGGGGAGCGGGCGTATTGTCCACCTGCCGCTTCAGCATCCGCATCGCCTCGGCCAGGCTCGGCACGCCGTCCCAGCGCAGCTCCAAATTGTAATTCAGCCCGCCACGGATGATGTGCATGTGGCTGTCGATCAGGCCGGGTATCGCCCGGCGCCCGCCGGCATCGATCACCGCCGCGTCCGGTGCCGCCGCCGCGCGCACATCCGCGGCACTGCCCACGGCGGCGAAGCGCCCGTCCCGGATCAGCACGGTATCCGCCTGCGGGTTGGCGCGATCCAGGGTGGTGATCTTCGCATTGGTGACGATAAGGTCGGACATGGTTTTCCTCCCGGAAGCGCGGGAACGGGCGGCCAGGGGCGCACCGTGAAGCGATGATGCGAGAAGCGCGGCGGCGCCGCCCGCCAGCGTCGTGCGGCGGTCGAGATCGCTCACCTCGAAGGCTCCCGCCGCACCGGCACGGCAACCGGCACCGGCCGATAGCGGATCGCCGCCATCAGCCCGATCAGGACGAAGAGCAGGAGCACGGCGAGCTGGGTGAGCTGGAAGGGACGTTCCGCCCCCGTGGGCGCGAGGCTGTGGAGCGACGGCACCTTGAGAAACGCCTGCACCACGCCGACGAACACCAGCAGGTAGAGGCTGGCGACCATGCCGGCGGCGTAGATCCAGCGCCATGCGCCGACGAGGCGGAAGCGGCGATAGGCGAGGAGGACGAAGGCCAGGATGATGAGCGCCACCACGCCGGTGACTATCGCGGGCGTGACGCCGTTGAACGGGAAGAAGAAGCCCGTGACGCTGGTGGCGATGGCCGTGACCAGGAACAGGCTGGTCCATGCGCGATAGGCGCCGCCGCGAAAGAGGCCGGCGACCGCGACGAAGCCGGCCGCGATGGCGACGAAGCTGATGGCGGTGTGGAAAATCGTGATCGCCTGAAGATAGGTCATCATCCGATCCTTCCCTGATATGCGGTTCGTTCAGGCGGCCCCGTGCGGGGGATCATGCGGGGGATCGCGCGCCTCATCGTCCCCGCCGCCCGGCATCGTCCCCAGCACCTGTTCGGCACAGCTCGTCCGCACATAGGAGGCGACCGGGCGGCCCGCGATCAGCCGTTTGGCGATGGGCACGACCTGCTCGCCTAGGAGCATGCCGAACAGCCCGATCAGGGCGATGACCGGCGGCGCGGGCGATCGCACGTTGAGCGCACCGTATAATATGCCCACGACAAGGCCGACGGCGAGCGAGATCAGATAGGGTTTCATGGGCGCGACCCCCGATATGGACCGGGCGGCCTTCCGGCACGGGAAAGGCCGCCCCGCCCCGGTTTCAGTGCCCGCCTTCGGAAGCGCCGAACATCGTCTTGGCGTAGATGATGCCGAGGCCGTAGGCGCCGCCATATTTGCGGGCGATGCCGGTGGTCATGTCGTAGGTTCCGGTCCGCGCCCAATCGCGCTGCAGCTCGAGCAGATATTGCAGCGACGTCATCGGCCGCACGCCGGCCTGGATCATCCGTTCCATCGCGCGTTCGTGCGCTTCGTCGGAAACGTCGCCGCAGGCGTCGGAGATCACATAGACCTCATAACCCTGGTCGATCGCCGACAGGGTCGGGCCGACGATGCAGACCGAGGTCCACAGCCCGCCGAACACCAGCCGGTCCTTGCCGATCGCATTGACCCGCTTGATGACGTTCGCATCCTCCCACGTGTTCATCGAGGTGCGATCCGTCACCTCCACATCGGGCAGCGCCTCCTTGATCTCATCGAAGATCGGGCCGGAAAAGCTCTTCTCGGCGACGGTGGTGAGGATCGTGGAAACCTTGAAGCCGGCGGCCGCATGGGCGACCAGCGCAGTGTTGGTGCGCAGCGTCGTCGCGTCGATCGAATGGGTGGCGAAGGCCATCTGCGACTGGTGATCGATCAGGATCAACGTGTGATCGCCCGGGGAGAGCAAGGTCTTCCCCGGGGTGGGCGTGGCGGTGATCGGCATGAGGCAAATCCTTGGCGGATGAGGATTTAGGCCCGGCGATCATGCCATGTGCGCAACGATGCTTCTTGTATGGAATCGACATCGCGCAAGCAGCGCGGCGGCGGCGGACGAGCGTGCCGCGCGCCCGCCGCCCCGCGCGTCCGATCACATTGTATGGGGCTGCTTTTCCACCTGCCAGGTCTGGCCCTTGGAGATCAGCTTCTGGAGATCGCGCGCCTTGCCGGCGGCGGCGGCGGCGTTCTGCTCCACCACCGCCCGTTCGAAGGTGGGGCGCGGGTGATTGTAGATCACGCCCAGCACCACCGGGCCGCCTTCGCCCGGCGCGAAATCGATCAGCATCTGGGCCAGGCCGTGATTGGTCTGATCGTGGACGATCACGCCCGCGCCCTTCCAGTCCCCGTCCACGACATCCACGATGCGCAGGCGCAGCGCCTCGCCGTCCATCGCCAGCCCCTTCGCGCCGCCGGCGAACAGCACGGGTTCGCCATGTTCCACCCAGATCTGGCTTTCGGGCGCGGCCTTCTTCTCGGTGAAGGGATCGAACACGCCGTCATTATAGACGATGCAGTTCTGGTAGATTTCCACGAAGCTCGCGCCCCTGTGGGCATGCGCGGCCTTGAGCACGACGGGCAGGTTCTTGTGGGTATCGATGCCCCGCGCCACGAAGCGCGCGCCCGATCCCAACGCGAAGCTGCAGGGGCTGGCCGGCCGGTCCACCGATCCGAACGGCGTCGAGGGCGATCGCGTGCCCACCCGGCTGGTCGGCGAATATTGGCCCTTGGTGAGGCCATATATCTCGTTGTTGAACAGCAGGACCTGGCAGTCGAGATTGCGCCGCAGCAGGTGCATCGTGTGATTGCCGCCGATCGACAGCGCATCGCCGTCGCCGGTGATGATCCACACGTCGAGTTCCGGGTTCGCCAGCTTCACGCCCGTCGCCACCGCCGGCGCGCGGCCGTGGATGGTGTGGAAGCCGTAGGTCTCCATATAATAAGGAAAACGCGACGAGCAGCCGATGCCGGACACGAACACGGTATTTTCCGGCCGCACGCCCAGTTCCGGCATGGTCCGCTGCACCGCCTTCAGGATCGCATAGTCGCCGCAGCCGGGGCACCAGCGCACTTCCTGATCGGTTTCCCAATCCTTGGGGCTGGTGGGGATGCTGGTCATCTCGTTCATGCGAGCGCCTCCTCGATGGCGGCTTCGATCTCGGCGATGCGGAAGGGCTGGCCGGATACCTTATTGAGCGGGCGGGCATCGACCAGATACTGGTCGCGCAGCACCGTCTTGAGCTGGCCGGTGTTCATCTCCGGCACGATGATCTTGTCATATCCCTTGAGCAGATCGCCCAGGTTGCGCGGCAGCGGCCAGATATGGCGGATATGGACGTGGTGGACGTCCCGGCCCTTGGCCCGCTGGCGCCGCACCGCCTGATGGATCGGCCCGAAGGTGGAACCCCAGCCGACCAGCACCAGCCGGCCCTTCGCCTCGCCCAGCGTGACCTCCTGTTCGGGAATATGATCGGCGACGCCGTCCACCTTGGCCCTGCGCAGGTCCGTCATCGCCTGGTGGTTGGCGGGGGCATAATCGATATGGCCGGTGTCGACCGCCTTCTCGATCCCGCCGATGCGGTGGATCAGGCCGGGCGTGCCGGGCTTCACCCACGGGCGGGCGAGCTTTTCGTCCCGGCCATAGGGCTTGAAGCCGCCTTCGGGCACGCTTTCCAGATACTGCACCGGGAAGGGCGCGTAGCCGCTCATGTCCGGCACCTTCCACGGCTCCGCCGCATTGGCGATATAGCCGTCGGTCAGCAGGATCACCGGCGTCATGAACTGGGTGGCGATGCGCACCGCCTCGATCGCGCAATCGAAGGCGTCGGCGGGCGAGCGCGCGGCGATCACCGGCAGCGGCGCATCGCCGTTGCGGCCATAGACCGCCTGATAGAGATCGGACTGCTCCGTCTTGGTGGGAAGCCCGGTGGAAGGGCCGCCGCGCTGCGAGTTGACGATGACCAGCGGCAGCTCCGTCATCACCGCCAGGCCCATCGCCTCGCCCTTCAGCGCGATGCCGGGGCCGGAGGAGGAGGTGACGCCGAGCTGGCCGGCATAGGATGCGCCGATCGCCGCCGCGATGGCCGCGATCTCGTCCTCCGCCTGGAAGGTCGTGACCTCATATTCCTTCAACCGCGACAGATGGTGCAGGATCGCGGAGGCCGGCGTGATCGGATAGCCGCCGAAGAACATCTTCACGCCCGCGAGCTGCGCGCCCGCGACGAGGCCCAGCGAGATCGATTCCGCGCCGGTGATCGTGCGGTAGAGGCCGGGTTCGGCCGGAGCCGCGGCGATATGGTGCTGCTTGAGCGGGCCGGAAATCTCCGCCGTCTCGCCAAAGGCGTGGCCGGCATTGAGCGCGGCGATGTTCGCCTCCGCCAGCGTCGGCGCCTTGGCGAACTTCTCCTTCAGCCACTGGATCAGCGGCTCGCGATCGCGATCGAACATCCAGAGCGCGAGGCCCAGCGTCCACATGTTCTTGCAGCGCAGCGCCTCCTTGTTGCCGAGGCCGAAGGGCTTCACGGCATCGAGGGTGAGCTGCGAGATGTTGAAGCTGAGCACCTGCCAGCGGGCGAGGCTGCCGTCTTCCAGCGGCGATGCCTCGTAACCGGCCTTGGTGAGGTTGCGGACGCCGAACTCGCCCTCGTCGGCGATGATCAGGCCGCCGGGCTTGAGCGCGCCGACATTGCTCTTGAGCGCAGCCGGGTTCATCGCGATCAGCACGTCCGGCGCGTCGCCCGCCGTCTCGATTGCCGTCGATCCGAAATTGATCTGGAAGGCCGACACCCCGAACAACGTGCCCTGCGGCGCCCGTATCTCCGCCGGGAAATCCGGGAACGTCGCGAGATCGTTCCCCGCCAGCGCGGTCGACAAGGTGAACTGACCGCCCGTCAGCTGCATCCCGTCGCCGCTGTCCCCCGCAAAGCGAACCACGATCGCTTCGGCCGGCGGATGGGCGTTTGCTTCCTTGGGGGTAAGTTCGTGAACGGCAGTCGCCATGCCCAGGTCACCTCGATATTTGTCGTTGCCTTCCTCGTTCCCGGTCATCCGGGCCTTCGACGCGAAAATATCCAAGGCCGCCACGCATGTCGCAGCGGCACGCAGGCGCCATCATAGCCCCGATGCGGGGCGACGCCACCTCTCTCCTGTCTTTCACCATAGTCCCCGTCGCACCCGCTTGCCAGCGCCGGTTGCCATGGCCCCTTATGCTCTTAAGACGCACGCTGAACGCGGGAACGGAGCCGGTAAAGTAGCAAAAGAAGACGGAATCCTGCGATAAAGCCATCAACATGGCTCATCCGGGGTTCAGGCGGGCCGGTCCAGGGCGGGCGCGGCAAAGGCGCCGACCGGCTCGACCGGGGCCGCCGCCGCCGCTAAACCGGGCGAAACCAGCCAGCCGAAGGAGATAGCGCGCGCATGACAGGGCCATCCGTTCCCCCCGCCCGTCGCCCGGCGAAAGCGGACCGCGTGCCCGAGCGGCCGCCGGTGCGGCCCGACGTGCGGGCGATGCTGGACTATATCGCCACCGCCCCCATCCCCAGGCTGCACGAGATGACGCCGGCCGACGCGCGCGAGCTGATGAAAACGGGGCGCGACCTGATCGACCTGCCCGTGGGCGAATTGGCGGTGAAGCGGGATTTCGTCATCCCCGGCCCGCATGGCGCGGATATCCCCGCCCGCCTGTATGACGCGCGCGCGACGCGCGCGCCGGGACCGCTGATGATCTTCTTCCACGGCGGCGGCTTCGTGCTGGGAAGCCTGGACAGCCATGATCCGCTGTGCGCGGAGATCGCCCGCGCGCTCGACATGCCGGTGATCGCGGTGGATTACCGGCTAGCGCCCGAGCACCCCTGGCCCGCCGCCCCCGACGATGCCGAGGCGGCCGCCCGCTGGATCGCCGCCAACCCGCCCGAAACCGGCCGGATCGCCACCGGGCTGGTGCTGGCCGGCGACAGCGCCGGCGGCACGCTAACGATCGTGACCACGCTGGCGCTGCGCGACGCGCCCGCCGCCGTGCCGGTGCTGGCACAGTGGCCGATCTATCCGGCGGCGGACCCTGGCGGCCGATATTATTCCTACCGCGACTTCAGCGACGGCTATTATCTGGATTCCGCGCTGCTGACCTGGTTCCACGAAAGCTATGGCGCCGATCTGGCGCACTGGCGCGCCTCCCCGATCAAGGCGAACCATGCCGGCACGCCGCCGACGCTGGTGGTGACGGCGGGGCTCGATCCGCTGCGCGATTCCGGCCGGGCTTATGCGGCGGCGCTGGTGCAGGCGGGCGTGCCGACCGTCTATCGCGAGGCCAGGGGCAATATCCACGGGTTCATGAACATGCGCAGGGCCATCCCTTCCTCGCAAGACGACCTCGCCGGCTGCCTCGCGGCGCTGGCGGCGATCGTCGCCGAGGCGGAAGCAGGGCGCGCGATGCTGGAGAAAGCGGCGTGAAGGAAAACGACCTCCCCTATCGCGATGCGGCGGCGGTGATGCTGCTGAACGGGGACAATAAGGTGTTCGTGGCGCTCAGGATCGATAATGCCGCCGAGGCCTGGCAGATGCCGCAGGGCGGGCTGGAGGAGGGCGAGGACCCCGAGGCCGGCATGCTGCGCGAGCTGGAGGAGGAAACCGGCATCCGCCCCGATCTGGTGCAGGTGATCGCCCGCGCCCGGCGCACCCTGTTCTACGACCTGCCGGAGGATCTGGTGGGCAAGGTGTGGAAGGGCAAATATCGTGGCCAGCGCCAGCACTGGTTCCTCGCGCGCTTCCTCGGCACCGACGCCGACGTGAACCTGGAAACCGCCGAACCCGAATTTCGCGGCTGGCGGTGGGCGGAACCGGCCGAGCTGCCGCGCATCATCGTGCCGTTCAAGCGCCGTCTCTATGAAGATGTGCTAGAAGAATTCGCCGACCACCTTTGACATTATCGTGACGCTTCACGGCCCGATGGAAGGACCGCGATGACCCCTGTTCTCGCTTTTGTATTGCTTGCCCAGGCCGGCCAGCCACCGCTGATCGCGCCCCATCCGCCCGTGATGGCCGCCGATCCCATGGAGCCGGTGCCCGAGCCGCTGGCGCCGATCCTGGATATCCCGCCGGCGCCCCAGCGGCCCCTGCCCCTGCCCCGGATCGACGTCGCCCGCCCGACCGAGCTTCCGCCCGCGGTGCGCGCCATGCTGGACGCGGCGATCGCCAGCGGCGACGCCCAGGCGGTGGCGACGGTGACGAAGCTCGCCAAGCAGGCCGCCCCGTGGGGCGCGCGCCAGGCCGAAGGGCTGAAGGACGGTTTCGACAAGGATCAGGCCGACAAGAAGGCGCTGGCCGAACGGCAGCGGCAGGAACGGATCAAATCCGCCAGCTTCTTCGATAATTGGGGGGGCGAGGTGGAGATCGGCGCCGCCCGGTCCACCGGCAACACCCGATCGCTGGGCCTCTACCTCGCCGCCAAGGGCGAGCGCGAGGGGCTGCAGGTGCGCCATCGCTTCAACGCGCGCGCCGACGTGCAGGAAACCAACAACGTCACCACCACCGAACGCGTGATCGCCGCCTACCAGCCGAACTTCAAGTTCGATGACAGGCTCTACGCCTATGGCCTTGCCCAATATGAGCATGACCGGTTCCTCGGCTATGACAGCCGCTACACGCTGGGCGGCGGGATCGGCTACACGCTGTTCACCGGCCCCAAGCTGAAGGTGGACCTGGAAGGCGGCCCGGCGGTGCGATACAGCAACTATATCGAGGAGCCCGACAAGACGACCGTGGCGGGCCGCGCATCCGTGGCGCTGCGCTGGCAGATCGCGCCGACCGCCAGCCTGACGCAGGATGCGGCCCTGTTCATGGAAGCGGGCAACACCAACGCCAGCACCACGCTGGCGCTGGACACCAAGCTGTTCGGCCCGCTGAAGACGCGGATATCCTATAACGTGCAATATGAACGCGATGCGCCGGCGGGCCGCGATCCCGTGGACACGCTGACCCGCGCCACATTGGTCTACAGCTTCTGAGGATGGACCCCCGCCCATGACGCTTCCTACCCGCCGCATCGGCCCCTTCACCGTTTCCGCCATCGGCCTGGGCTGCATGAACCTGAGCCACGGCTACGAGCCGTTTCCGGCGGAGGAGGATGCGGCGCGGCTGCTGAACCGGGCGCTGGACCTGGGCGTGACCTTCCTCGACACCGCCGCCATCTATGGCGACGGGGCGAACGAACGGCTGATCGGCAAGGCGGTGATGCATCGCCGACGCGAATTCACGCTGGCCAGCAAGTGCGGGCTGGGCGTCCATGACGGCAAGCGCGGGCTGGACGGGCGGCCGGAAGCGGTCGCATCCACGCTGGATGGGGCGCTGGCCCGGCTCGGCACCGACCATATCGACCTTTATTATCTCCACCGGCTGGACCGGAACGTGCCGATCGAGGATTCGGTCGGCGCCCTGGTCCGCGCGAAGGAAGCCGGCAAGATCGGTGCGATCGGCCTTTCGGAAATGTCCGCCGCCACCATCCACCGGGCGCATGCCGTCCATCCGATCGCCGCGATCCAGACCGAATATTCGCCCTGGGTGCGCAACCCCGAAGTGGCGGTGCTGGATGCGTGCCGCGAACTGGGGATCGGCTTCGTCGCCTTCTCGCCGGTCGCGCGCGGCTTCCTGGCAGGGGCGGTCCGCGACGATCGCTATTCAGGCAGCGACATCCGGGCGGTGATGCCCCGCTTCCTGGAACCGCAGCTTTCGCACAATCTGGCGTTGTTCGATCGGTTCCGCGCCGTGGCGCAGGCGGCCGGATGCACATCCGCCCAGCTTGCGATCGGCTGGGTGCTGGCGCGCGGCGAGAATATCGTGCCCATTCCCGGCACCCGCAGCATCGCCCATCTGGAGGAGGATGTGGCCACTGCCTGCATCGCCATCGATCCCGCCGCGCTGGCGGCGGTGGATGCCATCTTCGCCCCCGGCGCGGTCGCCGGCCGCCGCTATCCGCCGGCGATGCAGGCGCAGGTGGATACCGAGCTGCTGCCCGAGGAACTCGAGGACGCCTGAGGCGCGCGGTCACGGCGACAGGCCCGATTGCGGCTGGCATCCGGCTCCTGTAGGCGAACGGCCAATGCCCCCGGCGTCCTATCAGCCTTCATCCTATCGAAACGAGGCACCGCTCCACCGCCGGGCCGGCGCCCTTTTCGTGGCGATCGCGGCCAATGTGCTGCTGGTTGTGATGCTGATCCGCATCGCGGCCATGCCGCCGTCGGAGCCGACCGAGCCCACGAAGCCGCTGACGGTGGAATTGCTGCCGGATACATCCACCTCCTCCACGCCGTCAAAGGCGGCCGAGAAGAAGAGATCGGCCGAGGCGGCATCGCAACGATCGCGGGCGCCCAGGGCGGTGCCCGTGCCGACGCCCACCCAGCCGCCGCCGGCCCAGGCGCTCGGCCCGCTCAAGATGCTGATCCTGACGCCCGAGGAGTTCGCGGCGTCGGACATATCCAAGCTGCCGTCGCACGCCGAGGGCCGCGCCACCGCCGATGCCAGCACGGCCGGCAGCGGTGCCGGGCAGGACAGCAGCTCCGACGGGCCGGGTTCCGGCCCCAATGGCGAGCGGCTCTACAATGCCGAATGGTATCGCCCGCCGACCAATGCGGAGCTCAATTATTATCTGCCCGCCAACGCGCCGCGCGTGGGCACGGGCCTGATCGCCTGCCGGACGGCGCCCAATTATCGCGTCGAGGATTGCCGCGAGATCGCCGATGCGCCGCCGGGCTCGGGTCTGGCCCGCGCGATCCGCCAGGCGGCCTGGCAATTCCGCGTGCTGCCGCCACGGATCGGCGGGCGGCCGATGGTGGGCGCCTGGGTGCGGATCAGGATCGATTTTACCGAGCGCGGCGCGAACTGATCGGCCGGAAAGGGAAAGGGAGGCCGCCGACCCGACGACCTCCCGATGCGACCCTGCGGGTATTCTTGCTCGAGTCCGCACAATAATATGATCAGGACGGATTGACAGTTAATTACCGTTAAATCCCCTCCGAAGCCGTATAATGCGTGGCCGTGGGCGATCCCGCCGGGCCGGGCGGGCCCGCGCCAAGTTGGCCCTTGCCTTCGCGCCTCATGTTTTTTAGTCCATACGGACGATAAAAGGAGGATGCGGTGGCGATTCTGGGCGAAGAGGACAGGCTCCACCCGTCGGGCACGGATGATAGCTGGTTCGAATCCTGGTGGTTCGCCTTCTACGTGCCCGAACGACGGCTATCGGTTTACATCTATCCCTGGTTCCGCCCGAACCTTGGGATATGCGGCGGCGGCGTGTTCGCCTGGGACGATCGCGGCTCCCTGCCCTGGACGATGCTGCACCACGACTATCTCTGGAGCCGGCGCTTCGACGGCTGGGATGCGATGGCCGAGGGCGGCCGGATCGCTATGCCGCAGGGCGTGACCATCGACGTGATCGAGGGCGGCCGCGCCTATCGCATCCGATACGATCATCCGGGCCTGGCCTTCGACGTCCGCTTCGAAGCCACGGCGGCCGTGGAGGCCACCAGCGCATCGACCACCGAGGAGAGCATCTTCAAGGGCCATATCGATCAGCCGGGCCGCTATGCGGGCTGGGTGCGCGCCGGCGGCGAGGCGCTGGCGGTGGATTGCCATTGCGTGCGCGACCGGAGCTGGGGGCCGCGCCGCGACGACGTGACCGGTATGCATATCGGCTATTTCCACGCCACCGCATCGGCGGACGACGCCTTCCTGATGGTGACGCATGCCGGCGCCGATCCAGAGAGCTTCTCCCTGCTTTCGGGCTATCTGATCCGCGACGGCGCGCATTCGCTGTTGGCCGAAGGCAGCGCCCGGATCACGCGCGGCGACGATCTTTCACCTGAAAGCTGCGTCATCGAAGCCACGGACCGGCGGGGCCGCCGGCTGGAGGCGCGCGGCCGCGCGATCACCCGCATGGCGGTGCAGGTGCAGCCCGGCATGTTCAACTGGTCCAGCTTCGCCGAATGGAATTTCGGCGAGGCCACGGCCTATGGCGAGCTGCAGGATACCTGGCACCCGGACGGATATCGCGCCTTCGCCCGCGAACGGGGAGCCGCGGCGTGACCGGCATCGTCGATGACGAAGCCCTCGACGCCAGCCTGCGCGCGTGGATCGAGGCGACGACCGGCAGCGGCATCACCGCGATCCAGCGGGTGAGCGGCGGCGCCTTTCGCACGAGCTGCCGGGTGGACCTGGATGGCGCGCCCGGCGCCGCCTTCCTGAAGATCGACCTGGGATCGGCCCCGCGCACCCCCTTCGACCTGCGCCGCGAGCATGAGCTGCTGACCCGGCTGGACGGGCGCGCCCGCGCGCCGCGCACGATCGGCTGGCACGAAGGCGCGACCGCGATGGCGATGCACTGCCTGCCGGGCGAGGCGCGCTGGGCGGGGATCGCCGACGAGGCCCATCGCGACCGCATCGAACGATCCTTCGCCGAGGCGCTGGTGGAATGCCATGCGGTGGACATCGCCTCCCTCGCGCTGGATCACCTGCCGCCGGGCCTGACGATCGGCGAGGCGATCCGCCGGGAACTGGACATGTGGGAGGAGTTGCTCGACGCCAATGTCGCCGATCCCGATCCGCTGACCCTGTTCGCCTTCCGCTGGCTGCGCCACCGCCTGCCGGCGGACGACCGCCCGGCCGTGCTGGTGCAGGGCGATGCCGGCCCCGGCAACTTCCTGTTCGATGCTGAGCGCGTGACCGGGCTGGTCGACTGGGAGATGACGCATCTCGGCCATCCGCTGGAGGATCTGGGTTGCGTGCTGGCCCGATCGCTGGTGCAGCCGATGGCGAGCGCGGAGCGGCTGCTGTCGCTCTATCGCGCGGCATCGGGCCGGGACTGGACGATGGACGAGCTGCTCTATGCCACCATCCTGGTGATGGCGCGGTTCAGCGTGCCGATCGCGCTGGCGCTGGAAAGCCGCCATACCGGCATGGATTTCGGCCTGACCAACGGATATTTCCGCCTGTCCCAGATATCGCTGATCCGGCTGATCGCCCGCGCCGAGGGGCTGACGCTGGACGAGACGCCGCCCGCATCCGGGCCACGCCCAGCGATCGGCTTCGAATTCGATTATCTGCGCGACGTGCTGGGCACGATCGTGCGGCCGGCGATCGACGATCCCTATGTGCAATATCGGCTGGACGGGGCGATCGGCCTGATCGGCTATCTGCGCGCGGCGCTTGCCGACGATACGGCCGGCCCGCGCGGCGACCGCGATGAGCTGCGCGCGCTCTATGCCGACCGGATCGCCGAGGGCGACATCGCCACGACGCTGCAGGAATTCCTCGCCGAGGCGCTGTGGCGCGAGACGCTGATGAAGGACATGCTGGGGCCGCTCCATGGCGGGCGCGTGAAACTGTGACGCAGCCGGAGGCCGACACGCTTCTCGCCGCCATCCGGGCCCACGCCCCCAATTTCCGGCCGCTGGGCGAAGGGCTGATCGCGCCCGGCCTGCTCTATCGATCGGGCGAGCTGGCCAGCCTCGACGGCCATGCCTGGGCAGCGATGGAGCGGATCGGCATCCGCACCCTCATCGACCTGCGCGGCCCCATGGAGATCGAGGCGATGCCGGTCCGGCCCCCGGCCGCGATGCGGCTGGTCTCCATCCCGCTTCATCCCGGCCAGGGCGCCGGGATCGGCGCCGGCGCCATCGACAATGCCGCCGCCGCGCAACGGATCGGCAATGCCTATCGCCATCTGGTCCAGGCATATGGGCGGGATATCGCCGGCATCCTCCATTTGCTGGCGGGGGAGGATGCGCTGCCAGCCGTGCTATTCTGCACCGCCGGTAAGGACCGGACGGGAATCGTCTCCGCGCTGCTGCTGGCGGCGATCGGGGCGGACAGCGCCGCCATCCATGCGGACTATGCCATCACCAATGCGATGCTGAGCGGGGCGGCCCGCCAGCGCGTGTGGGACATGAGCACCCGGCTTGCCACCTTCGACATGCCGGCCGGCCCGATCGTCGATGCCATGCTGGCGGCGGACCCCGCCTATCTGGAGGCCGCGTTCGACGCCATCGCCCCCCTGCCCGCCTTTTTCGAACGCAGCGGCCTGGACGGCGCCGCGATCGATCGGCTGCGGAAGCGCCTGTTACCGCCCGCCTGAATCTTTTTCGTCCATCTGGATTGGAATATTGACTTTATCGTCCGAATGGATGATAAAAATCACATGGCGTCTTTCATCACCCCCGATCAGCCGTTTAGGAGCGGATCGACGGCGCAGCCCGCCCGTCGAATCGGGGAGGTGCCGGATGCCCAAGATTGTCGACCATGACGAACAGCGCCGGATCATCGCGGCGGCCGCCGTCCGCTGGATCGCCAGCCACGGGCTGGAAACCCTGTCCCAGCGCAACGTCGCGGCACTCAGCGGGCGATCCAAGGGCAATGTGCAGCATTATTTCCCGGACAAAGCCTCGCTCATGTTCGGCGCGCTGCGCTGGATCTCCGGCGAGCGGGCGGAACGCGAGCGGCCCCGGCCGGGCGATCCTCAGGCGGACGATCCCTTCGCCACGCTCAGCCGGCGCCTCTATGCCGTGCTACCCACGGACGAGCAGCGCGCGGACGAATGGCGCGTGCGCCTGTCGCTCTACGTCTATGCACACAACGATCCCGACATGCAGGCCTATCTGGCCGAGCATGGCCGCGAGCTTGCCGAGCGCGGCGTCGCCGATGTCCGCGCCTGCCAGGAAAAGGGGGAGATCCGTGCCGATCTGGACCCTGCGCTCACCTATCAGCGGCTCTCGGCCGCCGTATCCGGCATCGCCGTGGCGGCGCTGGCCAATGGCGGCGAGCTGGGGCCGGACGACCAGAAAGCGATGCTGGCCGAAATATTGAAATCGATCGCAGCCTGAGGGGGCGCCAGACCCTCCGGGCAAAAGGGAGGGGAAAATGAAGATCCGGGTTATCGCGGCTTTGCTGGGCTGTTCATCCTCATTCTGCGCCATCGCCCAGGCGCAGGAAGAAACGCCGCCGCTAGGCGGCCTCGCCGATATCGTCGTCACCGCGCAGAAGCGGGAGGAGAATCTGCAGGAGGTGCCGATCTCCATCGTATCGATGGGATCGGAACGGCTGACCGACCTCAATGTCGATCGCTTCACCGATATCGGCTTCACCGTGCCGGCGCTGCGCCTGAGCCAGCATCCGACGACGCCCTTTTCCACCCGCCTGTTCATCCGCGGCATCGGCAACAACGATGCGCAGGTGACGCAGGACCCGGCGGTGGGCGTCTATGTCGACGGCGTCTATATCGCGCGCTCCACCGGCCTCGCCTTCGACTTCGGCGATGCCGAGCGGGTCGAGGTGCTGCGCGGGCCGCAGGGCACGCTATACGGCCGCAACACCACCGGCGGCGCGATCAACATCGTCACCCGCCGGCCTAGCGGCGAGCTGAAGGCCACGGCCGAATTCGGTTACGGCACCAAGGATTATATCCGGGCGCTGGGGCGGATCGACCTGCCCGAATTCGGCGGCATCGCCACCAGCATAACCGCGCTCTACGCAGAACGGGACGGGCTGGTGAAGAATGTGGGCGCGGGCCGCGATTTCGGCGAGAATGATCGCTGGGGCGTGCGCTTCGTGGCGGCGGCCGACCTGTCGGACAATGTGGACGCCTTCTTCGCCTACGACCATTCGCTGGAGCATAACACGCCCTTTTACTATCAGGCCGAGGACGTGGCGGCAGGCCCGCCCTTTTATTATGACAGCTTCATCCCGGTGGCGACCAAGCGGGTGAAGCGGGCGACGCTCGCGGCACCGGTGGAACAGAGCCGGCTGCGCACCGACGGCCTTGCCTTCACGCTGACATGGAAGCCATCGGATGGGCTGACGGTGAAATCGATCACCGGCTATCGCGATTTCAACGCCAGCGTCTATGCCGATTTCTCCGGCAATCCGGTGGCGACCCTGTTCCGCACCAACCGGCAGGATACCGACCACCACCAATTCAGCCAGGAGCTGCAGCTGCTGGGCACGGCGTTCGGCGACCGGCTGGAATATATCCTCGGCGGCTACGTCTTCTCCGAGCAGGCGGACCAGACCGAGGATTATGACGCCGGCGCCTTCGTCATCAGCAACCGCTACATCTACGCCAGGAACAGGGCGCAGGCGCTGTTCGCCAATGCGACCTGGGCGTTTGACGACCGGCTGAAGCTGACGGTGGGCGGCCGATATTCCTGGGATCAGCGCCGCGCGACCAAGGACAATGTGGATTTCACGCTCCCCGATCCCGATACGGGGTTGCCGCCCTTCGCCTTCATCGGCCAGGGCGACCGGCATTTCTCCAAGTTCAACCCTTCGGCCAACATCTCCTGGCAGCCGATCGACGACCTCAACCTCTATGCCAAGATCGTCACCGGCTATCGCGCGGGCGGCTTCGGCACCGGGGCCGCGACGAAGGCGGATTTCGAGCGCGGGTTCGACGAGGAAAACCTGACCTCCTACGAAGCCGGGATCAAATGGCAGGGCTGGGACAGGCGCCTGCAGCTCAACAGCGCCTTCTTCTATTCCCGCTACAAGGACATATTGATCGATCTGGCGGTGCTGGGCGCGCCGCAGTTCGTCGCCAGCTTCAATGCCGGTCGCGCGCGCATCTACGGCATGGAAGCCGATATCAGCCTGCTGCCCATGGAAAGCCTGCGGCTGGACCTGAGCTATGCCTATCTCAACGCCAAATATACGGAGGTGATCGATCCGCAGACCGGCGCGGACGTGACCGACCTGTTCAAATTCCCCAACGCGCCGAAGAACAGCTTCAGCATCACGGCGGACCAGCGGCTGGCCTATATCGGCGGCGATGCGCCGCTGCACCTGATCCTGAACTATGCCTGGCAGGACAAGGTCGTCACCACCGCGCCCTATATCGAGCGGCCGGGCGCGCGCATCGGCGCCTATGGCCTGCTGAACGCGCGGCTGGAGGTGAAGCGGCTGCCGCTCGGCTCCGCCAATGTCGATCTGGCGCTGTGGGGCCGGAACCTGACCGACAAGGCCTATGTGATCGATGCCGTCGGCAGCTTCCCCTGGTCCACCAACATGAAGGCCTATGGCGAGCCGCTGACGGCGGGCGTGGAAGCCCGGCTGCATTTCTGAGCCGGGCGCTGCGGCGCCCGCCGCCGGCGATACCTACCGGTTCGCCTCCTGATAGGCGGCGGCGGCGCCTAGCAGGCCGGGATCGGGGTGGACGGCAAGGCGGATCGGGAATTCGGCCATGCGCTGCGCGAACCGCCCCTTCGCCCGGAAGCGATCATTGAACAGCGGCCCGGCCAGCCGATCGCGGATGCGGTTGGCGAGGCCGCCGGTGACCACCACGGCATTGGCGCCATGGGCAAGCGCGAGATCGCCCGCGACCGATCCGAAGGCCATGATGAAATGATCGAGCGCCTGCGCGGCCAGCTTGTCCGTGCCTTCGATGGCGGCCGCCCATAGCGTCGCATCGTCGCCCGGCACGATCGAATGGGCGCCGACGAAGGCCAGGGTCTCGTGGATCTCGCCCAGGCCGGGGCCGGAGACGACGCGCTCGGTGGAAACGCGGCGATGGCGCTGGCGGAGGCGACGGAGCAACTTCTCCTCGAAATCGTCGAGCGCCGCGAAATCGAGATGGCCGCCCTCCGTCGCCAGCACGATCCGCCGGCCCTGCCAGCGCAGAAGCTGCGCCACGCCCAGCCCCGTGCCCGGCCCGATCACGGTGGTGACGCCATTTTCCGGCATCGGCCCTTCCGGCCCGCCGATATGGACGAGCTCCTCATCCTCCAGCACGGCGACGGCGGCGGCCATGGCGGCGAAATCGTTGATCAGCAGCGGATCGCCGTCCAGCCCGAGATCGCGGCCCAGCGTGGCGGGCTGGAGCGTCCAGCCATTGTTGGTGAAGCGGATCAGTTCCCCATCCACCGGCCCGGCGATGGCGATGCAGGCGGCCCGGGGCAGATCGCCGCCGCTGTCGCGGCCGAAGGCGGCCCAGGCATCCGCCAGGCTGGCATGGTTGGCCGTCTTATACTTGCGCACTTCCTCCAGCACGGGGCGCCCGTCATCCCGAAGGTGCGCGATGGCGAAACGCGCGTGGGTGCCCCCAACGTCAACAGCAACGATACGCATGTTTAAAGTCCGGCCTCGTGAAGCATGGCGGAGGCGCCTTGTTCGGCGCCGTCGGCGGAGTGGCGCATGAAGGCGAAGAGTTCGCGGCCGGTGCCTGGCTGGGCACGGGGCGGGGCGGCTTCGGGGCGGGATGCCCATTCGGCCTCGTCGACCAGCGCCTGCAGCGCGCCGGTGGCAGCGCAGACGCGGACGACATCGCCGTCGCGCAGCCGCGCCAGCGGGCCGCCGCCAAGCGCTTCCGGCGTGATGTGGATCGCGGCCGGCACCTTGCCCGACGCCCCCGACATCCGCCCGTCCGTCACCAGCGCCACCTTGAACCCCTTGTCCTGCAGCACGCCCAAAGGCGGCGTCAGCTTGTGCAGTTCCGGCATGCCGTTGGCGCGCGGGCCCTGGAAGCGCACCACCACCACCACGTCGCGGTCCAGCTCGCCCGCCTTGAACGCCCGGTTCACATCGTCCTGGTCGTGGAACACCCGCGCCGGCGCCTCGATCGTCCAGCGGGACGGATCGACCGCGCTCGTCTTCATCGTCGCCCGGCCGAGATTGCCCTGGAGCAGCCGCATCCCGCCATCCGGCTGGAACGGATCGGCCACCGGCCGCAGCATCTGCGGGTCCAGGGGCTCGGCCGGCGCCGGCTGCCAGGCGAGGCTGTCGCCCGCCAGCACCGGATCGGCCGCATAGGCGCGCAGCCCCCCCTGCCAGATGGTGAGGATATCGCCGTGGAGCAGGCCCGCATCGAGCAGGGTGGAAATCACATAGGCCATGCCGCCGGCCGCCTGGAAATGGTTCACGTCGCCCGATCCGTTGGGATAGACGCGCGCGATCAGCGGCACCGCCGAGGACAGCCGGTCGAGATCCTCCCAGTCGATGACGATGCCCGCCGCCCGCGCGATCGCCGGCAGGTGGATGGCGTGGTTGGTCGATCCGCCCGTCGCCAGCAGGCCGACCGCGGCGTTGACGATCGCCTTCTCGTCGATCACGCGGCCGATCGGGCGGTAATCCTCGCCACCCCAGCCGATTGCCGCCAGCCGGTGGACGGCGGCGCGCGTCACTTCCTGCCGCAGCTTGGTGCCCGGATTGATGAAGGCCGCGCCCGGCACGTGCAGGCCCATCACCTCCATCATCATCTGGTTGGAATTGGCCGTGCCGTAGAAGGTGCAGGTGCCGGCATCGTGATAGGAGGCGGCCTCCGCCTCCAGCAGCTCCGCCCGGCCGACCTTGCCTTCGGCATAAAGCTGGCGGACGCGCTGCTTCTCCTTGTTGGCCAGCCCCGAGGGCATCGGCCCGGCCGGCACCAGCACCATCGGCAGATGGCCGAAGCGCAGCGCGCCGATCAGCAGGCCCGGCACGATCTTGTCGCAGATGCCGAGCAGGGCCGCGCCCTCGAACATGCCGTGGCTCAGCGCCACCGCCGTCGACAGGGCGATCACGTCGCGGCTGAACAGCGACAGCTCCATGCCGCGCTGCCCTTGCGTCACCCCGTCGCACATCGCCGGCACCCCGCCCGCCACCTGCGCGGTGATCCCCGCCTCGCGCGCCCAGAGCTTCATCCGCTCCGGATAGCCGCCATAAGGCTGATGGGCCGAAAGCATGTCGTTATAGGCAGTGACGATCCCGACGTTCATCGTCCCGCCCGCCCGGATCGCAGGCTTGTCCGCCCCCGACGCCGCGAAACCGTGCGCCAGGTTGCCGCACGACAGACGCGGACGATCCACCCCGCCATCCCGCTCCCGCTCGATCAGCTCCAGATACGCCCGGCGCCCCGCCGCCGACCGCTCAACCACCCGAGACGTAACTGACGATATAATCGGGTGAAGATCAGTCATGCCAGCTTACTCCATCGCGTTCGGTGAGCGCGATCGCGGCGGTCGGCCCCCAGGTGCCGGCCGCGTAACCGCCGGGGATCATGCCGGTGGCCTTCCAGCCGGCGCGGATGCCGTCGATCCAGCGCCACTGCGCCTCCACCTCGTCCCGCCGGACGAACAGGGTGGGATCGCCCTCGACCAGATCGAGCAGCAGCCGTTCATAGGCGATGCGCCGCCGGACGCCGGCAAAGGCATTGGGCACGGAGATGTCGAGCGGCACTTCCCGCACCAGGATGCCGTCGCGATCGAGGCCCGGTTCCTTCGCCATCACGAGGAGGCGGATATTCTCGTCCGGCTGGAGACGGATGACGAGCTTGTTGGCCGTAAGCCGGCGGCCCTCGAAGATCGAATGCGGCACGCCGCGGAACTGGACGATGATCTCCGACTGGCGGGCGGGCAGCCGCTTGCCGGTGCGCAGATAGAAGGGCACGCCCTTCCAGCGCCAGTTATCGATATGCGCCTTCAGGGCGACGAAGGTTTCGGTATCGGACGCGCGGCCAAGCTCGTCCGCATAGCCCGGCACGATCGCGCCGCCGACCGCACCGGCGCGATACTGGCCGATCACGCTGTGGCTGCCGATGCTGGCCGCGTCGATCGGGCGCAGCGATTTCAGCACCTTCACCTTCTCGTCGCGCACGGCGGCGGCATCGAAGCGGGCCGGCGCCTCCATGGCCACCAGCGCGAGGAGCTGGAGCATGTGGTTCTGCACCATATCGCGCAGCGCGCCGGTGCCGTCGTAGAAATCGACGCGCCCTTCGAGGCCGACGGTTTCCGAGACGGTGATCTGGACATGATCGATGCCGGCGGCGTTCCACAGCGGCTCGAACAGGCTGTTGGCGAAGCGCAGCGCGATCAGGTTCTGGACGGTTTCCTTGCCCAGATAATGATCGATGCGGAACGTCCGGTCCTCCGGGAAGGCGGCGGCGACCGCATCGTTGATCGCCCGGCTGGACGCGAGATCGAAGCCCAGCGGCTTTTCCAGCCCGATGCGAACGTTGTCACCGGCCAGACCAGCGGCGGCGAGGCCGGCGATCGTGGGTTCGAACAATTGCGGCGCGGTCGACAGGAAGATGGCGATCCCATCGCCCGCGCGCGGCCCCAGCGCATCGGCCAGCCGGCCGAAGCTTTCCGGCCGCGAGGCATCAAGCTCGACATAGCTCAGCCGGTCCAGGAAGGCGGCGATGCTGTCCACGCTGCGGTTTTCCGGCAGGACGTGCCGTTCCAGCGCCGCTTCGGCCATGGCGCGGAAGGAGGCATCGTCCTCCCCGCTCCGCGCCGTGCCGACGATGCGGAAATCCGGGGCGATCAGGCCATCCGCATGCAGGCCGTAAAGCGACGGCAGCAGCATGCGGCGCGCGAGATCGCCCGTCGCGCCGAACAGGATGAGGGTCTTCGCAAGCGACGGCATGGGAGGCTTACCGGTCTCCACAAACCGTCATCGGGGTCGAGACATAATCGAGCCGGATATCGGAGATCGACAGATCGAGGCCGGCCCCGCCCGAGAGGATGAAGGGCACGCGCACCTGCGACATATCGAGCCCGTCGCGGCGGAAGCAGCCGAGCGGGATGGCGAGCGTGGTCCATTCGCCCGGCTTGGCGGCGATGGTGCGGGTGACGGGCATCGCCTGGCGGCGGCCTTCGGTGCCCATGCCGATCGTCACCGGCCCCTGCCCGGCCTTGTCCAGCCGATATTCGACGATCAGGCTGATCTCGCCATTGGTCTCGCGCGAATAATCGAGCGGCTTGGGCGCCTCCAGCCGCGCCTCGGCCGTGCCGCTCCAAACGAGGCGGCGCGAATCCTCCTGCGCGCGATGGTCGACGCCGGTGACGGCGAGCGCGCCGCCCTTGCCGACCGCACCGGCAAGCTTTGCGCCGCCCGCCCAGAAGGACCAGCCGTCCGGCAGGCGCCCCTTGCTCCAGAAACGGGTGGCCGGGCCGGTTTCCATGCCCTTGGGCCGGGTTTCGTCCAGCTTGCCGACATGGGCCGGCTGCGCATAGGTGAGGCCGTAGCCGATCGGGAAGAGCGGGTCATAGCCCGGATCGCGACGGTTGAGGACGAACTGGTTGGGCAGCTTCGGCCAGGAGAAGCTGAGCCTGCCGCGCCAGTCATAGGCGATCGAGCCATCCGGCTTGCGGAACAGCATGTCGGCCACGCCGGCGCCTTCGGCACCCGGCAGGAAGGCCGCGACGAAGGCGTCCGAAGCGTTGATCTCCGCATTCACCCAGAGCGGCCGGCCGGAAAGGAACACGGCGACCACCGGGATGCCCTGCGCCTTCAGGCGGCGCAGCATCTCCAGATCGGACTTGTCCTCGGCGCTATATTCCAGATCGGCGCGGTCGCCGCGGAACTCGGCATAAGGCTGTTCGCCGAACACGACGATCGCCGCATCGGGCTTGGCGGTGAAGCGGCCTTCGGGCGAGAAGGTGGCGGTGCCGCCGCCGGCCTTAACCGCATCGGCGATGCCGCTCCAGATCGACTGGCCGTTGGGGAAGGCCGAATTGGGCACGTCGATCCCCTGCCAGGTGATCGACCAGCCGCCGGCCGCCTGGCTGATCGTATCGGCGCCCGCCCCGGCGACGAGGATGTTGGCGCTGGGCTTCAGCGGCAGCACGCCTTCATTCTTCAGCAGCACCATGGATTCGCGCACCGCCCGGCGCGCCAGCGCGCGATGGGCCGGGGCTGCGATATATTCGAACTTGCCGGCCATCGGCCGCGAGGACGGGCGGCCCCGCTCGAACAGGCCGGCGCGGATCTTCACGCGCAGGATGCGGCGCACGGCATCGTCCAGCCGCGCCATCGGGATCTCGCCCGATTTCACCTGGGCGAGCGTGTTGGCATAGAGCTTCTTCCAGTCCGGCCCCGAATACATGAACATGTCAAGGCCGGCATTGATCGCCTTGGCGCAGCTTTCGTTGGTGCAGCCATCGACCTGGCCGTGGCTGTTCCAGTCGCCGACGACGAAGCCGTCAAAGTGCATGCGATCCTTGAGCACGCCGGTGAGCAGGCTCTTGTTGCCGCTCATCTTCTCGCCATTCCAGCTCGAGAAGCTGGCCATCACCGATTGGGTGCCCGCCTCGATCGCCTGCGGGTAGCCGCCGAGATGGACGTCGCGCAGCACCTCCTCGGTCACGCGGGTATCGCCCTGGTCGCGGCCGCCGGTGCCGCCGTCGCCCAGGAAATGCTTGGTCGTGGCGATGACATGGCGGGGCGAAAGGAAATCCGGCGTGTTCACCTTGCCCTGCACGCCTTCGATCATGGCGCCGGCATAGGTCTGGGGAATGGCCGGTTCTTCCGAATAGCTTTCGTAGGTGCGGCCCCAGCGATCGTCCTGCACCACGGCGAGCGTGGGCGCGAAGGTCCAGTCGAGGCCGGCCGCCGCCGTCTCCAGCGCGGTGGCGGCGCCGATTTCGCGGATCAGATCGGGATCGTTGGCGGCGCCCAGCCCGATATTGTGCGGGAAGAGCGTGGCGCCGACGATGTTGTTGTTGCCGTGGACCGAATCCGTGCCCCAGATGATCGGGATGCGCGGGCGGCCGTCGCTGCGCTCCATCGAGGCGTCATAATATTCGTCCGCAAGCTGCATCCACTTGGCGGGCGAGGCGTATTCGTCGCCATAGGGGCCGGAATTGCCGCCGTTCAGAACCGATCCGATCTTCCACGTGCGGACATCGGCCGGGGTGATGCTGCCGATATCGACCTGGATGAGCTGGCCGACCTTGTCCTCCAGGCTCATCGCCGCCATCAGCTTGTCGATCCGCGCCTCAACGGCCGGATCGCGCGAGGGCTGCGCCTTCACCTCGGGCCAGATTTCCGGCCGGGCGACCGACGAGAGGTTTTCGGCGGTCGCCGGCCATGCCCCGACCAGAGCGACGGCGGCGAGGGAGACGGCAGTCAGATAGCGTGTCATCTTCTTGTCCCGGATCAGGCTGAAGCAGGCGGCCCAGCGACCGCCCGGATGGAAGAATAGAAAGGTGCGGCCGGCATCAGGCCTCCACCGGCGGCAGGGCATCGCCAGGCTCGGCGAGCCCAAGCTCGGTGGGATTGCGCCGGCAATAATAAGCGAAGGCCGCGATTAGCGCGTAGCAGACGGCCGGCACGATCAGGGCGAAGCGCAGGCTGGTGACGTCCGCCGCCTTGCCGGTGAGGAGCGGCACGATCGCGCCGCCGACGATGGCCATGCAGATGATGCCCGATCCTTCGGCCGCGCGTTCGCCCAGCCCCTCGCTCGCGAGGCTGAAGATCGTCGGGAACATGATGGCGTTCATCAGCCCGATGGCAAGCAGCGACCAGCCCGAGACGATCCCGGTTGTGTTGGCCGAGATCAGGATCAGCAGGATCGCGCCGAAGGTGACCGCCATCAGCATCCGGGCAGGCGCGATGAAGCGCATCAGCGCGGCGCCGATGAAGCGGCCGACCAGCGCGCCGCCCCAGTAGAAGATCAGGTGCTTGCCGGCATCCTCCGCGCCCAGCCCCATCACGTCCGACTGGACGAGATAGTTGACGATCAGCGATCCGATCGCGACCTCCGCCCCGACATAGAGGAAGATGCCGAGCGTGCCGAAGGCGAAGCGCGGGCGCTTCAGCAGGCCGAACGCCTGCAGGATATTGTCCTGCGCCTGATGCTCGCGCAGCCGGTTGCGGCCCATCCACACCACGCCGGCGATCACCAGCAAGGCGGCGGCGAGGCCGAGATAGGTGTGCACGATGGTGCGGGTCTCCTCCGCCCGGAACGCCGCCAGCGCGCCGCCGGAAAGCGTGGACGGATCGACGGTGGCGAGCGAGCCCAGGATGAGGATCGACCCCACCGGCGGGAAGATGGTGGTGCCCAGCGAGTTAAACGCCTGCGCGAAGGTGAGCCGGCTGTGCGCCGTGCGCGGCGCGCCGAGCATCGAGATCAGCGGATTGGCGACGACCTGGACGATGGTGATGCCCGCGCCCAGCACGAACAGCGCGCCCAGGAACAGGCCGAACTGGCCCGCCCCCGATGCCGGCACGAACAGCAGGCAGCCCGCCATCATCGTCAGCAGGCCGATCGAGGCGGTGCGCATATAGCCCATGCGCTGCACGATCATCGCTGCCGGCAGCGAGACGATGAAATAGGCCGCGAAGAAGGCGGACTGGACGAGCATCGCCTCGTGATAGCTGAGCGTGAAAAGCTCCTTCAGCTTCGGGATCAGCACATCGTTGAGGCTGGTGATGCCGCCGAAGATGAAGAAAAGCGCGAAGACGAACCAACGGAGGCTGGCGACCGATCCGGTCGTATCAGCCGCCTGGCCCGTGGACGCCACGGAAAGCGCCATGTTTATTTCCCCCCTGCGATATGGCGGCCGATGACCGGAACCGTCACGGCTGCATCCGGTCCGCGGCGAGCGTGATCGTCCCTTCCGCGACATGATCGATCGCGGTGCGGCCGATGGCGAAGCGGCGCGGGCCGCCATCCACCACCCAGCCGCGCTGCGCGGTATCGAAACGCGCGAAGGTGCGGCGTTCCAGCGGGATCGTCACCCGCTGCGTCCGGCCCGGATCGATCGAGACGCGGGCGAAGCCGGCCAGCCGCCAGGTCGGCGCATCCGCCCCGCCCTGCACATAGACCTGAACGACATCGTCGCCGGCCCGCGCGCCGCTGTTGGTAACGTCGATGCTCACCGTCGGCGCGGCGCCGCCGGTCGCCTCGGGCTTGCTATAGGTGAAGCGGGTATAGCTGAGGCCGTGGCCGAACGGGAAAAGCGGCTTCTGGCCGGTCTTCTCATACCAGCGATAGCCGACGTCCGCGCCTTCCTGATAATCGACCGGGAAAGACTCCACGCCCACGGATACGCCATGGTTGGAGGTGGCGCCCGCCGCCTTCGCCGCCTGCATCGCCTTCAGCTGGGCAAGGCCCACCGGCTCGGGCCGGGGCGCCTGGTTGGCGCTCGCCGGGAAGGTGATCGGCAGGCGGCCCGACGGGTTCACGACGCCCGTCAGGATATTGGCGATCGCCTCGCCGCCGCGCTGGCCGGGATACCAGGCCTGCAGCACCGCCGGCACCTTGCCGATCCACGGCATCAGCACCGGCCCGCCGGTTTCCAGCACCACCAGCGTCTTGCCGTTGGCGGCGGCAACCGCATCGATCAGGGCGTCCTGATCGTCCGGCAGCGCGATCGTCTCGGTATCCTGCGCCTCGGTCTGCCATTGCCAGGCGAAGACGATGGCGAGATCGGCATCGCGCGCGGCGGCCGCGGCGGCGGCGGGGTCCTTCCCGTCGACATAGCGGACGTCCGCGCCCGGCAGAGCCGCCTTGATCGCCTTCAGCGGCGACGAGGCGTGCCAGGTGACGCGGGCAAAAGACGCGGCCTCGCCCTCGGTCAGCGGGATTTCCACCGGCGCGCCGCCGGTAGACCGCACCTGCGAGGAGCCGCCGCCGGAAAGCACGCCGACATCGGCATGCGCGCCGATCAGCACCACCTTGCGCGCGGTGCGCGCCAGCGGCAGCAGATCGCCTTCATTCTTGAGGAGGACGATGCCCTTTTCGGCCACCGCCTGCGCAACATCGGCATGATCGTCGAGCGGTATGGGCTGCGGCGTGGTGGGCACCGGATCGTCCATCAGCCCGCTGGCGATCACGCCCGTCAGGATGCGGCGCACCATATCGTCCAGCCGCGCCTGTGGCACCCGGCCGGCCTTGATCGCCGCGCGCAGCGGCTTGTCGAAATAGATCGCCTTGTCGAGTTCCTGGCCGGACTGCTGATCCAGCCCCGAAAGCGCGGCCTTCTCGGTCGAATGGACGGCGCCCCAATCGGACATCACCCAGCCCGGATATTTCCAGTCGCCCTTCAGCACGCCGTTCAGCAGCGCATCCTGCTCGCACGCATAATGGCCGTTGATCTTGTTGTAGGCGCACATCACCGAACCGGGCCGGCCGCGCTCGATCGCGATCTGGAAGGCAAGGAGATCGCTCTCGCGCAGCGCCTGCTCGCCGATCCGCGCGTCGAGGACGTGGCGGCCGGTCTCCTGCGAATTCAGCACATAATGCTTCACGGTGGAGACGATGTGATTGCTCTCCACGCCGGCGATCGCCTCGCCGCCCAGCACGCCGGCCAGCAGCGGGTCTTCGCCCAGATATTCGAAGTTGCGGCCGTTCCAGGGATCGCGCGTCAGGTTGACGCCGCCGGCCAGCAGGATGTTGAACGTCTTGGCGCGCGCCTCCGCGCCGATCATGACGCCGCCGGCGCGGGCCAGTTCCGGGCTGAACGTCGCCGCCGTGGCGAGGCCGGCGGGAAGCGCCGTCGCCGTATCGCCCTTGCGCTGCTCGATCTGGTTGGCGACGCCAAGGCTCGCATCGCTTTCGCGCAGCGTGGGGATGCCCAGGCGCGGGATACCGGGGATATGGCCGGCGGACGGGATCATCCCCATCTTCTTCGCCGGCTTGGCGAGCGGCGGGAAATAGCCGTGCACCATCTGGATCTTCTCGTCGAACGTCATCGCCTTGACGAGGAGGTCGGCCCGCGCGGCGGCATCCAGGCTGCGATCCGCCCAGGGCTGCGCCGCGGGAGCGGCCATGGCCGGCAGCGCCGCGACCGGCACCGCACTGGTTGCGAGGAGGACGGAGAGGATCAGCTTCTTCATATCAGTCCTTGACGCTTACGCAGCCCGCAACTGTTCGAGCAGCGCACGATGGGGCGGAAGTTCGGCCACCGCCTGGCGGGCGGCCTGGAAAACGCGGACGAAAGCAGCGCCGGCCTGCTCATCGTCGCGATGGCTGGAGGAGACCGCCGCCGGATCGGTGCGGAATCCCATGCCGTAGAGGATGAATTGCCAACTCGCCGGCAGGAAGGTTTCGTGATCGACGACGAAATCGAAGCGCGAGGGCGGGCGGTGGCGCCATTGCGCCAGCTTGTCGCGCAGCCCCTCGGGAATGCTCGCCGCGTCGCTATTGTCGCGCCAATAGGCGGTGTCGCGGCGGCCGCTGATGCAATAATGGAGCTTCAGGAACTCGACGATCGCATCGAAGCGGGCGAGCATGAGGCGGTTATACTGGCGCGCGGCGGCCGCCATTGCAGCCTCGTCGATCGCCGGGGAGCCGAGGAAATCGGAGATCATCCGCGCCGCCACCTCGATCAGCATGATGCCGGTCGATTCCAGCGGCTCGAAAAAGCCGGCCGAAAGGCCGACCGCCGCGCAATTGCCGATCCACTGGACCGAGCGATAGCCGCTTTCGAAACGAAGCTGGCGGGGCGAAAGGCCGTCCGCCGCCTTGCCGACATAAGCGCGCAGCACGCGCTCGGCCGCCTCGTCGTCGCTGTGGCGGCTGGAATAGACATAGCCGATGCCCCGGCGCGCGCCGAGGCCGATATCCCACGTCCAGCCCGCCTCGTGCGCGGTCGCCAGCGTATAGGGGCGGATCGGGGTATCGGCATCGCCGTGCGGCACCTGCATCGCCAGCGCGCGATCGTTGAACAGCACGTCGCCGACATGCCGGAAGGGCGAACCCAGCGCCTTGCCGATCAGCAGCGCGCGGAAGCCGGAGCAATCGATGAAGAAATCGCCCTCGATGGCCTCGCGGCCATCCCCGGGAACCACGGCGGCAATACGGCCGTCCTCGGCCTGCCGCACCTCGTTGATGGTCGCTTCGATCCGCTCGACGCCGTTGGCCGTGGCCACCTTGCGGAGATAATCGGCGAAGCGCGCCGCATCGAAATGATAGGCATAGTTCATCGGGCCGTCGAAGCCCGGATCGCTGGCGCGCTTGGGCGCGCAGCCGGCGCGGATCACATGCCCCTGCACCGTCACGGCATCGGCATAGGAAGGCCGCCTGGCCTCGCCCGCCGCCTTGATCCAGTAGGGAAGCAGCCCTTCGTCGCCGCCATAAGGCAGGTTGAAGGGGTGGAAATAATCGTCGGTATCGTTGCCGGGCGTCGGACCGCCGGTCCAGCCGGAAAAGCGCACCCCCTGCTTGAAGCTTCCGTCCGCCTCGCGCAGAAATTCCCGTTCGTCGACGCCGATGGCCGACAGGGTTTCGCGGATCGTGGGGAAGGTGCCCTCGCCCACGCCGATGATGCCGATATCCGGGCTTTCGACCAGGGTGATCGACCAGCCGGACCGGCCGAGCGAGCGGATGAGATAAGCAGCCGTCAACCAGCCGGCGGTGCCGCCGCCCACGATGATGATCCGCTTCGCCATACCGCACCGTCCTTCAAAAAGGAGGCGGTCATTGCCTTCCGAAGATTGCAATGACCGCGAAGGGTTGGGCCGCGCGAGGGGACGCGCGGCCCGGGGAGAGACCTTAGAACTTGGTCCGCGCCCGCACGCCCCACGTGCGCGGCGGCTGGAGGTTGGAGAGGAAGACCGGGTCGTAACGCGGTGCGCCGAAGGCGCCTGCGCTGGTGCGGATCTTCCCGTTTTCGATGTTCTGGATGAAAGCCTCGACCGAATATTTGTCGTCCGCGGCAGTGAAGCGGATCGACGCATCGGTGCGGATATAGGCCTTCTGGCGATCCCAGCTCGTGCCCCAGCCACCGCGGTTCGGAATGTTATCCGTATTCTCGGTGATGAAGGGGTTGCCGTCGCCGTTGAAGTAGCTGAGCCAGCTCTTCGTCTCATAGTGGGTGCTGACGCGAGGCGTGATCGTCGCGCCGCTGGCCAGCTCGAAGTCATGCTCGTAGCTTGCCGTGGCCGAGAAACGCGGCGCGTGGGCCAGCTCGTTGCCCTTCAGCTGAACGACCGAGGAAGGCTTGCCGCCGTCGTAGAGGCGGCCGTCCACGCTCTCCAGATCCTCCAGCTTGGTCTTCTGGATGGTACCGGAGAATTGCAGGCGATCCTGATCCGTGACGTTGGCGACCAGTTCCGCTTCGAGACCATAGGCCTTGGCGCCCTTGGCGTTCTGCGTGACCATCTGGCTCCGGATGACATTGCCTTCGTCGTCGCGGAAGGTGACGGCCTGGTTGACCTGATAGCCCTTGAAATCGCTGTAATAGGCCGCGAGGTTCAGCGTCACGCGACGATCGAACAGGCGGGTCTTCAGGCCGACTTCATAGTTGGTCAGCGTCTCCGGCTTGGTGAGGCCGGCATTGTCCTGGATGTTGCCCGACTTAAAGCCCGAGCTGATGCTCGCATAGCCCAGGATGTCGTCGGCCAGATCCGCATCGACGCGGGCGAGGTAGGTCATCTTGTCCCACTTGCCCTTCACGTCGTTGTTCGAGATCGAGTAGCCGGGCAGCAGGTTGACGAGCTCATCGGCGGTCGCATCCGGATAGGCGCCGAAGATGCCGCCCTGGCAGGCGCCGCCGGGGGCCTTGTCCGCATCCGAGCAACCATCGCCCGAATACATCACGTTGCGGCCGCCCTTGTCCTGCTTCTTGTCGGACGTGTAGCGCAGGCCGCCGGTGACGCGCAGCCAATCGGTGGCATGCCACACGGCCTGGCCGAAGACGGCGCGGGAGTCGATCTGGCGGTTGGCCTGGATGAAGCTGCCCGCCCAGGAGAAGGTCCCGTCGCGATAGCCGTTCCGCTGGTCGATATCGAAGCGGATCTTGTTCTTCTCGTGGCTGTAGTAAGCGCCGAGGATCCAGTCGACGGCCTGCTCGCCGGTCGACTTCAGCTGGAGCTCGTGGCTCTGGAAGTCATAGCGCGACCAGACGGTGCGGTTCTCGTTGAAGGCGCCCAGATACAGGTCGTTGCCGTCGGCATCGACCTGGCCGGTCGGCGGCAGCGCGCCGGCATCGGAATCGACCTGGGTGGAACCGCCGATGCGCGACCAGCCGGCGATGTAGCTGACCTGGATGCCATCGGTGACGTCATAGTTCATCGTGCTGCGCACGGCGACCGAGTAGCGATCGGTGTCGGGCGCGGTATCGCTCAGCGTCGACCAGCGCTTGGTGCCGGGGCGCGCGGTCTGGAGCAGGCCGACGACCGGGGCGCCATTGTCGAGGAAGCCTTCAGCGGAGAGGTTCCAGCTGAAGCGATCGCTGGGTTCCCACAGCATCGACACGCGGCCGGACTGCTGATCCGCGGCATAATATTTCTTGCCGGTCGACACGAAGGCCGACTTGTTGATCCCCGGAACGTCCGGCGCCTGCTGGAAATCGGCATAGCCATCGTGACGATCGGTCACGAAGGCGACGCGGAAGGCCAGCGTGTCGGTGACGGGGATGTTGATCGCGCCGCGAACGCCGAGGCGATCATAGTTGCCCGCGACGACTTCGACATTGCCGCCGAATTCGCCGAGCTTCGGCTTGGCCGAGATCAGGCTGAGCGCACCGACGGTGGCGTTGCGGCCGAACAGCGTGCCCTGCGGGCCGCGCAGCACTTCAACGCGCTCCATGTCGTACATGAGCACCGAGGCGCCCTGCGCGCGCGGCGAATAGATGCCGTCGACATAGATGGCGACTTCCGGGTCGGCGACTTCCGTGAAAGCGCTGTCATTGCCGATGCCGCGAAGCGTGAGCAGCACGGCCGACTGGTCGCCCTGCTGGTTGAACTGGAGGCTGGGCACGAAACGCGCCAGATCCGTGACATCCTTGACCTGCTGCTTGTCGAGCGCGCCCTGGCTGAAGGCCGAGACGGCGATCGGCGTGCTCTGCAGGTTGGTTTCGCGACGCGTGGCCGTGACAACGATGTCATCAACGCCACGATATTCGCCGGCCGTCTGGGCGGCATCACCCCCCGCGGGCGAGGTCTGCGCGAAGGCGCCCTGCGTCCACGAAATCGCTACGGCGAAGGCGGTGCTGGCCGCCAAAATGCCCCTATTCTTCATGCTCGGTCTCCCTGGCCGGGCCTTATTATCAGGCCGCGACATACGTCAACACGCCCGAAATCGTCCAGCGATTTCGGGATTTATCGATTATACGACAATATCACCCGCCACCCCGTTGGGATCGCGAGCGAATTTCGATGATCTTTAGTTGGATCCAGTCACGCGCATAACTGCGCTCATGCGGAACTGCTCATAGGACATCCCCTAAATTGCCGGGCTCAACCGGTCTCTGCGACTCCCCTTTAAGCAGATATTGAGAACGTTCACAATATCAAATCGCCACCCCAGATTCCCGTTGCGGCGCGGCGCGCGCTGGCTGATAGCTTGGGGAAACAAGCGAACCAGTGGGAAACGGGTCGGCGGAGATGGGCGCAGTAACGATAAAGCATGTGGCGAAAGAGGCCGGCGTTTCGCTTCAAACGGTGTCCCGCGTTGTCAACAACGGACCCAACGTCACCGATGCTATGCGCGAACGGGTGCGCGCCGCGATCGACAAGCTGGGCTATGTGCCCAACATGGCCGCGCGCCGCATGGGCGGATCGAAATCCTACCTCCTCGTCGCCTTCAACGATCGCAAGCCGACGCTGGAAAAATGGCGCGCGGGCCGCGGCAGCGACTGGGTGGCGCAGATGCTGCTGGGCGCGATCCCGCGCTGCGAGCGCGACGGATATCACCTGCTGCTGGAACTGCTGGACGGCCATTCGGCGAAGCTGCACCAGAAGATCGATGCCATCATCTCCTCGCTGCGCCCGGACGGCGTGATCCTCACCCCGCCCCATTCGCAGGACCGGAGCATCATCGACCAGCTCGAGCATCGCAAGGTCCCCTATGCCCGCCTCAGCCCCGGCGAGGACGACGAACGCGGCTTCCGCGTGCGGATGGACGAACGGCAGGCGGCCGTCATGGCGACGCGCCACCTGCTCGACCTCGGCCACCGGCGCATCGGCTTCCTCACCGGATCGGCGGAATATGCGGTCAGCACGGAACGGCTCGAAGGCTTTCGCGCCGCGATGGCCGATGCCGGCGCGGCGATTGCGCCGGAATGGGTGCGGCAGGGCGAGTTCAGCTTCGAATCCGGGATCGCATCGGCCGACGCGCTGTTCGCCCTGCGCGAACCGCCCACCGCGATCATCGCCAGCAGCGACGAACAGGCGCTGGCCGTCCTGCATCGCGCCAAGGATATGGGGCTGGATGTGCCGGCGGACCTTTCGCTGATCAGCTTCGACGATACCCCGCCGATCGCCTTCAGCCTGCCGCCGCTCACCGCCATCCGCCATCCCACCGCCGCCATGGCCGAACGCGCCGCCGCGCTGCTGATCGAAGGCCATGGGCTGGACATGCCCCCCTCCCCGCCCTGCACCCTGCCGTTCGAGCTGGTCGTGCGCGGCTCCACCGTGCCGCCACGCCGTTGACCCGGCCGATGGCCTCGCCGCCGCTCCGGCGCTTCCTCTGGCTCTATCCGCTTGCCAATGGGGGGGCCTATATCGCCTTCCTGCCCTTGCTGACGCTGATCGTGCCGCTGCGCGCGGCGGAGATCGGCGGCGCCGGCAAGGTCGCGCTGCTGAGCGAAACGCTGGCCGCCGGCGTGCTGATGGCGACCGTCGCCAACATCCTGGCCGGCATGGCGAGCGATCGCACGCGGGCGCGCTTCGGCACGCGGCTGCCCTGGCTGTGGATCGGGCTGGCGGCAAGCTGGATCGGCTACGGACTGGTGCTGGCCGCGCGGGACATGATCGCCCTCATATTGGCGGTGGCCTTCTTCCAGGCCGGCTTCAACACGCTGTTCGGGCCAATGACAGCGTTGTTCGCGGATAAGGTGCCGGACCGGCTGAAGGGCCGGGTTTCGGCCTTCGCCAGCCTTGCCTGGCCGGCGGGGCTGCTCGGCACCGCCTTGATCGGCCTGCCCGCCTTCACCGGCAATAACAGCCGGGTGCTGGCGCTGATCGGGCTTACCGCGCTGTTGATCCTGCCCCTGCTGCTGGCATGGCCCCGCACGCTGGCCGATGTGCCGACCCCGCCGGCAGGCGCGGACGACAAACAGGCGAGGCCGCGCCTGTCGGCAACGTTCTATAGCCTGTGGGCGGCGAAGCTGCTGGTCCAGCTATCGGGCAATGTGCTGCACAGCTATTTCCTCTTCTACCTGCAGGAGCTGCTGCGCCACCCCTCCCCCCACGCGCCGCCGACTGCCGAGATCGGCTTTGCCGGGATCATGACGCTGTCGACGATCGCCACGGCGCTGCTGTCGATCGCCTTCGGCCACGGTTCGGACCGCGCCGACCGGCGCAAGCCGTTCCTGCTCGCCGCCATCGCCCTGATGGCGACGGGGCTGGGCATCCTCATCCTCGGCAGCAGCTGGACGGCGGCGCTGATCGGCTACACGCTGACCACCGCCGGGCTCGGCGCGTTCATGACCGTGGATATCGCGCTCGTCGCCCAGATCCTGCCTTCGGACCGGCATCGCGGCCGCGACCTCGGCGTGATGAACGTGGCCAACACGCTGCCCGCGATGATCGGCCCGATGATCGCGCTGACGATCCTGGACAGGATGGGCGGCGGCTATGACGGCCTGTTCGCCTTCCTCCTCTGCGCGCTGGCGGGAAGCGCCATCATCCTCATCGCCAATCGGACGCTGCGCTAGGGTATAGCTATCGGATTTTCCGGGGGACTCCCTCGCTGCCCCGCTTCGCGCTACAAGGACGGCCCAGACAGCCGGGAGACCGCCATGAGCATGTCGTCGAGCCGCCCCAAGCATGTCCTGATCCTCTGCCACCCCGACGAGCACAGCTTCAACGCCGCGGTGGCCGAGCGATATGAGCGAACGATACGGTCGCTCGGCCATGAGGTGGTGGTCCGCGATCTCTACCGGATGCATTTCGATCCGGTGCTGAAGGCGTCCGAGCGGCCGACCGCCGCCGATTTCACCCTGTCCGCCGATGTCGCGGCCGAACTGGAGCTGATCCAGGGCGCGGCGGCCTTCATCCTCGTCTATCCGCTCTGGTATGGCATGCCGCCGGCGATGCTGAAGGGCTATGTCGAACGGGTGCTGGGCGCGGGCTTCCCCTTCGGGGCGCTGCGCATGCAGATGCCCAATCCCCTGCTGAGCGGACGCCGGCTGCTCAGCTTCACCTCATCGGGCACGACGCGCGCCTGGCTGGACGAGCAAGGCGCCGCGCTCTCGTTGCGCAACCTGTTCGACGATTATCTCCGGCACGGATTCTCGCTGGAATCCACCGATCACGTCCATTTCGCATCGATCGTGGAAGGCATCCAGCCGCGCGTGGTGGAGGAACATCTGTTCGAGGTGGAGCAGACGGCGCGGAAACTCGCCAGCCTGCTGCCGCGCAACGGCTAGGTTCCGGCAGATCAGCAGGCGAGCGCGCGGCGGCGGCTCGCTTTCTCGTCCCACACGGCGATGCCGAGGATCGCCAGCCCGCCGAGTGCGAGCAGGCTGCCCACCGGCCCGGTCGAAGTCCAGCCATAGCCGGCGGCGATCGCCAGGCCGCCCAGCCACGGCCCCAGCGCATTGGCGAAGTTGAAGGCGCTGTGGTGCAAGGCGGCGGCAAGCGTCTGCGCATCCCCCGCCACATCCATCAGCCGCGTCTGCAGCACCACGCCCACGCCGCCGCCCAGGCCGATCAGGAAGATATTGGCGGAAAGCGACCAGATATTGCCCGCCGTCAACGGGAACAGCGCCAGCGTCACCGCGCTCCACAGCAGCATGCCCGCCGCCGTCGGCATCAGGGCGCGATCGGCCAGCCAGGCGGCGCCGAGATTGCCGATGGTGAGGCCGACGCCGAATATGCCGAGCACCAGCGGCACCATCTCGCCCGATACATGCGTCACCTCCAGCATGGTGGAGGCGACATAGGTGTAGACGGCGAAGAGGCCGCCAAAGCCGATCGCGCCCGTGCCCAGCGTGAGCCAGACCTGCCGGCGGCCGAGCGCCCCCAGCTCGCGCAAGGGGCTCGCGCCGGCGGCCGGGCGGTCATGCGGCGCGAACTTCCACACCAGCAATGCGGTGATCAGCGCCAGCACCGCGACGATGGCGAAGCCCCAGCGCCAGCCGATAAGCTGGCCCAGCCCGTTGGCCGCCGGCACGCCGATCACCGTGGCGATGGTGAGGCCGGCCATCACGCGCGCCACCGCCTGCGCCCGCCGGTTGGGCGGGACGAGGCCGGCGGCGACAAGGGCCGCCACGCCGAAATAGGCGCCATGCGGCAACCCGCTCAGGAAACGGAACAGCAGCATCCAGCCATAGGTGGGAGCCAGCGCGCTCAGGCCGTTGCCCAGCGCGAACATCGCCATCAGCAGGATCAGCAGGGTGCGGCGCGGCATGCGCGCGGCCAGCACCGCCACGATCGGCGCGCCGACCACGACGCCGAGCGCATAGGCGCTGATCACATGGCCCGCCGTCGGCGCATCGATGCCCAGCGCCGGCGCGAAATAGGGCACGAGGCTCATCGCCGCAAACTCGGTGGTGCCGATCGCGAAGCCGCCCATCGCAAGCGCGAGCATGACGAGCCCGGGGTGAACCGCCGGGGGAGCGGAGTTGGTGGTGTCGGCCATGATGTCCATGCTGCACTGCAAGATGGCATGCAGATAACGCTACCACCCGGCTCCATCAACCCACGGCGGCGAATTGGCGGGCCGCCCAGTCGAGAAAGACCCGCACGCGCGGCGACAATTGCCGGTTGGGCGGATAAAGCAACGACACCGGCACCGATGGCGGCGGCGTTTCGACCAGGATCGGGACGAGCGAGCCCTGGCGGAGATCCCGCTCGGCATGGAACAGCGGCACCTGGAACAGCCCCAGCCCCAGCCGCGCCACCACGATATAGCTTTCGGTGCCCGTGACGGAGACGGGCGCGGGCAGCATGATCGATCGATAGCCGCCCTTGCCGTCGGCGAATTCCAGCGGCGCGAGGTGGCCGGTGGTGATCGATCGAAGGCCGATCATGCGATGGCCGGCAAGGTCGTCCGGGCTGCGAGGCACGCCATGTCGCTCGAGATAGGCGGGCGCCGCGCAGGTCAGCCGCTCGATCATCGTCACGCGGCGGCGCACCATCTCGCTGTCGGGCAGATGGCCGTAGCGCAGCACGCAATCCACCCCTTCGCGCACCATGTCCACCCAGCGCTCGCCCTCGCTGATGACAAGCTCGATATCGGGATATTCGGCGAGGAAGGCCGGCAGGCCCGGCAGCAGGAAGTGGCGCGCCAGCGTGCCCTGCACCTCCACCCGCAGCAGGCCCCGGGGCTTCGCCGCACCGAAGGCGCCTTCGGCATTTTCGATATCGGCGAGAATCGCCACGCAGCGGCGGGCATAGGCCTCGCCGTCCAAAGTAGGGCTGACGGAGCGGGTGGTCCGCTGGAGCAGCCGCACGCCAAGCCGCTCCTCCATCTGCTTGATCACCTGCGTCACGGTCGATCGCGGCACGCCGGTGTCATGGGCGGCGGCCGTGAAGCTCCTCCGCTCCACCACCCGCACGAACAGGCCCATCGCATCGATCCGGTCCATGGCCGCCTTATTGTTTGTTAAATCGGAACAGTGATGCCGAATATAGGCCGATTATCTTCCATCCGTCATGCGGCAAATTGCCTTCGTCAACCCCGCCCGGTCCCTGGGCGCACGATGGAGGAAGAGATGAACCAGCAGACAGGCAAGGTTGCGATCGTCACCGGCGCGTCGCGCGGCATCGGCGCCGCAATCGCCCGGCGCCTCGCCGCCGACGGCCACATCGTCATCGTCAACTATGCCGGCAGCGCCGCGGCGGCCGAAGACCTCGTCCGCACGATCGAGGCGGGTAGCGGCCGCGCCATCACCGCCCAGGCGGACGTAAGCGACGCCGGCGCGGTCGCCCGCCTGTTCGACAGCGCGGAGGCCGCATTCGGCGGGGTCGACATCCTCGTCAACAATGCCGGCATCATGAAGCTGGCGCCGATCGCCGAAAGCGACGACGCGCTGTTCGACAGCCAGATCGCGATCAACCTGCGCGGCACCTTCAACACGCTGCGCGAAGCCGGCAACCGCCTGCGGGACGGCGGCCGCATCATCAACTTCTCGACGAGCGTCGTCGGCCTGCGGCTGGAAAATTACGGCGTCTATGCCGCCACCAAGGCGGCGGCGGAGACGCTGACCGCGATCATGTCGAAGGAGATGCGGGGCCGTTCCATCACGGTCAACGCGATCGCCCCCGGCCCCACCGCGACCGCCCTGTTCCTCGACGGCAAGTCGCCGGAGCTGATCGATCGCATGGCAAAGATGAACCCGCTCGAACGGCTCGGCACGCCCGAGGATATCGCAGCCGCCGTGTCCTTCCTCGTGGGGCCGGACGGAGGCTGGATCAACGGCCAGGTGCTCCGCGCCAATGGCGGCATGATCTAGCGGCCGCCGGCAAAGCGATCCGCTGTTTCCTTTCGAAAAGGATCATAACGATGAAGCAGGTCATCATCATCACCGGCGCATCGAGCGGCTTCGGCGCCCTCGCCGCGCGCCAGCTCGCGCTCGCCGGCCACAGCGTCTATGCCGGCATGCGCGCCACCCAGGGCCGCAACGCTCCGCAGGTCGCCGCGGTCGAGGATTTCGCTCGCGAACATGGCGCGGACATCCGCGCCATCGAAATGGACGTGCAGTCCGATGCATCGGTCGCCGCCGCCATCGACCGCCTGATCGCGGAGCGGGGCCGGATCGATGCCGTCATCCACAATGCCGGCCACATGTCCTTCGGCCCGGCCGAAGCCTTCACCCCGGAACAGTTCGCCGAACTCTACGACGTCAACGTGCTGTCTACCCAGCGCGTGAACCGGGCCGCGCTTCCCCATCTCCGCGCGCAGGGCAAGGGGCTGCTGCTCTGGGTTTCGTCCAGCAGCGCGCGGGGCGGCACGCCGCCCTATCTCGCCCCCTATTTCGCCGCCAAGGCGGCCATGGATTCAGTGGCGGTTTCCTATGCCGGCGAGCTTGCCCGCTGGGGCATCGAAACATCGATCATCGTGCCCGGCGCCTTCACCAGCGGCACCAACCATTTCGCCCATTCCGGCAAGCCCGCCGATGCCGCGCGGGTCGCAGCCTATGATCAGGGGCCGGGCGCGGACATAGCCGCCGTCGCCCTGAAGGGATTGGCCGATCTGGAGCCCGCGGATGCCGATGCGGCGGAGGTGGCGCGCGCCATCGTGAGGATAGTCGGCGTGCCCCATGGCAAGCGCCCCTTCCGGGTCCACATCGATCCTTCCGAAGACGGCGCGGAAGTCGTCAACGCCATGGCGGATCGCGTGCGCGCGGAGCTGCTGCGCCGCATCGGGCTGGAAGATCTGCTTCGGCCCCGTATCGCCGCCTGACCGGCGGAGAATGAGAGGTCGGCGCGGCGCATCCGGCCGCGCCGGCTTACTCCGCGTTCGGCGGCACCTTGTAAGGCTGGCCGATCTTCACGAATTCCTCGACGAACCGGTCGGCCGCCGCGCGGGCCTCCTTCAGCTTCGCATAGGGGAATTCCACGCGGCCGCGCACGTCCCAATAGCCCCGCTCGACCGTCCACAGGCCGACGCCGACGCGCTTGTCGCCCTGCTGCGCGCGGAAGATGCCGATATAGCCGTCCACCCCCTTGCCGGGCCGGTCATACGGGCCTTCGGACACAACCTTCACATCGGCCAGCCCGTTGAGCGCCATCGGCTTGGCGATGATGAAATGCTCCTTCGCGGTCATGCCGATGATGTGGACGATCGCGATCCTCAGCGAGATCGGCGTGCCATCCGCCAGCGTGCGCTTGTAGGCGACGCCGACATAGTCGCCGCTGCCGTCGAACGCCGCCTGGCCGACCCGCTCGAACCCGGCGATCCGATCGGGGAAGCGCGTGCCGCTTTCCACATGCACCAGCATCGCCCCCTCGGTCGCGAAGGCGCCCGCCTCGCCCGTTTGGGCCGGGGCCGATTGCGCCGCGATCGCCAGGCAAAGCAGAGGGGCCAGGACAAGAGGCAGCTTCCGCATCATTCGTCTCCACGGTGGACATACTCGACAGGAAGCCCTGCCTCGCGCGCCCTCTTAGCAGCCGTCGCCGCGAACGGAAATCCATCGCTCTTGCGCCGATGGCCGCGATCGTGCGTTCTGTCCCTCGTGACCGAAACCAGACCGCTCCCCCGATCCGCCATCCTCATCGTCAATGCGAAGTCCCGCAAGGGACGCAAGCTGTTCCGCAGGGCCGTCACCGGCCTCAGGGCGGCGGGCGTGGAGATCATCGCCGCCCATGCGGTGCGCAAGCCCAAGCTGTTCGCCCCCGCCATCCGCGAAGCGGTGCGATCGGGCGCGCCGATGGTGATCGTGGGCGGCGGGGACGGATCGCTCTCCTCCGCCGTCGATCATTTCGTCGGCCATGATTGCGTGTTCGCACTGCTGCCGCTGGGCACGGCCAACAGCTTCGCGCGGACGCTGGGCATCCCGCTCGACCTGGAAGGCGCGATCGGCGTGATCGCGGGCGGACAGCGGCGGCGGATCGACCTCGGCATGATCGACGGGGACTATTTCGCCAACTGCGCCGCGATCGGGCTTTCGCCGCTGATCGCCGAAAGCGTGCCCCACGGCTTCAAGGCCTGGGCCGGCCGTGTCGGCTACCTCAGCTGGGCGATGCTGGTGCTGTTCCGGTTCAAGACGTTCCGGCTGACGGTGGGCGAAGGCGATACGGCCGAGACGATCGACGCGCTGGAGGTGCGCATCGCCAATGGCGGCTTCCATGGCGGCACCGAACTGGTGGACGACGCGGAGGTGGACAGCGGCGAAATCGTCGTCCAGGCGGTCGTCGGCAAGGCGCTGCCCTATCTCGGCTGGAGCTGGCTCACCAGCCTGCTCCGCCTGCCCCAGCGCCGGCAGACCACCCGCGAATTCCATGGCCGCGCGCTGCGCGTGGCGACCGATCCGCCGCTCTCCATCTCGATCGACGGCGAGGTGCTGGCGAAAACGCCGGTGACGGCGCGCGTGGCGAAGGGCGCGATCGAGGTGGCCGCGCCGGCTGGGTGACGGGCTGCCATTGACGCGCTGCCCCACCCCCGCCATATCGTCGGCAACGGCAATGGATTCCTGCCGGGCCTCGCGCCGAACCGCCATTGAGGGCTGATGATTCCTACCTGCGGCCGCCCTGCGGCAAGGAGGAATCATGCGTTCGGTATTTCTCGTCTTCATCGGATCAGGCCTGGGCGGGGCGTTGCGCCATCTGGTCGGGCTGGCATCGCTGCGCCTGCTGGGGCCGGGCTTTCCCTGGGGAACGCTGACGATCAACGTGCTGGGATCGACGCTGATGGGCGCCGTCGCCGGCCTGTTCGCGGCGCGGAGCTGGGGCCATCCCGAATGGCGGCTGTTCCTCGCCACCGGCGTGCTCGGCGGCTTCACCACCTGGTCCACCTTCTCGCTGGACGTGGTGACATTGTGGGAACGCGGGCGGCCGGCGGCGGCGCTGGGCTATGTCGCCGCCAGCCTGATCCTGTCCTTCGCCTTCATGGCCGCGGCCCTGCTGATCGCGCGGCGATGAAGGCGGGCCGGGTCAATCCAGATTGGGCCTGAGCCAGCGTTCCGCGGTTTCCAGATCGACGCCGCGCCGCACCGCATATTCCTCAAGCTGATCGCGGCCCACCCGCGCCACCCCGAAATACTGGCTTTCGGGATGGCCGAAATAGAAGCCGGAAACCGCCGCCGTCGGCAGCATCGCGAAGCTTTCGGTCAGCGTGATGCCGGTCGCGTCGCCGGCCTGAAGCAGATCGAACAGGATCGGCTTCTGGCTGTGATCCGGGCAGGCCGGATAGCCGGGCGCGGGGCGGATGCCGCGATATTGTTCGCGGATCAGCGCCTCGTTGGTCAGTTGCTCGCCCTCGGCATAGCCCCAGAGCACGGTGCGGACATGGGCGTGCAGCCGCTCGGCAAAGGCTTCCGCCAGGCGATCGGCCAGCGCCTTCAGCAGGATGTCGCGATAATCGTCATGCTCCGCCTTGAAGCGGACGAGATGCGCGTCGATGCCGATGCCCGCCGTCACCGCGAAGCCGCCGATCCAGTCGCCGGCGGGATCGATGAAATCGGCCAGGCACATGTTCGCGCGGCCCTCGCGCTTGGCGATCTGCTGGCGGAGGAAGGGCATGCGCACATCGCCGCCCTCGGTTTCGATCACGACGTCGTCGCCTTCGCGCCGGCACGGCCACAGGGCGGCGACGCCCTTCGCCGTCAGCCATTTCTCCGCGATGATCTGGTCCAGCATCGCGTTCGCGTCGGCGAAGAGGCTGCGCGCGCTTTCGCCGACCACCTTGTCCTCCAGGATCGCCGGATAGTTGCCGGCCAGCTCCCACGCGCGGAAGAAGGGCGTCCAGTCGATATAGTCGCGCAGATCCTCCAGCGGCCAATCGGCGAAGACATGGCGCCCCGGCTGCCTCGGCGACGCCGGCTTCTGCGCGAAATCGGTGGGGAAGGCGTTGGCGCGGGCGGCGGCGATCGGGATCAGCTCGCTCTGCCCCTTGCCCTCGCGCGCCTTGCGGACGGCTTCGTAATCCGCCGCCGTCTTTTCCACGAAGGCGTCGCGCTGGGTGTCGGACATGAGGGTCGAGGCCACGCCCACCGCGCGGCTGGCATCCAGCACATGCACCACCGGCCCCTGATAGGCCGGCGCGATGCGGAGCGCGGTGTGGACCTTCGAGGTGGTGGCGCCACCGATCAGCAGCGGCATCTCCATGCCGGCGCGCTGCATCTCGCTCGCCACCGTGACCATCTCGTCCAGCGAGGGGGTGATGAGGCCGGAGAGGCCGATGATGTCGGCGTCATTCTCGTTGGCGGCCTTCAATATATCCATCCACGGCACCATCACGCCGAGATCGATCACCTCATAGCCGTTGCACTGGAGCACGACGCCGACGATGTTCTTGCCGATATCGTGGACGTCGCCCTTCACCGTCGCCATCACGATGCGGCCCTTGGAACGCTGGCCCGCCACCTTCTCCGCCTCGATGAAGGGCAGCAGGTGCGCCACCGCCTTCTTCATCACGCGGGCGGACTTCACCACCTGCGGCAGGAACATCTTGCCCGATCCGAACAGGTCGCCGACCACGTTCATGCCGTCCATCAGCGGGCCTTCGATCACCTCGATCGGCCGGGCGAACATCTGCCGCGCCTCTTCGGTGTCGTCGACGACATAGGCGTCGATGCCCTTGACCAGCGCATGTTCCAGCCGCTTGACGACATCCCAGCCGCGCCATTCCTCGGCCGCCTTCTCCGCCGCCGCATCCTTGCCCTTGAAGCGTTCGGCGATGGTGATGAGCCGCTCGGTCGCATCCGGGTTGCGGTTGAGGATCACATCCTCGCACGCCTCGCGCAGTTCGGGATCGATCGTGTCATAGACGTCGAGCTGGCCGGCATTGACGATGCCCATGTCCATCCCCGCCGGAATGGCGTGGTAGAGGAAGATGGAATGCATCGCCCGGCGCACGGGCTCGTTGCCGCGGAAGGAGAAGCTGAGGTTGGAAAGGCCGCCGGAGATATGCGCGTGCGGGCAGCGCTTCCTGATCTCGCGCGCCGCCTCGATGAAATCGACGGCATAATTATTATGCTCCTCGATCCCCGTCGCCACCGCGAAGATGTTGGGATCGAAGATGATGTCCTCGGGCGGGAAGCCGTCTCCCACCAGCAGCTTGTAGGCGCGCTCGCAGATTTCGACCTTGCGGTCCTTCGTATCCGCCTGCCCCACCTCGTCGAACGCCATGACGACGACGGCCGCGCCATAGGCCCGCACCTTGCGGGCATGTTCCAGGAACTGGGCCTCGCCCTCCTTCATGCTGATCGAATTGACGATCGGCTTGCCGGATACGCATTTCAGCCCGGCCTCGATCACGCTCCACTTGGAGCTGTCGATCATGATCGGCACGCGGGCGATGTCTGGCTCGGCCGCGATCAGCTTGAGGAAGGTGGTCATCGCCACCTCCGCATCCAGCAGCCCCTCGTCCATGTTGACGTCGATGATCTGCGCGCCGTTCTCCACCTGCTGGCGCGCGACCTCCACGGCCTTCACATAGTCGCCGGCCATGACGAGCTTCTTGAACGCCGCCGATCCGGTGACGTTGGTGCGCTCGCCGATATTGACGAACATGGCGCGGGCCGGCGTGGGAGCGTCGTCGGGAAGGTCTGGTGCGGTTGCCACTATCTTCTCTCTTCTTCGTCACCCTGAACCTGTTTCAGGGTCCACCGCGCGACGGGCGAAGGCGACGCCGGTGAAAAATGGGTGCTGATCCAGGCTCAGCAGACGGCGTGGACAAGGCTATGCAGCGATCACCATCGTCTCCAGCCCGGCCAGCACGGTGCGGACCGGGGGACTTGCGATCGCGCGGGGAGCCGCGCCCTGCACCGCGTGGCGCATCGCCGCGATATGGGCGGGGGTGGTGCCGCAGCAGCCGCCGACGACGTTCATCAGCCCGTTTTCCGCCCAATCGCGGATGAAGCCGCCGGTGGTCTCCGGCTCCTCGTCATACTGCCCCAGATCGTTGGGCAGGCCGGCATTGGGATAGACCATCACCAGCGTATCGGCGATGCCAGCAAGCGCCGACACATGCGGGCGGAGCTGCGGCGCGCCGAACGAGCAGTTCAGCCCGATGGTGAGCGGCCGGGCATGGCGCACGCTGGCCCAGAAGCTTTCGATCGAATGGCCGGAAAGGTTGCGGCCGGACATGTCGGTGACGGTGAAGCTGATCATCAGCGGAACCTCCGCGCCCCGCGCCTCGGCCGCCTCGATCCCCGCCATGATGCCGGCCTTGGCGTTCAGCGTGTCGAAAATCGTCTCGATCAGGATGAAATCGACGCCGCCGTCCAGCAGCGCGTCGATCTGCTCGCGATAGACCTGCTTCAGCTCGTCGAACTCGATCGCGCGATAGCCGGGATCGTTCACGTCGGGCGACAGCGACAGCGTCTTGTTGGTCGGCCCCAGCGCACCGGCCACGAAGCGCGGGCGACCATCCTTCGCCTCGGCCGCCTTCGCCGCGTCGCGGGCGATCTGCGCGGCGGCGAGGTTCATGTCGCGCACCAGATGCTCCGCGCCATAATCGGCCTGGCTGATCCGGTTGGCGTTGAAGGTGTTGGTGGAAACCATGTCCGATCCGGCATCCAGATAGGCTTCGGTGATCTCGGCGATCACGTGCGGCCGCGTGATCGCCAGGATGTCGTTATTGCCCTTCTGGTCGAAGCCGAGGTCGAGCCCGCCGCGATAATCCTCCTCGGTCAGGCGATAGCCCTGGATCATCGTGCCGAATGCGCCGTCCGTCAGCAGGATGCGGTCGGCGGCCTCCGCGCGGAAGCGGCGGGCGGCTTCGGATGGGGTCAGCATGTTCATATTCTCAACTCCAAACCGCTCATTCCGAGGAGCCATTGAGCCTGGCGAAACGGCATCTCGAAGGACGTTCCGAAACGAGCCTCGACAAGCCCGGCCCCTCCTCAGCATGAACGGGAAATCCGCAGGTTCACGCCGCCTTCTCCGCCGCCGCCGGATTGGGCCGGAGCCCGAGCAGATGGCAGATCGCGTAGCTCAGCTCCGCGCGATTGAGCGTGTAGAAATGGAAATGCCGCACGCCGCCCGCATAAAGCTTGCGGCACATCTCGGCCGCGATCGTGGCGGCGACGAGCTGGCGGGCGGCCGGGCGGTCGTCCAGCCCCTCGAACAGGCGGTCCATCCAGGCGGGGATGGCGGCGCCGCACATGCCGGCGAACTTGCGCGTCTGGGCGACGTTGGACACCGGCAGGATGCCCGGCACGATCTCCGCATCGATGCCGGCGGCCTCCACCGCGTCCCGGAAGCGGAAGAAGGCATCGGCCGAAAAGAAGAACTGGCTGATCGCGCGGTTGGCGCCGGCATCGATCTTGCGCTTCAGGTTGTCGAGATCGGCCGCCACGTCCGCCGAATCGGGATGGCATTCGGGATAGGCCGCGACCGATATCTCGAACGGCGCGACCGATTTCAGCCCCGCGACCAGCGCGGCCGCATTCTCGAAACCGTCGGGATGCGCCTGGAACTTCTCGCCCTCGCGCGGGGGATCGCCGCGCAGCGCCACGATGTGCCGCACGCCGGCCGCCCAATATTCGCGGGCGACATCGAGTATCTCGTCGCGGCTGGCATCGACGCAGGTGAGGTGCGCGGCCGCCGGGATCGCCGTTTCCCGCGCGATCCGGGCGACGGTGGCGTGCGTCCGCTCGCGCGTCGATCCGCCCGCGCCATAGGTGACGGAAACGAAGCGCGGCCCCAGCGGCGCCAGCGTCTCGATCGCGTTCCACAGCGTCTCCTCCATCTTCTCCGTCTTGGGCGGGAAGAATTCGAAGCTCACCTGGCAATCGCCGGCGAGGTCGGCGAACAGCGGCGCATCCAGCGCGCGGCGGGCCTCCTCCATCTGGGCGATCGAAACGCTCATGCCGCAATATCCTCTCGTGCGTCGGCCGGGCGACGCCGCCCCAGCCACAATTTCACCGTCAGCTCGCCGCCGTCGAGCCGCTCGACCGCCTCGACGTCCAGCCCGGCAGCCGCGAACCAGCCCGCCATCTGCTCGTCGTCGAAACCCAGGCGGACATGCGCGTCGCGGGTGCGCAGCTCCTCCTTCTCGTGCCGGTCGAAATCGACGATCAGCAGCCGCCCGCCATCCGCCAGCAGCCGCGCCGCCTCGGCGATCGCGGATGCCGGCTGGTGGGCATAATGCAGCACCTGGTGCAGGATCACCGTATCCGCCGATCCGCTCGCCAGCGGCAGGGCATACATGTCGCCCTGGCGCAGCTCGGCCTTGTCCAGCCCGGCCTCCGCCAGCTTGGCCCGCGCCATGCGCAGCATCTCCGGGCTGCGGTCCACGCCCAGCGCGCTCGTCGCCGTGCCGCCGACCAGCTCGATCATCCGGCCGGTGCCGGTGCCGATATCGACCAGCCGACCGATCGCATCCCGCCCCAGCAGGCGCCGGATCGCATCCTCCACCGCGCTTTCGGCAACGTGGAGCGAGCGGATGGCATCCCATTCATCGGCATGGGCCGCGAAATAGCCTTCCGCCGCCGCCGCGCGATCGGCGCGCACCGCCGCCAGCCGGGCGATATCCGCGATGGCCCAATGATCGCCGGGCTCGCCCGCCGCCCAGGCATCCATCGCCGCGAGGAGCGGCGCGACCCGCGCATCATCCCCCAGCGTCAGGAACACCCAGCTTCCTTCCTTGCGGCGATCGGCAAGGCCGGCATCGGCCAGAATCTTCACATGGCGCGAAACGCGGGGCTGGCTCTGCCCCAGCACCTGTGCCAGTTCTCCGACCGAAAGCTCCATCGCACGCAGCAAGGCCACGATCCGCAGGCGCGTCGGATCGGCCAATGCGCGGAAGGTGTCGAGCATGCGCGTCATGATGGATAAGGATATAAAGATATCTTTATATCCGTCAAGCAACTTGTTCGCGCTTTGCCCCTATGGCAGGCGCGGGACAGGGGGCTGTGGAATCGTTGCAAGAGGCCGTTTAGATGCGCATTTTCGTCACCATCGCCGCCGCCGCGCTGCTGGCAGGGTGCGCCACCACGCAGAAAAGCGCCGCGACCGATCTGGAAGCATCCGGGCCGCGCGATCCGCTGGAAGGCTTCAACCGCGCCGTCTGGGGCTTCAACCAGACGCTCGACAAGGTGGCGATGAAGCCGGTTTCGACCGTCTATCGCACCATCACCCCGCGCGCGGCGCGGCGCGGTATCCTGCACGTCTTCGATAACCTCACCGAGCCATGGTCCTTCGTCAACAACCTGCTGCAGGGCAAGCCCGGCCGGGCGGTGAACAATCTCGGCCGCTTCGTCGTGAACACCACGATCGGCGTCGGCGGCCTCGCCGATCACGCCACCAGCCTCGGCATCAAGCCCGCGCCGGAGGATTTCGGCCAGACGCTGGCGGCGTGGGGCGTGAAGAGCAGCACCTATATCGTCCTGCCACTGTTCGGCCCCTCCACGATCCGCGACGGCATCGGCACCGGCGTCGGCATGTTCGCCGATCCGGTGAACATCTGCCTGCGCGAATGCACCGACCTGTCGTGGACCGAACGGATGATTCCCGATGTGGTGAATCTGGTGAGCATCCGCGCCAACCTGACGGAAACGGGCGCCGATACCCTGCTCAACACCAGCCTCGATCCCTATGCGACCGCGCGTTCGGCCTATTTCCAGCGCCGCGCGGCGGAAATCGCCGATCAGGCGGGCGATGCCGGATCGGCCAGCGACGCGGACGTCGATGCCGCGATCAAGGAACTGGATGCGGATACGCCCACAGCCGACGCGCCGAATCCCGATTCCGCGCCGGCCGGGGACGAACCGGCCGCCACCCCTGCCCCGCAACCCACGGAGCAACCACAGGAAGAGCCGGCCGCGCCGCCGCAGCCATCCTCGTCCGATCTTAACCTGAAATGATCAGTCTACCGGAACAAGAGAGATTGCGCCGCCGCATCGAACCCGATAAAGGGGGCATCGCTGGTTTCGGGGGAAACACGCCTTGATCTGTGATTAAGCGGCGTCCACGCATCCATCAGCTATTGCCACCTGGAGGGTTTAGCCCATGAAGAAGATCGTTGTTCTCTCGCTCGCCGCCGTCGCTTCGTTCGGCCTCGCCGCCTGCAGCAAGCAGGAGCCGGCTGCCTCGAACGAGACCGAAGTCACCAACGAAGTCGCCGACGTGAACGCGACTGTCGAAGAAGCCGTGACCGACGTGAACGCGACCGCCGAGAACGCCGTTGCGGACATCAACGCCGCGGCCGAGAACGCCACGAACGCCGTCGAGAACGCCACCAACGCGCAGTAATGCCGTTGGGGACGTTGCGCGCGCCATAACGCGCGCACGGTTCCGGGATCAGGGGCCGCGCCTCGCACGAGGTTGCGGCCCCTTTTCTTTGCCCCTCCCACATCCCGGCCCGGCCACCGGCCGCCGCCGATTTTGCGTCCGGCGCCAATCGCGATACTATTCCGGTTCCTGATCATTTTCCGGGAGCCGGCGCCATGATGCGGACGAAGTGGATGTCGATGCTGGCGGCGATCGCCGCGATCGGCCCGCTCAGCGCCTGCGGGCGCCCCTCCCCCGACAACGCGCAGGTCAACACCGATCCGGCCGCCACCGAAATCGAGAGCGTCCCCGCCGACGGCCTCGTCGCGCCCGCCAACATGGCCGAGGACAGCGAGAGCAGCCAATCTTCCGACAACGGCTATTGAGGAACGGCGCTGGCCGAGCCGGCCGGCGGACAGCCGCCACGCTCTAAGGCCATAGAAAAAGGGCCGGGGATCGCTCCCCGGCCCTTTCCTTTGCCGTTCGGCTGGAAGCGTGGACTTAGAAGTCCATGCCACCCATGCCGCCCATGCCACCCGGCATCGCCGGGGCGGGCTTGTCGTCCGGCAGCTCGGCGATCGTCGCCTCGGTGGTGATCAGCAGGCCGGCGACCGAGGCCGCGTCCTGGAGCGCCGTGCGCACCACCTTGGTGGGATCGATCACGCCGGCAGCCACGAGGTTCTCGTAGGTGTCGGTCGCGGCGTTGAAGCCCTTGGTCTCGTCATTCTCGCGGAGCAGGTTGCCGGAGACGACGGCGCCGTCATGGCCGGCATTCTGGGCGATCTGACGAAGCGGGGTCTGGATCGCCTTGCGGATGATGTCCACACCACGGGTCTGGTCGTCATTCGCGCCCTTCAGGCCCTCGAGAGCCTTGGTGGCGTAGAGGAGAGCCGTGCCGCCGCCGGGAACAATGCCTTCCTCGACAGCCGCGCGGGTGGCGTGGAGGGCGTCGTCGACGCGATCCTTGCGCTCCTTCACCTCGACCTCGGTCGCACCGCCGACCTTGATGACGGCGACGCCGCCGGCCAGCTTCGCCAGACGCTCCTGGAGCTTCTCGCGATCATAGTCGGAGGTCGTGATCTCGATCTGCTTGCGGATCGCTTCCACGCGGCCCTTGATCGCATCGGCATCACCGGCGCCATCGACGATGGTGGTGTTGTCCTTGTCGATCGTGACGCGCTTGGCGGTGCCGAGCATGCCGACGGTGACGTTCTCGAGCTTGATGCCGAGATCTTCCGAGATCAGCTCGCCCTTGGTGAGGATCGCGATGTCCTCGAGCATCGCCTTGCGGCGATCGCCGAAGCCCGGCGCCTTGACGGCCGCGACCTTCAGGCCGCCGCGCAGCTTGTTGACGACGAGCGTGGCGAGAGCCTCGCCCTCGATGTCCTCGGCGATGATGAGGAGCGGACGGCCCGACTGCACCACCGCTTCCAGGATCGGAAGCATCGACTGCAGGTTGGACAGCTTCTTCTCATGGATCAGGATGTAGGGGTCGTTAAGCTCGACCTGCATCTTTTCCGGGTTGGTGATGAAGTAGGGCGAGAGGTAGCCGCGATCGAACTGCATGCCTTCGACGACGTCCAGCTCGAATTCGAGGCCCTTGGCTTCCTCGACGGTGATCACGCCTTCCTTGCCGACCTTCTCCATCGCTTCCGCGATCTTCTGGCCGACTTCGGTGTCGCCATTGGCCGAGATGATGCCGACCTGGGCGACTTCGTTCGATCCGGCGACCGGCTTCGAACGCTTGGCCAGATCCTCGACGACCTTGGCGACGGCGAGATCGATGCCGCGCTTCAGATCCATCGGGTTCATGCCGGCCGCGACCGACTTCATGCCTTCACGCACGATCGCCTGGGCGAGCACGGTGGCGGTGGTGGTGCCGTCGCCGGCGACGTCGTTGGTCTTCGAGGCGACCTCGCGGACCATCTGGGCGCCCATATTCTCGAACTTGTCCTTCAGTTCGATTTCCTTGGCGACAGAAACGCCGTCCTTGGTGATGCGCGGCGCGCCGAACGACTTGTCGATCACGACGTTGCGGCCCTTCGGACCCAGCGTCACCTTCACCGCATCGGCAAGGATATCGACACCGCGCAGGATGCGTTCACGCGCGTCGCGCGAAAACTTGACGTCTTTCGCTGCCATGTTCTTGTTCCTCTAGCTTATCTGAATTGGAATTCTGGTCGGTCGGGCGATCGGCTCAGGCGATGATGCCCAGGATGTCCGATTCCTTCATGATCAGCAGGTCTTCGCCGTTCACGCGGACCTCGGTGCCCGACCACTTGCCGAACAGGATGCGATCGCCGGCCTTCACGTCGAGCGGGGTCACCTTGCCGTCCTCGGCCTTGGCACCGGCGCCGGCGGCGACGACTTCGCCTTCCTGCGGCTTTTCCTTGGCGGTATCGGGAATGATGATGCCACCGGCCGTCTTCTCCTCGGCCTCGACACGACGAACCAGCACACGATCGTGCAGCGGACGGAAATTCATTGCGCGTCACCCTTTCTAGTCTTGCGGCTCGCCGATCCTCCCCGTGGTCGGACAGCGGCGGCGCGCTGGGAACGAATGATCTGTTAGCACTCCCCATTGGCGAGTGCCAGCCGCCATATTGGAGCCGACCCGAAAACCGTCAAGCGTGGCCGGGACGAAATTTTCGCTTTCCGCCGCGATCCGGGGCGGCGGCGCGACGATCGCCCTTTCATGCGGCCGCCGAACAGGATAGCCCCTGCATGTTTCAGCATGGGGACGATGATGCAGTTGCTGCGCGGATTGTGGAAAATCCTGGTCGGCGTGAAGGATGCGCTGGTCCTGCTTTTCATGCTGATCTTCTTCGGCGGGCTCTATGCCCTCCTGTCCGCCACGCCCAAGCCCGCGACGGCGACCAGCGGCGCGCTGGTCCTCGATCTCAGGGGCACGCTGGTCGAGCAGCCGGCCCAGCCCGGCACGATCGACACGCTGACCGGCGGCAACCCCGCCAGCCGCGAATACCGCCTGCGCGATATCGTGCGCGCGCTGGATGGCGCGGCGCGCAATCCCTCGATCAAGGCGGTGGTGCTGGATCTAGATCGCTTCGCCGGCGGCGGACAGGCGACGCTTGCCGCCGCGGCCAAGGCGATCGACGGCGTCCGCGCCGCGAACAAGCCCGTGCTCGCTTATGCGACAGGCTATACCGACGACAGCTACCAGCTTGCCGCCCATGCCAGCGAGGTGTGGGTCGATCCCTTCGGCGCGGTGCTGCTCACCGGCCCCGGCGGATCGCGGCTCTATTATAAGGGGCTGCTCGACAGGATCGGCGTCCAGACCAAGGTCTACCGCGTCGGCCAGTTCAAATCGGCGGTCGAACCCTATACCCGCACCGATCAGTCGCCCGAGGCGCGGGCCGCCAACCAGGCGCTGGTCGACAGCCTGTGGGGGACCTGGCAGGCGGACGTGCAGCGCGCACGCCCCCGCGCGCAGCTCGCAACCTATATCGCCGATCCCGAACAGGCCCTGGCCAAGGCCGGCGGCGATATCGCCAAGGCGGCGCTGGGCGCCGGGCTGGTGGACAAGGTGGGCGATCGCGTGGAATTCGGCCGGCGGATCGCCCAGATCGCGGGCGAGGCCGGCGATCGCGAGGCGGGCGCCTTCAAGGCGATCCCGCTGGAAGGCTGGCTCGCGGCCAACCCGGAAAATGCGAGCGGCCAGATCGGCGTCGTCACCATCGCCGGCGAGATTGTCGACGGCGAGGCGGCACCCGGCCGGGCCGGCGGCGATACCATCGCCAAGCTGATCCTGAACGAACTCGCCAGGAACCGGATCAAGGCGCTGGTGGTGCGCGTCGATTCGCCCGGCGGATCGGTCACGGGCTCCGAACGGATCCGGGAAGCGATCCTGGAGGCCAAGCGCAAGAAGCTGCCCGTGGTCGTCTCGATGGGCACCTATGCGGCATCCGGCGGCTATTGGGTCTCCACGCCGGGCGACTTCATCTTCGCGGAACCGGCCACCGTCACCGGATCGATCGGCGTGTTCGGCCTGCTGCCCAATTTCGCGGGCACGCTCTCCAAGGTCGGCCTGTCGGTGGATGGGGTGAAGACGACGCCGCTATCGGGCGAGCCCGATCTGCTGCGCGGCACCTCGCCCGAATTCGATCGGCTGATGCAGGCCGGGATCGACGATATCTACCGCCGCTTCACTGGCCTCGTCGCGCAATCGCGCAACCTGCCCGTCGCCCGCGTGGACGAGATCGGCCAGGGCCGGGTCTGGTCCGGCAGCACTGCGGTGGGCCTTCGCCTCGTCGACAAGACCGGCGGGTTGAGCGACGCCATTGCCGAGGCCGCGCGCCGGGCGAAGATCGATCCCGCCAAGGCCCGGCCGCTCTATATCGAACGCGCGCCCAGCCTCATCAGCCAGTTCCTCGCCGGACTGGTGCAGAGCGAGGAGCAGGCCGATGCGCCGCGCGATGCCTATAGCCGCATCGCTCGCCTGCCCGAACAGCAGATGCTGCGCGCCTTCCATGATCTGAAGGCGATGGCGGAAGGGCCGGCCATCCAGGTGCGCTGCCTCGAATGCCCCATTGCCGTTACCCCCGCGCCCCGCGCCCGTGGCGGCCTGATGGAGGCGCTGCTCATGAAGCTCGGTCTGGAACGGCTCGCCCTCTGATTGCGCCGGATCGGCCGCTCCAGCTTTTGCTTGCCGCGTTTTCTTGGAAAGCCTCTCTAGCCGCGGCGATAGGCGGGCAGCCCCAGCCCGCGGGCGATGGCGAGGGCACGGAGCGCGAAGCCCGCGACAGCGCCCGCGCCCCAGGCGATCGGCAGTGATGCCCCGAGCAGGGTGAGCACGACGAACAGCCCCGCCGCCAAGGCGGCGGCGGTCACGTAGATTTCGGGCCGGAGCAGGATGGAAGGCTCGCCGGCCAGCACATCGCGGATGATGCCGCCGCAACAGCCCGTCACCACCCCCATCATCGCCGCGGCGAGCGGCGGGACGCCGAAGGCCAGCGCCTTGGACGCGCCATAGACCGCATAGGCCGCCAGCCCCACCGCGTCGAACCAGTCCAGCGCGCGCGGGCGCCACCAGCGCGATGGCGTCAGCCACACCAGCCCAGCCATCACCAGGCACACCGCCAGCGCCGGATTGTCCTGCATCCAGAAGACGGGCGCGCCGATCAGCAGATCGCGCAGCGTGCCGCCGCCCGTGCCGGTGATGACGGCGAAGAAGGCGAAGGTCACCAGCGTCTGCCGCGCGCGTGCCGCCGCCAGCGCGCCGGAAGCGGCGAACACCGCGATGCCGGCAAGGTCCAGCCACTCGGGCGCCTGGTCGAGGATCGGGGCGTGGATCGACATGGTGGCTCCGAATGGGTCTGGCTGATCGTTAGACGAACAGGGGGCATTCCGTCATGCTGAACTTGCCCCCTCCCCGCCCGATGCCGCGATTGCCGGCACCCGGCGGGACGATATGAAAAAGGGCCGCCCACCTCCCGGTCGACGGCCCCTTTCCCGAAAATGTCCGGTCGGATCAGTAGCGGTAATGATCCGGCTTGAACGGGCCTTCCGGCGTCACGCCGATATAGGCCGCCTGCTTCGGGGTGAGCTTGGAAAGCTTCACGCCCAGCTTCTCGAGGTGGAGCGCGGCCACCTTCTCGTCGAGATGCTTCGGCAGCACATAGACCTCGTTCTTATATTCGTCAGACTTGGTCCACAGCTCGATCTGGGCCAGCACCTGGTTGGTGAAGCTGGAGGACATGACGAAGCTGGGATGGCCGGTGGCGCAGCCCAGGTTCACCAGGCGCCCCTTGGCCAGCACGATGATCTTCTTGCCGTCGGCGAACTGGACCTCGTCCACCTGCGGCTTGATCTCCGTCCACTTCATGTTGTTGAGGCCGGCGATCTGGATCTCGCTGTCGAAGTGGCCGATGTTGCACACGATCGCCATGTTCTTCATCGCGCGCATGTGATCGACGGTGATGACGTCCTCATTGCCCGTCGCGGTGACGAAGATGTCGGCGCGGGTCGCGGCCTCCTCCATCGTCACGACTTCATAGCCTTCCATCGCCGCCTGCAGCGCGCAGATCGGGTCGATCTCGGTCACCAGCACGCGCGCGCCGCCGTTGCGGAGCGAGGCGGCCGAACCCTTGCCGACATCGCCGAAGCCGGCGACGCAGGCGACCTTGCCGGCCAGCATCACGTCGGTGGCGCGGCGGATGGCGTCGACCAGCGATTCCTTGCAGCCGTAGAGATTGTCGAACTTCGACTTGGTGACGCTGTCGTTCACGTTGATCGCCGGGAAAGGCAGCTTGCCCTTCTTCGCCAGCTCATAAAGGCGGTGGACGCCGGTGGTGGTCTCTTCCGAAACGCCCTTGATGGCCTTCACCGTCTCGGTCAGGTAGCCGGGGCGTTCCGCCAGGAAGCGCTTGAGCGTCGCGACGAAGATTTCCTCTTCCTCGTTGGACGGGGTGAACAGCGCCTCGCCGGCCTCGACGCGCGCGCCCCACAGTGCGAACATGGTGGCGTCGCCGCCATCGTCCAGGATCATGTTGGCGGTGGTATCGCCCCAGTCGAAAATGCGGATCACATAATCCCAATATTCCTCCAGCGTCTCGCCCTTCACGGCGAAGACGGGGATGCCCTGCGCGGCGATGGCGGCGGCGGCGTGATCCTGGGTGGAGAAGATGTTGCACGAGGCCCAGCGGACCTCGGCGCCCAGATGCACCAGCGTCTCGATCAGCACCGCCGTCTGGATCGTCATGTGCAGCGAACCGGTGATCCGCGCGCCCTTCAGCGGCTGCGACGGGCCATATTCCTTGCGCAGCGCCATGAGGCCCGGCATCTCGGTTTCGGCGATCTCGATCTCCTTGCGGCCGAATGCGGCGAGCGAGATGTCGTGGACCAGATAATCGGTGAAGCTTTCGGCAGGCAGGGTCGCCACGTCGGTTCTCCTTGGGGGGACACGGGTACTACCGCGCGGGAAAATGGCGCGCGGAACATGACTGCGGCACTTAGCCGGGCCGGCGGCGCAACGCAATTCCAAATATAAAGATTTCTTTATGTCCTGTGGAAACGGCGATCAGGCGTGGCCGATTTCGGGCGCGAGCAGGCGCGCGTCGATCCCGGCATTGGCGAAGGCGCAGGTCCAGCGCTGGTCCACCGCGGTATCGAACAGAACGCCGGGGCTGCCGCCGGTCGCGAACCAGGCATTGCCCGTCATCTCGTCCTCGAGCTGGCCGGGGCTCCACCCGGCATAGCCCAGCGCGACCAGCCAGCGCGAAGGCCCCCTGCCCTCGGCGATGGCGCGCAGCACGTCCAGCGTGGAGGTCAGCGCCCAGCTTTCGCCCACCTGCAGCGTATCCTGCCCGCCCCAGTCCAGCCCATGCAGCACGAAGCCGCGCTGCGGCTCCACCGGCCCGCCCACATGGATCGGCACGTCGGGCGCCTCGCCGGGATCGATATCGAGCTGGGCGAGCAGGCTGTGCAGGCGGATGCGCGGCATCAGCTGGCCCACGCCGATGCCCAGCGCCCCTTCCTCGTCATGCGCGCACATCGCGATCACCGCGCGCGAGAATCGGGGGTCGCCCATGCCGGGCAGGGCAAGCAGCAATTGGCCGCTGAGATAGGCTGGCGCATCCATATCCCCAATCTATAGATGGCTGGAGCGGATGGAAGGTGTGCTTTCCACAAGGCGTTCCGAACATGCGCCATGCTTCAAACTGCAATCGCGCTGGCGTAGACCAGCGCGACTCCTGGCTACAGAAGGATGCCGATATGACGATCAAGGCGGGCGACACGCTTCCCGAAACCACCTTCACCAAGCCGACCGAAAGCGGCCCCGAAGCGGTGCAGAGCGCGGATTTCTTCAAGGGCCGCAAGGTCGCGCTCTTCTCCGTGCCGGGCGCCTTCACCCCCACCTGCTCCGCCAAGCATCTGCCGGGCTTCATCGAGAAGGCGGCCGAGCTGAAGGCCAGGGGCGTGGACGAGATCGCCTGCACCGCGGTGAACGACGCCTTCGTGATGGGCGCCTGGAGCAAGAGCGCCGGCGCGGGCGAAGCCGTGACCATGCTGGCGGACGGCAATGGCGATTTCGCCAAGGCGCTGGGCCTCACCATGGACGGCAGCAAGTTCGGTCTCGGCACGCGCGGGCAGCGCTTCTCGATGATCGTGGACGACGGCGTCGTCAGCGTCCTGAATGTCGAGGCGCCGGGCGAGTTCAAGGTGAGCTCGGCCGATTACATGCTCGGCCAGCTTTAAGGCCGCATCCGGGGGCCGCGCCCGCACGGCGCGGCCTTCGCTTATATTCGACCACAGCAGACCATAGGAGAAGCCCACATCGCCACCAAAGCCAGCCTCGCCATCGTCGACCAGCTCGACACCCTTTATCAATCCTCCGTCGAAGCGCTGCGCGCGGCACTCGGCCGCTATATCGCCACCGGCGAACGGCCCGACGAGGCCGCCCGCGCGGCGGGTGCCTTCACCTATCCCGAACTGCACCTCCGCTATGACGGATCGACCCGCCATCATCCGCTGCGCGCCTTCGGCCGGCTGACCGCCGCCGGCCATTATGCGGTCTCCGTCACCCAGCCGATGATGTTCCGGGAATATCTGGCCGAGCAGATCGACCTGCTGGTCGCCGATTTCGGCGCCGAGATCGAGGTTTCGCGCGGGCGCCAGGAAATCCCCTATCCCTACGTGCTCGATGCCGGCGTCGACCTTGCCGATGCGGCGGCGGCCGAGCTTGCCCGCGTGTTCCCGTCCAACGACCTCATCCATATCGGCGACGAGGTGGTGGACGGCCTGTGGCAAGGCGAAGGCGGCGAGGCCCGCCCGCTGGCGCTGTTCGATGCCCAGCGCGTCGATTTCTCGATCGCCCGGCTGCGCCATTATACCGGCACGCCGACGCAGCATGTGCAGAACTACATCCTGTTCACCAACTATCACCGCTATGTCGATGAATTCGTGCGCTGGGCCTGCACGCAGCTATCGGATGACGGCCCCTATAGGCTGCTGAGCTGCTCGGGCGGGCTGGAGCTTACGGCTGCCAATGCCGATCCCGATCGCGCGATCACCGACAGCGCCTGGCGGCGGCATCAGATGCCGGCCTACCACCTCGTCGGCCCCAACCGATCGGGCATCACCCTGGTCAATATCGGCGTCGGCCCGTCCAACGCCAAGACGATCACCGATCACCTCGCGGTGATGCGGCCGGAGGCCTGGCTGATGATCGGCCATTGCGGCGGCCTGCGCCCGTCGCAGCGGATCGGCGATTATGTGCTGGCCCACGCCTATCTGCGCGACGATCATGTGCTGGACGACGTGCTGCCGCCGGAAATACCGATCCCGGCCATTGCCGAGGTGCAGCAGGCGCTGAGCGCGGCGGCCGAGACGGTTTCGGGCGAGCCGGCCGAGCAGTTGAAGCGGCGCCTGCGCACCGGCACCGTCGTCACCACCGACGATCGCAACTGGGAACTGCGCTACACGCGATCGGCGCTGCGCTTCAACCAGAGCCGGGCGGTGGCGATCGACATGGAATCGGCCACGCTCGCGGCCCAGGGCTATCGCTTCCGCGTGCCCTACGGCACCCTGCTCTGCGTGTCGGACAAGCCGATCCATGGCGAGATCAAGCTGCCCGGCCAGGCCAACCGCTTCTACGAGCGCGCGATCAGCGAGCATCTGCGGATCGGGATCGCCGCGATCGACGAGTTGCGCCGCACCGGCGATCGCCTCCACAGCCGCAAGCTGCGGGCGTTCAACGAGCCGCCGTTCCGCTAAACGCGGGATCGCCACCGGAAGGGAGAGGGAGAGAAAGCGAAATCGCGTTCGCCCTCTCATGCCCGCCATCCCCTTGCCACCCGGTGGCGGCCGATCTAGCCGATGGTCCACCGGCGCGGATCATGAGGCCGGACAAGGGGGAAGAGGCCGGCATGCGCAAATGGGGCGAAAACGACATTCCCGATCTGTCGGGCAAGCGGGTGCTGATCACCGGCGCCGCCAGCGGCATCGGCTTCGAAGCGGCCAGGGCGCTCGCCCAGCGCGGCGCCGAGATACTGGCGGTCGACCGGAACGAGCAACTGGGCCGGACGATCGCCGATCGCATCGGGGCATCGAAGGCCGATGCGAAGCTCGAATTCCGCATGCTCGATCTCAGCCGCCTTCAGGCCGTGAAGGATTTCGCCGCGTCGCTCGCGGCGGAAGGCAGGCCGATCGATATCCTCGTCAACAATGCGGGCATCCAGCCGATCAGCGAGCGGCGGACGAGCGGCGACGGATTCGAGCTGACCTTCGCGATCGGCCATCTCGGCCATTTCACCCTGACGGGCCTGCTGCTCCCCCTGCTGAACGCCGCCCCGGCCCCGCGCGTGGTAACGGTATCGAGCCTGGTGCACGGCCAGGGGCGGTTCAACTGGAACGACCTTCAGATCGAGCGCGGCTACCGCGCCCAGCGCGCCTATAACCAGACCAAGCTCGCCAACCTGCTTTTCGCGCGCGAATTCCAGCGCCGGATCGATCAGGCCGGCAGCAATATCAAAAGCATCGCCGTGCATCCCGGCGTGGCGCAGACATCGATCGGCGCCAATCGCAAGCAGCTGGGCAAGTTCCGGCTGGCCGATCATTTCATCAGCTCGATCCTGTCGGTGGTGATGCCCTATCTCGGGCAACCGGCATCGGCAGGCGCGCTGCCGACGCTCTATGGCGCCACCGCTCCAGACGCCGAAGGCGGGGGATTCTACGGGCCGGGCGGCTTCGGCGGGATGAAGGGCGCCCCCGCGCCGGCCACGATCAAGCCTTCGGGGCAGGACATGGCAGCCGCCGGAAAATTGTGGGGCATTACCGAGGAGCTGACGGGCATCCGCTTCCAGCTCTGATCCGGCAGCGGCCCGGCCTCCTCAGGCCGCCAGCCGCGCCGAATCGAAATGGGTCCGGGCGGCCTGCAATTCCTCCAGATTGTCCTTGGTCCACTGGCAGATCACGCTCGCGGCGGAAAGGAAGGTGCGGCCCAGCCCGGTCAGCGCATATTCCACCTGCGGCGGGGCGGTGGGCAGCACGCTGCGGTCGACCATGCCGTGCCGCTCCAATCCGCGCAGGGTCTGGGTCAGCATCTTCTGGCTGATCGGGCTGGCCCGCCGCTTCAGCTCGGAAAAGCGCATGGCGCCCTCACCCAGCGTATAGACCAGCAGCAGCGTCCATTTGTCGCCCACCAGATCCATGATCTCCAGCGTCAGCGCGGGAAAATCATCCTGCATCGCTCATCCGTCCCCATGGTTTCCATTTGGATACCAAGCGCCGCAAAGGTGCGTGGTTGCCATTGGTTTGTTCGTATCATAGCCTCCGTAAAAATACGAACTATTGCGTTTGGAGAGGTCATTTGATCGACTTTGCGGGAAAGATCGCGCTGGTAACGGGCGGCGGCGTCGGTATCGGCCGCGCCACGGCGGAAGCCTTCGCCAAGGCGGGGGCCACCGTCGTCACGATCGAGAAGGATGCCGACCGCGCGGCCGACGTGCGCGCGGCGCTGGGCGACGGGCATCTGGTGGTGGAAGGCGACGTCACGGTCCAGGCCGATGTCGACGCGCTGGCCAGGGCGATCGACGACCGGTTCGGCGGGCTGGACGTGCTGATCAACAATGTCGGCGACTTCCTGATGATCGTGAAGCGCTTCGAGGATCATACCGACGAGGATATCGAGCGCCTCTACGCCACCAACATGCGGCAGATCTTCTCGGTGACGCGCGCGATGATCCCGCTGATCCGCAAGCGCGGGGCCGGCGGCAGCATCGTCAGCGTATCCTCGATCGAGGGCTTTCGCGGCATTCCGTTCAACAGCGTCTATTCGGCGTTCAAGACGGGCATCACCGGCTTCACCAAGAGCCTGGCGCTCGACCTCGCGCCCGAAGGCATCCGCGTGAACCTGATCGCGCCCGAGACGACCGATACGCCGCAGGTGGCGATCAGCCAGTATATCAAGCCGGAATATAAGGATCATCTGAAGCAGTGGATTCCGCTCGGCCGCTTCGGCACGCCGGAGGACATGGCGGGCGGCATCCTGTTCCTGGCGAGCCCGATGGCCGCCTGGATGACGGGCGCGGCGCTCAACGTCGATGGCGGGGCGCTGGCGGCGGCCGGCTGGTATCGCACGGCCGAGGGCAAGTGGACCAACGTGCCGGTGATCCCCACCGACGGCCTGATTTTCTGATTTCCTGAACAAATCCCCGGAGAAAGACCATGAAGATCCTCGTTGTCGGCGGCGCCGGCATGATCGGCGGCCACGCCGCGCTCCACCTCAAGTCCAAGGGCCATGACGTCAGCATCGCCGGCCGCACCCCGCCGACCCCCGGCACCCCGCTGGGCGAGCTGCCGTTCATCAAGGTCGACTATATCAACGACACCAGCTTCCCGGCCGGCTTCGACGCGCTGGTGTTCTGCGCCGGGCAGGACGTTCGCCACATCCCGGAAGGCGAGGATAACGAGACCTATTGGAAGAAGGTCAACTCCGTGGCGGTGCCGCGCTTCTTCCAGCTCGCCAGGGATGCGGGCGTGAAGGTCGCCGTCAACGTCGGCAGCTTCTATCCGCAGGCCGCGCCCCACCTCGTTGCCGGCAACCGCTATGTCGAATCGCGCAAGGAAAGCTGCGAAGGCATCCGCGCGCTCAACGGGCCGGGCTTCCGCACCCTGAGCGTCAACGCGCCCTTCGTCGTCGGCACGGTGCCCGGCCTCGTCGTGCCGATGTTCGTCGCCTATACCCAATATGCGCAGGGCAAGTTCGCGCCCATGCCGGAATTCGCGCCGGGCGGCGGCGTCAACTTCATCTCCACCCAGTCGCTGGCCGAAGCGGTCGAAGGCGCGCTGGAACGCGGCGAGGGCGGCAAGGCCTATCTGGTCGGCGACGAGAACCTCTCCTACCAGCAATATTTCGGCTTCTTCTTCCAGGCCGCCGGGCGGGATGTGCCGCCGGTGCTGGATCAGGAGCATCCGATGCTGCCCGACGCCGCGATCTTCGCCGGCCGCGGCAACGACCTGTTCTACGAACCCGACGCCGCCGAGACCGCGACGCTCGGCTATCGCCGCAACGACATCCAGCGCACGGTCAACCAGATCGTCGCCCAATATAAGGACATGTAAGGCCATGGCGGGGCGGTTCGCCGGCAAGGTGGCGCTGGTCACCGGGGCCAGCGGCGGGATCGGGGCGGCCAGCGCCGTCCGGCTCGCCGCCGAAGGGGCGGTCGTGGTCTGCCACGGCCGCGACGAGGGGCGGACCGCGGCCGCCGCGGATGCCATCCGCAAGGCCGGCGGCACCGCCCATGTCGTGATCGGCACGCTCACCGGCGATGCCGAGGCGGCGGCGATCGTCGATGCGACGCGGGCGGCGGCGGGCGATGTCGACATCCTCGTCAACAATGCCGGCGGGGAATCGGCCGGCGGCGGCATGGCCGGCTGGTTCGAGGCGAGCGCCGAGGACTGGCTGGCGACCTACGATTCCAACGTCGCCTCGATGGTGCGGCTGATCCACGCCTTCACCCCCGCGATGCGGGACAAGGGCTGGGGCCGGCTGATCCAGATGTCCAGCGGCGTGGTGGACGTGCCGATGCCGATGATCCCCGATTATCAGGGCGCCAAGGCCGCGATCCGGGCGCTGACCGTCAGCCTTTCCAAGGCGCTGGCCCGCACCGGCATCACCGCCAACAGCATCAGCCCCGGCTTCGTGCTGACCGATACCAACCGCAAATGGGTGGCGGCGATGGCCGAGCGCAGCGGCATCACCGGCGACTGGAGCGAGGTGGAACGCTGGGCCGCGCGCAAGTTCGTGCCCAACCATGCCGGCCGCCTCGGCAAGCCGGAGGATATCGCCAACGCCGTCGCCTTCCTGGCCGATCCCGCATCCGATTTCGTGAACGGCATCGATATCCGGGCGGACGGCGGACACTAGGCTGCGGGCGACGGATCGGCGCCGCGCTCCGAAATCCGGCGGCAAGCAAAAGCCGGGAGGAATAAGCGGGCCGCCTCCGGGGCAACCCGCTCATCCTTCAGGACGCCCCGAAACCGGGATGATATTCGACCCGGCCCTCCGGCGCGGGATCGGCGAATGCGATCCGCATGAAATAAGCGGCGGGCGCGCCGTCATAATATAGGGCTTCGTCCCTTTCGAAGCCGAAGCGCCGATAATATGCGGGCTCGCCCAGCACCACGCAGCCGCCGGCGCCCTGCCGCCGAAGCTCTTCGAGCCCCGCGCGGATCAGGGCGCCGCCGATGCCGGCCCTTTGCCGATCGGGACGGACGGCCATGGGGCCGAGCCCGAACCAGCCCCCTTCCCGCCCGTCGATGGTGACGGGGGAAAAGGCGGCATGGCCCGCGATCCGGCCGTCATCGTCGACCGCGACCAACGACAGGGCGAGTGCCCCCGCATCCCGCAGCGCGGAGATGATCGCGGGCTCGGTCCCGTCGCTATGATCCACGCCGGCGAAGGCGTCGGCGGTGATCCGGGCGATCGCGGCATGATCCTGCGGCTGTTCCTTGCGGATGATCATCCCCTGCCTCCTGCTATCGGTTATCGGGTTGCGATCGCACCGAGCGCCTGCCCAGTTCGGAAATGCGATAGGGGCTCGATTCCCTGGATTCGATCAGCCGCTTGCGCCGCAGTTTCCTGAATATGCCCAGGGTGCAATCGGAAAGAACATGGCCGTCCCGCGTGAAGCAGAGGACGTCGGCGATCCGCCCCCGTTCGTCATGGCGATGACGAATGAAGCCGCCTTGAGCCAGCACGTGAAGCACGCGCTGCTCGTATCGTGAAATGTTCATTATAAGCTCGTGGATAGAACCGCACGGATGACAACCCCGGACGCGCGAAGGCGCACCCGGACCATGGTTGTCGGCAGTCTCGGTCGGCCGAGACGTCAGGCGGTTTGCACAAGCTCCAACATGAAACCCGCCCATACGACGTGGTTTCCGGCCGTGTCAAACGCAGGGAGGACGGGCTCACGCCGATGACATGACGGCGGGCGCGGCGCGCGCTATCGTCCGCCGCCATGACCGAAACCGATATGCATTCCGCCCATCCCGCCGCCGATATCGCCGCCGACATGCCCGCCCGGGTGCTGATCGTGGAGGACGATGCCGGCATGCGCGTGCTGCTGGTGCGCGCGCTGCATGGCGAGGGGATCGAGGCGATCGGCGCGCGGGACGAGAATGAGGCCTGGCCGCTGCTGGATGCCGGCGGCATCGATCTGGTGATGCTGGACGTGATGCTGCCGGGCCGATCGGGGCTGGACATGCTGGACGACATCCGCGCGCGCCATCCCATCCTGCCCGTCATCATGGTGAGCGCGCTGGGCGGCGAGGCGGACCGGATCGCGGGGCTGGATCGCGGCGCCGACGATTATGTCGCCAAGCCGTTCAGCCGGGGCGAGCTGCTCGCCCGCGTTCGCGCCGCGCTCCGCCGGGCGCGGGCGCCCGTGGTCGCCGATATGCCGCGCGGCGACATCGCCCGCTTCGCCGGCTGGACGCTGGACCTGCGCCGCCGCACGCTCACCGCGCCGGACGGCACCGCCGTCGAGCTTTCCGGCGCGGAGCATGATTTGCTGGCGATCCTGGTGCAGCACCCCCATCGCGTGATCGGCCGCGAGCGGCTGCTGGAGCTTTCCCGCGCGCGGCGCGCCCAGGCATCGGACCGCAGCATCGACGTGCTCGTCAGCCGCCTGCGCCGCAAGCTCGGCGATTCGGATCAGGGCGACACGCTGATCCGCACCGTGCGGGGCCGGGGCTATATGCTGGCGGCGGACGTGACGCGATCCTGAGCCATTGACCGGAGGCGCCACCGCCATGCTGAAGGGATCGCGCCTGCTTTCGATCGGGCTTGCCGGCCAGATCGCGCTCGTCATCCTCGTCACCACCAGCCTTTCCTTCTTCGGCAGCGAGCTGCTCTACAAGCGGGCCGAGACCGAGCTTGTCGCGTCCAGCCAGGCGGAGCGGGTCGCCGGCCGGCTGGCATTGGCAGACCGATTGATCGCCCCCCTGCCCCGCGCGGAGCGGGGCGAGGCCGCCCGCCGGCTTTCGACCGACAGCCTCGCCCTGGGATGGTCCGCCGGGGCCGCGCCGCCCATGGCGGAGCCATCGCCGCATCTGCCCGTGGGCCATATCCGCAAGCGGATGTCCGAGCTGGAGCCGGGGCTGGCCCACCGCGACATCCGCATCGTCGAGGATGCCGGCGGCGGCGTGGCCGGCGCGCTCCGCTTGGGCGACGGATCAAGCATCATCTTCCGCGCCGAAGGGCGCAGCGCCCGCGTGCCCACGCTGGGCAGCCATCTGGTGTCGCTGCTGCTGCTGACCGGCGGCGTGCTGCTGGCGACGCTGCTGCTGCTGCGCGCGCTGGCCGAGCCGCTGCGCACCCTGGCCCGGGCCGCCGACCGCGCCGGGCTGGGCGAGCCGATCACCGTGCCGGAGGAAGGCCCGCCCGAGGTGATCAGCCTCGCCCGATCGGTGAACGCGATGCAGGCCCGGCTGATGGCGCTGGTGGAGGATCGCACCCAGGCGCTGGCGGCGGTCTCCCACGATCTGCTGACGCCGATCGCCCGGCTGCGGCTGCGGGCCGGCGCGCTGGAACCGGGCGAGACGCGCGATGCGATCCTGCGCGATCTGGACGAGATGCAGGCGTTCATGACCTCGATCCTCGGCTATCTGCGCGGCGCGGAGCCGGAGGCCGCCAAGCCGATCGATCTCGCCTCGCTGCTGATGACGATCGTGGACGATGCCGCCGATACCGGCGCCGACGCCAGCTATGACGGGCCGGACCGGCTGCCGGCCGTGCTGCCGCCGCTGCGCATCCGCCGCGCCGTCGCCAACCTCGTCGAGAATGCGCTGCGCCATGCCGGGCAGGCGCGGGTCCGCCTGTCGCGCGAAGCCGATGCCATCCGCATCACGATCGACGATGACGGCCCCGGCATCGCCGAGGCGGACATGGCGCATGTGTTCGATCCCTTCCACCGGCTCGACGCCTCCCGCAGTCGGGAAAGCGGTGGGGCGGGGCTTGGCCTCGCCATCGTCGTCCGCGCACTGGAGGGGATCGGCACGGTCACGCTCGCCAACCGCCCCGAAGGCGGCCTGCGCGCCGAGATACGGCTGTCGGTGCGCTAGAATGCGGTTCGGTCCACCGCCATCGCCGCCCCCAAGCATAACTGTGTGGCGCGGCGGCCACTTCCTCTGTTAGCAGGGGCACATGCCCGGAACGACCGCCACCTCCGCCGCCCGTGAGATACTGACCCGCCTGCACGACGTGATGGCCGCGCGCACCAATGCGCAGGCCAAGCTCAACCAGGTGGTGAACATCATCGGCGAGGCGCTTTCGAGCGAGGTCTGCTCCATCTACCTGCTGCGCGACGGGCTGCTGGAGCTCTACGCCACGCGCGGCCTGAAGCAGGAGGCCGTGCACGTCACCCGCCTCGCGCTGGGCGAGGGCCTCGTCGGCCACATCGCCGCCGAGGTGAAGACGCTGAACCTGGACGAGGCGACGAGCCACCCCGATTTCGCCTACAAGCCCGAAACCGGCGAGGACCTGTTCCACAGCTTCGCCGGCGTGCCGATCGTGCGGCGCGAGCGCGCGGTGGGCGTGCTGGCCGTGCAGCATGCCGAGCCGCGCCGCTATGACGAGGTGGAGATAGAGGCGCTGCAGACCGTGGCGATGGTGCTGGCCGAGCTGATTGCCGGCGCCGGCCTGATCGACGAGGCTTCCCCCGGCACCGGCGGCGCGCGCGAGGCCGGGCCCGTGCGGCTCGGCGGGCTGAAGCTGGTGGAGGGCATGGGGCGCGGCCATGTGGTGTTCCACCAGCCGCGCGTGCACATCGAATATACCGTGGCCGAGGACATCGAGGTCGAGCGCCAGCGCGTCTATGCCGCCTTCCGCCAGATGCGCGAGCAGATCGAGCGGATGACCAGCCAGGCCGAATTCGGCACGGCGGGCGAGCATCAGGACGTGCTCGAGACCTACAAGATGTTCGCCTATGACGAAGGCTGGACCCGCCGGATCAACGAGGCGATCGACAGCGGCCTGACCGCCGAGGCGGCGATCGAGCGCGTGCAGCAGCGCACCCGGATGCGGATGCGCGAGATCAGCGATCCGCTGCTGGCGGACCGGATGCACGATCTGGAGGATCTTTCCAACCGGCTGCTGCGCACGGTTTCCGGCCAGCTCGGCACCGCGGCCCAGATGGGCCTGCGGCAGGATTCGATCCTGGTGGCGCGCAACCTCGGCCCGGCCGAGCTGCTGGAATATGACCGCCGCCGGCTGAAGGGTGTGATCCTGGAGGAAGGATCGCTGACGGCGCACGTCACCATCGTCGCCCGCGCCATGGGCGTGCCGGTGCTGGGCCGGGTGCGCGACATCCGCCAGATGGTGCAGGAAGGCGATCTCGTCCTGCTCGATACCGCGCAGGGCGCCGTGTTCATCCGGCCGACCGCCACGATGGAGGAGGCGTTCGACGCCAAGCTGACGCTGGGCCAGAAGCGCCGCGCCGAATTCGCGGCGATGCGCGATCTGCCGCCCGTCACCCTCGATGGCCGGCGGATCACGCTGATGGTGAATGCCGGCCTGCGCGACGACGTTTCCGCGCTGGACGTGACGGGCGCCGACGGGATCGGCCTGTTCCGCACCGAATTCCAGTTCCTGGTTTCCGCCACCCTCCCCCAGCGCGAGCGCCAGCAGCGGCTCTATCGCGACGTGCTGGAAGCCGCCGGCGACCGGCCGGTGATCTTCCGCACCGTCGATATCGGCGGCGACAAGACGCTGCCCTACATGAACCATGACGCGCATCAGGAGGAAAATCCCGCCATGGGATGGCGCGCCATCCGCCTCGCGCTCGATCGCGATGCGCTGATGAAGGCGCAGGCGCGCGCCCTGCTGGAGGCCGCCGCCGGTCGCACGCTCCACGTGATGTTCCCGATGGTTTCCGAACCGTGGGAGTTCGATCAGGCGCAGGCCCTGTTCGAAACCCAGCGCCGCTGGATCGCCGATCGCAACCGGCCCCTCCCCACCGCCGTGCAATATGGCACGATGCTGGAGGTGCCGGCGCTGGCGGAGATGCTGGACGTGCTGCTGCCGAAGCTGGATTTCCTGTCGATCGGCACCAACGACCTCACCCAGTTTCTGTTCGCCGCCGATCGATCGCATCCCAAGCTTGCCGAACGGTTCGACTGGCTTTCCCCCGCCATCCTGCGCTTCGTCGCGCGCGTTGCCGAAACGGCGCGCGCAGCCGGCGTGCCGACGGCGGTTTGCGGGGAAATGGGCGGCCGCAGCCTGGAAAGCATGGCCCTGATCGGGCTGGGCATCGAACGCCTTTCCATCACGCCCGCTGCCATCGGGCCGGTCAAGGCGATGGTGCGCACGCTGGATGCCGCGCGGCTGCGCGCGGACATGGCGCGATGGCTTGCCGAAGGCGCGCCGGACATGCGCGCCCGGCTGACGGCCTGGGCCGATGAACAAGGCGTGGCTATAAGCTGATTTTTCGCGTAAATATGGGCCGGGACGATCGTTTCGATTTGACGTCCCGGTTTGCATTTGTGACAAGGCAACAGGTGGCGCGCGCTTTTTCGGGATAATGGGATGGAGCGCCCCGGAGGTCGCATGAATGACACGACCGGCGAATTCGCCGTGGAGGCTCCCTTTACTGTAGGCGCACGCCTGGCCGAGGCGCGCAAGGCGCACGCGCTCGACCTCGCGGACATCGCCGCGCGGACGCGCGTGCCGCTGCGCCATCTGGAAGCGATCGAGGCGGGCGACATCGCGGCGCTTCCGGCCGTGCCCTACAGCGTCGGCTTCGTCCGCGCCTTCGCCCAGATCGTCGGGCTCGACGCCAACGCCCTGGCCCGCGAATTCCGCGAGGAGATGGGCGGCGGCCAGCCCGAACGCATCATTCCCGAACCCTTCGAGCCCGCCGATCCGGCCCGCGTGCCCTCCCGCTTCCTTGTGACGGTGGCGATCGTCGTCGCGATCGTGCTCGGCGGCGCCTATGCCTTGTGGCGGAGCGGCGCCTTCACCGGATCGGGCGACCAGGAACGGGTGGCCAGCGCCACGCCGGCCCAGGGCCTGCCCGAACCGACGCCGCCGCCCGCCTCGATCGCGCCACCGGCTCCCACGCCGTCGAGCGGACCGGTGGTGCTGACCGCGCTCGAGCCGGTATGGCTGCGCGTCTCGGACGGCGGCACCCGTCTGATCGAAAAGCAGCTTAACGTCGGCGAGACGTGGGAAGTGCCGGCCACGGCCGCCGATCCCCGCATCCTCACCGGACGGCCGCAGGCCCTGCGCGTCACCGTAGGCAGCGCGGTGATCCCACCGCTGGGCGCCCCGGAACGCACGATCCGCGACGTGAGCCTGAAGGCGGATGCCCTGCTCGCCCGGCTCAATCCGCCCACCGCTTCCGCGGCCCCGGTGCCGGCGCCGGCAGCGGCGCTTCCCGGCGATCCGGCGCCCGTCCTGCCCAACCCGGCGCCGATCAACCCCTGATCCCTGCCACCGGCTCGGCCGTTCGCGGCCGGCATCCGGCGCGCTTTCGCGCGATCGGGGCTTGCTTCATCGCAGCGACAGCCGCCATGGAGGATGGACATCCTATCCATCAACCGAGCTGAGGGACTAATCATGCGTTTCGCGATCACCGCGGCCCTGCTGCTGGCGACGACGGCCGCGCCTCTGGCGGCGGCGCCCCAACCCGCCGATGTCGGCCAGCGCGTCGACAAGCTGGAGCGCGAGATGCGCGCGGTGCAGCGCAAGGTGTTCCCCGGCGGCAACCAGCAATATTTCGAGCCGGAGATCGCTCCCCAGCCGGCGGCGCCCGCGGCCGGCGGCGTGCCCGCCAGCAACCCGCTCGCCGATCTCACCACGCGGGTCAGCTCGCTGGAGCAGGAGCTGGCGCGCCTGACCGGCCAGATCGAACAGAACAGCTTCAAGATCCGCCAGATCGAAGAGCAGATGAGCCGATTCAAGGGCGATGCCGAATTCCGGCTGAACGCGCTGGAAGGCAATCCCACGGCCAAGCCGGGCGGCAGCGCCGCGGCCCCCGTGCTGACGCCGCCCGCCCCCGGCCGTCCCGCCCAGCCCGCGCCGGAGGTCGCCCCGCCCCCGCCTGCCGCCGTCGCCTCCAACCGCCCGGCATCGGGCGATGCGGGCGAGGATGCCTATCTTGCCGGCTACGATCTGTGGGCCGCCAAGAAATATCCCGAGGCGGAAAGCGCGCTGCGCGCCTTCATCGCCAAATATCCCGATCACAAGCGCGCCAGCTTCGCCCGCAACCTGCTGGGCCGGACCTTGCTGGACAGCGGCCAGCCGGCCAAGGCGGCCCAGACCTTCCTGGAAAATTACAAGAAGCTGCCGCGTGGCGAGCGCGCGCCCGACAGCCTCTATTATCTCGGCCAGTCGCTGATGGCGCTGAAGCCGCCCAAGCCCAGCGAGGCGTGCGAGGTCTATCGCGAACTGGACGACGTCTACGGCACGACGATCGCGGCCGCACTCAAGGACCGCGTGACCAAGGCCAGAGCCGACGCCAAGTGCAAGTCCTGACCGGCCTTCAGGCTTTCGCGACAGGTTGATGATGCCGGCCGGATCGCCCGCCGCCGATCGGATCGATCGCTTCCGGTCCGACATCGGCAGGCTGGCCGGCGATCAGGCCCGTATCGGCCTGGCCGTATCGGGCGGGCCGGACAGCGTTGCATTGCTGCTGCTGGCGGCCGAGGCGATGCCCGGCCGGATCGCGGCCGCCACCGTCGATCACGGCCTGCGCCCGGAAGCCGCCGCCGAGGCCGCGTTCGTGGCCGGCCTCTGCGCCGCGCGCGGCGTGCCGCATGCCACGCTCGCCGTAACCGTGGCGCCTACGGGCGAGGGCGTTCAGGCCGCCGCCCGCGCCGCCCGCTATGCCGCGCTGGAGGGCTGGCGCGCGGACGCGGGGCTGGCCTTCGTCGCCACCGCCCATCACGCCGACGACCAGGCCGAAACGCTGCTGATGCGCGCCAGCCGGGGCGCGGGCGTGGGCGGGCTGGCCGGCATCCGGGCAGCGAACGGCGCGATCATCCGCCCGCTGCTCGGCTGGCGCCGCGCCGAGCTTGCGGCGATCGTCGCCGAAGCCGGGATCGATCCCGTCGACGATCCTTCCAACCGCGATCCCCGCTACGACCGCAGCCGGATGCGCGCGCTGCTGGCCGCCAATCCCGAGCTGGACGTGCCCGGCCTCGCCCAGGCCGCCGCCAACCTCGCCGATGCCGCCCGCGCGCTCGACTGGGCGGCCGAAAGGCTGTGGAACGAACGCGCCGGCGTGGCCGGGAACGGGGTGACGCTCGACCCCGCTGGCCTGCCCGCCGAGCTGGTCCACCGACTCGTCCGCCGCGCGCTCGCGAATCTCGGCGAGGAAGGCCGGGCCGACCGAATCGCGCCGCTGATCGCGCGACTCGAGGCCGGCCAGCCCGCCTCGATCGGCGCGATTCTGGCCCGGCCGGGCGCAATCTGGACGTTCGCTCCCGCCCCACCCCGCAGATTCGGCTGAAAAAGCGGCCCCATCCCCCGGCGTTGGATTGCCATTAACCGGGGACCCCCTATCTTGGTGGCCTCGAAAGGTCAGGAACGCATGAACGACGACAAGGAACCGCAGGGCAACCCCTGGATGAAAAGCCTTCTCATCTGGGTGGGCATATTGCTCGCGCTCGTCGCGTTCGTTTCGATGTTCGACAGCTCGTCACGCCGCGCGGACGCCAGCGCCATCCCTTATTCGGAATTCCTCAACCATGTGGAGGAAGGCACCGTCAAGGATGTCGAGATCGCGGGCGACGTGGTCACGGGCAAGCTCAACAACGACCAGAGCTTCCGCACCATCGCCCCCTCCGATCCGCAGCTTGTGCAGCGGCTCGCCGAAAAGGGCGTGAACTTCCGCGCCAAGGCTGAGGAGCAGGCCAGCTTCTGGATGATCCTGCTCTACCAGTCCCTGCCCTTCCTCCTGATCCTGGGCATCGCCTTCTTCGTGATGCGCCAGATGCAGAAGAATGCCGGTTCGGGCGCGATGGGCTTCGGCAAGAGCCGCGCCAAGATGCTCACCGAAAAGCATGGCCGCGTCACCTTCGACGACGTCGCCGGCATCGACGAGGCGCGCGAGGAACTGCAGGAGATCGTCGATTTCCTGAAGGACCCGACCAAGTTCGCCCGGCTCGGCGGCAAGATCCCCAAGGGCGCGCTGCTGGTCGGTTCGCCCGGCACCGGCAAGACGCTGCTCGCCCGCGCCATCGCGGGTGAGGCGAACGTGCCCTTCTTCACCATTTCCGGTTCCGACTTCGTCGAGATGTTCGTCGGCGTCGGCGCATCCCGCGTGCGCGACATGTTCGAGCAGGCGAAGAAGAACGCGCCCTGCATCGTCTTCATTGACGAGATCGACGCGGTCGGCCGCCATCGCGGCGCCGGCCTCGGCAACGGCAATGACGAGCGCGAGCAGACGCTGAACCAGCTCCTCGTCGAGATGGACGGGTTCGAAGCGAACGAGGGCATCATCATCGTCGCTGCCACCAACCGGCCCGACGTGCTCGATCCCGCGCTGCTGCGCCCCGGCCGCTTCGACCGGCAGGTCGTGGTGCCGCGCCCGGACATCGAGGGCCGGCAGAAGATCCTCGAAGTCCATATGAAGAAGACGCCGCTCGCCCCCGATGTCGATTCGCGCACCATCGCGCGCGGCACGCCGGGCTTTTCCGGCGCCGATCTCGCCAACCTCGTCAACGAGGCCGCCTTGCTCGCCGCGCGCAAGGGCAAGCGCCTCGTCGCGATGAAGGAGTTCGAGGAAGCCAAGGACAAGGTGATGATGGGCGCCGAGCGCAAGTCCATGGTCATGACCGAGGACGAGAAGAAGGCGACCGCCTATCACGAGGCCGGCCACGCGCTCGTCTCGCTGCACGTCCCCGGCTGCGATCCGCTGCACAAGGTGACGATCATCCCGCGCGGCCGCGCGCTGGGCGTGACCTGGAACCTGCCCGAGCGCGACCGTTATTCCATGTCGATGAACCAGATGAAGGCGCGGCTCGCGCTCTGCTTTGGCGGCCGCATCGCCGAACAGCTCATCTACGGCAAGGACGCGCTCAACACCGGCGCCTCCAACGACATCCAGCAGGCCACCGACATGGCCCGTTCGATGGTGATGGAATATGGCATGTCCGAACGGCTCGGCTGGCTGCGCTATCGCGACAATCAGGACGAGGTGTTCCTCGGCCATTCGGTCGCCCGCTCGCAGACCGTGTCGGAGGAGACCGCGCGCCTGATCGATCAGGAGGTCCGCCGCTTCGTCGAGGAAGGCGAGGCGACCGCCCGCCAGGTGCTCACCGAGAATCTGGACGAGCTGCATCGCCTGGCCGAAGCGCTGCTGGAATATGAGACGCTGACCGGCGAGGAAGCCAAGCATGCGATCAAGGGCGAGCGAATCGGCCGCGACGAGACGGGCGGCCACCGCCATGTGCAGATCGGCGTCGGCGGCTCCTCCATCCCCAAGAGCAAGCGTCCCGGCGGCGGCTGGGGGGATCCGGCGCCGCAAGGGGCCTGAACCCACCCGCCATCAACCAATTGCCAGGGGCCGCTCCGTTGCGACGGGGCGGCCCTTTCTTTCAGACCGGACATGGGGGGCAGGATGCCGATCTTCTGCGATGAAAGCGGGGCGCCCGCCACGGGGGCGATGACGCTTGCCGCCGTGGCGATCAGCGACGAAGGCGCGGCGGCCCTCCTCGCCCGCTATCGCGCGGTAACGGGGCTGACCGGCGAACTGAAGGGCAGCCGCATCGATCCGATCGAGCGCGCTTATGTGCTGGAACTGATCGAGCGCTTCGGCGGCGAGGCGATCATCAGCGTCGCCACGCCCGCCCGCCATCCGGGCGAGGATAGCGGCGCGCTCGATCTCAAGACCTATTCGGCGCTGCTGGCCGATGCGATCGGCGCGCATCTGGACGCCGCACCCGGCCCGGTGACGGCGCTGATCGACGACGGCCGCTATTCCGATACGACGCTGGCCCGCGTGCGCGACGAAGTGGAAAGGCTGATCGACCGGCACGATCCGGCCTCGCGCGCGGAACTGCGCGACAGCCGCCGCACCGCCGGCATCCAGATCGCCGACATCCTGGCCAACAGCGCCTGGAACGTCGCCACCGGCACGCTGCGCAGCGCCCGCATCGCCGTGATCCTCGAACCCTTCATCGCCAACGGCGTGATCCGCATGCGGCAGGTGAAAATTCCCTGAGGCGTCTCCCCCCGGTCCGCGGCCATCGCGCCGGGACGGCGATTGAATCCACCCTGCCCCGGCCCCACATGCAACCTCCCCACCCGAGGCAACGGAAGGTGGTGCCAAGATGGTCGCGGAACTGAACCACATCATCGTCTGGTGCGCCGACACGGCGGCCTCCGCCGGCTTCCTGGCGGATATCCTCGATCGCCCGGCGCCCACCCCCTTCGGCCATTTCCGGGTGGTGGCGCTCGACAACGGCGTTTCGCTGGATTTCCTGGCGAAGGACGGCAATGTCTCGCCGCAGCATTACGCCTTCCTTGTCGGCGAGGAGGATTTCGACGCCGCCTTCGCCCGCATCCGCGAACGCGGCCTCACCTGGTGGGCCGATCCCGCCCGTTCCAGGCCGGGCGAGATCAACCGTCATGACGGCGGCCGTGGCCTCTATTTCGAGGATCCGAACGGCCATCTGCTGGAAATCATCACCCGGCCCTATGGCGGCTGATCCGCCATCGATATGGCGGCCCCGCTCCGGGCGGTCTCAGCCCGGCATGGCGTAGCCGGCCGCCACATCGGCCAGCATCGCGGCGAGCGCGGGGGCATCGTGCCAGCGCCCGCCCGCCATCACGCCGGCCGGCCGGCGAAGCGTGGCGAGGTCGTCGAGCGGGTTGGCCGATGCCAGGATTAGGTCCGCCCGGCTTCCCGGCGTGACGGTGCCGAACGGCATGCCGCCGGGATGGGTCTTGGCGATGAATTCGCCGGCGCGGCGCGTGGCCGTTTCCAGCGCGGCATGGCGGCTGAAACCGGCGGCGACCAGCCGGTCGAGATTGCCGTGCAGCGCGAAGCCCGGCACCAGCCCCGGAATATCCGGCGAATCCGTGCCCGAAAGCAGCGGCACGCCCGCCTGTTCGAGCGCGCGGGCGAAGACGCGCAGGAAGCGGACGCGATCGTCGAGGCTGCCGGCCTTGCGGGCATAGCCCTCGCGCGGCCAGGAAAAGCGATAGGCGGGCGCGAGATAGCGGGCCTCGGGCGCGGCGAGGAAGGCCTGCACCTGTTCGGGCTTTCCCCACTGGCTGGCGATCGTCCCGTAGGTGACGAGATCGGCGACGATGAACGTGCCCGCCTGCTTTGCCAGGGCCACGGCCGCCGGGATGGCGGCTTCATCCGGCGCGGCGTTGGGCGCGCTTTCCGGCGGCTGGGGGAAGAAGGTGTAGAAGAATTCCTCCAGATGGGCGACCATCGCCTGGCCGGCCGCGATCTGCCCGGCCAGCCCCACCGCCGTCACGCCATGGCCCACGATCGGCAGGCCCATGGCCGGCCCTTCCCGCGCGAGCACGGCGAAGCATTCGGCCGAGAGATTGTTGTAGACCTTGATGAAGTCGTAGCCGTTGGCGCGCGCCACGATCAGCGCGGCGCGCACCTCATCCGGCGTGCGCACCACCAGATGGCCATATTGGGGCGATCCATCGACGGCGAGCGCCGCGAAGACGCGCGGCCCCGGCACGTCGCCCCGCGCCACGGCGGCGCGGGTGCGGCCGACGAAGCTGTTGCGCGCCTCGCCCATGTTCAGGCTGGTGGTGATCCCGCAGGCGAGCTGCACCGCCAGATCCTGCCGGCTGTCCGAATGATTGTGCATGTCGGCAAGGCCGGGCAGCAGGAATGCGGTGCCGCCGCCGTCGATGCAGCGCGCGCCCGACGGAACGGCGATCCCCCGGCCGATCGCGCGGATCAGCCCGTCCGCCACGATCACCGTCTGGCCCCGCAGCACGCGCTGCCGATCCATGGGCAGCACGTTGACGTTCACGAAGGCGGTGGCGGGCGATGCCGGGGCGGGCGCCGCAAGCACCTGCCGGCCCGCCGCCAGGAGCGCCAGCCCACCGGCCAGCGCCTGCCGGCGCGTCCACCCCCGCATCCCCGCCACGCCCGGATCAGCCGGCGTATTTCACCGAGCAGCCATAGGGCTTGCTGGTCGCCACCGCGACCGGCTTGCCGGCCTTCACGTCCGCCAGCGCCGCCAGCACATGGTTGCGCGCCGTCGTGATATCGGCCTGGTCGGCGGTGGGCTTGTCGTCGATCGCGCCGGCATAGACGAGCGTGCCTGCCGGATCGATCACATACATGTGCGGCGTCGTCTTGGCGTCGTAGAGCTTGCCGACGATGCCCTTGGGATCGAGCAGATAGGCCGTCGCCTCCGCCTTTTCCTTCTTTTCGAAGGCCTGCGCCTCGGCGCCCGTCATATAACCCTGCTTGCCCGGCGCGCCCGAATTGATCGTCAGCCACACCACGCCCTGCGCCTTCGCGGCCGCCTGCGTCTTCTGCATGTTGCCGCTGTCATAATGCTTCTGCACGAAGGGGCAGCCGGGATTGTTCCATTCCAGCACCACCGTCTTGCCGCGGAAGCCGGAGAGCTTCACCGGCTTGCCATTGGCATCGGCGGCGATGAAATCGGGCGCCGGCTGGCCGACGGTGGCGGTGGCGAAGGCGGGCGCCGCGATGGCGATGGCGGCCGCGAATGCGATGCTTTTGCCGATCATCTGATGGTCCTTCCTCTGCTTCCAACTCTCGATATTCAGGCGGCGAGCGCGGTGAGCGTGCCGGGGGTCAGCACCTGCGGCAGCGTCTCCACCGGCCGGCCGGGGCGGTAGAAGAGATAGAGCGGCACGCCCGATCGGCCCTGCTGGTTGAGGAAGCGGCCGATGGCGGCGTCACCCTTGGTCCAATCCCCCACCAGCACCGCCACATTGGCGTCGGCGAAGGCCTTGGCCACCTCGGCCCGGTCGATCGCCACCTTCTCGTTCACCTTGCAGCTCAGGCACCAGTCGGCGGTGAAATAGACGAAGACCGGCCGGCCTTCCGCCTGCAGGGCGGCCAGCTTTTCCTCGCTGAAAGGCTGGGCGCCGAGCGCGCCTTCGCTCGCCTGGGATGCCGCGGCGACCGCGGGCTCGCGCGGCACCGCCACCATCAGCGCCAGCGCGGCGGCGGCGGCGGGCGCCAGCGGCCACCAGGCGGCGGCGCGCCCGGTCGCCTGCCGGCGGCCGACCCACCACAGGCCGAAGCCGGTGAGCAGCGCGGCGCTCAGGCCCAGCGTCATCCCGTCCACGCCCGCCTGCTGGCCCAGCAGCCAGGCGAGGCCAAGCGCCGTCAGGAACATCGGGATGGCGAGGATGCGGCGCAGCCGGTCCATCCACGGGCCGGGGCGCGGCAGCCGCCGGCGCAGCGCCGGCACGAAGCCGAGCGCGAGGAAAGGCAAGGCAAGCCCCAGGCCCAGGCCCGCGAACACCGCCAGCGCGGCCGCCGCCGGAAGCACCAGCGCCGCGCCCAGCGCCGCGCCCATGAAGGGGCCGGTGCAGGGGGTGGCGATGAAGGCGGCGAGCGCGCCCGTCCAGAAGGCGCCGTGCGTGCCGCCCTTGGCCGCCAGCGCCTGGCCGCCGGCCACGGCCGGAAGCTCGAACAGACCGGCGAGGTTGAGCGCGATCGCGGCGGTGAGCAGCAGCAGCAGCAGGATCACGCGCGGGTCCTGCAGCTGGAAGGCCCAGCCCGCCGCCTCCCCGCCGGCGCGCAGCGCCAGCAGCACGCCACCCAGCGCCAGGCAGGTCGCGACGGCGCCCGCCGCATAGGCCAGGGCTTCGTGCCGCGCGCCGCGCCCGTCGCCACCGGCGCGGGCGAGGCTCAGGGCCTTGAGGCTGAGGATCGGGAATACGCAGGGCATGACGTTCAGCAGCAACCCGCCCAGGATCGCCCCGCCCAGCGCGAGAAGCGCGGTGCGGACGCCGCCGGCCCCGATCCCCGCGCCTTCCGACGAAGCCGTCACCGGCGCGCCGGCCGCCGGCACCTCGCCGGGCTTCGCCGACAGCGCCAGCCCGTTGTCCCTGCCGATCCTGAGAACGCCGTCGACCTCGTTCAGGCCCGCCGCCCCGCCGCCGGCCTTCACCTCGACGATCAGATTGTCGCCGTTGCGGCTCACCGCCTGCGGTGCGGCATAATCGATCGCGCCGTCCGTCAGCGGGAAGAAATAGACGTCCGCCACATCCAGTTTGGCCGGGATCGGCACGGCGAGGCGGAAGGTTTCGCCCTTCACGGCGAAGCGGCCCTCGCTGCCGAGCGGCTTGGGCATGGCGGCCCGCCAGCGCGCGAAATTCCCGGCCAGGGCCGCATCGGCGCGGCCGTCGCCCACCTTCAGGTCGATGGCGATGTCGGCTTTCTCCGGGACGCAGATTTCCTTGGTGCAGGCGAGCCATTTCGCCGTGCCCCGGATCGGCAGCGTCGTGCCCGGCGCAAGGCCGGCGGGCAGCTTGAGCTGGATCAGCTGGGCATATTCGCCTTCATAGACATAGTTCATCAGCCCCGCGACGATCAGCGTGTGCGGCACCGGATAGGCAAGCTCGCCCGCCGTGACACCATCGGGCAGCTTCCAGTCGATGAGCGTCTCGATCCCCGAGTCGCCGGGATTCTTCCAATAGCCGTGCCAGGTGGGCGCGGGCTTCATCACCAGCGCCAGCGTGGTCGCGCCGCCGGCCGCCGGCTCCGCGCTTTCCGCCACCAGCCGGGGCGCGATGTGCAGGCCCTGCGCGGATGCGGGCGCTAGGCCGATCAGCATCAGGCCAAGCATCGTCATCAATCGGCAACCGAAGGCGATCATCGGGGCTCCAATTTCCATGGTCACGCCGCTATAGCACCGCCGGGGCCAGCACGCATACCGGGAGCATCCAAGTGAAATTGTGGCAAAAGGTTACGATGGCGGCGGCGACGGCCGCCATGCTGCCGACGGCGGCGCAGGCGGACGGCGCGGTGGCGCAGCCTTCCCGGCCGAAGCTGCTGGTGGCGATCTCGGTCGATCAGTTCTCCGCCGATCTCTTCGCCGAATATCGGCAACATTATACCGGCGGCATGAAGCGGCTGGCCAATGCGATCGTCTTCCCGGCCGGCTATCAGAGCCACGCCGCCACCGAAACCTGCCCCGGCCATTCGACGATCCTCACCGGATCGCGCCCCGGCCGCACCGGCATCGTCGCCAACAACTGGTATGATCTGTCGCTGCCGCGCGCCGACAAGAAGGTCTATTGCTCGGAAGATCCGTCCGCGCCGGGCAGCGATTCCGATCATTATGTCGTCTCGCCGCTCTATCTGAAGGCGCAGACGCTGGGCGATCGGATGAAGGCCGCCGATCCCGGCAGCCGCGTCGTCGCCGTCGCCGGCAAGGATCGCGCCGCCGTGATGATGGGCGGCCATGTGACCGACCAGATGTGGTTCTGGGGCGGCAAGAGCTATGTGACGCTGCCCGATCGCAAGGATCGCCCTGTGCCGGCCGCGATCGGCCCGATCAACGCCCGCGTCGCCGCGCTGGTGGCGAAGCCCGGCAAGGCGGAATTGCCGGCGATGTGCCGTTCGCGCTCGGTGGCCGTGCCGATCGGCCAGGGCAAGCAGGTGGGCGTGCTGGCCGATCGCAAGGCGGAGGATTTCAAGGGCTTCCGCGCCGCCGCCGATTTCGATGCCACCACCACCGATCTCGCCATCGGCCTGCTCGACGAGCTGAAGCTCGGCCGCGGCGCCGGCACCGACGTGCTGACCATCGGCCTTTCGGCGACGGACTATGTCGGCCACACCTACGGCACCGAGGGCGCGGAGATGTGCGCGCAGATGGTGGCGCTCGACAATAATGTCGGCCGCATCCTCGCCGCCCTGGATGCGACGAAGGTGCCCTATGCCGTCGTCCTCACCGCCGATCATGGCGGCCACGACCTGACCGAGCGCACCCGCCAGCGCGGCTTCGCTTATGCCGAGCGCGTCGATCCGAAGCTGAACCCGGCCGCCTATTCCGAGATCATGGCCAGGGAGTTCAACCTCTCGCTGAAGGACGATCTGATCCACGGCGACGGGCCGTTCGGCGACTGGTATCTCTCGCGCGAGATTCCGGCGGACGTCCGCCCGCGCCTGCTCGCGGCGCTCAAGGCGCGGCTGCTGGCGCACCGCCAGGTGGCGGAGGTGTTCACCGCCGACGACATGCGCCGCCTGCCGATGCCGCAGCCGCCGGTGGAGGAATGGTCGCTGGCCGAGCGCACCCGCGCCTCCTTCGATCCGGAACGCTCGGGCGACCTGATCGTCCTCCTGAAGCCCAAGGTGATGCCGATCGCCGATCCCACCAGGGGCTTCGTCGCCACCCATGGCTCGCCCTGGCAGAATGACCGGCGCGTGCCGATCCTCTTCTATCGCCCCGGCGCCACCGGCTTCGAACAGCCGCTGTCGGTGGAGACGGTGGATATCCTGCCGACGCTGGGCGCGCTGGTCGGCCTCAAGATCCCGGCGGGCGAGATTGACGGCCGCTGCCTCGATCTGGATGCGGGCGCGGCCGACAGCTGCGCCGATTGATGGTTTTCCGGGCGCCATGACCGCCGAAACGCATTGTTGCCTTGTTGCAGCGCGGCGATTCGGATATGGCGCCCGGCAAATTCCCTCTCCTCCGCAGGATCCTTTTTCATGAGCCTCCGCAACGTGGCCATCATCGCGCACGTCGATCATGGCAAGACCACGCTGGTCGACCAGCTTTTCCGCCAGTCGGGCACGTTCCGCGACAATCAGCGCGTGGAAGAGCGCGCGATGGACTCGAACGATCTGGAAAAGGAACGCGGGATCACCATTCTCGCCAAGCCGACCTCGATCGACTGGCAGGGCACGCGGATCAACATCGTCGACACGCCCGGCCACGCCGATTTCGGCGGTGAGGTGGAACGCATCCTCTCGATGGTCGATGGCGTGATCCTGCTGGTCGACTCCTCCGAAGGCGCGATGCCGCAGACCAAGTTCGTCACCGGCAAGGCGCTGGCGCTGGGCCTGCGTCCCATCGTGGTGGTCAACAAGATCGATCGTTCGGACGCGCGCGTGCAGGAAGTGCTGGACGAGGTGTTCGATCTGTTCGTCAGCCTCGACGCGACGGACGAGCAGCTCGACTTCCCCGTGCTCTTCGCCTCGGGCCGCAACGGCTATGCCAGCGACGATCCCGAGGCGCGCGAAGGCACGCTGACCCCGATGTTCGAAAAGATCATCAGCCATGTGCCGCCGCCCAGCGTCGATCTGGATGCGCCCTTCTCCTTCCTGGTCACGCTGCTCGATCGCGACAATTTCCTCGGCCGCATCCTCACCGGCCGCGTCAATTCGGGCGTGGTCAAGCTCAACCAGCCGATCCACGCGCTCGATGCCGACGGCAATGTGATCGAGGCGGGCCGCGCGTCCAAGCTGATGACCTTCCGCGGCCTCGATCGCGTGCCGGTGGAGGAAGCGCAGGCGGGCGACATCATCAGCCTGGCCGGCCTGGCCGTGGCGACCGTGGCGAACACCATCGCCGATACCTCCGTCAGCACGCCGATCAAGGCGCAGCCGATCGATCCGCCGACGCTGTCGATGCGTTTCGCGGTGAACGATTCCCCCTTCGCGGGCCGCGAGGGATCGAAGGTCACCAGCCGCATGATCCGCGACCGCCTGTTCCGCGAGGCGGAATCGAACGTCGCCATCAAGGTGACGGAAGCCGCCGACAAGGACAGCTTCGAGGTGGCGGGCCGCGGCGAGCTCCAGCTCGGCGTGCTGATCGAGACGATGCGCCGCGAGGGCTTCGAGCTCGGCATCAGCCGCCCGCGCGTGCTGTTCCGCGATGGCGAGAACGGCCGCGAGGAACCGTATGAGACCGTCGTGATCGACGTGGACGAGGAATTCTCCGGCACCGTCGTCGACAAGATGAACCAGCGCAAGGCCGAGATGACGGACATGCGCCCGTCCGGCGGCGGCAAGACCCGCATCACCTTCTCGGCGCCGTCGCGCGGCCTGATCGGCTATCATGGCGAATTCCTGTCGGATACGCGCGGCACCGGCATCATGAACCGGCTGTTCGAGAAATATGGCCCCTATAAGGGCACGATCGAGGGCCGGAAGAACGGCGTCCTCATCTCCAACGGCAATGGCGAGGCCAATGCCTATGCCCTGAACTCGCTGGAAGATCGCGGCATCCTGATGGTCGGCCCCGGCGAGCCGCTCTACGAGGGCATGATCATCGGCGAGAACGCCAAGGATGACGATCTCGAAGTCAATCCGATGAAGGCGAAGCAGCTCACCAACTTCCGCGCTTCGGGCGGCAAGGACGACGCGATCCGCCTGACCCCGCCGAAGAAGATGACGCTGGAACAGGCCATCGCCTATATCGACGATGACGAGATGGTGGAGGTGACGCCCAAGACCATCCGCCTGCGCAAGCGCCACCTCGACCCGCACGAGCGCAAGCGCGCCAAGCGGGCTTCCGAAGCGGCCTGAGGCATCCTGATCGCCCCGTCTTCATCGGGGCCGGAAGAAAGAAACCCCGCGCAACCATCGTTGCGCGGGGTTTTCTGTTTCGGGCGCCTGCAGGGCGGTGACGGCGCTTTCCGGGCACGAGCTGCGCCCGGCACCCCGAATATCGCCCCGCCCTAATAATTGTTGAGCCGGGCCACCCGCTCCGCATGGAAGGCGGTATCGCCGAACAGCTCGTCCAGCAGGCGATGCCGCTTCATGTAGAGGCCGATGTCATATTCGTCGGTCATGCCGATGCCGCCGTGCATCTGCACGCCTTCCTGCACCGCCAGCATCGCCGCCTTGCCGGCCTTAGCCTTGGCCACCGCCGCCATCAGCTCCGCCTTGGGGTCGTCCGCGTCCATGAGCTGCGCGGCCTTCAGCGTCGCGGCGCGGGCGATCTCCAGTTCGGAATAAAGATGCGCGGCACGGTGCTGCAGCGCCTGGAACTCGCCGATCAGCCGGCCGAACTGCTTGCGCTGGCGCAGATAGTCCATCGTCATGGCCATCGCCGCGCCGCCCACGCCCAGCATCTCGGCCGCAGCACCCACGCGCCCCGCATCCAGCGTGCGGGTGAGCAGGCTCCAGCCGTCGTCGACGGTGCCGATCACCGCGCCGGCATCCACCTCCACGTCCTCGAACAGCATCTCCGCCGCGATCGAGCTGTCCACCATCCGCACCGGATCGGCGGAAAGGCCGGCCGCGCCCCTTTCCACCGCGAACAGGGTGATGCCCCGCATCTCGCCCACGTCGCTGGAGGTGCGCGCTGCCACGATCAGCAGGTCCGCGACATGGCCATGCACCACGAAGCGCTTGGCGCCGTTGAGGCGGAAACCGTTGCCCGAACGCTCGGCCGCCAGCGCGACATTGGCCGGATCGTGCCGGCGCCCCTCGTCCACGGCGATCGCCGCCACCGTCTCGCCCGCCGCGATGCCGGGCAGCCACCGGGCGCGAAGCTCGGCATCCGCGCCGCCGATCGCCGTCACCGCCGCCACGGCGGTCGACAGGAAGGGCGATGGCGAAAGGTTGCGGCCGATCTCCTCCAGCACGATCCCGGCCTCGACATGGCCCAATCCGCCGCCGCCCTGCGCCTCCGGCACCAGCACGCCCGCCAGCCCCATCTCGCCGAACCGCCGCCACAGATCGCGGGAAAAGCCGGCGGCGTCGTTCGCATCGCGCAACTGGCGGAGATGCTTCACCGGCGCCTGATCGGCCAGGAAAGGCCCGGCCATGTCCTTCAGCATCACCTGCTCTTCGGTAAGGAACAACGCCATTGCTCAGGCTCCCGGCAGGTTGAGGATATGCTTGGCGATGATGCCAAGCTGGATCTCGCTCGTGCCGCCCTCGATCGAATTGGCCTTGGAACGCAGCCAGTGGCGGGAAACGGCATTGTCGTCGCCCCAGACCAGCGCGTCCGTGCCGCCGGCCGCCATCTCCAGTTCCAGCCTGCGCTTGTTCAGCTCGGTCCCCGCATATTTCATCATCGATGGCTGGGCGGGATGGGCTAGGCCCGCCTTGAACTCGTCCAGGAATTTCTCGGACATGGCGCGGAAGGCCAGCATGTCCACGTCGTGCAGCGCCACCTCGGCCCGCAGCACCGGGTTGGCGAAGGCGCCCAGCCTTTCCGCTAGGTCCCGCCCCAGCGAGGGATCGCCGCTGCCGAAACCCATCGCGCTGATCATCTCGCGCTCATGCCCCAGCAGATATTTGGCGACGGTCCAGCCCTGGTTCACCGCGCCGACGATCTGCTCCTTGGGCACCTTCACATCGTCGAAGAAGGTCTCGCAGAAGGGTGAGGAGCCGGAGATCAGCAGGATCGGCCTGGTCGAGACGCCGGGCGAGGCCATGTCGAACAGCAGGAAGCTGATGCCGCCCTGCTTCTGCGCGGGATCGGTGCGGACGAGGCAGAATATCCAGTCCGCCTTGTCGGCATAGCTGGTCCAGATCTTCTGCCCGTTGACCAGCCAGTGATCGCCCTTGTCCTCGGCCCGCGTCTGGAGGCCGGCGAGGTCCGATCCGGCGCCCGGTTCCGAATAGCCCTGGCACCAGCGAATGCGGCCCTGCGCGATATCAGGCAGATAGCGGCGCTTCTGCTCCTCCGTGCCGAATTTCAGGAGCGCGGGGCCGAGCATCCAGATGCCGAAGCTGTGGAGCGGGCTGCGGCAGCCGAGCGCCGCCATCTCCTCGCGCAATATCTTGGTCTCGGAAGGGCTGAGGCCGCCGCCGCCATAATCCTTCGGCCAATCGGGCACGGTCCAGCCGCGCGCGGCCATCGCCTCGAACCATGCCTGTTGCTCCGGGCTGGAAAAGCGGCCGTTGCGGCCGCCCCAATAGACATCGTCCAGCCCCGTCACCGGCTCCCGCATCGCCGGCGGGCAATTCGCCTCCAGCCAGGCGCGGGTTTCGGCGCGGAAGATTTCCTCGTCTGCCATGCTATCCTCTCCGGCGGGCCATGATCCCCGTCCGCTGGGGAGACTGCCATCCCCTTACGCTAACGTAAAGGGCAACATCGACGGGGGGGGAGAGACGGATGGATGCGACCGCACTGATGCGCCGTTATTACGATGCCTATAATCGCGGGGATGCGGCGGAACTGTCGGCGCTGCTGGCCGAAGACGTGGTGCTGCGGTCCGCCGCGGGCGAGCAGATCGGCCGCGACGCCTATCTTGCCACCTATCGCTGGATGATCGACCGGTTCGAGGACCGGATGACGCCGGAACATATCGAAAGCGATGCCGCTGGCGCCACCGTATCGATCCACGACAGGCTGACGGCGCGCATCGACGTGCCGGATTTCCTCGGCCGATCCGTCCGGGCGGGGGACGTGATCGAACTGGCGCTGACGGGGCGCTATACGATTGCCGGCGATCGCATCGCCCGGATCGAGATCAGCCCCCGTTCGCCCGACTGATCGGCACCGCCCGGATCATGGCGATCCGGGCGGCCCTTCGCATCAGAAGCGGAAGCCAAGCTCCACGCCATAGGTCGCCGGCTGGCCGTAGGACGCCGCCTGCGAGAAATAGCCGTCGATGATCGATCCCGAACCGACGACGAAGCCCGGATAGCGCTTGTCGAAGATGTTCTTGCCCCACAGCGCCAGCGATATGCTGCGATCGTCGCCGCGATCGATCGTGTAGGTGATGCGCCCGTCGACCAGGCCGTAGCTGGCGTTGATCGGCTTGTCGCGGCCCATCGGCACGGACGGGCCGTCGCCCGCGGTGGTGTAGATCTTGTCCTTCCAGGTGTAATCGGCATGCAGCGCCAGGCTGCCGGGGCCAATATCGCCCACCGTCCAGTCGCCGGAGAGGCGGAGGCTGTGCTTGGGCGTGAAGGGCAGCACGAAATAGCCGGAGATGTCATCGCCCACCTGCACCGGCGACCCGGCGTTGACGACGGGATCGAAGATCGAGCCTTCCGGCGCGAACACCTTGGTGATCTTCGAATGGGTGTAGGTATAGCTGGCCGCCAAGGTGAGGCCGCGCACCGGCACCACCGTCAGGTCCGCCTCGAGGCCCTTCACGTTCGCCCGGCCGACGTTGAAGGTATCGGCAAGCGACGCATCGGCCGCATCCGCCGAGATATCGAGCTGCAGGTCCTTGTAGATGGCGATGAAGCCGCTGAGGTTCAGGCGGACGCGACGATCGAACAGGTCGCTCTTCACGCCGACTTCGTAGCTCGTCACCGTTTCCGGGTCGAAGGTGCGGGTGAAGGTGGGCGAGGCTTCGTTCGATCCGCCGGCCTTATAGCCCGTCACCACCTTGCCGTAGACGGAGACATTGTCCGTCGCCCGATAGTTCAGGATGACCGAGGGATTGAACTTGTGGCTCTTCACCCGGATATCGCCGACCGTCACGCCCAGCGGCAAATAGGTGCCGTTGCCGAGGAAGCGGCGGTTCACCAGCGGAGATACGTCCTCCGGCGTATCTCCGATGAAGAATTCGGCGCTGCGGGTGCGATCCGCGCTACGCTTGTCCCAGGTGTAGCGCCCGCCGACCGTGACCTCGAGATTGTCTTCCAGGATCGGCGGCGTCCAGGTCGCCTGGCCGAAGATCGCCTTCGACGTGGACTTGGCCTCGGTATAGCGGTCCGACATGGCGAGCTGCCCCGGCACTCCGGTGCCGACATCCACCAGCAGCAGGTGGTCCGCCTTCTCGCGGAAATAGTATAGGCCGCCGACATATTTGATCCGGTCGCCGATGTCGCCGATCGCCTGGAATTCCTGCGTGTAGGTCTTCGAATGGATGAAATCGATCGAGTAGAATGGCGCCAGGAAGGATTCCACATAATCCTGGTAGGCGGTGTAGTTGATGTGGCGATAGGCGGACAGTGACTTCAGCGTCAGCCCGTCATTCGCTTCCCATTCGGCGATCAGGGTCTGCCCGTCCGATTTCACGCGGCTATAGGGCAGGTATACCGGGCGATAGGCTTCCTTGGGATTGTCGGTGTAGCCAGGGAAGATATAGGAAGCGACCGACGGATCGGTCACGTAGCGCACCGGCGTGGTGCGCGCATTGCTGTAATCGCCCGAATAGTCGATCGTCACATTGTCGGCCGGCTCCCAGCGGATCGCGCCGCGCACCGCATATTTGCGGTCGCTCTGGAAATCGTTGGCGTCGGGCGTGTCGCCGGTATCGTCGGCATTCTTCGCCCAGCCGTCGCGGTTGCTGTAGAGGCCGGTCAGCTTGATCTTGAAATCGCCGAGCTGCGGCAGGTTGGCGTTCACCAGCACGCGCTGATGGTTGTAGTTGCCGATCGTCACCAGCCCGTCGACCGAAGCCTCGCCGGTCGGCTTCTTGCTGATGATGTTCACCGCGCCGCCCGTGGTGTTGCGGCCGTAGAGCGTGCCCTGCGGGCCGCGCAGCACCTCGACCCGCTCGACATCGGCAAGGTCGAAGGCGGAGGCCTGCGGACGCGACTGGTAGATGCCGTCGACATAGAGGCCGACGCCGCCATCCTTGGTGATGATGCCCGGATCGCCGATGCCCTGCCCGCGCATGTAGAGGATCAGCGTGGTCGACGAATTGGGATAGGGCGCGAAATAGAGGCTGGGCGTCGCCTGGACGACCCCGGTGATGTCGGTGATGCCGGCGGAGGTCAGCGCGCTATCGGTCAGCGCGGTGATGGCGATCGGCGTGGTCTGCAGATTTTCCGAACGGCGCTGGGCCGTGACGACGATATCCTCAAGCCCGCCGTTCGGCGCCTGCGCGGCGGCCGATGCCCCCTGCTCGGCCTGCGCAAAGGCGGTCGCCGTAGAAAGAGCGCCAATGGAAACAGCGGCATAAGCCAGGCCGAGTGCCAGCCGGCGCGCGGTGAACGAACCCATTTATGATCCCCCCTGTATGGTTATGTCTTATTATGTTTTTCACGCGGATCGGCTTAATCATTGCATTCAACAACGCATATGCGTTTCCGCTGTCGCTTTTCATAACGCAATTCGGATGAAAAAAGAAAGAGCGACGATGCACCTCGAAAGGCGCCAGGGATGCGGGCCGGCGGCTTTCGAGTTTGTCGATCTAAAGCAACGGAAAATGATCTAGGATCGCATCGCCGCGATCGAGGGAAAGGAGAGCGCATGGCGCACTGGCTGATGAAATCCGAACGCGAAAGCTATGCGTGGGAAGATCTGGTCCGCGATGGCGCAACCGAATGGGATGGCGTGCGCAACCCCACCGCCCGCATCAACCTGCGCGCCATGCAGGTGGGCGACGAAGCATTGTTCTACCATAGCGGCGCGGACAAGGCGTGCGTGGGCGTGATGCGGATCACCCGCACCGCCCGGCCGGATGGGCCGGATGGCAAATGGGCATCGGTGGCGGTGGCCCCCGTCGCCCCGCTGGCCAAGCCCGTGACGCTGGCGGCGATCAAGGGCGATCCCCGGCTGGCGGGGATGGAGATGGTGCGCCAGTCGCGCCTGTCCGTCTCGCCCGTCAGCGATGCCGAATGGGCGGCGATCCTCGATCTGGCGGGCGGCCTCAGCCGATAAGGGCGTCCGCCGTCGCGCGGATGACGGGCGCCAATATCCCCGCCCAGCGGGCAACGCCGGCCTCGTCGCCGATCAGGTCCTGCCGCACCTCGATGCCCAGATAGGGGATGCCGCTGCCCTCCCCGTGCAGGTTCATCGTCGCGTTCAGCACCTTGCCCGAATAAGGCTGGTTGTCGCCGGTCGCCACGCCGGCCGCCTCCAGCAGCGGGATCGCGATCCGCGCGGCGCGATCGTCCTCATTGTAGAGGATGCCGATCGACCATGGGCGCGGCTCGTCCGACGTGGCGAGCTTCGGCGTGAAGCTGTGGAGCGATATCAGCATCGCCGGCAGGCCGGACGCGATCAATTCCGCCACGCGGGCGTGGTAGGGCCGCCAGAAACGGGCGATCCGCGCCTCGCGCCCGGCATGGTCCAGCGCATTGCCCGGAACGGCGTGGCCGTCGCTGGCGATCGGCACCAGGCCGGGCTTGTCCTCCTCCCGGTTCAGGTCCGTCACCAGCCGCGACACCCCGCCCAATATGCCGGGGCAATCCAGCGCGGCGCAGAGCGCCCGGCCGAGCGGATCGACGCCGATGTCGATGGCGACATGCTCGTTCAGCAGCGCCGGATCGATGCCCAGGTCGATGTCCGCCGGCACGCGGTTGGAGGCATGATCCCCGATCAGCAGCAGGCGCGACGCCGGATTGCCGGGAATGTCGATCCACGCCTCGCTCATCGCCGGAACTCCGGCTTGCGACGCTCGCGATAGGCGGCGATCCCTTCGGGGAAATCCGCCGATCCGAAGCTCGCGTCGAACAGCGCGTCGGTATCCACGCCCGGCCCCACGCCCGCGATCATCCGCTTCAGGGTCGCGAAGCTCGAAGGCGCGCCCTCCGCCATCGCCGCCGCCAGCCGTTCGGCCTCGGCCAGCGCCACGGGCACGGCGCGCTCGACCAGCCCGATCCGCGCCGCTTCCGCCGCGTCGATCGTCTCCATGCCCAGCAGCATCAGCCCCGCCTGCCCGCGCCCCACCCGCGCGGCCAGCCGGTCGATATCCTCCTGCGGATAGGCGATGCCCAGCCGCGCCGGCGGCACGGCGAACCGCGCGCCCTCGCCCGCCACCGCCACGTCGCAGGCCAGCATCAGCGCCACGCCCGCGCCGAAGCAGCCGCCGTCCACGGCCGCGATCACCGGAAAGGGCAAGGCCGCCAGCGCGTCGATCGCCCCGCGCATCGCCAGCCGGAACGCGGTGCGCCCGCCGACATCCTGCCCCAGCGTGGCGAGATGGCCCAGGTCCGCGCCCGCGCAGAAGGCCCCTTCCGCCGCCGATTGCACGATCAGCGCGCACGGTGCCGCCATCTCCGCCGCGACCGTGGCAGCCGCCAGCTCGCCCCAGCCTTCCACCGGCACGGCATTGCGCTGGCGTGGGCGATCGATGATCAGGCGGCCGAACGGCCCGTCGCTAACATATCGGAACATGCGACCAGTTGCCGTGGATCGCGGCGGATGTCACCACTGCAATTCACGGGCATGGGGATGATCGGATGGATCGGGGCGGAACAAGGCGCGAAACCATGAGGTTGCTGGGCGGCGGCGCGATCGCCGCCTGGGCCGCGCCCTCGCTGCTTTCGCCCGCCGCCGCCAAGCCCCCGCCCCCCTGCCCGATCCGTGCGCCGCTGGATGCGATCGCCGATCGGCTGCTGGCCCATACGCCCGAAACCGCCGTCTATAACGGCGTCGCCGATGCCGATGTCGGCGGCCCGCTCGCCACCCGGCTGGACGATTATTCCCCGGCCGGCGAGGCCGCCTGGCGGGCCGCGCTCGCCCAGGCGGCGGCCGATCTCGCGCCCGTCGCCTGCGGCAAGGACGATGATCTCGCCCGCCTGCGCCTCGCCACCGCCGCCAACATCCTCGCCAATGCCAACCGGTCGGCCGCCATTCCCTATGGCCGGATCAACGCCTTCAACTTTTCGGGCCATGTGCCCTATCTCGTCACCCAGATCGCCGGCCCGCACATCGACACGCCGAACGCGATGCAGGCGCAGCAGTCGCTCGCCACGCCGCAGGCGGTGGACGCCTGGATCGCCAAGCTGGACAGCTTCCCCACGGCCTTCGCCGGCGTGATCGAAAAGGTGCGGGCGGACGAGGCGGCCGGCGCCGTCCCGCCCGCCGCGCTGATCGCCAGGACGCTGCCGGTGCTGGATGCCTTCCTGGCCGGGCCGGAGGCGGATCATCCCCTGATCGCGGCCTTGCGCACCCGCACCGACGCCGCCCGGCTGGACGCTAGCTTCCGCGCGAAGGCGGAGGAACGCGCGATCAACGCGCTCCGCAAGCGCGCGCGGCCCGCCTTCCAGGCGCTGCGCCGGCAGATGGTTGCGATGCTGCCGCGCGGCCGGGCGGAGGCCGGGCTGTGGGCGCAGCCGCAGGGCGAGGCGCTGTATGCCGCCAACGTCCTGGCGCTGGCGGATTCGCACCTGCCGGCGGAGGATATCCATGCGATCGGCCAGTCCGAGGTGGCGCGCATCTCCGCCGCCATGGGCGATCTGCTCGCCGCGCGGGGGCTTACCCGGGGCAGCATCGGCGCGCGCATGGATGCGCTGGCCCATGATCCGGCCAACCTCTTCGCCGACAGCGATCGGGGCCGCGCCGACCTGCTCGATTATGTGCGCGGCCTCGTCCACCAGATGGAGGAGCGCTATGCCGAAATCCTGCCCAACGCGCTGATCCCCACCCAGCCGCTCGAGGTCCGCCGCATCCCGCTGGCGACGGAGGATGGCGCCCCAGGCGGCTTCTACGATGGCCCGTCGCTCGATGGCTCGCGCCCCGGCACCTACTGGATCAACCTGCGCGACATGAACGCCGTCGCCCGCTTCCGCCTGCCCACGCTCAGCTACCATGAAGGCGTGCCCGGCCATCATACGCAGAGCTGCATCGCGCTGGCGCTGGGCGAGGCGCCGCTGCTGCTGCGCATCGCCAGCTTCAACGCCTATCAGGAAGGCTGGGGCCTCTATGCCGAGCAGCTCGCCGCCGAGATGGGCGCCTATGCCGAAGACCCGCTCGGCAATCTCGGCCGCCTGCAGGACGAATTGTTCCGCGCCGTCCGCCTCGTCGTCGATACCGGCATGCATGCGATGCGCTGGAGCCGCGAACAGGCCATCGCCTATATGCGCGACGTCACCGGCGTGGCGGAAAGCCGCGTGGTGGCGGAAATCGAACGCTATATGGCCTGGCCGGCGCAGGCGCTGGGCTACAAGCTCGGCCAGATTCGCCTGCTCGAGATACGGGACGCGATGGCCAAGGCGCGCGGCCGGCGTTTCGACCGGCGGCAATTCCACGCGCTGGTGCTGGCGAACGGCCCCATGCCCCTCGATCTCGTCGCCGGGCAGGCGGATCAGCTTCCGTCCCGATAGATATCGCCGGTCCGGGTCCGGCAGGGGAAGGGCGGCGGCTCCGCAAGGAACCGCCGCCCCCTGACGGCGGGTTGCATCATGGGGGATGGACCGGCCGCCCGCGGATGGATGCACCGCCGCGCGCGCAGCGATCCGCTGCCGTAACGATCAGCAAGCGTCATGCCATATGGGCGGAGGGCGGAAAGCCGGGGCTTTCGGCGGAACGCCCCGTCCCGTTTCGGGACGGTCGGGTCAGATCAGTGCCGTTGCGAGACACCACCAGCCCGGCCGCGCGGCCATCAGCCGGCCGGCCGCGGCATCGCGATCGACCGCTTCGGCGAAAAGGGCGAAGCAGGTGGCGCCCGATCCCGACATGCGCGCCAGCACCACCCCCGGCATGCCGGCGATCAACCCGATCGCCTCGCCTATCTCTGGCACCAGTGCCCTAGCCGGCGCCTCCAGATCGTTCCGGCCGGCCAGCGCCGCCCGCAGGGGATCGCCCCGCTCCAGCGGCCCGCGATCCACGCCGTCCCAGCCCCGGAACACCGGCCCCGTCGGGCAAGCGACGCCGGGATTGACCAGCAGCAGCGGCATTCCGGCCAGCGCCTCGGCCCCCGCCATCGCAACCAGCCGGTCGCCGCGCCCGTCCGCCCAGGCCGTCCGGCTCGCCACGCAGGCCGGCACGTCCGCACCCAGCTCCGCGGCGATCGCCATGATCCGGGCATCATCCGCCGGCAGCGCCCACAGCCTCGCCAACGCACGCAAGGCGGCAGCAGCATCGGCCGATCCGCCGCCGATGCCCGAGGCCACCGGCAGCCTTTTGTCCAGCCGGATCGCGGCCCCCGCCGAAACGCCGAATGCGCCCCGCAGCGCCCGCGCCGCGCGCATCACCAGGTTGGTCTCCGCAGGCTCCGCCGCCAGAAAGGCAGCATAGGGCCCATCAATGGCAAGGCTCAGATCGTCGTCGGGCGCCACCGCCAGCCCGTCCCCATCCCGCGCGAAGGCGAAGATCGTCTCGATCGCATGATAGCCGTCGCCGCCCCGCGCGCGGACATGCAGCGCAAGGTTGATCTTGGCGTGGCCGATATCGGCGATCGCGCTCAGGGAGCCGCCATTTCGGGCGTCCAGCCCATGTCGATCTTGGCGCCGATCCGCTGCTTTTCCTTGTCGTCGGCATGCACCAGCGCGGCGCGCCAGGCAAAGCGCGCCTCCAGCCGCCGCCCGGCCGACCAATAAGCGTCACCGAGATGCTCGTTGATCGTCGGTTCGCCCGGCTCGCCTTCCACCGCGCGCTCCAGCAGCTCGATGGCGCGGGGCACGTCGCCGCGCACATAATGCGTCCAGCCAAGCGAATCGGTGATCGCGGAATCATCCGGCCGCAGCTCGCTCGCCCGCTCGATCAGGGTCTGCGCCTCCGCCAGATTCTCCCGCCGCTCCAGCTGCGCATAGCCGAGATAGTTGAGCACCACCGCCTCGTCCGGCGCCGCCTTCGCCGCCTCCTCCAGCACGGGGCGCGCCGCCGCCCAGTCGCCCGCTTCGTGGAGCGAGCTTCCCAGGAGCAGCAGCAGCGTCCAGCGCGGCCCGGCGCCGTCGCCGCTTCCGGCAAGATCGATCGCGCGGCGATAGGCTTCGGCCGCGTCGGCCGGCCGGTCGAGCTGGCTGTAGATGCCGCCCACCCGCGTCCACGCCGCCGGCTCGGTGGATCGACGCGCCGTCTTCAGCGCCTCGTCCAGCGCCGTCTCGCGATCGCCCAGCTTCACCAGAAGCTCCATCCGCTGGCCCCGCGCCGCTTCCGCCATCGGATCGCGCGGCCCGATATTGTCCAATATCTTCAGCGCGGTGCCATAATGTTCCTGGGCGGTCAGCAGCTCGCTCGCCACCAGCCAGGTTTCGGCATGCTTGGGCGCCATGAAGGTGCCCAGCCGCGCGAAGGTCAGCGCGATCGGCGTCACCCGCTCGCGGTTGATGTCCACGGCCACGCGGGTGAACAGCTCGGCCAAACCTTCCGGCGCCGTGGAAACGCCGGGCGGCAGGGGCTTGCGCTCGGCGATCCGGCGGCGGGCCACCGCCAGCAGCGGCTCCTCGCCATCCAGCAGGGCCAGGGCCTGCCCACGATCGCCCGCCTTCACCAGCGCCGCGGCCGCCGCGATGCGCAGCCGCAACGCCCCGCGCCCGCCCGGCCCGGTCAGCGATTTCACCGCCGCCACGCCCTCGTCGCGCTGGCCGGTCGCGATCAGCAGCAGCGCGCGATGCTCGGCCGCATAGGCCGCCGCGATGCCGCCGGCCCGGCGCGCGCCGTCCAGCGGCTCCAGCGGATCGCCCTTGCCGCGGCCGCGCACGATCCAGGCGCGCAGCACCGGCACGGTGAAGGCGAACACCTGGTCCTTTTCGATCCGGTCGGCCAGCGCATCCGCGCCGTCCCAGTCCCTGGCGGCCACCGCCTCGACCAGCAGCAGCATCTCGCCATCGGGCGGCAGCCTGTCCTTGGCATCCAGGATGCGCGCCGCGCGAACCGCCAGCGCCCGATCGCCGGCCATCATCGCCTGGCGATAGGCGCGCGTGGCGATCAGCTCGTCATCGGGGGAAGCCGCGAGCGCGGCGCCATAGCCCACCGCCGCAAGCTCCGTCAGGCCCGCCGAATCCGCCGCCCGCGCGCGCACATATTCCAGCACCGGCGAAATCTCCGGGCTCACCGTCGCGCGGAGCTGGGGCGCCGGGGCGGCCGCCAGCGCCGGCAGGGTCGCGCCGCTGGCCAGCAGGCCGGCGATCAGGGCGGCGGCGATCGGGCGAAGCGGGCTCATGTCATCCTCATTCCGGCCTTGCGGCCTCAATTCTTCGATTCCTGCCGATCATAGGCCCTTGTTGCGGGATTTCGACCGTTTTTCGGTCAGAATAATCTCAACTGGTCGCCTTCCGGCGGGCGGAACAGATCGGTCCTGAGCGGGACGTGGCGATTGACGAGGCCGTGCCTGCGGCAGGCGATGTGGAAACGGGTGCGCATCAGCTCTGCCCAGGCGCCCTCCCCCTTCATCCGGCTGTGGAATCCGGGATCATTGTCCCGCCCGCCGCGAATGTCGCGGATGATCCCCATCACCTTGGCCGCGCGGTCGGGAAAATGCGCATCCAGCCAGGCGCGGAACAGGGGCGCCACCTCATGCGGCAGGCGCACGGGGATGAAGAAGCAACCGATCGCGCCTGCATCCGCCGCCGCCTCCACCAGATGCTCCATCTCATGATCGGTGATCGCCGGGATCACGGGCGCGATCGATACGAAGGTCGGCACGCCTGCCGCCCGCAGCGCCCGCACCGCCGCCAGCCGCCGCTCGGGGCGCGGCGCGCGCGGCTCGATGGTCCGCGCGATCTCCGGCGTCAGCGACGTCACCGAAAGCGCCACAGCCGCCAGCCCCTTCTCGGCCATTGGCGCCAGCAGGTCGATATCCCGCATCACGCGATCGGATTTGGTGGTGATCGTCAGCGGATGGCCTGTCTCCGCCAGCACCTCCAATATGCCGCGCGTGATGCGCCATTCGCCCTCGATCGGCTGATAGGGATCAGTATTCGTCCCCATCGCGATCGGCCCCACCCGATAGCCGGGCTTCATCAGCTCACGCCGCAGCAGCGCCGGGGCATCGGGCTTGGCGAACAACCGCGATTCGAAATCCAGACCCGGCGACAGATCGTGATAGGCATGCGTCGGCCGCGCGAAACAGTAGATGCAGCCATGCTCACAACCCGAAAAAGAGTTAATGGACTGGGTAAATCCGATATCTGGCGAGCTGTTTCGCGTGATGATCGTACGCGGATGCTGGATGGTAACAGTCGTGCGAAGCCTAGGAATTCCGCCATCCACAACTTCTTGCTCATCCAGCCAATCCCCATCTGCCTCTCGCTCAGGCAAATTGAAACGTCTGCTCGCCTGATTGTGCGTTGCGCCTCGTCCACGTTCCCTACGCATTGCGAATTTGGAACATATAGAGAACAAATGGTCAAGCTGGATTATGCCTTGCGACCAAATATCACTCTTAAGAACGTCGAGCAAAAATGCGGGCTACAACGATGGAAAGTCCGAAGATCATCAAAGCGCTGCCGCCCGTCACATAAGCTGCCCCAGCCAACCTGTTTTCCGCATTGAAACCTAACAGCGTAATTATTGCTCCAAATGCCAACCCAAATATCGTCATGCTCATAGGCATCACAGCAAGGATTTTGAGTAGCGTGGGCCAGTAGGGTCGTCGAGGAAGAGTTTGCCTGCCTTCGATCGATTTTCGCCATTCTCTACGCGACCCAATCATGGGTGTGTTTAGGTAGGCTTCTCGTTCTTCGGCAGTGACTGGAACTCCTCCGGACCAAGCGTTTGGATAATAGATAAAGCCATCCAATGCTTGCTCGAAGCTGAGTGACAGGATCGCACGCTGTTGGTCAGGAGAAGAAAATGCCATATCCCTATCCTACCGCTCTCCTGTTCCACCGTCAATAAATGTCTAAAATCTGTAAGTGTATGTAAGATGATCGCAGTTGATGGAGCGATCGAAGCCGATGTTGGGCGATTTATTGTAGGTAATGATCGTGCGCGGGGTCAGCGCCGTCACAACCGCCGCGGCGGCGGCCCGTCCACCGCCTCACGGTCGTCCAGCCAGTCGCCGTCGGCCTCCCGCTCGGGAAGGCCGAAACGCCGGCTGGTCCGGTTGCCCGTCGCTCCACGCCCGTTGATCGCCATGGGTCGAATGGAACATAAAGAGAACAAAAATGCAAGCCAGGCCGATCAGCCCGGCGGCAGGGCGAAAGCCATCACATAATCGCCCACCGCCTCGGAATGGGCCGCGCCGCCCACCGACACGACCACATATTGCCGCCCCGTCCGGGGGGAGATGTAGGTCATCGGCGTCGCGCTCGATCCCACCGGCAGCGGATGCTTCCACAGCTCGCGTCCGGTGGCGGTGTCATAGGCGCGCAGGTAGAAATCCTGGCTGCCCGCGAAGAAGAGGAGGCCGCCGGCCGTTACCGAGGTGCCGGCATAGGTGGGCATGCCGATCGGCATCGGCAGGCCGAGCTTCAGGCCCAGCGGCCCGAGCTCCTCCGCCGTGCCGGCCGGCACCTGCCAGGCGATCCTGCGGCTGTCGAGGTCGATGGCGGTGATGGTGCCGAAGGGCGGCTGCACGCAGGGGACGCCCAGCCCGCTCATCCACAGCATCGTGCCCATGCCGTAGGGCGTGCCCGCCTGCGGCGACGGGCCGTGGCCGGTGCCGTCGCTCGGCACCTTCTTCGAGTAAGCGGGATAGTCGGCGCGCGGCACCAGCCGGTAGGATGCGGGCGTCCGGATATCGTTCATGAACACCCGGTTGGTCGCGACGTCGACCGAAAGGCTGCCCCAGTTGAGCCCGCCGACATTGCTCGGCTGCTCCAGCGCCTTCCTGAGCCCGATCGGGGTGAAATCCCCATCATAGCGATGCTGGCGGAAGGATATGCGGCAGGCGAGCTGATCGAACATCGTCATGCCCCACGCCCGTTTCTCGCTGAGCCGCATGGCACCGATCACCGGCATGCCGACGGAATAAGGCTGGGTGGGCGAGAGCCGCTCGCCCGGCGCCGCGCCCACCTGCGTCACCGGCTTTTCCGCCACCTCCGCTAGCGGCGCGCCGGTCGCGCGGTTGAGCAGGAAGAGCTGGCCGCGCTTGGTGGACAGCAGCAAGGCGGGCACCTTGCCGCCGCGGCCGTCCGCCACGTCGATGAGCGCGGGCTGGGCCGGCAGATCATAATCCCAGATGTCGTGGTGCACGGTCTGGAACTTCCACCGCTCCCGCCCGGTGGCGACGTCGAGCGCCACGAGCGTCGCATTATAGGCATCCGCCCAGGGCGCGCGGCCGACGCCGTAATAATCGGGGGTGGCGTTGCCGAGCGGGAGGTAGATCAGCCCCAGCCGGTCATCATAGGCGGCGGTGGTCCACATATTGGGCGTGCCGCGCGTATAGGTCTGCCCCGGCGGCGGCAATTTGGTGATGGCCGGATTGCCGAGATCCCAGGCCCAGGCCAGTTCCCCGCTGCGCACGTCGAAGGCGCGGATCACGCCGGAAGGCTCGCCCACCTCCTGATTGTCGACCACCCAGCCGCCGATGATGATGAGGTTGCGCGCCACCAGCGGCCCGGACGTCTGGAAATAATAGCCGGGCTTGATCGGCCCCATGCCTTGCGAGAGCGCGACCATGCCCTCCTGCCCGAAGCCGGGGCAGCGCGCGCCGGTGCGGGCATCCAGCGCGAAAAGGCGGGCATCGATGGTGGTGGCGATGATCCGGTCGGCACAGGGCGCGTTCGCCGCGCTCGCATCGTCGTGGAAATAGGCCAGCGACCGGCAGCGCTGCCAGATCGGCGACCTGGCCTGGGGATCGAAGGTCCAGCGCGGCTTGCCGCTGTCGCCGTCGATCGCGGCGATGCGGTTGTTGCGCGAGCAGGTATAGAGCGTGTCGCCGATCTGGAGCGGGGTGTTCTGGTCGATGCCGGGGCCGCTGTCGCCCGTGCGGAACGTCCATGCCGGGCGCAGCTTGCTGATATTCTCCCGGTTGATCTGGGTATAAGCGGTGTAGCGCAGCCCCTCGGTCGTCTTGCCGTAGGAAATCCAATTGTCCGGGCCGTTGCTGCCGCTGCTCACCGGATAGGTCGCGCCGGCCGCGGGCATGATCGCGCCATGCGGCACGAAGGCGAAGGCGAACAGGGCGGCGAAGACGATGCCGCAGGCCCCCGCGCCGGCATAAGCCGCCTTCCGCGCACCCGTGCGGACCAGCGAAGGCAGGAAGGCGAGGCCGAGCCCCGTCAGCGCCAGCGGCGCCATCAGGCGCGGGAACAGCGCCCAATAATCCAGCCCCGCCTCCCACAAGGCCCAGGCCAGCGTCGCCGCCATGATCGCCGCCATCAGCCACAGGGCGGCCGCGCGGCCGCGCCATGCCAGGAAGGCGGCCGCCATATAGGCCAGCCCGACCAGCAGATAATAAGGCGATCCGCCCAGCGCGGCCAGCCATGCGCCGCCAAGCGCAAGGCCCAGTCCGATCAGGAGGAGGATCGCGGCGAACAGGCGGGCAAGCAGGCGCATGGCTGGGCTCCCGAAGCATGCGCGGGAACGCGATCGACGCCTCCCGCAAAATCTGGCCGCGCAACATGCCCTATCGGGCGCAGTATCTTGTGAAGATGTTCACCAAATATCAAACGATTAATGCGGACGCCCGAAAATGACGGGCAGAACCGGTCAGAATGAAGGCCGGGTAATGCCGTCCTGCAATATCGATCGGGCTACTTCGGCGACCTGATCCGCCGGCAATTCTTCGGACCAGATACTGTAGCGCAGGCCCAGGAACACGTTCATGCCCATGATCGCCCAGGCATGGGCTTCCTGAAGATCGGTACGCAGCTCGCCCGATCGGCCGCCGGCCTGCAATCGCTCGAAGATGCGCCGCGCGGTCGATTCGTAATGGCTGCGATAGCTTGCGGGGTCGACGAACTCGGCCTCGTCGATGATCCGGTAGATTTCCTTATGCTCGCCGGCGAAGCGCAGGAAAGCCGCCAGCGCCTCGCGCTCGGTCTCCAGGGCGCCGCCGTCCGCCCTGCCGGTCAGCGCCGCGCCCACCGTGGATCGCACGCGATCGCTCAGGTCCGTCACCAGCGCGCGGAAGATTTCGTCCTTGGAATCGAAATAGGTGTAGAAGGTTCCCAGCGCCGTCTTGGCCCGGCCGGTGATGCCGATGATCGAGGCTTCGTGAAACCCCTTCTCGCCAAATTCGATGGCCGCGGCGTCCAGCAGCTTGCGCAGGGTCTGCCGCCCCCGCTCCGTGCGCGGAACCTTGTTTCCGACGGGCCCGGAGGACGGTTCTGATGTGGTCATGAAGACACAGCTACCCGCTGACCGATGCTATGGCAACGAGCCATATTGAAAGATGGTTCAACTATCAATATAGCTCCCTCAAATAGAACGAAACCAGGGAGAGTGATGCGATGGGCAAGGCCCGTTTTCTCGTGCGTGGCGCAAATATCGGTCTTGCGGCGGTGCTGGTCGCGTCGGGCCTCGCCTCCGGCGGCACGGCCCAGGCGCAATCGATCGAACCGACCGTCTCGATCGACGAAGCCGACGCCGCCATCATCGTTACCGCCCGGCGGCGGGAGGAACGGCTGATCGACGTGCCGATCGCCGTCACCAGCTTCAGCGGCGCGCAGCTCGAAAAGGCGGGCGCCATCGATCTTACCGATATCGGCCTCACCACGCCCAACGTCACGCTGGAAACCTCGCGCGGCACCAACTCCACGCTGTCCGCCTTCATCCGCGGCATCGGCCAGCAGGACCCGGTCTCCGGCTTCGAACAGGGCGTCGGCATCTATCTGGACGATGTCTATCTCAACCGCCCGCAGGCAGCCGTGCTCGATATCTACGATGTCGAGCGGATCGAGGTGCTGCGTGGTCCGCAGGGCACGCTCTACGGCCGCAACACCATCGGCGGCGCGGTCAAATATGTTACGAAGCCGCTGCCGGAGGAATTCTCGCTCAAGGTTAAGGGCAGCTACGGCAGCTACGATCAGGCGGACGGCGTGGTCACGGCTTCGGCGCCGATCGGCTCGATCGTCCGCGTCGGCGCCTCGCTGGCAAGGCTTTCGCGCGGGGGCTTCGGAAAAAACCTCACCACCGGCCTCGACAATTACAACAAGGATGTGTGGGGCGCACGCGGCACGCTGGAAGTGGGCGGCCATGGCGCGCCGGTGGAGATCCGCATCTCCGGCGACTATACCAAGGACAAGAGCAACCCGCGCGGCGGGCACCGCCTGATCCCGGGGCTGGTTTCCGGCACGCCGGTCCTGTCGGACGTGTATGACAGCGAAGGCGCGCTCAACGATCCCAAGCAGGATGTGGAGGCATATGGCCTCTCCATGAACGTCACCGCCGATCTCGGCGCCGGCTTCACGCTGCGGTCGATCAGTGGCTGGCGCAAGGACGACAGCGCCTCGCCGATCGATTTCGATGCGCTGGCCGCCGTCGACGTGGACGTCCCGGCTTATTACCGCAACGAACAGGTCAGCCAGGAATTCCAGCTGCTATATGACAATGGCGGCCCGCTGACCGGCCTCATCGGCGCTTATTATCTGTCCGCCAAGGCCGATACCCAGTTCGACGTGCGGCTGTTCACGTCCGATCCGATACTGCTCCCCGGCCTCACCGCCTTCACCCAGGCGGATGTGGATACCGATACCTATGCGATCTTCGGCGATTTCACCTTCAAGTTCACCGAACAGCTCAGCCTTTCGGCCGGCGGCCGCTACACCTGGGACAAGCGCAGCGCCTATATTCTCCGCCAGAATTATCTCGGCGGCGGATCGCCGGTGTTCGGCGGGATCGGCCTGCCGCTCGGCGCGCCGGGCACCGATTTCGACGGCAGCCGGAAATTCAACAAATTCACCCCGCGCGTCTCGGTAAGCTACCAGCCTAGCCGCGATCACAATATCTATGCGAGCTATTCGCAGGGCTTCAAGGGCGGCGGCTTCGATCCGCGCGGCGTCGGCGTGAACGCGCCCGATCTCAACCGCGACGGCGTGCTCGAGGATTCGGAAATCGCCGCCTATCTCAGCTTCCGCCCGGAAACGGTGGACAGCTACGAGGTCGGCTACAAGGGCAACCTGCTCGATGGCGCGCTCTATGTGGCGCTCGCGGCTTTCCGCATGGATTACAAGGACGTGCAGATCCCCGGATCGTCGGGCTGCGTGGTCAACGGCGTCCCCACCTTCTGCGGCGTCATCACCAATGCCGGCAAGGCGCGCTTCCAGGGGCTGGAGCTTGAGACGACAGCCCGCCTCGGCCGCGATCTGGCGATGGCGGGGGACAGGATCACCTTCTCCGGCTCGCTCGGCTACATCGATGCCAAATATAAGGAATATGTGACGCAGGTTCCCGGGCAGGGCCCGGTCGACGTCGCCGATTTCCGCAAGGTGCAGAACACGCCCAAATGGACCGGCAGCGGCACCTTCACCTATGCCGCGCCCCTGGCCGATGGCGAGATCAGCCTGAGCTCGACCGTGTCCTACCGCAGCAAGACCTACCAGTTCGAAATCCCCAACCCCTATATCGACCAGAAGGGCTATGCGCTGTGGGATGCGAGCCTGGTCTATACCGCGCCGGACAATCGCTGGAGCCTCGGGCTGCACGGCCGCAACCTGCTCGACAAGCAGTATAAGACGTCGGGCTATACCTTCCTCGATGCCGATCCTGTCACCGGGGCGCTCAGAACGGCGCCGAACGGCAACCTTATCCCGACGCTCGGCAAGGAGGGCACGCTGACCGCCTTTTACGGCAGTCCGCGCCAGGTCTTCGTGACCGCGACCTATAATTTCTGACGCGGTCGCGGCGCCCTTTCGTGACGATCGATCCCACCGCCTTCGTGCCGCACCGCTATCGCAGCGCGTGCGGCCGGCTGGAGCTCTTCGCCCGCATCTACCCGGGCGAAGGGCCCACGCTGCTGCTGATGCACGGCCTGACCCGCAACAGCGCCGATTTCGAGCCGCTGGCCCCGCATCTCGCCGGGCGATACCGCCTGATCGTGCCGGACCAGCGGGGGCGCGGCCTTTCGGATCATGATGCCGATCCGGGCAATTACCGGCCCGATATCTATTCGGCGGACATGTTCGCGCTGCTGGACGGGCTGAGCGTGGATAAGGCGACCCTGATCGGCACCTCCATGGGGGGGCTGATGGCGATGATGATGGCCGCGATGCAGCCCGATCGCATATCGGCCATCGCCCTCAACGATATCGGCCCCCGACTGGAATCCGCGGGCCTCGCCCGCATCCAGGGCTATGTCGGGCCGGGCGCGGCCTTCGCGGACTGGGCCGAGGCGGCCGCGCGCTGCGCCGCGATCAATGCGGAGGCCTTTCCCGGTTTCACGGCGGAGGACTGGCTCGCCTTCGCCCGCCGCACCTGCCGCGAGGATGGGGACGGCGCCGTCCGCTTCGCCTACGATCCCGCCATCGCCGGCAGCATCGGCGGCGACGAGCCCGGCACGATCCCGCCCGATCTCTGGCCGCTCTGGGATGCCCTGTCCGCCACGCCGGTGCTCGTGGTGCGCGGCGCCCTTTCCGACCTTCTTTCCCCCGCCACCGTCGCGGAGATGGCGCGCCGCCACGACGGGCCGTTCGCCCATGTCGAGGTGCCGTCGCGGGGGCATGCGCCCCTGCTCGACGAGCCGGCCGCGCTCGATGCGATCGAACATTGGTTGCGCGGCCTGCCGGACGGATCGATATGAACGCCAAGCCGTCCCGGCCCAATGTCGTGCTGGCGATGCTGCTGGTCGTCTACATCTTCAATTTCGTCGACCGGCAGATATTGGCCATCCTGGCGGCCCCCATCCAGCACGATCTCGGCCTGTCCGATGGCCAGATGGGTCTGCTCGGCGGCGTCGCCTTCGCGCTCCTCTACTCCACCCTCGGCGTGCCGCTCGCCTGGCTGGCGGATCGCACGCGCCGCAGCTGGGTCATCACGCTTTCGCTGATCTGCTGGAGCGGCTTCACCGCGCTCTGCGGCTTCGCGCAGAATTTCTGGCACATCTTCATCGCCCGGCTGGGCGTGGGCATCGGCGAGGCGGGCGGCGTCGCCCCGTCCTACGCCCTCATCGGCGATTATTTCCCCAGCCATCGCCGCGCCTTCGCGCTTTCCGTCTATTCGCTCGGTATCCCGCTGGGCTCGGCAGCCGGCGTCCTCGCCGGCGGCTATATCGCCGCCACGGTCGACTGGCGGGCCGCCTTTCTGGCCGTCGGCTGCGCCGGCATCCTGATCGCGCCGCTGTTCAAGTTCCTCGTCCGCGACAGGAAGGTCGCCGCCGATGCCGCCGGGGAAGCGCCCCGCCTGCTCGCCACCGCCCGGCTGCTGGCGGGCAAGCCCTCCTTCTGGCTGCTCTCCTTCGGCGCGGCGACAAGCTCGATGCTCGGCTACGGGCTGGCTTTCTGGCTCCCCAGCCTGCTCCAGCGCAGCTTCGCGCTCGATCTGGTGGAGACATCCTATTTCATCGGCGCGGTGCTGCTGATCGGCGGCGTAGCCGGCATGCTGCTCGGCGGGTGGCTGGGCGACAGGCTGGGCTCGCGCGATCGCGCCTATTTCGCCTATCTGCCGGCTTCAGCCTTCCTGATCGGCGTGCCGCTCTTCGCCATCGGCATCTACAGCGCCGACGTGCGCCTGGCCTTCATCCTGTTCCTCGTGCCGCAGGCCATGGCCTATGTCTGGCTGGGGCCGGTGCTGGCCGCCATCCAGCATCTCGTGACGCCGCCGGCCCGCGCGACGGCCTCGGCCCTGTTCCTGCTGATCAACAACCTGCTCGGCCTCGGCGGCGGCATCTACGCCCTCGGCGCCCTCTCCGACGCGCTGGCCCCGATCTACGGCAGCGAAGCGCTCCGCCATTCGATGCTCTATTCGCTGGCGCTCTACCTGCTGGCGGCGGCGCTGATGGCACTGGCCGGCCCCCGGCTGCGCCGGGACTGGATCGGCGACCTGCCGGCCTGACGGGCACCACCCCGGACCGAAAGCCCCGACGAAAAACCAATGGCCGTATGAAGGCAGGCGAGACCCCGAGGAGGCCATGGGCCCTTGATCCACAATCACGCGACGATATCGCGACTGACAATTCCAGACACAGCGTTTCGGTCAAGAAACTTTCGGCCTCACCAAGGAACGTGCCGCTCCACGGCTACCATTCGCAGAATTCTGAAGTCCCCTTGCCACCACATCTCTGGGGCCTCACTTTCTCAATAAGCTGACCTACCCCCATTCATATCCGCGCCTCCAATATTCCTTCCGATAAATATCGCGACACGACTCCGCCCTTTGGCGGCTACATCTTCCACATCTCTATTTACGGCCTTCGGACATTTTGCCATCAAGATGAGGCAGCTCCGCAAATCGGGCTGCGGGGGGCGTCGTAACCATTGCCACGGGCCGGTCGGATTTTCCGGCCGGATGGCTGTCGCGCATGTCCAAGGCTCTGCCCAACGACGGCAAAGCCTCGACCTGCGCGGGGATGCGAACACCGGGCCTTGGTCCGGGAAGCCTCTCAATGAAAGAACGAGGGGCCATAGATGCGGACAGCGAACGCGCTTTTCATCGACGTGGGCGTCACAACCGAATTTGACCGGGCCAAGGATATCGGCCTGAGCGGCGGCATTCCGCCCGCCAAGGCATGCCTGGCTTCATAAGCGGGGGGTCTGGGATCATGTCCAATACACAAACCGCTTATGCCGCATCTGAGGAAAGCGACGGGGATGGCGCCAGCGCTCGCGAGCGCAAAGATACGGCGCTTCAAGCATCGAGCGGAAACCAACCATCTCCCCTTGGCGAGCCGGCATCTCAGGCAAGGGGCCGCTCAGGGCTCGCCTTTCGGACCATATGCGCCGCAATCGGGCAATGGCTGAAGCGGATGTTCCGGCGGAAACCCAAAGCCATCATTCCTCGCAGCGAAGCGGAGTGGCTCGAGTTGGAGACGGGCTCATCCCCGGACGAAGGGGAGGCCTGATCGGCCAGCGCGGGGAAAAGGGGTGAAATCCCGTCACTTGAAAATGGTCGGGGAGACAGGATTCGAACCTGCGACCCTCTGCTCCCAAAGCAGATGCGCTACCAGGCTGCGCTACTCCCCGACATGCCGGCCTTAGCGGCGGTGGATCGGCGGGCGCAAGCCCAATCCGTCATCCGCCGCCCCGGCGGCCGGCAAAGTCATCGATGGCGCTTCACCAGCCGCAGCGTCGGCCAGTCGCCGCGCACGATCGTGTCGGCCAGCCGCATGCCCTGCCGGCGATAGGCGGACGCCACCGCATCGGCCTGATGATCCAGCAGGCCGGCGAGGATCAGCGACCCGCCCGGCAGCAGCGCGCCCGCCAGCACCGGCGCCAGCTCGATCAACGGGCCGGCCAGGATATTGGCGATGATGAGATCATAGGGCACCCGCGCGCGCAGGCGGCGATGGGCGAGGCCGGGCGCCGTCACCAGCTCGATCCGGCCCGCGCCGTGCCCGATCATGCCTTCCCTGGCCGGAATGCCGTTCACCGCCGCATTTTCCGCCGTCACCTCGATCGCGACGGGATCGATGTCGGATGCGATCACCCGCGCGCGCGGCCATACCGCCAGCGCGGCGAAGGCGAGCAGCCCCGTGCCGGTGCCGACATCGGCGATGTCGGTGAAGCGGCGGCCGTTGCGCTTCAGCCGATCGATCATCAGCAGGCAGCCGGTGGTGGTTTCATGATGCCCCGTGCCGAAGGCGCGGCCGGCCTCGATGGTGAAGGCGATCGATCCTTCGGGCGGCGCCTCGGTGGCGGCCGGGGTGCGGACGTGGAAGCGCCCGGCGTGGATCGGCTCCAGCCCCGCCTGCGAGAGCGTCACCCAATCCTCCTCGGGAATATGGGCGATCACCGGCTCGACACCGTCCGCGCTGGGCACGAGCGAACGGACCAGCGCCACGGCCGCATCGTCGGGCCGCCCCTCGAAATAGACGTCGAGCTGCCAGTCGTCCGGCCGCGCCGGATCGGGCTCGCTGGTCATGATCGTCGGCATCGGATCGATCAGCGCCAGCGCCGGCACGTCGTCCGCCAGCAGTTCCGCCTCCGCCTTGGTGCAGGGGAGCGTCAGCTTCCAGCTTCCCTCGCGCGGGGCATCGAAGGGAAAGCCGGTCACGCCGTCGCCCTTCGGCTCCGCCGCGGGGCCCCTGCGGCCCCTGCGGGCGACCGGTTGCTTAGCGGACATAGCTTGCTCCATTGATATCGATCACGGCCCCCGTCATCGACGCGGGCGCCTCCAGCGCGAGGAAACGCACGGCCTCGGCCACCTCCTCCGGCATGGCGACGCGGCCCAGCGGAATATCCGCCAGCAGCCTGTCCCCGCCGCGGCTCGCCATATATTCCTCCGCCGGCCCGTTCATGGTGAAGCCGGGGCAGACGGCGAAGGCCAATATGTCCTGCCGGGCATAAGCGCGCGCGATCGTCTTGGTCGCCGCCAGCAGCCCGGCCTTGGACGCGGCATAATGCCAATGATCGGGGCTGTCGCCACGGTGCGCCGCGCGGCTGGCGACATTGACGATGCGGCCGCCGGCCTTCCGCTCCTGCCAATGGAGCACCGCGCGGCGGCAGAGATCGGTGGCGGCGAGCAGGTTCACCTGCAGGGTGCGTTCCCAGCCGGCGCGCCATTCGGCGTCGGGCAGGCCGATCGGCGTGGCTTCGAAGATGCCGGCATTGTTGATGAGCACGTCGATCCGGCCGTCCAGCCGCTCCAGCGCCTCGCCCCACAGCCGCGCGGGTGCGTCGGGATCGGCGAAGTCGCAGGCGATCGTTTGCGCGTCCGCCGCACGGGTGGCCTGGCCGACCACGCGGACGTCCGGCAACCCGCCCAGGCTTTCGCGGATGGCGGCGCCGATACCCCGGCTCGCGCCGGTCAGGAGAATATGAATGGACATGGCCCTGCCGATAGGACGACACCGGCCGTCTGGGAAGGCCCTGTCGCCGGATCGTGGCGCGACGGGGTTGACGTCCCGATCTTTCCGAACGAGTATCCGAATGTGATTCGAGAAATGCCTGCGCCCCGCCGCTCGATCGGCCGACCACGCCTGCTCACCCGGGATATGGTGATCGACGCCGCGATCGATATCGGCCTGGCCGCCATCAGCATGAAACGCCTTGCCGAGCATCTCGGCGTGGGCACCGCCACGCTCTACCAATATGTCGGCAGCCGCGACGAGCTCCTGAAGCTGGCGGCCGCGCGGCAGGTCTCCTCGCTCGACATGGACGAGGCGAGCGACCTGCACTGGTCGAAATATATCGCCGCCTTCGCCCATGCCATCCAGGACCAGCTCGTCCGCTATCCGCAGATCATCGTCCAGTTCATCGATGCGGGCCTGGGGCCGGAGGTCGAGCTGGAGGTGGCCGAGCGGTTCCTGCAGGGCATGGTGACGCGCGGCTTCACCCCGGAAAAGGCGCTGGAGATACAGAGCCATATCGGCGCGCTGGCGATCGCCGGCGCGGTGGCGATCTGCCGTGAGCGGGCGAGCCGCGCACGAGGCCGCTCCTCCACCGCGCGCGTCCAGGCGGCGCTCACCCATTATGCGCCGGAGGAGCTGCCGCTGATCCGCGCCCAGGCACAACATTATTCGACCGACACCGAGACCATAATCGACCGGTTGATCGTTCCACTGATTGAAAAGATCGCGCGCGAACGCGGGGAGGCTCTGCCCGAGGGCTGATCCCCTCCCCCCGTCAGCCTGCCAACGACATCAAATGAGAGGATGAAGGCAAATGCAGGATTTGAAGGATAAGGTCGCGGTAATAACCGGCTCCGCCAGCGGGGTCGGCAAGCAGCTCGCGCTCCGCCTGTCGCGGGCCGGGGCGAAGGTCGTCCTCTCCGATATCGAAGCGAACGCGCTGGAAGCCGCGGTGGCCGAGGTGAAGGCCGCCGGCGGCACCGCGATCGGCCAGGTGGCAGACGTCTCCAAGCGCGAGCAGGTGGACGCGCTGCGCGATCGCGCGCTGGCCGAATATGGCAAGGTCCATCTGGTGTTCAACAATGCCGGCGTCGGCGGCGGCGGCGGCCCCACCATCTGGGATACGCCCGAAAAGGCCTATCGCTGGGCGATGGACGTGAACTTCTTCGGGCCGCTGAACGGCGTGCTATCCTTCATGCCCACCCTGATCGCGCAGGGCGAGGAAGCGCTGATCGCGGCGACATCCTCGGGCGCGGGCATCGTCTTCCCGCCGTCGGGCGCGGCCTATTCGGCGTCCAAGGCGGCGCTGATCGCGCTGATGGAGGTGCTTTCCTACCAGCTCCAATTCTCGGGCACGCAGGTTCGCGCGGCGATCCTCTTCCCCGGCCCGCACGTGGTGGACACCAACCTGTTCAGCTCGCACCGCAACCTGCAGAAGGAATATGACGATCCGGCCATCGCGTCGGGCGCCGGCATCAACAATGTCGACGAATTCCAGGCGGCGATGAAGATGCTGATCGGCCATGAAGTGCCGCTGACCAAGCCGGAGGATTTCGCCGAGGAGGTCTATCAGTCGATCCTGCGCGACGATTTCTACATCCTGCCGCTGACCGACAAGACCAAGGACGCGATCCGCAAGCGGTATGACGACATGATCGAGCGTCGCCAGCCCGCCATTCCGGACATGATGTGAGGAGTTGGCCGAGATGAACCAATATTCCCCCGTCGCCGAAGCCAATCCCTATCAGGACGTCTTCGACAGGCTGCAGGCCCGCGCCCCCGCGCTGGCCCGCACCACCGCCGTCGAACGCATCGCCAAGCTGCGCGCACTCTACCAGGCCGTCTACGAACTGCGCGCCGAAATCGGCCAGGCCGGCCATGACGAGCTGGGCATGGACGGCAAGCTCCACCTCATCCCGCTGAAGGAGGAGATCAACTTCTTCTGCGAGCGGCTGGAAAGCTGGATGGGCAACGAGGCCGTCGAGGACGTGCCGATGCTCCAGGGGCGCAAGGCCTATATCCACTGGGAACCCAAGGGCGTGGTGCTGCACCTGTCCACCTGGAACTCCCCAGTGCTCATCAGCCTCTCCCCGCTCATCAGCATGATCGCCGCCGGCAACGCCGTGGTGCTGAAGCCGTCCGAGGTGGCACCGCTTTCCGCCGAGATGGTGCGCCAGGTGATCGAGAAGGCCGGCCTCGCGGATGACGTGGCCGTCATCACCGGCGGCCCGGAAGTGGCGCAGGCGCTGCTGAAGCTGCCGTTCAACCACATCTGCTATGTCGGCAACAACCGCGTCGGCCGGCTGGTGATGGAAGCCGCCGCCCGCCATTTCGCCGGCGTCACGCTGGAAATGGGCGGCAAGAACCCCGCCGTGATCGAACGCGATGCCGATCTGGAGGATGCCGGGTCCAAGATCGCCTTCGTCCGCCACCTGATCGCCGGCCAGGTCTGCCTGTGCCCCGATTATCTGCTGGTCCACGAAAGCATCAAGGATGCCTATGTGGACAAGCTGAAGGAGAAGATCACCGCCTTCTACAATCCGAACGGCGATGGCTTCAAAAGCTCGGAGGATCTGCCGCGCATCGTCAACGAGCGCCACACGCTCCGCATCAAGGCGCTGATCGACGATGCCGTGTCCAAGGGCGCGCGCGTGCTGATGGGCGGCGAGGTGGACCCGGCGACCCGGTTCGTTTCGCCCACCATCCTCGACAATGTGACCGAGGATATGGAGATCTTCCAGGAGGAAGTGTTCGGCCCGGTGCTGACCGTCCACAGCTTCTCCACCCGCGAGGAAGCGGTGAAGGAGATCGCCAAGCGGCCCAAGCCGCTCGGCCTCTATGTCTTCACCCAGGATCGCGAGACCGCCGACTGGTATATCGATCATACCCGTTCGGGCTCGGCCGCCGTCAACAATGCGGCGATCCAGGCGAACATCCCCACCCTGCCCTTCGGCGGATCGAACCACAGCGGCATCGGCCGGCTGGGCGGCAAGGCCGGCTTCCAGGAATTCTCGAACGGCCGCGCGGTCGTGGAGGATGCGCTGGATCCCGCACAGGGCGCGCCGATGTTCTACCCGCCCTTCCCGAAGGAAGCGGCGATGTTCGTGGAGCATCTGCTGATGCCCTGATCGGGCCGATATCGCCGGTTCGCCCCATGCCGCCGCCGGTGGCGCCGGGGCGGGCCGGCACCGGCCGGATAGACAGGAGGTTGTCTTGGCCACGCTACTCGAAAGACCAATGGCGCCGGAAACGAGCGATCCTTCGCTTGCGCGTCCGGCGAGCGAGATCCCCCTTGTCTCGGTCGTGCCCTTCCTCGGCAACACGCTGGAAATGGCGAAGGACCCCGCCGCCTTCTTCCTGCGCTGCTATCGCGAATATGGCTCCGTCTTCAAGGTGAAGGTGTTCGGCCGCGAATCCATCGTGATCGCGGGCCCCGAATCCGCCCTGTTCATGACGACGCGGGAGGGCCGCGATGCCCTGCGGTCGAAGGAATATAACCAGGGCGTCGCCGACGAATATGGCGCGACCGAGGTGATCAACGGCGTGGACGGCGAACGCCATGTCCGCCTCCGCACGCTGATGCGCCAGGGCTTCTCGCGCGAGGCGGTGCACGGCCAGTATGACGATCTGGTCCGCATCACCGACAGCGCGATCGCGCGCCGCTGGCAGGTGGGCTCCCGGCTGCCGGTCGTCTCCGCGATCCAATATATGATCGTCGAGCAGCTCGGCATGATCCTGACCGGCCAGGCGCCGCTCGATTATGTCGAGGATATTCGCTTCGCGATCCTCACCATCCTGAACGTGCTGGTCACGCGCCAGCGGCCGAAGATCATGCTGCACGATCCCCGCTTCCGTAAGGCGCGCCGCCGGGTGGAGGAGCTCGGCCACACCATGATCGCCGATTTCCAGCGGAAGGTGGCGGACGGCACCGCGCCCAAGAACCTGATCACGGACATCATCCGCGCCAATTTGGACGACAAGGATATCATGCCGGATCAGAACCTGATCCTCACCGTCACCGGCCCCTATGTCGCCGGGCTCGATACCGCCGCCAACACCATGGCCGCCTGCATCTACGGCGTCCTCAAGAATCCCGAGGTGCTGGCCCGCGTCCAGGCCGAGGCGGACGAGCTGTTCGCCAAGGAAACGCTGAACGAGGACGATATCCGCAAGCTGCCGGTCATCAACGGCGCGGTGATGGAAGCCATGCGGCTGTGGCCGATCGCCGTGGCCCAGATGCGCGTCGCCAATTTCGATTTCGAATATGCGGGCTACACCATCCCCAAGGACGAGATGATCTATATCGGCACCAGCGTGCCGCACTTCATGGAGGAATTCTTCCCGGATGTGAACAAGTTCGATGTGGATCGCTATCAGCGCCCCCGCGCGGAGCATCTCCAGAAGGGCGCCTATTCCCCCTTCGGGCGCGGCCCGCATTCCTGCCTGGGCCAGGGCCTGGCCGAGGTGCTGATGGCGATGAGCATCGCCCGGATCTTCCACCGGCTCGATCTCGCCCTGCCGCATCCGAACTACGAGTTGAAGACCAAGACCGCGCCCACGCCGGGGCCCGCCATGGACTTCGCCGTCAAGGTCATCGGCGAACGGCGGCCCAGCGGCATCTGATCGCGCCTGCGCCCATGCCCCCTTCCCATTGCGGGAGGGGGCATAGGGCTATTTCAGCCAAGGCGCCGGGCGTGCCAGCGCAGATGATCCTCCATGAAGGTGGAGATGAAATAATAGCTGTGGTCATAGCCCGGCTGCATCCGTAGCGTCAGCGGGATGCCGGCGCGATCGCACGCCTCGGCCAGCAGCTCGGGCTTGAGCTGGGTTTCCAGGAAAGCGTCCGCCTCGCCCTGGTCCACCAGCAGCGCATCGACGCGCGCGCCGTCCTCGATCAGGGCCGTCGCGTCATAATCCCGCCAGCGCGCACGATCCGGTCCCAGATAGCCGCCCAGCGCCTTCTCGCCCCAGGGGCAGCGCATGGGCGAGGCGATCGGCGCGAAAGCGGAAATGCTGCGATAGGCGGCCGGATTGCGGAGCCCGATGGTCAGCGCGCCATGGCCGCCCATCGAATGCCCCATGATCGCCTGCGCCCCCATGTCCGCGGGGAAATGCCCGGCAATGAGCCCCGGCAACTCGCGCTCGACATAGCTGCGCATGCGATAATTGGCGGCGAAGGGCGCCTCGGTCGCATCGACATAGAAGCCCGCGCCCAGCCCGAAATCATAGGCGCCGTCGGGATCGTCCGGCACGCTTTCCCCGCGTGGGGACGTATCGGGCGCGACGAAGATCAGGCCCAGTTCCGCGCAGACCCGCCGATATTCCCCCTTCTCGGTGACATTGGCATGGGTGCAGGTGAGGCCCGAAAGATACCACACCACCGGCCGCTTCTCCCCGGCGATCGCCTGCGGCGGCAGGAAGACGGAAAAGACCATGTCGGTGCCGGTTTCGGCCGAGGCATGGCGATGCACGCTCTGGATACCGCCGAAGCTGCGATTGCTCGACAGGGTTTCGATCGTCATTGCCCGGCCCCTTTTTCAGATTTCCCGATTGCCCCGCCCCGTTAGATGGATTTCCCAACGGATGGAATTGCCGACCGCTTCACGCCTCGGCTGATGAGGCGAAGGAATTCCGAAGCGGCGACCATCGGCTGCCGGCGACAGAAAATAGGGTCGCGCGGTCGGAGGTGGGACGGACCTATCGTCACCCCGGGCTTGTTCCGGGGTCCGCCGTCAAGCAGGTGATGGCGCCAGCGGCTCAAGCCCGAGCGGCACCGCCAGATCATGCCAAGACGGATTATCCCGTTCGATCAGATTCCGTTTCCAGTCCCTTCGCCAGCGCTTGATCTGCTTTTCGCGCAGGATCGCGGCTTCCATCGTGCCAAACGCTCCCCAGTAGACGAGATATTTCACCCCATATCGCTTGGTGAAGCCATCGAACATGCCGTCGCGATGCCGGGCGATGCGGCGCAGAAGATCGGACGTTACGCCGACATACAGCGTGCCGTTGAAGCTGCTGGCGAGAATGTAGACGCAAGGCTGGCGCTCGATCATCAACGCCAATGTCTGCGGCACCATGGACCCCGGAACAAGTCCGGGTGACGATGGGGTATGCGTGCAGAGCTATGTCCGCAATGCCGACGGGGCCGGACCGGTTGCGGTCTGACTCGCCGATGATCGGTCGTTGACCAGCCCGATAACAGAAGAGAGGCGTTCGATCCGTGATATCGGAGGTGTGATCCGTCGACGCGAGCGACTCTCGGCTTGGAGGGGACCCTAAAACCGGTTCGGATGATAGCTGAGCTGGTGTCCGCCAACGGCTATGGCCGCCATGCCCACCTCATCGGAAAGGTGCATTGCCGGACGCCCCATTGCCGCCAGCTTTCCGAAACAGCCCCCCACCCTGCCGGGGTTTACGCAGATTTCACCTCCTCGCGCGATAATCGGCATCGAGGGCCGGCGAATTGCGGGGCAACGGAATGTCGGAAGCGACCAGACGAAGCATGCGGCATGATGTGATCGCGCAGGCCATCCTGCATGTCGCCGGCGAGGCGCCGATGGCCGCCACGCTCTGCAATATCTCCCGCCATGGCATGGTGATCGACAGCCTCGCCTCGCTTTCCAGCCACAGCGATATCCGCATCGAATTGATCGAGGGGCAATTATTGCCGGCCCGGCTGATCTGGCGCGAAGGCTTCAAGGCCGGGCTCGAGCTTGTCGAGCCGCTGCGCGCCAACGATTACTGGCCGCTCCTCGTCGCCCTGGCGACCGACGACGCTTCGGCATCGGACGCCTGCTGAGGCCGCGGGCCGCGCGCGGCAGGCGACTCCATCTCCGGCAGCGGGCAAAAAAAGAGGCCGACCCAAGGGCCGGCCTTTGAAGTTTTTAGGAGAGGATGCCTGAAAGGCCCGTCCTTTTTGCGTCCGCGAACGATATTACGCAAGTGCAAAACTACGAGCCATGGTTGCAAAATATGCAATCTCACCCCATTCTGCCCCATGATCTCGGTATCAGCAAATCAGAAACATGAGTTTGCGTATCGTGAGGTAGATTTTTCTACGCACCCATTGCCCAATATGGGTGCAGATGCTGCAATGCAGCATAAAGCGAATCGCAGCGATATCCTGGAATTCCGGCGCTCCCGCCGGATTTGCCCGCTCGTCGACATCTGCCCGCTTTTTAGGCACAGCATCCGACACGCAGCCACAGGCGGGCCCGCCGCCATCGGGCATCCATCCAGCGCGGGGAAAGCGCGGTGCGCGCGGGGACGGGGCGGACACTCCGCCGCCCCTCCCCGCCGGGCCCACCGCCGCTGCGATCAGAAGGCGCCGTGGCAGTGCTTATATTTCTGCCCCGATCCGCAGGGGCAGGGCGCGTTGCGGCTGATCTTGCCTTCCCAGTCCGCCGGATCGCTGCCCAGCTCGTCCGCCGCCGATGCGGTGGCGATGGAAAGCGGCGCGATGCGCGTCGTCACCAGGCCGAGCGCCCCCGCATCGATATCGCGGGTATCGTCCTCGCCTGTGAACGGATCGATATGGCTGGTGATGAAGTCCGGCATCGGCGGCAGCTCCGGCGGCGCGCCAAACTGCACATGGCTCAGCATGCGGGTCACGTCCTCGCGGATGGCCACCAGCATCCGTTCGAACAGCGCGAAGGCTTCCTGCTTATATTCGTTGATCGGCGTCTTCTGCGCATAGGCGCGCAGGTGGATCACCGCGCGGAGCGCATCGAGCGTCGCGAGATGCTCCTTCCAATGATGGTCGAGCGACTGGAGCAGCACGCTCTTCTCGACGCTGCGGCGGGTTTCCGGCTCGACCGTGGCGAAACGCTCGGCGATCCGCTCCTCGGCGAGAGCCTGCAGCCGCTCGTTCACCATCTCCGGCTCGACCGCCTCTTCCTTCAGCCAGTCGTCGATCGGCGGCTCCAGGCCCAGCAGCTCGGCAACGCGCGCCTTCAGGCCGGCGAGGTCCCACTGCTCGGGATAGGAATTGGGCGGGCAGGCATCGGCGACGATCGCGTTCACCGTCTCGGCGCGCATGTCGGCGACGACATCGTCCACCGTCTCGGCGTCCATGATGTCGGCGCGCTGCTCATAGACCACCTTGCGCTGGTCGTTCATCACGTCGTCATATTCGACGACCTGCTTGCGGATGTCGTAGTTGCGCGCCTCGACCTTCTTCTGTGCGGTCTCGATCGCCTTCGATATCCACGGGCTGATGATCGCCTCGCCATCGGCGAGGTTCTTGTTCATCATCTTGGCGAACATCGTCTGCGGGCCGAAGATGCGCAGCAGGTCGTCGTCCAGGCTCAGGTAGAAGCGCGAAAGGCCCGGATCGCCCTGGCGGCCCGAACGGCCGCGCAGCTGGTTGTCGATGCGGCGGCTCTCATGCCGTTCGGTGCCGAGCACGAACAGGCCGCCGGCCGCCAGCACGGCTTCCTTCTCCGCCGCGATCTCGGTGCGGATCTCGGCCGCCTTCGCCTCATATTCAGGCGTGCCTTCCACCAGGTCCGGATGCTCGTCCAGCATGCGGAATTCCAGGTTGCCGCCCAGCTGGATGTCGGTGCCGCGGCCCGCCATGTTGGTGGCGATCGTCACCGCCTTCAGCCGCCCGGCCTGGGCGACGATATGGGCTTCCTGCTCGTGATAACGGGCGTTCAGCACCTTGTGGTCGACGCCTTCCTTCTTGAGATATTCGGAAAGCAGCTCCGACTTCTCGATCGAGACGGTGCCCACCAGCACCGGCTGGCCACGCTCCGCCGCCTCGCGGATCGCCTTGGTGATGGCGCCGAACTTGTCGGTGATGTTCTTGTAGAATTCGTCGTCCTGGTCGATGCGGCGAACCGGCAGGTTCGTCGGGATCGTGACGACGTTCATCTTGTAGATCTGGTAGAATTCGCCCGCCTCGGTGGCGGCGGTGCCGGTCATGCCGCCCAGCTTGGGATACATGCGGAAATAATTCTGGAAGGTGATCGAGGCGAGCGTCTGGTTCTCCGGCTCGATCTTCACGCCTTCCTTGGCTTCCACCGCCTGGTGGAGCCCGTCGGACCAACGGCGCCCGTCCATCATGCGGCCGGTGAACTCGTCGATGATGACGACCTTGCCGTCCTTCACGATATAGTCGGTATCGCGCTTGAACACGACGTTGGCGCGCAGCGCCTGGTTCAGGTGGTGGACGACCTGCGTATTCTCGAAATCGTAAAGGTTGGCGCCTTCCAGCAGCCCCGCCGCTTCCAGCAGCCGCTCGATCCGCTCGGTGCCGTCCTCGGTGAGCGTCACCGATTTCTGCTTCTCGTCGAGCTCGTAATCCTCCGGCGTCACCTGCTTCACGATGGCGTCGACGGCCAGATAAAGCTCGGACTTGTCGTCGGTCGGGCCGGAGATGATCAGCGGCGTGCGCGCCTCGTCGATCAGGATCGAATCGACCTCGTCGACGATGGCGTAGGCGAAGGGCCGCTGCACCATCATCCCGCGATCATATTTCATGTTGTCGCGCAGATAATCGAAACCGAATTCGTTGTTCGTGCCGTAGGTGATGTCCGCCGCATAGGCATCGCGCCGCTGCTGGTCAGAAAGGTTGGGCACGATCACGCCCACGCTCAGCCCCAGGAAGCGATAGACCTGGCCCATCCACTCGGCATCACGGCTGGCGAGATAGTCGTTGACGGTGACGACATGGACGCCCTTGCCGTCCAGCGCGTTCAGATAGGTGGCGAGCGTCGCCACCAGCGTCTTGCCCTCGCCCGTCCGCATCTCGGCGATCTCGCCGCGATGGAGGACGATGCCGCCGATCAACTGCACGTCATAATGCCGCTGGCCGAGCACGCGCTTGGCCGCCTCACGCACGGTGGCGAAGGCTTCGGGCAGGATATCGTCCAGCGTCTCGCCGGCGGCGAGGCGGCCTTTCAGCACCACCGTCTGGTTCTTCAGCGCTTCATCGTCCAGCGCGGAAATCTGGGGCTCCAGCGCGTTGATCTTCGCGACGATGGAACGCAGCGACTTCACGTAACGGTCGTTGGACGATCCGAAAATGGCCTTGGCGAGTCCGCCCAGCATGGTGATTCCTGTTCGTTGAAATTGGCAGATGCGGGGCCGGAAGGGCCGGCCCGAGGCGCCTTTCGGCGCATGAAACCGGGGAACGGCCGCGCCAGCGCGCCGGCCGTCGACGCCGGGCGCGTTATTCGCGCCGGCGCTCGCTCACGCGGAAGGGATCGGGCGCGGGGGCCGTGACGATCGCGAAAGCGCGCACGGACAGAATCGTCGCGAGCGCGGCGACGGCCGCCAGGACGACGGGCGCCCGGACGGCGGCCTCGGCCAATTCCTCCGCGATCACCGTCACCTCGGCGCTGGCGCGCTCCAGGCTCGACGGCGCAGCCACCCGATCGCCGGAGATCACCCCGGTCAGGCCGCTCAACAGCGCGGAGAGGAAAAGCAGAAGCTGCAAGGACGATCCCATAGTTGCGAAGCGCACCACATAGGTGCTCCCGGCCCGTCCGTCCAACCGAAATCGAAAGGACAGGCCGTCCTTCGCGCAACGAAGCGCTACTTCGATATTACTTCAGCGCGGCGCCGGGCTGCCGCGTTCAGCCTCGGCCGACGCCGCCCCGCCCCCGGTCTCCACGGCATCCTCCACCGTCAGCGAATTGCGGAAGGTAACATGTTTGCGCACGGGCTTGCCCGCCGCATCCCGGAACGGCTCCATGCGCACCCTCTCGGATCCGCCGCAGGGATCGGCGCCCGGTGCGGCACCGCTTCCCCACGCCACCTTGCAATTCTCGATCAATCCCGCTTCGGAAACGTCATATTCGTAGATGAACGAATAAGGCTGGGGAGCCCCCAGCTTGATTCGCTCCCCCTCATCATCTTTTGGCAGCTGCCAGCGGACACGCCGCGAATAGACCGATGAAACCGGCTGCCCCATCTGATCCCTGGCCGGTTCGAACCGGCCGCGCAGCAGCAGCAGATTGCAGGTGGTATCGTCCAGCAGCTTGTGGCCGCTGGATACGGTGACCGCGCAGCCGGAAGGCCGCCCCTCGGCCGAAATTCTAAGCTGGACGGCCGTCATCCCCTCCATCCCCGCGCGCAGGGCTTCGAACGGATAATCCTCGGTCGTCACCCAGGTCAGGGTATCGCCAACCTCTTTTGGTTCCACCGCCACCAGCGCGACGGCGCCCGACATCGTCAACAGCAATGACAGCAAATCCGTGTCCCCCCGAACATTCCCGCCACTCCCTACCAAGGCGACGGCCAATGGCAATGAGCGCCCTTCTATCGCAGGCGGACTCGCATTATGGCGCGCCCATGGAAAAATCGCCCCTCGCCCCCGCCGCCTTCCCCCTCCTGCCGTCGATCGCCGGCGTCCGCCCGGCGGTGGCCCGCGCGCGATACAAGGCGTGGGACCGCTGCGACCTCACCTTCGTGGCGCTGGACGAGGGCACGGCGGTGGCCGGCGTGACGACGAAGAGCCTCTGCCCTTCGCCCGAGGTCGAATGGTGCCGCGCCGCGCTGCCGCTGGGCCGCGCCAGGGCGCTGGTGGTGAATGCCGGCAATTCCAACGCCTTCACCGGCCATCGCGGCCGCGCGGCGGTGGAGGCGATCGCCGCCAGGGTGGCGGGCGCGATCGGCTGCGCGCCCTCGGACGTGTTCGTCGCCTCCACCGGCGTGATCGGCGTGCCGCTGCCCATCGACAAGGCCGAGGCCGGGATCGATGCCGCGCTCGCCGCGCCGGAAGCGTCGTGGGAGGAAGCCGCCGCCACGATCATGACGACGGATACCTTCCCCAAGGCCGCCGCGACGCGCGTCGTGATCGGCGATCGCACCGTCGATCTCGTCGGCATCATCAAGGGTTCCGGCATGATCGCGCCGGACATGGCGACCATGCTCGGCTTCATCTTCACCGATGCCGCGATCGAACCCGCCTTCCTCCAGCAGATGCTGAACGCCGCCAACGGCCGCAGCTTCTCCTGCATCACCGTGGATGGCGATACCTCCACGTCGGATACCGTGCTGGCCTTCGCTACGGCCAAGGCGGGCAACACGCCGCTCGCTTCGTTCGACGATGCCGGGGCCGATGCCTTCCAGGCGGCGCTCACCGATCTCTGCACCCAGCTCGCCCAGCTCGTCGTGCGCGATGGCGAGGGCGCGTCCAAGTTCATCGGCATCACCGTGGAAGGCGCGGTTTCCGACGAAAGCGCGCGGCGCATCGCGCTTTCCATCGCCAACTCCCCGCTGGTGAAGACCGCCATCGCCGGGGAGGACGCCAATTGGGGCCGCGTCGTCATGGCGGTGGGCAAGGCGGGCGAGCCGGCCGAGCGCGACCGGCTGGCCATCCGCTTCGGCGCCACCCAGGTCGCCCGCGACGGGCTGGCGGTGGAAGGCTATGACGAAGCGCCCGTCGCCGCCCACCTGAAGGGGCAGGAAATCGAGATCGGCGTGGAGCTTGGCCTGGGGGACGGGCGCGCCACGGTCTGGACCTGCGATCTCACCCATGGTTACATCGCGATCAACGCCGATTATCGGAGCTGACCCGATGCTGACGATCTGGGGAAGGCCCAATTCCCACAATGTGAAGAAGGTGGTCTGGTTCGCCGAGGAGATCGGCCGCCCCTTTGTCCGCCTGAATATCGGCGGCGCCTTCGGCATCACCGACAGCTATCGGGAGATGAATCCCAACGCCCTCATCCCCACCATCGAGGATGACGGGCTGGTGCTATGGGAATCGAACGCCATCCTCCGCTATCTGGCCGCCAGATATGGCGAAGGGACGCTATGGCCGGCCGATCCCGCCGCCCGCGCCCGGGGCGACAAGTGGATGGACTGGCAGTTCGGCTATGCCGATGCCCAGCGGGATGCCTTCCTCAACCTCGTCCGCCATTCGCCGGAAGAACGGGATGCGGCCGCGATCGCCCGATCGGCCGAGGCCACGGCGACGATGATGGCGATCCTCAATCAGGCGCTGGCCGATCGCCCCTGGCTGTCGGGCGACAATTTCGGCGTGGGCGACGTGCCGATGGGCGTCTATGCCCATAGCTGGTTCGCCCTGGATATCGAACGTCCCGCCATGCCCCATGTCGAGGACTGGTATGCCCGGCTGCGCGAACGGCCCGGCTATGCCGCCCATGTGATGATCCCGCTGACCTGACGGGACGGCGTCAGGACGGCGTGACGGGCGCCGCCTCCCCCGCCGCCTTTCCAGCCATCGCCTCGCACAGCGCCCCGGCCATGCCGGCGCGCGGATCGCCCCCTTCCTTCCGCCCGTGCGGCCGGATCACGGCGACATGATAGATTTCGCGCGCGGCGGCGATGTCGGTGATGCTGAAGGAAAGCGTGGCGTTCCGGTGCCGTCGGTCGCGGCTGGGCGCATCGGCCCAGCGGCCGTTCACCGCCTCAGCCCCGGCATCGGGCGTCGCCGCCTCGTGGATGAACAGGTTGGTGCCGGCCGATCGATCCGAAAACGCGACCTGCGCGAGATAGGCTGGATGGGCATCGTCCGCGCGGAAGCCCATGCCGGCAAGGCATCCGGCCACCGTGTCGCCAAGGTCGCCGGCCTGATCCAGCCGGAAGCCCGCCCCGGACGCCGCCGGCAGCGCGCCGGTCTGCACGATGCGCATCCGTGGCGCCCCGCCGCAGCCCGCAAGCAGCAGGGAAAGGCCCAGCAACGCCCCGAAATGCCTGTTGATTGTCATGAGCCTCCGATAGCGCCTTCCGGCACCTCTCGCCAGTTCGCCGTCGTTGCGATCAGCCCCAATATCCCTGCGCCGGCGGATGCATCGTGCCGCCGGTGAAGACGAAGCCCGGCGCGCGATCCTTCGCCAGCAGCAATGGCCCGTCCAGGTCCACCCAGCGCGCGCCCTGCGCCGCGAGGAAGGCCGGCGCGATGCCGAGCGAGGTGGAAAGCATGCAGCCCACCATGATCTCCAGCCCCGCCGCGCGCGCTTCGGCGGTCAGCGCCAGCGCCTCGGTGAGGCCGCCCGCCTTGTCCAGCTTGATGTTCACCGCCTGATAGCGGCCGATGCACCGCGCCAGATCGGCGCGATCCTGGCAGCTTTCATCCGCGCAGAGCGGGATCGGGGAACGGATGCCGTCCAGCAGCGCATCCTCCCCCGCCTTCACCGGCTGCTCGATCAGCTCCACGCCATAAGGCAGCAGGGCGGCCGCTTCCGCCACCACGTCCCGCCCGGTCCAGGCTTCGTTGGCGTCCACGATCAGCCGGGCCGCGGGCGCCCCCCGCCGCACCGCCGCCACCCGGTCCAGATCGCCCTCGCCCGCCAGCTTGAGCTTGAGCAGCGGATGCCGGTCCGCCGCCGCGCGGGCGTCCGCCTCCATCCGCGCCGGTTCGCCGAGCGAGATGGTGTAGGCGGTCAGCAGCGGCGCGGGCGGCGCCAGCCCGGCGATCGCCCATGCGGGCCTGCCGGTCATCCGCGCTTCCAGATCCCACAGCGCCGCATCCACCGCGTTGCGCGCCGCGCCGCGCGGCATCAGCATCTGGATCGCCGCGCGATCGGCGCCCGCCTCGATCGCGTCCGCCGCCGCCATCACCTGCGCCGCCACGCTCTCCGCGCTTTCGCCGTGATAATAAATGGCGGTCGCCTCGCCCCGGCCGACATGGCCGTCCGCCGCGATCTCGGCAATGACGACATCGACATGGGTCTTGGCGCCGCGCGCGATGGTGAAGGCGCCCGCCACCGGCCAGCGTTCGATCCGCGCGGAAAGGCGCGGGGTGCTTTTTTCGGTCATGGTCCTCAGGTGAGTGTCGAGGGTTCGTCCGTGCCGCGGCGCGGGATGGGCCGCGGCGTCCGCGCCGGCCACAGGCGCCTGGGCAGGATGCGCGCGCTCCTGTCGAACGCGGCCTTCACGTCCGTCCGGGTGAGGAAGGCCACCCAGAGCCCGCGCAGCCGCGATCCCGCCGGCGCCCAGATCGCCTCGTCCGGCTGGAACTGGTCGGCGATGGCGGCCGTGCCGTCCGGGGTGGCGAGGGTGGCCACCGCGATCTTCGCGGCATCGTCGGCGCGGCCGGCGCAGAGCAGCGCCTCGATGGCGGCGGCCTCATTGTCGGCGGAACCGGCGATCAGCCCGTCGGCGATCGGCTTCGCCTCGCCCTCGCGCCCCATGGTGGAAAGCGCGCATACCTCCGTCCGCCGCAGCCAGGCGCGGCCCCATTTGCTGATCGTATCGCCGCTGGATGCCTGGGCGGCGCGCGCCACCGCCAGCGCCTCCGCCGGCCGGGCCGCCTCATCCAGCAGCTCCGCCAGGCCGACGAGGCCGGAAACGCTGGACGGTGTCTTCGCGGGATCGATCGTCGTGAACGGCCGCAGCCGCTCGATCGCGCCCGCCCGGTCGCCTTCGGCGGCCAGCGCCTGCGCGTGGTAGCGCACGCTCGCCACCGCATCGTCGCTCATGCCGTCGACCACGGCCACCTTCTCGCCAAGCTCGATCGCTTCCGGATAGCGGCCGAGCAGGATGAAGGCGCGGATGGCGTCGCGGCGCGTGCGATCGTCATTCTCGCTGCGGGTGAAGGCTTCCAGCCGGCCCAGCGCGAAGCGATCGATCGCCAGCCCCGAATGATCGCCCAGCCGCGCCTCGATCGCCGGCCAGAGCGGCTCGTAAAGCCGTTCGGTCGCCATGGTGACGAGGATTTCGGGCATGGCGATGCGCGGCAAAAACGCCTCGGCCTCGGGCAGCCGCCGATCGGCCAGCAGCGCCTCTATCGCGCCCTGCGCCACGCTTTCCCGCATGTCCGGCTCGTCCGCCGGCTGCCAGTCGGCCCGCGCCAGCGCCACGAACAGGCGCTTGCGGCCGGCAAGATCGTGCCGCTCCCCCAGATCCTGCAGGATGCCGCGCGCCAGCACGCCGTTGATCGAACCCAGGCCGTCGGGCGCCTGTTCGGCCAGCGCCGTCAGCCGGCGGGCGGCCTCGGGCATGTCGTCCTGCTGCGCGGCGACGAACACGCCCACCGCGCGCACCGATGGATTGTCCGGCTCCGACGCCGCCATTTCCTTGTAGATGCCCGGAATCTCGTCGCCCCGCCCCACCGGCCCCAGGCAGGAGATGCGCAGGATCTGCACGGCGTTGCGCTGCCTGCCGGTCGTGTCCGCGACAAGCGGATCGAGGATCGCCAGCGCCCCCGCGCAATCGCCCTGCTGCAAGCGGGCAACCGCCGCCGTCAGCCCCTGCTCCCGGCCGGGCTCGCCGCCCGCGGCCGGCGGATCGATCCGGGCCGGGCGGGATGCCTCCGCCGGCACCGGCGCCAACAGGCAGGCGACGGCGATGGCCGGCGGCAGAAGCGCGCCGATGCCGGTGCGGCCCCGCCCCATCAGGCGCGCCCGCTCAACGGGGCGCGGCGATCAGGCGCGATCGTCATGCGCGGCCATCCAGTCGATGACCACCGGTGCGATGATCTCCCGCCAGCGCCGGCCGTTGAAGATGCCGTAATGGCCGACGCCCTCGGCCATATAATATTTCTTCAGCGCGTCCGGCAGGCCGGTGGAGATGGTGAGCGCGGCCTTGGTCTGGCCGATGCCGGAAATATCGTCCCGCTCGCCTTCCACGGCCAGCACCGCGATATCCTTCATCGCGGCGGGATCGACCTTGCGGCCCCGGTGCATCATCCGCCCGTCCGGCAGGGCATGGTCCTGGAACACGACATCGATCGTCTGCAGGTAGAATTCGGCATCCATGTCGCAGACGGAACGATATTCGTCGTAGAAGGCCTTGGTCGCGTCCGCGCTGTCGCCATCGCCGTCCACCAGATGCTTGAACATCGTCCAGTGGCTGATCAGGTGGTTGCCGAGGTTCATCGCCATGAAGCCGGTGAGCTGGAGGAAGCCGGGATAGACCCGCCGCCCGGCGCCCGGATAATAAAAGGGCACCGTCACGATCACATTCTGCTCGAACCAGCTATGCGGCCGTTGCGTAGCGACGGTGTTCACCTCCGTCGGCGCCTTGCGCGTGTCGATCGGCCCGCCCATCATCGTCAGCGTGCGCGGCCGGGCGGGATTATCGTCCTCCGACATCAGGCAGGCGGCGGCATAGCAGGGCACCGAAGGCTGGCAGACCGCCAGCATATGCGCGCCGGGGCCGATATGCTCCAGGAATTCCACGATATAATCGACATAGTCGTCGAGGTCGAACAACCCTTCCGACAACGGCACCATCTTCGCGTCGCGCCAGTCGGTGATGTAGACGTCATGGTCCGGCAGCATCCGTTCCACGGTGCCGCGCAGCAGCGTGGCATAGTGGCCGGACATCGGCGCCACGATCAGCAGCTTGCGCCCGCCCTTCACGCCCTTGCGCGCGAAATGCTTGAGCTGGCCGAACGGCTTGCGCAGCACGATCTCTTCCGAAACCGGCACCGTCTTGCCGTCCACGATCGTGCTGGTGAAGCCGAAGGCGGGCTTGCCGCGCGGCGCGGCGGCATGGGCAAAGACATCCAGCCCCGATGCCATCACCGGTCCGAAAGCCGTGTAGGACAAGGGATTGGCCGGATTCTGCATCCATTCCGCCCCCATATTGGCGAGCGAGCTTGCGCCCGCCAGCAGGGTGCGCTGCATTTCATAGGCGTTGTACAACATCAGATACAGAATCCCGGAAAAGACTTGACGGCAGCTTACGCCCAAACTTCGCGACGGTGCAATGCAGCATGGCCCCGGTCGCCGTCGCCTGCGGCATTCCGCCCCGTTGAGCAGGGTGCGGCGTCCTGCTAGTCGGGCGCGCATGGCCGACCAGCAAACCGCCCCGCCCGCCGATCGCAAGCTCGGAAATCTCGGCCTCATCTGGCGCTTCGCCATCCGCTATCCCGGCCACATCGCGGCGGCCGGGCTGGCGCTGGTGGCGGCCGCCGGCGCGACGCTGGCGATTCCCCAGCGGCTGCAGCGGATCATCGACAAGGGCTTCATCGCCGGCGGCGGGGAGGTATCGCCTTATTTCCGCTACCTGCTGATGATCGTCGTCGTGCTGGCGCTGGCGACGGCGATGCGATTCTATTTCGTGTCGTGGCTGGGCGAGCGGGTGGTGGCCGATATCCGGGCGGCCGTGCATCGCAACCTGCTGACCCTCGCCCCCCGTTTCTTCGAGGAGAACCGGCCGGCGGAAATCGCCTCACGCCTGACGTCGGACACCACGATCATCGAACAGATCGTCGGCACCACCGCATCGGTCGCCCTGCGCAACCTCGTGCTGGGGATCGGCGGCATCCTCTATCTCTTCACCCTCGCGCCGAAGCTCACGGCCATGCTGCTGCTGGGCATTCCGCTGGTGATCGCCCCGATCGTGATCCTCGGCCGGCGGCTGCGGGCGGTTTCGCGGTCCAGCCAGGATCGCATCGCCGATGTCGGCGCGATGACGTCCGAGACGCTGGGCGCGATGAAGATCGTGCAGGCCTTCGGCCAGGAGGACCGCGAGAGCGGCCGCTTCACGGCGGCGGTGGAAAGCGCCTTCGGCACGGCGCGCCGGCGCATCACGCTGCGCGCGGTGATGACGGCGATCGTGATCCTGCTCGTCTTCGGATCGATCACCATGGTGATGTGGCAGGGCGCGGTGGACGTCGCCTCGGGCCGCCTTTCGGGCGGATCGCTGGCGGCCTTCATGCTTTCGGGCGCGATCGTGGCGAGCGCCTTCGGCGCGCTCACCGAAGTCTATGGCGATCTGCTGCGCGGCGCGGGCGCCGCCAGCCGGCTGGCCGAGCTGTTGGCCGAGGTGCCCGATATCGCGCCGCCGCCCCATCCGGTGCCGCTGCCCCTGCCGGCACGCGGCGCGCTTGCCTTCGATCACGTCACCTTCCGCTATCCCACCCGCCCGGAGGTGAAGGCGCTCGACGATTTCACCCTTGCCATCCAGCCCGGCGAGATGGTCGCCGTGGTCGGCCCGTCGGGCGCCGGCAAGTCCACCCTGTTCCAGCTCGCCCAGCGCTTCTACGATCCCGAAGGCGGCAGCGTGCGGATGGACGGCGTGGCGCTCACCGATGCTGATCCCAAGGACGTCCGCGCCCGCATCGCCATGGTGCCGCAGGAAACGGTGATCTTCGCCGCATCCGCGCGCGACAATCTGCGCTACGGCCGCTGGGACGCGGACGATGCGGCGCTGTGGGCGGCGGCCGAGGCCGCCAACGCCGCCGAATTCCTCCGTGCCTTGCCGCAGGGCCTCGATACCTTCATGGGCGAAGGCGGCGCGCGCCTTTCCGGCGGCCAGCGCCAGCGCCTCGCCATCGCCCGCGCGCTGTTGCGCGATGCGCCGCTGCTGCTGCTGGACGAGGCGACCTCCGCCCTCGATGCCGAATCCGAACGGCTCGTGCAGACGGCGCTGGACCGGCTGATGCGCGATCGCACCACCATCGTGATCGCGCACCGCCTCGCCACCGTGCGCGCCGCCGATCGCATCGTGGTGATGGAACGCGGCCGGATCGTCGAACAGGGCAGCCATGATGCGCTGGCGGCCAATGGCGGGCTTTACGCCCGGCTTGCCCGCCTCCAGTTCGAAGGCGTGGAATAGCCGCGATGGCGATCACCCTCGTCGGCCTCGATGCGGATGACACGCTCTGGCATAATGAGACGATCTTCCGCCTCACCCACCAGCGCTTCAACGCCCTGCTCGCCGATTTCGCCGATGCGGAGACGGTGGAAGCCCGGCTGGCCGAGGTGGAGAGGCGCAACCTCGCGCTTTACGGCTACGGCGCCAAGGGCTTCACTTTGTCGATGCTGGAAACCGCGCTGGAAATCAGCGGCAACGCGGCCCCCACGGCCGTGATCGCGGAGATCGTCGCCGCCGGGCGGGAGATGATGGCCCATCCCGTCGATCCGCTGCCCGGCGTGCGCGAGGCCCTGGAGACGCTGGCGGCCGACCATCGCCTCGTCCTCATCACCAAGGGCGATCTGTTCCATCAGGAACAGAAGCTGGCGGCATCCGGCCTCGGCAGCCTGTTCCACGGCGTCGAGATCGTCAGCGAGAAAACGGCCGATCATTATGCCCGCGCCTTCGCCCGCCATGGCGGCCGGGCGGAAGACGCGCTGATGGCCGGCAATTCGGTGAAATCGGATGTCCTGCCCGCGCTGGCGGCCGGCGCCCACGCCGCGCTGATCCCCTACCCCCTCGTCTGGGCGCATGAGGCGGCCGACGCCCCGACCGATCATCCCCGCTATCGCGAGCTGGCGGCGCTGGGCGATCTGCCCGCGTGGCTTGCGGAGCTTCGGGGCTGAACGCCTGCGCAAAACGCGGCGGCTTGCCAGCCCGCGCCACGCCCCCTATCGCTGGACCGGCTTGACGCGAACGGCAAGGGAGTGGCGGGGTGCGTTTCGAAGGCACGAAGGATTATGTCGCGACCGACGACCTGAAGGTCGCCGTCAATGCCGCGGTCACGCTCCGCCGCCCGCTGCTGGTGAAGGGCGAACCCGGCACCGGCAAGACCGTGCTGGCGCATGAGATCGCCAAAGCCACCGGCGCGCCGCTGATCCAGTGGCACGTGAAATCCACCACCAAGGCGCATCAGGGCCTTTACGAATATGATGCCGTCGCCCGCCTGCGCGACGGCCAGCTCGGCGATCCGCGCGTCCACGAGATTTCCAACTATATCCGCAAGGGCAAATTGTGGGAGGCCTTCACCTCCCCGCAGCTGCCCGTGCTGCTGATCGACGAGATCGACAAGGCCGATATCGAATTCCCGAACGACCTGTTGCAGGAACTCGATCGGATGAGCTTCGACGTCTATGAGACGGGAGAGACGATCGCCGCGCGGGAGCGCCCGATCGTCGTCATCACATCGAACAACGAGAAGGATCTGCCGGACGCCTTCCTGCGCCGCTGCTTCTTCCACTATATCAAGTTCCCGGATCGGGAGACGATGCAGGCGATCGTCGACGTCCACTTCCCCGGCATCCAGAAGATACTGGTCTCCCGCGCGATGGACATCTTCTACGAGGTGCGCGACGTGCCGGGCCTCAAGAAGAAGCCGTCGACCAGCGAGCTGCTCGACTGGCTGAAGCTGCTGCTGGCCGAGGATATGCCGCTGGACGTCCTCCAGTCCAAGGACGCCCGCAAGGCGATCCCGCCCCTCCACGGCGCGCTGCTGAAGAACGAGCAGGACGTGATGCTGTTCGAACGCCTCGCCTTCATGGCCCGCCGGCAGGGCTAGGACCGGACGGCATCCGGATTCCGTGCCGTAAGCCGACCCGCTAGGCCGGGCGCGGCGCCGTCCGGGTGATCGGGCCGGTGGCGGCCGGCGGGGAGCAGGGGGCATGGGCTTCCGCGATCAGGCTGGCGAGCGCGCCCGCCGCCACGGGCCGGGCGGCCTCATTGTCCAGCCGGTCGAGCGCCGCCAGGCTCCGTTCGCGTCCCGCCTGTTCGGCGATGCGCAGGCCGACATAATAGCCGAAGCGCGATGGCAGCCCCGCCGCCTGGGCGCCGCCGGTGAACACGGCATCGATGTCGCCGCCGTCCACCGCGTCGAAGCGGGTGGCGACGAAGCACAAGGCCTCTCCCCAGCGCGCGTCGGTCGGCGCGCGGTTCGGCGCCGGCTGGTCCAGCAGCAACTGGTGATCGCTGGCGCCGGGCGTCAGCGTGGCCGCGACATGGGTCGCCAGCCCTTCCTGCCACAGCACGCACCATAGCTGGTCGCAATCGTCGAAATGCCGGGCATGTTCGAGATGGAACAGCTCATGATCGAGGAAGGTCGGCAGCGAATCGTCATTATGCAGCCGCGCGATCATATCGGCGCCGAACAGCATCACCTTGCGCCCGTTCACATAATCCGATCCGCCGTCACGCACGCCCAGCTGATGGGTCAGGTATATGGGCAGCGGCGGCACGAAATCGGGGAAGACCTTGCGGAACCGCGCCACCGATCCCGCAAGAGTCGCCGGAAATTCGCGCTCCACCTGCCGATAGGCCGTGCGGATCGCGGGAAACTCCGCCAGCGCCGCCGCGATCCGCCGGTCGAGCTTCGCGGGATCCCGGGCCGTGTAGAGCCCCGGCGCCAGCCGATCGAAGGTGGCGCGGAATTCCGCCACCCGCCGGGCGGGGTCCATGCCTGCGGTGCGCGCCTCGAATGCGTCGAAGGCCGGTGCCAGGTTGGTGAAGGGCACGGGCGGCGGCGCGGCGGCCACCGTGGCCAGCCCCAGCAGCGCCAGCATCGCTTTGCGCATCCGTCTCTCCGTCGTTACGCCAGGAATTCCCCCACCAGCTCGACATGGGTGGACCAGCGAAACTGCCCCACCGGCGTGATCCGCGCCAGCTCATATCCGCCCTGGATCAATATCTTGGCATCGCGAGCGAAAGTGTGCGGGTTGCAGGATACATAGGCGATGCACGGCACCCCGGCGCCCGCCAGCTCCTCCGCCTGCTCGACGGCGCCCGCGCGCGGCGGATCGAGCACCACCGCATCGAACCGCGCCAGATCCTTGGCGTCCACCGGCCGGCGGAACAGGTCGCGATGCTCCACCATCACCGCCCGGCCCGCGCGCGCCGCCGCCAGCTTCAGCGCCGTCGTCGGATCGCGCGCGCCTTCCGCGGCATAGACCTTCGCCTTCTCCGCCAGCGGCAAGGCGAAGGTGCCGATGCCGGAAAACAGGTCCGCCACCACCGCCGCGTCGCCCACGATCCGCCGCACCTCGGCCAGCAGCGCCGCCTCGCCATCCGCCGTCGCCTGCAGGAAGCCGCCGATCGGCAGCCCCACCGCGATGCCGCCCAGCGTCACCGTCGCCGGCGCCGGTTCCCAGCGCACCTGCGGCCCGTCGCCCTCATCCACCGCCAGCCGGGCCAGCCCGTGGGTTTCGGCAAAGGCGGTCAGCGCCTCGGCGGCGGCCAGCCCTTCGGCCTCGACCTTCTCGATCAGCAGGTCCACGCCCTGATCGGCCAGCGTCATCTGCACCGCCGCCGCGCGCCGATCGCGCACCAGCCCGGCCAGCAGCCCCTTCAGCGGCTCGATCAGCCTCGCAAGCTCCGGCCGCAGCACCGGGCATTCCTTCAGGTCGACGATCCGGTGGCTGGCCCCTTCGTTGAAGCCCAGCAGCACGCGCCGCCCCTGCCGTTCCGCCCGCATCGTCGCGCGGCGCCGGGCGCCCGGCGGGGAGAGGTGCGGCAGGTCCATCGGCGGCGGCTCCACGCCCTGCGCGCGCAGCGATCCCACGATCCGGCTCGTCACGAAATCGGCATAGACCTCGTCGTCGACATGCTGGAGCTGGCAGCCCCCGCAACGCGGGAAATGGCGGCACAGCGGCTCCACATGCTGCGGGCCGGGAATGACGGTGCCGTCCGCCGCCACCATGTCGCCCGGCGCCGCCAGCCGGACATACCGGCCATCGGCGGTCACGCCGTCGCCGCGCCCGGCGAGGCGGACGACCAGTCCGTCCTCGCTCATGCGCAGGCCGCCAGCGCGGATGCCAGATGGGCCGGCAGGTCGTCGGCGATCAGGCCGGGGCCGGCCTGCGCCGCCGCCGCGCCGTGCAGCCACAGGCCGGCCTGCGCCGCCGCGAACGGGTCCAGCCCGCGCGCCAGCATCGCGCCGGTGATGCCCGCCAGCACATCGCCCGTGCCGGCGCTCGCCAGCCAGGCCGGCGCCGTTACGGCCACCGCCGCCCGGCCATCGGGGTGGGCGACCACGCTGTCCGCGCCCTTCAACACAATCACTGCTTCACTCCGTCGCGCGGCTTCCCGCGCGCGATCCAGCTTGCTGCCCGGCAGATCGCCGAACAGGCGCTTGAATTCGCCCTCATGCGGGGTCAGCACCGCCGGCATCGCCAGCCGGCGGAGGCGCGATAGCCCAGCATCGGCCAGCAAGGCCAGCCCATCCGCATCGATCACGATCGGATGGCCCGAATCCATCGCCGCCCGCAGCCGCCGGCGCGCCGCGATGTCGCGCCCCAGCCCCGGCCCCGCCACGACCGCGCCGGTGCGCGGATCGGCCAGCGCCGTCGCATCGTCCCGCCGCACGATGGCATGGGGCAGCGTCCCGGCGCCCTCGCCCGTCAGCACGACATAGCCGGCACCGGCACGGGCGGCCGCCGTCGCCGCCAGCATCGCCGCGCCCGGCATCGCGCCGCCGATCACCGCCACCAGCCCGCGCGTATATTTGTTGTCGGCGGGCGTCGGCGCCGCCAGCCGCGGCCGCGCCACCCGCCACGCGCGCGCCTCGCCGCCAAGGCCGATATCGGCCACCGCCACCCGCCCGCAAAAGGATGCGGCTGGCTGCAGCACATGCGCCGGCTTCAGCACGCCCAGCGCCACCGTCAGGTCGAAACGCGGCACGGGGGAAAGGATCGCGCCGTCGTCGGTGGCGATGCCGCTCGGCAGGTCCACCGCGATGGCGAGCTTCGCCGCCGCCGCCAGTTCCGCTAGCCGGCCCGCGACGTCGCCGTCCAGCGGCCGCGACAGGCCAGTGCCGAACAGGGCATCGATCAGCAGCGGCGCCGGCTTCGCATCGGCCAGCGCCTCCACCGGCCCGCCCCACCGCGCCCGCATCTCTCGCGCCGCCTCGGTTGCGGGCTCGCCGGTCGCCGCCACGCGCACCGGCACGCCGCGTTCGCGCAGGTGCCGCGCGACGACATAGCCGTCCCCGCCATTATTGCCCGGCCCGCACAGGATCAGCGTCGGCGGCATCGCGGCGAAGCGCCACGCGGCCTCGGCCACGGCGGCGCCCGCCTGCTCCATCAAGTCCGCCACCGGCACGCCGCGGGCGAAGATCGCCTCCTCCGCGGCGCGCGTTTCCGCCGCCGTCAGGATCGCGCGGCGCGCCGCCGCCGGATCAGATGTCGGCGTAGACATGGGTCTCCGCCCTGGCGCCGGGATGCGTCACCGCCCCCTTCCACGCCGGCCCGACATTTCGGGCATAACGCCACAGCGCGCCCGAATTATAATCGGTCTTGCGCGGCTGCCACTTCGCCCGGCGCTCCGCCAGAACGTCGTCGGCCACCAGCAGGTCGATCGTGCCGGCCTCGGCATCGATGCGGATGGGATCGCCATCCTCGACCAGCGCGATCGGCCCGCCGTCCGCCGCTTCCGGCCCGACATGGCCGATGCAGAAGCCGCGCGTGCCGCCCGAAAAGCGCCCGTCGGTGATCAGCGCCACCTTCTCGCCCATGCCCTGCCCGTAAAGCGCCGCCGTGGTCGAAAGCATCTCGCGCATGCCCGGTCCGCCCTTCGGCCCTTCATAGCGGATGATGATGACCGATCCCTCGGCGATGTCGCGCGCCTCGACGGCGGCGAAGGCATCCTCCTCGCAATCGAACACGCGCGCCGGCCCTTCGAACTGCAGCCGGTGCATGCCGGCCACCTTCACGATCGCGCCTTCCGGGGCCAGGGTGCCCTTGAGGCCGACGACGCCGCCGGTGGGGGTGATCGGGGTCTTGGCGTCGTAGATCACCTTCTGGTCGGGGTTCCACGTCACCTCGTCGATATTCTCGGCGAGCGTCCTGCCCGTCACCGTCATGCAGTCGCCGTAGAGCAGCCCTTCGGCCATCAGCGTCTTCATCAGCATGTAGATGCCGCCCGCCTCGTGCATGTCCTTGGCGACATAGCGGCCGCCCGGCTTCAGATCGGCGATATAAGGCGTGGACTTGAAGATTTCGGCCACGTCGAACAGGTCGAACTCGATCCCCGCCTCGTTCGCCATCGCCGGCAGATGGAGCGCGCCGTTGGTCGATCCGCCGGTCGCCGCCACGATCCGGGCGGCGTTGATGAAGGCTTCGCGCGTGCAGATGTCGCGCGGGCGGATGTTCCGCGCCACCAGCTCCATCACCTGCCGTCCCGCGGCGCGGGCGATCTCGTCGCGGCCCTTATAGGGCGCCGGCATCATGTTGCTGTTGGGCAGCGACAGGCCGATCGCCTCGCCCACGCAGGCCATGGTGTTGGCGGTGAACTGGCCGCCGCAGGCGCCGTGGCCGGGGCAGGCCACCTTTTCCAGCGCCGTCACTTCCGAAAGCGGGCAGGCGTGCGCGGCATATTTGCCGACCACCTCGAACACGTCGACCACCGTCACGTCGCGGTCGTGGAACCGGCCGGGCAGGATCGATCCGCCATAGACGAAGATCGAAGGCACGTTCAGGCGCAGCATCGCCATCATCATGCCGGGCAGCGATTTGTCGCAGCCGGCAAAGCCCACCAGCGCGTCATAGCAATGGCCGCGCACCGAAAGCTCCACCGAATCCGCGATCACCTCGCGGCTGACCAGCGAGCTTTTCATGCCCTGATGGCCCATGGCGATGCCGTCGGTCACGGTGATGGTGTTGAACCGGCGGGGCGTGCCGCCGCCCGCGATCACGCCCTCGCGGCAGATATCGGCCTGTTCGTTCAGCGTGGTGTTGCAGGGCGCGCTGTCGTTGCCCGCGCTCGCCACCGCCACGAACGGACGGGCGATCTCCTCCTCGGTCATGCCCATCGCGTAATAATAGCTGCGATGCGGCGCGCGCTCCGGCCCGACGGAAACATGGCGGCTGGGCAGGCGGGACTTGTCGAACTGATGGGTCATGACACGCTATCCTGGGGCTTGAACGTCTCGATCGCTCCGCCGGGTGCCGGCCGATCGGATCGTGAATCAGGCTCCGCTCCTTTAAGGGTTGGGTTTGCGGGGCGTCTTTGGCCTGTCGCGCCGCTTCGCGCAACCCGTGGCCCATGATTTTTTGAAACGACGTTACTCTTTACCCGTCACATGAGTAATTTTCATTCAACGCCCCGCATCCGGTCACTCCGGATTGTGGATGGCGAAGGCGGTGAAGGCCAGCGCCAGCAGGATCGCCAGCATCACGATCAGCGGCCACGGCACCCAGCCCACCCGGTCCACGTCGCGGCGGCGGTTGCGGCGGTGGTCCGCCAGCGCCGCCAGCCCGGCCACCGCCGCCGAAGCCCCCGCCAACGCCCAGAGTGTGCCTTGCATCCCCAACCCGTCCTCCGCATCATGCCGCCATCGTCATGATTGGGAGAGAGACTTTGCGCCACCCTGTTTTTGCGGCAGCCCTGCTGGCCGGCCTGGCATCTTCCGCGCCGGCCTTCGCGCAGGAGGATCATTCCGCCCACGCCGGCCACGCCATGCACCACGCCGCCGCTTCCGGGCCGATCGCGGCCGCCGTGGCCGATCCGCGCCGCAAGGCGGAAAATCGCGCGCGCGATCAATATCGCCATCCCGTGGAAACGCTCAGCTTCTTCGGCATCCAGCCGGACCAGACGGTGGTGGAAATCTGGCCCAGCGGCGGCTGGTATACGGAAATCCTGGCCCCGCTGCTCAAGGACAAGGGCCGTTACATCGCCGCCGCCCAGCCTCCGGGCAAATATCGCACCGCCACCGAAACGCTGGTGGCCAGCGATCCGGCCCGCTTCGGCAAGGTGGAGATCACCACCCTCGATCCCAAGGCCCCCGGCGATATCGCGCCGGCCGGCAGCGCGGACGTGGTGCTCACCTTCCGCAACGTCCACAACCTGCTGATGACGGGCGAGCCGGAAGCGAAGGCCGCCTTCGCCAGCTTCTACAAGGCGCTGAAGCCCGGCGGCGTGCTGGGCGTGGTCGATCACCGCCTGCCCGAGGACCGCGATTCCGCCCTCGAAAAATCCAGCGGCTATCTGAAGAAGTCGACGATCGTCCGCCTCGCCGAAAGCGCCGGCTTCAAGCTGGCCGCCGAATCGGAAGTGAACGCCAATCCCAGGGACAAGGCCGATTATCCGAACGGCGTGTGGACCCTGCCGCCCACCCTTTCGCAGGGGGACCAGGACCGCGAAAAATATCTCGCCATCGGCGAAAGCGACCGGCTCACGCTGAAATTCGTGAAGCCCTGATCGAAGGGGCGGGGCCGGCGCGCGGAAAGCCGCCGGCCCGCCCGCTTATTCGCCCAGCTTGTCGATCTTGGCCTGTAGGCCGGCAAGCTGCGCCTTCAGCGCCGCCAGCTCGTCATCGCGCGATCCGCCAGCGGCCCCGGCCGATTCCTCGCCGGCGGAGCCGTTCTTCTTCGGCGGCTGGAACGCCTTGGCCGCCGCCTCGAACATGTCCATGTTGCGCTTGGCCAGCTCCGCGAACGGGCCGCCGGCGAACGCCCCTTCCATCGCCTGGCGGAACTGCGTCTGGTTGCGGCGGAACGCATCCATCGATGCTTCCAGATATTGCGGCACCATCGATTGCATCGAATCGCCGTACATGGAGATAAGCTGCCGCAGGAAATTCACCGGCAGCATCGTCTGCCCGCGATTTTCCTCCTCCATGATGATCTGGGTGAGGACGTTGTGCGTGATGTCCTCTTCCGTCTTGGCGTCGATCACCTTGAAATCCCGCCCCTCGCGCGTCATGTGCGCAAGATGATCGAGCGTGATGTAGCTCGACGTCTCGGTATTATAGAGCCGGCGATTGGCGTATTTCTTGATGATGACCGTGCCAGAACCCCCCGTGCCCGAACCAGCTGATTTCGCCATGACCGCGCCCTTTCCCACGAATTGCGGCAGCGTAGCATCATTTTCTGACGCACCGCAACAGAAGCCCCGCCCCCTTCCGCTGTTCCTTGCCATGCTGCAGCATGAAACCGCGGGCGATCCGGCCCGGCTGCGCGCGGCGCTCGCCGGGCTGCGCCGCTACCAGGGCCATGATCGCGCCCCGCGCCCGCCCGAAATGCCGGTGATCGCGCGTATCGGCCGCGCCGCGATCCGCGATTATGGCGGCGATGGGCCGCCCGCATTGTTCGTGCCCTCGCTCATCAACCCGCCGCACGTCCTCGATCTCGCCGAAGGCCGGTCGCTGCTGCGCTGGCTGGCAACGCAGGGCGTGCGCCCGCTCCTCCTCGATTGGGGCACGCCCGCGCCGGAGGAGCGCGATCGCGACGTCGCCGGCCATGTCGAACAATTGCTGCTGCCTTTGCTGCGCGAACTGGGCGAGCCGGTGGCGCTTGCCGGCTATTGCCTGGGGGGCACGATGGCGCTCGCCGCCGCCGCGCGCCATCCGGTCCGCTCGCTCGCGCTGATCGCGGCGCCGTGGCATTTCAGCGCGTTCGCGCGCGCGGCACGCGATGACCTTGCCGGCCTGTGGAACCAGGCCGAACCCACCGCCGAAACGCTGGGCGTGCTGCCGATGGAGGCGCTGCAGGCCAGCTTCTGGCGGCTCGATCCCGCGCGCACCATCCGCAAGTTCGAGGATTTCGGCCGCCTGCCCGAAGGCGATCCCCGCATCCAGGCCTTCATCGCGCTGGAGGATTGGGCCAATGACGGCCCACCGCTGACGCTCGCCGCCGGGCGGCAATTGCTGGTCGATCTCTTCGGCGGCGACATTACCGGCAAGGGCGGATGGCTGGTGGCCGGCGCGCCGGTCGATCCGGCCGCGATCGCCTGCCCGGTGCTGGACGTCGCCTCGCTCACCGATCGCATCGTGCCCGCCGCCAGCGCGGCCGGTATCGGCGATGCGATGCGGCTCGACCTCGGCCATGTCGGCATGATCGTCGGCAGCCGGGGCCGGCAGGCGCTGTGGGAGCCGCTGGCACATTGGCTTTCGCAACCGCGAAAGAGATGATAGGCGCGCTGCCGAAGAAGCACCGCAAAGGGCCGATCGAGCCACGTTCGCACAGGAGCCTAGCATGACCGAAGTCGTCATCACCGCCGCAAAGCGCACCCCCGTGGGCAGCTTTCTCGGCGCCTTCGCCGCCACCCCCGCGCACGAGCTGGGGCGCATCGCGATCGAGGCGGCGCTCGCCCAGGCCGGAGTCGCGCCGGCGGATGTGGACGAGGTGATCCTGGGCCAGGTGCTCACCGCCGGCCAGGGGCAGAACCCCGCCCGCCAGGCGGCGGTCAATGCCGGCCTGCCGGTGGAAAAGACCGCGATCGGCATCAACCAGCTCTGCGGGTCCGGCCTGCGCGCGGTCGCGCTCGCCGCCCAGGCGATCCGCGCCGGCGATGCGAAGATCATGGTCGCCGGCGGGCAGGAAAATATGTCGATGGCGCCGCACGCCCAGTTCCTGCGGGCCGGCGCCAAGATGGGCAATGTCGCCCTGCTCGACACCATGATCCATGATGGCCTGACGGACGCGTTCAACAATTACCACATGGGCATCACCGCCGAAAATCTGGCGGAGAAATATCAGATCACCCGGGCCGAGCAGGATGCCTTCGCCGTGCGCAGCCAGAACCGGGCGGAAAAGGCCCGCGCCGACGGCCGCTTCAAGGATGAGATCGCGCCCGTCACCGTGAAGGGCCGCAAGGGCGACACCGTCGTCGATCAGGACGAATATATCCGCGCCGGCGCCACGCTGGAAGCGATGCAGGCGCTGAAGCCCGCCTTCAAGAAGGACGGCACCGTCACCGCCGCCAATGCCAGCGGCATCAACGACGGCGCCGCCGCCATCGTCGTGATGTCGGCGGATGAGGCCGCCCGGCGCGGCGCCAAGGTGCTGGGCAAGATCGTCTCCTGGGCCACTTGCGGCGTCGATCCCGCGATCATGGGCATCGGCCCCGCGCCGGCCAGCCGCATCGCCCTGGAAAAGGCGGGCTGGACGGTCGCCGATCTCGACCTGATCGAGGCGAACGAGGCCTTCGCCGCCCAGTCGCTCGCCGTCGGCAAGGAACTCGGCTGGGATGCCGACAAGGTGAACGTCAACGGCGGCGCCATCGCCATCGGCCACCCGATCGGCGCCTCGGGCGCCCGCGTCCTCACCACCCTGCTCTACGAGATGGAAAAGCGCGACGCGAAGAAGGGCCTCGCCACGCTCTGCATCGGCGGCGGCATGGGCATCGCCATGTGCATCGAACGCTGACCCGAAACACCCCGCCGTCGCCGCGACGCCCGGATATCGGGCGAAGCGGCGATGGCGGGCCGCAGCCGATCCGATAACGTCATGCCAGCGCAGGCTGGCATCGCTGGCGGCTCCGGGACAACGCTTTTCCACGCACCGGAACCGTCCGGAATATCAGAAGCAGGCGGCCTTCCGCGCTTCCTCTCCCCTCCCTGCAAGGGAGGGGTTGGGGGTGGGTTCCGCCGAGGCACTCGGCGGCCCTCGCGGCGGCCGCCCCAGCTACGCATGGGAATGGAGAGCATCTCCCCATTCCGGAACCGATTGATCCTAGCGGATCGGCCCCTCGGCATTGCCCTGGACGAACTGGTCCACATAGGGATTGCCGGAATCATAAAGCCGGTCGCGCGGGCCGTGCCAGATGATCTTGCCCTGGTAGAGCATCGCCACCCGGTGGGCGATCTTCCGCGCGGATGCCATGTCGTGGGTGATGGTCAGCGCGGTGATGCCGAGGTCGTCGACCAGGCTCATGATCAGGTCGTTGATCACGTCGGCGCGGATCGGGTCGAGGCCGGTGGTCGGCTCGTCGAAGAAGATGATCTCCGGCCGGGGCGCGATGGCGCGGGCCAGCGCCACGCGCTTCTGCATGCCGCCGGAAAGCTCGCTGGGCCTGAGGTTCAGCACCTCCGGCCCCAGCCCCACCCGCTCCAGATTCTCCTGCGCGATCGCCCGCATCCGGGCGGTGTCCCGCGCGCGGCCCTGCGTCAGCGCGAAGGTCACGTTGCGCCACACGGGCAGCGAATCGAACAGGGCGCTGCCCTGGAACAGCATGCCGAACTTGGCGCGCACGCGGGCAAGGTCGCGCTCGCCCAGCCCCACGATCTCCTCGCCGTCGATGCGGATCGACCCGGCATCGGGCCGGACGAGGCCCAATATGCATTTCAGCGTCACCGATTTGCCGCTGCCGGACTGGCCGATGATCGTCATCGATTCCCCGGCCTCGACCGCCAGGTCCACCCCGTCGAGCACGCGGTTCGCGCCGAACGTCTTGGCCAGCCCGCTGATCTGGATCTTGGGGGTCGCCATCAGCCGAACGCCATCACGGTGATGAGGAGGTTGGAAAGCAGGATCAGGATGAAGGCGCTCACCACCGCATTACGGGTGCCCTCACCTACGCCGGCCGCGCCGCCATTGGCGCGGAACCCGTGATAGCAGCCCATCAGCGCGATGAAGAAGCCGAACACCGCCGCCTTCACCAGCGCCATCATGAAATCGCTGGCCTCCAGGAATTCGCGCGTCACCTTCAGATAGCCGACGGCGTTGAAATCCAGCTTGTAGACGGCGATCAGATAGCCGCCGAAGATGCCGATGGCATTGGCGATCATCACCATCAGCGGCAGCGCGATCACGGACGCGAACAGGCGCGGCGCGATCAGGTAGCGGAAGGGATCGGTGCGCAGCGTCGTCATCGCGTCGAGCTGCTCGGTCACGCGCATGGTGCCCAGCTCCGCCGCCATCGCCGATGAGACGCGGCCCGCCACCATCAGGCCGACCAGCACCGGACCCAGCTCGCGCACGATGCCCAGCACCACGATGGCCGGCACCGTCGAGGTCGCGTTGAAGCGCGATCCGGCGGTGAAGGTCTGCTGCGCCAGCGCGGCGCCGGTGAAGATCGCCGTCAGGCCCACCACCGGCAGCGAGAACCAGCCGATATGGGCGAGCTGCTCCAGCCATTTGTGCGGATAATAAGGGGGCGTCAGCCCGCGCCGGATCGCGTTGATCGCGAACAATGTCGCCCGGCCCACGGTGGCGAGCGAGCGGATGGCGATCCGGCCGATCGCGGCGAAGAATGAGATGATGGCTTCGGCCAAGCGCTTACCCGTCATAACCAGCACCGCTGATAGCGGCGGCCGAGCGAGGTCAGCAACTCATATTGTGACAGGCCCGAAGCAATCGATGCCGTTGCGGGATCGTAATCCAGCTCCAGCCAGTCGCCTTCCTCCACGTCCTGCGCGGCGCCGATGTCCACGGCCAGCAGGTCCATCGAAACCCGGCCCAGCACCGGGCAGGGCACGCCGCCCGCCAGCGCCCGGCCCCGTCCCTCGCCGAAACCGCGCAGATAACCGTCGGCATAGCCCACGTTCAGGATGGCGACGCGCATCGCCGCCGGCGCGGCGAAGGTCGCGCCATAGCCGACGGTGGCGTCGCGCGGCACGATCCGCACCTGCAATATCTGCGCATGCGGCCGCGCGACGCGGCGGACATGGCCTTCCGCGCCCGGCCCCGGAATCCCGCCATAAAGCCCCAGCCCCGGCCGCGTGAGGCCGAAGGCGTAACGCTGCCCCAGGCAGATGCCGGCGGAATTGGCCAGGCTGTATCGCCGCGCCGGGATCGCCGCCTTCAGCCCGCGAAAGGTGAAGAGTTGCTGTTCGTTCAGCGGATGGCCCGGCTCGTCCGCGCAGGCCAGGTGGCTCATCAGCGTATCGATCTCCAGCCCGTCCAGCAGGCCCGATCGCGCTTCTTCCGGCGTCAGGCCCAGCCGGTTCATGCCGGTGTCGATCATCACGTCGCAGGCCCGGCCCGCGCCCAGCGCCTTCCACCGGGCCACCATCGCCGCGCTGTTCAGCACCGGCCGCGCCCGGCTGGCGAGCGCCGCCTCCGCATCCTCGGCGCGCAGGCCGTGCAGCACCGAAAGCGAAAGCGCGTCCGCCAGCGGCCCCAGCGCCTCCGCCTCCGCCCAGGTCGCGACGAAGAAGTCGCGGCAGCCGGCATCGGCCAGCCGGTCGACCACGCCCCTGGCGCCCAGGCCATAGCCGTCCGCCTTCACCGCCGCGCCGCATACCGCACGCCCGCTCGCCTCCGCGAACCAGCGCCAGTTGGCGACGAGGGCGGCGGAGTCGATATCGATGCGGAGCGGGGGAACAGGCGCGGTCACATCCACGCCGATAGGCAGGCGGGCCGTCAAGGGCAACCGCTCGCCCGGCAATCCGACCTCAAATTCGATCAGATTTCATACCTCAAATTCGATCAGATTTCATACTCGATCTGCCATTCGGGCTCGTTCCACCCGGCATGGCGCTGCTCGCGGGCGCGGGGGGAAGGCTGGCGCGCGGCCATCTGCGCGTGCAGCCGCTTCACGGCATTGCTGCCGGTCCGCACGAACAGGGCGGGAACGATGCCATGGACCATACAGGCGAGGCCGCTTGCCACCATCGTCGCGCCGAAGCGGAAGGCCACGCCGAAATGCTCGACATAGCTTTCGTTCACGCTGCGCGGATGGGCGAGGAACAGGCGATCGAACATGGCTACTCCAGAACGCTGATGCGCCACCATGCCACGCCGGGCCTCCCCCGCCCACCCCTTTCCGTCAGACCATGTAGGAACCGCCGTTCACCGTCAGCACGCTGCCGGTGGCATAGCTCGCCTGCTCGGATGCGAGGAAGGCGACCGCCGCCGCGATCTCGGCCGGGCGCGCCATCCGCCCCAGCGGGATCGCCGCCTCCATCGCCGCCACCATCGTATCGGGCACGCTTTGCATGATCGGCGTGTCGGTGGGACCGGGATGGACGGCGTTCACCCGGATGCCGCGCGTCGCAAGCTCGCGCGCCAGCGCGCGGGTGAGGCCGACGACGCCGGCCTTGCTCGTCACATAATGCAGCGGGCCTTCGCCGGACGCCGCCGATGTCGATGCGATGTTGACGATGCTGCCGCCATGGCCACCCGCCGCCATCAGCCGCACCGCCGCCCGCGCGCAATGGAACATCCCGTCCAGGTTGACGCCCATCACCCGCCGCCATCCCGCGTCGGACATGTGGATCAGCTGGTCGGCATGCGCGGTCGGCGCCTCGCCCCGCGCGATCTGGGCGGCGCGCTCGGCCGCACCGGCATACATCTGGTCGCTGCCGTCGTCGGGGCCCCGGCCCGTGCCGGCATTGTTGACGAGGATGTCGACGCCGCCGAACGCGCCCGCGATCTCCGCGAAGGCCGCATCCACCGATCCGCTGTCGGAAACGTCGCAGGCCAGGCCGATATGGCCCCCGCCCGCCAGCGCCTCTGCCGTGCCGCCGGCCGCGCCGGCATCGATATCCAGCACCGCCACCCGCGCGCCGTCCGCCGCCAGCCGCTCCGCGATCGCCCGGCCGATCCCCTGCGCGCCGCCGGTCACGACGGCGCGCTTGCCCGAAAGCGCCCCGCTCATGACGGCATGTAGAGCTGGACGGTCTTGCCGCCGTCCACGGGCAGCGCGACGCCGTTGACGTAGCCGGATTCGTCCGAAGCCAGGAACAGCACGGCCTGCGCCAGCTCGGCCGGCTCGCCGCTGCGCCGCATCGGGATCGCCTGCGTCACGGCATTCGCCGCATCCGGCGCCATTTCCTGGAAATGCAGCGTCGCGGGCGTCGCGATCTGGCCGGGGACGATGCTGTTCACCCGCACGCCGTGCGGCGCGCCCTCGATCGCGGCACAGGCGGAAAAGTGGATCAGCGCCGCCTTGGATGCGGAATAGCTCGCCATGCCCGGCATCGCTCGCACCCCGCAGGCGGAGGAAATATTGACGATCGATCCGCGCCCGGCGGGGATCATCAGCTTCATCGCCTCGCGCGTGCCCACGAAAACCGCCTCGGCATTCACCGCAAAATCGCGCCGCCAATCCTCGATGGTGAGGTCCGCGATCGACTTGTAGGCGGCGGACATCGCATTGTTCACCAGCACGTCCAGCCGGCCATGGCGACTGGCGACGTCCGCGATCAGCGCGGCGTAAGCGTCGAGATCGGACACGTCGAGCCGGTGCGCCTCCACCGATCCGCCGGCCGCCGCGATTGCCGCGCGCGTCTCCTCCAGCGGCTCCGCCCGCCGCGCGGCGATCGCGACATGGCCGCCTTCCGCGGCGATCAGCTCGGCCGTGGCGCGCCCGATTCCCTCGCTCGCGCCCGTTATAAGCACGATCTTGTCGCGCATCCTTCCCATGGCAAACTCCCGCAAAGCATCGCTTATCGGCCGCGCATACGTGGCCATGCGCAGCCTTGCTGCATGAATCCCGCGCGGAAGCGAAGGGAATTTTTGAACGCCATGGAGTCGAATTTTACCGCATCGTCGCACGGTCGATGTGGAATTTTGTCGATGCGGAATTTTGCGGCGGGTCCGGGGGAGAAGGGCCGGGGCTGCTTTCCCCTACAACCGCCTCAGCTTCAGCCAATCGACACCGTGATCGGCCTGCTTGTGCAGGATCACGTCGGCGCGCGAGCGCGAGGGTTCGATATTGTCGCGCAGATTGGGGCCGTTGATCCGTTCCCACAATTGCAGCGCAAAGGCCCGCGCTTCATCGAACGGGGCGTGGGCCATGTGGTGGAAATAGGATGCCGGGTTCTGGAAGGCGGTGCGCTGGAGGAGCATGAACCGCTCCAGATACCAGCGCTCGATATTCTCCTCTGCCGCATCGATGTAGATCGATATGTCGAAGAAATCGCTGGCGGTGAACACCGGCGCGTTCGCCCGCTCCATCCCGGCGCCGATCTGGAGGACGTTCAGCCCCTCGAAGATCAATATGTCCGGCCGGTCGACCACATGTTCCTCGCCGGGCAATATGTCGTAGGCCTGGTGGGAATAGACCGGCGAGGTCGCCCGCCCCGTCGCGCGGATATCGGCGAGGAAGCCGATCATCCGCTTCACGTCATAGCTTTCGGGAAAGCCCTTGCGCGCCATCAGCCCCCGCGCCTCCAGCTCCCGCGTGGGGAAGAGGAAGCCGTCGGTGGTGACGAGGTCCACCTTGGGATGATCCGGCCAGCGCGAAAGCAGCGCGCGCAGCAGGCGGGCGACCGTGCTCTTGCCCACCGCCACGCTGCCGGCGATCGCCACCACATAGGGCCGGGGCCAGCTCGGCCGGCCGACGAAATCGTCGGTCACGCGGGCCAGCCCGCGCGATGCGGCGACGTGCAGGTTGATGAGGCGGGTGAGCGGCAGGAACACCTCCTCCACCTCGACCATCGACGTCGGCTCGTTGGCGCCGCGCAGCGCCTCCACCTCGGCCTCGCTCAGCATCATCGGCACGCTGGAGCGGAGCCGCGCCCATTCCGCGCGGCTGAACTCCGAATGGCTTTCGCTATCCATGTCCGCGCTTTGCGCAGGGAATGGGCGATCAGGCAAGGGGGTGGGCGCAATTCGATCGTTGCGCCCCGCGCGCGTTCACCCGGCCAGCGGCTTCGCTCCGTTCGCCCGGCCGGGCTTGATCGTCCCCATGTCGCGGCCGTGGCGGGAAAGGTCGCCCACCAGGTCGTTGCCCATGGTCCGCTCCACGATCCGCCAGCGGCCGTCGCGCTTCTCCAGCCGGTCCAGATAATCGCCGCCGATCACCGCCTGCAACGGCCCGTCGCCCGCCTGCTGGAACACCATGACATAGGAACTGGCCCGCGCCTTCCCCTCGCCTTCCGGCACGATCATCACATTGGCCAGCATGTGGCGCGTGCGCGGCGTGCCGTCGGCATAAGTGAGCACCCAGCTGCGGAAGGCATTGGCCACGGCCTTCGGATCGCGATCGGCCAGCAGCGCGCCGCCGCTGTGGATCACCGCATCGCCCAGCAGCTCGCCCACCGCATCGAAATCGCCGGCATCCAGCGCGAAGGGATAGCTGAACAGCACATTCTGGATGGCGAAATAATCGTCTGCTTCCATGGTCATGCTCCCGTTCCGGCCATGTCGCGGGCGGCGATCCAGGAAAATACGGCGCAGGAACCGATCGGGTTGCCCCCGCCCGGATAGGTCTGGCCGCTCACCGCCGCCATCGTGTTGCCGGCGGCATAGAGGCCGGGGATCACCGATCCGTCGGCGCGCAGCACGCGGGCCTTGGCATCCGTCTTCAGCCCGCCCTTGGTGCCCAGATCGGATATCGAGAAAGCCTGGGCGTGGAACGGCCCCCGCCGGATCGGCACCAGCGGCGATCCGCCGCCCTCGCCCATGAAGAAGCGGTCATAAGGCTCACCGCCCCGGTCGAAATCCTCGTCCCGGCCGGCATCGCAGAAGCCGTTGTAGCGCGCGACCGTCGCCTCCAGCCGATCGGCCGGCACGCCGATCTCGCTTGCCAGCTCCGCCAGCGTCGCGCCGCGCTTGCGATAGCCGGCGGCCACATAATCCTCGGCCTTGCCCACCGGCACGGTCGGGAAGATCACCGGCGGCTCGCCGCCCGTGCTATCGTCATAGACCATCCAGAAGGGCCGCTTCAGCCGTCCCTCCGCCTCCGCCGCGATGATGTCGCGGCCCAGCCGGTCATAGGCGGCGGATTCGTTGGCGAAACGCTCGCCATTGGCATCGACGAAGATGCCGCCGGTCAGCCCGAGCGAGAAGGTTGCCGTGCCGTCCGGGTGCAGGATGCCGGGGGACCACCAGGCCTCGCCCATCAGGTCCACGTCCGCGCCGATGGCGATGCCCGCCTCGATCGGCCGGCCCATATTGCCCGGCGCGCCCACGCAGCCGGAAAGCTCGCCCGGCACGCCAAAACGCGCCCGCATCTCGCCATTGCGTTCGAACCCGCCGGCCGCCGCCAGCACGCCCTTGCGCGCCCGGATGCGGCGTTCGGCCCCGTCCTTGCCCACGACGACGCCGGTAACCGCGCCATCCTCCGCCACATAATCGCGGAACGGCGTGGAAAGCCTCAGGTCCGCGCCGGCCTGCGCCTTCAGCGCCAGCAGCAGCCGCCCGATCAGCGCCTGCCCGCCCACCAGCTCCTCCGGCAGGGGCTCGCCCAGCCGCTCCACCGGCAGGGTCGGCCGCAACTGGTCGCGCAAGGCCCCGATCTCCTCGGGCGTCAGGTTCAGCGGCATGATGTGCCGGCCGCCGGCGCGCGCCTTGGGCGCCTTCCCGTAATAATCCGGCCAGGGATAGACGGCGAATTCCAGATGCGGGTCGCTTTCCAGGAAATCGAGCATGGCCGCGCCGTTATCGAGGAAGGCGTCCTGCACCGCGCGCGGGGTGCGGTCCCCCACCACGGCGCGATAATATTCCCGCGCATCCTCCATGGTGTCGTCGTCGCCCGCGCGGCGCAGCGCGGCATTGCAGGGCAGCCACATGCCGCCGCCGGAATAGGCTGTCGTGCCGCCGAACCGGTCGGTCGCCTCGACCAGGATCACCTTCAGGCCCGCCTTGGCGGCGGCCAGCGCGCCCACCAGCGCGCCCCCGCCCGATCCGATGACGACGACGTCGCATTCCTCGTCCCAGGCCATTGCTCTCTCCCATATGATCTTTGCCCGATCGATACCGGCCCCGCCGGCTCAGGCCCAGCCAAGGGGGTGAGCTTATGGCCGCCTGTCGCTTGAGGACGCTTTGGCGAAATTCGCCCGCAGCGCCGCCAGCGCATCGGGCGTATCGGCATCGATCAGGACGGCGGGCGTATCGCAGGCCATGAAGGTCACGGCATCGCCCAGCGCGTCGATCAGCCCGCGCGCGCCCTTGTCGCCCCGGATCGCCATCAGCCGGGGGAAGTAGCTCCGTCCCCAGATCACCGGATTGCCGCGCCGCCCGCCATGCACGGGCACGATCACCCGCTCCCTGCCCGCCTCGTCCGCCAGGCTGCGCAGCACGGCCGCCGGGATCGATGGCATGTCGCCCAGGCAGATCATCGCCGCGCCCCAATCGTCCGGCACTGCGGCTATCCCCGCCGCCAGCGATCGCGAAAGCCCCTCCGCATGGTCGGCGGCATGAACGAAACGGCAATCCCTGCCCGCCAGCGCTTGCTCGATCGCCTGCGGGTCATGCCCCGTCACCACGATCGGCGGCGGCAGGCCGGCCGCGCGGATGGCCTCGGCGACGTGAAGGATCAGCGGCCGCCCGTCCAGATCGGCGGTCAGCTTGTTCGCCCCCATCCGCCGCGAGGAGCCGGCGGCGAGCAGGATCGCACCCGCCTTCGCCGCGCTGGCGCTCAATCCTCCGGCTCCCAGGCCTCTTGCCCATAGGGGCCGTCCCTGCGGATCTGGTCCGCTATCAGGCCGCCCACGCCCATCCGCGCGATCACCCCGCCATCGACCGGCAGCCCCACCGCGATCCGCTCCAGCACCAGATCGATGCCGTTGCGGCGCGGGCTGCGCGCGCAGCCCGGCAGGCCGATCACGATCCGCCCGCCGATCCTGCCGAGGCACAGCAGGTTGCCCGGCTCCACCGGCATGCCGAGCCGCTCCACCTCCCCGCCCGCCGCGACGATGGCGGCAGGGATCACGTCGCGCCGGTCCACCGTGGCGGAAGCGCCGGCCACCAGCACGATCGCCTCCTCCTGTTCCCCCAGCCGCCGGGCAAGCGCGGCCTCGTCATGGTTGCAGATATGCTCCGCCGCCAGCGCCGCCCCCAACCGGGCAAGGCGCTGCCGGGTCGCGACGGCGGTGCCGGCGAACATCTTGTCGGGCTGGCCCGGCAGCCGCGTCTGGATCAGCGCGGTCGGCGGCAGGGCGAAGGGCCGCACCCCGATATCGGCGCGCCTCGCCGCCGCGATCGCCGCCGCCAGCGCCTGCCCGCCGATCGCATAGGGGATGATCTTCATCGTCGCGACGGCATCGCCCGCACGCACCGGCCGGCAGGGGTGCAGCGTGCCGAGGCCGATCGCCTCCGTCACCAGATTCACCGCGTCGATCGCCGCCCCGTCGCAATGGAACAGCCCGTCATGCAGGGCGATCAGGTCCACCCGGCCGTGGCGGGGAACGGATGCCTCCACACCCGCCCCCGCCAGCGCGGCGGCAATCGCCACGGCCGCCTCGTCCTCACCGACATCGCCGGGGTCGAGTTGCGCCACCACCAGCTCGGTAACGCCTTCGCGCTCCGCCAGCGCAATATCGTCGGGCGAAAGGCTGCGGCCCTTGGGCAGGCGCCGGCCGCCGATCATGCGGCCATGGCCCAGCAGCGCGCCCAGCGCCTCGCCAGTCGGAACCGGGCCGAACCTCATTCCCGGCCACGCAGCCGGGCGGTGGCCTGCGCCAGGATCGAAAGCGCGATTTCCGGCGGGTCGGCCGCACCGATGTCCAGCCCCGCCGGCCCGGCGATCCGCGCCAGCGCCTCTTCGCCGAATCCCTTTGCCGCCAGCCGCTCCAGCCGCGCGGCGTGCGTCCGCCGCGATCCCAGCGCCGCGATGTAGAAGGCCGGCGATTCCATTGCCGCCGCCAGCGCGGGATCGTCGATCTTGGGATCGTGCGTCAGCGTCACCACCGCGCTCGCCGCATCCGGCCGCCATTCGGCCATGGCCTCGTCCGGCCAGCGTTCGTCGGGAACGATCCCCTCCACCCCGAAGGATGCGGCGAAGCTGCCGCGCGGATCGACCAGCAGCGGCGCATATCCGATCATCCGCGCCATCGGCACCAGCGCGCGGGCGATATGCACGGCGCCGACGATCATCAGCCGCAGGGGCGGCGCGTAGCGCGCCACGAAGTCGCCGTCCCGGCCCTCTCCCTCCACGCTGCGCCCGTCGTCGAGGCCGGTCGCGACCGCAACCGTCTTGCCCCGCGCCCGCGCATCGCGGATACGGGCGATCAGTTCCGGCGGAAAATGGTCCGCGTCGATCGTCTGCACCAGCACGGAAATGCGGCCACCGCAGGCCAGCCCCACCGCCCAGGCGGTCTCGTCCGCGACGCCATAATCCAGCCGGCGCGCGCCGCCCGTCGCCAGCAATTCCTGCGCGGCCACGATCACGTCGCCCTCCACGCAGCCGCCGCTCACAGATCCGGCGAAGCGGCCGTCGTCGCGGATGATCGCATGGCTGCCGCGCCGCCTTGGCGCCGATCCCCAGGTTTCGACGACGGTGGCGATGGCCACGCGATGCCCGGCTGCCAGCCAGTCCGCGGCCGTCGCCAGCATGATATCGAGATCGTCCCCCGTCGCATTCATGGGACACGGGCGTAGAGCATTTTCCCGTGCGTTGGAACGCCGCCGGATCGGCCTTTATCCCTTGATTGCCATCCGCAGCAGCCACGCCACCGCGCCGATCGCGAGGACGCTCATCGCCCAGATGGCGACGAACCAGCCGATCCGCCGCAGCCAGAGCGACGGCTTGCGCTCAGTGGTCGCCATGCGCGTGATAGCCGTCATCGCCCACCTTGCCGCGGAACACCCAATAGGCCCAGGCGGTATAGGCCAGGATCACCGGGATCAGCACGCCGGCACCGATCAGCATGAACACCTGGCTCGAATGCGGTGCCGCGGCATCCCAGATCGAAACCCGGCCCGGTATCACCCACGGCCAGATCGAAATGGCCAGCCCCGCCATGGAAAGGGCGAACAGCCCCAGCGTCCACAGGAAGGGGTGCGAATCCGGGGCGCGGCCGATCGATCGCCACAGCATGAAGGCGACGAAGGCGATCAGCAGCGGCATCGGCACCGCCACGATCAGCCCCGGCCATACGAACCAGCGCTGCCAATATTGCATCTCGAGGAAAGGGGTGGAGAGGCTGACGGCGGCGATCGCCACCACCAGCGCAGGCACCAGCGGCCGGGCGAAGCGGCGGGCGTCCGCCTGCAACGGCCCTTCCGTCTTCCAGATCAGCCAGCCTGCGCCCAGCAGGGCATAGCCGATCACCAGGCTCACCCCCGTCAGCAGGCTGAACCCGCTCAGCCAGTCCCACCACCCGCCGGAATAAGCGCGGTCGTGCACCTCGATGCCCTGCAGCAGCGCGCCCAGCGTGATGCCCTGCGCGAAGGTCGCGACCAGCGATCCCGCGAAGAAGGCGAAATCCCAGAACCGGCGATGATTGGGATCGCGCCAGCGGAATTCGAAGGCCACGCCCCGGAACACCAGCGCCAGCAGCATCGCGATCAATGGGGCATAGAGCGCCGGCAGCACGATCGAATAAGCCAGCGGGAAGGCCGCCAGCAGGCCGCCGCCGCCCATCACCAGCCAGGTCTCGTTGCCATCCCACACCGGCGCGATGGCGTTCATCGCGGTATCGCGCTCCCGCCCCACCCGGAACTTCGGGAACAGGATGCCGATGCCGAGGTCGAACCCGTCCATCAGTACATAAGCGGCAACCGCGATGGCGATGATCGCCGCCCAGATGACGGTGAGGTCCATCATTCGCCCTCCTGCACGGCCTGCGCGGGCGTGATCCCGGCGCTGCGAATGGGCGCGCGTTCCGGCGCGCCCTCGCGCGGCCCCGGTGCCTTGCCCGCCAGCTTCAGGATATAGAGCGTGCCCACCGTGAAGCAGGTGAAGTAGACGATCACGAACGCCACCAGCGATGCGCCCACCGCCGGCGAGGCGAGCGGCGAAACCGCGTCGGACGTGCGCAGCAGCCCCTGTATCACCCAGGGCTGGCGCCCCACCTCGGTCGTCACCCATCCGGCGATCACCGCCACGAAGCCCGACGGCCCCATCACCAGCGCGAAGCGGTGCAGCCAACGCCATTCGTAAAGCCGCCCCGTCACCCGCCCCAGCAGGCTCCACAGGCCCAGCGCCAGCATCAGGAAGCCGATGCCCACCATGATGCGGAACGACCAGAATATGATCCCGACCGGCGGCCGATCCGCCTTGGCCACGGTATCGAGGCCGGCCAGCGGCGCATCCAGATCATGCTTCAGGATCAGCGAGGAGAGCTTGGGAATCTCGATCGCGGCATGCACGGTCTCGGCCTTGCTGTCCGGTATGCCGAACAGGATCAGCGGCGCGCCGCCCGGGTGGCTTTGATAATGGCCTTCCATCGCCATCACCTTCACGGGCTGGTGCTCCAGCGTGTTGAGGCCGTGCAGGTCGCCGGCGAAGATCTGGATCGGCGCCACCAGCGCCGCCATCCACATCGCCATGGAGAACATCGTCCGCACCTGCGGCCCGCGATCGCCGCGCAGCAGGTGCCACGCGCCCACCCCGCCCACGGCCAGCGCGGTCGTCAGATAGGCGGCGATCACCGTATGGACCAGGCGATAGGGGAAGCTCGGGTTGAAGATGATGTCGGCCCAGCCCGCCGCCGGCACGAACTGCCCCACATCGTTCAGCGTGTGGCCGGTCGGCGTCTGCATCCAGCTGTTGACCGAAAGGATCCAGAAGGCGGAGATGAAGGTGCCCAGCGCCACCGCGCAGGTCGCGGTGAAGTGCAGCCCGCGCCCCACCTTCTTCATCCCGAACAGCATCACGCCCAGGAACCCCGCCTCCAGGAAGAAGGCGGTCAGCACCTCATAGGCCATCAGCGGCCCGATCACCGGACCGGCCTTGTCGGAAAAGACCGACCAGTTGGTGCCGAACTGGTAGGACATGACGATGCCGGAAACCACGCCCATCGCGAAGGCGACGGCGAATATCTTCATCCAGTAACGGAACAGGTCGAGATAATGATCCTTGCCCGTCTTCAGCCACAGCCCCTCCAGCACCGCGAGGTAACTCGCAAGGCCGATCGAAAAGGCCGGGAAGATGAAGTGGAATGAAACGGTGAACGCGAACTGCGCGCGCGCCAGGATTAATGCCGTTTCGCCTTCAGCCATCATGGCCCCCGTTCATAGGCTGCTTTGAAATACCCGAAATCTGACAAATTGTCCAAGCGGTTCGACGAACGCCCCGGCCGCCCGCCCCGGCGCTTGAACCGCGCGGCTTTCCCCTCCATCTTGGATGCCTTCAAAGGGTTGGGAGGACCTGCATGGCGACGGACGCGACGGAAACCGAAACCGATCTGGTGCTGAAGGCGCCGGAACCGGTGAAGATCGTCGCGCCGGAAAAGGCCGCCGGGCTCGTCCCCCTGCGCGACGAGCAGCGCACCCAGCTCGATGCCAAGGCCGAGGCGTTCGTGGACGAGCTGGCCGCGCTCGACGCGAACAGCCCCGAATTCGGCATGAAGGTCGATCAGATCTCCAACATGGGCCGGCGCGAGATCGCCGAGGCCGCCGGCCAGTCCAACCGCTTCCTCGATCGCCCCGTGCGCGCGATGGACAAGGATACCGGCGTCGGCACCGACCTGGCGGAGCTTCGCCGCACCATCGAGGATCTCGATCCCGGCAGGCAGGGCAACCTGCTCGCGCCCAAGAAGCTGTTCGGCATCCTCCCGTTCGGCAACAAGATGCGCGACTATTTCGACGGCTACAAGTCGGCGCAGAGCCACATCTCGTCGATCCTGGCGAGGCTGGCCGGCGGCAAGGACGAGCTGCTGAAGGACAATGCCGCCATCGATGTCGAACGGCAGAATCTGTGGGCGGCGATGGGCCGGCTGGAACAGATGATCCACGTCTCCAAGGCGCTCGACGCCCAGCTCGAAGCCAAGGCGATGGAGCTGGAGGCGACCGATCCGGCCAAGTCCAAGGCGATCCGCGAAACCGCGCTCTTCTATGTGCGCCAGCGCTCCACCGATCTCCTCACCCAGATGGCGGTGACGGTGCAGGGCTATCTCGCGCTCGATCTCGTCAAGAAGAACAATGTGGAGCTGGTGAAGGGCGTCGATCGCGCGTCCACCACCACGGTCGCGGCGCTGCGCACCGCCGTCACGGTCGCCCAGGCGCTCACCAACCAGAAGCTGGTGCTGCAGCAGATCACCGCGCTCAACACCACCACCGCCAACATGATCGATTCCACGGGCGAGCTGCTGCGCACCCAGACCGGGGAGATCCACAAGCAGGCGGCTTCCTCCACCATCCCGCTCGAAACGCTGAAGCGCGCTTTCCAGAACATCTATGATACGATGGACAGCATCGATAAATTCAAGCTGGAAGCCCTGTCGTCGATGAAGCAGACGGTGACCACCCTGACCGACGAGGTCGAAAAGTCGCGCGGCTATATCGCCCGTGCCGAAGGCGCGGCGCAGGCGCGGATCACGGCCGGCGGCCCGGCCGATCCCTTCACGCCGGTCGATCGCTGATGGCGGATTCCACCCGCGTCCTCGAACAGGCCGAAGCCCTGCTGCGTCGCGTCTCGCCGGAAGGGCGGCGGATGCGCCAGCGCGCGCGCCAGCGGCGCTGGGCCGCCTTCTGGCGCCGGGTGAAGCTCGCCATCGCCGCGATCCTCGCGGCCGCGCTCGCCGCCGGCATCTTCGGCACCTTCGTGGCCCCGCTGGGCATAGGCGGCGTGTTCCTCACCCTCATCGTCATGGCGATCCTCGCCTTCGCCATCCTGATGTGGCCCGCGGGCACGGAGCCCACGCCCGAAAAGCTGGTCCAGGCCGATATCAAGGCACTGCCGCTCCAGACCGAGCAATGGCTGGAACGCCAGCGCCCCGCGCTCCCCGCCCCCGCCCAGCGCCTTGCCGACGGCATCGGCGTGCGGCTGGAGGCGCTCGCCCCCCAGCTCGCCACCCTCGATCCGGCCCAGCCCGCCGCGGTCGAAATCCGCAAGCTGCTCGGCGAGGAGCTGCCCGAGCTCGTCTCCGGCTATCAGCGGGTCCCGCCGTCGCTCCGGCGCGACGAACGCAACGGCAAATCGCCCGATCGCCAGCTTGTCGAAGGGCTGGAGGTCGTGGACAGCGAGCTTGCCCGCATGACCGAGCAACTCGCCTCCGGCGATCTCCACCGCCTCGCCACGCAGGGCCGCTTCCTCGAGCTGAAATATCGCGGCGAGGGCGAGGACTGACGCGCCTCCACACCACCCCCGGCCATCCCCTCGCGCAGCCGACATGGAAGAAGCAGGCTGCACCATTGCCGAAATCGAGACTGTGCTCGGACACCAGACGTTCAAGATGGCGCTGATATATGCGCCCCAACGGCTGCGGGCGAGGGCCGCGATCGCAAAAATGGAGGCGATGGACAAATCGTGAATCTGCGAACTTGACGGATCGGGCTGCGAACTCTACCAAGCCGGCTCCGCAAAAACGGCGGATTTCCGCAGTCGAGGCCCGATGGCGGAGTGGTTACGCAGAGGACTGCAAATCCTTGCACGCCGGTTCGATTCCGGCTCGGGCCTCCAAAATCCTGTCTGGCGATAGCGCGAACAAGCGCGACCCGGCCCAACCGCTGACGGATGTGCCGCCCCCCCCCAAGGTCGAGCGTTTCCCCGCGACCACCGATCCGGTGGCTGTCGACGCGCGGCTCCGGGCAGTCTCCCATCGATATGCGCTCCGGGGCCGGGTCGGACAGGCTCCCGTGAAGCTTGACACACGGCACGCCGGCGCCGTGAACGGGAGCCATTCACCTCATCTGGTCATATACCCAGGAATGGCCGGACGCGACGTCCGATACCCGAAGGTCGGTAGGGTTATTACCGATAGATTCGCGTCCTTCCGCTGAATAGGCTCGCTCTCGTTTCCAGGAGCAGAGCGATGCCCGCAACCGGCCTCTCCATCGCAACGCCCCCTTCGGCATCGGCCCCAAAAGAACGTGCGCATGCCATCGGGGTCCACGCTTTCCTCCGGGGCTATCCGCTCGTCGAATATGGCCGCCCGGCGCCGGCGGCGCTCGCGGGTTTGAGGTGCCGTTCCGCACCTGCGACCCCGAAAAGTTCTTCTCTGACAAGAGTTGGGTGTTGCCCGATCTCGAGAAGGCCGGCTGAACGAGGAGACGCGCGATGAACGAGACGCCCAGCTTGCAGCAGCCTGGGACCGGCGGCGGTTCGATCACCGTCACGCCGGAAAATTTCCTGCGGGCGGAATCCGACCTCTATTTTTCGGCGATCGCGCTCAAGGAAGAGGGATTCGGCAAATTCGAGCATCATCGGGATGTGGCCTCGGTCGATAACCAAACCATCATCCGGCTCAATCGCGACACCCTCTATTCCGCGGTGCTGCTCGATCTCGATGCCGGACCAGCGACGATCACGCTGCCGGACAGCGGGGGCCGCTTCATGTCGCTGCAGATCATCGACGAGGACCAGTATGTGCCGGCGGTATATTACGACACCCAGCCGCACACGCTGACCCGCGAGGAGATCGGAACGCGCTACGTGCTGATCGGCGTGCGCACGCTGGTCGATCCGGCAGACCCCGACGACCTTGCCGTGGTGCACGCACTGCAGGATGCGATCCGCCTCGATCAGCCCGGCGGGCCGGGCGCGTTCGAAATCCCCGACTGGGATCACGAAAGCCAGGGCAAGGTGCGCGAGGCGCTGCTCGCGCTGGCGCGGACGATGCCCGATACCAGCAAGGGCTTTGGCAAGCGCGGGAAGGTCGATCCCATCCAGCGCCTGGTTGGCGGCGCGATGGGATGGGGTGCCAATCCACCGGAAGATGCAACCTATCTCAACATCACGCCGAAATTGAACGACGGCAAAACCGTGCACCGCCTCAGGGTGAAGGATGTGCCGGTCGACGCTTTCTGGTCGGTGACGGTCTACGACGAGACAGGTTACATTCCGAAAAACGAGGCCGGCATCTATTCTTATAACAGCGTCACCGCGAAGAAGGACGCCGACGGATCGATCACCATACAGTTCGGCGGCTGCGACGGAGGCGTCGCCAATTGCATACCGATTGTCCCGGGCTGGAACTATATGGTCCGGCTCTATCGTCCCCGTTCCGTCATTCTCGATGGATCATGGACGTTCCCGGAAGCGCAGCCGATTGGCTGACCGCAGTCTTGCTAAGGCCAGCAGATATCAAATTTCGAGCACGTCCAAATGATATTGGGGCGCCACGCACGGGACGCGAAGTCGGGAAGACCAAGACGAACGGCCGTTGGTCTTCATCCGCAGCTAAATCCTCATGATGAAATAACTGACATATTCGCCAGTATCGGACATCATACAAAAAGACGTCCGATAAAAAGGGCGACAACGATGCTTGCGACCATCCCGACCGACGCATCGACGAAGGAGCGGATGAGAGACTGATTCAGTTCCCGGCTGAACCAGCGCACCTGGACGATGCCATAAAACAGAAACGCTGCGACGATTGCGGTCAGTCCGCCAAGCTGAACCGCGCCATGGCTATGCATCGCCCCGCTCACGCCGAGGCTGACCAGCAGCGCGAAGGGCGAGATGGCATAGCATTGCGCATAAAAGGCCGGCTTCAGCGTGTCGCGGTCCAGGTCGACGCTGCTTCGATAAACCTTCCCCGTAGCCAGCACCAAGGCAAACGTCCCGAATAGAACGAGATGCAGGAGGAGGAGCGTGGTATTGTCATTGACGAGGGAAGCCAGACCATGCTGGCTTTTCACGATCGGGTTGGTGCCGTCCTCTGCGAGTCCGATCGCCTGCTCGGCGACGATCGTCAGGACCAGCATGATGGGCGGACTGACGGTGCCGCGATACTGGCGATCGTCATCCAGCTTCAGCTGATCCTCGGCATAGCGCATCATCGCAAGGGGGTGGCGCAGCACTTTCCACAGCGTCACCGGGAAAAATACGAACCAGCTCATCAACTCGTAGAGGAGTTCATCGAGCGAGTTCAGCCACTGGACGAAGTTCATCTGGCTCCCCCGCGCAGCACCGGCGTCGCGCCCGGCCGATGCGGACGGCAAGCGTGGCTACCGCCCTTTCCTCTCGACCCGCTGATAGCCGGCGCCCCTTTCATCGCGATTTTCCTCAGTCCGTTATACCGGGCAGGCGCAGCCGGATCGCTACTTCCGCACCCAGATTCGCTTGCCGCCGATCCAGGTTTCCAGAACCCGGGTCGCGCGGATTTCCGCCGGGGTGGCGGCCAATATGTCGCGGTCGAGCAGCAGGAAATCGGCATAGCGGCCGGGTTCCAGGCTGCCGATCCGGTCCTCGGCGAAGCCGGCATAAGCGGCGTCGCGGGTGAAGGCGGCCAGGGCTTCGGCCGGCGACAATTTCTGCTCCGGAATCCAGCCGCCCGGCGGCTGACCGGCGGCGTCCTCCCGGCTGGTCGCGGCGGCGAGGCCGGCGAAGGGATCGGGGCTTTCCACCGGGAAATCCGATCCGAAGGCCAGGGTCGCGCCCGCCTTGCGCATCGAAGCCCAGGCGTAGGCCCCCGCCAGCCGCGCCGGCCCCAGCCGCGCCTCCGCCATCAGCCGGTCCGATGTCTGGTGCACGGGCTGCATCGAGGCGATGATGCCATGCCTGCCGAAGCGCGGCAGATCGGCGGGATCGACGATCTGGGCATGCTCGATCCGCCAGCGGCGATCGCCCTTATAGGTGTCCGAAAGCTCCTCGATCGCATCCAGCGCCTGCGCGTTGGCGGCATCGCCGATGGCGTGGATGGCGACCTGGAAATTGTCCATCGCCGCGCGGCTGCCCAGATTCTTGAGCTTGGCGTCGTTGAGCAGCATCAGGCCGCGCTGGCCGGGGGCATCGGCATAATCGGCCTTCAGCCAGGCCCCGCGCGATCCCAGCGCGCCGTCCTCATAAAGCTTCACCCCCACCATCCGCAGCCGGCCGCCATAGAGCCAGGGCGTCGGACCCGTGCCGGCGATGGCGACCAGCGGCTCGATGCCGTGCGCATAGGATATGATCCGCACGCGCAGCCGGCCGAGGTCGCCCGCGCGGCGCATCACCGCCCAGTCGTCCGCCGTGGTGCCCATGTCGGCGACGGCGGTGATGCCGTCCTCGATCAATATCTGCTGCGCCCTGGCGAAGGCGAGATCGCGTTCGAGCGGCTGGGGCGGCGGCACGGCGCGCTCCATCAGCGCGGTCGCGGCATCGACGAACAGGCCGGTCGGCCGCCCACCCGCCATCTCGATCCGGCCGCCGGCCGGCGCCTGCGTCTTGCCGTCGATCCCGGCCAGCGCCAGCGCGGCGCTGTTGGCGACGCCGGCATGGCCGTCGATGCGGATCAGCCACACCGGCTTGTCCGCCACGGCGGCATCGATGTCGGCGGCGGTGGGGAAACGGCCCAGCCCCCAGCGCTCCTGGTTCCAGCCGCGCCCGATCACCCAGCGCTGGCCGGGATTGTCGCGCACCCACTGGCGCAATTTATCCTGCGCCTCGGCCAGCGATCGGGTTTCCGAAAGATCGAGCTGGAGGGCGTTGAAGCCCAGCCCCATCACATGGCCATGCGCGTCGATCAGGCCGGGAACCAGCGTGCGGCCCTGCCCGTCCATGCGGAAATCGAGCTTCTCGGGCCGCTTGTCCTTATGGCCCAGCGTGCGGACGACCTTGCCCTCGCCATCGATCAGCAGGCCGGTGAAGCGTTCGACCTCGCCCCCCTTGCCGATGGTGTAGCCGTTCACATTGTCGATCAATGCGTCCGCAAAAGCCGGCGTGGCGAGCAGCAACGCAATCGCGGCCAGCGGCCGCGCGAGGACAGCCTTCATCGCCGGATCCGCCGGACCAGCGCGGAAAGATCCTGCCGGCCACCGCCCATCGCCTGCACCTCGGCATAGAATTGGTCGATCAGCGCGGCGGACGGCAGCGTCGCGCCGTTCGCCCGCGCTTCCTCCAGCGCCAGCCCCAGATCCTTGCGCATCCAGTCCACCGCAAATCCCTCGTCGAATTCCTCTGCCGCCATGCTTTTCCAGCGATTGACGAAATACCAGCTCGATGCAGCACCGGCGGAGACCGCCTCGAACACCTTTTCCAGATCCAGCTCGGCCGCCTGGGCGAAGCGCAGCCCCTCGGCGATCGCCTGCATCGTGCCGGCGATGCATATCTGGTTCACCATCTTGGTCTGCTGCCCCGCGCCTGCGCCGCCGACATGGACGATCCGGGCCGAATAAGCCTGCATCAGCGGCGTCGCGGCCGCCACCGCCTTGGCCGATCCGCCGCACATGATCGAAAGCCGCCCTTCCTCGGCGCCCGCCTGCCCGCCAGAGACCGGGGCATCGACCACCAGCAGGCCACGATCCTTGCCCTCCACCGCAAGCTGCCGCGCGATCCGTGCCGATGCCGTGGTGTGATCGACGAAGACGGCGCCCGGCTTCATCGTGCGGAAGCAGCCGTCGGCCCGCAGCGTCACCGCCTCCAGATCGGGATCGGCGCCGACGCAGGTGAACACCGCGTCCGCCCCCTCGGCTGCCGCGGCGGCGGTGGGCGCCGCCCGCCCGCCATGCGCCTCGACCCACGCCTCCGCCTTGCTGGCGGTGCGGTTATAGACGGTCACGTCATGCCCGGCGCGAAGCAGGTGACGCGCGATGGCGCGGCCCATCACGCCCAGGCCGATAAAAGCTATGCTTGCCATGGCGACGGCATAACCATGGTTTCGCCGATCCGCCAGATGGGCTAGAGCCCCGGACCATCATGGCTACCGCAGCGACCACCCCGACCGCCCTTCCCGTATCCATCGCCGATGTCCGGGCGGCGCACATGCGCATTGGGGACAGCATCGTCCGCACGCCGACGCTGCTGAGCAAGACGCTGTCCGCCATGACCGGGGCGAAGGTCTACCTGAAGTTCGAGAACCTCCAGTTCACCGCCGCCTACAAGGAACGCGGCGCGCTCAACAAGCTGCTCCAGCTGGACGAAACCGCCCGCGCGCGCGGCGTGATCGCGGCATCGGCCGGCAACCACGCGCAGGGCCTCGCTTATCATGGCGCGCGGCTGGGCATCCCCGTCACCATCGTCATGCCCAAGTCGACGCCGACGGTGAAGGTGTCGCAGACCGAGGGCCATGGCGCGACGGTGATCCTCACCGGCGAACGCTTCGACGATGCCTATGCCCATGCGCTGGTGGTCGCCAAGGATCGCGGCCTCACCTTCGTCCATCCGTTCGACGATCCGGCGATCATCGCCGGCCAGGGCACGGTGGCGCTGGAGATGCTGGAGGACGCGCCGGAAATCGATACGCTGGCGGTGCCGATCGGCGGCGGCGGCCTGATCTCGGGCTCGGCTATCGTCGCCAAGGCGCAGGACCGGCCGATCGAGGTGGTGGGCGTGCAGGCGGAGCTTTTCCCGTCCATGTACAACCGCATCAACGGCACCGATCTGCCGATCGGCGGCGATACGCTGGCCGAAGGCATCGCCGTGAAGGAACCGGGCGCGATCACCTCCGCCATCATCCGCGAGATCGTGGACGACCTGGTGCTGGTGACGGAGCGCGATCTTGAGAAGGCCGTGTCCCTCCTCCTCCAGATCGAAAAGACGGTGGCCGAAGGCGCGGGCGCTGCCGGCCTCGCCGCGCTGCTCGCCCATCGCGAACGCTTCGCCGGGCGCACGGTGGGCGTGGTGCTGTGCGGCGGCAATATCGATACCCGCCTGCTCGCCAACGTGCTGCTGCGCGATCTTGCCCGCGACGGCCGCCTCGCGCGCCTGCGCATCCGCCTGCAGGACCGGCCCGGCGCGCTGTTCCATGTCGCCCGCATCTTCGACGAGCAGCAGGTGAACATCATCGAGGTCTATCACCAGCGCGTGTTCACCACGCTGCCGGCCAAGGGGCTGATCACCGATATCGAGTGCGAGACCCGCGACAAGGCGCATCTGGAACGACTCGTGACCGCGCTGCGCGCCGGCGGATATGAGGTCACACCCGTCGAACTTGCCTGATGGTCAAGCGGCTCATTCGTTCGGATGCGGCCCTTAACCCTCTTTTCATGGTGAACGGGCTTTTCATATTTCCGGGCTGATAGCATATTCGTGGCGACGGGCTTTCCATGGTGGAACAGCCCCGGGGGATCAGGGCAGGCCGTGAGCGCTCCATTCCGTTTCCCGCGCTTTTTCGTCACCACGCCATCCCCGTGCCCGTATCTGCCGGGCAAGACCGAGCGCAAGGTGTTCACCGAGCTTTCCGGCCCGCACGCGGCGGAACTGAATGACGCGCTGGGCCGGATCGGCTTCCGCCGCAGCCAGAACGTCGCCTACCGGCCAAGCTGCACGGATTGCGCCGCCTGCGTGTCGGTGCGCGTGGTCGCCGCCGAATTCCGCCCCAATGCCAGCCAGCGCAAGCTGATGCGCCGCAACGCCGATCTCAGCGTCACCGCCTGCAAGCCCTGGACGACGGAGGAGCAGTTCGATCTCCTCCGCCGCTACCTGGCCGCGCGCCATCCCGGCGGCGGCATGGCGGAGATGGACGAGCTCGATTTCGCCGACATGGTGGAGCAGACGCCGGTCAGCACCTATGTCGTCGAATATCGCGATCCCGCCGGCCGGCTGGTCGGCGCGTGCCTCAGCGATCACCAGGCCGATGGCCTGTCGATGATCTACAGCTTCTACGAGGCGGAATCGGCGGATCGGCCCGGTCTCGGCACCTTCATCATCCTCGATCATATCCAGCGCGCGGCCGAAGCCGGCCTGCCCTATGTCTATCTGGGCTATTGGGTGAAGGATTCGCCGCGCATGCAATATAAGGTCCGCTTCCAGCCGCTCGAACGGCTGGGATCGGGCGGCTGGACCCGCTTCGAACAGGAAGAGGGCGGGCAAACCATGCTGGATGCGCTGCTCGATCGCCGCGCCGCGGGCCTGCCGGGCTGAAGCCAGCCGATCTCGTAGCTTGACCGGGGCAGATGCTTTCGCATCCGTCCGGGTCAGACTGATCCCCCGGAGCCTCCGCCCTACAGCCCCTCGCCGCCGATCCAGTGCGCGTTGGAAAGGCGCCGCGCGAGGTTCCATGTCTGGACGCGGATATCGGGCACCGCCACCACTTCCCAGAAAGCGCCCCGCGTCAGCGGTCCCAACGCGAACAGCCGGGGATCGGCCCGGCCCGATCGGCCGATGACCCGCGCCTGCGGATCGACATCCAGCCCGATATGGCTGGGATCGGGACGGATGACGCCCCGCGCCCGCAGGTTGGCCAGCAGCGGCTCCTCCGTGCGATCGAGATCGATCAGCGGCCCGCTGCAATTGACCACGCGCCGCGCCAGCAGCGTTTCGATGGCTTTTGCCCCGCGCGGCCGCCAGTCCACCTCTACGCCCGCCGCGCCATCCCGGAAGGCCAGCGTGCGGCCAGCGACGAAATCCAGCCGGCCGGAAGCGCGCATCCCCTCCAGCCGCGCCGCGACCTCGGGCGCCAGCCGATGGCGGTGCACATCCCACCAGGGCCGCAGGTGCCGCAGGAAGCGCGCGCGGGTATCGGCATCGGCCGCCAGCCACATGCCCTGGCTGTAGGGGCGCAACTCGTCCACCGCCGCGCGCCAGCCGATCGCATCGGCCCGCGCCCGCACCTCGCGGAGCAGCGCCGTCGCCGCGATCGGCGGACGCTCGCCAAGCTGGGTGGAGACGGGCGGCCCCGGCGCGTGGGCGCGCGGCACCAGCCCACGCCGCGAAAGCGCGAGGATGCGGCCACGGAAGCCGCGCTCCTCCAGCAGCAGCGCCGCATCGACCATGGTGAGGCCGGTGCCGATCATCAGCACCAGATCCCCGTCCGTCAGCCCGTTGGCGATGTCGCCCGCCCATGGGTCCTCGGCATAATGATCCCGCTCGATCGCGGCCGGATCGAGGCCGGGCGGCGCATGCGGCGGCAGGTTGCCGACCGCGAGCACCACGGCATCGGCGTGGATGCGCCCGCCGCCCGCCAGCAGCACCGCATAGCCATCGCCAGCATCGCCGGGCTCGATATCGATCGCGTCGCCGCGCACGATGCGCAGGCGATCGGGCGCGGCGGCCACCGCCTCGTCCAGCAGTTCGGCCAGATAGGCGCCATAGGTGATGCGCGGCACGAAGCTCGCGCCGTCCCCCTTCCCGCGTTCCTGGAGCCAGCGCACGAAATGCCCCGGATCGTCGGGCAGCGCGCTCATGTTCGCGGCGCGGACGTTCAACAGGTGGCTGGGATGCGCCGCGCTGTAAGCGACGCCGCGGCCCAGCCGGGCGCTTCGCTCGACCAGCGTTGCGCGCGGCCCGCCATGGCGGAGGAGATTGATGGCCTGGAGCGTGCCGGAAAAGCCGGCCCCGAGAATCACGACGTCACGGATCATGCCGCCATGATGGCGTGGCCCGCCGGATAACGACAGATAATTTAAGGGATTGGCGATTTAACGGAAATCGGCGCCGAGGGGGGGGGGCGGCGATGCCGGGCCAATCGCCCTAGTCGCGCCGCTTCAGGGTGCCCAACCAAAACTTTATTGGATTCCCTACTTAATTGATAGACTAATCGTCGGGTGAAGCCGGCATCCAGGTTGCCGGTGTCCGGCGTCTGGCCAGCGCCGGCGGGTTCCGCCCCTTCCACGGCCCGCGGCTTTTGATGGGAAGCAGCTTGCTCCGCGTTACCAAAGGCTAAAGCGCACGAAGGTTCGGCCCGCTCACCGGACGTCGTGATCCCGCGAATGCGAGGAGATTCTATGCGACGGCACCTACCCGATCCGACCGCCTGAACAGGCGATCGAACGAACAGATCACATGTATCGGTCGCGCGGGCCACCCGTCCGCGCGAAACGGTGACGGCTGTCCGGCCGCCGCCGCGGGGGACGAATATTCATGTCTTTTTACAACAGCTTGATAAGAAACAGCCTGGTCGCATCAACCGCCGTTGCCGCGCTTGCCACGGGTGTTGCGTCGCCGGCCGGGGCGGCTGCGCTGGAAACGCCGGCCGAAGCGCCGGAAGCCGCCGCCGAAGCGGCACAGGATGCGATCGGCGCCGAAATCCTCGTCACCGCCCGCCGGCGGGAGGAACGCGCGCAGGACGTGCCGATCGCCCTCAATGTCGTCGGCGCGGAAACGCTGGAGCGATCGGGCGCCTATACGCTGGGGCAGGTGCAGCAGCTCGTGCCCAGCCTGCAGGTGTTCAGCTTCAACCCGCGCAACACCAACATCAACATACGCGGCCTCGGCAGCAATATCGCCTTCACCAGCGACGGGCTGGAAAACGGCGTCGGCGTCTATGTCGATCAGGTCTATTACGGCCGCGTCGGCCTGTCGCAGTTCGATCTGGTCGATCTCGAACGGATCGAGGTGCTGCGCGGGCCGCAGGGCACGCTGTTCGGCAAGAACACCACCGCCGGCGCGATCAGCATCAGCAGCCGCGCGCCCAGCTTCGATCCCGAATTTTCCGGCGAGGCGACGCTGGGCGACCATGGCTACCACCAGGTGCGCGGATCGGCCTCCGCCCCGCTGATCGCCGACAAGCTCGCCGCCCGCATCAGCATCGCCGACACGCATCGCGACGGCTTCATCGACAATGTCACGATGGGCAGCAAGGCGCAGGATTACGATAATTTCTCCGTGCGGGGGCAATTGCTGGCCAAGCCCACCGACACGCTGGCGATCCGCCTGATCGGCGATTTCGCGCGCCAGCGGCTCAATTGCTGCATCGGCGTTGTGACCGCCCTGTTCGATACGTTCGATAATGGCGCACCGATCGCCAACAGCTTCCGCCAGCGCGCCGCCCGCGCCGGCTACACGCCGCTGCCGATCGATCCCTTCGCCCGCAAGACGGATGCGGACGGCCATTATCAGGCGAACATGAAATCCTATGGCGTGTCGGGCCAGATCGACTGGGATCTCGGCCCCGTCGCCCTCACCTCGATCACCGCCTGGCGCCGCTGGATATGGAACCCCGCCAATGACGGGGATTCGATCGGCCTGCCGATCATCACCCTGGCCGAACAGGCCAATCGCCAGCGCCAGTTCAGCCAGGAGCTGCGGATCGCCTCCACCGGCACCAACGTGATCGATTATGTGGCCGGCCTCTATTATTTCGACCAGACGGTGAACGGCTATGGCGCCACCGGCTACGGATCGGCCGCGCCGGACTGGTTCCTGCCCGCAGCCGCCGTGCCGCCCGTGGTGTCGCAGGCGGCCCTCAACGGCTTCATCGCCCGATCGACATCGACGCCCAGCATCAAGAGCTATGCCGCCTTCGCGCAGGGCACCTGGCATGCCAGCGAAAAGCTCAGCGTCACCGCCGGCCTGCGCTTCACCCATGAGGACAAGGACGGCCGCTACACGCAGACCCAGACGGAGGGCGTGGACCTTTCCACCCTGCCGGATCAGCTGGCCGGCGCCGCCCAGGCCATCCGCAACAACTTCAACCCCGATCTGGATTTCACCGCGAAGCGGCGCGACGACAGCCTGTCGGGCACGATCAACGTCTCCTACAGGTTCGCGGCCGACGTGCTCGGCTATGCCAGCTATTCGCGCGGCAACAAATCGGGCGGCCTCAATCTCACCGCCCTGCCCCCCGGCGTGCCCGCCACGGTGAAGCCGGAGAAGGTCGACAGCTACGAAATCGGCATCAAGAGCCAGTTCCTCGATCGCCGCGCCACGCTGAACGTCGCGGCCTTCTGGACCGACGTTTCCAATTATCAGTCGGCCATCCTCACCCAGCGGCCCAATGCCGCGATATTCGATCAGTATATCGCCAATGTCGGCAAGGTCCGCACCCGCGGGTTCGAGGCGGATGCCGCCTTCGCGCCTACCGACCTCATCAGCTTCAACGCGTCCGCCGCCTATACCGACGCCACCTATCGCAACTATCCGAACGCGCCGGCCCCGGTGGAAAGCGGGCTGACGGTGGTCGATCTTTCGGGCGAACGGCTCGCCGGCGTGCCCAAGTTCAGCTATTCGCTGGGCGCGGACGCGGCCCAGCCGATCGGCGCGTTCCAGCTTTACGGCCATATCGATTATGCGCATCGGTCCGGCTTCTTCACCGCCGTCAGCAATTCCCGTTATTCGAAGGTGGACGGCTACGGCATCGCCAACCTCCGCGTCGGCATCCGGCGGGAGGACCAGCGCTGGGATCTGGCGCTGTGGCTGCGCAACCTCTTCGACAAGAATTATTTCCAGACGCTGACGCCATCCAACACCGGCCTCGTCACCGGGCTGGTCGGCGATCCGCGCACCTTCGGCGTCACGCTCATCACCAAGCTCTAGGGAGGCCGGCCATGGCCACGGTGCTCAATGCCGCCTGGGAAGACAGGGCAACCGCCCCGCCGCCCGCATCACGATTGCCGGCCGGCCGGCTGCTCGCCTTCTCGGCCATCGCCTTGCCCGTCACCGCCGCGCAGATGCCGCTCAACGTCTATCTGCCGGCGATCTTCGCCCAGCATTATGGCGTGCCGCTGGCGGTGCTGGGCACCATCTTCCTGATCGAGAAGATATGGGGCGCCATCGCCGATCCGATCATCGGTAGCCTCAGCGATCGCACGCGCAGCCGTTTCGGCCGGCGGCGAAGCTGGATCGCGGCGGGCGGCATCCTGTTCGGCCTTTCCGGCCTGCTGCTCTTCTTCCCGCTTGCCGGCGTCACCCCGCTCTATCTGGGCCTGGTGCTGTTCGCCTTCTATCTCGGCTGGTCGATGATCCAGATCCCCTTCCTCGCCTGGTCGGGCGAGATTTCCGGGGATTATAACGAACGGACACGGATCGCGACCTATCAGGTGGTGGTGGGATCGGCGTCGCTGCTGCTCGTGCTGGTGCTGCCCACGATCGTCGATCAGATCCGGCCGGGCGACGGCCCCCTCAAGCTCGGCGTGATGGGCGGGCTGCTGCTGATCACGCTGGTGCCGTCGCTGATCCTCACGCTGCGCGCCTTTCCAGAGCCGCCATTGCCCGCGCGGGACGTGCCACGCCTGCCTTTCGGGCAGACGGTGCGACTGGTGGGCGGAAACCCGCTGCTGATGCGCATCCTCGCCTCCGATTTCGCGGTCACGCTGGGACAGAACATCCGCGGCACGCTCTTCGTCTTCTTCGTCAGCAGCTATATGGGCCTGCCCCACTGGGCGAGCGGCCTGTTCCTCCTCCAGTTCGTGTTCGGCATCACCGCCGGGCCGATCTGGATGCGGATCGGCTATCGCCTCGGCAAGCACCGCACCGCCGTGCTGGGCGAGCTGGTGCAGGTCGCCATCAATCTCGGCCTGCTGCTGGTGGTGCCGGGCCAGCTCGGCCTGCTGATCGCGCTCACCGTCGCGCAGGGCTTCGCGCAGGGATCGGGCAATCTGATGCTGCGGTCGATGGTGGCGGACGTGGCGGATCAGCACCGGCTCGATACCGGCGAGGATCGCACCGCCCTGTTCTTCTCGGTCTTCAGCATATCGATGAAGGCGGCGATGGCCGCCGCCGTCGGCGTGGCGCTGCCGCTGGTCGCCTGGCTCGGCTTCGATCCGACATCGGCCGAGAACACGCCCGAAGCGCTGCGCGGCCTGCTCCTCGTCTTCGCGCTCGGCCCGGCGATCGCCCACCTCGTATCGGCTGCCCTGGTTCACGGCTTCCCGCTCGATGCCGCCGCCCATGCCGAAATCCGCAAATCCCTCGACCAGCGCGACGCCGCGCCGGCCGCCCTCAACGACTGATCTTTGGGAGACATCATCATGACGCTTCAGACCGTGAATCTCGAGGAAGCCGAAAGCCTGTTCGACATCCGCCCCCTCCAGCCCAGCCTGGGCGCGGAGATCGGCAATATCGATCTGTCCCGGCCGCTGGACGATCACCGCCTCGGCGCGCTCCGGGCCGCGCTGCTCCGCTATCGCGTCCTCTTCTTCCGCGATCAGGATATCAGCCGCGAACAGCAGATCGCCTTCGGCGCCGCATTCGGCGAGCTGGAGGTCCACCCCGTCTTCGCGCACCCCGATTATCCGCAGATCCTGCCGCTGGTCTCGCAGAATTTCGTCGGCAAATATCGCGCCTCGCCGGACAGCAACTGGCATGCGGACACCACCTTCCGGCCGGAGCCGTCCGCCGCCTCGATCCTGCGCGCTCTGGTATCGCCCTCGCTGGGCGGCGACACCGTGTTCGCCAACGCGGTCGCCGCTTATGAAAGCCTGGACGAGGCGGTGCGCGAACGGATCGACGGGCTGACCGCGATCCACGATCCCAGCATTTTCATCCAGTTCCTCGATACCGAGGAGAAGAAGGAGGCGCTGCGCGCCCAATATCCCGAGGTCGAGCATCCGGTGGTGCGCATCCACCCCGAAACCGGCGAGAAGGTGCTCTACGTCAATTCGGTCTTCACCCGCCGGATCAAGGGCCTGGACGCGGAAGAGAGCGATCGGCTGCTGGCCCTGCTGTTCAACCAGTTCAAGCGGCCGGAATTCCAGGTGCGATGGAGCTGGCGGCCCAATTCGATCGCCTTCTGGGACAACCGCGCCACCCAGCATTACGCCGTGCCCGATTATAACGAGCCGCGCCACATGGAGCGCGTGACCATCATCGGCGACCGCCCCGTCGGCCCCGCTGCCCAACCCCTGTCCCGCTGACCCCCTCGTTCGCAAGGAGACGTGCCATGACTGCCATCCAGCAACGCTTCGTCAACGCCCGCGAGGCCGAAAGCCCGCTCGATATCGTGCCCGTCGCTGGCCGCATCGGCGCCGAGATACGCGGCATCGCGCTTTCGGGCGATCTGGACGACGCCACGATCGCCGCGATCCGCGCGGCACTCGTCCGCCACAAGGTGATCTTCTTCCGCGACCAGCATGAGCTGGACGATGCCCGGCAGGAAGCCTTTGCCGAAAAGCTGGGCGAGCCGGTGGCCCACCCCACCGTGCCCGTCGCCGAAGGATCGCGCTTCCTGCTCGAGCTCGATTCCCGCGAAGGCTATGCCGCGTCGAGCTGGCATACGGACGTCACCTTCGTGCCGGCCTATCCCGAAGCCTCGATCCTGCGCGCCATCGTCATCCCCGAGGCCGGCGGCGACACGCTCTGGGCGAATACCGTGACCGCCTATGAGGAGCTGCCCGAGCCGCTCAGGCTCCTCGTCGACAATCTGAAGGCGGTCCACACCAACCTCTATGACTATGCCGGCCACTTCGCCAACCTGCCGCAGGACAAGCTGGAGCAGCATCGCGCCGTCTTCGCCTCCACCGTCTACGAAACCGAACATCCGGTGGTGCGCGTCCACCCGGAATCGGGCGAACGGTCCCTGCTGCTCGGCCATTTCGTCAAGCAGTTCGTGGGGCTGAACGGCGCGGATTCGCAGCGCCTGCTCGCGGTGCTCCAGGATCATGTCGTGAAGCCCGAAAACACCGTGCGCTGGCGCTGGCGGGCGGGCGACGTGGCGATCTGGGACAATCGCGCCACCCAGCACCGCGCGATCGCCGATTTTGGCTTGCAACGCCGCCACCTCCGCCGCGCGACCATCGCCGGCACCGTGCCGGTGGGCATCGACGGCAAGGAAAGCCGCCTCCTGAAGCCGGAGCCGTTGCTGCAGGCGGCGGAATAGGCAAGCATCCGCCGGGCGCCCGCACCATGCGGCCGGGCGCCCGGCTTCTTCCCGAAAGGAATGACATGGCTGCGAAGAACGGCGCCGATCGGCCCAACTTCCTGGTGATCCTGGTCGATGACATGGGCTTTTCCGATATCGGCGCCTTCGGGTCCGAGATCGAGACGCCCTATCTGGACGCGCTGGCCCATGCCGGCGTGCGCTTCACCGATTTCCACTCCGCCCCCGCCTGTTCGCCGACGCGGGCCATGCTGCTGACGGGAACCGACCATCATATCGCCGGGCTGGGATCGATGGTGGAAGTCGTCCGCCCCGATTTCGATCGGCCGCCGGGGTATGAAGGCTATCTCAACGATCGCGTCGTCACCTTCGTGGAGCTGCTGCGCGACGCCGGCTATCGCACGCTGATGTCAGGCAAGTGGCATCTGGGCGATACGCCGGCGACGGTGCCGGCGGCCCGCGGCTTCGAACGCTCCTTCGCCCTGCTGCCGGGCGGGGCGGATCATTTCGGCGGCAGCCCGCTCGATCGCGCGGTGGTGCGGGGGCCGATCTATATCGAGGACGAGACCTTCGTCACCGAACTGCCCGAGGGCTTCTATTCCTCCGATCATTTCACCACGCGCCTGCTCGATTTCCTCGAGGAAGGCCGCGGGGACGAACGGCCCTTCTTCGCCTATCTGCCCTTTTCCGCGCCGCATTGGCCGCTTCAGGCGCCGGACGCGGAAATCGCCAAATATCGCGGCCGCTATGATGACGGCCCCGATGCGCTGCGCGCGCGCCGGCTCGATCGGCTGAAGGATCTGGGGCTGATCGCCGAGGATGTCGTTCCCCATCCGGTGGTGACGGAGGCGCCCGAATGGGATGCGCTGAGCGACGCCGAGCGGGCGGATTCCGCGCGGGCCATGGAGGTCTACGCCGCCATGGTCGACCGGATCGACCAGAATGTCGGCCGCGTGGTCGATTGGCTGAAGCGCAACGGCCGGTTCGACAATACGGTGATCCTGTTCCTGTCCGACAATGGCGCGGAAGGCGCGATCGTCGAGGCAATGCCGATCATCGGGCCGCTATTCAGCCGGCTGATCCGGGAGCATTGCGACAACAGCCTCGCCAATGCCGGCAAGCCCGGCTCCTACATCTGGTATGGCCCGCGCTGGGCGCAGGCGGCGACGGCGCCGTCACGGCTCACCAAGGCCTATACCACCGAAGGCGGCATCCGCGTGCCGGCCTTCATCCATTATCCCACCGCCGCCCGCGCCGGCGAGGTCTCCGGCGAATTCGCGACCGTGATGGATGTGGCCCCCACCTTCCTCGACCTGGCCGGCGTCGCCCATCCGGGGGAAAACTATCAGGGCCGGCCGATCGCGCCGGTGCGGGGCCGGTCCTTCGCCGGATGGCTCCATGCCGGCGCCGATCGCATCCATCCACCGGGCACCAGCACCGGCTGGGAATTGTTCGGCCGCCGCGCGATCCGCAAGGATCATTGGAAGGCCGTCTATGTGCCCGGCGCCGACGGGCGGTCGCGCTGGCAACTCTACGATCTCGCCATCGATCCCGGCGAGACGGACGATCTCGCCCGCGCCTATCCCGCGCGGCTGGAGGAGCTGCTGGCGCTGTGGCGTCGCTATGTCGAGGAAACCGGGGTAGTCGAGGATGCGATCAGCATCTTCGATGCCGATCCTGAAGCATGGGCGCAGGCCCGCCCGCTTCAGGCCGCCGCCGCCCCGGCCTGAGGGCGGTGGTGGCGGGCCGGCCTGAGCGGAGGCCGGCCCGCCTGGTCCATCGCCACGGACCAGGACGACACGGGCTATCGCATCGGGCCGTTGCGCTGTTACACTCCGGCCAAGGCGAGGGGTTTCGCCCGGCAACAACCGGATCGGCGGACTTATATCCGTCGGCGCGATGGAGTGGGCGATCCATACCGCCATATGCTGACGATCAGGGCCCTGCCCGCATCCAGCCCGGCCGATCCGGCAACACCCCCCTGCCCGGCCGCCCTTGGTTGGTGCTGGCGATGCTCCTTCTCGTCTATATCTTCAATTTTCTCGATCGGCAGATACTCGGCATCCTCGCCCAGCCAATCAAGGCGGACCTCGCGCTCACCGATACCCAGCTCGGCGCCCTCGGCGGCTTCGCCTTCGCGCTGCTCTTCTCGGTGCTCGGCGTGCCACTGGCATTGCTCGCGGATCGCACGAGCCGAAGCTGGGTCGTCACTCTCTCGCTCGTGGTGTGGAGCGCCTTCACCGGCCTGTGCGGCCTGGCCACCGGCTTCTGGCAGCTCTTCGCCTTCCGGCTCGGCGTCGGCGTCGGCGAGGCGGGCGGGGTCGCCCCCTCCCACGCCCTGATTTCGGACTATTTTCCTCCGGAAAAGCGCGCGCGGGCGCTTTCCATCTATGCGCTCGGCATTCCCTTCGGCCTCGCCGCCGGGGCGATGCTGGGGGGCTATATCGCCAATGCGGTCGAATGGCGGGTTGCCTTTGTCGCGGTCGGCATCGCCGGGATTGCGGTGGCGCCCCTTTTCAAGTTCTTCGTCCGCGATGTGGCCCATCGACGCTCCACCGCCGGCCATCCGCCCGTGGCGCAGGTATTCCGCATCCTCGCCGCCAAGCGCAGCTTCTGGCTGATGGCGCTGGCTGCATCGTCCAGTTCGCTCGTCGGCTACGGCCTCGCCTTCTGGATACCGTCGATCCTGATGCGGTCCTTCGGCTTCGATCTCATCACGACATCGCAATATGTCGGCTCGCTGCTGCTGATCGGCGGCGGGGCCGGCGTCCTCCTCGGCGGCTGGCTGGCCGATCGCCTCGGCCGGCGCGATCGCGGCGCCTATGCGAAGCTGCCGATCATCGCCTGGCTCGCCGCCGTGCCGCTGTTCGGCGCGGCCTTGCTCTCACCGTCGCCCGCGATCGCCTGGGCATTCTTCCTGCTGCCCAACGGCCTCAACATCCTCTGGCTCGGCCCGGTGACGACCGCCGTGCAGCACCTCGTGCCGCCCGCGATGCGCGCCACCGCCTCGGCCAGCTTCCTCCTCATCAACAATCTGATCGGGCTGGGGCTGGGATCGCTGGTGATGGGCGCGATGTCGGACGCGATGCACCTGCGCTTCGGCGAGGACGCGCTGCGCTACAGCGCGGTCGCGGCGCTGATCTTCTACCTGCTGGCAGCAGCGCTGATGCTCTTCGCCGTCCGCCCGCTGCGGCGCGACTGGGTGGAGGAAAAAGCCGCCTAACGCTCCATCAGGCGCGGCATCAGCTCCACGAAATTGCAGGGGTGGTGGCGGTTGTCGAGCTGGGTGGCGAGGATCTCGTCCCAGCCATCCTTTACCGCGCCGGTCGATCCCGGCAGCGCGAACAGATAGGTGCCGCGCGCCACGCCCGCGCAAGCGCGGGACTGGATGGTCGACGTGCCGATCGTCTGATAGCTCAGCCAGCGGAACAGCTCGCCGAAGCCGGGTATCTCCTTGTCCCACACCCGCGCCAGCGCCTCGGGCGTCACGTCGCGGCCCGTGACGCCGGTGCCGCCGGTGGTGATGACGCAATCGACCTGATCGTCCTCGATCCAGCCGTGCAGGCGCGCCACGATCAGGTCGGCATCGTCGCGAACGATCGCCCGGTCGGCCAGCACATGCCCCGCCGCCTCCAGCCGGGCGACCAGCGCGTCGCCCGAACGATCCTCGGCAAGGCCGCGTGTGTCGGAAACGGTGAGGACGGCAATGCGGACGGGCAGGAAGGGCCGGCTCTCGTCAATCGGCACTCGCCACCCCGCTCACCGGATCGAGGCGGATGGCGGTGCGGCCGGGCATTCCGGGAAAGCGCGGCCACATGCCCTGCGCCATCGCCTTCAGGCTGGCCGATTGCTCGCCTTCCTGCCGCTGATACATCCAGTAGTTGCGCAGCACGATCGCCACATAAGCGCGCGTCTCGCGATAGGGGATGGATTCGATGAACAGCAGCGGATCGCCATTGTCGCGGCGGCGATCGTTCCATTTCTGCACCGATCCGGGGCCGGCATTATAGGCGGCGATCACCTTGGGCAGCAGCCCGCCCGTGCTGGAGAAATCGCGCAGCTCCTCCAGATAGAATTGGCCATATTCGATATTGGTGCGCGGATCGTTGAGGCTGCCGAGCGGTTCGCCCTTGCGCCGGGCGATCTGCGCGGCGGTGCCCGGCATCACCTGCATCAGCCCGCGAGCGCCGGCCGGGCTGACCGCATCGGCGCGGAACTGCGATTCCTGCAACGCGTGGGCGAAGATCAACGACTTATCGACCCGCCAGCCGCCCTGCGGCGTCCAGCCGCCCGGCGCCGGATAACGGGCGGAGGTGGAAAGCCGCGCGCCGATTGGCCCGTTCTGCGCCAGCCAGATCTGGGTGGAAGGCAGGTTCAGCCGCGCCGCGAGGTGCATCAGCGCCTCATGATCCTGGCTGTCGCCGATCCGCGCCTGATGGCGCAGCACGGTATCCGCCTGCCCGGTTTCGCCGATCTCGGCCAGGGCCGCCGCGATCCGGGCATTGTTGCGCTGGGAGATGGTGGTCCAGTCCGCCTGGATGAAGCCCGGCCCCGCATCGGGCGTGGGCAGCGCCCGGCCCAGCGCCGCATCGGCGAGCAGGCCGTAGAAGGTCTCGCCCAGCCGCGCCGCGCTGCGCAGCCGCGCCTGCACCCGTTCGGGCTTGCCGCAGGCCATGTCGGCGCGCGCCGCCCAGAACAGGCCGGCCGCCGTCATCTCAGGATCGCGCGACCGGGATGCGACCGCGCCGAAGGCGTCCGCCGCCGCCGCGCAATCGCGCTGCCGCCACGCGGCAAGGCCCGATACCCAGTCCGCCTCGATCGTCCAGTCGCCGGTCCCGGCCCGCGCCGGGGTGGCCACACGCCGCGCCGCCGCATCGTCGCCGACGAGGAAATAGGCCCAGGCCACGCGCTGCTGCCATTCGGTCCGCGCCTCCGGCGTAAGGTCCGCCACCCGTTCGGACAGCAGCGCTTCCGCCTCCGCAGGCCGATCGTCGCGCAGCAACGGGCGGATGCGCTGGGCGAGCGCGGCGGCGGCCGCATCGCTGCGCGCCGATTGCGCCGTCGCCCGGCGCGGCGGCGCGGGCAGGCGCCGCATGTCCTGCACCACGGGAAGGGCCGGCAGCCCGGATATGCCCCGCCCCTGTAGGATACGCTCGATCGCGGCCGCCTGCGGCAGATCGGGATTGGCGGAAACCAGCGCCAGCAGCGGCTCCGTCTCCACCTTGGGCGATCCCTTGGCGAGATAGAGCTCCGCCCGGGCATAAGGCGTCAGCAGGCCGGCGGGCAGGGCATCGAGCCGCGCGGCCGCGCCCGACCAGTCGCCCGATCGGATTGCCGCGAAGACGGCGCGATAATTCATCCGCTGCTGCGGATCGAGCTGCGCGGGCACCGCGCTCACCGGCGGCGCCTTCAGGCCGATCACCGGCGCGGGCAGGGTTTCGGTGCTGGCAAGCGCCGGTATCGCGGCGGTGCCGGCCAGGACCGCGAGCAGGAGACGGATCGTCCTCACTGGCCCAACTCCTCAAGCAACAGGCGCAGGTCCCGCCAGGCATCCGCCTTGCGGGCGGGCTGCTGGAGCAGGAAGCGCGGATGGAAGGTCGCCATGGCGCGCACGTTATGGCCGCCAAGGTTAAGGCTATGCACCCGCCCCCGCGCATCGGCGAGGCTGGTCCCGATAAAGGCACGGGTGGCCGCGTCGCCCAGCAGCAGCAGCAGGCGGGGCGCCGCGATCGATACATGGGTGCGGGCGATCTCGGTCCAGCGCTCGAGCGCGGCCGATTCGGGCCGGCCGCCGGGAACGCGCACCGGCGTCATCGTCGTCAGATAGATGGAAGCGCGATCGCGACCGATCGCCGCCAGCATCCGATCGAACAGGCGGCCCACCTCGCCGCCGATGATCTGGCCGGCCTCGTCATCGCCGGGCTCGGGCTGGTCGGCCAGCAGCATCAGCCCCGATGCCGCATCCCCCTGGGGCAGCAGCCGTCCGTCGGGACGGCCGAACATGGCATCTTCGGCATAGAAAGCGGCAATGGCGTCCAGCGTCGCGGGAACGGATGCGGGCGCCTCTGCCGTAGCGGCGGCGGGTGATGCGGCGGGCGCCGGGGCGGGCCTGGGCGCCGCCAGCCAATCGCGCGCCTCCTCCTCCACCAGCGTGTCGATCCCGGCTTCGCGCCACCAGTCGATGGTGCTCAGAAATTCCCCGCGAAGGGCAGTATCGCTCACCGCCCGTCCAATCGCGGCTTGGCCGCCGAAAACAAGAAATGACCTAATCCCCGCATGCGCCGTTTAGACTCCATAGTTGACGTGCGGGTCAATCCAAGGCCATCGGCTTTCTGGCCGGGCCGTTCGCACGATGCGACAATCGGACGGAACGGGCGCGAAAGGAAGGACTGAGGACGATGACAACCCGCGAATCCATGACCTACGACGTCGTGATCGTCGGCGCAGGCCCCGCAGGCCTTGCGGCTGCGATCCGGCTGAAGCAGCTCGCGGAGAAAGCGGGACGCGAGCTTGCCGTCTGTGTGCTGGAAAAGGGGTCTGAAGTCGGCGCGCATATTCTTTCGGGCGCCGTAGTCGATCCGATCGCGCTGGACGAGTTGATTCCCGACTGGCGCGATCTCGATAGCCCGCTCACCGTGCCCGTCGTCCAGAATCATCACTGGATCCTGACGGAGAAGAAGCAGTTTGCGATGCCGCACCTGCTGATGCCGCCGTTCATGAACAACAAGGGCACCTATACCGTCAGCCTCGGCAATCTCTGCCGCTGGCTGGCCGGCCAGGCCGAGGCGCTGGGCGTCGAAATCTTCCCCGGCTTCGCGGCGGCCGAAATATTGTTCCATGACGACGGGTCGGTGAAGGGCGTCGCCACCGGCGACATGGGCATTTCGCGCGATGGCGAGCACAAGCCCGATTATCAGCCGGGCATGGAGCTGCACGCCCAATATACCTTCTTCGCCGAAGGCGTGCGCGGCCACCTTTCCAAGGAACTGAAGCGCATCTTCGATCTGGAGGCGGACAGCCAGCCCCAGACCTATGCCATCGGCATCAAGGAATTGTGGGATATCCCGGCCGACAAGCATGTGCCCGGTCGCGTCATCCACACCCAGGGCTGGCCGCTGACGGACGAAGTGGGCGGCGGCTTCCTCTATCACCAGGCCAACAACCAGGTGGCGCTCGGCTTCGTGGTGGGCCTCGGCTACAAGAACCCGCACCTTTCGCCCTTCGAGGAATTCCAGCGCTGGAAGCAGCATCCGGCGATCCGCGCGGAGATCGAGGGCGGCCGCCGCGTCTCCTACGGCGCGCGCGCCATCAACGAAGGCGGCTGGCAGGCGGTCTGCAAGCTCGTCTTCCCCGGCGGCGCGCTGATCGGCTGTTCGGCGGGCTTCGTGAACGTGCCGCGCATCAAGGGCAGCCACACGGCGATGAAGTCCGGCATGCTGGCCGCCGAAGCCGCGTTCGACGAAATCCTGTCCGGCCGCGGCGCCAGGGAGCTTTCGGCCTATCCGCAGACGCTCAACGAAAGCTGGATCGCCAAGGAATTGAAGACCGTCCGCAACGCCGAGCCGGCGATTGCCAAGTTCGGCCCGGTGATGGGCACGCTTTATGCCGGCGTCGACATGTGGCTGCATACGCTGGGCATCAAGCTGCCCTGGACGTTCAAGACGCACCGCGACAATGAGGGGCTGTGGCGCGCGGACGTCGCGCCGAAGATCAACTATCCCAAGCCCGATGGCGTCATCAGCTTCGATCGCCTCTCCTCGGTGTTCCTGTCCAACACCAATCATGAGGAGGACCAGCCGGTCCACCTGACCCTGAAGGACGCTTCGGTCCCGATCGAGGTGAACCTGAAGCTCTACGACGCGCCCGAGCAGCGTTACTGCCCGGCCGGCGTCTATGAGATCGTCGGCCAGGACGTCGGCGATCCACGCCTGCAGATCAACGCGCAGAATTGCGTCCACTGCAAGACGTGCGACATCAAGGATCCCACCCAGAACATCAACTGGGTGGTGCCGGAAGGCGGCGGCGGCCCCAATTATCCGAACATGTGAGCGCGGATATTGGCGGCGCGGCGAACGGAGCCGGACATTCCCCGGCGGGATGGCAACAGCCTGCCCATGCCCCGGAGGTCGGGCGTCGACCTCCGCTCCCCTTCGCCGTCGAGAGACGCCTTGCCATGAACGACCGCGCCGTTCCCGTTCTGCCGAGCGCGGGCTTCGTTCGAACCGCGAAGTTCTTTTGTTATTTTGGCTTTGGGATCATTGGCTCCGCCTGCGCAACGGCAGCGTCGAACTGGATTTCTGCCTGAAAAGCCCCGACCAAAACACCCCGGAAAATCCCGCCCAAAGCGGGCTGTGCGTAATCCGGGTCGGCGATGCCGCGGCATGGCATGATATTTTTGCCAAAAGCCGGATAGCGTGGAAGGCGTTCGGAAAACCATCGCTCACATCGCTCAACAACGCGGCATGGAATGTGCCCGCCTTCGCCGTCACCGATCCGGACGGCAATCTGATCTGGATCGTGCAAGACGAACCGCCCTCCAACGCCACCGAATAAGGCGCGATCGGGCGATCAAGAGCGCGCCGGCACCGGGGTGGCATAGCCTGATCGGCGGGCAAGCCATCGCGGCCGCCGCACGGGATCGCGCCGCCACACCCCGATAGGGGTTTGTCGCGCCCGCATTCGGGAATAATCCCGATTACATATCCGCGCATCGCGCCCGATCATGGCCCGTCACCTTCCCTCAGGCTTCCGCCTGGAATCGAAAGGATCGGCCATGCCCAAGCGCGCGATCATGTTGCTGACGGCGGTATCGCTGGCGATGCCCGTGGCGTCGGCGGCCTATGCCCAGGATATCACCGTCACCGCCCCCCGCCATAGAGAACGATCGCCCACCACCGGTGCGCCGATCGAGACCGTCACCACGTCGCGCGTGGTCAACACCGCCGATCTCGACCTTCGGACCGACGCCGGCATGAAGGCGCTGCGCGGTCGCGTCGAGGAAGCCGCACGCAAGGCCTGCGCCTGGCTGGATCAGGTCTATCCGCTCACCGCCGACGATAGCCCTCCCTGCGTGAAGACGGCGGTGGACAAGGCGATGGCGGACGCCCAGGCGCTAGCCGCCCGATAGGCGCCACGCGGCGCCGGCCCGGCCCTAGCCGACCAGCGCCAGCTTCGGCGGCTCGACCGCGCCCAGCGTCACCGCATCGACGGCCGGCAGCCGCTCGATCCGGGCGACCAGTTCGGCGTCCAGGTTGAAATCGCGGCCCAGCAGCATATGGGCGATGCCGCCTTCGGGCGTGCGGGCGCGCAGGCGCAGTTCGCCCCGGCCGCCGCGCTGGTCCGCGACCAGATCGGCCAGCGCGCGGAGCGCCGAGGGATCGGCCGTCTCCACCTCCAGCCGCAGCCGCGTCTTGTCCGCCAGCCCCGCAAAGGGGCTCAGCGAACGGATCGTCACGCGCGGCGTATCCTCGCCCGGCCTCTTGTCCAGTTCCACGGTCAGCAGCGCGCATTCGCCCGCCCGCGCCGCCTTCTCGATCTCCTCGGACGCCAGATCGTCGAAGCAGGTGGCGATGAACTGCCCGGTCGCATCCGAACAGGTCGCCATCATGTAGCGGTTGCCGCGTGCCGACGTGCGCCAGCGCGCATCCTCGATCAGCGCCGCGATCGTCACGGTGGGCGCGGGCACGCGCCGGCCATCGTTGGACCGCTGCGGCTCCGCCACCGGCATCAGCATCAGTTCGGCATAGGTCTTGGCCCGGTTGGCGGCCGCCAGATGGCGGAAGCGATCGACGGGATGGGAGGAGAAATAGAAGCCGAACGCTTCCTTCTCCGCCGCCATCCGCTCGACCAGCGACCAGATCGCCGTCTTGGGAAGGCGGATCGGCGCCGCGCCGACATTGGCTTCGCCGAACAGGCCGCCCTGCCCGCTCTCCCGCGCCGCCGCCACCGTCGCGGCATGGGCGAGGATCGTTTCCGCCGCCGCGTGGACGCCCGCCCGCTCGCTCGCGATGGAATCGAAAGCCCCGGCCCCCGCCAGGCTTTCGAGCTGGCGGCGGTTGAGCAGCTTGGGGTCCACGCGGTCGGCGAAATCGTCCAGCGACTTGAACGGCCCGGCTCGCTTCCGTTCGGCGACCAGCAGTTCCATCGCCTTCTCGCCCACGCCTTTCAGCGCGCCGAGCGCGTAGCGGACGCTATCGCCCTCCACCGAGAATTCGGCCTCGCTGTGGTTCACGTCCGGCGAAAGGCACGGCACGCCCATGCGGCGCATGTCATCGACGAAGATCGACAGCTTGTCCGTCAGCGCCATGTCGTAACACATGGATGCCGCGTAGAATTCCGGCTTGTGATGCGCCTTCATCCAGGCGGTGTGATAGGCGACCAGCGCGTAAGCCGCGGCGTGGCTCTTGTTGAAGCCGTAACCGGCGAACTTGTCGATCAAGTCGAACAGCTCGTTGGCCTTGCCGGCGGAGATATCCTGCTTGGCGCAGCCTTCCACGAAGCGGGCGCGCTGGGCGTCCATCTCCGCCTTGATCTTCTTGCCCATCGCGCGGCGCAGCAGATCGGCCTCGCCCAGCGAATAGCCGGCCAGGATCTGCGCGGCCTGCATCACCTGTTCCTGATAGACGAAGATGCCGTAGGTTTCCTTCAGGATGCCTTCCAGCAGCGGATGCGGATATTCGATCTCCGCGCGCCCGTTCTTCCGGTCGCCGAACAGGGGGATATTGTCCATCGGACCCGGCCGGTAGAGCGAGACGAGCGCGATGATGTCCTCGAAGCAGGTCGGCCGCACGGCGGAGAGCGTGCGGCGCATGCCTTCGGATTCGAGCTGGAACACGCCCACCGTATTGCCGCTTTGCAACAGCTTGTAGACTTCCGGGTCATCCCAGGGCAGCGCGGCGAGATCGACATCGACCCCTTTCTGCTTCAGGAAATGCACCGCCTTCTGGAGCACCGACAAGGTTTTCAGGCCGAGGAAGTCGAACTTCACGAGGCCCGCGCCTTCGACGAACTTCATGTCGAACTGCGTGACCGGCATGTCCGATCGCGGATCGCGATAGAGCGGCACCAGCTTGTCGAGCGGCCGATCGCCGATCACCACGCCGGCGGCGTGGGTGGAGCTGTGGCGCGGCAGCCCTTCCAGCTTCATCGCCAGATCGAACAGGCGCTTCACCTGCTCGTCCGCCTTATATTCGGCCGCCAGTTCCGAAACGCCGTTGAGCGCGCGGTCGAGCGTCCAGGGATCGGTCGGGTGGTTGGGCACCAGCTTGGCCAGCCTGTCCACCTGCCCGTAGCTCATCTGGAGGACGCGGCCGGTATCCTTCAGCACGGCGCGCGCCTTCAGCCGCCCGAAGGTGATGATCTGGGCGACGTGATCGCGGCCATATTTGTTCTGGACGTAGCTGATCACCTCGCCGCGCCGGGTTTCGCAGAAGTCGATGTCGAAGTCCGGCATCGAAACGCGCTCCGGGTTCAGGAAGCGTTCGAACAGCAGGCCCAGCCGCAGGGGATCGAGATCGGTGATGGTGAGCGCCCAGGCGACCACCGATCCGGCGCCCGATCCGCGCCCCGGCCCCACCGGAATGTCATGGTCCTTCGCCCATTTGATGAAGTCCGCGACGATCAGGAAATAGCCGGGAAAGCCCATGCGGATGATGATGTCGATCTCGAACTCGAGCCGCTTGGAATAGGCCTCGCGATCGACCGGCCCGTCCATGCGGGCGAGGCGCGCCTCCAGCCCCGCACGCGCATCGCGGCGCAGCATCTCGGCCTCGCCCTCACGATCGCCGGCAAGGCTGGGCAGGATCGGCTTGCGATAGGGCGCCATCACCGCGCAGCGCTGCGCCACCACCAGCGTGTTGGCGATCGCCTCGGGCAGGTCCTCGAACAGGCGGACCATCTCGTCCGCCGGCTTCATCCAGGCATCGGGGGAGGATCGCCGGCGATCGTCGCTGTCGACATAGGATGATCCGGCGATGCACAGCATCGTATCGTGCGCAGCGTGGAAATCGGGCTCCGCGAAGCAGGCGGGGTTGGTCGCGACGAGCGGCAGGTCGCGCGCATAGGCAAGCTCGATCACCGCATCTTCCGCCGCCTCCTCGGCCGCATCGCCGCGCCGGGCAAGCTCGATATAGAGACGGTCGGGGAACAGCGCCTGCAACCGATCGAGATAAGCGCGCGCGGCATCGGCCTGCCCGTCCGCCAGCAGCCGGGTAATGGCCCCTTCCCCGCCGGCGGTGAGCGCGATCAGCCCGTCCGTCTTGCCTTCCAGCCGATCGAGCGGGACGTGCGCGTCCTCATGCCCCGGTCGTTCCAGATGCGCGGCCGAGACCAGCTCGCAGAGATTGTCATAGCCCTTTTCGTCCTGGGCATAGAGCGCCAGCCAATCGACGATCCCGGCCTTGCCCTCGGCCGCCCCCGGCCGCACCACGCCCAGCATCGCGCCGACGATCGGCTGCACGCCTTCCTTCTTGGCCGCATCCGAAAAGGCCATCGCGCCGTAAAGCCCGTTGCGATCGGTGATCGCGGCAGCGGGAAAACCCAGCGCGCGCGCCTGCTTGGCGATCGCCTTGGGATCGATCGCCCCTTCCAGCATGGTGAAAGACGAAAAAATGCGGAGGGGAACGAAACCGGAATGGGGCATGGCCGCAGCCTAGGCCCCATGCGCCGATTCGGAAAGCGCATGTGCAGCCGCCGCGCCGGAACCTTCTACCCCGACGCACATTTTGCTACCGCAACGAACCACGGGAGGAGCATGTGGCCAACACCGCATCCGAACCGGGCCTGTCCCCGCCGCGCCCCATTGGCTGGGGCTGGATCCTGATCTACGGCATCGTATCGATCGCGATCGGCCTGTTCGCGCTTTTCTGGCCCTTTCCCGCAACGCTTGCGGCCACGCTCACCATCGGCGCCTTCTTCCTGATAACGGGCCTGATGTCGATCGTGTCCGGCATCAGCGCCCGCCACGAGACGCGCTGGTATGAAATCCTGTTCGGCGTGATCTCGGTCGTGCTGGGCGCGCTACTCGCCTTCCGGCCGATCATCGGCGCGATCTCGCTCACGCTCACCGTCGCCACCTGGCTCGGCATACGCGGCGCGCTGGAAATCTACTGGGGCATCAAGATCAGGCGCCATCGCTGGCTGCTGATCGCCATGGGCGTGATCAACATCCTGCTGGACGTCTTCCTCCTGGCGACGCTGCCCTTCACGGCGCTGACGCTGCCCGGATACATCCTCGGCATCAGCTTCCTGTTCGGCGGTTTCACTGCGATCATGGTGGCGCTCGGCTATCGCAGCGCGATCGCCGGTTTACGCTAGAGCGATTTCAGCCGGCGATCGGAGGGTCGGGGAAGCGCGAAGGTCAGGGCTCGCGCTCCCACCCCCCACCGAGCGAAAGGAAGATATCGACCTGGTCGAGCGCAAGCTGCACGCGCGCGGCGGCTGAAGCGCTTTCCGCCATGGCCAGGCTGCGCTGGGCATCGAGCAGGTCGAAGAAGCCGGTGCGCCCGAACAGGAACAATTTGTTGGCCTGCGTTTCGGAAAGGGCGGCGCTTTCGCGGGCCTTGTCCAGCGCCTCCATCCGGTCGCGATCGCGCGCATAGGCGTTGAGCGCGGTTTCCGTCTGCCGCAGAGCCTCCAGCACGGCGGCGTCGAAGCCGGCGATTCGGGCCTCGACGCCCGCTTCCGCCTCGGCGATCCGCGCCTTCACCACCGGCCGGTTGGGGAAGGACCAGCTTATCAGCGGCCCCAGGCTGAAGCCGAAGGAGGTGCCGGTGCCGAAACCGCTCAGCGGACCCGCGAGGCCCAGCGATCCGCCCAGGCTGATCTGGGGATAGAGATCGGCCACGGCCACGCCGATCCGCGCCGTATCCGCCGCCAATGATCGTTCGGCGGCGCGGATGTCCGGCCGGCGGCGGATCAGCGCGGCGCCGTCGCCGATCGGGATCGGCTGGCGCACCGCGGGCAGCCGCGCGCAGCCGGCGACCTCGCGGGGATAATCGGCTGGCGGGCGCCCCATGAGCGTCGCCAGCAGGAAGAGCTGCGCCTGCCGGTCCGCCTCGAACCCCGGCAGCGTCGCCTCGCTCTCGTTGACCGCCGTCTGCGCGCGGCTGACGTCGAAGGCCGTGCCGCGCCCGCCCCGGCGGAGCCGCCGGGTGGCATCCAGCGTCTTGGCCTGCAGCGCCACCACCTGCCGGTTGACGCCAAGGCCGTAATTGGCCGCGCACACGCCGACATAGGCCCGCGCCGTCGCGGCGGCCACGCTGACCCGCACGGCATCCCGCGCCGCCTGCACCGCCTCGGCATCGCCCTGCGCCGCCTCGATCGCGCGGGCGATCTTGCCCTGCAGGTCCAGAGGGTAGGAAGCCGAAAGGCCGATATCGTAGCCGACATTGCCCGGCAGGCCGCGCCCCGTGCCGGAAGGGCGGGCAAGATCGGCCGCGCCGCTCAGCGTCGTGGATATCGTCCGTCCGGCCGCCGCCTCGCGCACCACGGCGGTGGCGCGGCGCAGATTGGCGTCGGCTTCGCGCAGATCGGCATTGGCGGCCAGCGCCTGCTCGATCAGCCCGTCCAGCACCGGATCGTCGTAGAGCCGCCACCAGCGATCGGGCAGCGGTGCCTGCGTGAAGCCGCGTTCACCCGCGCCCGCGAACGCGCCGGTCGCGGCCCCGGCCGTCGCCGCAGAATGCTCCGGCGGACGATAATCGGGGCCGGCGGTAGTGCAGGCGGCAAGGCCCGCCGTCGCCGCGAGCAGCAGGGCAAAGGCGGCGCGGTTCATTTCTCGTCCGCCGGCTGCACCGTCACGGTCGCCGTCCGCCCGACGATGAGTTGCACGTCCTTGGGCACCTGCGTCAGCTTCACGCGCACCGGGATGCGCTGCGCCAGCCGCACCCAGGAGAAGGTCGGCTCCACATCGGGCAGCAGGTTGGGGGAATCGGCGCGGCCGCTGTCGTGGATGCCGGCGGCGATGCTTTCCACATGCCCCTTCAATTCCTCCTCCTCGCCCATCAGCCGCACCGTCACCGGTGCGCCCACACGGATGCGCGGCAGCTTGGTCTCCTCGAAATAGCCTTCGACCCTGAGGCTGTCGGTATCGACCAGCGCCATCGCCTGCTGGCCAGCGGCCACATAATCGCCGGGATGGAGATCGAGATTGGTGACGATTCCGCGCACCGATGCGCGCACCTCGGTGCGCTTCAGATTGAGGGCCGCCGCCTCCTGCGCAGCGATCGCGACGTCCAGCGCGGCGCGCGCGGTTTCCACGGCGGCCACATTCTGCTCGTGCGTCTCGGTGGCGACGAGATCGCCCAGCGCCACGTCGCGCTTCGCCTCGCGCTGCGCCTGCGCCAGCGTGGCCCGCGCGCTGGCGATGCTGGCGCGCGCCTGGTCATAGGCCAGCGAATAACGCGGCCGATCGATCACGAAGAGGAGGTCGCCCGGCTGCACCACCTGATTGTCGCGCACCGCCACCTGGGTGATGAGGCCGCCGATATCGGGCGTCACCCGCACCACATCGGCCCGCACCCGGCCGTCCCGCGTCCAGGGGCTGCGTTCATAATGGTTCCACATCCACAGCGCGACGATCACGGCGAGGAGGACGATGATGATCGTCGCGGCGCTGCGCGAGATCGTGGACAGGAGGTTCTTCATAAGCGGATACCAAAGCGGGCGAAGGCCCAGACGAGAAGGCCGAGGATGAGGACGAACATCGCCAGGTCCACCATCGCCCGATAGGCGACGAAGCGGTAGAGCCCGAACAGCGATGCCATCCGCACGGCGAAGCCGGTCAGCAGCAGCGCCACGAACGCCAGCATCAGCAGCGTCGGCACGAACACGCCGCCGATGGAAATCTCCCCGATCATGCCTCGGCTCTCCGATAGGGCACGGCATCGGGAAACAGCGCCCGCCGCAGGCTCACGAGCGAAAGCGCGGCGGTGCGCCGCACCGGAGCCGATGGATTGGCGACCAGCACGTCCATCGCCCGGTCGATATTGCGGAGCACCTTCTCATCCGGCGGGGTCGGCCGGTCGGGGTCCAGCCCGGCATAATATCGGCCCACGTCGCGCAGCACCGGCGTCAGCACGCCGCCCTGCACGCGCGGCAGATCCAGCCGCAGCTGGCGCAGCTCGCCGATGGCGAGGCCGGTGCGCATGTCGCGCAGCGCATCATAGGCCGGCATGCCCGGATCGCGGCTGCGCGCGGCGAGCCTGGGGGTGAGCAGGGCCGCGCGATCCAGCATGCGGTTGATCCACGCCCGGATATCGGGCGCGGTCGTCAGGTTGGCGCGGCTGGCGATATCCGCCCAGCCCGCCTTCACCGTGCGGCGGATGGCGCCTTCCGCGCCCGCCGACTGGAGCAGGCGGACGATCACGATCGCCAGAATGATCCCCAATAGCTGCGCGATGCCGCCATTCACATAAGGCGCGAACTCGCTGTCATAGGTCGCGGCGAGCAGGCTGGGATTGGCCAGCCCCATCATCGCCGGCAGGGCAAGCCCGGCATAGCGCGGCGACGTCATCAGCGCGCCGCCCACCAGCAGCGCCGGCGCCAGCGCCGCCGCCAGCATGGGAAAACCGTCCATGCGCGGCAGGATCGCGAAGGCATATATGCCGCCGACGATGATCGCCACCGCCGTGCCGATGAAGAAGGCCTTCAACGGCGCGACCGGATCGTCCATCGCCGCGAACAGGGCGATGAACACGCCCATCAGCATCACGGCGCCGCTGCCGTCCTGCCAGCCGCTGGCGATCCACAACGTGCAGCCGACGATGATCGCGATGGCGGCGGACATGGCGGCGCGCGCCGCGCCCCAATAATCACGGTGCAGCGCGCGCGCGGTCGGCTGATCGAGCAGCTCGGCCACGCGCGGCGTAACCGGATGGCGCGAATGGGTCTCCATCTGGTCGCGCAGGTCGCGGCAGTCGCGATGCACGCCGATCAGCTCGGCAAGCCGGGAAAGCAGGCTGATCCGCAGCGCATCGTCCCACCCCATCGCCGCCGTCGCCTCCGGCTCCAGCATGGCGCAACGGGCGCGCAGCGCCTCGGCGGTGGCATCGCGTTCCGCCCGGTCCTGCGGCATGTCCGCCAGCCAGGCGCGCACGTCCTCGATCAGGGCGGCGATGGCGGGCGGCAGCCTGCCGCCATCGCGCACCAGCACCGTCATCCTGTCGTCCACCGCCGCCGCCAGCGGCAGCGCCAGCGAAAGCTGATCCTGCAACGCCCGCACCGTGCGCACGCGCGGCGCGATCCGCACCGTCTCATAAGGCAGGTGCGTGGAAAGCTGGTGGAGCTCGTTGATGTCCAGCGCCAGCCGTTGCCTGTCCTTCGCCAGGCCCGGCACCGCCTCGCGCGCGATCGAATCGCGGGACCAGCGCTCGGCATCGCGCAGCATCCCTTCCACCCGGTTCAACAGCAGCTCCGTCACCGAGCTTGGCAGGATCGCGCCGTGGACGAAGCTGGCGCAGAGGATGCCGATGGTGATCTCCTGCACGCGCAGGCTGGCGACGGTAAAGATGTCGCCCGGTGCGTCCACGCTGGGCAGGCCGATGATGCAGGCGCTGTATCCCGCCAGCACGAACAGATAGGCGCGCGGTGTGCGATCCAGCACCGATACGAACACGCAGAGCGCCAGCCACAGCGCGAAGCCCAGCGTCAGCAGCTCCGGCGCGTTGACCAGCCGCGGCACCATGAACACGGCGACGGCCGCGCCCACGATGGTGCCGATCACGCGGAATATGGCCTTGGAAAGCACCGCGCCGGCCAGCGGCTGGGCAACGATATAGGCGGTGGTGACGGCCCAATAGGGCCTCGGCAGGCCGATGCGCAGCGCGATATAGAGCGCGAGCATGGCCGAGCCATAGCATTTCAGCGCGAACAAGGCGGCCGGCAGCCCGAACCTTTGCGTCATGCGCCCTGGCCTCGCTTCATGGACAGCCGGTCGGCGAGAATTTCGCACAAGCGCAGGGTTGCCTCAAGGTCGGCATCGGAAATGCCGTCCAGCAGGTCATGCCGCAGCGCGGCCAGCCGCTCCTCGATCCGTTCGGCCAGGGCATGGCCTTCGTCCGTCAGGTGGATGCGGTTGACGCGGCCATCCTCGGGATCGGGCTTGCGGGCGATCAGCCCCGCCCCTTCCAGCTGGTGAAGCGTGCGCACCAGCGTCGCCTCCGCCACCTCCACCACGCGGGCGAGATCGGCCTGGCGGGCCTCGTCCCCCATGCGGGCAAGGTGGATCAGGCACCAGCCCGTCGACGTGGAAACCCCCAGCCCCGCCAGCATCTGATCGCCCAGCTGTCGCCACTGCCGCGCAAGGGGCAGCAGCCGCATCGCAAGGCGGCGTTCGGACTCGTAACGGGGCATGAACGTTAGTTAGCACGCTAAGCGAATTTCTCAAGATCGATTTTGCACTGCACAATCGATTGCGCGCATCTTGTTCATTCGCGGAAATCAGGCACCGGCATCTGGCCGGGTTATGGGAATGCTGGCCTGCCCCCGGCCTGCAATCCTGGACAGCGTCCTCCGCCGGCAAGGCCGGCCGCCTCTATCGTCAGGGGAACGGCCTGTGGCTGTAGCGGCACGCCTTTTCCGAAGCGCCGAACCGGACCGATCCTCCTTCGGCCCGGCTCGATCCCGGCGAAACCTGTCGCAACGCGATGGCCTTCCGGCTCCTCCGAGACCGGCCGGGAATGCGGCTGCACTCCCGGCCGGGCACGATCATCAGAAGGAGAATTTGATCGTGCCACCCCAGGTCTGGGGATCCCCCAGCTGGGCGGAGATCAGGCCGGTATTGCCCGGCGTGACCGCCAGCGATTCGAAGTAATTCTGATCGAACGCGTTACGCACCCACCCGAAGATATCGAAATTGTCGGTGCGGAAGCCCGCGCGGAAGTTGTGGATCGAATAGCCGGAGATGTCGGTGTAGATCGACCGCGAGGCGTTGGACGAGAATTTCGAACGGTAGTTGGCGTCATAGCCGAGATAGGCCTGGCCATCGCGACCGAGGATGGTCGCCGGGATGTTATATTCGGCACCCCAGGAGAAAGCCCATTTCGAGATACCCGGCATCCACTGCCCGGAGACATCGCAATTGGCCGGGCTGTTGGCGCCGGGCGTGGCCGGCGGCCCCACGGGCGTGCCGGTGCCGCCGCCCGCCAGTTCGGGCGGGCAAGGCGCGTCGACGAACTTCTTGAACTCATGATCGGTGAAGGCTCCGCTCAGATAGGCGTTCAGGCGTTCCGAGGGGCGCACGGTGAAATCGGCCTCGATACCGCGGACGCGCACCTTGTCGGCGTTGGCAAGATAGCCGCGCAGCACGTTGCTGCCGCTGACATTGCTGATCACGCTGGCCTGGAAATCCTTGATCTCGGTCCAGAAGCCGGTGAGGTTGAACGTCGCCCGGCGATCCCAGAACTGGGTCTTCACCCCCAGCTCGAAGTGGTTGACCTTCTCCGGCTTGATCTGCGCGACCTCCAGCGCCGGCGTGCCGTCGGCGTGGCTCGGCACGCCATTCAGGTTGATGCCGCCGGTTTTGAACGACCGCGCATAGGTCGCATAGGCCATCACGTCGGGCGTGAACTTGTAGGAGACATTGAGGTCGTAGGAGAGATTCCAGTCGCTGAAATCGGGCTCGAAGAACTGGGACGCCTGCACGCCACGCTGCGCTGCGGTCCACGGATCGTTATAATAAGGGCTCGCGGGATCGCTGCTGATTATCTGGCGCGTGCCGTCGGAGGCCGTGCCCGTCACGACCGAGTCATAGAGCCCTTCCTTCTTGTCATAGTTGATGCGGATGCCCGGCGAGATCGTCAGTTCGTCGGTCAGGTGCCAGTTGAGCTTGCCGAAGGCGGCAAGGCTGAGATTCTTCAGCCGGATGTCATTTTCGGCCAGCACGCCGTTGAGCACGGCGGGATTGAGCGAAAGCGGGCTGCTCGGCGCCAGCAGCCACGCGCTGGCGGCCGTGCCGGTTTCCTGGACGCCCGTGGTGTGGATCTTCTGATAGAAAGCGAAACCGCCGACCACGAAATCGAACTTGTTCGCTTCATAGGCGTAGCGCAGTTCCTGCGTATACTGATCCTGATGGGTCGGATTGTTGACCTTGGTATAGACCGGAAGCCCGGTGAAATCGCGATCGTTCTTCGGCCCCCAATCCCAATAGCGCCATGCAGTGACCGAGGTCAGGGTGCCGCCGCCGACATCCCATTCGGCACGGAGCGATGCGCCGCCAAGCTCGTTGCGGGCGGCCAGATCCGCATCCAGATCGGTCAGGCGATCGAACGGGTTGGTGCTGGGCACCTTATAGCCGGGGAACAAGGCGGTCAGGGCGGCATATTGCCGGTTGAGCGCGCGCTGGGTGGTTCCCACGCGAGCATAGATCTGGCCGCAGCAGATCGGATCCTGCAGGTTCCAGTCACCCGAAAGCGTGATGTTGAGCGTCTCGGTGGGCTTCCAGAGCAATGCGCCGCGGATGCCGATATTATCCTGCGAGTTGATCCAGGTATCGGTCGTCACATTGTAGATCGTGCCGCGACGATCCGTGCTCGAAACGCTGATCCGCGCGGCTAGATTGTCGCTCAACGGCCCGGAGACCGAAGCCTTGGCCTGCTTGAAATTGTAATTGCCGAGCGAAACCTCGGCCTTGCCCTCGAAGTCGAAGGAGGGCGCACGGGTCGTGATGTTGATCGCGCCGGCGGTGGTGTTCTTGCCGTAAAGCGTGCCCTGCGGGCCGCGCAGCACCTCGATCTGCTCAACATCCACGAAGTCCAGCGTCGCGGACGCGATGCGGTTGTAATAGACCTGATCGATATAGATGCCGACGCCCTGTTCGAAGCCGTCGTTGGTCAGGCCGAACGGCGCACCCAGGCCGCGGATGTTGATGAAGGTGTTTCGCGGATTGGTCGAAAAGAACTGCAGGGTCGGCTGCAACTGGGTCAGCCGGTTCAAATTATAGGCGCCCTTGGATTCCAGCGCGGCGCTGCCGACCACGGAAACCGCCACCGGCACGTCCTGAACATTCTCCTCGCGGCGGCGCGCCGTGACCAGGATGTCGCCCGCGCCATATTCGGCGGCCGTGGTTTCCGGCTCTTCCGCATGCGCCACCACCGTTCCGGCCGGCAGGCTTGCCAGGCAAGTCAGAACCCCGACGAGCAGCGATCGGCCGGCAACCTGGCCCGATCGGCCCTTCCCCCTGTTAAACATTGCTTCTCCCCTTATCTATAGAAAAAGTAGACAAAAAGCGCGCGCACAATCACGTCGGCGGAAATGCCGTCCGCAAATTCTCTTTCCAGTTGGTAGAGAAGATCTAGATCGCGCTGTTCCGGCCCGGAACAATGAAATTTTTGGGCCGCGCCTAGTTTGCCTTGGCCGATCGCGCGATTCTGCTTTCCCGCCGGGCGGAAAGTTCATGCCGGCCTTGCTGAAATCGTGTCCGGACCGCCCTTTCGGGGCGGTCCCACCGCGATCACCAGTTGGTCATGGTGCCGTCCTGGAGGCGGTTCACGGGGAGGTAGGCGCGCTTATATTCGTATCTGGCGGCCAGCTCCTCGTCGATGTCCACGCCCAGGCCCGGCTGGTCGCCGGGATGCATCAGGCCGTCCGCAAAGCCGTAGGCATGGGGGAAGACGGCATCGGTCTCGGCGGTGTGGCGCATATATTCCTGGATGCCGAAATTCGGCACCGACAGTCCGAAATGCAGCGCCGCCGCCATGCACACCGGCGACAGATCGGTCGCGCCATGGCAGCCGGTGCGGACATTGTGCAGGTCCGCGAAGCTCGCGATCCGCCTGAGATGGGTGAGCCCGCCGGCATGGACCACGGTGGCGCGGATATAGTCGATCAGCTGCTCCTCGATCAGCTGCTTGGCATCCCAGATCGAATTGAACACCTCGCCCACCGCCAGCGGCGTCGTGGTGTGCTGGCGGATCAGGCGGAAGTTCGCCTGGTTCTCGGCCGGGGTCGCATCCTCCAGCCAGAAGGGGCGATAAGGCTCCAGGTCCTTGCCCAGCCGGCCCGCCTCGATCGGCGTCAGCCGGTGGTGGATGTCGTGGAGGAGATGCACGTCCCAGCCCAGCGCCTCGCGCGCGGCCTCGAACAGCGGCGGCACCGAACGGAGATATTTCTCGCTCGACCAGACATTCTCGGTCGGCAGGTCGGCATCGGCGGGCTCGTAGAAATAACGGTCCTTCGACACGCCATAGGTGGAGGCCAGCCCCGGCACCCCCGATTGCAGGCGGATCGCCTTATAACCCTGCTCCTGGTAATGGAGCGCATTGTCGATCGTCTCCTCGATCGTCCTGCCATTGGCGTGGCCATAGACCATCACGCCCCCGCGGCTCGCGCCGCCGAGCAGCTGGTAGACCGGAAGCCCGGCGATCTTGCCCTTGATGTCCCACAGCGCGGTATCGACCGCCGCGATCGCCGACATCGTCACCGGCCCGCGCCGCCAATAGGCGCCCTTGTAGAGGAACTGCCAGATATCCTCGATCCGGTGCGCATCGCGCCCGTTCAGGGTCGCATCGCCCAGTCCATATATCCCCGCCTCCGTCTCGATCTTCAACGTCACGAAATTGCGACCAGGGCTCGTCACGATAACCCGCGCAGCGGTGATCCTCGGCATGGCTGTCCTGAAGCTATGCGGGAGGCGCCTTTCGCCTCCACCCTGACCAATATTATCAATTGGCCTGACCAAAATCAACGCCGGCTCGACGCATTCCATCGTCGCCCGAAGCATAAGGCTGGAACGGCACGCCAGAACCGCCATTGCCCGAATTGGCCATACCGGTTAACACCCGGACATGGAGCTTGAGGATACCGGCCGGCTATATGAGCGCGTGTCGCGCGACCTTGCCGGCAGGATCGCCGCCGGCGAATATCCGGTGGGCCAGCGCCTGCCGGCGGAACGCGCGCTCGCGCAGGCCTATGCCGTATCGCGCCCCACGATCCGCGAAGCCATCTTCGCGCTCGAGCTGGACGGGCTGGTCGAAGCCCGGATGGGATCGGGCGTCTATGTGATCTCCCGCCTGCCCCAGGAGAGCGAGGCGGTAAAGAATGATATCGGCCCGTTCGAACTGATCGAGGCTCGCCGCCTGATCGAAGGCGAGGCCTGCGCACTGGCGGCCGCGCGCATCACCGATGCGGAAATCGAGGCGCTTGCCGCATTGGTCGACGAAATGCGCGATGCGGACAGGCTTGCGGCCGCCGAGGATGCCGATCGCCGCTTCCATCTGGCCATCGCCAGGGCGACCCAGAACAGCGCGATGGTGGCCGCCGTGGACATGCTGTGGGATGCGCGGGCGCGCTCCCCCCAATATCAGATCATGAGCGGCAGGGCGCACGCCGCCGGCATCGGCCCCCGCGCGGACGAACATGCCCGCATCCTCGATGCGCTGCGCCTGCGCCAGCCCGATCCGGCGCGCGCCGCCATGCGCGATCACCTGACCCAGGTGCTCGAATCCGTGCTGGCCGCGACCGAGGTGCAGGAAATGGAACAGGCCCGCGCCCGCATCGAGGCGCACCGTCTCAAATACGGCACCTCCGCCTGAGGAAAGGCCGGCCGGCCGCAACATCCAGGGTAGTGCACACGCGCCCAAGAGCCGGCTCACGCCGATTTTGATCCTCTCCGCCGGCCATGTTGACAGGTCCGGCATCACCCCATAGTTGCCGCAAACGATTCTCAATAGCGTTTTTGCCAAGCTATTTCCGGGGTGATTGAAATGATCCGACTGCCTTCCCTCGCGCTGTCCCGGCGCGGCCTGTCCTGCGCCGCGCTTGCCTTGGCATTGGCGATCGGGAGCCCGCCGGCATGGGGGCAATCGGAACAGGAAGCGAAAGCCGAAAAGGCCGGGGACAGCGGCGACATCATCGTCACCGGCTCCTACACCACCAACGAAAAGCTCGGCTCCGCCACCGGCCTCGGTCTCTCCATCCGCGAAACGCCGCAATCCGTGACGGTGATGACGGCGCAGCGCCTCGAGGACCAGGGCATCCGTGCGCTGAGCGACGTCATCAACAATGCCGCCGGCGTATCGTCCAAGGCGTTCGACAGCGCCCGCAACGGCTTTTCCGCGCGCGGCTTCGCGATCGACAATTACCAGATCGACGGGGTGCCGCTGCAATGGGATTCTGCTTACAGCGCCGGCGAATCCGAAATCGACGTCGCCCTTTACAAGCGGGTCGAGATCGTGCGCGGTGCCACCGGCCTGCTGACCGGCGCGGGGAATCCCTCGGCCTCGATCAACCTCATCCGCAAGCATGCCGACAGCGATCGCTTCACCGCGACGTTCACCGCCGCAGCCAGCCGCTGGGACAATTATTTCGCGATGGCCGATGTCAGCGCGCCCGTCACGGGCAATGGCGACGTGCGGGCGCGGGTCGTCGCCAAATATGAGGAAGGCGACAGCTTCACCGATCTCCTCCACAACAAGAAGCTCGTGCTCTACGGCGTCGTCGATGCCGATCTGACGCCCACGACCAAGCTGAGCTTCGGCGCCAGCTATCAGGACAATGATCCGCGCGGCACCCAATGGGGCGGCCTGCCCGTCTGGTATTCCGATGGCTCGCGCACGGACTGGAAGCGCTCCAAGTCCGTGGGCGCGGACTGGACGCGCTGGGGTTCGACCAACCAGACCTATTTCGCCAACCTCACCCAGCAAATCGGCGAAAACTGGTCGGTCCTCGCTTATGGCAGCTATTCCGAGAACAAGAGCAACATGCATCTGCTCTATCTTTCGGGTCAGGTGGACAAGCAGACCGGTTTGGGCCTCGGTGCCTTTGGTGCCCGCTACGACGGCAAGCTAGACCAGGCGGATGTCGGTGTCCGCGTCAACGGCAAGTATCAGCTTTTCGGCCGCGAGCATCAGCTGGTTTTCGGCGCGAGCTACGCCAGGCAGGATCTGGATTTCTACAGCTTCGCCGCCGATCCGGCCACGGTCGCCACGCCGGGCGACTTCTTCGCATGGGACGGCTCCTACCCGGAACCCGTGTGGAGCAGCACCGCATCCCACGATGTCGATCAGATCACCAAGCAATGGGGCTATTTCGGCGCGACCCGTCTTTCGATCACGGATGAACTGAAGGTCATCCTTGGGGGGCGGCTGAGCAGCTGGAAGCGCAGCGGCACATCCTATGGCGCGATCGCCGATTTTGGCGACAAGAACCGCTTCCTGCCCTATGCCGGCATCCTCTACGACATCGCGTCCAACCACACGATCTATGCGAGCTATACCAAGATCTTCCAGCCGCAGAACTATCAGGATCGCAACGGCGATTTCCTGCCGCCGGTCACCGGCATCAACTATGAGGGCGGCCTGAAGAGCAGCTTCTTCCAGGGGAGGCTCAATACCGCCATCTCGGTGTTCCGGATCGAGCAGGACAATCTGGGGCAGGCCGATCCCGGCCAGCTCGTTCCGGGCACCATTAACCAGGCCTATTATGCGGCGGAGGGCGCGCACAGCACCGGTTTCGAGGTCGAAGCGAACGGCGAGCTGTTGCCGGGCTGGGCGCTCAGCGCCAATTACACCCAGTTCAAGGCCAAGGACGCCGACGGCAACCGCATCAACACACTGTTCGCGCAGAAGCTTCTGCGCCTGTTCTCCACCTATCGTTTCGGAGGATCGCTGGACGGCCTCACGGTCGGCGGCGGCGTGAACTGGGAGGGGCTGAGCTATACCGATACCGAAAATCCGGTGCTCGGCACGCCCGAGCGCCTGAAGGTGAAGCCCTATGCGCTGGTCAACCTCATGGGCCGTTACCAGTTGCAGAACGGCCTATCCCTGCAGGTGAATATCGAAAACCTGTTCGATAAGAAATATTACTCGCAGATCGGCTTCTACAACCAGCTTGCCTATGGCGAGCCCCGCAACGTCACCGTCACGCTGCGCTACCATTATTGAGGGATGACAAGCCCGGCGCCCTCCCCCCCAAAGCGGAGGGCGCTTTTCTTTCGCTATCCCCCTGCCCACCCACTGGAAGGAATGGCGCATCGTCGCGATATTGCGGCCGATACCTGCATCCCATTCCATGGAGCGCGCACATGACCAGCTATCGCAAGACGGAGGAAGCCGTCGCCCGGCTCTCCCCCGAACAGTTCCGCGTGACGCAGCAGAGCGGAACCGAGGCCCCCGGCACCGGGGAATATCTCCACAATCACGAAGCCGGCATCTATGTGGATATCGTGTCGGGCGAGCCGCTCTTCGCCTCGTCGGACAAATATGAATCCGGCTGCGGCTGGCCCAGCTTCACCAAGCCGATCGAACCCGCCAATGTGGCGGAACTGCGCGACACCAGCCATGGCATGGTCCGCACGGAAGTCCGATCGGCGCATGGCGACAGCCATCTCGGCCATGTCTTTCCCGATGGCCCGCGGGATCGGGGCGGCCTGCGCTACTGCATCAATTCCGCCGCGCTGCGCTTCATCCCGCGCCCCGAGATGGAGGCGCAAGGCTATGGCGCCTATCTCGACCAGGTCGAGGATATCGGCTGAATATATCGCGCCCGGAGATATCGCGCCCCGTCAATCCGGCGAGAGGATCAGGCCGCTGGTCGGAACGCCGGTGCCGGCAGTGACGACCACGTTGCGGATGCCGTCCACCTGATTGGGCGAGGTGCCGCGCACGAGGCGGACGGCTTCGGCGACGCCGTTCAGCCCGTGGATATAGGCCTCGCCCAGCTGGCCGCCATGGGTGTTGATCGGCAGCCGGCCGCCCAGCTCGATATTGCCCTCACGGATGAAATCCCTGGCCTGACCCTCCTTCGCAAATCCGAACGCCTCGAGCTGCGGCAGCACGAAGGGGGTGAAATGGTCGTACAGGATCGCCGCCTGCACGTCGGCCGGGCCGATGCCGGCCTGGGCGTAGAGCTGGTCGGCGACGATGTTCACTTCCGATATGCGGCCGATATCCTTGCGGTAATAGCTGGTCATCATCTGGCTGTCGTCGCCCGCGCCCTGCGCCGCCGCGCGGATCACGGCGGGCGCGTTGCGCAGCCTGCGCGCGCGTTCCAGCGAGGTGACGACCACCGCGACGGCACCGTCCGATTCCTGGCAGCAATCGAGCAGGCGAAGCGGCTCGACGATCCAGCGGCTGGCCTGGTGATCGGCCAGCGTGATCGGCTTTTCGTAGAACCAGGCGCGCGGATTGGTGGCGGCGTGGCGGCGGGCGGCCACGGAAACGCGGCCGAAATCCTCCGACGTCGCGCCGTGATCGTGCATGTAGCGCCGCGCCTGCATCGCCACCCAGGATGCGGGCGAGATCAGGCCGAAGGGCACATACCAGCCATAATGGGCGGACTCCGCGGTCGGCACCGGCGGCGGCGTGTGGCCGGTGCCGAAGCGATATTGCGATCGCTCGTTCATCGCGCGGTAGCACACGACCACCTCGGCGATGCCGGCCGCGATCGCCATCGCGGCATGCAGGATCGGCGCGCAGGCCGCCCCGCCGCCATAATGGATGCGGCTGTGGAATTTGAGCTGCCGGCCGCCGATCGCGCGGAACAGCTCGATCTCGGGATTATTGTCCATGGTGTAGGTGGAAAGCCCGTCCACCTCCGCCGGATCGATGCCGGCGTCGGCCAGCGCGGCGAGCGTCGCCTCCACCGCGAGGCGCAGTTCCGAACGCCCGCTATTCTTGGAGAATTCCGTAGCGCCGATGCCCGCGATCGCCGCCTGGTTGCTGATCGTGCCCATCAGCGCGCTCCTTCCGCAAAGCCGATGGTGACGGTGGCGGCGACATGCTCGCCGATGCCGTTGCGGCCGGATATCCTGATGTCGGCCGTGCGCGCATCCTGATCGACGGCCGCGACCTCGCCATTGAGCTTCATGACGTCACCGACGAAATTGGGCGCCCCCAGCCGGATCGCGATCTTGCGGATGCGCGCTTCCGGCCCGGTCCAGTCGGTCACGAACCGCTGGACGAGGCCGTTGGTGGTCAGGATGTTCATGAAGATATCCGGCACGCCCGTCGCCTGCGCGGCCGCCTTGTCATGATGGACGTCCTGGAAATCGTTGGTGGCGATGGCGCCCGCGACGATCGCCGAGGCGGTGATCGGGATGGCGAGTTCGGGCAGCGCCTGCCCGGGCCGGATATCGTCGAAGGTCATGCCTCAACCCCTGAGAGCAACTGGGTTTCGCCGGCCGCAATGGCGCGGCCGATCGCGGCCAGCATGGGCTGCGCGCCGCCCAGCGCGACCTCCACCCGCTTGGCCGCCAGGAAATAGCGGTGGATGGGATAATCCGTATCCGCGCCGATCCCGCCGTGGAGATGCTGGGCGCTGTGCGCCACGCGATGCCCGCCGATCGCCGCCCAATATTTGGCCGTCTCGATCTCGGCCGGGGACGTGATCCCCTCGTCCAGCAGCCACGCCGCGCGCATCGCGGTGGATCGCATCGCCTCGACATCGATGAACCCGTCCGCCACGCGATGCTGCACCGCCTGCATCGATCCCAGCGGCCGATCGAACTGGATGCGCTCGCTGGAATAGGCCGCCGTGCGCCGGAGCGCCTCGGCGCATATGCCGACCTGCAGGTGCGCCAGCCCGGCGCGGGCGCGGTCCACGATCCAGCGGGCGATGGCGTCGCCGTCACCGGCCTTGCCGAGCATATCGGCCGGGCCCACCGGCGCGGCATCGAATCTGATCTCCGCCTGCGGCGCGCCGTCCGTGCCCTGCTGATCCGCGACCGCGACGCCCGCGCCACGAGGATCGACCAGGAAGACGAGGACGCCTGCCTCCCCCATCGCCGGCACGACGATCCGTTCGGCCTGCGCGCCATAGGGCACGGCCGTCTTGACGCCATCCAGCACCCAGCCATCGCCCGATTGCCTTGCGCGCAGCATCGGCCGGATGGGATCGGGGTTGCCGGCCTCCTCCAGCGCCGCCGTCAGGATCGCCTCGCCGGCCGCGACACGCGGCAGGATGGCCTGCTGGGCGGCCGAGCCGAAGGCCGCAACCGGCAAGGCTCCCATCACCAGCGAGGCGAGGATCGGCACCGGCGCCAGCCTCCGTCCCTGTGCCTCCAGCAGCAATCCAAGCTCGGCCATGCCGAACCCCAGCCCGCCATGCGCTTCGGGAATGCCGATGCCGAGCAGGCCCGCTTCGGCCAGGGCACGCCAAAGCGCCGGATCATCGCCCGTTCCGCTTTTGGCCAGCGCCCGCAGGCTCTCGTCCGTGCAATGATCGGCGAAGATCCGCGCGGCGAGATCGCGCAGGCTCTTCTGGTCGTCGCTGAGCGCGAAATCCACCGCCTTCTCCTCAGGCCAGGCGGAAGGCGGGCAGGATGTAATCCGGCTCCACCTCCACGAAATCCAGCGTCACCGCACGGCCGATCGCGACGTCCTCGGGCGCGGTATCGATCATGTTGGCGACGATGCGCACGCCTTCCTCCAGCTCCACCAGCACCACCGGCAGCGGATATTGGAAGCAGGGAAGCTGCGGCTGGTGCATCACCACGAAGCTGTGGATCACGCCCTTTCCGCTCGCCTCCACCGTGGTCCATTCCAGCGATCCGGTTTCCGGGCAGGCCGGCACCGGCGGATGGACCAGCCGGCCGTCGAAGGACTGGATCAGCAATTTGCGCTGCTTCAGCCCCTCCCAGAAAAAGGCATTGTCATGGGTGATGGCCGGGCGCGGGTGCGGAAAGGCATTGGCTCCGGCATCGCCGGCCGGGGCCGCCGCCTTCGACTGTTCGAGCGGCGGCTTGAACTTGAGGATGCGGAACTTCATCCGCCCCACCAGCTCGTCCGCCTGATCGGTGAACTCGTAATCGATCGTCACGAAATGGCCGATGCCGAGCCCGGTCCGCTTCTCGTCCGAAATATCGGAGACGATCGCGCGGGCGTGGATGATGTCGCCTTCCACGAGGTAGCGGAGATATTCCTGCTCGATATTGGTCGCCACCACACCGCGATATCCGGCCTCGTCGAACAGGCGCAGCACCGCCATGTCCTCGTCCTCGGTGCGGCCGCCGGCGCGATAGGGCGCCATCGTCCACACCTCCAGCATCGCCGGCGGGGCCACGGCCCCGGCAAAGCCGGCCGCGGCGCGGACATCGGGATCGTGCCACAGCGGGTTCGCATCCCCCATCGCCTCCGCCCAGCGGCGGATCATCGGCTGGTTAACCGGATCGCGCGCCGTCACCGGCGCGGTGGCGGGGCGGCCGATCCAGGCCCGGGCGCGGCCCAGCAAATCGCTCTGCTCGGTCATAATCCTCCTATCGCCCGCGCGGCATGCCGAAGGCGACCTGCGCCACCATGTCGCGCAGGACCTCGACGGTGCCGCCGCCGAACGTATTGATCTGGCATTTGCGATATTCGCGCTCGATCCGGCCCCGCAGTTGCGCGCCCGGCGATCCGTCGCGCACCAGCCCGGCCGATCCCATGATGTCGAGCAGCAGCCGCATCACCCGGATCATGCCTTCGGTGCCGAATATCTTGAGGCCGCTCGCCAATTCGGGCCGGGTAACGCCCTGCGATACTTCCCAGCCGACGCGATCGCCCATCTGGCCGATGGCGCGCAGCAGCGCATAGCATTCGGCCAGCGCCATCTGCACCCAGCCCTGATCGATCAGCCGCCCGCCGTCGGCCGCCGGCACCTCCCGCGCCCAGCCGACGACATCGTCGAAGCAGCCGTTCGCGCCATAGGTCAGCGCGGCAAGGCCGATGCGTTCATGGTTGAGCTGCTCGGCGATCAGCCGCCAGCCCTCATTCTCGCGGCCGATGATCATCGACGCCGGCACGCGGACGTCCTCATAATAGGTCACGTTGGTGCGGATGCCGCCCACTGTCCAGATCGGCGAGACGGAGAAGCCGGGCAGCCTCGTATCCATCATGAAGATGGTGATGCCCTTGTGCTTGGGCGCTTCCGGGTCCGTGCGGGCGGCGAGGAACACATAGTCCGCGCCTTCCGCCCCGCTGGTGAACACCTTCTGCCCGTTGATGATGAAATCATCGCCGCCTGCGCCCCCCGATCCGGGGTCGCGCACCGCCCGCGTCTTGAGCGAGGCGAGATCCGATCCCGCGCCCGGCTCGGTATAGCCAATGGCGAAGATCAGGTCGCCGGCCGCGATCCGGGGCAATATCTCCCGCTTCTGCGCCTCGGTGCCGATCCGCATCAGCGCCGGCCCCACCGTGTTGACCGTCACGAACGGAAACGGCGCCTCGGCCAGCACCAGCTCCTCCAGCAGGATCTTCTGCATAGAAGGATCAAGGCCCCGCCCGCCATATTCCACGGGCCAGCCGGGGGTGAGCCAGCCGTCCGCCCCCATCCGGCGGATGACGTCGCGATAGACCGGGCCGCTTTCCGCGCCCACGGTCGCCGCGCGCACCTCCTCCGTCATGATGCCGGCCAGATAGGATCGGAACTCGCGCCGCAGCGCCCGCTGTTCCGCGCTCGGTTCGACGCGCATGTTCAGGACTCCGAAGCGAAAGGTGCGATACCGAGCCGATCGAGCGCCTCGGCCGTCAGCGGCACATATCGGCCGGCGGCGGGATCGGCGACGAACAGCGGATCGCCCCCTACATTGGCGGGATCATAGCCTTCGCGCTGCAGATCGATCTTGCGCAGCTTGAAAGTGCTGGTCATGTCCGCCGCCCGCGTGAGCCGCACGAACAGCGGCACCGCGTAGGGCGCGAGCCGGCTGGTCGCGAAGCGATGGAAAGCCTCGCCGTCGAAGGCCGAGGGATCGGCATAAGTGAGCGCCGCCATGCCCGCCCGTCCCTCCGTGCCCGGCACGGCCACGCCATAGATGTTGACGATCTCCGGCCCCGGAAAGCCGCCCAGCACCGTCGCCACCTCCTCGGTGGAGACATTCTCGCTCTTCCAGCGGAAGGTGTTACCGATGCGGTCGACGAAGTAGAAATAATCCTCCTCGTCGAACCGCACGAGATCACCCGAACGGAACCAGACGTCGCCGGGGCGCACCACGTCGCGCAGCAGCTTGCGCTCGGTCTCCTCGGCCGATGTATAGCCCTCGAAGAAGCCGGCGACGCCGCTGCCGCCCAGCACCTCGGCGATCAGTTCCGCCACCTCGCCGGGCTTCGCCTCGACGAGCCTGCCGTCGGCATCGCGGACATGATCGTCGGCTTCCACGTCATAGCGGACGAACTTCATGTTGGTGTGCGCCGGATAGGGAACGCGTCCCACCGACCCGATACGGTTGTCGACATTGGTGATGCCGTAATTGGCCTCGGTCGATCCCAGCCCCTCGAACACCTGACCGATGCCGAAGCGCCGGGTGAAGGCTTCCCACACATCGGGCTTCAGGCCGGCGCCCGTCATCACCCGCAGGCTGTTGTCGCGATCGTCCGGCCGCTCCGGCGCGGCGAGCAGATAGCGGCAGATCTCGCCGATATAATAAAAGGACGTGATCCCGTGTCGGCGGACATCCTGCCAGAAGCCGCTGGCCGAGAATTTGCGGCGCAAGACGAAGGGCACGCCGAAGGCGAGCGCGGTCGAAGGCACCACCATGCCGCCCGCGCCATGATAGAGCGGCAGGACGCAGTAGAACACGTCCCCCGGCCCGAATTCCATCAGGCCGCCCATCATCTCCCCAGCGTTCAGGAAACGCATGTGGCTCATCTTCGCGGCCTTGGGCAGGCCGGTCGTGCCGGAGGTGAAGATCAGATAGAGCGGATCGCCCATCACCACGCCGGCGCGGGATGCGCGATCGGGATCGGCGCTGTCGGCGGCCGCCATCTCCCTTCCCAGATCGCGCGCGTCCGCCAGCCCGGCAAGCGGCGTTCCGGGCTCGGCCTGCTCCCACAGCAGCGACGGAAGATCGACCCGGTCGAGATCGGCCAAACCGCGCGCCAGCGCGGAATCGACAATCAGCCCGCGCGCACCGACCTGGCGCAGCGCATGCACGAGCACCGGCCCGTTGGCGGACGTGTTGATCAGCGCCGTCACGACGCCGATCTTGGCCAGTCCCAGCCAGATCAGCACGAAATCCGGCCGGTTGAGCATCATCAGCGCGACAACGTCGCCCTTGCGCAATCCCGCCGCCAACGCGGCGTGGGCAACGCGGTTGGCGGCCGCGTTCGCCTCGGCAAAGGTCAGCCGCTGATCCTCGAACAGGATGAAGGGCGTGTCGGCATGATCGGCCGCCCGCTCCTCCAGCCGGTCGGCTACCGTATAGTCCAGATCCCGGCGAAAGCCGGCGACGCGACCATAGCCGCGCATCAGCCGCGCCATGGTTTCCTCGCGGGTGGGAAGCTGCCAGTCAGCCATGCCGCGCCTCCCCGGCTTCGGCCCGCCGGGCGACGAAGGCGATGATGGCGGTCAGGAAGGCATCATTGTCGTCGCCGGCCACCATGTGCCGGGCGTCCGCGATCTCCGCTATCTCGGCATCGGGCCGCAGCGCCTTGAAGTCACGGAGCGACTCCTCGGACACCACCTCGCTCCGGGTGCCGCGCACCAGCAGGATCGGCGCATCGACGGTCTGGAGCGCGGCGGAAAGCCGCCGGTTGGTCGCTTCCGGGTCCCAGTCGTCGCGCGGCCGCACGAAGGCCGGGTCCCACCGCCAGTAATAACGATCGTCCTCGCCTCGCCGCAGATTCTTGGCGAGGCCGTCCAGCGACCGGGGGCGCGGGCGGTGCGGCAGATAGGCGGCGATCGCCTCGGCCGCCTGCTCCAGGCTGTCGAAGCCGTCCTTGGTGCCGCGCATGAAGCCCACGACATGATCGCCGCCGCTCCGCTCCAGCCGGGGCACGATATCCACCAGCACCAGCGCCGAAAGCGGTGCGCGCGGCTCCTCCCCGCAGGCCAGCATGGAGGATAGCCCGCCCAGCGACGCGCCGATCAATATCGGCGCGCCGCCGATCTCGCTGATGACATGGCGCACATCCTCGGCGAACAGCTCCAGCCGGTAGATGCCGTCCGGGGACCAGGCGCTCTCGCCATGGCCGCGCAGGTCGAGCGTGGTGCAGCGGAAGCCGCGCTTCGCCAGCACATCCGCCGTCGCATCCCACGCCCGTCGCGTCTGGCCGCCGCCGTGCAGCAGCAGGACGGGCCGGCCGGCCGCTGGCCCGCGCACATCGGCCGCGAGGGCAATGCCGCCATGCCCCCGGAAGCTGATCCGCTCGACCAGATCCATCTCGCTCATTCCCGTTCCCGTCCGCATCGAGGATGGTTCAGAACTTGAAACGCATGTCGACGCCGTAGGCGCGCGGCTCGCCATAGCTGTTGACGGCGAAGCCCAGCGAGCCGAAGTCGATGCCGGAGATGCGATAGACCTTGTTGGTCAGGTTCTTGCCCCAGAGGGTGAAGGTGGCGGATCCGCCGCCCAGCGCCACATCCGCCAGCATGATCCGGCCATCGAGCAGGCCATAGCCCGGCGCCGCGATATCGGCGTCATAGGGCGAGAAAGGCGGCCCCGGCAGCACGTTATAATGCACCTTGCTCTTGTAGGTATAATCGAGCCTGAAGGAGAGCGCGCCCACGGACAGGGCATCGATCGTATATTGCGCGCCGGCGTTCAGCGTCGTGCTGGGCGAATAGCTGAAGCGGCCGATGTCGGAATAGTCCTTGGTCTGGTTGTCGGCCGGATCGACCGCCAGCAGCTCCTTGAAGTTGCGATCGACATAGCCGAAGGCCGCGTTCAGGCGGAAATTGTCGAAGGGCAGCGCCTCGACCTCCAGCTCCACGCCCTTGAAGTCCGCCTTGCCCGCATTCAGCGTCTGGCTGGCGGCGCCGCCGGTGCCGGCGACGAACTGGTTGAGCTGCTTGTCCTTCAGGTCGGCATAGAACAGCGTGCCGTTGAAGCGCAGGCGGCGATCAAACAGCTCGCTCTTCAGGCCGACTTCGTAGGAGGTCACCGTTTCCGGATCATAGCCGTCGTTCACCGCGCGCGGGTTGAACCCGCCCGCCTTGTAGCCGCTGGCGATGCGGGCATAGGTCATGATGTCCGGCGTCGCCTGCCAGGTCAAAGTCGCGGCATAATTGAACTTGGAGAAGGACCGCGAAAGCTGCCGCACGAACGGCGCCCGCTGGATCAGTTTCTTGTCGTCCCAGGTGTAGCGCACACCGCCGGTGAAGCTCAGCGTGTCGGTGAAGCTGTAGGTCCCCTGGCCGAACAGCGCCTTGGATTCGCTTTCGGTGTCGTAATCGACGAGATTTCCGAGGTTAATGCCGACCAGACCGACACCCGTTATGTTCTGCACGAAGGTATAGGCCTGCGGATTGCGCTCATGCGCTTCCTCGCGGAAGAAATAGGCGCCAGCCACATATTCGAAGCTGGAGCCGATCTGGCCTATCGCGTTCAGCTCCTGGCTGAACTGATGCTGCCGGCGGGCATTGTCCGCACCGAACAATTGCACCGGCTGGATACCCGGCGGCGTGGGGCTCACCACATACCCCTTCAGCCCGGAATTGCCGTCCAGATCGGTATTGGCGATCGTGTTCTTCCATTTGCGGAAGCCGGTGATCGACCGCACCGTCAGGTCCGGGGTCAGATCCACCTCGGCGGTGGCGGTGTGGCTGATGTTACGATCCCAGGTGGCGGTAAGATCGGGCCGCGCTTCCTTCAGCCGCGTCGTGCTGGGCGGGATGAAGGCCGTACCGCCCATCGCCGGAGAACGGCTGAAATAATCGATCAGGTTCTGCTTGGCGACCGTGAGCTGCGCCATCGGCGCGACGCCGCGCATATCGGCCCAGTCGAACGCATAGTCGAAGCGAAAATCCCCGCCACGATCGAAGCTGAGCGCCGCGCGCACGGCATCGGTGTTGTAGGCGCCGGGATCGCGGCTGCCCTTCAGGTCCAGATTGTCGACATAGCCGTCGGCCTGCTTGTGCAGGTAGCTGAGCTTCAGCTTCAGGCCGCTTTGGCCGATCTCGCCCGTGTCGATCGATCCCCTGCCCTGCCAGTAATTGCGGTTGCCGTAGCTGCCGGTGACATCCACCCCGAATTCGTCGGACGGCTTCTTGGTGATGAGGTTGACCGCGCCGCCCGTGGTGTTGCGGCCATAGAGCGTGCCCTGCGGCCCGCGCAGCACCTCGATCCGCTCCAGATCGACCAGCTCAAAGATGGCGCCGGTCGACCGGCCGACGATCACCCCGTCGACATAGACGCCGATCGGGCTGTCCGCCGTCAGGATCGGTTCGGATTCGCCGATGCCGCGGATCTGGATGATCAGGTGGCTGCGCGACGACGGCCCCATCGTCGTCGACAGGTTGGGGGCGACCGCGTTCAGCATCGATGCGTCGGTGATCCGCCGCGTCTCGATGGTCTCGGCGCTGACGGCGCTGATCGCGAGCGGCGTGCGCTGCAGGGATTCGCTGCGCTTCTGCGCGGTGACGACGATATCCTCCAGGCCCTGCGCGTCGATGGCCGCCTCGCTGCCCTGGCCCTGGGCCATGGCCGGCGATACCGCCAGCAGCGTCAGCCCGCTTCCAAGATAGGCCAGCCGGCGTCGCTGCGCCTTTGTCGATCGGCGAAGATTACGCATTGTCCGAAGCTCCTCCCTTCACGCCGATCGGGGTTCTCTGATCCCGTTGTCGGCGGCGATATGATCCGCTGGAGGAAGGTCTTAGAATGCCCGGCGCGGCGCGCAGCGGCCGTGTGTTGTCAAATCCCAACACCATTGCCGGATAGAATCATAAAATGGTCCATCCGCGCGGGCGGGCTTCAGTTCCACTGCGCGGAGGCCGCCGCCGTATCGGCGATGCGCACGCCCCGGATACCCAGCTTCTCGCGTGCCTCGCCGGGCGTCAGCGCGAAAATATCCTCGTAGCGCATCAGGAACAGCGGGTCGGACTGGCGCCCCACCGCCGCGCCCCTTTCCATCGCATCCAGCGTCGCCAGCCAGGTCTGCGGATAATGGAGCACGGCGCGAGTCAGGATGCGTGTCGATCCCAGGATCGAGAAAGCGGAAAGCTCGCCCGCCAGCTCCGCATCCAGGTGAACGAACAGATTGGCCAGCCGCATGTAATAAGGCACCAGCTCGCCGATGAAATCGAAGCCGCCGCCGCCCAATATATGTTCCAGATCATGCGTCTGGCCGGCGCGAAGCTGGAAATATTCATAATCGTTGCGGGGCGTGAAACGCGGCACGATATCGACCTGCAGATCGTTGCCGGCAAGCTGCGCGTAGAACAGCCCGCCCACGCTTTCCAGCGGATAATCCTTCAGGTCCTCCAGCTGGAAGGTGGAGACGAAGCCTTCCTCGAACCATGCGTCCAGCGCGGGATTGCGCTTGCGCTCCGCCGCGAACAGCGCGTTGATATGATCGATGTCCTGCACCTCGCGCAGGATCTGCACGAGCTGGATGGAATCCGACGGCGTCGGCACGTCCGCGCCGTTGCGGCGGAGCATGTGGGTCGCCACCCAATCGCGCACGCGCGCGTCGTTCAGGTAGCGGGACGAGCTTATGAGCACGCTGCTTTCGGTCGCGACCGGCTTTATGCCCTTCATCAGGTAGGAATAATCCATTTCAGGCTCCTTTCCGGCCGGCGGGCGCGAGCGCCTCGGCCAATGCTGCCGGCACGGCGACGGGGAAACGCAACAGCATCTGGGCCATGCCCTTGGCGGCGGGATCCAGCCGGGTGCTGGCATTGATGCCGCCGGTAAGCGCGTCGTGGACCACGAAGTTCAGGGCGTGGAAGCCGGGCACCTCATGGCGGTCCACCCGCGGCGGCACGCCGTTCCGTCCGAAATGGCGATACCATCGGGCCACCGCCTCCGCCGTCAGCGCCGCGCGCAGGAAGGGGAGATAATCCGCCCGCCGCGCGATCACCGCGACGTTGAACAGATGCCCCTTGTCGCCGCTGCGCGCCCAGGCGAGCTGCATCAGATCGACCGTCCCGGCCTGCCCCGCGAACGCACCGTCATCCGCGAAGGCCGGCGCGGCCGGCGCGGGAACATCCCCGCCTTGGGGCGGAAGCCACGGTGACGCCGCCTGCGTTACGCCGCCGATCGTCACGCGCGGGGCGGCCACGGCTGCCTTGTCCAGCAGGAAGAGGAATATGCCGGTCATCGGCAGCACCTGCGTGCCGAGGTTGATCGACGTGCCGGGCGCCATTCCGGAAATGCCGGCCCATTGCTCGCGCGCGAAGATGTCCGCGCCCGCCTTTTCGGGGTGATCGGCCACCAGCTTGCAAATGATCTCCCGCGCGGCGCCCGGCCGGGCATGGTCGCCATAGCTCGCCTCCGCGCCGATCATCACCATATCCGTCGCGGTGAAATCGGGGAGGTTGCGGGCGCGGAGCAGGGCCCTCGCCCGCGCGAACAGCGCCTCGGCCTGCCGGGCCGCCTTCTCCGCCGCATCCTCGCCCAGGATGGGCTGGTAGGCGGTGGCACGCCAGCCGGCGTCGAAGGTGACGCACACCTTATATTGCGCGGTGGGCGGATTGCCGCGCGCGCCGCTCACCCGCACCCGATCGGGGCCGATCTGCTCCAGCGCCACGCCGCTGAAGTCGCAGCGGACGTCGGCGACGATATAGTCCGCCGGATCGCCGACCTCGTAGAGCAATTGCTCCGCCACCGTGCCGATCGAAACCAGCCCGCCCGTTCCGTCCAGCTTGGTCAGCACGAAGCTGCCGTCGGCGCGACATTCGGCGATCGGAAAGCCGATATTCGCCCAGTCGGGCACGTCCCGCCAATCGGTGAAGGTGCCGCCCGTCACCTGCGCGCCGCATTCCAGCAGGTGCCCGGCCAGCGTGCCGGCGGCGAGCAGATCATATTGCTGCTCGGTCCAGCCATATTCATGGATCAGCGGGCCGAGCGCGAGGGCGCTGTCCACCACCCGGCCGGTGACGACGATGTCCGCGCCCCGCGCCAGCGCCTCGGCGATCGGGAAGGCGCCGAAATAGGCGTTGGCGCTGATCACATTGTCCGGGAACGGGGCGCCGGTGAACATGTCGCGATGGCCGGCGGCGCGCAATCGCGGGACGTCGGGCCGCAGATCATCGCCATCCACATAGGCCACCGTCAGGCTCAGCCCCAGTTTTGCGATCATCGCCTCCAGCGCGCGGGCGAGACCAGCCGGGTTCACGCCGCCGGCATTGGCGACCACCTTCAGGCCGCGCGCGGCGATGTCCCGCAGGTAAGGGCCGATATGAACGGTCAGGAAGTCGCCGCCGAAACCGGCCTCGGGATCGGCCGCCTGCATGCGGCCGAATATCCCCATCGAACCTTCGGCCAGATAATCGAGGATCATATAATCGAGGTCGGGCGCCGCCAGCAGCTGCGGCACGGACAGAGCGGTATCGGAAAAGGACGCGGTGGCCCCGCCGATCCGAACGATCTTCTGCTCGCGGCCCGCCATCATCCTCTCCTCCCATTTTTGGGCGAGGCTAGAGCTTTGGCTGGCGGATGATTGTTACGATAGTTACAATCCTGCCATGAAATCCGACGAACGCGCCTCCGCGCTGGCCCTGCTGCGCCGGACCGAATGGCTAGGCCGGCACCCGGCCGAGCTGGCCGCCGCGCTGCTCGATCATGGCCGGCTGGTGCGGTTGAACGCCGGCGAATGGGCGCAGGCCGAGGGCGATGAGCGGGACGGCCTGTTCGTCGTCCTCCACGGCTTGTTCCATTCCTATTGCCAGGCGCCCGGCGATCGCGAGGTGATGCTGGGCGCATCCGGCCCCGGCGCGGTGCTGGGCCATGCGACGCGTTTCAGCGGTGGGCCACGCCTCGTCACTGCGATCTGCGCGGAACCGGGCGTGGTGCTGGAAATCGGAGTGGAGGCGCTGGAACGGATCGGCGCCCGCCACCCGGAACTGTGGCGCGCCATCGCCGATTCCGCTTATGCCAATGTCCGCAACGCCTTGCAGATGGTGGCCGAGGTGATCGCGCTGCCGCCCCGCCCCCGTCTCGCCGCCCGGCTGCTGGCGGCCGCCGGCCGGTCCGCCGACGGCACCGCGATCGTGCGGCTGAGCCAGGAACAGCTTGGGGAAACAGCCGGCCTTTCCCGCAAGACGACCAGCCAGCACCTTGCGACGCTGGAGGCGCAGGGCCTGATCCGGCGCGGCTACGGCCACATCATCCTGCGCGACCTTGCCGGCATCGAAAGGGTCGCCCGCGAAGGCGGATGACCGCGACCAGACCAGCTGCCACCCACCCTCCGGCTTGCGCTCCGGCCCAGGCGGGTGGACAAATCCGGATCACGGCCGCTGTTGGAGTTTTCGACCCAATTGCTGCCTGTCGGGATGTGCCGACAAAGGGGCCATTGAGAGTCAGATATCCGCCCTACAGCACAGCAACGATCAGCGCCTCAACATCATCACCGTAGTTCTCCCTCTTCCATTTGCGCTGAAAGGCCCAACCTTCCGCCATCTGTTCGATGTCAGAGCGCGCAATAGGAGGCGCGTTATGGACGACCACGGTAAACGGTGGCCGGACGCTGAGCATTTCGGGATGGTAGAAAACCGAATCCTCAAAGGCATCGAAGCCGGTGCCGTGCTCCGGGAGCACGCCCAAGGCTGCCCGCAAAGCGAACCAAAAATCGAGGCGTTCGGACCATCGAGAGCCATCGAGTTCGATCGTTTGCATAGTAGCAAGTTGCCCTTCCGGCGCCCGGCAGGTCAATGCGAAGCGGTCCGCGACAGCCGATCCCCGCTAAAAAAGCGGACGGTCAGCAATCCCCGACATTCCGGTCATTCAGCCCATCGCAGAACCGGCCCGAAACCCGGCAGCGATCACCATCGGAATTTGTCCACCCGGCCGGGGGCCTGGTCAGTCCACGCCCTGGCGCATGTTGCGATAGCGCCCCGGCGCTTCCCCGGTCATGCGGCGGAAGGCGAGCGAGAAGCTGGCCGGATTGGCGAAGCCCAGCATCGCGGCGATCTGCTTCAGCGGCTTGTCGCTGTCGATCAGCAGGCTTTTGGCGTGATCCAGCCGGACATCCTCGACGAAATTATGCACCGTCTTGCCGGTGCTCTGCTTGAAGGCGCGCATGAAATGCCCGCGGCTGAGGCCGGTCAGCGCCGCAAGGTCGCTCACCCGCACGCCGCCGGCGGGCCAGGCGCGGACATGATCCTCGATCGCGCGCAGCTGGTGTGGCGCCAGCCCGCCGCGTATCGCGCTGCCGCGCATGGCCAGCCCTTCGAAATGGCGGACCAGTTCGACCGGCAGCATGCTGGTGAGCGCATCGACCAATATGTCGCTGCCGAAGCCCGGTTCCAGCGCCTCCTGCCCCAGGCGGCGCATCGCCTCGACGATGCGGTTCGACCGGATATCGCCGAAGCGGGACAGAGCATGATCGTCCCACCCCTGTTCGAACATGGCCAGCGCCTCGTTCGATCCCTTGGGGAAGGTGCATGTCACCATCGTCAGCGGACCGCCCGGCCCGCTGCCCCAGATGGGATGGCCGGCCGGCACGTAAAGCAGGTTGCCCAGCGAATAGCGGTTCGACGATTGGGGCCGGCCGAAATAGGATCGGGACGTGTGGCGGCGGCGCGCCGACATCAGCGTCAGCAGATGCTGCGACGGGCAGCGCACCTGTTCCGAAGGCACGTCGTAATTATAGGTCTGGACGCGCACCCGCGTGGAGCCGCAATGCAGCTCCGCCTCCACCACGTTCCGGCTCATCGGCACCTCTCCGCATGCCTCGTTCGATCAGGTTTTCTTGTGAACCTGGTGTCACTTTTATCATTCGGATGCCTGCCGGGGCAATCCGCTCACCCCTCCTCGCACCGCTTTGCGTTATCGTCACGTCATTTCATGCCGCAAAATGGCAATGATGCGATTCTTTCATATCAAACCGCCCCGGACCGGGGATTGAACCGCGAAACGCCACGGCTAACCTCGCCTTCCACCGCAGCGCGACGGACGACCGCAGCCCCATGCCTTCCCCCTCCTTCCCTTCCGCCGCCATCGCTTCCGGCCGGGCGCGCCGCGCGCCGCGCGGCGGATATGCGGGCCGGCAGCCATTGCCGCGCGGGCCGCGCACGGCACGGGGCGAGGCGGCGCGCGAACGGATCAAGGAAGCGGCGCGCATCACCTTCAACCGCATGGGCTATCGCCGTGCCCGCGTTGTCGACATCACCACGGAGGCGCAGGTCGCATCCGGCCTTTTCTATCGCTATTTCCAGGATCTGCGCGAAATCGCGGCCGAGCTTTGCGGCGAGATGATCGCCCCCTTCCTGGCGATCGACGAGGCGATGGATGGCGATGCGGCCGATCGCCTGTTCGAAAAGCTGCGCATCCACCACGCCATCCAGACCGGCAATTATCTGCGCAATCCCGGCCTGATGCGCGCCTGGGTGCCCTTATCGGAGGACAGCCCCAAGAGCCTTGCCGCCGCGCACGCCGATTATCAGCGCTATCTGGAATATCTCGTCACCGATCGCTGGCCGGAGCCCGGCGCCCCGCCTTCCCCCGGCAGCGCCCGCGCGCTGATGCTGGGCTATGCCGCGCTGGGCGCGGGCGAGATGCCGATGGTCGCTTACGCCAATTGGCGCCTGCGATCGCTGCGGCCGCTGGAGCTTGCGGAGGATGCGCTGGCCGAATGGCTGGCGCTGATCGTCTACCGCATGTTCCGCGGCCGCGATCCCGCGCCGGGCAGCCTTCGCCATGCCGATGCGCTTGCCGCCCTTCCCTTTCTGTCCGGCCTTGCCGGGCATCCCAGCCCAGGAGTGAGATGAATGCCGTTTCCAACGGATGTCCGCGTTGTCGATCTGATGCTGAACGTGCCGGTCAGCGCCACGAACGAGGAATGGTACACCCAGTTCCTGCCGCTGCTGATGGACAAGGAAAGCCGACAGGCCTTCAAGATGCCAGCCCAATATATGTTCAAGGGCATCCCCAATTTCGACGGCGTGGACGACCTGATCGGCCACACCTTCGCGGAGATGGACAAGCATAATATCGGCACCGCGATGATGGGCTTCTACGAAGGGTCCGATCATATCGCGGAGATCGGGCGCCGCTTCGGCGACCGGGTTCTGTGGGAACTGCCGGTCAATCCCAATGAGGGGATGGACGAGGTGCGCAGGATCAAGCGGCTGCACAAGGACCATGGCATCGCCGCCCTTTCCATCTTCCCCTGCGGCCTCAACCCGCAGGTGCCGATCAACGACAAGAAGATGTACCTGCTCTACGCCGCCGCCGTGGAGCTGGACATTCCGGTGATGGTGAATGTGGGCGTGCCCGGCCCGCGCGTGCCGATGGCGCCGCAGAAGGTGGAGCTGGTGGACGAGGTCTGCTGGTTCTTCCCCGAGCTGAAATTCATCATGCGCCACGGCGCCGAGCCGTGGGACGAGCTGGCCGTCAAGCTGATGATAAAATATCCCAACCTCTATTATTCGACGAGCGCGTTCGCGCCGCGTTATTATCCGAAGTCGATCGTGGATTTCGCCAACACGCGCGGCGCCAACCAGGTCCTCTACGCCGGCTATTACCCGTCCGGCCTCAGCCTCGATCGCATCTTCGCGGAGCTGCCGCAGGTGCCCTTCAAGGACGAGGTGTGGCCCAAATTCCTGCGCGACAACGCCAAGCGGCTGTTCAAGATCAAGGGCCCGGCATGAGCTTCGCCTTCACCGAGGAACAGGCGATGCTGCGGGAAATGGCGGCGCGCTTCGTGGAGGAGGTCGGCGGATCGCAGGCCGTGCGCGCGGCGGCCGCGAGCGAGCCGGGCCATGATCCGGTGGTGTGGCGGCAGATGGTGGAGCTGGGCTGGAGCGGGATCATCGTGCCGGAAAGCGCGGGCGGCCTTGGCCTGGGCCAGATCGAGCTTTCGATCCTGGCCGCCGCCTGCGGCCGCGCGCTGCTGCCTTCTCCCTTGATCGCCACCATGCTGGCCGCCCGCGCGCTATCGATCGCCGGCGACGAGGAACAATGCGCGCGCTGGCTGCCGCCGATCGCGCGCGGCGAGATCACCGCGACCGTCGCGCTCACCCATCCCGAAGGCCGCCACCTGCCGGGCGACGTGGGCGTGCGCCTGCGCCGCGAAGGGCAGGACTGCGTGCTGGACGGCGCGGCGGGCTTCGTGCTGGACGGCCATGTCGCCGATCTGCTGCTGGTCGCCGCCCGGGATGGCGAGGCCATCCGCTTCGTGGCGATCCCGGCCGCGACCGAGGGGCTTGCCGCCACGCGCCAGAATTCGATCGATATCGGCCGCGCCGTGGCGCGGATCGACCTGACCGCCGTTCGCGCAGGCCCGGAAGCGGTGCTGCCGGGCGATGCGTTCGAGGCGCTGCTGCTCCACGCCAACGCCACCCTTGCGGCCGAACAGATGGGGGCCGCCGCCGCCGCGCTCGACCGCACGGTCGATTATGCCAGGCAGCGCATCCAGTTCGGCCAGCCGATCGGCGCCTTCCAGGCGGTGAAGCATGCGCTGGCCGATCTCGCCCTGCTGGTCGAGGCGGCCGAATCCGCCGTCTGGTATGCGGCCGCCGTCGCCGATCAACGGCCGGAGGAACTGCCGATCGCCGCCGCCACCGCCAAGCTGATGGCCAGCGACGCCCTGTCGCGCTGCGCGGCGGACATGATCCATTATCATGGCGGCATCGGCTTCACCTGGGAGCATGACGCCCATCTTTACTTCCGCCGCGCCCGCGCCGCTGCCGGCCTGTTCGGCGACACGGATCGCCAGCTTGCGATCATCGCGGACGGGATGACCACCGATCGGGAGATGCTGCGTGCGGCTTGATTTCACCCCCGAGCAGGAAGCCTTCCGCAGCGAGGTGCGCGGCTGGCTGGACCGCGAGCTGGACGGCCCCTTCCGCCATGTGCGCGGCATGGAGGGGACGAGCGAGGGCATCGACAAGCGCTTCGCCTGGGAACGCCATCTCGGCCGGTCCGGCTGGAACCGGCTGGCCTGGCCGGAGGCCTTTGGCGGCCGCGCCGCCAGCCTGATGGAACAGGTGATCTTTCACGAGGAATACGCCCGCAGCGGCGCGCCCGGCCGGCTGAGCCATGTCGGGCTGGAACTGGTGGCGCCCACCATCATGGCCTTCGGCAGCGACGGGCAGCGCGCCCGCTTCCTGGAGCCGACCGCGATGGTGGACATCGTGTGGGCGCAGCTTTTCTCCGAACCCAATGCCGGGTCGGACCTCGCCAATGTCCAGACCCGCGCGCGGCTGGAGGATCGGCCGGGCGGCCCCGTCTGGGTGCTGGAAGGCCAGAAGATCTGGAGCTCCTTCGCCCAATATTCGCAATGGGGCATGGCGCTGGTGCGCACCGAGCCCGGCAGCAGCGGCGCCAAGGGGCTTTCCATGCTGCTGGTGCCGCTGGACGGCAAGGGCGTGGACATCCGCCCGATCCGCCAGATGACCGGCGGCAGCAGCTTCAACGAGGTGTTCCTGGACGGCGCCGAGACGGCGGCCGAAAACGTGCTGGGCACGCCCGGCGAAGGCTGGCGCGTGGCGATGGCGACGCTGACCTTCGAGCGCGGCGTCTCCACCCTAGGCCAGCAGATGAGCTTCCGCACCGAGCTGGACCGCGTGATCCGCGCGGCGCGGGGCAACGGAGCAATCGGCGATCCGGCCATCGCCAAGCGGCTGGCGCGGGCCGAGGCCGAATTGCGGGTGATGCGCTACACCGCGCTCCGCATGCTGGGCGATACCGGGCTCAGCCGGGCGGGGCTTACCTACAAGCTCTATTATACGAGCTGGCACCAGCGGCTGGGCGAATTGGCGATGGACGTGCTGGGGCCGGCGGGCGACATTGCCGAGCCGGGCGGCGATGCCTGGCGACTGCAGAAGATGTATCTGGAATCGCGATCGGACTCGATCTGGGCCGGCACCAGCCAGATCCAGCGCAACATCATCGCCGAACGCGGCCTGGGCCTGCCGCGCGAGGCCAGACCGCCCCGGCAGGAACCCGCCAGACAGGAACCGGCCAAACAAGAGCCGGCGAAACAGGAGAGAGCATGACCGATCCGCTGATCCTCGCCCTGACCGCGCCCGGGGCGCCGCACGAGCTTGAGGAGATCGACGTGGGCGGCGTGGCGATGCGCGCCTTCCGCAACGGCCCGCGCACCTTGGCCGCGCTCTATCGGGCGGCGGCCGCGTTCGGCGATCGGGACTGCATCGTCCATGAGGGAAGCCGGTTCAGCTACGACGCCTTCTTCGCCCATGCCGGCGCCTGGGCCGCGATGCTGGCCGACCGGCTGGGCGCGGTGCGCGGACGGCATATCGGCATCGCCATGGCCAACCGGCCGGAATGGATGGCCGCCTTCGCCGCGATCACCGCGCTGGGCGGGGTCGCCGTCCTCATCAACAGCCGGGGCACCGGGCCGGACATGGCGGCGGCGGCGGCCGACGCCGATTGCACGCTGATCGTGGCGGATAGACGGCGCGCGCAGGCCCTGATCGCGGGCGGCTGGCCCGCCGGCCGGCTGATCGATTGCGACGCGGATGCCTGGCCGGGGGAAGGCGGCCGCCTCGATCCCGTCGCCGTCGATCCCGATGACGATGCCGTCATCATGTTCACCACCGGCACGTCCGGCCTGCCCAAGGGCGCGCGGCTCAGCCACCGCGCGCTGACGCAGGGGATCGCCACCACCATGTTCTCCCGCGCCTTCGTCGGCGCCAAGGCGATGGCGGGGATGGACCCGGAAATCGTGAAGCTGCTGGCCGCCCGCCAGCCGGCGGTGCTCAACGCCTTCCCGCTCTTCCACATTTCCGGCTGCGGTTCCGATTTCTTGAACACCTTGCTGTCCGGCGGCAAGATCGTGATCCTCGGCAAATGGAGCGCCGATGCCGCGCTCGACCTGATCGAGCGGGAAAAGGTGACGGCGCTGTCGGGATCGCCGGCCATGCTGTGGGATATGGTGGGCGCCCATAACGGACAGCGCGACCTGTCCTCGCTGATGGGGCTGGGCATTGGCGGGCAGGCGCTGCCGCCGATGCTGTTCGCCGATATCCGCGCGATGTTCCCCCATGCCGGCTTCGGCTGCGGCTTCGGCCAGACGGAAACGGCGGGCACGGTCTGCGCCGCCTCCACCGCCGATCTGGTCGAGCGGCCGGGCACGTCGGGCCGGGTCGTCCCCGTCGCGGACGTGCGCATCCTCGACGATGACGGCCGCGAGCTTCCCGCCGGCGAGGCTGGGGAGATCGTGATCCGCGGCCCCATGGTGGCGCGCGGCTACTGGAACCGGGAGGACGAAAGCGCCCGCGTCTTCCGCGACGGCTGGGTCGCCACCGGCGACGTCGGCTATCTCGACGCCGACAATTATCTCTATGTCGTCGATCGCAAGAAGGACATCATCATCTCGGGCGGCGAGAATATCGCCTGCTCGGAAGTGGAGTTCGCGGCGCTGGGTGAGGCCGGCGTCGGCGACGCTGCCGCCTTCGGCCTGCCCGACGAACGCATGGGCGAGCGCGTGGTGCTGGCGATATCGCCAATGCCGGGCGGGGAAGTGGACGCCGCCCGGCTGACCGAGGCGCTCGCTACGAAGCTCGCCCCGCACAAGCTGCCCACCGAAATCCGCATCCTGCCCCACCTGCCCCGCAACCATATGGGCAAGCTCGACCGCCGGGCGCTGCGCGAGGCGGGTTGAGGCCGATGTCGGGGGATCGCGTTGGGCGAACGTTCGGCGGCCCGGCCTTCCATCCACTCCATTGAGGACGGAAAAACCCGCAAGAAAACCAGTTCAAAAAAAGCCGGAGCAGGCCCCCTTCGCCTGCCCCGGCCCTGCCTCGCCTGGGCGAGCCCTTATTCCACGTAGAACTGGCTGTAGAACTGGCGCCAGCGCATGATCGGGCCGTCGCCGTCGCAGATGATCGGCTGGGGCATGAAGCGCTTGTGCTGCCAGATCGGATAATCCTCGTTGAACTGCTTCACGATATCCCGGATCACCGCCTGCCCGGCCGCCTTGTGGCCATGGCTGGGAAGCGTGAAGTTGAAGCGGGCGTGGACGAGATCCTTCTCCACGGGGGTGACGCCGGCGATCAGCAGCGTTTCGGCGATGCCTTCGAAGCGCACCCAGCTCTGCCCCGGCCCCATCACGGTGGAGGTGATCGATCCGTCGATGGGCCCGCGCGGCGTATCCATCTTGGCTTCCACCCGGCCGCGCATCATCGGCCCGTCGAACACGGTATCCATGTCGGGATAGCTGGCGGTGCCGTGGATATAGCGGAAATGGGCGGCATCGGCGCCGTTTTCGGCCATGTCCTGGATGTGGACGGGCACCGTCCATTCATAACGCTCGAACTCGCCCCATTCGGGGTTCGTGGCCTCGGGCACCTCCACCACATCCCATAGCGGATCGACATTTTCGGGGTGATACCAGGCCCAGATCAGCCGATTGCGCTCCACCACATGCCACGCCTTGACGCAGGGACGCTTCACCTGCGGCGGGATGACCTTGGCATAGGGGATTTCCACCACCGCGCCCGTTTCGTCATACTGCCAGGCGTGGAAGGGGCATTCCAGCCGGCTGCCCCGCACCTTGCCGCCATGGCCCATATGCGCGCCGAGGTGGCGGCAATAGGGATGGAGCGCGCGCGCCACGCCGTCCTCGCCCCGGAACAGCACGATCTCCTCACCGAAATAGCGCAGCGGCTTCACCTGGCCGGGCGCGAGATCGGCCGAATAATCGAGCATATACCAGCCAAAGGGGATCGGCAGCGTGATGCCGCGCTCTTCCGCGGTCAACGGGCGGGTCGTCATCAAAAGTCTCCTTCACACGCCGCGAGCATATCTGGCGGGCATGGCGGCGAAAGAGCTTTCACTTTTCAAAATGGCGCATTTGATGTCGCATTGGCGGCTCGGGCCCGGCCGGCCGCCGACCGGCCGGGCCCTCCGCCGCACGCCGACGGCCTATTTATGGTCGGTATAGTCCAGAGCCGGCGGCTGATCCCCGATCAGGGCCGTGTAGTGGAAATCCTTCCCCCGGCCCGCCTCGAACTCAGCCCTGGCGGCCGCGATCTCGTCCGGGCTGCGGAACAGCTCCGCGCCGGTCAGCGCCAGCGTCTTGGCGGCCAGCACCAGGCCCTTGTTGCCGATGCTGGTGCCGCTGGCCGAAACCGCCTGCCAGCTATGGGGCGAGGTTCCCTCCACCCAGGTGGCGGTGCTGATCTGCAGGGTCGGCGTCGCCCAGCTGACATCGCCGACATCGGTGGAGGCAGGCCCCTTCCGGCCTTCGACGAAGGGCTCCACGCTGTCCGGCCCGCCGCCGGCCCGGCCGCCCGGCGGCAGATTGGCCTTCAGCCGGGCGGCATAGGCCTGCTCCTCTGGCGAATAGGTGAAGCCGCCGAGATCGCGCAGATGGCGGTCGGCGATCCGGCCGAGCGTGTAGTTGGGCAAGGTGCTGTAGGTGCCGCCGATCAGCCGCACCGAAACCTTTGTGCCCGTGGCCAGCGCCGCCCCTTCGGCCGCCTTGGTCACGCGGCCCCAGATGTCCTTCACCACCTCCGGATCATAATGCCGGACATAATAGAAGCTCTCCGCCGATGCGGGCACGATATTGGGCTGATCGCCGCCATTGGTGATGGTGTAGTGGATCCGCGTTTCCTGCGGCACATGCTCCCGCAGATAATTGACCGCGACGTTCATGATTTCCACGCCGTCGAGCGCGGAGCGGCCCCGCTCGGGCGCGGCGGCGGCGTGGGACGGCAGCCCCTCGAAAAGGAACTTGCCGGAGATGACGGACAGCATCTGCGACTGCGATGCGCTGTTGCGATCGCCGGGATGCCAGGCCAGCGTCACGTCCACATCCTTGAAATAGCCATCCCGCACCAGGAACACCTTGGCGAAGCCGCCTTCCTCGGCCGGCGTTCCATAGAGCCGCACGGTGCCGGGCGTGCCCGTCCTTTCCAGCCATTTCTTGAGCGCGATCGCCGCGCCCACCGAGGCGGAACCCAGAAGATTATGGCCGCAGGCATGGCCCGCCCTTTGCCCTTCTATGGGATGGCGATCGGCGTCGGCGGCCTGCGCGAGCCCCGGCAGCGCATCATATTCGGCCAGGAGCGCGATCACCGGCCCGCCCTTCCCCGCCGAGGCGATGAAGGCGGTGGGCATGCCGTCCACGCCGGTTTCCACCTGGAATCCCGCCTGCTTCAGCTCCTTCTGCAAGCGGGCCGCGCTTTTCTGCTCGTGAAAGCCGACCTCGGCATAATTCCAGATATCGGTCGCCAGCGCCGACAAGGCCGGGCTCCGCCTGTCGATATCGCCGGTGATCTGCGCGCTTTCCGCCTTTGCCAGCGGCGCGGCCACGGCCGGCGAGGCCGCCAGGGTTGCGATCAGCAGGCCGGCTGCCCCGCGAAGATGCATGTTCATCAGAAATTCCCCGTCAGATTGATGCCGATCGTGCGCGGCGGCACGGTGGAGATAACCTCGACGCTGCCGCCCAGCACATTGCCCGCAGACGTCCGCGCCACCTTGTTCAGCAGGTTGTTGACGAACAGATAAGCGCCCCATTCCTGCGTCCTGACGCCGATGCGCCCGTTGACGAGCTGATAGTCGCCGCCCTCGCGATAGTTGAACGGCCGGGCCGGATTGGGCCGGAAATCCGAATAGAATTTGCCGACATGGTTGAAGTCCGCCCGCACCAGGCCGGTCAGCGCGTTCGAAAGATCCCACTCATATTGGCCGGCGAGAGTGAAGCTGCCCTCCGGGATATTGGGAATGCGGTCCCCCGCCCGGCCCGTCGTGGCGCTCGGCACCGTGCCGGGGGCGATCAGATCCTTGGTGAGCTTGGCGGACAGGAGGTTGGCATTGGCCGAGAAGCTGAGCCCCGGAACGGGGTTCAGCACCAGTTCCGCCTCCACGCCCTTGGCGCGCGCCGCGCCGGCATTGCCCAGATAAGCGAAGCTGCCGCTATCCAGCGTGACCTGCAGATTATCCCAATCGGTGCGATAGGCCGTGAGGTTGATGAGCAGCCTGCGATCGACCAGCGAAAGCTTGATGCCGCCTTCATAGGTCCAGAGCTTGTCCGGCAGATAGGGAAGCGCGGCGGCCAGCCCGAGCACCTGGTTCACGCCGCCGGGGCGATAGCCGGATGCCGCCTGGCCGTAGATCAGCACATTGTCGTTCAACTTGTAGGCGATATTGATCTTGTAGAGCCAGCCATTGTTGTCGCTGGCGAATTCCGCATAGGGCGCGGCCGGCGTTCCCAGCAGCGGGAAGCCGATGGTCGTGTCGCCGGAAACCAGCTTGTCATACTGGTAGTAACGCAGGCCGCCGGTCAGCGTCAGCCGATCGAACAGCGTATAGGCCAGCTCGCCGAACAGCGCCTTCTGCTTCAGCTTGTCGCCCACATGGCGCTGCAGCAGGACGGTGGGCGGATCCTTGTCCTCCCCGGTCGCGGGATCGACCTGATGGGCCTCGGAAAGCACCTTGGCCTTCCGGTCTTCGTAGAAGCCGCCGACCGTCCACTGGAAGGGGCCGCTGCCCGCCGACTGGAGCCGGATCTCGCTCGTCCAGTCCGTCACGTTCTGGGGCTGGTAATAGAGGCCGGCCGGATAGGACTGGCCGCCCAGCAGCTTCCACAGATAGCTGGGATCGCGCGTCATCAGCAGATCGCGATCCTGATAGGATGTCGTGGCGACGAGGGTCGCGAAGCCCAGTTCCCCCCTGGCGGTTAGGCTGTAGAGCCGGTTCTGGTCGCGGAAAGGCAGCACCGCCAGATTGGGCGATTGCCATTTGCCGACCGAAGGCGACCATAGGCTCGGGCTGCCCTTGCTGTCCTGATAGAAAGCGGATGCGTCGATCGTTAGATCGTCGATCGGCTTGATCCTGAGCAGGATGCGCCCGCCGTCGCTATCCTCCTTGTTGACGCCCTTCAGGCCCAGCTTCGGATTGTCGATCCACCCCGGATCGAACCGCCTGTATCCCACCACGCGCAGGCCGATGCGATCGGTGACGATCGGCACGTTGATCGCGGCGTTGAGCTGATAGCCCTCCCCGCCGTGCGAGGTGGTGGTGCCGCTGACGTCGAAGGAGGCGCCGAAGCTGTCGAGATCGGGCTTGTTGAAGATGACGCGCAACGCGCCGCCCATCGCGCCTGCGCCATAAAGCGTGCCCTGCGGCCCGCGCAGCACCTCCACCCGTTCGACATCGAACAGCTTGATGTCGCTGGCGGCGCCACCGGCGTCGGTGGTCGTGCCCGGCGGGCCGGCGAGCGGCGCCTCGTCATAATAGATGCCGACCTGCGCGTCGCCCGCGCTGCGGATGCCGCGCAGCGCGACGCGCCGCTGGCCCGGCCCCGCATCGGTAATCACCAGCCCCGGCGTGGTGCGCTGGAGATCGTTGATATTGTCGATGTTCGCGGCACGCAGCGTCGCCCCGCCCAGCGCGGTGATGGCGGCGGGCGTTTCCTGCAGCGATGTTTCGCGCTTCAGCGCCGTCACGACGATCTCGTCGCCGGGCTCGACGGCCTCGGCGTGAAGCGCCGCTATCGGCACGAAGGCAGTCGTCAGGAACAGGCATGACGTAATCGGCTTGAATCGCATGGAATGATTGCTCCCCCGGGACCCGGCAATTTGTGTGAATCTGATCACGGGAATGCCCCCCGCGACGCACCGGCCCACGCATGTCGCGTGCCAAGCGGCCCGGCCCCCCCGGAAACCCAAGCGGAAAGCGGATTCCCGATCCGCCGGAGCCGGGCGATCGAACCCGGCCTGGCGGTTTATGCGCAGCAACCGATGGGATTTGTGTGGATTTTTGCGCGCGGCATCGCGCCGGCGGCCGGCAGCGCCGCGCGACCCGCTGTTGCTGGAAAACCAGCGCCGGCGGCCGGGCTGCGCAATTCCAGCCACCGGCGGGCAGCAACCGTCTGCCGCAATCCCATGGAAATCATGGTCTTAGATGAATGGCACAGCGCTTGCTCAACCATCCCCGGCAAAGCCGCGCGAAGCGGGCAACATCAACGCATGGGGAACATCATTGTCGAACATATGGAATTCGCCGCGATCGCTCCGCACCATCGGCGCGAGCGCGTTCGCCCTGATCGCGGCCGGCCAGATATCCGCCGCCCACGCCGATGAGGTGCCGGCCGCCCCCGAAGCGGCGCCCGCCGCCGAGGCGGTGGATGCCGAAGCGGCGGGGACCATCCTGGTGACGGCGCAGCGGCGCGAGGAACGGCTGCAGGACGTGCCGGTCGCCGTCACCGCGCTGGACAAGGAATTGTTCGCGGTCGGCGGGCTCGGCCGTTCGGCCAACGAGGTGCTGAACCTCGTCCCCAACGCATCCGCCGGCACGCAGCAGCATGGCCGGCCGCGCTGGTGGATACGTGGTGTCGGCGCCGGTCAGCAGCAGCTCGACCTCGCCAATCCGGTCGGCTTCTATCTGGACGATGTCTATATCAGCAATTCCAGCGCCACCGGCCTGCCGCTGTTCGATCTGGAGCGCGTGGAGGTGCTGCGCGGGCCGCAGGGCACGCTGTGGGGCAAGAACACCACCGGCGGCGCGATCAACGTCATCTCCAAGCGCCCGTCCCTCAACGGGCAGGACGATAATTATGTGAAGCTGGAATATGGCAGCTTCGACGACAAGATCGCCGAAGCCGGCGTGGGCACGACGATCATCGACGACAAGCTGGCCGCGCGCGCATCCTTCCGCTTCGACGATCGCGACGGGCGTTTCGACAACCTCTTCACCGGCGAAAAATCCAGCTCGGTGAAGGATGTCGTGTTCCGGGGCCAGTTGCTGGCCAAGCCGACCGACACGCTCGAGGCGCTGCTCAGCGTGCATTATCGCGATTATGATACCGACGGCACCTATTGGACCACGGCGAGCTATGCCGCCAATGGCGTCGTCCGCAACGGCTATGCCCCGTCCACCGACATCAACGATGTCAGCGCCAACGCCCCCGAATGGAGCCGCAACAAGCAGATCGGCGGATCGCTGCACCTCGACTGGGAGATCGGCGACTTCGCCACGCTGACGTCGATCACCGGCTATGAACGGTTCAAGACGCGGAGCGCCGGCGACAGCGATTACACCCCGCTCGAAATCTCACGCGGCTATTCGGATGCGCTGTCGAAGCAATGGACGCAGGAATTGCGGCTGACATCGGCGCAGGACAGCCGCCTGACCTGGATCGTCGGCCTCTTCTACTTCAACGAGCATATCCGCTCGAACAGCTATTCCGCCACCCTGCCGCAGGGCGTCGTCCCCGCGCTGCCCGGCGCCACCGCCGCGGCTGCGTTCAGCGACACGGATTACCGCCACAAGGCGGAAAGCGGCGCGGTGTTCGGCAGCACAACCTATGAATTCACCGACAGCCTGAAGCTGACGCTGGGCGGGCGCTGGACGCGCGAGACCAAGACGCTCGATTTCGATCGCCTGTCCTCGCCCACCCCGCCGCCGGGGCAGCCCAGCACCGCATCGTGGAGCAATTATGTCCAATGGTGGAACAGCTATACCGGCACCTATGGCGGGCCGGGCACCTTCAGCGACAATCTGAAGCGGACCTGGGATGCCTTCACCTATGACATCACGCCGTCGTGGAACATCGACCGCAACAATCTGGTCTATGCGAAATTCTCGCACGGCGTGAAATCGGGCGGCTTCAACACCGCCGCGACCCTGCCGATCGCGCTGACCGACGTGGCCCCGGAAAAGCTCAACGCCTTCGAGATCGGCTACAAATCGAGCTGGTTCGACAATCTGCTGACCTTCAACGCCACCGCCTTCCATTATGATTACAAGGATGTGCAGGTGAACGTGGTCGGGCCGAACCCCGGCGCGGTCGGCGGCGCGACCGTCTCCTACCTCCAGAATGCGGAGAAGGCGAAGGTCAACGGCGCCGAGTTCGAGCTGACGGTGAACCCGATCGACGGGCTGAAGCTCAACGCCGCGCTCGGCCTGCTCGATACCGAATATAAGAAGTTCCAGGTGCTGAACGGCGGCGCCAACCTGGCCGGCGCGCGTTTCGTCCGATCGCCCAAGGTGACGCTGAACGCGGGCGCATCCTACAGCTTCGCGCTGGCCGATCTCGGCCGGATCGAGCTGGCGGCGGACGCGCGCTACCAGTCACGCCAATTCTATTATGTGACGCCGCAGGACACGGTGAACCGCTATTATCTGACGCAGAAGCCCTACACGCTCACCAATCTGCGCATCACCTATACGACGAACGACGAGGCGGTGAGCATATCGGGCTTCATCAACAACCTGTTCGACGTGCGCTACCTGAACCACTCGCTGCCGGGCGCCAATCCGGCGCTGGGCGTGACCGGCGACACGGTGGCCTGGGCCGATCCGCTGACGGCGGGCGGTTCGGTGATCTTCCGCTTCTGACGATCGGGGGCCGGGGCGAATGCGTCCCGGCTACCCGCAAAAAGGGGGGGCGAGATATTTTCCGCCCCATTTTTGCTGCCTTTTACCAGGGTGCTGATATGCTGACGCATCACACGCCGGAAATTCCCAGGTGCGGCACGAGCTTAAACCGCGTGGACAAATTCCGATGATGAACGGCCATCAGGTTCCGGGAGACACCCGGCGATCTCCGGAAGGCGGTTATTGTCGGGGATCGGACGTCAGCGCTTTTTCCTCCCCTCCCTGGAAGGGAGGGGAGGAAAGCTGGCATTATTCGGCAGCAGCCTGCAGGGCCGAAACTTGGCGGCCGAGCAGCGGCAGCACCTCCTCGCCCACCCGATAGGCTTCCTCCAGATGCGGCGTGCCCGCGAGGATGAAGGCATCGGCGCCGCGCGCGATCAGATCGTCCAGCCGGGCGGCGCACTGTTCATAGCTGCCGACGATGCCGAGCGCCGGGCCGCCGCGCAGCAGGTTGAACCCGCCCCACAGGTTGGGCGCGACGATCAGCTCGTCATAGCGGCGCGCATCGCTGGGCCGGAGCGCCGCCTGCCGCGCCGCGCCCACCGAATCCGTTGCCTGCCCGCGCCAGCGCTGGCGGGTCTCCTCGCTTACATTCTCGAAGCCGGCGCGGATGTCGGCCCATGCCTCCTCCTCGGTCGGCCGGGCGACCAGATCGACGCGCACCGCGCATTTCTGCTCGCCCCCCAGCGCGGCCGTCCGTTCCTTCACCCGCGCGAACTTGTCGCCGAGCTGGTCGAACGGCTCCAGCCACGAAAGATAATAGTCCGCATGGCGCGCGGCCGTCTGGAGCGCCGCGTCGGATGAGCCGGAGAACCAGATCTCGGGAAATTCCTCGCGCCGGAACAGGGCCGGCAGGCCCCCCTTGCGGAGCTGGTAGAAGCGGCCGTCATAGGAGAAGTCCGACGACTCCCACACGCCCCGGAAGATATCGAGGAACTCGCTGGTGCGGCCGTAGCGGTCGTCATGCGCGAAGCTGTCGCCCCACCAGAGCTGGGCGGGGCCGCCGCCGCCGGTGATGATGTTGAACAGCAGCCGCCCGCCGGTCGCGCGCTGCAGGCTGGCGGCCATGCGCGCGGTGTGGACCGGATTGCCGAAGCCGGGCTGGAAGGCGATCATGAAGCGAAAGCTGCTCGTCTCCCGCGCCAGCAGGGAGGAGATCACCCACGGATCGTCCGTGTTCGGGAAGGACGGGATCAGCCCGCCCTGGAAGCCCACGCTTTCCGCCGCCCGCGCGATCGCGCCGAGATGGTCGATATAGGTGAAGCCGTCCACGGCACCGTCGCGATCTAGCCCCGGCGCGATATTGCCGGGCTGCAACGGGGACCAGTCGCCCCGTTCATAGCCGCTGGTGCGCAGGCTGTTGTGGCAGCCATGGGTGGGAAGCCGCCAGTAGAAGTCGATGGACATGGATGTCTCCCCTCAAGCCGCCTGACGCGCGGAGCCGGCGCGGGCGCGCAGGCGCGGCAGGACGTGCTGGCCGATGCGATAGGCTTCCTCGAGCGTGGGCGCGGCCTCCAGCACCAATTCGCTCACGCCCGCCGCGACGGCGTTGGCGAGCAGCTCCGCCGCCCCGTCATAGCTGGCGACCAGCGTGCCGGCGGCGAGCGGGATCGACCGCGCGGCCCGCTCGGCGCTCTCCCGATCCTCGCGCGCGACGAGCGGCTGGATGAGGCCGGCGGCCACGCGCCGCCCCTCCGCCTCCGCAAGCCCGTTCAGCCGGGCGATGCGTTCGGCCAGCACATCCGCCGGCGCCGGCCGGAACAGGTGGACATCGGCATGGCGGGCCGACTGGGCCAGCGCCTCATCCTCCTCGCCCTGCAGGAAGATGCGCGGGAAGGGATGCTGGTTGAGCGGCGCTTCGAACCCGCCGTTCAGCACCTCGAAATGGTGGCCCTGGAAGGTGAAGGGCCGTTCCCCATGGACGCCGCGCGCGACGGTGAGGAACTCGTCGGCCCGCAGCCCCAGATCCTCCTCGTCGATGAAATCGGCGGCCGCCTCCCGCTCGTCGCGATCGGCATCCGGCGCCAGCGCCCAGCCCAGCCGGCCATGGGTGCCGCGCTGGCAGGTCGCGGCCTGCTTGGCGGCGTAGACGGCCGATCCCACCGAGGCGGGAAATTCGGGCACGACAACAAGGCGCGGCACGGCGCGGGCGACGACCGCGGCGATGATGCGGCTTTCGTCCGCCTCGATGCGGTGGCGGATGAACAGGCCGTCAAAGGCCGTCTGCGCCACGGCGTCCGCCACCTGCAGATAATAATCGAAGCGATTCTGGCTGGGCGCCCGGCGATCGCGGACCAGCGCCGGCAAGGGCGGCCGGGCGGCCGGCTCCAGCCGCTGCGGCTCGGCGGCGGGATCGAGCCGCCAGTGGATGTTCAGGGTCATGCGGCGTCCTTTTCCTGTGCGAAGGCCGGCGTTTCGAGCGAGCCTGCGAAAACCGTATCGATCAGCGGGCGGCGGCCATTGGGGGCTTCGGCGGCGTGGAATTCCGGGTCCAGCCCGTCGAGATCGCCCCGGCGGCCGAGCGCCACCATCGCCTCGATCGCGAAGTCCTCCGGCACGCGGAGCCGTTCGCGCGCCGCTTCCCGATCGAACCCGCCGATGCCGTGCGTATGCCAGCCCAGCAGCAGCGCCTGATGGGCGAAATTGGCCCAGGCCGCGCCGGCATCGAAGCTGTGCGAAACATTCTCCACTATCTCGCCCCGGCGATCGAGCCGGCGGGCCGAGAGGATCAGGACCAAGGCGGAAGCGCACCCGGCCCACAGGCGATTGCGCGGCATCAGCAGCTCCAGATAGCTTTCCCACCAGCCATCGCCCGGCCGCGCCACCAGAAAGCGCCAGGGCTGGGCGTTCATCGCCGAAGGCGCCCAGCGGGCGGCCTCGAACGCGCTCTTCAGGACGGCATCAGGCACCGGCTCGCCCGTGAAGCTGCGGGGCGACCAGCGATCCACGAACAGGGGATCGACCGGATGATCGGCGGCCCGGCCCATCAGCGCGCCTCCCGGCTGGGCAGATGGACCAGATTGCCGGCATCCCCATCCGCATCCGCGCCCGAGGTCAGCTCGGCAAGGATCTCGTCCTTGAGGCGGTGGAGCAGGGGCGATCGGCGATCGCGCGGGTGCGGCAGGTCCACCTCGACGATGCGGCGGATGCGGCCGGGATTGGGCGACATCACGATCACGCGGTCGCCCAGATAGAGCGCCTCCTCGACATCGTGCGTCACCATCACCATCGTCGAACGCTGCGCCATCCAGATGCGCTGAAGCTCGCTTTGCACATGCACGCGGGTCAGCGCGTCGAGCGCACCCAGCGGCTCGTCCAGCAGCAGCAGGCGCGGCTCCGTCACCAGCGCGCGGGCGATCGCGGCGCGCTGCGCCATGCCGCCCGATAGCTGGTGGGGATAGGCCTTCTCGAAACCCTTGAGGTTCACCAACGCGATATGATCGGCCACGATCTGCGCGCGCCGCGCCCTGGGCGTATCGGTGTTGAGCAGCGCCAGCTCGATATTCTGTTCCAGCGTCATCCACGGGAACAGGCGATGATCCTGGAACACGATGCCGCGATCCAGGCTGGTGGTGGCGATGCGCTCGCCGTCCAGCCGCAGCTCGCCGCTATATTCGGTGTCGAGCCCGACGATCAGGCGCAGCAGGGTCGATTTGCCGCAACCCGACGCGCCGACGATGCTGACGAACTCGCCCGGACGGACGGTGAGGTTGATATTGTCTAGGATCCTGCGCGGCTGGCCGTTGATCGTGAAGCTCTTGTTGAGATCGCTGACGATCAGCTCACCCCGGCCTGTCTTGGCGGACAGCCGGTCTTCACGGGCGTGGGGATAGGGGGTCATGCCGGATTTTCCCATCATGGAAGCGAAGGTTGCCAGCGCAGCGCGGAACGGCGCAGGCGACGGAACAGATGGTTGATGACGAAGCCGAGGGCCGCGGTGGCGCCGATCACCACCAGCATCACGTCCAGCCGCTGCTGCATCTGCGCCTGGCCCATGGCGACGCCGAGGCCGGAGCCGGCGCCGGTGAGCAGTTCGGTGCCGATCGTCGCGATCCAGGCGAAGGCCAGCGCCTGGGTGATGCCGGTCAGCACCAGCGGCATGGCGGCGGGCAGCAGGATGAAGCGGATGCGCTGGACCGTGCCGAAGCGCAGGATGCTGCCCACCTCCAGATAACGGCGTTCGACCTCGGCCACGCCGGCATGGCTGTTCAGCATGGACGGGAAGAAGGCGGACATGCTGACGACGATCAGCTCCGTGCCTTCGCCCACGCCGAACCACAGGCCCATCAGCGGCAGCCAGCCGATCATCGGCACCTGCCGCAGCGCATGGAGCAACGGGCCGAGCACGCGATCGACAGGTTTCCAGATGCCCATGGCGATGCCCAGCGCCACGCCCAGCGGCGCGCCGATGGCGAGGCCGGTGAAGGCGCGGGCCAGGGTGGACAGCGTATCGCGCAGCAGATCGCCGCTGCGCAGCATCTCGACCAGCGCGCTGCCGACCGCGGCGGGCGGCGCGAAGGAGACGATATGCGCGCTCGCCTGCCACTGCCACCAGCCGATCAGCAGGGCGGGCGCAGCGAGGCCGATCAGCAGCCGGACGGGAAAACGGGCCAGCAGGCTGTTCATGCCGCCCTCCACCGGGTCGCGCGGCTTTCCACCCAGCGCGCGCCGCGATCGAGCAGGAAGCCGATCAGCCCGCTCACCATCACGCCCGCCAGCACGACATCGATCTGGAACAATTGCCGCCCCATCTCCATCATCTGGCCGATGCCGCTGTCGGCCGCGAGCAGCTCGGCCGCCACCAGCACCACCCAGGCGCGCGTCAGCGACACGCGCAGGCCGGTCAGCACCGCCGGCACCGTCGCGGGCAGCAGGATGCGCCGGATGAGCTGGGGCAGGCGCAGGCGATAGACCTTCGCCACCTCGAACCAGTTGCGCGGCACGCCGCGAATGCCGTCGAAGGTCGCCAGCGCCATCGGGAAGAAGGCGGCGATCGCCACCACCGCCAGCTTGAACGGTTCGTCTATGCCGAGGAACATCACCATCATCGGCACGAAGGCGATGACGGGCACCTGCCACAGCGTCATGAACAGGGGCGACAGCGCCGCCTCCGCCAGCCGCGACAGCGCGATCACGGCGCCGAAGGCCATGCCGGCCACCGCCCCGATGGCGAAGCCGACGGTCAGGCGGAACAGGCTGTCGCCCACATGGCGCTGCAACTCGCCGGATTGCGTCATGTCGACCAGCGCGCGCGCCACGCCGCTGGGCGGCACCAGCACCTGCGGCGGGAACAGGCCGGTCAGGCAGGCGATCTGCCATGCCATAAGCAACGCAACCAGCGGAACGACCGCGCCGACCGGCGGCAGGCGGAAGCGGAAGCCCGCCCCCGCCCCGCCAGCCACGGGGAAATCGGCGGCCCGGCTCGCCATCAACGCTGCCCCGGCGCGGGCTGCGCCCAGAAGCCTTCCAGCTTCAGATCCTTCAGCGCCTGGGTGACGAAGCGTTCGTCCAGCAGCGCATCGGCATCCACCTTGTTGCGGATCAGCCCGCGCTGCAGCGCATAATCGGCGACCGAGTGGTAATGGGTGCGCAGCGCCGGCGAGAAGATGGGCGAGAAACGTTCACGCCAGGCAATGTCGGAATTGGCGTAATCGCGCTCGACCACCGCTTCCGGCATCGCGCCGCGCGCGGCCTTGCGGATCACCTCCGCCTTGTTGGCCTCGTCCGATGACCAAGCGGCGGCGCGAACATAGGCATTGACGACAAGCTGGGTCAGATCGGGATGGGCATCCACGAAATCCTGCCGCCCGAAAAGCTCGGCCCGCATCCGCCAGTCGGCCGGCGCATCGCGCGTGGACCAGATGACGCGGGCGATGCCCTTCTGATCCAGCAGCAGGCCATCCGAAAGCAGCACGGCGGCATCGACGCTGCCCGATTCCAGCGCCGCCGGGGTCGCGCCGGGATTGATGTTGACGATTTTGAAATCGTCGAGCTTCAGGCCGCTTCGATCGACCAGCTTGGAAAAGGGCAGTTCCCACGGCCGGCCGCGATGGAGCGCGATCCGCTTGCCCTTGAGGTCCGCCAGGCTGTTGGCCGCCAGCCCCTTGCGCACGACCAGATAGACGTCCTGCCCCTGCCCCACCGGCGCCACGATCTTCAAAGGCACGCCGCCCGCCACCGCGATGGCGGCGGGAAAATCGCCATAAGCCGCGAAATCGATGCGCTTGCCGGAAAATCCTTCGTTGATCAGCGGCCCGCCGACGGCCGTGGAAACCGGCTGGAACACCAGCTCCACGCCCTTTTTCGCGAGCTGTTCCTTCAACCAGCCCTGCTCGAGAACGACGCTGGTCAGCCCGCTGAACACCTGCTGGCCCTGATAGGGATAGGCGATCGAGGCGATCGTCACCGTCTTCACATCCGGCGCGCCGCCCTTCCCGCCGCCCGATCCGCCGCAGCCGGCCAGCACCGCGCCCGCGAAGGCGAGGAGGATCGCGGTCAGCCATCTGGTGGCGCGGTCGAAGGGGAGGAACGAGGTCTGATTTGCCACCACGCAAAGGCTCCGTACTACCCGAACCGATTTCGGGGCTCGCCCGGAGACGATGCACAGGATGTGCCAACCACCGGCATGGCGGACTTGCGCGGCCTTGGGCTTGCCCGGCCGGCGCGCGGCTGTTGATATCGGTGCAGCCGGCCCGCATCGGCTGCGCGAAATGAAGCGGCGGCGCGGCCCTTGACCCGTTGGTTCGCGCCCGTGCATCGGGATATCCGCAGGATCGCGCTTCTGGCACGGGCTTTGCGGATGGGTGCCCGTCAAAACCTGTCAGGAGGATGCTTGATGCCGGAAACCACGGGGCGCGGCGGCCAGACTATCGCGCGGCCCATGCCGGACAGCATCTGGATCACGCGCTGCCCCGTTCCCGCGGCATCCGGCGTCGCCTGCGCCAGAGGATGGATGGCGGAAGCCTTCGCCCGCGACGGCATCGCCGTAAAGCGCGTGTTCGAGCAGGGGCTGAACCTCGTCGATCGCGATCCCGACAACCAGGCGCGCCACCTGTTCCGCGAGGGCGGCAATATCCAGGCGCTGGCGGCGCGCGCGCTGGGCGCGCCGACGCGGGTGATCGGGCTCACCTGGATCGACGAGCGGCAGGCCATCATGGTCCGGCGCGATCTCGGCGTGCTGGCGCCCGCCGACCTCAAGGGGCTGCGCTTCGCGCTTCCCGGCTATGCCCGGTCGCGCGGCGAAAGCATCGCGCGCGGCATGGCACTGCACGGCATCAAGAGCGCGCTGGCGCTGGGCGGGCTGAAGCTGGAGGACGTCCGCTTCGTCGAGGTGCCCGCCCCGCCGGTGGAACGCGCCAGCTTCCAGGGCATGCGGCGCCTGTGGCTCGGCCTGGAATGGCTGGCCTCGGGCCGGGTGGACGCGGTCTATGTGAAGGGCGCCGCCGCCGCCGAGGCCGCCCAGCGGCTGGGGCTGGAGGTGGGCATCGACCTGGATGCCTATCCCAGCCGCCTCGCCCGCGTGAACAATGGCACGCCGCGCCCGATCATCGTCCACCAGCATATGATCGATCACCATCCCGAGCTGGTCGAACGCTTCCTGGAACAGAGCCTGCGCGCGGCCGATTGGGCGGCGGGCAATCCGGGCGAGCTGAACGGGATATTGGCGCAAGAGACGCTGGCCGGGATCGACGGCGTCGAGCTTGCCCATCGCAACGGCTTCCATCGCTTCCTCCATCCCGACCTGTCGGACGAGCGCGCGGAAATGCTGAAGATCCAGGCCAATTTCCTGTGGCTGCACGGCTTTCTGGAATCGCCCGTCGATATCGACGCCTGGATCTGCGCCGCCCCGCTGAAGGCCGTCCTGCAACGGCGGGCGGCGCTGGCACCCCGGCCCGATTATGCCGGCGATAGCTGAGCTAGGGCCTGGAAATTAATTTCTACTAAAACGAAAGACAATTGACTGCTATCCCTACCTCAAAGGAGGCGGGAAGATGACCTCAGGGAGTCGCGCAAGCAATCGATCGGTGGGGCTGGTATCCGCCACCAACGGGGATGGCCGCCCGCTGCTGGCCTATGATTGCGATCAGCACCATGCCGTGGGGCCCCGCGCCCGCGCGCTGATCTTCAACGATCCCCGGTCGCGATCGCTGCTGCCGCTGATCGAGCGGGTGGCCCCAAGCGACGCCAATGTCCTCATCATGGGCGAAACCGGCACCGGCAAGGAACTGGTCGCCCGCTATGTCCACAGCCTCAGCCAGCGGGCCGACGCGCCCTTCGTCGCGATCAACTGCGGCGCCTTTTCGGAATCGCTGATCGAAGGCGAGCTGTTCGGTTACGAAAAAGGCGCCTTCACCGGGGCCAATATCGCCCGGCCCGGCTGGTTCGAGGCAGCCAATGGCGGCACCCTGTTCCTGGACGAGCTGGGCGATCTGCCCCTGCCCCTGCAGGTGAAGCTGCTGCGCGTGCTGCAGGAGCGCGAGGTCGTCCGCCTGGGATCGCGCAAGGCGGTGCCGCTCAACGTCCGCGTCATCGCCGCGACCAATGTCGAACTGCAGCAGGCGGTGAACGAGGGCCGCTTCCGCTCCGATCTCTTTTACCGGCTGCAGGTGGTGCCGATACCGCTGCTGCCGCTGCGCGAGCGGCGCGCCGATATCCTGCCGCTGGCCCGCCATTTCCTGGAAGTCTACGGCGCCCGCCTGGGCGCCGGCCACCCGGAATTGAGCGCGGCCGCCGAAGAGGCGGTGTTCCAGCACAACTGGCCGGGCAATATCCGCGAGCTGGAAAACGCCATCCATCGCGGCACCTTGATCTGCGAGAACGGCCGCATCCAGCCCGCCGATCTCGGCCTGGGCGAGATATCGGAAACCGGCGGAAACGGCGGCTCCGCCACGCTGGAGGAAGCGGTGCGGCCCTTCATCGCCCGGCTGCTGAAAGGCGGGCATGACAATCTGCTGGAGCGTGTCGTGGCGCTGACGGTGACGGAGGCTTTCCGCCAGTGCGGCGAAAACCAGATCAAGACGGCCGAGGCGCTGGGCGTCACCCGCAACGTGGTGCGCACCCATCTCAAGAATCTCGACCTGATCTAAGGCACGAACCCCGGCGGGGGTGAAAAACCAACAGCCCGTCTGCGCAATATTCCACATCCGCCTCAAGACGCGCCGGGTAAATCCTTTGGTTTCCGTAGCTTCCTGATTGGCACAGCCCTTGCTCCCTCTCCTTTGAACTTTACCGGAGAGGTGTTCCCCCGTGTCGATCCTGTCCAACCGCAAGCCTGCCGTGTCCACCCGGCCTGACGAAATCTGGTTCACCCGCTGCCCGGTGCCGACGGCGACCGGCATCGCCTACAAGCTCGGCTGGCTGGGCGAGGCGTTCGAGGCGGACGGCATCGCCCTGCGCACCCTGCAGGAATCGGGCACGGAGCTGGGCCGTCACCATTATGACCACCGCCTGCCGACGCTGATCCGCGAGGGCGGCAACATGCTGGCCATCGCGGCGCGCGCGCAGGGCGAACCGACCCGGCTGGTCGGCCTCACCTGGATCGAGGAAAGCCAGCTCATCCTCGCCCGGCCGGATTCGGGCATCCGCTCGGCCGCCGACCTCAAGGGCAAGCGCCTCGCGCTGCCGGGCTGGAGCCACAACGACATCCCCGCCCATGTGCGCGGCACCAGCATCGCGCGCGGCATGTCGCTGGCGGGCTACAAGGGCGCGCTCGCCTCCGCCGGGCTGACCTTCGACGACGTGGACCTGATCGAAACGCCCGATCGGCTGCGCAACATCGGCGGCAGCGGCCGCGATCTGCTGCCGCGCGGGCAGGGACAGCGCAGCGGCGTCGGCCGGCTGTGGCCGATCGAGGCGCTGGCGGAGGGCAAGGTCGATGCCATCTACGTCAAGGGCGCGGCCGCGATCGACCAGGCGCGCGAGGCCGGGCTGGTGGTGGCGATCGACCTCGATGCGCTGCCCGACCGGCGCTTCCGCGTCAACAACGGCACGCCGCGCCCGATCACCGTGCACCAGAGCCTGATCGACGATCATTTCGACCTGCTCGTCCGTTTCCTCGCGGTCACGCTGCGCGCGGCCGACTGGGTGGCTGAGCAGCCGGACCGGCTGCGCGACATCCTGGAATATGAGACCGAAGGCAGCCCCGAGGCTGTCGACCAGGCCTATGCCCGGCTGCACGAAGGGCTGCACCCAACGCTGGATGCGGAAAGGCTGGCGCTGTTCGACAGCCAGAAGAAGTTCTTGTTCACCCACGGCTTCCTCGATGCCGATTTCGATCTTGCCGGGTGGGTCGATCCCCGCCCGCTGGAAGCCGCGCGGGCGTTCAACGAGCAGCGCCCGGCGCTCCATACGTCCGCCCTCCACACGCTTTGAACCGAAGGAAACACGCCATGTCTGATGTATCGGGACTGTCCAGGGAGGCGATCGCCTTCATCACCCAGGCGGCGGATGATGCCCGCCGCGCCTTCCGGCTGCTGCGCGAGACGCGGACCATCTCCGCCAGCGGCACGCTGGGCTTCGCCGTGCGCGTGCCGGACGAGGACAAGATCGTCACCCTGAGCTATGCGGGCCTCTGGGAGGACGATCCCGACAAGCCGCGCGTCAGCGTCATCGATTTCGACGGCAACCGCCTGTGGGGCGAACAGACGGGCGGCGAGGCCCGTTACCTCAAGATCTTCAGGAAATATCCGGACTTCAAGGCGATCAGCCACGTCCACACACCGCATCTGGGCGCCTATTCGCAGGCGCATCAGGAGCTGCCCCTGCTCTACGTGCCCAACCGGCGCTTCCGCTTCACCGCCGCGCTGCCCGTCTACATCAACCGCCGCCAGCTGGAGGCGGACTTCATCCTCGATGCGATCGAGAAGGATCGCGAGGTGCCTGGCATCGTCGAGGCCAATGGCGGCGCGACCATCTGGAGCTGGAAGGGCATCCGCGACCTCACCAACAATATCGTCCTACTGGAAGAAGGCGCCCAGTTCCAGGTGCTGGCCGCCGCGCTCGGCGGGTCCAGGCCGTTCGGCCCCGGCGTGCTGGAACAGCAATGGAAGATGGGCAAGCTGGTGCCGCCCGACGCCCGCGTCGACGACGACGGCACCATCCACCTGCCGCAAGCCGCCGTCCAGGCCGCCGAATGACATGGCGCCGGCGCCCGGAGGCGGGCGCCGGCTCCCCTCCCCCGCGTAACCGGAGCGATCCGTCATGAGTGACAAGAAGCGCCAGCTCGCCCTTGCCGTGTTCCTCACCCGGCACGGCCATCATCCCGGCGCCTGGCGCCAGCCGGGCACCGCGAGCACCGGCAAGCCCGATTTCCGCTACTGGGCCGATCTCGTCCGCACCGCCGAGCGCGGCAAGCTGGACGCCGCCTTCTTCGCCGATTTCGTCGGCCAGAGCGGGGACAGCACCAGGGGCATCGAGCGCCGGCACGCCTTCCTGGATTTCGAGCCGCTGACGGCCACCGCCGCGCTCGCCAGCATCACCAGCCATATCGGGCTGGTGGCGACGGTGAACACCAATTTCGAGCAGCCGTATGCGCTCGCCCGCCGCCTCGCCTCGCTGGATCATATCAGCGGCGGGCGGATCGGCTGGAACATCGTCTCCTCGCTGGCGGACGGCGCGGCGAAGAGCTTCGGCATCGACCAGCCGGCCAGCCATGCCGAACGCTATGCCCGCGCCCATGATTTCGTGGAGCTGGCCAAGGCGCTGTGGAACAGCTGGGAGGACGACGCCTTCGAGGGCGCGGACAAGGAAAGCGGCATCTACCTGAACGCCGATGCCGTTCACCCCGTCCATTATCGCGGGCCTTATTACCACATCGATTCCGTGCTCGACATGCCGCGCCCGATCCAGGGCTATCCGGTGTTCGCGCAGGCCGGCAATTCGGAGGTCGGTCGCGATTTCGCCGCCCGCCATGCCGAGATGATCTATGCCGCCGCCCAGTTCATCGAGGATGCGCAGGCCTTCTACAAGGACGTGAAGGCGCGCGTCGCCGGCTATGGCCGCGATCCCGATACGCTGAAGGTGATGCCCGGCCTGTCCTTCACCATCGGCTCCAGCCTTCAGGAAGCGCAGGACAAGTTCGGCGCGCTGGAGGAGAAGGTCGATTTTTCGGGCGACCTCAACCTGATGGGACAGGATGTCAGCGCCTATCCGCTCGATGGCCCGCTGCCCGACCTACCGGAGCCGGAAAACGGCAAGGGCCGCTGGCGGCAATTGACGGCGCTGGCCCGGCGCGAGAACCTCACCATCCGCCAGCTCTTCCTGCGCTTCAACGCGGTGCGCGGCCATCGTGTCGTGCTGGGCACGCCCGCCGACATCGCCGACCAGATCCAGGACTGGTTCGAACGCGACGCCGCCGACGGCTTCAACCTCATCCCGCCGCTGCTGCCCAGCTCGCTCGAGGATTTCGTCGATCTGGTGGTGCCGGAACTCCAGCGGCGCGGCCTGTTCCGCACCGAATATGAAGCGACGACGCTGCGCGAGCATCTTCGCCTGCCGCGCCCCGCCAATCCCAACGCCTCGGCGGCCCGCGCGCCGGCCCCCATCCTCGAAGGAGAATTTGCATGAGCGAGCCTCTCGATACGCTCTGGTACACGCGCTGCCCCGTGCCCACCGGGCTCGGCATCGCCATCCAGCAAGGCTGGCTGGAGGAAGCCTTTCGCGCGCGGGGCACCAGCCTGTCCTCGCTGCTGGAATCCAGCGATTTCTCCAAGCGGGAGTCGCATTTCTCGCACACCGTGCGGAACAGCGTCCGCCATGGCGGCAACATCCCGGCGATCAGCGCGCGGGCGCGCGGGCGCGACACGCGCGTCATCGGCCTCTCCTGGGCGGACGAGACCCAGCTGATCCTCGCCAGCCCGGAATCGGGCATCACGTCGGTCCGCGATCTCAAGGGCCGGCGCTTCGGCCTGCCCAACTGGAAGAATGTGGAGATCGACTTCACCCGCGCGCAGGCCATTCGCGGCCTGGAAAACGCGCTCCGGCTGGAGGGGCTGGAGGTTGCCGACGTCGAGATCGTCAACCAGAATATCGAGACCCATTATAGCGACGGCCAGGCCCAGTCGGTCGGTGGCACGCTCGCCTGGAACGGCCGCAGCACCAGCCGCGCGCGCGCCAACAATCTGGAGCTGATCGCCCTCTTGCGGGGCGAGGTGGACGCGATCTTCCTGAAGGGCGCCCATGGCGCGCAGGCGGCCCACCAGTTCGGCCTGACGACGGTGATCGACACCGGCGTCCATCCCGATCCGCTGGTCCGCGCCAACAACGGCACGCCGCGCACGCTCGCCGTGGACGGCCATCTGATCGACCATCATTTCGACGCCGCCGTCGCCATCGTCGAACAGGTACTGCGCGCCGAAGCCTGGGCGCAGGCGCACCCGTCGGAAGTGCGGCGCTATCTCACGCGTGAGACCAACAGCAGCGAATATTGGGTCAGCATCGCTTATGGCGAGGATGCGCAGAAGAAGCTGAAGACCGACCTTTCCGAACAGTCGATCGTCGCGATCCAGGACTTCACGAACTTCCTCCACCGCTGGAAGTTCATCCCGGAAAGCTTCGACGTGCGGACATGGATCGACCCGCGCCCGCTGGAAGCGGCGCAACCGCTCGCGCTCGCCAGCTAATCGGGGAGCATATGGGGGAGGAATCGACCGGCGGCTTCATGCGGCGCAGCCCGCTGCTGCGCTGCCTGGCCATCTATGGCGAGATGCCGGGCCGCTTCGCGCTGACGGCGATCCTGCTGGCGGCGGTCAACCTGGCGCTGGTGGCGCAGCAGGTGATGGTCGGCCATGCCGTGCAGGAAGCGCAGCATGGCCGGCTGGTCGTGGCCGGGGCGGACGGCATCCTCGATTATGACCGGGCCTGGTTCTGGGTGGCGCTGCTCCTCGGCCTCTCGCTCGCGCGCGCCGTCGTCCAATATGGCGCGGGGCTGCTTTCGCTGTCCATCGGCCAGCGGCTGCTCACCACCTTGCGCGAGCGTATCCTGGTCCAGATCCAGCGGCTCGACCTCAGCTATCACTGGCGTCACGGCGTGGGCGAGATGGTCACGCGGATGACGCGCGATGCCGACAAGGTGCGCGACGCGCTCATCAATTTCTGGCGCCAGATATTCGAAACCGGGCTGATCGTGCTGATCTCGCTCGGCCTGCTCTGCCTCTATTCGCCCTGGCTGGCGCTGGTGCCGCTGATCCTGCTGGTCGCGGGCATCGCCATGCTCTGGCGGCAGGCGGACGCGCTGGTCGCGCTCGACCGGCGGATCGGCGATGCCTATGACGCGGTGACGCAGGACCTGTCCGAAGGCGTCAACGGCGTCCGCGTCATAAAGGCCTTCTCGCTGGGCGAGGCGCGCGCCGAACGTTTCCGCCGCCATGTCGATCTGTTCCGGGCGGAGGCGCGCGCCGCCATCCGCCATGCCTCCCGCCGGGTGCCCCTGCCCCAGACGGTCATCGCGCTTTCGCACGCCTGGGTGCTGGGCTTCGGCGCCTGGATGGTGGCGCAGGGCGCGCTCGGCCTGGGCGCGCTCGTCGCCGCCATGCTGGTGGTCAACACGCTGGTGCTCAGGATCGAGGGCATCGGCCGGCTGCTGCAGGTGATCGCCGACGCCCGCGCCTCCGCCGCGCGCATATGGGAGGTGCTGGATGCGGAGCCGGTGATCCGGTCGGGCACGCACCCGCTGCCCGCCGGCCCGCTGGGCCTGCGCCTGTCGCATGTCGCCGCCTCGCCCCTGGGCGACGGCGCCGCCGTGCTCCACGATCTCAGCCTTGCCATCCAGCCGGGCGAGGTGGTCGCGCTGGTCGGCGCCACGGGTTCCGGCAAGAGCATCCTCACCGCCCTCCTTCCCCGCCTGGTGGAGGTGGATGCCGGCCGCGTCGAGCTGGGATCGGACGAGGCCGGCTGGCAGGATGTCCGCGACACCGAGCTGCGCGATCTTCGCCGCCGCGTGCATGTGCTGCCGCAGGAAAGCTTCCTCTTTTCCGATACGCTGGCCGCCAATCTCCGGCTTTGCGCGCCCGATGCCACCGACACGCAGCTGCGCGAGGCGCTGGACAGGGCCGCCGCCGGCGAGCTGCTCGACCGCCTCGGCGACGGCCTCGCCACGCGGGTGGGCGATCGCGGCGCCACGCTTTCGGGCGGCCAGCGCCAGCGGGTCTGCCTCGCCCGCGCGCTGCTCGCCGATGCGGACCTGCTGGTCCTCGACGACGCCACCAGCGCGCTGGACGCCGAGACCGAGCGGCGGGCGATCGACAATATCCGGTCCCTGCGCGCCGGCCGGGCACGGCCGATCACCATGCTGATCGTGGCAAGCCGCCTGTCGACCGCGCTGGCGGCCGACCGGGTGATCGTGCTGGCCGGTGGCCGGATCGTCGCCGAAGGCCCGCATCGGGAACTGGAGCGGACCAGCGCGGCCTATCGCGCTTTGATGGGGCTTTGACGGCATGAACGAGTTGGTCCCATGAACGGCTTCAGGGGCGATAGCGCCCTTTCCGATATCGAGCTGGAGGAGAAATTCGCCCGGCGATCGCTGAACCAGAGCATGCTCGGCCGGCTGCTGCCGCTGATCGCGCCGGTATGGCGGCAGATCGCGGCGGTGATCGGCATAGAGATCGTGCAGGTGCTGGCGATCTTCGCCCGGCCGCTGCTGATCGGGCTGGTGATCGATCGCGGCCTGCGGCAGGCGGGCGCGGGGGTGGATGCGCCGCTGATCGCCTGGGCCTGCCTCGGCCTCGCCGCCACCTGGGGCATACGCTTCGCGCTGGGCGGGCTTTCCCAATATTGCGCGGGGGTGGCCGCCATCCGCGTCCTCAACGATCTGCGCACGCGCGTCTTCGCCCATGTCCAGACGCTGAGCGTCGGCTATTTCGATCGCACCAAGGCCGGCCGCATCATCGCCCGCGCCGATCGCGACGTGGATACGCTGGAACCGCTGCTGATCCAGGGCCCGCCCGAATTCCTGTCCGCCATCCTGCGCCTTTGCCTCGCCGGCTTCCTGCTATGGCTGATCGCACCGGCGCTGCTGGCCGGCCTGGTCGCGGTGGTACCGGTGCTGGTGGCCGCCACCTTCCTTTTCAAGCACATATCGCAACGCAGCTGGGCAAAAGTGGCCGAAAACCGCAGCCGCTTCACCGCCCATCTGGTGGAAACCGTGGCCGCCGTCCGGCTGATCAAGCAATCCGGGCGGGATCGCGAGAATCTGGCGAAATATCGCGGGCTGCTGGAGGATTTCAATTCCGCGCTGATCTTCGGATCGATGCGCTCGGGCTGGTTCGCGCCCTTCACCGGGCTGCTCACCACCGCCGGCCTCGCGCTCACCCTCGTGGTCGGCGGCCGGGGCATCGCGCTCGGCACGCTCAGCCTCGGGGAATTGGCGCAGAGCCTGTTCTATGTCTTCCTCTTCCTCGCGCCCCTCCAGGAATTCAGCGACCTGTTCGAACGCTTCGCCAACGGCACGGCCTGCGCCCAGCGCATCTTCCTGCTGCTCGATACCGAGCCGGACATCGTCGACGGCCCCGCCGCCGCCACCCTGCCCGCCGTCGAAGGTGCGATCGAGTTCCGCGACGTCCGCTTCGGCTACCGGCCCGATCAGCCGGTCATCAACGGGCTGGACCTGAGCATCGCCGCCGGGGAGCTGCTGGCGATCGTCGGCCCCACCGGCCATGGCAAAAGCACGCTCGTCCAGCTCCTGACGCGCTTCTACGATGTCGATCAGGGCGCCGTCCTGCTCGACGGGCGGGACATCCGCTCGATATCGGAGCGCAATCTGCGCAGCCATATCGGCGTCGTCCTGCAGGATAATGTGCTGTTCGGCGGCACCGTGCTGGATAATCTGCGGCTCGCCCGGCCCGAGGCCAGCGATGCGGAGCTGATCGCCGCGTCGGAACGGATCGGCGCCCATGAGGTGCTGCAATCGCTGCCCCACGGCTATGCCACGCAGGTCGGCCCGCTCGGCGGCCAGCTGAGCCAGGGGCAGCGGCAGCTCGTCTGCCTGGTCCGCGCCTATCTGGCCGACCCTTCCGTCCTCGTCCTCGACGAGGCGACCTCCGCGATCGACGTCAGCACCGAACGGCGCATCCAGCAAGCGCTCCGGGTGCTGTGCGAAGGGCGGACCGCGCTGGTCATCGCCCATCGCCTCGAAACCATCCGCTCGGCCCATCGCATCGCGGTGATCCGCAACGGCCGCGTCGTCGAACTCGGCTCGCACGAGGCGCTGACCGCGAAGGGCGGCCATTATGCCGCGCTCTACGGCACCTATGAGGATTCGGCGAAATCCAGCCCGCCGAGGAGTCAGCCGGCCCCCGCGCTCAATGCGGCCTCCTGAGGGCAGCGCATGAATCGGCAGCGACGAAGTTCTTGAACGATCGTTCCTGAAGCACTAGATGGCGTGCATGGCACGGCCACGGGAATTCGATGCGGACGCGGCGCTGGACAGCGCGATCGGCGTCTTTCGCGAACATGGGTTCGAGGGCAGCTCGGCCCAGATGCTGGTCGATGCCATGGGAATCGGGCGGCAGAGCCTTTACGATACGTTCGGCGACAAGTGGCAGCTCTACCGATCGGCGGTGCGCCGATATGGGATGGGCGAGTGCGCCGCCCATTTCGACGCGCTCCGCAGCGGCGCGCGGGCCATTGACGGGATCGCCGCGATGCTGCGCCGGGTAGCCGAAACGGCCGGCCAGCCCTGCCTCGGCGTCGCATCGATCTGCGAATTCGGCGCATCCCGCCCCGATCTCGCCGAAATCAACGCCGCCCTGGCGATGCCCCTGCGCGCCGCGATCGCCGCCCGTGTGCGGGACGCGCAGCGGGAAGGCGATGCCGCGCCCGATCTCGACGCGGAAGCGATCGCCGATTTCCTGACCGCGAACATCGCCGGCATCCGGATCGCCGGGCGCGGCGGCGCCGATCGCGCCACGCTCGACGGGCTGGCCGCGACCGCGCTCCGGGCGCTGCGATAGCCTCTTTTTTGCGAATTTATGGAATGATCGTTCAATATAGGAGCAGTCGATGAAAGCCATCGTGATGAACGGGACGGGCGGCCCGGAAATGCTGGAGCATGTCGAACGGCCGGAGCCGGTGGCGGGGCCGGGCGAGGCGCTGGTCGAGATCGCCTTCGCCGGGGTGAACTTCATGGACATCGGCGTGCGCCAGGGTGCGGCCTGGACCGAGATGCCCAATCCCAAGATCCTGGGCGTCGAAGGCGCCGGCCGGGTCCTGGCCACAGGCCCCGGTGTGGAAGGCATCGCGCCCGGCCAGCGCGTCGCCTGGGTCTATGCGCCCGGCAGCTATGCGGAGCGGATCGTGATCCCGGCGACGTCGCTGGTGCCGGTTCCCGACGCGATCGACGATCGCACCGCCGCCGCGGTGATGATGCAGGGCCTCACCGCCAGCCATTTCGCGACGGATTTCTACCCCGTGCAGCCCGGCGACGTCGCCTTCGTCCATGCCGCCGCCGGCGGCGTCGGCCTGTTGCTGACGCAGATCGCCAAGCTCCGCGGCGGCCATGTCATCGGCCGCGTCTCTTCCGCCGACAAGGCGGCGGTCGCCAGGGCGGCCGGCGCCGATCATGTCATCGTCGATACGGAAGGCCGGTTCGCCGAGGAAGCGCTGCGCCTGACGGACGGCGAGGGCGTGCATGTCGTCTATGACGGTTCCGGGCCGAAGACCTTCCAGGGCTCGCTCGACGTGCTGCGCCGGTCGGGCACCTTCTGCTGGTACGGCCCCATCCTCGGCGGCCCCGGCCCGCTCGACATCATGAGCCTGCCGAAGAGCATCAAGATCGGCTACGGGGTCTTCTCCGATCACATCCACACGCCCGAACTGCTGCGCGCGCGGACGATGCGGCTGTTCGACTGGATCGCCGACGGAAAGCTCCGCATCGAGATTGGCGGCGAATATCCCCTGGCGGATGCGGCGCGCGCGCATGCCGACATGGAAAGCCGCCGGACCACGGGCAAGCTGCTGCTCGTCCCCTAAGCGCGGACGGTGCCGGAGACGGGCCGCCCCGCCGGGTTCTGCCGCGCCGGGGGCCGTGCTAGTGGATCACATCCAGCAAGAGCATCCGCTTTTGCGGGAGGTCCGATCCGCTAAGCCGGTGGCCTGAGGTTCGAGGTGGTGCATGAAGATCAGCGCGCGCAATCAGTTCACGGGCACGGTGCTGGCGGTCACGCCGGGCGCGGTCAATGGCGCCGTGAAGGTGGATATAGGCGGCGGCAACGTCGTCACGGCGAGCATCACCGAGGAAGCGATCGCCGAGCTTGGCCTTGCGGCCGGCGATCGGGTGACGGTGTTCGTGAAGGCCAGCGACGTGCTGATCGGCAAGTAGGATGCGGATCGGCTCCCTCAAGCTCAAGGCGCAGATCTATTGCGGGGACCGGATCGCCATCGGCCCCGGCAAGGCCGATCTGCTGGAGGCGATCGACCGCGAAGGATCGATCTCGCGCGCCGGCCAGGCGCTGGGCATGAGCTATCGCCGCACATGGCTGCTCGTCGATGAAATGAACCGTTGCTGGTCGGAAAAGCTGGTCGATACGGTGGCCGGCGGCGCGCGCAATCGCGGGGCGCGGCTCACCGATCGCGGCCGCGAGGTGCTGCGCCTGTTCCGCGCGATCGAGCGGGATCTGGGCGATGCGGCGGACGGCGCGCCGCTGGCGCGGCTCGCGGCCCTGCTGCGCGCCGAACCCGCCGATGCGCAGGATCAGAGCGATATGCCGCAGGCCGCTCGCGGCAGCGCGTAACGCGGATCGGAAACGAAGGCCCGATCGGTCAGCGCGCCGAGGAAGCGGACGATCGCCTGCCTGTCCGCCGCCGCCATCCCGGGCGCGACCGCCGGATGCCGGTCGATCGCCTCGGCGACCGTCCGGGCCGAGCCGTCGTGCAGATAGGGCGCGGTCAGCATCACATTGCGCAGCCCCGGCGTGCGGAAGCGGCCGTCGTCCGCCCGGCGCCCGGTAATCTCGCCAAGCCCGCGGTCGCCGGGTTCGAAGCGCGCCCTGTGGAAGCGCCCGTCCGTCAGGTCCGGGCCTGCATGGCAGGAGGCGCAGGATCGCCCGAACAGCCGCGCGCCCTGCCGCTCCTCCGCGTCGAGCGCGGAAGCATCGCCCGCCAGCCAGCGATCATAACGGGTATCGGCGGATATCAGGCTGCGCTGGAAGGCCGCCAGCGCCCTGCCGATCGTGCCGATATCGATACGCCCGCCGGCTTCGGGAAAGGCATCGCGGAACATGCGGACATAGCAATGGTCGCGCCCCAGCCGGACCGCGATCTCCCCTTCCCTGCCCCGCATCCCCATTTCCACCGGATTCGTGCCGGTAAGGGGTATCAGCATCTGCTTTTCGAGCGTGCGGACGCGCGGATCGCCCCAGGTCAGGCTTTTCGCCCAGGCGACATTGGCGAGGCCCGGCACGTTGCGCCGTCCCGGATCGCCATGGACGCCCGGATGCGTCGCATTGCCGTCCGCGAAGGCATGGCGCTGCACATGGCAGGTGGAACAGGCCATGCTGCCGTCGACCGAAAGATCGGCATCGTAGAAGAGGCGGCGGCCCAGCTCCACTCTGGCCGCCGACATCGCATTGCCGCCGGGCAGCTTCGGCGCGGCGCGCCCCGCGGGCCACGCCCAGCCCCCCGCGGCGGTGGCGGCGGCAGCAGCGGCGCAGGCGGCCCCCAGTAGCAGCGCCGCCAGCATCAGGCCGGGGCCGATCCCTTTCCGCATGCCCGTTCAGGACCGGCTGGGTTCAGGGCAGGCGCGCGACGAGCACTGAGATCGCCGGCGATCCGCTGCCGGCGATCTGGAGCACATAATCGCCGGGCTGGAGCGTGAAATCCACCATCTTGCGGATGCCGGAGCAGGCCGGCCCGCGCCCGTGCGCGACCGACGCGACGACGGCGCCGTCACGCACCACGTCGATCCACGCGGCCGAGCTGATCGCCACGCGATAGCGGCCCTCGCGCTCCACCGCGAAGCTCGCCATGCCGCCATTGCTGACCGATCCGCCCGGATTTTCCGGCCGCAGCGCATAATGCAGCCGCGGCGTGGGCAGCAGCGACAGATCCACCGCGCCGCCGATCGTCAGTCTCGCCCCGGCGAGGCCGGGGACATCGGCGGCGGCGGCCAGCGGCGTCCGCGCCGTCCAGCCCGCAAGCTCGGGCGGAAGCGGCGCGGCATCGGCAGGGCATGCGGCTTCCACCGCCGGGGCCGGCTGCGCGGCGGCCGGCCCGGGGCTGGCCGCCATCGCCAGGATGATCGTTCCAAGCACCAGCCCTTGCCTACCGCCCATGATTCATCCCCGCGATATTTGCGTATATACAGTTCGCTATATCCGAACATATACGGTGTGCGAACCACGGCGGGCAACGCCGGCGATCAGGGATAGGGGGAATCATCTTGCGCGCCTGCCTGCTTGCATCCGCTTGTATCGCCACATTGGCGTCCTCCCCTGCCTTCGCCCAGGCGATCACCGCGCCGGTGGAGGAACGCGACAGCAGCTTCGCCCTCGGCCAGATCGTGGTCACCGGCCAGCGGCCCGAAGGCGTTTCGATCGGCATCGATACGATCGGCAGCCAGGCCATGGCGACCTTCAACCGCAACACGCTCGACGACGCGGCAACCCTGATCCCCGGCGTGGTTGCCGGCAACAGCGGCGGATCGCGCAACGAGCGGCTGCTGTTCGTGCGCGGCTTCGATCGTTTCCAGGTGCCGCTTTCGATCGACGGCATCCGCGTGTACCTGCCGGCGGACAACCGGCTCGATTACGGCCGCTTCGTCACGCCCGACCTGGCCGAAATCCAGGTGGCGAAGGGCTATGCCTCGGTGCTGGACGGGCCGGGCGCGATGGGCGGCGCGGTCAACCTCGTCACCCGCAAGCCGACCCAGCCGCTGGAGGTCGAGGCGCGGGGCACGCTCAACCTCGGCCGCAATGCGGATTATAACGGCTACACCGTCTCCGGCCTGATCGGCACGCGCCATGACAAATGGTATGCCATGGTAAGCTATGCGCGGAACTTCCAGGATCACTGGGACCTATCGGGCGATTTCACCCCCACCGCGAACGAGGATGGCGGCAAGCGCGATCTGTCGCGCAGCCGGGACTGGCGGGTGAACGCCAAGATCGGTCTGACGCCCAACGCCACCGACGAATATTCCATCAGCTACCTGCGGCAGGAAGGATCGAAGAACGCGCCGCTCCACGTCACCGAGCCGATCGCCACCCAGCGCAACTGGTCCTGGCCCTATTGGAATATCGAAAGCGTCTATTTCCTCTCGACCACGGCGCTGGGCGACATGGCGACGCTGAAGACGCGCGCTTATTACAACACGCTCGACAATCTGCTGCGCGCGTTCGACGATCGCACCCAGACGAGCCAGACGCGGCCGCGCGCCTTCAACAGCCCTTATGCCGACAAGGCCTATGGCGGCTCGGCCGAACTGGCGGTGCAGGCATCCGGCAGCGACACGATGAGCCTCGCGCTCTTCTATCGCCGGGACGAGCATAACGAGACGCAGCAGAGCTTCCCCGCCGGCACCTGGGAACCGAACCAGAAGTCGGTCGAGGATATGTGGAGCATCGCCGCCGAGAATAAGCTCGCGCTGTCGTCGCAGCTCCGCTTCACCGTCGGCGCGAGCTATGACTGGCGGGATCTGGACCGCGCGGAAGAATATTCGCAGGCAAGCGGGCTGTTCAGCTATCCGCTGCGCAGCGCCGGTGCCTGGAATGCCCAGGGCCGGATCGACTGGACGCCGGACCCGGCGACCACGCTGCATGCCAGCATCTCGTCCCGCGCGCGCTTCCCCACGCTGTTCGAGCGTTTCAGCAGCCAGTTCGGCACCGCCGTGGCCAATCCCGACCTCAAGGCCGAGCGCGGGACCAATTTCGAGCTGGGCGGCACGCGCGATTTCGGCATCGTCAACGTGACGGCGGCGCTGTTCTACAGCCATCTCGACGATGCGCTCGTCTCCGTCCGCACGCCCGCCAATCTCAATCGGCGCGAGAATTTCGGCTCGGCCGATTATTATGGCGGGGAGATTTCGATCACGGCGCGGATCACGCCCACGCTCGATGCGGGGGTCAATTACAGCTACATCCATCGCGACTTCGATGTCGGCACGCCCGCGTCGGGCGATCTGATCCGCCCGTTCGCGCTGACCGACGTGCCCGACCACAAGGGCTTCGCCTACGTCTCATGGCGGCCGCTCGAGGGGCTGGAGATCGTGCCCAACCTGGAATTCGCCTCCGATCGCACCACCGTCACCCCCGCTTCGGCGAACGGCCTCTCGCCGGTCTATTACGATACGGGCAGCTATGTGACCGCCGGGCTGACGATCGATTATGCGATCCTGCCCCAGGTCACGCTGAGCGTGGGCGGACGCAATCTGTTCGACCGGAACTATGTGCTGACGGACGGCTTCCCCGAGCCCGGCCGCACCCTCTTCGCCAGCATCAGGGCGCGTTACTGACCGTCGCGGGCCGGATTCCCCACCGCCAGCACGAGGACATCCCGCGCGCTGCGTTGCCCATTATCCTAGCGGCCTGAGCTTGCCCGTGGCCCGTCCGCTCACGGCAGCGCGGATGCGGACGGACCATGGACTTGCCTTCCGTCAGAGCTTCACGCGCGCCATTCCCGCTTCGCCATAACGCGGCCCCGCCGTGCCGCCGGCCGGCGCCGCCGCCGCGATGGCGGCAAGATCGTCGGCAGTCAGCGTGACATCGGGCGCGCCGGCGCTGTCGCGCATCGTCTCGCTGCGCTTGACGCCGGGGATCGGGACGATGTCCTCGCCCTGGGCCAGCAGCCAGGCGAGCGCGATCTGCGCGTTGGAAACGCCATGGCGCGCCGCCACCTCGGCTATCGCATCGACGATGGCGAGGTTCCTGGGCATGTTTTCGGGCGAATAGCGCGGATCGTTGCGGCGCCAGTCGCCGGCGGGAAGCGCGTCGAGGCTGCGGATCCCGCCGGCCAGGAAGCCGCGGCCCAGCGGGCTGTAGGGCACGAAGCCGATGCCGTTTTCCCGGCAGGCGGGAAGGATATCCTCCTCCACGTCGCGCTCCCAGATCGAATATTCGCTCTGCAGCGCGGCGATAGGGTGCACCCTGGCGGCGCGGCGCACGGTGCCGGCCGCGGCCTCCGAAAGGCCGAGGAAGCGGACCTTCCCTTCCTTCACCAGCTCGGCCATGCCGCCGATCGTCTCCTCGATCGGCACGTCCGGGTCGACGCGATGCTGGTAGAACAGGTCGATCGTGTCGATGCCCAGCCGCTTCAGCGATCCCTCGCAGGCGCGCCGGGCGTTTTCCGGGCTGCCGTCGACCCCGATCGCCTCGTTCCCATCCCAGCGCATCGCGAACTTGGTGGCGATGACCAGCCCGTCGCGACGCCCCTTGATGGCGGCGCCGAGCAGTTCCTCGTTGCGGAAGGGACCATACATCTCGGCCGTGTCGAAAAAGGTGATGCCGAGATCGATCGCCTCGTGGATCGTTCGCGTGGAGACGTCGTCGTCGGCCACGCCATAGTTGATGTTGCCTTCGCGGATCATCGGCATGCAGCCGATGCCGATCGCCGACACCTTCAGGCCCTGGCCCAGCGTGCGGTATTTCATCCCAGCCTCCTGCGTTGCAATCGCGGGCGTCAAAGCTGTTCGCCCATGTCGCGTGGACAGACGATATCGGATCGATCGCCTCCATCCCGCAGCCTGATTCGATCGATCTCTTGCCCGATCCTATCAGGGCGGGCCGGGTCAGAAGCGGAAATTGCTTTCGAGGCCGATCATGCGGATCGTGCGCGCGGGGCCGGTATCGCGGATGAAGGCACCGGGCTTGAAGAAGGAAAGCGAGGCCGAAATCTCCAGCTCTGGGGTCGCGAGCCAGGATAGGGTCGCCTCCGCTTCCTTGCCCACGAAGCGCGCGTCGCTGCCCTCGCCGCTGCGGATCAGGTGGCCGGGAATGTCGTAGATGCCGTCGCCTGTGCTCTCCCGCCAGAAGGCCATGCCGGCCAAACCGAGGCCGAAGCCATGGCCAAGATCGATACCGGCGCCGAGATGGGCGTTGACGATGTTGTAGGGGCCGATCGGCGAAAGCTCGCCAAAATATTTGCCCTTGGGGAACAGGGCATTGAACGTCTGCAGCCGGGGATCGTCGCGGTCATGGTCCCCGCTCACGATATTGGCGCGCAGCGTGAGCTGCGGCTTGAGCGGCGTATCGGGAAAGGAGCGGACAAGCTCCGTGCCCAGCGTCCAGGCGCGGATCGGCGCGCCCGCGAAATGGCCGAACTGCCAGACTCCCTCGACGTTCCAGCGCCAATTGCCCGCCGCACCGAAGCTCCGCAGCCCGATCGTATGCCGCGTCTCGCGCCCCTCCCCCTGATCGAAGGCGGCGCGGCTGTTGCGGTAGCCGAGATAATAGAGGTCGATCCCCGTCCCGCCCGCGCTGCCCAGCGTGCGCGTCACATAGGCGCCCCACAGCCTGCGCGTGGGCGAGCTGCGATCGTCGAAGCTGTCGGCGCGCGCCTCCACGGGCAGGACATAGAGCAGGTTGATGGTCGCGCGGCCGCTGTGCAGGATGGCGCGGCCGCCATCGAAGGCGAGCGGAACGTTCGGCCCATAGCGCGTGCCGACCAGGCGCTCCGTCCCGAGCCCGATCAGCTCACGCCCGGCCCTGAGGCGCAGCGTCGCCTCCCCGTCCAGCGGCAGGACGACATCGGCGAAGCCTTGCAGCAGATCGACGCGGGTCTGGTCCACCGGGCCGGGGGATGGCTGGACGCCGATGGCATAAGCGGCGATCGGCTGGACGAAAATGCGGGCCGCGCCGACATGCAGATCGGCATAGGGCATGGCCCGCAGCCAGAGATAGCCGTCGTCGGGCGCATCCGCGCCGCCCCAGAGGTTGTTGCGATAGGCCTCATTGCGCAGGCGGACCTCGATGCCCGTCGTCAGATAGCTCCGCCCGGCATCGTCGAGGGGCATATATTTGAACGGCTCGGTCCATCGGCCGGAACGCCGCGCGGGATCGGCAAGGTCGGACCAGTCCTCATTATAGCGTTCGGTGGTGAGAACGGGCGGCTGCCAGGGCTCGGCCACCTGGGCGGCCGCCGGGGCCGCGAGAAGCATGGCGGCGACGGCTGCCGGCCGTATACGGCGCATCCCCCATTCCGCTCGGCGCGCCCCGACGGATCGGGGCGCCCCCCTCATTCGGCGGACTCGCTGTGGATTTCGGCGATATAGCCGCCGGGGAACTGGACCATGGCGGCCTTGCGCCGGCCGGCCGTCCATGGCCCGGCCAGCACGGCAGCGCCGGCGGTCTTCGCCTTTTCCAGCGTGGCGGAAAGGTCCACCACCTCATAGCCGGTCATGTCGCGGCCGAAGGGCCAGGGGAGCTGCCCGTTGGACACGAGCACCGCCATCTTGCCGTAGCCGGAGCTGATGCTGACGCGACGGATCGTCCCGCCCGGCTGGCCGACCTCGTCGCCGGGGGCCGCGCGATCGTCGGCAAGGACCCGCCCGTGCGAGAAGGCCAGCCAGTGCCGGATGAAGACATCGGCGGCATCCGCGGTCAGATAGACGCGGTTCTCCGGCACCGTGCCGAGCGGCGCATAGCTGGGCTTGGTGGTGTGCCAATAAAGCTGCATGTTCACCCCGCCCGGCCATTGCACGATCGCGTCGCGGCCGATGGGGTCCGGGAAGGCTTCGACCAGCCGGGTCGCGCCGTTCCTGACCGCCGCGTCGACGGCGGCGTCCAGATCGGTGACGAGATAGCCGGTGCGCTCGGCCCCGAAGGGATAGGGAATGGGCGTCTTGAAACCGAAGACGGAGATGGTGCCGGCCGGCGTCAGCGCAAGCTGCGACATGGTCTGGCTGGGCGTCGGGGTGACCTGGAACACGCCCTGCCTGGATGTCGTGCCGCCGAAGGTCGCGACGAAGCTTGCGATGAAGCGATCGAAATCGGCCGCATCCACATAGACATGGGTCGTGTCATATTGCGGCCCCACCGAAAAATCGGCGGTCGCCGCCGCCTTGTCCCTGGCCGAGGCGGGCGGGCCGATGGCGATCGCCGCGGCGGCGAGGAGCAGGGTCAGGCAATGACGCTTCATCGGACCTATCCTTCCAGTCGAGGGAAGCAAGCCGCGCGGCATCCATGGCCAGGGCTGCCCCACGAAGCCCGGATGCCGGCGGCGGCGATATCGGCGGCAAAGGAGGCGCATCGCGATGCGATCGCGGATCATCCGGGCATGGTCGAAATCCAGTGGAACCCATGGAACGGGATATCCCGATTGACCTTTTCGAACCCATCCGGCGCGCGGCCGATCATTCCATCATAGGTGGCACGGAACCGCCATGGCCAGCGATTTTCCATCGGCGGGCGGGCCTCGGTTCGGGGCCGCACCGATCAGGCGGTGAAGACGATCCGCCGGCCATCGTCGCGCGGCCAGGCCGCCTCCACGCCGGACAGGGGCACGGGATCGGTGGGCAGGGTGAGGCCGGCGGGCAAGGCTGCGTCGAATACGCCGGCGATCGAGGCGAGAAGGCCGTCGAGCGATACGCTGCCGATGCCGCTGCCCATCAGCTCGATGGCCGACGACCGCAATATCGCGCCGGGAAGGGTGATGTCCGCGCCGCTCGCGGTGCCCACCTGCACGAAGCGCAGCGGAACGCCTTCCTTCGCCACCCGGGCGGCGGCGATCAGCAGGCGTTCCGCGCTGATGCCCCAGAGATAGTCGACGACGACGTCGACGCCCTGCGCCAGTTCCGCCTGGAACCGCGCCTCCAGCGCATCGCCGTCGCCATCCAGGGGTATGACCGCGTCGGCGCCCAACGCGGCCAGGACATCCACGTTCCGGCCGGTGGCGATGACCTTGCCCGCACCGAGATGCCGGGCGATGCGGATCGCGAGCTGGCCGGAGGCGCCGGTCGCGCCGTTGATGAGCACCGTCTCGCCGGGCTTCAGATGCGCGCGCCGGGTGAAGGCGGCCCAGGAGGACATGCCCGGATTGGCGATGGCGGCCGCGGTCACGTCGTCCAGCCCGTCGGGCACCGGGATCTGGCGGGCAACGGGAACGACGGTCCGCTCCGCCATCGCGCCGAAGGGCGCGCGCGGCAGGAAGAAATAGACGCGCTGCCCGTCATCGAGCGTGCCCACCCCATCCACGCCGACGACGAACGGGAACCGGCCGGAGGAACTGTAGTGGCTGCCCGAAGCGCGCGCGCGGACCAGGGGCGCGAGGGCGGCGGCACGGACGGAGACGATCCGCTCGCCCGCGCCGGCGACCGGCTCCTCGAAATCCGCGTAAATGGGCAGGCGCCCTGCTTCGGTGACGATAGCGGCCTTCATCGGACTTCCTCGCGTTCAGGATGCGTGTATGATGCACATATATAGGGAAAGACGGCATGACGGCAAGAAAGAATGTGCATAATACACATATGATCGGGCAGCTCCGGCTGCTGCACGGCGCCGTCCTCGATATCGTGGGCATGATGAACGGTCCGCAGCGGGACGAGGCGATGATCCGCGCGGCGGGCATCCGGCTGGATCGGGCGCTCTTTCCGCTGCTGGTGCTGATCGAGCGGTTCGGCCCCATTGGCGTGGTGGAGCTGGCCGACCGGGTGGGGCGCGATCACACCACGGTAAGCCGGCAGCTCGCGAAGCTGGAAGGGCTCGACCTGATCGAACGGCGGAGCGGCGCTGCCGACCGGCGGGTGCGCGAAGCGGTGATCCGCCCCGCGGGCAAGGCCATGACCGACCGGATCGACGAAGCGCGCGAACGCATCCTCAGCGCGGGCTTCGCCGGCTGGACCAAGGAGGACCTCGACGCGCTCGTCCGCCTGCTACCCAAATTCGCGCAGGCGATGCGGGACGGCCTGCCAGGCGGAAACCCCGATCAGCGGGACGACAATCGATAGGCCGCTAGCGCGCCGGTCGGTGCCGGCCGCCCGAACACCCTTCGCCACACCGTATCGACGGAGCTGCACATCTTCGGCGTTCCCGAGGCGCGGATCGACGCGGCGGCCGGCCACGCCGGCACCGGGACAAACAAGCCCCACTATCGGCCCGTGCGGCCGGGGTATTGGAGAAGCTCATTCAGAGCGTTGAGGATAACCGGCGAAGGTCGGACAGGTCACGACCGCGCATTTGCGCTCCCAGTGTGAGCCCAAGTGATCAACCTCGCTTCGGCCCGTGCATCGAAGCGCTGTAGGAATGTCTGAAATTTGGGCTTTGAAATGGTGGAGCCGAGGGGGATCGAACCCCTGACCTTCGCAATGCCATTGCGACGCTCTCCCAGCTGAGCTACGGCCCCATCTCAATTCATCCGCCGGTTGGGCCCGGCGGGGAGGCGCTCCTCTAAGCGGGCTCGCCTCCCCCTGCAAGATGCTTTTTTTACGAAAATCGCATTTTTTAATTTTCGTCGTCGTCGCCACCCGTTGCGACGCCGATATCGTCGTCGCCGCCCAGATCGACGTCGTCGTCGGGGCTCGGCTCGGCATCCTCGTCGATGTCCAGATCCTCTTCGGACAGGTCGGCATCGACCTTCTCGGGATCATCCGCCTTCTTGGGCGCATCGAACGGCAGCGGCTGCTTGGACTTCAGGATGGGATCGGGTTCCCACGCCGTCCCGCATTCGATGCAGGTGACGGGATCTTCCTTGCCAAGATCGTAGAAGCGGGTGCCGCATTTCGGGCAGGTCCGCTTGGTGCCCCATTCAGGTTTCACCACGGCTATGAGACTCCACGGAAAGGAATTGGATAAACACCCCCGCGCCACCGGCACGCGAGCGAAACGCCGGGCGCCTTGCCATAGCGGGGAGCCGCTGTCAAAAGCCGCGTCCGATGAACGCCTCCTCCCCTTCCATTCCGCCCGCATCCGCATCCTTCCACGCGCCGGGGCCGCTTGCCGGCGCCGTCCGCGTGCCGGGGGACAAATCGATCTCGCACCGTTCGCTGATGCTTTCCGCGCTGGCCGTGGGCGAAAGCGTGGTGGAAGGGCTGCTGGAGGGCGAGGACGTGATCGCCACCGCCGCCGCGATGCGGGCGATGGGCGCCGATATCGCACGGGGCGAGGACGGCCGCTGGCGCATCCACGGCGTCGGCGTGGGCGGGCTGCTCCAGCCGCGCGAGGCCCTGGACATGGGCAATTCCGGCACGTCCACCCGGCTGCTGCTGGGCCTCGTCGCCAGCCACCCGATCACCGCCACCTTCATCGGCGATGCCTCGCTGTCGAAGCGGCCGATGGGCCGCGTCACCGACCCGCTGGGGCTGATGGGCGCGGAATTCACCGCCAGCCCCGGCGCCGGCGGGAGCCAGTGCCTGCCGCTGATGGTGCGCGGCATCTGCCCGGCGGTGCCGATCGAATATCGCCTGCCGGTGGCATCCGCGCAGGTGAAGTCGGCCATATTGCTCGCCGGCCTCAACACGCCCGGCGAAACCCGCGTGATCGAGCCTGTGCCGACCCGCGACCATAGCGAGCGCATGCTGCGCGGCTTCGGCGCCGATCTTTCGGTGGAGGAGGACGGCCAGGGCGCCCGCATCATCTCCATCCGGGGGGAGGCGGAGCTGAAGCCGCAGGCGATCACCGTGCCGGGCGATCCTTCCTCCGCCGCCTTCCCCGTGGTCGCGGCGCTGCTGGTGCCGGGATCGGTGGTGACGGTGGAGAATGTGGGCCTCAACCCCACCCGCGCCGGCCTCTATCAGGTGCTTCGCGCCATGGGCGGCGACATCGCCTTCACCAACGAGCGCACCGTCGGCGGCGAGCCGGTGGCCGATCTCGTCGTCCGCCACTCCGCGCTTTCGGGGATCGACGTCCCGCCCGATGTCGTGCCGAGCATGGTGGACGAGTTCCCGGTGCTGTTCGTGGCGGCCGCCCTCGCCCGGGGCCGCACGGTGATGCGCGGGCTGGAGGAGCTGCGCGTCAAGGAATCGGATCGCATCCGGGTGATGGCCGAAGGGCTCGCCGCGATCGGCGCGCGGGTGGAAGAACTGGAGGATGGGCTGATCGTCGACGGCACCGGCGGCGATCCGCTTGCCGGCGACGCCACCGTCGCCGCCCATCTCGATCACCGCATCGCCATGAGCTTCGCCGTGGCCGGACTGGTCGCGCGCAAACCCGTCGTCATCGACGATATGGCCCCCGTCGCCACCAGTTTCCCCGGCTTTGCCGCCATGCTAGCCCGTCTGGGTGCCGAGATTCGGCCCGCCCAGCGCGATTGAACCGGGATATGGAAATGGATCGCCGGACAACGCTGGCCATGGCCGGCGCCACCTTGCTCTCCCCGGCAGCCGCGCTTGCCGAAACCGCGCCGCGCCTCGCGCCCGATCGGGAATTGATGGTCCCCGTCCCCGGCGGCCGCGCCTATGTGCGGATCAACGGCGATCTGGCGGGGGCCCGCCCCCCGGTCGTGATGGTCCATGGCGGCCCCGGCGGCTCGCACGGCGCCTTCCTGCCGGCCCTGCCGCTGGCGCGGGATCGTGCGGTGATCCTTTACGACCAGCTCGATTGCGGGCTTTCCGAAAAGCCGGGCGATCCCGCCAACTGGCGCATTCCCCGCTTCGTGGAGGAACTGGAGGCGATCCGCGCCGCGCTGGGCGTCGATCGCTGGCATGTGCTGGGGCATAGCTGGGGGGGCACGGTCGTGCTGGAATATGCGGCGCGGCAACCGGAGGCGCTGGTCAGCCTGGTCCTTCAGGGGCCGCTCATCTCCACCCGCGCCTGGATGGCGGATGCGGCGACGCTCCGCGCGAAGCTGCCGGCGGACGTGCAGGCCGCGCTCACCGCCTGCGAAGGCGCCAGCCCGCCCCCCGTCGCCGCCTGCACCGCCGCGGTCGATGCCTTCTATGCCCGTTTCTGGCGGCTGCGCCCGGCCCCACAATGGGCGATCGACTATGAGCAGGCGCACGGGCTGAAACTCGCGGCCAATCTCTACAATCATATGTGGGGACCCAACGAATTCCGCGCGACCGGCACGCTCAAGGATTATGATGGCGAGCCGCTGCTGAAGCGCGTCGCCGCGCCCACCCTCTTCCTGATCGGCGATTCGGATGAGGTGACGCCCGAAACCGCGCGCTGCTTCACCGCGGAAACCCCCGGCGCCCGGCTGGAAATCATCGCCGGTGCCGCGCACCGCACCCAGTCCGACCAGCCGGAAGCCTATAATGCCGCGCTCTCCGCCTGGCTCGCGGGGCACGACCCGAAATGATCATCGCCGTCGACGGACCCGCCGCATCGGGCAAGGGCACCATCGCCCGCGCGCTCGCCGCGCATTTCGGCCTCCCCTGCCTCGATACCGGGCTGCTTTACCGCGCGGTCGGCGTGCAGGTGCTGCGCGACGGCGGCGATCCGGAGAATGAGGCGGATGCGCTCGCCGCCTGCGCTTTCGACGACGCCCTCCTCGCCGATCCCGAGCTGAAGACGGAGATTGCCGGCGCCGCCGCCTCGCGCGTTTCGGCCATCCCGGCGGTGCGCGCGGCGCTCGTCGCCCGGCAGCGCGCCTTCGCCGCCCAGCCCGGCGGCGCGGTACTGGACGGGCGGGATATCGGCACGGTCATCGCGCCCGATGCCGATGCCAAGCTGTTCGTGAAGGCCACGCCCCATGTCCGCGCGCGCCGCCGGCATGACGAGCTGGTCCGGCTGGGGCATGACGATATCAGCTTCGACAGGGTGCTCGCCGATATCCGCGCGCGCGATCTTCGGGACAGCACCCGCACCGCCGCGCCGCTCCGCCCGGCGGACGATGCCGCCTTGCTGGACACGAGCTATATGGATATAGACGCAGCCGTCGATCGGGCGATTTCGCTCGTGGAAGACCGGCTCGGGATCGGCCGCGCGGCCACCCGGTAGAGCGCGCATGGGGCACTGGCGGAACGACGCCGGGGCCTTTCTGCGCGCTTTCGGCTTTTCGCGGAAGAAGCGTCGGAAAGATGCTGCACGGGCATGGGGCTCGTGCGGCGGTTCGGCCAAAAGACCTCCGGAATCAACCGGATGGCCGGAAACCGTCAGTCAGGAAACACATACACATGGCCACTACGGCAAACCCCACCCGCGATGATTTCGCGGCGCTCCTCAACCAGACGCTCGGCGACGAGCAGGGCTTCGAGGGCCGCGTCGTCAAGGGCACCGTCACCGCGATCGAGAACGACATGGCCGTCATCGACGTCGGTCTGAAGTCGGAAGGTCGAGTCGCGCTGCGCGAATTCGCGCCGGCGCCGGGCCAGAAGGCCGATCTCAAGGTCGGTGACGAAGTCGAGGTCTATGTCGACCGCGTCGAGAATTCGATGGGCGAAGCGATGCTGTCGCGCGATCGCGCCCGCCGCGAAGCCGCGTGGGACAAGCTCGAGACCGAATTCGGCCAGGGCGCCCGCGTCGACGGCGTCATCTTCGGCCGCGTCAAGGGCGGCTTCACCGTCGACCTCAACGGCGCCGTGGCCTTCCTGCCGGGCAGCCAGGTCGATATCCGCCCCGTGCGCGACGTCACCCCGCTGATGGACATTCCGCAGCCCTTCCAGATCCTCAAGATGGATCGCCGCCGCGGCAACATCGTCGTGTCGCGCCGCGCCGTGCTGGAAGAGACCCGCGCCGAACAGCGCACCGGCCTGATCCAGTCGCTGCATGAAGGCCAGGTGATCGAGGGTGTCGTCAAGAACATCACCGATTACGGCGCCTTCGTGGATCTGGGCGGCATCGACGGCCTGCTCCACGTCACCGACCTCAGCTACAAGCGCGTCGGCCACCCGAGCGAGATGATCAACATCGGCGATACCGTCCGTGTCCAGATCATCCGCATCAATCGCGAAACCCAGCGCATCTCGCTCGGCATGAAGCAGCTCGAGAGCGATCCGTGGGAAGGCGCCGCCGCCAAGTATCCGATCGGCGCGAAGTTCACCGGCCGCGTGACCAACATCACCGAATATGGTGCCTTCGTCGAGCTGGAGCCGGGCATCGAGGGCCTCGTCCACGTCTCCGAAATGAGCTGGACCAAGAAGAACGTCCATCCGGGCAAGATCGTCTCCACCAGCCAGGAAGTGGACGTGGTCATCCTCGAGGTCGACGCCGACAAGCGCCGCATCTCGCTGGGCCTGAAGCAGGCGATCAGCAATCCGTGGGAAGCCTTCGCCGAGAAGCACCCGGTCGGCTCGACCGTCGAGGGCGAAGTCAAGAACGCCACCGAATTCGGCCTGTTCATCGGCCTGGATGGCGACGTGGACGGCATGGTCCACATGTCGGACATCGCCTGGGGCGTTTCGGGCGAGGAAGCCCTGGCTCTGCATCACAAGGGCGAGACGGTGCAGGCCGTCGTGCTCGACATCGATCCGGAGAAGGAGCGCATCTCGCTCGGCATGAAGCAGCTTGAGCGCGGCGGCGTCGTGGCCACCGGCGGCGACAAGCTCAACAAGAACGCGATCGTCACCGTCACCGTCCTCTCGGTCGGCGATGCGGGCCTCGACGTGCAGGCCGGCGAAGACGGCGCGGTCGGCTTCATCAAGCGCGGCGATCTCGGCCGCGACCGCGACGAGCAGCGTCCGGAGCGCTTCCAGGTCGGCCAGAAGTTCGACGCGATGGTCACCGGCTTCGATCGTTCGAAGAAGCCGACCTTCTCGATCAAGGCGATGCAGATCGCCGAGGAGAAGCAGGCCGTGGCGCAGTATGGCTCGTCCGACTCGGGCGCGTCGCTGGGCGACATCCTCGGCGCGGCGCTGAACAAGGCGCGCGGCGAATAATCGCTCCGCCTTCACGGGCGAACGAAAAGAGGGCGCGGATCGCAAGGTCCGCGCCCTTTTTCTTGGTCCGGCAGCAGGAAGAGCGGGCGCGGCGCCGGCGCGTGCGCCTATTTCAGCGACAGCATATAATCCGCGAGCGCGGCGGCGACCGCCGGGTCCTTCTGGCCCGCATAGGCCATCCGGTTGCCGGGCGCGATCTTGCGCGGATCGGTGATGAAGGCGATCAGCGTCGCGCGCGTCCACGGCTGCTGTAGCTTCTGCAGGGCGGGGGAAAAGGTGTAACCCGTAAGGCTAGCGGGCTTTCTTCCGCCCACGCCCCACAGGTTCGGCCCCATCGGCGATGATGCGCCGGGCTGGGTCTTGTGGCAGGCGGCGCACATCGCGAAGGCCGGCGGCCGCGGCAAAGGCGCGGCAAAGGCCGGGATCGACAGGGTCGCGGCGATCCCCGCCGCCAGTGATTTCCGAAAGCCCATCCTCATCCCGCTTCCCTTTCCCGGAGTCCGGCCCCTGGAGGCGACAAGCGATCGATCCATACAAAGGACCGTCGCTTTCCTCTTCGTTTTGCTGCATAATGCCGGAGTCCGGCAACCGAAAGGCCGCCGGACCGTTGCGGGTGCGGCGATCGTTTCGAAGGCATGGGACCGTGGGGGTCTCCGGCCGAAAAAACGAAACGGCGGCGTATTCGCGGCGCGGACGGTCCGTGGGCATCAACTTGGGGGGAGGCCAATGATCAGATCGGAACTCGTACAATTACTCTCTAAGGATAATCCGGGTCTTTCGGCTGCGGAAGTCGAACGGATAGTCAGCATCTTCTTCGAGGAGATCGCTGAACGACTGAAGGAAGACGGGCGCGTCGAGCTGCGCGGCTTCGGTGCCTTTTCCACGCGCGCGCGCGTTGCTCGCACCGGCCGCAACCCCCGCACCGGGGAATCGGTGAAGGTGGATGCCAAGCGCGTGCCCTATTTCAAGCCGGGCAAGGAGATGCGCGCGCGCCTCAATGTGTAGGCGCGTGCAAATTCCGGCTTGACCGCAAACGCGGCTTGCGGCCTTTGGGCGCAAGCCGCGGACGTGGCGAAATCGGTAGACGCAGCAGACTTAAACAAATTGAGTGCCCATGGGGAAACCCATGGCGTAGAACCGCTCAAATTCGGGGAAAGCTACGGCCGGCCCATGCCTGCCATGCCGATCCCGAGCCAAGCCCTCCCCGCCCCGGCGGGAAGGGAAGGTGTAGAGACTGGACGGGCGGCGCCTTCGGCTTCCTTCAAGGGGCCATGGCGAAGGGACAGTCCGGACCACGAACGGCTCGGCCTCCAGGGCCTGCCGGCGGCGAAAGCCGAAGTGGTGCGAAAATCTGCTTTTCTTCGTGAAAGTGCGGGTTCGAGTCCCGCCGTCCGCACCAGCTTTCCGGCGAAAGCCTCCGATCGGAAAGCCACCGCAAAGCGGGCCCGGCGATCAGCCGAATATCAGCCCCTGTTCCCGCGCCGCGCGGGCCAGCTCCTCACGGAATTGCGGCGCCGCGATCGCGATCAGGGCACAGGCCCGCTCCTCGCTGGTCAGCCCGCGCAGATTGGCCACGCCATGTTCGGTCACGATATGGTGCACGTCGTTGCGCGGTGTCGTCACCGGCCCGTCCAGCCGCGCCACGATGCGGGACGCCGTGCCCCTGGCCGCCGTCGCATGGCAGGCGATGATCGATCGCCCGCCCGGCGAGGCCGATGCCCCGCGCACGAAATCCAGCTGCCCGCCGGCCGCCGTATATTGCCGCCCGTCGAGAAATTCCGAACAGCAGGCCCCCGTCAGGTCCACCTGCAGCGTTGCGTTGATCGAGACCATCTTCGCATTGCGCGCGATCACCGCCGGATCGTTCACATAGCTTACGGGATAGGCTTCCAGATCGGGATTGCCGTCGATGAAGTCGTAGGTCGTCCGGTCGCCCATGGAGAAAGTGAAGATACCCTTGCCGGGATGCAGCGTCTTGCGCGCGTTGGTGATCGCGCCCCTGCGCATCAGCTCCACCGGCCCCGGCGTCAGCATCTCGGTATGCAGCCCCAGGTCGCGATGCCCGGCCAGCGCCTCGCACACCGCATCCGGCACCGCGCCGATGCCGAGCTGCAGCGTCGCCCCATCCTCCACCAGCCCGGCGATCAGCGCGCCGATCGCCCGGTCCTCGGGCCGCAGCGCGGCGCGCGGCGCCTCGATCAGCGGCGCCGCATGCTCGACGATCGCCGCCACCTGCGAAACATGCAGCCGCGAATCGCCGAAGGTGCGCGGCATGTGCGGATTGACCTCGACGATCACGCGCCCCACCCGATCCGCGACAGGCTTGGCATAATCGGTGTTGGTGCCGAAGCTGAACCAGCCGTCCGCATCCATCGGCGAAACGGTGCAGACCAGGCTGTCCACGCCCACCTCGTCGCACATCAGGCGCGGCACCTGCTGGAAGCTCGTCGGGATGAAGCGCACGCCGCGCCGCCCGGCCTCGGCCGCGCGCCTGTCGATCGCGCGCTCCACCGGCCCGTGGAACAGGCTGTAGGGCTGGATGCGATCGGCCAACTCCTCGCGCAGCACGGTCTCCCCGGCGATCGCGGTCGACAGCAGGTAATAGAGGCGGATATCGCCCACCAGCCCCTGCTCCGCCCGCCGGGCGAGCGCCGCCAGCAGCGCCGGCGGCTGGGATACGCCCATGCCCATCGCCAGCTTCGCGCCGGAAGGGATCAGGGCGGCGGCCGCCTCGGCGCTCAGCAGTTTTTCCCGATATGCCGCTTCGAACTCCGATGCCATGCGCCGTCCGCCATCCTCTGCCCGCCGCCCGGTCGCGGCCCGCCCTGCCTAACCGCCCGCTCCCCGGCCATCAATCGTCCCGGATTCGGCCTGCGCCGGATATCGGGCTATCGATGGGCCAGCCGCCACCACAGCAAGGGACGCGCCGCGCCATGCCGATCCTCCGCCCGATCGCCGAGCTCGATACCCATGATGTGTTCAACCAGCCGCCGCCGTTCGAGGATGTGGACCTGTTCAGCGGTGATCGCGCGCTCGCAGAAGCCGTGGCGGATGCGGGCGGCACCCGGCATTTCGATCGGCTCGGCGCCCTCGGCCGCCGCGTCGGCTCGGCGGAGGTGATCGACTGGGGTGTCGAGGCCAATCGCAATCCGCCCGTGCTGGAAGGCTTCGATCGCTACGGCCGGCGGATAGACGAGGTGCGTTTCCACCCCGCTTATCACCAGCTTATGGCGCTCGGCATCGAAAGCGGCCTCTGTTCGGTCGCGTGGGACGGCACGCCCGCCGGCCATGTCGCCCATGCCGCGATCCTGTTCCTCACCGGCCAGGCGGATTCGGGCACGAGCTGCCCGATGACGATGACCTACGCCGCCGTCCCCGCGCTCATGGCCGAACCCGACGTCGCGGCCGAATGGGTGCCGCGCATCCTCGCCGGCCGCTACGATCCCGCCTCCCGCCCCGCACCGGAAAAGGCGGGCATCACCATCGGCATGGCGATGACAGAGAAGCAGGGCGGATCGGACGTGCGGGCCAACGCCACCCGCGCGGAGGCTGCGGGCGAGGATGGCTGGTATCGGCTCACCGGCCATAAATGGTTCTGCTCGGCGCCGATGTGCGATGCCTTCCTCACATTGGCACAGGTGGAAGGCGGCGGCCTCACCTGCTTCCTGATGCCGCGCTGGCTGCCGGATGGCGCGCGCAACGCCGGATTCCGGGTGATGCGCCTCAAGGACAAGCTGGGCGATCGCTCCAACGCCTCGTCGGAAATCGAATATCATGGCGCGCTCGCCCGGCGGATCGGGCCGGAAAGGCGCGGCGTGGCCACCATCATCCGCATGGTGCAGCACACCCGCCTCGATTGCGTGGTCGGCTCCGCGCTCCAGATGCGCAGCGCTCTCGCTCATGCGCTCTGGCACTGCGCCCATCGTTCCGCCTTCCAGCGCCGGCTGATCGATCAGCCGGCCATGGCGGCCGTGCTGGCCGATCTCGCGGTGGAGAGCGAGGCCGCGACCGCGCTCGCCTTCCGCCTCGCCGCGGCCTTCGATACGGACGATCCCCTCGCCCGCCTGCTCACCCCCATCGCCAAATATTGGATCTGCAAGCGCGCACCCGGCTTCGTCTATGAGGCGATGGAATGCCATGGCGGCGCCGGCTATGTCGAAACCGGGCCGATGCCCCGCATCTTCCGCCAATCCCCGCTCAACGCGATCTGGGAAGGATCGGGCAACGTCATCGCGCTCGATGTGCTGCGCGCCATCGCCCGCGAGCCGGAAAGCGTGGAGGCGCTGCACGCCTTCCTCCACGCCGCCCGCGGCCACGACGCCGCTTATGATCGCTGGATCGACGGCATCGCCTTTTCCGGGCTCGACGAAGCCGGGGCGCGGCTGCAGGTGGAGCGCCTGGCGCTTGCCGCCCAGGCCGCATTGCTGATCGGGCGCGGCAGCCCGGTGGCGGACGCCTTCTGCCGCCTCCGCCTGCACCCGCGCGGCATGGCCTACGGCGCCTTCGATGCCGCCATCGATGTGCGGTCGATCATCGATCGGGCGATGCCGGGCGGCTGAGGCGGATATCCAAGGGGTAGTGTGCGGTTACGCGAAGAAATCCTCACCCTGAACCCGGCAGCCTGATCCGATTCCCTCCCGCCGGGAATCGCCCTATGGGCAGCCGATGCATATGCTGTCCAAGGCGCTGGTTCTGCTGGCGGGCGCGATCGGCCTGGGGGCTGTGCCGGCCGGCGCGGCGGCGCCGCGGCGCATCGTCTCGCTCAATCTCTGCGCCGATCAATATCTGCTGGCGCTCGCCGATCCCGGCCAGATCGCGGCCCTCACCCAGTTTGCGCGCGATCCCGCCATGTCGGCCGCGGCCGGCAAGGTCGGCGATATCCGCCAGTCGACCGGATCGGCGGAGGAAGTTCTCGCCCTCCAGCCCGATCTGGTGATCGCCAGCCCTTCGCGGCGGCGGGAAACGGTGGCCATCCTCAAGGCCCGCAACCTCCCCATCCTCTCGCTGCCGTCCGCCCAAAGCTATGCGGATATCGTATCGCAGGTGCGGCAGGTGGCAGGCGCCATCGGCCATCCCGAACGGGGCGAGGCGCTCATCCACCGGATGGATCAGGCGCTCGCCCGTCTGCGGCCGGCGCCGGGCGCCCCGGTCGCGGCTTATTATCAGCGGCGCGGCTATCTCACCGGCAGCGGCACGCTGATCGACGATCTGATGACGCGCGCCGGCGCGGTCAATCTCGCCGGCAGGCTCGGCCGCCCCGCCCTCTCGCAGCTTTCGGTCGAGGAAATGGTCGCCGCCCGCCCCGATTATCTGATCGTCGATGGCGATGGCGCCGCAACCGATCTCGGCACCGAAATGCTCCAGCACCCCGCGCTCGCCGCCATCCCGCGCGTCCACCTGCCCATGGCCTGGACGGTGTGCGGCGGCCCCGCCTACGTCCTCGCCGCCGAAAGCCTGTCGCGGCAATTGTCGCCCCGGCCCTCCGCTCGTTACGGCGATGTCCGATCCGGCAGGTGATCCCGCCCGCCCGGAAATCCCTCTAGGACCAATCTACATTCAGAGGATGGCGCGACGAAAATGGTGGTTTTCTGTGACCCGGAGCGCAGCCTGCTCAAAGTAGGTGAGCACTGGAAGCGCAGGAAACCGCCATTTGCAGGCCGTCAGGGCTGAATGTCGATTGGTCCTAGAACTCGATGCCCGGCTGCGCCTTCACGCCGCTGCGGAAGGGATGCTTCACCAGCGCCATCTCGGTCACGAGGTCGGCCGCCTCCATCAGCGGCTCGGGCGCGTTGCGGCCGGTGACGATGACATGCTTCATCTCCGGCTTGGCGGCGAGCACTTCCAGCACCTCCTCCAGCGGCAGATAGTCGTAGCGCAGCACGATGTTCAGCTCGTCCGCCAGAACCATCTGATAGGCTGGATCGGCGATCATCCGCTTCACCTCCTCCCATGCCTGCCGGGCCACCGCGATGTCGCGCGCGCGGTCCTGCGTGTTCCAGGTGAAGCCTTCGCCCATCGGACGGAATTCCACGCGATCGGGGAAGGCATCGAACACCGCCTTCTCGCCCGTCGCCATCGCGCCCTTCACGAACTGGACGACGCCCACCTTCATGCCATGGCCGATCGCGCGCACCACCATGCCCAGGGCCGCCGTGGTCTTGCCCTTGCCTTTGCCCGTGTGGACGATCAGCAGGCCCTGCTCGCGGGTCTTGTTGGCCATGATCTTCTCATGCGCGGCCTGCTTCTTCTTCATCTTCTCGTTATGGCGCTCGTCCGATCGTTCCATGGCTCGTCACTCCTGAATTTGCGCCAGCAGCATGGCCGCGCTGTTCGATTTCGGTTTCCAGAGGCCGCGATCCAGCGCCTCGGCCAGCCGGGACGCGGTTTCGCGCAGCGCCGCCGGATTGGCTTCCGCCATGAAGGCACGCACGGCCTCGTCCTCGATGAAGGCGGCGTGGACGGCGTCGAAATGATGGTCGCGCACGGCATGGGTGGTCGCGGCGAAGGCGAACAGATAGTCGATCGAGGCCGCGATCTCGAACGCGCCCTTATAGCCGTGCCGCATCACGCCCGCGATCCACTTGGGGTTGGTCAGCCGCGCGCGGACCACGCGGCCGATCTCATCCTCCAGCGTGCGCGTGCGGGGCGTTTCCGGGTGGCTATGGTCATTATGGTAGGATAAGGGCCGGCGGCCGGAAAGATGCTCGACGGCGGCGGCGATGCCGCCTTCGAACTGGTAATAATCATCGCTGTCGAGCAGGTCGTGCTCGCGATTGTCCTGGTTCTGGACGAGGGCGTCGGCCTCCGCCAGCCGCGCGGCGAAAAGACCCCGCGCCTCCTCCCCCTCCACGCCGCCGCCATAGGCATGGCCGCCCCAGTCGAGATAGACGGCAGCCAGATCGGCGCGGTCGTGCCACAGCCGTTCGTCGATCATCGCCTGCAGGCCGGCGCCATAGGCCCCCGGCTTCGCGCCGAACACGCGATGGCCGGCGCGGCGCGCGGCGGTGGCCGGGTCCGCTCCCCGGTCGATCAGTGCGGCCATCTCGGCGCGATGGCGCTGGGCGGCGGGATTGTCCTCCGCCGGCTCGTCCAGCCCCATCACCAGCCGGGCGGCGCTGTCGATCAGGTCGATCTGCTCGGGAAAGGCATCGCGGAAGAAGCCCGATATGCGGAAGGTCACGTCCACGCGCGGGCGGCCCAGCTCCGCCAGCGCCATCGCCTCGAACCCGATCACCCGGCCCGATGCCCAATCCCATTTCGGCCGCACCCCCATCAGCGCCAGCGCCTGGGCGATATCGTCGCCGCCGGTGCGCATATTGGCCGTGCCCCAGGCCGATATCGCCATGGCGCGGGGATATTCGCCCTCGCGCTGCAGATAATCGGCCACCAGCAGCTCGGCCGAACGCCGGCCCAGCTCCCAGGCGGCGGGCGTCGGCACGGCGCGGCTGTCGACCGAATAGAAGTTACGCCCCGTCGGCAGCACGTCCGGCCGGCCCCGCGTCGGCGCGCCGGAAGGCCCCGGCGGCACGAAACGCCCGCCGACCGCCGCCAGCAGCGCCGCCTTCTCGGCCGGCCCGCAGACATCCACGCGCGGGCCAAGCATGTCCCGCACCTCGCTCAATACCGCGGCCGATGCTCCGCCCGGCGGCAACGCCGTGCCCTCCACCACGGCCACGGCCAGCATCTCCAGCCGCTCCACCGTATCGCCCGCCGTCCGCCACGGGTCGGCCGTCATCTCCTCCAGCAGGCCCGGCCGCGCGCCCGTCCAGCGATCGCCTAGCCGGCAGTCGAGCGGGTCGAAGCCCAGCCCCAGATCGTCCGCCAGCGCGCGGATCAGCGATGCCTGGCCCGGGCGGTCATAACCCCGCGGCCCCCGCGCCAGCGCCACCAGCAGATCGGTGCGCAGCCGCCCCTCCGGCGATCGGGTGAAGATATGCAGCCCGTCGCGGATCTGCATCTCTTTCAGTTCGCACAGATAATTGTCGATCGCGGCCAGCGCGTCCTCCTCGTCGCCCGCCGCGCCGGCATCCACGTCCAGCCCCTGCGATCGGGCAAGGTCGATGATCTCGCCGCGCAGCCGCTCGATCCGGCGCGGGTCCATGCCGGCGGCCAGATAATATTCGTCGACCAGCGCCTCCAGCTGCTTCAGCGGCCCGTGGCTTTCGGCGCGGGTCAGGGGCGGCGTCAGATGGTCGAGGATCACCGCGCCGATCCGCCGCTTCGCCTGCGTGCCCTCGCCCGGATCGTTGACGATGAAGGGATAGATCTGCGGCACCGGCCCGGCGCACGCCTCGGGAAAGCAGGTTTCGTCCAGCGCCACCGCCTTGCCGGGCAGCCATTCCAGATTGCCATGCTTGCCCACATGCACCAGCGCCTGCGCGCCGAAATGGCGATCCAGCCAGGCATGGAAGGCGAAATAGCCGTGCGGCGGCACCAGCGCGGGATCGTGATAGCTGGTCTTGGGATCGATATTATAGCCCCGCGCCGGCTGCACCGCGACCGCGACATTGCCGAAGCGGTGGATCGGTAGCCGGAACGCGCCGTCCCGCACGAAGGGATCGCCTTCGGGCTTCCCCCATCGCCCGGCCACGGCCGCCCGCACCGATTCCGGCAGGCGGGCGAAGGCGGCGGCATAATCCTCCAGGGGCAGCGCCACGCCCCCGTCCCGCCCAGGCCCGCCCCTTTCCGGCGAGTGGGGGTCGTTCGTCACGCCCGCCAGCATCAGCCGCATCAGCGAGGCGCCATCGGTGGGCGCGTCGCCGATCGCATGGCCGGCCTCGCCCAGCGCCGTCAGGATCGCCGCCGCGCTGGCCGGCGTATCCAGCCCCACGCCATTGCCGATCCGGCCGTCGCGATTGGGATAGTTGGCAAGCACCAGCGCGATCCGCCGCGCGCCCGGCGGCGTCCGCCGGAGCCGCGCCCAATTGGCCGCCAGATCGGCGACGAACGCCGCCCGCCCCGGCGCCACGCGCGGCACCACGATCGCGCATTCGGTGCGCGCGTCGAACCGGGCGGCCGCCTTGAAGGCGATGGCGCGGGTGATGATCCGCCCGTCCACCTCGGGCAGGGCGATGTTCATCGCCAGGTCGCGCGGCCCCAGCCCGCGCGGGCTTTCGGCCCAGGCGCTTTCCTCCACGCCTGCGAACACCGCCTGCAATATCGGGCAGTCGGCCGCCTCCAGCACGGCGGGCACGCGGGTCTCGCCCGGCGCGGACGCCGCGAAGGACGTGGTGTTGACGATCACGTCCGGCGCGATCTCCGCCAGCAGCCCGCCTAGCCACTGGACGGCGAAGGGCGCCCGCAGCGCGCGGACATGCACCGGCAGCACGTTCATCCCCCGCGCGGCGAAGGCGGCGATCAGCGCGTCCACCGCCTCCAGCGTGCCGGCGATCAGCAGCGCGCGATAGAAGACGATCATCGCCACCGGCCGCCCCGCCACCCAGCCGGCGCGGATATCGTCCAGCGTCGGCCGCGCGATCCCCGGCGCGTAGAGCCCGGCATCGGCAACCGGCACGGGATCGTCGGCGACATCCGCGTCGATCCCCGCCCCGGCGGCGGCGACGCGCAGGAAGGCGGTGGCATTGGCCACGCCGCCCTCGCGCAGATATTCGGCCAGCCGATCCAGCATATCGGGCGCCACGGTGGATGCCGCCGCCAGCGCCGGATCGGGATCGCTGCCGTTGGAAAGCGCCGCGAAGGCGATGCCCCTTTCGCGCGCGACGGCGGCGATCTCGTCGACGCCATAGGGCCAGTAGCTCTTGCCGCCGAGCAGGATGACGCAGACGAACCGCGCCTTCGCGATCACCTTCTCCACATAGAGATCGACCGAATAGGGATGCCTGAGCTGGAGCAGGTTGGCGAGGCGGATGCGCGGCCCCCCATCCCCCAGCCGCGCTGCCGCCTGGGCGAAGCAGGCCAGCTCGCTGTCCGCCACCGTCAGCACCACGATATCGCCGGGCGACTGATCGAGGTCGATCGCCTCGTCGCCGTTCGATATCGTGCCCGGCGTGGCGGAAAGCAGGTGCATCAGCCGAGCACCCCGGCCAGCCCCGCCTCGATCGCGGCCCGGTCCATCCCCTTCTGGCCGATCACCACCAGTTGCGACGCCCGCGCCTCGCCCGGATGCCATGCCCGGTCGAAATGATGCTGGATGCGCGGCCCCACCGCCTGCACCACCAGCCGCGCCGCCTTGCCGGCCACGGCGATCATGCCCTTCACGCGCAATATGTCGTGCGCGGCGATCAGCGTGCCCAACCGATCCGCCAGCGCCGCGGCATCGGCCACGTCGCCGCCGCGCACCACGAAGCTGTCGAAATCGTCATGGTCATGATCCTCCTCGCCGTCATGGTGGGAGGGGCGCGTGTCGAGATCGTCCTCCGCCCCCGCGCCGATGCCCAGCAGCACGGCCGCATCGATCACGCCATGATCGGCGCGCACGATCCTGACGCCGGCCCGCGTCTCGCCCGCCAGCGCCGCCTCGATCCCGGCCAGCGCGCCGGTCTCGACGAGGTCGCACTTGTTCAGCACCACCATGTCCGCGCAGGCGAGCTGGTCCTCGAACAATTCCTCCAGCGGGCTGTCATGGTCGAGCGATGGGTCCGCCGCGCGCGCCACCGCCAGCGCCGCCTCGTCGATGGCGAAGCGGCCGGCCGCCACCGCATCGGCGTCGATCAGCGCGATCACGCCGTCCACCGTCGCCCGCGTGCGGATGTCCGGCCACTGGAACGCCTTCACCAGCGGCTTGGGCAGCGCCAGGCCCGATGTCTCGATGATGATATGCTCGGGCGGGTTGGGGCGATCGAGCAGCCTGGTCATCGTCGGCAGGAAATCGTCAGCCACGGTGCAGCAGATGCAGCCATTGGCCAGCTCGACGATATCCTCCTCCGGGCAGGCCGCGTCGTTGCAGCCCTTCACCAGATCGCCGTCGACGCCGACATCGCCGAACTCGTTGATGACGAGCGCCAGCCGCCGGCCCCCGGCATTGGCGATTAGGTGGCGGATCAGCGTGGTCTTGCCCGCGCCCAGAAAGCCGGTGATGACGGTGGTGGGTATCCTGCTCATGCCTGCGTCTCCGGCAAGGGGGTAGGGATCGCCTGCGCCTCGATCGCGTCGAAGCCCTTCCAGCGATAGATGATCGCGCTCAGGCCCCAGCAGGCCACGAACAGGCCGATGATGAGGAAACCGAGCATGTTGAATTGTTCGGAAAGCGCCGCGGCCCCCGCCCAGGGTGCGCCGGTCAGCCCGAATTTCTCGGAAAGCAGCGCCGCCGTCTGGATGCCGCCGATCACCAGCGCGACCAGCGCCGAAACCAGCGTGATCGTCATGTTGTAGTAAAGCTTGCGGATCGGCTTCACGAACGCCCATTCATAGGCGCCCAGCATGATCGCCCCGTCGGCGGTGTCGATCAGCGCCATGCCGACCGCGAACAGCACCGGCAGCACCAGCACCGTGCCCAGCGATATGCCGTCCGCCGCATGCGCGCCGGAAAGGCCCAGTATCGCCACCTCGGTCGCGGTATCGAACCCCAGCCCGAACAGGAAGCCCAGCGGCGCCATGTGCCAGCTCTTGCGGACGAGGCGGAACAGCGGGCGGAATATCCGCGCCAGCAGGCCGCGTCCGGCCAGCAGCATGTCGAGGTCCTCCTCCACATAGGCGCCGCCGTTCCGCACCTGGCGGAACCGCTCCCATACGCTGCGCAGGATCACCAGGTTCATGATCGCGATGGCGAACAGGAAGCCCGCCGATATGATCGTGGCGATCACGCCCCCGGTCTCGCCCAGCGCCTCGAAATCGGCAAGCGTGCTGGCGGCGATCGCGATGGCGGTCGCCGCGATCAGCACGATCGCCGAATGGCCGATCGCGAACCACAGGCCCACCGCCACCGGCCGCTGCCCGTCCTGCATCAGCTTGCGGGTCACATTGTCGATCGCGGCGATATGATCGGCATCCACGGCATGGCGCAGGCCCAGGCTGTAGGCGAGGAACGCGGTGCCCAGCATCACCGGATTGCCGGCGAACACCGCCCAGGCCCAGATCCAGGCGGCGATGTTGGCGGCGATCAGCCCCGCGAACAGCAGGGTGATCCGCCGCCGGATGGGCGAGGAGGCGTTGGTCATGGCGTTGCTCCCTCGATGGCGATGATGCGTGCGCCGTGCCGGCGGCGCCTGCGGTTGCGGACCCTGCGGAAATCGCGGCCCACCGCGCGGAAGCCCATCCACGTCCCCGTGGCGCAGACGAGGGTCACGGCCGCCAGCAGCGGCAGCACCACGATGTCGCGGATCGGGCGGAGGCGCAGCGCCGGCAGGTCCAGGCTGTGGAGGCCGTCCATCAGCCAGCGGAAGGCCCGGCCGTTGCCGTCGAAGGCCCGGATCAGCCGGCCGGTGGCGGGATCGATGTAGAGCCGCGTCCGCTCGGCATCGTCCAGCACCGCCCGCCACACCGGCAGCGTCACGGGATATTTGTGGGCGTAATAATAATCGTCCTCGCCGCGCATCAGCTCCAGCGCGGCCACCGGCGGCCCGCTCGCCAGCGCGGCCGCCAGCTCGTCCCGGGCCAGCGGCGCCGGCCGCCCGTCGCCGCCCAGCCGGATGCGGCGGCCATTGGCGAAGACGGCGGCCAGGTAGGTCCGCCCGCCAAGCGGCGCCGTCTCCAGCCGCACCGTGCCCGGCGGCAGGGCGGGCAGCCGGCCGATCGCGGCGGCCACATCGCCCCAGCGCATCGGCCCGGCCAGCCGCTCGCGCTCGGCAAATCCCGCCTCGCTCTCCAGGAAGCCCCAGGGGTTCATCGAAAGCAGCCCGCTCGCCACCCAGCTCAGCGTCAGCAGGCCGAAGAACAGGCCCGCCATGTGATGCCACCACCAGAGCCCGCGATAAGGCGATGCGATCCGGCCCCGCCGGTTGCGGCGCAGGCGGGCGATGCCCACCCACAAGCCCGTCACGGTCAGGAAACAGCCGGTGAACGCGCTCCAGATCACCACCTGGGACCAGAGCGCCCCGTCCTGCCGCAGCAGCGTCGGGTAGAGCCAGTGCGGCACCGCCCCCAGCCAGCCCCAGAAGCGCTCGGCCCGGCTGGTCTGCTGCACCACCTCGCCCGATGCGGCCACATAGGCGGTGGCGCCGCCGGCATAATCGATGCGGTGCATCGGCTGGTGGCGGCGGAAGGTCTGCACCGTCCACTGGTCCATGCCCGTGGGCACCGCCGCCAGCGCATCGCCGCCGATGCCGTAATGGCGGCCGAAGGACCGGCCCACCGCCAGCGCCTCCGCTTCGGAAAGGCCATCGATCGGCCGGCCGGTCGCAAGGTCGATATTGGCCGGCATCGCCCGCATCTGCGCGATCGGCCGGCCGGGATCGATGGCGGGCGTGGCGCGCAGCACCGCCCGGCCCGCCATCATCTCCACCCGTGCGGCGGAAAGCGGCATGTCCGCCGGCAGCCCGGCATGGGCCAGCGCCGCCGCCGGCAGGTTCAGGGGGGCCAGCCCCCTGATCTGCTCGTCGGGCATCAGTCGGGGATAGTCCCAATAGAGCATGACGAAGCCGGACAGGCACCAGATCGTCATCACCAGCCCCACCGCCACGCCCAGCCAGCGGTGGAGGAACAGGATGGGTCGCAGCATCGCGCCCTCCCCGCTCAGAAGCTCAGGCCATAGCTTGCCCGCAGCGTGCGGGGCACGCCGCGCACGCCGTAGAGGAAGCGGCCGCTGCCATCGTCGCGCGGTGCGGTGCGGTAGCCGCTCGTCGCATATTCCCTGTCGAACAGATTCTCGATGTTGATGCCCACGCGGTGCCGGCGGGCGTCGCCGTCCGGGTAGAAATGCAGGCCGATGTCGACCAGCGCGTAATTGCCGTAGTTGCGGCGGCCGAAGCCCGGCAGCGTCGACCGGGCATCCCCAACCCAGTTCACGGTGACGTTGGCGCCGAACGGCAACCCGGCTGGCGCATAGGCGATGGCACCGCTGGCGAACTGCTTGGGCGTCCGATCGCGCTGTCGGTCCGACCCGGCGTTGCGCGACCGGGTATAGCTGTAGCTGGCGCTCAACTGCCAGCCGTCGCCCAGCGCCGCGGCCGCCTGCGCATCCACGCCGCGCACCTTCACCCGCCCGTCGGAATTCATGAAGATGCCGTCGGGATAGGCCGGGTCGTCGTAGCTCACGTCGATCAGATTATCGATCCGCCGCGCGAACAGGCCCGCCTGCCAGCTGACCGCGCCGCCCGCGAACGGCAGCTTGCCGCCCAGCGTGGCGTTGAGGTTCAGGCTCTCCTCGGGCGCGAGGTTGGGGTTGCCCTTCTCGCAGCAGGGATCGATCTGGTAGAGTTGCGAGGCATCGGGCAGCAGGAAGGATGTGCCGCCCACGCCTTCGACATAGAGATCGTCGCTGATGTCGAACCGGCCGGTGACGTTCCACACCGTCTTCTTCGCCCCGCCGGTCTCGTTGTAGCGCAGGCCCGCCGCCAGCCGCGCGCGGCGCGAAAGATCGTCCGTCGTGCGCACCTGGAAGATGCCGGCATGCACATTCTCGCGCGTCTTGCCGATCAGCAGCACATCATCGCGGCCGTTGAATTTCTGGTAATCATAGCCGACCAGATATTCGAGGCCGCGATGCGGCCGCATCTTCACCAGTGCGCTGGCGCCGTAATCGCGATATCCCCAGAAGGTGCCGGGCGGGAAGATGGTGATCGGCTCGCCCGTCGCCAGATCGTTGCGGATCTGCACATAGGCGGTCTTCCAGTCGTGATAATAGCCCTTCAGGAAGAACTGGATCGCGTCGCTGCCGGTATAGTCCAGCCGGACGCTGGCGATCTCCTCGTTGCGATCGTTGCGGCTCTCGCGCACCAGCGTGGCGTTGGCGTTGTCCAGGTTCGCTTCGGTGTGCTGATATTGCAGGTTCAGGGCGATATCGCCGCCGAAATCATATTGATATTTGCCGCCGACGGACCAGACGTCATAGCCGCGCCTGCGGTCGGTGGCGCTGGGTTCCATCTCGGTGAACGGGCGATATCCCTCCGCCCGGTTGTGCGATGCATAGGCCACGAACCGGTGCCGGCCGATGCTGCCCCGCACATAGCCGTCCAGGCTGGTGCCCGCCCGGCTGTCGACGCTGCCATTGGCCTGGCCGTTGAAATCGTCGGTGAACGATCGGGTGACGACGTTGATCACGCCCGCCGCCGCCTGCGTGCCGTAGAACAGGCTCTCTCCGCCCTTCAGCACCTCCACCCGCTCGATCATGCTGGCGGGCAGCGTGTCGTTGGGCGATGTGCCGCCATAAAGCCGGTTGTTGATGCGGATGCCGTCGACGGTCCACAGCACGTCCTTGGTGCGCGATCCCTGCAAGGCCAGGTCGACATAGCTGAACGGCCCGCTCGCCGGGCGGATATAGAGGCCGGGCACGGATTGCAGCGCCGTCGCCACGTCCATGGCCCCGCTGTCGCGCACCTGCCGTTCGGTGACGACCTCGATCGCGCTGCCGTAGCGCGCAATCTCCTGCGGCAGGGTCTGCTCCAGCCCCGCGCCGGTGACGATGATGTCCTCCATCTCCCCGGCGTGGGCGATCTGGCTGGAACAGGCGATGACGGCGGCAAGCGCCGCCCTGGAAACGAATTGGGAATACATCCGGGCAAGGCCCCCGTCCGGCGTCAGCGAACCTGACGGGAGCGTCCGCGCGAACGGCCGGCGCGCATGGCCGGCGAACGCCATTGGCGCCGGGCACGCGAACCGGTGCGGCCCCCGCCGCACATGCGTCGCTCAGACGGAGTTCCGTGCCACGGCCAGCCCCTGGGCCACAGCAAGAGCGACCAGACGCCGGCAGGTCTCCTGGCTCGCGGGTCATCGCTTGATGCACGGCCTTCCCAGGCCTCGCATGATTTAGCGTCCGGCCCAGTGGCTGCCCGCCCCGGTCATCGGGGGCAGGCGATATGCATCGCGCTCGCCGCTTACAGTTGCAGGGACAGCCGCGGATTTGGGCAGCCGAGGCCGCCCGCACCGCATTCCCTATTAAGCCCCTCTCGGGGCACCGGCGCGATCATGAAGGCATCGTTTCGGATGCCTTCGCGCAGTTCCTTAGGAAAATATGGGGGAATGTCCAACCCTTTTCGGGTGGAGGGGAAGCGCTCCGGGCGCCGCCCCTTGCCCGTTCAGCTCCAGGCGTTCCACACCAGCGCCAGGAAGCCGGCGCCGAAGGCGAGGTTCAGGATCGGCAGCCCCTTGAGCGCCTCCCGCGATTCCGGCCTGGCGAAGCGGCGGGCGACCATGCTGGGCGTCCACAGCAGCCACAGCTCGGCCGTGGCGACGGTGATCAGCGCGGCGATGCCCGCCCAATAGCCGTAATCGGCCATCACCATGTCGCGCGCGCTGAGCGGCGCCACCGGCACCGCGCCGGTCATCATCAGGCCCACCGTCATCGGCACGGCCAGCACCAGCGGCAGCAGCAGCGCGGGATGGGCGATGAAGCCGGCCAGCCGGCTGCCCTCCAGCGCCGGCACCGAAAGGCGCAGGCTCGCCAGCAGCGCGAGAAAGGCGATGACGGCCGCGATCGTCCAGGCGTCCGGCGGCGTCATTCCGCCGCCTCCAGCCCGGCCGCCGGCCGCATGCCCTTGCCCGGCCCGTCCGCCTCGAAGGTCTTGCCCGGCTTGCCGAACAGCACGTTCAGCCTGGTCCGCCAATCCGGCGCGGCGCGGAAATCGCGGGCGAGGTAGCGGAATTCATGCAGCAGGATCGTGCCGGGATTGTTCGAATTCACCGGCCGCGTCAGGCCGTAGACGGGCGGCGTATGATCTTCCAGCCGCTGATAGGTGCCGAACACATGGTCCCAGATGTTCAGAAGCCCGCCATAGTTGCGATCGATGTAGAGCGGGTTGCTGGCATGGTGCACGGCATGGTTGCTGGGCGTGCAGAACAGCCATTCGAACCAGGGCGCGAACCGGCCGACCCGCTCGGTATGGCAGAGCGACTGGAAGGCCGGCGCGCTCATCGCGATCAGCACCAGCACCAGCGGGTTGAAGCCCAGCAGCGCCAGCGGCCCCCAGGCGATGAAGCGATACACGGTCGAAAAGGGCGTGTGCCGCAGGTTGACGGTGAAGTCGTAGATCTCGGCCGAATGGTGGATCGAATGGTCCGCCCACAGGATGCGCACCTCATGGCCGATGCGGTGGAACCAGTAATAGCCGAATTCGCCGACGAGGAAGTAGATGGGCAGCGTCCACAGCTCCACCGGCACGCGCAGCGGCGTGATGTTGTAGAGCATGAACATTCCCGCGATCAGCAGCCCGTTCAGGATCACCGCCTCCAGGAGCGGGCCGAAGGGGAACAGCACGATATTGGCCAGCCCCTCGCCGCCCAGCGGCCGCTTGCCCTCGCGCCAGCGCAGGAAAATCTCCGATATCACGAAGAACAGCAGGAATATGCCCGCCCCCGTGCCATATATGGTGATGGCCTTCGCCACCGTCGTCGCCAGATCGCCTTCCATCCCTCTAACCCGCCTTCTTCTCGCTTATGCCGGTTGGTCCCCTGATGGCGCCGCCGTCATGGCGGTGATCGCATCGATCAGCCGCGCCACCTGATAATCGTAGAAATCGTCGAAATGCCCCGGCCGCTCGACCATCCCGATCATCGTGCGGATGGGTTCGCGCACGCGGGGGTCGATCTCCTCCACCGCCTCCGGCGCGATCCGATATCGCGCCGCGCGATTGTGCAGTTCCAGGTTGATCCCGCTCATGATGACGCCCCACACCCACAGCACGGCGCGGGAAAGCGCATCGCCCTCCAGCCCCAGCCGCCGGAGCGCCTCGACCAGCACCAGCGTGCGATCCAGCCACGCGATCGATGCCTGGCCGCCCTCCCAGGTCAGCATGGTGATGAGGGGGGGATGGTTGAGGAAGAAGGCGCGCACCGCGTGGCACCAGGCGGCGATCGCCTCGGCGGGCGTCGCATCCTCCGCCACCGGGATCACCAGCCCCTTCAGCACATGCTCGGTCAGCGCCTGCAGCAGATCGTTGCTGCTGCCGAAATAGGTGTAGATCGCCATCGGCGTCACGCCCAGCTCACGGGCCAGCGCGTTGAGCGAGAAGGGCGCGTCGGGTTGCCGCTCCATCAACTCGACCGCCGCGGCGAGGATCGCCTCGCGCGAATGCCGGGGCCGCCGCCCCCTGCGCGCATCGCCCTTCAAAGGCTGCGCCGTCATGGAATCATCGCCCGGATCATCTTTTCTCTATGCCATATATTATACGGCATACAAGATGATCCGGGATCACGAAAACGGCCATCCGACTGTTAATCGGATGGCCGTTTCGGGAAAGTCCGGCGGGATCAGATCAGGAAGGAAGGCCGGTAAGGTAACGCGCCTTCAGCGCCGCCACATCGGCGTCGCTCAGGCCCAGGCCGTTCTTCACATAAGCGTCGAACGAACCATAAGCCCGCTCCACCTCGTCGAACGCCGCCTGGAGATATTCGGGCCGCACGCCCAGCACCGGCTCCAGCTTCGCCCGATCGAGCCCGCCGGGCAGCGGCCCCGCCCCAGCCGCCTTGGCCAGCATGGCATAGGTCGCCTCATTCTTGGCGCGCAGATAATCGTTACTGGCGAGATAATCGGCCATCACCGTCTCGCGCGGCACGCCGAGCAGGGTCAGGATCACCGCCGTCGCCCAGCCGGTGCGGTCCTTGCCGGCGGTGCAGTGGTAGAGCGTGGGGCCGGCCTCCGGCGCCTCCAGTTTCTCCAGCAGCGCGCGGTAGGATGTCCGCGCGCTATCCAGCGACACGAAATCGCGATTGGCCGCCACCAGCATCTCGGCGCCCTTGCCGGCGGCGATCGCCTCGCCCGCCTTGCGCATGTCGCCGCCCAGCGTGCCCTTGCTGTCCGCCGCCACGTCCAGCACGATCGGCTCGGCGCCCGTCGGCAGGCGATCGGGCTCGCGCTGGCGCTCGCTCACGGTGCGCAGGTCGGCCACCAGGCGGATGCCGAGGCCGCCCTCCCCCATCGCCGCCAGATCGGCATCGCTCAACCTGTCGAGCTGGTCCGATCGGTAGATCAGCCCCATCTTCACCCAGCGGCCGTCGGCGGTGCGATAACCGCCTATGTCGCGCAGATTATGGGCCGTCGGCAGATGCAGCCCGCGATCGGCCACCACCAGCGGCGCGCCCTGATCGGGCACCAGCGCGAAGAACCAGCGCCGCCCCGGCTCGAGCCCGAAAACGCGCAGGTCGCCGTCCGCCCCGCCCTGCCCCACGGCCCTGTCGCGCGGGATCGCCGCCGGATCGTGCCCGGCATAGACGGTCACCTTGCCGGCCCCCGGCGCGGTCCAGCGCAGGTGATAGCCCCCATCCTCCTGCACCACGGCGGCGACGGTGAAGGGAATGACGCCGCTCTGCCGCTGGTCGGCGGCGGCGGCCGGCCGCTCCGCCGCCGTGCCCGCGCAACCCGCGAGCGCCGGCAGCGCCGCCGCCAGCGCCAGCGCGATCGCCGCGCGGAATGCCCCCGCGCGCCTCGCCTGCTGATCCGTCATTCCCCTCTCCTCTTGCTTATTTCACACCCGCTGGGATGAGATATTGCCGCCGTCCACGACGATTTCGGCCGCCGTGACGTAGCTTGCCTCGTCCGAAAGCAGGAAGCGCACGACGCGGCCGATCTCCTTCGGCTGACCGACCCGGTCGAGCAGGATGCGGTTTTCGAACCAGCGTTCGGGCAGCGCATCGAGCGCCGGCTGCATCATCGGCGTGCGGATCTGCCCCGGCGAAACCGAATTGACGCGGACGCCGTCCCGCGCCAGCCGATCGGCCATCGACCGGACGAGCGAGAGGATGCCGCCCTTGGCCGCGCTGTAGATCGGGTTCATGGCATTGCCGAGCGTGGCGTTGATCGATGCGATCGCCACGATGGCCGATCCCGGTTGCGCCTTCAGATCGGCATGGATGGCCTGGGTGATGAAGGCCAGCGACCGCAGATGGATGGCGATGCCCTCGTCCCAGCTCTGCTGCGTCAGCCCGTCGATCGACGCGGTGTCGACCACGCCGGCGGCGTGCACCAGCCCCCCCGGCGCGCCGATGGCGGCGCGGCTGGCGTCCAGCGCCGGGCCGATGGCGCCCAGATCGCGCAGGTCGGCGGCGACCCCGATGGCGGCGACGCCATGGGCTGCGGTGATGGCGGCGGCGGCATCGGCCGCCTTAGCGCCGTTGATGTCCCACAGGGCCACGGGGCGGCCCACGGCGGCCAGCGCCTGGGCGCAGGCGAGCCCGATGCCGGATGCGCCGCCGGTCACGATCACGGGGCTGGCGGGGGATCCCAGCGCGGGTGCAAGCGTCATTCAGTCATTCCTTCCAATTGCATGTCCTTTCATGGGTCGGCCGGTCCCCCTTGCTCCGGCGATGATGGCGGAGCCGGCGGGGCCTGTCGCGGGGGAAGGAGCGGATTTCATGGCCCTGATCCACCCGCCGGCCCTATCGCGATAGTCAGGGATTTGCGGCCGCCACCTCGGCGGGAGCGGCCGCCCTGGCCGGCCCCTGCTTGTCGAAGAAGCCGTCCAGCCGGATGTTGACGATCCGGGGCTCCCCCTCCGCCACGGAAACCCACATCACATGATCCACCACGGCGGGATCGTCCCCGGAGGCGCCCGGCATGCCGCCGGTGGTTCCGAGCTGGATGTAGTCGCGGCCGTCGCGCCGGTCATAGGCATATTTGTGATAATGGCCGGCCAGCACCGTATAGGGCCGGCCCTTCAGCATCGCCTCGATCTCCCGGAAGGCGGGCGAATCCACCTTCCACGCGGGGCGGTGCATCAGCACGAAGGTCCAGCGCGGTTTCGGGTTCCGCGCCAGCGCCTCGCGCACCATCTTCACCTGATCGGCGCTGAACGCCACATTCTCCGATCCCTGGACCTTCTCCGCCAGCTCGGCCAGCGTGGGATCGCTGGCGAAAAGCCTGCGGGCCTCCGCGGGATCGCCCTGCAGCGCGTGGAACACCTTGCCCATCGCCTCCGCGCCATATTGCTGGAACAGCTTCAGCCGCGCGATCTTCGGCTGGGGCGGGTCCTCGGTATTCAGCACCAGGAACAGGGCGCCCTTGTAGGTGAAGCTGTAATAATCGGCGCCCAGCCGGCGCCGCCAGTCGGCGCGCATCACCTCGTTGGTCAGATCATGGTTGCCCGGCACGTAGAAGAAGGGGATGCCGAGCCGGCCGGTCGCCGCCTGCATCTCCGCCCATTCCGTGTCGATCTGGGCCTGATCCTCGGTATTGCCCTCGATCAGGTCGCCGATGTTGATGACAAAATCGGGGCGCAGCCTGTCCACCTCGGCCAGCGCGCCCTCGAACACGCCGGGCCGGTGCTTGCCGGTGCGATCGCCCACCACGACGAAGCGGAACTCGCCCGCGCCGCCGCCGAACGGGCGCTCGGTCCGCGCCACCTTGGCCGGGCCGGGGCGATAATCCGCCGCCGGCCCCGCCGCGATCGAGACACCGGCGATCGAAAGCGCCGCCAGCCCCGCGAGAATGCGTGCATATCCCATCGCTATCCTCCTCAGAATTCGAAGCTGAGGTCGACGCCATAGGTGCGCGGCTCGCCGAACAGCGCGCCGGGGCGGCCGATGTTGAACTGCATCACATAATATTCCTTGTCGGTGAGGTTGCGGCCCCATAGGCCGATCCGCGCGCCCTTCACCCCCGGAATGTCGGAAAGCGTCAGCCGCGCGTTCAGCAGGCCATAGTCTCCGACGATATATTTGCCGTTGTCGATGGTGGCGTTGGTGAACTTGTCGCTCTGCATCGTGTAGTTCACGTTGGCCGAAAGCATGCCGATCGGCAGCGGCGGCAGATCGTAGCGCAGATCGGCCGCCAGCGTGTGCCTGGGCGCGTTGGTGAAGCGGTAGATATCGGAAATGTCATCGCCCGCCGCGTTGATGATCTCGTCATATTTCGCGTCGAGATAGCCGTAATTCACCGTCACGCGCAGCGCGCGCACCGGCTGCAGGGTGATGTCCGCCTCGATGCCCTTCACCGTCGCCTTGCCGGCATTCAGCACGTCAGTGATGCGGACGTTGGTCGGGTCCGACTGGACGTTGATCTGGATGTCTTTGTATTTCGAAACGAAGCCCGCGATGTTGAGGCGCAGCCGGTTGTCGAGGAACTGGCCCTTCAGCCCGGCCTCATAGGACCAGAGCGTTTCCGATCCGAAGCCGTCATCGAACCGCGTGATCGAGCTGGCGCGGATGTTGTAGCCGCCGCTCTTATATCCCTTCACCGCCTTGGCATAGACGTTCACGCCCTCGGCCGCGTCATAGGCGATCACGAAGCTCGGGCTGAAATCCTTGAACTTGCGGTCGCCGTCGCCCACGCCGGGGATGGGCGTGATCGGGCCGTCGTTCACCTGTGTTTGGCGCGTCAGCGTCGCGGCGCGCTGGTCCCAGCTCTGCCGGGCGCCCACGGTCAGGTGCAGCTTCCGGTCCGGCCATTCGGGCGTGAAGGTCGCCTGGCCGAACAGGGCGTAGGATTCATTGTCGATCGTCGCGCGGGTGAAGCTGCGCGTCAGCGTCGGCGGGCTGTAGCTGTTGCTGAAATTGCTGCCGCTTTCGGAGAAATAATAGAATCCGGCCACATATTCGAGGCCGCCGTCCAGCGCGTCGCCCACCAGTTGCAGCTCCTCGCTCCACTGGTCCTGCCTGGCGCGGCTCTGATTCTTCTGAAGGGGGAACGGCCCCAGCGCGCCGGTGAGGTAATCCTGGTTCTGGAAGTTATCGAGCTTGCGATAGCCGGTGATCGAACGCACCGTCAGCGCGTCGGATGCCTCCCATTCGGCGATCAGGCTGTGTCCCTGCGAGGTCACGTCATTGGGCAGCAGATCGCGCACCGCCGGGCTGCCCTCCTTCGGCCGCGGCACCGTCAGCGGGTGGAAGGGCGAAAGCGCGACATAGACGGGCGTGTCGTCGATCTGCGAACGATCATAGCTGTAGCGCAGGCTGATCGCATCGGTCGCTTCCCACAGCACGTCCGCGCGCATCGCCCAGCGATCCTTGTCGCCCCAGCGCTTCACGCCGGTGCCCGGATTGCGGATGAAGCCGTCCTGCTGGATGTTGGCGTAGGAAAGCCGCGCCGCCAGCCGATCGCCGATCGGCACGTTCACCGATCCCTTGAAGCGGCGATTGTCATAATTGCCCAGCGTCACCTGCCCCTTGAAGCCGAAGCTGCCGAGGTCGGGCTTGCGGGTGATGAAGTTGATCGCGCCGCCGGTGGCGTTGCGGCCGTAGAGCGTGCCCTGCGGCCCGCGCAGCACCTCCACGCGCTCCAGCTCGGCCACTTCCAGCGCCTGCCCCTGGCTGCGCGCGACATAGACGCCGTCCATATAGACGGCCACGCCGCCATCCTGGGTGATCTGGTCGTCGCTCAGCCCCACGCCGCGCATGAAGATCTGGGTGGTCGCCGCGCTGTTGGGATGGGGGGTGAGCTGGAGGTTGGGCACGTTGGCGCGCAGATCGACCAGGCCGGTGATCTGCTTGCTCTCCAGATCCCGCGCGGTGAAGGCCGCGATCGAGATCGGCGTGTCCTGGAGCGATTCCTCCCGCTTCTGCGCGGTGACGACGATATCCTCCACGCCGTCGGCCGGCGCCTCCTGCGCCATGGCCGGCGCACAGGCCGCCGATGCCATCAGGGCGCACAGGCTGGACCGGATAAGCATTTGACAGAACATGCATTCCTCCCCCTTGGAGCTGGATTTCGCGATGCCGGCGGATGATTCCGCTTCCCTTCATGCGCCGGCTTTTCTACCTACACGTAGGTAGAATTGAAAGCCCCCAGAGGCGCTGAATGACGATCGCGTTACGGCCATCCTTCTTTCGGGCGGCCGCCATTGCGCCGGGCCGGGCACGGGGCCTAAAGGCGGGAACATGAAATCGATCAGGGAACCGGTCCGGCAGGCGCGCGGGGATGCCACCCGGCAATCGATCCTCGATGCGGCCGAGGTCGTCTTCGCCGAACAGGGCTATGCCGCCGCCCGGCTGGAGGATGTGGCGCTGGCCGTCGGCATCAGGCGCCCGTCGATCGTCTATCATTTCCCCGGCAAGCAGGAGCTTTATGACGCGGTGGAGGCGGATATCTTCGCCTCGATGCACGCTTATGTCGTCGCCCACACCGCCGGCGTCACCGATCCGATGACGCGGCTGCTCGCGCTTCTCGATGCCTGGCTGGATTTCATGGTCGCGCGGCCCACCGCCGCCCGGATCATCCAGCGCCTGATCGCCGATGTCGGCCCGCGCGCCGGCAACCCGATCGAATTTTCCGAAACGGCGCTGCGCGATATCGAGGCGATCGTCGCCGCGGGCGTCGAGGCCGGCCATTTCCGTCCTGTCCCAGCGATGATGATCCTGAACGGCGTCGCCGCCGGCGCGATCTTCTATGTCTGCAACGCCCGGTTGCTGGGCGAAGGCCGCACCTATGATCCAGCCGATCCGGCGGAGCTTGCCCGCTTCCGCGCGCTAATCCACACCCTCGCCCGTGCCGCCGTCACCAGCGGGGCGGGCTGATGCGCTATTTCCTCGATACCGAATTCAACGGCTTCGGCGGCGCGCTGATCAGCATCGGCCTCGTCCCCGAATATGGCGACCAGGAATATTATGCCGTCCTGCCGCTGCCGGAGGAGGTGCATCCCTGGGTGGCCCGCAACGTCGTGCCCTATCTGGACAGCGTGCCGCAGGCGCTTGCCAACCATGTCGACGCGGCCACCGCCGCGCACGAGGTCGCGGCCTTCCTGGCGGGCGATCGCGATCCGCTGATCGTCGCCGACTGGCCGGAGGATATCGCGCTCTTCTGCCGCCTGCTGCTCACCGGCCCGGCGGAGATCGTCGATGTCGGCAGCCTCGGCTTCGAATTCCGCCGCAGTCCCGGCTTTTCGACCGCGATGAACAGCCGCGTGCCGCACAATGCGCTGCATGATGCCCGCGCGCTCAGGGATTTCGTGCTCGGCCACGAATAAGCCGGCCCGTCCTCCCGGATAAAAAGGCCACGATAAAAAAGGGGCGCCCCGATCGGGACGCCCCTTTCTGCTTCAGCCGTTAAGGCCGCTCAGGCGTTCAGCGCGTCGCGCAGCGCCTTCGCCGGCTGGAAGCCCAGCTTCTTCGAAGCGGCGATCTTCATCGTCTCGCCGGTGCGCGGGTTGCGGCCTTCGCGCTCCGGACGGGCCTGAACCTTGAACTTGCCGAAGCCCGGCAGCGACACTTCCTCGCCGGCGACAGCCGCATCGGTGATCGCCTGCAGGACCTGATCGACGATCGCCTTGGCCTGCGCCTTGGTCAGGCCCTGGGTCTTGGCGATGCCGTCGGCGAGATCGGTGCTGTTCATGATGTTCCTTTCTGCTGAATCCTGTCGCTCCGCTGCCCGAGTTTTTCGTGGATGTCATCCCCCCAAGTGCTGAATTTTCGCGGTTACGGGGCACTTTGGCCCACTCTTGATGGCAATGGTCGCGTTAACCTTCATTTTCGGGGGGCGGATGGCCTTCATGAAGGCGCGCGATTGGGCTAGTCCGGATGGGGTGACGGGATTGTCTGATCGGTGCGGCCGGCTGGCCTGGAGGTTCGCGGCCGTGGCGCTGCTGGCCCTGCCGCTGGCCTGCGGATCCCCGCGCAAGGCGGGCACGCCGCCCCCGGCCGACACCATCGTCCGCCTTTCCGATACCGAGGCGAAAAGCGTCGATCCGCACAAGGCGTCCGAACTGTCCTCGGTCCGCGTCGCCGCCGATCTGTTCGAAGGGCTCACCCGATTCGATGCCGCGGGCCAGCCCGAACCCGGCCTCGCCACCGGCTGGACGACATCGGCGGACGGCCTGGTCTGGCGCTTCCCGCTGCGCCCCGGCCTGCGTTTCTCCGACGGGGAGCCGATCACGCCCGCCACCTTCGCGGCCGTCCACGCCCGCCTCGTCGATCCGCGCACGGCATCGCCCAACGCCCCGCTCTTCGCCGCCATCGCCGATGTCGCGGGCGAAGGGCGCACGGTCGTCATCCGCCTGCGCCACCCGTTCGCCGCGCTGCCCGCCCTGCTCGCCCATCCCGCCATGGCGGCGCTGCCCGTGCATCGCATCGCGGCGCTGGGCGATGGCTGGACGGCGGAACGGCCGCTCGTCACCTCCGGCGCCTATCGGATGACGGCGTGGACGCTCAACGATGCGATGCGGCTGGAAGCCAATCCCGCCTGGCATGATGCCCCGCCACCGATCCGCGCGGTCGAATGGCGCCCCGTGCCCGATCGGCTCACCGCGCTCCGCATGTTCCGGGCCGGCGCGGCCGATACCACCGCCGATTTCCCCTCCACCCGGCTGGACTGGATTCGCCGCGAGCTGCCGGGCGCCGCCCATGTCGCCCCCTATAACGGCAGCTATTATTTCGCCTTCAACCTCCGCCACCCGCCCTTCGACGACATCCGCGTCCGCCGCGCGCTCAACCTCGCGGTCGATCGCCGCTGGATCGCCGGCCCCCTGATGGCGATCGGCACGCCGCCGGCCTGGGGCGTCGTGCCCGCCGGGATCGATGGCCTGCCCGCTTATCATCCGGCCTGGGCGGACTGGCCGAAGGAACGGCGCCTGGCCGCCGCGGCCGCGCTTCTGGCCGAAGCCGGCTATGGCCCGCGCCGCCCGCTGGTCTTCGACATCCGCTTCAACAGCGATGCCGATCATCGCCGCGTCGCCATCGCGCTCGCCGCGATGTGGCGCCCGCTGGGGGTGGAGGCGCGGCTGCTCAACAGCGAGGCGACGCTCCATTTCTCGGCGATGCGGCGCGGCGATTTCACCCTCGCCCGCTCGGGCTGGATCGCCGATCTCGCCGCGCCCGAGAATTTTCTGGCCGTCCATCGATCCGATGCCGGGCCGATCAACTATTCCGGCTATGCCAATCCGCGCTACGATGCCGCTTATGACGCCGCCATCGCCGAACCCGATCCCGCCCGCCGCGCCCGCGCGATGCGGGCGGCCGAGGCCGTGTTGATGGCGGACGCGCCGGTGCTGCCGATCTATTTCTATGTCAGCCGCGCGCTGGTGGCGCCGCGCGTCACCGGCTGGCGGGACAATCCGGCCAATGTGCATCCCACCCGCACGCTGGGGCTGAAGCGATGACGGCGCGCCTGCTTCCCGCCATCCTGCTTTTCGCGCTCGCGGCCTGTTCCGGCCGGGGGGGCGATGACGGCCCGATCGACGTCAGCGTCATCGGCGCGGAACCCGTGATCGTCGATCCCAACCAGAAGCCGCTTGCCGATGCCGATGCCGTGCTGGTCGGCGCAACGGCGCAGGGCCTGATCCGCTTCGACGGCACCGGCCAGATCGAGCCCGCCGCCGCGATCCGCTGGGACGTTTCGGACGACGGCCTCTATTACACCTTCCGCATCGACGATGCCGCCGGGATCAAGGCCGAGGACGTCGCCCGCCGCCTGCGCGTCGCCATCGCCCGGCCCAGCCGCAACCCGCTGAAGCCCGTGCTGGGCGCGATCGACGAGGTCGTCGCCGTCACGCCGGAAGTCGTCGAGATTCGCCTGGCCGCGCCGCGCCCAACCCTGCTCCAGCTCCTCGCCCAGCCGGAAATGGGGCTGATCCTGTCGCGGTCGCGCGGCGGCAGCGGCCCGCTTGCGATCGACGGGCGCGGCGCGGGCATGATCCTCCTCCGCCCCGCCGGGGCCGAGCAGGCCGGGGAGGAAGACGAGGAGGACGCCGCCGCCGATCGCGAGCGCATCCGGCTGCGCGGCGAACGCGCGGCGCTCGCGGTCGCCCGTTTCCAGGCGGGCGGCGCCCAGCTCGTCCTCGGCGGCCGCTATCAGGACCTCGCCGTCGCCCGCGCCGCCGGCCTTCCCGCCAATATCCTGCGCTTCGATCCCGTCGCCGGCCTGTTCGGATTTCAGATCGTCGAGGCCAGGGGCTTCCTCGCCACGCCGGAAATGCGCCGTGCGCTGTCGATGGCGGTCGACCGCGACCGGCTGGTCAACGCCTTCGCGGTCAAGGGCTGGCGCAGCGCGCTGACCCTGGTGCCGGGCGGCATCGCCGATCTTCCCGCCCCCACCGCGCCGGGCTGGGCGGATATACCGCTCGCCGGACGCCGCATCCTCGCCGCCGGCGCGGTCGGCGCCTGGCGCCAGCAGAATGGCGGCGCCGCCCCCCGCGTCCGCGTCGCCTTGCCGCCGGGACCGGGCTCGCGCCTGCTCTTCTCGCTGATCCGCGCCGACTGGCGAGCGATCGGGGTGGAGGCGGAGATGGTCGGCATGAAGGACGATGCCGATCTCCGGCTGGTGGACAGGGTGGCGCCCGCCGACAGCGGCTCCTGGTATCTGCGCGAATTTGCCTGCGATCGCGCGGCGCTCTGCAGCGAGGAGGCGGACCGGCTGATGGATGCCGCGCGCAAGGTGCCGGCGCTGGCCGAGCGCAACCTGACGCTGGCGGATGCCGATGCGCGGCTGGCGCGGGTGGTGCCGTTCATCCCGCTGGCCATGCCGCTGCGCTGGTCGCTGGTGGCGCCCGCGCTCGTCCAGTTCCAGGAAAATGCGCGCGGGGTCCATCCGCTCAACCATCTCCGCCCGGATCGCCGCTGAAAGGCTACCGGGATGGAATCCCGGCTCCGCCCCCCCTACATGCGTGGGACAGGAGAATTTGATGGCCGTATCCCCGCCCCGTTTCGATGATGTCGCCGCGCTTGCCGGCATGGGCCGCGATCCCGCATCCGTGCGCGCGCGGATCGAGGCGATGGAGGCGCTGCTGGAACGGATCATCGTCATCCCCGGCGTCCGCCAGCCGGTGGGCCTCGATTTCATCGTCGGCCTCGTTCCGGTGGTGGGCGATGTCATCACCGCGATGATGGGCGCGTGGATCGTATGGGAAGCGCGCAACCTCGGCATGTCGAAGTTCCAGCTCGCGCGGATGGCCGCCAATGTCGGCGTGGATACGCTGCTGGGCGCGGTGCCGATGGTCGGCGATGCGTTCGACTTCTTCTATCGTTCCAACAGCCGCAACCTGAAGATCATCAAGCGCCACCTCGAAAAGCATCATCCGGGCACCGTCACGATCGATATGCCCCGGCGCTGACCCGGCCATGGCGGATCGCCCCCACAGCGCCCCGCCGGACGCTGGACGGAAATCTACCGCCGCACCGATGACGGCTGGCGGATGCTGTCGGTAAGCGGCGGGCCGGACGGGGAGCGCTGAAAGCCTATCTGCGGCCGCCCCGCCAGATCCTGACGGTTTCCTTCGGCTTGGCCCCCTGCTCGGACGCGCGGCACCTCTTGGGCTTCAGGCCCATGTCCAGGCACAGCCGCACCTCGTCCAGCCAGCCGCCGCGCGTGGTGGCGATCCGCCACATCGATGCGTCGGTGCCGCGATTGGCGGCTGCCAGCGCCTCGGCCAGCTTGCGGGCGTTGAGCCCCGGCTGCCGCGAAAGCGCCGCCATGTCGGGGAAGCGCAGCTTGCCGTAGAGGCCGGTCGAGGTGCGGAAATAGGCTTCCGGCGGCATGTTCATGCAGGTGCCGTGCTTGGCATATTCGTGCTGGAGCAGCTGCACGGAGGGCGTGGCGCACAGATTGGCGCGGATCACCTTTTCGGGCAGCAGCGCCGCCGGCCGGCAATATTGCGGCCATTGCTCGCCCCGCCCGTCCGGCCAAAGCCCGTGGAGGGTGAAGCCGAAGCGGTCGCCCCCGTCGCCGCACTGGAATCGATCGGCCGGGCTGTTCGTCCGCGTGCGGCAATATTGGGGGGACCAGCTCATCGCCAGCGTATAGCCGCCGGTCGGTATGTCCCGCCTCGGCTGGCCGGCATCCGGCCCGTCGATCGCGGGGCGCGGCAGCACCGCCGGCACCCGGCAATCGCGCGCCTGCGCCTGCGCCGCCGGCGGCACCGCCAGCATCGCCATTCCCAGCATTCCGCCTGCCGCCAAGCGCCGCATCGCCATCCCCCGCCTGCCGCCGCCGGTCAGGCGGCCTTGAAATCCAGCCCGATATCGGCGGCCGGCGCCGACTGGGTCAACCGCCCGACGGAAATATAGGTCACGCCCGTCTCGGCGATGGCGCGGATCGTCTCCAGCCGCACCCCGCCCGATGCCTCGGTCGGCACGCGCCCGCCCACCAGCGTCACCGCGCCGCGCAGGGTCGCCGGGTCCATATTGTCGAGCAGCAGATGGGTGGCCCCGGCGGCGATCGCCGGCTCGATCTGGTCGATCCGGTCCACCTCCACGATGATCGATGCGATGCCCGCCGCCCTGGCGCGCCGAACCGCCTCGCCCACGCCGCCCGCCACCGCGACATGATTGTCCTTGATCATCGCCGCATCCCACAGGCCCATGCGGTGGTTGGTCGCCCCGCCCATCCGCGTCGCATATTTCTCCAGCACGCGCAGGCCGGGGATGGTCTTGCGGGTATCGAGCAGCGTCGCGCCCGTGCCGGCGATGCGATCCACATAGGTCCGCGTCAGCGTGGCGATGCCGGTCAGATGCTGCGCGGTGTTGAGCGCCGATCGCTCCGCCGTCAGCAGCGCCCGCGCCCGGCCCTTCAGCCGCATCAGATCGGTGCCCGCCGCGACCTTGGCGCCCTCCTCCACCAGCGTCTCGATCTCCACCTCGGGATCCAGCGCGCGGAAGAAGGCCTCGGCCAGCGGCAGCCCCGCCACGGCGATCGCATCGCGGCTCGCCATCACGCCCGCGAACATCGCATCGGCGGGGATGACGGCGGCGGAGGTGATGTCCCCCGCCTCCCCCAGATCCTCGGCCAGCGTGGACCGCACGAAGGCGTCGAGATCGAAATCGGGCAGGGTGAAGGGCATTTCGAAACCTCATTCCCCCTTCCCTTTCAAGGGCGGGGGCCAGGGGGTGAGTGAGCTTGCGGAAAGGCGGCGGGCATCGAGCAGCGTCGCCCGCCCCCCGGCCCCTCCCTTGAAAGGGAGAGGGGCGTCAGTCTCCTGTCACGCGCAGGCCAAGGTCGCCCAGCCCCACCGTGCCGCTGGCCATGGCCAGCATCCGGTCGAGCGGCCGCTTGGCGGCGATGCGGGTCGCCTCGTCCAGCTCGATGCGCGGCTCCATGTCGCGCAGGGCGATATAGAGCTTCTCCATGGTGTTGAGCGCCATGTAGGGGCACATGTTGCAGTTGCAGTTGCCGTCCGCGCCCGGCGCGCCGATGAACTTCTTGTGCGGCGCCGCTTTCTCCATCTGGTGGATGATATGCGGCTCGGTGGCGACGATGATCGTCTCGGCCGGGTTCGCCAGCGCGAATTCCAGGATCGCGCGGGTCGATCCCACCTCGTCGGCATGATCCAGGATATAGGCCGGGCATTCCGGGTGCGCCGCGACCGGCGCGTCGGGATATTGCGCCTTCAGCTTCAGAAGCTCGGTCTCGCTGAACGCCTCGTGGACGATGCAGGCGCCCGGCCACAGCAGCATGTCGCGCCCGGTCTTGCGGTTGAAATAGGCGCCCAGATTCTTGTCGGGCGCGAAGATGATCTTCTGGTCCATCGGCAGCTGCGACAGGATCTTTTCCGCCGAGGAACTGGTGACGATGATGTCCGAATGCGCCTTCACCGCCGCCGAGCAGTTGATGTAGGTGATGGCGATATGATCGGGGTGCGCCGCGCGGAACCTGGCGAACTGTTCCGGCGGGCAGCTATCCTCCAGCGAGCAGCCGGCATCCATATCCGGCAGGATCACCGTCTTTTCCGGGCTCAATATCTTGGCGACCTCGGCCATGAAGCGCACGCCGCAGAAGGCGATCACATCGGCGCTGGTGTCCGCCGCCTTGCGGCTCAGGTCCAGGCTGTCGCCCACGAAATCGGCCAGGTCCTGAATATCGGGCGTCTGGTAATAATGGGCCAGGATCACGGCGTTGCGCTCCTTGCGCAGCCGTTCGATCTCCGCGCGCAGGTCCAGCCCGGCGAGGCTCAGATTGGGGGCATTCATGGTCTCGTTCCTCTTTGCGGACGCGCGTTCTGATTGTCGTTCAAACCGTATATCTCTTCCAGCGATCGCGATCCGTCCATCCTCTCGCCATCGCTCGCGGCCGGCTCGTCGGCGAAACGCACCGTCACCGCGGGGTCCAGCCCGGCGGCGGCCAGCGGCATGGCGAAGCTGCGCTCCACCGCGCGGCGCCCGGCATCGCGCGCCAGCCGCATCGGCAGCGCGCCCTTCGCCTGGCGCAGCAGCTCGGCCTGCGCCGCCTTGCGGTTGGCGGCATCCAGCGCCGTCCCGGCATCGCTCAGCGCCATCAGCACGCCGCCGCCATCATATTCCCGGATCGCGGCCATATCCACCTCCGGCCCCGCCACGGCGGGCGGCGGCAGCGTGACGGTCAGCCGCCGCGTCGCCGCGTTCCAGCGCACGTCCCTGGGGCTCAGCGCCCCCAGATCGATCTCGTAGCGGACATTGCCCGGCATGATCAGCGTCTTGCGCGCGGAAAGGCCGAAGCGGCTCTGGGTGGACGTCACCACCGCCACATAGCGCGCGGCGAACACCACCAGCCGGTTCTGCTCGCGCATCGATTCCAGGCTGGCGCTGGCGATGGATACCGGATCGGGGTTGAAGGCGCCGGCGATGCGCCTCGCGCCGAACCAGCCGGCGGCAGCCGCCACGATCGCCACCGCGGCCACCGCGGCGATCCATCTGATCGTGCGGCCGGTCACGCCGCGCGCGCCCAGCTTTCCTCGCCCGTGCGCACCACCACGCCCCGCCGCTCCAGATCGATCAGATGGGCCAGCACCGATCGGCCGGCCGCCTGCACCAGCCGGGGATCGAGCCCGACATACATTTTCTCCACCATCGCCGGCACCGGCTTCTCGCCCTCGCCCAGCAGGCGCAATATCTGCCCTTCGCGCTGCTTGCGATGCCCCATCAGGCTGCGCACGAAGCGCTGGGGCCGTTCCACCGGATCGCCATGGGCGGGGTAATAGATGGCGTCGTCCCGGCCCATCAGCTTTTCCAGGCTCGCCATATAATCGGCCATGTCGCCGTCCGGCGGGGAAATGACGGTGGTGGACCAGCCCATCACATGATCGCCGGTGAACAGCGCGTTCGCCTCCGGCAGCGCCAGGCAGAGATGGTTGGAGGTATGGCCCGGCGTCGCCACCCCCTCCAGCGTCCAGCCGGGGCCGGAAAGCGCCTCGCCGTCCGCCAATATCCGGTCGGGCGCGTAGGTGCGGTCGAACGCGGCGTCGGCGCGCGGGCCGCTGTCGTCCAGCACCAGCGGCGCGCAGCCAACGATCCCGGCGCCCGTCAGCGCCTTCAACGGGGCGGCCGCCGGGCTGTGATCGTTATGGGTATGGGTGCAGACGATGTAGCGGATCGTCTCGCCCGCCGTCGCCGTCAGGATCGCGGCGATATGATCGGCGATGTCGGGGCCGGGATCGATCACCGCCACCTCGCCGTGCCCGACGATATAGGTCTGGGTGCCGTGATAGGAGAAAGCGGACGGATTCGGCGCCAGCACGCGCCGCACCAGCGGATGCAGGTCCTGCGCCACACCGGGATTCTGATCGTCCATGCCGGCCATGTGGCATCGCGCGGCGCGGATTTGAAGTCCCATCGCAAGAAGTGTCGGGATATCTTACGAATCGCTCCTTGGTTGAGGGATCGTCAACCATCGTGTGGCAGGGGAAAATCGGGAAATTCCCTTCTGGCACGCATCTTGCTGGATTATCCGCGTTCCAATTGTTCCCGCATGATGAAGCGGCGGGGGCTGCGCTGGTGTTCCGGTCTCACGCTGCCCCCGCCCTTCACCGCCGGATCGGCGCCGGGCATGGTGCCGCCCAGCGCAAGGGCCGTGGCCGCATCCCCCGGCAGGAACGCATCCACCACGATTTCCGCCAGCGTCACGTCGATCGGCGCGCTGAAGGTGGTCGTCGTGCCGATCAGCGAAAGGCGCCCGCCATCGCCATCGATCACCAAGGGCACCGCCACGGCCGCCGCGATCGGCCGCCTGCCCGGCGCGGGCGCCGGATAGGCATGGCATTCGGCCAGCAGGTCGATCAGCACGGGATCGTCGGTGGCGTCGATCTGCAATTCCACCCGGCGGCAGACATGCGCCTTCCATTCCGCCAGGTTCACGATCCGCGGCGCCATGCCGGCGGGGTGCAGATAGAGCCGCAGGAGGTTCACCGGCGGCGCCAGCAGTTCCGGCGAAACGCCCGCCATCAGCATTTCGAAACCGGGATTGGCGCGCAATAGCGTCCAGTGCCGGTCGACCGCGAAGGCGGGAAAGGGATCGACGCAGAGCAGCAGCCGCTCGATGCCCTTATGGGCCGGGGCCAGGGCCGGATCGTCCAGCGCATGTTCGGGAAAGATCGGGGCGAAGCCGGCGGCCGCCAGCAGCGCGTTGCATTCGCGGGGCAGCAGCCGCAGCCGCTGGGCCAGCCGCAGCACCAGCCGGCGGCTGGGCCGGGCGCGGCCGGTTTCCACGAAGCTCAGGTGGCGCGGCGATACGCCGACATCCTGGGCCAGGTCCCCCTGGCTCATCCGCCGATGGCCGCGCCAGTCGCGCAGCAGGTCTCCGAATGCGGGCTGTGTCGCCATGGCCTCACGCTAGTCACGCTTGGCCCCCCCGGCGATGGTTCAAAAGGTCAGTTGGCCATGCCCGTTGGGCAAGGGCGACGCCCCCACGCCGCCGCCATGCCCGCTTGTTCAGGCCGCGCGGGCGATGCCCTTCTGGTCCAGCAGGTCGGCCAGCTCGCCGGCCTCGTACATTTCCATCATGATGTCCGAACCGCCGATGAACTCGCCCTTCACGTAAAGCTGGGGGATGGTCGGCCAGTCGGAAAATTCCTTGATGCCCTGGCGGATGCCCTGGTCCTGCAGCACGTCCACCGTGGCATATTCCACGCCCAGATGGTCGAGGATCGCCACCGCCCGGCTGGAAAAGCCGCATTGCGGGAAAAGCGGCGTGCCCTTCATGAAAAGCAGAACGTCGGCGGAATTTACAGCATCCGCGATGCGGGCCTGCACGTCGTCACTCATCTCACACTCCTCGGTCGGGCGTGGCGGTGGTGAGCTGCAGCGCGTGGAGCACGCCGCCCATCCGTCCGCCCAGCGCGTCATAGACGCGCCGATGCTGCTGCGGGCGGGGCAGGCCGCGGAAGCTCTCGCTCACCACCCGCGCCGCATAATGATCGCCATCGCCGGCGAGATCGGTGATCTCGACATGCGCATCCGGGATTGCCGCCCGGATCATCGCCTCGATCTCTTCCGCCGCCATCGGCATGGCCGTTACTGCGCTTCCATGAGCTGGCGGCGCGCTTCGATCGTCTTGGCCTCCAGCGCGGTGCGGATGCGCGCCTCGTCGGTGTCCACGCCGGCCGAAACCAGATCGCCCAGCAGCTTGCGGACGACGTCCTCGTCACCGGCTTCCTCGAAATCGGCCTGCACCACCGCCTTGGCATAGGCGTCGGTCTCTTCGGGCGTCAGGCCCATCTGCTCGGCCGCCCAGGTGGCGACCAGCCGGTTGCGCCGCGCGGTCACGCGGAAGGCCATTTCCTCGTCGCGGGCGAACTTGGCTTCGAAAGCCCGTTCACGGTCGTCGAAAGTCGTCATGCCCCATCCCTTGGCTGGCGTTGTCGCTAGTGCAGATAGGCAGGCCCCGCCCCCGGCGCAACGGCGGCGGCGGGACCTGCGGTCATTCAGTTGTCGAGCGCGGCCTTCAGCCGTTCGTTGACGACGCCCGGATTGCCCTTGCCGGCCATCGCCTTCATCGTCTGGCCGACGAAGAAGCCGAACAATTTATCCTTGCCGCCGCGATACTCCGCCACCTTGTCGGCATTGGCGGCCAGCACGTCCGCGATCACCGCGTCGATCGCGCCGGTGTCGGTCGTCTGCTTCAGGCCCCGCTCCTCGACGATCTTCGCCGGATCGTCGCCGGTTTCCAGCATGATCTCGAACACCTGCTTGGCGAGGCTGCCCGAAAGCGTGCCATCGGCCACCAGCCCCAGCAGCTGCCCGCCCTGCGCGGGCGAGACGGGGCTGTCGGTGATGTCCTTGCCCAGCCGGTTAAGCGCGCCGAACAGGTCCGAAATCAGCCAGTTGGACGCGGCCTTGGCCACATCCGCCTCGGGCTTGCCCTGCACCCTGGCCGTCTCCGCCAGCAGCGCCTCGAACCAGCGCGCCGTCTCCACGTCCGCCGTCAGCACGCCGGCGGCATAGGGGGTCAGCCCCAGCGGCCCTTCATAGCGCGCGCGCTTGGCGTCGGGCAGCTCGGGCAGGCTCGCGCGGCATTCGGCCAGGAAGGCGTCGTCCAGCTCCAGCGGCAGCAGATCGGGATCGGGGAAGTAACGGTAATCATGCGCATCCTCCTTGGACCGCATCGACCGCGTCACCCCCTTGTCGGGATCGAACAGGCGGGTTTCCTGCACCACCGTGCCGCCGCTCTCGATCAGGTCGACCTGGCGGTTCGCCTCATGCTCGATCGCCGCCATCACGAAGCGCACGGAATTGACGTTCTTGGTCTCGGTGCGCGTGCCGAACGGATCGCCCGGCTTGCGGACGGAGACGTTCACGTCCGCGCGCATCGATCCTTCTTCCATATTGCCGTCGCACGAGCCGACATAGCGCAGGATCGCGCGCAGCTTGCGCAGATAGGCGCCCGCTTCCGCCGGAGACCGCATGTCCGGCCGGCTGACGATCTCCATCAGCGCCACGCCGGACCGGTTGAGATCGATGTAGGAGCGCGTCGGATGCTGGTCGTGCATCAGCTTGCCGGCATCCTGCTCAACATGGATGCGCTCGATGCCGATGGTCTTGGCCTGGCCTTCCTCGGGCTCGATGCTGATCGTGCCCTCGCCCACCAGCGGGTGGTAAAGCTGGCTGATCTGGTAGCCCTGCGGCAGATCCGCGTAGAAATAATTCTTCCGGTCGAAGCGGGACCATTTGTTGATCTGCGCGTCGATCGCCATGCCGGTGCGCACCGCCTGGCGGATGCACTCCCTGTTCGGCACCGGCAGCATGCCCGGCATCGCCGCGTCGACCAGCGACACGTTCGCATTGGGCTCCGCACCGAACCGGGTGGACGCGCCGGAGAAAAGCTTGGCGTTGGACGTGATCTGGGCGTGGACCTCGAGGCCGATCACGACCTCCCACTCGCCCGTCGCGCCCTGGATGCGGTAGGTGCTCTCAGTCATTGTTTCTTCCGTTCAGGGCGGCTGCCCTGCCTGTCTTTGCGCAATCTTCTATGGGATAGGGCGTCGGCCAGCAGTTGAACGAGTGTTCCTACCGCCTGGGCCAACGCCTCGCCCATATTACCACCACTTCTCCGCGCGTGCGTTGAAGCCGGCGCGCTGCTCGATCGCCAGGCCCGCATTCAATACGCCCTGCTCGTCGAGCGGCTTGCCGATGATCTGCAGGCCCAGCGGCAGGCCCTGCGCGTCCAGCCCCGCCGGCACCGACATCGCCGGCAGGCCGGCGAGCGAGGCCGGCACCGTGAACACGTCGTTCAGATACATGGCCAGCGGATCGGCCGATTTCTCGCCCAGCGCGAAGGCGGCGGACGGCGCGGTCGGCGTCAGCAGCACGTCGCACTGCTGGAAGGCCTGCTCGAAATCGCGGGCGATCAGCGCGCGCACCTTCTGCGCCTTGGTGTAATAAGCGTCGTAGAAGCCGGCCGACAGCACATAGGTGCCGATCAGGATGCGCCGCTTCACCTCGGGGCCGAAGCCGGCCGCGCGGGTCGCCGCATACATTTCCTGAAGATTGGCGTGGTCGGGCAGCTCGCGCTCGCCGTAACGCACGCCGTCATAACGGGCGAGGTTGGACGAGGCTTCGGCCGGCGCGATGATGTAATAGGTCGGCAGCGCATAGCGCGTGTGCGGCAGCGAAACCTCGACGATCTCGGCGCCCGCATCCCTGACCCAGGCGATGCCCTGCTGCCAGAGCGCCTCGATCTCGGGCGGCATGCCTTCCACCCGATATTCCTTCGGGATGCCCACCTTCTTGCCGCGCAGGTCGGCGGAAAGCCCCGCCTCCCACTGCGGCACCGGCAGGTCGAGCGAGGTCGAATCCTTGGGATCGAAGCCGGACATCGCCTCCAGCAGGATCGCGCAGTCGCGCACGTCGCGCGCCATCGGCCCCGCCTGGTCGAGCGAGGAAGCGAACGCCACCACGCCCCAGCGCGAGCAGCGGCCATAAGTGGGCTTGATGCCGGAAATGCCGGTGAAGGCGGCCGGCTGGCGGATCGATCCGCCGGTATCCGTGCCCGTCGCCCCCGGCGCCATCCGCGCGGCGACCGCGGCGGAAGACCCGCCCGAGGAGCCGCCCGGCGCCAGCGCCGCATTGCCGCCGTCCTTGCGGCGCCACGGGCTGATGACGTTGCCGTAATAGCTGGTCTCGTTGGACGATCCCATGGCGAACTGGTCGAGGTTCAGCTTGCCCAGCATGCCGGCGCCCGCGCCGAACAGCTTGGCCGTGATCGTCGACTCATAGGTCGGCACGAAGCCTTCCAGGATATGGCTGGCCGCCGTCGTCTGGTATCCGGCGGTGCAGAACAGGTCCTTGATGCCCAGCGGCACGCCCGAAAGCGGGCGGAACTCGGCCGAAGCGCGGCCGCGATCGGCCTCGTCGGCGGCCGCCAGCGCATGTTCCGGCGTTTCGACCAGGAAGGCGTTCAACGGCTTGCCGGCGGCCACGGCGGCATTGAACGCCTCGGCCACCTCGCGCGCGGAAAAATCGCCCTTGCGGAATCCGTCGCGGATGCCGGCGACGGTCAGGTCCGTGAGATTGCTCACTATTCGATCACCTTCGGCACCGCGAAGAAGCCATGTTCGGCCTGCGGCGCATTCTTGAGAATCTGGTCGCGGATATTGCCGTCGGTGACGACATCGTCGCGCAGGCGCAGATGGTTGGGGATAACGGCGGCCAGCGGGGCGACACCATCGGTATCGACCTCGCCAAGCTGCTCGATCCAGCCCAGGATGTTGTTGAGCTCGGGCACCATCGCGTCGACCTCGGTATCGGACACGGCGATCCGGGCGAGGCTCGCGATCTTGCGGACGGTTGTGGCATCGACAGACATGTCCGCGCGGCTAGCAGCCACGGGGGTCCGCTTCAAGCGAAGAGCGACGCCGGCGGGAGATCACGGCCTTTACCCCGTCAATCCCGCGCCGCCCGGAGGTGACGGTTCTATGTCCCGGCCGCCACCGCTCCGCTCATTCAAACACCGTCCCCACGGGCCGCCCGCCCACGAACACCTGCCGCCGCGTCACTTGCCGCACCTCGATCTCGCCGCGCTCCGCCGCCGCCCGTTCGGCCGCCGCCTGGGCCTTCCTCGCCTCGGCCGGCGGAGGCGGCACCGGCCACCGTTCGGCGGCCGCCTCCCATTTCCCATCGGCACCGCGAACGAAATAGGCCGCGTCGATCGCGCACGCTTCGCATCCGGCCCTCCACGAAAGCACCACGGCCTCGCCGCTCCCGTCGACATGGCGGACGATGCAGCGCCCCCGATCGTCGTTCCGGCCGCAACCGCCGCCCTCGCGCAGGATCGCATCCACCAGCGCGTCGGGCAGCGGCGCCTTCTCCGGCAGCACCGTCACCCGCCCGGCAAAGGCGGCCTTGGCATCCACGTCGCGCGTCCGCTGCGCCAGCGCCCAGCGATCCTTCTCATCGAGCGTGCGGGCCGCCGCCGTGCGGATCGCGGGCGTGCCCGATTTCGCCAGCCGCTCCACCGCCGCCTTGCCGGCCGGGCCGAAATCATAGCGCAGCGCCGCCCAGTCGAACCGTTCGGGGCTCACCCTGCCGGCCTCCAGCCGCGCCACCTGGCTCCGCGCCGAAAGGGCGCCGAAGCTGACGATCGGCGTGGAAAGCAGCAGCATCACCGCGCACAGGCCGATGGCGAGCGCGATATTGGCCGGCCGCGCGGGCGTGGCCCATGCCAGCCGCCGCCGCGCCAGCGCCACCCAATAAGCCAGCCCCACCGCGCAGGCGAAGGCGATGAAGGTCAGCGCCCACAGCCGCGCCGGGGTCAGCCCATATTGACCGACGCGAAGCCCGGTCGAAACCGTCGCGATCGCCGCCAGCGGCAGGATCGCGAAGGCCAGCGCCAGCGCCCCCCAGCGCAGCGGCCGGCTGCGCGCCTCGTCCTCCGGGCTGTCGCCGATCACCGCATTGGCCAGGATCAGCGCGCCCGCGCAGGCGGAAAGCAGGATCGGCGTCGTATCCCGCGTCGCCGCCCATAGCGGCTCCAGCCCGGTGAACAAGGTGGCGATCAGGAAGATCAGCAGCCCCGCGCCCAGCACCGGCGCCAGCACCGAAAGCACCAGCATCGCCACCCGCTGCAGCATGGCGACCACGCGGTCATGATCGCGCAGCAGGCCGATCGCCGCGCCCATCGCCGCCCCGCTCATCATCCAGCCGAACCAGTCCTTGCGCAGCAGCTCCTGCAGCAGATCGATGCCGATCAGGTTGAACAGCGACGCCAGCAGCCAGGCGAGCAGCCACACCACGCCCACGAAGACCAGCGCCAGCAGCACCAGCACCACATTGGTCCAGCCATGATCGTGCACCGCCGGATAAGGCAGCGCCCGCAGGCCGCGTCCCTTCCCGGCCTCCAGCGCGCCGTCGCGGATCGTCTGGAACAGCGGCCCGGCGATCCCCACCGCCAGCACCGCGCAGAACAGCCGCCAGCCGTCATCGGCCTCCCAGCGGCCCGGCCCGCCATTCCAGTAGATCACGGCCGCGATCACCAGCCCGGCGACAAGCGCGAAGGCCGCGCTCCAGCCGATCCGCACCCGTTCCAGCACCACGGCGAAGGAAAGCCCGGCCACGCCCAGGAAGGTGGCGGCGGCAAGGCGCAGGGGATCGTCGGTCATCCCGTATCCGCCGGCCTTGTCGGTCAGCAGGTGGATGCCAAGCCCGATCGCGGCCCCCAGCAACGCCAGCCCCCAGGCCCGCGCCGGCCAATCCGCCTTCGTTTCCCCCACGTCCACCGATCCCCCCTCCCGATCGCCGAATATCGGGCCAGCCTATCGCGATCCGGGGGAAAAGCCGGCATGGAAAATCCGGGGCGGCGATCGGCCGCAGCCGCGAAGCCGGCGCCGGCCAGTCAGGCAGCCTCGGCCATCTCCACCGCCGGGGCATCGTTGATGGCGGCCGGCGCGGCGGTCTCCAGGGCCATCGCCTTATCCACGCCCGCATCCGCCGCCGCCCGCCGCGCCGGGTAGATCAGGCGCGACAGCAGCACCAGCACGCCCAGCGCCAGATAGGCGCCGATCGCGATCTTCGGGTTCCACAGCACCAGCGATCCCAGCGCGATGCGCAAGACGATCGGGTTGAAGCCCAGATCCTCGCCCAGCGCCTCGCAGATGCCCAGCATGGTATCGGGGCGGCGAAAGAGGGAGGGCTGGTCGGCTTGCATCGGTCGTTCCTTCGATAGGGGCGGGATGGCCCGCATTCATGCCGGAGACTTTGCAGGCGGCGTGCCAAACGTGCCGAGGCCGCGATTTTCGGGCGTTTTCGCACGGAAATATTCCAACGCAGCCGCCTGGGAACCGGCGTTTCCGCCAGATATTGGCAAATTCCACCAAAGGCCGTGGCGGCGGCTATCAATAGGTGCCACTTGCCCGCCCGCCGCGAACGGCTGCACAGAAGCCGGCGAGGAGGAAGGTGGCGATGACGGTGACGATCGGCCCGGAAAGCACGGCGGTGCGCACGGCCCTGTGGCGGGCGATGCACGTGCGGATCGATGCGCCGCCTTATGTGCTCGAAGATGAGATCGGCTTCGCGCTGGTGGCGCCCGATCCCGGCTGGCGCGATCGGCCGGACATGGACCCCGCCTTCACCGCCCCTTTCCGCGCCTCGATGGTGGCCCGCGCCCGCTTTGTCGAGGATCTGGTCCTCGAACGGTCGGCACATGGCGTCGGGCAATATGTGATCCTGGGCGCGGGGCTGGACAGCTTCGCCCAGCGCCGGCCCGATATCGGGGTGCACATGCAGTTGTTCGAGGTCGATCGGCCGGGCCCGCAGGCCTGGAAGCGCCAGCGGCTCGAGGCGCTCGGCCTTGGCGTGCCGCCATGGCTGCACCTCGTCCCCGTGGATTTCGAAGCGGGGCAGAACTGGTGGCAGGCCCTTGCCGACAACGGATTCGACGCCGCCCGCCCGGCAATCGTCGCCTCCACCGGGGTCAGCATGTATCTCACCCGCGATGCGATCGCCGCGACGCTCCGCCAGGTCGCCGCCCTCGCGCCGGGAACGACCCTGGCGATGACGTTCATGCAGCCGCTGGACCTGATGCCGGCCGATCTGCGGCCCGACCTCGAACGGGCGATGAACGGCGCGGCGGCCAGCGGCACGCCCTTTATCAGCCTGTTCGCCCCGGCGGAGATGACGGCGCTCGCCCGCGAAGCCGGCTTCCGCAATGTCCGGCACGTCGCGCCCGCCGATCTGGACCGGCTTTATTTCGCCGATCGCGCCGATGGCCTGCGGCTGACGAGCGGGGAGGAGTTTCTCGTCGCCTCCACCTGATCTCCCATGCCGCACCCCGTCCGCCCGGCCGGCCCTTCCCCGTTGCGCAGGCCGCCGATTGCCGGCTACGCACGCAGCAGGTGCAATCTTTCATGTTGCACTGCACAACAGGAGCCCCGACATTGCCGGCGAGACGCTTTCTCTATGTAATCGCGGGGTTGATCGTGCTGACTTTGGCGGCCGCTTTCGGCTGGAACATCTTCCAGGATCGGCTGATGCGCACGGCCTTCGTGCCGTCGGTGCCCTTCACCGCGCCGTCCGATGCCGGCGCGCCCGATTATGCCGCCGCGTCCGCCTGGCTGGCGCGCCCCGATCTGCCGGACGATCCGTCGCGCTTCACCGTGGCCGACATCGCCCGCGCGGCGCGGCCGGAAGTCGCGGTCTTCTATGTCCCGCCCACCAGCTACATGAAGCGGGATCGCTGGAACGCCCCGCTCGACGATGCCGATGCCAATCAGCGGCTCGGCCTCTTCGCCTCCTCGCAGGCCAGCGCCTTCAACGGCATGGGCGCGGTCTGGGCGCCGCGCTACCGGCAAGCGACGCTGGGCGCCTTCCTTGCCGGCAATGCCGATGCCGCCGCCGCGATCGATTTCGCCTATCGCGATGTCGCGCGCGCCTTCGATGCCTTCCTCGCCCAGATCCCGGCCTCGCGGCCGATCCTGCTGGCCGGGCACAGCCAAGGCTCGCTCCACCTGATGCGGCTGATGGCGGAAAAGGTGGCCGGCAAGCCGGTCGCAAAGCGCATCGTCGCCGCCTATGTCATCGGCTGGCCGGTCTCGGAGACGGCCGACATCCCCGCCATGGGCCTGCCCGGCTGCACCGGCCCCGGCCAGGCCGGCTGCGTGCTTTCGTGGCAGAGCTATGCCGAGCCCGCCGACACGCACGGCGTCCAGGCCGTCTATGATGCCACGCCGGGCCTCACCGGCGCCCCGCGCAAGGGCACGCCGATGCTGTGCGTCAACCCGCTGACCGGCGCGCCCGGCACGGCGGCGCTGCCCGGCGCCAATCGCGGCGCGCTCGTTCCCGATGCCGAGCTGAAGGGCGCGGAGCTGAAGCCCGCCCTCGTCCCCGCCCGCTGCGACGCCTCCGGCTTCCTGCTGATCGGCGCGGCGCCGGAGGGCTATTCGGGCTATGTGCTGCCCGGCGGCAATTTCCACGTCTTCGATTATGCGCTGTTCTGGGCGAACATCCGCGCTGATGCCGAGGCCCGCGCCCGCACCTTCCTGGGCCGGTGACACCCATCCGATGATCAGCCAGAGCATCCTCGATTTCCGCGAAGCGCTGCCCGAAGGCGGCCGGCTGGCGGGGCTGGACGTCGGCACCAAGACGATCGGCGTCGCGCTCTGCGATGCGATGTGGACCATCGCCAGCCCCGCCGAGCTGATCGAACGGCGCAAGTTCACGGTCGATCTCGCCCGCCTGCGCGATTTCTGCAAGGCGCAGGGGGTGCGCGGGCTGGTGGTCGGCCTGCCGCTCAACATGGACGGCAGCGATAGCCCGCGCACCCAGTCCGTCCGCGCCTTCGTCCGCAATCTGGAGCCGCTGGGCTTGCCCGTCCTGCTGTGGGACGAACGCTGGTCCACCGCCGCCGTCACCCGCACGCTGCTGGAGGCGGACGCCAGCCGCGCCCGCCGGGCGGAGCTGGTCGACAAGATGGCGGCGGCCTACATCCTCCAGGGCGCGATCGACGCGCTGACGCGGGGCTGAAGCCTCGGGAAGCCCGGCTTTGCCGGATCACGACGCCGCCTACTCCCCACCCCGGACATCCTACGGCAGCATCCTATGGGTGGCCGGGTGGGGGAGCGGGCCGGCGCCGCGCCGAAAATGCGCCCAAGCGCATTTTCCAACTGGCACCGCCCCCGCGATCAACTCAGCTGAACCGCTGCGCCAGTTCCTCGGGCGTCTGGTCCTTGGGGTCCGGGCCGAAGCGGTTGGGGCCTTTGGTGCCGTCCAGGCAGTAGAAGACGATCAGCACGATGCTGCCGATCAGCGGCACGATGCCGATCAGCACCCACCAGCCGGACTTGTCGATATCGTGCAGCCGCCGCACCGCCACCGCGAGCGAGGGGAGGAACAGCGCCAGCATCGAGATGATCGTCAGCACCCCGCCATTGGAATAGAAGCCCACCGATGCCGCGCCCGGCGCCGTATCGGCATAACGGGTCATCGATCCGCCCAGCCCCAGCGCGGTATCCAGCGCCATCGCCACGAAATAGACGATCACCAGCAGCAGCACGAACATCCAATATTCCTTCCGGCGCGCCCGGCCGGAAAACTGGGCATAACGCTTCAACGGCAGCAGCATCCATTCCATGAGAATCCTCCTGTTCGCCCGCATCCTCTGATCGTTTCCCCGCAGGCAGGCGCAGGCTAACCCAGGCTGGGATTTCCGCAAACCTTCCTCGATCATCGGCAACGGCCGGCGCCGCGACGGCATGGATGCGCGCGCAAGCGAAGCCCGACGGGCGAGATGGACCGTGGATCAGTTCAGGGGCACGACGGACGGCACCCGCAATGATGGAAAGCGGTCATTCGCCCCCCACCCATCAGGTGGGAAGCCATTGTATCGAGCGTTATCGGCTCAATCGCGCCAATTGTGCCCTTGGTCAGCAATGCCGGCCTGCGGCTCCCGCCTGTCCGGGCGTGCGAGCTGACATCGTGAGCGCCGTTCAATTCGTTGGCGGCCTGCGCCGATAGCCCAGCGCCTCGGCCACATGCACCCGCCCCACCCCGTCGCTGCCGGCAAGATCCGCCACGGTCCGGGCTACCCTGAGCACCCGGTGGTATCCGCGCGCGGACATCCGCATCGCCTCGGCGGCCTGCGCCAGCAGCTTGCGGCCAGCCTCGTCGGGGGTCGCCACGCGATCGAGCAGCGCGCCGTCCGCCTCGGCATTGGTGCGGACGCCTTGGCCCTCGTAGCGCGCCGTCTGGATCGCGCGGGCGGCCGCCACGCGCGCCGCCACCTCGGCCGATCCTTCGGCGGGCGGCGGCAGCACCAGATCGGCGGCGCTCACCGCCGCCACCTCCACATGCAGGTCGATGCGGTCGATCAGCGGCCCGGACAGCTTGGCCTGATAGTCGGCGGCGCAGCGCGGCGCGCGGGCACAGGCGAGCGCGGCGTCGCCCAGATGCCCGCACCGGCACGGGTTCATCGCCGCCACCAGCTGCACGCGCGCCGGAAAGGTCACATGCGCATTGGCCCGCGCCACCGATACGGTGCCGGTCTCCAGGGGCTGGCGCAGCGAATCGAGCACCCCGCGCTGGAATTCCGGCAGCTCGTCGAGGAACAGCACGCCCAGATGCGCCAGGCTCACCTCGCCCGGCCGCACCCGCAGGCCGCCCCCGACCAGCGCGGCCATCGATGCGGAGTGATGCGGGCTGCGATAGGGCCGCCGCCGGACCAGCCGGCCCTCGCGCAGCTCGCCGGCCACGCTCGCCACCATCGATACCTCCAGCGCCTCGGCGGGGGTCAGCTCGGGCAATATCCCCGGCAGGCAGGCGGCCATCAGCGACTTGCCCGATCCGGGCGGGCCGCTCATCAGCAGATTATGGCCGCCGGCCGCCGCGATCTCCAGCGCGCGCTTGGCGGTTTCCTGCCCCTTCACCTGCGCAAGGTCCGGCCCGCCGGCCGGCTCCTCCATCATGCCCGGCTCAGGCGCGGCCAATGGCAGGCTGCCCTTGAAATGGTTGAGCAGCGCGATCAGGTCCGGCGCGCCCAGCACCTCGATCGTCCCCGCCCAGGCCGCCTCCGGCCCCTGCGCCGCCGGGCAGATCAGCCCCAGCCCGCGCGAAGAGGCATGGATCGCCGCCAGCAGCACGCCGGGCGAAGGCGCCACCCGCCCGTCCAGCCCCAGTTCGCCCACCACCAGATAGGAAGCCAGCGTCTCGGCATCGATCACCCCCATCGCGCCCAGCAGGCCCAGCGCGATCGGCAGGTCGTAATGCGATCCCTCCTTGGGCAGATCGGCCGGCGAAAGGTTCACGGTTATCCGGCGCGGCGGCAGGGCCAGCCCGATCGCGGCGAGTGCCGCGCGCACCCGTTCGCGGCTTTCGGCCACCGCCTTGTCGGGCAGGCCCACCACGACGAAGGCCGGAACGCCCGGCGCAACCTGCACCTGCACCTCCACGGCGCGCGCCTCCAGACCCAGAAACGCCACCGTCGCGACGTGCGCCACCATGCGGAAGAGCCCCCTGCCCCGATGTTCCCCGCCTGTTCTAAGCACGCCCCGCCATGCGAGTCGAGCCGCCCGCCGCTCCCTCCCGATTCGCCGACGGTTTGTCGGCATCCGCCGGCTTTCCGTCGATCATCGGCGTTGGCCGCCTTGTGGCCGCCATCGGCGCACCCCATCTTTTCCCCCATGGATATCGTCCGCTGGTGGAAGGCGCTCGGCCGTAACGAGCATGTCCGAATCGGCCTCTTCGCGCTGGGCTGCGTGCTCGTGGCGCTGGCGCCCGTCGTCGGCTTGCTGCCGGGGCCGGGGGGCATATTGGTCTTCGCGCTGGGCCTCGGGCTGATGCTGCGCAACTCGCTCTGGGCCAAGAAGCGCTATGTCGCCTTCAAGCGGCGCTGGCCGAAACATGGCGCCTGGGCGGACTGGGGGCTGCGCCGCAAGAGCGCGCGCCGGCGCGACAAGATCGCCAAGGCGAGGGCCAAGCTCAGGGCGGCGAACGGCCCGTCCGCCGCCGATATGGATTGACTTTCCCGGCCGCCCCTTATATCCGCGCCACCGACAGCGGCCGTCCCATGGGCGGCCCTTTTGGTTTCTGATCGATAGGGAATGACCGATGAAGCGCACCTTCCAGCCGAGCCGCCTTGTGCGCAAGCGTCGTCACGGCTTCCGCTCGCGTTCGGCGACGCCGGGCGGGCGCAAGGTTCTGGCGGCGCGCCGCGCCCGCGGCCGCAAGACGCTTTCGGCCTGAACGGGCCGAAGGGCGGCGCCGGACTGACCACGCTCAGCCGGCGCGCCGATTTCCTGGCCGCGAATGGCGGCCTTCGGGCGCCCATGCCGGGCTTCGTCCTGCTGGTGCGCCCGCGCGGCGACGGATCGGAAGCGATTCGCGTCGGCTACACCGTCACCAAGAAGATCGGCGGCGCCGTCATCCGCAACCGGATGAAACGGCGCTTTCGCGCGCTTGCGGCGGAATTGCTGCCGTCGGAAGGCGTGCCGGGCGCCGATCATGTCCTGATCGGCCGGGCCGGCGGCATCGAACGCCCCTTCGCCGATCTCCGCCGCGAACTGGCCAAGGCGCTCGCCAGGGTCCGTTCGGGCGCCGCATCCCCGGCCGCGCCGCGGCCGCCGCGATCGGGCGGGCGCCGATGATCGCCCGCCTCCTCATCCTCGTGGCGCGCGCCTGGCAATGGGGGCCTTCGGCGGTGCTGCCGCCATCGTGCCGCTATCATCCGTCATGTTCGGCCTATGCTATCGAGGCCATCCAGCGCTATGGGGCGCTGAAGGGCGGCTGGCTGGCCGCCAGACGAATCCTGAGATGCCACCCCTGGGGGGGATCGGGCATCGATCCAGTACCTTGAATTCGGGAGCTTGATCCGTGGAGAATTGGCGCAACGTGGTGCTGGCATGCGTATTGTCGCTGCTGGTGCTGTTCGGCTGGCCGATCGTGGCAAATCATTTCTTCCCGCCGGCCAATCCGCCGGCGACGAAGATCGTGAAGGGCAAGTCGGTGCCGCTCCCCGCGCCGGGCGCGACGCCCGCCGCCGATGCGCCTGCCGCCATCCGCGCGCGCGAAGTGGTGCTGCAGGATAGCCCGCGCATCGCCATCGATACGCCGCGCCTCCGGGGTTCGATCAACCTCAAGGGTGCCCGCATCGACGATCTCGTGCTCGCCACCTATCGCGAGACGATCGCCAAGGATTCCCCGCCCGTCCGCCTGCTTTCGCCCAGCGGCACGGCCGATGCCTACTTCGCCGCCTTCGGCTTCGCCGGCGACGGGGTGACGACGCCCAACGACCAGACGCTGTGGCAGACGCAGGACAGCCTGCTCGCCCCCGGCAAGCCGGTCACGCTCACCTGGCGCAACGATCAGGGCCAGCTCTTCACCATCAAGCTCTCCGTGGACGAAAATTACCTGTTCACCATCGAACAGAGCGTCGCCAACCTTTCCGGCAACGCCATCTCGGTCCGGCCCTGGTCGCTGGTCAGCCGCACCGGCCACAGCAAGGACCCGTCGACCTGGACGGCGCATACCGGGCCGATCGGCACCTTCAACGGCGCCACCAACTACGACGTGAACTTTGCCAATCTCGACGGGCAGGAACCGGGCTTCTTCGCCCGCATCGGCGGCACCACCGCGAAGGCCGGCACCAACAGCTTCTCCAGCAAGGGCGGCTGGCTGGGCTTCACCGACAAATATTGGCTGACCACGATCATCCCCGATCCGGGGAAGACGATCGACGCGAACTTCCGCAAGGGCGAAGGCGATCGCTACCAGGCCGATTTCTCGGCCGCGCCGGTGATCGTGCCGCAGAACCGGGTGGCGCGTTCCACCTCGCACTTCTTCGCGGGCGCCAAGGAAGTCACCGTCCTCGATGCCTATAAGAAGAATCAGGGCTTCGCCAATTTCGATCGGGCGATCGACTGGGGCTGGTTCATCTGGTTCGAAAAGCCGATCTTCAACGTGCTGGACTGGCTGTTCAAGCTGGTCGGCAATTTCGGCGTGGCGATCATCCTGCTCACCTGCATCGTGCGCGGGCTGATGTTCCCGATCGCGCAGAAGCAGTTCGCCTCGATGGCGGCGATGCGCGCCGTCCAACCGAAGATGAAGGAGCTTCAGGAAAAGCATAAGGACGACAAGCAGAAGCTGCAGCAGGAGCTGCTGGCCCTCTACCAGAAGGAGAAGGTCAATCCGCTCGCGGGCTGCCTGCCGATCCTGCTGCAGATCCCGATCTTCTACGCGCTCTACAAGGTGCTGATGCTGACGATCGAGATGCGGCACCAGCCCTTCGTCGCCTGGATCAAGGATCTGTCCGCGCCCGATCCGATGACGCCGCTCAACCTGTTCGGCCTGCTCGATTTCACGCCGCCGGGCTTCCTGGCGATCGGCGTGCTGCCGATTCTGCTGGGCATCACCATGTGGCTGCAGTTCAAGCTGAACCCCACCGCCACCGATCCGGTGCAGCAGCAGGTCTTCTCGATCATGCCGTGGATCTTCATGTTCATCATGGCGCCGTTCGCGGCCGGCCTCCAGCTCTACTGGACGGTCTCGAACCTGCTCACCATCGCGCAGCAGAAGTGGCTCTACAGCCGCCATCCCACGCTGCGCGCGCAGGCGGGCAAGGCATGAACGGCGCGGCCGGCCCCACGCCCGGAACCGAGGAAGCGGCCGCCCAGCTGATCGAGGATGCGCGCCGGCTCTTCGCCGGGCCGATCGCCTTCCTCAAATCGGCGCCGTCGCTCCAGTTCCTGCCGGATCCGGCGGCGCCGGAAGTGGCGTTCGCCGGCCGGTCGAACGTGGGCAAGTCCTCGCTGCTGAACGCGCTCACCAACCGCAACGGGCTGGCGCGCACGTCCAACACGCCGGGCCGCACGCAGGAACTGAACTTCTTCGACGTGGGCGAGCCGCTCCGCCTCCGCCTCGTCGACATGCCGGGCTATGGCTTCGCCAAGGCGCCCAAGGATATCGTCCGCAAGTGGCGTTTCCTGGTGAACGATTATCTGCGCGGCCGCGCGGTGCTGAAGCGCGCGCTGGTGCTGATCGACAGCCGCCACGGCATCAAGGATGTCGATCGCGAGGTGATGAAGATGCTGGACGAGGCCGCCGTCTCCTACCGCCTCGTCCTCACCAAGGCGGACAAGATCAAGGCAACCGAGCTTACCGCCGTCACCGAACGGACGGCGGCCGAGGCCCGCACCCATGTCGCCGCCCACCCGGAAATCCTAGCCACCTCCAGCGAAACCGGGCTCGGCATCGCCGAACTGCGCGCCGCCGTGCTGGAGGCCGTTCTCTAAGGGCTTTGCGCCCTTTCCCATGAAGGCGCGCCGTCCCCACGCAGGCGGTAACGGCGGAAAAGCAAGGCGGCCGGCGCCGCGCAAGCGCCCCGGCGCGATCACCCGTAGACCTGCCGGCACAACCGGCCGGCCCGCCCGCCCTTCCCTTTCGGCGCCCGATGCCGCAGGGAGGGGCCGACCTTCGCGGGAAACGACGGAATCGGAATGCTCAAGCTCTTCATCGGCAACAAGGCTTATTCCTCCTGGTCCATGCGCGGCTGGCTCGCCGTCAGGCAGTCGGGCCTGGATTTCGAGGAGATCGTCGTCCCCCTTTATGACGACGATTGGGACAAGCGCCGCGAAGGCGACGAATTCGCCCCCTCCTCCGGCAAGGTGCCGATCCTGTGGGACGGCGATGTCGTGGTGTGGGACAGCCTGGCCATCATCGAATATCTGGCGGAAAAGGTCGGCCGCGATCGTTTCTGGCCCGCGGATGACGGCGCCCGCGCCATGGCCCGGTCGATGGCGGCGGAGATGCATTCCAGCTTCGCCAGCCTGCGCCGCGAACATTCGATGAATGTCCGCAAGCGCTTCCCCCCGCGCGAGCTGAGCGAAGGCACCGTCCAGGATGTGATGCGCATCGTCCAGCTCTGGGCGGAGGCCCGCGCCCGCTACGGCGGCACCGGCCCCTTCCTGTTCGGCGAGTTCGGCGCGGTCGACATCATGTTCGCGCCGGTCATCACCCGCTTCATCACCTATTCGATCCCGGTCCCCCGCTTCGCCCACCCCTATATGGAGGCGGTGCTGGAACATCCCTTCGTCACCGCCTGGCTGGAAGGCGCCTATGCCGAACCCTGGGTGATCGAGAAGTTCGAGCTGCCGGTCCTCTGAAGCTTCGTTCGCGCGCCCGCCTTCACCAGGGGCGCCCGTCCCTGTGGCGATAGCTCTGCGTCGCACCGTCGAGGTGCAGGTCGATATCGGGATAATGGCAGTCCGTCTGCGAAGCCCGGCCGATCGCGACGAGCAGGCAGGGCGCGTCGCCCTCGTTGACCAGATGATGGCCATCGGCCTGCCCCTTGGGGAAGGCGGCGCAATCCCCGGCCCGCATCGGCGTGCGGCGCCCTTCCTCGACGAGCACCGCCTCGCCCGAAAGGATCACGACGAACTCGTCCTCCCCCTCATGCCAGTGGCGCTGGCTGGACCATGCCCCCGGATCGAGCCGGACATGGGTGACGCCGAAATCGCCCAGCCCCGCCGCGATGCCCAGCCGGCGATACCATCGCCCGGCCACGTCCCGCGCATAGGGCTCGGGATATCCGGTGCGGTTGGTGGCCGGGATGGCGGCAAGATCGATCTTCGGCATGATCGGCGGAGGATAGGCAAAGCCGTAGCTTGCCGCTAGGCGAACGATCATGATCGATCCCGTCGCCCTTGCCAGCCGCCTCATCGCCTGCCCCAGCGTCACGCCCGAGGATGCGGGCGCGATCGACGTGATCGCCGAGGCGCTGGAGGCAATCGGCTTCACCGTCCACAGCTTCTGGACGGGCGACGCGCCCGACGGGCCGGTGCGCAACCTTTTCGCCACGCGCGGCCAGGGCGGCCCGCATTTCGCCTTCGCCGGCCATAGCGACGTGGTTCCCGCCGGCCCCGGCTGGGGGACCGATCCCTTCACCCCCGTCATCCGGGGCGATCTGCTCCACGGGCGCGGCGCGGTGGACATGAAGGGCGCCGTCGCCGCCTTCATCGCCGCCGCCGCGCGCATCCCCGATCATCAGGGCACGCTGAGCCTCATCATAACGGGCGACGAGGAAGGCCCCGCAACCCACGGCACGCTGGCGCTGATGGCGTGGATGGAGGAGCGCGGCATCCGCCCCGACCTATGCCTGGTGGGTGAGCCGACGTCCGCCCACCGCCTGGGCGATACCATCAAGATCGGCCGGCGCGGATCGGTGAACATGTGGATCGAGGTGCCAGGCACGCAGGGCCATGTCGCCTATCCCCATCTCGCCGATAACCCCGCCCCCCGCCTGATCCGCATCCTGAACGAGCTGCATGGCTGGACGCTCGACACCGGCAACCGCTGGTTCCAGCCCTCCAATCTGGAAATCACCGATATCGCGATCGGCAATCCGGCGACCAACATCATCCCCGGCGCCGCCCGCGCCCGCCTCAACATCCGCTTCAACGATGCGCATCGCGGCGCCGATCTGGTGGAGCATGTGCGGCAGGTCGTCGCCCGCCACGCGCCGCGCGGCACGGTGGAGGCCAGGATCTCGGGCGAGGCCTTCCTCACCGAGCCGGGCCGGCTTTCCACCCTCGTCACCGATGCGATCCACCGCGCGACGGGCCTGGAGGCGGAGCTTTCCACCAGCGGCGGCACATCCGACGCCCGCTTCCTCTCCCGCCTCTGCCCGGTGGTGGAATTCGGCCTGTGCAACGCCACCATGCACAAGCTGGACGAAGCGGTCGCCGTGGCGGACCTCCACGCGCTGACGGATATCTACGCGGACATCATCACCCACGCGCTGCAAGGCTGACCGCCGGGCACCGCCATCGCCCGTCGCATGCTCGGAATCGCAGGTGTTGCCCTGATCGGCTGAACGCGCTCCCCTTTTCCGTCATTCCCGCCTTCGCGGGAATCACGTCAGGGAAAGGCCACCGCCGGAAAGCCCCGGCGCCAGCCCCATCGGCGCCGATGCGAATACGGCTTTCCGCGCCGCCTAGGCCATGGCCCGGAACGGCCCGCCGTCCCGCCGCCCGGCCAGCCAGGCGAGGAAGGCGGCCTCGTCCATCGGCCGGGCGACGGCATAGCCCTGCACCGCATCGCAGCCGATGGCGCGCAACACGTCCATCTGCCCCTGATTCTCCACGCCTTCGGCCACCGCCTGGAAACCCAGGCCGTGAACCAGCGCGACCACCGAATGCACCAGCGTCCGCGCGTCCGCCGAATCGGCGATGTCGCGGATCAGGGTGCGATCCAGCTTCACCCGGTCGATCGGCATGTCCTTCAGCCGGGCGAGGTTCGAATAGCCGGTGCCGAAATCGTCGATGGCGATCGCCACGCCGTCGGTGCGCAGATCGCGCAGGCCGGCCAGCACCGCATCGCTGCCCTGCATCGCCAGCGTCTCGGTGATCTCTATCTCCAGCCCTTCGGCCGGGGCGCCGCTTTCGGCGATCAGCGAACGCAGCCTGTCGAAAAAGCCCGGCTGCGCCATCTGGCGCGGGCTGATGTTGATGGCGATGCGCTGGCCCAGTCCGGCCCCGCGCCAGCCCGCCAGCGATTTCAGCGCCCGATCCAGCACCCAGTCGCCGATCTCGCGGATCAGCCCGCCATCCTCGGCCGCCTGGATGAAGCGGCCGGGCATCTGCAGGCCGTCCTCGGGGTGGCGCCAGCGCAGCAGTCCCTCGACCGCCACCACCTCGCCGGACATGCGCATCTGCGGCTGGAAGGCCAGCTCGAACTCGCCCCCCTCGATCGCGCGGCGCAGGTCGCGTTCCAGCCGCAGCCGTTCCTCGGCCGCGTCGTTCAGCACCATGTTGAATCGCTGCACCTGCCGGCGTCCCTGCGCCTTGGCATGATACATGGCGATATCCGCCGCCCGCATCAGGCTGACGAGATCGGTGCCGTGATCGGGGGCGATCGCCAGCCCGATCGAGGCGCCGACATCCACCGCCTGCCCGGCCACCACAAACGGTTCGGACAGCACGTGCAGCGCGCGCCGCGCCAGGCGTTCGGCATGCCCCGCGTCGCGCACCATCGGGAAGAGCAGCGTGAACTCGTCCCCCGCCAGCCGGCCGATCGCCGGTGCATCCGCGCCCTGGGCATCCATGTCCTGCCTCGCCCGCGCCGCGACCTGGTGCAGGCGGCCGCCGACCATCGCCAGCACCTCGTCGCCGCAGGCATGGCCCATGCTGTCGTTCACGAACTTGAAGCGATCGAGGTCGATGAACAGCAGCGCCGCGATCTGCCCCGGCGCGCGCCGCGCGAGAAGCTGTTCGGCCATGCGCCGGAAATTCACGCGATTGGCGAGCTGGGTCACAGGATCGAACATGGCGAGCGCGTGGACGCTGTCGAAATTGGCGCGCACCTGGCCGAACAGCCGGTCCATCGCCTCGGCCAGCTCGGGCAGCGTTTCGCGCACGCGTTCCGGGGTGGGCGATATCAGGTCGCCCTCGGCCGCCGCGCGGATGCGCAGCGCCAGCACGTCCACCCCTTCCGCCACGCCGGCGATGGCGCGCTCGGCCGATGCCCAGCTCATCGCCCCGCAGACGATGGCGACCAGCAGCGCGCCCACGATTTCCCGCTGGCTTACCGATCCGCTGGTTCCGGCGAACAGCGCCAGGATGAAGACCACGGCACCAGCGGACAAGGCGAAGGCGACGGCCCGGCTTTTGAGCGATAGTCCCTCCATCGCGCCGATGCGTGCCCCTTCCCCCAGCGCCCGACCGCCGGGCAAAGCAGGCTTGTGGAGCAGAATCCGTTAACGAATGCTCCATGAATTGTAACGGGGCACCATATTTTACGATTTTTCTGGCGGTTGTGGCGGGGTCAGCGGCGGCGGCGCAGCACCACATAGAGCGCGCCCGCGCCGCCATGGCGGGGATGCGCGGCGCGGACGGCGGCGATGCGCGAGGACCAGCCCGAGGCGCCGAGCCAGTCGCCGATCGCGGCGCGGATCAGCCCCCGCCCCGGCGCGCCCGGCCGGGGCGCCCGGCCCGTCACCACCAGCAGCACGCGGGCGTCGGCGGCGATCGCGCCGGCAAGCGCGGCCTCCAGGGCGGCATGGGCACCGGCCAGCGTATGGCCATGGAGGTCGATGGTGCGATCGGGCGCCACGATCCCCCGCCGCAGCCGCCTATCCCACCCGCCGTCCAGCGTGTCGGCAGGCTCGGCGGCGGCAGACGCGCGCGGGGATGGCGGTGGCGGCGGCGGGACCCTGCCCTGCCTGGATTTCGGCAGCGGCTTGGGCGGTGGGGCCGGGGGCGGCGATCCGGCGGCGGCTTCGGCCGGCGCCGGCCGCTCCGGGTGGAGCGGACGCACCGTCGCCGTCACCTTGCGCCAGAGCGCGCGCTCCTCAGCGTCGAGGCGCCGGCCCGCCATTGCCGGTCACGGTCGCGGCGTTCAGCCGGGCGACGCTCCCCTTGGGCAGCAGCAGCCAGGCATTGCCCCGGCCGGACATGCCGCCCGCGATACGGCGGGCATCCTCGCCCGCGCCCCAGAAGGTGTCGAACCGGTTGGCGCCCTTGATCGCGCCGCCCGTATCCTGCGCCACCCACAGCCCGGTCGCCTCCACCCGATCGAGCGCGAGGAACACCGGCGCGCCCAGCGGCACGAAGGCGGGGTCGGCCGCCACCGTGGTCCGCCCCGTCACCGGCAGGCCCAGCGCCCCCAGCGGGCCGGGGCCAAACAGCTCGCGGAAGAAAACGAAGCTCTTGTTTTCGTTCATGATGCTGGCGCCGCCATCGGGCATGGCGCGCAGCGTGGCCATGATCCCCTGCATGGAGGACTGGCCGGGCTGCAGCAGGCCGCGATCGCGCATGAACGCGCCGATCCCGGTATATTCGCGGCCGTTCTGCGTGTCGTAGCCCACACGCATCCGCCCGCCATCGGGCAGGTCGATGAGGCCGGAGCCCTGCACCTGGAGGAAGAAGAATTCGATCGGGTCCGCCGCCCAGGCGATCACCGGCGCCCTGCCATCGATGGCCCCGCCCACGATCGCGGCGCGATCGGGATAGCGGATCAGCTTGCCGTCTTTGGCCTGGCCGCGAATCCGGCGGCCCTTGAGGTCGTCGGCGAACAGGCCGAGGTCGACCTCGATCAGATCGTCCGGCCGGCCATAGATCGGCACCTCATAGCCCGTGCGCCGCGTGCGCGATCCCTTGATCTCGGGCTCGTAATAGCCGGTGGCGAAGGCCTTGCCCTCGCCGACGATCGCGGTCTCGAAATAACGCGGGAAGAAATTGATCGCGTCGCCATCCCGCCAGCTCGCCGCCGCGTCGCAGGCCGGCTGCCAGTCCGCCCCCCTGGTCAGCCCGCTATTGTCGGTGCGGCGGACGAGCGATCGGCAGGAGATGCGGAACGCCGCCAGCGCGGATCGCGCCTCGGCGTCGCTTATGCCGAGCGCCGTCACCGCCGGCCCCGGCCGGACGCCCTGCTGCTGGGCGGTGGCGCCCGCCGGCGGCGCGGCCAGCGGCGCGGGCGCGGGCGGCAGCGTCACGCGCGGCCCGCGCACGGGTCCGAGCGGCGGGCTCGATACCGGCGCGCCGGCCGCCGGCGGGGCGGTGGGCGTGGTCGGGCGGGAAACGGGCGCGGGCGGCCCCTGCGGGCTCACGCAGCCGGCCAGCGCCAGCGCCGCGGCCAGCGCGCCCCCTAATGCGAGGCGGGTCACGCCGCCTCGTCGGTTTCGATCAGGATCCAGTTGGGATCGTCGGCCCGGACATGGCGGCTGAACGTCCACACGTCATGCGTGGGCACCGCATCCGAAAGCGATCCGGCGATCACATTGCCCTCGCGGTCGTGGGTGACGGCGGCGATGTCCGCGTCGAAGCGCACCGTCACGCTCGCCATCTGGCCGTCGAGGCGGGCGCGCTCGATCACGGCGCGCTCGATCGAGATCAGGCGGTTGTCCAGCACCTCGCCGGCTTCCTCGCGCTGGCGGATTGCCTCGGCGAAATCCTCGCGCACGCCATCGTCGACGAAGCGGGCCAGTTCCTCGGTATCGCCCTTCCAGAAGGCTTCGAGGATCATGCGATAGGCCGCCTGCGCGCCGTTCAGGAAGGACGTCACGTCGAAGTTCGGATCGGCGGAGACGATCGCCCGGATGCCCTCGTTGGCGCGGGGGTCGATCGCGGGTTCGGCCGATACGGGCTGCGAGGGCATGTCGCTGCTGGAACGCGCGATGGGGGCCGGCTTCGGCTGGGCTTCGACCGGCTTGGCGATCGGCTGTTCATGCCCCGTGCGGCGACCGAGGACGCTGTAGAGCCTCATCGCGACGAAGACGAACACCAACGCCAGGATAATGATCGTTTCCACCGGACCTCCGCTACGCTTGTCCGTTGCTACATAGGGATATGGCGCGCATGTTTCAAATGGCGCTTTCGGTGGCGCGGTCCCGCCATCGGTCCGCCGCGCGCGCCATTGCCCTCCCGCGCCCCGCCTGCTAGTCGCGCGGCGCATTCCACCCAATTAAAAGGCATATCCGGATGGCCGAAGAAGAAGGCATCGCGAACATGGGCGAAACGCTCGCCAACGGCGAGGACAACCTGCCCCAGGTGGCGTTGATCGCCCAATATGTGAAGGATCTGTCTTTCGAGAATCCGAACGCGCCGGCCGTGTATCAGTGGCAGGGCCAGCCGCAGATCGACGTGCAGTTCAACATCCGCGCCGATACGCTGGGCGAGGACGTGCACGAAGTGGCGCTGAAGATCGATGTCACCGCCGCCGCCGATCAGGGCGTCGCCTTCAAGGCGGATCTGCTGTTCGCCGGCCTGTTCGGCATCCGCAACGTGCCGCAGGACCAGCTCCAGGGCTTCCTGCTGGCCGAAGCGCCCCGCCTGCTCTTCCCCTTCGCCCGGCGCGTGCTGGCCGATGCGGTGCGCGACGGCAATTTCCCGCCGCTGATGCTGGAGCCGATCGATTTCGGCGCGCTCTATCTTCAGCAGCAGGCCCAGGCGCAGGCGCTGGGCACCGGCGAACCGGCCGGCCAGGCCTGATGTTCGCGGGGCCGGCGCTTCCGGCCCCGTCCCTTCCGGGCCGGCCCGCCGGCCGGCCCCGAGGCTTGCGACCATGAACAGGATCGGCTTGCGCGCATGAACCTTACCAGGGCGATCGGCACGATCGGCGGGCTGACGATGATCAGCCGCATCTTCGGCTTCGCGCGCGAAATGCTGATGTCGCGCATCATGGGGGCATCGGGCGCCGCCGATGCCTTCCTGGTCGCCTTCCGCCTGCCCAACACCTTCCGCCGCCTGTTCGGCGAAGGCGCCTTCTCGGCGGGCTTCGTGCCCCTGTTCAGCCAGCGGCTGCACGGGCAGGGCGGGATCGAGGATGCGCGCAAATTCTCGGAAGAGGTGCTGGCGGTGTTCCTGCCCACCCTCTTCCTCTTCACCCTCGTCTTCGAAATCGCGATGCCGGCCTTCGTGTGGGCGATCGCCTCGGGCTATGCGGACGAACCCGCCAAGTTCGCGCTCACCGTATCGCTGACGCGGATCACCTTCCCCTATCTGCTGCTGATCAGTCTCGTCTCGCTCTTTTCGGGCGTGCTCAATTCGCTGACGAAGTTCGCCGCCGCCGCCTTCGCGCCCGCGCTGCTCAACGTCGCGATGCTGGGCGCGCTGATCCTGGTGCCGGCGGGCGGGGTGAAGACGGCCTATGCGCTGGCGATCGGCGTCACCGTCGGCGGCGTGCTCCAGCTCGCCCTGCTGTGGAACGGCGCGCGCCGGGCGGGCATCTCGCTGCGCCTGCGCCGTCCGCGGATCACCCCCGGCGTGCGGCAATTCTTCGTGGTGGTGATCCCGGCCACGCTGGGCGCGGGCGTCTACCAGATCAGCCAGCTCATCGACACCTTCTTCGCCACCCGGCTGCCCGAAGGATCGATGTCGTTCCTCAATTATTCGGACAGGCTGAACCAGCTGCCGCTGTCGGTGATCGGCACCGCGCTCGGCACCGCCATCCTGCCCCAGATCAGCCGCTTCATCGCCAGGGGCGAGCCGGACGAGGCCGCCAAGGTCCAGGGCCAGGCGGTCGAGCTTTCGATGCTGCTCTGCCTGCCGGCCGCGCTGGCGCTGGCGGTCGTGGCCGGCCCGCTCTGCGCGGCGCTGTTCCAGGGCGGCAAGTTCACCGCGCATGATGCAATGGTGACGGGCAATGTGCTTGCCATCATCGTCGCCGGCCTGCCGGCCTATGTGCTGGTCAAGGTCATCACCCCCGGCTTCTATGCGCGGGAGGATACGAAGACGCCGGTGAAGACGGCCGCGATCGTGCTGATCGCCAATATCGTCCTCAACTTCGCCCTGATCCCGCTGTTCGGCATCTACGGCCTCGCCTTCGCGATCGCCGCCTGTTCCTGGCTCAATTGCCTGATGCTCTATGCGATATTGCGCGCGCGCGGCCATTTTCGCATCGAAGGCTGGCTCTGGGGGCGCATCGCCCGCCAGATCGCCGCGGGCCTGGTGATGGCGGCCGTCCTCTGGGCCCTGCGCATGGCGTTCGCGGACTGGTTCGCCGGCTCCGTGGGCAAGCGGATGATCTCGGTCATGGCCCTCGTGGGCATTGGCGGGATCGTCTATTTCGGCGCCGCCTGGCTGTTCGGCGGCATGGACAAGGAAGCAATCCGGCTGCTCACCCGCCGCCGCAGGAAGAAGGAAGCATGATGCGCATCGTCTCGGGCATCCAGCCCACCGGCAACCTCCATCTCGGCAATTATCTGGGGGCGATCCGCAACTGGGTGCGCATGCAGGATGGCCTGGGCCAGGGCGACGAATGCCTGTTCTTCCTCGCCTCGCTGCACGCGATCACCGTGCATCACGATCCCGCCCAGCTGCGCGCCAACATCCGCGAGATGGCGGCCGCGCTGATCGCCGCCGGCATCGATCCGGCGCGCTCCACCCTGTTCAGCCAGGCGGACGTGCCCGCCCATGCCGAACTGTGCTGGCTGCTGAACGGCACGGCGCGGATCGGCTGGCTGAACCGGATGACCCAGTTCAAGGAGAAATCGGGCAAGAATCGCGAGGGCGCCTCGGTCGGCCTCTATGCCTATCCGGTGCTCCAGGCGGCGGACGTGCTGCTCTACCAGGCCACCCACGTCCCCGTGGGCGAGGACCAGAAGCAGCATCTGGAGCTGGCGCGCGACGTCGCGACCAAGTTCAACACCGATTTCGAGGTGGAGCTGTTCACCCTCCCCGAACCGATCATCCCGCCGGCGGCAGCCCGCATCATGTCCTTGCGCGACGGCACGGCGAAGATGTCCAAGTCCGATCCTTCGGACATGAGCCGCATCAACCTGACCGACGATGCCGACCTGATCGTGCAGAAGATCCGCAAGGCCAAGACCGACCCGGAACCCCTGCCCGCTTCGGCGGAGGAGCTGGCCGGCCGGCCGGAGGCCCGCAACCTGGTGGGCATCTACGCCGCGCTTTCGGATGAGAGCGTGGAACAGGTGCTCGCCCGCTTCGCCGGCCAGGGCTTCGGCGCGTTCAAGCCCGCGCTGGCGGAGCTTGTGGCCGAGTCGCTGCGCCCGGTGAAGGCCCGGCTCGATGCGCTGCGCGCCGATCCTGCCGAGCTCGATCGGCTGCTCGGCCTCGGCGCCGCCCGCGCCCGGGAGGCGGCCGCCTCCACGCTCGACGCCACCTACCGCGCGATGGGCCTGCGCTGGTAGGATCTGCCGATAGGATCAAAAAGGCATTTTCCGCCAAGGCGGAGGCGGAACGACTCCGTCATAAGGAACGGAAGGCACGGGCATTATCCCCCTGAGAGCGCCCGGCCCCCCCGTTGGGCGCGATGGCCGTGCCTTCCACCCGATTACGCCTTCGGATCATTGCCGATTTTTCATTTCGCATCCGTCGATGTTCAACGCATGTTCAGCCCTACTATGCGATACATCGGCGTTGTTATATTCCGGGGTTACAACCCTTTGCCCTGCGAGGTCGCCAGCCATGTCCTTATCTAGACGGATATTCACCCTCGCCGTGCCGGCAGCGGCGCTGCTGGCGCTTTCGGGCTGCGCCACCCCGTTCAAGGCGGATGTCGCCCGCTTCCAGGCGATGCCGGCCCCGCAGGGCCAGAGCTTCACGATCCGGCCGGCCGATCCCCGCAACGAAGGCGGCCTGGAATTCGGCCAATATGCCGATCTCGTCGCCCAGCAGCTCGTTTCCCAGGGCTATGTGCCCGCGCGCGAGGGGGCGAACGCCACCCTCACCGTCACGCTCGATTACGGCGTCGACAACGGCCAGCAGAAGGTCGTCACCCGTCCGGGCTTCGGCGCCGGCTATGGCGGCTGGGGCCGGCCCTATGGCCGCTGGGGCTACCGCTCTTCCTTCTATTATGGCTGGAACGATCCCTTCTGGTATGATCCCTGGGCCTATCCGGACGTGTCGAGCTACACCTTCTATACCAGCTATCTCGACATGACGATCAGCGGCCAGAACGGACAGCGGCTGTTCGAGGGCAAGGCCAAGGCGCGCTCGACCACCGATAGCCTGCCCACGCTGGTGCCGAATCTGGTGCAGGCGATGTTCACCAACTTCCCGGGCCGCTCGGGCGAGGAGGTGCGCATCACCATCCCGCCGCCCAAGAAGGACTGATCCGGCCTCAGATCATGAAAAAGGCCCCGTCCGATCCATCGGCGGGGCCTTTTTCATGGGCTTGAGCTTGGGACCGGTGCCTTGCGGAAGGATCAGCCTTCCAGCTGGCGCATCAGCAGGCGCACGTCGGCGTCCAGCTCGGCATCGGTCTGGCGCAATTTCTCGATCTGCTTCACCGCGTGGATCACGGTCGTATGGTCCCGCCCGCCGAAGCGGCGGCCGATCTCGGGCAGCGAGCGCGGCGTGAGCTGCTTGGCCAGATACATGGCGATCTGCCGGGGCCGGGCCACCTCGCGGGCGCGGCGGGATGACGCCATTTCGGATTGCTTGATGCGATAATGCTCGCACACCCGGCGCTGGATCTCGTCGATGGTGATCCGCCGCTGGGTGGCGCGCAGCATGTCCGCCAGCGTCTCCTGCGTGAACTCCATGTCGATCGGCCGGCCCGACAGCAGCGAATAGGCGACGACGCGGTTGAGCGCGCCTTCCAGCTCGCGGACGTTGGTGCTGATGCGCCGCGCCAGGAACAGCACGACATCCTCTGGCACCTTGGCCTGGGGCATCGCCTCCAGCTTCTTGACGATGATGTTCAGCCGCAGCTCGAAATCGGCGGGGTTCACGTCCGCCACCAGCCCCCAGGACAGGCGGGAAAGGATGCGGCTTTCGATCCCTTCCAGGTCCTGCGGGCTGCGATCGGCGGTGATGACGAGCCGGCGGCCGGCCGAGATGATCTCGTTCATCGTGTGGAAGAATTCTTCCTGGGTCGATTCCTTGCCGGCGATGAACTGCACGTCGTCGATCATCAGCACGTCGGCCGCGCGCAGACGGGCCTTGAAGCTGTGCGTGTCCTTGGCGCGCATCGCGGCCACGAACTCGTACATGAACTTCTCGGCGGACATGTAGATGATCCGCGCGCCCGGCTGGCGGGCCAGGAATTCCTGGCCGATCGCATGCATCAGGTGCGTCTTGCCGAGGCCGGTGCCGCCATGGAGGAAGAGCGGGTTGAAACCCAGCACCCCGCCCTCGGCCACCGTGCGGGCGGCGTTGTAGGCGACCTCGTTGGCCTTGCCGACCACGAACGAATCGAAGCTGTAACGCGCCTCGAAGCCGTGCTCCACCGGCGCCTGCGCCACGGGCGCGGCCACGGGCGGCTCGGCCTCGGGCTGGGTCGCGGCCTCCGCCTCGTCGCCGGGAATCGTGAACAGCGCCGGCCGGCCGCCATCGGCGCTGATCGCCACCTTGGAAACCTGCGGCAGCATCGCCCGCCAGGCCTGCAGCAGCTGCTCGGCGAAATGCGTCTCGACCCAATTGGCCATGAAATCGGAAGGCGCCGCCAGACGCACGGTGGCCTCGTCCGAATCGAACTCGACGAGCGTCACCGGCTTCAGCCACCCGTCGAAGGTGCGGGCGCCGCAGGATTTGCGCAGGCTTGCGCGAATCGCCTCCCACGCGGCCTCGAAGGGCGAAGGGGCCTGATCGATGGCCCCGGCGCCTGATTCGTCCGGCGTGGAAAGAAACGAAGCGGCTGATGTCACGTCGGTCCCTTCAGTTGGCCTCCCCACGGGCGCGCCGGGACACGAGAGACAAAACGCCCCCTCTGCGCAATCGCCCCCGCGATCACCGCATGTTCCCGTCGTTACCGCAATCCGCACAGGCCGGAGATTCGCCGGCGCGGACCGTCTTTGTGAAAGGCGATTGGCCTCGGATCAAGGCCCCCGGATGCAACAAAAAAGAAATAATGGCGCTTGACAGCAAAAGCCCGGCTTTTGCGTGCCCGCCGCGCAAACCGCTGAATTCAGGTCATAAAAATGCAATTCCCGAAAACGTCACACAGGACGAATCGTGGAGATTCCTAGAATTCGCGATTGTCATGGAAAAGAAACGAAAAGGCCCGCCGGGGCATCATCCCCGGCGGGCCTTTAACGTGGCAGTAACGATCGGTCAGCCGAGCGCGGCGACCCGCTTCGTCAGGCGCGCGAACTTGCGCGACGCGGTATTCTTGTGGAGCACGCCCTTGGAGACGCCACGGGCCAGCTCCGGCTGGGCGGCGGCGAGCGCGGCGCTCGCGGCAGCCTTGTCGCCCGTCGAGAGCGCAAGCTCCACCTTCTTGATGAAGGTGCGGATGCGGCTCACGCGCGCGCCGTTGATCTCGGCCCGGCGTTCGTTCCGGCGGATGCGCTTCTTTGCCTGCGGCGTGTTCGCCATGTCGTCCTCAACAGATCAAAAAGGGATGCGGCGCAAGGAGCGATCCCGCGCCGGGAAGGCCGGCTTCATACACGTCTGGCGGCATTCGTCAACCTTCACGCCTGGCAGGCCGGGCAGAAGAAGGTGGATCGGCCGCCATCCACGCGCCGCGCGATGGTGGCGCCGCAGGTGCAGGCTTCGCCCTCGCGGCCATAGACGCGCCACTGGCTGGCGAAATAGCCCAGCTCGCCATTGGGCTGCACATAATCCTTGAGCGAGGAGCCCCCCGCCTCGATCGCCGCCGCCAGCACGGCGCGAATCGCCTCCACCAGCCGCCCCAGCTTCGCCCGCGTGATTCGCCCGGCCGGCGTGGCGGGCGCGATCCCGGCGATGTGGAGCGCCTCGCACACATAGATGTTGCCCAGCCCCGCCACGATCCGCTGGTCCAGCAGCAGCGCCTTCACCGGCGCAATCCGCCCGTCGAAGGCGTCGCGCAGGTGGGTGGCGGTCAGCCCCGGCCCCAGCGGCTCCGGCCCCAGCGCCAGGAAGGCGGGGAAATCGCCCACCGCCTCCGTCGCCACCAGATCGAGCGAACCGAAGCGGCGCGGATCGTTCAGCGTCAGCCTGCGCCCGGCTTCCGTCTCGATCACCAGATGATCGTGCTTGCCGATCGCATCCGGGTCGATCCGCCAGCTTCCCGACATGCCGAGGTGGAAGATCAGCGTGTCGCCGCGATCCGTCTCGATCAGCCCGTATTTCGCGCGCCGGCCCAGCCCGGTGACGGTGGCGCCGGTCAGCCGCTGGCGCAGGTCCGGCGGGATCGGGCGGCGCAGGTCGGGCCGGCGCGGCTCCACGGTCACCAGCCTGTGCCCCTCCAGCGGGCCACGAAGGCCGCGGACGGTGGTTTCGACTTCGGGAAGCTCGGGCATGATATTGTTGCGATATGGCCCGTGACCTCGCGGGGCAACCCTTGTAGAGGCCGGGTCCATGGAAACCGTATCCTTCGGCTATTCGGACGTCAGCCCCGAGGAGAAGACCGAGCGCGTCGGCGCCGTCTTCCGCAACGTCGCCTCGCGTTACGATCTGATGAACGACGCGATGTCGGGCGGCATGCATCGTCTGTGGAAGGACCGCTTCGTCCGCCGGGTGAAGCCGCGTGCGGGCGAGGCGATCCTCGACATGGCCGGCGGCACCGGCGACATCGCCTTCCGCCATGCCCGCTCCGGCGCGCAGGTCACGGTGGCCGATATCAACCCCGCCATGCTGGAAGTGGGGATGGAGCGCGCGAAGAAGCGCGGCATCCACGGCCTGATCTGGGCGGAACAGAATGCCGAGACGCTGAGCTTCGGCGATCGCGAGTTCGATGCCTATACCATCGCCTTCGGCATCCGGAACGTCACCGATATCCCGGCCGCGCTCCGCGAGGCGCATCGCGTGCTGAAGCGCGGCGGCCGCTTTTTCTGCCTCGAATTCTCGACCAACCAGTGGCCGGGCTTCGCCGAAGCCTATGATGCCTATTCGCATCGCCTGGTGCCGAAGCTGGGCAAGCTGCTGGCCAATGACGAGGACAGCTATCGCTACCTGATCGAATCGATCCGCCGCTTCCCGGACATGCCCAGCTTCGAGCGGATGATCGCCGAGGCGGGCTTCGTCCGGACGAATGTCGAGCCGATTCTCGGCGGCCTCGTCGCCATCCACAGCGGCTGGAAGATTTGACCCACTTCATTGTCCATACTGCCCGCCTGCTGAAGTGGGGCCGAACCCTCGCGCGTCACGGCGCCTTGCTGGGCATAGAGCGCGATCCGCTTACGCCGCCGCCAGCACGTCGGATCGCCCGCATCCTGCGCATCGGCGCACGCCTGCCCAAGGTGCCGGCTTATGCCGATGCCTTCCAGGCGATCGGCCCGGCGGCGATCAAGCTGGGCCAGAGCCTCGCCACCCGCCCCGATCTGGTGGGGGAGGAAGCCGCCAACGATCTGCTGCGCCTGCAGGATGCGCTGCCGCCTTTGCCCTTCGATCAGATCCGCGATCAGATCGAACAATCCTTCCACGGCCCGATCGACCAGCTTTTCGCGTCGATCGATCCGGTGCCGGTGGGCGCCGCCTCGATCGCGCAGGTCCATCGCGCCGTCACCACCGAGGGGCGCGAAGTCGCCGTCAAGGTGCTCCGGCCCGGCGTGGAGCGCGAATTCGCCAAGGCCATCGACACCTATGAATGGGCGGCCGCCCAGGCCGAGGCGATGGGCGGCGAGCTGGCCCGGCTGCGTCCCCGCCTGGTCATCGCGACCTTCAAGCGCTGGACCGCGCGCGAGCTCGATCTCCGGCGCGAGGCGGCATCCGCTTCCGAGCTGGCCGAAGGCATGGAGGCGGAACCCGCCTTCGTCGTTCCCGCGATCGATTGGCAGCGCACGTCGGGCAAGGTGCTCACGCTCGAATGGGTCGACGGGCTCAAGCTTTCCGATCGCGATGCGCTGGTCGCCGCCGGCCATGATCCGGGCGTGATCGCCGGCAACCTCGTCCGCGCCTTCCTCCGCCAGGCGATCGCCGAGGGCTTCTTCCACGCCGATCTCCACCAGGGCAATCTGTTCGTGCTGCCGGACGGGCGGATCGCGGCGATCGATTTCGGCATCATGGGCCGGATCGACCGGCGCGCGCGGCTGTGGCTGGCGGAGATCATCTACGGCCTCATCACCGGCAATTACCGGCGCGTGGCGGAGATTCATTTCGAGGCGCAATATGTGCCCGCCCACCACAATGTCGCCGAATTCGCCACCGCGCTGCGCGCCGTGGGCGAGCCGATGCGCGGCCGGCCCGTGAAGGAGCTGTCCGTCGGCCAGATGCTGGACGGGCTGTTCGCCATCACCCGCGATTTCGACATGCAGACCCAGCCGCACCTGCTGCTGCTGCAAAAGACGATGGTGATGGTCGAAGGCGTGGCCACCGCGCTCGATCCCGATATCAACATGTGGGAAACGGCCGCTCCCTTCGTAAGGGAATGGCTGCGGTCCGAACTCGGGCCCGAGGCCGCGATCGCCGATCGAATCGGCGCGGACGTCCGCACCCTCGCCCGCATCCCGGATCTGATCCGCCGAATCGAGGCACGCTTCCCGGCGGAAGGCGGCGCCCCGCCCTTGCCCCCACTGGCCGAGGTGGAGGTGGTCCGCATCAGCCCGCCCTGGCGCTACCTTTTTGTTATTGCAGCCGGATTTGCGGCGGGCTTTGCCGCTCACCTGCTGCTGGGCTGAAATCCGCGATACCCGGATGGGACAATCGGGCGCCCCTTATCTGCATTGACAAAAGGTTAACTTTTCGTTCATATTTTGCAGTGCAGCGGAGCAGCCGGAAAGTGCTGTTGCCGGGTCCGCAGCCGCATAACAGGTCGCATTGTTGTTCTGTCGTTTGGCTCAGACACAGGGGATTTACCATGCGTAAAGTCCTGACCGCCGCTACGTTGCTTACCGGTACCATCATCAGCAGCGCCGCCTTCGCCGCCGTCCCCGTCACCACCGATCTCGATACCTGGAAGTCGCTCGCCGGCCCCTGGCTGGAGGACACGGAATATGGCGCCACCGGCACCAGCCTTTCCTCCGTCACGCTGGATGGCGGCGTCACGCTCAACTTCAACCATGCCGTCTCGGTCGCCGCGATCGGCAATGGCTGGGCCACCTGGTCCGGCGGCTATACCGGCGATGTCCTGCGTAATCTGGGGACCAGCTCGGTCACGGCCACGCTGGCCGATGCGGTCGACGGCTTCGGCTTCTTCCTGGAACCGAACGTCTTTTCCAACTTCCTCTTCACCATCACCACCAGCGACGGCACGGTCGTGAACCAGCTCATCCAGGGCAATTCCGGCGCCAAATTCTTCGGCTGGAACGGCCCCGGTATCACCAACTTCACCATCTCCGTCGCATCCGGCGCGGGCGGCTTCGCCTTCGGCGATTTCTTCCTCTACCGCCGCGATATCACCAACGTCCCGATCGTGCCCGAACCGGCCAGCTGGGCACTCATGATCGCCGGCTTCGGCCTGATGGGCGCCGCCCTTCGCCGTGCCCGTGCGGAGCGCGTAACCTACGCGCTGGGCTGAACGGGGGAGCCTGAAGTCCGGCCGGCCTTGCTGCATCGCGGCATATCCGCCGGTCAGGCTCCCCATTCGCCTCCCTTGCGGCTCTCAGGGTCGCAAGCCCGGTGCTGTTCGGCACCGCCTTGGCACAGTCTCTTGATGCAGCCCCTGTCCTACGCGCGGCCGGCACGGCATAATCCCCGGATGCCAGGCCCTTCCTCCCCCGCCCATCCAGCGATCCGCGCAACCGCCCGTCCTCGCCGGCCGGGCGGCTCCCGTCTCTCGACTTCGCGTCCGATCGGCTTCATGGATGCAGCGATGGCAATCCTCAACTTCCTCAACTTCGCTCCCGCAGCCGGGGATTTTCGCGCGTGACGGGGCATCGGATTCTCCTCATCGTCGGCGGGGGGATCGCGGCCTACAAGGCGTGCGAGCTGATCCGGCTGATTCGCAAGGCGGGCATGTCGGTGCGCTGCGTGCTCACGGCGGCGGGCGAGCAGTTCGTGACGCCGATGACGCTGGCGGCGCTTTCCGAACAGCCCGTGCATACCAGCCTGTGGGATCTGAAGGACGAGGCCGAGATGGGCCATATCCAGCTCAGCCGCGAGGCCGATCTGGTGGTGGTCGCCCCGGCCACGGCCAATCTGCTCGCCCGGATGAATGCCGGCATCGCCGACGATCTCGCCACCACCCTGCTGCTCGCCACCGACAAGCCCGTGCTGGCCGCCCCGGCGATGAACGTCCGCATGTGGCAGCACGCCGCCACGCGCCGCAACGTCGCCCAGCTCCGCGCCGATGGCGTGACGGTGATGGAGCCGGACGAGGGCGCCATGGCCTGCGGGGAATATGGCCCCGGCCGCCTGCCCGATCCCGAAGCCATCCTCGCCGCGATCACCGCCCAGCTTGCGCCGGTGAAGCGCCTGCCGGCGGACGCGCGCCCGCTCGCCGGCCGGCACGTCATCGTCACCGCCGGCCCGACGCATGAGCCGATCGATCCGGTGCGCTACATCGCCAATCGTTCCTCCGGCCGGCAGGGCTTCGCCATTGCCGGCGCGCTGGCCGCGCTCGGCGCGCGCGTCACGCTGGTGGCCGGGCCTGTCGTCCTGCCAACGCCCGCCGGCGTCGATCGGGTGGACGTGGAAACCGCGCGCGAGATGGCGGCCGCCGTCGATGCCGCGCTTCCCGCCGATGCGGCGGTGATGGTCGCCGCCGTGGCCGACTGGCACGTCACCGCCGCCGATCAGAAGATCAAGAAGCAGCCCGGCGGCGCGGCGCCCGCGCTCGCGCTGGCCGAAAACCCCGATATCCTCGCCACGCTCGCCGCCAGCCCGCGCCGGCCGGCGCTGGTGGTGGGCTTCGCGGCCGAGACGGAGCAGGTGCTCGCCCACGCCACCGCCAAGCGCGCCCGCAAGGGGGCGGACTGGATCGTCGCCAACGACGTTTCCGGCGGGAAAGGCGAAAGCGTGATGGGCGGCGCGCGCAACAGCGTCCACATCGTCACCGCCGACGGCGTGGAAAGCTGGCCCGATCTTCCCAAGGAAGCGGTGGCGACCCGTCTGGCCGATCGGATCGCCGCGGCCCTCACCGCCTGAATCCCATGCGCATCCTGTTCGTGCTGACCTCGCAGGGCCGGATGGGTGCCGGCGATCGCCCGACCGGCCTGTGGATCGAGGAATTCACCGCCCCCTATTTCCTGTTCCGCGATGCCGGGGCGGCGATCACGCTCGCCTCGCCGCTGGGCGGCCCCGTGCCCACCGATCCCACCGGCAATGCCGTGAAGCCCGTGCCGCCCTCGGTCGCGCGCTTCCGCGACGATGCCGCCGCGCAATCCGCCCTGACCGCAACCCGGCCCCTCGCCGCGATCGCCCCCCATGGCTTCCCCCAGGGCTTCGACGCGATCTTCTATCCCGGCGGGCTCGGCCCGATGTGGGATCTCGCCGCCGATCCCCATTCCCGCACCCTGATCGAAACCGCCTTCGCGGCCGCCACGCCCATCGCCTTCGTCTGCCACGGCCAGGCCGCTCTCGCCGCCTGCCGGGCGCCCGATGGCCGTCCGCTCGTCGCCGGCCGCCGCCTCACCGCCTTCAGCCGCGCGGAGGACGAGGCGGCCGGCCTCGTCACCCTTGCCCCCTTCGTGCTGGAGGATCGGCTGCGCGCGCTGGGCGCGGATTTCCGCCACGGCCCGCCGGACGCGCCCTTCATCGTCCGCGACGGGCATCTCCTCACCGGCCAGAACCCCGCGTCGTCGCTACCGCTGGCCGAAGCGCTGCTGGCTCTTCTCACGCTTGAACCGGGGTCGCCCGCGCCCTAACCCGGCAACCTCACCGCTCAGGAAAGCCCGCTCCATGTCCTTCGATCCGCGCCCCACCATCGAACTCAAGATCGTGGACCCGCGCCTCGCCGAATGGGGGCTGCCGCAATATCAGACGGATCTTTCCGCCGGCATCGATCTCCACGCCTGCATCGACGCGCCGATCGCGGTGGAGGCGCAGGCCCCCGCCATCCTCATCCCCTCGGGCATCGCGGTGCTGATGAACGATCCCAACATGGTCGCCTTCCTGCTCGCCCGTTCGGGGCTGGGCCACAAGAAGGGGCTGGTGCTGGGCCAGGCGGTCGGAACCATCGACGCCGATTATGCCAACCAGATCTTCATCAGCACCTGGAACCGCAATCCGCCCGGCAGCGATCCCATCCTGATCGAGCCGGGCGATCGCATCGCCCAGCTCGTCTTCCTGCCGATCCTGCGCCCGCAATTCGCCGTGGTCGATGAATTCAGCGCCACCACCGGCCGGGGCCTGGGCGGCTTCGGCTCCACCGGGGTCGCGCGCGGATGACGCTGAGCGACGCCCAGCTCGATCGCTATGCCCGCCATATCGTGCTGCGCGAGATCGGCGGCGCGGGCCAGCTCAGGCTGCTTTCCGCCCGTGTCGCGGTGATCGGCGCGGGCGGCATCGGTTCCCCCGCTCTCCAATATCTCGCTGCGGCCGGCATCGGCCACATCACCCTGTTCGACGATGATGTCGTCGCCCTCTCGAACCTCCAGCGGCAGACCTTGTTCGGCACGGCGGATGAGGGACGCCGCAAGGTGGATGTCGCCGCCGAACGGGTGGCCGCGCTCAACCCCGACGTGCAGCTCGAAACCCATGCCGAACGGGTGACGGCCGAAAATGCGGCGCAACTGCTTGCCGGGCACGATGTCGTCCTCGACGGGTGCGACAATTTCCGAACGCGGCTGGCGGTGGCCGATGCCGCGCTTGCCCTGCGCATCCCGCTGATATCCGCCGCTGTCGGCCAGTTCGAAGGCCAGCTCGCCACCTATCGCGGGTGGGAGGCGGACAAGCCCTGCTATCGCTGCTTCGTCGGCAACGATCCCGATCGCCCCGATGTAAGCTGCGCCGATCAGGGCGTGCTCGGCGCGCTCACCGGCGTCCTCGGCAGCCTCGCCGCGATGGAGGTGATTCGCACCCTCACCGGCTTCGGCGAGGACGCCGCCGGCCGCCTGCTGCTGATCGACGCCCTCGCCTTCCGCTTCCGCACGCTGTCCCTGCCCAAGGACCCCGCCTGCGGCTGCCGCCATGCCGCCGGATAACCGCCGGCCATGACATCGCCGCCCGCCGCCACGCCGACCGGCCTCACCATCGTCGTCGCCACGGCGGACGGCGAACGCTTCCGCACCGCGCTGATGATGGCGCTGGCCCAGACCGCCCTCGGCGGCACTGCCCGGCTGTTCCTGCAGGAAGGCGCCGTGGCCCTGCTTCTGCCCGATGAGGTTGCGGAGGACGCCGCCCGCTATGCGGCCGCCGGGCTCCCTGCCCGCGCCGCCATATTCGCCGATGCCCTGGATGCCGGCGTCGCGATCACCGCCTGCCAGAGCGGCCTCGCCCTGATCGGCGCCACCGCCGACCGGTTCGATCCCCGCATAGAATGGGGCGGCATGATCGGGCTGCTACAGTCTCTCGGCCAGGATCGGCTCGTCGTCATCTGATCCGGCAGGCCGCTGGGTCTGATCCGGCGGACTGCTCCTAAAGCCGCGGACTGCTCCGAAAGTAGGCCGGCGCAGCAACCTGCTCCGCCCCCAATCATCCCGGCGCAGGCAAACCCGACATGCAAAAAGGGGCGATCCCGCAGGACCGCCCCTCTTTCACATTCGACGCCTTGGCGCGGCTGCTTACCAGCTGCCGTAAGCCTCGTTGCCGACGAAGCCCATCTTCTCGACCTGGGCCCGCTTGGTGACGGCGAGAACCTCGTCCACCACTTCGTAGCGCGCCTGGGGGTCCGGCTGCAGGTGCAGCTCAGGAACCGGGTTCATCGTCTGCGTCTGATCCAGATACTGGCGCAGCACGGTGAGGCTCACCGGACTGCCGTTCCAGAACACCTGGCCGGCGGGATCGATGGTCACCTTGTTCTTGACCGGATCGATCGGCGGCGGGGTCTTCTGGCTGGGATCATCAACCGGCAGATCCAGCTTCACGGCGTGGGTCTGGATCGGAATGGTGATGATGAACATGATGAGGAGCACCAGCATGACGTCGATCAACGGCGTCGTGTTGATGTCCATCATCGGCTCACCATCGGTGGTGCTTGCTGCCATTGCCATGATGGATACTCCTGATCAGAGACGCGGGCTGGTGGTGCCGGCCGGCGGCTGGGAGATGAACCCGACCCGCGCGAAGCCTGCCCGCTGCATGGTGAAGATGGCGCCGCCGATGCAACGGTAAGGCGTCTTCACGTCACCACGAATATGCGCTTCCGGCAGTTCGATGCCAGGCGCGGTCGGGCCGCCCTGCTTGTCGATCTCGGCCTTCAGCTTGACGACCGCCCTGTCGAGCAGTTCCTGCGGCGTCACCAGGGTCTGGCCCCAATAGACTTCGCACTTGCCATCGACCGAGCGCACCGAAAGCGAGACGTTCTCGGGCTTCGTCGTCGTCGGCTCGAACACGACCTTCGGCAGTTCGACTGGCACCGTCTGGACAACGACGGGAACGGTAATGAGGAAGATGATAAGCAGCACCAGCATGACGTCCACGAGTGGCGTCGTGTTGATGTCGGACATCGGCGCGTCGCTGCCCTCCGCGGGGCCGGCACTCATGGCCATAAGGTGTGATCCTGTCCTACTTCAAATTTCGCCGGCGCGTGGCCGACGGAACGACCCGGCATTCCGGCGCGGCCCCGATATCGGAGGCCGCGCCGGGCCGATTATCAAGCCTTGGTGGCGGTCGCGGCCGGCTTGGCGGCGGCCGGAGCAGCCGGCTTGGCCGAGAGGAGCGCCGGCTTCACGGCACCGTTCGAAACCATGTAGCCATGGACGTCGGTGGAGAAGGCGGCGATCTGTTCGGCGACAACCTTGTTGCGGCGGATCAGCCAGTTGTAGCCGAGCACGGCCGGAACGGCCACGGCGAGGCCGAGCGCGGTCATGATCAGAGCTTCACCGACCGGGCCGGCGACGGCGTCGATCGAGGCCTGGCCAGCCGCGCCGATCTTGATGAGCGCGCGGTAGATGCCGATCACGGTGCCGAACAGACCGATGAACGGCGCGGTCGAACCGACGGTGGCGAGCACGGCGAGGCCGTTGCCGAGCTTCGAGTTGATCGCCTGCTGGCTGCGGCCGAGCGAACCGAGCAGCCAGTCATGCTGGTCGATCGGGTCGATCAGCTTGGTGTGCTCGTCCTGCGCGCGGAGGCCGTCGTCGACGATCTGGCGATAGGCCGAGTTCTTCTCGAGCTTGGCGGCGCCGTCCTTCAGGCTCGGCGAACCCCAGAAGGAGGTGCGCACGCGCTTGGCCTGGTTCAGGATCTTCTGCTGCTCGAGCAGCTTGGTGAACATGATGTACCAGGAGGCAGCCGACATCACCACCAGGATGATGAAGACGGCCCAGGCGATCGTTCCGCCCTGCTCCAGGGCGGCCATCAGGCCGTAGGGGTTTTCGCCGCCATGGGGCGCTGCAGCGGGGGTAGCCATTTCGGTGTTCTTCCTCTTCGTCGAATTTGGTTGGATCGGCTGGCCGGATCGCTTCAGCCGATCCGGCTCTCGCCACTATCAATCTTTGGGCATCTGCCAGCGAACGCGGCGGGTATAGCCGCTCGAAGCGATGGGATTGCCTGCCGCATCCTGCGCGGGCTTGTAACGGCCACGGCGCGTGATGTTCTTGCAGGCCGCATCATCGAGATCGGGCGATCCGCTCGACGAAGTCACGCGGCAGTTCACCACGCGTCCCTGCTCGTCGACGTCCCACGCGACACCGGTGGTGCCTTCGCGTTCCTCACGGAGCGCACGCGACGGATAGTCGTCGGTGGTGACCCAAAGGCTCGAATTGCCACGCTCGGTCGCCTTGGCAGCCTGCGAAGGCGGCGGTGGCGGCGGCGGTGCCGGCGGCGCGGTGGGCGTGATGACCACGGGCGGCGCTTCCCGAACCGTCGTCACCGGCGGCGGCGTGGGATTGGGCACGCTCACAATCGGGGGCGGGGCAAGAACGGGCGGCGGTTCCACCGGTTGATCCGGCGGCGGCGGCGGCGGCACTTCCTCCGGGGGTGGTGGCTCCTCTTCGACGTCGAAGGTCTTCAGATCCTGGGCGACCTTCTTGACGACGTTGTATGCCAGGCCAGTCACGAACGCATAGCCGATCACTGCGTGAAGCAGCGCGACAATGGCGATCGCCACGACCCGGCGGGAGCTCATCGATTGATCAGCGTAAGCCATTAAGGAACGACACTCCCTCCAATCCACAAGCTTCACGGGCTACGGGCTGCCCGTGGGGCGGGCCCGACATAATCCAGCGGGTACCGTCTTCGTTCAGTAATTATTGACGGGATGTGTGTCCTTATCGCGACACTTTCGGCGACGCAATTCCTTTGTCCAACGCTTGAACGTCCCGCATGCCCCGTGCGAAACCCGCCGGAGAGGCCGTTTCCGAATGGCTGCGGAGATTTGACACTAAGGAGTGGACATGCGGCGGAGCACCTTGGCCCTGGCTTTTCTGGCGGCGCTTTCCGCGAATCCGGCGGTAGCGCAACCAGATATGCGAATCGTCGGAAATCCGGCCTTCACCTATGCGGATCTAGTCGGATTGGCGGAATCATCGGACGCTGTCGCCGACGTCGAGGTGACGGCGGCGACCAAGCTAAAAGGCCCGGCCGCGGCAAATGTTCCGGCCGGGCACCAGCGCTTCTATCTTGAAGGGAATCTGAACGCGCTTCTCGGCGGGAAGAAGGGATTGCCGGGCCAGATCTCCTGGCTGGCGGACGTGCCGCTCGACGCCGCGAATCGGGCGCCCAAGCTCAAGAAGGCCCGGCTGCTGCTGTTCGTGGATGCCGTGGCGGGCCGGCCGGGCGAGGTAAGGCTGGCCGCGCCTTTCGGCCAGATCGCCTGGTCGCAGGAGGAGGATGCGCGCGTGCGCGGCGTGCTGCGGGACCTGAACGCCACGGACGCGCCGCCGCACATCACCCGCGTCGGCAACGCCTTCCAGGTGCCGGGCTCGCTGCCGGGCGAGAGCGAGACGCAGATATTCCTGGGGACGGACGACGGGCGGCCGGTCTCCCTCAGCGTTCTGCGCCGGCCGGGCGAGGCGCCGCGCTGGGCGGTGGCGCTGGGCGAAATGGTGGACGACAGCGCCGCCCCGCCCGCTCCCGACAGCCTCCTCTGGTATCGGCTGGCCTGCACGCTGCCGCCCGAACTGCCGGAAAATTCCACCGCCGATCTTGGCGCCCGGCAGGCGGATGCGGCGCGGGCCGATTATCGCGTGGTGATCGAGGGGCTCCAGCCCTGCGAGCGGAATTTTCCCGCTCGCTGAACCACTTATATTGCGCTCACCGCAATGATACCGCGCGGCCAACGCACTGGCAGGCAACCCGAAAGGCCACTGCCTAAAAAGAGGACAATTCCACGCCGACGGCCGCGCAATCGGCATAGATATCGGGCTTGCGCGTGGAAACCCGAAGGCCCGTGACCCCGGCGCGCGCCGCGATCAGATCGTAGATGGCGCGCGCCAGCGTCTCCTGCAGGTTGAACCGCCGGCTGTTCGCCAGCCGGCCGATCTCGGTGCGCAGGAAATCGTAATTCCACGCGGCGGACACATTGTCCTCGGCCGCGAAGCTCGCCTCGTCGATCCACACTTCCACCGTCACCAGCAGGCGCTGCGGATTGCCGACCTCGAAATCGTGGAAGCCGATGTCGACCGGCAGGTCGAAATCCTCAAGGAAGATGCGCCGTTTCTTCGGCGCGAGGGATGCCGGAACGAGTCCGTCGAGGATCGGTGCGGTGGTCATGTGGGAAATCTCGCTTGGTTCGGGGACGCGGTAGCCGCTGCCTGAAAATCGGGCAAGTCGGGCACGGGCAAGGCGGGGCTTGCCAGTCCCGTCACCCTCACAGGCTTATCCACAACCCTTTCCACGAACGCTGTGGAAAAGGCGTCCGGCGCGAATCGCCTCCATCCTCCCCAAGTCGATTCGCGCTTTCCTTTCGCGGCGGAACCACTAAGGGCGCGCGCAATCGAAACCTGAAGCATGGAAAGCTCCCCCCAGGATTGATCACGCTCGCTCCGATCGCCGCCGCCGCGCCCGCCGCCATCGAACAATTGCTGGATGCCGCCTTCGGCACCGATCGGCATGGCCGCACCGCCTATCGGCTGCGAAGCGGGACGGAGCAGATTCCGGCCCTGTCGCTGGCGGCTTTCGAATCGGGCGAGCTGGTCGGCACGATCCAGTGCTGGCCGGTCGAGCTGGCGGCGGAGGATGGCCGCATCGTGCCGATGGTGCTGGTGGGGCCTGTCGCCGTGCGGCCCGATCGGCAGAAGGACGGTATCGGCCGCATGCTGATGGAAGCGATGCTCGCGGCCGCCGATGCCGGCCATGCCGATGCGCTCGTCCTGATCGGCGACCCCGAATATTATGAGCGCTTCTTCGGCTTTTCCGCCGACCGGACCGGCGGCTGGGACGTGCCCGGCCCGGTGGAGCGCCACCGCCTGCTCGCGCGGCTGCGCGGCCCCGCCCCTCTTCCCGAGCGCGGAACGCTCCGGCCGCGGCAGGAGGCGGCGGCGGCTTTGCGCTGAAGGCGAGGATGGCCTAATCGGGTCGCCATGCCCGAAACGAGCCCCCCGCCCGAGGACCTGACCGGCCTTTCGCTCGCCGAGATCGCCCGCCTCGCGGCCGAGCGGAAGCTGCCGCCGGTCGAGAAATGGAATCCGGCGCATTGCGGGCACAGCGACATGCGCATCGCCCGCGACGGCACCTGGTTCCACCAGGGATCGCCGATCGGGCGGGAAGCGATGGTGCGCCTGTTCGCCAGCATCCTCCGGCGCGAGCCCGATGGCCGGCACGTCCTCGTCACCCCGGTCGAGAAGCTCGACATTGATGTCGAGGATGCGGCCTTCATCGCCGTGGAGCTGAAGACCGAGGGCACCGGGCGCGATCGCAGCCTCGCCTTCCGCCTCAACACCGGCGACATCGTCGTCGCCGGCGAGGACCATCCGCTGCGCTTCGAGGACAAGGGCGATGGCCCCCACCCCTATCTCGCCGTGCGCGGCGGGCTGGAGGCGCTGGTGGCGCGCCCGGTCTATTATGAGCTCGCCGCCATCGCGATCGAGGAGGCGGGCGAACCGCTCGGTCTCTGGAGCAATGGCCGCTTCTTCCCGCTGGAGTCCGAATGATGACCTTGAGCGAACGGCTCCGCGCCGCATTGCGGGACGGGCAGGCCCTGGCGCCGGTGCTGCTGGAGCATGACGACGGCGATTTCGCCCTGCGGGCGGGCGAGCCGATCGTGCCCGCCGCCGTGCTGGTGCCCTTCGTCGATCGTCCCGAGCCGACGATATTGATGATCCTGCGCCCCGAAACGATGCGCCGCCATGCCGGCCAGATCGCCTTTCCCGGCGGCCGGGTCGATCCGGGGGACGACGGCGTCGTCGGCGCGGCGCTGCGCGAGGCGGAGGAGGAGATCGGCATGCCCCGCGCGCGGGTGGACGTGGTGGGCACGGCCGATCGCTATCGCACCATCACCGGCTATGAAGTGACGCCGGTGATCGGCGTCGTGCCGCCCGATCTGCCGCTCGTCCCCCAGCCCGCCGAGGTCGCCGACATCTTCGAGGTGCCGCTGGCCTATCTGCTCGAGCCGTCCAACCATATCGAGCAGGCCGTGGAGTGGCAGGGGCGCGAGCGCCGCTATTTCGAGATCACCTGGCAGGACCGCCGCATCTGGGGCGCCACCGCCGCGATGCTCGTCAATCTCGGCCGCCGGCTCGCTTATCCGCTATGACGACGCTGCTGCCGGATGCGGCCTGGCGCCACGGCGCCGGCCTCGTCGATCTGCTTGCCGCACTGGGCGCGGACGAAGGCGCCATCCGCTATGTCGGCGGCGCAGTGCGCGATACGCTGCTGGGGCTTGCCGTATCCGACGTCGATTGCGCGACGCGGCTGCTGCCGGACGAGGTGATCGCCCGCGTCCGCAAGGCGGGCTTCAAGGCCGTGCCCACCGGCATCGCCCACGGCACCGTCACCGCCGTCCTGCCGGGGTCCACGATCGAGGTGACGACGCTCCGGCGCGACGTTTCCACCGACGGTCGCCGCGCCACCGTCGCCTTCACCGATGATTGGCGCGAGGATGCCGCCCGCCGTGATTTCACGATCAACGCGCTGTTCGCCGATCCGTCATCCGGCGAGGTGATCGATTATTTCGGCGGCGTCGGGGATCTGGCCGAAGGCCATGTGCGCTTCATCGGCGATCCCCTGATGCGAATCGCCGAGGATCATCTGCGCATCCTGCGTTTCTTCCGCTTCCATGCCCGCTTCGGGCGCGGCGCCCCGGACGGCCCCGGTCTCGCCGCCTGCGCGGATCGCGCGAACGACCTGATGGCGCTTTCGCGCGAGCGCATCGCCGACGAGCTTCTGAAGCTGCTCGCGCTTCCCGATCCCGCGCCCACGGTGGCGCTGATGCACGCCCACGGCATCTTCCGGCCGGTGCTGCCCGAAATCGGGGAGGAAGGCGTCGCCCGGCTTACGCGGCTGATCGACAGGGAAACGCGATCGGGGGCCCGGCCCGATCCCGTGCGCCGGCTGGCCGCGCTGCTGCCGCGCGATCCGGCCCTCGCCGCGCAGGTGGCATCGCGGCTGCGCCTGTCCAACGCGATGCGCGCGCGGATCGAGCTGCTCGCTGCCCCGCCCGCCCCGGAAACGGCGCCGATCCCGCTCGCCTATCGCCATCCCGACGCGGCGGTCGATCTGCTGCTGCTTTCGGACATGAGCGATGCCGAGCTGGCGGCCGCGCTCGCCGCGCTCGACGGCTGGCATCGGCCGACATTCCCGCTCAGGGGCGGCGATCTCGTCAAGCTCGGCCTGCGCCCCGGCCCGCAGGTGGCGGCGGCATTGCAGGCGATCGAGCGCGATTGGATGGCGGCGGGTTTCCCCGATGGCGAATGGGCCGCCCGCGCGGCACAGGCCGCGGTCGATCAGGCGTTGCGCGAACGCCAGTAAGCCAGCGCCTCATCGGCGGCGAGCGGGCGGGCGAAGTAGAAGCCCTGGCCGCAGCTGCATCCCAGCGCCGCCAGCGTCTGCGCCAGCTCGAACGTCTCCACCCCCTCGGCGGTGGTATCCATGCCCAGCGCATCGGCCAGGCCCAGCACCGCGCGCACGATCGCCACCGAATCGCGGTCGCCCAGCATGCCCGTCACGAAGCTGCGGTCGATCTTCAATATGTCGATCGGCAGGCGCTGGAGATAAGCGAGCGAGGAATAGCCGGTGCCGAAATCGTCCATGGCGATCTTGGCATCCAGCTCCTTCAAACCCTGCAAGGTGCGTGTCGCCCGTTCCGGGTCCTGCACGATCGAGCTTTCGGTCAGCTCCAGCGTCAGCCGCTCGCCGGTGATCCCGGCGCGGCGGAGCGCCCCTTCCACCGCGCTCGAAACATCGTCGCGGGCAAGCTGGATGGCGGATACGTTGACGCCGATATGGATCGGCACGGCCTCGCCCTGCGTGGCATCCCATTGCGCGAGCGTGCTCAAGGCCGTTTCGAACGCCCAGCGCCCCAGCGGCACGATCAGCCCCGATTCTTCCGCGACCGGGATGAACTCGGTCGGCGATATCAGCCCCAGCGCCTCATGCTCCCAGCGGGCCAGCGCCTCGAAGCCGGCGACGCGATTGGTCTGCAGGTTGATCAGCGGCTGGAAGGCCAGGGTCAGCGAATCGCTGTCGATCGCGCGGCGCAGCTCGGTCTCCAGGCTGAAGCGGTGCCGCGCCTTGCTTACCTCGCCGGGCTGATACACCTCCACCCGGCCCGATGCCTTGGCCCGTTTCAGCGCGAACTGGGCGTTGCGCACCAGATCCTCCGCGCCCGCCGCCCGGTCGCTCACCAGCGCGCAGCCGATCGCGCAGTCGATCCGTATCTCCAGGTCCGAAATGCGGAACGGCGCGGTCATCGTCGCCTGGATGCGCCGCGCGGCGTGCAGGGCGTCGCCGGGGCCGTCCGTCAAGGTCAGCAGGATGGCGAATTCGTCGCCGCCGATCCGCGCCAGCATGTCGCCCGCCCGCAACGATGCGACCATCCGGCGCGCGACGGTGATGATCAGCTCGTCCCCGGCGATCGATCCCATGCTCTCGTTGATGCGGCTGAACCGGGTGAGATCGACGATCAGCACGGCGTGGCCCACCGGATCGTCGCAGGCCAGCACCGCGTCCAGCGCCTCGCCGAACGCGACCCGGTTGGGCAGCCCGGTCAGGCTGTCATGGGTCATCTCGGCGCGCAGGCTGCGTTCGTTCTCCACCTCGGCGGTGCGATCGATCAGCGAAAGCACGCAGCGCCGCGTGCCGTCGTCATAAGCGGAAAGCCGGCCCAGCCGGACGACGAAATGGCGCCCGCCCACGCCGTCGCCATCCTGCCAGCCGAATTCGTGGCCCCGCTTGTCGCCGGCCAGGAAGGTCTGAAGCGCACGCTTCAGCGGCTCGCGCTCGATCAGGGGGGCGGCCGCGCCGGGGCGGATCGGGATGATGCCGGAAAGCGAATCCAGCATCTCGAACCGCTCGTTGGCGAGCAGCTCGATCGCACCATCCGGCTTCTGGGTAACGATCGCCGCCGCGATCGGCAGGGCGTTCAGATAATCGACCCGCGCGCGCCGGATCAGCTCGATCGCGGCCCGCTCGCCGATTGGGTCCACGCCTGACATGTCACGCAACAGGGCAAGCTCCATCGCTCCGTCCGTGAAGACGGCCAATTCGCTGCGAGACGGCTCGACCTGCATATTCTCCCGCGATAGAGCGAGACGGTTAATTTCTGCTTTAGGCCGCAACGCTTCCTATCGCGCGATTTCCGTGACTTGTATCAACTTCCGAAGCGATTGTCGCGCGGGAAGCCGATCGGCGGCATCCGCCCGCCCGCGCCCCGCGCGGTGCGCCAGGGGGTCATGTCGCTTTCCGTCCGCGTCCGCCCGGTCTCGCCGCCCATGGCCCAGCTCAGGCCCTCCTCGAAGCGGAAGGCCAGCGCGTCGGAAAGGCCACCGTCGCGATAACGCTGCAATTGCACGCCCGCCCCGCGCGCCATTTCCGGCATCTCGCGGATGGGGAACACCACCAGCTTCCGGTTCTCGCCGATCACGGCCATATAGTCCGCGTCCGCCGGCACCGCGCGGACGACGCGCAGCTTCGCGCCGGGGCGCAGGTTCATCACCTGCTTGCCCTTGCGGGTCTCGGCCACGATGTCCGCCGTGATGCCCAGGAAGCCGCGCCCGTCGGACGACGCCAGCAGCAGGCGCGCGCCCGCGCTCGCCGGCAGCAGCGCCACGGGCGGCGCCTCGCTCTCCAGGTCCACCATCAGCCGCACCGGCTCGCCGAAGCCGCGCCCGCCGGGCAGCTTGTCGGCAGCCAGCGTGTAGAAACGGCCGGTCTCGGTCGCCAGCAGCAGCTTGTCCGTCGTCTGGGCGTGGAAGGCGAAGAGCGGGCCGTCCCCTTCCTTGAATTTCAGCGCGTCGGCCGATCCCAGGTCGCTATGCCCCTTCATCGCGCGGATCCAGCCGCGCTGGGAAAGGATCACGGTGATCGGCTCGCGCTCGATCATCGCCTCCAGCGGAATCTCGCGCGCGGGCGCCGCTTCCTCGATCAGCGTGCGGCGGCGGCCGATATCGGTTTCCGGGCCATAGCGCTCGCGCAGCTTCGCCAGGTCCTTCTTCATCCGCGTGCGCTGGCGCGCCGGGCTGTCGATCAGCGCGGCCAGGCCCTTGCGCTCCTCGTCCAGCGCGTCGCGCTCCCGCTTCAGCTCCATCTCCTCCAGCTTGCGCAGAGACCTGAGCCGCATGTTGAGGATCGCCTCGGCCTGCCGGTCGGAAAGCTTGAACTCCGCCATCAGCACGGGCTTCGGCTCGTCCTCCTCGCGGATGATCTGGATCACGCGATCGAGGTTCAGATAGGTGATCAGATAACCGTCGAGCAGCTCGATCCGGTCGTCGATCTTGGCCAGCCGATGCCGTGATCGGCGGACGAGCACCTCGAACTGATGCTCCAGCCAGGCGGCCAGCACCTGCTTCAGGCTCATCACCCGCGGCGTGCGCTGGGCATCGAGGACGTTGAGGTTCAGCGACACCCGCGATTCGAGCGCGGTCAGCCGGAACAGGCTGTCCATCAGCACCTGCGGATCGACGGTGCGGGCGCGCGGCTCCAGCACGATGCGCACCACCTCGTCCGATTCGTCGCGGACGTCGGCCAGGATCGGCAGCTTCTTGTCGTTGATGAGGGCCGCGATCTCTTCGATCAGCTTGGCCTTGGGCGTCTGGTAGGGGATTTCGTGGATCACCGCCGTCCAGGTGCCGCGCCCCTGATCCTCGATCGACCAGCGCGCCCGCACGCGGAAGCTGCCCCGCCCGGTCAGATAGGCCTCGGCGATCGTCGCCGGCCCGTCCACGATCACGCCGCCGGTCGGGAAATCCGGCCCCTTCACGAACTGCATCAGATCGCTGTCCGGCGCGTCGGGCTGGTCGATCAGCAGGGTCGCGGCGTCGATCAGCTCGGCCACGTTATGCGACGGGATCGATGTCGCCATGCCCACCGCGATGCCGCTCGCGCCATTGGCCAGCAGGTTGGGGAACAGGCCGGGGAAGACCTCCGGCTCCTCCTCCTCGCCATTATAGGTGGCGCGGAAATCGACGGTGCCTTCGTCCAGCCCGGCCATCAGGTCGATGGCGGGCGGCGCCAGCCGGGCCTCGGTATAGCGGTAGGCGGCGGCGTTATCGCCGTCGATATTGCCGAAATTGCCCTGCCCGTCGACCAGCGGGTAACGCAGCGAGAAATCCTGCGCCAGCCGCACCATCGCGTCGTAGACGGACTGGTCGCCATGCGGATGATATTTGCCGATCGTGTCGCCGACGACGCGGGCGCATTTCTTGTAGGCGGCCTGCGGATCGAGCCTGAGCAGCCGCATCGCCCACAGCAGCCGGCGATGGACCGGCTTCAGCCCGTCGCGGACGTCGGGGAGCGAACGGGCCGTGATCGTGGACAGCGCATAGACGAGATATCGGTCGGAAAGGGCGCTGTCGAACGGGGCTTCGATGATCTGGTCGAGCGGCTCGGCGGATGCGGTCATGGCGCAGGGATAGCAGCGCCGATCCGCTCATGCGAGGGCGCATTTCACCCCGGCGCGATCCGGCCGGGCATGGCCCATGGATAAGCTGTCCTTATGGAAACCGCCGCTGATCTGATTGGTCTTTCCTCAAGCGAAACCCCATCTTCAGGGTGCCTTCGACCAGCAAAGGATCATAAGATGTCCGGTGACTGCACCCAGCCGCTCCGCTCGCGCGCCCACGCCGGCCTCACCGCGCGGCTTGCCGCGATCCTCGATCAGGCGGCCACCCCCTTCGAGCCGCTCCAGCGCGCCCGGTTCGACGCGCCGTGGCTGAAGGAGGGCGGCGCGCCGTGCTGCGATCGCCGCCCCTGATCGATCGGAAACGCCCGCCCCGTCAGCCGCACTGGGCGCGGTGGAGCAGCTTCTGGTCGGCCAGCACGAGCGCCACCATCGCTTCCACCACCGGCGCCGCGCGGATACCGACGCAGGGGTCGTGGCGGCCCTTGGTGCGGATGTCCGCCGCCTGCCCGTCCCGCCCGATGGTCTCCACCGGCGTCAGGATCGAGGATGTGGGCTTCAGCGCCACGCGCAGCACCAGCGGCTGGCCGGTGGAGATGCCGCCCGCCACGCCGCCGGCATGGTTGGCCAGGAAAATCGGCTTGCCGTCCGGGCCGGGGCGCATCGGATCGGCATTGGTCTCCCCGGTCAGCCGCGCGGCATCGAAGCCGTCGCCGATCTCCACGCCCTTCACGGCATTGATCGACATGCAGGCCGCCGCCAGCTCGCTGTCCAGCTTGGCATAGAGCGGCGCGCCCCAGCCCGCCGGCAATCCATCCGCCACGCATTCGACGATCGCACCCACGGACGATCCCGCCTTGCGCGCTCCGTCGACGATCTCCTCCCAGCGCGCCGCCGCGGCGGTATCGGGGCAGAAGAAGGGATTGCGATCGATCTCGGCATCGTCGAACGCCGCGCGATCGATGGCGTCGCCGCCCAGCTCGACCAGATAGGCGCGGATGCGGACCTCGGGGATCACTGCCCGCGCCACCGCGCCCGCCGCCACCCGCGCGGCGGTTTCCCGCGCGGAGGAACGGCCGCCGCCGCGATAGTCGCGGAAACCGTATTTGGCATCATAGGCATAATCGGCATGGCCCGGCCGATAGGCGAGCGCGACCTCGGAATAATCCTTCGACCGCTGGTCCACATTCTCGATCATCAGGCTGATCGGCGTGCCGGTGGTGCGGCCTTCGAACACGCCGGACAGGATGCGGACCCGATCGGGCTCCTGCCGCTGCGTGGTGAAGCGCGAGGTGCCCGGCCGGCGCTTGTCGAGCCAGGGCTGGATATCGGTTTCGTCGAGCGACAGCCCCGGCGGGCAGCCGTCCACCACCGCGCCCAGCGCCGGCCCGTGGGATTCCCCCCAGGTGGTGAAACGGAAAACGCGGCCGAAGCTGTTGAACGACATCTACAAAAGCCCTCTCCCCTCCGGGGGGAGGGTTGGGAGAGGGGAAGTCCGCCCGCTGTTGGAACGGAAGATGGGCCACCCCGCCGGCCCCCTCCCCGGCCCCCTCCCCGAAGGGAGAGGGCTGCACTTCACGAAAGCGCGATGTCCGGCGCGTCCTCGGCCTTCATGCCGATCACGTTGTAACCGGCGTCGACATGGTGGATTTCGCCGGTCACGCCGCTCGCGAGGTCGGACAGCATGTAGAGGCCAGCGCCGCCCACATCCTCGATCGTCACGTTGCGGCGCAGCGGCGAATTCAGCTCGTTCCACTTCAGGATGTAGCGGAAATCGCCGATGCCGGAGGCCGCCAGCGTCTTTATCGGCCCGGCGGAGATGGCGTTGACGCGGATATTCTCCGGCCCCAGATCCATCGCCAGATATTTCACCGACGTTTCCAGCGCCGCCTTGGCCACGCCCATGACGTTATAATGGGGAACGACCTTCTCGGCGCCGTAATAGCTGAGCGTCAGGATCGATCCGCCGTTCGGCATCATCGGCCGCGCCCGCTTGGTGACGGCGACGAGGCTGAAGGCCGATATGTTCATCGTCAGCAGGAAATTATCGAGGCTGGTGTCGACATATTTGCCGCGCAGCTCGTTCTTGTCCGAAAAGCCGATGGCATGGACGACGAAATCGATCGTCGGCCAGCGCGCCGCCAGCGTTTCGAATGCGGTGTCGAGCGCGGCCATGTCGCCCACATCGCAATCGATCAGGAAATCCGATCCCAATTCTTCCGCCAGCGGGCGCACGCGGCGCTCCAGCGCCTCGCCCTGATAGCTGAAGGCCAGCTCGGCGCCCTGCGCGCGCAGCGCCTTGGCGATGCCCCAGGCGAGCGACCGATCGTTGGCGAGGCCCATGATGAGCCCCCTCTTTCCTTCCATCAGGCCTGTCATTCTAACTCCATCAGCCTTGTGACGCAGGCCCCTTTACCGCCGGTTCGGGCGTTTCCGCCAGTGCTGCGTTGATGTTCGCGCCGATTACCAGCCCGAATCCCACCAGCCAGAAGAACAAGAGGGTGATGATCGTGCCCGCCAGGCCGCCATAAGTCAGGTCATATCCGCCCAGCAGGCCCAGCACGCGGGGCAGCGCCATCGTCACCCCGATCCACCAGAGCGTGACGAACAGCGCGCCCGGCCATTTGGGGCAGGGCGCGAAGCGATACTTCGACGGGGTGAGCGAATAGATCAGCCAGTAGAGCGCCAGCGCCATCAGCACGAGCGGGGCGATGCGCGAGATGCCGATCCACAGCATCGCCTTGTCCGCGAAGGGCAGCAGCCGGCCGACGAACTCCTCGGCCGCCGTCAGCAGCACCTGCATGGAAAAGGCGACCAGCGTGGCGATCACCGAAACGATGATGATCCCGATCGATCCCAGCCGGTAATGCCAGAAGGCCTTGGAATAAGGCGTGCCATAGGCCCGGCGCAGGATATCGCGAATCGTCTCGATGAAGCTGCCCACCGTCCACAGGCCGACGATCGCGCCCAGCCAGAGGAGCGATCCGGTGCCGCGCGCCACCAGCACGTCGGTGATCGGCTTGCGCAGCAGATTTTCCACCGTGGGCGGCAGCGTGCTCAGGAAGGTGGCGACGGCCGCCTGCACGTCGGGCTCGCGGCCCAGCATCTGGGCCAGCGCGGCGAGGATGATGAAGAAGGGGAACAGCGCCAGCAGCGACAGATAGGCCAGGTTGCCGGCGTGGATAAACCCGTCCGAATAGACGCCCACGATCACCCGGCGGGCGATCTCGAAAGGGCGGGTGCCGGGTCGGACGCGATCGAGCTGCCTTTCCCATGCCGGCCGCAGCGCGCGGGCTTCCGGCGATTCTGGAGAGGCATCCTGCAAGTTTCCGCCCTTTCGCTATTCGGCTTTATCGGGGGTCAAACCCCCAAGGCCAGTCGCGGGTTGCGTCCCTTCCCCTTCCAACCCTCGATAAAGGCTTCCAGATCCGGATCGCCCAGCGGCAGATCGACCAGCAGGGTGACGAGCTGGTTGCCGCGCGATCCATCCTTGCGGGTGAAGCCCTTGCCGCCCAGCCGCAGCACCTTGCCCGATGTCGATCCCTTGGGGATGTTCATCATCACCGGCCCGTCGACGGTGGGCACGCGCACCTTGCCGCCCAGCACCGCCTCGTCGATGGTGATCGGCAGGTCCAGCCGCACGTCGTCGCCCTCGCGGGTGAAGAAGCGGTGGGGCTTGATCTCCACGGTCACGATCGCGTCGCCCGCGCCGCCGGGGCCGGCCTCGCCCTTGCCGGCCAGCCGCATCTGAGTGCCGTTCTCCACGCCCGCCGGCAGCTTCACGTCTATCGTCTTGCCGTCCGCCAGCGTCACCCGCTGGGGCTTCAGCGCGGCCGCGTCCTCGAACGGCACGGCCAGGCGATAGGCGATGTTGGCGCCCTTGGCGGGCTGGCGCCGCGCGCCGCCGAAACCGCCGAAGCCGCCGCCGCCCCTGCCCCGCTGGCCGCCGAACAGGCCTTCGAAGATATCGCCGAAATCCGCGCCCTCGCCGGCAAAGCCGCCAAAGCCGCCGCCATGGCCGCCGCCCGTGCCGGCGCCGCCGAAACCGCCGCCGTAGAAGCCGCGCGGATTGCCCTGCTCGTCTATCTCGCCGCGATCATATTGGGCGCGCTTGTCCTTGTCGGAAAGCAGGTCGTAGGCGGCCGTCACCTCCGCGAACCTGTCGGCCGCGTCGGGCTTGTCCTTGTTGCGGTCGGGATGCAGTTCCTTGGCCAGCTTGCGATAGGCCTTCTTGATCTCGGCCTCGCTTGCACCACGGGCCACGCCCAGCTTCGAATATAGGTCCGCCATGTCCACTCGTTACGCCGGCCGCGCGCCGGCACCAACTGTTGCTGAAATGCAACATAGGAGATGTGCGCTGTGTCCGGTTCCCGCAAGGGAAAAATATTCGCCGCGAATTGCGCGGATAAGCCATGGTTCCCGGCGCATCGGCATCCTCCCCTGATGCCCGGCGGCCGCGCTTGCGGATTGCCGCGCCATCCCGCCTTCACTCCTCCAGCGGCTCGACATCCACCGAAACATCGATCTGCTGCGCGCCCTGCCCCAGGAAGATGCCGTCGATCGGCGATACGTCCCCATAATCGCGGCCGATGGCGGTGACGATATGGTCGCTGCCCATGCCGCAGGCGTTGGTGGGATCGAAGCCCAGCCAGCCGCGCCCCGGCCCGCACCAGATCAGCACCCAGGCATGGGTGGCGTCCGCCCCCACCAGCCGGGGCTGCCCCGGCGGCGGGATGGTGCGGATATAGCCGCTGACATAGGCCGCCGGCAGGCCATGGCCGCGCAGCGCAGCGATCATGATCTGGGCGAAATCCTGGCACACGCCATGCCGCGCGCGGAAGGCGTCGATCGGCGGGGTATCGGCCAGGGTCGCGCTGCCGTCATATCGGAACTCGTCATGGATGCGCTGCGCGAGCGCATAGCCCGCCTCCACCACGCCCCGGCCCGGCGCCAGATCGGCGGCGGCCCAATCGGCGATCTCGCGCTCCAGCCCGATCATCGGCGAGGCGGAAAGATAATTGGCCGGCCCCACGGCCGAAAGATCGCCCGAATTGCGCGCCACCGCCGTCACCGTCACCAGATCGGGATCGTCGGCGCGCGGCTCCGGGGCGATCCGGTCCACCCGCATGCGGAACCGGCTTTCGATCACCAGCTCGTTCGCGGCATGATCCACCACCATCCGCATCGCATTGACCGGATAGCCCCCCGATCGCGCGGACGACAGACGGGGGCGCGGCGTGATCTCCAGCCTGTGCGTCTCGAGCTGCTGGCCGTCCCAGGCGATCGGCTCCAGCCGCAAATTGCAGCGCGCGAAGCGGACCGGGCTGTCATAGCCGAACCGCGTGCGGTGCGTGACGGCATAGCGCATCACGCCAGGATCATGCCCGATGCGCGCAGCGTCTCGCTGCCCTGCAGGAAATAGCGCCGCCCGATCGCGTCCGACAAGGTCAGCAGCCGGTTCTCCAACGCCATCACCGCATTGGGGCCGAGCGCCTCGGCCTTGGCCAGCGCCACCAGCCCGCCCAGCTCGATCGCCAGCAACTGCTGCTCCTCCGCCATGCCGTCGTCGCGCAGCGCCGGCAGCGCCTTCAGATGCTCACCGATCACCTCCACCTGGAAGGCCAGCGATCGCGGATTGAACGGATCGAGCGCCACCAGGTCGCGCACCGGCGCCAGCGACATGCCGGTCATGTAGCGCGCGCGATAGCTGATCTGGCTGTCCGTGAGGTCCAATAAAGTGGTGAGATCGTCGGAGGAGGCTTCGTCCGAGGCGAAGGTCCTGAGCAGCCGGCACACCGCCAGCCCCCGCTCGATCCGCCGGCCGACATCGTGGAACCGCCAGGCCGCCGTCCGCCCCATATTCTCCGCCGCCAGCCCGGCCAGCGCCGAGAAGCGCTCCTGCAACGCGGTGGCGCGGATCAGGATATCGGCCGCTCCGGCATCGCCGCCCGCCGGCACCGGCGTATCGATCAGCCGCCAGACATCGGCGGAAAGCCGGTCGCGCGTGCCCTCGCCGATCGATCGCACCGTGGCGAGCAGGGCGCGGACCGAGGCGAGCCCGCCGCCGTCGAGCGCCTCCAGGGCCAGCGCCCGCACATCCGCGGCCCCGTCGCCGCCGGCGGATACCGCGCCGGACGCGACGAGCAGCCCGCGCAGCCGGTCCATCGTGCCCTGCAGCAGCGCCGCGCCGCCATCCACGTCGATGCTGCCGCCCAGCATGGCGCGCACGAGGCGCAAGGTCGCCTCGCCGCGTTCCAGATAGCGGCCCAGCCAGAACAGATTGTCCGCCGCGCGGCTGGGCAAGGTGCCCGGATTGCGCCGGATCGCCACCTTCTGCGGCATCAGCGTCACCGCATCCACCGGCCGGTCCGCCACCACGCAGACATCGGCGGAAAGCGTCCCCTCCCCGATCCCGGCGGCGCGTATGTCATGCTCCTGACCCAGCCGCGCGAAGCCGCCGGGCATCACCGTCCATTCGCCATGCCCGTCGCGGGCGGCGAACAGGCGCAGGATGAAGGGGCGGGGCACCAGCATCGCATCGGCCAGCGCCGGCATGGTCGAAAGGTGGACCAGTTCCTGCCCCACATAATCCTGCGGGCGCCGGGCGATGCCTTCCATCAGCACCGCCCGCGCCGCGCCGCCCAGCTCGCCGCCGATCACCGGCCGCCCATCCGGCAGGCCCTGCGGCGCGCCCCCGAAGGCGGGTGCGATCAGCAGGTCGTCGAAATGGGCGAGCACATAGGCCCGCTCGCGATCCTGCCCGCACCACCAGGTCGCGATATTGGGCAGGCGCAGCGGCTCGCCGGTCAGCCGCCGCGCCAATGCCGGCAGGAAGGCCGAAAGCGCGGGCGATTCGATCACGCCGGCACCCGGCGCGTTCAGCACCACGGTGTTGCCCGCCGTCATCGCATCCATCAGGCCGGGAACGCCGATCGCCGATTGCGCGTCGAAGGCCAGCGGGTCGATGAAGCGCGTGTCCATCCGCCGCCACAGCGCGTCGATCCGCTTCAGCCCCTCGATGGTGCGGACGTAGAGTTGGTTCTCCCGCACGGCGAGGTCCTCGCCCTCCACCAGCAGGAAGCCCAGATAGCGCGCGAGGTGGGCCTGCTCGGGATAGCTCTGGGTGAAGCGCCCAGGCGTCAGCAGGCCGATGCGCGGATCGGCGCGGCGGCAGGCGGCCGCCAGCCCTTCGCGAAAATCGGAGAAGAAGGGCGCGAGCCGGACGATGTTGAGCCGGGTGTAGAGCGTCCCCATCACCCGCGATGCCGCCATGCGGTTTTCCAGCGCATAGCCGGCGCCGGCCGGCACGCGGGCATAGTCGGCCAGGACGCGCCACTCGCCGTCCGGCCCGCGGCCGAGATCGACCGCCAGGGTATGCAGCCGCCGTCCGCCCGGCGGATCGACGCCGATCATCGTCCGCCAGAAATGCGGGCTGCCGGCGGCGAGAAGCGCGGGCAGCGCCTCGTCCCGGAACAGGGCCTGCGCGCCGAACATGTCGTCCAGTATCGCTTCCAGCAGCTCCGCCCGTTGGGCGATGCCGCGCGCGAGGCCGCGCCATTCGTCCTCGCCCATCAGCAACGGCATGGCGGAAAGCGGCCAGGGCCGCTCATGCGCCTCGCCGGGCAGGCGGAACGCCATGCCGATCTCGGCCACCTGCCGGGCCACGCGATCCTGCACCTGGTTCAGATTGCCGTCGGCAAGCTGGGCCATGCCTTCCAGCAGGCGATGCCACCAGCGCGCGCCCCGGCCGGCATCGCCGCGCAGCACGTCGCCGCCGGTCGCGCGCGGCAGATAGGATGCCATCCATCCCTCGCCCCATGTCGGCAAGCCCGGCAATTGCGCCATCGTCCCCACGTCTCCGCATCCAGCCGAACGGCCGCCAGGCCCGTTGCCGCTTCACCGTCGTCGCAGGATCGTCGGATAACCGCCCGGTTTCAAGGCCGGTTTGCGGCAGCGCGGCAAAAAGCGGAGCCGCCCGCGCGAGAGGATTGGCGCGGGGTAATAATTGTGGTTAATGGAAGCCGAATATCGGGGGAATCGACTGATGCGCAAAGCGTTGTTATTGGTCGCCTTATGCTGTGCGGCGGCACCCGCGAACGCGGCACGCTATCTTCATTACGACCTCACTTTCGCGATTTCCGGCGAAAACTTCGATTATGATCTCAATGCCTTCGTGCCTTTTCGCGGATTGGCGACGCTGACGGCGGACATCGACACCGATTGGGTGCTTGATGATGGCGTGGGCGAAAGCTTTTCATCGATCGACTTCGGCTCGATCGGAATGATCTTCCATTCGGCCTATGCGCAGGCCGATCGCCTCGATTTCTCCTTCCAGGCGGGCGAAGGCGAAACGTTCGAAATCTTCGGCGCGTCCGCCTTGTTCGCCCCCGGCAGCTTCGACGGCCATTTCCCGGCGGCGGTGGATGCCGCCGGCCTCAAGGGCGGATCGTTCGCCATGTCCTATGGCGCGCATCACCAGGCGGGGCGCGCCACCGGGACGATCCGGTCGATCGGGGTCACGTCCGGCGATGCCGCGCCCGATATGCTCGGCGTCCGCTACAGCTACACCATCAGCGCCGTTCCCGAACCGGCAAGCTGGGCGATGATGGTGGCGGGCTTCGGCCTCGCCGGGGGATGGATCAGGCGCGCGCGGCCCCGTCCGCAGGCCGCCTGAACGCCGATCCGCGCAAACGCCTCGCCCGGACGGGCAGGATCATTCCGTTACGGCCCGATTCCGATTAAGGCGGGCGCATGATGCAGCCATCCCGCGATCCCTTCGCCCTGTTCGATGCCTGGTTCGCCGAAGCGCGCGCCAGCGAGCCCAACGATGCCAACGCCATGGCGGTCGCCACCGTCGGGCCGGACGGGCAGCCGTCGCTGCGCATGGTGCTGCTCAAGGGGCATGACGATCGCGGCTTCGTTTTCTACACCAACCTCGAAAGCCGCAAGGCGGGCGAGCTGATCGCCACCCCCAGGGCCGCGCTGCTGTTCCACTGGAAATCGCTGCGCCGCCAGATCCGCATCGAGGGCCATGTCTCCCGCGTCAGCGATGTTGAGGGGGACGCCTATTTCGCTACTCGCAGCCGCGATTCGCAGCTCGGCGCCTGGGCGTCGGACCAGTCCCGCCCGCTCGCCGATCGCGAGACGTTCGAGGCGCGCTACGAAGCGATGGCCGCCCGCTTCGAAGGGCAGGACGTCCCCCGCCCGCCGCATTGGTCCGGCTTCCGCGTCGCGGCCGAACGGATCGAATTCTGGCAGGACAGGCCCCACCGCCTGCACGAGCGCCTGGTCTATACCCGCACCGGCGACGGCTGGACCACGGGCATGCTCTATCCGTGAAGGCGATCCCGCTCGCCCAGCGGGCGGCGATCGCCAGCGTCGCCACCGCCTGCTTCCTGCTCGCCCTCAAGGGCTATGCCGCCGCGCGCACCGATTCGGTGGCGATGCTGGGCTCGCTCGCGGATACCGGGCTCGATCTCTTCGCCTCGCTCGTCACCTTGTGGGGCGTGCGCGTCGCCGCCGTTCCGGCCGATGACGATCATCGCTTCGGCCACGGCAAGGCCGAAGCGCTGGCGGCCCTGTTCCAGGTCGCGCTCATCACCGTTTCCGCCACCGCGATCGGCTGGCAGGCCGTCACCCGGCTGATCGACGGGCGGCACGGCGCCCATGCCGAATATGGCATCGGCGTATCGCTGCTGGCGCTGGCCGTGACGGGCCTCCTCATCAGCTACCAGCGGCGCGTGCTGGCGCAGACCGGCAGCATCGCGATCCGGGCGGACAATGTTCACTACCAGTCCGATCTGCTGCTGAACGGATCGGTGATCGTCGCCCTCGTGCTGGATCAATATCTCGGCATCGCCGGCGCCGACCCCGCCTTCGGCGTGCTGATCGCCGCGTGGCTGGCCTGGGGCGCCTGGGGATCGGCGGTCGCCGCGATCGACCAGCTCATGGACAAGGAATGGCCGGAGGAGCGGCGCGCCCAATTCCTGGCGATCGCCGCCCGCCACCCGGAGCTGCGCGGCATCCACGATCTGCGCACCCGCACCAGCGGCGCGCGCGATTTCGTGCAGTTCCACGCCGATGTCGCCCCGGACATGACGATCGCCGAGGCCCATCGCGTGATGGAGGAGGTGGAGGATCGCCTCCGCGCGGAATTTCCGGGCGTGGAAATCCTGATCCACCCGGACCCGGAAGGCTGGGTGCCGCACCGCCGCAGGAAACCGGACGACCGCCAGGCGGGCTGACCCGCGCCGGCGGCCGTCCGGTCAGCCGAGGCTCTTGGACGCCTGCTCGAACACGTCCTTCGACAGCCCCGGTGTCGCCACGATCCGTTCCAGTTCCTTGCGCATCAGCGCGGCGCGGCCCTCGTCGAACCGCCGCCAGCGGCCCAGTGGCGGCACCAGCTTCGCTGCCGTCTGCGGGTTCAGCTTGTCCACCGCCAGCACCATATCGGCCAGGAAGCGGTATCCACGCCCGGATGCGTCGTTGAACGCCTTCTGGTTCACCGAGAAGGCCCCCACCAGCGCGCGGATGCGATTGGGGTTGGCCAGGGTGAAATCGGGATGCTTCGCCAGCTTCTCCACCGCGTCCACCGTATCGTCGCGGGTGGACAGCGCCTGCGTCGTGAACCATTTGTCGATGACGAGGCCGTTGTCGCGATAGCGATCGTAAAAGGCCGCCAGCGCCTCGTCCCGCTCGGGCCAGGGGCTGTTGGCCAGCGTCGCCAGCGCGCCCTGCCGGTCGGTCATGTTGTCGGCATCGCGGAACTGGCGATGGGCGATGATCGCCGCATCCTCCGCGCCGCTCGCCGCCAGATAGCCCAGCGCCACCGTCTTCAGCCGCCGCAGCCCCTTGGCCGCCGGCGTATATTCGTAACGGTTGGCGTGGGTCTTGGCGTAGGAGGCGCGCCACTCGTCCTCCAGTTCCTGCCCCAGGTCGCGGCGCAGCGCCTCGCGCGCGGCATGGATGGCGACGGGATCGACCTTCGCCATCTGGTCGCCGATGAAGGATTCGCTCGGCAGCAGCACCGCCTCGGCGATGAAGGCCGCGTCCAGCGCCGAATTGCGCAGCGTATCCTGCACGGCATCGATCACCGGCCGGTGATCCGCCGATCCCCTGGCGACGGCGCCCACCAGCGTATCCACCATCAGCTGCTGCATCGCCTCATATCGGGCGAAGGGATCGTCGTCGCGCGCGGAAAGGAAGGCGAGGTCGGCGGCCGATCGTTCGGAAATCACCGTCACCGGCGCGGAAAAGCCGCGATTGATCGACAGGATGGGCCGCTCGCCGATGCCTTCGAACAATATCTCCTGATGCTGGTCCTCCAGCATCACCAGCCGCTCGCCGCCGAAGACCTCGCCGGTCATCTCGCCGTAAAGCGCCACGCGCAGCGGGATCGGCATCGGCTGCTTGGCGGGCTGCCCCGGCGTCGGCGGCACTTCCTGCTCCAGGGTCAGCCGCGCCTGTCCGCCGGCCGGCTCGTGCGTCAGCGTCGCCCGCACGCGCGGCGTGCCGGCCTGCGAATACCACAGGCGGAACCGGGTGAGGTCGACGCCGGATGCGTCCTCCATCGCGGTCACAAAATCCTCGCAGGTCGCCGCCTGCCCGTCATGCCGCTCGAAATAGAGGTCCGAACCCGCGCGAAACTTCTCCGGCCCCAATATGGTGTGGAGCATGCGGATCACCTCGGCGCCCTTGTTGTAGACGGTCGCCGTGTAGAAGTTCGAAATCTCGATATAGCTTTCGGGCCGGATCGGATGGGCCAGCGGGCCGGCATCCTCGGGGAATTGCGCGGCGCGGAGCGCGCGGACGTCCTCGATCCGCTTCACCGCGGCCGATCCCTGATCGGCGGAGAAGCTCTGGTCGCGGAAGACGGTGAAGCCTTCCTTCAGCGAAAGCTGGAACCAGTCCCGGCAGGTGACGCGGTTGCCGGACCAGTTGTGGAAATATTCGTGTGCCACCACGCCCGCAACATTGTCGTAATCCACGTCCGTCGCCGTATCGGGATCGGCCAGGATGTAGCGCGAATTGAAGATGTTGAGGCTTTTGTTCTCCATCGCACCGAAGTTGAAGTCGGCGACCGCGACGATGTTGAATTCGCCAAGGTCATATTCGCGGCCATAGACCTTCTCGTCCCAGGCCATCGATGCCTTCAGCGCGGCCATGGCATGTTCGGTGCGCGGCAGATCGTCCGGCTTCACCCAGATGGCAAGCTCCACCTGCTTGCCCGATCGGGTGGCGAAGCTGTCGCGATTGGCGACGAGGTCGGCCGCCACCAGCGCGAAGAGGTAGGTCGGCTTGAAGAAGGGATCGCGCCATTCCGCCCAGTGCCGCCCGCCCGGCAGATCGCCGCCGCCGGTGCGGTCGCCATTGGAAAGCAGCACCGGATAGCGCGCCTTGTCCGCCTCCATCCGCACGACATAGCGGCTCAGCACGTCCGGCCGGTCGGGGAAGAAGGTGATGCGGCGGAAGCCCTCCGGCTCGCACTGGGTGCACAGGTTCCCACCCGAGGCATAAAGCCCCATCAGCTGGGAATTGGCCTCGGGCGCGATCTCCACCTCGGTCTCGATCTCATGCGCGTCGCCGGGCAGGTCGATCAGCAGCGCCGGGCCGTCCATCCGCCAGGCATCGGCCTGCGGCTCGCCATCGATGCGCACCGCGACCGGCGTCAGCCCGTCGCCGTCCAGCCTGAGCGGCCGCTGATGCACGCCGTTGCGGGTCACGCTCAACCGCGCCTTCACCCGCGTGGCGGCGGGATCGAGCGTGAAATCCAGCGCGATATCGGGCACCAGCCAGTCGGGCGACCGGTAATCCTCGCGGTGGATGACGGGCGGCGGCGCCGCGGCGGCGTTCTGGGCATCGAGCATGTCCATAGGTTTACGCCGTGCCGCCCGCCGATGCCAGCCTTCACCGGCACCGAAACGCCCGCTTGCCTGCCGGCCGGGAAACGGGCCAAGGACCATCCATGTCCCGCCTGCTGATCTTCGGCCCCGGCTACACCGCCCGCCATGTCGCGGCCGCCCTCGCGCCGCGCGGCTGGTCCATCACGATGGTCGGCCGCGACGGGATCGGCGATGCCGGCGCCGCGATCGCGGCGGCCACCCACATCCTCTCCACCGTCCCGCCGGATGGGGATGCCGATCCGGTGCTCGCCCGCCACGGCGATGCGCTGGCCCAGGCCCCGGCGGGCTGGATGGGCTATCTTTCCTCCACCGGCGTCTATGGCGACAGCGGCGGCGCCTGGGTGGATGAAAGCGCGCCCATCGGCGGCGGACGGCGAACGGCGCGGTCGGCGGCGGATGCGGCATGGCGCGCGCTCCATCCCGAAACCCGCATCTTCCGCCTGCCCGGCATCTACGGCCCCGGCCGCTCCGCGCTCGATCGCGTGGCCGCCGGCCAGGCCCATCGCATCGCGCTTCCCGGCCAGATCTTCAGCCGCATCCATGTCGCCGATATCGCATCGGCCCTCGTCGCCAGCATGGATCGCGGCCCGGCCGGCATCTACAATATCGCGGACGACCTGCCCGCCCCCCAGAACGCCGTCGTCGAATATGCGTGCGATCTGCTGGGCCGTCCGCTGCCGCCGCTCCTGACTTTGGATCAGGCCGGCCTGTCGCCGGCCGCGCGCGCTTTCTATGCCGAAAGCCGCCGGGTGGCGAACGGCAGGGCGAAGCGGCTGCTCGGCTGGCGGCCGGCCTTCCCCGATTATCGGGCCGGGCTGCGCGCCTTGAGCGCGATCACCAGCCCCGCCAGCGTCAGCAGCCCTCCGGCCGCGGGCAGCGCGCTCCAGCGATAGCCTTCGAAGATGGTGGAAAGCCCCATGGCCAGCACCGGGATCACCACGCTGGAATAAGCCGCCCGCGCCGGCCCGATCGCGCGGACCACCCCGAAATAGAGCGGGAAGGTGAGCGCCGATCCGATCACCCCGAGATAGAGCGTGCCCAGCGCATAAGCCGGCCGGGGATCGAACATGGGCGGGCCGACAGTCGCCAGCGCGATCAGCATGTTCAGGCCCGATCCGATCGCCATCGCCCAGGCCAGCACCGCCACCATCGGCTGCCGCTTGGCCGTCTCTGTGGCCTGCAGGACGTTGGCGGTGGACGCGCTCATGATCGCCATCAGGGTGAAGCCGATGCCCGCCGCCACCGCCGCCTGGCCGGCGCCGCCGGCCGCAAGCTCGTGGATGAACAGCATGGCGATGCCCAGCCCCGCCACCACCGATCCGGCGACGAACCGCCCGCTCAATCCCTGCCCCAGGAATATCCGGCCCAATATGGCATTGGGGACGACCAGCAGGGCGAACACCACCGCCACCAGCCCCGACGTCACATAATGTTCGGCGCGGTAGACGAAGTTGAAGTTGAGGACGAACTGGGTGATCCCCACCGCGATGGCCATCCGCCAGCCCTCGCGCGTCAGCCGCAATGTCTGCTTCGTGACGGCGGCATAGGCCATCATCGCCATGGCCCCCACCGCGAAGCGATAGGCGACGGACCATGTAGGCGGCACCAGCGCGATCTGGTCGCGGATCACCAGCCAGGTGGAACTCCACACCAGCGTCACCACCGCCAGCGGCAGGAACACCCGGGCCTGGGTGGCGGGGCTGAGCGGCGCCTCGCTCACAGCGCGGCGAGCGCGGCGGCGAGCGCGTCCACCTCGCCTTCCGCCTGGTTCCAGCTCGTCACGAACCGCGCCTCGCCCGGCGCCCAGTCATGAAAGCCGAAGCCCTGCGCCCTCAAGGCCGCGGCCTCCGCCTCGCTCAGCCGCACGAATATCTCGTTGGCCTGCACCGGGTGAACCAGCCGCGCCGCGCCCGCGCCCCTGGCGATACGCGCGGCGGCGTCATTGGCCGCCCGCCCGTGCGCCAGCCACAGATCGTCCGCCAGCAGGGCGTGGATCTGCGCCGCCAGATAGCGCCCCTTGGAAAGCAGATGCCCTGCCCGCTTGCGCCGTATCGCGACCTCGGCCGCCAGTTCCGGCTGGAAGAAGACGAGCGCCTCGGCGGACATGCCGCCATTCTTGACGAAGCCGAAGCTCAGCACGTCCACGCCCGCCCGCCACGTCACGTCGGCCGGCGCGCAGCCGACGGAGGCGACGGCATTGGCGAAGCGCGCGCCGTCCATGTGCAGGCCCAGCCCCCGCGCACGGGCGAGCGCGCCGATCGCGGCCACCTCGTCCGGCGTATAGACCAGCCCATATTCGGTGGCGTTGGTGATCGATATCGCCGCCGGCTGCACCCGGTGCACATCGTCGGCGATCAGATCGATCACCGCAGCTATCGCCTTCGGCGTCAGCTTCGCGCCGTCGCCGTCCGCCGGCATCAGCTTGGCGCCGTGGGTGAAGAATTCCGGCGCGCCCGCCTCGTCATTGTTGATATGCGCGTCGCGATGGCAGACGACGCCGCGCCACGGCGGGCAGAGCGCGCCCAGCGCCAGCGAATTCGCCGCCGTCCCCGTCGCCACCCAGAGCGCCGCGACCCGCGTTTCGAAAAGATCGCTGAACGCATCGTCCAGCCGGCGGCTCAGCGCATCGCCGTCATAGGCGGCGTCCGCCGCGTTGGCCGCCGCCATCGCGGCCAGCACGGCATCGGAAACAGGGGCGGCATTGTCGGAGAAGAAACGCATGCCGCGTCTTTCGGCCGGGCCGGGCCGCCGGTCAATCCGCTAAGTGGCGGTCCAGGAATGCGCTTTCGATGCGGCGTGGCGCCGGCGCCCGGATGCCGGTTCCATAATTTTCGGTCGGTTAGCGCCCTGTTGACGATTTTGCGTCTAGAAAGTCTCGTTCGGCATGTGCCCTGGCAGGGCGCGGGCTTGGTCACGGGCAGGAACTGATGCACGCATTATCGCAGGAAAGCCCGCCAGGAACGGGGCAGGCGGCGAATGACGGCTCCGATGAGGCGCCCGCCGGCGGCACCCTTTTCGCGCGGATCGGCGCGCTGCTGGAAGCCAATGGGCTGGACCCTTCGCCCGCCCATTATGAGCTGTTCCACCGCTATCTCACCTCCGGGGACAAGCGGCTCGTCACCGCCGTGGACGAGGCGATCGCACGCTATGGCCGGCTCAATCCCGCCATGGCCGCCAGCATCGCCGCGCAGCGGCAAACGGCGGTCTCCGCCGCCCAGCTCCGCCGGCTGGCGGACGAGGCCCAGCGCCGGCTGCAGGCGATCGCGGCGCTCGCCGATCGTTCGGGCCGCGACGCGCTCGATTATGGCGATGCCCTCGCCCGCAACGTCTCCATGCTCGAAGGCGGCCTGCGCGGCGACGTGCTGGTGGCGCTGCTGGACCTCACCCGCGGCATGATCGACAAGACGCGGAGCGTCGGCGTGGAATTGCGCCGCACCTCCGAACAGGTATCGATCCTGCGCCGCAGCCTGGACGAGGCGCGCCAGACGGCCGAGACCGACGCGCTCACCGGCCTGCCCAACCGGCGCGCGCTGGAAAACCGCATGCGGCAGGCGTTCGACACCGCCCGCAAGCGCGGCACGCCGCTCGCCCTCGCCATCTGCGATATCGATGCGTTCAAGGCGGTGAACGATCACCACGGCCACCAGCTTGGGGACAAGGTGATCAAATATATGGCCGGGGCGCTGGCGCGCGGCGCATCGGAACAGCTTTTCGTCGCACGCTATGGCGGCGAGGAATTCGTGATCCTGTTCGAGAACATGACCGCCGCCGAAGCCGCCCGCCATGTCGATGCCGTGCGGCGGGAAATCGCGGCGCGCGAATTCAAGGTCGCGGAAACGGGCCGCCCGATCGGCCGGCTCACCTTTTCGGCGGGCGTCGCCGCGATGGAAAGCCGGAAAGGCCCCTCCTCCACGCTCAAGAGCGCGGACGCCGCCCTCTATCGGGCGAAACGCGACGGCCGCAATTGCGTGCGCGTCGCGGATTGAGGACATGTTTCGAAATATGCCCTCCAAGAACCTGGCTGGAACACAGTGGCGAACGCACGGTTAATCCACCTTTAGCTTCCTTCCTCTATAATAAGGCGTAGAATAGAACCGCCATGGCCAGTCTTTGGGGGGACGGAGCAGCGATGGATACGGCAGCGGCCGCTATGGATACGCAATCTTTCGCGAAATATGATCGCCGGCACGGCCGCTATCGCGTGCTGCTCTCGGCGCATCTCGATACGCCGTTCGGCGCGTCGAGCGGCGTGCTGCTGGACATTTCGGAAGGCGGCGCCCTCGTCTCCTGCCCCACTCCTATCGAAACCGGCACCTCCATCGTCATCACGCGCGGCAGCCTGCGCACGCGCGGCACCGTCGTCCGCGCCGAAGGCCGCCGGCTGGGCGTCGCCTTCGATGCGCCCATCCCCGCCGATCTCGTCGCCGCAGTGGTCACGCCGCTCGCCCGCTGGTCGGACTGACGGCGCACCGATCTTTCGACATAGCCCTCGCCGCCACAGGCCGCCGCACCATGGTTGCGATGCGGCCGGCCGCGCATTAGGCGGACCGGATAGAGCTTCATTCGGAGATTGCGCGTGAAACATGCCATGCTGGGCGCGGCCGCTTTTCTGTTCGCGACGGGTGCGATGCCGGCCGGCGCGGCGGAGCCGATCTCTCCCGAAAGGCTCGCCGAAACCGTCAAGGTCCTCGCTTCCGATGCGTTCGAAGGCCGCGCGCCCGGCACCGCCGGGGAAACCAAGACGGTCGATTATCTCGTCGCCCGGCTGAAGGCCCTCGGCCTCGAGCCTGGCGGTCGCGACGGAAGCTGGATCCAGCCCGTGCCGCTCGTCCGCACCCAGATCGGCGCCGGCGGCACCATGCAGACCACCGTCGCGGGCCAGGCCGTGCCGTTCGTGCAGGGCAGCAGCATCTATGTCAGCACGGTCCGCCCGGTCGATCGCATCGCCATCGCCGATGCGCCGATGGTGTTCGTCGGCTACGGCGTCTCCGCGCCCGAACAGGGCTGGGACGATTTCAAGGGCGTGGACCTCAAGGGCAAGGTCGCCGTCTTCCTCATCAACGATCCCGATTTCGAGGCGAAGCCCGGCGAAGCCGTGGCCGGCAGGTTCGGCGGCACGCGGATGACCTATTATGGCCGCTGGACCTACAAGTTCGAGGAGGCGGCCCGGCGCGGCGCGATCGCGGCCCTGATCGTCCACGACACCCCCGGCGCCGGCTATGGCTGGAACACGGTGGTGGCGCCGGGCGGGGAGAATTACGACATCCAGCGCGCGAACCCGGAGGAGCGCGTTCTCCTGCAGGGCTGGATCGAAGGCGATGCCGCCGCCGATCTGTTCCGCCGCGCGGGCCTCGATCTCGCCGATCTCCGCCTCCGCGCCCGCCGCACCGATTTCGCGCCCGTCGAGCTGAAGGGCGTCCGCTACAGCGCCAGCCTGCCGGTGACGTTCAGCAGGATGCAGAGCCGCAACGTCCTCGCCCGCCTGCCCGGCAAGACGCGGCCGGACGAGGTCGTCATGTTCGGCGCGCACTGGGATGCCTATGGCGTCGGCGCGCCCGATGCCGAAGGGCGCACCGTCCGCCCCGGCGCCAATGACGACGCGCTCGGCGTCGCCGGCCTCATCGAACTCGCGCGCGGATTCGCGCAGGGCCCCCGGCCCGATCGCAGCCTCGTCTTCGGCTTCTGGACGGCGGAGGAACGCGGGTTGCTGGGATCGGAAGCCTATGCCGTCGATCCGGTCTATCCGGCGGAAAAGACGGTGGCGAACTTCACCCTCGACATCCTCCAGACGGCCGGCCTCTCGCGCGACGTGCTGCTCGTCGGCCAGGGCCAGAACGATCTCGAGGCCGATCTGGCGCGGGCCGCCACCGCCCAGGGCCGCAGCGTGACGCCCGAGGCGCTGCCCGAACGCGGCCTCTTCTACCGCGCCGATCATTTCCCGCTCGCCCGGCGCGGCGTGCCGACCCTGCTGCTGATGGCGATCAGCGGCGCCCCCGATCTGGTGGAAGGCGGCCGCACCGCCGGCGAGGCATGGCTCAAGGCCTATATGGCCTGCTACCACCAGACCTGCGACCGCTGGACACCGGAATGGAACCTCAGCGGCGCCGCGCAGGATATCGCGCTGGTCCGCGACGTCGCCGGCAGCCTCGCCAATTCGACCCGCTGGCCGCATTGGTCCCCGACCTCCGAATTCCGCGCCGTCCGCGAACGGACGAACGGAAGATGATCCGTCTGATCTTTCGCCGTCAGGGATAGTAAACCCACTTCAAAATATCTTCGCTCTCCCTTAGTCCTCCTTCCGTCAGGGGGGACATGGTGGGGATATACGCGAAGCTGGGCCGGCTGTTGCTGGCGGTCGTGGCGATGGCGGGCGCCGATCGCGGATGGGCGGCGGGCGCCGCGCCGCCGCCGCTTTCGCTCTACGGCAAGCTGCCCGGTTTCGAGCGCGCGGCCATCTCCCCGTCCGGCGACCGGATCGCCATGGTCGCCCTTCATGACAATGAACGGCGGCTCATCGTCGTCGACAGGAACAACAAGCTCCTTTCGATCCAGAATGTCGGGAACATCAAGGTTCGGGGCCTTTATTGGGCGGGGGAGGATCGGGTGTTGCTGCGCCGATCGGAAACCCAGTCGCTCGGCATCGGCTTCACGGCGGACAAGGCCGAATTCTCCGCCATGATCGTGATTCCGCTGAACGGCGAAAAGCTGTTCTCCGTCTTCCAGGGCAACAATAGGATCCCCGGCGGCATCCGCGGCTTCCACGGCGTCGTCGAGCGCGAGGGCCGCTATTACGGCTATTTCGGCGGGATCACGCTGGATGAATCGCGCGGGGCGGCCTATCTCGGAAACACCTCGCCCGTCCTCTACGAGGTCGATCTCCAAAATGGCCGCGCCTCCCGCCTGGCCAATCGCGTCGACAGCGAACAGAACTGGCGGACCTGGCTGGTGGGCAGCGACGGGACGGTCAGCGCGACCCTCGATTTCAGGTCCTCGGGCGGCGACTGGTTCATCCGCAATGCCGAAGGGAAAAGGATAGCGGCAGGCACCAACCCGCTCGGCGGCATCGACCTGGTCGGCTTCGGCGAAACGCCCGACAGCCTGATCTACAGCGTGGAAGATGAAACGAACGACCGCAGCCAGCGCTGGTTTGAAGTGCCGCTGGCCGGCGGCGAGGCACGCGAAATCCTCACCGATACGGCCATGGCCGGCACCTTCTTCGACAATCGCAGCCGCGCATTGCTGGGTTATGAGATCGAAGGCGACACGCCATCCTATCGCTTCACGGACCCGCGCCACCAGAAGGCCGTGGATGCGACCCTGAAGGCCTTTCCGGGCCGCAGCGTGCACCTTGTCGACTGGAACGACGCCTTCGATCGCCTGCTGGTGATGACGGAGGGACAGGGCGATCCCGAAAGCTGGTGGGTCGTCGATATCAAGACGAAGCGCGCCGACCCGCTCGGCACCGCCTATCCCATGGGTTCCGAGGCCGTCGGGCCGATGCGGATGGTCCGCTACAAGGCCGGTGACGGCCTGGACATCTCCGCCGTGCTCACGCTGCCTCCGGGCCGGCCGGCCCGCAATCTGCCGGTCGTCGTCCTGCCCCATGGCGGCCCTTCGTCACGCGACTATCCCGGCTTCGACTGGTGGGCTCAGGCCTTCGCCTCGCGCGGCTATGCCGTGCTCCAGCCCAATTTCCGGGGCTCCACCGGCTATGGCGTCGCCTTCCAGCGTGCAGGCAATGGCGAATGGGGCCGCCGGATGCAGACGGACATTTCCGATGGGCTGGCCTATCTGGTCAAGGAAGGGATCGCCGATCCGAAGCGGGCCTGCATCATGGGCGCCAGCTATGGCGGCTATGCCGCGCTGGCCGGGGTGACGCTGCAGAAGGGCATTTATCGCTGCGCCGTCTCGGTCGCGGGTGTCAGCGATGTGCAGAAGATGACCAGCACCGACCTCGCCGAAAGCGGCCGCAACCCGACGCTCCGGCGCGCGCTCAAGGCGGAGATCGGCTTCGGAAGCGATCTGCGCGCGGTCTCCCCGGTCAATTTCGCGGCCGAGGCCGATGCCCCCGTCCTCCTCATCCACGGCAAGGATGACGTGGTCGTGCTCTACGATCAGAGCGTCGCCATGGCCAACGCCCTGCGCCGTGCCGGGAAGCCCGTGGAACTGGTCACCCTCGCCGGCGAGGATCACTGGCTCTCCCGCAGCGCGAGCCGGCTCGCCATGCTGGAAGCCTCCGTCGCCTTCGTCGAAAAGCACAATCCGCCCGATCCCGCCCCCTGACGGCGGGGGAGGGAAAGCCCGCCGGCCGCCATGCGGACGGCCGGGGGCCGCACGTGCGGAGGGACGGAAAGCGGCGCCCGGCCCCAAGGCCATCGCTCCAAGGCAGGCGCCGGCCAACCGCCAGACGCCGGATAGTGAAGTTTTGCCCTTTTATTTCTGAATTGTAGCGAAAGCGTCATCAACGCATGAAATAGGCGCGCTCCAGAAACCAGCCAGCGCCGCGGCCACAAGTTGACGCGGCGCTTTTCGGTACAAAGGGGGCGCGAATGTTGCAAAAGTCCGTTGTCACGTTGGCGGTTGCCGCCAGTTTTTCGGTGCTCGCGCCGGCGGAGGCGCAGGCCGCCGCGCCCGGTGAGGCGGACAGCAGCGAAGCCGGGGATATCGTCGTCGTCGGCAGCGGGCAGACCCGTTCGGTTTCAACCCTGGTGCCGTCGAACCTCGAGGTGCTGCCGCCCGGCACCAGCGTGCAGAAGGCGCTGAACTTCCTGCCGGGCGTGATGGCGCAGTCGATCGACGCGCTGGGCGTCAACGAACAGTCGCTGTCGCTCCAGGTGCGCGGTTTCAACACCACGCACCTCGGCTACACGCTCGACGGCATGCCGCTCGGCGACGGCGCCTATAACAACTATAACGGCCTCACCATCAGCCGCGCGCTGATCTCCGAAAATCTCGGCCGCGCCGATCTCGCGACCGGCATCGCCGGCCTCGGCATCGCTTCGACCAGCAACCTCGGCGGTGCGCTGACCTATATCAGCAGCGATCCGCATCAGGACATGGGGCTGGCGGTCAGCCAGACATTCGGCAGCGAGGATGCGTTGCGCACCTTCGTGCGCTTCGACACGGGCGAGCACGGCGGTTTCTCGGCCTATCTCTCCGGCCAATATAGCGAACAGGACCTGTTCGTGAACCAGCGCGCCTGGAACAAGTCCACGGGCAAGCAATTCAACGGCAAGCTGAAATACGAATTCACCGGCGGCACGATCACCGCCTTCGCGGACTTTTCGCGCACCAACCAGGCCGACGATGCCTATCTGTCGAAGGAGATGCTCGGCCGTCTCGGCTGGGATTGGGGTGGCTATGCGCCCGATTGGCAATCCTATCTCGGCGTGGCCTATTGCGGCGTGACCGGGCCGACCGCGCCGGACAAGTGCGTCCCCGCGCCGTCGCCGCAGAAGAATTCCGACGTCACCTTCACCAACGGCCAGATCCTGCGGAACGACGACCTGTTCTACGTCGCCGGGGATTTCGACATCACAAAATCCCTCACCGCGCGCGTGCAGGTATATCATCATGAGGACAAGGGCGCCGGCAACAACTGGATCGTCGGCTGGTCCAAGCAGGGCACGCCGGCCACCGATGACGACGTGCCGGTCCAGATCCGCGACACACGCTACACCATCGACCGCACCGGCGCGCTTGCAAGCCTGAATTGGGACGTCGGCTTCAATCATTTCCAGGCCGGCTTCTGGCTGGAGGACAATACCAGCAGCGCCGCGCGCTATATCTGGACCAACGTCACGGGCCCCTTCAGCCTGGCGCATTTCCTGAAAGGCCAGCCGGATACCGCCCAGTGGGTGCAGGAAACCAAGTGGAAGACGCGGCAGTTCTACGTCCAGGATACGGTGAAGCTGTTCGATGAGGCGCTGAGCATCGATTTCGGGTTCAAGGGCACCTACTCGAAATCGGATGCCGAGGCCCAGAACGGCATCGCCAAGACCCCGCCGCCGGCATCCAGCCAGTTCGCGACAGGATCGCTGACGGCCAAGGATTATTTCCTGCCGCAGGTGGGCGTGCACTGGCAGGTCGCGCCCCAGCACGAGCTGTTCGCAAGCTATGCCGAGAATATGGCGATGTATCAGGGCGGCTTCAAACTCGGTCCGCAGTCGGTTTCGCAAGCCGTCTGGGATGTGCAGGGCAAGACCCTGAAGCCCGAGACGTCGAGAAGCTTCGAGGGCGGCTATCGCTTTGTCACCGGCCCGCTGCAGGTTGCGTTGAGCGGCTATTGGGTGGATTTCGACAACCGCCTGCTGCAATATAATCCCTGCCCGACGAACCAGCAGCAAAATCCCGGTTGCGGCAACTCCTTCCACAATGCCGGCAGCGTCACCAGCAAGGGCGTGGAACTCGGCGTGCTCTGGAAGCCGCTACCCTGGCTGAACTGGTACAATTCGGCCTCCTACAACAAGTCCACCTACGATGACGACCTCAACTGGTGCACAGCCACCTGCGTGGTGAAGGCCACGGCGGGCAAGCAGCAGGTGGATACGCCGAAGGAGATGTTCGCCAGCGTGCTGACCGTAAAGCAGGGCGGCTTCTCCGCCTCGCTGCAGGGCAAATATACCGGCCGGCGCTACTACACCTACACCAACGACCAGAGCTTTGGCGGCTACACCACGTTCGACCTCGGCCTCGGTTACGACTTCGGCACGCTCGGCGCGCTGAAGGGCGCGAAGCTGTCGCTGAACATCACCAATCTGACCAACAAGCGCTATGCCTCGAACTTCGACAGCAGCGTGTTCGCGCCCGACGATGCGGCCGGCACCATCCTGGTGTTCCACTCGTCGGCGCCGCGGCAGGCCTTCGGGACGCTCAGCATTGGGTTCTAAACCGCTGCGCGTCGCGCTGGCCCTCCATTGGCTCGTCACGGCCTTCCCCGCCTTCGCCGGCGGGGAAGAGCCCGTTACCCGCCCCCATCTGGATCATGCCGCCGCCGCGCGGAGCGTTTCGCTGAACGGCCGGACCTTCATCAACCAGGGACTGGTCGGCGCCGGACGGCTGCCGGCGGGAACGGTCGATTTTCTCGGCGACACGCTCGGCTCCTTCTCCTCGCTGCAGATCGCGCCCGGCAGCTGGAAGCGCGTCGGCGATCATTATGAAGGCATCCTCTGGACGCTGCCGGACCGGGGGCGCAACGATCCCGGCGCCAATCTCTTCTTCGACTATCCGGCCCGGCTCGAGCGTTTTCGCATCCGCTTCACGCCGGGCGATGGCCGGCTCGACATCGCGCCCGATGGCGGCCTCGAGCTGCGCGACTTTCGCGGGCGGCGCTTCACCGGAGCCGATCCGGGCACGGGCACGCTGATGGAGCGCGGCCTGCTCCTGCCGGCGCCGGCCAGCGGGATCGGCAGCGGCAAGGTGTCGCTGGACGCGGAGTCGCTGCAATTCACGCGCGACGGCGGCTTCTACATCGGCGACGAATATACCGCCAACATCTACTATTTCGACCGGCGCGGCCAATTGCGGGGCATGATCCAGCCGCCCCCGGCGGTGGCGCCGAACCGCGACGGACGCCCTTATTTCGGCTCGCTACAGGCCCCGGATACGGGGCGCCGCAACAACCAGGGCCCGGAAGGCATGTCCCTGTCGCCCGATGGCCGGACGCTGTTCGTGGCGCTGCAGAGCGCGCTGATGCAGGACAGCGCCACCGGCAATGCCGCCGGCCGCACCGGCATACGCGTGCTCGCCTACGACGTCACCGGCACACCGACACCGGCGCAGCCCGTCGCCCACTATGTGATGCAGCTGCCGGCCTATAATGACGCCGGCGATGGCGGCGCCCCCAATCGCACCGCTGCGCAGAGCGAGATCCGCGTGATCGACGCCCACAGCTTCCTGATGCTCGCGCGCGATGGCGCCGGGCTGGGCGCGGCAGGCTCGGCGCCCATCGTCTACAAGAGCATCCTGCTGGTGGACGTGACGGGCGCGACCAATCTCGCCGGCACCGAATATGAAACCGGCACGGCATCGGTGCTGCAGGACCCGGCCGGCACCGCGCTGCGGCCTGGCATCGTCCCGGCCCAGCGGATCGAGCTAGTGAACATGCTCAATCCCGCGCAGCTCGCGCGCTTCGGGTTGAGCGTCGAGGCCCTGTCCGAGAAATGGGAGGCGATGGACCTTGTTCCGGCATTGGAGCCGGATCGTCCGGACGACTATTTCCTGCTCGTCGGCAACGACAACGACTTCATCGCGCGGCGCTGCCGCATGTCCGGCCAGTCCTGCGACTCGAGCCTCGACAATGACAGCCGGATACTGGTCTATCGCCTGAGCCTGCCGGCCCCGCTCCCGCAGGCGCGATCCCGGCAGCCGGGGTAACGCTCTATCTCAGCGCCCTGAGGAGACTGATCGTCCGGCGCAACAAAAAGCCGCTCCTCACATCGTCTCCACCGAGGCAGCCAGCGGCAGCTCGCGGTTCAGGGTGGCGTGAATGCTGAGCTCATAGGCCGGGCTCCAGTCGCGGCCCTCGCCCGGCACGCGCTCCACCACCGGATCGCCGCAGCGGCCCCGCAGGAGCCCGGACCAGAAACGCGGCCATTCTATCGCATTGACGTGGGAGAGGTCGCGCGACCGGAGCGCCTGCGCCGCCACGGCGGGCACCAGCAATATCCGTCCGTCGGACGTGTAGATCAGCACGAAGCTCTCCGGCGTATAGCGCAGCATGTTCCCAAGCTGGCGCTGGAGCCTCGCATGGTCGCCACCCGACATCGGCCGGCCCGCATCGTGCCGTTTGGCCTGGAGCAGCAAGAAGGTCTGGAGCTGCCATTCCTCCGCGTCGCAGGAAAAGCGGATGAGCGCATCCGTCCCGTTTTCATGTTCGTCGGTGCGCTTCGTGAGCTTGACGGTGAGGGACAGCCCGAAGCCCGGTTGCGTCGCGGCGAAATTCTCCGCCTCATATTCGACAAGGGCGAGCAGCGAACCGGTCACATGCTCTTCCTCGCGCCAGTCGGTGCCGAATTTTCGGGCGTAGACCGCCTGCGTCCGTTCGCCGAACGTGACGCCCAGCTGGTCCAGCATGATCTGGAATTCGGTCTCCATCCCCATCTCCTCAGGGCGTCATGGACGACGGCCGCCAGCCGGGCTTGTCGGAGGTCGGCGCGGGCGCAAAGAGCTTTTCGCCGGTCAGTTCGCCAAGCCTGCGATAGGCCTCCCATTGCGCCTCGTCGAAAAACTGGTCGGCGGTCGTCTGCTGGGGGAAATCGCGATGCCCCGCCCCTGCCTGATAGGCCAGGATTTCAGGCGGCTCAGCCATGGTCAGCCGCGGCTTGACCAGGAGCAGCGTGCCGGTGCTGCCGTCGTCATAATCGATGTGCGCGATGGCGGCCACGGACTTGGCTTCAGCGGTCTTCGACAGGTCGGCAAACTCCCCGATCATGTCTGCAAGATCCGTATCCTGGCCAAGCTTCTCCTTGATCTGCGCCGAGGTGAGAAAGCGGATCCTGGCACCGAGGTCGGTCCGCGCGCGGCCCATCAGCCGGACCATGTCCGCCATTTCATACCGGGGGTCCGCGCCATTGTCGCAGATGATGATGAAGGCCACGCGGCGCTGCAGAAGCGCATAGGCGCCCGTATTCTCGAAATGTCCGCCATCCGTCAGATACCAGCGCCTGCGCCTGGTTCCGGCGAAGGCTCCGCGCAGTTCGAGCAGCAGATAATTCTGGACGAAGTCGCGCAGACTATTGGGAAGGCTTTGGCCCCACGCCGCCAGAGACGTGCGCGCGGCGTCCCGGTTCGCCAGCAGGCTTCGCATCCCGACCGAAGCGTCGCGAAGGCGCTGCAAAGGTGACGGCCGCTTGCGCGCGCGCCTGGCCTTCCACCAATAGCCAAGCCGCACATTGCCGAGCGTCGCCAGAATCGAGGTCCCGAGCGAGGTTCCCGAACCGATCGCCGCGGATACCGCCGCACCGGAAATGGCCACCCAGTTGGCAAGCGGCAGCTCCTCGCCAAACTGCAAGGGGAAGGCGCCCGTGCGGCCGACCATGGCCGTGCCGGGGTGGGAGCCTTCATAGACGATGCCCTTGGGCGACAGGTGCATCGGCTTGCCCTTGCGGTCCCGCGCCACGAGATTGGAATCCCCGGTCATCGTCTCGGCGATGGTGACGTTGATCAGGTGGAGCGGCACCAGATTTGTAGCGCCCCCGGAATAATAGCGTTCGAGCCGGATGGTATCCTGGGGATCATCGCTCCGCACCGATCCGGCTTCGCGCCCTGCGCTCGAGGCGCCCACATAGGCGCGACGGAGGCGCGCGGCATAGAAGGTCGAAAGCGACGAGAGGTTGATGAAGGAAAACGACATTCCCAGCACGATGTTGGCGATGACGAGGAGCAGCGCCACGACGCAAGCGGGGCTCCATTCGCGCCCGAACAGCGTGACAGGCTCGACCCCGGAGGCTTTCAGGGCGCCAAAGCCCCACGCCGCGGCCGCGCTCCATATCACCAGCCACAGCATGAGCAGGCTGAGGCCGGCGATCGCCACGATCGTCGGCAATCGCTGCTCGAGCCAGTTGTTGCCGACCTGCCCGGACCCGGATTTGAGCCGCGTGCTGGCAAGATAGCTCATGATCGGCGGAACGATGGCGGTAAGGAGCGGCCATAGCTGCGCAAGGTCGGGAAGGCTGAGCCCACCACCTTCCCAATTTTCGAATGCCTTGAGCAGGCGGGCGATCACCAGATCGCCGAAGCGAACGATCAAAAGAAGCGCGGCGATCGCGACGAGGGCCATCAACGCCTTCGTCATGACATTGCTGAGCGCCGTGCGAACCCGATCTTCGGCTGCAATCAGATATTGCGGATTTCTGAGGTCGTTGGCGCGCTTCGCCTTTCGGGTCGCGGCATCGGCATCGCGCGCGATCGGCCTGTGCTCGACGCCGCCATGAAGGGCCTCCAACACCACGTAGAGGACGAGGGCCGCAACGAGCATGCAGGCGGTGAACCCCGGCAGGAACGTCGCGGGGAGCACCCAGCTGCCCAGGCCACGGAGACTTGCGGCAAGCCATTCCCCGCCGGGCAACCACGGAAGGATGCCGATGACGCACGGTTGCCACCACGCCGCACTGAAATAGGCCGCCGCGACCACCATCGCCCAGAAGAAGCCGTTGCTGGCCGCGCGCTTGAAGCGATTGCCGGGGATCCATTCGCGCCGGGTCAGCCAGTAGGACGCGCCCGCCGCCAGGACGGTGCCGGCGGCGACGAGGGTGAGCCGGACGAGCGTCGGGCTCCACCCATGCGTGTCGGTTGCGATCCACTGATCGGCGAGGCGCACCAGCCAGAAGAGCAGTAAGGCGACCATACCGAACACGAAATGGACGGCCGCCCAGTTGCGGAGCACGAGCGCGGCACCGAAGAAGGCGTCGCTCGTGCCGCCCGGCGTCAGATAGCGGCCGGCTTCCCGCAGGCGCCGGACGGCTTCGCGGCCGGCGGGGCTCTGCAGGGGCCTTGCGGGATCGAAGGCCAGCGCCTTGCCGGATCGCTCCCCATTGCCGCGATGGGTCTCGGGCACGAACAGCGCCCCGAAGAAGCTGCCGATATAGCTGCCGCCCGAGACCGTCGAGATATAGTCGATCCGGGGAATGAGCCCGTAGGCGCTCAAGGCCTGGAGGAAGCCGAGGCTGAATGTCGCACTTCGGATTCCGCCGCCCGACAGGGCGAGGCCCGTGACGGGCGCATCCGGATCGATCGGCGTTTTGAAGCCCTTGCGCCGGTCGTCGATCCGCTTGCGCTCCGCCGCGCGCAAGATGTCGAAGGGCTGATCGTCGGCCGGTCCCTGCACCGGTTCCGCCGCCTCAGCCGCGATGTTTCCCTGATCGGGGGCCGGATCGACGGCGCCCGATGCTCCGCGTGGGCGCCGCGCGCGTTTCGGTTCAGGCGAAGCCGGCGCGCCATTGGCCGATGCCTCGGCTGCTTGCGGGTCGTTCTCCAATGCGTCCTCCCCCCACGGAATCCCGGGATCGGATCATGCCGCGCCGGCTTCCGGATTCCGGCGGACGATTGCATGATCGATCCGCATCGCACTCGCCTGGCCGGCACGTCGCCCAGAAAATGCGCCTGCCGCCCGGTCTCTTTTGTGACGCCGCTTGAGGCGCAATTGAGCCAGCGATCCGCAACCGGAGTCAAATATAATCAGCGACGGCGCCGGATTCGGGGCCGGGTTGGGGATCGTCATCCCCAGTCGGCCCCCTCCCCGGTTCCGGCCGCCAGCCGACGCATCAGCCCGGTGGGCATCGGCCATCCCCAGTCGCGATACAGTTCCGCCACCACGCGCATCATCGTCGCCAGATGCGGCGACGGATCGTCCCTGCGATGGCTGATGATGATCGGGGAAACCGCGCGCTGCACCAGTTCGCGGAATATCACGTCGCGCCGGCCCATCATGTGCACCGCCGCCGGCACGATGCACACGCCGTCTTCCGCCGCCACCAGCCCCAGCGCGGTCTGAAGCTCGCGCACCTCATGCACCGCCTGCGGCACCACGCCATGATCGTTGAGCAGCGACAGCACCTGATCGGCATAGCTCGGCCGCGGTTCGCGCGGATAGACGATCACCGCCTCGTCGGCGAGATCGGCGATATCGATCGGCCGCTCGCCCGCCAGCAGGCGGTGGCCGATCGGCAGGGCGACCACCATCGGCTCCTCGCGCAGCACCTCGCGCTCCAGCGCCGGATCGTCGAAGCGGACGCGGCCGAAGCCCACGTCGATGCGGCCTTCCTTCAGCGCGGCGATCTGCTCGATGCTCATCATCTCGATCAGCCGCAGGTCGACATCGGGCGCGGCCCGCCGAAAGCTGCGGATGATGTCCGGCAGGCGGGCATAGAGCACCGACGGCACGAACCCCACCAGGAAACGCGGCCGGTTGGAGGTGACGAAGGCGCGCATCGCCTCCTTCATCTCGTCCATGCGGCGCGTCACCTGGATCGCCTGCTCATAGAAGAGGCGACCGGCATCGGTGAGCGCCATCGGCCGGCTTTCCCGATCGAACAGCTGCGCGCCCACTTCCTGTTCGATCTGCTGGATCTGCCGGCTGAGCGGCGGCTGCGCCATGTTGAGCCGTTCGGCCGCGCGACTGAAATTGCGTTCGGCCGCCACCGCCAGGAAATAACGAAGCTGCCGGATATCCACGGCCATACTCCCAGGGTATAGGGTCGGACCCACTTAATCTTTCCCAGCGCCAGCCACAAGGCATATCCCCGACGAAAGCGGATCGAGCCGCGCTGATCGGATGAGAGATGCCTGCAATCGAGTCCATAGATACCTTTCTGGTAGACTTGCCGACCATCCGGCCGCACATCCTTTCGATGGCGACGATGATGCGCCAGACCGCCGTCTTCGTCCGCATCCACTGCGCGGACGGCGTGATCGGCACCGGCGAGGCGACCACCATCGGCGGCCTCAGCTACGGCCCGGAAAGCCCCGAAGGCATCAAGCTCGCCATCGATACCTATTTCGCGCCGCTGCTGCTGAAGGCCGATGCCGCGCGCCCCGCGCTGATCATGGACATGCTGGGCAAGGCGATCGTCGGCAATCATTTCGCCAAATGCGCGGTGGAAACGGCGCTGCTCGATGCGATGGGCCAGCGGCTGGGCGTGCCGGTATCGGAACTGCTGGGCGGCCGCCGGCGCGACAGCCTGCCCGTCGCCTGGACGCTCGCCAGCGGCAATACCCGACAGGATATCGCCGAGGCCGAGCAGATGCTCGAGCTTCGCCGCCACAACATCTTCAAGCTCAAGATCGGCAAGCGCAGCGTCGAGGACGACGTCGCCCACGTCGCCGCGATCAAGAAGGCGCTGGGCGATCGCGCCAGCGTGCGGGTGGACGTGAACCAGGCATGGGATGAGGCCAGCGCATCGCGCGGCATCGCCCTGCTGCAGGATGTCGGCTGCGATCTCGTCGAACAGCCCGTCGCCGCCCATGCCCGCAACGCCATGGCCCGCCTCGCCCAGGCCCATATCATCCCGATCATGGCCGATGAGGCGCTGACCGGCCCCAGCAGCGCCTTCGATTATGCGGCATCCGCCGCCGCCGACGTGTTCGCGGTGAAGATCCAGCAATCCGGCGGGCTCCATGCCGCGTGCAAGGTCGGCGCCATCGCCGATGCGGCGGGGATCGCGCTCTATGGCGGCACGATGCTGGAAGTCGGCATCGCCACCGCCGCCTCCGCCCATGTGTTCGCGACCTTCCCCAGGCTCGCCTTCCAGACCGAGCTGTTCGGCCCCCTTCTCGTCACCGAGGAAATCCTGGCCGAGCCGCTTCGCTATGCCGATTTCGCGCTCCAGGTACCGGACGGCCCCGGCCTCGGCGTCTCGCTCGACATGGATCGCGTCGCCTTCTTCCGGCGCGACGCGGACCGCAAATCCTTCCACGGCGGCACCGCCCCCCAGGCTGCAAGAGGCTGATCATGCTTTTCCACGTCCGCATGGATGTAAACATTCCCCACGATCTCGATCCGATCCGCGCCGATGAGCTGAAGCGCGTGGAACGGGAACGGGCGCAGGCCCTGCAGAAGCAGGGCAAGTGGCGCCACCTGTGGCGCATCGCCGGCCAATATTCCAACGTCAGCATCTTCGACGTGGCCGACGCCCAGGAACTGCATGATCTGGTGAGCACGCTGCCGCTGTTCCCGTTCATGGACATCGCCGTCACGCCGCTGTGCCGGCATCCTTCCTCCATCCATCAGGACGATCGCTGAGCCCTGATCCACACGCAGAAGAGGCGCGCCAAGAACCAAGCCCAAAGCGCCAGGAGAGCAAGACATGACCGAACATTTCGTTGATACCCCTGCCGTCCAGGACCTGCTCGAAAAGCTGAGCGGCGGGGATCAGGCCACGGGCGATCCGCGCATCAAGGCCATCGTCCGCCGCATCGTCGGCGATCTTTTCGCCACCATCGACGAATTTTCCGTCAGCGATGACGAATTCTGGGCGGCGCTGAACTTCGCGATCGCCGGCGCGCCGGAATTCGGGCTGTGGGCGGCGGGCCTCGGGCTGGAACGCTATCTCGATATCCGCGCCGACGCCGCCGATGCCGCCGCCGGCATCACCGGCGGCACGCCCCGGACGATCGAAGGCCCGCTCTATGTGGCGGGCGCCCCGGAATCGACCGGCTTCGCCCGCATGGACGACGGCAGCGAGGACGACAAGGCTGAGGTGCTGATCCTCCACGGCCAGGTCCGCGACGTGAACGGCCGGCCGCTCGTCGGCGCGAAGGTGGAAATCTGGCACGCCAACACGCTCGGCAACTACAGCTATTTCGACAAGAGCCAGAGCGACTACAACCTCCGCCGCACCGTCATCACCGATGCCGAGGGCCGCTATGCGGTGCGCTCGATCGTGCCGGTCGGCTATGCCTGCCCCGCCGGCGGATCGACCGAGGCGATCCTGAGCGCCATCGGCCGCCACGGCAACCGGCCGGCTCATATCCACTTCTTCGTCTCGGCCGATCACCATCGCCACCTGACGACGCAGCTCAACATCGACGGCGATCCCTATCTGCACGACGATTTCGCCTATGCGACCCGCGACGAGCTGATCCCGCCGGTCCACCGCACGACCAGCAGCAACCTCGGCGCGAAATACGGCGTCGAAGGCCCCTTTGCCGAGATCGAGTTCGATTTCGAACTGCACGCCGCCACGGCCGCCGGGGAAGAGGACGCCTCTACCCGCGCCCGCGCGCTGGCGGCCTGAACCGGGAGCAGGGACGATGGCTGCCGATATCATTGGCCGCATCAACAGCGCGGTCGTCGACGACAAGGAAAACGGCGTCTTCCGCTGCCGCCGCGACATCTTCACCGACGAAGCCCTGTTCGATCTGGAGATGAAGCACATCTTCGAGGGGAATTGGGTATATCTGGCGCATGAAAGCCAGATCCCCGAGCCCAACGATTATTTCACGACCTGGCTCGGCCGTAAGCCCGTCGTCATCACGCGGGACAAGGGCGGCGATCTCAACGCCTTCATCAACGCCTGCGCGCATCGCGGCGCGATGCTGTGCCGGCGCAAGCATGGCAACAAGGGCAGCTTCACCTGCCCCTTCCATGGCTGGACGTTCAGCAACGCCGGCAAGCTGCTGAAGGTGAAGGACGGCAAGACCGGCGAATATCCGCCGTCGTTCAACCGCGATGGCTCGCACGATCTCACGCCCGTCGCCCGCTTCGCCAATTATCGCGGCTTCCTGTTCGGCAGCCTCAACGCCGATGTCGCCCCGCTGGAGGAATTTCTGGGCGGCGCGCGCGCGGTGGTCGACCAGATCGTCGATCAGGCGCCCGATGGGCTGGAGGTGCTGCGCGGCAACTCCTCCTACATCTACGACGCCAACTGGAAGCTCCAGATCGAAAACGGGGCGGACGGCTATCACGTCTCCTCGGTTCACTGGAACTATTCGGCCACCATGGGCCGCCGCAATTACGAGGCCGAAGGCACCCGCACCGTCGACGCCAACGGCTGGTCGAAGAGCGTGGGCGGCGTCTACGCCTTCGAGAACGGCCACATCCTGCTCTGGACGGAGCTTCTCAATCCCGAGGTCCGCCCCGTCCATGCGCATCGCGCGGAGCTGGAGGCACGGCTGGGCAAGGATCGCGCCGATCACATCATCGGCCAGACCCGCAATCTCTGCGTCTATCCGAACGTCTATCTGATGGATCAATTCTCCACCCAGATCCGCGTCGTCCGCCCGCTCGGCGTCGACCAGACGGAAGTGACCATCTACTGCTTCGCGCCCAAGGGCGAGAGCGCCGCCGATCGCACGCTGCGCATCCGGCAATATGAGGATTTCTTCAACGTCAGCGGCATGGGCACGCCGGACGATCTCGAGGAATTCCGCGCCTGCCAGACCGGCTATGCCGGCGCGGCGACCCAGTGGAACGATCTGAGCCGCGGCGCGATGCGCTGGATCGACGGCCCGGACGACAATGCCCGCGCCGTGGGCCTCGCCCCGCTGCTCAGCGGCGAACGCAGCGAGGATGAGGGCCTGTTCGTCCGCCAGCATGAATATTGGGCGGAAGCGCTGACGACCGCGATCGCGCGCGAGGAAGGGCCGGAACCCGCCCGCGCGCCGGAAGGAGCCGCCGCATGAGCGCCACCCTCGAAACGATCACGGCCTTCCTCCATCGCGAGGCGCGCCTGCTCGACGATCGCGAATGGGACGAATGGCTGACCTGCTATTCGCCCACGGCCAGCTTCTGGATGCCCGCCTGGGACGATGACGACCAGCTGGTCGACGATCCCCAGAGCCAGGTGTCGCTGATCTATTACTGCAACCGCGACGGGCTGGAGGATCGCGTCTTCCGCCTCAAGACGGAACGGTCCGGCGCCAGCACGCCGGAACCGCGCACCTGCCACTTCATCGCCAATGTCGAGATCGTGGACGAACGCGACGGCGAGGCGGACGTGCGCTTCAACTGGCACACGCTCAGCCACCGCTACAAGGAAACCAGCAGCTTCTTCGGCACTTCCTTCTACACCGTCGACACCCGCGGCGATCGGCCGCTGATCACCGCCAAGAAGGTCGTGCTCAAGAACGACTACATTCACCAGGTCATCGACATCTACCACATCTGAAGATGGCCTGACGGAGAGAGATCATGACATTCCGCATCGCCCTCAACTTCGAAGACGGCGCCACGCGCTTCATCGACTGCAATGCCGGCGAAAAGGTGCTGGATGCCGCCTATCGCAACAAGATCAACCTGCCGATGGACTGTTCGGACGGCGTGTGCGGCACCTGCAAGTGCCGCGCCGAACAGGGCGATTATGATCTGGGCGACGATTATATCGACGATGCGCTCACCGCCGAGGAGGCGGAGGAAGGCCTGGTCCTCACCTGCCAGATGGTGCCTTCGTCGGATTGCGTGATCGCCGTGCCGGTGCCGTCGTCCGCCTGCAAGGTCAAGCCGGCGGATATCGCGGTGGAACTGGTCGCGATCGAACGGCTTTCGCCCCACCGGGTGCGCGTGTCGATCAAGGCGACGGATGCCGGCCTGCCCGCCTTCCTGCCCGGCCAATATGTGAACTTCGCCGTTCCCGGCAGCGGCGGGGCGCAGCGCTCTTATTCGTTCAGCTCCGCCCCCGGCGCGGAGGTCGCGACCTTCCTCATCCGCAACATCGAAGGCGGCAGGATGGGGGATTATCTGGGCAAGCGCGCCGCGACCGGCGATCGGCTGATCCTCAACGGCCCGCTTGGCAGTTTCTATCTGCGCGAACCCAGGCGGCCGATGCTGATGCTGGCCGGCGGCACCGGCATCGCGCCGATCCTGTCGATGCTGGAGGAGCTTGCCGCGAAGGGCGCCAACGGCCACGCCGTGCGGCTGCTCTACGGCGCGCACGACGCCGCCGATCTTGTCGAGGTGGAACGGATCGAGGCGCTGGCCGCCCGCATCCCCGGCTTCACCTTCGCCACCACCTGCTCGGGCGCCGGCAGCGATCATCCGCTCACCGGCCACGTCACCGATCATTTCGGCGCGGCGGACCTGAACGGCGGCGATGCCGACATCTATCTCTGCGGTCCGCCGGAAATGGTGGAGGCCGTGCGCGCCCATGTCGCGTCGTGCGGCGTCACCGTCGCCAACCTCTATTATGAGAAGTTCGTCCCCGCGCGGGCCGAGGCGCTGGCGGCATGACCTTCCGGGGGCGCTTCGCGGGCAAGGTGATGGTCGTCACCGGCGCGGCCCAGGGCATCGGCGCGGAAGTCGCGATCCGCGCGGCCGCCGAAGGCGCGCGGCTCGTGCTGGTCGATCGCGCCGAACTGGTCGACGAGGTGACGCGCACGATCCTCGCTGCCGGCGGCGAAGCGCTTGCGGTCCGTGCGGACCTCGAGACGTTCGACGGCGCCGCCACCGCCATGGCGGCCGCCGTCGAACGCTTCGGCCGGATCGACATCCTCGTCAACAATGTCGGCGGGGCCATCCGCATGCGCCCCTTCGCCGCCTTCGAGCCCGAACAGATCGAGGCGGAGATCCGGCGTTCGCTGATGCCGACGCTCTGGTGCTGCCGTGCCGCGCTGCCGGCGATGCTGGAAGCCGGGCGCGGCACGATCGTCAACGTTTCCTCCAATGCCACGCGCGGCATCCATCGCGTGCCCTATTCGGCGGCCAAGGGCGGCATCAACGCCGTCACCCAGAGCCTGGCGATGGAATATGCCGATCGCGGCATCCGCGTCGTCGCCACCGCCCCCGGCGGCACGCAGGCCCCGCCCCGCCGCATCCCCCGCAACGCCGAAGGCGATACGCCCGAAGAGCAGGCCTGGATGGCCGATGTCGTCCGGCAGGTGACGGAATCCGCCTTCCTCAAGCGCTATGCCACGCTGGCCGAACAGGTGGCGCCCATCCTTTTCCTCGCGTCCGACGAAGCATCGTACATTACCGGCAGCACCCTGCCCGTGGCCGGCGGCGACCTCGGCTAGGCGGACGAGCCCGATCGATCCGAAGGAGAGAAATCCATGCCCGACAAAATCTATCCGTCGCCCCAGGCGGCCCTGGAAGGCGTGCTGTTCGACGGGATGACGATCATGTCCGGCGGCTTCGGGCTTTCCGGCAATCCCGAAAGCCTGATCCCGGAAATCCGCGCCAGCGGCGTGAAGGATCTGACGGTCGTCTCCAACAATGCCGGCGCCGACGGCTTCGGCCTGTGGATGCTGCTGGAAAGCCGCCAGATCGGCAAGATGATCTCGTCCTATGTCGGCGAGAACAAGCTGTTCGAAAGCCAGTATCTGTCGGGCGAGCTGGAGCTGGAACTGAACCCGCAGGGCACGCTGGCCGAACGCATCCGCGCGGGCGGCGCGGGCATCCCGGCCTTCTACACCAAGACCGGCGTCGGCACCGTGGTGGCGGAAGGCAAGCCCACGGAAATGTTCGAGGGCGAGGAATATGTCCGCGAAACCTGGCTGCGCGCGGATCTTTCCATCATCAAGGCCTGGCGCGCGGACCCCGCCGGCAACCTGATGTTCCGCAAGACGGCGCGCAACTTCAACCCAAACATGGCCACCGCCGGCAGGATCACGGTAGTGGAGGTGGAGGAGATCGTGCCCGCCGGCACCTTCGACCCGGACTGCATCCACACGCCCGGCATCTATGTCGACCGCATCGTCCTTTCGACGATCAACGAAAAGCGGGTCGAGAAGCTGACGACACGGCCGCGCGCCCGCCTTGAGGAGAACGCCTGATGGCCGGCTGGACCCGCGACGATATGGCCGCGCGCGCCGCGAAGGAGCTGCGCAACGGCTATTATGTGAACCTCGGCATCGGCATCCCGACGCTGGTGGCCAATCATGTGCCGGCCGGCGTGGAGGTGACGCTCCAGTCCGAAAACGGCATGCTCGGCATCGGCCCCTTTCCCTATGAGGGCGAGGCGGACCCGGACCTGATCAACGCCGGAAAGCAGACGATCACAGCACTCCCCACCTCCAGCTTCTTCTCCTCGGCGGACAGCTTCGCGATGATCCGGGGCGGCCATATCGACATGGCGATCCTCGGCGCGATGGAAGTCGCCACCAATGGCGATCTCGCCAACTGGACGATCCCGGGGAAGATGGTGAAGGGCATGGGCGGCGCCATGGATCTGGTGGCCGGCGTGAAGCGCGTCGTCGTCGTCATGGATCATGTGTCCAGGAACGGCAGCCCCAAGATCCTGGACCGCTGCTCGCTGCCGCTGACGGGCAAGGCGGTGGTGGACCTGATCGTCACCGATCTCGCCGTCATCGCCGTCGATCGGAAGGCCGGCGGCCTCACCCTCCTGGAAACCGCGCCCGGCGTCGGCGTCGAGGAAATCGTGGCGAAGACCGGCGCGCCGATCCGCGTGGAGGCGCTGGCGGCATGACCGAAGCCTTCATCTGCGATGCCGTCCGCACGCCGATCGGCCGCTATGGCGGCGCGCTGGCCGCCGTCCGGGCCGACGATCTCGCCGCCATCCCGATCCGCGCGCTCATCGAACGCACCGGCATCGATCCGGCGGCGATCGACGACGTGATCCTCGGCGCCGCCAATCAGGCGGGCGAGGATAATCGCAACGTCGCCCGCATGGCCGCCCTGCTCGCCGGCCTGCCGGAAAGCGTCGGCGGATCGACCGTCAACCGGCTCTGCGCCTCCGGCCTCGATGCGATCGGCACGGCCGCCCGCGCAATCCGTTCGGGCGATGCCGATCTGATGATCGCGGGCGGCGCCGAAAGCATGAGCCGCGCGCCCTTCGTCATGCCCAAGGCGGAAAGCGCCTTTTCGCGCAGCAACGCGATCCATGACACCACGATCGGCTGGCGCTTCGTCAATCCGAAGATGAAGACCGCCTATGGCGTCGATTCCATGCCGGAAACGGGCGAGAATGTCGCGACCGACCATGCCGTATCGCGCGCGGATCAGGATGCCTTCGCATTACGCAGCCAGCAGCGGGCCGCCGCCGCCCAGGCACGCGGCTGGTTCGCGGAGGAAATCGTCCCCGTCATAATCGCCGATCGCAAGGGCCGCGAAACCATCGTCGATACGGACGAGCATCCCCGCCCGGAAACCACCGCCGATGGGCTGGCGAGGCTGAAACCCATCGTCCGCCCCGACGGCACGGTGACGGCCGGCAACGCCTCCGGCGTCAATGACGGGGCGGCGGCGATGATCCTCGCCAATCAGGCGGCGGCGCAGCGCCACGGCCTCAAGCCCCGTGCCCGCATCCTCGGCATGGCGAGCGCCGGCGTCGCGCCGCGCGTGATGGGCATCGGCCCGGTGCCCGCCACCCGGAAGCTGCTCGCGCGGCTGGGCCTTGCGATCGACGATCTCGACGCGATCGAACTCAACGAAGCCTTCGCCAGCCAGGGTCTTGCCGTGCTGCGCGGCCTCGGCATCGCCGATGACGATGCCCGCGTGAATCCCAATGGCGGGGCGATCGCGCTCGGCCATCCGCTCGGCATGTCGGGCGCGCGCATCCTGCAGGCGCTGGTTCACCAGCTCGAAGCCACCGGCGGCCGCTTCGGCCTTGCCACCCTGTGCATCGGCGTCGGCCAGGGCCTGGCCCTCGCCGTGGAAAGGATCTGATGGAAAAATCCGTCTTCATCGCCGGCGACGGCTGCCGCATCGCCTATCGCCTCGATGGTCCGGCGGAGGCGCCGGTGCTGTTGCTCTCCAACTCGCTCGGCACCGATATGGGCATGTGGGCGCCACAGATGGATGCGTGGACGCGGGATTTCCGCGTGCTGCGCTATGACAGTCGCGGCCACGGCGCCTCGGCCAGCCCCGCCGGCGCTTATTCCATCGATCGGCTCGGCCGGGATGCGGTGGAGCTGCTCGATGCGCTCGGGCTTGCCGCCGTTCATTTCTGCGGATTGTCCAAAGGTGGCATGGTCGGCCAATGGCTCGCCCACCGCGCGCCCGAACGGCTGCGCGGCCTCGTCCTCGCCAACACCTCGGCTTATATGGGGCCGCCTTCGGGCTGGCAGGCGCGGATCGAAGGCGTGCTGGCCGATGGCATGGCGCCGCTTGCCGATGCCTCGCTGGGCCGCTGGTTCACGCCGGGCTTTCCAGCCACCAATCCCGGTGCCGTGGCCCCGATCCGCGCCATGCTGCTGGCCAATGATCCGGCGGGCTATGCCGGCTGCTGCGCCGCCATCCGCGACATGGACCAGCGGCCGACGGCCGGCCTCAACCATAGCCGCACCCTGATCATCGCGGGAAGCGAGGACCCGTCCACCACGATCGCGGACGCCGAATTCCTGCAGAACCAGGCCCGCGACGCCCGCCTCCACATCCTGCCCGCCGCCCACCTTTCCAACGTGGAATGTCCGGCCGATTTCGCGGCGGCCGTCGCCGGCTTCCTGACCTAGCCGGCGTCGGCCTCGTCCAGCCTCAGCCGGATGAGGCCACGGCGATAACCGCATCGGCAAAGGCACGCGGCGCTTCCTGCGGCAGATTGTGGCCGATGCCGCCCGTGATCTGCCGATGCGCATAGCGCCCCGAAAATTTGCGGGCATAGGCCGATGGTTCGGGATGGGGCGCGCCGTTGGCATCCCCTTCCATCGTGATCGTCGGCACGGTGATGACGGGCGCTTCCGCCAGCCGCGCCTCCAGCGCATCATATTGCGGCTGCCCGGCGGCCAGGCCCAGGCGCCAGCGATAATTGTGGATCACGATCGCGACATGATCGGGATTGTCGAACGCCTGTGCCGATCGATCGAAGGTGGCATCGTCGAACTTCCATTCCGGTGAGGCCGTCTGCCAGATCAGCCGTGCGAAATCGCCGCGGTTGCGTTCATATCCGATGCGGCCGCGTTCGGTGGCGAAGTAGAATTGATACCACCAGGCCAGTTCCGCCCTGGGCGGGAGCGGCGCCTGATTGGCCTGCTGGCTGCCGATCAGGTAGCCGCTGACCGACACCATCGCCTCGCAGCGTTCCGGCCAGAGCGCGGCAACGATATTCGCCGTCCGCGCGCCCCAGTCGCAACCGCCCAGGATCGCCTTGGGAATGCGAAGCGCATCCATCAGCGCGATCACATCCTTCGCCAGCACCGATTGCTGCGCGTTGCGCGGGGCTGCGTCCGAAAGGAAACGCGTGCCCCCGAAACCGCGCAGATAGGGGACGATCACCCGATAACCGGCCGCGGCGAGCAGGGGTGCGGCATCGGCATAGCTGTGAATGTCATAGGGCCAGCCGTGGAGCAGGATGACCGGGCGGCCGGAGGCCGGGCCGGTTTCGACATAAGCGATGGAAAGTTCGCCAGCGGCAACCTGCCGGAGCGGGCCGAAGCTAGCGGCCGGCCCGGCCGCCGCGGCCGCCGGCCGGGTCAGGCCGAAAGCCATGGCCGCCGGAGCGATCGCCGCGAGCCCGAGGAAGTGGCGGCGGCGCGGATCAACGGGTGCAGCGGTCATCAGCGATCTCCCTCGGATTCAACCAGCGATTGCAGGTGTCCCGCAATGGCAGCCGATGCCCCGCCGATCACCGCCGCGCCTGCCAGCAGGGTGAAGCTCGCAACCTCGGGCGGCAAGCCCGAATAGAAGAAGCTGGTGAGACCGAGGAAATAGGCCAGCGGATTGTTGACCGGGGCGAAGGTCCGCAAGCTCATCACCAGCAGGACGACGCCCACCACGGCAACCGGCGTGGCGGCCGTTCCCAACGCCGGCGCCAGCCAGGCGATGACTATCGCGGTGCCGATGCCGAAGGCCAGGCCGATCAGGAAGGAAAGCAGGTTGCCGGCACTTTCCCGCAAGCTCTGCCCGCCTACGCTGTAGGCGATCCAGCCAAGGAACATGGCCGGCGCCGGCAGGTGCATCGCAAGCGTGCCGAAGGTGGCCAGGCCCGCGACGATGGCGGTCGTGGCCGTCACGGCATGGAAGCGCGGCTGGGCGGCAAAGACAAGCGCGGGCGGGGCCGGCGTCGCTATGGCGTCGGAATATATGCTCATGGCAAGCTCCATCGATTTTGGGAACCGGGGCACGGATCGGGGCTTCAGAGCGATGAAGAACCCCGATCCGTGCCGGAGGATTCAGAGGATATTGGTCGCAACGTCGATGTTGCCGTGGACCGCCTTCGAATAAGGGCAGATCCCGTGCGCGGCATCGGCAAGCTCGCGCGCCACGGCGCGGTCGATGCCCGGCAAGCTCACGTCGAGCCGGGCGCGCAGGAAGAAGCCGCCGCCGTTGCGGGCCAGCTCGATCTGGGCATCCACCGCCAGGTCGGCCGGCAGCGCGATCTTCCGTTCGGCGGCGGCAAGCCCGATCGCCCCGATATAGCAGGCCGACCAGGCGGCCCCGAAGAGCTGCTCGGCCGCCGGATGCGGTTCGGGCAGCCGGATGTCCAGAAAGCCGTCGCTGCTGCGGGCGATACCGTCATGGCCGCCGCTAGTGTGGGTGCGGCCGGTGAAAAGCACCTTCTCAATCATGATCCACGTCCTTCGATTTGAATGATCGGGTCCGATTAAATCGGATACGATTGAAATGGACCTGCCCGTCAAACATGTCAACCCTTCCGATTTCATCGGATGCGATATATATGAGCCTGACAGGCAACAAACCCGCTGGATCCCATCATGAACAAGAAATCGGCCGCCCCCGCCAATCAGCCAAAACTGGCTGATTTCCTTTGCTTTTCCATATATTCGGCCAACCTCGCTTATGGCCGTGCATACAAACCGATACTGGAGGAGCTGGGCGTCACCTACACCCAGTGGATCATCATCGTCGCCCTGTGGGAGGAGGACGAACAGACCGTCAAAAGCCTTGGAGAGAAGCTGTTCCTCGAATCGAACACCCTCACGCCGATCCTCAAGAAGCTGGAGGAACTGGGCTATGTGCGCCGGCAGCGCGATCCCGCCGACGAGCGGCAGGTCGTCATCAGCCTTACCGATGCCGGCCGCGCCCTGCGGGAAAAAGGCGCCCAGCGCACGCTGGTCGCGGCATCAGGCCTGGAAGCGGAGGAATTCAGCCAGGTGCAGAAGGCCGTCGCGCGGCTCCGGGACAATCTGCTCGAACATGCGCGCAAGAACGGCTGAAGCGCGATCTCAGAGAATTTCGAAGATGTTGTAGATCGGGCCATGGGCCAGCCGATGGCCCACCCCGATCGCGACGATGCGGTTGAGCCATTCATAGCGCGACGCGGATGTCGCGAAGACGGGCGCGATCCGGAAATAATAGGTCGTCGGGTCGATATCCTCGCCCCGGCCAAGCCGCGCCATCACCTCGGCCGGGCCATGGCGGATGCCGGTATAGCTCATCGCGATCGAGGCGCCGTCATCGGTGCGCAGCACGACGCGGGCATCCAGCAGGACGGCGCCGTCGCTGCGCAGCGTCTGCCAATCCGTCCCGCCGGGAAGCACCGTGCCGGACAGTCGCTCGCCCCGGAAGCCGCCCCCGGAAATGTCGCCGATGCGGCGCTCCGCGCCGGCCGGGCCGCCGGGCGCATGGACCGTCGGAACCGTGACCGTCATCGCGAAGAGCGGCCGCAGACCGACGTCCCGCAGCGCGGCCGGAAGCTCATCGGGAATTGCCATCGCTACCTCCCCTGTCGGCCGATGCTCGCACATCGGCGGGGCCGGCGCGCAGCATGCCGCACGCTTCCGCCGCCATCTACCCGAAATCGGCCACGTCCGCCGGGTGCATCGCCACGAAGCGGGCCGGGTCGATCGCGCGTGCGGCGAGGCCGGCGGCCAGGCGGAGCGCCGGATCGTCGCGAGGCTCGTCGGTCAGCTTGAATGTGCCCCAGTGCATGCCGAGGGCGGCACGGGCATCGAGATCGAGCATGATCTGGATCGCTTCCTCGGGGTCACAATGCTGCGCGGCCATGAACCAGCGCGGATCATAGGCGCCGATGGGAAGCAGGGCGAGATCGACCGGGCCGAAGCGCTGGCGCAGCGCCCGGAAGATGTTGCCGGTGCCGTAGCCGGTGTCGCCCGCGAAATAGATCAGCCGGCCCGCCGCGCGCAGCATGAAGCCGCCCCAGAGCGCCATGCGGCGATCGCCGAGGCCGCGGGACGACCAGTGCAGCGCCGGCACGACATGCGCCTCGGCATCGCCGATCGCGACATGATCGCCCCAGTCGCCGGCCCAGATGCGGGCATCGGGGATATGGCGGAGGACGATGCTGTCATTGCCCAGCGGCGTGGCGATCAGCGGGGCGTGCCGGGCGTGGAGAGCCCGCAGGGTCGCGATGTCGAGATGGTCATAATGGTTGTGCGACAACAGGATGGCATCGATCGGCGGCAGGGAATCCAGGGCCACGCCGGGCGCCGTCGCGCGGCGGGGGCCGGCGAAGGACAAGGGGCTGGCGCGATCCGACCAGACCGGATCGGTGAGGATGTTGAGCCCGCCGGCCTGGATCAGCAGCGTCGCATGGCCCACCATGGTGACGCGCAGCCCTGCCACCCGCGCATCGGGAATGACGGGCGCCACCGGGACCGACTTCGGCCATGACGTGCGCGGCGCGGTGCGGCGCCAGCGGAGGAGATCGCCGAGCGAGCGGTCCGTCTCCGGCTCGCCCGCGGGGTTCAGGAAACGGGTGCCGTCATAATGATCGGTAACGGGGCCGTCATGATAGCGATTGCGCCCGGACATTCAGGAACGGCCTTGGGCGGCGATGCGGGCGACACCCGCGGAGGTGACGATATGGGTGCCGTCCCCGCCCGAAATCGCCGCCTCGAGGAGCAGCGCGGCGACGGTGGCGGCGGGGCTGATCCGCGCGGCGGGCGGGAGGATCGGCCCCGCGACCCGCAGGACCATATCCATGAACCGTTCCATCGGGCGATGCTCGCCCCGGTCGCCGCCGAGCAGGCCCGGACGGAGGATGGTGAGCGACGGGAAGGCCAGCCGGCGGACGGCATCCTCCACCTCCCCCTTCGTGCGGGTATAGAGGAAGCGCGACCGGGCATCCGCGCCCATCGAGGATGTCAGGGCGAAGCGCCGGGCGCCGGCCTTGCGGACCCGCGCGGCCACCGCCAGGACATAATCATGATCGACGGCGCGGAAGGCGGCCGCCGATCCGGCCTTGGCCCGCGTGGTGCCCAGCGCGCAGACGGCGCCGTCCACCGCCCACCATGGCGCATCGGCGGGAAGGCTGGCGCCATCCCCGATCGGGTTCAGCAGCCTGGGGTGCGGGGGCAGCGGCCGGCGGGTCGGGGCCACCACCTGCGTGACGCGATCGTCCGCCAGCGCAAGGGCGAGGACGCCGCCGCCGACGAGGCCGGTGGCGCCCGCAAGGAATATTCTGGTCATCCCACTGGATCTAGGATGAAGCCGCCGGGAATTTAAGGGGTCCGCGACACCCGGCCGCCGCGGGCAAGCACCCAAGCCGCGCCGCCCGAAACATTTTGCCCCGAAACGTTTTGCCTCCTCGGATGTTGGAGGGAAGCGCGCCAGTTCGCCGCCGATCGTTCCCCTTCATGGAGACGCCCCGATGACCGAGGAAGCCGCCAAAGCCAGCCCATTCCAGGTCGAGGCGGACGCCACGGCCGGCTATTGGCGCAAGCGGGCCGATACCACCCTGCCGCCCCCCGACATGATGGGCGCCTATATGCGCAACCGCCCGGTGCCGCGCGAGCCGGTGGAAGGGCGCAAGGCGTGGATCATCGGCAGCGGCATCGCCGGGCTCGCCGCCGCCTTCTACCTGATCCGCGACGGCGGCATGGCCGGCGAGGACATCACCATCCTGGATACGATGCGGATCGAGGGCGGATCGCTGGACGGCGCCGGCAACCCGGAGGAGGGATATATCGTCCGCGGCGGCCGCGAGATGAACTGGAACTACGACAATCTGTGGGACATGTTCCAGGACGTCCAGGCGCTGGAGTTGCCCGAAGGCTACAGCGTGCTGGACGAATATCGCCTCGTCAACGACGCCGACCCCAATTATTCCAAGTCCCGCCTCATGCACAAATGCGGGCAGATCCGCGATTTCTCCACGCTGGGCCTTTCCCGATCCCAGCAATGGGAGCTGATCCGCCTGATGCTGAAGCGCAAGGAGGATCTCGACGACGTCACCATCGAGCAATATTTCAGCCCCGGCTTTTTCGAGACCAATTTCTGGTTCCTCTGGCGATCGATGTTCGCGTTCGAGAACTGGCAGAGCCTGCTCGAGATGAAGCTCTACATGCACCGCTTCCTCGATGCGATCGACGGGCTGACCGACATGTCGGCGCTGGTCTTCCCCAAATATAACCAGTTCGACACCTTCGTCCGCCCGCTCGTCACCCATTTGCAGGAACGCGGCGTGAAGGTGCGGTTCGATACGCGCGGCTATGATCTCGACATGGCGGTGGCGGGCGATGCGCGCACCGTCACCGCGATCAAGATCAAGGAAGGCGGCAAGGATGCGGCCATTCCCGTCGGCCCGAAGGACCTGGTGTTCGCGATCACCGGATCGATGACCGAGGGCACGGCTTATGGCGACATGGACACCGCCCCCGTGCTCGAACGCGGCCGGCACGATCCCGGCGACGAGAGCGACTGGGCGCTGTGGAAGAACCTCGCAAAGAAATCGCCCGTCTTCGGGAAGCCGGAGAAATTCTACGGCGATATCGATCGGTCGATGTGGGAATCGGTCACGCTCACCTGCTGGCCCTCCCCCTTTGTCGACAAGCTGAAGGAACTGTCCGTCAACGATCCCTATTCGGGCAAGACGGTGACGGGCGGCGTCATCACCTTCACCGATTCCAACTGGGTGCTGAGCTTCACCTGCAACCGCCAGCCCCATTTTCCCACCCAGCCCAGGGATGTGCTGGTGGTCTGGGTCTATGCGCTGCTGATGGACAAGGAGGGCAACCACGTCAAAAAGCCGATGCCCGCCTGCACCGGCCGCGAGATCCTGGCCGAATTGTGCCATCATCTCGGCATCGGGGAGCATCTGGACGCGGTGGTGGCGAACACCAAGGCGCGGCTCGCGCTGATGCCCTACATCACCGCCCAGTTCATGCCCCGCGCCGCGGGCGACCGGCCGCACGTGGTGCCGGCGGGCTGCACCAATCTTGGCCTGATGGGCCAGTTCGTCGAGACGTCGAACGACATCATCTTCACCATGGACAGCTCGATCCGCACCGCGCGCATCGCCGTCTACACCCTGCTCGGCCTGCCCAAGCAGGTGCCGGATATCAGCCCGACCCAATATGACATCCGTTCCCTGCTGAAGGCCGCGCGGGCGCTCAACAACAACGAGCCCTTCCCCGGCGAACGCCTGCTCCACCGGCTGCTGGGCAAGACCTATTACGCCCACATCCTGCCGCCGCTGCCCGAACCCGAGGCCAGCCAGCGCAAGGCGGCGGAGGAGGAGCTGAACGGCCTGCTCGGCAAGGGCAACCAGGCGCTCGGCACCCTGATCGGCTGGCTGGAGAGGGTGCGCGAAAACCTTGCGGCGCGGGGGCGGTAGCTCGGGCCTCGAACAGCCCAGCCGCGCGCCGATGCCGGCGCCGATATAAGGGACGGGACGATCCACCTCGTTCGCCTGTGCCCTCCCTTGAAAGAAGGATGACGGCCCGGGCCGGGCGGATCGCTTGATCCCGATTCCGCCGGGTGCGCCGCATCGAGGCTCGCCCCCCTTTCACCCAAAAATTCAGGGCATTGATAGATTTTCTATCTTTCACTACCGAAACGGTAGACTATGCCGGCGGCAGGCAACAATGGGGGTCGTTCATGCGCCTGAAACCTGCACTTTTCCTCACCGTATCGCTGCTGTCCCTCGAGGCGCACGCACAGGGCATCGATGGCGCGGCGGCCGAAAGCGCGGCTGTCCGCGACGACATCGTCGTCACCGGCACCCGCTTCGGCGATCGCACCGTCACCACCTCGCCGGTGCCGATCGATTCCCTGCGCGGCGAGGATCTGCGCGCTTCGGGCTATCAGGAAACCAACGAGGTGCTGCGCCAGCTCGCGCCATCCTTCGCCTTCGCCACGCCGACCACGCCGGACGGCAACACCCAGATCCATTCGGCCTCGCTGCGCGGCCTTTCGCCGGATGAGACGCTGGTGCTGGTGAACGGCAAGCGCCTGCACAGCGCCGCCTGGGTGAATACCGGCGGCACGATCGGCAAGGGATCGACGCCCACCGATCTCAACCAGATCCCCGCCGCCGCGATCGGCCGGATCGAAATCCTGCGCGACGGCGCGTCCGCGCAATATGGATCGGATGCGATCGCCGGCGTCGTCAACATCCTGCTGCGCGAGGATACCGCCATCCACGGCACGGCCAGCGCCGGCACCACCTATGACGGCGGCGGCGACACCTACGAATTCTCGCTGGGCGGCGGCGTGAAGCTGGGCGATGACGGCTTCATCAACCTGACGGGCTATTATCGCGACCATAAGGGCGCCAACCGCGCGCTGCCCGATACCCGCCAATTCTATTTCGGCATCTCGCCCACGGGCACGCCGCAGCCGCTTTCGGCGCGCTATGGCGCGGGGATCGGCCTCAACCCGCCGGGCGGCGTAGCCGGCACGACGCTCGATCCGCGCGAGGCGACGGTCGATCGCAATGTCTGGCGCTTCGCCGACGAAGGCGATCTCAAGGATGCCAGCCTGGTCGTGAACCTGAGGAAGCCGCTGGGCGATTCCATCGAGCTTTACGGCTTCGGCGGCTATCGCGAGAGCAAGGCCCATTCCAACGCCTCCTTCCGCCGCCCCGGCCAGGACGAGAATGTCCGCGCCCTCTATCCGGACGGCTTCCTGCCCTTCATCGATACCAAGAGCATCGATTATTCGGCCGCCCTCGGCCTGCGTGGCGATCTTTCGGGCTGGGACTGGGATCTGTCCTCCGTCTATGGCGGCAACAGCATCGAATATCGGCCCAACAACACGCTGAACGCGACGCTGGGCACGGACAGTCCCACCAGCTTCTACGCCGGCAAGTTCAGCAACTGGCAATCGACCACGGACCTCACTTTCTCCCGCGATTTCGAGGTCGGCCTCGCCGCCCCCCTGGGCTTGGCCTTCGGCGCGGAGCTGCGATATGACGGCTACAAGATCTCGCCGGGCGAGCCGGCGAGCTACGCCTTCGGCCCGGCCCGCGTCCTCGACGGCCCCAATGCCGGGGCGGTGCCGACCATCGGGTCGCAGGGCTTCGCCGGCATCCAGCCGGGCGATGCGGTGGATACGGATCGCCATGCGGTGGGCGCCTTCGTCGAATTGAACAGCGAGCCGGTGAAGGGCTGGCAGGTGAACCTGGCCGGCCGGTATGAGGATTACAGCGATTTCGGCGATACCTGGAACGGCCAGGCCGCGACCCGCATCGAGCTGCCGGCCGGCTTCGCGCTGCGCGGATCGGTGAGCACGGGCTTCCACGCCCCCTCGCTCGCCCAGCAATATTTCAGCTCCACCAGCTCGCGCACCATCGTCAACAACAGCACGGGCTTTCCGGAATTCGTGCTGGTCCGCACCGCGCCGGTCGGCTCGGCGCTGGCCCAGGCGCTCGGCGCGCAGGACCTGAAGCCCGAAAAGTCCACCAGCTTCGGCGGCGGCCTTACCTTCGCGGGCGGCGGGCTCACCGCCTCGGTCGATTATTATCATATCGATATCGACGACCAGATCGCCCTTTCCTCCAATTATGTGGATGCGGCCGGCAGCAGCCGCCTGCGCGACTATCTCGCCTCGATCGGCATTCCCGGCGTGACGAGCGTACGCTACTTCACCAACGCCATCGATACGCGCACGCAGGGCGTGGACATCACCGCCGCTTATACCGCCAACCTCGATCAATGGGGCTCGCTGCGGCTGACCGGCGCCTATAATTACAACCATGTCCGCTTGCGCCGCGTGGGCGAAACGCCCGGTCAGATCACCGCGCTCGGCATCACCACGCCCCTGTTCGACATCAACGAGCGGGTTCGCATCGAACATGGTCAGCCGCGCGACAAGATCGCGCTCGGCGCGAACTGGTCGATCGGTCCGATCAGCTTCGATGCCCGCACCACCCGCTACGGCCGGGTGGAACAGGTGGCGCTGACCAACCAGTCCCCCGCCAATGTCGCGCTGATCGCGCAGGGCTCCACGCCCTTCCGCACCGTGCCCACCCAGTCGGGCGCGGCCGGCAATGTCGACGTGATCCAGCAGCTCAAGGCCAAATGGGTGACGGATTTCAGCTTCACCGGCCGGGTGACGGAAAATATCAGCGCCACGCTGGGCGCGAACAATATCTTCAACGTCTATCCGACCCGGAACATCGCCTCGACCCCGCAGCTTACCGGGGCCGACACCTTCGGCGTCTTCCCCTATAGCGAATTCTCGCCCTTCGGGTTCAGCGGCGCCTTCTATTATGTCCGGCTGGGGTTCAAATTCTGATGGCTGATATATCCGCACCGAAGATGAGCCGCCGGGGCTGGCTCGCGGCCGGGGGCACCGCTTTGCTGGCCGGCGCGATCGGGCCGGGCGCGGCGGCCGCCGCCCGCCCGGCCGGCGAGCCCATCCGCCTCAACCTCAACGAGAACGCCTACGGCCCCTCGCCGCGCGTGGGCCAGGCGATCGCCGCCCATGCGCAGGGCATCCACCGTTATGTGGACCAAGGCGAGGTGGATGCGCTCACCGCGCAGATCGCGGCGCTGGAGCAGGTCCGCCCCGATCAGGTGGTGATCGGCGAGGTGCTGGAGCCGCTCGGCCTCTACCTCGCCCGCCAGCGCGCCAGCGGCGCGGGGGGCAGCGGCGGCATCGTCTATTCCACGCCCGGTTATACGGCGTTGGTGGACGCTGCCGCCCCGCTCGGCGGCGTGGCCGTGGGCGTGCCGCTCAACGCGCGGCTGGAAAACGATCTGCCGGCGCTGGCGCGCGCGGTGGACGATCGCACGCTGGCGGTGAACCTCGTCAATCCGCACAACCCGTCGGGCACCGTCAACGATCGCGATCAGCTGGATCGCTTCATCCGCGAAACCGCGCGGCGGACGCTGGTCGTCATCGACGAAGCCTATCTCGAATATGATGATTTCGCGGCGCAGAGCGCGATCCGCCATGTGCGCGAAGGCGCCAACGTGCTGGTGTTCCGGACGCTCGCCAAGATCTACGGGCTGGCGGGCCTCTCTATCGGCTATGCCGTGGCCCCGACGCCGCTGGCGGAAGGATTGCGCAAGGCCGGCATCGGCGCGCCGCATTCGCTCAACCGCCTCGCCCTCGCGGCGGCCGGCGCCGCGCTCGAGGATCAGCGCCACATCCAGGACGTCCGCGCCCGCACGCTCGCCGAGCGCGCCCGCCTCACCCGCGCGCTCGACGAGTTGGGCCTGGAACATAGCGACAGCCGCGCCAATTTCGTCTTCTTCAAATCCCCCCGCGCGGCGGCCTTGCGACAGCATCTCACCACCACCGGCATCGCCATCGCCCGCCCCTTCCCTCCGCTGGACGACTGGATCCGCATCACCATCGGCCTGCCCCACGAAAACGACGCCGTCATCGCCGCTCTCCGGGGAGGGTGAGGAGCGGCGTCCTCCTATCGACGCGCCCGAACTCCATGCCGTTTCCGAACCATTTCCGGCGCCCCCGCACAATGAGCCGGCGCCCTGCAGATGCGGTCGCGGCCTATACCCCCGACAGGCCATCCTGAACCTTCGCATAGGGCGCCTCATTCTCGACAGGCGCCAGCCGCGTTCATTATGAATGGGGCATCGAGAGGATTTTCCGATCGATCGAGGTGAAGAGAGAGTGAGGCGGCCAAGCCGGCGCTGGTTCGACACCCTGAGCGGATGAACGCCTGAAAGATCTGCGGGCGACATCCGGCAACAGACATCATCGCTGCTTTCCGACTGGCTCGCCGGGCCGCTCCGCATGTTCGCCGGTGGACCCGGATATTCGCGCCAATGGAAATGCTCGACCGGTCTCATTGCTCAACAGCCAGGCCAGGAGGGTTATCATGTCCAGGAATATCGTGATTATCGGTTCGGGCTTCGCGGGAATGATGGCGGCGCTGGGCGCTTCCCGCCTGCGCCACGAAAAAGGCGTCTCGCCGGACGAACTGGCGATCACCGTCGTGTCGCCGGCGCCGGAAATGGTCATCCGTCCGCGTCTCTACGAGCGCAATCCCGAACAGATGGTCGCCCCTCTCGCCGAATTATTCGCGGCGACCGATATCGACCATCGTCAGGGCAGCGTCGAGACGATCGACAGCGCCGCATCGACGATCACGGTCGTTGGGGCGGACGGTGCCTCGGCCACCCTTCCCTATGATCGGCTGGTTCTCGCGGCGGGCAGCGATGGCTTTGCGCCGCCCATCCCCGGCCTCGCCGAATTCGGCTTCGCCGCCACGCAACTGGACGAGGCGGTCGCGCTCGATCGCCACCTGCACGCACTGGCGGAGAAGCCGGCATCGGCGGCGCGCAATACGGTGGTGGTCGGCGGCGCCGGCTTCACCGGGCTGGAATTCGCGACCGAGATGCCCGGGCGCCTCAGCGAGATACTGGGCGAAAACGCCGATATCCGCGTCATCATCGTCGATCGATCGGAACATGTCGCGCCGGCGATGGGCGCCGAACCCCGGCCCTTCATCGAGGAGCGGCTGCGCGCGCTGGGCGTGGAGACCCGCCTAAACGTCGGTATCGCGGCGCTCGACGAAGGCGGCGTCACGCTGGGCGACGGCGAACGGATCGAAACCTCCACCGTGATCTGGTCCGGCGGCATGCGCGCTTCCCCGCTGACCGCGCAATTGCCCGCCGAACGGGACAATCTGGGCCGCATCGTCGTGGAGCCCGACCTGCACGTGCCGGAAGCGCCGCATATCTTCGCGACCGGCGATACGGCCAGGGCACGGACCGATGCCGCGGGAAATTATGCGGCCATGTCGTGCCAGCATGCCCGCCGCCTGGGCGCTTTTGCCGGGCATAATGCCGCGGCGGATCTGCTTGGGGAGCCGACGCTCCCTTATGACCAGCCGGTCTATGTGACCTGTCTGGACCTTGGCCCCGACGCGGCGATCTTCACGCGCGGCTGGGACTCCCAGGTCCAGATCACCGGGGCGCAGGCCAAGGCCGTCAAGAAAGAGATCAACGAGATCTGGATCTACCCCCCGGCCGCCGAACGCACGGCCGCTTATGAGAATGTGCTTGCCGCCCGGACCATCGATTTCTGACGGAGGCGGCTCCGCGGTGAACCGGGCGACGGCGGAGGGAAGCCCCTCCGTCGGCCCGGCCCCGGAAAGGAGAGTCCGATGTTTCTGGAAAATCAGGATTGGTCGAACAGCGATTGTCTCGCAACCCTATCGACCTACGATTCACCGCTCGACACCAAGGGCTTCGCCGGCATGGCGAAGCCGGTGCAGGCTTCGCTGACCGCGCTGGAACAGGGCGTGGTTGCCCTATCCCTGTTCGATCACCCGTCCAGCATCCGGCCGCCCCGCGCGCTGGCGCGGCTCCTGGGCTGGCTATGCGGCTCCTCTCCCCCGAACCAACTGGCGGACGGCCGGCTGGAGGCGCTGCGGCGCTATTGCATCCTGCTCCGCGAAACGAACGGGGCGCCGGCCATCGAGGAAACCGGCAAGGCCCTGGCGGCGGGATTTTCGGAAAAGGCCCTGAGGGAGGCAGACGAGCTGGTTCAACTCGGCCGAAGGCGCTGATCGCAGGGCATGCGCGTCGCTGGCGTCATGCCCTGCCCTGACGGAGAATGCCGGGAACCGCCTTGCCCCGCATAACGCGTACCAATATAGTCCGCGTTATGGCTCACCTGACTGCCAGCGTGGAATATGGGATTCATTGCCTGCTATGGCTGGCCGGCACTGACGATCAGCCCCGCAGCGGGCGCGACCTTGCCGAATTTCAGGGCATATCCCCCAGCTTCGTGACCAAGATCTTCGGCAAGCTGGGAAAGGCCGGCATCGTTCGGGCCGTCGAGGGGGTGCGCGGCGGTTATCTGCTCGCGCGGGCGCCCGAACAGATCAGCATCCTGCAGATCGTCGATGCGGTCGAAGGGGCCAACCCATTGTTCGCCTGCCAGGACATTCGGGGGCGCTGCGCGATTTTCGGCGCCCGGCCGCCGGGATGGGCCACGAACGGCACATGCTCGATCCATGCGGTGATGCTGAAGGCGGAAAAGGCGATGCGGGATATGCTGGCCGCTTATTCACTCGCCGATATCGGGCAGGCCGTGACCCGCAAGGCGCCCGCCGGCTTTCCCGAAGAGGTGAACGGCTGGTTCGGCGACAGGCTCGACGCGCGCACCCGCAAGGCCGGAGAGGTGACGATATCAGGGGAATGAAGATGACCAGCACCGCCACGGCCGACGAGGCCCCCCTTGTTCTGATCGTCGATGATGACGAGGAGGTGCGGACGGCAATCGAGGAACTGATGCTGTCCGTGGGAATGGAAGCGCACGGCTTCGGATCGACGCGGGATCTGCTCGAATCGTCCCTGCTCCAGCAGGCGTCCTGCCTCGTCCTGGATGTGCGGATGCCGGGATCGAGCGGCCTCGACCTCCAGCAGCGGCTGAGCGCCGCCGGAATATCGAGGCCCATCGTCTTCCTCACCGGATATGGTGATATCCCGATGTCGGTGCAGGCGATGAAGGCCGGCGCGATCGATTTCCTGACCAAGCCCGTCAGGGACCAGACCCTGATCGATGCGGTCATCACGGGTGTCGAATGCTACGAAAAGCAGCGGGCGCATGCGCAGGTCATCCAGCAGCATGTCGATCGCTTCGCCACGCTGACGCCGCGCGAAAGCCAGGTGATGAGGGAAGTGGCACGCGGCCGCCTCAACAAGCAGATCGCCTTTGATCTCGGCATCACGGAAATCACGGTCAAGCTCCATCGCAGCAATGTGATGAAGAAGATGCAGGCCTCATCGGTCGGGGAGCTCATCCGCGCGTGGGAAATCCTGCCCGAGGAGCTGCGCCAGAGCCAGCGGGCCTAGGGCCAATCGACATTCAGATGATGGCGCGACGAAAATGGTGGTTTTCTGTGACCCGGAGCGCAGCCTACTCAAAGTAGGTGAGCACCGGAAGCGCAGGAAACCGCCATTTGCAGGCCGCCAGGGCTGAATGTCGATTGGCCCTAGACCTTGGTATGGTTACAAAATCCTCCCGATTGAGCGAGACCGGCCTAATCGGCCGAAGGCCGCCCCCTGTGAGGACTGAGCCGCTTGTCCAGAATTCCCATCGTTGCGATCGTGGACGATGACGAAGCTATCCGTGACGCGCTGTCGGACCTGCTGATGTTGGAAGGCTTCGCCTGTCACCCCTTCGAACGGGCATCGGCCTTTCTGGCCGAGGTCGGGCGCGCATCGTTCGATTGCCTGATTACCGACATGCGGATGCCGGGAATGAGCGGCCTCGAGCTTCTGGAGCATCTGCGCGATCTCGGCTCGGATCTGCCCGCCATTGTCCTTACCTCGGTGGTGGACGAACGCACCCGAGCGCGATCGCTGGCGCTCGGCGCGCGCGCGTGGCTCGGCAAGCCGGTCGCCGACGAGGTGCTGCTCGGCCAACTGAGGCTGGCGCTTCGGGACAGGGGCGCCGCCATTCCCCGGGGACCGGCGGTATGATACCCGCCGTGCCGGATGCAGGGGCCGCGAAAGCCGACCTCCATATCGCCGATCTGGCGTCGGAAAGCATCATCGTCTTCGATGCCGTGGACAGGATCCGATATTGGAACCCCGCGTCCGAGGCGCTTTACGGCTGGCCCTCGCTCGGCATGGTCGGCCGGAGCATCGACCATCTGTCCTGGCGATCCGCCGACGAGCGGGATCACTGGCAGCTCCTGCTGCGGGAGGGGGCCTGGCAGGGCAAGGTCAGCCGCCGCACCTTTTCCGGCGATCATGTCGCGGTCGACATCCGCCAATATGCCCGTTTCCACAGTGACGGCACGCTGCGGGACGTCGTGGAATATGGGCAGCGCGCGCCCGCGGATGGCGAGCCGGCGAGGCCGGACTGGCATATTCCCGACCGCCTGATGGCGGCAAGCTGGGAAATCGACATAACCGGCGCGCAACCTTCGATTGCCGCGATTGCGGCGGGCGTCGAGGAGGGGCCGGCCGCGCGCGAGGCGCGACTGCTATCGCTGGTGGAGGCCAGCCGCGTGATCGAGGTGAATGATCGCGCCGCGCGCCTGGTCGGCGGCAATCGCGGCCCGGCCGTGATGATCGGCCAGTCGGTGGCGGCCTTCTGGCCGATCGAGAGCCGCACCATATTGGGCGATCTGATCGCCGAGGCCGTCATTGCCGGCGCGACGGGGACCACCCACAGGCGGCAGCTCGCCTCCGACGGGATATTGCGCGATCCGGTGGTGACATTGTGGCTGGCGGACACGCCCGGCCGGATATTCGTGGCCGTGAACGGCACGGCCGACGACGACCGGTCCTATCTCTATCTGCGGGCCAGCGAGGCGCGCTATCGCAAGCTCGTCCACTATATGCCGACCGCCCTTTTGCAGGTGGACGCCAGCCATATGGGGAAGATCTACAAGAGGCTCGGGTCCGAAGGCGTCGAGGATTTTGGCAGCTATCTGGACGATCACCCCGAGCTGGTCGAGCATGCGGCCGAAACCGTGGTGGTGACGGACGTCAACCGCAGGGCCGTCGAAATGTTCGGGGGGAACAGCGCGCTCGATCTCATCCGGCCCGTGGGCAATCTGCTCCTCGCCAATCGCACCACGTTGCGCAACGTGATGATCGGCCGTTTCAACAACCAGCCCAGCTATAGCGAGCTCACGAAGGTGCAAACCCTCGACGGAAGGGTCCGGGACGTGCAGCTATCCGTCACCTATCCCATATCGTCGGCGGAGCTGGACGTTACCATCTTCAGCGTGGAGGACGTGACGGCCCGGCTGGAGATGGAAGCCCAGCTACGCCAGTTGCAGGCGGATTTCACGCATGCGGCCCGCATATCCACGCTGGGCGAATTGACGACATCCATCGCGCATGAGGTCAACCAGCCGCTCGCCGCGATCCTCACCAACGCGGAAACCAGCCTGCGCTGGCTTGCGCGCGAGGAACCCAATATCGCCAAGGTCAAGGAATTGACCGCCCGCATCGCCGCCGGTGCCCATCGCGCCAACGATATCGTCCAGCGCATCCGGGGCATGGCGGCCAAGCACCAGCCCGAGCGGACGGCGCTGGACCTCAACCAGGCCGCGCAGGAATCCATGCTGTTCCTGCGCCATGAGATCGAATCCCGTTCCATCCGGATAACGACGGCCTTTGCCGGGGGATTGCCCATGGTGATCGGCGATCGCATCCAGCTGCAGCAGGTGATCGTCAACCTGCTCATGAACAGCATCCAGGCGCTCGAAGCCGGCAGCGGCGCCGAATGCGCGATCATTCTGGAGACCGGGCTGGACGATGACGGCATCGTGTTTCTCTCCGTCCGCGATACCGGTCCGGGCATAGACTCCGTCAATCTCGAACATGTGTTCGAGGGGTTCTTTACGACGAAGGAAAGCGGGCTGGGGATCGGCCTGGTCATATGCCAGTCGATCATCGTCGCCCATGGCGGCCATATTGCCGCCGCCAACCATCCCGAAGGCGGGGCCGAGTTCCGCTTCACCGTTCCGGGGGCACCGCCTCGCGCCTGAGGGCGGCGAGCCTCGCGCCTCGTCTGCTACCGGTCGGCGGAACCGTTACCGCCTTGTGCCTTCCGTCATTCGCCCCGGGTATTCCGGCGCCCCGCACTCCGCATGGGGCGACCTATACCGTGGTAGGGCAGGCCCGATCCTTCGATCCAATCGACCGTGGCCCCACCTGGACCTAGCCTCCTCAATGTCGCGCTCAGGGCGGCGTTCAGGAGGATAGAATCATGAAACTGGACAATATTTCGTCCCTCGGCGGATCGGTATCCGAGGAGTTGGTTCCGTCGCGCTATGCACTGCAGGTCGGCGAAATCGATGTGCTGGTGGTCAGCGACGGCGTGCTGCCCCTGCCGACCGCAACGATGTCCACCAACGTCGATCCGGACGTGCGGGCGGCGTGGTTCAGGGACATGTTCCTGGGGCCGGACGCATTCGACTGGGCATTGAACGTCCTCGTCGTGCGCAGCGGCGATCAGACCATACTCGTCGACGCCGGGCTGGGCGGCCAGTTTTCCGGCTTCCCGCGGGCCGGGCAGTTTCCCAGGCGGCTGGCGGCCGCCGGTATCGATCTCGCCTCGATAACCGACGTGGTGATTACCCACATGCACATGGACCATATCGGCGGGCTGCTCGTCGATGAGGTGAAGAACCGGTTGCGTCCGGACGTGCGGATCCACGTATCGGCCACCGAGGTCGATTTCTGGGGATCTCCCGATTTCGCCCTCACCGCCATGCCGACGCCGGTGCCGGATGTGCTCCGATCGACCGCGCAGCAGTTCATGAAGGAATATGGCGGCAAACTGCGGATCTTCGAGGAGGAATATGAGGTCGCGCCGGGCGTGCTCGCCTGGCGCACCGGCGGCCATACGCCGGGACACAGCGTCGTCCGCGTGACATCGGAAGGCGAGCGGCTGACCTTCGCCGGGGATGCCATATTCCCCGTCGGCTTCGACCATCCCGACTGGCACAACGGTTTCGAGCATGACCCGGAGGAATCGGTCCGCGTCCGCCTCCGCCTTCTGCAGGAAGCGGCCGCGACCGGCGAGCTGCTGGTGGCGACGCATCTGTCGTTCCCGTCCGTGGGACGGGTGGCCATTGACGGCGATGCCTTCCGGTGGGTGCCGGCCATCTGGGACTATTGATCCCGCACCGATCGGGCGGGGACTCGCTGCCCTCCGCGAGTCCCCCTCTGGCGGCTGCCACCTCCCGCCCGGATCAGCAGATCAATGGGCCGTTCGCCATCAGTCAACTTCATCAAATCCTCCCTGTTGGATTTCGCGAAGATGGTAGGTCGAAGGTCGTTTCGTAACCGTCGTGTCCTCCAACGATACCGCTACAGTGAGGAAATGATGCAACTTATCCCGCTGTTGACCGCATTCGGCCTTGGGTCGATCGTTAACCGCCCTAATCCAATCGTGGTTGGCGCGGCGGTCGAAGGAGGACGAACGCGCCTTTCGCGAGAAGCAAGCGGCGGCATACGTCGGATTGCTAGAAGCCTACCATCGCGCCGCCGTCGAAGGGACGGACGAAACTTCCAAGCTGTTCGCCTACTGGCATGCGAGGCGAGTTAGTCGCGCCTGAACTCGTCCGCGATGCAATCCGCCGGATCGTCGAAACCAACGATGATCGCCCGGCGCGCATGAAGGCCGATCACGATATGAAGGAAGCTATGCGTGCCGATCTAGGTATCACGAAATAGGCGTCGAACACGTCGAAGGGCATCGGATCGCCCCCCCCCGGGCCTGCCCCGCCAATGTGGCAAGTCGAAGGTGGACATTATGGCGGACGGCTGCCCGTGATTGCCGCTAAGTTGTTGATTTTATTGATGTAATGGCGGTGGACGAAGTCACCTGCGAACCGCTCTCTGGTGGGCCTTTCCCGTTTTGACGGGAATTTAACGGGAAATCGGCTGTTTTCGGCCGCGAATGCCCGACGTGGGATACCGCAAAGCCCCGATTTGCGCCAAAATGCCAACGGAATTCCCGTAAACCAATAACGGGAATTTATTTCCGCTCTTCCTGCGTTGGCCGGGATGCTGGCGCCGGCCTGCCGGGAATTATGCTTCCCGCCGGGCCGGGTCATGAGCGCCGTCGATCGAGAACTGATCGAGGAGCGCAAGCATAGCCTCAAGCCTGGACCGAAGCGTGGCTACCTCCAGGGCGAGCAACACGTCGCGTCGTCCCGCCGCGACCAGGATCCGGGTCAACACCGGGTTGGAATTGCGCATCAGCGCTACCAGGTGTCGTCCGCGCGGCGCATGCGATCCAGCGAACCAATGCTTGACGCTCCGCTCACTTGCACCGGTCCAGCGCATAGCTGTTTTCACGCCCTGATGAGTCCGCCCCAGATCCATATCCAGAGCTTCCGCGATCATCATGGCAAAAGCCACATCCTCCTCGTCGAGGTGCAACTTGTTGCCCTTTTTCGGCAACATCTTTCCTCTCCTTGGTAGCTATAGTCCCAGCGGGACGAACGCGACGAATCGCGACGGCACCCGGAAATCCGCGATCAATTTGAGGTGTTTGAACTATAAGGATCGGAGGCGGCAAAGTTGCCGAGATGGAGAGATCTTGAGCCTGACCTGAAAGGAGAAGGAGGTCCGCCCATTCGCGCCGCGGAATATGTCCGCATGTCGACCGATCATCAGAAGTATTCGACCGAGAACCAGGCCGACGCAATTCGTCACTACGCTGCCGCGCGTGGGATCGAAATCGTCCGCACTTACGCCGATGCGGGAAAGAGCGGCCTCAGGATCGACGGCCGGGACGCCCTCAAACAGCTGATCGATGACGTCCAGGCCGGCACCACCGATTTCACCATGGTGCTGGTCTATGATGTCAGCCGGTGGGGCCGGTTCCAGGATGCCGATGAGAGCGCCTATTACGAGTATATCTGCAAGCGGGCCGGGATCGCTGTCGAGTATTGCGCCGAGCAGTTCGAGAATGACGGAAGCCCCGTCTCCACGATCGTCAAAGGCGTCAAACGCGCCATGGCCGGGGAGTACAGCCGCGAACTATCCACCAAGGTGTTCGCAGGCCAGGGGCGCCTGATCGAGAAAGGCTACCGGCAGGGAGGCCCCGCAGGCTTTGGGCTTCGTCGAACTCTGATCGACGAACATGGGAACGTCAAAGCCGCTCTTGCTCGCGGCGAACACAAAAGCATCCAGACGGATCGGGTGATCCTCACACCCGGCCCGGACGAGGAAGTCGCAATCGTTCGCGATGTATATCGCGCTTTCGTTCACGATAAGCGAGGCGAGCAGGACATAGCCGATGACCTCAACCGTCGCGGCATTCCAACGGACCTTGGCCGTGCCTGGACGCGAGGAACGGTCCACCAGCTGCTGATCAATGAGAAATATGTCGGCGACAATGTCTGGAACCGGCGCTCCTTCAAGTTGAAGAAGAAGCGCGTCCGCAACGATCCCGACATGTGGATCCGGGCTCAAGGGGCATTCGAGGCGATCGTCGAAAGGGACATTTTCGAGGCAGCCCGAGCAATCATCAATGCGCGCTCCTTCCGCCTTTCCGACGATGAGATGCTCTCGGCCCTTCGCGGATTTTACGAACGCGAGGGGCTGCTCTCCGGAATCATCATCGACGAGTGTGACGGCATGCCGTCGAGCAGCGCCTTCAGTTCCCGCTTCGGCAGTCTCCTGCGCGCCTACAGCCTGGTCGGATTCAGGCCGGATCGAGATTATCGCTATGTCGAGATCAACCGCTTCCTGCGCGATCTCCATCCCGACGTTCTCGATGCGGTCCTGGATGGCTTTCGGGGCATGGGCAGCGAAATCCAGCGGGAGGTCGATACCGACCGGATAATCGTCAACAACGAATTCAGCGTCAGCGTGGTCATCGTCCGCTGCACTTCGACACCTACGGGGTTGCTCCGGTGGAAACTGCGTTTTGACACATCCCTGGGCACCGACATCACCATTGTGGTGCGGATGGATTCCGCGAACTGCGCACCCCTAGATTATTATCTGTTTCCCAGGATCGATATCGCTTCCGACCGCGTGAGGCTTGCCGAAGAGAACGGCCTGTCCCTCGATGCTTACCGGTTCGAAAGCCTCGACTATCTCTACGAGATCGCAGCCCCAGTCAGCATTGCGGAGGCCGCCTGATGATCACATCACTTCCCCAGAACATCAAAATGATCCCGATTTCCAAAATTATGGTGCTGAACCCGCGAGCACGGAACAAGCGGCAGCACCGGGAAATCGTGAACAACATCGAGGCTATCGGACTCAAACGCCCCATAACGGTCAGCCGTCGAACCGGTCCGGGAGGCCCGCGCTATGATCTGGTTTGCGGAGAGGGTCGTCTCGATGCCTTCCAGATGCTTGGCCAGACAGAAATCCCGGCTGTCGTTATCGAAGCACCGGAGAGCGATTGTCTGGTCATGAGCCTGGTGGAGAACATTGCTCGCCCGGTGCAGCGCCCCATCGACGTCATGAAGGAAGTGGCCGCCCTACGTTCACGAGGACATAGTGAAACAGAAATCGCCCAAAAGATCGGCGTCAGTTCCTCCTGGGTCAGCCTGGTGCTGTCGTTGCTGGATCGCGGTGAGGAGCGGCTGCTCGCAGCCGTCGAGACAGGTCTGATTCCGATCACGCTCGCCATGGAGATCGCCCGCTCCGAAGCCGATGACGCGCAGGATGTACTTCTGGACGCATATGATAAAGGGAATCTTCGCGGAAAGAAGCTCGCGGCGATGCGCAGGCTTCTCGACCTGAGGGCCCGTAACCGCAACAAAGGACTACCCCGAGGTCGGCTTGGGCAGAAGGGCGGCAATCGGCTGTCAACCGGCGCGCAAAGTTGACCCCCTATCGGCGCCCAACATTGACCCCCTTTTTCGTGAGTTCCGGCGGTTATCCCGGTAGTCCATAGGAGGGACCCGCGGACGCCGACGCGCGCCGTCAGGAGCGCTGGCGGCGGCGTCCGCGGGAGGTACCTGTGGACCCACCGGGGTAACCGCCGGGGATGGGGGTCCGGGGGAAGGGGTTTTTCCCGTCTCTTAGCTTCGGTTTTTGAACCGCCAGCTGTCGTTGCCGGTTTCGATGATGTCGCAATGATGCGTGACACGGTCCAGCAGCGCCGTCGTCATTTTGGCATCCTGGAAGACGCTAGGCCATTCGCCGAAGGCGAGATTGGTGGTGATGATCACCGAGGTCTTTTCGTAGAGTTTGCTGATCAGATGGAACAGCATCTGGCCTCCTGACCGGGCGAACGGCAGATACCCGAGCTCGTCCAGAACCACGACGTCCAGGCGGGCCATCTGGGCGGCCAGGCTGCCGGCCTTGGCCTGCCGGGTTTCTTCCTCCAGACGATTGACCAGATCGACGGTATTGAAGAACCGGCCCCTGGCCCCGGCGCGGACCACCGCAGCGGTGATGGCGAGCGCGAGATGCGTCTTGCCGGTGCCGGTGCCACCAACCAGCACGATATTGCGCCGTTCCGGCAGGAACGAGCCGGCATGGAGCGAACGCACCAGGCTCTCGTTGATCGGTGTGTCGGCGAAGACAAAGCCGTCGAGATCCTTGATGGCCGGCAGCCTGGCCGCAGTCATGCGATACCGGATCGAGGCGGCTTCACGGTGGGCCGTTTCGGCGCGTAGCAGATCGCCAAGCATCTCCATGGCGGTCCGGTCACGGCGGATGCCATTGGTGACGGCATCGTCGAACGCGGCGATCATGCCCTTCAGGCCCAGCCCCTTGAGGGCTGCCAACATCTCATGCCGCTGCATTGAGGCCTCGCACCGTATCGTAGCGCGCGCAATCGGCAATGGGCGGATGCTTGAGCCTGAGATCGACGACAACATTGATCGCCTGCACAGGCTGTGGTTCGCGTCGGCGCGACAGGATGTTGAGAATGACCTCGTCATTGGCCGTGCCCGCCGCCATGGCTTCGCGCACGGCAGCTTCGACTGCCTCCAGGCCATCCTCGGGCACCGCTGCCAGTACCCGTACAAAGCGTCGGTCTGCGTCATCGCTTTTGCCCAGCTTGCGGCGCAGCTGGGCCAGGGCCGGCGGAAGATCCCAGTCCTGGAAGGGAGCGCCGTTGCGCAATGCGCCTGGCTTGCGGATCAGGACCGGCAGATAGTGCCAGGGATCGAACTTCGTCTGATTGCGGCCGAACAGGCGGGCATGCTCGGCGACCACCTTGCCGGCACAACGGATGACGACCCGGTCGGCATAGGCGCGCAGTTGCACCGCATGCCGGGCAGCAACGGCCATGACCGAGTAACGGTTGCGATCGAAGCTGACGAGGCAGGTCGAGCTCGCCACATGTTCGCTCTCGAAGAAGCCGTCAAAAGGCGTGGTGAGCGGCTGTAGGGAGGGTCGTTCCATCTCCAGTGCCTGGGCGATGGTCATATCTTCCATATCCGGATGGGCATAGCGCTCGGCCCATCGGCGACACTCGGCCTCCAGCCATGCGTTCAACTCTTCCATGCTGGCAAACCGCAGACGTGGCTTGAACAGCCGTTCCCTGCCGGTCTGGACCTGGTTCTCGACCTGTCCCTTCTCCCAGCCTGCCGCCGGGCTACAGGCCACCGGCTCAACGCCATAATGATCCGTCATGATCAGGAAGCGCCGGTTGAACACCCGCTCCTTGCCAGTGAACACCGTCGTCACCGCGGTCTTCATGTTGTCGTAGATGCCGCGCGTCGGCACCCCGCCGAGAAAAGCAAAGCCCCTGGCATGGGCGTCAAACACCATCTCCTGGGTCTCACGCGGATAAGCCCGCACAAAGGGCGCCCGCGACCAGCATAGCCGCATATGCGCCACCTTAACCCGCATCGGCTTGCCGGCGATCTCCACGTCCTCGTGGCTCCAATCAAACTGGTAGGCCTCGCCAGGCCGGAACATGAGCGGGATGAACACCTTGCTCATATCCCCGCTGCCACCGGCGTGGCGCTCCTGCTTCCAGCGGGCCGCATAGCGCCGCACCGCATCGTAGGAGCCGGTGAACCCCTCACGTTCCAGCAGATCATGAATCCGCGTCAGCCGCAGTCGCTCGCGCCGGGGGCGCTCTTCGTTCTCCGCCAGCAACTCATCTAACCGTTCGCGAAATGGACCGGTCTGCGGACGATGCTGCTCCTTCCTCTCGTAGCTGAAATCCGCCTCCGGAGCACGGATCGCCTTGCGCACCGTGTTGCGCGACAACCGTAAATCACGCGCAATCTCTTTGATCGGCTTACCGTCCCTGTGCTCCCTGCGTATCTTGGCAATAGTCTCCACAATCAACATCCCCGTCCTCGCCGCCTGGAAGCCCAAGCCGCGACGCCTCACACTCTGGAATGATGGGGGTCAATTTTAGACGCCGATCACCCCGCTAAGGGGGTCAATTTTGCACGCCGCTCCACAGCCGAGGCGTCTTGGTTTCGCGGTCCAGATGCTCTCGAATGAGGCGGGCCGCTAACGTCGATTTCTTGAATCCTCGCTCCTGACAGAAGGCCGTAAATCGAGCCTCCACATCGTCATCGAGCAGAACGGTCAGGCGCACGCTCATCATTCAAGCCTCCCCTGACACTGGAAACCACACTGGGAGTCGCGAAGTCAACAAAAGTTTGCACTTTTGCGGATTCATGCTGACTCTTACGCAGAAGTGCGCTCGTCCTCGGCTGCTGCTAATGTGCGCGGGCTACCGTGATCGAGCGCGCTCACTTGTTTGAGATAATTCCTAACGCGCTCTTCCGTCCTTCGCCTCGGGTGACGGCCGGCACGCAAGTCTCTCACGAAGCCAGGATCCCCGACGACCACCCTCCCGAAGGTGCTCGACGGCACCCTGGTTCGGGCCAGATAGCTCTCGACCTGCTCCAGAAGCTCCATTGAACGTGACTCGCAATTGTCTTGTGTTCCCGTTATGTTCCTACTAGGAAGACATCCTAGAGTCTAGGACCGAATTCCTAGATGCACTCGATGGGACCGACCGCGATGGACGAAGCACGCAAAGCCCTGGACGAGCTGATTCAGCAGCGAGGGTACAATTACTCCTCGGTTTCGCGCCTCCTCGGACGCAATGCGGCCTATATCCAGCAGTACATCCGGCGGGGGAGCCCGCGGAGCCTGGACGAGCAGGATCGCGCGGTGCTCGCCCGGTTCTTCGGTGTCGACGAGAAGGTCCTTGGGGCTCCCGACCGCCGCTCGGGGCCGGTTGTCGAGCTGGTCCACGTGCCCGTGCTCAGCGTCGAGGCTTCCGCCGGTCATGGGGCGCTGGCCGAGATGGAATCCAAATGCTCCCAGTTTGGCTTTGATGAGAAATGGCTCCGCCGGCTGACCGCCAGCAAGGCGTCGAGCCTTTCCATCATCGGCGTGCACGGTGACTCGATGGAGCCGACGCTGCACGACGGGGACGAAGTCATGGTCGACCTTGCCGACGGTCAGTCGCGGCTGCGCGACGGCATCTACGTCCTGCGCATGGATGACGCGCTCAACGTGAAGCGGATCGCGATTGAGCCGCAGGGCCGCCGGATTTCCGTGTTGAGCGACAACCCGGCCTATCCGAGCTGGCGGGGCCTCGAACGCCGCAGCATCAACATTGTCGGGCGGGTGCTTTGGTTTGGGCGTGCGCTGCAGTAAGCCCGCCGTTCCATGCTGACGTTCCTTGCCGCCTCGATCGTTGCCGCCGGACAGACCTTCACGTGCACCCCGACCCACGTGTGGGATGGGGATGGACCCATCTGGTGCGCGGAGGGGCCGCACGTCCGGCTCTCCGGTATCGCGGCACGCGAAATGGACGGCACCTGCCGATCCAACCAGCCTTGTCCCGACGCCTCGCCGACCGAAGCCCGTGACGCGCTCGTGGGCCTGCTCGGCGGCGCCCACGGAAGCAATTCAACGGGTCACGTTGCCGTCGCGGGCCCCAGGATGACGTGCCGCTCCGAAGGTTCGGCGGGGGGGAACAGGACAGCGGCTTGGTGTCGGTTGCCAACAGGCACGGACCTGTCGTGCGCCATGATCCGCACGCGCACGGTCCTGCGTTGGGATCGCTACTGGAAAGGCCCGGACTGCCGATGAGCGCCGACCTGCACCTGCGCGGCCGTCTCGAACGGGGAAGAGTGGGCTTGGTCCTTAGGGCCGACCGCGGCGGCACATGGGAGCTCGACGCCGGAGGGCGAGCGCACCGGCTGGTCGGCCAGGAGGTCGAGGTCGTGGGACAGCGCGCAGGGTTCAACGGGGTCGCCTGCGAGCAGGTGTGGCCCGCCGGCACACCGCGGCCGCGACAAAGCACGGTTAGGATCGAGTATCTCCTGGCCGGGGGCCTCGTCGCGTACGGCGTCATTGCCTTCCTCGTGGGGCTGGTCGGCTATTTCCGCTGATGCTCAGCGAGTGGGAGCTCTGGGCCTGCGCCAACCGTGTGCTGCAGACCCACGGCGAAGAGGCTGGGCTCCATGCCGCCGAGCAGATCGGCGCCCTCGTCCTGCAAGGCGATGCCGAGGGCGTCCGCACCTGGCAGGCGATCGCGGCCCGCATCGCGCGGCTTTCCGCAACGGGCGGGCAAGCACCGCCCATTGACCGGATGAGTTGATCGGGCGGCGAGAAGGGCCTTAGATCCCGATTTCGAACGGCTTGGTGAGCGACCGATCGCGCTCGGGCGGCTCGCGCTCCGGTAGCGGCGACCTCCCTTTCGCCAGGCCCCTGGCGGCGGCGTCGCGAAGGAGATCCACGGTTTCCAGCGCCGAGCGCTTCATGCCGGGGTTGCGCTCGACGGCCGCCTCCAGCTTGCCGGCATTGTCGACGAACAGGGTGAGGCCGTCGCGCAGCCGCGTGATCGTCACCAGGAAGGTCTGCTGGTTCGACAGATTGCGCTCGCGGCTGTCCATGACCGCAATGCCGCGATCGGAAGTCAGCCCCTGGGCCATGTGCGCGTTGAGCGCGTAGGCAAGGTCGAGCCGTTCGAGCATCGGGTCGCCGCGCGAGAGCAGGTGCTCGGCCCCGAGCGAAGTCTTCACCGTCACGCGCCGGTCGTCGATCGCGACGATGCGCGCCTGGTCGGCATTGAGCAGTCCGCGCTTGTGGTCGGTTTCGGTCCAGCGGATCCGGTCGCCAACGTGAATGTCGAGCGAGCGGACCTCGAACAGCCGAAGAGGGTCCTGCTCGCCTTGCGGGCGCAGCTGCCCGGGACGAAACTCGAAGCGCCGGCCGCGTTCGTTCTCGAGCGTCACCCGCTCACGAACAGCGTCGGTTTCCACCACCCGGTACTGGCCCTTGAGCAATCTCTGCCCGCGCTGGCGCCGGTCGATCTCGACCACCATTCCTGGGCCATAAGTGCGGGCGTAGCGCAGCTCCTCGCGGGTGACATTGACGCGGGAAAGGGTGTCCACCCTCATCCCCACCGTCCCGAGCTCCCCATTGGCGCGCAGGCCCGCCTGCACTGCGTCATTGACCTGGCTCCGCAATGCCCGGCCGGAGGCATAGATCGACGTGCGCTCGCGATCCTGCGGCGACAGCGATAGCCAGGCGGCAGCGGCCTCGACCGCGGCTCCCTGAGCCACCTCCACGACATGCTTGCCCAAATGCCGCAGCGCCTCGTCGATCTGCCCGCCCTGGGCCGCGTATTGCGCCCGGCGAAGCGCCTGCTCGCGAGCGCGGACATTGATGTTCATGACCGCGGTTTCGACCCCGGCCTGCTGCATCACGTCGAACGGCTTGCCCGCATCGACCGCGCCGAGCTGCTTGCGATCGCCGATGCTGGCGAACCGATCAAGCTCAAGAAGATTGGCGAGCCGGACCAGCTTTTCCTTGTCGGCATTGCCGACCATCGAGGCCTCGTCGAGCAGCACGACGGTGCCGCGCATGGAAGACCGGGCTTCGGCAAGCCGCGCCGGATCACCGCCTTCGAGGAGGTCGCGGTGGCGCCGAAGGAAGCGCGTGACGGTCATCGACGGGATGCCGGTCTCGCGCTCGAGCATCTGCACGAGCGTGTTCTGCACGGCCAGGCCCAGCACCGCCCGACCCTCCTCGCGCAGGATGTCGGCGACGGGCTTGAGGACCGTGCTCTTGCCGGCGCCGGCGATGCCCTGGATCGCCACGATGCGGTTGTGGGAGCCGAGCAGCAGGCGGCCGGCGTTCTCCTGCCCGGAATTCAGGGTCATCCCGTATTTGAGCTGGGACAACGCCTGCAGCCGCTCGCCGGCAACTTCGGACGGCACGATGGCGGGAGCAGTTCCCCGGCCGCTTTCGACGCTCGCGATGATGCGTTGCTCGAGGCCGATCGCATCGCGCGTCGTCACCAGCTCGCGGTCAGCCCCTTTGCCCCTGAGCAGGTGGCCTTGGCGCAGCAGCTGGCCCACGCGGTGCTCGATCTCGGGCATCGAGGTGGGCAAGGCGAATCCAAGCGCCGTTCGATAGATCTCGGCGCGCGGAAATGCCGCCTCGCGCTCGCCTAGGTGACGAACGGCTGAGGCAACGGCGTGCACCGCAGCGATCTGCTCTGGTGTCCGCTTGCCCATATGCGAAGGGACGAGCGGGTCGCCCTGCCGCAGCCCGAGACGCTCGGCAAAGGAGGCGGCGAGGGAGCGCCCGCGCTCGACAAGCGAGCGAACCATCTCGCCCAAGCCGGGCACGTTCCCGAGGTCCTGGACCGCACGCGCGTTGGCCCTGGCAATGACCGCCGCAGGGTCGAATCCGAGCTTGGCCGCAGCCTCCTTCCACTGGCGCGCGAGCGCATCGCGGTCCTCGATCCTTGCCTTTTCCGCTCGCGTCATCAGTGTCGCGGCATCGAGCACGCCGGGTCCCCGATGGTCCATCTTCGCAACAGCTTCGAGGATCTCGGCACGGCGGGTGCTGAAGGCGTCTCGGATGGATTTAGGAACGCCCACGGCTTCGAAATTGCCGTGCTTGCCGAACTCCCCGACCTCGTAGCCGAGCTTTTCGACGGAAAGGCGAAAGCGCGCCATGGTCATCGCATTGAGCAGCGTGTTGTGCTCCCAGAGCCTGTCGTTCCTGAGCGCCCGCCATTTGCGATCCGGCCCTTGCGTGACGTTGGCGACGACGGCGTGGATGTGCGCATTGGGCTCCTGGTTCCGGTTGGTGTCGTGCTGGAACAGGCCGATCACGAGGTTGCCGGTCGCGATCACCCGCTCCTTCCCGCGCACCTCCATCCGGGTCTCGGCGAGGTTCTTTTCGGCCCAGGCCAGCGTCTCCTTCACCGCGGCAGAATAGGCGTCGAGGATGCGCCGATCCCCGCCCACAAGCGCGAGCAGCGACCAGCTCTTGGGCATCGAGAAAGTGAGGTCCGTGCCGGCGCGGTGTGCCCGGTTGTCGCTCCCGACGCGGCTTCCGTCCGGCAGCAGACCCTTGAGCACGGCCTCGAACTGCCGGGCCTCGATGCGGCCCTCGAGGCCGAGCGTCTGGGCGCCCTTTCCAAGCCATTCGCCGGAGCGATCGGCATCGGCCCGTGTGTAGTAGTTGTCGGCGGCGAAGTAGTTCGCGGCGCCGCCGGCCGTGCGGACATTGGCTACCGAGAGCATGGTCCGTCCCCCGACCGGGCAGCGCCTCCTACCATGGTCAAAGCTCCAGGTCGCCGAGATCGGGTTCCTCGCGCGGCGGGGCGTCGCGCTCGGGCATGCCGTCCTCGAGCATCAGCTTGCGGGCAGCGGCGTCGGTCGGCCGCCCGACCGGCCTATCCGCATTCTGGGGCCGGCTTGCGGGATCCTTCACGACAGGAGCGTCGGGCCGGCCGGGCTCCTGCGCATCGCGCGCGGGGTCGTTCCCGGCAGACGATGTGCCCGCGCGAATCACGGCGTCCTTGGGAAGCGTGAAGGCAGGTGGAGCGGGGTTCGCCTGGGCGGGAACATTGGCCGCATGCCGGTCGTGTGCCCCCGTCGCCGAGGGCGCCCCGACGTCGACCCTCAGGTCCGAGGGACGGTCCTGCGCGGGCGGCACTTCGCTCCTCGACTTCTCGGTCACTTCGCGCGGTTCGAGTGCCAGCACGCCCTGCTTGGGGACCACAGGCTTGCCCGCGCCGTCATCGTTCGACGACGGATGTTCGGTGGTCCCCGAGGCTGGTTGGGCTGGCGGCCGGAGGGGCGGCGCCTCCCGCGGGAGCGCTCCTGCCGGCGGCCGATCGTTGGCCCGGCCGATGAAGGTCTCGGCGACCCGTGGGCGGCTCACCGGCTTCAGCTTGACGGGTGCGGCGGGGAAGCCGTCGGGGAACTTGATGTACCCCGACAGCCGCGGCAGGTTCATCAGCTGGTCGGGCAGCAGCAGCGGCTCGATGTGCTTGCGCGGGGTGAGGCTGACCGCATCGCGGGCATTGTTGTAGCCGTAGGTGTAGGCCTCCTCCATGTCGCGCACCTGCCGGTGACCGATGAAGTCCGAGCACCAGGTGGCGGTCTCCCTATCGGCCGTGCCGAGGATCAGCTTGGTCCGCGCGAGCGACGACAGGGTCATCGCCATGTTCTCGCCGTAGACCTCCTTGAGCTTGGCGTAGGCATGCAGTCCGAGCACGATTGCTCCCCCGAAATTGCGCGCGGTCTGGAGCCCCTTCTCGAGCGCCGGCAGGCGATGCAGCGCGCCGAGCTCGTCGATGAAGAACCAGCATTTGAGGTCCTGCGTGCGCGCGGTCGTCATCAGCGTGTTCATCGCCGTGTCGAGCCACAACGTGAGCAGCTGCGCGCAGACGCTCATGTCGACGTAGCGCGCCGAAATGAACACCACCGAGCCTCTGCCGTCGTCTTCCTCGACCCATTGGCGCAGCGAGAAGCGTGAACCCGCGCTGGGCAGGAGCTTGAGCGCCTTGGCGTTGACGTTGAACACGGCCCGGATCGATTCCGCCATCCGGGCGGCTTCCGGTGCGGTCAGCGGATCGGCGATCGTGCCGCGCATCATGGCATGAACCCGCGAGAGGTCGGCGGTCATGAGCTCGCGCGCGAGCGCGCCGTTCGTGGCGCGGCCCTCGGCAACGAGCTTGAGGCAGAATTCGACGAACAACGCCCTCGCCGCGATCACCCAGAACTGCGCTTCGCCGCCCCCATCGTGCGGCACCAGGGCCTCGGCGGCGGCCCAGAATTGACCCTCGCTGCGGGATTCGTCGAACAGGCTCCACGCGGGGCAGCGAGCGTCGAGCGGGTTGAGGATGGTGTCGCGGCGAGCGTCGTGGAAGTGCTCGATGAACGCGCCGGTGAGATCGAAGATGACGCAGCGCTGTCCCTTTGCCCGGGCCTCGGCGATCATGTCCGACATGGCCACGGTCTTGCCCATGCCGGTGGTGCCGATGAGCATCGCGTGGCTCTGCTCGAGCCGCCACGGATAGACGACGGTCGCCAGGTGTGATGGCCGGTAGGGAAAGGCGGACGCGAGCTCGCGCGGGCTGCACAAGCGCCACTTCCAGCCGAGCGCCTCGCTCAGCTCCCGGGTGCGCTCGCGCCGGTTGTGCACGCGCAGCTCGTCGACCAGCTCGGGCAGCGTGACGAGCAGCGCGCCCCGCTCGTGCTTGCGTTCCTTCGAGCGGCTGCCGAAGCGTGCTGCGAACCAGTAGAAGAGCGCGAAGGCGGGCACCAGCAGCAGCGCCGACCGGACCAGCGCGTCGCCCAGAAGGGCAAGCATATGGTCCCATGCCCGCACCACCGGCGGGAAGCTGTCGAGTAGGGCGATCGGCAGCTGGATGGTCCCGCCGAACGCGGTCTCGAGCGCGATCGGCTTCTCGGGATCGAACTCCATGAAGCCGTAGATCGCGGCATAGATACGCATGCCGACAAGGTACATCTCATGATCGGACATCTGCCCCGAAAGGGTCCACCATGAGGTCCACGAGATCACGATCGCGGCGACGATCAGCGGGCCCTTGAGGCCGGCAGCGAACATGAAGCTGAAGTGGCCGAGGAGCTGGCTGCCGCGGGTGAAGTTGACGAGGTTGCGTTTCATGCCTCGCCTCCCTCGTCGGTGCCGGCGACAAGGCCGAGCTCACGACATTTGCGGGCGTAGGCCTGGTGCGCGCGCTCGCGCAGCGCGTGGTCCGGGTGCCCGGCCAGGAGCGCATCGACGCCGACCATCATGAAGACCGAGTGACGGGCTATGCGCTCGACCGAATGCTCGAGCCGCGAGACGTAATCGTCGTCGTCGCAGGCTTGGGCAAGCAGCGAGCGGATCCACTCGCTGACGCTGATTTCCCGTCGCCGCGCAGCGGCACGCACGCGCACGGCAAGGTCGTTCGACACATGGACTTGGAGAGAAATCGGCCGTGACATTCACGGACTCCTCGAATGCGGAGCCCGGTGTCGCGCGGCGAAAGGCCCTTCCTCGCTAGGTCAAATCCGAGAACATGTCAAGAACATCTGAAATGCCGGATTTCCGCGACGCGGAGCGCCCCCTCATTCGAATCCGATTTGAAAATCGGCTCCAATCGAATTCGATTGAGAAGCTGCCACGTGCGATATTTCCGCATAAATTACTGCCATTCCAGGATTTTCTCCTGCGACCCGTCGCGTAGGGTGTGCCCCCTGTCCCCAACTTCGATGGCGACTCCGGGAAACGCGCCTGGCCCGAATGGAACGGATTTGAAGCTCTTACCGGTGGGCTGCCGAGTGCGCCGGCCGCGGGCGCAGATCTGGCGGTTTGAGGCTGGGCAATGCGGCCCACAGGACATAATCTGCGCGCAAGGACCGGGGCCAGCGGAGCACGCGAATGTCGAGCGTAACCCTGTCGGCAACGCCCAAGGGCAACGGCTTCCAGGCGACGATCACCTATGCCGATGGGACTGCCGTCAGCTCGGCCGAAGCGTTCCCGAGCGAGTCCGAGGCCATCTCGGCAGCGGCCCTCAAGCTGCTCGAAATGCCCGACAGGCTGGAACGCTCAAGCCAGCCGAATTCCGACGGCCGAACGGGGGAAAGCTCCTTCGATAGAGCGCCCTCGAACAGCCTGGATTAGGGAACCGAGCAAAAAGAAAGGAGGAAGCCCGGGCGGGCTTCCTCCGTGCGTGACCGGATCAGAATTCGTCGCTCAGCTTGCTTGGCACGGCCTCGATGACGCGGTCCAGCAGCGCCTTGGGCAAGGCGTTGTAATCGCCTTCGTCGACCGTGACGTAGCCGGCATCCTCGTCGACCAGAACGTACTGCGTGAAGTAGCTGTGAAAGGACCGGGCATGGGCCTGATCCAGCGCGGCCATGAAGGCCGCGCGGTCGGCATTCAAACCTCCAAGATCGGCGTTCGATGAAACATGCATGGCTATCCTCCTGATGTTCGATGCGTCGCATCAGGAGCTCACGCGGAGGCGGGCGGCGGGCCGGGTCAGGGACCGCGTGGAACACGCGGCCGCGGAAGCGGCGATGGGGGCAACGATTTTGTCGGAGCAGGGATTCATCCCTGCTGCGGCAAAATGGTGGGGCCCCGTCGTCCTTGACGCGGCTTGTCGGCCGCATCACCCTCGGACTACTCGCGAGAGAGACCTCTCCAACCTCTCCGGTTCCGCGCGACGCCGCCCGCAAAAACCGTTTTCCTACACGCCTTCGTGATGGCAGATTCCAGCTCGGAGGGGACCAACGGCCAGCGAAAGGAACATGCGAATGGCCAGGTCCAAACCGAGCGCTCGGGATGCGCTCAGGAAGCTGCGCGAGCAGCGCGAGGAGCTCGATGCAAGGGAAGCCAGGCTCCGCGAGGAAGCGGCGGCCGAGCTCGGCAGGCTCCTCATCGAATGCGGCGCCGAAACGCTCGAGCCGGGCGACCTCAGGCAGCTGATCCGCCAGTCGATGACCCTCGGGATCGACGAGACGCTGAAGCGTCTCGCCCCCGCCTGAACCTTGCCGCGGCGGCGCGGGCTCGATGCCCCGCGCCGCCGCATTTGACCCAGGCACAAAAGAAAAGGCCCCGACGGCGCGTGCCGCCGGGGCCTTGTCGTGGAGAGGCTGGCTCAGTCCTCGTCGATTTCGGGCGCGCCCTCGTTGCTGCCCGAACGGCCCTTCGAGAGGAAGTCGACCTTGTCGGCGATGATCTCGCAGCCGTAGCGCTTGACCCCGTCCTTGTCCTCCCACGAGGTGTAGTGGATGCGGCCCTCGACCGTCACCAGTTGGCCCTTGGTGCAGTACTTGGCGACGTTCTGCCCGAGCCCGTTGAAGCAGGTCACGCGGTGGAACTCGCTGTCCTTGGCGGTGTAGCCGTTCTCGTCCTTGTAGGTCTTGCCGTCCTTGCGGGCCGGCCGGTCGGTCACGACCGAGATCGAGGTGACGGTGGTTCCGCCCTGGGTGGTGCGGGATTCGGGATCGCGAGCGATGCGGCCGACGAGGATAACGAGATTGGTCATGGTTCTTCTCCTGATCCGCAGGTCCGGGTCCATCCCGGCTGCGAACCAAGGGAAGAAGCGGCCACCGGGCTGTCGCACCGGGAGGCGCCCATGCGCCGGACGGGGAACCTGAAACCGGTTCGGGTGGTGCGGGCAGCCGGGCGCAAGCCCGGCAACACGGCCGGACCTGTTTCGGGTTGCGGCGGCCAGGAGCCGATTCAAGGGAAGGTTCGCGCGAGAGCCGGAATGGTGCCCGGACGATCGGGAGGAGCCAGACCCAACCCGCTGCCATCGGCCTCGCCTTCGCCGTTCCCTTCCCCAACGGCGGAGCCGGTTCAGATTGCGATGCGGACCGGCTGGTCGTCTCCAGCGCGGGACCGGACGAAAACTTCATCGCCAGCAGCACCGGCGTTCCCCGCCGCGCCCCTTGCGGGCTCGTCGAGGGGGTTGCCTCGCAGCATCCAGGCCTCTGGCGCGATGAGCCGCGCCCAGTCCGCAAACGAGGGAATGAAGCCGAGGTCCTCGCGAACGTGCTGCTCGCCGACCAGCCGGACCGGAACAGTACGGCCGTCGGCATTGACGATGGTCGCGCCGAACAGGGATTCGAGCATGAAAATGCCCTCGGCGTGATGCCGCAGCGCGCGGTGCCGGGGATCGGCGAGGATGGCCTTCGACTGGTCGAACCACTGGTGGAGCGGCAGGTAGTCGTCGACGGCGCCGCCCCATTTCCGAACCGAGGACAAGGCGTGATAATAGCAATGCGCCATTTGCCTTCTCCTAGAGCTCGGTCGAGTGTTCTTCGTAGCCGGTGTACCGCAGGCTACATTCGAGCATGAAGGTTGCGGTCCCGACATCGATCATCAACGCTCCGCTGGCGCCGTCGTTGATTTCCCAGCCCGGATGGTGACGCTCGAGCGCGAGATAGCCGAGCGATTCAAGCGCGCCATTGAGGGTTTCCTGTTTGGGCTCACCCGCCGCCGCGGCATCGCCGTCAGGAACTATGGCGACGAACATTTCGGGACACGCGAGCGCCTGTCCCGCAGCGTCGCGGCACTCGATCTCCTCGATCGCACCGCTGTCGCCGTAGCCGTCGAAGCGGATCTCGACGGTGTCGATCCCGGCCTGCCGGAGCTGCGGAATGAGCGCCTGCTTAAGGTGCTGCAGGCGGGTGTCCGCCTGCGCTGCGCGCTCGGCCTGGCGAGCGGCGAAGTCGACCATCGCGGCCTGGATATCGGTCATGACAATTCTCCCTGTGCTGCAAGGGGCGCGGGGTCGGTTCCCGCGCCCGCTGCCGCAGGCGCGGTCTCCCCTCTCGGGACACGGGCCGCGGTCGCGGTTTTTCGGCATGGGCTGAAGACGGCGGGATTCCGGGCGGCGATCGTCCGACTGGGCGCACCTTTTTTGCCAATCTCCTGTGAGCGGTCGTCGCCCCCTCCGGAGGGGGTGATGACGGCCAGTCAGCTAGGCATCTCGGCGGGGGCGCCGGTCGGGGCCCGATCGCGGCGGATAGTGGGGTACGCCTGCATATCCCATTGGACGCACCCTGCGGCCGCTTATGACTAGGTCCGGTCGACCGTCCCCAACCCATGACGAGTGGCCGGACGGTGTCTCCGCCCGGCCCGCCGCACAAGGGCCATCTCCCCTCTGAGGAGCGAAACGCCAGCGCCGGAAGGGCGCTGGCGCGAACGCGTGCAGCGATCATTCGCTGCCGCTTGCCGGGGCCTTGGGGCTGGTGCCAAGGGGGCCGCGCCGGTCGACGACAGTGATCCGGCGCGCCTTGGCCTCGATCACCAGGCGCTCAAGGACGCCGTTGCCGGGAAAGGCGACGACGTAGCGCGGATCGAGCGAGAGCATGCGCTCGTTGCGCTTGAAACCCGCGCGGGCGCCAAGCCGCATGTCGAGCGAGAAGGTGACCTGCGGCACCTCCCGGCGCTCGGCCCAGGACGACGCCAGGCGGTCGGCGCCCTTGGTGTCGCCGCCGTGGACCAGCACCATGTCGGGCACCCGGTCGCGGACCTTGTCGAGCGTTGCCCAGATATTGTTGGCAAAGGTGAGCGCCTCCTCGTCGGTCGCATGACGTGTACGCCCGCCGGCGAAGATGACCGGAGTGCCGTCGGGCATCGCCGCGCGGCGTTTCGCCTCGGCGCGAGCGCGCAGAAAGTCGCGCCCTTCGACGAGCGCGGAGGTGAGCATCGCGCCATGGTTGAAGCGCGAGCTCGATACGGGTTTCCATGAATTGCCGAACTCGTTGAGGTAGAGCGCCGCAGCGACCTCGCGCATCTCCTCGAGCGCCAGCATCGCGCCTTCGGCGCATTGTGCGCGTTCGATTTGGGTCTCGAGTTCGTGGGTGTGCACCTCGGACCCGTCGGCCGTGGCGAGGAGCGCGCGCACCTCGTCGGTCGCGCGGTCGAGCGCCGTCGCCTTGCGAGCTGCGGAGCGGTGGAAGAGGTTGACGAAGGCCCAGCCGAGATCCTCGGCGTCGGCTTCCAGCGCTGTGCCGGCGAACAGCGCAAAGAGATCCGACCAGATCGCGTCGAGCGTCTGGACCACGGCCTCGCGTTCGGGAAAGTCGGTGCTCGATACGGGAGCTGGACCGATCGAGAAGCCGGCGAGATCGAGGCCGGCGAGCTGGTCGGCGAATGACGTGTGCATGAGCGTTTCCTCCTGACTGGCGTGACGCCGGCGCCGCCATCGCGGACTGCGCCAGCGAGAGCCCGTCAGGGCCAGCGCCAAGGCGGCGCCCCGCACCGCAAGGGAAACCCGCTTCGGCCGGCTGGCGCGGGCAGGCGCTGGCCGAGGCCGCGCCAACACGGGCCCGCCGAAGCCGGGTTGCGGGGGCCGCCGGCTGGCCCAGGGCCTCTCTCGCCAAGGCGCACGGGCCGCAAGCGGCGAGCCCGCTGGACCAGTTCAGGAGGAGGATGGAAGCGTCTGCCGCGAAGCTGTCGGGAAGATCAGGCCGCGCGCTTGCGATAGATGCCCTCGCCGTTCGACATGTGCCCGAGGCAGTCATAGTCGCCGAACTCGGCGTCGAACCTTGGCGCGATCTGTGCAAGCCAGCGCCGCGACCTGGGAGAGCGCGCTGTGCAGGAGTCGGCGTCCCAGTACGAGCCGTCGTCGCGCTCGACCATCCAGATCGCGACGAGGCCGCAGTAGATCGAGATGCCGAAGTCGGCGAAGGCGTTGCGAGCGAGGATCCGCTCCTCGCGGCCGCGCCAGCCGTCCTGCGGCTGCAGCGAGGGAAAGAGGCGCATCGCCCGCTCGACGACGTCATCCCGGAGCCATTCGTACTCGAAATCCCAGTCGTTCTCGTTCTCGACCTCGAGCACGGTGAAGGCGACAAGGCTCCCCGAAGGGTAACTGACCGATCGGCCCATAACACCCTCCTCAGGCCGCCATCGCGGCAGCGCTCGCATCGTCGATCGCGTCGGCAAGCTCACGTCCACCGAGCTTCAGCAGCAACGAGGAAGCTTCCTCCGCCTTGGCGGCCGCGGTCAGGATGGCGCGGTCGTCATCGCGCAGCAGCTTGAGCCAGTGGTCGATGTAGCTTGCGTGGTTGTCGAGATGGGCGACCGGCAAGCCCAGCTCGGCGCCGAGCATCGCGCTCGAGAGCTCTGGCGACATATCCTGACAGTCCAGCCCTAATTTGAATTTTTGGGGGTCGAGCGGAGGTGCTGGTCATGCTGCCAACTCCTCGCGCTGGGGCTGCTGCGCCCACATCCAGTCGGCGGCTTGCTGGGCCTTGCTGGCGGCGGTGAAGATCGCCCGTGGATCTTTCTTCAGAGCACTGAGCCACGATGCCACATAGGCGGCGTGATCGGGGCGCGGATGATGGGCAATGCCGAGGTCCGCCAGGACGAACGATGCGGTGAGTTCGGCGCAGGCTTCTTCGATCGGCAGCCAATCGCGCTTGAACCGGTCCTGGAAGTTGCGGTCGAGCCGATGCTTTGCCCCTGTGGCGTGGCCGGACTCGTGCAGCAGGGTGCCCATGTGAGCGGCTGCATCGTGAAACGCCGAGAAAGGCGGCATGAAGATCTGGTCGAGATCGATGCGATAATGGGCATCGTAGGCGCCTTCGGTGATCGGAATGTTCAGCGCCGCGACGAATGCTTCGGCATGGGCGAGGCGTTCGGTCTCCGGCAATAGGGTGACCGGCGCAGGCTCATAACCTTCGACCTGCGCGAGGTTGAACACGGTGAAAGCGCGAGCGAACATACGACCGGGCCGCTGATCGCCATCGTCATGGTCTTGATCGACGTTGGACGCAGCCTGCTTCCAGAAAACGACTGTCGTGCCGCGTTCGCCCTTGCGAACCTGGGCGTCGACCGCCTGCCACTGCCGATAGGTGCCCCACAGGCCGCTGGCATAGCCGCTCACCTGTGCGGCCGCCCACAACGCGAGCACGTTCACGCCCCGGTAGCGCTTATGGGATGAGAAGTTCTCGGGCCGCGTGACGGCGGCGCCATCATGATGCCAGGGCATGCGCCAGGTGCCCGCGCCCGCCTCGATGGCGGCAATGATCTCGGTGGTGATGCGGGTATAAACGTCGGCGCGCTCGGCCGGCGCTGATGAGCGGGACATGTTCGATCTCCACGACGGGCGAAGCAGGCCTCTCCCGCTCCTCATCCCGTCACCCCATCTCCAGGCCCTCCTCTCCCTCTACCGCCGCCCGAAAGGGCGGCGTCGCGCCTTCAGGCGCGATCTGGGCCAGCACGCCCTCGATCCGGTCAACCTCGTGCTGGAGCGCTGCTCGTTGCAATCCAGGCAGGCGCTTCTCGCGCAGCAACATCCGCGCCTCGGTGGCGCTCCGCTCCCAGATGGGCCGGTGACGTTCGGCGATGCAGGCGTTCGGACAGCGGGTCGGTTCGCAAAGTGCTGTCAACGGCCGGTTCGCCGAGGAATCTGTCGCACGCTTGAGGCACAAGGCTGTTGCCGGATCGAAGAAGCAATCGGCCAGCGTGCCGACATGCAGGGTGCGGGCAAGGCTGGCGAGCATGGTGCGCAGACGGGACCGGTCGGCGATCATCGCTGGCAATGGGCTGAGTTGCGTGGCCGTCTCATCGAGGACGCGCTCGATGCGCCGGCCCGCTGGTCCGGAAAGGGAGGCCCCACCTCGCCGCCTGTCGAAATAATCGAGCAAGTCGTCGAGCTGGCCGAGTCCGCGCTGCGTCTCCACCTCGGCGCGGAACCCGGAGGCGCTGCTTCCTGCGTAGCCCTCGAAGGCGGCAACGGAGGCATGCTTGTACTGGATCATGCCAGCCACCGTTCCGAAGGGGCGGTTGGCGATATGCCATGCAATGGTGCGGCGAAACTGGCGGGTCGTAATCCGCCAGGGCTTGCCGTCCGGTCCTGGCGGAATAGCGGGCGCCTCGTCCGAACCGAACAGCGTGTTGAGATGGTCACGGTAGGCGTTGATCTGACGGACGATCTCCGCGGAAACGTGCGACTTGCGGCTCCGCGTCAGTGACAGCACGGGCCAGAGTGTATCAAGGCCGCGAGCGTCGGCCGCACGCTTGCACAATAGCTCGAGCACACTGATCGCATCAGCGACAGGAGCAATGGTCACCCACTCGGCCGGCGCTCCCCCGCTACCCTTGCCCTTGTAGGCGGTGGAACGCACGCGGTGCCGTGACACGACGCCATCCTCACTCCGCTTGAGGGTCAGGCATCCCCGACGCATCGCCTGCACCTCGCAATCGCGCATCCCGGTCAGATAAGCGCAGACCACATAGGCTGCCGCCTGCAGCATGCGCTCTTCGAGGATAAGGGACTTGGCATCGAAACGGGGCCGCCATGGTAAACCACGATCGGGATCAATCGAGATCGGCGTATCCATACCGCCAGGTTCGACGCCCATATCCGCGATGGCAGCTTCAATGAGATCGGAAGCACCGCCAGCGAGAGTAAGGTGCATCGCCGGTTCTGCGGCGGCGTCGACCCCGACGTGGAGATGGAGAAGCTGCACGTTGACGACTGGCATGGTCGTCCCGCTGGCCGGATCGATGGAGGCAGATCCGTTGGGTGGGCTTACCCAGACCGGTACGCCTCGGCCTTGCCGCGCGCGCGACCGGAAATAGCGCTGCAATCGCATCCGCTGCCGTTGACGACGCTCGGCGTGTGCCAGTCCCCGTTCGGCAGCAAACCAGCGGTCACGTTGGGCTTCGAGGCGATCAAGCTCACGCCGGGCCGCGAAAATATCCTGCGCGAAGACGGTGACATAGCGCAGCGACCAGGCCAGCAGCGGGGTGATGATCCCCTCGGGCATACGCGGTGTGCGGTTCTCCCGGACATGCCGATAGCCAGCGACGCGCGCAGGAGCCCGTCCTTCCCAAGGCTCAAACGACAGGCCGCCACCGGGAAGATGGTCGCGGTAATGGTATAGATCGATGATCACCTCGAGAAGGTGGCCAACGATGACGGGCCTCCTTGCGGGATCATCACGCAGATGGCGGGCATAAGCATCGATCAGCGCGGGATCGATGCGGCTAAGGTCGAGCACACCCAGTCGTCCGCGCGCAAAACCGAAGAAGCGCCGCGCCCGATTGAACGCTTGCCGGATACAGGCGGGCAATAGCTTCGGACGGTAGCCGGGGAGATCGACGTTGAGACGGGCATAGAGATAGGCGCGCATCGTCGCCTGCACATCGGCATGTTCAAGCACGTCGAAATGCACGGTGACATGGCAGCGCCGGGCGTTCTCGCGGAAAACAGCGGGTCCAAGATCCCAGCTCGGGTCACCGACACGCGACAGTGCCTCACGGGAATGGCCCGGCTTGAGCGGCACAATCGTCAACACGGGCCGATCATCGAACGCGAGCGCCGGGACATAGGCGGGGGCCGTCATGCGCGCGTCTCGGGCGGGAGATAGAGATGCTCGTCGGTTGCGCGCAGCCGCGCTTCGGCGACGACCGCATCGGAAAATGCTGGCAGAATCTGGTTGACTATCCGGGCATGAACCTGCCCGAACTTGGCCATCCAGTCAGAACCAGGCAGGCCCTGCCGTTGATCTTCGACGAATGCGAGGAAGGCCAGGATCGCGGGCAGCTTGCGCGCGGTGATGACAGCGTTGGGGCAATGGAGACACCCCCAGAAAGGCTGAGAACAGGGCGAACCAACCTCGGCGAAGGGACTGCGATGGAAGCCCGCACAAGCGGCGAGCCAGACATCCTGTTCGCCGTCGAGCAGCGGATCGACCGTATCTGGCGGCATCAGCGGCGCGGCCTGTTCGGGCCCTTCGCGCAGTGCCTGCTCCGCAGTGGGCGGGAGTATGGTCGGCATCGCAGCGGCGACCGCCTCGCGGAAGGCATCGGCGACCGCGGCCTCGTGCAGGGGCCGGAGCGAGGGTAGATCCGCGTAATGGCGCGCGGCGACCTCACGGCTATGCCCGACCGCGAACCGAGCCATATGCCCTTCGGTCTTGGTGTACCACAGCGCCTTGTGGGTCTTGCGAAGGCGGGAAAGCAGAAGGTAGAGCGGCTTGCCGTCGTCATCGACAATCCGGTGCCGAGCCACCCACGCATCGAGACGTTCGCGCGGATGACGAATACCGGCGTGCAGCCCGCCAGCGTTGTGGTAGACCCAGAGACAATCAGCGGACAGATGTTGGCGCGCAACTGCCGTGACCTCGATCAGCCGGCGGATAAGGCCACCTGGCGTGCCGATGCCGCCGTCGCGCACGCGCATACTCTTGTGCTCGGCAGCGCGGGCGCGTCGCTTCAGGTAACGCAACTCGACAGTGCCAGCGGATGGGTTGGCCAGGCAATCAACCGTCAACGCCTTCAAGCACTCGGGCTCCAGGCCAGTATCGAGCGAAAGTAGCACGAACAATGGGGGGATATCGGTGACGTGAAGATGATGGCGGCGATGCAGGTCATCGACCAGCGTGCTGATCGGCAGGCCGCGCCGTGCGCGCATGAAATAGAGGCTCTTCAGCGCGGGATGGTCTGCGACGATAAAGCCCTGCCGCGCGATGACCGCTTCGACTTCAGCGCGCGCCCTGGCGATGATCGGATCGCCCTCATCGGTGTGGTCGTCATCGGCGCCGAAACGGCGGAACATCGCTTCGATATCGGCCCTTGCGGCGTCGCGCAGTGCGCGAGCGACGAACGGACTGTAGGCATCGCGCGGGGTCGAGCGACCTGCCGAAGTGGCCAACGTGTAACGAAGCCGCTCATGCAGGTCGGGCGCGATCCGGTCGGGCCGATCTGCCTCCATCATGCGCAATGTGTTGATCACCTTGCCCACGATTATGTGCCGGTGGATCGCGCTCTTCCCGAGTCGCTCGAGCGTGGAGGAAAAACCATCGATATGGGCCGCGTGGAGATCACTGATGCCGGCCACCTTCGGCGCTTCGTCGGCAAGCCAGGCGAAGAAGTGACGATAGACCTGGAGATACTGCTTGATGACGCTGGCCGCACCGATTGATCCGCCGAGTGCCGCTGACCGATGGAGCGCGCCGGCAAAGGCAATGGCGAGCGGACGAGGCTCGAGCCCGGTCATATCGACCAGGACGGTCCCGCCATGCCGCGCCTCGATGGTGAACTTGAGGCCGAGCACCGGATCGGGCTGCACAGCCTCCGGGGTGATCGGAGCGAAAGCGACAGGCCGGCCCCTGCGGGGACGCCCGCTCATGCGCCCTGCGGTCCCGGCAGCAGCGCGAGTAGCTCCTCTACGGCTGCGTCGACCGTATCGGCGCGGGTCGCGATATGGTCGAGGTAGATATAGGTGGTCGTAAGGCTCGCGTGGCCGAGCAGGCGTTGCACCTGTTGCAGCGGGTCGCCCAAGATCAGCCGGTAGCTCTCTACCGCCCCCGCCGGCAATGCGGCTTCGCGTAGTCGCTGCTGGATCAGCAACGCGAGCATATGGACTGCGAAGGTGTGGCGAAGCTGGTGCGGGCTGATCGACAGCGGAAAACCGTTCTCCGCGCACCGCTTGCAGGCCCGAGTGAAGATCACCTCCCACGAGTTGGGACGGACAGGTTGCCCGACCTCGGTCAGCCATAGCGCCGCCGGCTCCCGGAGCGTTCCATCCTCATCACACAGGATCAGGCGGCATCGTTCCTCCGGGGTGCAGATATCCCGCATGCGGTCGAGACCGGCGCGAGTGACAGGGATCGGTCGCTCAAAACTGGCCGCGCCATCGCGCGCGGCAAACTTGGCAACGCCTGCGGCCCGTTCGACGGCGACATAGGCGGCGATCTGACGAAGCAGCCGGCGCGGGACCAGAACGCTGCGTCCTCGGTCGCCCTTGGTGAGCGGCGGCGGGAGAGGCAGCCAAAGTTGTTGTCCATCACCGTCTTCGCGGTCGATCGCCGTGAGCTCGGCAGCGAGCAGGCACGACGCCTCTTCGAGGCGCAGGCCGGTGGTGACGAGAAGATCGGCGAACAGCGCGTTGCGCAGCCCGTTCCGATCGCGCGCGCCAGGGCGCTCGGTGCCGTCAGGGGCGAGACCGCGCAGGCCGACCTCACGGAAAATGCGGTAGTCGTCCATCGGGACGAACCGAACATCCGACCGCCTCGCGACACGTTCATAGGCGTCGTTGCGCGCCGCGATCATGCCGCGACGGCCGCCCTGCGCCGGTCGCCACACGGCACGGCGGCTGAACGGCGCCTCGGCGATCAGCCCTTGCTGCTCGCCCCAGCGGTAGAGGCGATCGAGACTGGCGACGGCCCGGTTCCAGCTTGCCGCCGTGATCCGGTTATCAGCCTCGTCGCGGCGTCGCTCACGATGATAGGCGACCACATCGTCGCGGGTCGCAGTCCACACGGTCTTGCCAAAGGCATCGAGAAAGCGAAGCCAGACCGCGACATCGTAGGCACAGGCGCGAAGCGAGTGCCGCGAGCGGACGCCCGACAGCGGCAGGTCGAGAAAGAAGCGATCCAGATCGGGATCGTAAAGCGCGTCGTCGCGCAAGATCAGCGGCACATGCGCATCGAGACCCTTGGCCTCGCGACGCTCGCAGACAGAGATGATCGACATCAGCGCGAAACCCTCCCCCCGGACCCCCCACCCGGAAGCTGACCTCGCACCGTTGCGCCCTATGGCCCGTCAGTTATCAGGCTGGCCTCCGCCAGCTCTTGGGTCAGCGCTACGGCCAGCCTGATAACTGCCTACCGTCGGCGTCCATCACCACATCCTACTGCAAAGTGCCATGCGGTGCAGACTGTCCAGATAAGGCGACCAGCTCTTCGGCGGCGTAGGCCGCGGTGCCGAACCGGTTCTTGAGATCGCGGTCGAGGCGGCTGGCATGGCCGGTCCAGTGCGACAGCTCGTGCGCGAGCGTCGCATAATAGTGGTCGAAGCCGCCAAAGAGCTGCGCAGGCGGCATGGTGATGCGGTCCGCGATCGGCTCGTAATAGGCCTCGTCGCCCTGGTGGCGAAGCACGGCCGGAATGCGGGCAAAGAAAGCGTCAAGCTCCTGCTCCCTCCCGGCAGGCTCGACCAGCTCCAGCGCGGCGGCGGGATGGAATCGTTCGGGAAGGCCGTCGACCTGGTCGGCGTTGAACACGGGATAGGCCTTGAGGACGCGCCGGGATTCTTCGGCGGTTTCCCCGGGCTCGCCCGCTTCAACTTCCTTGGTGTAGCTCTTGTAGAAGATTGCGATGGTGGACTTCGCGCCCTTGCGCACCTGGCCCCCGAGCTTCTGCGCCTGGTTGTAGGTCATCCAGAACGGCGAGGTGTAGCCGCACATGTCGGCGACCATCCACAGCCAGAACACGTTCATGCCGCGATAAGGCGTGCCGCAGGCGCGCAATGGACGCGAAACGGCTACGCCGCGCCAGGGCTTGATCCACGGTCTGGTGCCGGCTTCGAGCCGCGCAACGATTTCCTGAGTGATGCGCGCAGCGGGCGACTGCCCGGCGCGGTCGGTCTTGCGAAAGGCCATGATGCGTCTCCTGATCCGGCCCGCGGGCGTGATCGCCACGCGAGGCCGCAAGCCGCAAAGCCCGCTCCGCTCTCTGCCCAGGAAGGAAGCGGCCCCCTGCCCGGAGGCAGGGGACCGCTTCACCGGAACGAGCGGCGTGCCTGTCAGGAGGAGGTCAGGCAGCCAGCTCGCGCGGGTCCTCCTGCCCGTCGCTCAAGCCGTCGGCGGGCGCGCCATCGGCCTCGTTCCCGGGCGAGGATGCCTGTTCGGGCTCGTCCGGCAGAGGGCTCGCGAAGCGCATGACCTCGGGCACCCAGGCGAGCGCGCGCTCGCGGACTTCGACCTCGGTGATGTAGGTTCCGGCGAAAACGCGCTCGGCGCTCATCGCGAGGTCGGCTTTCTTGACCGATGCGAAGCGGGAGGAAAGCTCCGTGCCGCCGACGTCGGCGAGCGCGTCGAGGATCACCTGCTTCGACACCCGATCGAAGTAATTGGCCGCGGTCGGACGCCACCATTGGGCCGTGTCGATGCCGATGAGACAGCCGAGATGGTCCTGGAATGCGATCCGCCTCTCGCCAGCCATGTTGAGGCTGGCCTCGAGCGTGCGCGCGACGACGAAGCCAAGCCAGGCGGCGCGGGATTCATCGGACAGCGCCCGGAAATGGTCGAACCGCGCCGACACGTCCTTGCCGGCCCGCCAGCTCTCGTCGAGCCCGGCCTTGAGCTCGGCCAGAGCCGCGCTCGCCGGGGCATCCTTGGCCTCGAAGCCGACGATGGGCCCGGCCGGCACCCCGCCGCGCAAGGTGGTCGACGCGCGCGAACGCCAGTCGTGCGTGTCGGCATCGGCGAGCGAGAAGACCAGCAGGTCGAGCGCCAGGCCAGGGTCGGAGGCGATGTGCAGCGACAGGATGTCGCGGCGCTGCATGGCGAGCTCGTCGACGAGCCGCTTTGACAGAGCCGAACGGCGCTTGCCTTCGCCTGCGTCAGCCGGAACGATCTCGATGCCCTCATCCTCGGCTCCGGCGGCGACGTGGCGTTCGCCATAGAAGACCGGCTGGAGCACCGGCGTGCCGTCGCGCGAGAGCGTGAGGATCATGCCTGCCTCGGCCTTGAGCTCGGGCGCGAGCACAGGGGGGCGGTTGCGAAGCTCCTGGCACTCGCGCTCGATCGCTTCGATCGCCGCTTCGGCCGCGGCCACGGCTTCCTCGGCGCTGTCCTCGTCCTCGACGATCGCCGCGTGCTCGTCCCAGGAGGCGTCAAGCGCCTCGAGGCGGGCAAGTTCGGCCTCGGTCAGCGGCGCCGGTTCGGCGGGAAGCCGGACCAGTTCGTCGACGAGGTCGTGGCTCGCGTAGGAGTCGAGCGTTGGCCGGACCCAGGCGAGGCCCTGCTCCGCGGCAATCGCCTTGGCCTGCTCTTCCATCTGTGCCTGGGCGAGACTTTCCAGAAGCGCCACATCGACCCAGGACTCGCTGTCGTCATCGTCAAACAGCTCGCGTTCGATGCGGCCGCCGGCCGCAACATAGGCATCGCGGCCGACGAGCCGGGCGCGCGGATCGCTGCCCCGCACGGTGCCCGAGAGCACCATTCGGCGAATGCTGTCCGGGCTCGGCGCGTAGTAGCCCGAGGAGGCCTGCTCGAAGACGCGGGCCTGAATCTCCTGATCGGACGTGGCGCCGAAGGCCTTGGCGATGTCGAGCGTAATCTCGCCGGCCGCGAGCGCTTCGAAGACGACAGGCGCAAGCTGGGCGAGGCGCAAGCGACCCTCGACGAAGCGTACGGTGAGCCCGAAGCGGCGAGCGACATCCTCGACGGAAACCCCGCTTTCCACGAGCGACGCGAAAGCCTGCGCCTCGTCGGCGGGGTTCATCGCCAGGCGGTGGAAATTCTCGGCGAGGCTGGTTTCGACGGCACTGTCGTCGTTCTCAAGGACTAGGCAGGTGACCTCATGCCCGCGCGGCAGGACCTTGTCGTCGACAAGGGCAAGCATCGCACGGCGACGGCGCTCGCCGGCCTCGACCTCGAACCTGCCCTTCGCGGCAGGACGCACGACGAGGTTCTGCAGAAGGCCGTGGGCGGCAATGCTGGCCTTCAGCTCGGCATCGGCGGCACAGTCGGCGTGCCGGCGGACATTGCGGGGCGACCGAACGAGCTTGTTCAGCGGAATCGTCTTGATCATGGACTGTCTCCTGATTGCGAGTCCGGCGCGTCGACTATCGACGCCCAGCGGGCTCGATCAGGGCAACAGCCCCCTTTCCTCTGCTCGATCGCATTGGATCGCGCAGAGGAGTGCGATCATGTTGAAGAAATGGGGGCTTGGCGCTCGTACCAGCCGCGCGTTCGCTTCACGACCGCGACGACTGACAGCATCACGGGTACCTCGACCAGCACGCCGACAACCGTCGCGAGGGCTGCGCCCGACTGCAGACCGAACAGGCTGATTGCGGCCGCGACCGCCAACTCAAAGAAGTTGCTTGCGCCGATCAGCGCGGCGGGGGCGGCCACACACCAGGCGACTCCGAACCGGCGGCTCAGCCAATAGGCGAGCCCGGCGTTGAAATAGACCTGGATCAAGATCGGCACGGCCAGCAGCGCGATGACGAGCGGCTGCGCGAGGATTGCCTCGCCCTGGAAGCCGAACAGCAGCACCAGCGTGGTGAGAAGCGCCACAAGCGACACCGGACTAAGGCGGCGGAGCAAGGCGTCGAGCGCCGCCTGACCGCCGGCGCGGAGGCGTTGGCGGCGGATGAGCTGGGCAACGATGACCGGCACGACAATGTAGAGCAGCACCGACAGCAGCAGCGTGTCCCACGGCACGGTGATCGAGGCGACGCCGAGGAGCAGGCCGACCAGCGGCGCGAAGGCGAAGACCATTATCAGGTCGTTCAGCGCGACTTGGCTCAGCGTGTAATGGGGCTCGCCTTCGCAGAGATTGGACCAGACGAACACCATCGCCGTGCACGGCGCCGCGGCGAGCAGGATCAGGCCGGCGATGTAGCTTTCGATCTGGTCGGCCGGAAGCAGCGGCCGGAAGAGCCAGCCGATGAACACCGTGCCGAGCAGCGCCATCGAGAAGGGCTTCACCGCCCAGTTGATGAAAAGGGTGACGCCCACCCCGCGCATGTGCTGGCGCACCTTCCCGAGGGCACCGAAGTCGATCTTCAGCAGCATGGGAATGATCATCAACCAGACGAGCAGCGCGACGGGGAGGTTGACCCGCGCCACCTCCGCCGCGGCAACGGCTGCGAACACGCCGGGGAGCGCCGCACCGAGCGCGACGCCGACCCCGATGCAGAGTGCCACCCAAAGCGATAGATAGCGCTCGAAGGTCGTCAGGGCGGGCTTCGCCGCGACAGTCTGGTCAGCCATTGGCGGGCACCACCTCGCCGTCTTCCTTGACGAAATCCGCCTCGAGCGGCCGGTCGAGGATCGACAGCACCTCCTCGGACGGGCGGCAGAGCTTGACGCCCTTCGGTCCCACGACGATCGGTCGGTTGATCAGGACCGGGTGCGCGATCATCGCGTCAACGAGCTGGTCGTCGGTGAGCGCCGGATCGTCGAGGCCCAGCTCGGCATAGGGGGTGCCCTTCTGCCGCAGCAAGTCGCGCGGGCCGATGCCCATGCCCTCTATCAAGGAGACCAGTTCCTCGCGGCTCGGCGGCGTTTCGAGATAATGCACCACCTCCGGCTGGGAGCCGGTGGCGCGGATCAGCGCCAGCGTGTTGCGCGAGGTTCCGCAGGCGGGATTGTGATAGATGGTCACGCTCATTTGCAGCAGGCCACCTGCGGTGCCGGCATGGCGGGGGCGCAGCAGGCGTTCTCGGCGGCGTTGCCGGAAAGCGCGCCGAGCGCAGGGCTGTCACCGTATACAGTCGCCTCGCCGTTGGTGAAAAAGGCTTCCCAGACCACGCCGTCGGGATCGGCGATCCAGCTCTTCTCGGCTTTCGCATAACAGCAGGTGGTGGCGCCTTCCTCCAGCACCGGACCATCAGCCGCCTTGAGACGGCCATAGACCTCCGCGAGCTCGTCGTTGCTCTCGACCTGGATGCCGAGATGCTCGATACCCTTGGCGGCATGCTGGCCCGACGAGATGGCAAAGTTCACGCGGGGATCGTCGAGCATCCACTTCGCGTAGTCGCTCTTCACCACGACGGGCTGCGCGCCGAACAGGGTCGAATAGAACGACATCGAGCGGTCGAGGTCCTCGACGCCGACATGCACGTGCAGACGCTTCATGCGGATTTCCTTTCGGGTTGGGTTTCAGGATTTTCGACGGCGCAGCCGGGAGTGGAGCCGCAATCGGCACCAGCGCAGCAATTCTCCATCAGGTAGTCGAGAAGATCGTTCATCGCGCCATAGTCGGCCCGGTAGATGATCGAGCGGTGCCGCCTTTCCTGAAGCACCAGCCCGGCCTTGCTCAGCTGCGCGAGATGGAAGGACAGCGACGAGTTCGGGACGCCCAAAGCGTCGGCGATGGCGCCGGCCGGCATCCCGTCCTCACCCGCTTGTACCAGCAACCGGAACAACGCGAGGCGGTGTTCCTGCGCCAGCGCTCCCAAGGCCGAGACTGCCGACTGTGCGTCCATTGGCGGGATCCTCTCTTTGACTTTCATCGAAATGAGGGTTCCGGTCCCTCACGTCAAGTCATTTCCATATTTATCGAATTGAATCGGCGAACCATAGATGCGGATCGGATACGGCTCCGAGCGGGAGCAGGCCGGCGCTCGGGCGTTGTGCCTTCGACAGCATCGCCGCCCGCGGGGACGTGGGCGTGTCACTCGTCGCTTGACTCCGTACCACGGTACGGAAGGTAAACTCGAGTCGTACTGCGAAATGCACGCCAAGCGACAGGAGCCTTCCGATGTCCCAGTGCCAGCACCACGACCATTCCCACCATCATGCCGGAGAGGCTGCCGCGGTCATGCGCGACCCCGTCTGCGGCATGACGGTCGATCCGCAGACCGCGCGCTACCGGCATGAGCTCGGCGGCCACGCCTACTTCTTCTGCAGCGAACGCTGCCTCGACAAGTTCAAAGCCGACCCGGACCGCTATCTGAACCCGCCGGAGCATGACCCGGCGGTGACAAACCCGGCCCTCGGCGCGCTGCCGCAGGCTGCCGAGGGGAGCATCTGGACCTGCCCGATGCATCCCGAGGTTCGCCGGGACGGGCCGGGCACGTGCCCGATCTGCGGGATGGCGCTCGAGCCGCTCGAGCCGGTCGCCGACGAAGGCCCCAATCCGGAGCTGATCGACATGACCCGGCGGTTCTGGGGCAGCGCGCTGCTCGCGGTTCCGCTGGTCGTGCTGACGCTCGGCGCGGAGGTGTTCGGCCTCGAGCTCCTGCCGATGCGCGCGTCGATGTGGGTCCAGCTCGCGCTCGCGACGCCGGTCGTGCTGTGGGGCGGCTGGCCGTTCTTTGAGCGCTTCTGGGCCTCGCTCAGGTCGCGCCACCTGAACATGTTCACCCTGATCGGCCTCGGCGTCGGGGTCGCCTACCTCTACAGCGTCGTCGCCGCGGTCGCTCCCGGGATCTTCCCGGAATCGCTGCGGACGATGGGCGGGCTGGTGCCGGTCTACTTCGAAGCCGCAGCGGTCATCGTGACGCTGGTCCTGCTCGGCCAGGTGCTCGAACTGCGGGCGCGCAGCGCGACTGGCAGGGCCATCCACGCGCTGCTCGGGCTGGCGCCCAAGACAGCGCGCCGGGTCGCGGCGGACGGCGCGGAGGAGGACGTCCCGCTCGAGCACGTCCAAGTCGGCGACCTGCTGCGCATACGCCCGGGCGAGAAGGTTCCCGTGGACGGCGTGGTCGTCGAGGGCCGCAGCTCGGTCGACGAGTCGATGATCAGCGGCGAGCCGGTCCCGGTCGAGAAGACCCCCGGCGACAGGATCACCGGCGCCACCGTCAATGGCACCGGCGGCCTCATGATGCGCGCGGAACGCGTCGGCCGCGACACGATGCTGTCGCAGATCGTCCGCATGGTCGCCGACGCCCAGCGCTCGCGGGCGCCGATCCAGGCGCTCGCCGACAAGGTTTCCGGCTGGTTTGTGCCGACGGTCGTGGCGGTCGCCGTGCTCGCCTTCATCGTTTGGGCGCTTGTCGGCCCCGAGCCGCGGCTGAGCCACGCGCTGGTCAACGCCGTGGCCGTGCTGATCATCGCCTGTCCCTGCGCGCTCGGCCTCGCCACGCCGATGTCGATCATGGTCGGCACGGGGCGCGGCGCCGGCGCCGGTGTGCTGGTCAAGAACGCCGAGGCGCTCGAGCTGATGGAGAAGGTCGACACGCTGGTGGTCGACAAGACCGGCACGCTAACGGTTGGCAAGCCCAAGCTCGTCGAGGTCGTCACCGCATCGGGGTTCGACCAGGCAGAAGTGCTCGGGCTTGCGGCGGCCCTCGAAAAGGGCAGCGAGCATCCGCTCGCGGCGGCCATCGTCTCCGGCGCCGAGGAACGGGGGCTCGAGCTCGCGCAGGCGGCCGAGTTCCAGTCCCACACCGGCAAGGGCGTGACCGGGAGGATTGGCGGGCGCGACGTCGCGCTCGGCAACCGGGCGCTGCTCGAGATGGTCGGTGTCGATGGAAGCGCGCTGGAGAAGGCGGCGGACCAGTTCCGGGCAGAGGGGCAAGGCGTGATGTTCGTGGCGGTCGACGGGCAGCTCGCCGGCCTGCTGGTCGTGGCCGATCCCATCAAGGACACCGCGGTCGAGGCGGTGCAGGCGCTTCGCCGCGACGGCGTGCGCCTGGTGATGATGACCGGCGACAATCGCCGGACCGCCGATGCGGTGGCCCGCCGGATCGGCGGCATCGACGAGGTCATCGCCGAAGTCCTGCCCGAGCAGAAGCAGGCGATGGTCGAAAAGCTGCGGGGCGAGGGCCGCCGCGTGGCGATGGCGGGCGACGGCATCAACGACGCGCCCGCGCTGGCCGCGGCCGACGTCGGCATCGCCATGGGAACAGGAACGGACGTGGCCATGGAGAGCGCTGCGGTCACGCTGGTCAAGGGCGACCTCGGCGGGATCGTGCGCGCGCGGCGCCTCAGCCGCGCGGTGATGCGCAACATCCGCGAGAACCTTTTCTTCTCGTTTGTGTTCAACGCCGCCGGTGTGCCGATCGCCGCCGGGATCCTCTATCCGTGGTTCGGGCTGCTGCTCAGCCCGATCATCGCTGGGGCGGCGATGGCGTTCAGCTCGGTGGCGGTCATCGGCAATTCGCTACGGCTTAGAAGCGTGAGGCTGTGATGGCGCCCTGCGGTCTACGAGCTGCGAGTGAGCGCGGGCATTGGCCCGCAACGAGCCGGGGCCGCTCAGCACGCTTCGAACGAGGCGATGATCGGGCACGGCCCCTTCTTCGCGGCGGCGCAGTCGCGGGCGAGCGAGGCGAGCGCCTGCCGCGCCCGCTGAAGTTCGGCAATTCGCGCATCGAGCGCCTCGATCCGGGCCGTCGCCATCTCGCGGGCCCGCGCGCGGTCGCCGTTGCTGTCGAGGTCAAGAAGCTCGCGGATCTCCTCGAGCGTGAAGCCGGCGTTCTGGGCCGAGCGGATGAACCGCAAACGGCGCGCCTCGTCCTCGCCATAGTGGCGGGTGCCGGACGTTCGGCTCTTCTGCGGACGGGGGTCCGCGAGCAGGCCGCGGCGCTGATAGTAGCGCACGGTCTCGACGCCGACGTCGCCGCTCCTCGCCAGCTGCGAGATCGTCATCGCTGTCATGCTTGACTCCGTACTATGGTACGGGGGCTATATAGTGAGTCGATCCGCCGGACCAAACGTGGTGACGAAACCGGAACCATCAGCGAAAGGTATGGTTGAACCAATCAGCCGATGAGCGCAAATCTGCCCCGCATGACCCTCGGACGGTTTCTCGCAGCGCTCGCTGCCATAGCCCTGCTGTGGGCGCCTTTGGCGCTCCAGGGCGGTGCGGCGATGGCGACAGCGCCGGCCGACCATCACGCGCAGATGATGCAGGGCGGTGACTGCCACGAGAAGCAGTCGGACCAGAAGGGACATTCGAGCGGCAAGGTCTGTTGCGCGGCCATGTGCACGGCCATCGTGGTGCCGCCGGTGGTCACGCTCGAGCCGGCGCCGCTCGCCGGCTCCACGAGCGGAACAGCGCTCGCCGAGAGCGGGCCGAGCTATCTAGCCGAGTTGCCGACACCGCCTCCGCGCCTCGCGTGAAATCGATCATTTCGAACGATTTCACGAAAGGTTGGACAATGAAGACGTTTTTGACTGCGGTCGCCGTGGCGATCGCACTCCCCGCCATTGCTCATGCGCAGGAAGCGCCCGAGGCAAAGCCGATGGCCTGCTGCGAGAAGATGAAGTCGGAGGGCAAGGAGTGCTGCTGCAAGGACATGGAGCAGATGGACCATTCGTCTCACGGCGGAGCCGCCGGGGCCGGTGCCCATGCTGAGCATTCCGGGTCGGCGGGCACGCCGCAGCCGGCGCACCAGCACCACTGAGCCGTAACGGGGTTGGCGGGGCTCGTCCGGCCCCGCCAATCTTCGGCAGTTCACGTGGCCAGCGAAGGATCATCCATGTTTGAATCGCTCACCCTCGAGCGGCGCGCGTTCCTGCGCGCGGCGGCCATCTGCGGTGGCGGCGCCGGTCTTGCCAGCGCGATGCCGTCATGGGCGCAGCCGGTCTCGGCCGGCATCGCCCGCCCGCTTCCCGTCCTCAGCGGCACCGACATCGCGCTGTCGATCGGTCACGCGGCGGTGACGGTGGACGGGAAGACCAGCCCCGCCGTCGCCATCAACGGGACCGTCCCGGGGCCGCTGCTGCGCCTCAGGGAAGGCCAGAACGTGCGGCTGCGGGTGACCAACGCCCTTCCCGCCGGCCATCACGACGACGCCCAGACGTCGATCCACTGGCACGGCCTCCTCGTGCCGTTCGCGATGGACGGGGTTCCGGGCGTCAGCTTCCCCGGCATCAATCCGGGCGAAACCTTCGTCTACGAGTTCCCGGTCCGCCAGAATGGCACCTACTGGTACCACAGCCACTCGGGCTACCAGGAGCAGGACGGCGTCTACGGGCCGATCGTGATCGACCCGGCCGGCGCAGATCCGGTCGCCTACGACCGCGAGCACGTGATCGTGCTCGCCGACCACAGCCGGATGACCGGCGCCATGATCTACCGCAAGCTCAAGCAGATGGGCGGCGGCTACTTCAACACGCAGCGGCTGACCCTGTCGGGCCTTCTCGCCGGGCGCGACCTGCCGGCGTCGGAACGCCAGCAATGGGCGGCGATGCGCATGGACCCGACCGACATCTCGGACGTGACCGGCTCGACCTACCACTTCACGGTCAACGGCTACGGCCCGTTCGACAACTGGACCGCGCTCTTCACGCCCGGCGAGCGGGTGCGCCTGCGGATCATCAACGCTTCGGCACAGACCAATTTCAACGTCCGCATCCCGGACCTGGCGATGACGGTTGTCCAAGCCGACGGCCAGAACGTGCGCCCGGTGGTGGTCGACGAGTTCCAGATTGGGGTCGCCGAGACCTACGATGTGATCGTCACGCCCGCCGACCGCGCCTATACGTTCGTCAGCGAAGCGATCGACCGCTCCGGGCTCGGCCGCGCCACGCTCGCCCCGCGCGAGGGCATGTCGGCGCCCGTCCCGCCGCTGCGGCCGCGCCCGCTGCTCACCATGAAGGACATGGGGATGGGCGGCATGGATCACACGGGCATGGACGCGCCGAACGCGCCCAATCCGGCCGCCGTGCGCGGCGTCGATCCGTCGGCCGAGCAAAATGCCTCGCGCGACCTCTGGAAGGCCACCGGCTGGACCGGCCCGGCGACCACCGCGGTAGCCGCAGCGGTTGCCGCCGATCATGCCGCCATGAGGCACCCCGGCACGCCGGCGACCGGCGTCGATCATGCCGCTATGGGGCATGGCGCCTCGCCGCCCGCAGCCGCCGACCACGCGGCGATGGGTCAGGGAGCCGCTGCGCCGACGGCGGCCGATCACGCGGCGATGGGGCACGAAGCGGCTCCTGCCGCGACCACTGGAGAGATGGGGGGGATGGACCACGGCGCTGCCGGGATGGAGCACAATATGCGGGACTTCAGCAACGCCCCGCAGGTCAAGCCCGGACCGGGCGTGCAGTCGATCTCGCCCATGCCGAGCGACCGCACCGGCGAGCCGCCTGTCGGTCTCGAAGGCCTTGGCCACCGGGTGCTGGTCTACCGCGACCTGATGGCGCTCGAGCGGAACCCGGACGTGCGCGCGCCGTCGCGCGCGCTCGAGATCCACCTCACCGGCAACATGGAGCGCTACATGTGGTCGTTCGACGGCGTGAAGCTGAGCGAGCCGGCCGAGCCGATCCCGTTCCGGCTCAACGAGCGGGTCCGGGTGACGCTGGTCAACGACACGATGATGCCGCACCCGATCCACCTCCACGGGCATTTCTTCGAGCTCGTGACCGGCCACGGCGCCCATGGTCCGCGCAAGCATACAGTCAACGTGCCGCCGGGCGGCAAGATGACTTTCGACCTGACCGCCGATGCGGTCGGCGACTGGGCGTTTCACTGCCACAATCTCTATCACATGACCGCAGGCATGATGCGGGTCGTCACGGTCCGCGACGAAGCCGGACAGGGAGGCGGTCAATGAGCCGGCGTCTCTTCGCTCTGGCCCTCGGGGCCTCCGGCCTCGCCCTCGGCACGCCCGCGCTCGCCCAGCACGAAGGCCACGCCGCGCCGGCCCAGCCCGGCGCCCCGGCGGAGCCGGATCCCCACGCCGGCCATGTCATGACCCCGGCACCGCAGCAGGAACCACCGCCGTCCGCGGACGATCCTCACGCCGACCATGACACGGGCGCACCGCCCGCTGAGACAGCGGAAGAAGACGATCCTCACGCCGGACACGCGATGCCGGCCCCGGCGGCAAGTCCCGAGCCGCAGGCCGCGGACCCGCACGCGGGGCACTCGATGGCCGCTCCCGCGGAAGAGCCCGCGCAGCCGGCCGATCCGCACGCCGGCCATGCGATGCCGGCTGCTGAATCCCCCGGCGCCGCTGCCGGGCCGTCCGGCACCGACCTCCCGGCGGGCAGCGCGCCTCCGCCGCCGATCCCGGCGGAAGCAGCCGCCGACGCCGTCTACGGCAGCGACGCGATGGAGATGGGGCGGCATCACCTGCAGCAATTCCACGGCGGGCAGAAGCTCTACCAGGTGATGTTCAATGTCGCCGAGGCCCAGTTGCGCGAGGGGCGCGACGGGTTCGAATGGGATGCGGCGGCCTGGTACGGTGGCGACATCAACCGCCTGTGGCTGAAAAGCGAGGGCGACGGCACGTTCGGCGGGCCCGTCGAGCAGGCCGAGGTCCAGGCACTCTACAGCCGCGCGATCGGCCCCTACTTCAACGTGCAGGGGGGTCTGCGCTACGACTTCGAGCCCGACCCGTCGCGCGCCTACGCGGTCGTCGGCGTCGAGGGGCTGGCGCCGAGCTTCTTCGATGTCGAGGGAACGCTGTTCCTCTCGCACAAGGGCGAGCTGATGGCCCGGGCCGAGGCCAGCTACGACCAGCGCATCACCCAGCGGCTGATCCTGCAGCCCAACGTCGAGGTCAACTTCTCGGCCCAGGACGTGCCCGAGCTGAGGCTCGGTTCGGGGCTGACGGAAGCTGAGGCCGCGCTGCGGCTGCGCTACGACATCCGCCGCGAGTTCGCGCCCTACATCGGGGTGCAGTACCGGCGCGCGTTCGGCGAGACCCGGCGGCTGCTGCGCGCCGCCGGCGAGGAAACCGGCGGCTGGAGCGTGCTGACCGGCATCCGCTGGTGGTTCTGACGAGGAACGAATGACCTGAGCGAAAGGATTTGTGATGATCGACCACCATCCGCAGCATGGCGCTTCATCCGGCGCGAAGCCCTACTGGATGCTCGCGCTCAATCTCGCGATCAGCACCCTCATCATGTACCTGGTGATGTTCGAGATGATCCGCGGCTGGGGCGAGTTCATCCACAACATCAACTTCTTCTACATGGCGCTCACCATGGCGATGCCGATGGGCGTGCTGATGCTGCTGATGATGGGCTCGATGTATCCCAACAAGCGGCTCAACCTGGTCCTTTACGCCGCGCTGGCCGCTGTGTTCGTGCTCGCGTTCGCGGCGGTCCGCACCCAGGCGCTCGTCGGCGACAAGCAGTTCGTCCGCTCGATGATCCCGCACCATTCGGGGGCGATCCTGATGTGCCGCGAGGCGCCGCTCGACGATCCCGAAATCCGCGAGCTCTGCTTCGGCCCCGACGGGATCATCGCCTCGCAGGAACGGGAAATCGCGCAGATGAAGCGGATCATGGAGCGTCTGTGACGCTGCCAGCTGGAGACTTATGATGGATCGAACCACCCTGAGAGTTACGCGCCGAAGCATCGTCGGCGGCATGGCCGCGCTCGCGGGCCTCGTTGCCACCGGGTGCGGCCGCGCCGGAACGCCGGCATCGCAGCAGGCCGCCGAGGCGCCGGAGGGAGCTCCCTCGCCCGGCCGGACCCTCGCCTCCGAGATGACCGTCTACCGCGACCCGAGCTGCGGCTGCTGCAAGGCCTGGGCCGATCTCGCGTCCAAGGCCGGTTACCAGGTGAGCGTCGTCGACCGCCCCGACATCGACGCGGTCAAGAAGCAGTATGGCGTCCCCGACAGTCTGCGCTCCTGCCACACCGCCATCGTGGGCGGCTATGCGATCGAGGGTCACGTGCCGTTCGAGCACGTTGCCAAGCTGCTCGAGACCAGGCCCGCGGGCATCAAGGGCCTCGCGGTCCCAGGCATGCCGCGCGGCTCGCCCGGAATGGAAATGGCGGACGGTTCGAAGGACCCGTTCGAGGTCATGGCCTTCGACGGTGCCGGCCGGGCCGAGCCGTTCGTTGCATGACCAAGAGGACAGGCAAGCTGGATTTCTCGCCGTCGGCTGAGCGGTGAACAAGCGCCCCTCCATCAGCCAGGAAGCCACTTCGGGAAAGGAGTCAGATCAATGCGCAGGATAATCTCAACGGCGATTGCCCTCGGCGCGGCGCTTGCCGCCGCCGGGTGCGGATCGAACGAGGAAGCCGAACCCGCCGCTACCGAACAGGCGGATGCCGCTGACGCGGTCGATCCGAACAATCCGTTCGCCGCGGCCGAAAAGAAGATGAACGACGAGATGATGGCGGCCGTCGGCACCGACGTCGGCGACAGCTGGGTGCGCAAGATGATCGTGCATCACCAGGGGGCGATCGACATGTCGCGGATCGGGCTGCAGCAGAATGTGAGCGACCACGTCCGCCAGATGGCGCAGGAATCGATCGACAAGCAGTCAGCAGAGGTCGAGGCGCTGCGCAAGCTGGTCAAGGAGGGCTCGCCCAACCCGCAGAGCGGCCAGCCCTTCCAGGCCGCGATGACCGAGATGCAGCAGGAAATGATGGCGGCCTCGGGCGCCGACATCAGCGAGACGTTCATGCGCAAGATGCTCGCCCATCACGAGGGCGGCGTGGCCTTGTCCGACGCGGCTCTCGCAAGCGGGGTCACCGGTGCGGTGCGCGAACAGGTCAACAAGACCCGCGCGGGCCAGCAGGAGGAGGCGGAGATGACCCGGGCGATGCTGAACGGCGAGCCGATGCCTTCCGCGACCCGGGCCTCGGCGGCCGAGCCTGCCGCGCCCGCGCCGGCGGCCACCAGCCGTCCGGCTCCGGCCCGCTCTACGCCTTCGCCGCGTCCGACGCAGACGCCAACGCCCGAGCCTGCCGCCGAGGCTGACGAGCACGCCGGGCATAATATGAGCGGGCAATAGGTTCGAGCCGTTCGGCCGCGCCCGCCCGCGATGGTCGCGCACGGACGAAAGGCCGGGCTGAATGACGGGTGTCGGGCAGGTTCAGCATGAATGCACGGCGGAATACCTATGATTTTCGAATGCTGATCCGGGGAACGTGGCAAGGAGGTTTGTAATGTCTCGAATAGTCTCTTCATTGATTGCGCTCGGCGGAGCGGCGGCGCTGCTCAGCGCCGCTCCCGCCTTCGCTCACGCGAAGCTTGAATCGTCCAGTCCGGCGGCAAACGCCACGCTGCGCACGGCGCCGCGCACGATCACTCTCACCTTCAACGAGCGGCTGGTGCCGCGTTTCTCGAAGGTCGAGCTGACGATGCCGGCGCACCGCATGAAGGTGCCGGTGAACGTGACGGTCCTGCGCGACGGCAAGCGTGTCGTCGCTACCCCAGCATCGGCGCTGCGGCGCGGCGACTACCGGGTCGTGTGGACCGCGGCCTCGGCCGACGGGCACAAGATGAGCGGCACGTTCAACTTCAAGGTCGCCTGACGGGTGATCGAGCCTGCGATCATCGGGCTCAGGTTCGTCCAATATGCAGGAGCGACGATCCTGTTCGGCCTGTCGCTGTTCCTGCTCCACGCGCTGCCCGCCGCGGGGGCCGCGTCGCCGTCACGCCTGCCCTGGGCCCGGTGGGTCCTGGCGGGCGGAGCCGCGCTGCTGGCCCTTGGCTCCGCGCTGGCGATCGCGGCGCAGGCAAGCCTGTTCGAAGGCTCGCTCGCTCGCGGGTTCACTCTCGAGGCGATGGGCTCGGTCGTCTCCTACATGACCCTCGGCCAGGCGGCTGCCGCCAGAGCCGTGCTGGCGCTTGCCGCGCTGCTGGTGGTGATCCTGGCGAGCCCGGGCCGGGCAACATTGGTCGCGACGGCCACGCTCGGCGCTGGCGCGACAGCTTCGCTCGCGTGGCTGGGCCACGCCGCCGCGACCGAAGGCACGCTCGGGTGGATCCACCTCGGCAGCGACATTCTCCACCTCCTCGCCGCAACCGTCTGGCTGGGGGCGCTCGCCGGGTTCGCGCTGCTGCTCGGCTCGCCGGATGCGCCTGGGAAGCGCGAAGCGCTTCACCAGGGACTGCACGGTTTCTCCGGATTGGGGTCGGTGCTGGTGGCCGTCCTGCTGCTGACCGGGGTGGTCAACAGCTGGGTCCTGGTCGGGCCCGACCGTATCGGCGAAATTGCCGCGACTGGCTATGGCCGGCTCCTGCTGCTCAAGATCGCCCTGTTCCTGCTGATGGTCTGCCTCGCCGCCGCCAACCGGTTCCGGCATACGCCGCGGCTCGGGCAGGTACTTGCGGGCGGCGACACCGCGGGTGCAGTCAGCGCCCTGCGGCTCAGCGTGGGCCTGGAGGCGGCGGCTGGCGCCGCGATCCTCGCGGTCGTGGCTTGGCTCGGCACCCTCGCTCCCCCTGCCGCGGGCTAGCTGCGCCCACTTCCGTCCATTCCCCGGCGGTCGCTGCGACGGTTTCTTCGCGCTTGACTCCACGCGGGCGAGGGTGAGAACATAGAGGGAACATTCTTCCGCCCTTCCGAGTCTTTGGGATGCCATGCGTCAGCCTGCCGCCATTGCCGAGTTGCGCGCCAAGATCGCGCGGATCGAGAGCGTGGGCGCCCGCCACGAGACGCTGCCGTTCGGCGTTGAAGCCATCGACGGCCATCTGCCCGCCGGCGGGATTGCCACGGGCGCGCTCCACGAAATCGCCGGCAGCCCGGACCTCAGCGACGATGCTGCGGCGACCGTGTTCCTCGCCGGCATCCTCGCCCGCACCGAAGGCACGGTGCTATGGTGCCTGCGCTGGCGGGATCTGTTTGCGCCCGCGCTTCATCTTGCCGGGCTCCACCCCGACCGAGTGATCTTTGTCGAGGCGGGCAGCGACACCAACGTGCTCATCGCGATGGAGGAATGCCTGCGCCATGCGGGCCTCGGCGGCGTCGTCGGAGAGACAGGAAAGCTTTCGCTCACGGCCTCGCGCCGGCTCCAGCTCGCGGCAGAGCAATCCGGCGTGCCGGCTTTCGTCTTCCGCCGGGCCTCGCCGGTTGACGCGGCGGCAGCGGGGAGCGCGGCGACGACCCGCTGGCGGGTGCGTGCAGCCCCCAGTGAGGAAATGGGCCTGCCGAGCCTCGGTCGCCCGCGCTGGTCGGTGACACTCGAGCGGGCGCGCGGCGGCGACCCCAAACACTGGATAGTGGAGGCCTGCGATGCGCAGGGTCGTATCGCTCTTCCTGCCGCACTGGCCGACGGACCGGCTGCGGCGGAAGCGCGGCAAGCCGCCGCCTGACGACGCCCCGTCGCTCGCCACCGTCCTGCCGGATCATGGCCGGCGCGTGATCGCCAGCCCCGATGCGCGCGCGCTGGCGATGGGCGTCGTTCCGGGCATGACGGTGACCAAGGCTCGCGCGCTGGTGCCGGATCTGGAAGTGGTGGATGCGGACCTCGATGGCGACCGCGAGGCGCTGCGGCGGCTCGCGCTGTGGGCAGCCCGGCGCTACTCGCCGCAGGTCGCGTCCGATCCGCCCGACGGCCTGTGGATCGACATCACGGGCTGCGAGGACCTGTTCGGCGGCGAGATCGCGCTGGCCAAGGACCTCTACCGCCGGGTTCGCGCGTCGGGTCTGGCTGCGCATGTCGCAGTCGCGGATACCGCCGGCTGCGCTCATGCGGTGGCGCGCCATGTCCGCGGCGCGCGGCCCATCCATGTCGAACCTCGCCGGACTGTGCAGGCGCTCGAGCTGCTGCCGGTCTCGGCGCTGCGGATCGAGCCCGGCGTCGCGGCCGAGCTCGTGCGCATGGGGTTCTCGCGCATCGAGCAGTTGATCGCCGCGCCGCGCGCGCCGCTCGCCAAGCGCTTCGGGCGCCAGCTCTACCGCCGTCTTGACCAGGCGCTCGGCACTCTGCCCGAGCCGATCGATCCGGTGGTCGCCAGCGAAGTGCCGCGCGCAACGCGGCGCCTGCTTGAGCCGATCGGCACTCCGGAGGCGTTCGAGCAGGTCATCGGCGACCTGGTGCGCGATCTGGCGGCCCAGCTCCTTGCCAAAGGCCGCGGGGCACGCCGGCTCGACCTGCTGTTCGAGCGCGTCGACGGCCATGTCCAGGCGGTTCGCGTCGGGACCGCCAAGCCGACGCGCGACGAGCCGCACCTTGCGCGGCTGCTGAACGCGCGCATCGGCGAGATCGAGCCGGGCCTCGGCATCGAGGGGATGACGCTCGCCTGTCCGCTTTCCGAGCCGCTCGCGCCGTCGCAGGCCGACGGGCTTGCCAGCCCCGCCGCTCGTGGCCCGGACCTGCCCGCGCTGGTCGACGCGCTGGCGAACCGTTTCGGGCAGCGCTGCCTATATCGCGCGTCGCCGCGCGAAAGCGCCATGCCCGAGCGCGAGGTGGGCTCGATCCCGGCATTGGCCCCGCCCGCAGCAATTGTGTGGGAGGACGACCTGCCGCGGCCGGCGCGGATGCTCGATCCGCCCGAGCGGATCGAGGTGATGGCGCTGCTCCCCGATCATCCGCCGCGGCTGTTCGTGTGGCGCGGCCAGCGCCACCGGGTGGTGCGTGCCGACGGGCCCGAGCGGCTTCACGGCGAGTGGTGGCGTGACGGCGGCACCGAGGCCGATGCGCCCTATACCGTGCGCGACTATTTCCAGGTCGAGACGCTCGGCGGCGGGCGCTACTGGCTGTTCCGGCTCGGCGACGGCGAGAAGCCCGCGACCGGGCCGATGCAGTGGTTCATCCACGGAGCCTTCGCGTGACCGGCGCCTATCCCCTGGACGGTGCGCGCTACGTCGAGCTGCAGGTGACCACGCACTTCAGCTTCCTGCGCGGTGCGTCGAGCCCGGAAGAGCTGTTCGCCGCGGCGGCGCTGCTCGGCCTGCCGGCGCTCGGGGTCACCGACCGCAATACGCTCGGCGGCCTCGTCCGGGCGATGGACGCGGAGAAGGTGACCGGCGTGCGCTCGATCGTCGGCTGCCGGCTCGATCTCGTCTGCCGCACATCGTTGCTCGTCTATCCCACCGACCGCGACGCCTACGGGCGTCTCTGCCGGCTGCTTTCGATCGGCAAGGGCCGCGCCGGCAAGGGCGGCTGCGACCTCGACTGGTCGGATCTCGAGGACTGGGCGGCGGGGCTGATCGCGATCCTCGTTCCCGACCGGGCGGACGCCGCAAACGAGGCGGCGCTCGCGCGCTGCCGGCGGCTGTTCGGCCCACGGGCGTACATGGCGCTGACGCTGCGCCGGCGTCCGCGCGACGCGATCCGGCTGCGCGATCTGGCTGCGCAGGCTGCGGCCGCCGGGGTGCCTACCGTCGCCACCGGCGACGTGCTCTATCATTCGCCCGAGCGGCGGATGCTGCAGGACGTTGTCTCGTGCATCCGCGAGAAGTGCACGATCGACCGGCTCGGCCGGCGGCGCGAGCGCTTTGCCGACCGCCACCTCAAAAGCGCCGAGGAGATGGAGCGGCTGTTCCAGCGCTACCTCGGGGATGTCGGCCCGGTGCACCGCAGCGTCGAAATCGCGCGGGCGTGCCAATTCGCGCTCTCGGACCTCGAATACACCTATCCCGACGAGGTGGGTCCGAGCGGGCTCTCGCCACAGCAGGAACTCGAGCGGCTCACCTGGGAGAAGGCGCCGGAGCGCTATCCCGGCGGGCTGCCCGACAAGGTGCGCGTGCAGCTGGAGCACGAGCTCAAGCTGATCGCCGAGCTGCGTTATGCGCCGTATTTCCTGACGGTCCATTCGATCGTCGCGTTCGCGCGCTCGAAGAATATCCTGTGCCAGGGACGCGGCAGCGCGGCGAACTCGGCGGTGTGCTTCGTGCTCGGCATCACCTCGATCGATCCGGTCAAATCCGAGTTGCTGTTCGAGCGCTTCGTCTCGGCCGAGCGGCGCGAGCCGCCCGACATCGACGTCGATTTCGAGCACGAGCGGCGCGAGGAAGTGATCCAGTGGATCTACGAGACCTACGGCCGCGAGCGCGCCGCGCTGACCGCGGTCGTCTCGCGCTTCCGCGCCCGCGGCGCCGTGCGCGAGGTCGGCAAGGCGCTAGGGCTCAGCGAGGATGTGACCGCGGGCCTCGCCAGCCAGGTCTGGGGCTGGAGCCGCGAAGGCGTCGACGAGCGCCACGCCGAGGAGCTCAACCTCGACCTCGCCGACCGGCGGCTGCTTCTCACGCTCGAGCTGGCGCGGGAGCTGATCGACACGCCGCGGCATACCTCGCAGCATCCGGGCGGGTTCGTGCTGACGCTCGGCCGGCTCGACGAGCTGGTGCCGATCGAGCCGGCGGCAATGCCCGACCGGCAGATCATTGAGTGGGACAAGGACGATATCGACGCGCTCGGCTTCATGAAGGTCGACGTGCTTGGCCTCGGGATGCTCGGCTGCATGCGCCGGGCGTTCGCGATGCTCGAGGAGGACAAGGGGCTGGAGCTCGACCTCGCCACGATCCCGCCCGAGGATTCGGCAACGTACGCCATGATCCGCAAGGCCGACACGCTCGGCGTGTTCCAGATCGAAAGCCGCGCGCAGATGGCGATGCTGCCGCGGATCAAGCCAAGGACGTTCTACGATCTTGTCGTCCAGGTCGCGATCGTCCGCCCTGGTCCGATCCAGGGTGACATGGTCCATCCCTATCTCCGGCGCCGTGAGGGCAGGGAGCCGGTCACCTACCCGAAGGAGGAGCTGCGCCGCGTGCTCGAGAAGACGCTTGGCGTGCCGCTGTTCCAGGAACAGGCGATGCGCGTCGCGATCGAGTGCGCCGGGTTCACCCCCGGCGAGGCCGACCTGCTGCGGCGGGCGATGGCGACGTTCAAGCTGACCGGCGGAATCAGCCATTTCCGCGACAAGCTCATCGATGGCATGATCGCGCGCGGCTATGATCGCGCCTTCGCCGAGCAGACCTTCAAGCAGATCGAGGGTTTTGGCAGCTACGGTTTCCCCGAGAGCCACGCAGCGAGCTTTGCCCTGATCGCCTACGCCTCGTCCTGGATGAAGTGCCACCATCCGGACGTGTTCTGCGCAGCCTTGCTCAACGCGCAGCCGATGGGCTTCTACGCGCCCGCGCAGATCGTCCGCGATGCCCGCGCGCACGGGGTCGAAGTGCGGCCGGTCGATGTCAACGCGAGCCGCTGGGACTGCACGCTCGAGCCCTCCAAGGGCCGGTTCATGGCGGTGCGCCTCGGGCTGTCGCAGGTGCGCGGCCTGCGCAACGAGGACGGCGCCGCGATCGTGCTCGCGCGCGGCGACCGGCCTTACGCTTCGGTCGAGGAGATCCAGCGCCGAGCCGGCGTCGGTGCGGGCGCGCTCGACCGGATAGGCCAGGCAAACGGGTTCGGATCGATCGCACCCTCGCGGCGTGCCGGTCTGTGGGAGGTCAAGGGTCTCGGCAACGCGCCGCTGCCGCTCTTTGCCGCGGCGGACGAACGCGAGCGGCGGCTGCGCCCCGAGGCGACGGAACCGGCGGTGCCGCTCGCCGCGATGACCGAAGGCCAGGAGGTCGTCGAAGACTACCGCGCCATCGGGCTGTCGCTTCGCGCGCATCCGCTGGCGTTCCTGCGCGACGAACTCGCCAGGCGCGCAATGACGCCGTGCTCGGCGCTGCGCGACATGAAGGACGGGCGCATGGTCAATATCGCCGGGCTTGTCCTTGTCCGGCAGAAGCCCGGATCGGCCAAGGGGGTGATGTTCATCACGCTCGAGGACGAGACCGATGTCGTCAACCTGGTGGTCTGGCCCGACCTGTTCGAGAAGCATCGCCGGGTCGTGCTCGGAAGCTCGATGATGGGCGTGCGCGGTCGCGTCCAGCGCGAAGGCGACGTAATCCATGTCGTGGCGCAGCGGCTCGAAGACATGTCGGGCCTGCTGGCGGGCGTCGGCGAGCGGGAGGATGTGGCGACGGTCTACCGGGTGAGCCGGGCTGACGTGGCCAAGCACGGCATGGGCCCCGATCCGCGCGACCCGGCCGGACGGTCGCTCGGCCGTTCGCCGCGCGACATCTACATACCCGATCTACGCCTTGGCTCGGGCATCGTCCCGGACCAGCCGACCGAGGGAATCAAGATCAGGTCGCGGAACTTCCACTAGCTTTAGAGGAGGGCCGCCTGCGCCGCTTCGGGCGGGTAGACGCGTCGCACCGCAAGGCTGCCCTTGGGAAGCACCTGCAGGACCTCCTCCGCCGGCACCGACGGATCGAGCCAGTCGGCCCATCGCTCGCGCGGCAGGGGAATGATCTGGCGAGAGTGATACGGCGCGACGTCCTCGCCCGGATCGGTCGTGAGCATCGTGAACACTTCCCCGACCTCCGCATGCGGCCGCCAGATGCCGGCGATGCAGAACCAGGGGTGGTCACGCAGCGTGAACAGCCACTTGTTCTGCCGCTTCTGCTTGGGGTCGTCCGGCTTGGTGAACTCGTAGAAGCCGTCGGCAAGGATCAGGCACCGGTTCGAGGTAAACTCGCGCCCTTCCGAGCGGAAATTATAGACCGGTTTGCCGCCCGGTCCCGGCCAGCTCCAGCGCCGGTTGACCAGCTCGCCGACGCCTCTTTCCCCTTCGACGCCGCGCACGATAGGCGCGGTGTCGGAGATCTTGATGTCCTCGCGCGCGGGCACGTTGGGCGCGCCTTCCGGCATCCTGATCTTGATGCTGAGGTTGTCGAAGTCCTCGGCAATCGAGGCGATGTCGACCTCGAGCTTATAGTCATTGCACATCTGCTCCCCCAGCCTCCGTCGGTCTTGTCCGAAGATCGTGTTCCTTGTATGTTCTCGCCATGCATCCGACTCCGACACCCTTCGATTCGGACGCGCCGCTCGACAGCCGCCGCCCGATCATCCGGCGAAATCCGGAGGATCCCCAGGAGATCGAGATGATCGAGGCGGTCTGGGGTTCCAACCCCCGCTTCAGCGATGGCGTGTCCTTTCGCTTCGTGCGGTCCGAAGGCAAAACCTTCCCGAGCCACCGCTGCCTGATCCCGGCATCCGAATTCCGGATGTCCGTCGGCGACAAGACATACCGGGTCACGCTCGATGGCGGAAACTTCTTCTATCTCGCCGGCATCTGGGAACCGGCAATGGGAGACTGGCCGGTCTGCTACCGGATCGTGACCGTCGCCGCCAATCCCGAGGTCGCGCGCTACCAGGAGCGGCATGGCGCGATCATTCACCGGCGCCAGGTCATGCAATGGCTCAACCACACGGCCGCCGAGACGGACCTGCTCGAAACGCCACCTGCGCGGACGTTCATCGTTGAGCTGCTCGCTCAGAGTTCACGCGAGCCGCTGTTAGCCCTTTGACCCGAAGGCGCGGTCAAGAGGAACCGGTTTTGCGCGGAAGGCGCACAAGCGCTTCTTTCATTCGCGGCCTTTGAAGCTAAGGTGACGGCTGGGGGTTGGGGTGAACGGAAAAGAACTAATCGATCAGGTGCGCCGCTCGATCGCGGTTGCGGGCTCGCCCGCACCAACGGATCGTGCCGTTGCCGAGTATCTTGGCATCAGCATAACCGGACTTGCGAATTGGCGCTCGCGAGAGATGGTCACAACGCGCCAAATGGTTGGCCTTCTTACCGCCGTAGTGAAGGCATCGAAGCGCCGGACTGAGTCAGAGGCCATCAAACCGATCGTCGAATTTTTCCAAATTCAGAGAACGACGGTGGGCAATGGTTCTAATTGTCGCATCTTCGACCCCGGGAAAGGCGAAAACGAGCATCCTTACCTTACGGGTCTGAAGCGCGAGCTAGAACGCCATCGCGGCGTCTACATCTTCTACGACAGTCGTGGCCGAGCACTATACACTGGCAAGACGAAGGCCCAGTCGCTCTGGAAGGAGATAAATCTGGCCTATAACCGGGACCGCGATCCAAACCTTCAACGGATCTTGCGCGTGCAGCACCCAGAACGGCGCCAGGATTTTCGTACCTCGGACGAAATGCGGCGTCAGATCAGACCGATCAATGTTCGGCTTCATGAGCTGGCAGAGTATGTGAGCGCCTATCAGGTTTCCGAAGGGATGATCGGCGACATCGAGTCTCTATTGATTCGTGCGTTTCCCAATGACCTGCTCAACAAGAAAATCGAAAACCTCACCTGGGGTTAGTCCTGTATGGCACTCGTGGAGTTTACGCGCCCCGCATTGGAAGCGGGTGGATTCGCCGGTTGGGTTCCCTTCGGGGAGGTCCGGGCAAGTGCCTGTCCTTCGTCGGGCGGGGTGTATGTAATAACCTACGGCGGCAGCAAACCCCTCACGTTTGCCGAGCAAAGCTGCGGGGGATGGTTCAAGGGCAAAGACCCGACCGTCTCGCACGAAGCGCTCGCCGCTAACTGGGTCGATGATGCCGAGGTGGTCTATATCGGCAAAGCAGATCAGCTGAATCGCCGCCTCACACAGTTCGCCGACTTCGGCGCGGGGAAGCCTGTAGGTCACTGGGGTGGACGTCTGATCTGGCAGTTGCCACGCGTTGACCAGCTTCTCGTCGCGTGGAAGCAGACCCCGGGGCAAGTGCCCGTCGAGGTGGAGGCCGAGCTAATCGCGTCGTTCCGGCAGGCCTATGGCAAACCGCCGTTTGCCAACGATCCGCACCGCCTCGGAACGTAGTTCACGCGCAGCCCGCCATCGCCGGTCCACGCAGCGTCCACAACGCCAAAACGCCCGAGCGTGGCGCGCTCAGGCCGAGCGCAGCGACGTAATGATCGAAGCGCTTTCACCGAGCGGAACGAACAGGCGGGTCTGGTAACGGATGATCTCCGTGAAGCAGCCTTGCGCTTTGTACCAGTCGAGGCGGGCGGCGCTCCATCCCGTCAGTTCAAGTCGCTGCCTCCCGTTCACGAGGCTCCGCTTGAGCGTCAGTGGCTCCCTTCCTCCGATCTCGAGCGGACGGCCGGTCGCCAGGACCGACGCCACCAGTTCATCGGCGGAGATAGTAGGTCCTTGATCCATTCCGAGAGCCCGGCAAAGCTCGGACAGGCAGTTGATCGGAACTTCGCGGCCGAGAAGCGAACGGCCGTCACCCGCGCAAATCCGGCTGACCCGCACATGGTCGGTCGGCAACTTGTCCCAGACCGGCAGCAGCAGGCCGGTCGCGAGATGGAGCCGCTCATGCTTGCGGCTCGATGCCGCTTCGTCGACCTCCGCCTGCCACAGGCGCCGGAATTCGTTCTGGTCGACAGGCTCCCAACTGCTCTCGTCCAGCTGGTCAGCGGTGAGATATCCCCGCTTCAGCGGACGATGCAGTTCGAACTGCGCGATCCGCGCACCCTCGTCGGTCAACATGCTTCGGGCCGGCACGAGAAGTCCGACGCGGCCGGAGCGGCTGTTGCGCAGGGGGCGGTGTTGTGGATCGTCGATTCCGTATTGTTCGTGCAGCCTCGCCAGTGTCAGAGGCTTCAGGGCGCGGGCAATCTCCAACTCGAGCAGGTGCGTCGTCGCGCCCGACAGGGCATCGGTGCGAAGCAGAGTGTCCGAGAGGATCTCGAAGCTTTCGACGGCGATCGTCTCGACGCCGAGATCGAGCGTGCCGGCCTGCCGTGCCGCATCGACGCGCGCTTCGACGAGGGCAATGAACTCGTCGAAAATGGCGTTCTGCAAGGCGATCGAGAGCGCGAGGATGCGGTTAAGCCAGCGCTGGATCGTCGGCAGATCGTCGACCATGCCGCCGTCGGGCCCTTCGATCCGGAGCCCGGTTAACTCCTGGAACCTGGCCAGCCCGATCGCCTCGAGCTTGCCAGTGAACAGCAGCCCGAACCAGCGATTGAGCGCCTCCTTGGCGTAAACGCTTTCGAGGTTGTCGGCCGGATCGAAGAGATTCTGCCCGCCCGTCTGGCGCTGTCCGCGGGTGAGCGCGCCAAGGCTGTCGAGGCGGCGGGCGATTGTCGAGATGAACCGCCGCTCGCCGCGAACATCGGTGGTCACCGGACGGAACAGCGGCGCCGAGGCCTGGTTGGTGCGGTTGGTGCGCCCGAGCCCTTGGATCGCCGCATCGGCGCGCCAGCCCGGCTCGAGCAGGAAATGCACGCGGCGGGCCTGGTTCTTCGCTGCAAGATCGGCGTGGTAGCTTCGCCCCGTGCCGCCCGCGTCGGAGAACACCAGGATGCGCTTGACGCCGTCCATAAAGGCCTGCGTTTCAGCGACATTGGCGCGCGGGCTGCGGGCCTGGAGCTTCTGCCGCCCGTCCGGCCCGACGATCAGCCGGCGGCGGCGGCCGGTCACCTCGGCGACCTGATCGACCCCGAACCGCTCGATGATCGCATCGAGCGCGGTGGCGATCGGCGGTAGCGCGCAGAGTTGCTCGATCATCCGGTCACGCGCGGCGAGTGCCGAACGGCACAGCACCGGGCGGCCTTCATCATCGACCATCGGCTCGGAACGCGCAGTGCCGTTTTCGTCCGTGAACACGGCCATCAGGCGAACCGGAAAGCTCTTCGCCAGGTAGTCGATCACGTATTCGCGCGGGGAGAGGTCGATCTCCAGCGCCTCGCGCTCCTCGTCCGAAAGTTCCGCCAAGCGCCGGTCGAGCATGGCCTCGGCGGTCGAAACCAGCTGGACGACCACGGAATTCCCGTCGGCGAGTGCGGTTTCGATCGCGGGCAGCAGGCTGGGCAGCTTCATCGACAGGAGGAGCTGGGCGAAGAAGCGCTGCTTGGTGCCCTCGAATATCGATAGCGCTGCGGACTTGGCTCCGCTGTTGAGCGTGTCGCCACTGTCGGCATCGACAATACGGGTCGCCTCGAGCGCCTCGCGCAGGTTCGCGTGAATGATCGCTTATCGCGAGGAAGCGGTAATGCGGAGGAGCGCGGCGTAACCGGCGAATTCCCATGATAGTGTGCGCAGTTGCTGCGCATTATATTGGTTGCGAACCTCGGCGGTCCCTGGACCAGCTGAGGAGGCAATCATGTTGAAGTTGCATGACGAGTTGATCACCGAACTCTCGAATTCGCTCACCACACAGAATTACAATCCCGTGGTCGTGGCGAACCACCGTCTCTACGCCCGCGCGTTTCTCGATTATCTGGCCGAGTGCGATATACAGGTCGAGACTGTGACGCCGCAGCAGGTCGATCAGTATTTTGGCTATGCGGTTCAGGATTTTGAGATCCAGTACGGTCGGCCTCCCAGTGCGCGTTGGCACATGTTGCCCCGCACCGCGATCGCCAAGCTCCTCCGGCTTGCTCAAGGCAATTGGCCCCCGGACGCAGAAATGATCGGTCCCGATGACGAGCATCGACATGAAATTTGCCGCGAATACGAGGCATGGCTGCGCGAGGAGCGCGGTTTGGCAAGCGCGTCCATTGCGGCGCTGATGTGGGAGGCGCGAAACTTCCTGCGATGGCAGTTCGACCGGGCCGGTGCCGCCAGCCTCGAAACGTTGAGCATCGTGGACATCGATCTCTACATGGACATGCGCGCGCCTGGTTTACGGCGCAAATCATTGGCCGATGTCGCTGAGCGTCTCCGTTCGGTGGTTCGCCATCTGCATCGGACGGGTTGCATCCCGACCGATCTGACGCCACACATCATCGGCCCCATGCTCTATGCCTACGAAGATGTGCCGTCGACGCTGGAAAGGAGCCAAATCGCCGCGGTTCTGGCGACAACGCAGGAGGACAGATCGCCACGCGGACTACGCGATTATGCGATACTTCAGCTGCTTGCCACGTATGGGCTGCGCGAAGGTGAGATATGCCGCCTTCGGCTCGATGACGTGGACTGGCGCGCAGAATCCCTCCGGATCTGCCACACCAAGACCAACGCGTACTCGTACATGCCGCTAATGGTGACTGTTGGTGAAGCGCTGCTGGATTATCTGCGCCTTGGGCGGCCCCAGGTTGAAGTGCGGGAAATCTTCGTCCGATCCTGCGCACCCTATATCGCAATGACGAACCTGTACGGCATGATCCGCGGTCGGTTGGCCGCCGCAGGCGTAGTGCCAGCAGGAAAGCGGGGGCCGCATGTCTTCCGCCACGCACGTGCGGTCGAAATGCTGCGGGCATCGGTCCCGCAAAAGATCATCGGCGACGTGCTCGGGCATCGATCCACCGAATCCACCAATACTTATCTCAAACTGGCAACAGATGATCTCCGAGCCGTGGCACTCGAGGTGCCTGGAATGGAGGTGCTGTCATGAGCGCCTGGCACGATCCCGATCGCACCGTCGTCGACGCCTTCCTGGTAAAATCGCAGTTCCGGCCGGGAAGCGTACCGACATATCGCTGGTTCCTTTGCACCTTCGAAGATGTTGCCCGCCGGCATCCGGCGGTGGACCGGCAGATGCTCGACGCCTGGCTGAAGGAGATGCAAAAACGTTGGCGATTGTCGACGCTGCTCAATCAGGTCTGCATTGTCGACCGCTTCCTCGACCACCTCGTCGAAATCGGGCTGATCGCCGACAACCCTGTTGCTGCACTTCGCCGTCGGTACAACGTCAAGCAAAGCAAGCCGATCTGGCGGGCCTTGGCTTCCCCGAATCCCGACGAATCCTTGGCCGCGTTACGACGGCCTGCGCCCTTCGGCAGCGTGCTGGGTGACTTCATGCAAGACCATGTCATGCTGATGCGCAGCCGGGGATATCAATATGAAGCGCAGGCTCACTGGCTGCTGCGGTTCGATCGGTTCCTTCAGGCCCGTCCCGACCTCGCGGAGCAACCACTTGAGGCAATGATTGCGAGCTGGGCGGCTGCCAAGCCGACCCGCAACCACGCGGCTGAATGCCAGAAGCTGGCGCGCATCCTGACCAAGGCGCGGTTCCGCCTCGATCCGACTATCCCGCCAAAGCGCTTCAATCCCCGGCCAGAGCGGGAAGTAGCGCGGGAGCATCGGCAACCGCATATCTTCAGCCCGGCTGACGTTCGGCGTATGCTCGATACCGCACGGACTTATCCGTCGCCGGACGCTCCGCTGCGGCCGTTGACCCTCTACACCATGATCATGCTGGCCTATTGTGCCGGGCTACGGCGAAGCGAGCTGGCATGGCTCGATCTTGGTGACGTGGACCTGCAATCAAGCACGATCACGATCCGGGAAACGAAGTTCTACAAGACCAGGATCTTGCCTCTATCCGACAGTGTCGCGGTCGAACTGCGCGCGTACATCGATGCGAGGCGGCGCGCTGGCGGCCCACAGAACCCGAAATCAGGGCTGTTCTGGCATGCCCACTTAAATGACCGCTACAGGCCCGAGGCGGTTACGACAATGATTACCAACGTCATGCGCCGTGCTGGGCTCAAGCCCGCTTCGGGCCGGACCGGGCCGCGGGTCCATGACCTTCGTCACTCGATGGTGGTGAACCGCATCCTCCAGTGGTACCGGTCCGGCATTAACCCTCAGGAAAAACTGCACTTCCTCTCGACCTACATGGGGCACCGGGATCTCCACTCCACGCTGGTCTACATCACCGTCACGCAGGATCTGTTGCAGGAAGCCAGTGAACGGTTCCGCGCGCTCGGCGCCCCGTGCCTTGTCACGGAGGCGCGGCCATGAGGAAAGGCAATCCATTGCCCGCGTTGTTGCGGGCGTTCTTCCAGGAGTGGCTGGCCGAGCAGCGCAGCGCGTCAATCCACACGATCCGCTCTTATCGCGACACCTGGCGGCTGCTGCTTCGGTTCGTCGCGGAGCGAAAAGGCTGCGGGGTCGCGCGGCTGACGCTCACCGACGTCTCGGCCGGCGAGGTGCGCGCGTTCCTTCATCATACCGAGCATGGCCGCAAGACCACGATCGGCACGCGGAACTGCCGACTGGCCGCCATCCGCAGCTTCTTCAGCTTCGTGGCGGACAAGAATCCGGAATACATCGCGCAGTGCTCAGAGGTCCTGGCTGTTCCGTTGAAGCGGGAGCCCACCTCCGCGCCGTGCTACCTCGAGCCCGAGGAGGTCGAGGCCATCCTCGCCCAGCCCAACCGATCGACACTCGAAGGGCTGCGCGACCATGTACTGCTCTCGTTCCTCTATAACAGTGGCGCGCGAATCCAAGAGGCGCTTGACCTCTGTCCCGAAGCAATCCGGTTCGATGCACCGAACTTCGTGCGTCTTTACGGCAAGGGGCGCAAGGAACGCATCTGCCCGCTCTGGCCAGAAACCGTGGCATTGCTCAGGAAGCTACTGGAGCGACAGCCGCGTGCGCCCGATGAGCGGATCTTCGTCAATCGATACGGTGAACCGCTAGGGGCGTCAGGGGTGCGGTTCAAGCTCAACGCCTACGTGGAACAAGCCGCGAAATCGACGCTGACCCTCCAGTCAAAACACGTTACGCCTCACAGCTTCCGGCACGCGACCGCCGTCCACCTCGTTGCCGCCGGAGTCGATATCACCGTCATCCGCAGTTGGCTCGGGCACGTCAGTCTCGATACGACCAATCACTATGCTCAGGCCAATCTGGAGACCAAACGAAAGGCGCTGGAACAGGTTGGCGCCCCGGCGGCGAGCAACGTGCCACCTTCGTGGAAGCGAGATGCCAATCTGATGGGATGGCTCGACACCCTATAGAATAATGTGAAGGACGTGGCGAAATGTTCCGCAGCTTTGCAGGACTACGCCGCGTTCCTCCGCATTACCGCTTCCTCGCGATAAGCGATCTTATGGCGAGCTGCGCATAAGATGGCCCAAGCTTCGGCGTAAGCGTCATAGACCGCAATCTGCGGAGGCGTGAGCTGGTGCTCCAGGATCTCATACTCGACGCCGGCGAACGACAGAGCGCGGGCCGTGTAGAGCCCGAGCGACTTCAGGTCCCTGGCGACGAGCTCCATCGCGGCAATGCCGCCGTCACGGATGTCACTCACGAAGGCCTCTCGGTTGGCGAAGGCCGTCTCCGGACCCCAGAGCCCAAGACGCGTTGCATAGGCGAGATTGTTGACGTCGGATGCGCCCGTCGCGGAAGCGTAGAGCACTCGCGCCCGCGGCAGCAGGTTCTGCAACCGCACGCCGGCCACTCCCTGCTCCGAGCCCTTGACCTTGCCGCGCGAGCCTTCGCCGCCCGCGGCATTGGCCATCGCATGCGCCTCGTCGAATACGATCACGCCTTCGAAATCGTCCCCAGCCCATTCAAGGAGCTGGTCGAGGCGGGTGGCGTCGGACCTCCCCGAGCGCAGCGTCGGATAGGTGACGAACAAGATGCCGTCCCCCATCGTCACCGGCAGACCGAGCTTCCATTGCCGGAGCGGCTGAATGTCGATGGGGAGACCACCGAGCGCGGTCCAGTCGCGGCGGGCGTCCTCGAGCAGCGCCTCGTTCTTCGAAATCCAGATGTGACGCCGCTCGCCGCGCAGCCAGCGATCGAGGATCACGCTGGCAACCTGCCGTCCTTTCCCCGCTCCTGTCCCGTCGCCGAGGAAGTAGCCCATGCGGTAGACGGCGCCTTCGGCGCTCGTTGCGAGCGAACAGCCCTTGTCCTGCGGGACGAAGCGGCCGGGCAGGTCGCGCCCATGGGCGCTAACGGCGTAGATCAGGGTCTCGGCCTGGGCAGCCGAGAGCAGACCTCGCGCAATGACCCCGGCGGGAAGCAGCGGGACTTCGGTCGGGACCGGAGCGGTGATTGAGCCCATCGCGACCGATTCAACCAGCGGCGTCGGATGCTCGGTCGCACCCGCAATCGCTATGCGGCTCGGCCGATAAGGGAGGTAGTGCCCAACCTGGTCGGCGATCGGAGCCGGCGCTTCGAGCGCCTCGTACGCACAGGGTTCGCTTGGAGCTGGCGGCGCCGCGTGCCGGGGCGGCACTGGCCGCGGCCGGGCCGCCAAACTCGCGAGCCGAAACGGAGCAAGGACCAATGAGGCGGAGGACTGAGGCGCCGTCGCGAAGGGTCGGGCCGGGATCGCATCGATCAGCTCACACAAGGCGGCGAAGTCGTTGGTGCGAGCCACCGCCGGATCTGCGCCGGCTTCGATCTTGTCGAGCACCAGCAGGCGCGTTGTGATCGAGGTGCCGTTCCTCGAGAAGCCGCGCTCCACCGCAACATTGAGCTGCACCGTGACTGGTTCTCGCACCGCGCAGAGGAACCCACCGACATCGAACCACTCGGGCATGACCGCGGCCAGTCGCCCGCCGGGGGCGAGCCGCTTCCAGGCCGAGCGCAGGTGACGGCTCCCCGTATGCCCGTCGTGTCCGCGTTCGATCCCGTGCGAAAAGGGTGGATTGACGAGAATAGCCGTCGGCACCTGACGTGGGTCAAGAAGCTCGTCGATGAGCTCGCCGTCATGTCCGCTCACGGTGGCCTGCGGGAACAGGCAGGCGAGGCAATCCCGGCGGAGCGGAGATATCTCGTTGAGGATCAGACGGGCGTTTGCTTTCGCCGCCCAGGTCGCCAGCATGCCGGTGCCAGCAGATGGCTCGAGTACCGCCTCGCCCGCGCGGAGCGCGCAGGCTCGCGCGAGAAGCCAGGCGATGCGTGGCGGCGTCGAGAACTGCTGGAGTTCTATCTGCTCCTCGCTTCGGACGGTCTGGCTTGGCAGCAAGGTTTCGATCAGCGTGAATGCCTCGTGAGCGCTGTCGGCTGGCGATGCGGGGGTGAGTCCGGCATGGGCGCGTAACCAGAGCACTTGGGCGAGCTCGATCGCTGCATGGGCATCGCGCACCGACCATCGGCCCTCGGCATCGCTGCCGCCGAACAGACGGTTGAGGATCGCATTCAGGCCGGCACGCGAGAGCGCCTGGCCTGCTTCGATGAGCTCGGCGATGTCGCGCGCCGCTGTGAGAACCAAGGGCTCGCTGAGACAGGGAAAGGCGAATGCCGGTGATGCAAGGGACATGGGACCTCCTGACGAGGCTGCTCACGAACCTGCAGCCTCGCCGGAGCCCGGGCGTCCTCTCCTCTGGCCCAATCAGCTTGCGGCCAGTGCCATCCTCATCAGGACGTCATTCCAGTCCTCGTTGAGGTTGGTCGGCCGCGTGGCGACGATCCGACGACCGTCGCAGGCGTAGGCTTCGCGGGCGCGCTCCTCGGCTAGGTCCCCGCCCGGGTCGTTATCGACGAAGAGATGAAGCTCGCGCACGCTCTCCGGGATGGTGACCAGCCCGAAGCGCTCGTTCCCGAGTGTTGCCCAGCACGGGACCCCGAAGAGCTGCATCGCCGACAGTGCCGTCTCGATTCCCTCAGCCAAACCGAGGCGCCCTCGACGTGGCGCGGCAAGACGCACCGCCCCGTTTTGCAGGCTTCCCAGCGCCCGCTTGGGTCGCTCGAAACCGGCGAGGCGGCCCGTCAACGGGTCGAGAAATGTCCGATGAACTGCGATGACGCCGAGGTCGGTGCGGACGGCTGCCAGCATCGCGGGCAGGAACCGGACCGAGCCGCGCGGCCCGAGCGGGGTCCTGGAGTGGAAACGCAAATCGGATGAAAACTGCGTCAGCCGCCGCTTCAGCAGGTAAACCTCGGCCGGGCTTCCCCTAAGTACATCACCTCCGCGCCAGAGCCGGCAGGCATTGCGGTCCGCCGTTTCCTTGCGAGGCGCCTCGGACAATGGTTCGCCCGAGCCATCGAACAGCTCGCGGGCGCGGACACCGCGGAGGCCGAGGGCCGCAATGACCTCGCCGTTCGAGCAGCCGGCAAAGCAGTGGAACAGAATGGCGCTCCGGCCGAGACTCACGCTCAGCGACGGGGTGCGATCATCATGGGCGGGGCAGCGGCACATCCCGCGGTTGCGACGCCATGTTCCGCCGAGACTGTCGATGATCTCCCGCGCGCGGCGCTCGAGACGCTCCGGTTGATGGCGTTGGGGCATGGTTTCTCCGTTCGGCATGCCTTCTCAGCGCTGTCTCCTCTCCGCACCCGCGCTGATGCGTTTTCCTACAACCCATGTTCTCTATATGTTCTCTCTCGATTCGACCAGACAAGGAATCGGGATATGAGCCTGCGAGTTGTATCGATCGCCCTCGGCTTGGTGGCGGCGGCGCCGGTGCCGGCGCACGGCCAAGCATCCGCGCCCGCTGTTCGCGTGGATGCCGCCATTGATGAAAGAAACCAAGGTTATCGCTTGGCGCAGACGGCCGACGGCTTCCAGCTTGTGGAGCATGGCGTCTGGGAAGAGCCCTCCGCGGTTGCCGTGCAGGAATCGGGGCAAACGCCAGTCACGGTCGGCTCCAAAGGAACCGACCGGCTGGCCAGCGGAAAAACAACGGGGCTCTCCGGGCCGAACGGCTTTCGTCGCGCAGCATACCTTCCCCATGTCTATGCTGCTGAAGCCAAATACGGTTTGCCCGCGGGGCTGCTGGACGCGCTGATCTGGACAGAATCCCGCTACAATCCCTTCGCTATCAGCAGGGTGGGCGCTGCCGGGCTAGGGCAGTTGATGCCGGGCACGGCAAAGGATCTGGGTGTTTCCAATCGTTTCGACCCGCTGGCGAATCTTGCCGGCGCTGCCCGATATCTCCGGCAAATGCTGGACCGCTTCGGGACGGTGCACATGGCGCTTGCCGCCTACAATGCCGGTCCGGGGGCCGTCGAACGCGCCGGCGGGATTCCGTTGAATGGCGAGACGCCAGCGTACGTGCGTGACGTCCTTCGCCGTTGGCGATCCTGATTGCCGTCAGCCGCAGGCAGACACGGGCTTAGGCCTGCGCCGCCTGTCTGAATGGTAGCACCTTTTCGGAACCGGCCTCACAGAAGGCACCCCACGCTTCCATCAGCTTGCGCCGCTTTTCCAGCAAGGCGCCACGCTGGTATGCCCGTTCGACCTCGTTGCGGTTTTGGTGGGCTAGCGCAGCTTCGGCGACCTCGCCCGGAAAGTTGGTTTTCTCGGCGACCCACGTGCGAAACGAGGAGCGAAAGCCGTGCACCGTCGTCGGTTCTTTCATCCGCCGGAGAACGGCGAGCAGCGTCATGTCGGACATTGTGGTGCCGTTCGCGCCAGGGAACACAAGCGTGGTTCCGCTGACCCGCACTGCCTGAGCGCTTCGCAGCACCGCCAGCGCTTGCGCAGAAAGCGGCACGATATGCTCGCGCCTCATCTTCATGTGCTCTGCCGGAACAGTCCAGAGGCCGTTCTGTATGTCGAACTCGTCCCACGTCGCCAGCCGCACTTCTTGGCTTCTGGCGGCCGTGAAAATCACGAACTCGAGCGCAAGCCGCCCCCAGACGCCGCCGGTTGCGCGAAGTCGGGTGAGGAACGCAGGCACGTCTTGATACGGCATTGCAGGGTGATGCTTGCCGCCCGCCTGCTTGGGCAGCCCCTTGCCAGCCATAAGCGCCCGCACCGGTGCCTCGCTTGCTCTCCATCCGCGCGCATGTGCGTAGTCGAGCACCGCGCAAATCCGCTGGCGTACCCTTCGCCCGGTTTCCGGCTTGGACGTCCACACCCCGGCGATCGCCGCGATGATATCGCCCGCGGCGACGGACCCGACCTGCTTCCGACCAAGCGAGGGGAAGGCGTAGCTTTCGAGAGTCGCTAGCCATTGCTCCCCGTGCTTTGCGTTGCCCCATTGATGTTTGTGAGCTTCATGTAGCGCCAGTGCGGCTTCTCGGAACGTGACCGCCGCGGCCTTTGCTTCGCGCTTCTCGGCAATGAGATCGCGCTTGTCCTCGCGAATCGCCTTACGCGCCTCCGCTGCCTTCGCCCGTGCAGCTGCGAGAGTGACGAGTTTTGCGCTGCCGAGGCCTATGTCGCGCCGCTTACCCTCATGTTGGATGCGCAGTCGCCATGCCGCGCCGCCCCGTTGGTCGACTTTCAGAAAAAGGCCGTCGCCGTCCTGATACGATCCGGGCTTTCCCAACGCGGCCTTCACTTCGTTCGCTGTTAGCTTGCCCATGGGTCACGCCCACACCGTTTTGGAGTTTACGCCCACACCCCTATCATACGCCCACACTTTCGCCCACACTTTTGTGCGGCTGCAACCGTCAGCATGTGGATGCGACAGGAGGCTTTTGGACGAGAAATCCGCAGAAATCCGGGACTTTTGCGGACATATGCGGATGCTTGTGGAAGCAAAAGTGGCGGAGCGGGAGGGATTCGAACCCTCGATACGGTTTTGCCGTATACTCACTTTCCAGGCGAGCGCCTTCGACCACTCGGCCACCGCTCCGCATGCTCTGGAAGCGTCGCCCCTAATGGGTCGGGGCGGCGTGCGCAAGATGTGTCGTCCAGGCTTTCAACCCCGGGCTTCCAACCAATGCGCCGGCATGACACGATACGGGGATGAAACAGTCCACGTCCCTCGCCGCCATCGCCCTGGCCGTTGCCGGCCTCGCCGCCGCGCCCGCGCCGGCCGCTGCCGCCTCCCCTGCCCCCACGCCGTCCCAGATCGTCGCCTCGGCGCCCGCCGCCGACTGGACAGATGTTCCGGCCGAGAACCTCCTGCTGCTCGACCTCGCGGGCGGCGGCCGCGTGGCGATCGAGCTTGCGCCCGATTTTGCTCCCGTCCATGTCGCCAATATCCGCAAGCTCGCCCGGGCCGGCTGGTTCGACGGCACCTCGATCAACCGCGTGCAGGACAATTATGTGGCGCAATGGGGCGACGCCACGGAGAGCAAGGCGCTGCCCGCCGGCATCGTCGCCCAGCCACCGGCCGAATATGAGCGCCCCGCCGAGGGATCGGGCTTCGCCGCGCTTCCCTATCGCGATGCCTATGCCGCCAAGGTGGGCCATGCCGACGGCTGGCCGGCCGCGAGCGAGGGCCGGGACGCCTGGCTGGTCCATTGCTACGGCATGGTCGGCGTCGGCCGGGACATGAGCCCCGATACCGGCACGGGAGCCGAGCTTTATGCGGTGATCGGCCATGCTCCCCGGCATCTCGATCGCAACATCGCCGTCGCCGGCCGCGTGCTGGAGGGGATCGAGCATCTTTCCGCCCTGCCGCGCGGCACCGAGGCGCTAGGCTTCTACGCCCGGCCGGATCAGCGCCTGCCGATCGCCAGCGTCCGCCTCGCGGCGGATCTGCCGCCGGCCGATCGGCCCGCTTATCAGGTGCTGCGGCAGGGATCGCCGAGCTTCGCCGCCTGGGTTCACGCCCGCGCCAACCGCAAGGATGATTTCTTCATCCGGCCGGCCGGCGGGGCGGACATCTGCAACCTCCAGCCGCCCGTCCGCCGCAAGCCCTGAGGCGGGCGGACAGGCGCCCGGTTATTGCTGCGGCGGCCGGGGCGCCGAACGCGGCTTCAGGCTGGGCGCGCGGCCCGGCGCGCGAGGCTGCGAGGCTTGCGGGCGCGCGGGCGGCTGCGAAGCCTGCGGGCGGGGCTGCTGGGGCACAGCGCCCCACACGCCCTTGCCCTGCTGCGCGTCGCGGCGTTCCCGCCAGTCGCCGCGCCCAGGGCGGCCATCGCCGGGGCGCCCCGGCCTGTCCGGACGCCCCGCGCCATTGCCCGGCCGATCCGGCCTGCCCGCGCCGTCGCCCGGGCGATCCGGCCGGCCATGCCAGCCGCCACCGGGACGGCCGGGGCCGCCGGGCCTGTCCGGCCGGCCGGCATGCTGGCGCCGCTGTTCCCAGTAACGGCGCTGGCTGTCGCTCCAGCGGTGGCGCTTGCCGCCGCGGTCATACACGTAATAGCCGTTGCCCGGATAATAGAAGCCGTCATACCAGCCATAGCCGACGCCGCCATAATAGCCGCCGGGATAATCGTCGTAATAACCGCCGGGATAGCCGTAGCCGGTATTATAGCCGTAGCCGTAGCCGTAGCCGTAATCGTCATAGGCGCACGCACCGAGCGCCAGCCCGGCCGTGGCGACCAGGCCGATCATGGCCAGACGTTTGCGAACAATGCTCATGATGCGCACTCCGGGATCGGAATAATCCTTATCTGCCCGATAATAACGCACAAGGCGATTGAATGGCCCGTGAACCGGATCGAAGGTCGCGGTTAATCCTTCCACGCCCAGTAAAGCTGGGCCGGGGGAATATTCACCCATTCCATTGCATGATCGATCCGCTCGAAATGCGGGGCGATGAAGTCATGCACCTTGGGGCTGAACTGATAGACGAGGAAGGCCCCGCCCGGCCGCAGCGCGGCCGCCGTTTCCCCGGCGATGCGCGGCGCGATGCCGGCCGGCAGCGTAGAGAAGGGCAGGCCCGACAGCACGTAATCGGCATGCGCGAAGCCGCGTTCGGCCAGGATCGCCCGCACGTCCGCCGCCGATCCGTTGACCGGCACGAAGCGGGAATCGGTGATCCGCGCGCCCAGATAATCGATGAAGTCGGGGTTGGTGTCGATCGCGATCAGCGTCGCATCGGGCGCCATCCGTTCCAGGATATGGCCGCAGAAGGTGCCCACGCCCGGCCCATATTCCACGAAGACCTTGGTATTCTTCCAGTCCACCCGGGCCAGCATCTTGTCGATCAGCCGCCTGGACGACGGGATGATCGATCCCACCATCACCGGATGCTTGAGGAAGCCGAGGAAGAACATTCCCAGCGGGCCGAGATTGGCGGGGTGCAGGCGGCGCTTGCGGGCACGCGCCAGCGCGGTTTCGCCGGGAGAGACAGTCATGCGGACTCCAACAGGCCGACACAGGAAGAGTTCCGTTCGCAAATGCCGGGCGGAAAGGCAAGCGCCGCCCTTCCCTGCTGCGACGGAACGGGTCTACAGCGCCATAATGAACATGTTCCCGCCCGGCGCCATCGCCGTCATCTTCGTCAGCCGCCGCACCGGGGCGGACGAGGCCGGATATCAGGCGGCCGCCGCCGCGATGGAGGCCGAAGCCGCCCGCCAGCCCGGCTATCTGGGCATTCACAGCGTCCGCGCCGCCGATGGCGAGGGCATCACCATAAGCTATTGGACGGACGAGGAAGCCGCCGCCCGCTGGCGCGCCCATGCCGGCCACAGCAAGGTCCGCGAACAGGGCCGCGCCGACTGGTATGATCATTACCATCTGATCGTCGCCGGGATCATCCGCGACCATCGATGGGAGCGTGGCGCGCAGGGCGCGTAGCACCCGAAAGCCACCGCGGGCCGGACGACGGCGCCCCGCCCGGCCGAAACCGGAGCGGGGTCAAAAAGAAGGGGGAGACGGACGCTCCCCCGCCTCCTCAGCTGTCACCTTTCTCCCCGCGCGGTTTCAGCATGCCCGGCGAGACGAAGCCGATCGGCTGAAGCGCCAGCGCGTCCTGTTTGATCTTCGCGGCGATCTGTTCATATTCGCGCTCGATCTCGGGCGTCACGGTCGCCCGCGTCTCCTTCAACGCCTGCTCGAAATGCGCGGCGGTCACCGCCTTGTTGTCGAGGGATTCGCGCAGCGCGAACAGGCCCGCGCGGCGCACCAGATCCTCGAGGTCCGCGCCAGTGAAGCGATCGGTGCGCTTCGCCAGATCGTCGAGGTCCACGTCCGCCGCCAGCGGCATCCGGGCGGTGTGGATGTCCAGGATGCGCCGCCGCCCGCCGGCATCGGGCACGGAGACATAGACCAGCTCGTCGAACCGGCCCGGCCGCAACAGGGCGGGATCGATCAGATTGGGCCGGTTGGTCGCACCGATCACCACCACGGATTGCAGCTCCTCCAGCCCGTCCATCTCGGAAAGGATGGTGTTCACCACGCGCTCCGTCACCTGCGGCTCGCCCAGTCCGCCGCCGCGTGCCGGCACCAGGCTGTCCAGCTCGTCGATGAAGATCACGGTCGGCGCCACCTGCCGCGCGCGGGCGAACAGGCGGGCGATCTGCTGCTCGCTCTCGCCATACCATTTGGACAGCAGGTCGCTGGATTTGGTGGCGATGAAATTCGCCTCCGCCTCGCGCGCCACCGCCTTGGCCAGCAGCGTCTTGCCCGTCCCCGGCGGGCCGTAGAGCAGGAAGCCCTTGGCCGGGCGGATGCCCATGCGGCGGAAGGCGTCCGGGTTCTTGAGCGGCATCTCCACGCCTTCGCGCAGCCGCTCGCGCGCGTCGTCCAGCCCGCCCACATCGTCCCAGCGGACATTGGGCTTCTGCACCATCACCTCGCGCATGGCCGATGGCTGGACGCGCTTGATCGCCTCCTGGAAATCCTCGCGCGTCACCGAAAGGGTGTCGAGCACCTCGGGCGGGATCGTCCGCTCCTCTAGGTTGAGCTTCGGCATGATCCGGCGCACCGCCTCGATCGCCGCCTCGCGCGCCAGCGCCGCCATGTCGGCGCCGACAAAGCCGTAGGTCTGGCGGGCCAGCTCGTCGAGGTCGACGCGATCGCCCAGCGGCATGCCGCGGGTGTGGATGCCCAATATCTCGCGCCGGCCGCGCTCGTCCGGCACGCCGATCACGATCTCGCGGTCGAACCGGCCCGGCCGGCGCAGCGCCTCGTCGATCGCCTCGGGCCGGTTGGTGGCCGCGATGATGACCGTGTTCTGGCGCGCCTCCAGCCCGTCCATCAGCGTCAGCAACTGGGCGACAAGGCGCTTCTCCGCCTCGCCCTGCACCTGCCCGCGCTTGGGCGCGATCGAATCGATCTCGTCGATGAAGATGATCGAGGGGGAGGATTTGGCCGCCTCCTCGAATATCTCGCGCAGGCGCTTCTCGCTCTCGCCATAGGCCGATCCCATGATCTCCGGCCCGTTGATCAGGAAGAAGCTGGCGTCGCTTTCGTTCGCGACCGCACGGGCCAGCCGGGTCTTGCCGGTTCCAGGCGGGCCGTGCAGCAGCACGCCCTTGGGCGGATCGACGCCGAGGCGCTGGAACAGCTCGGGATAGCGCAGCGGCAGCTCCACCATCTCGCGCACCTGATCGATCGTCGATCCCAGCCCGCCGATATCGTCATAGGTAACGTCGGCGCGGCGATTCTCGCCCAGCACGGCCTGATGCTCGGCGCGCAGCTCCACCTCGGTCTCGGCGTCGATATGGACGATGCCCTTGGCCGGCACGGTGGAAACCACCACCAGCCGGATCTCCTGAAGCGCGAAGGCGGGCGCGTTCAGCATCTGGCGAAGCTGCGGCGGCATGTTGGACTGGTCGATCCGCTGCTGGCCGGCGGTGGCGACGATGTCGCCCGCGCTCAGCGGCCGCATGCCGAAGCTGCGCTTCAGCGCCTCGCCCGATCCCTGCAACCGCAGATTCTCCTGCGCGGGCGCGAATACCACGCGCTGCGCCGGCTTCGATTCCGCCTTGCGCACCTCCACGAAATCGCCCGATCCGACGCCGGCGTTCACGCGCTGCAGGCCATCGAGGCGCAGGATCTCCAGCCCCTCATCCTCGGGGTAGGGCAGCACGGCGCGGGCCGCGGTGCTGCGCTTGCCCACGATCTCCACCACGTCGCCCTCGGCCAGCCCCAGCGCCCCCAGCGTCGCGCGGGACATCCGAGCAAGGCCGCGTCCGCTGTCGTCGGGGCGGGCATTGGCGACCTGGAGCTTGCGGTTGTTGTCGGGGGTGCCGGGATTGTCCTCGTCAGCCATGGATCTGCCTATCTGTGTCCGCTCGAACGAAACAGATAAGCCCTCGGCGCGTGATTTCGATCCGGTCCAGCAACAAAAAATTCGGAAGGTCGCGATGCCGCCCGGCGAAGGCCCCGGCTCGCGCGGGCAAAAAAGGGCCGATCCCGAAGGACCGGCCTTGAAAGTTTTTAGGAGAGGATGCCTGAAAGGCCCGTCCCTTGTGCATTGCAGCGGTAAATTGTGCAAGTGCGAAAAGATTGCCCCTGCTTGCAAAATGTGCAATCAGAAATCGTGCTTTTGGTGGATGCAGAGCCTTTCGGCTGGTGCATGCTCCGATTGCAGTGCACAATAACCCGGCTTGTCTGGAGGCAGGATTGCGCCGATTGCCACCGCTCACCGCTGTCGAGGCCTTCGTGCAGGTCGCACGCCTGGGCTCGGTCAAGGCTGCGGCGGAGGAACTGGCCTTGTCGTCGCCCGCGCTCAGCCGGCGGGTGCAGGCGATGGAGCGCTTCGTCGGGCGCAACCTCTTCGAACGGCGGCACCAAGCGATGCTCCTCAACACCGATGGGGAAATCCTGCTCGCCCGGCTCGCCCCCGCGCTCGAATCGCTGGCCGAGGCGATCGAGATGACGACGGGCGAGGCCGAACTGCTCCGCCTGCGCCTGGCCGTGCTGCCACTCTTCGCCTCGCAGCGGCTGATGCAGCGCCTGCCGGAACTCCGCACCCGCCACCCGGAACTGCACATCGATATCGATACCGGCGCGCACGGCCTGTCGCGTCTCGGCGAGGGGGTGGATGCGGCGATCGTGCTGGCCCGCGATGTCGATCCCGGCCTCTATTCGCGCCGGCTCGATCGCAACAAGGTGGTGGCGATCGGCGCCCAGCGGATGCAGGAGGGCCGCTCCGCCATCCGCGCGCCGGACGATCTGCGGCGGATGACGATCTTCCTCCACCGCGACATGCCCGAAACCTACAATAGCTGGCGCGAGGCGATCGGCCGCCCGGATCTGGAGCCGGCCGCCGTCGACCATTTCGATTCCGGGCACCTGATGCTCGATGCCGCGGCGCAGGGGCTGGGTGTGGCCTTCATGCTCGACAGCCATCTCCACGACGCGCACGATCCGCGCCTGGTGGAAATCTTCGGCGATGTCGTGGTGGACAGCCAGTATAGCTACTGGTTCGCTTGCCGGCGCTCGGCCCTGTCCCGCCGGCCGGTGCGCATCTTCCACGACTGGCTGTTCGAAGCCATCGCGCGGGATTGAGGCAGCCGAAACGAAAGGGCGCCCCGCCGGCCAGCGGCCGGGCGGGGCGCCTTCTGGTCAAAGGTCAGGCGATCAGGCGTCGGCCGCGATCTTCGCCTTCAGGATCTTGCCGGGGGTGCGCGGCGGCTCGCCCTTGGGGAGCGCGTCGACATATTCCATGCCCTCGGTCACCACGCCCCACACGGTATATTGGCCGTCGAGGAAGGTGGCGTCGTCGAAGCAGATGAAGAACTGGCTGTTCGCGCTGTTCGGGTTCTGCGCGCGGGCCATGGAGGCGACGCCGCGCACGTGCGGCTCGCGGCTGAATTCGGCCTTGAGGTCGGGCTTCTTGGAACCGCCCATGCCGGTGCCCGTGGGGTCGCCGCCCTGCGCCATGAAGCCGTCGATCACGCGGTGGAAGACCACGCCGTCATAGAAGCCCTCGCGGGTCAGCTCCTTGATCCGCTCGACATGGCCGGGCGCGAGATCGGGGCGGAGCTGGATGACGACGTCGCCACCGCTGTCGAGGGACAGGATCAGGGTGTTTTCGGGATCGGCCATGATGGTCTCCTGGAAATAGGTGCGGGTTAACTAGGCGGCGTCGGCCACATCCGCCAGCCCATATTCGGCGGCGATCAGCTCGTAGCTGCGCCGCCGGGCGGGGTGATCGGACATGATGTTGACGAGCATGATCTCGTCCGCGCCATATTCCGCGGCCACGCCGTCGATCAGGCCACGCACCTCGGCCGGCGTGCCCAGCAGGGTGCGCCGCTGGCGCCGCTGGCTATCGGGATTCCCAGCGAGCCAGGCGAGCGCCTTCTCCATTGGCGGCACCGGGATCAGCTCGCCACGGAACAGATGGGCGAACATCATCGCCGCCGGCGCCGCCAGCGCCTGCGCCTCCTCGCTCGTGGGCGCCGCGATCGCCCAGCTCGCCGCCATCACATAGGGCCGTTCCAGCCAGCGCGAGGGCCGGAAGTTCCGGCGATACTGCTCCGCCATCTCGGCGCCCGCGGGGTTGATGAAGTCGGCGAAGCAATAAGGCAGGCCCGTCTCCGCCGCCCAGATCGCCGAATCCATCGACGATCCCAGAAGCCACGGATCGGGCGACCCCTGCGTGCCCGAAGGCAGCGTCGCCACCAGCGGGGCGAAGGCATGGTCGGCCGGCATGGTATCGCCCAGATAGGCGAGCAGCTCCGCCAGGTTCTGCGGGAAATCGTCCGAGGGGATGCGCCGCGAACGATCGCGCTGGAGGGCGTAGGCCGTGCGCCCGTCCGTCCCCGGCGCGCGGCCAAGGCCAAGGTCGATCCGCCCCGGAGCCAGCGCGCCCAGCATGCGGAAGGTCTCGGCGATCTTGAAGGGGGAGAAGTGCGGCAGCATGATCCCGCCCGATCCCACGCGGATGCGCGCCGTCGCCAGCGCCACCGGCCCGATCAGCGCCTCGGGCGCGACGCCGGCGATGCCGGGGGAGGCGTGATGCTCCGCCAGCCAATATCGGTGATAGCCCAGCCTGTCGGCGGTTCGCGCCAGGTCCAGCGTGTTGGCGAGCGCGTCTGCGGATGTGGTCCCTTCGGCAACGGGGGACTGGTCGAGAACGGACAGGCGATAATTTCGGGTCATGGCCTTGCATATGGGCATTGCGTTGCGGGTTGAAACCCTTGGATGGCGGGTCTAGCCCGAATCCATGTCCACGGCCGCCGCGTCCGCCTCCGCACCGCCTGCCCCGGCCTCGCCCGCCCTGCCCTCCCCGGCAAAGCGGCTGGCGATCACCATCACGGTGATGGCCGGCACGCTGATGCAGGTGCTCGATTCCACCATCGCCAACGTCGCGTTGCCGCACATGCAGGCTTCGCTGGGCGCCACGCAGGAATCGATCGCCTGGGTGCTCACCTCCTACATCATCGCGGTCGCCATCGCGACGCCGGTCACCGGCTGGATGGAATCGCGCTTCGGCCGGCGGGAGCTGTTCGTGGCCTCGGTGGTCGGCTTCACCCTCGCCTCCGCCGCGTGCGGGCTGGCCCCCACGCTCGAAACCATGGTCGCGGCCCGCGTGCTCCAGGGCGTGTTCGGCGCCTTCATCGGCCCGCTCACCCAGGCGATCATGCTGGACAGCTACCCCCGCGAAAAGCATGCCCAGGCGCTCACCATCTGGGGCATGGGCGTGATGATCGCGCCGATCATGGGGCCGGTGCTGGGCGGCTGGCTCACCGATCAGTGGAACTGGCGCTGGGTGTTCTTCATCAACGTGCCCTTCGGCATCGTAACCACCATCGCAAGCTGGCTGCTGCTGTCCTCCAGCCGGCTGGAAAAGACCCGGCTCGACATCACCGGCTTCATCCTGATCTCGCTGTTCCTGGTCGGCCTCCAGCTCGTGCTGGATCGCGGCACCCATCTCGACTGGTTCGATTCCCGCGAGATCGTGATCGAGGCGGCGCTCGCGGTCGCGGCGCTGTGGATGTATGTGATCCACAGCGCGACGACGGCGCGGCCGCTGATCCCGCTCGCCCTGTTCCGCGATCGCAACTTCCTGATCGCCAACCTGTTCATGTTCGTCGCCAGCGGCGTCAGCATCGCCGGCTCCGCGCTCACCGCGCCGATGCTGCAGACGCTGCTCGGCTACGACGCCTATGGCGCCGGCATCCTCGTCGCCCCGCGCGGGCTGGCGATGATGGTGTCGATGCTCGCCACCAGCTTCGTCACCAAATATGTCGACGGCCGGGTGGTGATCGCCATCGGCCTCGTCCTCGTCGCCGTATCGCAGATGATGATGAGCGGCTTCGATCTGGAGATGGGATCGCGGCCGATCATCTTCGCGGCGCTGATCCAGGGCCTCGGCCTCGGCATGTTCGTCCTGCCGCTGAACCTGCTCGCCTTCGCCACGCTCGCCCCCTATCTGCGCACCGAAGGGGCCGCGCTCTACAGCCTGTCGCGCAACATGGGCTCGTCGATCGCCATCTCGATCCTGTCCGCGCTGCTCGCCCGCAACACCCAGGTCAGCCATTCGGATCTCGCCGCCCATGTCAGCGCCTCCAGCCTCCCCTTCCTGACGCCCGGCACGCTGGAACGGTTCGGCCAGCAGGGCCACGACATCCTCCGCATGGTCGATGCGGAGGTGAACCGGCAGGCGCTGATGATCGCTTATATCGACGATTACTGGCTGATGGGCTGGGCGGTCGCGGTGCTGCTGCCCTTCGTCGTGCTGATGCGCGGCGTCGGCCGCAAGGCGGGCGATCCGCCCCCGCCGATGATGGAATAGCCCTCCATCCCAAAATCGCGTCCGGGGTGGCTGACATCGGCGGCGCCCCGGCCTAGAAGGCGGCCCGAATCCAGCACGCGCCAAGGTGGGGACCGATGAGCGAAACCGAATTCGATCCCGCGCACGGCGAACCCGTTGCCGAAACCAATCTCGACGAGGACGATCGGCTGAAGCCCGAATTCGTCGCCAGCGTCATCGCCCATGTCGAGGCGGGCGACGACGAAGGCGCGCGCGCGCTGGTCGCCCCCCTCCACCCCGCCGACATCGCCGACCTGTTCGAGCTGGTGCCCGGCGAGATGCGCCGCCCGCTCGCCGCCGCCATCGCCGATCGGCTCGACGGCGACGTGCTGTCGGAAATGAACGAATGGGTGCGCGACGAGCTGATCGAGGCGCTCGCCCCGCACGAGGTGGCGGAAATCGCCACCCAGCTCGATACGGACGACGCCGTCGCCATCATCGAGGAACTGGACGACGACGAGCAGCGCGCCGTGCTGCGCGCGATGGAGCCGGACGATCGCGCCGCGATCGAGGAAGCGCTGTCCTACCCGGAGGAATCCGCCGGCCGCCTGATGCAGCGCGATCTGATCGCGGTGCCAGAACATTGGACGGTGGGCGACGTCCTCGACTATCTTCGTTCGAACGAGGATCTCACCACCGATTTCTGGGAAATCTTCGTGGTGGACGGCCGCCATCACCCGGTCGGCACCTGCAATCTGAGCTGGATCCTCCGCACGCCGCGCGCGATCGCCATCGCCGATGTGATGAAGCGCGAGCAGACGCTGATCCCGGTGGACATGGATCAGGAGGAAGTGGCGCTCCGCTTCCAGAAATATGCGCTGATCTCGGCAGCCGTGGTCGATCAGGCCGGCCGCCTGGTCGGCATGATCACGGTCGACGACATCGTCCACATCATCCAGGAGGAAGCGGGCGAGGATATCCTCAAGCTCTCCGGCGCCGGCGACGGCGACATCAACGAGCCGGTGAAGGACAGCTACAAGGCCCGCGTCCGCTGGCTGCTCGCCAATCTGCTGACGGCGCTCGTCGCATCCACCATCATCGGGGTTTTCGAAGGCACGATCGCGAAGATGGTGGCGCTGGCCACGCTGATGCCGATCGTCGCCGGCGTCGGCGGCAATGCCGGCACGCAGACGATGGCCGTCACGGTGCGCGCTCTGGCCACGAACCAGCTCACCCAATCGAACACGATGCGCGCCATCGTCCGCGAAATCCGCATCGCGCTGCTGAACGGGGCCACCGTGGCGGCGGTGATCGGCACCGGCGTGGCGCTGGTGTTCGGCAATGCCGGGCTGGGTGCCGTGATCGCCGCCGCCATGATGACCAACATCGTCATCGCCGGCCTTGCCGGCGTGCTCGTCCCCGTCACGCTCGACAGGATGGACGTCGACCCCGCCGTATCCTCCTCCATCTTCGTCACGATGATTACCGATTCTATGGGATTCCTCGCCTTCCTCGGCCTCGCCACCGCCACCGGCCTTGCGGGCTGAGGCGCGCTCCCCACATCAGGCCGGCCGCCGGATGGCGGCATGCGTTCAGGTAAGAGGCCCGTGACACTCCACCTCACCAAGGTTGCCGTCGGCTGCTCCAGCCTCGAAATCCTGCAGGACCGCATCGCCGCGAACGCGGTGGACGGCACCGCCGCGATACGCACGCGCTACCGCCCCACCCGCGCGGCCGAGATGGCCGGCGGCTCGCTCTACTGGATCATCGCCCACCGGCTGGTCGCGCGGCAGGCGATATTGGGCTTCGAGGAAGCCGAGGGCGGCCGCTGCATCATCCGGGTCGATGCCCGCCTCGTCCCCGTCCGCGCCCGGCCCAAGCGCGCGCATCAGGGCTGGCGCTACCTCGACGGCAAGGATGCGCCCGAGGATTTCGACAGCGACGACGCCGATCTTTCCGCCATGCCCAAGGCGATGGTGGACGAGCTTTCGGCGCTGGCCCTGATCTGAATCAGCGCCCGCCCGCCGCCTCCTTCGCGAGGCGGGCGTCCAGCACCGCCTCATATTTGTCGGCATAGGCCCGGCAGGCCGCCGGATCGATGAAGGGATTGGGTTCGGCTCCCTGCGCCAGCCGGGCGATCTTCCCATCACCGCCCGAATGATCGGGATGCGCCGTCAGCAATATGTCGCACTTCATCGCCCGCACCGTGGCGAAGCTGCGGCGGAAGGCGGCAACCGTCGCCCGGTGGGCCGGATCGGAGAAGCGATAGCCGTCGGCCGAAACCGGGTTCAGGCTCGATCCGAACAGGATGTCGGCGCATCGCGCGCCCTCGCAGCTCCGCCAGGCCCAGCTCATGCTGCCGGTGGTGTGGCCCGGCGTCGCCCGCGCGGTGATCGTCGTGCCGCCCAGCCTGATCCGCTCGCCATCGCGCACGGCGCGCAGCTTCGCCACCGGCGGGAAGGCCGCCAGCGTGCCCGCCTGCGGATCGTCCGGCCCGCTCTCGCCCCGCCGCAACAGCGCCGCCGCCGGCACGCTGGCGATCACCGTGGCGCCGCTGTCGCGCGCCAGCGCCGCGAGGCCGCCGGCATGGTCGTAATGCGGCTCCGTGCTCAGGATCAGCCTGACATCCTTCACGTCGAAACCCAGCCGGCGGATATTCTCCTCGATCGCCGGCACGCCCTGCGGCAGCGCGCCGTCGATCAGGATCAGCCCGGCTTCGGTGCGGATCAGCGCCACGGTCATACCGGCGAAGCCCACCAGATAGGTGTCGCCGAAGATGCGCGCCGGCGCCTGCGGCCGCAGCCAGCGCGCGGCATAATCGGATGCGATCGGCCGCAGCAGCGGATCGTCCGCCGCGGATGCCGAAGGCGCCACGACCACCGGCAGCGCCACCAGCAAGCCCATCCATGCCTTCACCCGCACCTCCCGCCTGTCCCGCTCTCCGGCAGAGGGATATCGGCCCCGTCCCGAAAAGCCACCCCGGACCGTGGCGATTTCGGCCCGGCCAGTCTAGGAACGCTCCATGTCCGCCCTTCGCCACCCCGCCCGCCCGCCCATCGGCCGCGACACGCGCCTGTGCATGTCGCTCTCCGCCCGGCCCAGCAATTTCGGCTCCCGCTTCCACAACAGCCTCTACGATCAGCTCGGCCTGGACTATGTCTACAAGTCCTTCTCGACGAAGGATCTTCCCGGCGCGATCGGCGGCATCAGGGCGCTCGGCATCCGCGGCTGCGCCATCTCCATGCCCTTCAAGGAAGCCGTCATCCCGCTGCTCGACGGGCTCGAGGGGTCGGCCCGCGCGATCGACAGCGTGAACACGATCGTGAACGACGACGGCCGGCTCACCGGCTACAACACCGATTACAGCGCGGTTCGCGCCCTCCTCGCCCAGGCCGGCATCGGCCACGACACCCGCTTCATTCTGCGCGGCAGCGGCGGCATGGCCAAGGCGGTCGCCGCCGCGCTGCGCGACGAGGGTGTCGAACGCGGCCTGATCGTCGCCCGCAACGCGGATGCCGGGCCGGCGCTGGCGGCCACATATGGCTATGACTGGGCGGCCGACCTTCCCGACATCGCGGATACCCCGCCGCTCCTCATCAACGTCACCCCGATCGGCATGGCCGGCGGCGACGAGGATGCCCTGCCCTTTCCCGAGGCGATGGTCGCCGCCGCCGATATCGCCTTCGATGTCGTCGCCTTCCCCGTGGAAACCCGCTTCCTCGCGCTGGCGCAAAGGCTGGGCAAGCGGCGCATCACCGGCGCCGAAGTGGCCGTCCTCCAGGCGCTGGAGCAGTTCGTGCTCTATACCGGCGTCACGCCCGATGCCGGGCAGATCCGCATCGCCGCCGAGGCGGCGCGCGCGGCCTGACGCCCCCCTTTACGCCCCGCAGGATTCGCGGACGATAAGGTCGGTCTGCAACCGGCCGGGAAGATTGTCCGGAACCGGATCGAGGATGCGCGAGACCAGCTGACGGCCGGCATCATAGGTATCCTGGCGGATGGTCGTCAGCGCGGGCGTGCTGAGCCGGCTGAGTAGCATATCGTCATAGCCCACGACCGAAACGTCGCGCGGCACGGCGAGACCGGCGCGACGCAGCGCGCGGATCGCCCCCAGCGCGATCAGGTCGCTCGACGCGACGATGCCGTCGAAGGCCACGTTGCGCCTGAGCAGCCGGCTGACGGCGGCCTCCGCCGATTCCAGCTCGAAATCCACCGGCACGTCCAGCTTGGGGTCCGCCTCCAGCCCGGCTTCCTTCAATCCTTCCATATAGCCGCGCCGCCGCTGCACCGCCTCGGGATCGGCGCCGCCCAGGAACATGATCCGCTTGCGCCCCAGCCGGGCGAGATGGCCGGTCGCCCGGCGGCCACCCAGCAGATTATCCGACCCGATCGAGCAATAACGCTGCCCCAGCATCTGCGCGCCCCAGACCACGAAGCGCGCATTGGTATCGACCAGGCGATTGAGCGCATCGTGCAGCATCGCCTGGCCGAGGAAGATCACCCCGCTGGCCCGGCTGGTGGTGACGGCGGAGACGAGATCCTCATAGCTGGCGGGCGCGGTGTGGCTGACGGTGAAATCGCAATCCCGCGCGCGCGCCGCCTCGCCGATGCTGGCGAGAAGTTCCAGGAAGAAGGGGTGCGACAGGGGCAGCGGCCGGCCGCGCATGTGCGGCGTCACGATCGCGATCGATCCTTCCGCGCCGATCGGCCCGGCCGGCATATAGGGGCGGAAGGGATAATCATGCTCGCGCGCCAGCGCCCAGATGCGCTGCTTGGTGCGCGTGCTGATCAGCGGATGATCGTTGAGCGCGCGCGACACCGTGGATATCGATACCCCGGCAAGCTGCGCCAGATCCTGCAGCGTGGTATTGCTGTTGCTACTGCTGGTCATTGCGCTCAAGCTGAACGTGGGGCGAATGCGAGCACCTTAGCGCATCAAAGGGGGGCCTTTGCAAGCGATGGACAGACATGCCGGCCGCTGCACGGTGATCCGGCCGCGCCTTTCCTTCATGCAGATATGGAACATGTGCTGCGGCCTGTTCGGCGTGCAGATCGTGTGGGGGCTCCAGAACGCCAACACCAGCCGCATCTTCCAGACGCTGGGTGCCGACGTGGACGAGCTGGCGATCCTGTGGATCGCGGCGCCGATCACCGGGCTGCTGGTGCAGCCGATCATCGGCTATCTGAGCGACCGCACCTGGACCCCGCTCGGCCGGCGGCGGCCCTATCTGCTCGGCGGCGCGATCCTGACGGCGATCGCGCTGTTCGCCATGCCCAACGCGCCGACGCTCTGGGCGGCCAGCGTGATGCTGTGGGTGCTGACCGCCTCGGTCAACATCGCGATGGAGCCGTTCCGCGCGCTCGTGGCGGATACCCTGCCGGAGGAGCAGCGCGCCCAGGGCTTCGCGATGCAGGTGTTCTTCATCGGCGCCGGGGCGGTCTTCGCCTGCGCCCTGCCATGGATACTGACCCACTGGTTCGGCATGAGCAGCCGGGGCGAGCCGCACATGCTGGCGCAATCGGTGCGGCTGGCTTTCTATATCGGCGGCGCCTTCGTTCTCGCCGCCGTGGCGTGGACCGTGTTCACCACGCCGGAACGCCCGCCGGCCAGCCTTGCCGCCGATGCGTGGGGGCCGCCGCCGCACACCGTGCCGAGCGCGGAGGGCGCCGCCTCGCTGATCCGGGGCGGCATATTCTGGATGACGGGGGGCGCCGCCGTCGCGCTGGTCGCGGCCTGGGTGCGCTACGAACGGGAAGTCTATGTCGTGGCGGCCATCGCCGTGGCGTTCGGCCTCGCCCAGCTCGCCACCGTGTGGCGGCGGCGGCGCGGCCATAGCGCGCTCGGCATGCTGGAGATCGTGGAGGACATCCTCCACATGCCCGATGTGCTGCGGCGCCTCGCCATCGTGCAATTCTTCACCTGGTTCGGCCTGTTCGCCATGTGGATCTACACCATCCCGGCCGTGGCCGCGCGCCACTACGGCACCACCGATCCGGGCTCCGCCGCCTATAATGCCGGCGCCGACTGGGTGGGCGTGCTGTTCGCGGGGTATAATGGCGTCGCGGCCGTCATGGCGCTGGCCCTGCCCCGCATCGGCGCGCGCATCGGCAAGCGGATCACCCATGCGACCTGCCTCGCTCTGGGCGCGCTCGGGCTGGCGGGCTTCCTGCTGATCGATGATCCGCGCCTGCTGTGGATACCCATCATCGGCATCGGCTGCGCCTGGGCGTCGATCCTCTCCATCCCCTATGCGCTGCTTGCCGATGCGGTGCCCGTGCACAAGACCGGCGTCTATATGGGCATTCACAACATGTTCCTCGTCCTGCCCCAATTGGTCGCCGCCACCGTGCTCGGCCCGCTGGTCGGCCACGGCTTCGGCGGACAGGCGATATTCGCGATCGCGCTGGCCGCCGGCTGCCTCATGCTGGCGGCCCTGTGCGCACTCGCCATACCGCGCCCCGCGAGCCAGCACGGCTGAACCGCCTCATCCTGCGCAACCGTTTATGCAAATTTTGCAATGACAGGGCAAGAGCCCGGCAATTTTTCTCTCCCGACAAACAACGCCACCCAGCGCCGGCAGCCCAATATCCGGCATTTTTCCATCAATATCCGTAATTTAATATCGTCCTATGGTCACATATCGTCATTTTCCACCGGTCAAATAGTTCTTGCACTCTCCGCAAACTTACGCAAAGTTGCGCAAATCGAAGCATCGACGCGGCTTTGCGCGCCGATTCGATTCGAGGAGATGGCACGGCGGCGGCATGGATCGCCCCGGCCGGAGAGGAGGGGGACCGATGGAATCGCGCATAACATGCGCCTCACGCGGGCCGGGGCCAGGCATCGCCGCTCCGGGCGCCAGGTCCGGCCACCACCAATTGATCGGGAAGCATCCGGGACGGCCCAGCAGGCCGGAACCGGCTTTCGACGCGAATCCCGCATGACAAAGCGGGGCGGCAGCGCCCCGGCTTCGATTGCGTGAACAACGCCGCGCCCCGCGAGGGGACACGGCATGATGGGGAAAAGGGGAGTTTAGCATGAGGGACGTGCGTTCGAATCGCGCCTGCGGCGCCATTCTGAGAGGCGGCGCATCGCTGACGGTGCTTGCGCTGGTCGGCTTCGGCACAGCGACGCAGGCATTCGCCGAGGATCAGATCACCGCCGCCAACGTCGCGATCACCGCCGCCGAGGCCGCCAATGCCGCGCCCGCGGAAGCCGCGGACAGGGAAAATCCGAGCGACATCGTCGTCGTCGGCGTGCGCGGCGCCCTCGCCAGCGCGCAGAACATCAAGAAGAATGCCGACACCGTCGTCGATTCGATCACCGCGACCGACATCGGCGCCTTCCCGGACAAGTCGGTGTCCGAGGCGCTCCAGCGCGTTCCCGGCATCACCGTCTCCCGCCTGCAGTCGAGCGACGACAGCACGCACCCCTCGGGCGAGCCGACCAGCGTCCTCGTGCGCGGCCTGCCGCAGGTCCGCACCGAGTTCAACGGCCGCGACAGCTTCTCGGCCGATGCCTCGCGCGGGCTGAACTTCAACGACGTCTCGCCCGAGCTGATGGCCGGCGTCGACGTCTACAAGAACCAGACGGCCGAGATGATCGAAGGCGGCATCGCCGGCACGGTCAACCTCCGCACCCGCCTGCCCTTCGATCAGGACGGCCTGCTCGTCTCGGGCAACCTGAAGGGCAATTATGGCGACCGGTCCGACAAATGGACCACCGAATATTCGGGCATCGTCAGCTATTCGAAGGAAACCGACGCCGGCCGCTTCGGCCTGATGGCCAATTACGCCCGCTCGCACGTGGTGACGCGCACCGAAAGCGTCATCATGGACAAGATCGACACCTATTGCTCGGCCGGCGCGCTCGCCCCCGATGGCGAGACCGGCATAATCGGGCCGGACGGCAACGTCGTCTGCACGGCCAATCCCTTCGGCGGAAACAACTGGGCCTTCATTCCCGATGGCGTCCGCTTCTCGCAGGTCGATTATGATCGCACCCGCCACGGCGTGGCGCTTGCGGCGCAATATGAGAATCCGACCGGCAATTTCCGCGCCACCGCGCAATATACCTAGTCGAAATATCACAACGCCTGGCTGGAACGCGCCGCGCATACGAAATTCGAAGGTGGCTATTACGGATCGTCCGCCTTCCGCCCGCGCGCGAGCAGCAACCTGGGTCCGGCGCCCGGCACCGGCAGCCTGATCTTCGGCGCGGACGGCATGCTCACCTCCGGCACGCTGACCGGCGGCACCGGCGACTGGGGCGGCAGCACCGAGGACAATATCAATCGCGGCTCCGCGGTTCCCGGCCTTCCCTTCGTCAATTATTGCGGCGCCGGATCGAACTGCGAAACCCAGCGCCAGGGCCTCTATCTGGAAAATGAGGCGCGCAATTTCGACCATAAGGAAAACACGAAGGATTTCTCCTTCAACGCCAAATGGGATCCGACGGACCGGCTGCACGCCAGCTTCGACGTCCAGCGCATCACCGCCTCGACCGACAATTACGACATCCTCGTCGCCACCGGATCGATGGCGAACATGCAATATAGCGTGAACAAGGACGGCACGCCGCAGGTCAACCTGCTGCCCGGCTCCAACGTCAATTATGCCGAAGGCGGCCTCGCCAACCCGCATAATTACTGGATGCCGTTCATCCAGGCCCATCTGGAGGACAATAACGCCAAGGAAACCGCGCTGCGCGGCGACGTCGAATATGAATTCGACGACAATAGCTGGATCAACTCGCTGAAGGTCGGCGTCCGCTATGCCGATCGCAGCCAGACGGTGCGCTATTCCACCTTCAACTGGACGCCGATCGCGGCCCCTTATTACAATTGCAACGGCCCGGGCTTCAACATCGACAACACCTCGCCCGCCCCCTACCCCACCGCCTGCGCCAACGGCCGCCCGGATTTCCAGGGCTATGGATCGGGCATCTGGGAGTCGGTCGGCCTCGGCAAGGATTTCTACAACGGCAACGTCTTCCCCAACACCAACCTCGTCTTCATGAACCGCAAGACGTTGCAGGATCGGCAAGGGCTGCCGGAGGCCGTGAGCGGCCCGGCCACGAATTCGCCCCTCCCGCCGGGCTGGGTGCCGATCTGCGACCGGCCGGGGCTGCCGGAGAATAGCTGCTTCCTGCCGCAGGAAGTGATGCACGTGAAGGAAAAGACCACCGCCGGCTACATCATGATGCGGTTCGGCGGGGACGATAAGACGATCTTCAACGACGTCACCGTCCAGGGCAATGTCGGCGTCCGCGTGGTCCACACGGAAATCACCAGCACCGGTTCGGTGGGCTTCCCCACCAATACCGATCTCACCCGATTGCTGGAATCGCCGTGCGGCGATCCGCTCGGGCCGAACTCGGTGGTGAATCCGGCCTGCTACCTGACCGACGACATCCTGGCTTTCGCCGATGCGTCGAACCTGCCCAACACGTTCAAGACCTCCTATACGCACGCCTTGCCCAGCCTGAACGTGCGCTTCGGCCTGGACGACAAGCAGTTCATCCGCTTCGCGGCGTCGCGGGCGATATCGCGCCCCGATTTCGGCCTGCTTCGGAACTATGTTTCGATCCAGACGCCGGTGATCGATACGGCGCCGGATTCGCCTTATGTGGTCTACACCTCGCCCGACGCGCCGCACACGCCGGAGAATGTGAAGGGCTACAACTTCCTGTTCCGGGCGGAATCGGGCTATGCGGCGCTCAAGCCGGTGCGGGCCGACCAGTTCGACCTCACCTATGAACGCTATATGGGCAATAACAGCGCGCTCAGCGTCGGCGCCTTCTACAAGAAGCTGCATGGCAGCTTCTCCTATGGCGAATTCGGCCGCGAATTCACCAACGACGCCGGATCGAAGCAGACCGTGCTGATGCGCGGTCCCCGCAACCAAAAGGGCGGCGGCGAGCTTTACGGCGTCGAAGCGGCCTACCAGACCTTCTTCGATTTCCTGCCCGGCCTGCTGAGCGGCCTCGGCATGCAGGCCAACTACACCTATGTCCACCAGTCGGGCATCAACAACTCGAACCTCGTGACCCAGGGCGCGCTCGATGCCGGCGGCACTGGCGGGTTCGGCGCGGGCCTGGACGTGACCGGCAACCGCGGCGCGGTGATCGACTCCCATCGCCTGGCGGGCATCTCCACGCACTCGTTCAACGTGGTGGGGCTGTATGAAAAGGGTCCGGTCGGCTTCCGTCTCGCCTATAACTGGCGGTCGCGCTTCCTGACCAACAACCTCGATTGCTGCATCGGCCTGCCGGTGTTCCAGAAGTCGGCCGGTTTCCTCGACGGATCCATCCGCTTCTCGGTGAACCAGTTCATCGAGCTTTCGGTCGAAGCCTCCAACCTGCTCGATACCAAGACGGTCTATCAGCAGCAGATCTTCGGTGACTCGATCGTCACGCCGGGTGCGAAGGCGGTCTATCGCGATGCCGGCTGGAACCGCGTCGACCGGCGCTTCCAGTTCGGCGCCCGCTTCAAGCTCTGATCCCCACTGGCGTCGCCGCAGGTCTCCCGCGGCGACGCCGATTTTTCCGGTCCGAACATCGGGGGCGGCACATGCAGGCAGATGAAGCGGTGGCAAGATCCCGGTTGAGGATCGTCATCGTCGGCGGGGGTTCCGCCGGCTGGATGTGCGCGGCCGGCCTTGCCCGGCTCCTGCCCGCGACCGACTATGACATCACCCTGATCGAATCCGACGAGATCGGGACGGTGGGCGTGGGCGAAGCGACGCTCCCCCACATCAAGACCTTCAACGACATGCTCGGGATCGACGAGGCGGAGTTCCTGCGCGAAACCCAGGGCACCTTCAAGCTCGGCATCGAATTCGTCGGCTGGGACCGGCCGGGCGATCGCTACATCCACCCCTTCGGCGCCTTCGGCGAGCCCTGGGCGGGCGTCGATTTCCAGCATCATTGGGTGCGGGCGGCGCAAGCCGGCTTCGATCCCGGCCCGATCCAGGATTATTCCTTCGCCGTCGCCGCCGCGCGCGCCGATGCCTTCGAATTCCCCGATGGCGATCGCAACTCGATCCGCTCCACCTATGCCTATGCCTATCATTTCGACGTCGGCCTCTATGCGGCCTTCCTGCGCCGCTGGGCGACGGCGCGGGGCGTGCGCCGGATCGACGGGCAGGTGATCGATGTCGGCCACAACGCCATATCCGGCCATGTCGAGACGCTGCGCCTGAAATCGGGCGCGACGCTGGCGGGCGACATCTTCGTCGATTGCAGCGGCTTCCGGTCGCTGCTGCTCGGCGGGGTCATGGGCGTCGCATGGCAGGACTGGAGCGAGTGGCTGCCCTGCGACCGCGCGCTCGCCGTGCCGTGCCGGCGGACGACCGCGCTCACCCCCTATACCCGCGCCACCGCGCAGCGGGCGGGCTGGACGTGGCGCATCCCGCTCCAGCATCGGGTGGGCAACGGCTATGTCTTCTCCAGCCGTTACTGCGACGAGGACCAGGCCCGCGAAACCCTGCTCGCCGCGATCGAGGGCGAGCCGCTGGCCGAGCCACGCCTGCTCCGCTTCGCCGCCGGCCGCCGCGCGCTTGCCTGGGAACGCAACTGCATCGGCATCGGCCTGGCCAGCGGCTTCCTGGAACCGCTGGAATCGACCAGCATCTTCCTGATCCAGGCGGCGGTGATCGATCTCGCCAGCCTGATGCCCACGCCCGGCTTCGGCAATCGCATGGACCCGCGGCTGATCGCCGAATTCAATCGCCTGTTCGAGATCCAATATGATCGGGTGCGCGATTTCCTGGTGCTGCATTATGCCGCCAACCGCCGCGAGGGCGAGCCGCTGTGGGATCATGTCCGCGCCATGCGGCTGCCCGACAGCCTGACCCACAAGATCGAGCTGTTCGAGGCCAGCGCCGCCGCGCCCGATTACGCTTACGGCCTCTTTTCCCGCGACAGCTGGCTTTCCGTGCTGTTCGGCCAGGGGCTGCGGCCCCGCGCCTATAACCGGCTGGCCGATCATCTTCCCCTGGAAGAACTGGAAAGGCGGATGCGCGACCTCAGGAGCCGCATCGCCGCCAATGCCGGGCTGATGACGGCGCAGGAGGATTTCATCGCCGGCTACTGCCCGGCGTCGCCCCCTGCCCCGCCGATGGAGAGCGCGGCATGAGCGCGCACCCGATCGAGACGGTCGTCATCGTCGGCAGCGACACGACGCTGTGGCTGGCGGCGGCCGTGCTGCGCAATGCGTTGCGACCGGCGGGGCTGGCGGTCGAGGCGGTCGAGCTGCCGGCCACGCTCCGCCCCGCCGACGTCCACGCCACCCTGCCGCCGCTGGAGGCGCTGCACGCGCAGCTCCGCATCGACGAGAAGGCGCTGTTGCGGAGCACGGGCGGCGCCTTCTCGCTCGGCCAGAACTTCACCGATACCAGCGGCGCGGCGCCCGCCTTCCTGCATGCCTATGGCTCGTGCGGCGCGCCGATCGAGGATCGCGAATTCTTCGCTTACTGGCTGAAGGCCCGGCGCCACGGCCTGGCGGTGCCGCTGGACGATTTCTCGCTCACCGCATCGGCCGCCCGCCACGGCCGGCTGATGATCCCGGATGACGAGACCGATCGCTATGGCCGCGCGGACTATGGCTATCACCTGCCCGCCCTCGCTTATGCCCGCAGCCTGAAGATGCTGGCGATCCGCGATGGCGTGCGGGCGCACGAGACCAGCGCGCTCGGCATCGCCCTCGATCCCGACAGAGGCACGATCAAGGCGGTGGAACTGGAAGGCGGCCGGCGCATCGAGGGCCAATTGTTCATCGACGCCACCGCCGACGCCCGGCTGATCGGCCGCGCGCTCGGCGTGCGCGTGGAAAGCTGGCGCGATCACTTCCCCGTCGACCGGGTTCTCGCCGCCACCGGCCCGCGCTTCGCCTCGATCCCCATCTATGCCGAGGTGCGCGCGTCCGAAGGCGGCTGGACGGCGCTTCACCCGACCCAGGCCGCGACCCATGTCGTCCATGCCTATGCCAGCGCTTCCGCCAGCGACGAGGAAGCGGCGGTGGCGGCCGCCCGCGCGGCGGGCATGCCGATCGCCGACATCGCGATACGATCGCCGGAGCCCGGTCGCCGCGAAAGCGCGTGGGCCGGCAATTGCGTGGCGATCGGGGCGGCCGCCTGCACCTTCGATCCGGTCCATGGCGTCGATCTGCACGCCGCCCAGCTCGGGCTGGTGCACCTGCTGTCCTTTTTCCCCGCCGGAACCGGCCATGCGGCCGAGCGCGCGGAATATAACCGGATCATGCGGTCGAGCCTCTGCCGGCTGCGCGATTTCCAGTCCGCTCATTATGCGCTCAACCGCTATGGAGACGCCCCTTTCTGGACGACGGCGCGCGAAGCGGCGCTGCCGGCGGAGCTCGCGCAGGATATCGCCACCTTCCGCGCGCGCGGCCTCGTCGCGCCGCGCGAGGATGAAAGCTTCTCCCCCGACAGCTGGCGCGCCCTGTTCGTCGGCCATGGCATCGTGCCGGAAAGCTATATCCCGGCGGTCGATACCGTGGCGGCCGATATGGTGAAGGAACATTTCCGGCGGATGCTGGGCTTCGTGCGCGATCAGGTGATGCGCCAGCCCACGCACGACCAGTATCTGGACGGCATCGGCGGGGCTTCCCGTGGCTGAAGCCGCGCGCCTCGATCCCATGGCGGCGATATTCGATATCGATGCCCTGCCCGAGGTGGCGGCGATCGCGCGCCCGGCGGATATCGCGGCACTGGTCGCGGCGGAAACGCCCGTTGTCGTCAAGGGCCTCGTCGATGCCTGGCCGGCGGCGGCGATCGGCCGGCGATCGCCGCAACAGCTCAACGCCTATCTCAAGGCCATGGATCGCGGCGCGCCCGGCCCGGTGATGGAGGCCCCGGCGCGCGGCGGCGGACGGTTCGGCTACGGGCCGGACATGCGCGAATTCAGCTTCACCAGGCGCCAGGCCCGGATCGGCGAGACGCTGGACCGGATGGAACGCCTGATCGGCCAGCCCAATGCGCCGTTCGTGGCGATCCAGATGCTGCCGCTCGCCAGCCATCTGCCAGATTTCGCGGCGGCCAACCCGATGCCGCTGCTGCCGGGGGTGATGCCCCTGCTGTGGATCGGCGGCCCCGTCCGGTCGCAGACCCATAATGACCGCGATCATAATCTGGCCTGCGTCATCGCCGGGCGGCGGCGCTTCCTGCTCTTTCCGCCCGATCAGGTCGGCAATCTCTATATCGGCCCGCCCGATCGGCCGCCGCCCTTGTCGCTGGTCGATCCCGAAGCGCCGGACCTCGATCGCTTCCCGCGTTTCCGCGCGGCGATGGCGGCCGCCCGCGTCGCCCGGCTCGATCCCGGCGACGCGCTGTTCCTGCCCCGTTACTGGTGGCACCACGTCACCTCGCTCGATCCCTATAATGCGATGGTGAACTATTGGTGGGGCGGCGCACCCGCCGGGATCGAGAATCCCAACGACATCTTCCAGGCGGCGCTGCTTGCCATCAAGGAGCTGCCCGACAGCGAGCGGGCCTATTGGCGCGCGATGTTCGACGCCCATGTCTTCCGCGCGGAGGACGATGCCGTCGCGCACATCCCGCCCGATCTGCGCGGCCCCCTTGGCCCGATGCGCCCCGGCCAGCGCGCCGCCCTGAAGCAGCAGTTGCTGGCCGCGCTCGCCCGATCGCCATGATGCCCGGTCGAACCTTCCCCTTTTCCTCCCCACGAAAGAGATCCGCCCTGATGATCCTCCGTCCGCTTGCCCTTATCGCCGCGCTCGGCCTGCCTGTCGCAGCACAGGCGGCCAACCGCGAATGCGCGCAGTCGCCTGGCAAGGTGATCGAGCTGTGCGTGTTCGTGGATCAGGGCCAGGCCTTCTACCAAGTCAGCCGGCGCGGCGTGCCGGTGCTGGCCCCTTCCACGCTCGGCCTCGGCTTCGCCGGCGAACCGCGGGCGCGCTACACCGCGCTCGGCAATGCGCGCCGCGCCGCGGTGGACACCCAGTGGGAACAGCCCTGGGGCGAACAGCGGCTGATCCGCGACAATCATAACGAGCTGGCCGTGACGCTTACCGGCGATACCCCGCTCAACAGCAGCGTCGGCGTCACCTTCCGCCTGTTCGATGACGGCATCGGCTTCCGCTACGATTATGGCGCGATACCCGCTGGCCAGGCCGTGTCCGTCACCGCCGACCATAGCCAGTTCCGCACGGTCGGCGCCTATCAGGCATGGTGGTATGAGGCGCTGGGGCAGGAGCGCGACGAATATCTCTACACGCAGACCGACGCCCGCCGCATCACGCTGGCCGAAACGCCGCTGACGATGAAGGGCGAGAACGGCCTTTACCTTTCCTTCCACGAAGCCGCCCTGGTCGATTTCCCGAGCATGCTGCTGGCCGGCGATGGCGCGGGCACGCTCAGCGCGCGGCCGATGCCCTGGCCGGATGGCGTGCTGGCCCGCAAGACCGGCCCCTTCACCACCCCCTGGCGCACCGTCCTGATCGGGGAGAGCGCCGGGGCGCTGGCGGACAGCCGGATCGAGCTCAACCTGAACGAGCCCAGCCGCATCGCCGACATATCCTGGTTCAAGCCGACCAAATATGTCGGCGTGTGGTGGGAGATGCACCTCAAGAAGACGACATGGGGCAGCGGCCCCACGCATGGCGCCAACACCGCCAATGTCGAACGCTACATGGATTTCGCCGCCAAATATGGTTTCGGCGGGGTGCTGGTGGAGGGCTGGAACAAGGGCTGGGACGGCGAATGGACGGAGCATGGCGACCAGTTCAGCTTCACCGAGCCCTATCCCGATTTCGATATCCGGGCGATCACCGCTTATGGCAAGGCCAAGGGCGTCGAGCTGATCGGCCATCATGAAACCGGCGGGGCGGTGGTGAACTACGCGGCCCAGCTTGAGGACGCGATGAAGCTCTATCAGGATGTCGGCGTCTCGGTCGTCAAGACCGGCTATGTGAAGCATAGCGGCGACATCCTGGACGAGAATGGCGGCAAGCAGTGGTTCGCCGGCCAATATATGGTCCGCCATCACCTGCAGGCCGTGGAGGTCGCGGCCGCGCACCGGATCGCCATCGACGCTCACGAACCGGTGAAGGATACCGGGCTGCGCCGCACCTGGCCCAACATGATCAGCCGCGAAGGCGCGCGCGGGCAGGAATTCAACGCCTGGGGCACGCCGACCAATCCGCCCGAACATACGGTGATCCTGCCCTTCACCCGCATGCTCGCGGGGCCGATGGATTATACGCCCGGCATCTTCGACATCACCCACGGCAAGACGGAGGTGACCGAGCGGGTCCAGTCCACGCTGGCCACCCAGCTTGCCCTCTATGTAGTGCTATACAGCCCCGTGCAGATGGCGGCCGACCTGCCGGAGAATTACGAGGCGCGGCCCGATGCCTTCCAGTTCATCCGCGACGTGCCGACCGACTGGGAGACGTCCAGGACGCTCGCGGGCGAGATCGGCGACTATATCGTCGTCGCCCGCCAGCCGCGCGGCGGCAAGGACTGGTTCCTCGGTGCGCTGACCGACGAGGAAGCCCGCACCATCGGCCAGCCGCTGACATTCCTAACCCCCGGCAAGCGTTACGAGGCGCAGATCTATCGCGACGGGCCGGATGCCGATTACCGCACCAATCCGACCGCGCTCGTCACCGAACGCAGGATCGTGACCAGCAAGGACGTGCTGACCTTCAACCTCGCGCCGGGCGGCGGCACCGCGATCCGCTTCAAGCTGCTGAACTGAAGGGGGAGGCGGGGTGCGCCGTCGATCGGGCCGCATCCCGCCAGCCGCCATATCGATCTGTTGCGCCGGCACCTTCCGAGCATTGCCGAACAGCCAATAATTCGAATTGGCGACATGATGCGGACAGCCGTTTTTCCTTGTCCGTCACGGGATTGCCAAAGTCGATTCCCCCCCTATTCTGCCCGTCCAGCGTGAAGGGGCGGCACGAACGCACGAGAACGCCGGCCCGAACCTTCGCGCCCCAACAGGGGAAGGAGATCGGATGCCTATCGTCTATCTGGCCATAGCCTGCGGCGTCATCGCCATATTATACGGTTTGCTTACCAGTCGACAGGTTCTCGCCGCATCGCCCGGCAATGAGAAGATGCAGGATATCGCTGCCGCCATCCAGGAAGGCGCGCAGGCCTATCTGGGGCGGCAATATCGCACCATCGCCATCGTCGGCGTCGTGGTGGCGGCGCTGGTCCTGTATTTCCTGGGGCGCATATCGGCGGTCGGCTTCGTCATCGGCGCCGTGCTTTCCGGCGTCACCGGCTATATCGGCATGAACATCTCGGTTCGCGCCAATGTCCGCACCGCGGAAGCCGCGCGCGGCAGCCTGCAGGGCGGGCTCACCCTCGCCTTCCGCGCGGGCGCCGTCACCGGCATGCTCGTGGCGGGGCTGGGCCTGCTCGCGATCGCGATCTTCTTCTGGTATCTGACCGGGCCGGGCGGCATGTCGCTCGACATCCCCGAACAGAAGCGCGTGGTGATCGACGCGCTGGTGGCGCTGGCCTTCGGCGCCTCGCTGATCTCCATCTTCGCGCGCCTCGGCGGCGGCATCTTCACCAAGGCGGCGGACGTCGGCGCCGACCTCGTCGGCAAGGTCGAGGCCGGCATCCCCGAGGACGATCCCCGCAACCCCGCCGTGATCGCGGACAATGTCGGCGACAATGTCGGCGACTGCGCCGGCATGGCGGCCGACCTGTTCGAAACCTATGTCGTGACGCTCGGCGTGACGATGGTTTCGATCGCCCTGCTCATCACCGCAGCGCCCGCCGAACTGGGCGCGCTGATGTCGTTGCCGCTGGCGATCGGCGGCGTGTGCATCATCACCTCGATCATCGGCACCTACATGGTGCGGCTGGGCAAGAGCCAGTCGATCATGGGCGCGCTCTACAAGGGCTTCTGGACGTCGGCGATCCTGGCGGTGCCGGCCTTCTGGTTCGTCACCAACTGGGCGCTCGCCGGCTATGGCGGCATGGCGGCCACCTTCACGATCAACGATTTCAGCGGCAGCCCGATCGTCTTCACGGCGCTGGACCTGTTCTGGTGCATGCTGACGGGCCTTGCCGTGACCGGCGCGATCGTGTGGATCACCGAATATTATACGGGCACCAACTTCCGCCCGGTGCGATCGATCGCCCGCGCATCGGAAACCGGCCACGGCACCAACGTGATTCAGGGCCTGGCGATCAGCCTGGAGGCGACGGCGCTGCCGACGCTGGTGATCGTCGTCGCGGTGGTGCTGGCCTATCAGCTCGCCGGCATCGTCGGCCTCGCCTTCGGCGCCACCGCCATGCTGGCGCTGGCCGGCATGGTCGTGGCCCTCGACGCCTACGGCCCGGTAACGGACAATGCCGGCGGCATCGCCGAAATGGCGGGGCTGGACGATAGCGTCCGGGTCAAGACCGACGCGCTCGACGCGGTGGGCAACACCACCAAGGCCGTTACCAAGGGCTATGCCATCGGTTCGGCGGGGCTGGCGGCGCTGGTGCTGTTCGGTGCCTACACCACCGATCTCGGCATCTTCTTCCCGGAACTGAACGTCAACTTCTCGCTCGGCAATCCCTACGTCATCGTCGGGCTGCTGCTGGGGGCGCTGCTGCCCTATCTGTTCGGCGCCTTCGGCATGACCGCCGTGGGCCGCGCCGCCGGATCGGTAGTGGAAGAGGTCCGCGCCCAGTTCCGCGACAATCCGGGGATCATGGCGGGCACCAGCCGGCCGAATTATGCCCGCACGGTCGATCTCGTTACCAAGGCCGCGATCAAGGAGATGATCATCCCCTCGCTGCTGCCGGTGCTGGCGCCGATCGTCGTGTTCTTCGCCATCCGCGCGGTGGCGGGCGAGGCCAACGGCTTCGCGGCGCTGGGCGCGCTGCTGCTGGGCGTGATCGTGTCCGGCCTGTTCGTCGCCATCTCGATGACGTCGGGCGGCGGCGCGTGGGACAATGCCAAGAAATATATCGAGGACGGCCATCATGGCGGCAAGGGCAGCGACGCCCACAAGGCGGCCGTGACCGGCGACACGGTGGGCGATCCCTATAAGGATACCGCCGGCCCGGCGGTGAACCCGATGATCAAGATCACCAACATCGTGGCGCTGCTGCTGCTGGCGGCGCTCGCCCACGCGGGCTGAATTTCCTGAAGAATGCTGGCCCGTCCGGAGCGATCCGGGCGGGCTTTCTTTTCGGCCGGGCGCGGGGCCTACCGTCCTTCCCGCTCGTCCCGTTCCTCGATCCGGTCCATCGCCTCGTCAAATTCCTCGATCGCCTCGGGCGTCGCGTCGTGGCGATTTTCTTGCTGGCTCAGGCGCCGGTTGACCTCCCAGCCGAGCATGACGGCGATGAGCAGGAACAGCAGACCGACAAGGTAGAGCACCGCATCATCCTTCTTCGGCGAGCGTATCGAGCGCATTGATCCGTTGGTGCACCGCCGCCTCGATCTCGGCGCGGGGCAGCCCCGGCGGAAGCAGATCGGCGAACCGGAAGGTGACGATGCCGGCATGGCGCACGAAGCCGTGCCGGGGATAGAGCCTGCCGCTGTCGATCGCGACCGCCGCGACCGGCAGGCTCAGCGACTTGTAGAGGCCGGCGAATCCCGCCCGCAGCGGCGGCTGCTGGCCCGGCGGAACGCGCGTCCCTTCCGGAAAGATCAGGATCGACCGCCCTTCGGCGATCGCCGCCCTGCCCGCGACCAGCATCCGGCGGAGCGCCGCCGCCGATCCGGTGCGATCCACCGGGATGGCGCCGTAACGCCGCGCGATCGCGCCCCAGCCGGGCATGTCCGCCAGCTCGCGCTTCAGCACCACGGCGGGCTCGTGAAGGATGCGGAGCAGCTCCAGCGTCTCATACATCGACTGGTGCTTGGCGGCGATCAGCACACAGCCCTCGGGCACCGGCCCCTCGATCCGGCTGCGGATGCCGAGCAGGTTGCGCGCGCACCAGCCGTGGAAGCGCGTCCACCCCACCGCATGGCGGCGCAACGCCGCCGGGCCGGCCAGCGCCACCGGAAAGGCGACCAGCACGGCCACGACCGATCCGGGATAGAAGACCAGTGCGAACAGCAACGAACGGAGAAACGCCATCGGCTTCATATTCCCAGCGGCGCCGCCACCCGGCGCAGCAGATATTTGTGATATTCGGTGAAGAGGACGCCGAGGCCCGGCTCGCTCGGCACCGCATCGGCCAGCAGCAGCACATTGCCGCCCAGCACGCGCGACAGCTCGAAACGGGCGCGGCGCATATGCCAGTCGGTGGTGACGAGCCGGACCGAGCGATAATGGTGGCGCGTCACCCATTCCACCGTCTCGTCGGCGTTGGATCGGGTATCGACCGCCTCATTGCCCAGATCGACGCAGCAATCGACCAGCTTCAGCGGCGCGCCATAGGCCTCCGCGAACTCGGCCGGGCGGACGCGGCGGTCGGCGCCCGATACCAGCATCCGTTTCGCCTTGTTGCGTTCGAGCAGGTGCAGCCCGCGCTGGATGCGGCCCGGCCCGCCGGTCAGTACGACGATCGCGTCGGTCGTGCGATCGTCCGCCGGGCCGGGCATCGCGATGGCGAACCAGGCGAAGCCCAGCATCCAGAGGAGCAGCGCGCCGGCGACGATGCGCGAGATCATGGCCGCCGCCCCTTCATAACATCCGCCTCAATGCCGCCACGACCGTCCAACGGGCGGCGAGCATCGCCATCACCATGCCCGCCAGCGGCAACGCGGCCAGCAAAGCCCAATGCATCGGAGAAAGCGCGAAGGCCCCCACCAGTTCCGAACCGAGCGCCGCCAGCCGCGTCCCCAGCAGGGCGAGCACGGCGACCGCGGCGGCCAGGCCGAGCAACCCGCCCGCCAGCGCATCGATGGCGATGCGGCGCTGGAAAAGGCGCGCGATCTGGACGTCCGTCGCGCCCAGAAGGTGCATCACGTCGATGGTCGGGCGGTGGTTGTTGAGCGCGCCGCGCGCCGTCAGCACCACCACGGCGGCGGTGGCCCCGGCCATCAGCAGCACCAGCACCCCGGCCAGCCATTTGAGCGTGCCGATCACGCCGGCCAGCGGCGCCAGCGCGCGGGCATGATCGTCCACCCGCGCCGCCGGGGCGACGGGGGCGATGGCGGCCGCGATACCCCCGGCATGGCGCCCCGGCTTCAACGTGGCATCGATCAGCACCGGCACCGGCAGATCGCCAGACAAGGTTTCCTTGCCCAGCCACGGCGCCAGCAGCGCCTGCATCTCCGCATCGGTCACGCGGTGGACGGACGCGATGGCGGGGTGGCGGCCGAGCACCGCCATCGCCCGGCCGGCCTGCGCTTCGCGCAGGTCGGCGTTCGCCTCCACGATCTGCACGGTGACGCGATCGACCAGGTCGCCGCCCATGGCCCGCGCGGCCCCCGCCATGGCGAGGCCGCCGGCCGCCGCCAGCACCATCAGGAACATCATGATCGCGATCACCCAGGGCATCGGCCCCGCCAGCCGCGCATCGGGCAGCAGCCGCCCCTGGCCGGCGATGAAGGCGGGTAGCTTCACGGCCGCCTCCTCATGCCGGACGCGTCGGCGGATGGCGCAGCGCGCCGGTGGGATCTTCCAGCCGCCCGCGATCGAGCCGCATCATCCGCGCATGGCCGATGCGGTTGATGAGATGCGCGTCGTGCGTGGCGACGACGATCGTGGTGCCCAGCTTGTTGAGCGCATCGAAAAGATGGATCAGCCGCCCCGCCATTTCGGGATCGACATTGCCGGTGGGCTCGTCCGCCACCAGCAGCTCCGGCCGGCCGATCACCGCGCGGGCGATGGCGACGCGCTGCTGCTCGCCGCCCGAAAGCGTCGCCGGCCGGGCGGCGGCGCGGTTGGCGAGGCCCACCCAGGCCAGCATCTCGCGCACCGGCTCGTCCAGCTCGCGTTCGGAGACGCCGGCCACGCGCAGCGGCAGCGCCACATTGTCATAAGCGGAAAGATAGGGGACCAGCCGGAAATCCTGGAACACCACGCCGATGCGGCGGCGGAAGCCCGGCAGGCGGCTGCGCGGCATGGTGACGATATCCTCGCCAAAAAGCTGGATCAGCCCCCGGCTCGGCCGCTGGGCGAGGTAGAGCAGCTTGAGCAGCGACGTCTTGCCCGCCCCCGACGGGCCGGTCAGCACGTAGAAGGCGCCCGCCGCCAGGGTGAAGCTGATGTCCGACAGGGTTTCCGCGCCCGTGCCATAGCGCAGACCGACATTATCGAACTGGACGATTCCGCCCATGCCTGCCCCGCCTGCTCCCCACTATGCGCGGATACGCCCCCGCTTCCGTCCCATGGCACGGGCGGGGCGAGAAGGTAAAGGCGGTGGCGACGTTTCGCGATGGGACGGCATCGCAAAGGCTTGCGGCCATTCGATCCGGAGGCCGGCCGGCCCCGCGTGAAAATGATATGCCGGGCGGCGGACGGCACCGGCCGCGGGGCTTCAATCCCCCGGATTGGCCTCGGCGACGGCCTTGGCGATCCGCGCTTCGAGATCCGCCTTGGCGAGGTTCAGCAGCAGCCCGTCTTCATTCTTGCCGAAGGCGGCCAGCGGCACCCGCGTCTTGCCCGCGCTCGTCGCCAGCACCGCGCCCGCCGCCTCCACGCTTTCGATCGTGCCGATCACCTCGCCATCCTTGTCGCGCACGGTGCTGCCGGCGGTGACGTCCTCGGCCTTGGCCGGCCCCGCCTGCGCCTTGCCCTTCCTGGACGAATGGCCGGCGCCATCCTTGCCATCGTCCCGCGCCGCCGCGGGCATGGCGACCGCCAGCGCGCAGCCGATCAGCATGGCGCCGGTCATGATCTTCGGCATGTTCATTTTTCCCCTCCCCTTATGATCCCATCCGGGCGCCGGCTCGACGAAGGAGGGGCGCTCAGCCGCGTGTCGCGGGTTTCCGGGCTTCCGCCGACTTCTGCGGCTCCGGCGCGGCCGCGCCCGCCGGGCGCACCGCCAGCAGCCGGCCGAGCTGCGCCTTGAAGCGGGCGAGATCGCCGCCGGCGAGCTGCGAGGTGGTCGTGAAGCTCATCGTCGCCGGGTTGACCGCGACGTTGTTCTTATAGACCTCGTAATGGAGGTGCGGGCCGGTCGACAGGCCGGTCGATCCGACATAGCCGATCACCTGTCCCTGGGCCACGCGCTGGCCCGGCCGGGCGACGATGCGGCTCATATGCGCATAGCCGGTGGCCATGCCGCTGCCGTGGTTCAGCTTCACATAATTGCCGTGGCCGCCATGCCAGCCGGCGAAGGCGACGGTGCCGTCGATCGCGGCGAGGATCGGCGATCCATAGGCCGCGCCGATATCCATGCCCTTGTGCAGCCGGCCATAGCCCAGCAGCGGGTGCCGGCGCATGCCGAAGCTCGACGTCATCCGCCCGACCACGGGCATCCGCATCAGCCCCTTGCGCTCGCCGATGCCGGACGCTTCATACCATTGGGTGCTGCCGGCGGCCGTCCATTGCATCAGCCGCGTCTGGCGCTTGCCCTGGTCCAGCCCGGCGAAAAGCAGCTTGCCGACCTCCACCTCGCCCGTTTCGGCGCGGCGATGCTCGACGATGATGTCGAAGCGGTCGGTGGAGCGGACGTCGCGTCCCACCGACATGCGGCTGCCGATCGCGCGGATATAGGCTTCGACCGCCTTGGCCGGCGCGCCCGCCGCCCGGGCCGCGCGATACAGGCTGGAGCCGGCGAAGCCCTGGATGCGCAGCGGCGTATCGTCGACCGCGATCGGGATGCGCTTCAGCGCCAGCGCGCCGTTGACCCGTTCGACGCCGAGCTTGAGATCGAAGCGGGCGCGGAACAGCAGGTGATCCAGCGGGCGCGGATCGGATTTGCGGGCGCGGCGGCCGAGGGTGAGGTCGATCCGCGTGCCCGCCTTGATATCGGCGAGCGAAGCCGCGCCGGACACCATCTTCGCGACTGCCTGCGCCTCCGCCTTGGCGACGCCGGCGCGTTCCAGCACGCGGGCGAAACCGTCGCCCTGGCCGATGGTGGCGACCAGATCGATCGACGGGCGCTCGGGCGTGTCGGCCAGCGGCTGGGCGGCGTCGGTCGGCGCCATGCGTCGGCCGGTGTCCGCGCCCAGGCCCAGCGGCGCGATGGCGATGGCGCGCGCCTCCTGCCATTGCGGCTCCGCCATCGGCGCAGGCGAGGGCGCCGGCAGCGCGGCGAATTTCGGGAAGAAGGCGATCGGCGCCGCGCAGAGCGCAAGGCACGTGGCAAGCCCGCGGAACCAGTGCAGGCTGCCGATGCGCGCGCCCAGATCGACGACCAGGTCGAGATCGTGGATCGCGGCGCGCCAGCCGGTAAGTTCGGGAAGGACGGGAGCGGCAATGCCCAGCGACGATCGCGGACCGCCATCCAGCGCCAGCGCCACCGCGCCTCCGCCCTGGCCGAATCCGGCTTCGTCCCGCTGATACAAGGCTGGCTGCCCCCGATCCTGTTGAAACCCCCGCCCGCGTTCACAATGGTCGCGCGGCCGGTGCATAGGACTCTTGCGAAAAGGGGTTAAAGTCAAATTAAAGGGCGGAATCCGGGGATTTTCTTGCGACGAGCCGGGGGCCGGCCACGACAAGCCGAATCGCACGCCCGGAACGAAACGGTCCCGTTCGGCCGCCTCTTGTGTTTGTCGAAGCCACGGACAATCTTGGGCGCATGTCGCGCTTCGCCGCTTCGCCGATCGCCGCCGTGCTCGGCCCGACCAATACGGGGAAGACGCATCTCGCGATCGAGCGGATGTGCGGCCACTCGTCCGGCATGATCGGCTTCCCGCTGCGGCTGCTGGCGCGCGAGGTCTATGAGCGCGTCGTCGCGATCAAGGGCGCGGAACGGGTGGCGCTGATCACCGGCGAGGAGAAGATCCTGCCGCCCCATGCCCGCTGGTTCTGCTGCACCGCCGAATCCATGCCGATGGACCGCGAATTCGCCTTCGTCGCGCTGGACGAGGCGCAACTGGGCGCGGACCCGGAGCGCGGCCACGTCTTCACCGATCGGCTGCTGCGCGCGCGGGGCCGGGACGAGACGATGATCCTGGGATCGGAAACGCTGCGGCCGATGCTCCGCCAGCTCATCCCCGATGCGGAGATCATCAACCGCCCCCGCTTCTCTACCCTCACTTATGCCGGCCCGGCCAAGCTTTCGCGCCTGCCGCCGCGATCCGCGATCGTCGCCTTCTCCGCCGAGGAGGTCTATGCCGTGGCGGAGATGCTGCGGCGCCTGCGCGGCGGCGCGGCGGTGGTGATGGGGGCGCTCAGCCCGCGCACCCGCAACGCCCAGGTGGCGATGTTCCAGGCGGGGGAGGTCGATTATCTCGTCGCCACCGACGCGATCGGCATGGGCCTCAACATGGATGTCGCCCATGTCGCCTTCGCATCGCTGCGCAAGTTCGACGGCAAGCGCAGCCGGCGGCTCACCGTTTCGGAAATGGCGCAGATCGCCGGGCGGGCGGGCCGCCACCAGCGCGACGGCACCTTCGGCACGCTGGCGGTGGAAGGCGGGCGCGGCGGCTTCGAGGAAGAAGAAGTCGAGGCGATCGAGCAGCACCATTTCCCGCCGCTCGACCATCTCTACTGGCGGGAGGGCGCGCCCGATTTCTCGAGCGTCGATGCCCTCATCGCCTCGCTGGAAAGACGCCCCCAGGCAGCCGTGCTGCGGATGGCCCCCCAGGCGATCGACCTTGCCGTGCTCAAGCGGCTGGCGGACGAGGACTGGGTGCGTGATCGCACGCGCGGAACCCGGCTGGTGCAGCGGCTATGGGCCGCCTGCGGCCTGCCCGATTTCCGCAAGACCGGCGTGGAGCCGCACAGCCGCCTCGTCGCCCGCATCTATCGCCACCTGAGCGAGGGCATGGGCCATATCCCCTCGCAATGGTTCGCCGAGGAGATCGCCCGGCTGGACAGCGTGCAGGGCGACGTCGAAACGCTGTCGGACCGGATCGCGGCGGCGCGGACCTGGGCCTATATCGCCCACCGCGCCGATTGGCTGGACGATCCCGCCAAATGGGCGGAGCGCACCCGCGCGCTGGAGGAGAAGCTGTCGGACGCGCTTCACCAGAGGCTCACCCAGCGCTTCGTCGATCGGCGCACGGCGGTGCTGATGCGCGATCTCGGCGCGCGGGGCGTGGATGCCCTGCCCGTCACCGTCGCCGAGGACGGACAGGTCGCGGTGGACGGCGAAACCATCGGCCGGCTGGAGGGATTCCGCTTCAAGGCCGATCACCTCGCCCGCCATCACGACATGAAGCGGCTGATGGCGGCGGCGGAGCGGCGGCTGGGGGGCGAGCTTTCGCGGCGCGCGCGCGCGCTGGTCGCCGATGGCGATCCCGCCTTCAGCCTCGATACCGATGCGGGCCGGCCGGTCGCCATCTTCTGGCGCGGCGATATCGTCGCCCGGCTGGAGCGCGGCCGCGACCTCCTCACCCCGCGCATCACGCTCTACAAGGCGCTCGACGCGCTCGCCCCCGACGAGCGCAAGGCCGTGAGCGACAGGCTCGCCCGCTGGATCGGGTTCGAGGTCGATCGCGTGCTGAAGCCGCTGGCCACGATCAGCGCGGCCGCGCGAGACAGGGATGTGCCACCGGCGCTGCGCGGTCTCTACGCACCGCTCGCCGAAGCCGGCGGCATCACCTCCCGCCAGCCGCTGGAAGCCGCGATCGCCGGCATCGATCGCGACATGCGCCAGGCGGCGGCCAAGGCCGGCATCAAGCTCGGCACGCTCGACGTCTACATCCCCGCCCTGCTGAAGCCCGAACCGATGCGCTGGCGCCTCGCGCTCGCCGCCGCGTTCGACAATGGCGTCATGCCGCCGCTTCCCGCCCCCGGCGCGGCCGCGCTGCAGACGCCGGCGGACGGCGAGATATTCGCCGCCTTCGCCCGCGCCGGCTATCGCCCGCTCGGCGCGCAGATGCTGCGGATCGACCTTGCCGAGCGGCTTGCCCGCATCGCCCACGACCGGCGGCTGAGCGAGGGCCGATCGGGCCGCGCGGCCTTCGCGCCGGACCCGGCACTCGCCACGTCGCTGGGACTGAGGCCGCCAAGCTTCGCCCAGCTCATGCTCGCGCTCGGCTTCCGCCCGACCGAGGCGGAGGACGGCGCGCGGCCCCATTGGAAATGGCATGGCGCCCGCCGCCCGCGCCGCGCGGAGCGCACGCGGCCCGGCAACGCCTTCGCCGTGCTCGCCACCATGCGGCCCCATGAGTGAGACGATCAGGATCGACAAATTCCTGTGGTTCATCCGGCTCGCGCGGACCCGCGGCCTGGCGCAGGATATCGTCGCCGCCGGCCGGATGCGCGTCACCGGCCGCATCGTGGAACGGGCGCATGCCGCCGTCCGGGTGGGCGACGTCCTCACCTTTCCGCTGCACGGTCGGGTAAGGGTGATCCGGGTGGAGATGATCCCGACCCGCCGCGGCCCCGCCATGGAAGCGCGCGCCTGCTATACCGACCTGTCGCCGGCGCCCGTGCCGGAAGGGGATCGCCGCGACGCCGATCCCGGCGGACGGGCATGAGACCCCGGCCCGCCGCCCCCGCCCGGCGTGGCACCGCGCCAACACCGTCCCTGCGAACGTCTCGCAGAAATAAGGCAAATATTGACGCGCCTGCCGTGGCACCATAGCAGAGCGGCGTTCGAGGAGAGAGAAGCGACCATGACATACGTCGTCACCGATGCCTGCATCCGCTGCAAGTATATGGATTGCGTCGAAGTTTGCCCGGTCGACTGCTTCTATGAAGGCGAGAACATGCTTGTCATCAACCCGAACGAGTGCATCGATTGCGGCGTGTGCGAGCCCGAATGCCCCGCCGAGGCGATCCTTCCCGATACCGAAAGCGGCCTGGAAAAGTGGCTGGAGGTCAACGCCACCTTCTCCGCCCAGTGGCCCAACCTCACCCGCAAGGGCGAGCAGCCGGCCGATGCCGACGAGCATAAGGGCGAGGAAGGCAAGTATGAGAAATATTTCTCGCCCGAACCCGGCCAGGGCGACTGATAGCGCTATAGCCGGCTGACGGCTTTTTACCCCGCGCAACCCCTTGGAACAAAAGGCTGCTGACACCGTTGTCCACGGTGCTGGCCTTTTTCCTGCGAATCTGTTACAGTTCGCGGGTTGGGTGCGTGCGTAACATAAGTAACGTTGATCGCACCGTTCGGGACGCATTGATTCGTCGTCGCTTGCTGCTGCCGGCAAGGCTACCCATATGGATGGCCTGACCGCGCAGGGCGCGGCGACAATTCCAAGGAAGGGTCGAAATTGATGGCTGCCAAGGCGCTGAGCTTCGTTGTCGGCGATTATGTTGTGTACCCCAAGCACGGCGTGGGTCGTGTGATCGAACTTCAGAGCCAGGAGATTGCTGGCGCCAAGCTCGAACTCTACGTTCTCCGTTTCGAGAAGGAGCGGATGACGCTCCGCGTGCCCACCAACAAGGCGGAAGCCGTCGGCATGCGCAAGCTGTCGTCCAGCGTGACGCTGCAGGAAGCGCTGCAGACGCTGAAGGGCAAGCCCAAGATCAAGCGCACCATGTGGTCGCGCCGCGCCCAGGAATATGAGGCGAAGATCAATTCGGGCGATCTCGTCTCGATCGCCGAGGTGGTGCGCGATCTGTTCCGGGCCGACGACCAGCCGGAACAGAGCTATTCCGAACGCCAGATCTTCGAAGCGGCCACCAGCCGCCTCGCCCGCGAGCTGGCGGCAATGGAACAGACCGACGAACCCGCCGCGCAGGACAAGATCCTCGATATCCTCCGCGCTGCGGCCGCCACGCACAACAAGTAAGCGCGGCACTGCGATACCGGCCCTCCCTCGGGCCGGACGAGAAAGGGGCGGCCTGTGGGGGTCCGCCCTTTTCGTTTGAGTGGAGGGCCACGGCGCCCTGGGGCGCTTTGTCCGCCACTCCGCGAAGGCGGTCCTTCCGCACGATCCGAAGCCCGATTTCGGCCTTCATCGCCTCCGAGCCTGCTTCAGGGACCATTTCTCCAGATCGCGCGCACGGCCCGAGCAGCCCCATGGATGCCGAAGCGACGGGAATGACGGTCCTGCTTCAAGGGAGAGGAAAGTAGCTTTCCGGCCACGGAGCCCGCTTCAGCGGAACCGCCGGCCGCCCCAGATCACCCGGCCGACCACCCCGATATCATCCAGCGCGCAATCGGGGATCGGCGGATAGGCCGGATTGTCGCTGGCGATCGTCACCCGCCGCGCGGCCGGGTCCACCAGCAGCCGCTTGACCAGCAGCACCTCGTCCATCCGCAGCACATAGATGCCGTCGCGCAGCCGATCCGGCCCGTCGCCGCGATCGACCAATATGTCATCGCCATCGGCCAGGGTCGGCAGCATGGAATCGCCCGATGCGCGGATCAGCGAGAGGCCCGCCGTGCCCGCCGTCGCCACGGCCCGCAGCCAGGCGGCGTCGAACAGGAAGGGCTGACCGATCTCCCCTTCCGCGGAGACCGCCCCCGGCCCCGCCGACGCCCGCACCGCCAGCCGGGGCACCGCCACGAAATCGGCATCGCGCCGCGCCGCCCCCTTCGCCGCCGGCGCGATGCGCGGCGCGGGCTGCCGTTCCGGCCCGCCAAGCAGCGCCTCCTCCACGCCCAGATATCGCGCCAGCGTCGCGCGATCTTCCTCGTCCAGCTTGCGGGGCACGCCGCGCTTGATGAACTGCTGGATATAAGCGGGGTTGCGGCCGATCAGCCGGGAAAGCGAGGTATAATCCTCCCCGCGCTCGCGTATGAGCGCATCCAGCACCGCGCGGGGATCGCCATCGGACATGCCTGCACCCTACAGATAGGAAAATTCCTAGACAAGTAGGATTTTCCCTATGAGAACATATAGCGAACATCGCTCGCGACTCGCGGGACGGAAGATGGAGATGGCGATGCACCTCTTGTCCACGATCGAACGGCACCTCCGCCGCAACGGAGTGCCCCCGACGCGCTTCGGGCGCGAGGCGGTGAACGATCCGCGCTTCGTGCTAGATCTGCGCCGGGGGCGGGAGCCGCGAGCGGTCACGCGGGATCGGGTGCTGGCCTATATCGCCATGCACCGGGAACAGGCCGGCGCATGACCGTGGCCGCGACGAAGCAGCTCGCCGCCGCGCTGGCGGCATGGCTCGGCCCCATCGGGCCGGTGGAACTGATCGATCATCGGACGGCCGACTGGGCGAGCGCCACCTTCGTCGGCCAGCGCCACGATATCCGGCTGCGGATCGCCACCGCCGCGCCGCTGCCGCCCGGGCTGGCGGAGGATCTGGCCGAGGCCGATCTGCCCATGGCCGGCCATGTCGCCGCCGATATCCTGCTGGCGGGCATCACCGCCGGCGACGGCGCCGTCCTGCTCGATATCGAGGCTCTCACCCTCGTTGATGCCTGAAGCGCGGAGGCCGCGCCCGCCTTTCAGCCCCGGCGCGCCGCCAGCCTCTGCAGGTCCAGGATCGCGGCGCGCAACGCATCCTCATCGGGCAGGGCCGCTGCCGCCGGGGGCGCATTCCCGTGGCGGGGCAGCGGCCGATGGCCTTCCGCATCGCGCGGCCGCAAGGCGGGCGGCGCCAGCGTGCCCATTTCGGCCGCAAGCTTTTCCATCAGTTCGGCAATCGGCACGTCCATGCCGGATCGCGCGGGCTCCGGCTCGTCGTCGATCATCTCGTCGAGCAGCAGTTCATCCGATTCCGGCGGGGAGAAGCAGGGGGTGGGCGGGAACACCGCCGGCCCTTCCACCGGCGCGGCCGTATCGACCGGAAAATCGGCTATCGCATCCAGGATCAGCGGCCTCACCACCACGGGTTCGGGCTTCACGATCAGCGGCTCCTTGACCCGGCGGGCCGGCGGGGTCAGCCAGTCCTCCTGATCGTCCCCCTCATCCTCGATCCTGGCGCGGCGCGCGGCGCGCGCGTCGAGCCCGCGGAATATCGCCCAGGTCGACGCTCCGGTCGCCAGCGCGGGGATAATGATGAAGGCGGTGCGGGCATCCGAGCCCGCCGGCAGCCCGAGGCCCTTCAGCCACAGCCATACCGTCATGTCCGGGATCGCCCAGCAGAAGAACGCCGTCGCGCCCGCCAGCATCCATGCGGCCATCCCGGCCACCGGCCATGTTTCGATCCGCGCCCCCGCGCGGGCCACCCAGCTTGATCCGCTCACCGCGTCCGCCTGCGAACTGTTGATGGGAAACGCGTAAACGGCAATGCTTAACGCCCCCTTTGTGCCAGACATGCCCCGCAGGAACGAAGCGCGCAAGCCGCGCGTTCGACCGGCGCGCTTCGCCAGGGAGAATCCCGCCGCTTATGCTCCATTATGTCGATGATGCCGATCCCGGCATTACCCGCCAGCGGATCGGGCCGGATGGAGCGCAGACTAGATGGGCCTATTTCGACGCCAGGGGCCGCCGCATCACCCGGCGGGCGGAAATCGACCGGCTGAACGCCATCGCGCTGCCGCCGGCCTATGTCGATGCCTGGTTCTGCCCCCGGCCGAACGGCCATATCCAGGCGATCGGCTGGGACGAACGGGGGCGCAAGCAATATCGCTATCACCCCGATTTCCGCGCGGCGCGCGATGCCGCCAAATATGATCGCTGCGCCGATTTCGGCCGCGCGCTTCCCGCGATCCGCGCCGCCGTGGAACGCGATCTCGCCCGGCCCACGCTGGGCCGGGATCGCGTGGTCGCGGCCGTCGTCCGCCTGCTCGACCTTGGCCGCGTCCGCGTCGGCAACGAAGCCTATGCGAAAGCCAATCGCAGCTTCGGCGCCACCACCCTGCGCCATCGCCACGCCAATGTGCGCGGCCACAGCATTCACCTGGAATATATGGGGAAATCCGGGAAGCTTCGGCGGCTCTCCATCCGGGATGCACGGCTCAGCCGGCTGGTGCGGCGCTGCCAGGACCTGCCCGGCCAGCATCTGTTCCAATATCTCGACGCCGATGGCACGCCCTGCCCCGTCACCTCGGGCGACGTGAATGATTATCTGCGCCGGGTGAGCGGCGGCGATTTCACCGCCAAGCATTTCCGCACCTGGGGCGCCAGCGTCATCGCCTTCGGCGCGCTGATCGCGGCCGGCGGCCACATATCGCTGAAGACGATGCTGGCGCCCGTGGCCGAGGCGCTGGGCAACACCCCCGCGATCGCGCGCAAATCCTATGTCCACCCCGCCCTGATCGAACTGGCGGGAAATCGGGGAGATTCGCCCCTCGCGGGGTTGAAGCTGCCCCGCCGCACGAAATATCTCTCGTCACTGGAACGCGGCCTGATAGCCTTTCTCGACAATCTCGCCGATCCGCCCGAAACCATATCGAAGGCAGCCTGATGACGACAGCCAGCAACAGCACCGCCCCCTGGCCGGCGGGCGGGGAACCCTTCGACGCCCAGATCCATCGGCTGTGGACGGACTCGCTGGCCTGGACGACGCAGCACGGCCTCCAGATCATCGCGGCGGGGATCGGCGCGGCCATCATCGTGCTGCTGCTGGTGGCGCTCAAGCGCTTCGGCCTCCGCCTCTGCCGCAACCACACCAACCGCAACGAATGGCCGTTCATCATCGGCCAGGCGCTCGGAAAGACGCGGCTGTGGTTCATGGTCGCCGTCGCGGCGCAGCTCGTGGCCACCTATGCGGACGCCCCCGTCTATCTCGGCCGCACGATCGCCTTCTTCTTCACGGTCGCATCGGTATTGCAGGTGGCGGTGTGGGCGCGGGTGCTGATCCTCGGCCTGATCGCCCACCGCGCGGGCGGGGCCGCCAATGCCAGCAGCCTCGGCAGCGCGATGGGGATCATCCGGCTGCTCGTCACCATCGCGGTGTTCGCGATCGCCGCGATCGTCATCCTCGACAATCTCGGCGTCAACGTCACCGGCCTGATCGCCGGCCTTGGCATCGGCGGTATCGCCATCGGCCTCGCCGCGCAGGGCATCTTCCAGGATCTGTTCGCGGCGCTTTCGATCCTGTTCGACAAGCCGTTCCAGCGCGGCGAAGGGATCAGCTACGATACGACCAGCGGATCGGTGGAGGCGATCGGCCTCAAGTCCACGCGCATCCGTTCGGCCACGGGGGAGGAGATCGTCATCTCCAACGCCAACCTCCTCAACAAGGAGCTGCGGAACTTCACCCGCCTCAAGCGGCGGCGGATGATCCACCGCTTCGGCGTGATCTACCAGACGGCGCCCGACGTGCTGGCATCCATCCCCGCAAAGGTCCGCGCCATCGTGGAAGCGGAGTCCAAGACCGAATTCCTGCGCTGCGGCATGGTCGGCCTCGGCGCCTCCAGCCTCGATTTCGAGCTGCAATATGACATCCGATCGACCGATTATGAGGAGGTGTTCGCCACCAACCACCGCGTGCTGATCGCCATCCTCACCCAGTTCAATGCCGAGGGCGTGGATTTCGCCTATCCCACCCAGACGACGTTCACCGCCGCCCCGGACGGCCGCATGGTGATGCCCTATCCCGAACCGGCCGGACACGACGCCTCGCCCGCCGCCACTTGACGTTAACGTCAGCACTGCCCACAAACTTCGCCCGACAAGAATGGAGGGGATGATGGGCACGATCAGCGTGGCGGATTATCAGGCGAAGGTCGGCGAGACGGTCGGCTCGTCGGAATGGATATTGATCGACCAGGCGATGATCGATCGCTTCGCCGATGCGACGGGCGACCACCAGTTCATCCACGTCGATCCCGAACGCGCGAAGCAGACGCCGTTCGGCGGCACCATCGCCCACGGCTTCCTCACCCTCTCGCTGCTGCCGGTGATGCGGGAAAAGAGCGACGTGCCCACGATCGAAGGGCTGAAGATGGGCCTCAACTACGGCGGCAACAAGGTGCGCTTCCTCACCCCCGTGCCTTCCGGATCACGCGTGCGCGGCCATTTCAAGCTGCTGGAATTCGCGGAGAAGGGGCCGGGCCGCTACCAGGAGACGGCCGAGCTTTCCGTCGAGATCGAAGGCAAGGACAAGCCGGCGCTCATCGCCGAATGGATCGCCCAGATCTTCGTGTGACACCCGCAGCCCTGCCGGAACGGAAAGGATAATCCGATGCGTGATGCCGTGATCGTTTCCACCGCCCGCACGCCGATCGGCCGTGCCTATCGCGGTGCCTTCAACGCCACCCCCTCCCCCACGCTGGCCGCGCACGCGATCCGTGCGGCGGTGGAGCGCGCCCGGCTCGATCCGGCGGAAGTCGACGATGTGGTGATGGGCGCGGCGCTCCAGCAGGGCGTGCAGGCCACCATCGGCCGCACCGCGGCGCTGCGCGCGGGCCTGCCCGTCACCGTCGCCGGCATGTCGGTGGACCGGCAATGCGCCTCGGGGCTGGAAGCCATCGCCATCGCCGCGCGCAAGGTGATCGTCGACAAGGAGGATGTCGTCGTGGCCGGCGGCGTCGAATCCATCTCGCTGGTGCAGACCAGGGACATGCGCGTCGGCTTCGATCCGGAACTGATCGCCATGCACGACGACGTCTACATGCCGATGCTGCAGACGGCGGAGGTCGTCGCCAACCGCTACGGCATCAGCCGCGCGGCGCAGGACGAATATGCCCTCCAGTCGCAGCAGCGCACCGCCGCCGCCCAGGCCGCCGGACGCTTCGACGCGGAGATCATCCCCGTCACCGCGACGATGACGGTGACGGACAAGGCCACGGGCGAGGTTTCGCAAAGGCAGGTCACGCTGGCCAAGGACGAAGGCAACCGCCCGGAAACCACGCTGGAAGGGCTGGCCTCGCTCCAGCCCGTGGTCGGCCCGCAGGGCTTCATCACCGCCGGCAATGCCAGCCAGCTATCCGATGGCGCATCGGCCTGCGTGGTGATGGAGCGCGGCCTGGCGGAAGCCCGCAACCTCGCGCCGCTCGGCCGCTTCGTCGGCATGGCGGTGGCGGGCACCAAGCCCGACGAGATGGGCATCGGCCCCGTCTTCGCCATCCCCAAGCTGCTCGAACGCTTCGACCTGCGCATGGCCGATATCGGCCTGTGGGAGCTGAACGAGGCCTTCGCCGTGCAGGTGATCTACTGCCGCGACACGCTGGGCATCCCCAACGACCTCATGAACGTGAACGGCGGCGCGATCTCGATCGGCCACCCCTATGGCATGTCGGGCGCCCGCATGGTCGGCCACGCGCTGATCGAGGGCAAGCGGCGCGGGGTGAAGCATGTCGTCGTCACCATGTGCGTCGGCGGCGGCATGGGCGCGGCCGGCCTGTTCGAGGTGCTGTAAGGCCCGCCCGGCATGGCAGCGACAAGGCGCCGGGCCGGTGGAACCTCACCGATCCGGCGCTTCCGCACGGGCGCCGAGCGACCATGCGCGTGCCGGCGGGAGCCCGGTTTAGTTTCCAGATTCTCGGGGAGAAAATGGTGCTGCCGGGGAGGATTGAACTCCCGACCTCAGCCTTACCAAGGATGCGCTCTACCACTGAGCTACGGCAGCACTACGGTTCGGAACCGCGTTAGAGGCGCGCCTATGGAGAATGCTGGCGGCCGCGTCAAGGCTTGCCGCGCGCGATATTCGCCTTCACAGGAAAAAGATGGCGAAAGACGATCCGGAACGCGCCCGCAGGCTGGCGGAGGCGCTGCGCGAGAACCTCCGCAAGCGGAAGGCGCAGGCCCGCGCGCGGGACGATGCGCCGCCCGTGCCCCGGGATTTCGCGGAAGATGAAGGATCGCACGCCGGCTGATTCCGCGCCGGCGCGGACCGGCGATCAGCCCTTGGCCTTGAGCGCGGCCTCGATCGCGCCCGTCACCTTGGGATCGGTGGGATCGGTGCGGGTGCCGAAGGCGGCGATCAGCTTGCCGTCGCGCCCGATCAGATATTTGTGGAAGTTCCATTTGGGCGTGTTCTGCGGCCCGAGCTTGGCGGCCGCCCAGCGATAGATGGGCAGCGCATTGGGGCCGACCACGTCGGATTTCTCGGCCAGCGGGAACTTCACCGCCTTGGTCTTGCAGAAGGCGGCGATTTCGCTGTTGGAGCCATATTCCTGATTCTTGAAGTTGCCGGAAGGCACGCCGACGATGGTGAAGCCGCGCCTGGCATAGGTATCCTGCACCTTCTGCAGGCCTTCATATTGCGGGGTGAAGCCGCACATGCTGGCGGTGTTCACCAGCAGCACCACCTCGCCCTTGAACTTCTTCATCGGCAGCGGCGCGCCATCGATCGCCGTCAGGTCGAAATCCCAAGCGGTGTGCTTCTGCGCCTCGGCCGCCGCCATCGGCGGCGTATCGGGCACGCTGGGGAACTGGGCATAGCCCACCGCCGCCATGGCGCCGATCGCGATCACCGCCGCCCCACCCAAGGTCCATTTCTTGTGCATCACGCCAAGCCCCTTCCTCACAGCGGGCGGGTCACGTCGTCGAGCCAGGCCTTCGCCTCGCCATCGAGCTGCGGGCCAATCAGGTCGCGCACGCGGGCATGATAAGCATCCAGCCATGCGCGCTCCGCGGGCGAAAGCGCGCCCGCGTCGATCAGCTCGCGGTCGATCGGAGCGAAGGTGAGCGTTTCGAAGCCCAGCATCTCGCGTTCCGCGCCCGCTATCTCACGCGTCTCTACCAGAACAAGATTCTCGATACGGATGCCATATTCGCCGGACTTGTAATAGCCCGGCTCGTTCGAGAGGAACATGCCGGCCTGGAGCGGCTCGTCCCCGCCGCCGAAGGTGGCGATGCGCTGCGGCCCTTCGTGGACGGAAAGATAGGCGCCCACGCCATGGCCGGTGCCATGGGCATAATCCAGCCCTGCCTCCCACAGATATTGCCGCGCCAGCACGTCAAGCTGGCCGCCGCGCGTGCCCGCCGGGAAAATGGCGCGGGCCAGCGCGATATGCCCCTTGAGCACGCGGGTGAAGCGATCCTTCATCTCCGCCGTCGGCGTGCCGATGGCGACGGTGCGGGTCACGTCGGTCGTGCCGTCCTCATACTGGCCGCCCGAATCGATCAGGAACAGCGAGCCCGGCTCGATCGGCCGGTTGGTCGTCTCCGTCACCCGATAATGGACGACGGCGCCGTTGGGGCCGGCGCCCGAGATCGTATCGAAGGAAAGGTCGCGCAGCTTGCCGGTGCCGCGGCGGAACTCCTCCAGCTTGTCCGAGGCATCGAGCTCGGTCAGCCCGCCCTTGGGCGCTTCCACCGAAAGCCAGTGGAGGAAGCGGGTCAGCGCCGCGCCGTCGCGCGCCTGCGCCGCCTTGTGCCCCGCAATCTCCGCCGGATTCTTGATCGCCTTGGCGAGCACGGTGGGATCGCGCGCTTCCACCGTCTTCGCGCCGGCGGCTTCCAGCGCCTCGAAGATCGCGGCCACGGCGCGCTCCGGATCGACGGCGATCACGCGCCCGCCCTGCTCCGCCAGATAGCCGGCAAAGGCATCGCGCGGATGGATGCGCACGGCGTTGCCCAGATGCTTGCGCACGTCCTCGCCCAGCTTCTCGGGCGCCACGAACAGGTCGGCCGTCCCGTCCGCCTGCACGACGGCATAAGCGAGCGCCACGGGCGTCCGCTCCACATCCTGCCCCCGCACGTTGAGCAGCCAGGCGATCGAATCGAGCGCGGAAACGACGACGGCGTCGGCCTTGCGCGCCGCCAGCCAGTCCGCCACGTCCTGCCGCTTCTCGGCCGAAGACTTGCCGGCCAGGTCGTCGCCATGGGCGATCAGGCGCGCCTTGGAAGGCTCCGGCCGGTCGGGCCACACGGCGTCCACCGGGTTGGTGTCCACCGCCACCAGTTCCGCGCCCTTTTCCCGCAGCGCGGCGCGCGCCGCCTTCACCCAGCCGCGCGTGTGCAGCCAGGGATCATAGCCGATCCGCCCACCTTCCGGCGCATGCGCCTTCAGCCATTCGGCGATGCTGGTCTGGGGAACCGACTGATAGCTCCAGTGCGTGCCGTCCACCTGCTCGCGCACCTGCAGGGTGTAGCGGCCATCGACGAAGATCGCGGCTTCCGCCGGCAGCACCACGGCCGACCCGGCCGATCCCTGGAAACCCGTGAGCCAGGCCAGCCGCTGGGCATAGGCGCCGACATATTCGCTCATATGCTCATCGGTCAGCGGCACGACGAAGCCGTCCAGCTTCCGCTTCGCCAATTCCTCGCGCAGTGCCTTCAACCGATCTTCGTAGGTGGACATCAAAACCCGGCCTTCTATTTTCGCTGCGCCTAGATAAGCCCTTGCCGGGCCTATTGCCAGTTAAGAGGATGTCGATGACCGCCACGCCCCCGGCCGCCGCGAGGAAACCGCACAGCTACACCCGCCACGGCCGGACAGTCGAGGATCCCTATGCCTGGCTGAAGGACCCGTCCTACCCCACGGTCAACGATCCGGAGATCCTGGACTATCTGAAGGCGGAGAACGCCTATTTCGAAGCGCAGATGGCGCCGCAGGCCGATCTGGTCGAAACCTTGTTCCAGGAGATGAAGGGCCGCATCAAGGAGGACGATGCCGGCGTGCCGCAGAAGGACGGCGACTGGCTCTACTGGTGGGCCTTCCAGCCGGGCGGGCAATATCGGCTCTGGTATCGCAAGCCCGTGGCGGGCGGCGAGGCCCGGCTCCTGCTCGACGAGCCGGCCGAGGCCGAGGGCAAGGAATATTTCCGCCTGCAGGTGCTGGAGGTGAGCCCCGACGGGCGCCTCGCCGCCTGGTCGGCGGACGACAACGGATCGGAACGCTTCACACTGCGCATCCGCGATCTCGCCACCGGCAAGGATATCGAGACGATCACCACCGTCGCCAACGGGGCGGTGGTGTGGAGCGCCGATTCCGCCGCCGTCGCCTATACCGAGGTCAACGACAATTGGCGCACCTATCGCGCGCGCCTCCACCGCCTCGGCACCGATCCGGCCGGCGACGTCACCCTCTATGAGGAAGCGGACGAGGGCTTCCGCGTCGCGCTCGGCCGCACGCAGGACCGGCAATGGATCGTGCTCGCCACCGGCGATCATGAAACCAGCGAGGTGCGCCTGCTTCCCACCGCCGATCCGTCGGCCGCCCCCCTCCTCGTCTCGCCCCGCCAGCCCAAGCGGCAATATTCGGTGGATTCGGCGCAGGGCCGGCTGTGGATCCTCACCAACGACGATCATGTGAACTTCCGCCTGGCGGAGGCCGATCCCGCCCGGCCGGCGGAATGGACGACGGTGATCGCCGGGTCCGACCGCCATTATCTGCGCGGGGTGACGAGCTTCGCGAAGCATCTCGTCATCAGCGAGCGGGTGGACGGGCTGGATCAGATCCGCCTGCGCGCCTATGGCGGCCACGAAAGCCGCATCCCCTTCCCCGAGGCGAGCTACACCGCCTCGCTCGGCTCCAACCCGGAATATGATCCGCCGGCCTACCGGCTGGCCTACACATCGATGGTGACGCCCAACACCGTGTTCGATTTCGATCCGGTGGAAGGCGGCCTCACCACGCTCAAGGTGCAGGAAATCCCGTCCGGCTACGATCCCGCGCTCTACGCGACCGAACGGCTGATGATCGAGGCGCGGGACGGCACCCGCGTGCCGGTGTCGGTCGTCTACCGTCGCGATTTCGTGAAGGACGGGCAGGGCAAGCTGTTCCTCTATGCCTATGGCGCCTACGGCTTCGCCTATCCGCCGGCCTTCTCCACCCTGCGGCTCAGCCTGCTCGATCGCGGCTTCGCGGTCGCCATCGCCCATATCCGGGGCGGCGACGATCTCGGCTATCGCTGGTATCTGGACGGCAAGGCCGAGAAGCGCTGGAACACCTTCCACGATTTCGTCGATGCCGCGAAGGGGCTGATCGCCGCGGGCTTCACCCGCGCCGGCCGCATCGCCATCAACGGCGGATCGGCGGGCGGCGAGCTGATGGGCGTGGTGGCCAACACCGATCCCGGCCTGTGGGGCGCGGTGGTGGCGGACGTGCCCTTCGTCGACGTGCTCAACACCATGCTGGACGACAGCCTGCCCCTCACCCCCGGCGAGTGGCCCGAATGGGGCAATCCGATCACCGATCCGGCGGCGTTCGATCTGATCCGGAGCTACAGCCCCTACGACAATGTGTCGGCGCAGCCCTATCCGCCGATGCTGATCACCGGCGGGCTCAACGATCCCCGCGTCACTTATTGGGAGCCAGCCAAATGGGCGGCCCGCCTGCGGGCAACCAAGACGGACGCCAACGTCCTGCTGCTCAAGACCAATATGGGCGCGGGCCATGGCGGCAAGTCCGGCCGTTTCGATTCCCTGCGCGAGGATGCGGAGGCCTATGCCTTCATCCTGACGCAGATGGCGTGAGAACGTCGCCTTCCCCCCTCGTTCCCGGCGCGAACGGGGAAGGCCGGCAGGCTGCAACAGCCGCGTCACACCGCTCGACTATGCCGGGCCTGAACGGATAGGATCGGAACCATGTCTTCCGCCCCGGCCTTCACCCTCGCCTTCACCGCCCGGCCGGAGGACATTGACGAGCTGGGCCACGTCAACAATGCCGTCTGGGTGCGGTGGATACAGGATGTCGCCACCGCGCACTGGCAGGCGGTGGCCGATCCCGCCCATGTCGCCGCCTATATCTGGGTCGTGACCCGGCACGAGATCGATTATCTGCGCGCGCTCGGCCCCGGCGGGACGGTGACGGCACGCACCTGGATACCGGACGGCCCCAAGGGCGCGCGGTTCGACCGGATGGTCGAGTTCGTCGACGCGGACGGCAAGCCCCATGTCCGCGCCCGCACCACCTGGGCGATCATCGACAAGGCGAGCGGCCGGCCCATCCGCGTGCCGGCGGAGGTGGCCGCACCCTTCATCGGCTGAGGGGCGGAGGAGGATTCAGGCTCAGGCTTCGAGCGCGTCGAGGATCGCGGCAAGCGCAGCCGGGGCGGTGACGAAATCGATGTGCCGACACGCCACCCGCATCACATGATCGGCCTCACCGGGCTGGCCGTGTGTGGTCGCCGGCGCCACGATCCCATCTTGGGCCGACCATAAGGCAAAGGTCCGCACGGGCGGCTTAGCCGGCAGATCGACCGGAATCGGTAGCCGATCGACCGGGTGGCCGTTCAGCGCCTCGTAGCGCCGCCACGCCCGATTGGCGCGGGGATCGCCGGAAAAGGGGCTGCCGAGCGTGATCACCCGATCGATCAGATCGGGCCGGAGCTTTGCCATTTCGCGCGCATAGAGGCCGCCCAGGCTCCAGCCCACCAGCGATATCGGTCCGGCATCTGCGCGTGCGACATGTTCCAGCCGCCCCTGCATCCTGGCCAGCAGATCTGCCGTCACCCCCCGATTGAAGCCCAGCCCCCAGCCATGCGGCGCATAGCCGGCGATACGCAGCATTCGCCGCAACCGGCTGGTCATCGGATCGCCGGCCAGGAAGCCGGGGATCACCATCACCGCGCGCCCGTCGCCGCGCCGGGCCGCGGCGATCCGCCGCGCGGTCCGGGCGGTGAAGGGCCATGTCACCAGCGCCGATCCTTCGGCCAGGAACCGCCCCAGCGGCGGAATGGTGGCATCGGCCACGGCGGGATAATCGGAAGGCGGCGACATCGGATCGGGCATGGGGACGAGCCTATTGCATGGACCCGAATGGCGGAAGAGCGCTTGGCGTCCTCCGCTTGCGGCCCGCCCGATCATGCCGAATAAGCAGGCCATGACCGATCCCGCCCGCCGCCACGCGCCTGCCACCGCCCGCAATCGCGATCCGATCCTCGCGGTGCTCCGCGATGTCCTGCCCTCCGCCGGGCTGGTGCTGGAGGTGGCGAGCGGCACGGGCGAACATGCCGTCCATTTCGCCACGGCCCTGCCCGGCCTTGTCTGGCAACCGAGCGATCCCGATCCGCAGGCCCGCGCCTCGATCGCCGGCTGGGCGGCGGAGGCCGGCCTCGCCAATCTCCGTCCGCCGATGGCGCTCGATGCGACGGCAACGGACTGGCCGATCGACCGTGCCGACGCGCTCGTCTGCATCAACATGGTCCACATCAGCCCATGGGCCGCGACGCTGGGCCTGTTCGCAGGCGCCGCCCGCATCCTGCCGCCGGGCGCGCCGCTGGTCCTTTACGGCCCCTATTTCCGCGCCGAGGTCCAGACCGCGCCCGGCAACCGCGCCTTCGATGCCGACCTCAAGGCCCGCAACCCCGAATGGGGGCTGCGCGACCTTGCCGAAATCGGCGCCGTGGCTGCGGATGCGGGCTTCGCCCGTGAGGCGGTGGCCGAAATGCCGGCGAACAACCTGACGGTCGTGTTTCGGCGAAGCTGACTCCACACCCGTCATGCTGACGATGCGGGAGGAGGGAGGCGTTGCGCCTCCCTTATCCCAGCCGCTTGAGCGCCGCGCCCAGCCGTTCCACCTCGGCGGAACGTTCGGCATGGTCCGTCCGCGCCTTGGCGACGGCCTCGGGTTTGGCCTTCTCGGCGAAGCCCGGCGATTCCAGCCGCTTGGCCAGCGAATCGCGCTCCTTCTCCGCCGCCGCGATCGCCTTGGCGAGGCGGGCCTTCTCGGCGGCGATATCGATCACCCCTTCCAGCGGCAGCACGAAGGTGGCCTCGTCCACCACCACCTGCGCGGCGCCGCCGGCGGGTGCGGGATCGTTGCTCACGGTGATGCGCGCCAGCCGCGCGATCGCCGCCGCCTGCCGATCGATCCGGGCCAGCGTTTCCGCGCCGGCATCGTGGACATGGGCTTCCAGCCGCGCGCCCGGCGGCACGTTCAGCTCGGATCGCGCCGCGCGCACCTCGCCCACCAGCCGGATCAGCCAGTCGATCTCCTTCTGTGCCGCCGGATCGAGCGCGCGCGCATCCGCCATCGGCCAGCGAGCGACGATCAGGTCATAGGGCCGATCGCCCAGCGCGTGCCACAGCTCCTCGGTGATGAAGGGCATGAACGGGTGGAGCATCACCAATATCTGGTCCAGCACCCAGCCGGCGACCGCACGGGTCTCGGCAGCGGCCACGCCCTCCTCGGCGAACAGCGGCTTGATCAGCTCCAGATACCAGTCGCAGAAGGTCGCCCAGACGAACTGGTAGATGCTGTTGGCGCTTTCGTCGAAGCGCAGGTCGGCCAGCGCGATATCCAGCGCCTGCACCGTCTTCACCGTCTCGGCGATGATCCAGCGGTTGACGGCGAGGTCGGCCGCCGGCGGCTCCAGCGTGGCCGATGCGCCGATCCCGTTCGACTGGCAGAAGCGTGCGGCGTTCCACAGCTTGGTCGCGAAGTTGCGATAGCCTTCGACCCGCTTCTCATCCAGCTTGATGTCGCGCCCCTGGCTCTCCATCGCCGCCAGCGTGAAGCGCAGCGCATCCGCGCCATATTTGTCGATCAGGCCCAGCGGATCGACCGTGTTGCCCTTGGACTTGGACATCTTCTGCCCCTGGGCATCGCGGACGAGGCCATGGAGGTAGAGCGTCTTCCACGGCACTTCCTTCATGAAGTGCAGCCCCTGCATCGCCATGCGCGCATCCCAGAAGAACAGGATGTCGAAGCCGGAGATCAGCACGTCGTTGGGATAATGCTTGGCGAGCTTCACGGTATCTTCCGGCCAGCCCAGCGTGCCGAACGGCCACAGCGCGGAGGAGAACCAGGTATCGAGCACGTCGCTGTCGCGCGTGATCGCCTTGTTGCCGGCCAGCGCCTGCGCCGCTGCCTCGTCCTCGGCCACATAGACCTGGCCGTCCTCGTCATACCAGGCCGGGATCTGGTGGCCCCACCAGAGCTGGCGGCTGACGCACCAGGGCTGGATATTCTCCAGCCAGTTGAACCAGGTCTTCTTCCAGGTTTCCGGCACGACGCGGATGTCGCCGCCGCGCACCGCCGCGATCGCGGGCTTGGCCAGCGTCTCGGCATCGACATACCATTGGTCGGTCAGCCACGGTTCGATGACGACGCCCGAACGGTCGCCATAAGGCGTCTGGATCGTCCGGGGCTCGCCGTCATGCGCGTTGCCGTCCTTGTCCACATGGGGGATGAGGACGCCGTCCTGCTTCAGCCGCTCGATCACCAGCTTGCGCGCATCGAAGCGGTCCAGGCCGAGGAATTCGTCCGGGATCAGCCCGTCGGCCGTCTGCACCACCTTCGCATCGGCATCGAGCATGTTGAGCATGTCCGCCGGGCGGAAGCCGGCGCGCTTGCCCACCTCGAAATCGTTGAAGTCGTGGCCAGGCGTGATCTTCACCGCGCCCGATCCCAGCTCGGGATCGGCATGGGCATCGGCGACGATCGGGATCAGCCGGCCGGTGATCGGCAGGCGCACATTTTTGCCGATCAGCGCGATATAGCGCTCATCCTCCGGGTTCACGGCGACGGCCATGTCGGCCAGCATCGTTTCCGGCCGGGTGGTGGCGACCGTGATGGTGCCGGAACCGTCCTCCAGCGGATAGGCGAAGTGCCAGAACCTGCCGCTGACCTCCCTGGTCTCGACCTCCAGGTCCGAAATCGCCGTCTTCAGGCCCGGATCCCAGTTCACCAGCCTTTTGTCGCGATAGAGCAGGCCCTGATTGTAGAGATCGACGAACACCTTGATGACGGCGCGACTGAAGCCCTCGTCCATCGTGAAGCGCTCGTTCGCCCAGTCGCACGATGCGCCCAGCCGGCGGAGCTGGCGGGTGATCTGACCGCCGCTCTCGGCCTTCCACTCCCACACCTTCGCCACGAAATCCTCGCGGCTGTAATCGGTGCGCTTTTCGCCCCTGGCGTTCATCTGCCGTTCGACCACCATCTGGGTGGCGATGCCGGCATGATCGGTGCCGGCCACCCACAGCGCATCCTTGCCCTGCAGGCGGGCATGGCGGATCAGGATGTCCTGCAGGCTGTTGTCCAGCGCATGGCCGATATGCAGGCTGCCCGTCACGTTGGGCGGCGGCATCACGATGGTATAGGGCTCCGCATCCGGCCGCTCGGGGCGGAAGCGCCCCTCCCCTTCCCAATGGGCATACCAGCGGGCTTCGATGGCGGCGGGGTCGAATGTCTTGGCGAGTTCGGTCATGTCGGCGGCTTTAGAGCGAATCCGGGGCGGATGGAAACAGCCAAGGATAGCCTATCCACGCCGGCCGCGGCCCCGCATTCATTTCGGATCGCATACATCCCCGATTTCCCCGTTATCCACAGGGGGTATCACCCGATTTCCGCTTGGCCGACTCGCCGGTTCATGAGAGCCTCAATGCGTGGTCGAAAGAGATAGACCCTCCGGAAACGGCAGTCTTTTCAACTAGATCGCAATGCCAAGCCGCGTGACCAGATCCCGGCCCCAAGCCTGAGGATCACGGAAGCAGAAGGCGAGGCGGGCTTACGCCCGAACGGCACCAGCCAGCGGAATGCCATATGGCATCCACCGCCCGGCCCGGACCACGAAGGCAGAGCCAGGCGGAAGCGGTTACGGGCCATCCGGTCCGGCCAGGCGCCGCCAAACGCCAGGGAGGCGAACCCGCCCGCAAGGCGCGGACAAGCCATGAACCGGCGCAATGGGGGTTGGCGGCGACGCCAGCCCCCATTGACCTTTCCGGGAGGTGGCCCTGCGGGGCCTGCCGGGGATCGGCCGTTCCTTTTCCATCGCACTCGGGGCTGGAACCGGGGCCGTGCGGCGGGCGACGGGCGTGAAAGTCTCTAGGCAGCGGTCGGGAACAGGCCGCTCCCGAACCAAGACAGGATCACGGCGCCTTGCTGGTCGGGTAAGCTGCCCCCGGCGCATCCGCAGGGGGGCCAGCCTTATTCCACCCAATCCTTGCGCGCATAGCCCTGCGCATAAAGCAGCGCCGTCAGGTCGCCGCGATCGATCCGCGCGCCCGCTGCGGCGGCCGTCCTGGGCTTGGCATGATAAGCGACGCCCAGCCCCGCCGCCTGGATCATCGGAATGTCGTTGGCGCCGTCGCCCACCGCCAGCGTCTCCGAAAGGTCGATCCCCATCGCCGCGGCTTCGGCGACCAGCGTCTCGCGCTTGGTGGCGGCGCCCACGATCGGCCGGGCGACAGTGCCGGTGAGTTTTCCATCGGCCACGCCCAGCATGTTGGAAAGCGCGCGATCGAAGCCGATGTCCGCCGCCACCCGATCGGCGAACACGGTGAAGCCGCCGGACACCAGCACGCAGCGCGCGCCATGGGCCTTCATCGTCCGGATCAGCGGCTTGGCTCCGGCCATGATCCGCACGCGCTCGACATGGCAGCGGTCGATCGCGGCGGCGTCGAGATCCTTGAGCAGAGCCACGCGGGCATCCAGCGCCGCCTCGAAATCCAGCTCGCCGCGCATCGCGCGCTCGGTGACTTCGGCGATCTCGGCCTTGATCCCAGCATAATCGGCCAGCTCGTCGATGCATTCGATGGTGATCATGGTCGAATCCATGTCCGCCACCAGCAGCCGCTTGGCCCGGCCCGCCTCCGGCTGCACCACCACATCGGCCATCGGCTCCAGCACGGCCCGCGCCGTCCCGGGATCGGCGGCGAAGGCGAGGTCCAGCGCATAACCCTCGTCGATCCAGCGCCCCACCACGGGCGCGCAGCCCGCCTCCGCCAGCGCGAGGCGCGCGCGATCGGAAATTTCGGGCACGAGGCTGCCGTCCGTTGCTATCAGCGTGGCGATGAACACGAAGGACTCCCTGGGAATCGAGGCCGGAGGATCGCCGGACTCCGCAAGGCCGGCGGTGGCGCTCATCGCAGGGCCGACGGCCAGCGGCAAGTCGGCATTGGCGCTGGCGCTGGCGGAAATTTCCGGCGGGGTGGTGATCAACGCCGATGCCTCGCAGGTCTATCGCGACCTCCGCATCCTTTCCGCCCGCCCTTCCCCGGCAGAGGAAGCCCGCGCGCCCCACCGCCTGTTCGGCCATGTCGACGGCGCGGAAAGCTGCTCCGCCGCGCGCTGGGCCGATGAGGCGAAGGCGCAGATCGCCGCCGCGCACGGCGCCGGCCGCCTGCCGATCCTCGTCGGCGGCACCGGGCTCTATATCCGCACGCTGCTGGACGGCATCGCCCCGGTGCCCGATATCGATCCCGGCATCCGCGCCGCCGTCCGCGCGCTGCCCGTGGCCGAGGCTCATGCCGCGCTCATTAACGAGGACCCGGCCGCCGCCGCCCGCCTGCACCCCGCCGACACCACGCGCGTCGCCCGCGCGCTGGAGGTGATCCGCTCCACGGGCCGGCCGATCGCCGCCTGGCAGGCCGCGCGCGAAGGCGGGATCGGCGATGCGGTGCGCATCGTCCCCGCCATCCTGCTGCCGCCGCGCGACTGGCTCCGCGCCCGCTGCGACGCGCGCTTCGAAACGATGCTGGATGAAGGCGCGGTCGCCGAGGTGGAGGCGCTGCTGGCCCGCCGGCTCGATCCCGGCCTGCCGGTGATGCGGGCGATCGGCGTGCCGGAAATCGCGGATTTCCTGGCCGGGCGAATCGACCGCGCCGCCATGGTCGAACGCGCGACCGCCGCCACCCGCCAATATGCCAAGCGCCAATATACCTGGTTCCGCCAGCAGCCCCCCGCGCAATGGCGAAAGGCGGATGCGCAACTCGACAACGCGATGATCGCGAATCTAGCAAGATTATTACATGATGAGGCGTTGACAGGTTAGTTTCTTGCCACTAGGCAACCCGATCTTTGGCGCCATTGTGCGCCGCGAAGGGAAACGGGTGTTTCGGCATGGTGCCGATGGCGTTATGCCGCCTGCTTGTTTGATGGACGAAAGGACGAATGCGATGACTGCCGAACGTTCCGGCGCGGACATCCTGATCGAGGCGCTGACCGATCTCGGCGTCGAGATCGTGTTCGGCTATCCGGGCGGAGCGGTGCTTCCCATTTACGATGCGCTCTTCAAGCAGAAGAAGATCCGTCACATCCTCGTCCGCCAGGAAGGCGGCGCGGCGCACGCGGCGGAAGGCTATGCCCGCTCCACCGGCAAGCCCGGCGTCGTCCTCGTCACGTCCGGCCCCGGCGCCACCAATGCCGTCACCGGCATTGCCGATGCCCTGCTCGATTCCATCCCGATGGTCGTCATCACCGGCCAGGTCGGCACGCCGCTGATCGGCACCGATGCCTTCCAGGAATGCGATACCGTCGGCATCACGCGGCACTGCACCAAGCATAATTATCTGGTGAAGGACCCCGCGAAGCTGGGCGACATCGTGCACGAGGCGTTCCACATCGCCACGTCCGGCCGGCCCGGCCCGGTCGTCATCGATCTGCCGAAGGACGTGCAGGTCGCGACTGCACCCTATCGCAAGCCCGCCCCCGGCGCGGTGCTGCACAAGGGCTATCGCCCGCAGGTGAAGGCCGATCCGGTCGCGATCGAGGCCGCGGTGGAGATGCTGGCAGCAGCCGAGCGCCCGATACTCTACACCGGCGGCGGCATCATCAATTCCGGCCCCGGCGCCGCGCAGGTGCTGCGCGAGCTGGCCCGCATCACCGGCGCGCCCGTGACATCCACGCTGATGGGCCTCGGCGCCTTCCCGGCATCCAGCCCGCAATGGCTGGGCATGCTGGGCATGCACGGCACCTATGAAGCCAATCTGGCGATGAACGAGGCGGACCTGATCGTGGCGCTGGGCGCGCGGTTCGACGATCGCGTCACCGGCCGGCTGGATGCCTTCGCCCCCCATTCCCGGAAGATCCACGTCGATATCGATCGATCGTCGATCAACAAGATCGTCCGCGTCGACCTGGGCATCGTCGGCGATGTCGGCCGGGCGATGGAGGATATGGTCAAGCTGTGGAAGGTGCGCCAGCACCAGCCGCAGGACCTGAAGCCCTGGTTCGCGCGGATCGATCAGTGGCGGGCGAAGCAGTGCCTGGCCTATCCGGAATCGATCAAGGAGATCATGCCCCAGCACGCCATCCGGCGGCTGTGGGAAGCCACGCGCGACCGGAACCCGATCATCACCACGGAGGTGGGCCAGCACCAGATGTGGGCCGCCCAGCATTTCCACTTCGAAGGGCCGAACAAGTGGCTCACCAGCGGCGGCCTGGGCACGATGGGCTATGGCCTGCCGGCCGCGATCGGCGCGCAGGTCGGCAATCCCAACGCGCTGGTGATCGACATCGCCGGCGAGGCATCGATCCTGATGAACATCCAGGAAATGTCCACCGCCGCGCAATATCGCCTGCCGGTGAAGGTGTTCATCCTGAACAACGAATATATGGGGATGGTCCGCCAGTGGCAGGACCTCACCTATGGCGGCCGTTATTCGGAAAGCTATTCGGCCGCCCTTCCCGATTTCGTGAAGCTGGCCGAGGCTTATGGCTGGACCGGCCTGCGCATCGAGGGCACGCAGGAACTGGATGCCGGCATCGAGCAGATGTTGAGCACGCCGGGTCCGGTGATGGTGGACTGCCGGGTGGCGAAGCTCGCCAACTGCTTCCCCATGATTCCCAGCGGCGCCGCCCATACCGACATGCTGCTGCAGGCGGACGAGGTATCGGGCGAGATGGACGACGAGGCCAAGGCGCTGGTGTAGCCGAAGGCGGAACCGGCGCCGCAGCCCCGGCGAAGGCCGGAGCCTCACTCCGCAAACCGCACATTTGCCGCACGAGATCCCGGCCTGCGCCGGGATGACGAGAGAAGAGACGAATGCATATCAGGGAAGAAACCGTCGAGCGCCATACGCTCTCCGTCATCGTCGACAACGAGGCGGGCATCCTCGCGCGGATCGCGGGCCTGTTCTCCTCGCGCGGCTACAATATCCAGAGCCTGACCGTCGCCGAGGTGACGGAGGACGAGACGATCAGCCGCATCACCATCGTCACCTCCGGCCCGCGCGCGGTGATCGACCAGATCATCGCCCAGCTCGACCGGCTGGTGAACGTCCACAAGGTGACCGACCTGACCGAGCTTGGCCCCCATGTCGAGCGCGAGCTGGCGCTGGTGAAGGTGAAGGGCACGGGCGATCATCGCATCGAGGCGCTGCGCCTGGCCGAGGTCTATCGCGCCCGCGTGGTCGATGCGACCATCTCCAGCTTCGTGTTCGAGGTGACGGGCGGGTCTGAGAAGATCGACAAGTTCCTCGAGCTGATGCGCGAGGTCGGCCTGGTCGAAGTCGCCCGCACCGGCGTCGCCGCCATCGCCAGGGGTGCCGAGCCCGCCTGAACCCCATTCACATTCATCCCATCCCTCCGGGCATGAGCCGGGAGCATCTCCACAGGAGCATATGATGCGCGTTTATTACGACCGGGACGCCGATATCGGCCTGATCAAGACCAAGAAGGTCGCCATCGTCGGCTATGGCAGCCAGGGCCACGCCCATGCCCAGAACCTGCGCGATTCCGGCGTTACCGAGGTGGCGATCGCGCTGCGCCCCGGTTCGGCCACCGCGAAGAAGGCGGAAGATGCCGGCTTCAAGGTGCTGAGCAACGCCGAGGCCGCCAAGTGGGCGGATATTGTGATGATCCTCGCGCCCGACGAGCATCAGGCCGCGATCTACGAGAACGACCTGAAGGACAATCTGAAGCAGGGCGCGGCCATCGCCTTCGCCCACGGCCTGAACGTCCATTTCGGCCTGATCGAGCCGCGCGCCGACCTCGACGTGTTCATGATCGCGCCCAAGGGCCCCGGCCACACCGTGCGTTCCGAATATCAGCGCGGCGGCGGCGTGCCCTGCCTGATCGCGATCGCGCAGGATGCGAGCGGCAACGCGCATGACGTGGCGCTCTCCTACGCCTCCGCCGTGGGCGGCGGCCGTTCGGGCGTGATCGAGACGACCTTCAAGGAAGAGTGCGAGACCGACCTGTTCGGCGAGCAGGCCGTGCTGTGCGGCGGCCTTTCCCACCTGATCCAGGCGGGCTTCGAAACGCTGGTCGAGGCCGGCTACGCCCCGGAAATGGCCTATTTCGAATGCCTCCACGAGGTGAAGCTGATCGTCGATCTGATGTATGAGGGCGGCATCGCCAACATGCGCTATTCGATCTCCAACACCGCCGAATATGGCGACATCACCACCGGCCCGCGCATCATCACCGATGAGACCAAGGCCGAGATGAAGCGCGTGCTGGCCGACATCCAGCAGGGCCGCTTCGTCAAGAACTTCATCCTCGACAACCGCGCCGGCCAGCCGGAGCTGAAGGCCAGCCGCAAGCTCGCCGCCGAGCATCCGATCGAGAAGGTCGGCAGCGAGCTGCGCGCGATGATGCCGTGGATCGGCAAGAACAAGCTGGTCGACAAGACCAAGAACTGATCGGCGGCGGGAGGGGCCGCGCGCCGGCCCCTCCTATCAAGAAGAAGTCAGCGCGGCCTTACTTGACACAAAATCTTCCCATCGGTCGCAATAGTCATATCTACAATATTATTCCCAATATACACTTGAGCGCAAATATCTCCATCCTTGATGGAAAATCTTCCATACACAGTCTTTTCTTCGCCGAGCTGTGATGACGATATAAATTCATCCCTTAGCTTTTCTAAGCTTTTCCCAAATACAGCAACGCCAATTATAGAAAGATGAATATCTTGCAATTCATCTCCATTGCCAATTATATTCCAATCTCCGTAAAATGGATCATCTCGCCTGTTATAGCCTCGCAAGCCAATAGCTAATCGCCAAGGCCAACTATCCCAAACTTTGCTTTTACGAATAAGAGATAAGAGTTTATTAAAGCGGCGATCTATCAGTCCACCTTCTTCAGAGATTGGATTGATGATATGCCTTTCGATAAGATTCTTTAAAATCTTCGTTCCTACGTAACCGGGACCAGCCGCAAGCACCCAAGGAAGCAATTGGCGAGCTTCCTCCCAGCCAATATAGATATTGATAAAATCATTTCCGCCAGCAGTCGCGTATGACTTATATATATCAATGGGCACCGCAAGAGATTTTGATAAATCCAGCGCAGCTTCACGGATTTCTGGTGGAATATCAGCCACCGACGAGATTCCTAATTTCTCTGCCATGACTTCACCCTCTCGCCGCACTGTAATACAATATTATCTAAAATAAGTATTATTGCGAATAATGCAACAAATGCCACGAGCAGCCCCGCCACATTGGCCGCCACCCGGCCATAGCCGAGCGCGGCAGCGTCCAGCACCGGATAGGGATATTCGCCCACCACGGCCCCGCGCGCGATCGCGTAGAGCGCATAAGCGAACGGCCACGCCGCCATCGCGCCCGCCGAGCGCCAGCTCGTCCGGCCATGCGGGGCGAAGATGAGCCACCAGCCGGCATAATGAAGCGGCGTGGCATAATGGAGCGCCACGTCCGCCACCTTGAACCAGCCGGCCGGCGCCCAGCTTGCCGCCAGCACGAAATGGTAGAAGGCCATCACGAACAGCATCGCCGCCATCATGCCCGCCCGCACCGCCGGCCGCCGCAGGACGGCAAGCGCCGGCGCGCGGCTCGCGGTGGCGAGATGCACCGCCGCCAGCACGCCGTTGCTCAGGATGGTGAAGAAGCTGAGATAGAAGAGGATGGCGCCGCCGAGGCTCCGGCCGTTCGCCATCCCCGCCGGAATGGTGAGCCCGGCCTGCAGGGCGAGCGCGGCCAGCCCGAGCAGGCAGCCGAAGCCGGCCGCCGCCCTGCCCGCCTTGCCCACCGCGTCGTCCGCCATGCCGCCCTCCCGGCCCCTCGCGGCGATCATGGGCCGGCGGGAGGTCAAGGACGGCGCGGTCCTATCCGCGCGCGGCGGCCGCCATCTCCGCATTGCGCCGCGCCGAAGCCGACAGCGTCCGCGCCATCAGTTCCTTCAGCGCGCCGTCATGATCGAGCACGTTCATGCCCTCGCGCGTGCTGCCGCCGGGGCTGGCGACGCGATCGGCAAGCTGGCCCGGCGTCTCGTCCGATCCGGCGGCGAGCAGCGCCGCGCCCTCCACCGTCGCCAGCGCGAGCCGCGCCGCCTGGTCGGCGGGCAGGCCCAGCGCCGTGCCGGCATCGGCCATCGCATCGATGAAACGGAACAGGAAGGCCGGCCCGCAGCCCGAAAGCGCGGTCACGGCATCGAACTGGTCCTCGCGCGCGATCCATTCCACCAGCCCCAGCGGCGCAGTCAGCCGCCCGGCGAGGTCGGCGGCGCCGTCCGAAAGGCCGGCACCGTGCAGCGCCATGACGCCCTTGCCGATCGCGACAGGCGTGTTCGGCATCACCCGCACCACGCCTTCCGGCGCGGGGAAACGCTGGCGGAGCGAGGCGACCTCCACGCCGGCCAGGATCGATATCAGCAGCGTCTCCCGCTCCAGCGCGGGTGCGATGGCGGGCGCCACGGTATCGAGCAATTGCGGCTTCACCGCCAGCACCACCACCGCCGGGGCCGCGCCATCGGGCGGGGGCGCGGGCCAGGCGATCACGCCTTCGGGCAGGTCCTTCGCGCCGGGATCGATCACAATCACCTGATCCGGGTCTATGCCGGCCGCCAGCCAGCCGCGCAGCATCGCGCCGCCCATATTGCCGGCGCCCACCAGCCATAGCGGCCCTTCGAGAAGCTTCGACACACGCATCTCCCTTGATCGTCCGATGCGCGGATAATGGGTGCGGCGGTCCTTGCCTACCCGTCTCTCAGGCTTCGCCCTGCGTTTCGATCAGGGCGGCGGAAATCGCCTCCTGCGGGGTCTTGTCGGCCCAGAGCACGAACTGGAAGACGGGGTAGAAGCGCTCGCACTCGTCGATCGCGGCTTCCACCAGCGTTTCCGCCTGCTCGATCGTCAGCACCGATTCCTGGTTGCTTTCCAGAAGCGCGGCATGGCGGAACAGCAGCATGCCGGACGTCGCCCACATTTCGAAATGGCCGATCCACAGCTGCTCGTTGATCAGGCCGATCGTCTCGTAGATCGTCGCGCGCTTGTCGGTGGGCACGCGGATGTCGGGCAGGGCCAGGAACTGGAGAACGCGATCCTCCTCGCGCCACACCGCGCGCAGCTCATATTGCGTCCAGCTTCCCTGGAAGGTGGCGACGATCTCCTCATCGCCGTTGCGCTCGTGATTCCAGCCATGGGCCGCGAAATATTGCTCGAGCATCTCGATCGGCGCGCTGGCATCCCGGCCGCTTTCGAAATCATCGACGGTCATAAGCCCCTCCCCACGGGCGCTGGCCGCTCATGGTGAACAAGGCGGCGGAACGTCGCAAGCGTCCGGGTGGGCAACCAGGTCGCTTAACCACGATTAAATTGTGGATGATGGCCTCAGGCTGCGGGCGGCTCGCCACCGGACTTCGCCTTTGCGCTCCTGGCCTTGCCGGTCGCCCCCTCCAATGCGTCCAGCCGGGCCTTCAGCGCGTCCACCTCGTCGCGCGCGGCGGCGGCCATCGCCTTCACCGCCTCGAACTCGTCACGGCTCACGAAATCGAGGCCGCCGATCCATTCCTTGGCGCGCGCGCGCGCGCCCGCTTCCGCCTCGCGGCCCATGCCCGCCAGCGTGCCCGCCGCGCCGTTCAGCATCTTCACGAGATCGTCGAAAATGCGGTTTTCCGATTGCATGACCCTGCGTTTCCTGTGTGCTTAATGGATTATTATAGACTGATCTGGGTCCGAACGCGCCCCGGCGCAAGCGATTCCGCGTCCGGGTTGGCCTGGAGGATCTGGAAGTTCAGCAACGCGGCGAACAGCAGCCAGGCCAGATAGGGCAGCAGCAGCAGCCCCGCCAGCTTCCGAATTCCCCAGAAACGCCACATCGTTACGGCAACGACAAGGATGAGGACCAGGATCAGACCCAGCGCCGCCGTCACCTGATGCGCCCCGAAAAACAGGGGCGACCAGGCGAGATTGAGCGCGAGCTGCAGCACGAAAAGCGCGATCGCCGCGCCCCGGCCCCGCGCGCCGCGGGCGGACAGGATCAGCGCCAGCGCGAAACCCATCAGCACGTAGAGGATCGTCCAGGCGACGGCGAACACCCGGCCCGGCGGCATGATTGCCGGCTTGCGCAGCGCATCGAACCACGGATTGCCGTAACCGGAATTGGCCAGCCAGCCCGATGCGATGCCCAGCAGCAGCACCAGCGGCACCATCACCAGCGCCCAGCGGACGAACGCCATGCGAAGCTGCCCTTGCGACGCGATCTGCCCCATGCCGTCCCCTGCTCCCCCCAGAGCGATCCGCGCCCGCGGGAATCACGGGCGCTACAGAAATCGCGGCATTAAAGTCGCCCGCGCGGCGCCATGCAATTGGAAATCCGTCACTTGCGCCGTCCCGACCTTATTCGGCCGGATGCGCCTGCCCACCGCCCAATGCCGCCTCCAGCTTGCGCGTCACCGCCAGCGGCGATCCGGTGCGGCGCGCCATCAGCACGTAGAGCACCGGGATCATGAACAGGGTGATGATCGTCGCGATGCTGACGCCCCAGACGACGACCACGCCGATGGAACGCCGCGCCGCCGCGCCCGCGCCGCCCGCCAGCATCAGCGGCACCGCGCCGGCAACGGTGGCGATCGACGTCATCAGGATCGGCCGCAGCCGGCGCACCGCCGCCTGCCGGATCGCATCCAGGAAGGCGACGCCCTCGTCGCGCAGCTGGTTGGCGAACTCCACGATCAGGATGCCGTTCTTCGCCGCCAGGCCCACCAGCATGACGATGCCGACCTGGCTGTAGAGATTGAGCGTCTGGCCCATCACCGCCAGCCCGACGATGCCGCCCGCCACCGCCAGCGGCACGGTTGTGATGATCACGCCCGGATGCACGAAGCTTTCGAACTGCGCGGCCAGCACGAGGTAGACGAGCACGATCGTCATCAGGAACACGATCAGGATCGATCCGCCGCTTTCCTTGAAGGCCTGGCTTTCGCCGCGATAGCCGACCGCCGTCACCTCGGGGGATGCGGCCGCCTGCTCCTCCAGGAAGCTGAGCGCCTCGCCCAGCGAATAGCCGGGGGCGAGCCCGCCCGAAAGGGTGATGGCGCGCATCTTGTTGAACCGCCCCAGCTCGCGCGCATCGGCGCTGTCGCGCACGGTGACGAGGTTGGCGAGCGGCACGAGCTGGCCCGACATGGACCGCACATGCACCCGGCCCAGATCCTGCTCCACGCTGCGGCCGGAAGGATCGGCCTGCACGATCACGCGATATTCCTCGCCGCGATCGACATAGGTGGAAACGCGGCGCGAACCCATCAGCGTCTGCAATGCCTGGCTCACCGCGTCCACCGAGACGCCGAGGTCGCCGGCGCGCGCGGTATCCACGTCGATCAGCAGCTGCGGCTTGGTTTCCTTATAATCGGAATCGAGGTTGATGATGCCGGGGTTGTTCGCCGCCGCCGCCAATATCCGGTCGCGCGCGCGGGCCAGCTCCTCATAGGTCGTGCCCGCGATCACGAAGTTCAGCGGCTGGCCGCGCCCGCGGCCCAGCGCCGAAGGCGTGCTGGCATTGCCGCGCATCGCCGGCAGTTCGCTCAGCTTGCCGTTCACCACGTTGATCACGTCCTGGGTGGTGACGGTGCGATCCTCCCAGGGGCGCAGGAACAGGGTCATCGCGCCGCTGTTGAAATCCTCGGTCGCGCCGAAGCTGCCGGGCACGCGGGTCACGGCCCGGCGCACCGCGCCGCCGCTTTCGCCGCCGTCCTGGCCGACCAGCGGCAGCACCAGCTTCTCCACTTCCTGCATCTGGCGGTTGAGCTCGTCGAAGCCCGTGCCTTCCGCGGTGTTGAGCTGGAGGAGGACGATGCCCGTATCCTCGGTCGGCGCCAGTTCGGATTGCAGCGTGGTGTAGAGGGCGCCCGCGCCCGCCAGCACCAGCGCCACCGCGCCCAGCACCAGCACCGGCCGGTCGATCGCCTTCGCCAGGGTCCGCGAATAGGCGCTTTCGATCCGGCGGAAGCGATCGTCCACCCATTGCGCCAGCCGGCCGCGTTCCTCGTGCCTGAGCAGCTTGGAACAGAGCATCGGCGCCAGCGTGAGCGCGAGGAAGCCCGAAAAGGCGACCGCGCCGATCATCGCGGCGGCCAGCTCGCGGAACAGCAGGCCCGATTGGCCGGCGATGAACATCACCGGCAGGAACACCGCGCACACCACCACGGTCGTCGAGATGACGGCGAAGCCGACCTGCCGGGTGCCGAGATAGGCCGCCGCCAGCGGGTCCTCGCCCTGCTCTATGCGGTGATAGACATTCTCCAGCACCACGATCGCATCGTCCACCACCAGGCCGATCGCCAGCACCAGCGCCAGCAGGGTCAAAAGGTTGATGGAGAATCCGAACACCCACAGCACCGCGAAGGTCGCCAGCAGGCAGATCGGCACCGTCACGGCCGGGATCAGCGTCGCGCGCCAGCTTCCCAGGAACAGGAAGATCACCGCCACCACCAGCACCGCCGCCTCGCCCATCGTGTGATAGACGGCATCGATCGCGCGGGAGATGAACAGCGAGCTGTCGCTGCCGATCTCCATCGTCATGCCCTTGGGCAGGTTGGGGCGCACCTCGTCGGCCACCTTCTTGGCCGCTTCCGCCACCGCCAGCGTATTCGCGCCCGATTGGCGGACAATGCCGATGCCCACGCCCGTCTGGCCGTTGGCGCGGAAGGAGGAATAGAGATTCTCCGGCGCTTCCTCCACGCGGGCGACGTCGCCCAGCCGCACCAGATAGCCGCCCTGCCCGCGCCCGACGACGAGCTGGGCGAACTCCGCCGCCGTCGCGAAGGGGCGGTTCACCCGCACCGTGACATTCTGGCGCTGCGCCTCGATGCGGCCGGCCGGCAGCTCCACATTCTGCGTGCGCAGGGCGGTCTCGACATCGCCGGGCGTCAGGCTGAAGGCGGCGAGCCGCTCGGGCTGCAACCACACGCGCATCGCCGGCCGCGCCTCGCCGCCGATCTGCACGCGCGCCACGCCGTCGATGGCGGAAAAGCGATCGACCAGCGTGCGGTCGACATAATCGGAAAGCTGGACGCGCGACCATCCCGGCGGCGCGGAGAAGGTGAACCACAGCACCGGCTGCGCATCGGCGTCCACCTTGCGGATCTCGGGCGGCAGCGCGTCGTCGGGCAGATCCTCGGCCACGCCGCCCACGCGATCGCGCACGTCGTTGGCGGCATCGTCGATGTTGCGACCGGGGCTGAACTCCACGGAGATGTCGGAGGTGCCGTCGCGCGATCGCGAGGTGATCGTCTGGATGCCCTCGATGCCGGCCAGCCGTTCCTCGATCAACTGGGTGACGCGGCTTTCGACGACGTTGGCGGCGGCGCCCGTATAGGTCGTCTCCACCGACACGATCGGCGGATCGACATCAGGATATTCACGCACCGAAAGCGCGAAGAAGGCGACCGCGCCGATGATCGTCAGCAGGATGGACATCACCGCCGCGAAGACCGGGCGCTTCACCGAAACGTCGGAAAGCAGCATCGCCTTACTCCGCCGATGCCTGCTGCGTGGGCTTGGCGGCGGCGGGGCCGGCGGTGCGCACCTTGGCGCCGTCTGCCACCTTCACCACGCCTTCGCCGACGATCTTCTGCCCCGGCTTCAGCCCTTCGGTGATCTCGATCATGCCGTCGCGGCGCACGCCCACCTTCACCGGCGTCCGCTTGACCACGTCGTCCTCGCCGATCAGAAAGACGAAGCGATCCGCCCCCTGGCCGATGATCGCGGGCTCGGGCACGGCCGGCGCCACGCGCGCGCCGGATTCGATCGCCACGGTCAGCAACATCCCCGGTTTCAGCCGGAGGTCGCCATTGGGCAGCACCGCGCGCACCATCACCGATCGCGTCGCGGGATCGACCACGGGATCGATCGTGGCGATCGTGCCGCGAAACGGCTGGTCGGGATAAGCGGCGGCGCGCGCCTCGATCGTCTGGCCGGGCTTCACCGCCGACAGCATCGTCTCCGGCACCGGGAAATCCAGCTTGATGCGGGAAATGTCGCTGATCGTCGCGATCTCGGTTCCCGCCGAAACCACCGCGCCCGCCGAAACCGTGCGCAACGAGGCATAGCCGGCAAAGGGCGCGCGGATCACCCGGTCGCCGATCGACGCGATCGCCTCGGCCGCCTGCGCGCGGGCCGAGGCGGCGGCGGCGATCTGGGCATCCACGCTGGCATTGGTGGCGAAGCCCCGATCCTTCAGCGCCGAAAGGCGGGCGAGCTGCTGCTCCGCCTCGCGGGCGCGGGCGCGGGCATCGGCCAGCTGGGCGTTCTGCTGCCCGGCGGCGAGCACGGCGATCACCTGCCCCTGCGCGACGAAGCCGCCATCCTCGAAATTGATGCGGTCGATCCGCTGCGTCACCGGCGCGGAAAGCGTCACCTGCTCATTGGCGCGCGCGCTGCCGACGGCCTCGATCCGGTCGATGAAGCGCGCGGACGCGACGGTCGCCGCCGTCACCAGCGGGGCCTGGCGGGCGTCGCCCTCTTTCTTGCCGGCGCCACAGGACGCGAGCGAAATCATCAAGGCTGGCAAAAGAATATGTCGCATCAGCTTCAGAACATGCTCCGCTAGTCGCCCGGGTCCATACGCAATTTGCGCGCCGCCCCGCCGTTCATGGGCTTGCCGGCGGCCATGGTGGCTTATGCCACGGCCATGCGCCTGGAATATTTCAATATTGATATGTCGCGCGATCCGCACGGTTCATCGCTGGATCTCGCACCCTCCGGGTGCATGCAACGCGCCGCCGGCGGCCGCGCCATCTTTCGACAAATCGACAAGAGGCTTCGACGAACGACAGGGCCGCGCCGGCCGACCGCCATCCGGCCCCGTCATTTCTTCGGCAAAGGCGCCGAAAATCCGTCGCCAAGCAAAAGGGGCGGAGCCCACGGCCCCGCCCCCTTCCATGTCGATCCGCCTCTTTTGGGAGGCGGCGGCGTCAGGCGACCTGCTGGTCGTCCCAGGGCGCGTTCAGCGTGCCCCGCGTGATGATCGTCCCGTTCACGCGCGCCCGGAATTCCTGGGCGCGGGCGCGGGGGTTGTAGAATTGGCGATACCAGATGCGCAGCTTGCCGATCGGGCCGTCGCCCAGCACCGCCATCGGGTTGAAGCAGGGGCGCTTGTTGGCCCACACCTCGAAATCCTGGCTGAACGCATCGCACGAGGCCTGCTGATAGGCCCGCGCCATGCCGATCTCCTCCTCGCTCGGCACCGCGCCCGCCACCTTCACGAGCAGACCGTGCCACACCTTCACGACGCCGTCGTCCACCGGCGTGTGGGTGATGAGGATGATCGACGGGAACTGCCCCGCCATCTGCGAAATCAGGATGCCCGGCCCGGTATACCAGGTGTCGGTGAAGAGCGGCTCGCCCCCTTCGGCCGAAAGCGTGCGGTGGCCGGAGGACATGCGCTGCACGACCTTGTGATCCTCGAAATCATTTTCGAACAGGATCACGTCCTGCGTGCCGTGGATCGGCTCGAAATGGGCGCGGTCGGCCATGTTGTCGACGATCTCGACGGGGTGGCTGTTCAGCAGCCCCAGCCGGTCCATCTTCCAGTTCACCCAGTGCGGCGCGCCATATTCGGCGAATTCCGGCAGGTCATATTCGGGCTCGCCGCCTTCCGGGTCCCACCACATCCAGATGCAACCGGCGCGTTCCTTGACCAGCCAGCTTTCCAGCTTGGCCGCGCCCGGCACCTTCTGGGGCGAATAGGGGATCTGGTTGCAGCGGCCGTCCGGGCCGAAGCGCCAGCCATGATAGGGACAGCGGATCGAATCCCCTTCCACCTGCTTGCCGTCGCGGATCACATAGGATGTGGTGTTGCGGGCCAGATGCGCGCCCATGTGCGGGCAATAGGCATCCACCATGTGAAGCGCGCCGGATTCGCCGCGATACAGCACCATGTCGCGGCCGAAATAGCGCACCGCCAGCGGCTTGGTGCCCTCCAGCTCGTCCGCGTCGGCAACCATGAACCATCCCCTGGGGAAGGTCTGTTCGCCAAGGCCATATTCAGCCGTCGTCGCCATCTTCACTCTCCGCATATTCCGCCCGTGGCCGGGCACCCGCGACTCTTATCGTGGGATGAAACTACCATAAGCGGCGCCATGGCCGACCCGTCCATTTGGACCTGCGGTTCCGCTGGAACCGCTCCCGCCCACGGGGCCGCCCGGCCATCTTGCCGAATTGCGTTGGTCAAAACGCATTATCGCAACGCATTTCGGCACATATTTTCACGCAAGCACCGTCAATGCAAGCTTATTGGCTCATCCGCCTATCGGCCTGAGATCGAACTGGCTGGTCTGGATCACGTCGATCCGCTCGAAATCCATGAACTGGGCGCAGGCTTCGAACATCAGCCGCTTATTCTCCTGCCACTTCGCCGGATCGCCGGGGCCGTCATAATAAGCCGCCTCGTCATGGAAGGCGGCGGCGGGGAAGCATTCCTCCACGATCGCAACGAAGGGCGGGGCGCCGTAGGTCAGCGGCCGCACCACCAGATTCTGGCGATATTCGAAATTGCTCTGCGTCTCGATCGCCACCGCCGTCTGCACCCGCCGCCACTGATAGGCGAATTCCTCATGGCTCATCTTGGGCGGCTGGCCAATGAAGGCGAGCTGGGAGAAACCCTCGGTGCGCTTTCCCTTCACCGGCGGGTGAAGCTCATTCGGCAGCGGCACGGATTCGCACACCAGCCAGGCGGCGAAGCGCGGCGCCGCGCGGCCGACGATCTCGTCGATCGCAGCGCGATAGGGATCGTGCGAGCAATGCACCCAAAGCTGGATCACCGCATCCATCTGCGGCCGGATATTGGCGATGCGCGGCACCGTGCCGCCGACGACATCCTCGTCCGCCACATTGATACGCAGCGCCAGCACATGCGGTCCCAGCGCCTCGGCCACCTCGCCCAGAAGCTGCTGCTTGAAGGCGGCCGCATCCACGGCGTCGGATCGCCACAATGCGTAGATTATCTTCTCCATCTCTCTCCATTCCGCTACCGCCCGCGCATCTCATGGCGCGTTCGCGGATGATGGAGGAGGAAGGATTGCGCGTCCAGCCCGGCCGCCGGGGAACCCCCTCCCGATGGCCTAACCGCCGTGGAAGGCGCAGCCGCCGATGTCGCACCGCCCCTCGCCCACGCCTTCCCCCTGCTCGATCTGCAGGGTGGCGTGGCCGATGCCGAAGCGATCGTGGAGCATCGCCGCCGTCCGTTCCAGGAAGGCGTCGCCCGGATGCCCGCCCGGCACCACCAGATGCGCGGTCAGCGCCGTCTCCGTCGTGCTCGTCGGCCAGATGTGGAGATGGTGGACCCGCGTGACCCCCTTCACCTCGGCCAGCGCCTGCTGGACGGCGGCGGGATCGATCCGCCCCGGCACCGCCTGCATCGCCATGGCGAGCGATTCCCGGAGCAGCCCCCAGGTGCCGGCGACGATCACCAGCACGATCACCAGGCTGGTGGCGGGATCGATCCATTCGGCCCCCGTCTTCAGCGTCAGCAGGCCGGCGATCACCACGCCCGCCGAAACCGCGGCATCCGCCGCCATGTGGAGGAAGGCACCCCGGATATTGATGTCGTGCCCGCTGCCCCGCGCGAACAGCAGCGCCGTGCCCAGGTTGATGACGATGCCCACCCCGGCCACGATCATCATCGTGCCGCCCGGCACCGGCGCCGGCTCCGCGAACCGCTGGATCGCCTCCAGCGCGATCGCCCCGCAGGCGATCAGCAGCAGCACCGCATTCACCAGCGCCGCCAGGATCGATGATCCGCGCAGGCCGTAGGTGAAGCGCGGCGTCGGCCGGGTGCGCGAGGCGAACCACGCCCCCCAGGCGATCGCCAGCCCCGCCACGTCGGAAAGATTGTGGCCCGCATCGGCCAGCAGGGCCATCGATCCGGTGGCCAGCCCATAGAACGCCTCGACGGCGGTATAGGCCAGGTTCAGGCCGATGCCGATCGCGAAGGCCCGGCCGAAGCTGGCCGGCGCGTGCGAATGCCCGTGCCCGCCATGGCCGTGGGCGTGGGAGTGGGAGTGGGCCGCATGCGCGGCGTGCCCCTGAGACACATGGTCATGCGACGCGTGGTCCTGGGATGAATGATCGTGATGATGGGCGCCGCCCATGTCCTTGTGATTCCTGCGCCCGCTGCTGACCTTGCCTTAAAAGGCGCCACTATGGGGCGCCGGTCAAGCCGGATAGATCGGATCGCCACGCATTCTTTGCGCCGCCTCCACGCTTCGGCGCTTCTTCCTCCCCTCCCCGGAAAGGCGGAGGGAATGCCCTGTGTCGGCGGGCCCGGAAGAACCATTCGGCTGGAAACCGCCGCTCCGGGATTCCAGCCGTTCCCTCGCCTAGCGGCCGATCAGCGCCTCGTCGATCATCCGGCGCGCGATCTCGCGCTCGCCCATGATCGCGCGGTCGGCGCCATGCGTTTCCAGATAGGCGGACTCGGCATCGCTGTGCGCCCTGGCGACGATGCGCAGCGCGGGATTGAGCGCGCGGGCCTGCTCCACGATCTGTCCCGCCTCGAAGCTTTCGGGGATGGCCACGAACAGCATGCGCGCCTTGTCGATCCCCGCCTCGCGCAGCAGCGCCCCGCTCGCCGGGTTGCCGGCCAGCACGGTGGCCTTCTCATGGGCGGGCAGGCCGGACTTGTCGGCCTGGGCCTCGATCACCGTCACCCGCTCGCCCGCGTCGGTCAGCCCCTTGGCGACGATGCTGCCCACCCGGCCATGGCCCACGATCACGACATGGCCGCGCACCGGCGCCGGCGGCTGGCCGCCGATCGCATGTTCGGGCTCCACGCCGCCCGCCACCCGCGCGGCGAAGCGGTCGATCAGCGAGAAGAGCAGCGGGTTCAGCATGATCGAGATGATAGCGCCCGCCAGGATAAGATCGCGCCCGTCCGCCGGCAGCAGCTCCAGCGAAAAGCCCAGCGTCGCCAGGATGAAGGAGAATTCGCCGATCTGGGCCAGGCTCGCCGCGATGGTCAGCGCCGTCTTGTTGGACTTGCCGAAGGCGCGGACGATGCCGAAGGCGGCGATCGACTTGCCGAACATGATGATCAGCACCGTCGCCAGCAGGGCCAGCGGCTCGTCCGTCAGGATATCCGGGTTGAACAGCATGCCCACCGATACGAAGAACAGCACGGCGAACGCGTCGCGCAGCGGCAGCGTCTCCTCGGCGGCGCGCTGGCTCAGCGGCGATTCCGCCAGGATCATGCCGGCGAAGAAGGCGCCGAGCGCGAAGGACACGCCGAACAGCAGCGCCGCGCCGAAGGCCACGCCCAGCGCGATCGCCAGCACCGCCAGCCGGAACAGCTCGCGCGATCCCGAATGCGCCACGGAATGGAGCATCCACGGCACAGCGCGCCGGCCGACGATCAGCATGAAGGCGACGAACGCCACCACCTTGCCCACCGTCACCGCCAGCGCCGTGGCGACGCTGCCGCCCCCGCCCTCGGCTATCGCCGGGATCAGCACCAGCGCCAGCACCATCGCCAGATCCTCGACGATCAGCCAGCCGACGGCGATCTGCCCGCGTTCGGTGTCGAGGATGCGGCGTTCCTGCAGAGCGCGCAGCAGCACCACCGTGGAAGCGACCGAGAGCGCGAGGCCGAACACGAAGCCGCCGGCCACGCTCCAGCCCAGCAGCCAGGCGAGCCCCATGCCCAGCAACGTCGCCACGCCGATCTGCCCCAGGGCGCCGGGCACCGCGATCTTGCGGACGGCCATCAGGTCCTTGACCGAGAAATGCAGGCCGACGCCGAACATCAGCAGGATCACGCCCAGCTCGGCCAGTTCGTTGGCCAGGCTCTGATCGGCGACATAGCCGGGGGTGAAGGGCCCCACCGCGATCCCGGCCAGCAGATAACCGATCAACGGCGACAGACGCAGGCGGAAGGCGATCTGCCCAAGGATGAAGGCAAGCACGAGGCCGGCGACGATGGTGCCGATGAGCGGTGTTACATGGGGCATGCGGCGATCTGATCTCCCTGTTGGCGGTCGATCCCCAAGCTATGGAAGGATGATGCGTTATGCGAGGCGGAAACAAAAAGTAAAATTGCAAGCCGGCGCTGGAATTTCGTGACTCCAGCCCCCAAAGTCGGCGGCGATGCCGCTACCGATCCAATCCGACGCTTTCAGCGATTCGCTTGTCATCCTCGGGGCCGCGGGCCTCATCATCCCGGCTTTCGCCCGTTTCCGGGTCAATCCGGTGATCGGGTTCATCCTGGTCGGGCTGCTGGTCGGCCCGTCCGGCCTGGGCTCGCTGGTCGATCGGGTGCCCTGGCTCTACCATTTCACCATAACCGACAAGCATTCGATCGAGCCCTTCGCCGAATTCGGCATCGTGCTGCTGCTCTTCTCGATCGGGCTCGAACTGTCGTTCAAGCGGCTATGGTCGATGCGCGGGGCGGTGTTCGGGCTGGGCGCCGCCGAACTCGTGCTGTCGGGCCTCGTCATCGGTTTGGCGCTCCACCTGCTCGGGCAGAGCTGGGCCGGCGCGATCGGCCTCGGCCTCGCGCTCGCCCTGTCCTCGACCGCGCTGGTGCTGCCGATGGTCGGCACGACATCGGGGGTCGGCCGCGCCGCCTTCGCCATGCTGCTGTTCGAGGATCTGGCCCTGGTGCCGATCATCTTCGGCCTGGGCGCGCTCGCCCCCACCGCCACCGATGAAGGATGGGAAGGCCTGCTTTCCACGGTGATGCTCGGCGGGCTCACCGTCGTCGGGCTGATGGTGCTCGGCCGCTTCCTGCTGCCCAGGCTGTTCGCGCAGGCCGCCCGCACCAAGAGCCCCGAACTGTTCCTGTCGGCCAGCCTGCTCGTCGTCATCCTGTCGAGCATCGCCACCACGGCGGCCGGCCTTTCGCCGATCGTCGGCGCGCTGCTCGCCGGCCTGCTGATCGCGGAGACGGACTATCATACCGAGGTCGAGGTGATCATGGCCCCCTTCAAGGGGCTGGCGCTCGGCGTGTTCCTCATCACCATCGGCATGAGCCTCGATGTCCGCGTCATCCTCGCCAACTGGCAGGCGCTGGTGCTGGCGGTGGCGGGCGTGGTCGCCGCCAAGGCGATCGTCACCGCCGGCCTCCTGCGGCTAAGCGGGGCCGATCGCGGCATCGCCACCCAGACCGGCCTGCTGATGGCCTCGCCCTCGGAAACAACGCTGATCGTGCTGGCCGCCGCCGCGCAGGCCAAGCTCATCATGCCGTCCACCGCCGCCTTCTGGCAGATCGTCACCGCGATCGGCCTCACCATCACCCCGCTGCTGGCCCGCATCGGCCGCGATATCGCCAGCCGGGTCGAGCGGCGCGAAGGCAAGGATGCGCTGGACACGATCGAAACCAAGCCCGGCCGCACCGTCATCATCGGCTTCGGCCGGGTCGGGCGGCTGGTGGCGCAGATGCTGGATGCGCACAAGCGGCCCTATGTCGCGCTGGATGCCGATATCGATACGATCGCCCATGCCCGGCGGCGCGGCTACAATATCGTCTTCGGCGATATCACCCGGCCGGGGATGATCGACAAGCTCGATCTCGCCAATGCCAGCGCGCTGGTGCTCACCATGGACGAACCCGTCCAGATCGTCCGCACGGTGGCGCGGGTGCGCGCGGCTTTTCCCGATCTCGCCATCATCGCCCGCGCGCGCGATCCCAACCATGCGGCCGAGCTTTATCGCGCCGGCGCCACCGACGCGGTTCCCGAAACGCTCGAATCCTCGCTGCAATTGTCGGAAGCCGTGCTGGTCGATCTCGGCGTCGCCATGGGGCCGGTGATCGCGTCCATCCACGAAAAAAGGGCGGAGCTACGCGCCAAGATCATGGAAATGGCGCAGACCACCCGGGTGCCGCCGCTGCGCGGCCGCCGCCTGCGCGATGCCGCGCCGGACAAGGCGAGCAGCGAAGCCGGCTGATCGGCGCGGCTTCGCCCATCCATCCCGGGACCCTATTTGTAGAAGCCCTGCCGCAGCCTCACGCCGTCTTCCAGCCACGCCTTCAACGCGCAGAGCATCCCCGTCCAGCCCTCGCAATTGCCGTAGGATGCGGCAAGCCCCGCCGGCGTTTCGGACCATCCTTCCTCGGTGATCCGCACCAGCGTGCGCCCGTCCTCCAGCGGCTCGAAGGTCATGGTCACGGTGGTCAGCCGCGCGCCCGTGGCATCGGGCGGGGCGGTGCCGTCCACCGCATCCCATCGCAGGACGATGCGACTGTCCTTTTCCACCTCCGTCACATGGACGGGAAAGGCGCCGGGAAAATCGTGGAAGTCCCAGGATACCACCGCCCCCGGCTCCAGCCGTCCCTTCGCGCCGCCGGTCGTGAAATATTCCGATAGCCGGCCGGGATCGACGACGGCCTCGAAAACCTCGCTCACCGGCTTGGCGATGCGCCCCGCGATCGTGAACCTCAAGTCCATCGCGCGCCTCCAATCTCTGTTGCGCGGGCCATGATATGTTGTAGGATTATAACATGTCAATCGACGATCAGGATGATGCGCTGTTCAAGGCGCTCGGCCATCGCACCCGCCGCCGGATGCTGGACGCGCTGAAGGAAGGACCGCTCACCACAGGAGCGCTCTGCGCCCGCTTCCCCGATCTCGATCGCTGCACGGTGATGCAGCATCTGGACGTGCTGGAAGCCGCCGGGCTGATCGTGGCCGAACGGCGCGGCCGCGAGCGCTGGAATCATCTGGATGCGCTGCCGATCCACGGCATCCACGAACGCTGGATCGGCCCCTATGCGGCCTATGCCGCGCACATGCTGGGCCGGCTCCGCACGGCGGCCGAGGCACCCGCGAAGCACGACGCCTGAGCCCCTCCCCTCAGCCGGCCCGCGCGGTCATCACGCCCCAGAATACCGCATCCCGGTCGGTCATGTTCTGCCAGGCGTGGCTGGCGTTACGCTGGATCACGACGTCCCCGGCGCGGATCGTGGTGCGATCGCGATCGAGCACGAGATCCACCTCGCCCTCCAGCATCAGGATATAGTCGATCGTCTCGGTGCGGTGGAAACCATCCGCATCCAGGCCGGGAAAACGGCCCGGCGCCACATCGTCCTTCATCGCCGCCCATGGCGGCAGCACCACGCGGGAGCAGCGGCTGCCGCCCCCATCCGGCTCCAGATGCCGCGCGGTGGAGGGCAGCCAGCGCTCCAGCCGCCCGCTTTCCCGCCAGACCACGCCGTCGGGCGCTCCTTCCACCGCCACGACCCTCTCGTCGCTCACGATATAGGAGCGCCCCTGCGCGTCATTGCCCGTCACGATCCGCCGGATCATCGCACCGTGCCTGCGGATCAGAGCCGCACCACCATCTTGCCCTTGTTGCCGCCGCTGAACAGCTCGCGGAACGCATCGGGCGCCCCTTCCAGCCCGTCGCGGATCGTCTCGATATTCTTGAGCTTGCCGGCCGCCGCCCAGGGCCCGACCTCGGCGAAGAACTCGCTCATCCGGTGCATGTAATCACTGATGATGAAGCCGCGCAGCTGCAGGCGGAACCCCACGATCCGTATGGCATATTGCAGCGACAGCGGCGCGCCCGTGTTGTAGCTTTCGATCATCCCGCACATGGCGAAGCGGCCATGGTTGCGCGCCACCGCCAGCGCGGCATCCAGATGCTCGCCGCCGACATTGTCGAAATAGACGTCGATGCCGTCCGGCGCGGCTTCGGCAAGCTGCTTCACCAGCGGTCGGTCCGCCTTGTAATCGATCACCGCATCGGCGCCGAGATCGCGGACCAGCGCGCATTTCTCCGCGCCGCCCGCCGATCCGATCACCGTCATGCCCTTCAGCTTGGCGAACTGGACGACGGCCGATCCCACGGCGCCCGCCGCCGCCGATACGAACACCGTGTCGCCGGCCTTGGCTTCCGCCACATCGAACAGCCCGAAATAAGCGGTCAGCCCGGTGATGCCGAGCAGGCCGAGGAACATCTGGTCCGGCACGCCCAGGTCCGGCAGGGGCATGAATTCGGGCGGCTTGCCCACCGCCTCGTCGCGCCAGCCCAGCATGTGCATCACCCGGTCGCCGGGCTTGAGGTCGTCGGCCCGCGATTCCACCACCACGCCCACCGCACCGCCGGTCATCGCTTCATTGAGGCCGAAGGGCGGGACGTAGCTTTTCACGTCGTTCATCCGGCCGCGCATATAGGGATCGACCGAAAGCCAGGTGTTGCGCACCCGCACCTCGCCGTCCGCCAGCGGCGCCGGGGGCGTTTCGACCAGGCTGAAGCATTCGGGGCCGGGCAGGCCGGTCGGGCGGGCAATCAGGTTCCAGGCACGCGGCATCGCCATTCTCCCAGCTATATCTGACGCGAACATAGGCCAGGCACGGGCCGGCGCAATCTTTCGAAAGGGCGTTCGGAAATTCGCAAAGCGGGCCGTCAACCCAGCCGCCCGATCCGCTCGATCAGCCGCTCGCGCGCGGCCAGCACCGCCGCCCGGCGCTCGGTCATCACGTCACGGGCCAGGAAATGGCCGGTGATGCGCAACCCGGCCAATATGTCACCCCATCCCTCCCCCTGTCCGCCGGCGATCAGGAAGGATGGCAAGGGCAGCAGCCGGTCCTCATATCCGGTCGCCCCCGCCAGGCTCACCGCCCGCCCGCTGCGGGGGCTGACGAAAGCGAGGCCCGCAGCGTCGCCGGTCGCCGCGCAAGCCGAAAGATCGAGGCCGAAGCCCAGCTCGCCCAGCAGCAGCAGCTCGTATCGCGCCAGCGCCGCGCCCCAGCCCCGCGCCGACGGCGCGAGCTCGATCGCGTTCAGCAGGCCGTCCAGCGCGGCATGGAGCTGCGGGAAGGGCTGGCCTTCGGGCAGGGCGGCGGCCGTCAGCGCCGTCGCCCAGCCGATCGCGGCGGCGGCCAGCGGCTCGCCCATCAGCCCCGCCCGGCTGCGCACCAGCTCCACGGTCAGCCCGGCAAGCTGCTCCTCGCTGCGGGCGCGGAACTCGGCCGCCACCAGATTGCCCGGCAGCAGCACCGGCCGGATCGCGCGTGATCGGCCGCCGCGCACATAGCCCGGCTGCAGGCCGTCATCGGGCGTCATCAGCCGCGCGACCGCGCCATGCTCGCCATGGGCGAGGACGGCGCAGACGATCGCGGTGGCCCTGATATGCATGGAACCGGCTTATCGGGGACGACGCCTCTATACCATCCGATAAGCGGCGCTGCGGCGCCCGGCTATGGGGGCCGGCTTTCGGGCCAGCCCCCCCCATCCCCTTTTCAATCGGCGAAGGCGATCCTCGCGCGATAGCGCCGCCGCCGCGCGGTCGCCCCGACCAGGCCGAAGCCCGCGATCATCATCGCCCAGCTTCCCGGCTCGGGAATGGCGCCCTGCGTCGGCCGTTCCGATCCGAAGGTGATGTTGTCGAAGGCGGTCTGGTTCGCGGTTCCGCCGAAATCGATCGATCTCGCCAGCCCTTCAAAGGCCACGCCGATCGGCGTCCAGTTGCAGAACTGGCCATTGGGATCGCCGGTGCAATTGTTGGAGAATTGGGCGGTCAGGTCGATCGATCCCAGCAACGTGCCGGTGGCGCCGACTTCGGACCACACGTTCACCGTGGCCGCCGTCGAGGAGCTGTAGAAGAAGGAGAAGCCAGTTTCGAAGCCCGCCGCCACGTTCAGGACCGCATTGTTGGAATTGAGGAAGAACATGACGGTGCTGGCCGATGGCTCGTTGGCGATATTGCCGGTCCCGCCGGCATCGGCATCGATCACAGCCAAGGTGTCGTCGGAAAATATGATGCCTTGCGCGGCATAGAAATCACCGACGGGGTTGAGATTGCCGATCCCCTCGAAGGTCAGCGTGACGATCGCCGCATTCGCCGTCACTGGCAAAGCCAGCGACAGCGCCAGCAGCGCGACTGAACTCTTGAACATACGCATGACAGTTTCCCCAGCTGTATCGCCGTGTGGCGACGCCGCAGGAAGCCGCCGGACGGGGCCTTGGGTCAATTGGCGCAAAAGTATCTGCCCCGACATCGCCAGGGCGGGTATTCCGGGCGGGCGCGGCGCGCCTCAGATATCGCCGCGCGTGCCCTCGTCGCGATCGAAGGGGGATGCCACCAGCAGGTAGGCGAGCGTGGCGAATTGCGGGCTTGGTTTCAGCACGTTGACGCCGCCGGTGCGCCCCGCCAGCGCCAGCATCGTATCGGGCATGTCTCCGGCGGGCCGCGCGGTCGATGCCGGCACGTCCACCAGCCGCACCGCATCGGACAGCGAGGCCGTAAGCGGAGTCGCCGTCATGGCCACGTCCGCCGCCCCTTCCAGCGCCGCCATCCGTACCGGCCGCTCCATCGCAGATCCGCCGCCCGGCGTTTCCACCTTGCGCGCCATCAGCCGATAGACCTCGTCCAGGCTCCGCGCGGTGCCGGATCGGGTGTAGAAGATCGTGCGGTTCACCGCCGCCTCGCGCGGGAACATCGCGGCGGCGGGCGCATCGGGATTGTCCTGCGCCGCCTTCAGGAATTTGCGGGCGCCCGCCAGCCCCAGGAAATGCGCGAAATAAAGGTCGCCCGCGCTCGGTTCCCGGCCCAGCGCGGCGCGCAGGCCATCGGCATTGTCCTGCGCGAACTCGCCGGCCATCAGCGCCGATGCCTGCGGATCGTTGCGCAGGGCGAACACCGCCTCGCGCGCGGCCGGCGCCACCCGCCAGCGTCCGCCGCTCCACGAGATCGCATCCGCCGCCCAGCCATAGCCGTGCGTGCCGCCATGCTGCTTCAGCACGCCGAGCCAGCTCTGGTCGATGAACTGGTAAAGCCCGCCCGCCGAGGACGTGCTTGCCTTGGCATAGGGGTCCAGCCCGCTCTCGCTCTTGGCCTGGTTGAACAGATAGGTGAAGTCCGCGCCCGTCCGCTCCGCCGCGCGGCCGATCGCGTCGCGCACCGCCGCCTTGTCGGCGGAGGCGCGGATCGATCCGGTCCCTCTCAGATATGGCGCGGTCAAGGACGGTCCTTCCCTGGCAGATGCGCCTTCCTGCCGCCGATATGGTTAAGGAAGGATTAGCCAGCCGGGATCGACCCGCCCCAGCTTCAGCCCACCATCGCGTCGATCGCCTCGGCCAGCACGATATCGCGGGTGGAAAGTCCGCCGGCATCGTGGGTCGTCAGCAATATCTCCACCCGGTTCCACACGTTGGACCATTCGGGGTGGTGATCCATCTTCTCCGCCAGCAACGCCACGCGCGTCATGAAGGCGAAGGCTTCGGAAAAATCGGCGAAGGTGATGGCGCGGGTGATGGCGTCGCGGCCCTCGTCATAATCCCACTCGTCCAGCGCCTCCAGCGCATCGGCGCGCTCGGTCTCGTTCAGGGCCTCGATCATCGTCCACTCCAGAAACTGTCAGGGATGCACCCTAGCGCGCGCTTTTGCGGGCACAAGTTCAGCCCGGCGATTGGAAGCCGCACGTTTCCCATCTATGCCACGAACATGACCGGCACCTTCGCCCCCACGGCAGAACAGATCGAGGCCCTCGCCCGCCGCGCGCTGGCGCGCATTCCGCAGCCGTTCCGCGACCATATGGGCACCATCGCGCTGTTCGTGGAGGATTTCGCCGACGACGAGACGCTCGATGCCATGGGCTTCGAGGACCCGTTCGAGCTGACCGGCCTCTACCAGGGCACGCCGATCGGCCAGAAATCGATCAGCGACGTCGCCGCCATGCCCGATCGCATCACCCTCTATCGCCGGCCGCTGCTGGACGAATGGGTCGAAACCGGCGTCAGCCTGGAAGCGCTGGTCACCCATGTCGTCGTGCACGAGGTGGGCCATCATTTCGGCCTTTCGGATGATGACATGCACGCGCTGGAGGATGCCGTCGGATGATAGCGGCGGGGGGCGCGGCCCGGCTGGAATTCGATCGCGTGGCCTGCCTGCGCGGACACCGGCTGCTGTTCGAGGGGTTGAGCTTCGCGCTCGGCCCCGGCGAGGCGGCGCTCGTCACCGGCCCCAACGGCACCGGCAAGTCCAGCCTGCTGCGGCTTGCCGCCGGCCTGCTCGCGCCCGCGGCCGGTGCGATCCGGCGCGAGGGCGCGATCGCGCTGGCCGATGAGCGCCACGCGCTCGATCCCCGCCTGCCGCTGGGCCGCGCGCTCGCTTTCTGGGCGGCGATCGACGGGCGGAGAGGCGATGCCGTCGCAGCGGCGCTCGATACCACCGGCCTTGCCGCCATCGCCGAAGTGCCGGTGCGGATGCTGTCCGCCGGGCAGGCGCGGCGCGCCGGGCTGGCGCGCCTGATCGCGGGCGGCGCGGCGATCTGGCTGCTGGACGAACCCGGCAACGGCCTCGACGCCGCCTCGCTCGATCGGCTGGCGGGGGCGATGGCCGCGCACCGCGCTGGCGGGGGCATCATCCTTGCCGCCAGCCACCAGCCGCTGGGCCTCGCCGATGCGCAGGCGATCGGGCTGGCGCCATGAGCGCGCTCGCCCGCATCGCCGCCCGCGACCTTGCCCGCGCCTATGCCGGCGGCGGCGTGCTGCTGCCGCTGATCTTCTTCCTGCTGGTCGCCACGCTCTTCCCCTTCGCGGTCGGGCCGGATGCCCGGCTGCTGGCCGCCACCGGCGGCGGCGCGCTGTGGATGGCCGCCCTGCTGGCGGCGCTGCTGCCGGTGGATCGCCTGCTCGCGCCCGATGCGGAGGCCGGCGTGCTCGATCAGCTCGCGTTGCGCGGGATCAGCGAGGAAGCGGTCGCCCTGGCCAAGCTCGCGGCCCACTGGCTCGCCTTCGGCCCGCCGCTGCTGATCGCGGCCCTGCCCGCCGCCGCGCTCCTCAAGCTGGACGGCGCCACGCTCGCCCGGCTGGAAATGGGCCTTGCGCTCGGAACGCCCGGCCTCGCCGCGCTCGCCCTGATGACGAGCGCGCTCACCCTGGGCCTGCGCGGCGCGGGTGCGCTGGCCGGCCTCGTCATGCTGCCGCTCGCCGTGCCGATCCTGATCTTCGGCGCGGGATCGCTGGGCGCGGCGGACAATGGCGGCCTCAAGCTGCTGGCCGCCGCCTCGCTGATCCTGGTGGCGCTGGCCCCCTTCGCCGCCGGCGCGGCCCTGCGCGCCGGCCGGGAATAAGGGATCAGATCGGCGAGGGGATCTTCGCAGTCGGGATCTTGAAGGTCGAACGGATCGCCTTTTCGAGCTGGCTGTCCGAAAGCAGGCGGCGCATCAGCCCCATCGGCTTCACGTCCTTGCCGACATAGGAGATCGGCTTCCACTTCGGCTGGTCCAGGATCGCCATCATCTGGTCCACCGCCTCGTCGGGCGTGCTGCCGCTCTTTTCCAGCATGTCGGGCAGCACCTGCTTCACCGTATTGCCCAGCGGCTTGTCATAGACGGCCAGCACCGCATCCGGCTGGGCGTGCCAGGTCTTCAGCGTGTTGGCATGGGCATTAGCGGACATGCCGGTCAGCACGCCGCCGGGCAGGATCGACGTCACCTGGATGCCGAAGGCGGCCAGTTCGTGCCGCAAGGTCAGCGTCATGCCGTGGATGGCGTGCTTGGTCATGTTGTAGGGGCCGGAGCCCACTGGATTGGCGATGATCGCGCCGGAGCTGTAATTGGCGATCCGCGCGGCCTTGGCCCGGCGCAACATCGGCAGGAAGGCCTGGATGACGCGGAGCTGGCCGAAGGTATTGATCTGGAAGATGCGCTCCACCTCCTCCATCTTCACGCCCTCGATCACGCCCACGGCGATATTGGCCACGCCCGCCACGTTCAGCAGCAGATCGAGGCCCTGCCCGTTCAGGGCCGCATCGACGATCTCCGCGCTCTTCCGCACGGATTCGCCGTCCGAAACATCCTGTTCGACCAGCGTGATGCGGTTGTCGCCTTCCAGATCGGTGGGCGCGCCGGGCAGCACGCCGGCAAAGACGCGCACGCCCCTGTCGGCCAGCCGCTTGGCCAGCAGATTGCCCTGCCCGACATTGGCGCCGGTGATGAAAGCGGTTCCGATCGGCCTGTGGCTTGCCATTATTCGCCTCCCCCAAAAGGCGATGTCGCTTCCCGCCGGCGGTCGGCGCCGGTCGTGCCACGCATCGCTGAACAGGATTCATTATAAGCCAAGCCGGTCCGCTGGCAAGGCGCGGCGGGGACGCGGGAAACGCCCCTTTCAGGCGGGGCGCCGGGGGATGGAGATGGAAAAGCGGGCGCCCGGATCGGCGCTCGCGACGGTCACGGTCGCATCCAGCTGGCGGGCGATATTGGCGATCAGCCGCATCCCCAGGCTCTGGCCACGGGCGTGGATGTCGAACCCCTCCGGCAGGCCCACGCCGCGATCGGCCACCTCCAGCACCACCCGGCCACTCTCCGGTCCGCCCTCCGTCCGATCATGCAGCACCACCGCGATCGGCCCGCCCTTCCCGTCCGGATAGGCATATTTCAGCGCGTTGGTGACAAGCTCGTTCAGCATCAACCCCAGCGGGATCGCCCGGTCGGTCGGCACCATGATCCGCCCGCCGGCGAAGCTGATCTCATGTTCCGGTGCGGTCTCGGCCAGGCGCAGGCACAATTCCTCCAGGAAGGCCCCGATATTGGTGATGCTCGAATCGCTCTGCCGCCACAGATGGGCGTGCACGTCGGCGATGGTCTGGACGCGCGAATAGGCATCCATCAGCACCTTCCGGCTCGCCTCATCCTCGGCATCGCGCGCCTGCATCGACAGCAGCGCCGCCACCAGCGAAAGGCTGTTCTTCACGCGATGGCTGATCTCCTGCGCCATCAGCCGCTGGCGTTCCTGCAATTCGCGCTCGTCATGAATATCGCCGGCGGCGCCGATCCATCCCACGACCCTGCCGTCGATCGGCACCGGCGATACGCTCACGCTATGCCAGCGATACATGAGGTCGCACGCCCGCCGCAGCCGCACGTGCATGTCGTATCGGGCGCCCCGCGCGAAGCCTTCGTTGCGGATGCGCACCAGATCGGCCTGATCGTCGGGATGGACGATATCCTTCCAGTTGCTGATGTCCGTCATCGGGGCAAGGCCGGCATAATCGCGCCATTCGCGGTTGAAGAAGCGCACCCGGCCGACCGTGTCGGTCGCCCACATCTTGCGCGGGGCATGTTCGATATAGGCGCGCAGGCGATCCCCGCTTTCGTTCCACCAGTCCGCGCCCTCGGCATCCGTCATGCAGGCATCCTGTCGGCCGGGCGCCGCCGCTGGGCTTCACGATGTTCGCAAGCGCACCCCGGGCTCATGTTTTTCGCGCACATATTGACCGTTTCGGAACGCCCTTTCATGTCAAAAGTTGCTCCGGGCCGCGCACGCCGCTAAGCGCGGCGCACTATGCGCTATATCAGCACCCGGGGCACGGCGCCCGCGCTCGACTTCGAAAACGTCACCCTCACCGGCCTGGCGGCCGATGGCGGCCTCTATGTGCCGGAAAGCTGGCCGCGCTTCACGCCCGAAGCGATCCGCGCGCTGGCCGGCCTTTCCTACGTGGATACGGCGGTCGAGGTGATGGCCCCCTTCGTCGGCGACGCGCTGGGCCGGGACGAGCTGCGCGCGCTCTGCGCCGAAGCCTATGGCCGCTTCGATCATGAGGCGGTGACGCCGCTGGTCCAGCTCGACGGGCGCAACTGGCTGCTGGAGCTGTTCCACGGCCCCACGCTCGCCTTCAAGGATGTGGCGCTCCAGCTTCTCGGCCTGCTGTTCGAACGCTTCCTGTCGCAGCGCGATACCCACCTCACCGTGGTGGGCGCCACCTCGGGCGATACCGGATCGGCGGCGATCGACGCGCTGGCCGGCCGCGCCAAGGTGGATATCTTCATGCTCCACCCGCTGGGCCGGGTGTCGGACGTCCAGCGCCGGCAGATGACGACGGTGCTCGCCCCCAACGTCCACAATATCGCCATCGAAGGCAGCTTCGATGATGCGCAGGCCCTGGTGAAGGCGATGTTCGCCGATCGCGATTTCGCCGGCCGCTTCCGCCTGAGCGCGGTGAATTCGATCAACTGGGCCAGGCTGATGGCCCAGATCGTCTATTATTTCTACGCCGCCGTCCGGCTGGGCGCGCCGGACCGGCCTGTCGCCTTCTCGGTGCCCACGGGCAATTTCGGCGACGTCTTCGCCGGCTATGCCGCCGCGCGGATGGGCCTGCCGGTGGCGAAGCTGATCGTCGCGACCAACGTGAACGACATCCTCCACCGCGCGCTGGCGGAAGGCGATTATTCGGTCGGCACCGTCACGCCCACCGCCGCCCCGTCGATGGACATCCAGGTCAGTTCCAACTTCGAACGGCTGCTGTTCGACCTGCACGGGCGCGACGGCGCCGCGCTGGCGCAGACGATGGCGGGATTCGAGGCGACGAAGCGGCTGGCCGTCCCCGCAGCCATGCGGGACGAGGCCGCCCGCCTGTTCACCAGCGCGCGCATCGACGCGGACGGCATGGCGCTGGCCATGCGCCACGCCGCCGAGCGCAGCGGCCAGGTGATCGATCCGCACACCGCGATCGGCCTTGCCGCCGCCCATGGTGCCGATCTCGATCCGCAGGTCCCGATCGTCACGCTCGCCACCGCGCATCCGGCCAAGTTCCGCGATGCGGTGGAGCGCGCCACCGGCCAGCGCCCCAACCTGCCCGCCCGCGTCGGCGGCCTGTTCGAGCGGGAGGAGCGCTATGCCACCCTTCCCGCCACGCTCGAGGCGATCGAGGCGCATATCGCAGAACGCGCGACGGCGGCCGTCCCCGCATGAGCGCCAGCCTCCACCGGCTGGCGAACGGGATCACCGTCGCCATCGAGCCGATGGACGGGGTGGAGACGCTGGCGGTCGGCCTCTATGCGGATGTCGGCGCGCGGTCCGAGCCGGAGGGGCTGAGCGGCCTCGCCCACATGGTCGAACATATGGTGTTCAAGGGCGCCGGCAATCGCGACGCCCGCGCCATCGCCGAGGATATCGAGGATGTCGGCGGATCGCTGAACGCCTGGACGGCGCGCGATCACACCGTGTTCCACGGCCGCCTGCTGGCGGGCGATCTGGCGCTGGGCGTCGGCATGATCGCCGATCTCGTCCGCGCGCCCCATTTCGATGCCGACGAGCTGGAGCGCGAGAAAGGCGTCGTCCTGTCCGAACTGGGCGAGGCGCGGGATACGCCGGACGATATCGTCTTCGATCACCTCCAGCTCGCCGCCTTCCCGCGCCAGCCGCTCGGCCGGCCCGTGCTGGGCGACGAAGCCAGCATCGCCGCGATCGACGCCGATGCGCTCCGGGCCTGGGTGACGGGGCAATATCGCCCAGACGGCCTCGTCCTCGCCGCCGCCGGCAAGGTGGACGAGGCGGAGCTGCTCCGCCTTGCCGAGGCGTATTTCGGCGACATGGCCCCCGGCGCGCTCGCCACGCCGCCCGCCGCCAGCTTCGCGGCCGGCGCCAAGCATGACCGGCGCCGCTTCGACCAGATCCATCTGGCGCTCGGCTGGCGGGGGGTCGGCTATCGCGATCCCGCCGTCCACGCGCTCAGCCTGTTCACCACGGCGGCGGGCGGCGGCATGTCGTCCCGCCTGTTCCAGGAACTGCGCGAGCAGCGCGGGCTGGCCTACAGCGTCTATGCCTGGGCGCAGAGCTATGCCGAGACCGGCCTGTTCGGCGTCTATTGCGCGGCCCAGCGCGATCAGGGCGCGGAAGCGCTGGCGCTGGCGGAGGAAGTGCTGGCCCGCACCGCCGAAGGGCTGACCGAGGCGGAGCTGGAGCGCGCCCGCGTCCAGGCCAAGGCCGGGCTGCTGATGGGGCTGGAAGGCCCGGCGGCGCGCTGCGATCATCTCGCCCGCCAGATCCAGGTCCACGGCCGCATCGTGCCGGTCGCGGAAACCGTGGCCGCGCTCGACGCGGTAAATCTGGCGGCGGCGCGCGAAGCCGGGGCACGGGCGCTTTCCGGCGGACGGGCGATCGCCACCGTGGGCGGCAAGCTGGCGAAGGCGGCATGAACGATCTCATCACCCTCGTAACCGAACCCTGGGCCGATTACGGCCTCGTCGATTCCGGCCATGGCCGGAAGCTGGAACGCTATGGCCGTTTCCGCTTCATCCGCCCCGAACCGCAGGCGATGTGGGCGCCCGCCGATCCCAACTGGAGCGCCGACGGCGATTTCATCGCCGCGTCGGACGAGGATGGCGGCGGCAAGTGGCACCTCGATCGCGAAGTGCCGCGCGGCGGCTGGCACCTGAAATGGGAGGATGTGCGCTTCAACGCGCAGAACACCCCCTTCCGCCACCTCGCCTTCTTCCCGGACATGGCACCGCAATGGGCATGGATGCGCGATCGCATCGCCGAGGGGGACGAGGCGCTCAACCTGTTCGGCTATACCGGCGTCGGCACGCTGGCGCTCGCGGCCAGGGGCGCGCGCGTCACCCATGTCGATGCGTCCAAGAAATCGGTGGAGGCCGGCAAGGCCAATGCCCTGCTGTCCGACATGGTCGACCGCCCGATCCGCTGGATGGTGGACGATGCCGTGAAATTCGCTGCGCGCGAGGTGCGCCGCGGCCGCCGTTACGACGGCATCATGCTCGATCCGCCCAAGTTCGGGCGCGGGCCGGATGGCGAGGTATGGCGGCTGGAGGAACATCTGCCCGGCCTGATCGCCCATTGCGTGAACCTGCTGGACGAACGCTCCAAATTCCTCGTGCTCACCGTCTATGCGGTGCGCATGTCCGCGATCGCCATCGCGGAGCTGCTCCGCCAGGCCACCGCCCATCTCGGCGGCCGGATCGAAGCCGGCGAGATGACCGTGCGGGAAGAAGCGCGCGGCCTGCTGCTCCCCACCGCCATCTTCGCGCGCTGGGTGAGGGATTAGGGCGAGCCGGCGCCACCGGGAATGGCGCCGCAAAAACGAAATCTAGGGTCCGCCGAGCATCGGCCATTCCCCTGAATTCCATCCCTCGCTGCAGCGTGCGCGGGGTCCCCTGCACAAGGGGGGGCGGCATCCATGATGGCTCGCACTTCGTTAACCCTCTGACAGGAAGCCGACGGAGACACTTCGAGGATAACCTGCGGAGTAGGATTGAGACTGCTTGCTTGAACCATGTATGCCCGAAGCTGGGCATTGGAAATCGCCACTTTGTTCCAGAGAATCGAACCGTCCGATGCCAAAAATACGGGCATTATCGGCACGAGATGCCCCACTCCGTCCTTCTCGGTCCCCCAATGGCTGAGCGGAGTTGAACAAGCGGCGCTGTAGGTCGTTGGCACTCGATCACATCCGGACAATAGTGCCGCCCAGGCAAATGCCGCCGCGATAACAAGCCCTCTCATTACGGTACGGTGGCGTGCTATCCTCGACACTACAACCCCAGTCAGGCGCCCGGCTTCGCCCCCGGCCCGGCCGGCGGGCGGCGCCAGACGGCGATGGCGTAGATCACCAGCGCCACCAGGGCGAACAGGAACCATTGCACGGCATAGGCGCGATGATTGTTGGGCACGTTCAGGGGTGAAGGCTTCTCGCTCGGCTCCAGCCCCGGCGCGGCCGTGTCGGCGACGAGGATGAACACGCGGTCGCGGTCGAAATCGATCACGCCGCTCACCGGCCCGCCGAGCGCCGGAGCCTTGGGGGCTTCGGAGCTGCGCGACCAGCCATAATCGACCGCCATGCCCGGCCCCTCGCCGCCGCCCGTGCGGCAGGAGGCGATGTGGCGCCAGCCCTGCTCGCCCTTGCGGTTGCGACCTGCCCGCGCATCCCAGCGCGTCACCTCCAGGCAATGGCCCGATGCCCTGCGGAAGACGAGGTTCTCGTCCGGCACCGGCACGGCGGGAAAGGCTGTCGGCGGCAGGCTGTCGGCGGCGGCGTAACGCGCCAGCAGCGCTTCCTTCCATTCGGCGCGGCGGAGCTGCCAGATGCCCAGCCCCACCATCAGCGCCACCATCGCCAGCACGAACAGGGTCGGCCAGAAGGGCAGTCGCCTCACGGCTGCTCGTCCCGTGCCGCTTCCTCGACGATGCGGCCCTCGCGCGCGGCGTTGCGATATTCCAGCGCCAGCAACATGCCCTTGGCGACGCGCAGCGATCCCAGCACGGCGCCGGCGGTGATCGGTATCCACAGGATCAGGTGCAGCCAGAATGGCGGATGGACGGCCAGTTCGAACAGGATCGCCATCGCGGTGACGGCGGCGCCCACCCCCAGCGTCAGGAAGGCCGCCGGCCCGTCGCCCACGTTGAAGCTGGCGAAGGAAAGGCCGCATGCCCGGCAGGAAGGCGCAAAACTGGCTGCCCCCGCGAACAGCGTCTTGGCGCCGCAGCGGGGGCAGAGGCCGCGAAGGCCGGATTCGAGGGGTGTCGGGCTGGTCATGCCAGCGCCGCCCCGGCGCGATCCACCAGGGCGGCGATGATCGTCATCAGCCGTGGACCGGGGCGCCCCAGCCGCCCCACACATAGACGGCGGCGAACAGGAACAGCCACACCACGTCCACGAAGTGCCAGTACCAGGCGGCCGCCTCGAAGCCGAAATGCTGCTTCGGCGTGAAATCGCCGCGATAGGCGCGGATCAGGCAGACGATCAGGAAGATCGTGCCGACGATCACGTGGAAGCCGTGGAAGCCCGTCGCCATGTAGAAGGCGGCGCCATAGTTCAGGCCTTTGAAGGCGAAGGGCGCATGGGCATATTCATAAGCCTGGATGCTGCTGAACAGCAGGCCCAGCAGGATGGTGAGCCACAGGCCGGTCTTCAGGCCCTTGCGGTCGCCTTCCAGCAGCGCGTGATGCGCCCAGGTGACGGTGGTGCCCGAGCAGAGCAGGATCAGCGTGTTGAGCAGCGGCAGGTGGAAGGGATCGATCACCTCCAGCCCCTTGGGCGGCCACACGCCCGCCGTCTGGACCAGGCTCACCGCGCCGTCGGTCACTTCCACCGGCGCCGGGAACAGCGCGAAATCGAACCACGCCCAGAACCAGCCGACGAAGAACATCACTTCCGAAGCGATGAACAGGATCATGCCGTAGCGCAGGTGGAGCTGCACGACCGGCGTGTGATCGCCGGCATGCGCCTCGCGAATCACGTCCGACCACCAGCTGTAGAAGGTGAACAGCAGCAGCGCGACGCCCGCCAGGAACACCGCCCCGCCATGGGCCGCCTCGTGCATCCACATGATGCCGCCCGAAGCCATGACCAGCGCGGCCATGGACCCGGACAGCGGCCAGATGCTCGGTGGCAAAATGTGATAATCGTGGGTCTTGGCGCCGGCCATTCTTTCCGTCCCCTTTGGCTCTACCGTGCGTCGTCCTTAACCGCCGTTCCCGGCGGAATCCACCGGGAAGAAGGTGTAGGAAAGCGTGATTTCGTTGATATCCCTGGCATCCGGATCGTCGAGGATCCTCGGGTCGACATAGAAGACGACCGGCATCCGCACCGATTCTCCGGGCTTCAGCGTCTGCTCCTTGAAGCAGAAGCATTCGATCTTGGTGAAATATTGCCCCGCCTGGCTGGGCGAAACGTTGAACGTCGCCGATCCCGTTACCGGTTTGTCCGAATTGTTCGTGGCGTTGTAGAAGGCCATGTCCCTTGCGCCGATGGCCACGCGCTGCACATGCTCCTCGGGCGCGAAGCTCCACGCCATGCCCGGCTTCACATTGCCGTCGAAGCGCACGTTCACGATCTTGCCGACCACCGCGCCCGGCGCCTTCGCGCCTTCGGCCTTCTGCGTCGTGCCGTTGAAGCCGGTCACCTGGCAGAACATGCGGTAGAGCGGCACGCTGGCGAAGCCGAGGCCGATCATCGCGCCCACGATCGCGGTCGCCATCAGGCCCACCCGGCGGTTGCGTTCGACCAAGGTCGCCATGGTCAGGCCATCTTCGCGATCGAGATCGCGTAGAACAGGATCACCAGCGCGCCCAGCAGCAGCGCCATCACCAGCGCGCGGGAACGCTGGCGGCGGCGGATCTCGTCGTCGGGAAGCGGATTCATGCCAGCACCATCCGATCGGCGACCAGCGCGCCGAACAATATGAAGAGATAGAGGATCGAATAAGCGAACAGCCGCCGTTCCGGCTTCATCTTCGCCTGGTCCGCCTCCTGGCTGAAGGCGACGCGGGCGGAAAGCAGCAGGAACAGGCCGGAAAGCGCCACGGCGGCAAGGCCGTAGATCGCGCCCGTCAGCCCCAGCGGCCACGGCGCGACGGCGGCGGCCACCATCGGCAGCGTATAGAGCAGGATCTGCGCCCTCGTCGTCCGCGTGCCTGCCACCACCGGCAGCATCGGCACGCCGGCATTGGCGTAGTCGGTGCGCACGAACAGCGACAGCGCCCAGAAATGCGGCGGCGTCCACAGGAACACGATCGCGAACAGCAGCACCGGCAGCAATTCCACCCGGCCGGTCGCCGCCGCCCAGCCGATCAGCGGCGGGAAGGCGCCGGCCGCGCCGCCGATCACGATGTTCTGCGGCGTCCGCCGCTTCAGCCACACAGTGTAGACGAGCACATAGAACAGGATCGAAACCGTGAGGATCGCGGCGGCCAGCAGGTTCACCGCCAGCCCCATCAGCAGCACGGAGAAAGCGCCCAGCCCCACGCCGAAATGCAGGGCGGACTGGCGGTCCATCCGCCCGGCTGGCAGCGGCCGGCCGGCGGTGCGCCGCATCTTGGCGTCCAGATCGGCCTCATACCACTGGTTGAGCGCGCCGGCCGCGCCCGCGCCCAGCGTGATGCACAGCATCGCGGTGAAGCCCAGCACGGGGTGGATCGACACCGGCGCCGCCAGCATCCCGCACAGCCCGGTGAAGACGACCAGCGTCAGCACGCGCGGCTTGCAGAGCGCGAGGAAGTCCCGCCACTCGGCCGTGGCCGCGCCTGCCGGCTCCATCGCTGTGGTGTTCATCGCGGTCGTGTTCATCTCATTCCAATTCCGGCGGGTCGATACCCGCTCATGGGCTGGCCGCCGCCCCGGCGCGAACCGGAACGGCGGCCATCATTCCCCTTTCGATCGCCGCCGATCTCAGTCGATCTTGGGCAGCGTCTCGAACTGGTGGAACGGCGGCGGGCTGGAGAGTGTCCATTCCAGCGTCGTGGCGCCTTCGCCCCACGGATTGTCCTCCGCCTTCTTGCCGGCGATCAGCGACCAGATGACGTTCACGAAGAACACCACCATGCCGGCCGCCATCACCTTGTAGCCCAGGGTGGCGAGGTGATTATACTGCGTGAAGGCATCCGGATAGTCGGGGTAGCGCCGCGGCATGCCATCCAGGCCCAGGAAGTGCATCGGGAAGAACAGCAGGTTCACGCCGATGAAGAACACCCAGAAATGGAGGTGGCCGAGGAACTCGTTATACTGCTTCCCCCACATCTTGCCGAACCAGTAGTAGAAGCCGGCGAAGAGGGCGAACACGGCACCCAGCGACAGCACATAGTGGAAGTGCGCCACCACATAATAGGTGTCGTGCATATAGTTGTCGACGCCGCCATTGGCGAGCACGACGCCCGTCACGCCGCCGACGGTGAACATGAAGATGAAGCCCAGCGCCCACACCATCGGCGTTTTGAAGGTGAGCGACCCGCCCCACATCGTCGCGATCCAGGAGAAGATCTTGATGCCGGTCGGCACCGCAATCACCATCGTCGCCGCGGTGAAATACATCTTGGTGTTCACGTCCAGGCCGGTCGTGAACATGTGGTGCGCCCACACGATGAAGCCGACCACGCCGATCGCGACCATGGCGTAGGCCATGCCGAGATAGCCGAACACCGGCTTCCGGGAGAAGGTGGCGATGATGTGGCTGACGATGCCGAAGCCCGGCAGGATCATGATGTAGACTTCGGGGTGGCCGAAGAACCAGAACAGATGCTGGTAGAGGATCGGATCGCCGCCGCCGGCGGGATCGTAGAAGGTCGTGCCGAAGTTGCGGTCGGTCAGCAGCATGGTGATCGCGGCGGCGAGCACCGGCAGCGCCAGCAGCAGCAGGAAGGCGGTGACCAGCACCGACCACACGAACAGCGGCATCTTGTGCAGCGTCATGCCCGGCGCGCGCATGTTGAAGATGGTGGTGATGAAGTTGATCGCGCCCAGGATCGAGCTCGCGCCCGCGATGTGGAGCGAAAGGATGCCCATGTCGACCGACGGCCCCGGCTCGCCATAGGTGGAAAGCGGAGCATAGACCGTCCAGCCGGTGCCGGCGCCGCCGAAGAAGGGCGAGGCGAGCAGCAGCGTGAAGGCCGGGATCAGCAGCCAGAAGGACACGTTGTTCATGCGCGGAAAGGCCATGTCCGGCGCGCCGATCATGATCGGCACGAACCAGTTGCCGAACCCGCCGATCATCGCGGGCATGACCATGAAGAACACCATGATCAGGCCGTGCGCGGTGACGAGCACGTTCCACAGGTGCAGCGCCTCGTCGAAGGTGCCGGGTCCGTGCAGCATCGCCAGCCAGGTCGGCAGATACTGGATGCCCGGCGCCGCCAGCTCGGCGCGCATCAGGCCGGAGATCCCGCCGCCGATGATGCCGGCGACGATCGCGAAGATCAGATAGAGGGTGCCGATGTCCTTGTGGTTGGTGGACATGAACCAGCGGGCGAAGAAGCCCGGCTTGTGATCGGCATCATGGTGCGCATGATCGTCATGCGCCTGGAAATGGGCGCCGGTGGCTGTCGTATCGGTCATCTGCTGTCAGCCTCAGTTCGTCGTCGCCGCGGCGGCGGCGGGAGCTGCCGCCGGCGCTTCGGCGGGGGCAGCTTCGTTGGCGGCGGGGGCGGCCTCGTCGGCGGGGGCCTCGGCCGCCTCGCCCGGCATGGTGCCGCCCTTCGACTTCACCCATTCCGCGAAACGGGCCGGCTCCACCACCTCGACGGCGATCGGCATGTAGGCATGGCGCGCGCCGCACAGTTCGGAGCACTGGCCGAAATAGACGCCGGGGCGATCGGCCTTGAACCAGGTTTCGTTCAGGCGGCCGGGCACGGCGTCCATCTTCGTCCAGAAGGCGGGCACGGCGAAGCTGTGGATCACGTCATTCGACGTGACGATCAGCTTCACCACCGCGCCGACCGGAACGACGATGCGCTCGTCGACCGCCAGCAGGCGGGGGCCGTCCGCGTCGGTGCGGAAGCGGTCGCCCGGCTTAACCTCGTCCTTCTCCTTCAGCATGTTGGAGACCAGCTCGAAGTCGCCATTGTCGGGATATTGGTAGGTCCAATACCACTGGTTGCCGATCACCTTGATGGTGAGATCGGCCTTGGGCTGGTTATATTGCGCGGCGAGCAGGCGGATCGAGGGGACCGCGATCACCAGCAGGATGAGCACCGGCACCAGCGTCCACACCACCTCGATGAAGGTGTTGTGCGTCGTCCGCGACGGCACCGGATTGGCCTTGGCGCGGTAACGCACGATCACCCACAGCATCAGCGCCAGAACGAAGACGCAGATGGCGGTGATGATCGGCACCAGCACGCTGTTGTGCAGCCACTGCCCGTCCTCGCCCAGCGCGGTCACCTGCGGCTGGATCTTCCAGCCGCCGGGAATCGGCTGGCCGATATCGGCTTCGGGCGCGGCATGCTGGAAGGCAGGCTTTGCGGATTCGGGGGCGGCGGTCGCCGCGGCGGCCGGCGCAGCAGCCGTTTGGGCCGCGACGGGCGCGGGAGCGCCCTGGGCAAGCGCGGCTGCGGGCGTCGCAGCCAGCGCGAATGCCATCAACATCGTCTTCAGCGTACTCATCTCACCCCCGGTCAGCGCCGCTTCCCTCGCGGCTGTTCGTCTCTATGCGGGCTTATCGCGATTGGGGGGCTTATAGGCGCGGGTGTCGCGGGTCTCAAGCAGGGTAATCGCAGAATTTCGGGCAGTTGATGCACGCGCCCGCGCGGCCTATCTGGCGGGGCATCGAACCGCCGGGAGAAACGACATGACGGATGAAGAGATACTGGCGGAATTCCGCGACGCCGATGCGCTGCTCGAAGGCCATTTCATTCTGTCCTCAGGGCTGCGTTCGTCCCGATATCTGCAGTGCGCGCGCGTGCTGATGAACCCGGCGCGCGCCGCGCGGCTGGCCGAAGCGCTGGCGCGGAAGATACCGGACAAAGTGAAGATCCAGCTCGGCGCGGTGGTATCGCCGGCCATGGGGGGCGTGATCGCCGGGCATGAGATGGGCCGCGCGCTCGGCCTCGACGCGATGTTCGTCGAACGCCCCACCGGCACGTTCGAGCTGCGCCGCGGCTTCCGCCTCGCACCGGGGCTGAAGGTGCTGCTGATGGAGGACGTCGTCACCACCGGCCTCTCCTCGCGCGAGGCGATCAAGGCGGTGGAGGAAGCCGGCGGCCAGGTGATCGCGGCGGCTTCGCTGGTCGACCGGTCGGACGGCAAGGCCGATCTCGGCGTGCCTTTCTACCCGCTGATTCGCATCGCCGTGCCGACCTATGCGGCCGATGCGCTGCCGCCCGAGCTCGCGGCGATCCCCGCGATCAAGCCCGGAAGCAGGGCCGCTTCATAATCAACCCTCCTTATAAAAGGATGCCGCCGCCATGACCGGCCGTCTCCGCCTGGGTGTGAACATCGATCACGTCGCCACCATCCGCAACGCGCGGGGCGGCGATCATCCCGATCCCGTGCGGGCGGCGATTCTGGCGGCGCAGGCGGGTGCGGACGGCATCACCGCCCATCTGCGCGAGGACCGCCGCCACATCACCGACGGCGATATCGATCGGCTGATGGCGGAAATCGCCCTGCCCCTCAATCTGGAGATGGCGGCGACGGAGGAGATGCTGGGCATCGCGGTGGCCCACCGGCCGCACGCCGCCTGCATCGTGCCCGAACGGCGGGAGGAGCGGACGACCGAAGGCGGCCTCGACGCCGCCGGCCAGTTCGATCACCTCCTGCCCTTCGTCCGCAGGCTGGGCGATGCCGGCATCCGCGTCAGCCTGTTCATCGAACCCGATCCCCGCCAGATCGAGGCCGCCATCCGGCTCGGCGCGCCCGTGGTCGAATTCCACACCGGCCGCTATGCCCATGTTGACGGCGCCGATCGCACGGCCGAGCTTCGCCGCATCGCCGATGCCGCGGCGCTGGCCGCCAAGAACGGGATCGAGCCGCATGCCGGCCACGGCCTGACCTTCGACAATGTCACGGCCATCGCCGCCATCCCGCAGCTCGCCGAGCTGAACATCGGCCATTTCCTGATCGGCGAGGCGATCTTCACCGGCCTCGGCGCCAGCGTGGCGCGGATGCGCGAACTGATGGAGCAGGCACGATGATCATCGGCATCGGTTCCGACCTCTGCAATATCGAGCGCATCCAGAATTCGCTCGACCGGTTCGGCGAGCGCTTCGTCAACCGCGTCTTCACCGATGTGGAGCGCGCCAAGGCCGAGCGGCGCCAGCTCACCCGCGCGGCCACCTATGCCAAGCGCTTCGCCGCGAAGGAGGCTTTCTCCAAGGCGGTGGGCACCGGCTTCCGTTCCGGCGTGTTCATGAAGGACATCGGCGTGGTCAACGCGCCGTCGGGCGCGCCGACGCTGGCGCTGACCGGCGGCGCCAAGGCAAGGCTTGACGCGATCACGCCGCCGGGCCACGCCGTTGACGTGCATCTGACGCTGACCGACGACCACCCCTGGGCGCAGGCGTTCGTCATCCTCTATGCCCGCGCCGTCTAGGCGCCGCCCGGATCTAAGGAGTGGATCGCTTGAGCGATCAGCAAGTATCGATGAGTATCGAAGACACCGCCCAGCCCCAACCGCAGCCGCAGCCGCAGGCCCCGCTGCCCTCCGCGGCCGATTCCCGGCCGAAGACGGATTGGTGGGCGGAGGCGAAAGGCGTGTTCTGGCTGGTGCTGGCGGTGCTCGCCTTCCACAGCTTCCTCGCCAAGCCCTTCTACATCCCGTCCGAATCGATGATGCCCACGCTCATCAAGGGCGATCGGCTGGTGGTGACCAAATATCCCTATGGCTGGTCCTATGTGTCGCCCAGCATCACCCGCATCCCCGGCGCGCCGGGCCGCTGGCTCGGCCGGCTGACGGGGCAGGATTATCTGTCGATCCCCTTCATCCACGGGCGCCTGTTCGGCCACCTGCCCCAGCGCGGCGACGTGGTGATCGCCAAGCCGCCGACGCAATATACCGATTATATCAAGCGCGTGATCGGCCTGCCCGGCGACCGGATCGAGCTGCGCAACGGCGTCGTCATCCTGAACGGGGTGCCGGTGAAGCGGCAGTTCCTGTCGCCCGCGATGATCCCGATCGATCCCAACATCCCCTGCGACACGCCCGACGTCTATCGCCTGCGCGTGACGGGGCCGGACGGCCGCGAATATTGCCAGATGCCTCGCGTCCGGGAAACTTTGCCCAACGGCGTCAGTTACGACACGATCGATCTCGGCCCCGGCGGCCAGAACGATGATTATCCGGCGCTGACCATACCGGAGGGCCATGTATTCCTGATGGGCGACAATCGCGATCAATCCGCCGACAGCAGGGTCTCATCGATGGAAGGCGGCCTGGGCGGGCCGGTTCCGGTGGAAAATCTGGGCGGCCGCGCGGAATTCATCACCTTCTCGCTCGATGGAACCTCGACGCTGTGGAACCCGATTAGCTGGTTCACGGCGATGCGCGGCGGCCGCGCGGGCACCAGCCTGCGCCCGGCCCATGCGGAGGCCCCCGCGCAATGAGCGACGAGGCGCGCGCGCCCGAACAGCCCGGCCCTTCGGATTTCCGCGATCCGATCACCACCCGGGAACTGAAGCGCGCCGCCGTCTGGCTCGGGCTCGCCGCCGGCATCGTGCTGGCCTGGTATCTGATCCAGACATTGCTGCTGATCGCCGGCGGCCTTGTCATCGCCTCGATGCTGGACGGCGGCGCCCGCCTGCTCGGCCGGGTGCTGCCGATCCGGCGGGGCTGGCGGCTGGCGATCGTGTGCCTGGCCGTCACCGCCTTCCTGCTCTGGACCTTCTATTTCGCGGGCGCCTCGATCGGCGCGCAGTTCGGCACGCTGCGCATCGTCGTGACCGAACAGTTCAACCGCATCGTCGATTGGGTGCAGGCGATGGGGCTGATGCCCCGCGACAGCGCTAACGCGATCGGCGAGCAGGTGATGGGATCGCTCGGCCGGCTCACCAGCGCGCTCGGCACCGCGATCGGCGCCGTCTCCAGCATGGCGATGATCCTGGTGATCGGCGTGTTCGTGGCGATCGAGCCGCGCCTCTACGAACGCGGCTTCGCCTGGATGCTGCCGATGGAAAGGCGCCAGGAATTCTACGAAACCTCGGCCAAGCTCGGCTACACGATGCGCCGCCTGATGGCCGGGCGCCTGCTCGGAATGGCGGTGGAGGGCGTCGGCACCTGGCTGCTTCTGCTGGTGGGCGGCGTGCCGATGGCGGCGCTGCTCGGCATCCTCACCGGCCTGCTCGCCTTCCTGCCCAATATCGGCGCGATCGTATCGGGCCTGCTGCTGGTGCTCGTCGGCTTTTCGGCCGGGGTCGAGACCGGGCTGTGGGCGATCGCCGTCTATTTCGTCGTGCAGACGGTGGACGGCTATCTGATCGTGCCGACTGTCGCCAAGCGCTCGGTCGATCTCGCGCCCGCGCTGGTGCTCAGCGCCCAGCTCCTCCTGGGCTCGCTCTGCGGCATCCTCGGCCTTGCGCTGGCCGATCCGCTCGTCGCGATGATCAAGGTGCTGCTGGAACAACGCTCCGACGCCAAGGCCGAGGAAGCCGCGGCCTCCGCCGTCACGCACCGCATCACGGGCTAAGGATCGCCCGCGCCGTCCGGGGGCCATGCCCGGCGCTGACGAGTGGGATGTGGCGGTCGGCTGGAGCCGGCATTTCTTCCCCATCGTCATGCCAGCGCAGGCTGGCATCGCTCACCGCTGCAAGCGGCAGCACCTCGGCACAGCACCAGCCTCGACACGATGCCAGCCTGCGCTGGCATGACGATAAGGGGAGGCGACAAGGGAAAATGTCGCGCCATGCCGGAACCGGCGCGCGACTCGCGGAGCGCAAACGGAAAGACGGCGCCCCGATGCCTCGGGACGCCGCCTGCGTCTTGGTCGACGATGTCCGCCGCCGGAGCCCGGCGGCCGGGCGATCACATGCCGGGATGGCCTTCCATGCCGCCGCCCATGCCAGGCATCGCGTTCATTGCGCCGGGCTGCACGGCCAGCAGCTCCAGGTCGAACACCAGCACCGCATTGGGCGGAATCTCGCCATTGGGGCCGGCGCCGGCATCGCCATAAGCGAGCCTCGGCGGCATCCAGAAGCGATATTTGGAGCCCTGCTTCATCAGCTGCACGCCTTCGGTCCAGCCCGGAATCAGGCCGGTCACGGGAAGAGTGGCGGGGCCGCCATGCCGTTCGGAGGCGTCGAACACCTCGCCCGTCTTTGCCAGCTTGCCCTCATAGTTCACCAGCGTGAGGTCGGCCGGCGTCGGCTTAGGGCCGTTGCCTTCCTTCAGCACCTCATATTGCAGGCCGGACGGCAGCGTCACGACGCCGGCGCGCTTGCCGTTATCCGCCAGATATTCGTCCGGCGTCTGCGCCGCGACGACGGCCGCCTTGGTCGAAAGCCAGGCGGCGCCGATGCCGACGGCGGCCAGCAGGCCGATGCCGATCCACAGCTTGGTAAGCGAGCCCTTCTTGATCGGACGCAACGGAACGGCAGTCACGGACATGGGCAGGCTCGCTATGTCAGAATGGGCAGGTCATCTTTCTCGGGCGGGGCCTTGCGGCCCCACACGATGCGGCGTCTTACCGGACGCCGTCACGCTCGGCGCGCTTGCGCTCCAGCTTGCGCGCGCGGCGGATGGCGGCGGCACGCTCGCGCGCGCGCTTTTCCGACGGCTTCTCGTAATGACGGCGCAGCTTCATCTCGCGATAGACGCCCTCACGCTGCAGCTTCTTCTTGAGCGCGCGCAGCGCCTGGTCGACATTATTGTCGCGAACGATGATTTGCATAAGGCCGTCGATCTCCAGTCTCTCGCTTCCGCAGGGCGGCTTCCGGCCACTCGACGGACGTGAATAGGGTTCGCCGCGAACCCCGGTCCGCGTCGCAAGGCGTGCGCCCTAGCAGTGGGTGGGCGATTCTTCAACCCGAAAAGGCCGCTTCCCACCGATAGGGCTGCGGCTCGACAGCGGCAAAGCGGCGCGGCACTATATTGACATAATTGTCAGGAGAGACGCCATGGCCACCGCCATCCCGGAACGGGCCGGCATCAGCGAGGCGGAATGGTCCGCCCGCCAGCAGCTTGCCGCCTGCTACCGCGTGTTCGATCACCTCGGCTGGACGGAACTGATCTTCAACCACATCACCCTGCGCGTGCCGGGGGAGGAAGGCGCCTTCCTCATCAACCCCTTCGGCCTGCATTTCAGCGAGGTCACCGCCTCCAACCTCGTGAAGATCGATATCGACGGCAACAAGCTTTCCGATTCGCCCTGGGGCGTGAACCTGGCCGGCTTCGTCCAGCATGCCGCCTTCCATCGCCACCTGCCCGACGCGCATTGCGTGATGCACACCCACACCACCGCCGGCATGGCCGTGGCGTGCCTGGAGGACGGGCTGTCGATCAGCAATTTCTACGCCGGCCAGGTCGCGGGCCAGATCGCCTATCATGATTTCGAAGGCATCACCGTGCGCGACGACGAGGCCCCCCGCCTGATCGCCAATCTGGGCGACAAGCGGCTGATGATCCTGCGCAACCACGGCCTGCTTTCGATGGGGCCGACGCTGCCGATCGCCTTCCTCAGGCTCTGGGCGCTGGAACGGGCCTGCCAGATCCAGGCGGCATCCGCGCCGATGGGCCGCCTTCGGGAAATTCCGGCGGAGGTGCTGGCCGTCCACCAGCGCGATCAGGCCAAGCTCGTCCGCCCCGGCATGCCCGGCGAGGCGGAATTCAACGCCCTGGTCCGCCTGGTCGATCGCAAGGATCGCGGCTGGCGGGATTGATCCCGCCGGGCCGCGCCCCTTCCGCGTCAGGCGAAAACCTCGGCATAGCGCTCGCTCGCCAGTTCGCCGTCGCCCGCGCTCAGATCGACATAGATGGCGGCCGTCAGCACCGACCACAGCGCATAGACCACGGCGTTGATGGCGACCTGAATCACAAGGATGCCCACGGTCACCCCGCCCGGCATGGCGAGATCCGGCTTCGCCATGAACGCGCCGATCGCGATGATCGAAACGACGATGCCGATCCCGCCCAGCAGCAGGAACAGGCTCCCCCGCGCGCCCCTGGTGATCGCGCGGCTATATCCCAGCGCCGCCAGCACGCCTTCCTGCCGCGCGATCAGCGCGGGTCCGGCCACCGCCCACATCAGCGCCACGATGATTCCCGGCACCACCAGCAGCAGCGAAGCACCGAATATGCCTAGCCAGGAAAGGATCGTGAGGCCGATCATCGCCGGCAGCGCCCGCAGCGCACCCGGCACGATCTCGCTCATGCCGCGCCTCACGCCTGCCGCCTCGTCGATGGTGATGCGGAACAGCGCCGCCTGCATCGCCGCATTGGCGATGAGGCCGAGCATCATCATCCCGCCGGCAAGGCCCATCCCCCTGGCGGCCGCGTCCCTGCCCGGTTCTCCGAGCGCGTAGCTGATCGCCGCCGGCACCGCCATCGACACCGCCGCGATGCCGAAGATCGCCGCCGGCCGCGCGCCGACCACGGCGCCCGTGCACCGCATCACCCGCCCGATATCGAGCGCATTATCCTCATAGGCCATGATATTCCCCCAATTCCCCGGCCAGGATCATTCCGCGTCCCCAAGCTTTTGTCCATAGGGCGGAATCGGGGCTTTCCGTCGGCCCGCGATCCGCTCTAAGCATGGCTCCGGGGAATTTGGGGGAAGCTCTTGGCGGCGTCGGGCGGCATTGGCAGCACGGGCATCAGCGATGCGGATTTCGCCGCCGCGCATGAAAAGCTGCGCGCCGATCCCGCGCTGCAGTTCGATCTGCCGACGATGCCGCCGCCCGATCCGCCGCCTGCCTGGCTCGTGCGGCTGCTGAAGGCGATCGCGCCCTATATGGAATATATCGCCTGGGGCCTGCTGATCCTGGCCGCGCTGGCGCTTCTCTATATCGTCGCGCGCCACCTCCTCGCCCACGGCCTGCCCTTCTTCCGCCGCAGGGCCGTGGCGGAGGAAGGGCAGGAGCCCGAATGGCGGCCCGAAGCCGGCCCGGCCCGGCAATTGCTGGCCGAGGCGGACGCGCTGGCCGCCGCCGGCCGCCATGCCGAGGCCGTCCACCTCCTCCTCGTCCGCAGCATCGAGGAGATCGAGCGCCGCCGCCCCCACCTCGTCCGCCCCGCGCTCACCGCGCGGGACATCGCCGCCGCCGATGCGCTGCCGGGCAAGGCGCGCCGGGTCTTCGCCGGCCTGGCCGGGCTGGTCGAGCGCAGCCTGTTCGGCGGCCGGCCGGTCGATGCGGCGGCGTGGCGCGATGCGCGCGCGGCCTATGAGGATTTCGCGCTGCCGGGGGCCTGGCGGTGAGCGCCGCTTCCGCCTCCCCCTTCTCCGTCCGCACGATGTTGTGGGTGGTGGCTGCCGGCATCCTCGCCTTTGCCGGCCTGCTGATCCTCGGCACCTATGCCCCCGATCTCAGGAACGGGCGCAACGGCGGCGCGCATGCGCTGTCGACGTCCGCGATCGGCTTCCACGGCCTTGCCGACCTGATCGACGGCCTGCCCTGGGAAGACTGGTCCTATTTCGTCCGCAGCGACGGCGAATGGGACGGCAAGGAACTGCTGGTCCTGACGCCCGAGCCGGGCACGGATCCGGACGAGATCGGCAAGCGCCTCGCCCCGCGGGCGGACAAGCCCACCCTGATCGTGCTGCCCAAATGGTGGGTGCGGCAGATGCCGCAAAAGCCCGCCTGGGTAGAAAGCGCCGGCACCCTGCCCGTCGAGGAGATTCAGCGGCTCATCCGCCAGGTGCCCAATTTCGCGCTCCACCGCAGCGCCGGCGGGCAGCTCCGCGCGGTGAACGGCCTGCCGGCCGATGCCGCCACCGGCGGGCCCGCCCAGCTCCAGACCATATCGGGCCGCAACCTCCGTCCGCTGATCGTCGATGGCGAAGGGCGGATCGTGCTGGCCGAGGTGGGTGGACGGCCGCTCTATATCCTCGCCGATCCCGATCTCCTCAACAATCAGGGGCTGGCCAGCGCCGATACCGCGCGGGCGGCGATCGCGATGATCGACTGGCTCAATTCCAGCGGCGCCGAGACGGTGGATTTCGATCTTACCCTCAACGGTTTCGGCCGGTCGCCCAGCCTGATGAAGCTGGCGCTGGAGCCGCCCTTCCTGGCGCTTACCCTCTGCCTGCTCGGCGCGGCGCTGCTGGCCGGCATCCAGGCGCTGTTCCGCTTCGGCCCGCCCGCGCGGGAGGAGCGCGAGATCGCCTTCGGCAAGCGCGCGCTGGTCGATAACAGCGCCGCGCTGCTCAAGCTCGCCCACCGCCAGCACCGCGTCGGCGGCCGTTACGCGCTGCTCACCCGCGATGCTGTGGTCGCCGCGACCGGTGCGCCGGCCCAGGCGGACGAGGCCGCGCTCGACGCCTATCTCGATCGGCTGGCCGAGCCGCGCTTTTCCGAACTCGCCGCTGCCGCCCGCGTCGCCGCCGATCCGGCGGAACTCGCGCAGGCGGCGCGCGCACTCTATCGCTGGAGAAGGGACGTGATCCGTGAAGGTTGAAGAGGTGAAGGCGCTCGCCGACGATATACGCGGCGAAATCGGCAAGGCCGTCGTCGGCCAGGCCGAAACGGTGGAGCTGATGCTGGTCGCCCTCTTTTCCGCCGGCCATGTCCTGCTGGAAGGGCCGCCGGGAACGGCCAAGACCTTCCTCGCCCAATGCTTCGCGCGGGCCACCGGCCTCGATTTCGGCCGCATCCAGTTCACGCCCGATCTGATGCCCGGCGATATATTGGGCGCCAATCTGTTCAACTTCCAGACGAGCAGCTTCACCCTGACGCGCGGCCCCATCTTCACCGATCTGCTGCTGGCGGACGAGATCAACCGCACCCCGCCCAAGACGCAGGCCGCCCTGCTGGAGGCGATGCAGGAACGCACCGTCACCATCGACGGGGAAACCCTGCCGCTGGGCGCCCGCTTCATGGTGGTGGCCACCCAGAACCCGATCGAGCAGCAGGGCGTCTATCCCCTGCCGGAAGCCCAGCTCGATCGCTTCCTGTTCAAGCAGACCGTGGATTATCCCGACGCGGCGGAGGAACGGCGGATCATCGCCAGCCACGGCGTCCGCTTCGGTGCGCCGAAGCCCGAGGATTGGGGCGTCGCCCCCCGCGCCGATGCCGCGGCCATCGATGCGGCGGTCGCCACCGTCGCGGAGGTGCGGCTGGTGGACCAGGTGATCGATTATATCGTCGCCCTGATCCGCGCGACCCGCGATGTCGCCGATCTGGAAAGCGGCGCATCGCCGCGCGCGGGCGCGATGCTCGCCGCCGCCGCGCGCGCGCGCGCCGCGCTCGACGGGCGCGATTTCGTGATCCCCGATGACGTGAAGGCGCTGGCGCCCGCCGTGCTGCGCCACCGTGTGATCCTTTCGCCCGCCGCAGAGATAGACGGCCGGCAGGTCGAATCGGTGGTTGCCGAGATCATCGAGCGGATCGAGGCGCCGCGTTGATCTACCCCACCCGCCGCGCGGTGCTGCTGGCGGCGGCGGGCGCGCCCGCCGTGCTGGTCGTGGGCGTGCTCTGGCCGGCTTACTGGTATGCCGGCATCGGGTGGACGCTGTTCGTCTTCGCGCTCACCGCCATCGACGCGGTGTCCGGCGCCTGGCCGCGCGATCCGCGCATCGATGTGGAGGCGCCCGGCACCGCCGGCGTCGGCGCGGGCCTCAAGGCGCTCGTCCGCGTGGCCTTTACGGGCGCCGCGCCCGCATCGGCGGAAATCATCCTCGAACATTCCGATCTTCTGGAAACGCCCGGCGGCCCCGCCTGGACGATCGCGCTCGCCGGCGGCAGCGGCGCGGCTTCCCTCCCCCTCGCCGCCGCCCGGCGCGGCGCGGCGCGGCTGGAGGCGCTGTGGCTCCGCTGGACAGGCCCGCTCGGCCTCTCCTGGAAGCAGCGCCGCGCCCCCCTCAACCTGCGGATACTCATCACCCCAGACGTGCATGCCGTGCGCGATCGCGGCGCGCATCTCTTCCTGCGCAGCACCATGCACGGCCTCGTCGCCCAGCTGGATCGCGGCGACGGCGCGGAGTTCGAATCGCTCGCCGATTTCCAGCCCGGCATGGATCGCCGCGCGATCGACTGGAAGCAGTCCGCCCGCCATTCCAGGCTGCTCGCCAAGGAATATCGGACGGAGCGCAACAACAATATCGTCTTCGCCCTCGATGCCGGCCGCAACATGTGCGAGCCGCTGGACGGCGTGCCGCGCATCGACCGTGCCGTCTCGGCGGCGCTCCTCTCCGCCTATGTCGCGCTCAAGCTCGGCGATCGGGTGAGCCTGTTCGGCTTCGATTCGCGCCCGCGCATCACCAGCGGCGCTGTTGCCGGCGCTCGCGCCTTCGCGCTGATCCAGCGGCTGGCGGCGGAGATCGATTATTCGGGGGAGGAAACCAACTACACCCTCGCCCTCACCACGCTGGGCGGCCGCCTCAACCGCCGCTCGCTGATCGTCGTCTTCACCGAATTTTCCGATCCCACCAGCGCGGAGCTGATGCTGCGCGCCGCCGCCGGCCTGCTCGACCGCCATCTCGTCCTGTTCGTGGTGCTGGAGGATCGGGAACTTGTCGATATCGCCGCTGCCGAGCCGCACGATCCCGACGACGTCACCCGCGCGGTGATGGCGGCGGAGCTGCTGCGCGAACGCCGCATCGTCATCACCCGCCTGCGCCACAGCGGCTTCCACGTGCTGGAATCGCCCCACGACCGCGTCGGCCTGCGGCTGGTGGACTATTATGTCGATCTCAAGCGACGGAACCTGCTGTGAATCCGCTCCGCTCTCCCGCCGCAGCGCCGGCCGATCCCGCCGCCACCGCGCGCCGCTTCCGCGAGGCGCATGAGGCGGACTGGCGCCGCCTCGACGAGTTGCTCACGCTGGCCGAGAAGCGATCGCTCCGCGCGCTGGACGAGGAGGAGCTGATGGCCCTTCCCGTGCTCTACCGCCAGGCGCTGTCCTCGCTCTCGGTCGCGCGGGAAACCTCGCTCGATCGCGCGCTGGTCGAATATCTCGAAAGCCTGAGCGCGAGGGCCTATTTCTTCCTCTATGGCGTGCGCACGCCCGCCGGGCAGCGGCTCCGCGCCTTCGTCCTCCACGATTGGCCGGCCTCGGTCCGCGCGCTTTGGCGGGAAACGCTCGTCACGCTTCTCCTCACCGTCGCCGGGGTGGTGGCCGCCTATCTGCTCGTCATCCACGATACGAGCTGGTTCTACTCGATCATCCCCAGCGAGCTTGCGGGCGGGCGCGATCCCACCAGTTCCACCGCCGCGCTGCGCGCCACCCTCCATGCCGAACCCGGCGGGCCGGCCGCCGATCGCGACGGCCTCAGCATCTTCGCCACCTTCCTCTTCACGCACAATGCCAGCGTCGCGATCTTCGCCTTCGCGCTGGGCTTCGCCTTCGGCCTGCCGTCAGCGCTGCTGATCGTCGCCAATGGCTGCACGCTGGGCGCCTTCTTCGCCCTGTTCGCGCCCCGCGGGCTCGGTGTGGACCTGGGCGGGTGGCTGGCCATCCACGGCACGACGGAGATATTCGCGATCCTCATTGCCGGGGCCGCCGGCCTGCGCATCGGCCGCGCGGTCGCCTTTCCTGGCCCCAGCACCCGCCTTGCCGCCGCGCGGGAAGCCGGCCGGATATCCGCCACCGCCATGGCCGGCGTGGTGGTGATGCTGATGGTCGCGGGCCTGCTGGAAGGCATCGCCCGCCAGCGGATCGACGCCAATGCCGCGCGCTATGCCATCGGCGGCGGGGCGCTGCTGCTCTGGCTTGCATATTTCTACTGGCCGCGCCGGAGGCCCGCCGATGGCTGAACATGCCGACGAACGGCTCCGCCGCCGCTTCATCACCCCCGAAGGCGTCGATCTCGGCCTCGTGCTGGCATCGGCCGGCGAACGCGCCGCCGCCTTCGCGATCGATGCGGCGATCATCACCGCCACCTTCTTGCTCGCCACCATCCTGCTCCTCGTGATCGGCACCTGGTTCGGCGGCAATACCGGCCAGATCGCCATCATCCTCTGGCTGCTGGGCCTGTTCGTGGCCCGCAACGGCTATTTCATCCTGTTCGAGATGGGGCCGCGCGGCGCCACGCCCGGCAAGCGCCGCAGCGGCCTGCGCGTCGTCGCCCGCAATGGCGGCCGGCTGACCGGCGACGCCGTGATCGCGCGCAACCTGATGCGGGAGATCGAGCTGTTCCTGCCGCTGAGCTTCTGGTTCTACCAGGCCCATGAAGGCGTGGCGGACGCCGCCACCGCGCTGTTCGGCCTGGGGTGGAGCGGCATCTTCCTATTCTTCCCGCTGATGAACAGGGATCGCCTGCGCGTGGGCGATCTGCTGGCCGGCACCTGGGTCGTCCGCGCGCCGAAGACGGAGCTGGACCTCGACCTGATCCGCATCGCCGCCCGTCCGCGCCGCGGCCCCGCCTACAGCTTCACCGATGCGCAGCTCGACGCCTACGGCGTCTACGAGCTGCAGACGCTCGAAGATGTGCTCCGCGCCAATGACTGGGCAACGATCCAGACGGTCGCCGAAGCCATCCGCACCCGGATCGGCTGGCAGGCCCCCGGCGGGGACAGCGAATTCCTCAACGCCTATTACACCGCGCTCCGCCTCCGCCTCGAACGCAACCTCCTCTTCGGCCGCCGCCGCGAGAACAAGTTCGATCGGAGGTAGGCATTCCGCCCTGGCACGGGTGGCGTTGCGGAGGTTCCCAGGGGGAACCGCCAGATGCGGTGAGGTCGGCAGGCACGCTTCGCGCGCCTGCCCACCCTCATTCCCCTCCCTCAGGAGGGAGGTTCGCCCGGCCGCGAGGGCCGGGCTACGTCGGTTCAGGCCTTGCGCGTGCCCGTCATCGGGGCGACGCCGAACGCGCCCAGCTTGATGGTGCCGGTCAGCGTGTCGCCGTCGACGGTCGCGGTGGCGTCCATCGTCATCGCCATCGGCACCTTGAGCTCCATCTTCCAGCTCAGCGTGTCACCGTCGACCTTGCCGTCGACCACGTCCAGCGATCCCATCGGCCCGGCATTGCTGCCGGTGAAGGTGTCGCCGTTGCTGACCACCGTGAAGACGGACTTCTGCTCGCCCATCGGCGTCTTGGTCACGCAATCCCACTGTCCGTCGACATTCGCCATGTTCATTCCTCTCCGTTCATTCGGTGGCACAGGGATGGAGGCGCCTGACGCTTGCGTCAAGAACCTCCGTATTGGGCAGCGATCAGGCGCCGGGCTTGGCTTCCTCCACCGGCAGGTTGATGCCCTGCGCCTTCAGCTTTTCGAGCTGCGGGCGGACCTTAGCGGCATCGCCCACCACCACCCAGATCAGGTCGTCGGGGCGGATGGCCTCGCGGGCGGCCTTGTCCATCTCCGCGGCGGTCATCGCGCGATAGCGATCGGCGAGCCTGGTGTAATAATCGTCCGGCCGACCCAGCGTATCGAGCGAAACCAGCCCGGCCAGAAGATCGCTGCTCGTCTCGAACGATCCCGGCAGCGAGCGGATCTGGTTGCTGATCGTGCGGTCATGCTCCTCCTCGTCCACGCCCTTGGCGGTGAGGAAGGTCTTGATGTCGCCGATCGCCGCCGCGATCGAATCGCCGGTCCGGTCGGTCTGCACCGGCGCGATCACGTAGAAGGGCATGGTATCGCGGACCAGCGGAGCGGAGGTGAAGGCGCCATAGGCCCAGCCCTTGTCCTCGCGCAGGTCCATGTTGAGCCGCGAGAGGAAGCTGCCGCCGATCACCTCATTGGCCGTGGTGAAGGCCAGCGGATCGTCCGTGCCGCGGAACGGCAGGAGCTGGCCCGCCATGATGTAGGATTGCGGGCTTTGCGGCCGATCGATCAGCACGATCCGCGCCGGCCGCGCCATGCGGTCCATGCGGAACAGCTTGGCGCCCTTGGGGGTGGCCGGTGCCTGCCACTGGCCAAAGCGCGCCTCCAGCAGCGGCTTGATCTCCGCCAGCGTGGTATCGCCGGTCACGAAGATCTTGCCGTTGTCGGGGCGCAGCCACGCCTGGTGGAAAGCCACCAGATCGTCCCGCGTCACCGCTTTCACTCCCGCTTCGGTGCCGCTGCCGGACATCGGCACGCCATAAGGGTGGATCTTGCCGTAGAGCAGTTCCGGGATCACCCGGCGGGCGATGCCGCGTGGCTGGGTATTCTCCGCCGCGATCGAGGTGACGAGCTGCCCGCGCAGGCGCTCGATCTCGGCCGGTTCGAAGGCGGGGTTGCGCACCACATCGGCCAGCAGGTCGAGCGAGGGCGCGAGATTGGCCTTGAGCGCGAACAGCGAGACGCCGGTGCGATCCATCGACTGGCTGGTGGCGATCGCCGCGCCCAGCCGCTCCTGCTCCTCCGCGATCTGGATCGAGTTGCGCGTCTTGGTGCCCTCGTCCAGCAGGGAAAGCATCAGCGCCTGCGTGCCCAGCTTCTGCTTGGGATCGGCGGCATTGCCCGCGTCGAAGGAAATCGACACCCGCACCGTCGGCACGGTGGTGCGGCGCGCCAGCGTCACCTGCATGCCGTTGGATAGGGTGGTCCGCTCGATCGCCGGGAAGGTGAGGTCGCCGATCGGCTTCACCTCGGGGAACTTGCTGCGGTCGACCGCCGCGATCGAGGCGGCCGGCGCGGCCGCCCCGCCCTCGCGCTTGGGATCGCGATAGTAACGCGGCTCGGCACGGATGCCGCCGGCGATGGCGATATCCGCCTCGCTGCGCTCGCCCGGTTCCACGGTCAGGCGATAGGCCGGCCGGCCCAGCCATTTGCGGGTGGCGGCCGCCACCGTCGCGGGCGTCGCGGCGGCGGCTTCGGCCAGATCCTGCTTATATTTGGCGGGATCGTTGGAATAGACCTCGCCCTCGGCCAGCGTCACCGCCTTGCCGCTGAAGCCGCCCACCGATTCCAGCCCGCCGATCTGCGAGGAGATCGCCCGGGTGGCGGCGCGCGTCACCTCGTCGGCGGTTGGGCCGTTCTTCAGAAAATCGGCGATCAGCGAATCGAGCTTCGCCGCCACCTGCGCGGCATCGGCGCCCGGCTTCACATTGGCCGCAATCTCGACGATCGATATCTTCTCGAACGGCTGGACCGAGGCCGAAACGCTCACCGCCGTCTTGTCCTGCCGCACCAGCGCATTGTCGAGCCGCGAGGAAGCGAGCCCGCCCAGGATCGACATCGCGATCTGGAGCTGCGTCGTCTCCGGATCGTTGAGGCCCGGCACCGCCCAGCTCCGCATGATCCGCGTGGTGGCGACGCGATCCTTCATCACCTGGTCCACGGGCGCGGGCAAGGTCGGCACCGTCACCTCCGCGCGCACCGTGTCCGGCCCGCGCGGAATATCGCCGAACCATTTCTCGACGAGGGGCCTGGCGGTCTTCGCGTCGATGTCGCCGGCCAGCACCAGCACGGCATTGTTGGGGCCGTAATGGGCGCGGAACCAGTTCTTCACGTCCTCCAGGCTCGCCGCGTCGAGGTCCGCCATCGATCCGATGGTGGAATGGCGATAGGGGTGCCCGTCGGGGAACAGGGCGGCGAGCTGGGCATATTCGACCAGGCCGTAGGGCTCATTGTCGCCCTGCCGCTTCTCGTTCTGCACCACGCCGCGCTGGTTATCGAGCTTCGCCTGGTCGATCGCGCCGAGCAGGTGGCCCATCCGGTCCGATTCCAGGAACAGCGCCGTTTCCAGCGCGCCCGTCGGCACCGTCTCGAAATAGTTGGTCCGGTCGAACCAGGTGGTGCCGTTGAGGTCGGTGGCGCCCACCTGCTCCAGCGGCTTGAAGAAATCCATGTTGGCGTTTTCGGACCCGTTGAACATCAGATGCTCGAACAGGTGGGCGAAGCCGGTCTTGCCCTTGGGCTCGTCCTTCGATCCGATGTGATACCAGACGGATACGGCCACGATCGGCGCCTTGCGATCCTCGTGCACGATCACGCGCAGGCCGTTGGCCAGGGTGAATTGCTGATAGGGGATGTCCACCGCCTTTACGAGCGCGCTCACCGGCGCCGGCTTGGCGGCGAAGGCGGGGGCCGTGGTTGCGAGGAGGAGCGCGGCGATCGAGCCGGAGAAGAAACGCGGCATAAGCGGCTTTCCAATATTGGGCGGCCGGGGGCCGGCCGGGATGGCCGCACCCTATCGCTGGATCGTTCCGGGTGCAAAGCAGTTCGCAGAAACGGCACGACGCTTCGTCCAGCCCCCGCTTTCGGCCGCGCACGATGGCGGCACGCTCCGCCGGCCTTGCGCCATCGAAGGCTGGACGCCGCCGGCCGTTACGATATCAACGGGCGCGGACGGGTTCCTTGGGGCCGCATGGGGAGACGGGCTTAATGCTCCACGATCTGATCAAGCTCGCCTACATGCTGTTCGCCAGCCTCGGCGCGCTGGCCTTCCTCCACGTCTGCCTCAAGGGCAAGGAATTGCAGGCGGTGATCCCCCAGGTGGCGATCGTCTGCGCGGCGGTGCTGTCGATCCTCGTCCTGTCGCCCAACCTGATCCTCACCTCCGTCGCCCTCTTCTTCATCGTCCCCGTGCTGTGCCGCCGGCCGGAGCATCTGGGCGGCATGATGCTGATCTCCATGCTGCTCGTGCCCGAAATGCACACCCATCTCACGGTGGCGGGTGTCTGGCTGTTTCCCTGGGGGCCGTCGCACACGATCGGCCTCGGCGCGCTCATGATGCTGTTCGTGCAGGGAAAGCGGGCGAAGCCGGCGCGCCTGTCCGATATCGTGGCGCTGCTGCTGGTCGCCTATTTCGTGGTCGGGCAGGCGCGCGACACCAGCTTCACCAACGTGCTGCGCGTCACCACCCAGCAGCTGCTCGATCTCTATCTGCCTTATTATGTGGTGACGCGGTCGCTGCGCACCGAATCCGATTTCCGCACCTTCATCGTCTACCTGCTTTCGGCCGGCATGGTGCTGTCGGCGCTGGTCGCGCTCGAATCGGTCACCGGCTGGGTGGTCTTCCGCGAGACGCTGAGCCGCTACGGCCTGGATGCCCAGTGGTTCCGGGTGAAGTGGCGGCACGGCTTCCTCCGCGCCGCGGGGCCGTTCCTCGAGGCGACGGCGATGGCGTTCGGCCTGTCCTTCTTCGCGATGGTGGCCTGGCAGTTCCGCAGCTTCTTCCAGAACAATCTGTCGCGGCTGGCGGTTTTCGGGGCGATCTTCGTGGGCGTCACCGCCTGCCAGTCGCGCAACGCCCATCTCGGCCTCGCGGTCGCGATCATCGCGTCGGAAGCGTTCAGGCGCTTCGCCAAGCCCGCCACGGCCAAGGCGCTCCTCGTCTTCGCCGTCATGCTGATCGCGGTGCCGACCACGCTGTTCCTGAACGAATCCCCCCAGACCACGAAAACGGGCAGCGATACCGAGGACACCGCCGCCTATCGCGTCCGCCTGTTCCATCGCGGGCTGGAGGAGATCGCCAAGCATCCGCTCATCGGCACCAACCAGGACGAATTCACCAGCCATATGGAGGATATGCGCCAGGGCGAGCGGATCATCGATTTCGTCAACAGCTACATCTATGTCGCGCTCGTTTCCGGCGTGATCGGCCTGGTCATGTTCATCGGCGCGCTGGCGGCGATTCCCGTGATCGCCGTCCGCTTCGCCACCCGCGTGCGCACGCCGCAGATGCACGAGGCGATGGGCTATTATTTCGCGATGGCCCTGGCGGTGCTGCAGATGCTGCTGTTCACCTTCTTCGGCGGGCGCAACTCCTTCATCACGGAGATGACGATCGCGACGGTGATCTATGCCGGCAAGCTCAACCTGGGGGCCGGCGCGGCGCTTCCCCGCCCCGCGCGCCCGCGTGGATCACTGGCGGCGATGCTGCGCGGGCCCGATCCCAACTGGCGGCGGTCCGCCGGGGATTGATGTCCCGGCGGGCGGGCCTTCAGGCCGCATAGGCGCGGATGAATATCTCCACCGCGTCGGCCACGTCCTCTTCGATCGCCTCGGGCAGCGATGCCGGCCCCACGCCCCACATCAGGCGCTGGTGGCAGTCGGATATGCACAGGCCGACGAGCCGGCGGGCCATGCGCAGCGAGTCGCCCGGCCGCAGCCAGCCGTTCGCGATGCAGCGTTCCAGATAGGCCGAAAGCAACCGCTGCGTCGCGCGCGGGGCGCGTTCGTAGAAGATGCGCCCTACCTCGGGAAAGCGCTGATGCTCGGCCTGCACCAGCCGGTGCAGCGCCAGCGCGTCGGGCGACGTCACCTTCTCCAGGAAATTGCGGCAGAAACGGGTGAGCGTTTCCCGCAGGTCGCCAGCCAGGTCGAGCGCATGCTCAAGATCGCGGCGATAGGCCACCGTCTGGTGATCGAGCACCGCCTCGAACAGCGCCTCCTTCGACGGGAAATAGCTCCACAAGGTTCCCTTGGACCCCCCGAGCGTCGCGGCGATGGCCGACATCGACGTCGCGGCATAGCCCTTTTCCAGGAAGGATCGGGCCGCCACGGCCAGGATCGTCTCCCGCCTGTCCTGCCTGCGCGCGTCGCGCCGGTCTTTGAGTGTCACCGCCGTCATAGTGAAATCGTACTATAGAGTACGGTTTTTGATTGACAAGGGCGATGGAGAGGCGGAAAGGCGCCGTACCAGCCAGTACGGTTCTTTATCCATGTCCTTGATTCGTCTTCTTCCAGCCTGCGCCGTGCCCTTGCTTGGCGGAACGGCGCTGCTGGCTGCCTGCGCGCCGGTTCCCGATCTCGGCGCCGCGCCGCGTCCGCTGGCGGCCGGCTCGATCGCGGCGACGCAGAGCTTCGCCGCCGGTGAGACCGCCTGGCCCCAGGCCGGATGGTGGCAGGCCTATGGCGATGCCCAGCTTTCCGCGCTGATCGGCGAAGGGCTGAAGGGTGCGCCCGACCTCGCCGCCGCCGCCGCCCGCCTGCGCAAGGCCGATGCGCTCGCCCAGCAGGCCGGCGCCGCTCTCCTCCCCTCGCTCGATGCCAGCGCAAGCGGCGGCTGGGCGAAGCAGAGCTACAATAACGGCATCCCGCCCGCCTTCGTGCCGCGCGGCTGGCAGGATAATGGCCGCGCCGCGCTCGATCTCGGCCTCGATCTCGATCTGTGGGGCCGCAATCGCGCCGCGCTCCGGGCCGCGACATCGGATGCCGCCGCCGCGCGGATCGAGCTGGAGGAGGCGCGTCTTGTCCTCTCCACCAACATCGCTGCCGCTTATGCCGATCTCGCCCGGCTGTTCGCCGAACGGGACGTGCAGCAATCCGCGCTCCGGGTGCGCAGCGAAACGCTGGCGCTGGTCGCCAACCGCGTCGCCACCGGGCTCGACACGCAGGCGGAACTCAAGCAGGCGGAGGCCGCCGTGCCCGCCGCCCGCGCCGATGTCGCCGCGACGGACGAAGCGATCGCGCTGACCCGCAACCGTCTGGCGGCGCTGATCGGCGCCGGCCCCGATCGCGGCCTCGCGATCGAGCGGCCCGCCACGCCGGCTCTGGGTGGACGCGGGCTGCCCCCGGGCGTCACCACCGATCTCATCGGCCGCCGGCCCGATGTCGCCGCCGCCCGCGCGCGGGTTGAGGCGGCCGCCGCGCGCATCAAGGTGGCGCGGGCGGATTTCTACCCGGCGGTCAATCTCTCGGCGATGATCGGGCTGCAATCGCTCGGCATCGACAATCTGGTGAAGAGCGGCTCCTCCATCGGCAGCGTCGGCCCCGCGATCAGCCTGCCGATCTTCCACGGCGGCGAGCTTGCCGGCCGCTACAAGGGCGCGCGCGCCGATTACGACCAGGCCGTCGCCAGCTATGACGGCAGCGTGGTGGAGGCCTATCATCAGGTCGCCGATGCCGTCACCAGCCAGCGGTCGCTGGCCGTGCGCCTCGATGAAACGCGCCGCGCGCTGGCCAGCTCGGAACAGGCCTATGCGGTCGCGCGCCAGCGCTATGAAGGGGGTCTTTCCACCTTCCTCGACGTTCTTTCCGCCGAAGACGCCGTGCTCCTGAACCGGCGGATCGTCGCCGATCTGGAAGCGCGCGCCTTCACGCTCGATGTCGCGCTGGTGCGCGCGCTCGGCGGCGGCTTTGCGACAAACGATATTATTGCCAAGGAAAATGACGATGGCTGAGGCCGATCCCCAGGACCTGCAGGCCCCCCGCGCAACCGGCGCCGCCCCCAGCGGCGGGCGGCCGGGCCTGCGCAAGCGCCTGCTCACCGGCCTCGCCGCGGTCGTCATCCTGGCGGGCGTCGGCTACGGCGCCTGGTATCTGCTGATCGGCAGCCGCCATGCCACCACCGACAATGCCTATGTGAACGCCGAGACCGCGCAGATCACCCCGCTGATCGCGGCGCAGGTGATCGAGGTCGCGGTGTCCGATACCCAGGCGGTGAAGCGCGGCGACGTGCTCGTCCGGCTCGACGACAGCGACGCCCGCATCGCCGTCGCCGAGGCCGAGGCCGAGCTTGCCCGCGCCCAGCGCCAGTTCGGCCGGACGTCGGCCAGCAGCGAGGCACTCGCCGCGCAGGTCCGCGCCCGCCAGGCGGAGATCGAGCGCGCGCAGGCCGAGCTGGTCTCCGCCCGCGCCGCCTTCGCCAAGGCGCAGGTCGATTTCGATCGCCGGGCGAAGCTCGCCCCCAGCGGCGCCGTTTCGGGCGATGAGCTGACGAGCGCCACCAACGCGCTCGCCGCCGCCCGCGCCAATCTGGAAACCGCGCAGGCCGGCGTCGCCCAGGCCAATTCCACGCGCATCGCCGCCGCCGGCGATCTCGCCGCCAACGATGCGATCATCGCCGGCACCACCGTCAGCACAAATCCCGATGTTCGCGCCGCGCAGGCGAAGCTGGACAAGGCCCGCCTCGACCTTTCCCGCACGGTGATCCGCGCGCCGATCGACGGCATCGTCACCCGCCGTCAGGTCCAGCTCGGCCAGCGGGTCGCCGCCGGCACGGTGGTGATGATGATCGTCCCCGTCGATCAGGCCTATGTCGACGCCAATTTCAAGGAAGGCCAGCTCAAACATGTCCGCATTGGCCAGACGGCGGAGCTGACGTCCGACCTCTACGGCGACGGCGTCGTCTATCACGGCAAGGTCGTGGGCCTGGCCGGCGGCACCGGATCGTCCTTCGCGCTGATCCCGGCCCAGAACGCCACCGGCAACTGGATCAAGGTGGTGCAGCGCCTGCCGGTGCGTATCCAGCTCGATCCCAAGGAGCTTCGCGAGCATCCGCTGCGCGTCGGGCTTTCGATGGAAGTCGACGTCGATATCTCGAACCGCTGAGGGGGCCGTCCGCCATGGCCTCCGCAGCCCCCGCCGCCGGCCAGAGCGCCGAGCCGCTCCACGGCATCCGCCTCGTCATCGCCTGCATCACGCTGGCGGTCACCAACTTCATGGTGGTGCTCGATACCACCATCGCCAACGTCTCGGTGCCGCACATCGCCGGCGGCCTCGGCATATCGGCGAGCCAGGGCACCTGGGTCATCACCTCCTATGCGGTGGCGGAGGCGGTGTGCGTGCCGCTGACGGGGTGGCTCGCCCAGCGCTTCGGCGCGGTGCGCACCTTCGCCTTCGGCATGGTCGGCTTCGGCCTCTTTTCCTTCCTCTGCGGGGTTTCGACCACGCTCACCATGCTGGTCGCCTGCCGCGTCGGCCAAGGGCTGTGCGGCGGCCCGCTGATGCCGCTGTCGCAGACGCTGCTGCTGCGCATCTTCCCCAAGGAACAGCACGCCCAGGCCATGGGCATCTGGGCGATGACGACGGTGGTCGCCCCGATCCTCGGGCCGATCCTGGGCGGCACGATCAGCGACAACTGGTCCTGGCACTGGATCTTCTTCATCAACATCCCGGTGGCGCTGGGCTGCGCGGCGGGCGCGATGCTGGTGGTCCGCGTCGTCGAAACGCCGATCCGGCGCGTGCCGATCGACATGATCGGGCTCGCCCTCCTCGTCCTGTGGATCGGCGCGCTGCAGATCATGCTCGATCTCGGCCGCGAGCATGACTGGTTCTCCGACAGCTTCATCGTCGCGCTCGCGATCATTGCCGCCGTCGGCTTCGTCGCCTTCCTGATCTGGGAATTGACGGAGGCGAACCCCGTCGTCGATCTCCGCGTGTTCCGGCACCGGGGCTTCTCGGCCGCAGTCGTCACCACCGCCTTCGCCTTCGGTACCTTCTTCTCGACGATCGTGGTGATCCCGCAATGGCTGCAGGTGGGCCTTGGCTACACGGCCACCAAGGCGGGCTATGTGATGGCGTTCATGGGCGTCGCCGCCGTCGTCATGTCGCCGATCGTGGCGAAGCTCATCAGCAAGATCGATCCGCGCGCGCTGGTCTGCTTCGGCGTGGCGTGGCTGGGGATGACGTCGCTGCTGCGCGCCGGCTGGTCCACCGAGGCGGATTTCTGGACGCTCGCCATCCCGCAGATGGTGCAGGGCTTCGGCATGCCCTTCTTCTTCGTGGCGGTGACGACCCTGGCGCTCGGCGCGGTCAGGCCGGAGGAGACGGCATCCGCCGCCGGCTTGCTGAGCTTCCTGCGCACCATGTCCGGCGCGGTGGGCACCTCGATCGTCGCCACCGCCTGGGACGACAAGACGCGCGTCGCCCGCAGCGAAATCGTGTCCAGCCTCAACACCCAGTCGGTGTCGGACGCGCTATCCGCCCAGGGTTTCTCGCTGGATCAGGTCCGCGTGTTGATCGAACGGTCGGTGGAACAGCAGGCGCAGGCGCTGGCGACCACCCAGGTCTTCCTGGTCGCCAGCGCCATGTTCGCCTTCGCCGCCGCGATCATCTGGCTCAGCCCCCGCCCTCGCAAGGATGTGGATACCAGCGCCGCGCATTGACCCTATTTCAGCGCCGCCATGATCATCCGGTCGAACAGCCGGTCCGGCAGCACGCGGCGCAGGAACAGGAACGTCCCGGCATAAAGCCCGCCATGATAGCGGGCCCTGGGCCGCCGGGCCTTCAGCGCGCGGACGATCAGGTCGCTGATCACGCTGGGCGGGGGCTGCTTGCGGATGCGGGCCTGCAGCTCGCCGAAGCGCCTCGTCATCGCGGCATAGGCGCCGTCCGCCGAATAACGCTCAGCCTCCGCCGTGGCGATGCCGCTCCATTCGCTTTCGATGCCGCCCGGCTCGATCACGATCACGTCGATGCCGAAGCCGCGCACCTCGTTGCGCAGCGCATCCGAATAGGCTTCCAGCGCGAACTTGGAGGCGTGATACCAGCCCCCCAGCGGCAGGGCGAAGCGGCCGCCGATCGAGGATATGTTGAATATCTTGCCGAAACGCCGTGCCCGCATGTGCGGCAGGCAAAGCTGGGTCAGCCGCGCCAGCCCGATGACGTTGGTTTCCATCTGGCGGCGCGCCTCGGCGATCGGCACATCCTCCAGCGCGCCATATTGGCCATAGCCGGCATTGTTGATGAGCACGTCGATCCGCCCCTGATCGGCAATGATCCGGTCGACGCCCGCCACCATCGTCGCATCGTCGGTCACATCCATGGCGATGGCGATCCCGCCTGCCGCCGCGATCCCCCCCATGCGGTCGACCCGACGGGCCGCGCCATAGACGGTATAGCCTTCCGCGATCAGCCTGAGCGCGAAATCCAGCCCCATGCCGGAAGACGCGCCCGTCACCAGGGCCACGGGCTTGGTCGCAACGTTCATATTCCCCCCCACTTGATGCCATCGTCATCCGGCGGGGCGGGAGTTAGCCCGTGGGCGGCGGCCGCCGTCAAGCACCGCTGCCGGCCGGATCAGCGGAGATAGACCGCCTCGAACCGCGCCAGCGGCGCCATCCGCGCGCGATTCAGGGTAAGATGATCGCCGTTCAGCGAATAATTGTCGGCCTGCCCGAGCACTCGGTGGAACGCCTGCTCCACGTCCATGCCCGACACGCAGGCCATCATCGTGGAGGCGACCTGCCCGAAGCTGATCCGCGATGCCGCCTCGTCCAGCGTATAGGAGCCGCTGAAGCTGTTGCACCCGCCAAAGCCGTTCACGCGGCCGCCCTCGGCCTTCAGGATCAGATAGGGTTCGCGCTCCAGCCGGGGCACGGGCCGGCCGTTCAGCTCCACCAGTTTCCAGTAGGTCTCGGTCAGGTGCCCGGCCATCTTCTCCAGCCCATAGCGATCGGCAAGGCCGCCGGTGATCCTGGAACCGTCTCTCGCCAGCCGCGTGATCCGGTTCTCCCCCACGAAATAACGCGCCGGCCCGTCGCCTTCCAGCGTCACGACATTGCCGGCGTCGTTCCACTGGAACGCGCCCTCCCGGGTCAGGACCTTGCCGTCTCCCTTGCCCAGATATTTCACCTCCTCGCGGAAGCGCCCGTCCTGGCCCAGCGTCACCACGGTCTCGATCCCCTCGCAATCGGCGCAGGGCAGCACGCCGCGATAGGCGCCGGCCCAGTCCAGCGAATTGCGCGCATCATGCGCATCGGGCGGCGAAGCCCCGGCCGGCCACGCCTGCGGCGCGCAGCCGCCGGCCAGCAGGATGAGCGAAAGGGCAATCGCGGTGCCGATACGAACCTTCATGGTCCTTCTCCCAACATCGCCGGACGGGCACGTCCCGCCTTCGCAGAACGGCATCCCACGCGATATTGTTCCGCCCCTGAAAGGGTCTTGGCCGTCGCCCCGGCCGGCATGTGCCTTTCCGTTGCGTCGCCCCCTCCATCATTCCCGCGCAGGCGGGAATCCATTGTGTCGGGAGCTATCGACTCAATCGAGCCAACCGCATCCGTGGATCAGCTACGCTAACCTATGGCTCCCGCTTTCGCGGGAATGATGAATAAGGCCGGCGGAATATCCTCCCCCCCAAATGCGGCCTAACCCGTCTTACGGTCATAATGGGCGCGATGGCCCCGGATCAGCTCCAGATGCGCCCAGGCCCACTGGCCAAGCTGCTTCACCGGCTCGGCCAGGGATGTCCCAAGCTCGGTCAGCGAATATTCCACCTGCGGCGGCACGCTGTCCTGCACGCGGCGCGATACCATGCCGTCGCGTTCCAGCGCCTTCAGCGTGCGCGCCAGCATCTGCTGCGAAATGCCGTCCACCGCGCGCTTCAGCTCGTTGAAGCGGCGGGGCCGCTCGCGCAGCGTCATCACCACCAGCACCGTCCATTTGTCGCCGATCCGGCCCAGTATCTCGCTGATCATCCGGCAATCGCGATGCTCGATGTCCGGCGGCGGCTCGCTGGCCGGATGCCCGATGGCGGATGCAGTCCTATTCATGTGACCAGGTCCCAAAGATTTGCGTTCTTGGCAGCGCACAGGGGGTTCCATAACTGGATCAGGTCACAAATCCATACCGGAGATTATCGTGAACCTGCTCCACCTCGATTCCAGCATCCAGGGCGAACGCTCCGCCAGCCGCGCGCTCACCGCCGCGATCGTCGATCGCCTGCGCGCCGAAAATCCGGGCCTCGCCGTCGATTATCGCGATCTCGCCGCCGCGCCGCCGGCCCATCTCGACCTCGCCGATCTCGCGGGGGTGGCCGACGGGGATGATCTCAAGGCATTCCTCGATGCCGACATCGTCGTGATCGGCGCGGGCATGTATAATTTCACCATCCCCAGCCAGCTCAAGGCGTGGATCGATCGCATCCTCGTGGCGGGGCAGACCTTCCGCTACGGCGCCAACGGGCCGGAGGGGCTGGCCGGCGGCAAGCGGGTGATCGTCGCCCTGTCGCGCGGCGGCCTCTACGGCCCCGGCTCCCCGGCCGCCGCCGCCGAGCATGCCGAAACCTATCTGCGCAGCGTGTTCGGTTTCATCGGCGTCACCGCGCTGGAAGTCATCGTCGCCGAAGGCCTTGCCATCAGCGAAGCGACGCGCACCGCCGCCATGGCCGCCGCGCTGGATCAGGCGGCCCTGATCGCGGCCTGACGGCAGGAGGCCCGCGATGCGACGCGACAGAAAAATCGTCTGGCACCCGGCCGGCGTGGCAGCCATCGCGGGCAAGCGGGTGATCGTGGTGGGCGGCACGGGCGGCATCGGCCGCGCGATCAGCCGCCTGCTCGCCTCCCACGGCGCCGATGTCACGGTCGTCGGGCGGAGGTTCCGCGATGCCGACCGGCCGGACATCGTCTTCGTCCCCGCCGATCTCGGCCTGATGGGCGAGGCCCGGCGCGTGGCGGAGGAGCTGCCGGCCGAAAATGCCGATATCCTGATCTTCACCACCGGCATCTTCGCCGCGCCGCACCGGCAGATGACGGCGGACGGCATAGAGCGCGACCTGGCGGTCAGCTATCTCAACCGCTTCGTCATGCTGCGTTCGCTGGCACCCCGCCTCGGCCGCGACCGGCGGGATACCGCGTTCCGCCCCCGGATATTCGTCATGGGCTATCCCGGCACGGGTGCGGCCGGCGATCCCGGCGATCTCAATGCCGAACGGCGATACACGGCCCTCGGCGCCCACAAGAACACCATCGCCGGCAACGAGATGCTGGTGATCGATCTGGCCCGCCGCTTTCCCGGCATCGGCAGCTTCGGGCTCAATCCGGGGCTGATCCGCACCGATATCCGCGGCAACCCGCTGGGCGAGAACAGCCTGCGCCATCGCATCGTCGAAACCCTGATCGGCCTGCTGGCGCCGGATGCCGACAGCTATGCGCGCCGGATCGCCCCGCTCCTCCTTTCACCCGATCTCGAACGGTTCAACGGCGCGATGTTCGATCGCAAGGCCCGCGCGATCCTGCCCACGGCCGCGCTGACGCCGGACCATATCGATCGCTTCATGACGGCGTCGGAACGGCTGGCGCAGCCGTGGCTTGAAGGCGCCTCGTCGCCCCGGCTTTGACATGAAATCGCTGCCGGCGCATGGCTATGCCGTGGGAAGTCAGGCGCAGGTTCTGGATCGGTGACGGGCCGGAAATTCACGATATTCGCGATCGTTCTGCTGTTCGCGGGCTCGCTCGCCCTCAACCTCGCGGGCGCGGTCGATCGCTGGAGCTGGCTGATCCCGCCGGCGATGATCGCGGGCTGGTATGCCGCCGATCTGATGTCCGGCCTGGTCCATATGTATATGGATTACCGGCCCTGCCGCCCCGGCATGGGGCTGGACCGGCTCTATTTCTACGAAGGATCGCGCGAGTCCGATCATTATCAGGCGCTGTTCCGGCAGACGATGGCCCAGCTCTCCCCGCTCGAGCGGCTGGTCTATGATTTCAAGAACCACCATCCCCGCCCCAACGCGCTCGGCCGGCGGACGATGTGGCGGCAGATCGGATCGACGGTGATCGCGGGCGCGCTGCCCGCCTCGATCCTGCTCAACATCCTGTGGCTGGCGCTGCCCGTGCCCGGCTGGGCGGTGGCGGGCGCGATCACCTTCATCCTGGGCGGCACCTTCGCCCAATATTTCCACGGCACGCTGCACCGGGATCATAATCCGCCGGTGGTGCGGGCGATGCGGCGGCTGGGCCTGCTGATGACGCCCGCCGCCCACCAGCTCCACCACGACTCCCTCGCCCGCGATTTCGCCACCAATTGCGGCTGGTCGAACCCGGTGGTGAACCTGATCTTCAACGCCGCCACCCGTCGCGGCCTGCTCACCCCCGCGGGGCTGGAACCCACGGCCTGAAGGCGCGCGCCGACGACGCGCGCCCGCCTTCAGTTCAGCTGCAATTGGCCCCGCCCGATCCCACGCGGCGGATGGTGCACTTGGCGCCGCCCGTGACGGTCGCATTGCCCGATCCGATCACGGATATGGCGGCGGTGGATCGCGCCGTCAGGTCGGCGTCGCCCGATCCCGCGATCGAGATGGAGGCGGTGTCCGCCTTCAGCCCCTGGCCCCGGATCGATCCCGATCCGTTGATCGATCCGCTCACCGTCCGCGTGCTGCCGGCCACCGTCAGATTGCCCGATCCGTTGACCGAAAGGTCCACCGTCTCGCCTTCCACGGCGCCCACGCCCAGATTGCCCGATCCCGCGATCGACGCCGCGAATTCCCTGGCCTTGGCGTGATCCACGGACATGTTGCCCGATCCGGCGACGGTCGCGCCGCGCAGCGCCGGCAGGGTCACGATGAAGCGGGCGCTGCCGCGCGTGTTGGAATTCCAGCCTTCCTTGCGGCGGGCGAGGCGCAGCTCGCCGTCGACCACGCTCACCTCCAGCCGGTCGAGCACCGCGCGGTCGCCCTCGGCGCGCACCGACACGGCAGGCCCCACCCGCACCGTCACGTCGTCAGGCCCGCGCAACGCCACCCGATCGAAGCCGGCGGCGGAGAATTGCCGCACGTCGCGCCCGCCGCCGCCATTGTCGGCCGCGGCCGGTCCACCGGCGTTGCACGCCGCGAGCAAGGCCGCGGGCAGGGCGATAAGGGCAAGGCGCATCGGTCGATCCTCCACTGTGTTATGCAAGCAATACACAGCTTGGCGGGCGGCCTCAAGCCCGTTCCGCCCCTTCCCGCTCACCGCACCCGGATGCGCGGATCGGCCGCATCCCGCCGCATCCGCTTCAGGAACTCGCCCAGGGGCGCCGGCTCCGCCACCTCCGGCTCGTCCGACTGCGGCGGATTGGCCCAGAAGTCCTTCCAGGACGGCCAGAGCGCGTGGAACGTCCCCTCATAGGGCTCCCGCCCCGGCCAGCGCATCTTCATGTCGCCGATCGGCGGCTTGTTCAGGTCGGTCGCATACCAGTAGCAGGGCAGCCGTCGCCGGAAATACCAGCGCCCGTCGATCCGTTCATAATTGTCCCAGTAGAGCATCTGCATGATCACCCATTCGGGGCCGGTCTCATGCTCGTTCTTGGAATAGACGACGCCATGTGCATGATCGGCATCGTCGAACTCGATCACATGGTTGCCGACATGATGGGACGTGCCCGTGAACTGCAGGCGAAGCGTATCGTCCAGCCACCGCTTCAGGTGGCTGCGACCCACCTTGTCGCGGCTCACGCGGATGTCCGGCGCAAACAGGTTCACGTGCGCGTCGAGATCGCGCATGTCGAGCGACAGGGAATAACGCGAAACGAGCTGACGGATCGCCTCGGTCGATTCGAGGCGGTCGATCCGGGTCTCGAGGTCTGTCATCATCCTGTATCTCCCGTCGTCTTTACGGCTTCCGGTTGCCGCGATCCCCTCGGCACGTCCAGCCCGGCGATGAAGGGCCGAAGGAACATGATTTGCTGAAGAGCCTCCAATCATCCCCCCGGATATTGTCGCTCATCCTTCTCGCCGGCTGCGTTGCGGGCGCGGCGATCGATGCCCATGCCGATGATTCCCCGCCGCCGACCAACTGGCGCGTCATCGCCACCAGCGCCGATCGCGAACGCCTGCGCGGATGGCGGACGGCCTGGATCAAGGCGCTGGACCAGGTCGCCGCCGCCGGCCAATCGCAGCAGATCGCCCCATTGGGCGCGCTGATGCAGCCCGATGCGGCCCAGCCCGGCGCTACGCCGCCGGCCGGCGATTATGCCTGCCGCGTCTTCAAGCTCGGTTCCCGCCGCCCTGCCGGGCCCGTGGTCACGACCCTGCCGCCCTTCACCTGCCGCGTCGCGCAGGAAGGCGGCATCCTCAGCCTCACCAAGCTGGAAGGCGGGCAGAAGCCGGTGGGGCTGCTCTTTCCCCAGGATGGTAGCCGCATGATCTTCCTCGGCACGATGATGCTGGGGGACGAACGGCGCGCGCTGGAATATGGCCGCGATCCGGAACGCGACATGATCGGCGCCTTCGAACGGATCGGCGACCAGCGCTGGCGCCTCGTCCTGCCCTATCCGCGCTGGGAATCGCTGCTCGACGTGGTGGAGCTGGTTCCGAAGGCGCGCGGCTGATCGGGCCTATCGCCCCGCTTCGCGCCAGCGCGCGGTGAGCTTCTGCGCGGCGTCGAGATCGGGGAGGAAATCCACCTCCTGCCATTCCATGCCGTGGATCGATGTCGTGCTGACGATGCCGAGCGGGGCGAGCTGGTCGATCAGCTTCAGATACCAGCTCGATACGCCTTCCGGCCCGTGCATCAGCGTATCGACCGCATCGACGAACACTGCCGGCCCCTGCCCCCGGAAGGCGAGGAAGCCGATCGACTCCGCATTGCATTCGGTGATGGTCTTGCCGATGCGCAGCAGCCGGTCGCCGTCGCGCAGCACCTTCATGTCGTCATCGTCATAGGCCGGCTTCTCATCCACCGTCACGGTGATCGGCGCGGTCGCATTGTCGATCACCCTGCGGACAATATCGGGGCCGATCAGCGTATCGCCGTTGAGGATCAGGAAATCCTCCTTCATCTCCTCGCGCGCCATCCACACCGATCCGGTATTGTCGGCGACATGGTAGAAGGGGTTGTAGAGCGTGCGCGCGCGCCGGTCCGGCCGGGCGGCGACCAGCGCGTCGACAAGGTCGGAACGGAAACCGGTGACGATCACCGCCTCCTCCACGCCGGCGGAGAACAGCGCGTCGAGCTGCCATTCCAGCAGCGTCTTGCCCGAACAGTCGAGCAGGCATTTCGGCCGGTTCTCGGTGAGGGGCAGCAGGCGGGATCCCTTGCCCGCGCTCAGGATAACGGCCTTGCGGATGGTCATGATGCGCTCGCGCTGATGGTGGGGACAGAATATGGCCCGCGCCTATCGCCCGCAATCGTGACTTTTCCGGGGCGGCGGCTATAGGCTCGGGCTTCCCGGCAGGCTGGCCGGCGGACAGGAAGGGCGGAGCGCGGTGAACGAAACGGGCCAATGGACGGCGATCCTGCTCGCCGGGTCGCGGCCGGGCGGCGATCCCTTCGCCGAGGCTTATGGCGAACGCTTCAAGGCCCGCATCCCGATCGCGGGCGAGGCGATGATCGCCCGCATGGTGCGCACGCTGGCCGCCGTCGATCGCATCGGCCGCATCCTCATCCTCTCGCAGGAGCCCGAGGCCGTCGTCGCGGGCGATCTCGGCTGGATCGCCGATCACCCCAAGGTGCGGCTCCACGTCAGCGGCATGGGCATATCGCGCAGCATCGAGGCGGTCGCCGGCCGGCCGGAGGCGCCGTGGCCCGTGCTGATCGCCACCGCCGATCATCCGCTGCTGCTGCCCGCCGATGTCGATGCCTTCATCGATGGCGTGGGCGATACCGACGTGGCCGTGGCGATGGTGCCCGCCCGCGTGCTGCTGGCCGCCTATCCCGAGAACAAGCGCACCTGGCTGCGCTTCCGCGACGGCGGGTTCACCGGCGCCAACCTGTTCGCGCTCACCGGCCCGGCCGTGGCCCCGGCGCTGGAATTGTGGGCCGGCGCCGAACAGGACCGCAAGGCCGCACGCAAGCTGATGATGCGCTTCGGCCCTTGCCTCGCCCTCCGCGCGCTCACCCGCACGATCACGCTGGCCGATGCGCTGGCGACGGCGGGGCGCCGGCTCGGTTTCCGGGTGAAGCCGGTGCTGCTCGACCGCGCCGAAGCGGGCATCGATGTGGACAAGGCCAGCGACTATGATCTCGTCGCCGGCATCCTCGCGAAGCGCGAAGGGCAAAACCCCGCCGGCTGATCGCCGGCGCGCCGGATCATTTGTCGATCAGCAGGCTCAGATGCTCGACGCGCGGCGGCTTGGCGAAGCATGGCCCGGCCAGCCGCCGCCATTCCAGGAAGGCGTCCGAATTGCGGAAGCCCACCATATGCGCATCGACCGATTCCCACTGCACCAGCAGCCGGAAACGGTGCGGATGCTCCATCGATCGGGTCACCTTCATGCCCAGGCAGCCGGGTGTCCGCAGGAAATGGCCCGAAGCCTCCTCCAGCACCGATTCGAACGCGGCTTCCTTGCCGGGGAGGATATCGATTTCAGCAAGTTCGAGGATCATGCCCTCCCCTTAGCGCAGCGCCGCGCGCTAGGCGAGCGGCTTCGCGGAAGGCCGGCCATCGCCCTTTTCCAACGCCCCGTGGACTTGCGGTTTCGCCCGGCCGATGGGACCGGTAACATTGCTGTCATCAAACGATCGACGATTACCCGCGAGGGTCGCGGGGAAGCGCCCGCTCCATCCGGACGGGCGCTTCCTTCATTCTATCCCGCGCTCATCGGCCGCGCAGCGCGCTCACCGTGATCCCCGGCCCGATCTGCTCGATATCGGTCTTGAGGTGGAGCAGCGCCACGCCCGGCTGTTCCTGCGCGCGCGCCAGCGCGGGCGCGAACGCCGCCGTCTCCGTCACCGTCTCCGCCCAGGCGCCATAGGCCCGCGCCAGCGCGGCGAAGTCCGGGTTCACCAGGTCGGTGCCGGAAATGCGGGAGGGGTAGCGCCGTTCCTGATGCATGCGGATGGTGCCGTAACTGCCATTGTCGATCACCAGCACCAGCAGCTTCAGGCCATATCGCACCGCCGTCGCCAGTTCCTGCCCGTTCATCAGGAAACAGCCGTCGCCGGCCAGCACCACCACCTGCCGCTCCGGCGCGCGCATCGCGGCGGCAACGCCCGCCGGCAGGCCGTAGCCCATGGCGCCGGCCGTCGGCGCAAGCTGGCTCACCGGGCCGGCATAGCGCCAGAAACGGTGCCACCAGCCGGAAAAATTGCCGGCGCCGTTGCAGATGATGCTGTCCGCCGGCAGCGCCTCGCGCATCGCCGTCACGCAGTCGCCAAGATCGAGCGTCGCGCTGCCGGGCGTGGGCGTGGACCATGCCAGCCATTCGACATGGGCATCCTTGCCGGTGGTGAAGCGGATGTCCCCGCTGCCGGCATCGTCGCGGACCATCCCGCCCAGGGCAGCGGCAAAGGCCGCCATTCCCGCGCAGACGGCAAGGTCCGCGCGATAGACATGGCCCAGCTCCGCCGGATCGGGATGGACATGGATCAGCTTCTGGCCGGGATGGTTCGGGGTGACCAGGGTATAGCCATCGGTGGTGGCCTCCCCCAGCCGGGGTCCGACGACCAGCAGCAGGTCCGCCTCCTTCACCCGCCGCACCAGCGCGGGGCTCGGCCCATAGCCCAGATTGCCGGCATAGACGGCGCAATCATTGGACATCGCATCCTGGCGGCGGAACGCCACCGCGACGGGCAGGCCGATCGCCTCGGCCGCGCTGGCGAAGTCGCGCGCGGCCTTGCCGTTCCAGCCCGCGCCGCCGATGATCGCCACCGGATTGTTGGCCTCGGCCAGCAGGGCCTTCACCTGGGCCATCGTCTCCGCGCCCACCGCCTGCTGCGGCGGCTCCACGCGGGGCCGATCGACCGCGCCGACCAGATCGGTCAGCATGTCCTCCGGCAGCGCCAGCACCACCGGCCCCGGCCGGCCGGACATGGCGACCGCATAGGCGCGCGCGACATATTCGGGAATGCGCTCCGCATCGTCGATGCGGGAGGCCCATTTGGCGATGGGGGAGAACATCGCCGTGAAGTCGATCTCCTGGAAAGCCTCGCGGTCGCGGTCGCCGCGCGCGACGTCGCCGATGAACAGGATCATCGGCGTCGAATCCTGCATCGCCACATGCACGCCGATCGATGCGTTGGTGGCGCCGGGGCCGCGCGTGACGAAGGCGATGCCGGGCCGGCCGGTCATCGCGCCGTCCGCCTCCGCCATGAAGCCGACGCCACCTTCCTGCCGGGCGACGACCAGCTCGATCTCCGGCGTATCGTGCAGGGCGTCGAGGACGGCCAGATAGGATTCGCCGGGCACGCAGAAGATGCGATCGCATCCCTGGGCGACGAGGGCGTCCACAAGGATCCGCCCGCCAGTGCGTTGATTGCTCATGATGCATCCATAACCCGCCCCGATCGGCGGAAAAAGGGACATCCCGCCTCCGCGTTTCCCGAGTGCGATTGCGTGGCGGACAATCGGGACAAGCTTCGATTGACGGCCATCCCCGCCTGCTTTTATCCCGCCGGCACAGAAGCGTTCAGGGGAGAGGAGAAGGCGTGGCCAACAAGATATATCCCGATGCTGCGGCGGCACTGGAAGGGCTGCTGTTCGATGGCATGACGATCGCGGCCGGGGGCTTCGGCCTGTGCGGCATCCCGGAACGGCTGATCGATGCGATCCAGGCTTCCGGCGTGAAGGGGCTCACCGTCGCCTCCAACAATGCCGGCATCGACAATGAAGGGCTCGGCAAGCTGCTGCGCACCCGCCAGATCGCCAAGATGATCTCCTCCTATGTGGGCGAGAACAAGGAGTTCGAGCGGCAGTATCTGGCCGGCGAGCTGGAGGTGGAATTCTGCCCCCAGGGCACGCTGGCGGAACGGATGCGCGCCGGCGGCGCCGGCATCCCCGGCTTCTACACCAAAACGGGCGTGGGCACGCTGGTGGCCGAAGGCAAGGAGCTGAAGGAGTTCGACGGCGAGACCTATGTGCTCGAACGCGGCATCCGCGCCGATCTTTCGATCATCAAGGGCTGGAAGGCCGACGAAGCCGGCAATCTCGTCTTCCGCAAGACGGCGCGCAACTTCAACCAGCCCGCCGCCACCTCCGGCAGGATCTGCGTGGCCGAGGTGGAGGAGATCGTGCCGGTCGGCAGCCTGGATGCGGACTGCATCCATCTGCCCGGCATCTATGTGAAGCGCCTGATCCTGGGCGCGCCCTATGACAAGAAGATCGAGTTCCGCACCGTGCGGACGCGGGAGGCGGCATGATGACGGAAGCAACCAAGGGCTGGACCCGCGACCAGATGGCGGCCCGCGCCGCGAAGGAATTGCAGGACGGCTTCTACGTCAATCTCGGTATCGGCATCCCGACGCTGGTGGCCAACCATGTGCCCGAAGGCGTGGAGGTGACGCTCCAGTCCGAAAACGGCATGCTCGGCATCGGCCCCTTCCCTTATGAGGACGAGGTGGACGCCGATCTGATCAACGCCGGCAAGCAGACGATCAGCCAGCTGCCGTCGTCCAGCTACTTTTCCTCGGCGGACAGCTTCGCGATGATCCGCGGCGGGCATATCGACCTTACCGTGCTGGGCGCGATGGAGGTTTCCGAAAGCGGGGACATCGCCAACTGGATGATCCCCGGCAAGATGATCAAGGGCATGGGCGGTGCGATGGATCTCGTCGCCGGCGTCAAGAAGATCATCGTGGTGATGGAGCATAACGCCAAGGACGGCAGCCCCAAGTTCATCCCCGCCTGCACCCTGCCGCTGACCGGCAAGAATGTGGTGGACATGGTCATCACCGATCTCGCGGTGTTCCAGCGGCCGGACCACAAGTCCCCCTTCCGGCTGATCGAGCTGGCGCCGGGCGTGACGGCGGAGGAAGTCGCCGCCAGGACGACGGCCCATTATCTGAGCTGACCCATTATCTGAACTGAGCGCCGCCGCCCGTTCCAGCCACCGGCGCCGGAACGGGCGGCCGCCATCCGATCCGGCAGCGATCCCGCCCGGCGGCGGCGGCGCAATTTCGTCGCAAGATCGCGCGGAATCGCATCTTCGTCGCGCGCCTCTGGCCGATCCGCCCGCGATCGGGCCTCTCCCGCCCCACATCCCGCGAGCCCCACCTTCGGGGCTCCCGCCTTGTGGGGAGGCCGGATTGGCTACGATTGCTCTTGCTCGCCGGCGCCGATGGGCGCCGGAACATATCTTCTATACCGGCATCGCGGCGTCGATGCTGGTCGCCGTCTTCATCGGCTTCGCGCCGTCCTGGTTCCTGGTGCCGTTCAACGGCCGGCCGGCTCATGTCCTGCCGCCGACGCCGCTGGTGCACCTGCACGGCGCGGTCTTTTCGGCGTGGATGCTGCTGTTCGTGGCGCAGACCGCGCTGGCCGGCGCCGGCCGCACCGATATCCACCGCCGGCTCGGCATGCTGGGGCTGCCGCTGGTCATCGCGATGATCGTCATCGGCACCCTGACCGGGCTTCACGGCGTCGCCCGCGCCTCCGGCCCGCCGATCGTGCCGCCCCTGTCCTGGGCGGCGATCCCGCTGTTCGCCGTGCCCGGTTTCGGCGGCCTGATCCTTGCCGCCCTGTGGAAGCGCCGGGCGCCGCAGACCCACAAGCGGCTGATGGTGCTCGCGATGGTGCCGATGATGGGCGCCGCCTTCGGCCGCATGCCCTGGTTCGCCGGGCTCAGCGGGATCGTGCTGGTGCCGGCGCTCTACATCGTCCTCGTCGCTTTGTGGGACATGGCGACCATCCGCCGCATCCATCGCGCGACCCTGTGGGGCGGCCTCTATGCGCTGGCGGCGATGGTCCTGCCGATCCTGGTCTGGCAGACGGAAGCCTGGCTCGGCTTCGCGCGCTGGGCCACAGCGCTCGTCGCCTGAAACGTCACGGGGCCGGGCGCGAAACCCGGCCCCGGATCGCGGCACGCGCCCCAAAGCGCGCCGCAACCCCTGTTTCCGCTCAGTCGTAATATTGCGCGGCGTAGCTACGGAACTTCATGATCGGGCCGTCGCCGGCGCACAGGCGCGGCTGGGTCAGGTGCTTCTTATAGTCCAGCACCTTCAGATCCTGTTCCACCTCGAACACGAAGCGCTCGACGAAGGCCTTGCCGATCTGCTCCATCGCCTCGGCATTGCCATTGTCCTTCAGGTAGAGCCGGGCCGTCTCCACCATCCGCTCCTCGTCGATCGGCGTGAAGGAGATCACGAACAGCGCCGTGAAATGCACGCCGTGATAGATCTGGGTCAGCAGCGACAGCGCGGAAAGGTTCATCTCGAACGAGGAAATCGGCGTCTCCTCGCCGGCGTCCGGGTCCGTCACATATTGCAGGCGCAGCCCGTAATCCCTGGGCTCGTAATTGGTGATGTCGGGCAGCGCGGCCGCATTGTGGAGCTGCGTGATGTGCGCGGTGTCGAAGATGTTCTCCAGCATGTCGCGGAAGGGACAGCGCGTCTCCCAGCTCTTCACCGCATAGCGCACCCATTTGTCGTCGCCGCGCAGCCCGCTCGAATCGAACGGCTCGAAGCTCGGCTTGCCGCCGGCCGGGTCGTGCCAGATCAGCACCATGCCGTCGGTCTCGCGCGTGGGGTGCAGCGTCAGCCGCACGCTCGCCGGCACCGGCACGTCGGTATAGGGGATATGCTCGACCTTGCCGGTCGCGCTGTCGAATTCCCATTTGTGGAAGGGGCAGGTGATCCGCCCGTCGCACAACTTTCCGTCATGGCTGGCGAGATGCGCGCCCAGATGCGGGCAATAGGCGTCGGCCGCCTGCGCCGCGCCGTCCTTCGTGCGGTAGATGATGAGCTGCTGGCCCAGCCAGCTCACCGGCAGCATCTTGTCGGCGGCCACATCCTCCGACTCGGCGATGCAATACCATCCGCGCGGATAGATGGTGTCGTGCGTCCGATAGCGCATCGGAATCGGGCTGATCGCATTCATTGGGCCTCTCCATTCTGTTTTCGGCAAAAGACATATCACGGGCCATATGATCGTCAATATTCCATACATATGTATGGCCTTGTCTTCGCCGCCGCGTCTGATAGCCAAGGTCCATGTCGATCGCGCCCAGCATCCAGGCCCGGCCCAGCCCGATCCCGCTTCGGGAACAGCAGCGCCGCGCCACCCGCGCGCGGATCGTCGATGCCGCGCTGGCGGTGTTCGAACGGCGCGGCATGGCGGCCGCCACGATCGAGGAGATATTGGGCGCGGCCGGCATTTCCCGCGCCACCTTCTATGCCCATTTCACCGGCAAGCCCGATGTCGGCCGGGCGATCCTGGCGGACATGTGGGAGCGGGGAACCGGCCTCTACGTCCGCTTCGCCGAACTGCCGGACTGGTCGCGCCGCTCGATCCGCGGCTGGCTGGCGGAGGTCGGCGCCGCCTGGCGGGTCCATAATGACGGCATGCGCACCCTGCTGCGCGAAATGCTGGCCGAGATCTCGGCGGATTCGAGCGCGCACGAGGCCGCCTTCGTCGCCGCGCTGATCGGGGATGGCGCGCGCTGGTCGGCCTTCACCTCCGATGAGGCGCGGCGGCGCGCGCAATTGCTGATCTTCCAGCTCGAACGCGCGATGATGGCGGTCCACATCCAGGGCTGGGAAACGGATTTCGAAGGGCTGCTCGATACGCTCGCCGATATCTGGGTGGCGACGCTGCGATCGGAAGGCGCCTGACGGCAGCCGGCCTTCCGCCCTTATTTATCGAAATAATTGTCCCATTTCCGGCGCTTCTTCTTGCCTGCCTGCCAGGCCGAACGGACGGTGAAGCCGAAGCCGGTCAGGAACAGCAGCAGGGCCATCGCCTTGGCGCGATTGTCGCCCCCCATCAGCAGCAGCACGATCAGCGCGGCGATCGAAAGCAGGCTGAAGACTCCCCAGGCGGCAACCACCAGGTTGCGCTGCAGGCGGGTGACGGCCCGGCGCGGCGACGCCGCCACCAATATCAGGGCCGCGAACAGCATGATGCCCGCGACGATCGGGCTTACCGTATACTGGGCCAGGCCAAAGCCGAAATAGGCCGCCGCCAGCAGCCCGACGATCAAGGCAAAGAGGCGAGGTAAAGCCACGTTTTCCCCTTGCTACAGGTCCGCTCGATATCCTGCGTATCGTCTCTTTGCGATCCGGTCAAAGCACAACCATTTCGTCCCCGTCCCGCATTGGTGCGCCCCGCATTTCGCGTAAAAGCAGGGCAGGCGATTTGGTTTCACGCCTCCGCAACGATCGCGGATTCTTGCGGCAGAACGGCGCCGATCAGGAACTCCACATTGCCTTCGGGGCCGGTGATCGGGCTGGGCGTGATTCCCGCCACATTCCAGCCACGTGCGGTCAGCCAGTCGGCCACCTCGCGGCACACCCGTTCGTGCACGTCCGGGTCGCGGACCACGCCGCCCTTGCCCACCTCGCCGCGCCCCGCCTCGAACTGCGGCTTGATCAGCGCGATCAGGTGCGCGCCGGGGCGGGCGAAGCCCAGCGCGGCATCGAGCACCTTGGCCAGCGAGATGAAGCTCGCGTCGCAGACGATGACGTCCACCGCCTCCGGCACATGTTCGGCCGTCAGGTTGCGGGCGTTGGTGCGCTCATGCACCACCACGCGCGGGTCCTGGCGCAGCTTCCAGGCAAGCTGGTTGGTGCCCGAATCGACCGCATAGACCCGCGCCGCGCCGTTGGTCAGCAGCACGTCCGTGAAGCCGCCGGTGGAGGAGCCGACGTCGATCGCGATCGCGCCTGCCACATTCCAGCCAAAATGTTGAAGCCCATGGGCCAGCTTGACGCCGCCGCGCGACACCCAGGGATGGTCGCGGCCCTTCACCTCCAGCGCCGCATCGGGCTTCAGCGCCTGCCCCGCTTTTTCCACTTTCCGGTCAGCTACATAGACCAGACCTGCCAGGATCAGCGCCTGCGCCCGCGCCCGGCTTTCCGCCAGCCCGCGTTCCACCAGCAGCTGATCCGCCCGGATATTCTTCGTCATGGCGCCGTCCATGGCGGATCGGATTGCCGCAATAAAGCCATAATTGAGCGCCGCCCCTCTTGTTGACTGCAACGATAGAGATATCCTCCTCCCCAGCGAATCGCTTCGGGGGAGCTTCTTCCCGGTGCGGACAGGATCGGGAGACGACGCATGGTGCAGGCAATCTCCGAATTCAGCGGCCGGCGGCCGCTGGTGCTCACGGTTCCCGGCCTCAATGGTTCAGGCCCCGCGCATTGGCAATCGCTGTGGGAACAGAGTCGCGGCGATGTCGTGCGGGTGGAGCTGGGCATGTGGGATACGCCGCGCCGCAACCCCTGGGTCACCAAGCTCGATCAGGCTATCCGGTCCGCCGAACAGCCCGTGCTGCTCGCCGCCCACAGCCTCGGCTGCCTCGCCGTGGCGTGGTGGGCGGAACTGGCCGGACAGCCCTGGGGCTGGCCGGTCGCCGGCGCGCTGCTGGTGGCGCCGCCCGATGTCGACCGTCGCGACATGCCGGCCGAAGTCGCGGGATTCGCGCCCACGCCCCGGTGCAGCCTGCCCTTCCCCTCGATCGTCGTCGTCAGCGAGGACGATCCCTATTCCTCCGTCCAGCGCGGCTTCGATATGGCGCGGGACTGGGGCAGCCATTTCGTCAATATCGGTGCCTGCGGCCACATCAACGCCGCCAGCGGCATCGGCCTGTGGCAAGAAGGGCAACGCCTGCTCGATCGGCTGATCGGCACGGCGGAAGGGCCGATGGCGCAGGGCGCCGGCCTGAACGAGATCCTCGCGTCGCTGACGCATGAGGAGGCCGGGCTGCGGACGATCTGAGCAGCCGTCCGCAACCCGGCCCAACCCATCAGGCTTCGTTGACGGAAAGGGAGCCGCTCGATCCCAGTATATAGGGCTTCACCGTCGCCGGGCGGTTCGCATAGGCCGGCCGGCGCGCGGCGCGCAGCCGGGTCTTTGCGATCTCGGTAAAGCACACCCGGTCGGACTGGTTGCCGCCCAGCACATGATAGCTGCCCGCGCTTTCACCGACATAAAGCGCGACATGCCCGCCCTCGGGCCGCACGAAGGTCAGCACGTCGCCCAGCATCGGCTGGCCCGCCTCGACGCCGAATTTCCCCCAGTTCAGCGCCCAGAGCGGCCCGGACACCGGCTGCCGGGCCGCCCGCTTGGCGACGATCGCCATGAACAGCCCGCACCACGGCACGGCATCGGCGGTATAGACGCTGGCGACGGCGGGGTCGGCCAGCTCCCGCACCCATTGCATGATCACGGGATTGTTGCCCGGCCCCGGCTGCTCGCGCGTGTCGAGCAACTTCAGCGCCTCCCGCAGCATGCGCGGCAAGGGATCGAGGCGTTCGAGGAATCGGTAAAGTTGAGGAAGTTGAGGCATCGGGATCGCTCCTTCTCCGGCTTCAAAACCGGAGAAGGCGATCATCCAGGCAATAAGCGCGCGGACCTTGCGCGATTATAGCGATTCCAGCCGTGTAGGACAGCCTTTCGGCCATGCGGCCCGGAAAAGCGCTTTCAGGCGCGGGCCTCCTGCGACACGCCGCCGCTATTTTTTCTGAGGGCAGCGAGGACGGTTGCGGTGATGGCGTTGTGGTCGAGGCCGGCCTGTTCGTACTGGCGCTCGGGCTTGTCCTGGTCCTGGAAGATATCGGGCAGGCGCATGGTGCGCAGCTTCAGGCCGCCGTCGATCAGCCCGGCGTCGGAGGCCAGCGTCAGCACATGCGCGCCGAGGCCGCCGATCGCCCCTTCCTCGATGGTGACCGCCACCTCATGGGTGGACAGCAGCCGGCGGATCAGCGCCTCGTCCAGCGGCTTGGCGAAGCGCAGGTCGGCGACGCTGGTGGAAAGGCCCAGGGCCTCCAGCTGGTCCGCCGCGCGCTCGGCCTCCGCCAGCCGCGTGCCGAGCGAGAGGATCGCCACCGTCTTGCCCTCGCGCACCAGCCGGCCCTTGCCGATCTCCAGCCGCTCCGGCGTGGCGGGGATGGCGACGCCGGTGCCGTTGCCCCGGGGATAGCGCACCGCGATCGGCCCCGTATCGTGCAGCGCCATGGTGTGGACCATGTGGGTCAGCTCCGCCTCGTCGGCGGCCGCCATCACCACGAAATTGGGCAGCGAGGCGAGATAGGTGACGTCGAAGCTGCCGGCATGGGTGGCGCCGTCCGCCCCCACCAGCCCCGCCCGGTCGATCGCGAAGCGCACCGGCAGGTTCTGGATCGCCACGTCGTGCACCACCTGGTCGTAGGCGCGCTGCAGGAAGGTGGAATAGATCGCGCAGAACGGCCGCATGCCGCGCGCGGCCAGGCCGGCGGCGAAGGTCACCGCATGCTGTTCGGCAATGCCGACGTCGAAGCAGCGATCGGGAAACGCCTTCTCGAACCGGTCGAGCCCGGTGCCCGACGGCATCGCCGCGGTGATCGCGCAGATCGTCTCGTCGCGCTTCGCCTCGGCCACCAGCGCATCGGCGAAGACGGCGGTATAGGCCGGCGGCCCCGGCGGCGCCTTGGCCTGCGCGCCCGTCACCACATCGAACTTCTGCACGCCATGATATTTGTCGGCCGCCGCCTCCGCCGGCGCATAGCCCTTGCCCTTCTGGGTCACGACATGGACCAGGATCGGCCCTTCGGAGGCGTCGCGGACATTCTCCAGGATCGGGATCAGGTGATCGAGATTATGGCCGTCGATCGGCCCGACATAATAAAAGCCCAGCTCCTCGAACAGCGTGCCGCCCATCGTCATGCCGCGGGCGAACTGGTCGGTCTTGCTGGCGACGTCGTGCAGCGGGCGCGGCAGCCGGCGCGCCACCTTCTTGGCGAGATCGCGCAGGGACAGGAACGGCCGCGACGAGACGATCCGGGCGAGATAGGCGGACAGCCCCCCCACCGGCGGCGCGATCGACATGTCATTGTCGTTCAGGATCACCACCAGCCGGTTGCCGGCCTGGGCGGCGTTGTTCATCGCCTCATAGGCCATGCCCGCCGACATCGCCCCGTCGCCGATCACCGCGATCGCCTTGCCGGCCGCGCCCGCCAGCTTGTTCGCCACCGCAAAGCCGAGCGCCGCCGAGATCGAGGTCGAGCTGTGCGCCGCCCCGAACGGATCATATTCGCTCTCGGACCGCCTGGTGAAACCCGAAAGCCCGCCGCCCTGCCGCAAGGTGCGGATGCGATCGCGCCTGCCGGTCAATATCTTGTGCGGATAGGCCTGGTGGCCCACGTCCCAGATCAACACGTCCCTGGGCGTGTCGAACACATAATGGAGCGCCACCGTCAGCTCCACCACACCCAGGCCAGACCCCAGATGCCCCCCCGTCACACCCACCGCCGATATCATCTCCGCACGCAACTCGGACGCAAGGGTGCGGAGCTGTTCCGGCTTCAGCCGGCGCAGGGCGTCAGGGGTGTCGACCGTGTCGAGGAGCGGGGTCTCGGAGCGTTCGGTCATGGATGCGGGCAATCCTTTCATGCCCTCCCCGTAGACCATCCTTCCGGGAAGGTGAACCGCGGCTGATCAGGATCGCGCAGGCGCATCCTGCGGCGGAAAATCAGGCCCCGGCGCAATCCGCGCAGGTGCCGTGGACCTCGATGATCGGCCGGGCCGCGGCGAATCCGGCCTTTTCCGCGGCACGGCGCACATTGCCGCTCAGGCTGTCGTCGTCGATATGGGTCGCCTGCCCGCAGGTGTCGCACACCAGGAAGATGCAGTCGTGCATGCAATCGGGATGCGCGTTGGCGACATAGGCGTTCACGCTTTCCACCCGCCGCGCGAGGTTGGAGCCCACGAACAGGTCGAGGATGCGATAGATGCTGTTGGCCGCGATCCGCCGCCCTTCCGCCTTGGAAACCGCCTCGGCGATGTCATAGGCCGATGCCGGCCGATCGAACTGGACGAGCGCGTCGAACACCGCCGCGCGCATCGTCGTCCATTGCTGGCCCGATTTCTCCAATGCGTCGCGCGCGGCCGCCTTCAGCTCGGCGCCTTCGTGCAGGACGTGCGAATGGGCATCGGAATGCGCATGATTGTGGGCGTGGGCCATGGGCCAAATCTAGGCGCTGCCACCCCGATCGGCAAGCGATAGCCGCCGAAGCGGGGCTTAGATCAGCGCCCGGCGGTTGAGATCATGGCCCAGCGCCACAAGGCCCACGCCGATGATCGTGTAGATCACCTCATCCGCATTGTGCGGCATGGTGAGCGCGCCGGCCATCACGCCGATGCCGAGGCCGCCGATCGATCCGGGCAGCATGAAGCCGTGCCGCATCACACCGCGGCCGAGCCCCAGCACCGCGAAGCAGATCGCCAGCACCAGGCCCACTTCATGGATGGAATGGTGGACGAGGATGCCGCCGGCCGACGCCAGCAGCGCCACGAACACGGCCGATCCGATGCAATGCGCGAGGCACAGGCCCGACAGGCCGATCGCCAGCCGGTCCAGCCACATCCCGCGTCCCGCAACGTCAGACACCGTTCGAATCCACTCCCTAAGCTGCCAGTGCAAATGGCATGATCGAGAGGAAGATACAACATATCATTTGCAGCAGCCGGCGTTTCCCCGCCCCCACAGATGTTCAGCGGGCGGTGGTTCGGTCATGCGAAGGAATCGCCACCCTGAAGGGTCGATTCCGTCACCGGCGATGTCGGTGCGCGCGGAGGGCAGAATGCCGAGCCAGGCCCGGCATGACGAATTGGAGTAGGAATGTGCCCGGACATCCGGGATATCCCCCGATCACGGTTTCACGACGAAGGAGAGAATGATGCTGGCCGGAGGATGCCATTGCGGCGCGATACGCTATGAGGTCGCCTCGCTGCCCGATCGCCATTCGCTCTGCCATTGCAGCGATTGCCGCCGTTCGGCCGGCGCGCCCTTCGTCGCCTGGGCGATCTTCCCGGAAGCCGACGTGACGATCCTTGCCGGCACGCCGAAGGTCCGCGCCTCGTCCGAACATGGCCGCCGCCACTTCTGCCCGGATTGCGGCACCGGCCTTTTCTATACCAGCGCGGCGATCTTCCCCGGCCTGATCGACGTGCAGACCGCCACGCTGGACGATCCCGATGCCGTGCCGGCGCCTTCGGCCCACATCCAGGTCGCCGAGCGCATCGGCTGGATCCGGGATGCGCACCATCTGCCCGAATTCGAACGCTATCCCGGCCCCGAGGATTGAGGCAGGGCCGGCACGCCCCACGGCTTGTCTGCCGCGCGCGCCGGGGGCATAGCCGCTCCCCATGTCGCTATCCCGCCCCATCGCGGCCCGCCCGCAACCCGCCCGTATCGCCCGCTGGCTCCTTCTGGTTGCCTTCATGGTCTTTGCGATGGTGGTGGTGGGCGGGATCACCCGGCTCACCGAATCGGGCCTGTCGATGGTGCGGTGGGAACCGATATCGGGCATCGTGCCGCCGCTGAACGCGGCGCAGTGGCATGCCGAATTCGATGCCTACAAGGCGACGCCCGAATATCTGAAGATCAATCGCGGCATGTCCCTCGACGAGTTCAAGGGCATCTTCTTCTGGGAATATCTGCATCGGGTGATCGGCCGGCTGATCGGCATCGCCTTCGCCTTGCCGCTCGCCTGGTTCGCGTGGAAGCGGATGATTCCCAGGGGCTATGGCCCGCGCCTCATCCTGCTGCTGGCGCTGGGCGGCCTGCAGGGCGCGATCGGCTGGTGGATGGTCGCTTCCGGCCTGATCGACCGGCCGGACGTGAGCCATATCCGCCTCGCCGTCCACCTGCTGACCGCGCTCCTGATCCTTGCGGCGCTGGTGTGGACCGCGCTCGACCTGTTCGATCTCCAGCGCAATCCCGATGCCCGCCCGGCGCGGCTGACGGGCATCGCCGCGCTCGCCTTCCTGGTCCTCTTCGTCCAGCTCATGCTCGGCGCCTTCACCGCCGGCCTCGACGCGGGCTATGCCTTCGCCGAATGGCCCACCATGGGCGGCCGCCTGTTTCCCGAGGGCGTGGCCTTCCTCAAGCCGCTCTGGGCCAACCTGGTCGATAATCCGATCGTGGTGCAGTTCGTCCATCGCTGGTTCGCCTGGGTCGCCGCCGCGATCCTGCTGTCGCTGGCCTGGGCCGCGCACAAGGCGGGGGTGAAGGGGCCGGTCCACGCCATCGCCACCTTCCTCATCCTCCAGATCGGCCTCGGCATCGCCACCCTGCTGACCGGCGTGGACATCCATGTCGCCGTCGCCCACCAGGCCGTCGGCGCGCTGCTGGTCGCCAGCACCGCCTGGACGGCGCAGCGGCTGGGCAAGGCCCGCCGCGCATGACCGGCATCGCCACCGTCTATGCCGTGTTCGCGGACGAGGCGGAGGCGGCGCGCATCGGCCGGGCGATGGTGGAGGCCGGCCTCGCCGCCTGCGTCAACATCCTCGCGCCCTGCCGCTCCATCTATCGCTGGCAGGGGGCGATCGAGGAAGCGATCGAAATCCCCGCCCTGTTCAAGACCCGCGCCGACCGCGCGGAGGCGCTGATCGCCGCCATCGCGGTCGCCCATTCCTATGACGTGCCGGCCGCGATCGCCTGGCCGATCGCGGCGGCCCACGGCCCTTATGAAAGCTGGGTTTCACAAGAGGTATCTTGATACCACTCACGAAACCGGCCAATTTTCTTGACTCTGGCCCCCTCCGTCGCCATTAGCGCTTCCGTCTGCGCCGCCCCTTGCCGGGCGGCGTGCTTCGTTTTTCGAGAAGGTCCGAGCCAATGAAAGCGCTCATGAAGACCACCAAGTCGGCCACGCCGGCGACGGTGGAAAAGAAGTGGCTGCTGATCGACGCCGAAGGGCTCGTCGTCGGCCGCGTCGCCAGCATCATCGCCAACATCCTGCGCGGCAAGCACAAGCCGAGCTTCACCCCGCACATCGATTGCGGTGACAATGTCATCGTCATCAATGCGGACAAGGTGCGCTTCACCGGCAAGAAGCTGGGCCAGAAGGTCTATTACAAGCACACCGGCTATGCCGGCGGCATCAAGGGCGTGACCGCCGCCAAGGTGCTGGAAGGCCGCTTCCCGGAGCGCGTTCTGGAAAAGGCCGTCGAGCGCATGATCCCGCGTGGTCCGCTGGGCCGCCAGCAGATGCGCAACCTGCGCATCTTCAACGGTGCCGAGCATGACCATGCCGCGCAGAACCCCGAAGTGCTCGATGTCGCTTCGATGAACCGCAAGAACAAGGTGGGCGCATAATGTCCGACAATCGCCAGTCTCTCGCCGATCTCGCGGCGCTGACGAACGCCGCCCCGGCCCCCGCCGCTGCCACCGCCCCGGTCGAAGCCGGCGTGGAAGCGCCGATCGCCCCCGTCCAGCCGACGACCCCGCTGCGCGAGCAGCAGATCGACGCGCAGGGCCGCGCCTACGCCACCGGCCGCCGCAAGGATGCCGTCGCCCGCGTGTGGCTGAAGCCGGGTTCGGGCAAGATCACGATCAACGGCCGCGATCAGGAAGTCTATTTCGCGCGTCCGACGCTGCGTCTCGTCATCAACCAGCCGTTCGGCGTCGCCGGCCGCGAAGGCCAGTATGACGTGATCTGCACCGTCAAGGGCGGCGGCCTTTCGGGCCAGGCCGGCGCGGTCAAGCACGGCATCGCCCAGGCGCTGACCCGCTACGAGCCGATCCTGCGCAGCCCGGTGAAGGCCGCCGGCTTCCTGACCCGCGACAGCCGCGCGGTCGAGCGTAAGAAGTACGGCAAGGCCAAGGCCCGCCGCAGCTTCCAGTTCTCGAAGCGCTAAGCTGGAAGCTTGGCTTAACCAGTTGGAAATTAAGGAAAAAGGGGTCAGAAGTGGCCCCTTTTTTCGTTACACGCGACTTACACGTTTGCCCCAGAAATGCGTTGCCACGAGTTAGCCTGAAGCACGCGTTTAACACGCGCGATTACACGTTTGTTCATGTTTTGATCGCATAAAAGGCATGGCGAGCTTACGACTTAGTCACCTTTACACGCATAGGGTGGCAAGCATGGGGCATCAGCAAGACACCGTAAAATTGATGGGCGGCGTAATTGTCCTCTACAAGCGCGGCGACAATAGTGATGGGACGTGGCAGGCTCGCTTAGAGCTTGGCGGCGGGAAACGGACACGACGAAGCCTGAAAACAGCAGATCAGGCAGGGGCGGAACGTGCCGCCTTGGAGTTGTACAGCAAGCTCAAGCCCCGCGCAGACGCGGACATGCCGCTTAACTCCATGAAATTTGACGAATTCTGGGACAAGCGCTGGATCCCATGGGTTGAAAAGAACCTTAGTATTCATCGTCAAAGGCTGCATAACGGGACGGGCACGCGCTACATCAAGCCGTATTTCGAAAACTGCGCCGTGGACAAAATAACCGTGCAGAAGGTCGAAAATTACGCAGGGTGACGCCGTGAACGCGGAACGAAGCGCCCCGCCTAAAAAACGCTTCTTATGGAAACAGGTTTGATCCGTCAGGCGCTGGATCAGGCAGTGCGGTGGTCGCTCTGCCCCGTGATGCCGCGTATTAAGGTGCCGTTGTGTCAACCGGCGCGCAAAGTTGACCCCCTATCGGCGCCCAACATTGACCCCCTTTTTCGTGAGTTCCGGCGGTTATCCCGGTAGTCCATAGGAGGGACCCGCGGACGCCGACGCGCGCCGTCAGGAGCGCTGGCGGCGGCGTCCGCGGGAGGTACCTGTGGACCCACCGGGGTAACCGCCGGGGATGGGGGTCCGGGGGAAGGGGTTTTTCCCGTCTCTTAGCTTCGGTTTTTGAACCGCCAGCTGTCGTTGCCGGTTTCGATGATGTCGCAATGATGCGTGACACGGTCCAGCAGCGCCGTCGTCATTTTGGCATCCTGGAAGACGCTAGGCCATTCGCCGAAGGCGAGATTGGTGGTGATGATCACCGAGGTCTTTTCGTAGAGTTTGCTGATCAGATGGAACAGCATCTGGCCTCCTGACCGGGCGAACGGCAGATACCCGAGCTCGTCCAGAACCACGACGTCCAGGCGGGCCATCTGGGCGGCCAGGCTGCCGGCCTTGGCCTGCCGGGTTTCTTCCTCCAGACGATTGACCAGATCGACGGTATTGAAGAACCGGCCCCTGGCCCCGGCGCGGACCACCGCAGCGGTGATGGCGAGCGCGAGATGCGTCTTGCCGGTGCCGGTGCCACCAACCAGCACGATATTGCGCCGTTCCGGCAGGAACGAGCCGGCATGGAGCGAACGCACCAGGCTCTCGTTGATCGGTGTGTCGGCGAAGACAAAGCCGTCGAGATCCTTGATGGCCGGCAGCCTGGCCGCAGTCATGCGATACCGGATCGAGGCGGCTTCACGGTGGGCCGTTTCGGCGCGTAGCAGATCGCCAAGCATCTCCATGGCGGTCCGGTCACGGCGGATGCCATTGGTGACGGCATCGTCGAACGCGGCGATCATGCCCTTCAGGCCCAGCCCCTTGAGGGCTGCCAACATCTCATGCCGCTGCATTGAGGCCTCGCACCGTATCGTAGCGCGCGCAATCGGCAATGGGCGGATGCTTGAGCCTGAGATCGACGACAACATTGATCGCCTGCACAGGCTGTGGTTCGCGTCGGCGCGACAGGATGTTGAGAATGACCTCGTCATTGGCCGTGCCCGCCGCCATGGCTTCGCGCACGGCAGCTTCGACTGCCTCCAGGCCATCCTCGGGCACCGCTGCCAGTACCCGTACAAAGCGTCGGTCTGCGTCATCGCTTTTGCCCAGCTTGCGGCGCAGCTGGGCCAGGGCCGGCGGAAGATCCCAGTCCTGGAAGGGAGCGCCGTTGCGCAATGCGCCTGGCTTGCGGATCAGGACCGGCAGATAGTGCCAGGGATCGAACTTCGTCTGATTGCGGCCGAACAGGCGGGCATGCTCGGCGACCACCTTGCCGGCACAACGGATGACGACCCGGTCGGCATAGGCGCGCAGTTGCACCGCATGCCGGGCAGCAACGGCCATGACCGAGTAACGGTTGCGATCGAAGCTGACGAGGCAGGTCGAGCTCGCCACATGTTCGCTCTCGAAGAAGCCGTCAAAAGGCGTGGTGAGCGGCTGTAGGGAGGGTCGTTCCATCTCCAGTGCCTGGGCGATGGTCATATCTTCCATATCCGGATGGGCATAGCGCTCGGCCCATCGGCGACACTCGGCCTCCAGCCATGCGTTCAACTCTTCCATGCTGGCAAACCGCAGACGTGGCTTGAACAGCCGTTCCCTGCCGGTCTGGACCTGGTTCTCGACCTGTCCCTTCTCCCAGCCTGCCGCCGGGCTACAGGCCACCGGCTCAACGCCATAATGATCCGTCATGATCAGGAAGCGCCGGTTGAACACCCGCTCCTTGCCAGTGAACACCGTCGTCACCGCGGTCTTCATGTTGTCGTAGATGCCGCGCGTCGGCACCCCGCCGAGAAAAGCAAAGCCCCTGGCATGGGCGTCAAACACCATCTCCTGGGTCTCACGCGGATAAGCCCGCACAAAGGGCGCCCGCGACCAGCATAGCCGCATATGCGCCACCTTAACCCGCATCGGCTTGCCGGCGATCTCCACGTCCTCGTGGCTCCAATCAAACTGGTAGGCCTCGCCAGGCCGGAACATGAGCGGGATGAACACCTTGCTCATATCCCCGCTGCCACCGGCGTGGCGCTCCTGCTTCCAGCGGGCCGCATAGCGCCGCACCGCATCGTAGGAGCCGGTGAACCCCTCACGTTCCAGCAGATCATGAATCCGCGTCAGCCGCAGTCGCTCGCGCCGGGGGCGCTCTTCGTTCTCCGCCAGCAACTCATCTAACCGTTCGCGAAATGGACCGGTCTGCGGACGATGCTGCTCCTTCCTCTCGTAGCTGAAATCCGCCTCCGGAGCACGGATCGCCTTGCGCACCGTGTTGCGCGACAACCGTAAATCACGCGCAATCTCTTTGATCGGCTTACCGTCCCTGTGCTCCCTGCGTATCTTGGCAATAGTCTCCACAATCAACATCCCCGTCCTCGCCGCCTGGAAGCCCAAGCCGCGACGCCTCACACTCTGGAATGATGGGGGTCAATTTTAGACGCCGATCACCCCGCTAAGGGGGTCAATTTTGCACGCCGCTCCACACTATTAGTGGGCCGTCCCGTGGTCGGGAATTATCTACATAGTAAATTCCCGCATTTGATCGGCATCGACATCGTGCCTGACGGATATATGTGGGTAGAATGGGGGTCTGCCTTCGTGATCGAAGGCTGATTGACGGTCAGTTCGACCGCTGTAGCTGCCCAATATAGCTGTCGCGGCGGGCGCGCTCCATTTCCTTGCGGCGCTTGTGCTGGTCCTTCACGGATTGCAGCGCCTTCTTGGCCACATCGACCTCACGCTTTTTGGCTGTCTCAAGCGATTGCTCAGGCGTCAGGGGTTTGTGCGGCTTCTTGGCTTTCTTGGGTTTGGTCGTGGCGAACTCGTCGAATCTCATGCCGTATTTATGCTGCATCTCTCTAATCGATTGAAAATATTAGATAAATTACCAATTAATTTACACGTTTCTTACACGTGAAGCTATGTTAACTATCTAAGTAGATGATATTAAAATATAATTTTTCAGACTCGGACTAGCGAAGCGCTGATTCGGAAATCGGGTTCACCGCTTGGACTACAGAAGATGGGGGTCGGAAACGGCCCCCATTTTTTGTGGCCGCAACGATGCCCGCGGCGGGCGCGCGGCCTCAGACGTTCATGTCGATCGGCGGAATGTCGCCGGGCAGCGATGCCGCCCCGTGGCATTCCTCGCACGCCACCATATCCATCCCCACGCCGTAACAGGTCATCGACAGCGACCCCAGCGAGTAGCCGCGCACGATCGGCTTCGCCCCTTCGTTCGCGGCGACGGCCAGCCCCGCCGTATAGAGCAGCGGGATGAAATGATCCGGCGTCGGCACCGCCATGGCATAATCCGGGTGATCGGCCGCCTTCAGCACCTCGCCCGGCGATTCGCCCATGAGGGCCGCCACCGCCTCGTCGAAGCGCTGCGCCCATGCCTCGCCCGCATCGGGCATGTTCCACTGGATGCGGCGGAGGTTGTGCACCACGTTGCCGCTGGCAAGGATCAGCACGCCGGCATCGCGCAACGGCGCCAGCCGCGCGCCGAGATCGAGATGATAGTCCATCGGCTTCAAGGCGTTGATCGAAAGCTGGACGACCGGCACGTCCGCATCCGGGAACAGATGGGCCAGCACGCTCCATGTGCCATGGTCCAGCCCCCACTGGTCCACGTCCGCGCCCACCCAATGGGGCCGGGCGACCGCCGCCACCTCCTCCGCCAGCTCGGGCAGGCCCGGCGCGGGATATTGGAAGGCGAACAGTTCGTCGGGGAAGCCGTAGAAATCGTGGATGGTGCGCGGGCGCGCCATCGCCGTCACGGCCGTCACCCCCACGAACCAGTGGGCCGAAACGCACAGGATCGCGCGCGGACGCGGCAGCGCCCGGCCGATCCGGCGCCAGGCATCGGTATAGTCGTTCTTTTCCAGCGTGTTCATCGGGCTGCCATGGCCGATGAAGATCGCCGGCATCGGTGCGGAGCCGTTCGCCATGCTTATGGCGCCACGCCGATCTGCCGCATCAGGGCGGCATTGTCCCAGAAGAGATATTCCTCGTCCATCGTGCCTTCCTTGTTCCAGCGCCCGAGCGTGGCCATCGGAAGATGATAGCTCTTGCCGGTGGGCTGGATGACCTTGCCGTCCGCCAGCACCATCGGCTTGGTGAAGGTGCCGTCGATATAGCCGATGACGGCGGTCCATTCGCCTTCCGCCGTGCCGAACCGCACCGGATGCTGAGTGATGCGGTTATCGGGCGCGAACGTCCACATGAAGGCCAGTTCCTTGATGTGGTCGGGAATGCCGCTGCTGGTGTGGCCGTCCGGATAATGGACGACGATGTTCCGCGCATGGCTCTTGTGGAGGTCCGCCCATTGCCGGCCGGTATAGACCCGGAAATCCAGATCGTCGAAGTTGCGCAGATTCTTCGCCAGGATTTCCGGCATCTCCGCCATTTCCGGGGCGGCCTGGCCGGCTTTCGTGCCCGGCCAGCGGCCAGGCCCGGCTCCATCCGGGGGCGCCGCGGACACGGGCTGGGCGGCGAGGCCCAGCGCCGCCGTCAGGATCATGGCCGCGCGCATCATGCCGTTCCTCCGCCCTGTTCCAAGGCTCGTCGCCTCACCCGCCGGCCCGCCGGCCGGCATCAGAAATCATAGACCAGCGTGGCGCGCGTGATCGTGTCGGTATGCTTGTCGCCGGCCGGGGGATCGCTTTCATATTGCACGTTGAAGGAGAGCCGGGCCGATAGCGCGCCGATCAGCTGGGCGGTGACCGCCGTCGTCGAAAGGATGCTGCTGCTGCCGCCTTCGATGAAGCCGGTGGTCAGCTGGGTCAGCTTGGTGGTGGGCGTGATGCTCCAGGCGAAATCCGATGCCGCGCGGAAGGCGACGCCATTCTCGTCGCGGTCGACGAACTTGGCCTGGCGCAGCGCCGGGCCGCCTTCCAGGTTCCAGGTGAGGTTGGGCTGGTTGATGACGGTATAGCCCAGGCCCAGCGCCTCGGTGAATCGCGATTTCAGCCCGGCGACGCGGTTGCGTTCCCAGCCGAAGGTGCCGAACAGGTAGAAGCGCTCGCCGAACTTGCGATCGATCTTGTAGCCAGCGGCATAGCGTTCCTGCGTATTGTCGCCGTCGCTGCGCTGCAGATCGGCCAGCGCGGTGATCGCGTGGCGCCAGACGCGGCCTTCCTTGTTGAGCGTGAGGCCCGCCGCGACGGTGACGGTATCGGAATTGCCCGTCGCCTTCGATCCGCCAAGCTCGCCCGATCCCTTCCAGTTATCGAAGAAGCCGGCATGGGCCATCTGCTCCTTCCGGGCCGCTTCCTGCTCCGCCTGGATGGAGGCGACCAGCGCGTCGATCTCGCCCGCGCTGTCGGGATAGGTTTCCTTGGCCACGCCCACCACGGCATCGGCCTTGGCCTTGTCGCCGCTGCGCACCGCTTTTTCGACCATCGCCTTCACCGAAGGCGTCATCGGTTCCGCCAGCGCCGGCGTCGCCAGCACCAGCGGCAGGATCGCAAGATATCCCTTCACGTCGCCGCGCTCCCCTGTTCGAACCCAGCATCAGGGCCGAAACGGCGCGACGCGCCCAGATGTTCCGCATGCGATTCGAAATAGGCTCGGGGGCTGTTCAGGCAGCCGATAGCCTGGCGATGATCCGCTGCTTCATCGGCGCCACCCATTCCGCCTTCAGCCGGGGGGAAAGCAGGCCGGCGGCGTCCAGCTCATCGCACAGCACCATCTGGTGGCCGATGTCGAACATGTCGAACTGGCGGATGAACTTGCCGTCGCCGCCATAGGTGATGAAGGACACGCCCGGCGTCTCATAATGGCTGCCGTCGGGCCGGAGGCCGGGGCCGCGATTCTTCCAGTGGGTGATGATGCTGTCGCCGTTCACCGCATAATCGACGATCGGGAAGCTCCAGCCCGCCCAGCCGGAGCCCACTTCCATGTCGCGGCCATAATGGGTGCGGCGGATCTCCTCCCGCCCGTTGGCGACGACCGGCATCACCCCGCCATATTCGCAGGTGTAGACGCAATCCTGATGATAGAATTCGTCGGCCAGCCAGCTCCAGCTGTTGCGCCGCTCGCATTCCTTGAAGGCCTCGATCAGCCGCTCGATCGTGTCGACCACTTCCTGATGGGGGTGGGCCATGTCGCTCTCCTGCCATTTTGGCGGCGAGCCTAGCGCGGTCGTCCGGGGATGCCGCCTCCCCGGGGAAGGTTGATGGCCGCGATCCGCATCGCGGCCATATCCGTAATTAGAAGTTGATCCGGGTGGTGATGCGGAAATCCCGGCCCGCCAGCGGCGCATAATCCTTCAGGAAGCTGGCGTGCCGCCGGGCGACCACATCGAAGATGTTGTTGGCGGAAAGCACGATGCTGGTGGAATTGGCGCTGCCGAACGGCTTGAACGCCAGCGAGGCGTTGACCATCGTATAGCCTTCCGTCGGCGTTTCGAACTCGGTCACGCGCTTCTGGTCGTCGGTCCACTCCACCTCGACGCGGCCGGTGATGCGTTCGGCCTGCGCCTCGATGCCGCCCAGCACGCGGAGCGGCGGGATGCGGGGCACGGGGCCGTCATGCTTGATCTTCGCGCGGACATAATCGGCCAGCGCGTCGGCCACGATCGTCGTCTGGCCGATATGCGCCAGCGTCGCCGATCCTTCGACCTCGAAGCCGTAATAGCGGGCGTCGCCCTGCGCGAACCGGTAGACGGGCAGATCGTCCTCGATCTCGCCGGTCGCGGTTTCGTAGATGTAATTGTCGAACCAGCTGTGGAAGACGGAGGCGTTGATGCTGTAGCCTTCGCCCTTGCCGCGCAGCGTCGCCTCCAGCCCCCAGCTCTTCTCCTTGCCGAAGGTGGGATCGCCGATCTCGAACGCCTGGGTTCCGGCATGCGGGCCGTTGGCGAACAGCTCGTCGGCCGAAGGCGCGCGTTCCGTGCGCGACAGGTTCAGGCCGACGCGCCAGCCCTGCACGATGTCCACGCCCGCGCCCAGCGAGGCGGAAAGCGCGTCGAAGGTGCGGTGGTAGGCGGGATTGCCTAGGTCCGCATCGGCATCGGCGCTGATCACCGAATGCTCGAAGCGGCCGCCGGCCTCCACCTTCACCGCGCCCAGATCGAATTCCTGGAGGGTGAAGAGGCCATATTGCTGGGTTTCGTTCTTCGGCAGGAATTTCTCCTCGCCGATCACGTTGAAGTCGCGGATCATCATCTGGCCGCCGATCGCGCCGCGCCAGCCGCCGCGTTCCTGCTGCACCAGCTCCAGCCGCCCTTCCCAGCCCTGGCTGTAGAAGGTGGTGCCGACCTCGCCGGTATCCTCGATCTCGCTATGCTGATAATCGGCATAGCCGCCGCGCAGCTTGATCGATTGCAGGAAGCCGCCGCCCGTCTCCACCTCGCCGCGGAAATCGACGCGGGTCTGCTTCACGTCCAGCCGCACCGCCTCCGCCTCGATATCGGGATCCAGCGAATAGCGGATCGGCACGCCGTAGAGGCTGTCATAACGGCTCACCGACACGCCGAAATTGCCGGTATCGGTGATGACGGCCGCGCCGCCCGCCACTTCCCAGGTGCGCGCCGCGCTGTTGGGCAGCTTGCCCTTGAGGTCGGCCAGCTCCGCGATCTCGGGATCGGGGTTCGCCGCCGCCTGCGCGCGCAGCGCCGGCGTCAGGATATGGCCGCCGGTGTCGAGATCGCCGGTCTTGCTGTAGCTGCCGTCGAAATGGACGACGAACTTGTCGCCGATCGGGCTTTCCACCGCGCCGCCCACCGAACGCTCGTTGGCCGCCGTGCCATAGGTGCCGATCGCATCGACGTGGATCGGCTCGTCCGGCACCCGGCGGGGAATGCGGCTGTCGATCACGTTCACCACGCCGCCCACCGCCGATGATCCGAACAGCAGGGCGGAAGGCCCGCGCAGCACCTCGATCCGGTCCGCCGTCAGCGGATTGATGACGACGGCATGGTCGGCCGAGGTGCTCGATACGTCGAAGGTGCCGATGCCGTCGGTCAGCACGCGCACGCGATCGCCCTGGAAGCCGCGCAGGATCGGGCGCGAGGCGTTGGGGCCGAAGGAGGTGGAGGACACGCCCGGCTGGCGGGCCAGCGTCTCACCGATGGTGGGGCGCAGCTCGCGCGTCAGCGTCTCGCCGGAAACCACCGAAGCGCCGCTCAGCAGCGTGCCGACATCGCGCTTGAACGGCGCGGTGACGACGATGTCGCTCGCGGCCTGCGCGTGATAGTCGCCCGGCGCGTTGCGGTCATGCCGTTCCCCGGCCGCGTCGGCATCGCCAGCCGGCGCCGCATCGTTCGTCGCGGGCGCCTCGCCCGCCGCCTCCCCCGCATGGGCCACCCCGGCCCAGAGAAACGCCACACCACATAACAGACCCGCCCGGAGCATTCGCGCCACCCTTTTGTTACGTTATATCAGGGTCGGCGATAGAGCAGATGATACATCATATCAACAGGCATTTGTCGCATTGCGGCACCGCTTTAACGTCCGCGGGCGATCGATATTCGGGATCGGCGCGGCGCGTGCCCCGGAAACCCGCCATCCGGACGGGATGACGGCGTAAGGAATGCCGATGCGGCCGGAAATTCCGCCCGCTTTCTAGAGCAGGGCCTCGATCAGCCCGATCAGCGGGCGGTCGGCCGGCGGCATGTCCAGCCCGTGCATCTCCAGCGGCCGCGCCCATTTCAGCGCGCTCGCCTCCAGCGCCTGCGGCACGCCCCGCCATTTGCGGCAGGCATAGAGGAGGAGCAGCAGATGCCGGTCGCCCAGCGGCTCGCTGGCGAAGGTGGCGGGCGCGAGGCAGGCCGCCTCCACATCGATCCCCAGTTCCTCGCGCAATTCCCGCACCAAAGCCGCCTCCGGGCTTTCCCCCGCTTCCAGCTTGCCGCCCGGAAACTCCCAGAGCCCCGCCATCGCCTTGCCCTCCGGCCGCCGCTGCAGCAGCACCCGCCCATCGCCATCGACAAGGGCCACGGCGACGACGGTCATGATCCGGGAAATCGCAAGATCGGGCTTCGTCATAAGGGCTTTCTTAAGGCTGACATGGCTAAGCTGCCCATGCCGGGAAACGAGTCCGGCGGCTAGAGCCTGATCCTCCGCGCGGGAACCGGAGAGGTCGGATCTGACGGGGAACGGTTCGGATGGGATATTTGCTGCACAGGCTGGCCGGAAACGATCGAGGCGCCACCGCCATAGAATATGGCCTGATCCTCGCTTTCATAGCGATGGCGATGGTCGGCGTGCTCAGCCAGGTCGCCGGAACGACCATCGATATGTGGCAGCACGTAGCGGACAAAGTAACGGATAATAGTTAAGCGAACTTTCAGGTTATTTCTGGATTCGCATTAAATATTTCTCAACCAGCGCAGGGCCAGGATCGTGGGCGTCGGGCCCCGGAAGGCTTCGGCGGGGGAAGACGGAACACTTCCCGGACAATGGAACGACGGAGACCGGATATGCAGTTTTTTCGCAAACTTCTGAAGAACAAGGTCGGCGCCACCGCCATCGAATATGGCCTGATCGCTGCCCTGATCGCCGTTGCCTGCGTGGGCATCATGAGCCAGCTGGGCACCTCGCTCAACGAGACCTTCACTACGGTCAAGACCGAGCTTGATAAGGGCGCTACGCCGGGCGGTTAATAATTAATACGAAAAAATGGGCGGCGGATCATCAGATCCGCCGCCTTTTTCTTATCCCCAGACGATCAGCTTCACCCGCTGCCCCGGTGCCAGCCGGGCGCCGGCGTCCAGGCCGTTGATCGTCAGGAAGCGTTCCTGCTTCAGCGTGTCATAGGCCATGCGCTGGCTCAGGCTCTGCACCGTATCGCCCGCCTTCACCGTCACCACGTCGATCCGGCGGGGGTGGATGGCGGCCGCCTGCGCCGGGCTCAGCCGGCTGAAGCTCTGCACCATCGGCTGGAACGGGCCTAACCCGCGCCCTGCCGGCGCGATCGTCACGAAATGATAGGCGCTGCCATTGCCCATGGAATAAGCGATCACGCCCACGTCCACCTGGCCCTGCTTGGTCTGCGCGCGGGTAACGGCATAAGCGGTATCGACGCCGTTGATCTGCGTCGTCTGCACATTGCCGACGCTCCCCTGCCCGCCGAGCTGCCGATAGACCCCGTCGATATAGGCGGCCAATGATCCGCCGAGCTTGCCGCCGGAAAATTGCGCCTGCCCGCCGCTGCCGCTGATCGACACCGCGTCGCTGCCGTTGGAAAGGGCGAAGCCCTGCGGCACGGTGAAGGCGATGCGCAGGTCGGGGTGGCGGAAGGTCCGCCCGTCCACCACGCCCTGATGCGGATCGTCGCCATAGAGCAGGCCGTCCACCGCGTTCAGGAAAGCATCGCGGTTCCGTATCCGTCCGGTGCCGCCCATCGCCTGTGCCTTCTGCCGGGCGCGGACGACGCGGCCGGCGGGATCGGGGTGGGTGCTCGCCCATTCGGGCAGGTTGCGCGCCTCGCCCCCCTGATCGCGCGCGTCGAGCGTGGTCTGCGCCGCGAGCGAGGCGAGCATGGTGGACGACGCCAGCGTGTCATAGCCGGCCGAATAGAGATAGCGGATGCCGAGATCGTCGGCCTCATATTCCTGCTTGCGCGAATAGCGCAGGGTCATGAGCTGGGCCGCCTGCCCCGCCCCCTGCTGGAGCAGCTGCCCCAGCCCCGAATCGCCGGCGATCGCCCCCAGCCCGAGGCCGAGCAGCGCCCCCAATATGCTGTTGCGCTGCTGCGCTTCCTGCCGCTTGGCCGAATGGCGCGCGGCGACATGCCCCACCTCATGCCCCAGCACGGAAGCCAGCTCCGCCTCGTCGTTCATCAGGCCCACCAACGCGCGGGTGGTGTAGACATAGCCGCCCGGTATCGCGAAGGCGTTGTTCACCGGCGAATTGAGCAGCGTGATCGTGAATTCGGATTGCGAATTGGCCAGCCCCGATTGCACGGCGATCTTGCGGCCCACGCCGGTCACATAATTGGCCGTCGCCCCCGGAAAGGCCCCGCCGAATTCCTGCAGCAACTGGGGATGTGCGGCCGCCCCCGCCTTCTTGTCGGCGGCCGATATGCTCTGCGCCTGCTGCGCCGCGCCATAGCCGGCATAACCCAGCAGGGACGCCGCGACGCCCCATGCCACGATCCGCTTCATTCGCCTCTCCCACGATCGGTCATCGCCCGTTCAACCCGGCGATTTCGGACGGGTTCCGTGCGGATTGTCAACCGATGGTCAGGAATTTCCGGCGGCGTTCGGCCTTCAGCTCGGCCGCGGACTTGCCGGCCAGCGCGTCCAGCTCCTCGCCGATCGCCTGCGCCAGCGCCGCGATCGCCACCGCCGGATCGCGATGGGCGCCACCCACCGGTTCCGGCACGATGCGATCGGCCACGCCCAGCTTTTCCAGATCCTGCGCGGTGATGCGCATGGCATCGGCGGCGTCGGGCGCCTTGTCCGACGTGCGCCACAGGATCGAGGCCGCGCCCTCGGGCGAGATCACCGAATAGATCGCATGTTCGAACATCAGCACGCGGTTCGCGGCCGCCAGCGCCACCGCGCCGCCCGATCCGCCTTCGCCCACCACGGCCGCCACCATCGGCACGCCCAGTTCCAGGCAGGCCTCGGTCGACCGCGCGATCGCTTCCGCCTGGCCGCGCTCCTCCGCCTGGATGCCGGGGAAGGCGCCGGACGTATCGACCAGGCTCACCACCGGCAGGCCGAAGCGGTCGGCCAGCTTCATCAGGCGGATCGCCTTGCGATAGCCCTCGGGCTTCGCCATGCCGAAATTGTGGCGGATGCGGCTGGCGGTATCGTCGCCCTTCTCATGGCCGATCACCACCACGCGGCGCCCGCCGATCCGGCCGAGGCCGCCGATGATGGCGAGATCGTCGGCAAAGGCGCGGTCGCCCGCCAGCGGCACGAAATCGCTGACGAAGCCCGCCAGATAATCCTTCAGGTGCGGCCGTTCCGGGTGGCGCGCCACCTGGGTCTTCTGCCAGGGCGTCAGCCGCGCATAGGTGTCGCGCAGCAGCTTGTCCGATTTCGCCTCCAGCCTCGCGACCTCGGCGGCGATGTCGACCGTGCCGGCCTCGGCCGTCTCGCGCAGATCGGCGATACGGTTCTGCAGTTCGGCAATCGGTTTTTCGAATTCGAGGAAAGCGACCATGCAGCGCGGTTAAGCCCGCTTTGGCAACACGTCAACGAGCGGATGGCGCGCATTGACCAGCTCGACCAGCCGGCGGCTGTCCACATGGGTGTAGATCTGGGTGGTCGCGATGTCGGCATGGCCCAGCATCAGCTGCAGCGCGCGCAGGTCCGCCCCGCCTTCCAGCAGATGGGTGGCGAAGGCGTGGCGCAGCACGTGCGGGCTGATCCGGTCGGGCGGCACGCCCGCGTCCGCCGCCAATATCTTCAGCAGCTGATAAAGGCGGATGCGCGAAAGATGGCTCTTGCCCGAAGGGAACAGCCACGGGCTGTCCACCGGCACCTTCACGCCCCAAGCGGCGACGGCCGCGCGCGCGCGATCGGATATCGGCACCAGCCGCTCGCGCCCGCCCTTGCCCTTCAGGATCAGGAAGGGCTGGTCCGGCCGCAACGCCCGGCGCGGCAGGGAAACCAACTCGGTCGCGCGCAGCCCCGATCCGTAGAGCAGCTCGATGAGCGCCGTCAGCCTGAGGTTGGCGGGCGACGGGTCCGCCGCCTGCCGGCGCTCCAGCTCGGCGAACAGCCGGTCGACATCGCCGCGATCCAGCGTGCGCGGCAGGGCACGGCGCGTCTGCGGGCGCGGCAGGGCGGCGGAAGGATCGTCGGCGCGCATCCCCTCATCCACCAGAAAGGCGAAGAAGCGCCGCAGCGCCGCCGCCTTGCGCGCCGCCGTGGCGGGGGAAAGATCGGCCCACGCCTCCGCCAGCCGGCCCAGCGCGCCCTCGTCGGCCGCCGCCAGCCGCGCCCCCAGCACGGCGGAAGCCCCTTTCAGGTCGGTGCCGTAGGCGATCAGCGTGTTGCGCGCCGATCCCGCCTCGGCCGCCATCATCTCCAGGAAACGGGCGATGGCGCGGCCGTCCTCGCCGGCTTCCAGGCCATCCACCCCTGCTTTCCCCATCAGTGCCTCTCGCGGATCACGCGCGCGTCATCGCCTCCGCCGCCATCATCCGCGCCTCGCCTTCCAGGCCGACCCGGCGGAGCGCGGCCAGCATATGGCTGAAATATTGCGGCGGCACGCCCGCCCAGTCGCGCGTCTGCATGCCGGCGGCGACGAGCAGCGCCACCGTGCCCGCCTGCCCGCGCGCGGCGGCAGTATCGATCGCCCGCGTCCAGGCATCCTGATGGGCAAGGTTCACCCCGGCCTTCTGGCCCAGCCGGGCGGCGTCGGCGGCGGAGACCCGGCCCAGCCCCGCCAGCGCCGCCACCAGCAGCCGCGCCCGGTGCGCGCCCTCGTCCCCCCGGCGGCCGACATAATCCTCCACCCGGCCGGCGCTGGCATCCACCACCGGCGCCGGCGCGCCGACGGCAAGCAGCGCCCAGGCGTCGTCGCCGGCCGATCCGCCCATGCCCTTCACCACCGGCGCCCAGCGTTCGGCCTGGTAGTCGAGGCCCGCCGACAGCATCGATCCGATCAGCGCGGCGGCATCGTTCGCCCATTCCTTGTCGGGCGCGATCCGCGCCGCCGCCCGCGCGGTGAGGATCGCGGCGGCATAGCGATCGCGCGGGCCGGTGGCGCCGCCCCAGAGGGCACGGATCGCCTCCATGCGGGCGGCGGCATCCTCCCCCACATAAGCGGCGCGCAGCCGGCCGGCATCGCTGGCGGCGATCTCCGCCTCGTCGGTCTGCTCGGCGACCGTGCCGTAAAGGTCGACCAGCGCCGCGTTGGAGAAAACCCCCAGCGCCGCCGCCACCCGCGCCGGCGCGATGCGGGTGGGCGCGGCCAGCAGCGGCGCGCGCGCCGCCCAGGCCCGTGCCTGCGGGCCGACCGTGGCGTAGAGCGAATCGGGGATCGGCACGTTGGTCGCCGTCGCCATGCCGAAGCGCCAGCTGGTGAGCTTGCTCACGCCCGTCCATTCGATGGTGACGGCGCGGCGGCCGTTGCTGCCGGCGCCGATCACCTTTTCCGCCAGCAGCGTATCGATGCCGCGCGCGATGCCGCGAGCGCGCGTGCGATCGATCAGCGCGCCGGACACCGCCGAATCGCCGGCCAGCGCCGCGCATATCGCCGTCGCCATCGGCCAGATCGGCTCGCTGCTGCCGCCCGCCGCCCCGGTGAGCGGGCAGAGCGCCGCCGGATCGGCGGTGGCGAGCGCCGTCTGCGCCGCGATCGAAAGCAGGCGGGGATTGAAACGGTCGACATCCACCTTCTGCACCAGCATGCGCGCGCCATCGGCCTCGCCCATGCGCAGCAGCAGCCAGGCGCGCTCCGCCACCCAATCCTGCGGCTGCGCGCCGCGCGGCGCCGGCACGCGCGACAGCAGCGCGCGGCGCAGCACGATCGAGGCCCAGCGCGACGGCATCGGCGCGGCGGTGCGCCGCATCAGGCCGGTGAGCATCCGCCCGCCGGCATCCCCGAACGCATCGCCGCGCATGCCCCAGCGATCGTCGAGCACGCCCACCGTGTCGATCGGCCGGCGGGCGGCGTCGGGCAGCTCCAGCTCGGCCGCCTTCTCCGCATCGGCGGCAAGCTCGGCCGCGCTCTTCTCCTCCGGTGCTGCCGCCTCCGCCGCCATTTCCGGCGGCGGGACCGGCGGCAGCAGATCGGCCGGCGCGCCCGGCGCGGGGGCGGGCGCGGCGGGCCGGCTCGGCGGCGCGGGTTGGGCGGGCTGTGCCGGCGGCGCGGGCGCGGGATCGCCGAAGCCGGGCGGCAACAGCGATTCGGGGGCCTGCTGCCCCATGGCCGGCCAGAGCGCCGGTCCCAGCGCCGCGCCGCCCAGCAGCGCGGCTAGGACCAGCTTATTTCGCGGCAGCTTCATTCAGCATCGCCTTTTCCACGCGCACCGGCGGCACTTCGGTGTCCACCGTCGACAGGAATATGACGCCGCCGACAAGCACGATCAGCAGGACGATGAGGATGATCCCGAAACGCGACATATTCTTCCCTTGATCGCCAATCCTGGACGGCCGCCAGGCAGCCGGCACGCGGCTTTTGCCCGATGCCGCCGCTCTGTGTATAGCCCCCGCGCAATGCCGCATACCCTCCATTCCTCCCACGCCGCGCTCCGCCGGCCGATCGTGCTGGTCGGGCTGATGGGATCGGGCAAATCCACGGTCGGCCGCCGGCTGGCATCCCGCCTGCATCTTCCCTTCGTCGATGCCGATCACGAGATCGAGGTCGCGGCCGGGCTTTCGATCCCCGAAATCTTCGAGCGATTCGGCGAGGCGGAGTTCCGCAGCGGCGAACGCCGGGTGATCCAGCGGCTGATCGACGGATCGCCCAAGGTGGTGGCGACCGGCGGCGGCGCCTTCATGCAGGATGAAACCCGCAAGCTGATTCTCGACAAGGCGACCGCCATCTGGCTGGACGCCGATATCGAGGTGCTGGTCGATCGGGTCGGCCGGCGCGACGGGCGCCCGCTGCTCAAGGATCGCGATCCGCGCGAGGTGCTGAGCGAGCTCGCCGCCATCCGCAATCCGGTCTACGCGCTGGCGCCGATCCGCGTGCGCAGCCAGCCGCTGCCGCACGACGCCACCGTCGATGCCATCATGAGGGCCTTGAAGCTATGAGCCGTGTCGAGGTCGCTCTGGGTGATCGCAGCTATGCGATCGACATCATGGCCGGCGCGCTCGATCGCGCGGGCGATCTGCTCGCCCCCTTCGCGCGGCGCGGCCGCTTCGCCATCGTCACGGACGAGGCCGTGGCGCAGGCGCAGCTCGGCCGGCTCACCGCCAGCCTGGACGCCGCCGGCATCGCCCACGCCGCCATCATCCTCCCTTCGGGCGAGGCGACCAAGAGCTGGGCCAGCCTCGAGCGCGTGACCGACTGGCTGCTCGATCGCGAGGTGGAGCGCAACGACAACATCATCGCGCTGGGCGGCGGCGTGATCGGCGATCTCACCGGCTTCGCCGCCTCGATCCTCAAGCGCGGCTGCGGCTTCGTGCAGGTGCCGACCACGCTTCTGTCGCAGGTCGATTCCTCGGTCGGCGGCAAGACGGCGATCAACGCCCGCGCCGGCAAGAACCTGATCGGCAGCTTCTACCAGCCGGCCTATGTGCTGATCGATCCCGCGACGCTCGATACGCTGCCCGCGCGCGAGGTCCGCGCCGGCTATGCCGAGGTCGTGAAATACGGCCTGATCGACGATGCCGGCTTCTTCGGCTGGTGCGAGGCGAACGCGCCCGCGCTCCTCGCCGGCAACGCCGACGCCCGCGAACATGCCATCCACCGCAGCGTCGCCGCCAAGGCCGCGATCGTCGGCGAGGATGAACGCGAGACCAGCGGCCGCCGTGCGCTCCTCAACCTCGGCCACACCTTCGGCCACGCGCTGGAGGCGGAGACCGGCTTTTCCGATCGCCTGCTGCATGGCGAGGCGGTTGCCGCCGGCATGGCGCTGGCCTTCGCCTTCTCCGCGCGCATGGGGCTGTGCCCGGCGGAGGACGCCGCGCGCGTCGCCGCCCACCTGTCCGCCGTCGGCCTGCCGGCCACGCTGGCCGATGCGGGCGTCGCGGCCTCGGGCCGGGCGCTGGTCGCGCACATGATGCACGACAAGAAGATGGAGGGCGGGCGCCTGCCCTTCCTGCTGGCGCGCGGGATCGGCCGGACCTTCCTGGCGAAGGATGTCGACCTGGCCGAAGTCGCCGCCTTCCTCGACGAGGCGCGCTGAGTTCAGTCGCGCTTCGCGGGGACGAGCCTGTTCCAGCGGGCGTCGAGCGCTGCGGGGCCGGCCTTGTCGGCGCCCGCCCCGCCTTTGATCCGCTTCACCAGCGAAAGCCCGCGCAGCGTCACCTGATGGCCGCTCAGCATCTGGCCGCGTATGGTGTAGCCGATGTCGTAGACGGCGATATCGTCATGCGCCTCGCCATCGACGAGGAAGCGGGTTTCGATCAGCACCGGCAGCCGCTCGTCGCCCCGGCTGTCGTCCGGCAGGCCGGCGCGGTTGCGCGCCTTCTTCAGCCCGGCATCGAACCAGCGCGCCTCGATCCGCGGCTCGCCGGTGGTCTCGACCGGGTCGGCGCCGATCGCGGCCGGAAAGCGGATCGTCTGGCTCTGCACCGATTGGGACGGGGAAACCGGCCGTATCGCCAGCCGGGCGCCCCGATCCTCAGGCGCGGCACCGAGCACGAGCGTCGCCGCCCGCGCCGTCTCGCGCGTGGATTGCGCCGCCTTCTCGACCGCCTCGCCCCGGCGCTGCGACCAATTCAGCCAGAGCGTGAGCGCCGAGATGGCGACCGCCAGCACGGCCAGCACCTCGCCCAGCGTGATCCAGCGGCGGCGGATGGCCGCGGCTTCCTCGGCCCTTTTCTCGCTGGCGCTATCGGCTTCGTTCATGCTTGTCGTTCCGGTGAAAGAAGGGACGGAGGCGGAATATGGGCGTGGACATGGATATCGGCGAGATCGACGGCGCCTGCCATTGCGGCCGCGTCCGCTTCCGCGTGAAATTGACGGACGGGCTGCGCACCGCGCGCCGCTGCACCTGCAGCTATTGCCGGATGCGGGGCGCGGTGGCGGTTTCGGCCGACCTTTCCGGCATCACCATCCTCGCGGGCGAGGATGCGATCGCGACCTACCAGTTCAACACCATGACGGCGAAGCACCATTTCTGCCGCCATTGCGGAATCTACACGCATCATCAACGCCGCTCCAACCCGCAGCAATATGGCGTCAACGTCGCCTGCCTGGAAGGGCTGAGCCCGTTCGATTTCACCGAGGTGCCGGTGCTGGACGGCGTGCATCATCCCAGGGACATGGCGGCATCCGGCCCCCGCCTTGCCGGCTATCTCCGTTTCGAGCCCGCCGGTCAGCCCTGATCGTCCCAGCGCGCGGCCGCCGCCGCGTCGCCCGCGCGCGGCTCCACCCAGGCTTCGCGCCCGTCGGCGAAGCGCTCGCGCTTCCAGAAGGGGGCGGCCGTCTTCAGCCAGTCGATCAGGAAGGCTGAGGCCTCCAGCGCCGGGCCGCGATGCATGGCCGCCGTGCCGACGAACACGATCCGCTCCCCCGGCGCCAGCGGCCCATGGCGGTGGATCAGCGTCAGCCCCAGCAGCGGCCAGCGCCGTTCGGCCTCGACCGCGATGCGCGCCATCGCCTGTGCGGTCATGCCGGGATGATGTTCCAGCAGCAGCTCGACAAGGCCGCCCTCGCCCCGGACGATGCCGGTGAAGCTCGCCACCCCGCCGCCGCCCAGCGCCTCCAGCCGGGCCAGCTCCTCGCCCGGATCGAAGCGCTCGATCTGGACGCGGATGTCCCTCATCCCCCCGTGACCGGGGGAAAGAGCGCGATTTCCCGCGCGCCGGCGATCGGCGCCGCGAAATCCACGAAATCCTGGTCGATCGCCGCGCGCAGCCGATGCGGCTCGGCAAAGGCTGTGGCATGGCCGGGCGAGCGGCCGGAAAGCCAGCCGACGAGATCGCCCAGCGTCGCGACGCCCTCGGGCGGCGTCACCGTTTCGGCGCCGGTGCCGATCGCCTCGCGCACCCAGGCGAAATAGAGCATCTCGATCGCCGCCATGGGCACTAGTCCATATGCTTCAGGCCGACGCGCAGATAATCCCAGCCGGTCAGCAGGGTGAGCGCGGCGGCCATCCACAGGCTGAAGAAGCCGACCCAGGCCACCCACGGCCATTGCGGCACCGCGCCCGCCAGGATCAGCGCGCCCAGCGAGACGAGCTGGAAAGTCGTCTTCCACTTGGCAAGCTGGCTCACCGGCACCGATACGCGCAGGTCCGCCAGGAATTCGCGCAGGCCCGAAACCGCGATCTCGCGCAGCAGGATCACCAGCGCCGCGATCACGGCATAGCCGTCGATATCGCGGGTGAAGACGAGCATCACGATCACCGCCGCCACCATGATCTTGTCGGCGATCGGATCGAGGAACACGCCCAGCTTCGAAACCGTGCCCCGCGCGCGGGCGAGATAGCCGTCGAAATAATCGGTAACGCCCATCAGCACATAGAGGCCGAAGGCCAGCGCATAATCGTACCAGCCCGGCTTCCACAGCAGGAATACCAGGATCGGCACCGCCAGAATGCGCGAAAGCGTAAGGATATTGGGCAAGGTCAGCATGTTTCGGGCATCGTCTTAGCGCGCTTTGCCGGCCTTGGGGAGTGCGATCGGCATGGCGATGCCATGGCGGGCGACAATGCTTGGTCCCGCCCCGCCCATGGGCTATGCAGCGCGACCGATAAGAACAAGGCGAACCACGCTCGGCATGCATGCATCGATAGGGCTTCTAGCCAGAAGGCGGTTCCTGCCGCTGTTCGTCACCCAGTTCCTGGGGGCTTTCAACGACAACCTCTTCAAGACCGCGATGGTGCTGTTCGTCACCTACGAGGTCTATTCGGACCCCCGCGTCGAAGCCTGGTTCAACGCCATCGCCACCGGCCTGTTCATCCTGCCCTTCTTCCTGCTGTCCGCGCTTTCCGGCCAGCTTGCCGACACCCGCGACAAGGCCCGCATCGTGCGACTGGTGAAGACGGCGGAAATCGGCATCATGGCCGTGGGCGCCACCGGCCTGCTGCTGTCGTCCGTGGCGCAAGGCTGGTCGATCGGGCTGATGCTGCTGGCGGTGCTGGCAATGGGTGTCCATTCCACCTTCTTTGGCCCGATAAAATACGCGATCCTGCCCCAGCACCTGAAGGAGGATGAGGTGCTGGGCGGCACCGGGCTGGTCGAGGCCGGCACCTATATCGCCATCCTCGCCGGCACGATCCTGGCGGGTTTCATGAGCCGCAACGAGGGCGCGGTGGCCGTCACCGTCCTCGGCGTCGCGGCGCTGGGCTGGCTTTCCGGCCGGCAGGTGCCGCCGGCCCCGCCGCTGGGCGATACGCCGCCGCTCGATTTTCACATCGTCCGCTCCTCGATCCGGCTGGTATCGGCGACGATGCACATCCCCCGCCTGTTCCTGGCGATCTGCGCGATCAGCTTCTTCTGGGCGATCGGATCGATCCTGGTGGTGATCTTCCCGCCGCTGGTGAAGAATGTGTTCACCGCCGACGAAACCGTCGCCAGCCTGTTCCTCGGCATCTTCTCGGTCGGCGTCGCCATCGGATCGGTGCTCATCAACCGCCTGCTCGGCGCCCATGTCTCCGCCCGCTACGCGCCGGCGGCCGTGATCGCGATGGGCATGGCGGTGCTGTTCATGTTCCACGTCGCCAATGGCTGGCAGGGGCAGCCGGAAGGGCATCTCTACAGCCTCGCCGAATTCACGCACCATCCCGGCGCGATCGAGGTGTTCGCCGCCCTGTTCGGGGTGGCGGTGTGCGGAGGCATGTTCGTGGTGCCGCTCTACGCCTTCCTCACCACCACCGTCGCCAAGGATCAGACGGCGCGCACCGTCGCCGCCAACAATATCGTCAATTCAGGGGCGATGGTGCTGGGATCGCTGGCGATCATGGGGCTGACGGCGATGGGCGTCACCGTCGTCCAGTCGCTGCTGCTGGTCGCCGCCATGTGCCTGGTTTCGGCCTGGATCGCCTGGAAGCTGCACTGCGCCTGCGACTGACGGGGCCGATGCCCGCTCCGGCTCCGGGCGAAAGGCCCTTCAGCCCAGGAAGGTCAGGAAGAACAGGAATCCCGCCGCGAAGGTGATCGCGAACAGCCGCGCATCCTCGGCCTTCCAGCCCGATCCCGCGTCCGCCGGCAAAGCTTCGCCCCGCGCCAGCGGCACGGACGCCGCCGGCTGGACAGCACCGGCGAGGAGCGGGCGAATCCGTCGCCCCGCCCTGCCCGGCGATCGATATGGGGTGCCACGGCCGGCACCGAATCCCGTGCGTGCCTCGATCATATGCAAGGCTTAACGCCTTGGTAACGATTCTGTCGCCTGCGGAATTTGCGGGGCGATGTCCCGTCGCGGGACGGGACATCGCAGCAGCCCGGCCGGCCGTCAGAGCGGCGTGGAGCCGCCGCCCGGTGTCGTCGGCGGTTTCTTCGTCCGCGCCTTGGCGATCGATTTCTTCACCGATTCGACGATCTCGCCCGATGTGGCCGCGATCTTCTTGCGCCCCAGCGTCGCCGCGATGCCGGCGCCGACCGCGACGACCGCGGCCGCAGCACCGATGGCAACGTTGCGCGAGGTGGCCGGCGGCAGCTTGTCCTTCGCCTTGGCGGCGGTGGCCTTCGCCTTGCTCGCCGTGGCCTTGGCGCGGGTGGAGGCCGATTTCGCCAGCGCGCTCACCTCCGCTTCCACCTTGTCGATCGCCGCGCGGGCGCGGGTGGCGGGCTTGGCCGGCGCCGATTTGGCGGCGGCGGCGGACCGGGCCGTCTTTGCCGCAGTCCGGGGCTTGGCGGCCGCCGGGCCCTTGGGTGCCGTGCGCTTGGTCGTCGCCGATTTGGCGGTCGAGCGGGCGGCCCGGCGGCGGACCGGCTTGGCGGGGGCGTCTCCGATCGGGGTATCAGCCATCATCGTCTCCCATCAGACTTCGGGATAACGAACATATGGCGGCGCTTGCGGTTCCGAAACGATAAAGTGCGATCGTTCGGCGGCGTGCTTCAGCCGCGCACCAGCGTCACCTGCGCGACATCGATTCCCCGCCCGCGAAAGCCGCCCTCGCAATACATGAGGTAGTAACGCCACAGCCGCACGAAGGCATCGTCGAACCCCGCCGGCAGCGCGCCGCCCGCCACCGCCCGGTCGAAGCGTTCGCGCCAGCGCCGCAGCGTTTCGGCATAATGCAGGCCGAACCGGTCGATCGCCTGCCAGGCCAGCCCCGCCTTCTCGGCGATGGCGCGGAACCGGCTTTCCGAAAGCAGCAGCCCGCCGGGGAAGATATAGGCCTGGATGAAATCCGCGCCGGTCGCATAATTGGCGAAGATCGCATCGTCGATATCGATGAACTGGATACCGGCGCGGCCGCCCGGCTTCAGCAGCCGCGCGATCGCTTCCAGATAGGCCGGCCAATAGGCCTCGCCCACCGCCTCCACCATCTCGACGCTGGCCACCGCATCGAAGCGGCCCTGGACGTCGCGATAGTCGACCAGCCGGAAATCCACCCGATCGGCGAAGCCCGCGGCGGCGATCCGCGCCTCGGCATAGGCCTTCTGCTCGGCCGAAAGCGTGATGCCCGTCACCCGCGCGCCATAATCGCGCGCGGCGATCTCGGCGAGGCCGCCCCAGCCGCAGCCGATCTCCAGCAGATGATCCCCCGGCTTCAGCATCAGCCGGTCGAGCAGCATCCTGACCTTGCGTTCCTGCGCGGCCTCCAGCGGCTCGTCGGCCGAAATCGGCTCGGCGAAGCGGGCGCTGGAATAGGCCATCGTCCCGTCGAGCCAAGCGGCGTAGAAATCATTGCCGAGATCGTAGTGGAATTCGATGTTGCGCCGCGCGCCGCTGCGATCGTTGCGGCGGAGCGCGTGGCGCAGGCGGTTGACCAGCCGGCCCAGCCCCTGCGCCCGGCCGATCTCGCCCAAAGCCACGCGATTGCGCATGAACAGATCGAACAGCGGCACGGGATCGGGGCTGGTCCATTCGCCTTCCGCCCAGGCGCGATACCAGCCGATCGATCCGCCGGTGATCAGCCGCACCAGCGCGCGCCAGTTCCTCACCTCGACCACGGCGACGGGGCCGTCCGCCCGGCCGCCCAGCAGCCGGCGGGTGCCGTCGGGCAGGGTCGCATCGATCGCGCCCGCCTCCAGCCCGCGATCGACATGGTCCAGCAGCCGGCGGAAGCCGGGCGCCAGCAGCCGCGCCCACAGGCCGCCGCCCGTGGAAAATCCGCGATCGGCCGTCACCAGATGGCGGCCCCGCATGGGTTTTTCGGCGTTCATCCTGTCCTCGAGCCCAGACCCGCATTTGCGCCGAAGTCGATGACGAATGCAATCGGGAGAGAGAGGGCGCGGCCTTTTCCCCCGCGCCTCCGGCCGGGGCCCAAAAAACGGGGAGGAACCGGCGCTTGATGGCGACGCCGGCTCCTCCCCGGTGCGGCGGCGGGATGGCGCCGCCGCCGCAACACCGGTCAGGCGCGCGACACGCTGATCACCGTGCGCTGGGCGAATTCGGTGAGGCCCTCCTTGCCGAATTCCACGCCGAGCCCCGATTGCTTGGCGCCCGCAAAGGGAATGTGCGGGCCGAAATGGGTATGGTGGTTGATCCACACCGTGCCGCTTTCGATCTGGCTGGCGACGGCCACCGCCTTGTCGATGTCCTCGGACCATACCGATCCGCCCAGGCCATATTCGGAGGAATTGGCCCGGCCGATCACGTCGGCGGGGTCGTCATAGGCGATCACCGGCAGGATCGGGGCGAACTGCTCCTCGTCCACCAGCTTCGATCCGTCGCCGATGTCGCGCACCAGCGTCGGCTCGATGAAGTAACCGCCGCCCTCGCGCGCGCGGCCGCCGGCGATCACCCGGCCATCGGCGTGGGCGGCCTCCAGATAGGTCTTGGCCTTCTCATATTGCTGGGCGTTCTGCAGCGGGCCGACGCGGGTGCCCTGCTCCAGCCCGTCGCCCAGCGCGAGCTGCGCCACCTCGCTCGCCAGCGCGTCGCACATCTCCTCATAGATGGAACGGTGGACGTAGAGGCGCTTCAGCGCGATGCAGACCTGGCCGGCGTTGAAGAAGGCGCTGCCCACGGCGCGCTGCGCGGTCTTGGCGATATCGGCGTCGGGAAGGACGATGCCGGCGTCGTTGCCCCCCAGCTCCAGCGTCAGCCGCTTGAGCGAGGATGCCGCCGCCTCCATCACCTTGCGGCCGGTGGGCGTGGAACCGGTGAAGCTGATCTTGGCGACATCGGGGTGCGAGGTCAGCACCGCGCCGAGATCGTTCTTGTCGACCAGCACGTTGACGACGCCGGCGGGGAAGATGTCCTGCGCCAGCTTCCCGATCATCAGCGCGGTGACGGGCGTGGTCGGCGCGGTCTTCCAGATGAAGCTGTTGCCCAGGAGCACGGCGGGCGCGAGCTTGTAGCAGCCGATCAGCAGCGGGAAATTCCACGGCGTGATGCCGGCGACCACGCCCAGCGGACGATAATGGGCCTGGATGTGATAGGCCTCGTCGTCCTGCACCGTCTCCGGCTCCAGCGACTGGGCGGCGAAATGGCGGATGAACACGGCGGCATAGGCGGTTTCGGCCTGGGCCTGCTCCAGCGGCTTGCCCTGCTCCATCACCAGCGTGCGGGCGAGATCGGCGGCGTTCGCGTCGATCGCGTCGGCCAGGCGCACCAGCGCCGCCTGCCGTTCGGCGAGCGGCTTCGCCGCCCAGCCCGGCTGGGCCGCCTTGGCCGCGGCGATCGCGCGCAGCATATCGGCTTCGGACGCGCGGGCGACGCTGGTGAAGGGCTGCCCGGTCGCGGGGTTCACCACCTCCAGCTCCGCCGATCCGTCGGTCAGCGCGCCATCGATCAGCATCTGATATTCGGCCATCTCGTCATCCTCCATGCCGCCGGCTCGGGCCGGCGTTTCCGGGGGAGGCTATGCGATGGGGAGGAGTCGGTCCTAGTCCGTTTGGAGGGGGTGGCCGAAGGACCGGCCATCAGTGCCGGCCGGATCGCCCGTCAAGCTCCGCAAGCCTCTGCGCCAGATCCCGATTCATCGCATGGAGCCGCGCGATCAGCCGGGCATTCTCGATCGCGGTCGCGGCCGATCGCGCCAGCGCCTCCAGCATCGCCACCTCGGTCTTCTTCGGCACGCGGATGCGATCCCAATAGGCGCCCAGCGCGGCGATGGCCGCGGGCGCCCCGATCGGCACCATCACCAGGCTGCGGACGAAGGTCTGCCGATAGGCCTCGATCGGCACGCGGGGATCGGCGGTGATATCGGGGATGACGGCCGTCTGGCGGTGGCGCATCGCCCAGCCGGACACGCAGGTTTCAGCCGGGAAGCGCTGGCCGGCCCAGAGCGGCTCCACCGCATCCTCGGCCACATAGAAGCACTGGTCCCCGTCCTTGAGCACCACGGCGATGCCGTCCGCGCCCACGATGCTGCGCGCCGATCCGCGCAGCATATCGATCACCTCATCGTCCGAACGGGCGCCGGCAAGCTGCTCGATCGTCGAGGCGAGGCTATACCAGCGGTCGTCCTCGTCGGCGAAGCCCGCCGTCCCCTTCATCCGATCGCGGCCATATCCGGGTTGATCGACCACAAGCCCAATATCCCCTGCCCGTTCCGAAGCATAGGACGCGAATCCGCCGTGCCTTGAGCAGAAATACGTTCAAACCGGATCGTTCCGCACATAGCGCCCGGATATGCGATTCTCCGGCGGCGGCATCCGCAAGGATGTCAGGCGGCCGCGGGCAGCCTCAGCCGCGCGAGCAGGCCGCCCAGATCCTCGCTTTCCTCCAGGCTGACGGTGCCGCCGTAAATCTCCACGACATCGCGGACGATGGCGAGGCCCAGGCCCGTGCCCGGCTTGCCGGTGTCCAGCCGCGCGCCGCGATGGAACAGCACCCGCCGATCCGCCTCGGGAATGCCGGGGCCGTCATCCTCGACGATGATCTCGACATAACCGGCGTCGCGCTTCACCTCCACGAACACGCGGCCCTGGCCATATTTGGCGGCATTCTCGATCAGGTTGCCGACGATCTCCTCGAGGTCCTGATGCTCGACATGGACGGCGGCGTCCTTCACGCCGGCCAGATCCACCGTCACATGGCGATGGAGCCGGGCCATGGCGCGTTCCACCGCCTTCAGCGCGGGCCACACCTCGGCCCGGCTCTGCATCTGGCCGCGCCGGCCGACGGCGCGGGCGCGTGCGAGATGGTGGTCCACCTGCCGGCGCATCGTCGTCGCCTCGCGGATCACCGTGTCCTTGAGGTCGGGGCTGCCGGCGGTCGCCTCGTTCATGATGACGGTGAGCGGCGTCTTCAGCGCGTGGGCGAGGTTGCCGGCATGGCGGCGCGCTTCCTCCGCCTGCTTCTCATTATGGGCGAGCAGCGCGTTCAGTTCCTCCACCAGCGGCACGATCTCGTTGGGCACGGCATCGTCCACCAGCGCGATCTGGCCGGCGCGCACGGCGCTGATGCCGCGCCTTATCTTGCGCAGCGGCCAGAGGCCGTAGGTCGCCTGCAGGGCCGACGCGACGATCAGCCCCAGCCCCAGCAGGGCGAAGGACCGCACCAGCGTGCGCCGCAGGGTGGCGATCTGCTCGTCCAGCGCCGCGCGCCCCTGCGCCACCTGGAAGCGCCAGCGCGTGCCCGATCCCGGCAGGCGCACGTCACGTTCCAGCACGCGCAGCGGCTCGTCGGCGAATTCGCGGCTGTCATAGACATGGACCGAATCGTCGCCATGCTGCGCCTTCACCGTCAGCGCCCGATCCCACAGCGATCGCGACCGGAAGGTTTCGAAGCCGCGCCCGCTGATCTGGTAATAAAGGCCCGAATAGGGCTCCAGAAAACGCTGGTCGGCGAGCGGCCGGTTGAAACGCACCTCCCCGTCCGGCCCGATTTCCGACGATGCGATCATCGCCGTCAGCACATATTCGAGCTGCGCATCGAAATTGCGGGTGATGGCGGAGGAAAGCACGCGATCGAGCGCGAGGCCCCCGCCCACCAGCAGCACGAATATCCACGCCGCCGAAATCACGATCATCCGCCGCGTGAGCGATCCGGTGGATCGCGCGGTGGACGGCGGCGGCCGCAGCCGCGCGCGCAGCAGGCGCAGGAAGGCGGGCAGGCGATAAAGCAGCGGCACCGCCTCCGTCGCGGGGGACGGCGGCGGCGCGGCTTCTGGCTCGGGCGGCTGGCTCATCGCCGGCTCAAGGCCGCTGGAGGATGGGCTTTCGCCCATTGGACGGCACCGGCGCGCTCCCCCAGCCGGCCACCCCGCGGCAATATGTTATGGGTGGCCGGATCGGGGCGCCTGAAATGCGCTGAAGGCGAATTTTCCAACGATCTCTCAGGCGTCCGGGTCCTCGAGGCTGTAGCCCAGGCCCCGGATGGTGGTGATCACATCCTGGCCCAGCTTCTTGCGGATGCGGGTGACGAACACCTCGATCGTGTTCGAATCGCGATCGAAATCCTGGTCGTAGATATGCTCGATCAGCTCGGTGCGGCTCACCACCTTGCCCTTGTGGTGCATCAGGTAGCTCAGCAGCTTATATTCCTGCGCGGTCATCTTCACCGGCTCGCCGGCCAGCGTGACCTTGCCCGATCGCGTGTCGAGCCGCACGTCGCCCGCCACCAGCTCGGACGAAGCATTGCCCGAGGCGCGGCGGATCAGCGCGCGCAGCCGGGCGATCAGCTCCTCCGTCTGGAAGGGCTTGGCGAGATAGTCGTCGGCGCCGGCATCGAGGCCCGCCACCTTGTCCGACCAGCTGTCCCGCGCCGTCAGCACCAGCACGGGGGTTTCCTTGCCCTCCTTGCGCCACCTGTCGAGCACGGTCAGCCCGTCGAGCTTGGGCAGGCCCAGATCGAGGATGATCGCATCGTAATTTTCGGTGGAGCCCAGGAAGTGGCCGTCCTCGCCATCGGTGGCCAGATCGACGGCATAGCCCGCTCCTTCGAGCGTGGCGCGAAGCTGGCGGCCGAGATTCGGCTCGTCCTCGACAATCAGTACGCGCATATTTCAGTCATTCTCCCGAACGGCGAAGGATCTGGCCGGTGCGTCCGTCCACGTCGATCCATATCACGGAACCGTTCCGCATGAACTTCATGCGATACATGTTCGATCCTGCATCATATTCGGGTCGGCCGAGATAATCGCCCCTGATCTGCGGCAGCACGCGGCGCTCCAGCATCGGCAACGGCTGGCTGCGGCCGCTGCGCACGGCTTCGAACGCGGCATCCTGATCGCGGCGGCCGGCCTCCGCCGGCGCGGCGATCGCGCTGACGGCAAGGGTGCCCGCCAAGCAGGGCAGAACTAAAGTCTTCATCGGCATGGGCTTGTGGCATAGGGCCTCCGCCTTGAATAGGTCATGAATGCCACAGCCTTGCGCCAATCGTCGCGCGAAAGGCGCGGAAAACGGCCATCCCGGCCTGAACAGCCGCGCGGCCCGCCCCTTCAGGCGTAAAGATCCACCACCTCGGCATCGGGCGCCACGGCGGCCAGCAGCAGGCTGCGATGGCAGGCGGCGGGATCGCGCTCGAAACAGAGGAGGGCGCTCGGCGCCTCCCCGGCCAGCTCGATCATCCGCGCCGCCGCGACGATCGCGTCCGGCTGCGCGAGCTGCCCGGCATAGACGGATTCGAGGCCGGCCCTATCCCCCTTGCGCGCCGCCTCGCGCCCGGCCGGCGGCGTGCCGAGCGGCTTCAGGTGGACATAATCGATGCCGGCCTCCTTCAGCCCCGCCGCCAGCACGGTCTTGGAGAAGCCGGGCTTGCGGGACAGCGGCACGGCGCGCACGTCGATCACCCGCTTCACGCCCGCATCGCGCAGCGCGGCGATGAAGTCCGCCTGGGTCGCGCCTTCATAGCCGATGGTGAAGATCCGCATCAGGCGGCCGCCCCGCCCAGTTCCGGCGGCATCCGCGCGCCGGCGCAGCGCAGCCACCATTCGGCCGCGAGCAGGTGGGGCACCCAGCACAGCCAGGCGACGATGCGATAGGCCGGCACGAAATCGCCGAACGCCATGATCAGCAGCGGCAGCTCGATACGGAGCGTCACGGCGGCGAAGATCAGGGCATAGCTGCGGATCATCCAGCGGCGATGCGCGGCGACCCGGCGGGACCGGATGGCGATCCAGCCAGCGGCGGTCGTCAGCATCGTCAGCACCGCGAGCAGGCCGAAGCCGGTGGCCGCGATCGGCCCCGTATCGGCATAAGGCGCCAGGTAGAGGCCCGCCGCGCCGCCAAGGATCGCGGCGGTGGCATAAGCCCGCCCCAGCCAGCGGTGCAGCCCATAGCTTGCCGATCGGATCGCGGGATTGAGCTGGATGAAGCCCACGCCCAGCGCCACCGCGCCGAAACCGGCATGGACGTAGATCGCCCAGGGGTGCCGGAGGAAGCTATCCCGCAGGCCCGCCGCGAAGGCGGGCGGCCCGACGATCGGATAGCGCGCGGCATAGGCCGACACCCCCAGCGCCAGCAGGCCGGCGATCGCGAAGCCGGCCCAGCCCGATCGGCTCAGGCCGGCGCGTGGCATACCGCCTCGATATTATGGCCGTCAGGATCGAGCGCGAAGGCGCCGTAATAATCGGCATGATAATGCGGCCGCAGGCCGGGCGCGCCATTGTCCCTGCCGCCGGCGGCGATCGCGGCGGCGTGGAAGGCATCGACGGCGGCGCGATCGGGCACCGCGAAGGCGACATGCACCTCGCCCCCTGCCGGGGCATCGCCATATATCCAGAAGAAGGGCTTGCCTTCGCGGCCATAGCCCAGCGCGCTGCCGGGCGTGCCCTTCATCTCGGGCGTTATCTCCATGACGAGGGCGATGCCGAGCGGCGCGAGCGCCGCCGCATAGAAGGCCCGCGACCGGGCGATGTCCGTTGCCGTCAAGCCGATATGGTCGATCAAGCTCCCGCTCCCACTCGCTTCCGTGCGCTTAACCTTCTATCGCACTTCGCCATGACTCACGACATTCATATCATCGGCGGCGGGCTGGCCGGGTCAGAGGCCGCGTGGCAGATGGCCGAGGCCGGATATCGCGTGCGGCTTTCCGAGATGCGCGGCGTGGAAGGCACGCCCGCGCACAAGACGGACGACCTGGCCGAGCTGGTCTGTTCCAACAGCTTCCGTTCCGACGACGCGGCAAGCAACGCCGTCGGCCTGCTCCATGCCGAGCTTCGCCAGCTTAACTCACTCATCATGGCCTGTGCCGACGCACATCGCGTGCCGGCGGGCTCCGCGCTGGCCGTGGACCGGGACGGCTTCTCCGCCGCCGTGACGAAACGGGTTTCGGATCATGAGCGGATCGAGCTGGTGCGCGAACGCGTGGACGGCCTGCCGCAAGGCCCGGCGATCATCGCCACCGGCCCGCTGACGGCCGCGCCGCTCGCGCAATCCATCCTCGCCGAAACCGGCGAGGCGGAACTCGCCTTCTTCGATGCGCTGGCCCCGATCGTCCACCGCGACACGATCGACATGGACGTGGCCTGGTTCCAGAGCCGCTGGAACAAGGGCGACGGCAAGGATTACATCAACTGCCCGCTCGACAAGGACCAGTATCTCGCCTTCATCGATGCGCTGATGACGGGCGAGAAGACCGCCTTCAAGGAATGGGAGGCCGATACGCCCTATTTCGACGGCTGCATGCCGATCGAGGTGATGGCCGAACGCGGCGTCGATACGCTGCGCCACGGGCCGATGAAGCCGGTCGGCCTCGATGATCCGCGCACCGGGCGCTGGCCCTATGCCGTCGTCCAGCTCCGCCAGGATAATGCGCTCGGCACGCTGTGGAACATCGTCGGCTTCCAGACGAAGCTGAAGCATGCCGAACAGGTCCGCATCTTCCGCACCATACCGGGGCTGGAAAAGGCGGAATTCGCCCGGCTGGGCGGGCTGCACCGCAACACCTTCATCAATTCGCCGCGCCTGCTGGATGGCGAGCTGCGGCTGAAGAGCGCGCCGCACATCCGCTTCGCCGGCCAGATCACCGGCTGCGAAGGCTATATCGAATCCGCCGCCGTCGGCCTGCTTGCCGCGCGTTTCGCCGCCGCCGATCTGGGCGGCCGCACGCTGGCGCCGCCGCCGGTCGAAACCGCGCTCGGCGCGCTGCTGGGCCATATCACCGGCGGCGCGGATGCGGAGACGTTCCAGCCGATGAATGTCAATTTCGGCCTGTTCCCGCCCATCCCCGGCCGGACGAAGAAGGCCGACCGCAAGCTGCTCTATACGACGCGCGCGCGGGAAAAGCTGGCCGACTGGATCGACGCCGCCGCCTGATCCTCAGCCCTCCTCGCCCTCGTCGCGCGCGGGCGGCGGCGGGCAATTGGGGCGGGCGGGCGCCTTGCGGGCGACGCGGGTGGCGGCGAACTCGGCGGCGTCCAGCGCGCCCGAACGATCCGCATCGGCCTGGCCGAACTTGTCGATCGTGCGGACGGCATATTCCTCGAACGAAAGCCGGCCGTCGCCATTGGTATCGAGCTTGGCGAAGGCCTTGCGCCGCGCCGCCAGATATTCCTCGCGGCCGACCCGGCCGTCCCTGTCGCGATCGTAGCGGGCGAAGCGGCGCTGCTCGCGCGTCCGCTCGCTCGCCTGGGGCGGGTCCCTATCCGCGCCCGCATCGGCGGGTGCTGCGATCAGCGGGGCCGGCGGCAGCGCGGCCGGCCCCGCATCCGCCGCCCGCCCGCTCCACCAGAAGAAACCCGCAGCCGCCAGCAGCAGCGCCGATGCGACGCCCGCCAGGAATCGCGCCATGATCGCCTCCCCCATGTCCCCTGGGGCGGAAGGCTATCGCGTCTCCGCTCAGCGGCCAAGCAGTCCCGCAACGATCGCCCGGCCGAGCCGCGCCGGCGATCCCTGCCGCCGCGCCGCCGGATCGCCCGCCCGCGCATCGCGCCGCGCCAGCGCCGCCAGCACGCCCAGCGGCCGCAGCGCGCGCGGCCAGCGGCGCCGCGCCAGCAACGCCGCCGCCCGCGCCTGCAATTCCGCCCGATCCTCGTCCGGCCCATCCCCGGCGGCCAGCCGGTCGATCAGCGCCCAGCCCTCCCCGGCATCGGCCAGGTCGCGCGGCGCGGCCTCGCCCAGCAGCCGCGCCGACAGATCGAATAAGGCGCCCCCCCGCGCGCGCGCGTGACGACCAAGGTCCGGCGGCAGGTCCGCCAGCGCCGCCCAGCCTTCCTCCAGCGCCGCGACATCGGCGCCGGCAAGGCCCAGCGGCAGGATATGCGCCGCCACGTCCTGCAGCAGCGGCTCGTCCGGCGGGGGGCCGTCGTCCAGCGCCTCCAGCGCCTCGCGCCACCAGGCCAGGCGGATCGCGCGGATCATCGGCTCCTGCGCCATCGCCAGCACCGCGCCCAGCCGCTCGTCCAGCCGCCACAGCACCGCCAGCGCCGCCCGCCGGTCCGCCGGCGCATAGACAAGCGCGAGCGCGCGTTCGGGATCGTCGGGCGGGATCATGCCGCCCGCCATAATCCCGCCGCGCGCGCCGCCCAACCGATATTGCGCAAGCCCACGGCCGAACGATGGCAACGCCGCGTTAACCACGGGATTTCAGATAGCCTTAGCCCTTCCCTGCGATGAAGGCAGACAGGCGCGCGTGGGGCGCCGGGCGGGGCGACCAAATGGCTCGGATAAACGAACGCGAAATACGCAATCATCCGAAGGGCCTGCACGAAAAGGGCCGGCGCGGATTCCTGGCACGGCTGCGCGACGACACCCGCGGCAACGTGCTCGCCATCGCCACGGCGGCGATTATCCCGCTGCTCTGCCTCATCGGCTCCGGCATCGATCTGAGCCGCGCCTATGCCGCCCAATCGCGCCTGCAAGTCGCCTGCGACGCCGCCGCCCTCGCCGGCCGCCGCGCGATGAGCGCGGGGGTGGTGGACAGCACCGTCACCACCGAAGCGGAGAAATTCTTCAACTTCAACTTCCCGCAAGGCAGCTTCGATACCGATCATTTCACCTTATCCACCAAGGCCAAGGACGGCACGGAAAAGGGAAAGACGACCGTGCTGGTGAGCGCGCAGACGCGCATCCCGACATCGATCATGAAGATATTCGGCTTCGAATATCTGCCGCTCTCGGTCACATGCGATGCGCGCCAGGATTTCGTGAACACCGATGTCATGCTGGTGCTGGACGTCACCAAATCGATGGATGAAAATCTTGGCGGCAGTCCCAAGATCGCCGCCCTGCGAGAGGCCGTTATGGCTCTCTACGACGAGCTGGCGCCGGTTCAGGATCAGCTTAAAAAGGCCGGCCTGCAACTCCGCTACGGAATCGTGCCCTATTCCAGCAACGTGAACGTCGGAAACGTGGTTAGGGGCATAAACAATAGCTATGTTGAAAGCGATAAATGGACTTACCATTCGCGAAAGTTGACATACAAGCACACCAAGGCTGTCAACAACCAATCCGATTGCAACGCTATTCCTGCCGAATATCGCTCCTATAGCAACAAGCAATGCACATATTATGATTCCGACAGCACAGGCAATCAGTCCACCTGGATATACATGCCCGTAGAGTATGATATCGCCAATTTCGTCAAGGGCAACGAGGTGGACGTCCCGTCCAGGGATAGCGGAACGACGAAGAAAGCCAAGTGGGCGGGCTGCATCGAGGAAGCCCAAACGACGTCATCGATCACGACGTCTTCGGACTATACCATCCCCTCCGGCGCCCATGACCTTGACCTGGACCTCATTCCGAACAGCAAGGAAACCCGCTGGAAACCCTTCTGGCCAGAGGTAACCTATCTTCGTGCAGCGGGAACGAGCGCGGATATCAATGGTGAATATCTGCCCAGGAAGGGGACTCTGACGACACCGGAAAACGCCTATACGGCCTGCCCGTCCGAAGCTCGCCGGCTCACCGCCTGGTCGAGAGACGACCTCAAGGCCTATATTGATAATCTGGTCACCACCGGCGGCACCTATCACGATATCGGGCTGATCTGGGGCGGCCGACTGCTCTCCCGAAAAGGCGTGTTCAAGAGCGACAATCCCGAGCAGGTCGGCAGCATGCCCGTCAGCCGCTTCCTGATCTTCCTGACCGATGGCGCGCTGGCGCCGAATGTCGACAGCTATTCCGCTTATGGCATCGAACAACTCGACAGGAAGATCACCGGCACCGCAAACACCTCGACCCAGACGAGCCGCCACGAGCAGCGGTTCAAGATGGTCTGCCACGCGATCAAGGGCCAGAGCGTGTCGATCTGGGTGATCAGCTTCACTTCCACCGATCCCAGTGCCGCGCTGAAGGAGTGCGCCAGCAGCCCGAATCAGGTTTCGAAATCGTCCGATAAAGCCCAGCTGATCGCCAAGTTCGTGGAAATCGGCAAGAATATCGGCTCGCTGAGGCTCACCCAATGACGCGCGCGCGCCGGAACCGGCTCGCCCGCGACCAGCGGGGCGCCACCATCGTCGAACTGGCATTCGTGATGCTGCCGTTCCTGGGCATCCTGCTGGGCTTCATTGATTTCGGTTACAGCATGTATCTGGGATCGGTGGTGGAGGGCACCGTCCACCGGGCGGCGCGGCTGGCCACGGTGGGCGATATGCCCGCCGATAAGGTGGACGAATATATACGCGATCAGCTTTCCGCTTTCTCCAACACCGCCACGATCGAGATCGAGAAGACCAACTATTACGAATATTCGGGCATCGGCCGGCCGGAGAAGATCACCAAGGATCGTGGCCCAGTGGGCGAAGACCCCAGCGACTGCTTCGAGGATCTGAACGGTGACGGCATCCGCAACACCGTCGCCGGACGCGCCGGCCTCGGTGGATCGGATGACATCGTCTATTACAAGGTGACGGCCAGTTTCGAGCGGCTGGTGCCGCTGACCAAGATCTTCGGCTTCTCGCCCACGGCCACCGTCAGCTCCGGCACGGTGCTGCGCAACCAGCCTTATGCATCGCAGACCATCCCCAAGGAGGTATGCCCCGGTGGCTGACCTCTCCACCCTCCACCGCAGCCAAAGTGGCGTGGCGATGACCGAATTCGCCTTTGTCCTTCCGCTGCTGCTGCTGCTCGGGCTAGCGGGCATCGAAACGGCCAACTATGCCATCGCCCATCTGCGCATCAGCCAGATCGCCATGGCCACTGCCGACAATGCCGCGCGCGTGCGCGATTCGATCGACGAATATGACATCAACGAGCTGTTCATCGGCGCCAAGCTGGTGGGCCAGAGCATCGACTTCGCCGATCATGGCCGGATCATCCTGTCCAGCGTGGAGCCCCGCACGGTCGCACCGACCATGACCAACGGCAAACCCAACCAGTGGATCCGCTGGCAGCGCTGCTTCGGGATGAAGCAGGCCGCCTCCAGCTTCGGCGCGCCCAGGACCAAGGGCGGGACGATCATCACCAATGGGAGCGAGGCGGATTCGGACGCCACCAAATCCAGCGACCAGGCCAAATCCCTGCCTGAAGCCAACGGCACCCCCACGCCGACCGGCATCGGCCCGGCCAACAACCAGATCGGCGCCAGCCCCGGCACCGCGCTGATGTTCGTGGAGGTCGTCTATGATTATCAGCCGCTGGTCCCCAATTCGATCCTGAAGGATCGCACGATCCGCTACACCAGCGCCTTCAACGTCCGCCAGCGCTCGGATCAGGTGATGAAGACCGGGGGCATCGCCGCCGGTCAGCGCTCCACCTGCAACCGCTATTATAGCTGACGGACTGACGACCCGGCAGGCCCACGGCAAGAGCCCGCCTGCCTTACTACCGCGGCAGCACCCCTCCCAGCATCGGCGGGCCGAAGCGGGCGAAGGCGTGGCTCTTGAGGTCGATCGGCTCCTTCAGCATCTCCACCCGTTCGAACAGGCGGACATAGCCGGAATGGCGGATGCGCCATTCGCCGTCGCGGTGGACGTAATGGTCGTGATAGAGCGCGGTGCCGTGGGTCATGCGGTTGGTGGCCATGTTCACCGCCCAGTCGACCATATACCAGCGCCCCTCGGCTACGGCGCCGTCTTCCGCCACGTCGATCTCGGGCATCAGCGCCAGGTGCATGCCGACATATTGGTTGTTCTGCATCTGGCCGAGCATGGCGATGATCTCGTCGCGCCCGTTCGCCTCGTAGAGGTAGGAACCGCCCTCGTAACGGATCGTCGCCTCGGGCACGAAGCAGCTGGCCAGCCCCTCGCTGTCGCCGCTGTCCAGCATCCGCATGTAGCGATGCTTGAGCTGCTTGATCCGCTCGATATCCTCCAGCCGCAGGGTCATGCGCCTCTCCCGATGCCGCCCGTCATGCCGAACTTGCTTCGGCACCCGTTTTCCGCAGGCGATCCCTTCGCCTGCGGCGCCACAGGCCCCGAAACAAGTTCAGGGTGAAGGAAGGGCCAAGATCATGGCCGTTTAGATTTCCCCGATCATCTCGCACAAGGTGGCCAGGCAATCCTCGGCCAGCCGCTTCGATCGCGCGGGCGACCAGCCGAAGGCGGCGTCGGGCAAGTCGTCATTGTCCTTGAACGGCATTTCCAGCGTCATCGCCACGCAATCGAAGCGGTTGGCGAGCTGGTTGGTGGACATGGAGAGGTTGGCCTTGCCGGGGGGCGCCGTCTCATAGCCGTGCGCCGTCTGGAAATCGGGCGTGCGGGCAGCCAGCGTGTCGCGGAAGCGGGCGTAGAGCGCGCCCTGCCTCTCGGTCCATTTGGGAATGCCCTCGAACCCCGCGAGGAAGACATGGGGGATCGCCTCGTCGCCATGCACGTCCATGGCGAAGTCCACACCCGTCTCGTCCATCCGCGCCAGCGTGTGGAGCACCTCCGGGCTGCGTTCCGCCGAGGGCTTGTGCCATTCGCGGTTCAGGTTCACGCCGGCCGCATTGGTGCGCAGGTGGCCGCGCCGCGAACCATCGGGGTTCATGTTGGGGACGATGTGGAAGGTGGCGGCCGCGCGCAGCCGGCGGGCCACGCTGTCCTGCCGGTCGGTCAGCCGTTCCAGCGCGCCTTCCATCCACCATTCGGCCATGGTCTCGCCCGGATGCTGGCGGGCATAGAGCCACACCTGCCGGGGGCCGTCCCCCAGCGAGAGGCAGTCGATCTCCTGCCCGTCCAGCGTGCGGCCGAGCGAACGATGGGTCACGCCCTCGCGGCTGGCGATCCGGGCGACCAGATCATGATGCCGCTCCATCGAATAAGGCGCGAAATAAGCGAACCAGGCATTGTTGGTGGCCGGCATGTGGCGGATGGTGAGCACGCCGTCGGCATAGTCGGTCTCCGCCTGCCGCCACGTCTCGCGATCCTCGGACACGCGGGCGCGATAGCCGGGCCAGCCGCCCGGATAGGCCGATCCGCCCGCGTTCAGGATGCGCAGCGTCACCGTCCGTCCCGCCGCGCCCGTCAGCCGGAAATGGAACCATTGGTAGAAGTCCGACTCATGATCGCGGGCGATCTCCAGGTCGAACCGGTCCCCTTCCCGCCCCTTGACGATGATGTTGCCGCTGTCGAACGCCGCCGAAATGCCGATATCCATGTCACCCATACCTACGCCTGCACCGATTACTTCACCGTCACCACGCGGCCCGATTCGCCGGGGAAATCCTTGAACAGGGCGGCGGCCAGCCGCTGCACCGCGGCGGCCGGGGCCGCGCCCGGCGTGCCGGCGCGCGCCTCGCTCCTGGCGCGGCCTTCCCAGATCACCGTGCCTTCGGATCGGCGCTTGATCTGCACCGCAAGCTCGGTCAGGTCCACGTCCCTGGACTTGCTCTTGCCGATCGGGAAGCTCACCCCGCCGCCAACGCCCACGCCGCCGCCATAGCTGCCGCCGCCCAGCCCCACCGACACGCCCGATCCCGTATCCGCATCGCGGCGGGTGCGCCGCGTCACATCGACCACGGCGACCAGCTCGGACTTGGCGATGCCCGGCGCCAGCCGGAAGTTCAGCCGGGCCAGCTCGGCGCTCACCGCCTCCGCCTGGCTGCGGAATTCGAGGCTGTTGGCCAGCGTGGGATCGCGCGGCTCCACCACGATCTCGCCGCGGGCGATCGGCTGGCCGAGGTGGAATCGCGTCACCTGCACGGGCGGCACCTGCGAGGCGCAGCCCGCGACGAGCGTCAGCACGAAACCGGAAAGAACGAGGCGGCGAAGCGACATGGAGAGATTCCCCAGCTATGTTGAAGCACCACATGGACGTGGATCGAAACGCTTGTCCAACGTCTTTTGCTGCATGCCGCGCGCAAAGGCCGCGCACATGCTTGACTCGGGGCCGGGCGTTGAATAGGGGAGCGCCTCGCTTTTTCCAGACTGATGACAAGATAAGGCAGGCGTTCAAGCCATGAAGATCCGCAATTCGCTCAAATCGCTCAAGGGGCGTCACCGCGACAATCGCGTGATCCGTCGTCGTGGCCGCACCTACGTCATCAACAAGACCAACCGTCGCTTCAAGGCGCGCCAGGGCTGATCCACGCCCGGCCGATGGCCGTCATCTTCGATGTCGGCCACGTCCTTTTCGACTGGCATCCCAGAAACCTCTATGCCCGCCTGATCCCCGATCGGGCGGCGCTGGAGGATTTTCTCGCGCATGTCGTTACCTTCGAATGGCACAGCCAGCACGATGCCGGCCGCCCGTTCGCGGAAACCAGCGCGGAGCTGGCGACGCTCCATCCCGAATATGCGCCGCTGATCGCCCAGTTCGGCCCGCGATTCGGGGAGATGGTGCCCGGCCCCATCCCCGGCAGCCCGGAAATCGTCGCCGCGCTCGACGAAGCGGGCGTGCCGCTGTTCGCGCTCACCAACTTCTCGGCCGAATTCTGGCCGCCCTTCCGCGCGGATCATGCCACGCTGTTCGATCGCTTCCGTGATATCCTCGTCTCCGGCGAGGAGAAGCTGGTGAAGCCCGATCCCGAAATCTTCCGCCGCGCCATGGCGCGATTCGGCCTTGCCCCCGGCGAGGCGCTGTTCGTGGACGACCGGGCGGACAATGTCGCCGCGGGCGAAGCCGCCGGGCTGATCGGCCACCATTTCCGCGATGCGCCCACGCTGCGCGCCGATCTCGTTGCGCGCGGGCTGCTGCCGGGCTGATCGCCGATGGCCGGCGGCGATCCCCACGATCTCGCCCGCTTCCTCGCCGCGCAGGAAGCCAGCTACGCCGCCGCGCTGGCGGAGATCACCGCCGGCGCCAAGCGCAGCCACTGGATGTGGTTCGTCTTCCCCCAGATCGAAGGGCTCGGCCACAGCGTCATGGCCCAGCGCTACGCCATCGCCTCGGCCGCCGAAGCCCGCGCCTTCCTCGCCCACCCGATCCTCGGCGAAAGGCTGCGCGCCATCACCCGCGCGCTGCTGGCCCATGCCGGCCGGCCGCCGGAAGCGATCATGGGCGGCATCGACGCCCTCAAGCTCCGCTCCTCGCTCACCCTGTTCGATGCGGTCGCGGCCGATCCCGCCGCAGAACCCTTCGCCGCCGCGCTCGACGCCTTCTACGACGGCCAGCGCGACGCCCGCACGTTGGAGCGGCTTTAGGATCCGATCCCTCCCCTCCCTTTCAAGGGAGGGAAGCGACCGCCCCTACCCCACCCGTTCGATCAGCGCCTGCGCCGCCGCCGGATTGCGCACCTTGGCGCCGGAAATGAAGAACAGGAACACGTCCCGCCCACTCGCCGGCGGCGCGCTCGGCGCCACATGATCGAGCCCGCGCGGCTGGTGCCCCCCAGCCCAGCTCCGCGCGACATCGGCCCAATGGTCGAGCGCCGCCGCATCATAGCCGGTCGCCACCTCCTCGCGCGATTGCTGCAGCCGGGCATAGACGAAATCGGCGGTCAGATCGGCGATGGCGGGATATTCGGCATGGTCGGCAAAGACGATCGCCACGCCATTGTCGCGCGCCAGATCGACGAAGGCGGGATCGCGGAAGCTTTCGTGCCGCACCTCCACCGCATGGCGCAGCCGCCGGCCGCCTTGCCCATGCGGCAGCAGCTTCAGGAAGGCGCCGAAATCCTCGCGGTCGAACTTCTTGGTCGGCATGAACTGCCAGAGGATCGGGCCGAGCTTGTCGCCCAGCTCGGTCAATCCCTGCCCCAGGAACTTGGCGATCGAATCGCCCGCCTCCGCCAGCACCCGGCGGTTGGTGCAGAAACGCGATGCCTTGGCGGTGAAGACGAAGCCCTCGGGCACGGCGTCCGCCCATTTGCGCCAGCTTTCCGGCTTCTGGGTGCTGTAATAAGTGGAATTGATCTCGATCGCGGTGAGCCGCTCCGCCGCATAGGCCAGCTCCTTCGCCTGGGGCAGCTTCTCCGGGTAGAAGGTGCCGCGCCACGGCTCATAGTTCCAGCCGCCGATGCCGACGCGGATCGCGCCGTGGCTCAAAGCTTCGCCCCGTCGAAATGCTGGACGGCGATGGCATCGGGGTCCACCTCCTCCACGCAGCGCAGGTTCACCGCGCGGGTCGCGCTGCCGTCCGGCGCCGTTCCCTCGGCGAAGGGCTGGCAGCCGCAGGTGGTGCAGAAGCGGTGCGTGATGGCGTGGCGGTTGAACAGATAGCTGCCCAGCGCCTCCTCGCCCTGTTCCAGCCGGAACCGGTCCGCGCCGTAGAAAGCCAGCAGGAAGCCCTTGCGCCGGCAGTGGGAACAGTTGCACGCCACCGCCTGTTCCGGCGGATCGGCCTCCACCGTGAAGGTCACCGCTCCGCAATGGCAGCTTCCGTGCAGCATTCACATCCTCCCCAAATCCTCGTCCGCCACGTCCAGCGTGCGCAGCAACAGATCGTCCGTGACCGTCAAGGTCAACAGCGGATCGTGGGGCGCATCGGCGATCGCATCGACGAAGGCGGCCCGCGTCTCCGGCTCGTCATAGGCCATCTTGGCATCCATGGCGTGTTGCCATGTTTCCTCGTCCGGCCATTCGGCGATGCCGACGAAGCGGCCGTCCGCCGCGCGGTGCAGCCGCGATCCCAGGCTGCCGTAGATGCGCGTGATCAGTTCCGTCCCGCGCCGCCAGGCCGCGCGGAACTGATCCTCCTTGCCGGGGTGGACCCGCCACCAATAGACCGCGACGAACATCCGTCACGCACCCCGCCAGGCGCGCTCCAGCCCGGCGATGTCGATCCTGGTCATGCCCAGCATCGCCTCCATCACCCGCTTCGCCTTCGCCGGATCGGGATCGGCCAGCAGTTTCGGCAGCGCGGTCGGCACGATCTGCCAGGAAATGCCGTAACGGTCGCGCAGCCAGCCGCACTGCTCGGTCTTGCCGCCGGCCGAAAGCCCGTGCCACAGCCGGTCCACCTCCGCCTGGTCCGCGCAGTCGATCTGGAAGGATATGGCGTGGCTGAACTCCGCCCCCACCCCGCCGTTCAGCGCGGTGAAGCGGGTGCCGCCCAGGGTGAAGCCCACCACCAGCACCGTTCCCGCCTGCCCGCCGGGGCTGTCGGCCGGCGCGCGCTGCACCTGATCGATCCGCGAATCGGGGATCAGGCCGGCATAGAAGCGGGCGGCTTCCTCGGCTTCGGTGGCGAACCACAGGCAGGGTGCGATCTTCGACATCGGATTCTCTCCCGATCGGGGGGCGGGGCTCTCGCGGCCCTGTCGTAGCGTCCGACCCGGAAGCGCGGCTTTTGTTCCGCGACCGGGCAAGGGAATTGCGCCATCGAAGGATCGCTTCCCGGTTCCGCCAGCGCGCGAACCGCACTAGTGGATCGGTGGTCTGATTGTCCGGGCGATGCGGATGCACCCGTCCCGGCCAGACCGCTAGGCATGCGGCAAAAAGTGGTTTCAGCCACGCCGGAACCATGATCGAGGGAGAACAGGCTTGGCCGATCGGCAGGATCAGAACAGCGGCACCACCCCCGTGCGCGAGGCGCATCGCTTCGATGAGGCGCGGCTGGCCGCCTGGATGGCCGATAATGTCGCGGGCTATGAAGGCCCGCTGACGGTGGAGCAGTTCAAGGGCGGCCAGTCCAACCCGACCTACAAGCTCACCACGCCCGGCCGCGCCTATGTGCTGCGCCGCAAGCCGCCGGGCCAGATCCTGAAGGGCGCGCATGCGGTGGAGCGCGAGGCGCGGGTGCTATCCGCGCTCGCCACCGTCGATTTCCCGGTGGCCCGCGTCCACGGCCTTTGCACCGACGACAGCGTGATCGGCACCTGGTTCTACGTGATGGACATGGTGGAAGGGCGCATCTTCTGGGATGCCACCTTCCCCCAGGTTTCGCGTGAGGAGCGGCCCGCCTATTTCGACGCGATGAACGCCACGCTCGCCCGGCTGCACGGCATCGATCCGCAGGCGATCGGCCTTGGCGACTATGGCAAGCCCGGCAATTTCTTCGAACGGCAGATCGGCCGCTGGACGAAGCAATATCATGAGGATGTCGAGGCCGGCCGCAACGACGACATGGATGCGCTGATCGGCTGGCTGGAGGCGCATGTCCCGCACCAGGGCGAGGTGCGCATCACCCATGGCGATTATCGCTGCGACAACATGATCTTCCACCCCACCGAGCCGCGCGTGGTCGCGGTGCTCGATTGGGAATTGTCCACGCTGGGCGATCCGCTGTCCGATTTCGCCTATCATCTCATGATGTATCGCCTGGCCCCGCCGATCGCGACCGGCATCGCCGGCGCGGACCTCGCCGCGCTCAACATCCCGTCCGAAGCCGATTATGTCGCGGCCTATTGCGCCCGCACCGGCCGCGCCGGCATTCCGGACCTGCAATTCTACACCGCCTTCAACATCTTCCGGCTGGCGGCGATCATCCACGGCATCAAGGGCCGCGTCGTCCGCGGCACGGCCGCATCCGCCCACGCCCGCGAAATGGCGGAAAAGTTCCCCGCCCTCGCCGCCGCCGGCTGGAAGGCGGCCCAGGGCGGCTAGCTGCGCCGGGAGGGCCGGCGAGGTGCCTTTCCTTGGAAAACGGCCCTTCCGTTCGCGCCACCACCGTCATTCCCGCGGAAACGCCCCCCCAAAACCGTCATTCCCGCGCAGGCGGGAGCCGGAGGCCAGCCTAGCTAGTCCATGGATGCGGTTGGCTCGATTGAGCCGATAGCTCCCGACACAATGGATTCCCGCCTGCGCGGGAATGACGAAGGGGGGAACTGGCGGAATATCCGCCCGCCCCCCGGCACTCCAGTCGTCAGCGGGCCTGCCCAGCCCCCCTCACATCAGAAGTCCACATTCACCGAAAGCCACAGCCGCCGGCCTTCCTGGTTGATCGAATAAGCCGGCGTGTAGGCCGTGGTCGTCCCGCTGGGATAGGGCAGGTAGATGGCATAATCGGCGGCGGTGACGACGATGGTGTCGGCATCGACCTGCGGCCCGGCGTCCGCCGCAAGGGCCGGATCAACGGCCAGGCCAAAGGCGATAAGGGCTGCGCCGGCGAGATGCCGTGCGCGCGACGTGGATCGGAAGCGCCGGCAACGCCCTCCGGCCCCGCAGGCCGTCGGCTCTCGTCTCGTGGCGCGGCAATAGCCCGGCCTTGGGTCATTTTGCCGCATTCCCGTTTGCGGTTTCGCCGCCTAGAAGGGGCGGCCATGACCCAAGCCAGCTTTCCCGCCCTCCGCCTCCGCCGCACCCGCGCCTCCGCCTGGAGCCGCGCGCTCGTCGCCGAAACGCATCTGTCGCCGGCGCACCTGATCTGGCCGCTGTTCGTGACGGAGGGCCAGGGCGTCACCGATCCGGTGAAGACGCTGCCGGGGGTGTCGCGCCATTCGATCGACCGGATCGGCGCCGTGGCGAAGGAGGCGAAGGCGCTGGGCATCGGCTGCCTCGCCCTGTTCCCCAACACCCCGCGCGATCTGCGCACCGACGACGGGCGCGAGGCGCTCAATCCCGACAATCTGATGTGCCGCGCCATCCGCGCCATCAAGGATGCGGTGCCCGATATCGGCGTGCTCACCGATGTCGCGCTCGATCCCTATACCTCGCACGGGCATGACGGGCTGGTCGACGCCACCGGCTATGTCCTCAACGACGAGACGAGCGAGTTGCTGGTCGCCCAGGCGCTGGTGCAGGCGGAAGCCGGCGCCGACATCGTCGCCCCTTCGGACATGATGGACGGCCGCGTCGGCGCGATCCGCGCCGCGCTGGAGGCCGGCGGCCATCGCAACGTGCAGATCATGGCCTATTCGGCCAAATATGCGAGCGCCTTCTACGGCCCCTTCCGCGATGCGGTGGGATCGGGCGGGCTGCTGAAGGGCGACAAGCGCGCCTATCAGATGGATTATGCCAATGCGGAGGAGGCGCTGCGCGAGGTCGCGCTCGATCTCGCCGAGGGCGCGGACAGCGTGATGGTGAAGCCCGGCCTGCCCTATCTCGACATCATCCGCCGGGTGAAGGAACGGTTCGAGGTGCCGGTGTTCGCCTATCAGGTGTCCGGCGAATATGCGATGATCGAGGCCGCCGTCGCGGCCGGCGCGGGCGATCGCGACGCGCTGGTGCTGGAAACCCTCACCGCCTTCCGCCGCGCGGGCTGCTCCGGCATCCTCACCTACCACGCCGCCCACGCCGCCCGCCTGCTCGCGGGCTGAGGGCGGGCCGCCGGGGCCCCGCGCCCGTCTTGCAGGCCCGGCCGAGCCGACCCGCATGCCTGCCGTCGCCCCGGACCCGGTCCGGGGCCATCCCTCCACGGAGGCTGCCCCCAGGAGCCTCCCGGCGCCCGCCACGCCCCCCGGATCGACCCCGCGTGGCGGAGCCTTCGGGGCCGGCCCGCACCTGCACCCCGGATGCCGATCCGCCCCCGCGCGCTTCCGGCGAGCCCTGCCGTCGCCATCCGGCCATCGCATCAGGGCCGCTCGATCAGCCGCCCGCCCGCACCAGCCGGCCGCTCCGTATTGCCATCACGCTCGCGCGCTTATCCCCAAACGAAAACCGCCGGCCCCCTTGCGAGGGCCGGCGGCCTTCCTCCCCGATAAGGGAATAAAGCGGATCAGGCGGCCTGCGGCGCGATCCCGCGGCGACGGCTGCGCAGGCCGGTGCCGATCAGGCCGAAGCCGGCCAGCATCAGCGCCCAGGCCGAAGGCTCGGGAACCGCGGTGATCGCGAGATTGTCGACCTCGAACGAGTTCGAGTCCGAAGAGAAGCGGATGCCGGTGATGATCTTGCCGGCATCGGCCCACACGGTCAGGCGGCCATTGGCGGACGGGCTGGTCTGGTTGCCATCGGCATCGCCGTTGAAGATGGTGTCGCCGCTCAGGTCGGCGGTGGTGCCGTCCGAATATAGCAGCGTCATCAGGTTGTAGCTGTCAAGCGAGCCGACATCGATGCTGAAGCTCGTCGCGGCCGGCAGGCTGATCTCGGCATAGCCGCCGCCCAGCACCGAAAGATAGCGGCTGCCATCGCCCGCGCCCGGCAGCGCGCCGGTGCCGCCGCTGGTCGCGGCGTCGAGGAAGCTGAAGTTGATGCCGCTCACCAGGCCGTCGTTCGCGGCATTGTTGAAGTCGGCGATCACGGTTTCGAACGCCTTGGCGCCGCCCTCACCCTGGGCGAACACGAAGGTGGCCGCATTGGCCGAGGTGGCGGCGCAGGTCAGAAGCAGAGCGGCTGCAAGCGTCTTGAACATGGATTCCCTTTCGACGGGGATTGAAGCTGAAAGAGGTATCCCGAAAGTGGTATACCCTCGCCGCCATCACATGCACGGGCCGTGCCAGACGGCCGCGCTGGCGCAATTCCGCGGATTTTGCGGATTTGCCGCAGGGGTTGCTGCGCTGCGGTGTAAAAGTTTCCGACTCTCGCCGCCGCGGCGCTCCCGATATTTGCGATGCCGCCCCGCCCTGCCTAGGACAGGCGCGGGGAGAGACAGATGATCGAGACGAACCGATTGATTCTCCGGCCGATGACGGAGGCCGACAAGCCCTGGGCGGCCGCGCAATGCGCCGATCCGGAGGTGATGGCCTTGCTCGGCGGCCCGCAGACGCGCGAGGCCAGCGACGAGCGCATCGACAAGATGATCCGCCTCCAAGCCGAACGCGGCTTCAGCTTCTTCGGCCTGTTCCGCAAGGCGGACGGCCGGCCGATCGGCCTGTGCGGGCTCAAGCTGTTCGACGCGGAAGGCGCGACGCTGCCCGGCGAGGTGGAGATAGGCTGGCGGCTGGACAAGGATTGCTGGGGCCAGGGCTATGCGCGGGAAGCCGCCTCCGCTTCGCTGGACTTCGCCTTCGGCACGGTCGGCGCGCCGCTGGTGATCGCCATCACCAGCCAGCGCAACGTCGCTTCCTGGGGCCTGATGCGGCGGCTGGGGATGACGCGCCGGCCCGATCTGGATTTCAACGATCCCCGTTTCGGGCCGGAGGACAATCCCACCATCCTCCACCTGATCGAGGCGAAGGACTGGGAGGTCGGCGCATGGAAAACGGCATGACGATAGCAGGCGTCACCCTCCTGCCCTTCGACGGCGCCACGCCGGACGTGTCGCGCGCGGGCTTCGTGGCGCCGGGATCGCGGCTGATCGGCGATGTCGTGCTCGGCGAAGGGGCGAGCGTCTGGTATAATTGCGTGCTGCGCGGCGATGTCGCGCCGATATCGGTGGGCGCGCGCACCAATATCCAGGACGGCACCGTCGTCCACGTCACGACGAAGCAATATGATACGGTGATCGGCGCGGATTGCCTGATCGGCCATCTCGCCATCGTCCATGGCTGCCACCTGCACGATCGCGCCTTCGTCGGCCTGGGGGCGATCGTGATGGATGGGTGTGTGATCGAAAGCGATGCCATGCTCGCGGCGGGCGCGCTGCTCACGCCGGGCAAGCGCATCCTCTCCGGCCAGATGTGGGCGGGCCGCCCGGCCAAATATGTCCGCGATCTGACGGAGGAGGATCTCGCCGCGCATCGCAAGGGCGTGGCCGGCTATGTCGAGCTGGCCCGCCGCCACGCCGCGGCCCTCGCGGGCTAAGGATATCTGGCCGGCTTCGATGGGGCTCCGCCGGGGATCGAACCCCGGTCAGGGGTTGGGCAGCTTGCCCGCCACCTCGCCGAAGGCCCGGCGCTGCGCCTCGTCGATCGCCGAAACCCGGCTCCAGGCGTCGGCCAGCTCGGGCGAGGGGGCGCCGCCGGTCGCGACCACCATCTCGTCCAGGCTGGCCAGCGCCGACGTCACCGGCCCCCGCTCCTGATCCAGCCGGCTGATCGCCTGCTGCGCCGCGATCCACGCCTCGCTTTCCGCCGGCTGCCCCGCCGCGGCGGCCACCGCGCGCCGCGCATCGGCCAGTTCGCCGTCGAATCGCCCGCGCGCCGTCTCCGCCGCGGCAAGCTGCGCCCGGATCGCGGCCGCCGTCGCCGCGTCCGCCGGCACCGCGACCGGCCCGGTCGAATCGCTCACCGGGTCCTCGATCGGCAATTTTTCCACCGCGCGGGGCGCGAGCGAGGGGAAGGAGATGTCCGATCCGGCGCATCCCGCCAGCATCGCCACGGCCAGAATCGCCGCTGCGGGCGCCATCTTCGGGAGGAAAATCATGCCATGGCTTTAGGCCCGCAAATTATTCGCGGCAACGGGCTTGCGCTCCGCTTCGCCCCCGACTAATAGCGCCACTCCAACGCGCCCGTAGCTCAGCTGGATAGAGCATCAGACTACGAATCTGAGGGTCGGACGTTCGAATCGTTCCGGGCGCGCCATTTCGGTTCAAAGGCACGAACGCCTAGCACCGCCGCCTCTACGCCAGAGGCGGCGGTTAGCGTTCGGAGCAGTTCGCTCCGCAGACCACGGATGCGGACCTCCTTCCGGCTCACCACTTCGACCCGCTGCGCGACCGCACGAACCTGATCTCGGGCGAACGTTCCATCGCCGTTCCGCAGCTTCTTGCGCAGCGCGGTCGCAAAGGCGCGCAGGCTCTCCGGCGTGATCGCCGGACCGATCTTCACGATATGCGCCAGCGCGCGTTCGGCATCGCCCTTGGCCTGATCGCGCGTCGCGGTCAGCTCGGCGATGCGATCCTTAAGCGAAGAATCGTTCACGTCGATGACGCCGTTCTCGATCGCATCATAGAGTCGCTTGAGCTTCGCTTCGGCCTCGGTCGCACGCCGCTCAAGATCGGCGACATGCTCGCGGCGCTGGTTCACCCATTCGTCGCGGCGTTCGAGGATCTGATCCATCAGAACTTCGAGCCGCGCCGGGTCGAGCAGCCGCGCTTCGAGATGATCGACCACGGCCTCATTGAGCCGGTCCATCGGCACGGTGATGCCCGGACAGCCGGTCGCACCCTGCCGCGCCTTCGTCGAGCAGGTGTAATAGCGATACTCTCGGCCGACGCTGCTGGTGCCGGTGCGCAGCGTCATCGCGCCGCCGCAGCACGCGCAGAAGCAGATGCCGGTGAGCAGCGTGGGTCCGCCCACCGCCATTGGCGCCATCATCTTGGGGCTGCGCGCCTTGAGCGAGCGTTGCACGGCCTCGAACTCGGCTTCCGACACGATCGCCGGCACTTCCATGACGGCGTGCTCGCTCTCCGGCTTCGGCGTCTTCGTCTTGTGATCGCGGGTGTTGAAACGATGCTGGCCGATATAGGTCGTGCGGGTGAGAACCTGATGCACCGCGCCCAAGCCCCAGCGCCCGCCATCGCGAGTGCGGATGTTGTTCTCGTTGAGCCAGGTGGCGATCGACTTGAGGCCCATCGGCCCTTTGTTATCAACGCCGTTGAGCGCCATGCGGTAGATGCGCCGCACTGTCTCGGCCTGGATCGGGTCGATCTCCAGCTTCTTCTTGATCTTCGCGCCACGCTCGCCTGCCGCAACCACGCGATAGCCGATCGGCGCCCGCGCGCCGTTCCAGAAGCCTTGCCGGGCATTCTCCTTCATCGCACGCAACGTGTGCTTGCCGTTCTCCTTCGACTGATACTCATCGAACAGCGTCATGATCTGACGCATCATCACGCTCATCGGATCGTCGCCCAAATCCTGCGTGATGGAGATCAGCCGAACGCCGTTCTTCGCCAGCTTGCGAACGTAGAACTCAAACTGGAACTGGTCGCGAAAGAACCGCGAGAAGCTGTGGACGAGGATGACGTTGAATGCCGGCGGCTTGACCATCGCCGCGTCGATCATCGCCTGAAACGCCGGCCGGCGATCGTCGGTGGCGGTGTTGCCCGGCTCGACGAACTCAGCCGCGACCTCCCAGCCGCGCGACAGGCAATAGCCTTCGATTTGGCGGCGCTGGTCGGGAATCGACAGGTCGCTCTCGGCCTGGCGGCCGGTGGAAACCCGCAGGTAGAGCGCGGCGCGGGCGGTCGCCACGACCGGCGCCTCATCCTCATCTCGTCGCAGGGCGGCGCTGGTCATGACGCTTCACTCCTCACTTCACGGCAACGGTTCGAACAGCTTGTCCAGCTCGTGTCGCATATGGCCTTCGATCGCGCGCAGCTCGGCGTCGCCGATCGGAACCTGCTCCGGCCAGTCGTCGGTGACGACAATCGGCCCGTCATCCTCGCGCGGCCGGCGCGAAGCCCGGCGCGGCGCGACGCGGTTGATGTAGTCATGCAGGTCATCCGGGCATTCGGCCCAGCGACGAGGCGTGCGGCGACGGACTTTGCGAGGAAGGGCCATCTCGGCACGCTGCCGCGTGTCCACACCTCGCACAAATGCTTCATCGCGGCGTAGCGCAGATAGAGACGTGGGGCGGCGGGCGTCATGCTTCGCCCCACGGATCGACCACCGTGGTCCGCCAATCGACGAAATCGCGGGCATGGCGAGTCGCCCGCCGCGCTCCACACGATCGCAACGATTTGTTTGTCGACCAAGCATCGATCGGTCGCACGATCCCCCGGTGTTCTGCCTGCACCATATCTCATCCTTCTTGCAACGGCCGGTTGGCGCCATGCACCACTACGCCTCAAATTCGCACCATACACCTATTGATATGCAACGCAAAGCCATATACATGCATCATACTGGCGTGATCATGCAACGCGCCACTGGGAATCGCTTATGGACCATTTCTCGATCATCCAAGCCCTTTGTCGCGCGGCAATGGCCGACGCTTCACCCGCTCTGCGCAAGCAGGTCGAGCGACTTCGTGACGCGCTGGCTAAGGATGGGGAATCCAAGCAGTCCGCCGCTCTGACCAGCATCCTCACGACCGCCGAGCGGACGAAGGAGCTTTCGCCGAGCCGGATCGAGCGCTCCAAAGCGCAGCTCTCTGGTGAGACGCTGACACGGAACACGCCTGTTCCGGTCGACCGAGAGACAGCCGCGCCGTTGGCGGAGATTCTCTTTCCGGCGGACATTCAACCGACCGCGCCGCTCTTCAACACGACCGTCAGTCACGCCATCGAGACCATTATCGAAGAATGGGCCAACTTCGACGCACTGTCGGAAATCGACATTCGGCCTTCCAAGACCTGTCTTATTTACGGTGCTCCGGGGACGGGAAAGACCAGGCTTGCGCTTTGGATCGCGCAACAGCTCGATCTTCCCGTCGTGCTGGTGAAGCTGGACGGGCTCGTATCGTCGTTCCTCGGCACGACCGCCCGCAATATCGGGAACCTGTTCGCCTTCGCGAACCGCCACCGCTGCATCCTTCTGCTCGACGAGTTCGATGCGATCGCGAAAGTTCGGGACGATCCGCAGGAAGTTGGCGAGATCAAGCGCGTCGTGAACGCGCTTCTGCAGAATCTCGATACGCGCCGCGATGTCGGCTTCACGATCGGCATCACCAATCACCCGAAACTCTTGGACACGGCCGTCTGGCGGCGTTTCGAGGTTCAGCTTGAGATTCCCAAGCCCGACTTCGAGATGCGAAAGGCGATCGCCGCGCATTTCATGCCGCCGGTAAAAGCCCCGGACATCCATTTGCGCCTAATCGCATGGTTCACCGAGGGCTCGACCGGCGCTGAGATCGAGTCTCTCGTGCGCACCTATAAGAAGGCCACCACCGTTCGCGAGGAGGACAAGCGCGGGCTACTCGATACGCTCCGCCAATTCGCTACGCTGAACGCGGCTCGGGTGCAAAGTGAACGCCGCGCGCTGCTGTTCGACGATTCCAGCAATCTATTTCGGGCCATGCGAGATGATCCGATCCTCGGCTTCTCGATGGCCGACATCGGCGAGATTGCCGGCAAAGATAAATCGACGGTCAGCCGTCAACTCGGCCGAGCGGCCAAGTCTGGTGATGGGGAGACGCTAAATGGCTAGTCCCATTCAGATCGTCCTCAATCCTGAAAACTATGAGGAGGCGCGCGACGCTGGTGGCGGAGGCGGCCGGAAGGACTTTTTCGCTCACCGCGATGCCGAGTTCACCGCCCATCGCGCCGCGCTGTTGAGCCAGATCGACACGATTGCTGGCGTTCTCAGCGCCCAAGCACAAGGCGATGTCGGCTTCGTGAAGGTCATCCTTCGTCGCGAGGCTTGGGCCAAGAGCCATCGCCCGATCGCCAGCCTGTTTCGGCACGATCGCACTCCTGTCGTTGGCGGCGGAGATCTCGGGGTTATGCTCGTCGAAGCCCGACCCGGCACGCTCCGCCAGGTGGCCGCGGAGATCGCAAAGGCCGAAACCCACACAGAAATGCGCTTCAACGAGCAGAAGCAGAAGGACGAACCTTATCCGTCTGCCCGAAAGAGCGAGACCGGCGCCATCGACCGGATCGAACTCTATGGGCCGAGCGATCGGCGCAACTTCTCGGTCGATGAGGCTGTGGCGTGGCTCTCCAATCCGATGACCGGCAGCAGCTATCAGGTCGAACTGTTCGACAGCCCGCCGCCGCGCTCTGAGTGGGACCGCCTCGACCCGAGCCATCGGCGCCTTGTCGAGAGCTTTGTTGCCGGCTTCGCCGCGCTGGATCGCGGCCTCGCCGTCGAACGCTTGCCGAACCGTCGCCACAAACAGCCGATCCTCTCTGTCCGACTGGATCAGTCTGGAGATCAGCCGGTTCTACGGCTGAATGATGTCCCGGTCAGCGAGCGGCGGCGAGAGCTTGCCGCATTCAATCCAGACATGAGTCGCCACGCCCGGCTGCTCGCCTTCCTTGACAGCCATCCGCTTGTGCGCCGGATCGAACTGCCAGGCATTGTCGTGCGGGCCGTCAGCACGCCTATCGTGCGCGCGCGGCCTGCCGATGTCACCATTCCCGCCCGCGACAGCCGCCGCAGTCATCCTCGGCTCGGGATCATCGACGGCGGAATCGGCGAAGCGCTGTCAGACTGGGTCATCGATCGGTGGGACGTTCTTGCGGAAGAAGATACCGACCTTGCGCATGGGACGTTCATCGGCGGATTGGCTGCGGTGGGAGGTGCGCTTAACGGCGCGGAAATTTGCCCTGAGCCCGACGGCGCGGAGCTGGTCGACGTCGCAGTCTTCCCGAACGAACGCAAAGCCGGAGCCTTCGCCTCCTATTATCCTGATGGCTTGCCGCAATTCTTCGATGAAATGGAGACAGCCATTTCGGACGCCCGCGCTCGACATGGGGTGCGCGTGTTCAACATGAGCCTGAATATTCTTCAGCCGGCGGCGCCAGATCGTTACAGTCCCCACGCAGCGCGGCTCGATCAGATCGCTGAGAGCAACAACGCGATCGTTTTCATTTCGGCGGGCAACATACAGCAGCAAGACCTTCGCCCCGAATGGCCTGCCGATGCCACGGCCGCGCTCGCCAACCTCGCCACCGCCCGCAACGATGGCCTGCTTACGCCGGCCGAGAGCGCGCGCAATGTCGCTGTGGCGGCTCTAAACCCGCCCGGCCATGACGGGTGCCTTCCATTCGCACCGACGCGCTACAGCCGACGTGGCCCGGGACTTCGCGCTGGCGTCAAGCCCGACTTGGCGCACATCGGTGGCGCGGGTTCCCAGCACCCTGAACTCGGCCACGGGCTTTTCTCGATCTTGCCGGATGGGACCATCGTCGATGGCTGCGGGACTAGCTATGCCGCGCCCCTTGCAGCGAAGACGGCCGCTGTCCTGGATCACGCCATTGAGGGTGAGGTCTCGCGTGAAACCCTGATCGGCCTGCTCGTTCATCATGCCGAAATGCCGACTCCTTTGCAGGTCAAGGCACTCGCGCCGATCGCCAAGCATATGGCGGGGTTCGGAATGCCGCCTTCGGCCGACCGCATCCTAGAAACGGGTGACCACACAATCACTCTCGTCTTCGCGTCGCGCATCCAACGCGACCAGCAAATCAACTTCCGTTTCCAGTGGCCGGCGTCGCTGGTCGGTCCCGGAGGCAAGTGCCGTGGCCGCGCGAAGATTACGCTCGTCTCCACGCCCCCGCTCGATGCCCGGTTCGGATCGGAGTTCGTGCGCGTCAACATTAACGCTGTCTTGCAGCAGGAACAGGCCAATGGCGGGTGGAAGGGGCGGCTTGAGCCGCTCTATCTCCCGTCACGGCGGGAGGCTCCTCCGATCGAGGCGGAGCGCATCGAGCACGATCTCAAATGGAGCCCGGTGAAGGTCTTGGCGAAAACCTTCCCGCAGGGAGCGGGTCCATCCTCGAACTGGCGTCTCTTCGTCGAATATCTGACGCGGGCGGGCGAGATCATGCCCGAAGAAGGCGTGCCGTTTACGGTGATCGTGACCATCAGTGATCCCGACGCCGAACAGCCGGTGTTCAACGATATGCGTCAAAACCTTCAGGCCCTCGGCACCCAGATCGCCGACATCCGAACCGCAGCACGCATTACGCCGCGCGTGTAGTCGCCAGTAGAAGGGTCAGGCTCGCTTGCAGAGGCACTACAGGAGATTGTGATGGCAAAATCAGTGACGCTCAGCACCGGAAGGACGTTCCCGACCGTCACCGCCGCAAAGGAGCATTTCGCGAAAATCCTCAACGGCCAAGAGCTGAAGCAGGCTTTCTCCGGCAACGAGTTCGCAGATATTCAGGCCACCTATATCGCCTATTGCGCCCAGACCGACTGGCCGTTGCCGTCAGCGCCAGCTTCGTTCTATCCCGTGCATGATCGCGGCCCCGGCTACACCACGCGATGTTTCGGCGTGACGTTCGAAGACGGCACGACGAGAAACTTTTCGATGGATAAGGCACTTCGGGCGATCGCGGCGTAGGGCGGTTCCGTCCTCTTCTTCGGCTTTCAGACCATTGCGTTTCTGAACTGGGTCTCGATTTCTGGACCTGCTGCCGCCGGGAATTTGGCGCCTCCTTGCGGGACCGCCGCTCTATCTCCGCTGCGCTCCGACCGAACCCCTGACGGGTTTCGACCCTGCCGGGTGACGATCAGCATGGCGGGACGGCGCTGGCGCGCCGGTCGGTCAATCCGCCCTGCGGATTGCAATTCTTTCAAGCTGCGGAGATCGGGCCAGGGCTGCGCCGGCCCGATCGCGCTGCGGTAGCTCTCCCCGTCGGTGGGGTGGGCGACGCTTCCCTTTAGGCCCGCCGCGCCGGGCCGCAACGCGCGCGGGGCGCGCTTACCTCCTCTGCGTTCCGGTCCTTTCGGATGCTGCCCGGCTCCGCCGGCGGGCCTGCCGGTCCGCTCCTTCGCCGCCCACCCCATTCCGGGGTGAGTGCGGTTTGAAGGAGAAGTGTGATGAACGCTGTTACTGAAACCGTAGCCGCCGAGCCTGTGTCGGGCGTCGAGCTTTTCGTGCCGCTCGCCAGGCTCAAGAAATCCCCCAAGAACGCGCGCAAGGTGCCGCACGGGGAAGCCGCTATCGAGGCGCTGGCCGCTTCGATCCAGCACAAGGGGCTGATCCAGAACCTTGTCGTGGAGCCGGAAACCAAGGAGGACGGGACGCCGACCGGCAACTATCTCGTTACCGCTGGTGAAGGCCGCAGGCTGGCGATGCTGCTGCGCGCCAAGCGCAAGCAGATCAAGAAGTCGGAAGTCGTGCGCTGCTGGCTCGATACCGCCAACGATCCGTCCGAAATCAGTCTGGACGAGAACGTGACCCGGACCCCGATGCATCCCGCCGACCAGTTCGAGCGGTTCCGTGAACTGTCCGAGAGCAAGGGCTATGGCGCGGAAGAGATCGGCGCGCGGTTCGGCGTGTCGGCTCGCGTGGTGAAGCAGCGGCTTCGCCTTGGCGCTGTCTCGCCCAAGCTGTTGCAGGTCTATCGGGAGGACGGCCTTACGCTGGACCAGCTTATGGCCTTCGCCATCACCGAGGACCATGACCGGCAGGAGCAAGTTTTCGCCAACCTGCATCACAACCGCGAACCGTGGATCATCCGGCGCGACATGACCGCAAGCAATGTCTCGGCAGAGGACCGGCGCGCGGTATTCGTCGGAGCCGAAGCCTACGCGGAAGCGGGCGGCAACATCATTCGCGACCTGTTCAGCGAGGATCGTGGCGGGTTCTTCGAGGATGCGGGTTTGCTCGATACGCTCGCCATCGAGAAGTTGCGCGAAGTTGCCGAGCGCGTTCAGGCCGAGGGCTGGAAATGGGCCGAGGCGCATATCGACTATCCCCACGCCCACGGGATGCGGCGCTTTTATCCGCAGACCGTCGCCCTGTCCGACGAGGAAGAGGCGCGGGTCGATGAGGCATGGGCCGAATATGACCAGATCGTCGACGGCTATGACTCGCTGGATGAAATGCCCGAGGACTTGGCGGCGAAAGCCCGTGCGCTGGATGCCGAAATGGACGCCCTGTCGGCCAAGCGCTCCGCCTACGATCCCAATGTGATCGCCAATGGCGGTGCGTTCGTCGTGCTTAACCATGACGGCACGGTCAGGGTCGAGCGCGGTTTCGTGCGGGCCGAGGACGAGGCGTTGGCGGACCCCCAGCCGGAGCCGGAAGAAGGCGATGCGACCGAGCCGCAGATGGGCGACGACGAGCAGCCGGAGGACGGCGACGCGGACGCGCAGGATGCCGACGAGGACGAGGAACCGGGCAAGCCCATTTCCGACAGCCTCACCCGCGACCTGTCCGCCTATCGGACTCTGGCGCTTCGCGTGGCGCTGGCCGAGCAGCCCGATATGGCCCTGATCGCGCTGACCCACACGCTCACCGCGCAACTGTTCTACAGCTATGCGGAGGCCGGTTGCCTTGAGGTTCGTCCGACCGTGACCCCCTTGGGGAGCCATGCGGACGGGATCGAGGACACGCCGTTGGCAGCACGGGCGAGCGAGCAGCACGAGGCATGGGCCGAGCGGATGCCGCGCGACGTGGCGGACCTGTGGGGCTTTATCGTCGGGCTGGACGAGGCGAAGCGGATTGCGTTGCTGGCGCATTGCGCGGCTCGCACCGTCAACGCTCTGCGGTTGCCGTGGGACCGCAAGCCCCGGTCGCTGCAAACGGCGGACAGGCTGGCGGGCGCGCTGGCGCTGGACGTGGCGAAGGACTGGACGCCGACCGTGGACAGCTACCTTGGCCGTGTCACCAAGGCGCATATCGTGGACGCTGTGACCGAAGGCGTGTCGGAGGACGCCGCCCGCCGCATCGCGGACATGAAGAAGCCGGACATGGCGCAAGCCGCCGAGCAGCTTCTTTCCGGGACCGGCTGGCTTCCCGCCGTGTTGAGGACGCCCGAACCGGAGGGAGCGGACCCCGCGCCTGCGGAGCCGGAGGACGCGGATAGCGTGGAGCAGCCGCCCGATGTGGAGGACAGCGAAGCATCCTTTGCTGTCGCCGCCGAATAGCGGCACGGGACCGGGACCACGCGAGCGGTCCCGGTTTCCTTTTGTAACCGGCGAAAAATCGCGGCCGCGCCCGTTGGGGCGCGGCCGCTTTCCCATTGCACAGGCGCCCCGCTCCGAGGGCGCGGGGCGGCGTGCTGATGGCGGATCGACCGTTGCATTTCTGGAGGTGGGTTCATCGAGTAATGTTGCAGACCCACGCGGCGGGACCGCTCGGCGACTATGATGCGGGCGATGAGCGACGGTCTATGCCAGCCTCGCGCGGTATCGGCGAACACATAGGGAGCGTCAGCGGCGTTCGCTCTCCTGTCGTCTTTGCGAAGGATTGCTTGCGAGGTGAGCCCGGCGCGGTCCAGCAAAGAAGCGAATGCCCTCCGACTGACGATGCCCGTCATAGCCACAGCGTAGAATTTCCGGCTCGGCGACAACCGCGCGGCCTCTCGATTGGCTTGATCTAACCGGGGCCGGCTTCGCCTTGATCGGCCTGGCGCAACGGCGCCGCGCGGCTTTTTTCCGCCGCCTTCGGCTTTGCATCGCGAAACAAAAAAGCCGCGCGTCGCCATCCTCCGCTGTGCTTCGGCCGCAAGCGGTGCGCGTCCGATCATCCCCGTTTCACCGATCCCCATCGAGGCCGCGGCGGTCGTGGCCCGAAGCAAAAGGAACTTCGACATGGCTACCATCGGCACCTTCACCCAGGCGAGCAACGGCTCCTTCAGCGGAACCATCAAGACGCTCACCCTCAACGCAAAGGCCACCCTCCGTCCGATCGACAAGGAGAGCGACAAGGCCCCCGATTTCCGCGTCGTGGTCGGCACGGTCGAATGCGGCGCGGGATGGAAGAAGACCAGCCGCGAGAACCGCGACTACATCTCGGTCAAGCTGGACGATCCGACCTTCGCGGCTCCGATCTACGCCACACTGGTCGAAACCGAGACCCCCGGCGAATACGCTCTTATCTGGTCGCGCTGACCTCGACACGGCGCCCCGCTCCCTCGGAGCGGGGCGCCTTCGTGTGTTGGTTCGCCAGTTCATAATATGGACGGGCCAGTGGCCCGGCATGTTGTGAGGTGCTTGGGGCGCTGCCCCGAGCGCCCTTCGGAGCGGCTTCCGCCCAGCTTCCTCCACGCTTCGCGTTCCGTGCAGCCGGTTCCCCGCGAAGCCGCCCACTCCGGTTGCACCCCCGGTCTCGCCGACGGGCAGGGTTTCAGCGCGGCGCTCCGCTGCGCGGAAACCCAAGCCCAAGGAGTTCAGCCATGTATCATCAACTTGCCACCCGGTTCGGCCGGAACGCCCATCAGATCAGCGGTCGGGAGCCGCTGGACAACGAGGCGCTATATCGCCACGTCCCTTCCATCTTCGCCCGCGAGGCGCACGACAGCCGTTCGGAGCGGTATGTCTATGTCCCGACCATCGACATCGTGGAGGGATTGCGCCGGGAAGGATGGTTCCCGTTCTTCGCCGTCCAGTCGGTTCCGCGCGACGGTTCACGCCACGGCCACGCGAAACACATGCTGCGCCTTCGTCGTGACGAGGGAATCGGCAAACCCGAGGCCGCAGAAGTCATCATCGTGAACAGCCATGACGGGACCAGCGCCTATCAGATGTTCGCCGGGATGCTCCGCTTCGTTTGCACCAATTCCATGATCGCGGGCGAGCGATTCGAGGAGGTCCGCGTTCCCCACAAGGGCAACATCGAGCACGACATTATCGAAGGCGTTTACACCGTCGCCGAGGACTTCCCCCGCCTGATTGACGCGAGCGAGGCCATGAAAGAGGTGCGACTTTCCAACGACGAGCGGCGGTTGCTTGGCGAGGTCAGTTTGGTCGCCCGCTATGGCGAGGACGAAAGCCCGCTACGGCCTGAACAGATCATCGAGCCGCGCCGCCGCGAGGACATGGGCGATAGCCTGTGGACCACCTTCAACGTCATTCAGGAGAATGTCGTGCGGGGCGGTTTGCAGGGCCGCAAGCGCAACGCGGAAGGCCGCATACGCCGGGCGCAGACCCGCGCCATCAACGGCATTGACCAGAACGTCACGTTGAACCGGGCGCTCTGGACGCTGGCCGAGGGAATGCAACGCCTCAAGGCATGACCGCTCGCCACCGCAGGGCCGGACCTTCGGCCCTGCGGCTCGGCCATCTCGCGCCGATCCGCTGTGGCGGATCGGCGGCGGCCGCGCGTCCCAAGGTCCGCGCGGCCGCAAACGCGCTCGCCGGGCTTCCGCCCGGCTCGCGGTTGGTAGTGGCATTCTCGTCACCGCTACCGTAAAAGGAGCGCGGGCCGCTACGCGGCGGCCTGGGGCGTGGAAACCCCGGAATATCCGGTTGGGCGTCGGCCGTGACGACGCCGCCATCCTTGACCGCATGGTCGGGGAGCCTGTGACGTATACAACAGGCTCTCGGGCTAAAGGTCATAGGGACCGAGATATTCCGGTTTTCCAACTCCCCGATCACGGGTCTAGGAGCTGTTTGCGGGGGCGCACCGCAAATCAGCAGCCTTTTCGAGTGTCGGCGAGCTATGCAGAATTTGCGGCCAATCATGCCTGTCACGCTCATCGAAAACGCAGCGCCCTGATCTAATTGGTTAAGAGGGCGGATCGGCGAGAACGAGATGAACACCAAAGTTTTCGATGATCGCGCGCCCGATTCTGCCGAGCTTACGGCCTATGATAATGGCCATCTCACCGACTATCTGCGGTTGCTCGACGCTGACGCAGACGGGGCGGATTGGCGAGAGGCCGCTGGTTTGGTCTTTGGCATCGACGTCGCGCGCGAGCCGGGTCGCGCGAAGGTCATGCACGACAGCCACCTTGCCCGTGCGCGGTGGATGACGGAAGTGGGATACGCTCATTTGCTAGGAAGCCGACGCGGCTAAATCGTTAAGATTACTCTCCATTTCGGACCAATTGCCGCGCCAACTTGCCGCCTGCACGGCATGGTTGTGCGCGACCTTCGCGCTATCGCGCAGGCGTTCCATGACGATCCTCAATCTTCCACAAACCGCGCTGAAGGCGCGATTGGGAGGATGCCATGCCGACGCCGCCGGGGCGTCGCCAGCGGCGCGTCGGCGGACTGTCCGATGCGCTGGGGCGCGCCGACATAGCTGCCGAATTTCTACGCCGAAATCGCACCTATCGCGCCGAACATGCACAGATGCGGCAGCGCATCGCGGACGGCGCCGTCGCCAAGAACGCAGCGGAAGCGGCGTTCGCGCGGCGCTGGGGGTTGTCCTTTCGCCATTGCGCCCGATGACCTGACCGAGCCCGTCATCTGGCGGCCGGAGCTGTCCGCCGTGACGGTCATTCTTGACGCGGCGCCGGACGGATTTGCGAGCGCTCAGCCGGTCGATCCGCACTTGCTCGGCGCGCTGCTCGCGGACCTGGCGGGGATCGACGGGCGCCACGTCATCGTCGCCGACGCGGCCGGCGAGCATCGGTTATGGCTGCGTGACCCGACGCCCGGCCGCCCGCTCGCCGCCATCGTCCCCCTCGACCGCGACTTCATTACCCGAATCGCCAGCCTGTTGCGTTTTCATCGCCGGTTGCTTGGCCGGGAGGCCGGACCGTTGCCGCGCGGTTGGCCGCTCACACCCTATCGCCTGGCCCGCCTGAACCTGATCCTTCGCGCCCTTGATTTACGCGACGGCGGCGCGACCTATCGCCAGATCGCGGTCGAGCTGGGGCGCGAGGACGCGACCAACCTCTCCGCGAGCGACTGGAAAATGTCGGCGTCCCGGTCGTTCGTGGTTCGGCTCGTCCGTGATGGCATCGCCATGATGGAAGGCGATTACCGCAAGCTGCTTCGCATCCGCTGAAACGCCCATACAAGCGCGCCGTCGCGGGGGGTGGTCACATCCGCGCAGCTGCACATCTTCATACCCCACCCGGCCGCTTCCATTCTGACAATTACGCCTCCTGCCGCCACCGCCCGCAGGAGCCGTCACTTGTCCGATACGCCCACCAACTTGCCGCCTCGCTTCCTGCGCACGCCAGAAGCCGCACGCTTTCTCGGCCTTTCCGGTCGCACGCTGGAGAAGCACCGCTACTTCGGCACCGGCCCCGCCTACCGCCGGATCGGAGGGCGCGTCGTGTATTCGGTCGATGACCTGCGCGCCTGGGCCGACATCGGCATCAAGCATTCGACCTCTGATCCGGGTCAGGACGACCTCATGCCGCGCGCGGATTCAGCCATCGCCCGGAGCCGGCGATGACCGTCCCGCCGTCACCCATGCGTCACCGCCAGCCGTCCGACGACGGCATGACCCGCGTTGAACTGACCTGGATCGAGAAGCGGATCGAGCACTGGATCAGGTTCGGCCGCGTCGCGGTGGACGAGATCGTTGATCGCCGCCGCCGTATCGTCCGCTTCCGGCCCGGCGCGATCTTCGCGTTCGTCCGCTGGGCGGCGAACGACTATGGCACGGTAGTCTCGCGCATCGACATCGTGCGCGCTGTCGGCGCGGACGAACCGTTCACGACGCTGCCGTTCGTGCGGCCGGGTGGCGACATCCTGCTCAAGATCGAAGGCTGGCCCAAAGTCAGTCAGGTTCTCGCGGCGATCGACGCGACCGAAGCGGCAGGCGTCGATCCGTGCGATGCCGCGCCCGATCACTGGCGTCACGTCCACAACCGCATCGCTGCCGGTCAGCCGCCGCGCCTCTACACGATCGAGCGGCATCGCGCCTGGCTCAAACGCCGGGAGATCGAGGGATGACGCGCCGCTTCTATCTCCGCGCGACAGCCTTCACCGCGTCAGCGTTCGTCCTGTCGTTCGCTGCGATCGCGCTCACCGATCCGCTGCCGCGCGTCATCTGGAACGCCAGCGCGAGCGCACCGCTCGGCCTTTATCGCATACGGCCGGACAGCGATCCGCCCGTTGGCGCGCTTGTCGCCGTCGCGCCGCCCGAGCGGCTTGGCCGCTGGATGGCCGAGCGCGGCTATCTCGGCCGCAACGTGCCATTATTGAAGCATGTCGCCGCCAAGGCGGGTCAGCGCGTTTGCCGGATCGGCGCGACGGTCAGCGTCGATGGGAGGGCGGTTGCCGTCGCCCTGATCCGTGACCGGATCGGCCGCCCGCTGCCCGCGTGGCAGGGTTGCCGCACGCTCGCAACCGGCGAGTTGTTGCTGCTCAATCCCGATCATCCCGACAGCCTGGACGGGCGCTATTTCGGGCCGCTGCCGGTTTCGACCGTGCTCGGCCGCGCAATCCCGATCCTCACCCGCGACACGCCCGATGCGCCGCTGATGTGGCGTGCCGCCCGATCCTGACTCCGCATCCACCCCACCAAACGAAAGGACATTCCCATGCAGATCGGCAGCTTTTTCCGCACCGCCAACGGCTATGAAGGCATCATCGAGACGGCGACGCTCGACATCCGCATCTCGATCGTTCCCGCCGACCCGACCGACGCCGAAAGGGCGCCGGACTGGCGCGTCCACCGCGGCGACAGCGAAGGCCCCGAGATCGGCGCGGGCTGGAACGAGACCGGCGAGCGCGCCGGGGATTACGTCTCGCTGCGCATCGACGACCCCGCGTTCGCGCAGCCTATCCGCGCCGCGCTGTTCCAGAATACGGGCGACAAATCGGCCTGGTCGCTGCGCTGGAACCGCCAGCCGAAGTCGCGCGAGCAGGACTGAGCCGGTGCGATTCCTGTTCATCCCTTTGTTCGCGGGAAAGCCGTCTCATCCCTTCGTCCCGCTCGGCCCAAGGCCGGCCGGCGCGCGCACCGGAGGTCAAGGGCGGCCGAAGGCCGGCGCTCGGCGCGCACCCTTTACCGCAGCGAGCACGCTGGCAGGCTGGCGGCGAAGCGGAGTCGGGTCGGCCATATTGATTGCCGCCGTCCTACTGTCCGGTGGCGCTGTGCCGAGAACGGCTTGGGCGCAAGACGCGCCTTCTGCCGCCCCAGCCGCAGCACATCCCTATGCCGGTCATGTCGCCGACGCCGCCCGGCGCTTCGGGATTCCCGGAGCGTGGATATGGGCGGTCATGCGCGTCGAAAGCCGGGGCAATTCGCGCGCTGTCTCGCGGGCTGGCGCGATGGGCCTGATGCAGATCATGCCCGCGACTTGGGGCACGCTGCGCGCTCGTTACGGTCTCGGCCCTGACCCGTTCGACGTGCGCGACAACATCATGGCCGGTGCGGCTTATCTGCGCGAGATGCACGACCGCTACGGCAACGCGAGCGCGATGCTGGCAGCCTATAATGCGGGACCGGGGCGCTACGACGACTATGTGTCGCGCGGCCGTCCGCTGCCCGCCGAGACGGTCGGCTACCTCGCCCAGCTTACAGCCATAGTCGGCGCGTCGGGAGCGGTCGAAACAGCGGTGAATGCGCCGCCGGACCGCTTCGCGTGGCGTCGTGCGGCGCTATTCGTCCGCATCACAGGCAGCAGCTCCGCGTCGCCGGCCGCGCAATCGGATGACACATCCGATGCGCCGGGATCGGTCGCGGCGCGCTCTACCGAAGCGCAAGAGAGCCTGGCTCCTTCGTCACCAGACACGCAGGCGGATACGTTGTTTGTCCCCCGCGCCCGCGCGGGCCGACCGCAATGATCGGGGCTCGCTCCCGATTGGCCGCCGGATTCGAGAAGGGAACCGGGAGGGCAGGAAACAGGGGGGAAGTGCGAGGGCAAGATACAAGGCCCGCCCCGTTTCGCCGAAAAGCCAAGGCTTTTCCGTGGCTTCACGCGGGGGCATCGGTCGGCGCGCGTGCCGCGCGGAAGGGAAAAGCCAGCAAAAACAACGCCTCGAATGGCACCATAGGCCATTTCCGGCCGAAAGCGGCCCGGCCGTGAGCGAAGACAGCGACTTCCGTGTCCGGCCGGGCAAGGCCAAGCGCAGCAAAGCGCAGGGCCGCAACGCGCGCGGCCTGGTCGCCGAGGTGTTGCGCGCCGCCGCCATGAGTGGCGGCAACCCGCGCCGCGCCTGGAGCGGGCCGGCCCGCCGCGGCCAGTCCAATTTCGGCCGGGGCCGCACTGCGTTCGCGCGCAGCCGCCTATTTGGATCGGGGCGGCGCGTGCTGGTGAAGGCGCTGCCCGTCAATCACCGCGGCCGGGGCGGATACCGCATGGCGCCGCTATCCGCGCACGTCGCCTACTTGAAGCGCGAGGGCGTCACCCGTGACGGCTCGCCGACCCGCATGTTCGACGCGGCCGGCGACAACGCCGACGATCGCGGCTTCGCCGATCGCTGCAAGGACGACCGGCATCATTTCCGCATCATCGTCTCGCCGGAGGATGCGGCCGAGCTGACCGACCTGCGCGAATACACCCGCGACCTCGTGCGCCAGATGGAGGCGGACCTGGGGACGCGGCTGGATTGGGTCGCGGTCGATCACTGGAACACCGACAACCCGCACGTCCATCTGCTCGTGCGCGGCGTCACCGACACCGGCGCCGATCTCGTCATGGCGCGCGACTACATCAGCCATAACCTGCGCTCCAACGCCGAGGAGCTGGCGCAGGCCGAACTTGGACCCAAGCCCGAGCATGAGGTTCAGCGCACGCTCGAACGCGACGTGACGGCCGAGCGCTGGACCCGGCTCGATACCGAGATCAAACGCGGGTCCGACGAGCTGGGCGTGATCGACCTGCGCCCCGAGCGCCCCGGCCCGGACGATCCGCGCCTCCGCCGCTTGATGGTCGGGCGGTTGCAGCATCTGGAGTCGATGGGGCTCGCCGCGCAGGGCGAGCCGGGCGAGTGGGCGGTTGCCGAAGGCGCGGCGGCCAAGCTGCGCGAGCTGGGCACGCGCGGCGACATCATCCGCACGATCGGCGCGGCGCTCCGCGAGCATGGTCAGGACCGGCCGCTCGATAGCTATGCCGTCGTCACCAGCGCGCCCGAGAAGCCGATCGCGGGCAGGCTGATCGACAAGGGCTTGCACGACGAACTGTATGGCGCGGCCTATGCCGTGATCGACGGCACGGACGGCCGCACCCACCATGTCCGGCTGCCCGGCATCGAGGCGCTGGAGCACAGCCCCAAGCTCGGCGGCATTGTCGAGTTGCGCGCGATCGGGCGGCCCGGCGAGGAGAAACCGACGCTGGTGCTCGCCACGCGGTCGGACCTCGACCTCGCCGCACAGGTGAAAGCGCCCGGCGCGACCTGGCTCGACCATCGCCTGATCGAGCGCGGCGCGAGCGTCGCGGATGGCGGTTTCGGCACCGAAGTGCGCCGCGCAATGGACGCCCGCACCGATCATCTCGTCAAGGAAGGGCTGGCGCGGCGCTTCGGCGAGCGAACGGTGTTCGAGCGCGGAATGCTCGACACCCTCCGCAAGCGCGAGCTGGATGCGGTTGGCGCGAAGATCGCAGGCGAGACCGGGCTTGCCTATCGACCCGCCGCGTCCGGCGAGAAGATCGTGGGCGTCGTCCGCCAACGCCTCGCGCTCGCGTCGGGCCGCTTCGCCATGATCGACGACGGGCTCGGCTTCCGGCTCGTGCCCTGGGCCAGCACCCTTGAACAGCAGCTCGGCCGTCAGGTGTCCGGCGTCGTCCGCGCCGGCGGCGGCATCGACTGGACGCTCGGCCGCAAGCGCGGCCTCGGCATCTGATTCAGGAGACTTCCATGTCCGCGACGAAAATCCTTTGGGGCCAAATCATCATCGTGTTCTTGGTCGTGCTCGCCGGGGTGTGGGGCGCGACGCAGTGGACCGCCGCCGCGCTCGCCTATCAGCCCGAACTGGGGCCGCCGTGGTTCGAGGCGTTCGGGTTGCCGGTCTATCCGCCGCCGGCCTTCTTCTGGTGGTGGTTCAGCTTCGACGCCTATGCGCCCGACATCTTCAAGACCGGCGCGTTCATCGCCGCATCGGGCGGGTTCGCGTCGATCGCCGTCGCCATCGGCATGTCGGTGTGGCGTGCGCACGAGTTGAAGAACGCCGAGACTTACGGGTCTGCGCGCTGGGCGACCGAGCGCGAGGTTCGCGGCGCCGGGCTGCTCGGGCCGAACGGCGTCGTGCTCGGCAGGCTCGCCCGCGACTATCTGCGCCACGATGGACCCGAGCATGTGTTGTGCTTCGCCCCGACGCGCAGTGGCAAGGGCGTGGGGTTGGTCGTGCCGTCGCTTCTGACCTGGCCGGCGTCGGCGATCGTCCACGACATCAAGGGCGAGAATTGGACGCTGACCGCCGGTTTCCGCGCGCAGCACGGTCGCGTGCTGCTGTTCGATCCGACCAATGCCGCGTCCGCCGCCTACAACCCGTTGCTGGAGGTGCGACGCGGCCAGTGGGAAGTGCGCGACGTGCAGAACGTCGCCGACGTGCTGGTCGATCCCGAAGGCTCGCTGGAGCGCCGGAACCATTGGGAGAAAACCTCCCACTCGCTCTTGGTGGGCGCGATCCTCCACGTCCTCTATGCCGAGAGGGACAAGACCCTGGCCGGGGTCGCCGGTTTCCTGTCCGATCCGGCGCGCACGATCGAGCAGACCTTGGCGGCGATGATGGCGACGCCGCACCTCGGCGAAGCCGGCGTGCATCCTGTCGTCGCCAGCGCGGCGCGCGAGCTGCTGAACAAATCGGACAACGAACGATCGGGCGTGCTCAGCACCGCCATGTCGTTCCTCGGTCTCTACCGCGATCCGGTGGCGGCACAGGTCACGCGGGCCTGCCAGTGGCGCATATCGGATCTGGTCGAGGGCGAGCGGCCGGCGACGCTCTATCTGGTCGTGCCGCCCAGCGACATATCCCGCACCAAGCCGCTGATCCGCCTTATCCTCAACCAGATCGGGCGCCGCTTGACGGAGGAGCTGACGCCCAAAGGCAACCGACATCGCGTTTTGCTGATGTTGGACGAGTTCCCCGCACTCGGCCGGCTGGACTTCTTCGAGTCCGCCCTGGCGTTCATGGCGGGTTACGGGCTCAAGGCGTTCCTGATCGCGCAGTCGCTCAATCAGATCGAGAAGGCTTACGGCCCGAACAACGCGATCCTCGACAACTGCCATGTCCGCGTGAGCTTCGCCACCAACGACGAGCGCACCGCCAAGCGGGTGTCGGATGCGCTCGGCACCGCGACCGAGATGCGGGCGATGAAGAACTATGCCGGGCACAGGCTCTCGCCGTGGTTGGGGCATCTGATGGTGTCGCGGTCCGAGACGGCCCGCCAGCTCCTCACCCCCGGCGAGGTGATGCAGCTTCCGCCCGACGACGAGATCGTCATGGTGGCCGGCGTCCATCCGATCCGCGCGAAGAAGGCGCGCTATTTTCAGGATCGCCGCCTCGCCGAGCGGATTATGTCAGCGCCGTCCCCGGAGGCGGCTAAAACGCGGGCGGACGACTGGACCGGGCGGCAGGCGGCCGCCGATCCGAAGCAGGTCGCGCGCATCGTGCGCGATGCAGAAGACGCCGCCAACGGCGGGCTGCGCCGCGAGCCCGAGCTGCCCGAGCATGTCGCCATCGCGCCGGAGACGCCCGCCACGCCCGCGCAGGAGTTCGCGATCGTGGAGGACGAACAGGACGACGCGGCCCGGCAGGCGGCCGTGCGCCGCCGGATGCAGGGGCTCGCGCGGCAGGCGTCGCTCGATCCCGGCGACGGCATCGACTTGTAGGAGGCCGCCATGCGGACCCGGCTCAACGTCTATTTCCCGCCCGCGCTCGCCAAGCAGGTCGATGAGCTGGCGATCCGCCGACGCATCTCGCGATCCGCGATCGTGGAGGCGGCGGTCACGTCTTACCTGTCCCCAGACGGGGCCGACCGGATGGAGGCCGCGTTCGCGCGCCGGCTCGATCGGCTGTCGCGACAGGTGCAGCGGCTGGAGCGCAACACCGGCCTTTCCACCGAGGCGCTGTCCCTGTTCGTCCGGTTCTGGCTGGCGGTGACTCCGCCACTGCCCGACGAAGATCAGGCGGCGGCCCAGGTCAAAGGCCGCAAGCGCTACGAGGGCTTCATCGAAACGCTCGGCCGGCGCTTCGCCAGCGGCAAGACCTTGATGGACGAGATTCCCGAAGATGTCTGGCCGCGCTCGACATCGTCCGAGTCGGACTGAATTGCACCGCCGATCATGATGTGGCGGAAAGCCGCTTCCGCCCTCGGCACCGTATCTGCCGCCCCCTCTACTACGCCGACAAGTAGCTGTTGCGGCCTGAGTATTCCTGCGTCTCTTGATGTGCCCCGACAGCCGGGCGGCGGTTCGCCCGGTCCATTGCAGGGGCCAGTCGTTGACCGTTCATCCGATCCGATCCGAGGCGGAATCACGCGGCGCGCGGATGCTGCGCACCGCGCTCGGGCCGTCGATCGCAGGCTGGCTCGACGACCCCGCCGTCATCGAAGTGATGCTGAACCCGGATGGCCGCCTGTGGCTCGACCGGCTCGGCGAGGGCATCAGCGACACGGGCGAGCTGCTGTCCGCCGCTGACGGCGAGCGCATCGTCCGCCTGGTCGCTCACCATGTCGGCGTCGAGGTCCACGCCCGATCCCCGCGGGTGTCGGCCGAGCTGCCCGAAGGCGGCGAGCGATTCGAGGGGTTGCTGCCGCCGGTCGTCGCCGCGCCGGCCTTCGCGATCCGCAAGCCCGCCGTCGCGGTGTTCACGCTCGACGACTACGCGCGCGCAGGCATCATGTCGGCGGCGGAGGCCGAGGCGCTGCGCCACGGCGTCGAGACCCGCGCCAACATTCTTGTCGCGGGCGGCACGGGCGCGGGCAAAACCACACTGGTCAACGCGCTGCTCGCCGAGGTGGCGAAGACCACCGACCGTATTGTCCTGATCGAAGACACGCGCGAGCTGCAATGCGCCGCGCCGAACCTCGTCGCCATGCGGACCAAGGACGGCGTGGTGTCGCTGTCCGAGCTGGTCCGCTCGTCTCTGCGCCTGCGGCCCGATCGCATCCCCATCGGCGAGGTGCGCGGGGCCGAGGCGCTCGACCTCATCAAAGCCTGGGGCACCGGCCATCCCGGCGGCGTCGGGACGATCCACGCCGGCACCGCGCTCGGTGCGCTGCGGCGGATGGAGCAGCTCATTCAGGAGGCCGTCGTCACGGTCCCGCGCGCGCTGATCGCCGAGACGATCGACCTGATCGCCGTGCTGGTCCGCGACGCGCACGGTCGCCGGCTGACCGAGCTGGCCCGCATCGACGGGCTCGACCCCGCGACCGGCGACTACCGCCTCGCCCCGCTCACCACCCCCCAGCCCGGAGACCTGCCATGACCAAGGACATCAAGCCTATCAGTGCTACGAAGCGCCGCCTGCTCGGCGGCACCATGCTCGACCGCATGGGCCACGCGGCGATCACCGCTGCCGGCCTGCTCTACGCGCTGCCCGCTCACGCGGGCGGGTCGTCGATGCCGTGGGAAGCGCCGCTCCAGTCGATCCTCGAAAGCATCGAGGGGCCGGTGGCGAAGATCATCGCCGTCATCATCATTATCGTGACCGGCCTGACACTGGCGTTCGGCGACACGTCAGGCGGCTCGCGCCGGCTGATCCAGATCGTGTTCGGCCTGTCGATCGCGTTCGCGGCCAGCTCCTTCTTCCTGAGCTTCTTCAGCTTCGGCGGCGGAGCGCTGATCGCATGAGCAGCGCGGCCGATCATGGCGAACCGATCGCGGGCTATTTCGCCCCGGTCCACCGGGCGCTGACCGAGCAGATTTTGCTCGGCGGCGCCCCTCGCTCGCTCGCCATCGTCAACGGGACGCTGGCGGGCGCGATCGGCCTCGGCCTGCGCCTGTGGATCGCTGGCCTGATCATCTGGGCGATCGGCCACGGGCTGTCCGTCTGGGCCGCTCGCCGCGATCCGCAATTCGTGGACGTGGCCCGGCGCCACCTCCGTTACCCGACGTGGATGCGGCCATGATGAGCTTGCGCGAATATCGCAGCAAAGCTGCGAACCTGCCCGACTTCCTGCCCTGGGCCGCGCTAGTCAGCGAAGGCGTCGTGCTGAACAAGGACGGCTCGTTCCAGCGCACCGCCCGGTTCCGCGGCCCCGATCTCGACAGCGCCACGCCGGCCGAGCTGGTCGCTACGACATCGCGATTGAACAACTCTCTTCGCCGGCTCGGCTCCGGCTGGGCGATCTTCGTCGAGGCGCAGCGCACGCCTGCACTCGACTATCCGCAATCCGACTTTCCCGACCCCGTGTCGTCGCTGGTCGAGTTCGAGCGCCGCGAACAGTTCCGCGAGGAGGGCGCGCATTTCGAGAGCCGCTACTTTCTGACGCTCTTGTGGATGCCGCCCGCCGAGGAAGCCGCGCGGGCGGAAGGCTGGCTCTACGAGGGCCGCTCCACTAGCGGCGTCGATCCGTGGGAACTGCTCAAGGGCTTCACCGATCGCAGCGACCGGGTGCTCAATCTGGTCGAAGGCTTCGTTCCCGAGGTCCGCTGGCTCGATGACGCCGAGACGCTGACCTATCTGCACAGCACCGTTTCCACCCGGCGCCAGCGCGTTCGAGTGCCGGAAACGCCAATGCACCTCGACGCGCTTTTGGCCGACGAGCCGCTAACCGGCGGGCTCGAACCTAAGCTCGGCGATCATCATCTCCGCACGCTCACCATCGTCGGCTTTCCGAGCGTCACGTTCCCTGGCTTGCTCGACGAGCTGAACCGGCTCGCCTTCGAGTATCGCTGGGCGACCCGCGCGATCATGCTCGACAAGACCGACGCGACCAAACTGCTAAGCCGCATCCGCCGCCAATGGTTCGCCAAGCGCAAGAGCGTCATGGCGATCTTGAAGGAGGTGATGACCAACGAAGCGTCGGTCCTGATGGACAGCGACGCCTCGAATAAGGCCGCGGACGCCGACACCGCCCTGCAGGAGCTGGGCGCCGACTATGCCGGCATGGCCTATGTCACCGCGACCGTGACGGTATGGGACCGCGATCCCGCCATCGCCGCCGAGAAGCTGCGGCTGGTCGAGAAGGTCGTTCAGGGCCGCGACTTCACCGTCATCCCCGAGGGCATGAACGCCGTGGAAGCGTGGCTTGGCTCGCTCCCCGGCCACACCTACGCCAACGTCCGGCAACCGCCAATCTCCACCATCAATCTCGCCCACCTGATCCCCCTGTCAGCAGTATGGGCGGGGCCGGAACGGGACGAGCATTTCGGTGCGCCCCCCTTGCTTTATGGCAAGACCGAAGGTTCGACCCCGTTCCGGTTTTCCCTCCACGTCGGCGATGTCGGCCACACGCTGATCGTCGGGCCGACCGGCGCCGGCAAGTCGGTGCTGCTGGCGCTGATGGCGATGCAGTTCCGCCGCTACGAGAGCGGCCAGGTCTTCGCCTTCGATTTCGGCGGCAGCATCCGCGCCGCCGCGATCGGCATGGGCGGCGACTGGCAGGATCTCGGCGGGATGCTCGCCGACGAGGCCGGCGACGGCGTGCAGCTCCAGCCGCTCGCTCGGATCGACGATCCGGCCGAGCGCGCATGGGCGGCCGAATGGCTGGCGGCGATCCTCGCGTCCGAAGGCGTCGCGGTCGATCCGCAGGCCAAGGAGCATCTGTGGTCGGCGCTCGGCTCGCTCGCCAGCGCACCCGTGCCGGAACGCACGCTGACCGGGCTCGCCGTGCTGTTGCAATCGCAGCAGCTCAAACAGGCGCTCGCCTCCTACTGCATCGGCGGCCCGTGGGGCCGACTGCTCGACGCAGAGGCCGAGCGTCTCGGCGAAGCGTCGGTGCAGGCGTTCGAGACCGAGGGCTTGGTCGGCGCCGGATCGGCCGCCGCTGTCCTGTCCTATCTGTTCCACCGGATCGAGGGCCGGCTGGACGGCTCGCCGACGCTCATCATCATCGACGAGGGCTGGCTGGTCCTCGATAGCCCGGACTTCGCCGCGCAGCTTCGCGAGTGGCTCAAGACGCTGCGGAAGAAGAACGCCAGCGTCGTGTTCGCCACACAAAGCCTCGCCGACATCGAAACCTCGAACATCGCGCCGGCCATCATCGAGAGCTGCCCGACGCGCATCTTCCTGCCGAACGAGCGCGCGGCCGAGCCGCAGATCGCCGCCATCTACGAGCGGTTCGGGCTCAACGCCCGGCAGATCGAGATATTGAGCCGGGCGGCGCCGAAGCGGGATTATTACTGCCAGTCGCGGCGCGGCAACCGGCTGTTCGAGCTGGGGCTGGGCGAAATCGCTCTGGCCTTCGCCGCCGCGTCTTCCAAGACCGATCAGCTCCGCATCGCCGAACTGGTCGAGACCCACGGCCGCGAGCGCTTCGCCGCCGAATGGCTGCGCCATCGCGGCCTGGCCTGGGCGGTCGATCTTCTTCCCGAACCCCAACCCGATTCGCTGGCCGGTCGCCGGGAAGATGCCGGCCAGCTCCCCCTTGCCTTGAAGGACATGACCCCATGAAGCCCAACATCCTGCGCCGCGCCATGCTGGCCGGAGCCATCGCCACGTCGAGCATGATCGGCATCACCGCTGCCACGCCGGCGCACGCTCAGTTCGGCGGGATCGTCTATGACCCGACCAATTATGCGCAGAACGTGCTGACGGCCGCGCGGTCGCTCCAACAGGTCAACAACCAGATTCAGCAAATCCAGCAGCAGGCGACCAGCCTGATGAACGAGGCGCGCAACCTGGCCTCGCTGCCGTTCAGCTCGCTCCAGCAGTTGCAGCAACAGGTGCAGCGCACCCAGCAGCTTCTCGGCGAGGCGCAGCGCATCGCCTACGACGTGCAGAACGTCCAGCAGGTGTTCAACGGCCGCTACAAGGGCGCGGCGCTGACCGGCACCCATGCGGAGATGGTCGCCAACGCCAATGCGCGCTGGGCGGATAGCGTCGGCGCGTTCGAGGACGCGCTGCGCGTTCAGGCCGGCGTCGTCGGCAACATCGACGGTGCGCGCACCACGATGGACGGCCTGGTCACGTCCAGCCAGTCGGCGACCGGCGCGCTTCAGGCGGCGCAGGCGGGCAACCAGCTTCTCGCGCTGCAATCGCAGCAACTCGCGGACCTGACGGCGCTGCTGGCCGCGCAGGGCCGGGCGCAGGCGCTGGACTCGGCGCGGAACGCTGCCGTCGAGGCCGAGAGCCGCGAGCGGCTCCGCCGCTTCCTGACGCGCTCCACCGGCTATCAGCCGGGCAACGCCCGCATGTTCCACGACTGACGGTCATGGACAGCAAGCTCCTCGCGCGCATCGGCGCCGTCGTTTTCATCGCCATCGCCATCACGATGACGGCGATCGAGATGAGCCGTGCGCCCGAGCCACCGCGCGCGGGGCCGGCGGCCGTCGCCGAGACATCGGCGACGGACCCGCTGCTGATCGAGCTGCGCCGCTGCCAGTCGATCGGCGCTGCCGGGGCAAGCGACCCCGATTGCCTGCGCGCCTGGGCCGAGAACCGCCGCCGGTTCCTCGCGCCCGGCGCGCGCCCCGCCGCCCGCATCGCCGATGGCGCCACCCCACAGGAGAATTGACATGGGCGGCACCGGCGTCGTCGATCGCTTTCTGGATGTCTTCACCCGCTACATCGACAGCGGGTTCGGCCTGCTCGGCGGCGAGGTGGCGTTCATCGCCACCACCCTGATCGTCATCGACGTGACCCTGGCCGCGCTGTTCTGGACGTGGGGTGAAGGCGACGACATCATCGCGCGCCTCGTCAAGAAGACCCTGTTCGTCGGCGTCTTCGCCTACATCATCGGCAACTGGAACAGCCTGGCGCGGATCGTCTTCGAGAGCTTCGCTGGGCTAGGGCTGAAAGCGTCCGGAACCGGCTTCACCGCCGCCGAGCTGCTTCAGCCGGGCCGCGTCGCGCAAGTCGGGCTGGAGGCAGGCGAACCTATCCTCCAGTCGATCTCCGACCTCATGGGCTGGGTCGCGTTCTTCGAGAACTTCATCCAGATCGCGGTGCTGCTGATCGCCTGGGTGCTGGTCATCCTCGCCTTCTTCATTCTGGCGATCCAGCTGTTCGTGACGCTGATCGAGTTCAAGCTGGCGACGCTGGCGGGCTTCGTCCTCATCCCGTTCGGCCTGTTCGGCAAGACCGCCTTCATGGCCGAGCGCGTGCTGGGGTTGGTCATCTCCTCAGGCATCAAGGTGCTGGTGCTCGCGGTCATCGTCGGCATCGGCTCGACCTTGTTCGACGAGTTCCGCGCCGGGTTCGGCGGCGTGCAGCCGAGCATCGAGGACGCGCTGGCCGTCGCGCTCGCCTCGCTGTGCCTTCTCGGCCTTGGCATCTTCGGCCCGTCGATCGCCAACGGCATCGTCTCCGGCGGCCCGGCGCTCGGCGCAGGCGCCGCGGCCGGCACCGTGCTCGCAGCCGGCGGCGCGCTGGCCGGTGGCGCTGCCGCCGCGCGCCTCGGCGTCGGCGCGGCGGCGGGCGCAGTCGGCGGCGCGGCACGCGGCGCAACCTTCACCTCGGGCGCCGCCAACAGCGCCTATGCGCTCGGTTCGGCCGGCAAGTCGGGCGCCGCCGCAATCGCGGGCGGCGCAGGCGGCGTCGGCCAAGCCGCCGTCGGCGCAGCCATGTCGCCGCTTCGCAAGGCGGCGGCCACGCTCAAAGACAGCTATCGCTCGGGCGGCCGCGCCGCCGTCACCGCCACGGGCGGGACCATTCCGGGCGGCAGCTCCGCGCCATCGCCGGACGCGCCGGCCGGCGCGCCCGCCTGGGCGTCCGCGATGAAGAACCGTCAGACCATGACCCACGGCGCGACCATCGCCGCCCACACGCTGCGCTCCGGCGACGGCGGCGGCAGCGGCGCATCCGTCGATACCAGCCAGAAGGATTGATCCATGTTTAAGCGCCCCAGCATCCGCTACGGCCAGACGCCCGAACCCACCACACCCTATCAGCGCGCGGCGCAGGCGTGGGACGACCGCATCGGTTCGGCGCGCGCGCAGGCGAAGAACTGGCGGCTCGCCTTCTTCGGCACGCTGGCGCTTTCGGGCGGCTTGGCCGGCGGCCTCGTCTGGCAATCGACGCGCGGTCATATCGTCCCCTGGGTCGTGCAGGTCGTTCGGCTGGGCGAGGCTCAAGCGGTTGCGCCAGCCGAGGCCGGCTACCGCCCGACCGATCCGCAGGTCGCGTTCCATCTCGCCCGCTTCATCGAGCAGGTCCGCGCGATCCCGGCCGATCCGGTCATCGTCCGCCAGAACTGGCTCAGGGCTTACGACTTCACCACCGATCGCGGCGCGCTCGCGCTCAACGACTATGCGCGGGCCAACGATCCGTTCGCCAATGTCGGGCGGGTGCAGGTCGCGGTGGAAGTGTCGAGCGTCATCCGCGCCTCGCCCGACAGCTTCCGCGTCGCCTGGATCGAGCGCCGCTATCAGGACGGCAGCCTTGCCGCCACCGAGCGCTGGTCCGCGATCCTCACCATCGTCGTGCAGCCGCCACGCACTCCCGATGCCCTGCGCAAGAATCCGCTCGGCGTCTTCGTCAATGCCCTCAACTGGTCGAAGGAGCTGTCGCAATGACCGGCATACCCATCCGCCGCGCGGCCACGGCCGCGCTGTTCGTCTCCGCATCCGCGCTCGCCGGCTGCGCCACCACGTCGGCGCGGCCGCCCCTGATCGCTTTGGACGATCCGCCCCCGGTGATCGTCGCAACCCCCGCGGCCGAGCCGCCCCGCGCGGTCGAGATCGTGACGATCCCCGAGCCGTTGCCGCTGCCCGGCCAGTTGAAGCCGGTGACGGCGAGCCCGAGGCCGGCGGAGCCCGCCGATCCGCGCCGCCGTGTCGGCGACGCCAACGACGCCGCGCGCATCCAGCCGGTGCGCGACGGCTTCCTCAACGCCATCCAGCAATATCCGTGGACCGAAGGCGCGCTCTATCAGGTCTATACCGCGCCCGGTCAGGTGACGGACATCGCGCTTCAGGAAGGCGAACAGCTCGTCGGGCCGGGGCCGGTCGCGGCCGGCGATACGGTGCGGTGGATCATAGGCGATACGGTGAGCGGCACTGGCGCGACCGCGCGCGTGCATATCTTGGTGAAGCCAACCCGGCCCGACCTCGCCACCAACCTCGTCATCAACACCGACCGACGCACCTATCACTTGGAGCTGCGCGCGACGCCGACGACCTACATGGCGTCGGTCTCCTGGACCTATCCGCAGGATCAGCTCATCGCCTTGCAGGGCCGCAACGCGGCTGCCGCCGCTGCCGTGCCGGCTGCGACCGGCGTGGACGTGGCGGCGCTCAATTTCCGTTACCGGATCGAAGGCGACCGCGTGCCGTGGGCGCCGGCCCGCGCATTCGACGACGGGCGGCAGGTGTTCATCGAGTTTCCGGCCGGGATCTCGCAGGGCGAGATGCCGCCGCTATTCGTGACCGGCGCGCGTGGTGACGCGGAGTTGGTCAATTATCGCGTGCAGGGTCGCTACATGGTGGTCGATCGGCTGTTCGCCGCCGCCGAGCTGCGCCTGGGCGACCGCCGCACCGAGCAGCGCGTCCGCATCGTTCGCGACGACGGGCGGAGGGGGCGGCCGTGACCGACAGCCACGATGCGCCAGCCGAAGCGCGGCCGGAGCCGCAGCCCGCTCGCCCCGATCCCGCCGCGTTTCAGCTTCGCGGCGATCCGCCCCGCGTCATGCGGCTGTCGCGCAAGGCGCTCGCCGTCGTCGGCATCGCCGCCGGTCTCGGCATCGGCGGTTCGCTGATCTATGCGCTGCGACCGCCGGGCGATCGGGCCGTGCAGGAACTCTACAACACCGACAGCCGCGCCACGGCCGAGACCATCACGTCGGGACCGCGCGATTACGCGCAGGCGCCCCGGCTCGGCCCGCCGCTTCCCGGCGACCTCGGCCGACCGATCGTGTCGGCGCAGCAGCGCGGCGAAGATGTCCCCGTGCCACCGACCGGCGCGCAGCCCGGCCCGCCCGATCCTCGCGCGCAGGCGGCGGAGGCGGCTCGGCAGCGCGCAGCGCAGGAACGCGATGCGGCGCGCACCAGCACTGTCTTCCTCGGCAGCGGCGGCGCGCGCGCGGGTGTAGGTGCGGAGCCCGGCGCAGCGCCCGGATTGCCTTCGCCGGCAACACAGGAGCCTGCCACGCAGGCCGCGCAAGGCGACCAAGCCGGAAAGCGCGCGTTCATGGCTCAGGCATCCAATCAAAGGACGGTTAGCGTTGAGCGGCTGACGACACCGGCATCGCCGAACATCGTGCAGGCCGGTAGCATCATCCCGGCCGCGCTCATCACCGGTGTCCGTTCTGACCTGCCCGGCCAGATCACCGCGCAGGTGACGGCCAACGTCTATGACAGCCCGACCGGGCGCATCCTCCTCATCCCGCAGGGCGCGCGGTTAATCGGCGAGTATGACAGCGAGATCGCCGCCGGTCAGACGCGCGTGCTGCTCGCCTGGGATCGGCTCATCATGCCGGACGGCCGCTCGATCGTTCTCGAGCGCCAACCCGGCGCGGACGGTGCGGGGTTCGCGGGGCTACAGGATCGCGTCAACCAGCATTGGGGCAACCTGCTCCGAGCGGCCGCCGTCTCGACATTGCTGGGCGTCGGAACCGAGCTGGGTGCGGACAGCCAGGACGACCTGACTCGCGCCCTGCGGCGCGGCTCGCAGGACACCATCAACCAGACCGGCCAGCAGATCGTGCGTCGGCAACTCAACGTGCAGCCGACGCTCACCATCCGGCCAGGCCATCCGCTGCGCGTTGTTCTGACCCGCGATCTTGTGCTCGAACCGATCGGAGGAACGCGATGACCAAGTTGAAGCTGGGGCCGCTCGCCGATGACCGGCCGGTTAAGCTGACGATTGAGCTGCCCGCCGCAGTCCACCGCGATCTCGCCGCCTACGCCGCCGCGCTCGCGGCGGAGACGGGCGGGGAGACCATTGCTCCCGAGAAGCTCGTCTCTCCCATGCTGGCGAAGTTCATGGCGAGCGACCGGGGGTTTTCGCGGCGTCGGAGCGCCGCAAAGGATTGAGCCGAAGCGCTGGCGTCAATTCCCTAAGAACTTCCTTCGGCGCTCCGCAGCATCGACCTTGATGATCGCTTCCTCGGCCGTGGCACACTCGCCACCCCGCACTGATCCATCGCGGCATCCAGCGACGACCTGCCGCGCCTCGTCGATATGTGCCACGAAATATTGCGTGCCGCGCGCTTCGCTCGATACAGCAGCTCCAGGCAGCGCGACAGTGGCGCTCTCCGCTTGCTGCGTCGGTGCGATCACCGGCCGCAAGGCGAAGCCTCCCGCGAAGCCGATGACCAAAGTGACGAGCACGATGATGATTGTCTTGCCTTGCGACATGGCCGTAACTCCAAGAACTACCTACCTAATTTACTAGAATCTCTCCGAGAAATCAAAAGACAGCGCATAGCGCGCTTTGATGAATCCAAGGAAACGCCGCAGCGCGGGATTGCGGTTGTCATCGCGCCAACAGCCCGAATAACCCGTCAGCGCTGGTCCCTGTTCGCCGTGGATCGGCCGATAGACGACATCGGGATAAAGCGTGCCGGTCGAGCCCTCGCAGACGATGCTCACACCGGCACCGCCACCGAGGATGCTCAGGATTGTTTCGCGGCTCGACTGGTGCATTCTGATATCCGGTTTGGTGCCGAACATTGAGAGCCGCCCGAGCAGCATGTCCCGGATTTCGGGGCCGGGATCGGCAATTGGCAGCAGGAAGCGCTCGCCTCGAAGATCAGTCCAATGAACGATGTCGCGCTCCGCCAACGGATGCGATGCGGGCAGCGCTACGAGCATCCGTTCGCTCCATAGCGGCTCACAGCGAAATCCGTCATGGCTGACCGAGCCCATGAGAATCGCGATGTCGATCTCGCCAGTATCGAGTCCTGCGAGTAGGACACTTCGGTCGGCCTCCACGCCTTCGACTTCGACGTCAGGATGTGCCTCACGCCAGTTCATCATCGTTGCTCTTAGATTGCCGGCGGAAACAGAGCTGTTGTGGCCTAGCCGCAGGCCGCCCGCCCGTCCTTGGCCGGCAGCCCGCATCATCGCAACAAGTTTGTCAGCGCTGGCAACCATCGGCTTTGCCCCGCGGATAAAAGCACAGCCGGCAAGTGTCATGGTAACGCCGGAACGAGAGCGCTCGAAGATCGGCATACCGATGGAGCCCTCCAATTTGAGGATGCTCCGACTAAGCGTCGATTGCTCAATGTCGAGCGCTCGGGCAGCTCGATAAAAGCTCCCGTGATCGGCGGCCGCGATCGCATAGCGCAGTTGGCGGATGCTAAAAGGCATCGCTGCGGCGGGCTGTAGGATCGCGATAGGCCAGCAGCCGGAGCGCGTTGAACACGACGAGCAGCGTCGATCCTTCGTGCATCGCTACCGCTGGACCAATACCGAGCCCGAGGATGGTGGCGGGCACGAGGAAGGCAACTACGCCCAGGCTCACGAAGACATTCTGGCGGATCACCCATCGCGTGCTGCGGCTGAGTCCAACCGCAAATGGCAGGTGCGCCAGATCATCCGCCATCAGGGCGACGTCTGCGGTTTCCAGCGCGACGTCGGAACCAGCGGCACCCATCGCAATGCCGACCGTCGCTGTCGCCATGGCGGGAGCGTCGTTGACGCCATCACCCACCATCGCGACTTTGGCTTCGGCGCGGAGCTTCTTGATCGCCTCGACCTTATCCTCCGGCATGAGATCGCCCCACGCTTCGTCGATGCCAACGTCCCTGGCGATGGCTTGGGCGGCGCGCTGATGATCCCCCGAGATCATAATCATTCGCTTGATACCGATCGCGCGCAGCTTTTCGAGCGCATCGCGCGCCGCTTCGCGCGGAGTGTCGAGCAGCCCGATCGCGCCAAGGTCTTTGCCGGCCCGGCGAACGACCATGCTCGTTTGGCCCCCCTCCCGCAGCTTCTCGATCGCGGCCGTCATCTCGGGGGACAGCGGCGCGATGCCGTCAGCACCGAACATTTCAGCCTTTCCGATCAGCACCTCATCGGCTCCGACGACGGCCGACACGCCGCGCCCAGTGAGGCTCTTGAGGTTGTCGGCCTTCGGCACCGACTGATCGCCGATATGGTCCCGTCCGTCGCGGGCAATGGCTTGGGCGAGCGGATGATCGCTCAGGGCCTCGACGGCGACGGCCACCGTCATGAGGTCTTCCTTACTCACATCCGCGACAGGGATGATTTCCTGTATGCGGGGCTCGCCCTTGGTGAGCGTGCCCGTCTTGTCGAACGCGATGGCATCGAGAGAGCCGAGCAGTTCGAGCGGAGCGCCGCCCTTAACGAGGACGCCCCCGCGCGCGGCACGGGCTACGCCCGAGAGGACCGCGCTGGGGGTGGCGATGGCGAGTGCGCAGGGGCTGGCGGCGACCAGCACCGCCATCGCCCGGTAGAAGCTGTCGCGGAACGGCTCATCAACAACCACCCAGGCAAACAGGAGCAGGAAGGACAGCGCGAGCACCGCCGGCACAAAGAACCGCTCAAATCGGTCCGTGAAGCGTTGCGTCGGCGACTTCTGTGTTTCCGCTTCACTGACCAGCTTAACCACCTTGGCGAGAGTGCTTTCGGTGGACAGTCGGGTCACTTCGATTTCGATGAGACCACTGCCGTTGATCGTGCCGGCGAACACCCGGCTGGCCGCATCGAGCCGATCGGGATTGGCGCGGGCCGCCGCGTCGTCCTGCACAGGCCGCTTATCGACGGGCATACTCTCACCCGTGACCGGGGCCTGATTGATCGCGGTGATCCCCTTCACGATGAAACCATCAGCCGCAACGCGCTCATCGGGCTTCACGATGACGACATCACCGAGCTTGAGATCCTCAACCGGAACCTCGCTCGTGCCGCCATCGGAGCGGCGCACCATTGCGGTGCGCGGCGCCAGTTCGGCCAGTGCCTCGATCGCGCGCTTAGCGCGGCCCATTGCGTAGTGTTCGAGCGCATGGCCGAGGCTGAACAGGAATAGCAGCAGCGCGCCTTCCGCCCAGGCTCCCAGCGCAGCCGCGCCAGCGGCGGCCACCAACATCAGCGTGTCGATTTCAAACCGCTTGAGGCGTAGATTTTCGATCGCTTCGCGAAGTGTGTAGAAGCCGCCGAAGCCATAGGCAGCGATGTAGAGCGCGAGCGGCAACCAATCCGGCGCGCCGGCCACCAGCTTCTCGATGGCGAAGCCGATCGCCAGCGCCGCGCCGCAGGCCAGCGCGAAAATCAGCTCCGTATTCGGCCCGAGCAGGCCGCCATGGGCGTGATCGTGGTCATGCTTCTCGCCGGCAGGATGGTCATGATCCTTGGCGTGGTCATGCGTCGGCGTGGCCGGGGCCGGCGTCAGCGCCTTGTCGCCGATCGGTCGCGCGCCGGCCTCGCGCAGCGCGCCCAGGATCGCCTCTTCCGACGTCGCCGACTTATCGAACTCAACCCGCACCAGGCCGGAGACATTCGCCTCAGCTTCCAGCACGCCGGGAAGGGCGCGAAGCCGGTCGCCCAGGGTGCGGGCGCGACGCTGATGGGTGAGCCCCTCAACTCGCCAGATCGCATGTCCGAAGCGATCGGCGATGTTCGCGCCAGCAGCGCGGGCCAGCTCGCGGATGCGCGATAGCGTCACCACTTGCGGGTCAAAATGGACGCACAAAGTTGCCGGCGCGTCGGCGCTGGCCGCGACGACATGGGCCTGCTCGACGCCGGGGCGGCCTTCAAGCGAGCCGATCAGCCTTGCGACACAGGCATCAGCCGCGTCGGTGACGTCGGGCAACAGGACGGGAATATCGAGACGGAGCTTTTCAATCATGGCGTTGGTCCTTTGCGGATCGCGTTTCGGGTAAGCGGTGCGGTCCGCCCGACGGGGGGCGCTGTCGCGAGTCTTCGCCCCGCGCGCCCGCCTCTGTCCGTTCGCCATGGCTGTTTGGGGGAAACGGCCATGGCGCGGGCCGTTCTCGCACATGCACCCGAAGGACTCAGCGTGCGGCGGCCGATAGCTTTGGCAATCATCGGCTGACTTCCTTGGCTTGGCGCGCTTCCTTGCGTGCATCGCGTAAGATTTCGACGCCGCCCTTGATGGCGATGATCGCAGTGAGGAAGCCAACCAGCAGATCGGGCCAGTTTGAGCCCAGCCACCAGACCAGCAGGCCGGCGACAAGAATCCCGCCGTTCGAGATGAAGTCGTTGAAACTGAACGTGGTCGCGGCGCGCAGATTGACGTCGGGCTCTCGCAGCCGTTGCAGCAGTTTGAGGCAGACGAAATTGACGACGGCGGCAACCGCAGACATCGCCATCATGGTAACGCCGATAGGCTCGCTGCCTTGGAGGTATCGCCGCCCGACATCGAGAAGGATGCCGCCGGCAAAGATCAGGAGCATGACCCCCGACACGGCGGCTGCACGGGTCTTCCACTTTGCGCCCCGACTGAGGGCGATGAGGCTCAGCGCATAGACCGCAGCGTCCGAGAGGTTGTCGAGACCATTGGCGAGCAGCGCGCTGGAATCGCCTGTGACTCCCGCGATCAGGAAAGCTACGGCGATCCCCGCATTGAGGATCAACACGATCCAGAGGGTGCGGCGCTCCGCATCCGGGCCCGAAAATGCCGGGCCGGTCATGAGCGGCCTTTCGCGGAAAGTTGCGCCTTGCGGACTCGGCGACGACGACGATTTACTGTGAAGCCGCTCCCGCGCGCTTCCTTGGTGAGATAGCGGACGAGCGCCGCATCCTGTGCCCGCATTGCGGAGCGCAACCCGCGCCGGACCGTATAGCCAAGCGGGCTCAGCATCCCTCTCATCGTGATTGTGTGGCGAACCCGTGTCTGTTCGCCGAGCCCGTCGAGAGCATATTCTTCGTGCAGAGTGAGCACCCCGCCGAGGCCGGTGCGCCACGCAAGGCAGTGCGCCCGCTCATAGGCTATGATCTTAGCTCCGGCCTTTAGCGGGAGTTCTCCTCTGAGCAGGCTAAAGGTGAGGCCGACTCTCGCACCTGGCGCGGCGTTTCCCCGGAAGCGATAGCTGGGGTGCCATAACGCGAACGCCGCCAGATCGGCGATATGAGTCCACGCCCTGATGGGCGTAATGCTCAGGGCGAAGGAGGTGATTTCCTTCACGGCCTGATCGCCCGTTCCTTGGTCTCCGATGCGGCGGACGGCAAAGCCGCCCACCGCTCGACAAGACGCATCCCCGGTGCTCGGATACGGCCGACGCGGAGGCTCACAGTGGAGCCTCCGCCAGATCGACCGTCGTCTCTTCGGGCCGCGTGGCAGGCGCGGGAATATCCGTCTCCCGGCGGCCATAGCGGGCGTAGAGTGTCGGCAGCACGAACAGCGTCAGTAGCGTTGCTGAGATCAGGCCGCCGATGACGACGGTCGCCAGCGGCTTTTGCACTTCCGCGCCGGCTCCGCTTGCAATCGCCATCGGCACGAAGCCGAGGCTGGCGACTAGCGCCGTCATGACGACGGGCCGCAGCCGCATCATCGCCCCTTCACGGGCCGCTTTTGCGCGCTCCATCCCTCGCGCCATCAGCCCTTGGATCGACGTCACCATGACGAGGCCATTGAGGACCGCGATGCCGGACAGGGCGATGAACCCTACCGCCGCCGAGATCGAGAAGGGCATACCCCGCAGGAACAACGCGAGGACGCCGCCGACCAGCGCGAGCGGGACGCCGGTAAACACGATCGCCGCATCGCGCACGCTTCCCAAGGCTCCGTAGAGCAACAGGATGATGAGCGCGAAGCAGGCCGGAACTACGAGCATCAGCCGCTCGGACGCCGATTGCAGATTCTCGAACTGGCCGCCCCAATCGAGATACTGGCCGGCAGGCAGACGCACTTCTGCCGCTATCGCCGCCTGTGCGTCCGCCACCACGCCTGCGACGTCACGGCCGCGCACATTCGCCTGCACGACGACGCGCCGTTTGCCGTTCTCGCGGCTGATTTGATTAGGGCCATCGGTGACGCCGATGTCGGCGACACTTTGCAGGGGCACGAACCCGCCGCCCGGTAGCGGCACCGGCACCTGGCCGAGCGTTTGCAGATTGGCGCGCGCCACGTCCGACAGACGGATGGTGACAGCAAAGCGCCGATCGCCCTCGAAGATCATACCGGCATCGCGACCGCCGATCGCGGCCGAGATAGTATCCTGCACGGTCTGCGCGGTGATCCCAAGCCTCGACATGATGTCCCGGCGCGGCCGTATGTCGAGCATCGGCAGGCCCTCGGTCTGTTCCACCCGAACGTCGGCTGCGCCCTGCGTCTTGCGAAGGACCGCCGCAACGGCATTGGCCGTCGTGTTCATTGCATCGGTGTCGTCGCCGAATATCTTGACCGCGACGTCGCCGCGCACGCCTGCGATCAGCTCGTTGAAGCGCATCTGGATGGGCTGGCTGATTTCGAAGGCGTTGCCGGGCAGGCCCTCAAGCGTCCTCTCGACCTTCGCCACCAGATCGGCCTTGCTCAGCCCGGCATCGGGCCATTCGTCGCGCGGCTTCATAATGATGAAGGTGTCTGAGATGTTCGGAGGCATCGGGTCCGACGCCAACTCGGCCGTGCCCGTCTTGGAGAACACGAACCGGACTTCGGGCAGCTTGCCGATCTCCCGCTCGATGCGCGATTGCATCGCCTGGCTTTGATCGACCGACGTTCCCGGCACGCGCAGCACTTGCGCGGTCAGGTCGCCTTCATCGAGCTGGGGAAGGAACTCCTGCCCCAAGAACGAGAAGGTCAGGATGGCGGCGAGGAACGCGCCGACCCCGACGCCCATGGTCAGCGTCGGCCGCTTCATCGCCTTATCGAGCCCCGGCTCATACTTGCGCTTGAGCCAGGACATGATCCGGCCCTCCTTTTCCTCGACCGGCTTGGAGAGCCAGATCGCGAGCATGGCGGGCACGAAGGTCAGCGAAAGCACGAAGGCGCTGACGAGCGCGATGATGACGGTCAGCGCCATCGGCGTGAACGTCTTGCCCTCGACGCCCGTGAGGGTCAGCAGCGGCACATAGACGAGGATGATGATCGCCTGCCCAAAGACGGAAGGCCGGATCATCTCGCGCGCGGCCTGCGTCACCACAGACAGGCGCTCTTCCAGCGCCAGCGTTCGGCCGTAGTGATGTTGCCGTTCGGCGATGCGCCTCAGCGCGTTTTCAACGATAATCACCGCGCCGTCCACGATCAGGCCGAAGTCGAGCGCGCCGAGACTCATTAGATTGGCCGAGACACCGCCTCGCAGCATCCCGAAGCTGGTCATCGCCATGGTGATCGGGATCACCAGCGCCGCGATCAGAGCGGCCCGGAAATTGCCGAGCAGCACGAACAGCACGACGATGACGAGAAGCGCCCCTTCGGTCAGGTTTTTCGCCACCGTCTTGATTGTGGAGTTGACCAGCGCGGTGCGGTCCAGCACCGGCTGAATCACGACATCGGTTGGCAATGAGGCGTTGATTGCCTCGATCCGTTCCGCGACGGCCGATGCGACAGTGCGGCTGTTCTCGCCGATCCGCATGATGGCGGTTCCGACCACGACCTCCTTGCCGTTCTCGGACGCGGAGCCGTAGCGGATGGCTTGACCGAGGCGGACTTGCGCCACCTGATCGAGCCGGATCGGGGTGCCTTCGCGGGTGGCGATGACCGTGCCGGCCAACTCGCCCACGTTGCGGATACGGGCATCGGAACGGACAGCCAGGCCCTCACCGCCGCGATCGACAACACCGGCGCCGACGCCGACGTTGTTCTCTTGGAGCGCCCGCGCCAGATCGCTCAGGTTCAGCCCAAGGGCGGCGAGCCGCTGCACGTCGGGGATCACCTGAAACTGCTTCACATAGCCGCCGATCGAGTCGACGCCGGCAAGGCCCGGCGTGTTCTTCAGCAGCGGCGCGACGATCCAATCCTGAGCGGTGCGAAGATAGGTCGCCTGATCGGCTTCACTGACAAGCCGGTCGCCCTCTGGCGTGATGTAGCTGCCGTCAGGCTGCATTCCGGGCTCGCCCGGCCTATGGGTATCTTCCTTGCGATGCTGGAAATGGACGGTCCACATATAGACTTCGCCGAGGCCCGTCGCGATCGGCCCCATTGTCGGGACCGCACCGTCGGGCAGGCTTTCTTCGGCGACGCGCAGCCGCTCCGCGACTTGCTGACGTGCAAAATATATGTCGGTCGAATCGGTGAAAACCGCCGTGACCTGGGCGAACCCGTTGCGGCTCAGTGAGCGGGTATATTCAAGGCCAGGAACGCCCGCGAGGGCGGTTTCGATCGGGAAGGCGATTTGCTTCTCGACCAACTCGGGGGAGAGCGCCGGTGCGGTGATGTTTACCTGCACCTGGTTGTTGGTGATGTCGGGAACGGCGTCGATCGGCAGGCGCGAGATCGCCCAGCCTCCGATGACCGCGGCGATGAGCGTCATGAGCAGGATGAACCAGCGACGCTCGACGGAAAATGTGACGATGCGGTCGATCATATCAGTGCCCGTGCTCCGCTTCGCCTTTTCCAAGCTCAGCCTTGAGGGTGAAGCTGTTCGGCCCGGCGAGCTGTTCGTCGCCAGTGAGGCCGGAGGTCACGACCACGTTGTCGCCGCTCGGGCTTCCGAGCGTGACAGGCGTGGCCTTGAAGCCGTGTTCGGTGCGGACGAAGACGGTGGGCCGGCCTTCGACCGTCTGCACCGCGCTTTGCGGCACGAGCAGCGCGGAGGCACCGCCACCGGCGAGCTGGATCGAGGTCGTAACCGGCTCACCGACGCGCCATTGACCGGCGCGGTTGTCGATGACCGCGATCACCGTGGCGAGGCGCGTGTTTTCATCGAGAATGGGCGACACGAAATCGACGCGCGCAACCGATCGCCGATCGCCCGCGACAACTTCGATTTGAGAGCCGGGGCGCACCTTGCCGGCGTCAGCCGGCGAGAGCGCAAGCGTTACCGCGACGCGGCCTAGATCGGCCACACGAAATAGCTCGGCATCGGCCGCAACCGTCTGGCCTAGCGTCACGCTACGCACGACGACCTGGCCCGAGAGCGGCGCGCGGATCGCAATACGATTGAGCGCACCGCCGCCTCCACCAGCGGCCGATACCTGTTGCTGTGCGAGCCGCAGCGCGATTCGGGCCTCTGTCGCTGCCGTGCGCGCCGCTATCAAATCCTGTTCCGGCGAGACGCGCTCGTTGAACAGCCGTTGTTCGCGGCGCAGAGTGCTTTCGGCCAGTGCGAGCCTCGCCCGCGCCGCCTCGATTTCGGCGTTCAGCGAGGCCGCTTCGCGGCTTTCGATGATCGCGAGTGTCTGCCCGCGCCCGACCGACTGGCCGAGGTTGCGGGTCAGAGAGACGACCCGGCCCCCGATCGCGGCGGACACAACCTGCATCCCTTGCGGGTCGCCTTCGATCGTCGCCGGGAGCGTCAGCGCGCCGCCTCCGCTACGGATCACGCGCACTAGCTCGATGCCGGCTTTGCGAATCTGATCGGCGCTGAGGTCGATTTCGCCCTCTTCGTCGGCGTGACCGCCGGCCTCGGGGCTTGCGGCGTTTTCCGCCGTCGCCGTGTTCTGCGCTTCGTCGCCGGCCTTCTCGCCGCCGGAACATCCGGCCATCAACAATGCGGCCAGCGTGAGCGGCAGGGCCGCTAGGTATCGGGTGTTCATTCTCATTCCCCCTGTCTGATCGGCGCGCGGGCGGTAAGCCGCTCAAGCTGCGCCTGGGCGATGTGGTAGGAGAGCAGCGCGTCGATTGCCGCCTCGCGCGTCTGAGCGAGCGTGCGTTCGGCATCGAGCAAATCGAGTTGGCCGAACTTGCCCTCCCGATAGCCGATGCGCGCAATGCGGGCGGCTTCTTCGGCCGCCGATAGCGCCGGGCCAGTGGCCGCTGCCGCATTTGTCGCGGCATTGGCGGCATCGGCTTGCGCGCGTGCGATGGCCTGATCCACGTCGAGCGCCGTCACGCGCCGCCGCGCATCCGCGCTCTGCCGTTCGGCGGTAGCCTGACTGAGCGCCGCACCGCCGCTGTTGAACAACGGGAGCGGGATCGAGAGACTGAAAATGGCCGCCGTGTCGCCCGTCTGTTCGAGGCGGCGTGCGCCGGCCCCGAGTGTCAGATCGGGCACCCGCTGCGAGCGCGCGAGCCGCACGCCAGCGTTGGCGACGGCAAGGTCCGCATCGGCCGCCGCCATCATGAGCGTGCCGGCGCTGTCGATCGGCCGAAGGGGTCCATAGGTCGTCGGCACACGGGCGAACCAGTCTGTATCGAGCGGCCCCGCGATCGGTTGGCCGATGATGCGCGACAAGGTGAAGCGTGCGACTTCGACGGCACGTTCCTCCCGTGTCAGCGCCGCGTCGGCGTTCACCCGCGCGACGTTCGCGCGCTCCGCTTCGATCGGCGATGCGCGGCCCGCCTGCACGCGAACCTGCGCGGCGCGCAGGGCTTCGCCCGCGATGCGTGCCTGATCGCGCGCCGTCATGAGACGACGTTCCGCCGATGCGGCCTCCGCATAGGCGCGGATGACGTTCAATCGTAGATCGGCTTGCGCGATGGCGGCTTGTATCGTGGCGCGGTCGGTCCGAGCGTCCGCGACGGCGATGCGGGCCGACCGCTTGCCGCCGAGTTCGAGCGGCAGCGTAAGGGAGGTGGTCGCTTCAAGGCTTTGTGTGCCGCGATACTGGCCCGAGCCAGCAACATTTTCAGCCTCGACGGTGACGGTCGGGTTGGGACGGAGCCCCGCGACACGCCGCCCCGCTTCGGCCGCCCTAACGTCGGCCGACGCCGCCTCCAACGCGGGCGAGACGACGCCCGCCAGCTCAAGCGCGCGATCGACGCTGAAAACCGGCCCCGAGATTGGTATGCCTTGCGGCTGCGCCTGACCGGCATCAGCCGGCGGCGCGGTTTGGGCCTGCGCGATGCTCGCGCAAGCCGTCGCGGCCAATAGGGCCGCGAGCAATCGTTGCATGATGAAAAGACTCCTGACGATTTCCGAGAAAGCCCGAGGAAGGGGCTAGGCTGGAATCGTCAGGCGCGTGGAGGGCGGTAGGCCGGGTCTGTTGGAGCGGAGACGCGACCGTTCGCGTGAGGGATCAGCGGAAGCGTAGTGCGCAGACGCAATTGCGGGCTAAAGCCCTCTTTCACGGGCTCGCCAATCTGATGGCCCTGACAGCCGCCGTGATGGTGTGGCGTGGCTTTCCCATCGTCTGATGGCACTTGGTCGCGATCCCCAGCGGCATGGCCAAGATCGACCGCGACCTCAGTGTCCAAGCAGCCGATCGGCTCGGCCGCATGGGCGACGTTGCCCGCCACCAGAGACAGCGAGACAAAGCACATCAGAACTAGGGCAATGAAACGTGCCATCCGGTGCTATATAGCACGATGACGCTTCTAAGGAAGGATTCCTTTCGACGTCTCCGATTGAGAGGTTATAACGTCCGGCGCGGGCAGGCATGGACAGGCTATCTCGAAGATGAATCCTGCGAGATCGGGAATACAACGGCGAGGCTACTGTGAGAAAGAAATCCTTTGCCTTAATTGCAGCGGCGCTCGGCTTTGCACTTCTAGTTCCACTGCTCGGATATGTTTACCTCGGCACTCTGTATGCTTCGATATTTCTCATAGGCTATCTTGGCGGATTTCTTCTCTGGCTAAGCACACCTTCGGGCGTTGGTTGGCATCGGATCAGCGCTCCATACTGGCTCACGCTGATTGCCTTTCTCGCGCTTCACAAATTCGAGGAAAACCGCACGGGCTTCTTCGATCAGGTCTCAGCCAGGATCACCGGAACGCCCGTGCCCGACGTCTCAGTCGGATTAATACTTGCAATCCTAGTTCTGCCCGTAGGAGCCTGGATCGCAATCCCGGTGCTCATTAAGCGGCATTTCGAGTTTGCACGCTTTCTGGCCTGGACGTTCTTCGCGTCGATGGGAATCACCGAACTCACTCACTTCGCAATGCCGGTATTGGCGAACGAGCCGTATGGCTATTTCCCCGGAATGCTCAGTGTTTTCATACTCGCACCCCTCGCGTGGTGGGGTATGGCTCGCCTACTCCGAACGCAACCTCGCGTATCCGTGTGATGACCGGACCGTGGTCAACGCGCAATGAACCGGGGATTCATGGTCCGCTCCGCAGGAGGTGGAATGACGATTGATAAGCTGTCCGCAATCGTCGTGGATGCGACGCCGGACCTCGGGGCCGAGCAACGCATTCGCATGGCGATGCAGATTGCCCGTGAACGAGGCGCGTCACTCACCGCAGTTTGCTCCGCCTGGCCAAAGAGCGCTTCGCTGGCCGAGGCTCTTACTCCCAGTTCCTTGCACATGATGACCGAGGAGCAAAAGCTGCGGGAAGCCCTATCGGAGATGCGCTCGACGTTCGATCGTTTGGCGCAAGATGCACCGGAGCGGATGAATTGGTGCGACGGCATCGCCGACCCGCGCGTCACGCTGTCTGAGGGTGTGCTGGCGGACCTCATTGTCATGGGCGTGGCGGGTGCGAGCAAACTTGCCCAAGCCGATCCGGTAGATGTTGCGCTCACGACCGGAGCGGCCGTCCTTCGACTTAGCACGAAACCGCCGCAGATTCTTCGGCGAGCGCTGATCGGCTGGAAGGATGGGAGGGAGGCAGGTTGCGCCTTGCGGGCGGCTCTACCCTTCCTCCGCCACGCCGAAGCGATCACGGTGCTCGGCGTCGGCGAGACTGTCACCGCTGACTGCCTTGAGGCCGTGCAACGCTATCTCGCTGCCCACGGCCTCGATGCGCGACGTCAGCATCTTCCGGCAAGCGGGCGGTCCGAGGCTTCCGTGATCGCCGAATATGCTGAGAACGAAGGCGTGGACTTTCTCGTCGCGGGTGGGCGCGCGCAAGGGCGTTGGAAAGAGCGTGTTTTCGGGGGCGTAACGCAAGACCTTCTAAAGACCGACATCACATGGGTTCTAGCCAACTGAGCCAAATGTGAGGTCCAGAGCTGGTATCCAGTCAGCTTGTAGCGCCTGCGGTCGAATGCGACGACGGACGGCGGGGAGCGGCGGTTCCGGGCGTTGCTAGAGTAGTATGAACGGCGACACGTATTCGTTATGTTTATCCGGTGCGGGGCGCCATTTTCCAAAAAGGCTGTGTGGATAGCCGTCGGCTCCGTTGCGGACGCTGGCGGCGCGGGCCGATCGCGGCCGGCGCCCAGGCGATTCAGCGGTTGAGGCCGATCAGGATGCCGCCGCCCACCACCAGCGCCAGGCCGGCGAGGATCAGCACCATCTCCCTGTGCGTCTTCTTCTCGCCGACGATGAAGATGCCGCCCAGCGTGGCGATCACCACGTTCATCTGCGACAGCGCGAATCCCGTGGCCACGCCGTTGCGCTGGGCCGAGACGAGATAGGCCAGCGCGGCGATCGCGAACACCAGCCCCGCCCCCAGATTGTGCACCGTCTTGATCGACCATGGCCGGTCCCCGCGCGCGAACAGCGAAAGGAGGACGGACATGGCGAACATGCCGATCGCCTGCGGCAGGAAGGCGCTCCAGCCGTCCAGGTCCCGCACGCGCGGGAAATAGGAATAGCCGACATAGCCGAGGGACGAGATCAGCAGCGTCGTCATGCCGGCCTTCATGTCGCCGCCGCGCGTGGCGTCCTCGTGCCGGGTCGTCAGGAATATCCCGACGATGATGATCGCGATGGCCAGCCCGCCCAGCAGCCTTTCCCCGGCGGTGGGCCATTCGCCGAGCAGGAGCACCCCCACCAGCGACGTGCCCAGCAGTTGCAGGCCGGTCGAGATGGGCAGCGCCTGCGACACGCCGATCTGGCCGTAGGCGCGATACTGGTTGAACTGGCCGAACGCCCAGCACGCCCCGGAAAGCGCGCCGAACAGCAGCGCGGCCGGCCCGATCTGCGGCCGCACGATCAGGACCACCACCACCGCCGCGATCAGCGTGCCCAGCGTGGTGCCCAATATCTGCTGGATGGGCCGGCCCCCGGTCCAGGCGACCAGCACGGGAAGGATGCCCCAGAACAGGGCGGGGACGAGCGCGATGAGGATATCGGCGCTCACGCCGCCGGCGCCATCAGCCGTTGTGCATGAAGGCAGGATAGAGCGTCATGCCGCCGTCGACGAACAGGGTGATGCCGGTGACGTAGGACGACTGGTCCGATGCCAGCCAGGCGGCGGCGTTGGCGACGACCTCCGGCTCGCCGGCATAGCCCATCGGGATGATGCTCTCGAGCGCCGCCTTCTTTGCCGGATCGGCCATCTTCTCCTTGTTGATCGGCGTGTTTATGGCCCCCGGCCCGATCGCGTTCACGCGGATGCCCAGCGGGGCATATTCCATCGCCAGCGTCTGGTTCAGCAGCTTCACCCCGCCCTTGCTCGCCGCATAATGGGCGAAGGTCGGCCAGGGAATCCGCTCATGGACGGAGGAGAGGTTGATGATGCCGCCCCGGCTCTTCCGCGCCACGAAATGGCGGAGCGCGGCGCGCGCGCCCAGGAAATAGCCGGTCAGGTTGACGTCGATCACCTTGCGCCAGTTCTCCAGCGTCATCTCGTGGCTCGGCACGGGATTCTCCATGCCCGCATTGTTGACGAAGACGTCGAGCCTGCCGAAGCTGTCGAGGGCGGCCTCCACCAGGCGGGTCGCGCTGGCTTCCTCCGCCATGTCGGCCTGGACCGCGACCGCGCTCGCCCCGGCGGCCACGATCGCGGCCACGGTGGCGTCGGCGCCCGCCTTGTCCGAATTATAGTTGACGACAACGTTCATGCCTTCCTCGCCGAACCGGCTGGCGATGCACGCGCCGATTCCCTTGGAAGATCCGGTAACGACGGCAACCTTACCCTGAAGGTCCGAGTAGATCATGGGCCGATCTCCCTGCCGCGCGAAGCTGCGCTATCCGCCGGATGCTTGCGCCGACTGCATTTTTAGCAGAATCAGGCGATTTAACGAGGATGATTATTTCGGGAGGACTCCACAGGGCCGGCCCGCCGCGCGGAACTTGCCTGTTTCCTCCAATTGTCATCAAATCGTGACAGACGGGCCGGATTCGCGCGCACGATGCGGCGCATGGCATATCCGACATGGCATATCTCAAAAGTGGACCCAATCGCATGACGACCCGGTTTGCCGCCACTCCGCTCCCCCGGATCCAGGACGAATGGCAGCGCTGGATCGCGGAAAATCTGCTTCTGGGCTCCGATGCCGCGCCCATTGCCGAAAGGCTCGCCGCGCTCGGCGCCCCGCCCGCCGTCGTCTCGGCCGAGATCGCGGCCGCTTCCTCCAGCCCCTATACCCAGGCCGGCACGGCGATCGCCGCGCGGCTCGCCAAGCGCGACTGGATATTGGAATCGCTGGCGCGCCTCGCGGCGCTCCGCCCCCCGGAGGTGCCCGTCCTCGAACGCCCGGCGCCGGGGGCCTTCCTCGGGGATCATTATGCCGCCAACCGGCCGGCGATATTGACGGGCCTGATCGACCACTGGCCCGCGCGGCGCTGGACGCTCGACCATATCGAGGCGCTGGCCGGCAATCCCGAGATCGAGGTGCAGACCGGCCGGCAGGAGGATGCGGACTATGAGATCCGCTCCAACCACCACAAGACGCGCATGCCGCTGGCCGCCCTCCTCGGCCGGCTCCGCTCGGGCGAGCCCAGCAACGATTATTATGTCACCGCGAACAATGGCGGCCACAACCGCTCCGCGCTGGCGCCGCTGTGGGAAGAGATAGGCGACCTGCCCGGCTTCCTCGTCCCCGATCCCACGCGCGACGGCTTCTTCTGGCTGGGGCCGAAGGGCACGATCACCCCCTTCCACCACGATCTCACCAACAATTTCCTCGTCCAGATCATGGGCGAGAAGCGGGTGACGCTGGTGCCGCTGTGGGAAACCCAGCGGATGCAGAACCATATGCACTGCTACAGCCGCTGGAGCGGGCCGGAAGCCTTCGCCGGCCTGCCCGAAGGCCAGCGGCCGACCGCCATCACCTGCACCATCCGCCCGGGCGACATCCTCTTCATACCCGTCGGCTGGTGGCATCATGTCGAAGGGCTCGACACCAGCATCAGCCTCTCCTTCACCAATTTCGTGTGGGAGAATGATTTCTACACCGCCTATCGCAGCTACGGCGCGCTGTAGGCCCGCTTTCCGTCCCCCGGCAACGCGGGGCGGCCGCCGGCCCGCGTCATCATTCCGTCATCGCCTGTAATCCGCCTGTCATCGAATCGTCGGCGCGCGGTCATCAAGCGCTGCCACTGGCCCCGTTGAGCGAAGGGAGGGCAAGCCCTTCGACGAAAAGGGGTTCTCATGATCGATCTTTCGAACCGCTCGCGCGGATCGCTCGCGTGCGCGCTGCTCGCGGCCACCATCTTCTCCTCCCCCGCTTTCGCCGGCACCCTGGCGGGCACCGTTCTCGACGCCAGCGGCACCGGCAGCCTGCAGGGGGCAGAGCTGGTCCTCAAGGAGCTGGGCCGCCGCACCAACGCCGGCCCCGACGGCGCCTATCGCTTCGCGGACGTCCCGGCCGGCTCCTACACGCTCGTCGCCCGCTATGCCGGCGCGGAGGATTATCGCGCGGACGTGAACGTCGCGCCGGACGGCATCACCCGGTCCGACGTGCGCCTCTCCCCGGCCGCTGGCGGCGCCACCATCCTCGTCGTCGGCCAGCAGGCCAATCTCGGCAGCTCCATCTCGCGCCAGCGCGCGGCGGACGGGGTCGAGAACGTGCTGACCCGCGATGCCGTCGGCCAGTTCCCCGACCAGAACGTCGCGGAGGCGCTGCGCCGCGCGCCCGGCATCAACGTGCTGAACGATCAGGGCGAGGGGCGCTTCGTCTCCGTCCGCGGCCTCGATCCCAACCTCAACGCCGCCTCGATCAACGGCACCCGCGTGCCGGCGCCCGAATCCGATGTCCGCTCGGTCGCGCTGGACGTGATCCCGTCCGAGCTGGTGGAATCGATCGAGATCAAGAAGACGCTGACGCCCGACATGGACGCCGACACCATCGGCGCCTCGATCGAGATCAACACCACCAGCGCCTTCGATCGCAAGAAGCCGTTCGTCTCGGTCTCCGCCGAGGGATCGTTCAACGACAAGACCAACGAACTGCGCCCCAAGGGCAGCGTCGATTTCGCCACCAGGGTCGGCGACGATTTCGGCATTTCCGGCGGCCTTTCCTACTATAAGCGCCGCTTCGCGACCGACAATATCGAGGCCGAGGGCTGGGACGAGGACGATGGCGTCCGCTATTTCGAAAAGCTCGAATATCGCGATTATGACGTGACGCGCGAACGCCTCGGCGGGTCGCTCTCGCTCGATTGGCGGCCGAGCGACACCACCACCCTGTTCGCGCGCGGCCTCTACAGCCGTTTCGAGGACCAGGAATTCCGCAAGCGCCTGATCTTCGACGTGGGCGATGCCAAGCCGGTCGGCGGCACCGGCACCCGCGCCGATTTCGTGTCCGGCGAGGATGATGACGAGATCAAGGTCGAACGCGACCTCAAGGACCGTTACGAGGTCCAGAAGATCATGACCTATTCGATCGGCGGCAAGACGGAGACCGGCCCCTGGACCTTCCGCTACGAAGGCGCCTACGCCAAGTCGAGCGAGAAGGAGAACGGCTCGATCGATCCGATCGCCTGGTCCCGCGACTTCGACGATGAGGACCCGCTGGGCGTGACGTTCGATTTCGCGAACTACAAGCGCCCCGGCTACAGCATCACCCAGGGCGGCGACATCTTCTTCGATCCCGAGGAATATGAATTCGACAAGGTGGAGCGGACCACGCTCAGCCTGTCCAGGGACCGCGAATGGAGCGGCCGCTTCGACGTGACGCGCGATTTCGCGCTGGCCAGGGGCGAATTCTCGATCCAGGCGGGCGGCAAGGCCCGGCTGCGCCGCAAGACCTACGATCTCCAGAAGGATATCTACGAGGATAATGACACGACGCTGGCCGAAGTCCTCGGCAAGCAGGATTATTCGCTCGCGCTGATCGATCCGGTCCCCGGCTACAAGCCGGTGCGCAAGTTCCTCGGCAACGGCTTCGACCAGTTCACCCGCAACGATATCGACAGCGACTTCGAATCCGCCGCCTCGGATTATCGCGTGGATGAGGATATCTATGCCGGCTACCTGCTCGGCCGCTACGAGGATACGCGGCTGCGCGTCGTGGGCGGCGTCCGCGTCGAGCATACGAAGAACGACATTCGCGGCAATCTTGTCGAGCTGATCGAGGAAGGCGCCGACAATGGCGACGATCTGGTCGAGGTGAGCCCGCTCCGCTTCAAGCGCAGCTATACGGACGTGCTACCCAGCGCCGCCGTCCGCTACCAGCCGGCCCGCGACGTCGTGCTGCGCCTGGGCGCGTTCAAGAGCGTCGTGCGCCCGACGATCGGCAAGCTCGCCCCGCGCTTCCTGATCGAGGAAAGCGACGATGGCGAGCGCGAGGGCGAATTCGGCAACCCCGCGCTCAAGCCCTATCGCGCCTGGAACATCGACGTGGCGGCGGAATATTATTTCGCCAGGAACGCCGTCGTCCAGGCGGGTTTCTTCTGGAAGGACATCAAGGACTTCATCGTCGATCGCAACCATGACGATCCCGGCGTCTTCAACGGCATCGCCTATGACGAGGCGACGATCCCGGAAAATGGCGACTCCGCCAGGGTGAAGGGCATCGAGTTCAGCTTCCAGCAGGCGTTCACCTTCCTGCCGGCGCCGTTCGACGGCCTGCTCGCCAATTTCAACTACACCTATACCGATGCGGACGGCCGGCTGGCCGACGGGCGCAAGATACCGCTGCCGTCCTCGGCCAAGAACACGTTCAACGTGGCGCTGGGCTACGACAAGGGGCCGATCAGCTTCCGCGTGGCCGGCACCTATCGCGACTCCTATCTGGACGAGCTGGGCGACGACGCGGATGAGGATCGCATCGTCACCGATCACTTCCAGGTCGATGTCAGCGCCAAATATCGCGTCACCAAGCAGGTCCAGCTCTTCGTCGAATGGGTGAACCTTTTCAACGAGCCCTATACCGCCTACCAGCGCGAGCCGCTGAGCCGTAACCTCCTGCAATATGAGGAATATGGCTGGACGGCGAAGTTCGGCGCGAAGGCGACCTTCTGATGCGCGCGCTGATCCTCGCTCCGCTGGCGGCACTCGCGGCCTGCGCCACCGTTCCGCCCGAACCGCAACTGCCGCAGGGCACGGCCGCGCGCGGCGATCCCGCCAGGGCGGTGCCGGCGGCGCTGGAAACGGTCGTCACCACCAATCCGCGCGTCGATGCCGACGATCCCGCGCTCTGGGCCGATCCCCGCGATCCGGCGCGCGCGGTGATCTTCGCCACGGACAAGACGGACGGCCTCTACGTGCACGACATGGACGGCCGCGTCCGCCAGTTCCTGCGCTCGGGCCCGCTCGACAATGTGGACGTGCGGGATGGCTTCCGCGTCGGCGGCAAGGATTATGTCCTGGTCGCGGCGATGGAGCGCAAGCGCTTCGGGATCATGACCTTCCTGTTCGATCCCGATACGCTGGAAACCCGCCCCTACGGCTTCATCCCCACCGACATGGGCGAACCCTACGGCTCGTGCATGGGCAAGCGCGGCGGCAATTTCTACGTCGTCGCCAACAACAAGGCCGGCGGCATCTTCCAGTATCGCATCACCGCGGGCCCCTCCGGCCCGGTGGCGACGCTCGAACGGCGGATGAAGGTCGCGACCCAGCCCGAAGGCTGCGTCGTCGATGAAAAGGCGGATACCCTCTATCTGGGCGAGGAGGATGTCGCCATCTGGCGGTTCGATTTCGATCCCCGGGGGTCGGCCGATCCGATGCAGGTCGCGGTCGCGGACGGCATCCGGCTGACGGCGGATATCGAGGGCCTCGCCATCCTGCGCGATCGCGGCGTCGATTATCTGATCGCCTCCAGCCAGGGCGACGCCACCTTCCCCGTCTGGCGGATCGAAGGCGCGAACCACGTCTATGTCGGCCGGTTCGCGGTCGAAGGCGGGGCGATCGATGCCGTCACCGGCACGGACGGCATCGATGCCTGGAGCGGCCCGATCGGCCCCTTCCCCGAAGGCGCCATCGCCATGCACGATACCGCCGATGGGGACGGCCCGCAGCAGAACTTCAAGGTCGTGGACTGGCGGGACGTGCGCCGCGCGCTCGGCCTCTGATCCTCCCGCCATGATCGGCGCCCGGCCCGGCACCCCTTATGCCGGCGCCGGGCGTCGCATCCTGCCGCGCGATCATTCGGGCGGGGGCACCCAGCCGCCGCCCAGCGCCTTGAACAAGGTGATCCGCGACGTGCCGAGCTTCTGGGTGGAATCGGCCAGCGCCGCCCGCGTATCGATCAGCGCGCGCTGCGCATCCAGCAGATCCAGATAGGATATGGACCCCGCCCGGTAGCGCCGGTCGGCAAGGCCATAGGCCGCGTCCGCGCGGATGCTCGCCTCCGCCAGCGCATGATTGCGGCGGTCCTCCGCGCCATAGAGCGCCAGCGCCTGCTCCACCTCCTTCAGCACCGCCAGCACCTTGCCGTCGAATGCCGCCAGCGATGCATCGGCTCCCGCCTCGGCCTGGCGGATGCGCGCCCGCGCCACCGCCATGTTGGGAAAGCTCCAGGACAGCAGCGGCCCGACCGAGAAGGAGAAGGAATCCCCGCCCCGCACCTGATCGTTGCGGAAGAATCCCGCGGATCCGCCCAGGCTGATGCGCGGATAGAGATCGGCCATCGCCACGCCGATGCGCGCCGTATCGGCCGCCAGCCGCCGTTCCGCCTCGCGCAGGTCGGGCCGGCGCCGCAGCAGCCCCGTGCCGTCGCCGATCGGCAGCGCCGCCGCCGGCGCCGGCGGACGGGTGCATTGCGCCGCCTCCGCCGGGACGTTGGCGGGCGTCTCGCCCAGCAGCGCGGTCAGCTCGTAAAGCGCCGCCTGCCTTTGCCCTTCCAGCGGCGGGATCGCCGCGCGGGCGTTGGCGGCGGCCGTCGCCGCGCGCTCCACATCCAGGCGGCCGGCCGCGCCCGCCTTCTGCCGCGTGGCGATCAGCTTCAGCCCGTCCTCGGCGGTGGCAAGCGATTGCCGCGCGATCGCGATCGATGCGCCGAAGGAACAGGCGTCGGCATAGGCCCGCGCCGTTTCCGCCGCCACCGCCACGCGCACCATGTCGCGCGCGGCCTCCACCGCATCGGCATCGGCCCGCGCCGCCGCGATCGTCCGGCCGACGCGGCCGAACAGGTCCGCCTCCCAGGCGATCGCCATCGTCCCACTATAGGTCCATTGCCGCCCGCCCTGCGGAAAGCCGCCGGCCACGGCATCGCCGTAGGAGACGCCGCCGCTCGCGTCCGTGGTCGGCAGCCGGCCGGCCCCGGCCTCGTCCGCCACCGCGCGGGCGCGGGCGAGGTTCGCCGCCGCGACGCGCAGGTCGGCATTGGCGGCGAAGGCCCGCGCCACCAAGCGGTCGAGCACGGGATCGTCGTAGAGCCGCCACCACGCATCCGGCAGCGGCGCGGCCGCGTCCGTCGCCGGGGCCGCCGTCACGAAGCGATCGGCGGCGGCCGGCGGCGTGGCCGGCGGGCGATAATCCGGCCCCATCGCGCATCCGCCGAGCGCCAGGGCCGCGAGCCAGGAAAACTTATGCATGGCCCGCCTCCATCGTCCGCAACTCCCTTTCACGCGGGCTTGCCTCCGTCGCGCGATGGTCCCGCGCGATCAGGCTGTAGATCGTCGGCAGCACGAACAGGGTGAACAGCGTGCCGATCAGCATGCCCATCACCACGACGATGCCGATCGCGAACCGGCTGGACGCGCCGGCCCCGCTGGCGAAGAGCAGCGGCACCAGCCCCGCCACCATCGCCGCCGTCGTCATCAGCACCGGCCGCATCCGCACCGCCGCCGCGCGGCGGATCGCGGTCGTCCGGTCCAGCCCCTCGCCATGCTGCATCTCGTTGGCGAAGCTCACCATCAGGATGCCGTGCTTGGATATGAGCCCGATCAGGGTGACGAGGCCGATCTGCGTGTAGATGTTGAGCGTCGCGAACCCCAGCCACAGCGGCAGCAGCGCGCCGCACACCGCCAGCGGCACGGTGACGAGGATCACCAGCGGATCGCGGAAGCTTTCGAACTGCGCGGCCAGCACCAGGAAGATCACGATCAGCGCGAAGCCGAAGGAAACGGTCAGCCTGTCCCCCTCCGTCACATATTGGCGGCTGTCGGCAAGCCAGTCGATCGTCGTTCCCGGCGGCAGCGGCTGCGCCTTCAGGAAGTCCACCGCCTGCCCCATCGTCACCCCCGGCGCCAGCACGGCGGAAAGGGTGGCCGAATTCATCTGGTTGAACTGCGGCAGCCGGTTCGCCTCGGGCCGCATGTCGATGCGGACCACGGTGGCGAGCGGCACCATCTCGCCCGTCTTCGCTTTCACATAATAACGGCCGAGATTGTCGGGCGTCAGCCGCTGGTCGCGCGGCACCTGGGTGATGACGTCGTAGGAACGGTCGTGCCAGTTGAAGCGGTTGATGTAATTCTCGCCCACCAGGATGGCGAGCGTGTCGGCGATCGCCTCCATCGTCACGCCCATCTCGCCCGCCTTGGCGCGATCGATGGTGATGCGCGCTTCCGGGCTGTCGAAGGCGAGGTCGCTGTCGACGAAGGCGAACAGGCCGCTGCCCCAGGCCGCGCCCTTTATCCCCTCCATCGCCGCATAGATGGCGGGAAAGTCGTCGGACGAACGGATCACCATCTGCACCGGCAGGCCGCCGCTCGATGCCGGCAGCGCCGGCGCCTGGAACGCCGCGGCATAGACGCCGGTGATGGCCGCGCCCTCCCCGTTCAGCTGCGCCTGCACGTCGTCCGCGCTGCGGTCGCGGTCGGCCCATTCCTTCAGGATCACGCCGCCGAAGCCTTCATTCTCGCCATCGGTGCCGTTGCCGAACCAGCTGCTCACATATTCGGGCAGCCGCCGGAACATGCGCTCCACCTCATCGGCATAGCGCGCGGTATATTCGACATTGGCATATTGCGGCGCCTTGGTCTGGACGAAAACATAGCCCTGGTCCTCCGGCGGGGCGAGTTCCCGCCGCGCGCCGGTGAACAGCACGACGATTGCGATCAGCACCGCCGCCCCCACCACCAGCACCGCCGCGCGCGCCTCCAGCGTCCGCGCCAGCAGCCGGCCATAGCCGGCCGTCAGCCGCTCCATGCGATGCTCGATCGCGCGCGCCAGCCGCCCTTCGGAAACCTTGGCGTTCAGCAGCCAGGAGCTCATCATCGGCGAAAGGGTGAGCGCCACCACGCCGGAAACGATCACCGATCCGGCCAGCGTGAAGGCGAATTCGCGGAACAGCGCGCCCGTCAGCCCGCCCATCAGGCCGATCGGCGTATAGACCGCCGCCAGCGTGATCGTCATCGCGATCACCGGCCCCACGATCTCGCGCGCGCCCACCAGCGCCGCCCTCACCGGGGAAAGGCCCTCCTCGATATGGCGATGGATATTCTCCACCACCACGATCGCGTCGTCCACGACCAGCCCGATCGCCAGCACCATCGCCAGCAGCGTCAGCAGGTTCAGCGAAAAGCCGAAGGCCAGCATCAGCGCCGCCGTGCCGACCAGCGACAGCGGGATCGTCACCACCGGGATCAGCACCGCCCGGAACGAGCCCAGGAACAGGAAGATCACGATCACCACGATCAGGATCGCCTCGCCCAGCGTGTGGACGACCTCGTCGATCGCGGCATTCACGAAATGGGCGACGTCGAACTGGCTGATGACCTTCAGCCCCGGCGGGGCCACGCGCTGCATGTCGGGCAGCAGCGCCTTCACCGCCTTCACGATCTCCAGCGGGTTGCCGTCCGGCGTGGGCGAAATGGCGATCGTCACCGATCGGTGGCCGCTCGTCATCGCGCTGCTGTCATAATTCTGCCCGCCGATCTCGACGGTGGCGACATCGCCCAGCCGCACCAGCCCGTCCATGCCGCTCTTCACCACCATCGACCGGAAATCCTCCACGCCCGTCAGGTCGGTGGCGGCGGTGATGTTGATGGCGGTATCCTGCCCCTTCAGCCGGCCGGGCGCCGCCTGCACGTTGTTGGCGCGCAGGGCGGCCGCGATGTCGCCGGCGGAAAGCCCGCGCGCCGCCAGCCGCACGGGATCGACCCAGATGCGCATCGCCAGCGTCTGCCCGCCGGATATCTCGGCGGAAGCCACGCCCGGCACCGCCGTTATCAGCGGCTGCGCCACCCGCGACGCGAAATCGGTGATCTGGGGGACGGAAAGCTTGTCGCTCACGAAGGCGACATATTGCACCGCCGATGCGCCGTCGGTGATCTTGGTGATGACCGGATCGTTGGCGCCCTGCGGCAGGCGGTATTTCACCTGCTGCACCTTGGCGAGCACCTCCGTCATCGATCGGTCGGCGTCCGCGTTCAGCACCAGCTTCGCCTTCACCTGGCTCTTGCCCTGGCTGGAGGTGGAGGTGAGATATTCGATGCCGTTGGCGGTCGCGATCGCCTGCGCGATCGGCGTCGTCACGAAGCCCTGCATCACCTGCTGGGTCGCGCCCGGAAAGCTGGTGTCGACCACGATCGTGGCGCTTTCCATGTTGGGATATTCGCGCACGGGGAGCGAGAACAGCGCCGCCCCGCCCACCAGCAGGATCAGCAGGCTGACGACGATCGACAGGATCGGCCGGCGGATGAAGATATCGGTGAAGCGCATCTCACTTCCCTCCGGCCGGCAGCAGCCGGGCGATGGAGACGTTCGCCCCCGGCTGCACGCGCAGCTGGCCTTCGGAAACCACGACGTCGCCCGGCTTCAGCCCCTGCGCGATCACCGCCTGATTGCCGAAGCGGCGGCCGACGGTGACGGCGACGATCTCGGCCTTGCCGCTCTTGCGGGCATCGGGGCCGCGCACCACGATCACGCTGTCGCCCGATGCCGATGTCTGGATCGCGGTGGCGGGCACCACCAGCGCGCCCCGTTGCGGCGGCAGGTCCAGCGCGGTGGTCACATACATTCCGGGGCGGAGCGCGCGATCCGGGTTGGGCACCGTCGCCTGCACCGTCACGTTGCGGCTGTCGCCGCCGATGCGCGGCTCGATCGCGTTCACCCGCGCGGTGAAGCGGCGGCCGGGCCAGGCGTCGCTGGCAAGGTTCACGACGCCGCCGATCGCCAGCCGCGCCAGTTCCTGCTGCGGCACGGTGAAATCGACATAGAGGGTATCGAGCGCCGTCAGCGTCGCGATCGGATCGCCGGGGTTCAGATATTGGCCCGGATTGATCTGGCGTATGCCCAGCTCGCCCGCGAAGGGCGCGCGCACCAGCTTCTGGGCGATGCGCGCGTCGAGTTGGCGGACGGCGGCGATCGCCTGGTCATATTCGGCCTGCCGCTGCTGCAGCAGCTCGCGCGATTCCGCGCCGGAAGGCTCCAGTTCGCGCGATCGCGAAAGCTGCAGCCTGGCGAAGGAGGCGCGCGCCGCCGCCGCCGCCCGGTCGGCCCGTTCCGGCGCATCGTAAAGCTCGACCAGCGGCGCCCCGGCCTGCACGCGGGCGCCGGCGGTGAAGCGGATGCCCACCACCCGGCCCGCCACCTCGGGCGCCAGCACCACTTCGCGCACCGCCCGCAGCGATCCCACCGCTTCCAGCGCCACCGGCACGTCCACGGGCGTCGCGACCACGGCGGCCACCGATACGGGCGGCGGGGCCTGCGGCGGCGGCGCGGCGTTGCGCAGCGTCCGCCAGCCATAAAGCGCGCCGAACAGCAGCAGCGTGGCCGCCAGCGCGAGGATGATCGGCCGCGCGCGGCCCGGCCTGCTATCGGGGGGATAGGATGATGGACCGGCAGGCGCATCCCGCTGGTCGGCAAGGCTTGAATGTTCCAGGGGACGCTCCCTTGTTCGAATCGGGAGCGCCTCTATAAAACCTCAACCATGATTGAGGTAAAGGGGGAATCGGTGGCAAGGCTGACGCACGCACAGGCATTGCGCGAACTCAGCGTGGGCGAGGTCGCGGCCCGCGCCGGCGTGCCGGTGTCGACGGTCCATTTCTATGAGGCGAAGGGGCTGATCTGGGGGCATCGCACGGCGGGGAACCAGCGCCGCTTCCATCGCGGCGTGCTGCGCGCGATCGCGATCATCAAGGTGGCGCAGCGCGCCGGCATCCCCCTTGCCGTCATCCGCGACCGGCTCGCCTCGCTCTCGTCGGACGGGCGGGTAACGATCGCGGCGTGGGAACGGCTGTCGACCGAATGGCGCGACGATCTGGACGACAGGATCGGGCGGCTCACCCGCCTCCGGGATCAGCTGAGCTCCTGCATCGGCTGCGGCTGCCTCTCGACCGAGGATTGCCCCCTGCGCAATCCGGGCGACACGCTCGCCGAAAATGGCAGCGGGCCACGCCTGCTCGACCCGGATTGAGCCAGAGCGATTTTCAGGCGCCCTAGCCGCCGGCGATCCGGCCCTCGCCCGCCTTGAAGAAGAACTGGCTGCACACCAGCCACCCCTTCAGCGGCCTGAGCGGCAGCACGCACGTCACGATCAGGAAGGGCAGCGACGTGACGAGGTGGACCCACCAGGCCGGGCTCAGCCATATCTCCAGCAGCAGCGCGAAGGTCACCGCCGGCACGCAGCCGAAGCATATGACGAAGAAGGCCGGCCCGTCGGCGGGATCAGCGAAGTCGTAGCTCAGCCCGCAGACCTCGCACCCGTCGCGCAGCTTCAGGAATCCCTGGAACAGATGCCCCTGCCCGCAGCGGGGGCAGCGGCCGCGCAGGCCCGTGCGGATCGGCTCCAGCTTCGGCCATGGGCCGTCCTGCGGCTGGGCTTCCATCTTCCCCGGCATGCTGTTCACGGGCCTTGCCTCGTCTGTTCGATTGCTTGCCGTCCATTTAGGCGTTATGTATGGTTACAACAACCATACATAACCATGCAGACGATCCATGCAAAATTGGGTGATCGCGATCCGGGCCGCCTCCGGCCCGCTCTATCTGGCCATTGCCGATACGATCGAAGGCGCGATCCGCGCCGGCCGGATCCGGCCGGGCCAGCGCCTGCCCCCGCAGCGCGATCTTGCCCGCGCGCTCGATGTGGATCTCACCACGGTCACCCGCGCTTATGGCCTGCTGCGGTCCTCGGGGCTGGTCGAAGGCGCCGGCCGCCTCGGCAGCTTCGTCCGCAACGGCGCGCATGTGCAGGCGCTGGCCGCACAGGCATCCGACGATACCGGCATGAACATGCCGCCCCAGCCCGGCTTCTCCCAGCTCAGCGAGGCGATCCGCACCGGCATGGCGGCGCTGCTCCGCGCGTCCGGCCCCTCCCCGCTGCTGCAATATCAGCCGACCGGCGGCTACGGGCACGATCGCGCCGTCGCGGCGGAGGCGCTGTCGGCGCGGGGCATGCCATCGACCGAGGATGAGGTGGCGATCGCGGCCGGCGGGCAGAACGCGCTCCATGCGATCCTCGGCAATGTCCTGGCGCCAGGCGACAGGCTCGCCGCCGGCCGCTTCGTCTATCCCGGCCTGCTGGCGCTCGCGGCCCGCTTCGGCATCCGCGTCGATCCGCTCGAAACCGATGCGGAGGGGCTCGATCCCGATGGCGTCGCCCGCGCGCTCCGGGGCGGGGCGAAGGCCGTCTATGTCGTCCCCACCAACGATAATCCCACCGCCGCCACGCTCGGCGCCGAACGGCGCGCGGCGATCGCGGCGCTGGCCCGCCGCCACGGCGCCCAGATCATCGAGGACGACGCCTATGGCCGGCTTCCCGCGGTCCCGCCCGCGACGATCGCCAGCCTCGCGCCCGAACGGACCTGGCATATCGCCAGCCTGTCCAAGATCGTCTCGCCCGCGCTGCGCATCGCCCATGTCCGGGCGCCTTCGGCCCGCGATGCCTGGCGGCTGTCGGCCGATATCCACGAAACCGCGGTCATGGCCGCGCCGCTCAACGCCGCGCTGGTAACGGGCTGGATTCGCGACGGCACGCTAGACCGGCTGGTGGCCGGCGTCCGCAGCGAAGCCGTGGCCCGGCAGCGCATCGCCGCGCACCATCTGGGGCAGGTGCCCTATGCGGCCCATCCCGAAGGCTATCACCTCTGGCTTCCGCTGGGGCCGGGCATGGCCGCCACCGATCTCGCCGCGGCGGTGCGCGGCATGGGGCTCTCCATCGTCCCCGGCGAAGCCTTCGCCGTCCGCAAGGATCACCCCGCCGCCGCCGTCAGGATATCGCTGGGCGGCGCGATCGACCATGATCGGCTGCGCCGCGCCCTCGAATGCCTGGAAGCCCTGCTGCTCCGCAACCAGGCACGGGCGGCGGGCTAGGCGCCCGCCAGATACGCCGCCAGCGCTACCGCATTATTGTGCGCTTCGTCATGGGCGGCGTAGACCAGCGTCACCCGCTCCCTGCCCGCGATCTCCCGCAGTTCCGCGACCGCCGGATTGCCCGCCAGCTCCGCCGCATATCGCTTGCGGAATTCCGCCCAGCGCGCGGGATCGTGGCCGAACCAGTGGCGCAGCTCCGTGCTGGGCGCGACATCCTTCAGCCACAGGTCGATCGCGGCCTTCGCCTTGGCAAGGCCGCGCGGCCACAGCCTGTCCACCAATATGCGCCGCCCGTCATCGTCGGCGGGCGCCAGATAGGCGCGCTTGATGCGGATATCCTGCGGCGATCCGGCGGCCATTCCTTCCTCCCGATGCCGCGCCATTGTGCTGGCCCCGGCCGGCGGACGCAATATCCGCCGGATTGGTCAGTCCAACGGCCCGACGTCAGAGACATTGCCGCTCCCACCCCAGCCGATCTGGTGGTTCTTCCTGTTCTGGCTGCCCGGCTATCTCGGCGATCGCTACAGCCTCGATCTCCTCAGCTTCGGGCCGCCGCTGGTGGCGATCTACCTGCTATCCGATGTCGGCAGCATCGCCGGCGGCTGGATGTCCTCGCGGCTGATGCGGGCGGGCCGGTCGGTCAATTTCGCCCGCAAGGCGACGATGCTGGTCTGCGCGGCCGCGGTGCTGCCGGTATTCTTCGCCCAGAATATCGATAATCTGTGGGTCGCGGTGCTCGTGATCGGCGTCGCCACGGCCGCGCACCAGGCATTCTCGGCCAATCTCTATACCCTGCCGTCGGATGTGTTCCCGCGCGCCGCGGTGGGATCGGTGATCGGCATCGGCGGCACGGTGGGCGCGATCGGGGGGATGATGATGGCCAAATATGCCGGCTTCATCCTCGACGGCTTCGGCACCTACACGCCGCTCTTCGCGGTGGCGGGCAGCGCCTATTTCCTGGCGCTGGTCGCGGTCCACCTGCTCTCGCCCCGGCTGGAGCGGGTTCGGGTGGAGGCGGCCTGATCGCCGCCCCGCCGGCAGGATGCGCCGGCGGGGCCGCCCTCACCCCGCATAGCGGGTTTCCATCAGGTCCAGCTCGCGGATCAGCTTGCGGGCGCCGTCGCTGCCAAGCTCGCGCTGGCGGCTGCGCCGGGTGATCTCGGCCCGCTCGGCCCTCAGCGCCGCCAGCCGCAGCTCCTTCTCGATCCTGTCCACCCGCCTGGCGGCCGCCGCGTCTTCGGCGATGGGGGATCGGGTCTCGATCCGGCGGCGATAGATGTCCATGATCCGCCCGGCGATCTCGACATAGAGGTCCGCATCCTCCTGCCCCTCGGCCAGCACGTGCTCGACGCGCTCGACCTCGGCGATCGCGGCCTTGGCCGCCGCGATGCGCGCCGCCTCGATCTCCGCGAGCTGGGAGGATTCGGCCGGCATCTCCAGCCCCTTCAGCAGCCAGGGCAGGCCGATGCTGGCGACGATCAGCGAAACGATGATCACCCCCATCGCCAGGAAGATCGCCAGGTCGCGCGCCGGAAAGGGCGATCCGTCGGCCATCGCCAGCGGCAGGGTCAGCACGCCGGCCAGCGTGATCGCGCCGCGCACGCCCGCGAAGGACATCGCCGCCACCAGCCGCCAGTTGGGCTGCTGGCGGGTCCGCCCATGGGTCAGCAGGGTGAAGCGGAAGGACACCCACACCCAGATGAAGCGCAGCGCCGCCAGCCCCAGGTTGATCGCCAGCACATAGACGGCCAGCCAGCCCGGCTCGTGATGGCCGGTGATCCGCACCGTTTCGGCCGCCCCCGCCAGGATCAGCGGCAATTGCTCGCCCAGCAGCACGAAGATGATGCCGTTGGCGGTGAACTGGATCGCATCCCACACGGTGTTGCGGCGGATGCGGGTGGCGGCCATCGCCTGGGCGGAACCTTCGGCGAAGCCCATGGCGAGGCCCGCCGCCACCGCCGCGAGGATGCCGGAACAATGGAGATGCTCGGCCACCAGATAGGCGCCGAACGGGATCAGCAGGCTGATCAGGATCTGCGATCCGCTATCCTCGCCGAAACGGCCGCTCACCCCCGCCTTGATGCGCACGACCAGGAAGGTGACGCCCGCGCCGATCGCGATGCCGCCCAGCGCCACCCACAGGAAGTTCAGCGCGGCATCGCCGATCGAAAAGACGCCCGTCAGCGCCGCCGCCACCGCGAAGCGCAGGCAGACGAGGCCGGAAGCGTCGTTCAGCAGCGATTCCCCTTCCAATATGTGCATCATTCGCTTGGGGATGGGCACGCGCTGGGCGATCGCCGAAACCGCGATCGGATCGGTGGGGGAGATCACGGCCGCCAGCGCGAAGGCGACGGGCAGCGGCATCGCCGGGATCATCCAGTTGATGATCAGCCCCATGCCGAGCACGGTGAACACCACCAGCCCCAGCGCCAGTTCCAGCACGGTCTTGCCGTCCTTGAACAGCTCCTCGCGGGGGATGCGCCAGCCGTCCAGGAACAGCAGCGGCGGCAGGAAGAGCAGGAAGAATATCTCCGGGTCCAGCGTCACCCGCCAGTTGGCGGCAAGGCCGATCACGCCGCCCAGCGCGATCTGCACCAGCGGTCGGGGAACGGGCAGGGGCAGCATGCGCGAAACCACGCCGCTCACAACCACCGCCAGCAACAGGATCAGGATGATAGTGATCGTTTCCAACGATATTCCCTCGCTTGCATCCACGGTCGCCTGCGGGGCGTCCCCCGCGCTCATCCCCTTCTTGCGGCATTATTTCCGCGCTGACGACCCCGTTCGGAAATGGGGGCGGAACGTCGCGCCGATGGTCGCGCTCGTCGAAACGGCCGCAAAGATCGCGAAACGGGCGAATGGCGCGCCCCATCCGCATCGGGATGAGGCACCTTCCGCCGGCAGGGAACCGGGCGCAACCGGCAAGCATGGGGAAGATCAATGAGGCGTTTCGAGGACAAGGTCGTCATCGTCACCGGCGCGGCCGCCGGCATCGGCGCGGCGGCGGCCGCGCGTTTTGTCGAGGAAGGCGCGCGCGTCGTCCTCGCCGGCCGGACGGAAGGGAGCCTGAAGGAACGCGCCGATGCGCTCGGCGCGGGGGACAGGGCCAGCATCCGCGTGGCCGACGTCAGCAAGCCGGACGACATCGCCGGGCTGATCGATTTCACGGTCGGCGAATATGGCGCGATCGACGTGCTCGTGAACAATGCCGGCTCGGGCATGCTCGGCCGCGTCACCACGGTCGATCCCGCCGTCTGGCACCATGTGATCGCCACCGATCTGGATTCGATCTTCTACGCCTGTCGCTTCGCCATCCCGCATCTGGTGAAGACGGGCGGCTCGGTCATCAACATCGCCTCCGTTTGCGGCGTCGCGGGCGATTACGGCTTCCATGCTTATAATGCGGCCAAGGCGGGCGTCATCAACCTCACCCGATCGATCGCGCTCGATCATGCGCGCGACGGCATCCGCGTCAACGCGGTCAGCCCCGGCCTGATCGTCACGCCGGCCACCAGCCAGAGCTCGCCCGAGGCGCTGGCCAAATGGCACGCCGCCATCCCGATGCGCCGGCCGGGGCAGGTGGAGGAGGTTTCCGGGCTGATCGCCTTCCTCGCCTCCGCCGATGCCTCCTACATCACCGGCCAGAACTTCATCGTCGACGGGGGCATGCTGGCGCATACCGGGCAGGTCAACCTGCTCGAAACCTACGGCATGTAGTCCGGCGCCCGCCCGGCCGTCATCCGCCGGCCGGCATCCATCGGAAAGCGCTACACTTCCGCGCGGCGACGCTTTAGGTAGCCGTGCGTGGGGCATATGATTCGTGTCGGCTTGGTCCGGATGGCGTCGGCTGTCCTGGCATCGCCGGCAGTTCAGGAGCGTGGACGAATGGCCCTCATCATGGTGCGTCGTTGAATTACCGGCTGCTGTTCCGGGCGGCCGGTCTTGCCGCCCTCGCCATCTCGCTCTCCTCCTGCTCCGGCAACCGGGACAATGGCCGCGACAAGGGCCCGCCGGAGGCCGGCTTCATCACCGTGAAGCCCGAAACCGTGCCGCTGGAGGTCGAGCTTTCCGGCCGCACCACCGCCTATGAGACGTCCGAGGTGCGCCCGCAGGTCTCCGGCCTGGTCAAGGCGCGGCTGTTCACCGAAGGCAGCATCGTCCAGGCCGGGCAGACGCTCTACCAGATCGATCCCAGCCTCTACAGCGCCGCCGTGAACGAGGCGACCGCCAACCTCGCCAATGCCGAGGCGAACCGCGAGGCGACCCAGGCCCGCGCCGATCGCTACAGGCCGCTGGCCGAGATCGAGGCCGTCGCCAAGCAGGATTATACCGACGCCGCCGCCACGGCGAAGCAGGCCGCCGCCAGCGTGGCGCAGACCCGCGCCAGCCTGGAAACCGCGCGGATCAACCTCGCCTTCACCCGCGTTCCCGCGCCCATCACCGGCCGCATCGGCCGCTCGCTCGTCACCACCGGCGCGCTCGTCACCTCCAACCAGGCCGATCCGCTCACCACCATCCAGCGGCTCGATCCGATCTATGTCGATATCCAGCAATCGAGCGCGGAGCTGCTGGCGCTGCGCCGGTCGCTGGCCCCCGGCGGCGGCGCCCAGCGCGTGCCCGTGCGCCTGAAGCTGGAGGACAATAGCGAATATCCGCTGGAGGGCCGGCTGGAATTCGCCGAGGCGATGGTCGATCCCAATACCGGCACGGTCACGCTGCGCGCGCTCTTCCCCAATCCCTCGGGCATCCTGCTGCCCGGCATGTATGTGCGCGCGCGCCTTGCGCAGACGACCAGCCAGGGCGCCTTCCTCGTGCCCCAGCAGGGCCTGTCGCGCACGCCGCGCGGCGAGGCGACCGTGATGGTGGTGGGCGCGGACAACAAGGCCGTCGAACGCAACGTCACGGCCGATCGCACCATCGGCGACAAATGGCTGGTGACGTCGGGCATCGCCGCCGGCGACAGGCTGATCGTCGAGGGGCTGGGCAAGATCCGGCCCGGCCAGCCGGTCAAGCCGGTCCCCGCCGGCTCGCCGCCGGCCTCCGGCAAGGCGCCTCCGGGCGCGGCGCAGGGCGGTTCCCGGCCGGCCGCGCGGGGCTAGGCCGTGCTGTCACGCATCTTCATCGATCGGCCCATCTTCGCATGGGTCATCGCCATCGTCATCATGCTGCTGGGCATCGGCGGCATATTGACGCTGCCGGTGGAGCAATATCCCGATATCGCGCCGCCCTCGGTCAACATCCGCGCCACCTATCCGGGCGCGTCGGCCGAAACGATCGAATCCAGCGTCACCCAGGTGATCGAGCAGCAGCTCACCGGCATCGACGGGCTGATCTACTTCCAGTCCACCTCGAACTCGTCCGGCTCGGTCACGGTCACCGTCACCTTCCAGAAGGGCACGGACCCGGACATCGCCCAGGTCCAGGTGCAGAACAAGGTGCAGCAGGCGCTGCCCCGCCTGCCCCAGCAGGTCCAGCAGCAGGGCCTGGTCGTCACGAAATCCAACGCGGATTTCCTGATGGTGGTGTCGATCTACGACGAGACGGATCGGATGACGAGCGCCGACGTCAGCGACTATCTCGTCTCCAACCTGCAGGATCCGATCGGCCGCCTCGCGGGCGTCGGCGACGTCAATGTGTTCGGATCGCAATATGCGATGCGGATCTGGCTCGATCCCTTCAAGCTTTCCGCGGTCCAGCTCATGCCGGCGGACGTGATCGCGGCGATCCAGGCGCAGAACACGCAGGTCGCCGCCGGCCAGATCGGCGGCCAGCCCTCGCCCGACAGCCAGATGCTGAACGCGATCGTCACGGCGCGGTCCCGCCTCACCACGGCGGATCAGTTCCGCGACATCATCGTCAAGACGCAGACGGACGGCTCCAAGGTGCTGCTGCGCGATGTCGCGCGGGTGGAGCTGGGCAGCGAAAGCTACAACAATGTCAGCCGGCTCAACGGCCATCCCGGCGCCGGCATCGCCATCCAGCTCGCGCCGGGGGCGGACGCGCTCAAGACGGCGAAGCTGGTGCGCAGCTATGTCGACGGCCACGCCTCCGCTTTCCCGCAGGGGCTGCGCTACGCCTATCCCAACGACAGCACCGCCTTCATCAAGCTTTCGGTGGAAGACGTCATCAAGACGCTGATCGAGGCGATCATCCTCGTCGTCCTGGTGATGTTCGTCTTCCTCCAGAGCTGGCGGGCGACGCTGATCCCGGCCATCGCCGTGCCGGTGGTGCTGCTCGGCACCTTCGGCGTGCTCGCGGCCTTCGGCTTCTCGATCAACACGCTCACCTTGTTCGGCATGGTGCTGGCGATCGGCCTGCTCGTCGACGACGCGATCGTCGTGGTCGAGAATGTCGAGCGCGTGATGGAGGAGGAGCCGGACATCTCCCCCCGCGACGCCACGATCAAGTCGATGTCGGAAATCAACATCGCGCTGATCGCGATCGCGCTGGTGCTGTCGGCGGTGTTCCTGCCGATGGCCTTCTTCGGCGGGTCCACCGGCGTCATCTACAAGCAGTTCTCGATCACCATCGTCTCCTCGATGGTGCTTTCGGTGGTGGTGGCCCTCATCCTCTCGCCCGCGCTGGCGGCCACCCTGCTCAAGCGGCCGGATCACGCGGCCCGGCGCGGCGGCCCCTGGATCGTCCAGCGCGCGCACCATTATGGCGATCGCTTCAACGCCTGGTTCGCGCGCATGTCCGAAGGCTATCGCGCCCGCGTCGCCCGCCTGTTCGGCCACATGAAGGCGGCGCTCCTCGTCTATGGCGCCATCGTCGTGCTGCTCGTCCTCGTCTTCCTGAAGCTGCCGACCAGCTTCCTGCCCGTGGAGGACCAGGGCATCGCCCAGCTCCAGTTCACCCTGCCGGCGGGCGCCACCCAGGCCCGCACCATCGCGGCGGCCAAGACGATCGAGCGCTATTTCCTGGGGACGGAGGGCAAGAACACCAACGTCGTCTATGCGGTCATCGGCGGCAACCAGGCGGGCACCGGCCAGAATGCCGGGCGCGGCTTCCTGTCGCTGGCGCCGTGGGACGAGCGCAAGGGTTCGGCCAACAGCGCGGAGGCGATCACCCGCCGCGCGACGGCGGAGCTGGGCCGCGAGATGCGCGACGTCCAGTTCTACGCGCTCAACCCGCCCGCCGTGCGCGGCCTCGGCCAGTCGAGCGGCTTCACGCTGGAGCTGCTCAACTCCGGCGGCCTCAGCCGGGAGGAGTTCAAGGCCCGCCGCGATCAGCTCATCGCGGAGGCGTCCGCCGATCCCATCCTCGCCCAGGTCCGCCAGAACAGCCTGGAGGATACGCCCACCTTGTCGGTCCAGATCGATCAGGCGAAGGTCGGCGCGCTCGGCCTCACCCAGGCGGCGGTCGATCAGACGCTGTCGGCCGCGTGGGGCGGCAACTATGTCAACGATTTCGTCGATCGCGGCCGGGTGAAGCGCGTCTATGTCCAGGGCGACGCCCCCTATCGCAGCCGGCCGGAGGATCTCGCCAACTGGTTCGTGCGCGGCGCGTCCGGGCAGATGGCGCCCTTCTCGGCCTTCGCCCATATCGATTGGGGCCGCGCGCCCAACACGCTCACCCGCTTCAACGGCCTCGCTTCCTACGAGATTCAGGGCCAGTCGGCGCCGGGCAAGAGCTCGGGCGACGCGATGGCGCGCATCGCCGAGCTTGCGGGCCAGCTTCCCGGCGTCTCCATCGCCTGGGCGGGCCTGTCCTATCAGGAACAGATTTCGGGCGGGCAGGCGCCCTATCTCTACGGCCTGTCGCTGCTCGTCGTGTTCCTCTGCCTCGCGGCGCTTTACGAAAGCTGGTCCATCCCCTTCGCGGTGATGCTGGTGATGCCGCTCGGCCTGATCGGCGCGACCCTGGCGGTGCTGGCGCGCGGGCTGGAAAACGACATCTATTTCCAGGTCGGCCTGCTCACCACCATGGGGCTTTCGGCCAAGAACGCCATCCTGATCGTGGAATTCGCCGAGCAGGCGGAACGGCAGGGCCGCACGGCGGTGGAAGCCGCGCTGGAGGCCGCCCGCATCCGCCTGCGCCCGATCCTGATGACCAGCCTCGCCTTCATCTTCGGCGTGCTGCCGCTCGCCATCTCCACCGGCGCCGGCGCCAAGAGCCGGGTGGCGATCGGCACGGCGGTGATGGGCGGGATGATCACCGCCACGGTGCTGGCGATCTTCTTCGTGCCGCTCTTCTTCGTCCTCGTCCGCAGGCTGTTCCGCAAGGGCCATGCGGAAAAGCCGGACGGCCCGGCATCCGGCGGCGCCGCGGAGGCGCTGGCATGATCCGCCGCCTCCCGCCCGCCCTCCCCGCCCTGGCCTTTCCCGCCCTGGCTCTCTCCGCCCTGGCTCTCCTCGCCGGCTGCACCATGGCGCCGGATATGCCGCGCCCCGCGCCCGCCATCCCGCAAGGCTGGCCGGCGGGCGACGCCTATCTCCGCCAGAGCGAGGCCGGCCTGCCCTCCGTCACCTATCGCGATGTCTTCCGCGATCCGAAGCTGCAGGCGATCATCGACCGGGCGATCGCCAACAATCAGGATCTGCGCGCCGCCCTCGCCAACGTCGCCTCCGCGCGCGCGCAATATCGCGTGGCGCATGCCGGCATCTTTCCGGGGATCGACGCCAGCGGGCGGATCTCGGTCAATCACGGCGCGAACGGCGGCGGCTCGCTCAACGGCGGCGCAAGCGGCGGCGGCGGCGATACCAACACCTCCTACAGCCTCGAAGGCGGCGTCACCGCGTTCGAGGTCGATCTGTTCGGCCGGCTGCAAAGCCTGAGCAACGCCGCCTTCGACGAATATCTGGGGACGGAGGCCGCGCTTCGCGCCGCCCGCCTCACGCTCGTGGCCGAAGTCGCCAACCTCTATCTCCAGCTCGCCGCCGATCGCACGCTGCTCGCCATCGCCCGCGATACGGAGGCGAGCGCGCTGCGCAGCGTGGAGCTTACCCGCGCCCGCCTCCAGGGCGGCATCGCCCCGCGCACCGATCTCCGCCAGGCGGAAACGATCCTCGCCCAGGCCCGGTCGGATGCGGCGCAGCTCACCACCGCGATCGCCCAGGATCGCAATGCGCTGGAGCTGCTCGTCGGCGCCCCCGTGGCGGACGATCTCCTTCCCGCCGCGCTCGACGGCACGGAGGACCAGCTTGCCGAGCTTCCGCCCGGCCTCGATTCCGGCATCCTGCTGCGCCGCCCCGATGTGGTGCAGGCCGAATATCGCCTCTACGCCGCCAATGCCCGGATCGGCGCGGCGCGCGCGGCCTTCTTCCCGCGCATCTCGCTGACGGCGCTGGCCGGCCTCGCCAGCACCGCGCTTGCCGATCTCTTCACCGGCGATGCCTTCACCTGGAGCGTGCAGCCCTCCGCCACCCTGCCGATCTTCGACTGGGGGGCCAATGCCGGCAACCTCGCCGATGCCAGGGCGCAGCGCGATCTGGCGCTGGCCAATTACCAGAAGGCGATCCAGACGGCCTTCCGCGAGGTGGCGGACGCGCTGGCCCGGCGCGGCACGATCGACAGCCAGCTCGGCTCCGATCGCGCGCTGGAGGAAGCCGCCCGCGACAGCCTCTATCTCGGGACGGAGCGGTATCGCGGCGGCATCGATTCCTATCTCAACCTGCTCGATGCCCAGCGCACCCTCTATTCCGCCCGCCGCACCCTCGCGGCGACGCGGCTGGCGCGCGCGCAGAACCTCGTCGCCCTCTATCAGACGCTGGGCGGCGACGAGCTGATGGAACAGCCCCCAAGCCCCCGCCCGCCCCTCCCGCGCGCGGCCGATTGACGGCGCCCCCCCGGAAATCTACGGAACCACCTGTTGCCCCGGTAGCTCAGCAGGACAGAGCAACGGTTTCCTAAACCGCAGGTCGGGAGTTCGAGTCTCTCCCGGGGCACCACCACCGCCGTGGCTCTACGCCACGGTACGCCAGAACCGCCTTTGCATCGCCGTGTCTACACTGGCCTGACCAATCAATAGCGTAGGCGCGGCGACATATTGCGATAGGAAGTTCGAGTCCGTTCTGGTGAATGGCCGGATCGCGCCTATTTTGTTTCAATCCATGCTCAGATCGCTGCCCTCGAAAACGATCATTCGCGCCACCGAATTCCCTATGGACAATTTTCTGGCGGAGGATTGGGCGGTACTGGTTTAACTGACACGATCGTCTTTTTCGTGAGATTATATGCCGTCACTATTTGAGAACGCGATTGCGTCGATCCGTATGGGTGTCGAAGATTTTCGACAGCAGGACCATGATCGCGATATTTCGGCTGTACGCAATTTCTATGCTGGCCTGCTGCTTCTTGCGAAGGAAGCCCTGATTCGGGCTGCGCCGAACGCGGACCCCCAGCACATCATTGGAGCTAAACTCAAACCTGTGCCGGACGGCCAGGGGGGCATTGAGTTGTCACAGGTCGGACATTCGACGATCGATTTCCAGCAGATCGGCGAACGAGCCAAAGATTTCGGCGTAGCTCTGGATCACAAGGCACTCAAAGCACTCAATACGATCCGCAACGATATGGAGCATCACTACACCTCGGAATCGGCAACGGCCATCCGTTCAGCAATCAGCAAAGGGTTTCCCGTTGCCGCGTCGTTGTTCCGGCAAATGGACGAAAATCCTGTAACCTTGCTGGGCGAAGCATGGACAACCATGCTGGAGACCAAAGAATTATACGATCAAGAACTCAGGGAAGCGCGCGCGACCTTAGAAAAGATTGAATGGCATTCACCTTCGATCATCCCCGAGGTCATCAAATGCGGAAATTGTCAATCCGAGTTGGTCGAGCAGATTGAACCGGATAATGGGAGCCAGGACTGCGCGGAACTACGCTGCAAGACTTGCGGGCAGGACGTTGAGATGGCCGACGCGATCGAGCGGGCGATCGAAAAAGTCCATGGGACCGAAGCCTATATCCGCTACAAGGATGCGTTTGAGGATGGCCCCATATACACTTGCCCCGCTTGTGGACGGGCTACGCTGATCGAAGGCGAAGACAGTTGCGCGAATTGCAGCGAAGCGCTGGACTATACCGACGAGTGCATTCGTTGTGGAGAGGGCATCAGTATCCAGGATTATCTGGATGGACTGGATGAAGGGTTGTGCTCCTACTGTGCGCACATGCGAGAGAAGATCATGCGAGATGACTAATTAATTGCTCCGGTGAGCCTTTCACGCCGCTTGGAGCCAGATATGCCAAAGAGCAATTGGGTCAGGGACGTTATCGGGAGGCGACAAGTGTCTATAAGTAAAATTCCGTCTATGTTGTGAGCATCCGCCCTGGCGCGCATAATTGGTGATCGAGTTTGGGTTCATTCCGACTAAGTCCGCGAATCCGCGCACGGTGAGCCCGGCCCGCGCCAACTCAATCAGAAAGTCCGCATATGACATGGTTCCACTGAACCACACATTGTTTAATGTGTATTAGCACATAGATTAATGTGGGCAATAGCTTTTACGCCTCTGACCTTCCCGCTCCAGCGCCATTTGCTCTGAGCAGGATATCCGCTTTCGACAATGTTCACAGAGCAAGACCGATCGGCTCACGGCCGAGACTACATCATAACGCCTTGAAGGCGACAGAAAGCGGCGCGATGCGTTGAAATGCGGTCCTAGCGTAGCACAAGCGGCAACTCATATTCATCGCTTTCATCCTGCTTGGGGCACCACGATCCTGAAAGCACGGCGGTTCATGAGAGGGCCCGCTTCAAGCCGTGGGCACGGTGCCGCCATCGATGACATATTCCGCGCCGGTGATCGCGCCCGCTTTCGGCGATGCCAGAAACGCGATCAGGTCCGCCACTTCCCTGGGCCTGGCCGGGCGACCGAGCGGGATGCCGCCAAGCGCGTTCATGATGATGCGCTTGCCGCCTTCATAATCGGTTCCGGCGTCAGCCGCGAGGCGCTCGGCCAGCGCCACGGCGGCGTCCGTCTCCACCCAGCCGGGAGAAACCTGGACGACGCGGATGCCCTTGGGCGCCACCTCCTTCGACAGGCTCTTGCTGTAGGTCGCAAGCGCCGCCTTGGCGGCGGCATAAGCGGTGGTCGATTCCGGCAGGGGAAGCACATGCTGGATCGACGTGACGTGGATGATGACGCCAGACCCTTGCGCGATCATGGCGGGCAGCAGCGCCCGGTCGATGCGGACCGCGGGCATGAGGTTGAGATCGAGTTCCCTTGCCCACGCCGCGTCGCTGAGCGCCGCAAAGCCGCCCGGCGGCGCGCTCGACCCGCCCAGCGTGTTGACGATGATGTCGATCCCGCCAAGCGCGTCGAGCGTGGCCCGCGCGGCGACAGCACAGCCTTCCGCACTCGTCAGGTCCGCCGCCGCATAATGGACGCCCGCCGAGGATGGGCCGGGCACGGTTCGCGCGGTCGCGACCACGCGCCCCCCGGCCTCCTGCAACGCCTCCACCACCGACGCCCCGATCCCCTTGGTGCCCCCGGTGACAAGCGCCCGCGCGCCCGCCAACTGAAGGTCGAAGCTCATGGGATGATCTCCAGCGAGGCGATCTTGTCGCCCTGCAAGCGGAAGAAGAATCGCAGGTCGACGGGGCTGCCGGGAAAATCGCCGGCAAGATGGCAGGTGACGACCGTCCTGCCGTCGCTCTCGTCCATGGCGACGGGTTCGCTCGTATAGGCGTATCTGGCCGATGCGTCCGCCTTCCAGGCGGCGATGGCCGGTCGGCCGCCATGCGTCCGGCCCTCGTCCTGCACGACGGCGTCCTCGGTGAAGCAGCGCGCAACCGCTTCGCCGTCCGCTCGATCGGCGGCAAAATAGGCGGCAATGGGTCGAGGTAGATTAATCGGCATAGCGCTTCCTCGGCAGTGCATGGCGCGGTCGAACGCCATGCTGATTGATCGAGCGCGAGAGTGAGGTTACGCTTTGTGAATGGCAAGAACACACGAAAAAGTAGGGAACTTACCTGAAGGTAAGAATAGCCATTTGACGCCGGTTTCGGCAGCAAGCGGGGTGGAGGAGGTGCTGCGGATACTGGAGGGACGCTGGAAGCTGGTGATCCTGTTCCATCTGTTCGGCGGCAGGATATTGCGCTTCTCCGATCTTGAGCGGGCGATTCCCGCCATCTCGCAGAAGATGCTGATCCAGCAGCTTCGCCAGATGGAAAAGGACGGCGTCGTGCGCCGGATCGTCCACCATCAGGTGCCGCCCAAGGTCGAATATTGCCTCACGGACTGGGGGCAGGCGCTTTGCCCCGCCCTCGATGCCCTGCTGACCTGGGCCGGTCAGCGTCCGCCAGCGGCGGAACGGGAATGAAGACGCCCATCTGAATCCCGTCGAACGACGATCAACCCGTCCTCATCCCCGTCATCCCGGCGCGCGCCGGATACCGCGCGACGGATCAGCCACGCCCGCCGGCCGCCTCCAGGATCAGGCCCGCGATTTCGGCGGGGTGGGACAGGAGCGAGACATGGCTCGATCGCAGCTCGATCGTCCTGGCCCCCATGCGGCCGGCCATGAAGCGCTGGAGATCGGGGTCGATCGTGCGATCCTCGGTGGAGACCGCATAATAGCTCGGCTTGCCGCGCCAGGCGGCATTGGCGGTGCGCCCGGCGAGCAATTCCCTGCGGAAGGGCTGCTGCACGGCGAGGAGGACCTTCGCCTTCGCCGCGGGCAGGTCTCCCGCGAAGTCGCGCAGGAAGGCTTCGTCGCCCAGCCGCCCCTCGTCGCCGTCGTAGATGATGCCCGCGCTGGCCGGGGCCGCCGGGAATTTCGCGGCCAGCGCCCCATAATCCTCGCCGGCATCGGGCGCCCGCGCCGCGACATAGACCAGCGCGGAGACGTTGGGATGCACGCCCGCCTCGGTGACGATCATCCCCGCGAAGCTGTGGCCGGCGAGCACGGTCGGCCCGGTCTGCCTGTCCAGCACGCGGCGGGCGGCGGCGACGGCTTCGGGCAATGTGGTGAGCGGGTTCTGGACGGAAACGACATTGAGCCCCCGCGCCTGCAGCAGCGGGATCACTTCCGACCAGGACGATCCGTCGGCGAACAGGCCGTGCACCAGCACGACGTTGCGGGCCTTCGCGCCGCCGGCCGTCTCGGCCGCCCCGCGCGCCTCGGTCATGGCGCCGGCCATGGCCGCGCTTCCCACGGCGAGGGCTGCCGCCCCCACGAATGTGCGCCGGTCGATGGTCATGCGGCCATGCCCTCCAGCTCGGTCAACTGCTCCGGCCCGGCGATGCCGCCCCGTCAGCCCGCCGCCGCCGGCGCGCCCGCGGGATCGAACATCTCGCGCATCCGCATGCTATACCGGTCCTCGCCCGCCGACCAGCGCAGGCCGGCGAGCATCCGGGTATCGGCCCCGGCGGGAAAGCGGAGCCGGCGATGCTCCGCCGTCGCGGCGGCGAAGATCGCCTCGGCCACCTCCGCCTCGGTGCAGTAAGGCGTGGGATAATCGGCCATCTTCGCGAAGCATGCCTGGGCGAAGGCGGCATAGTCCGGGGGGATCAGCCCCGCCATGCGCGGTCCGCCATTGGCGGTGAAGCGAGTGGTCGGCGCATAGCCCGGCTCCACCAGCCGCGCCTCGATGCCGAAGGGGTGCAGCTCATAGGCCAGCGATTCGGTGAACCCCTCCACGGCGCATTTGCTGCCGGCATAGACGGCCACCAGCGGCATCGGTCCGATCGCCGCGCTCGACGTCACGTTGACGATCACGCCATGCCCCTGCCGCCGCATCGCGGGGATGATGGCGCGGCACATGGCGAAGACGCCGAAGCTGTTGGTCTCGAAGATTTCCCGGATCACGGCGTCGGGCGTCGCCTCGACGGCGGAAGCCAGGCCGATCCCGGCATTGTTCACCAGCACGTCGATCGATCCGGCCCAGTCCAGGCCGGCCGCGATGGCGCCCGCGATGCTGTCCGCGTCGGTCACGTCCAGCGGCAGCACCTTCAGCCGATCGCCGGCATCCGCGAAGATGGCGGGATCGGGGCGGCGCATCGTGGCGATCACCTTCCACCCGCGTGCCCGGAAATGATCGGCGGCGGCCTTGCCATAGCCGGATGAGGTGCCGGTGATGAAAACGGTCCTGCTCATATCGCCTCCCTGGGCTTCGCTGTCGCGGCCGGGGTTAGACGGGCGGGCGGGGACGATCCATAATCCATGATCCGATATTATTTACGGATCGTCCCGATGGACCCGTTGAGCACCGTCATCGCCCTGCTGCGGCCCCATGCCGCTTTGTCCAAGCCGATCACCGCGCGCGGCGACTGGGGCGTGCGCTACGCCGCTTATGGCATGCCCGGCTTCGCGATGGTGGTCGAGGGCGGCTGCTGGCTGACATTGGCGGCGGGCGATCCGGTGCGGCTGGAGGCGGGGGATTTCGTGCTGCTGCCCGTGACGCCGGCCTTCGATATGGCGAGCCGGCCGGGCATGGCCTGCGTGCCGGTGGAACCGTCCGGGCAGGCGCTGCGCCACGGCGATCCCGATGGCGCGCCCGATTTCCGCATGCTGGGCGGCAGCTTCCGGGTCGATCCCGCCAATGCGGCGCTGGTATCCGCGCTCCTGCCCGGCATGATCCATGTCCGCTCCGCCCTGCACGACACGACCGGCCTCTCCCGCGTGCTCGGCCTGATCCTGGAGGAGACCGCCGGCGATCGTCCCGGCGCGGGGATGATCCTGGAACGGCTGCTGGAGGTGATGCTGATCGCGGCGCTCCGCCACCACGGCATCGACGGCGGAAGCCGGGCCACCGGCCTGCTCGGCGGCATGCGCGATCCCGGCGTGGCGAAGGCGCTGCAGGCGCTCCACGCCAATGTCGGCGATCGCTGGACGGTGGCCCGCCTGGCCGCCATCGCCTGCATGTCGCGCTCGGCATTCGCCGCGCGCTTCACGCAGACGGTGGGATGCGCGCCGATCGAATATCTGGCGCGCTGGCGGATGGCGCTGGCGAAGGATGCGCTCAGCCGGGGCGGGATCTCGCTCGATCGGCTGGCGGAGGAGATCGGCTATGAATCGGCCAGCGCCTTCAGCACCGCGTTCCGCCGCCACGCCGGCTGCCCGCCGGGCGGCTTCGCGCGTTCCCGCCGTTCCGCGCGGGGCCGCCCGGCCGCCGCGCGCATTCCCTCCTAGCGCGGCATATCGTTCAGGATATAGCCGGTGACGGAGGTGTGGACCGGCGCCCAGCCCAGCTCCGCCCGCGCCTTGTCCGCGCGGACGCGGCTGTTGGAGCCGAGGCCGAATACCGCCAGCTCGCGGCCCCAGCGGGCGATCGCCGCCTCGGGCGCCCAGTCCTGCGACGGGCCGATGCCCAGCGCCGCGCCGATCGCGTCGGTGATCTCCCTGAACGAGGCCTCGCCATTCTCGACGAAGTAGAAGCTGCCGGCCGGCGCCTTTTCCAGCGCCAGCACATAAAGATCGGCCATGTCCGCGATATGCACGTTGGACCAGCGGTTTAGCCCGCGGCCGACATGGCGCGCCACGCCGCTTTCCCTGGCCTCGGCCACCAGCGGCGGGATCTGCACGCTCTGCGCCCGCGGGCCCAGATGGTTGCCGTAGATCAGGCTGTTGCACAGCACGATCGAATGGACGCCCGGCGCCGCATCCTCGATCAGCCGGTTGATCGCGATCCGCGCCACCTTGTCGGGCGCGGGCGTCACCGGCGTCTCCTCGGTGAAGATCGCGTCCGAAGGCTCGCCCACCGCCTCGTCGCCCACCAGGCTGGTGCCGCTGGTGTGGATGAAGCGCTTGCCCGATCCGGCCAGCCCCGCCAGCAGCGCCTCCACCGCGCCGCGATGGTCGCTGCTGGCGGCGTTGATCACCGCATCGGCGGCGCGCGCCTCGGCCGTCAGCAGGGCGCCGTCGTCCAGCGTGCCGATCACCGGCTCGATGCCGTGGGCGCGGAGCTCGTCGGCGCGGGCGGCGTTGCGGATCAGCCCGCGCACATTATGGCCGAGGCCCGCCAGCCGGGCCGCCACCGATCCGCCGATATAACCGCTCGCGCCGGTCACGAAGATGTTCATGGAAATGCCTCCTTCGAAATCCCCCGTGAAATGGGCCTGTGATCGCATCTTGAAAATCGGCCGGGCCGGCACATGATCTGGGAAGCGGATTCACAGATGGAAGGTCGAGGCGGGTGGACAATCGGGCCGGCGAGATGCTCGTCTTCGTGCGCGTGGCGGAAACCGGCAGTTTTTCCGAGGCCGCCCGGCAATTGCGGATGACGCCGTCCACCGTCAGCAAGCTCGTCGGCCGTATCGAGCAGCGGCTGGGCGTGCGCCTCGTCGAACGCTCGACGCGCAGGCTGGCCCTCACCGATGAAGGCCGCACCTATCATGAACGCAGCCTCGCGCTGCTCGCCGATCTGGATGATCTGGAACAGGGGCTGGCGCAAGGGTCGCCCCGCATCAGCGGCACGGTTCGCGTCAATGCCTCGGTGGCGCTGGGCGTGCATGTCCTCGAACCCCTGCTGCCCGCCTTCTGGCAGGCCCATCCGGACGTGCAGGTCGATCTGTCGCTGTCCGACGACGTCGTCGATCTTTATCTGGAACGGACGGACGTGGCCTTCCGGATCGGCGCGCTCGCCTCGTCCAGCCTGGTCGCGGTGCGCATCGGCGCCACGCGGCGGCACATCGTCGCGGCCCCCGATTATCTGGCACGGCACGGCACGCCGCGGGGCATGGAGGATCTGGAAGGGCATAATTGCCTGGGCTTCAACTTCCGCCGCTCGGCCCCGGTCTGGCCGTTCCGCCAGGCGGGCCGGGTCGTCGATCGCGTGGTCCGGGGCGGGCTGCTCGCCAATAATGGCGAAACCGTGCGGCGCATGGCGATCGCCGGGGTCGGCCTCGCCCGGCTCGGCCATTTCCATGTGGCGGAGGATATCGCGGCCGGCCGGCTGGTGACGGTGCTCGACGATGCCGGCGGCGGCGATGTGGAGGAAATCAACGCGCTGCACCTCGGCACCCAGCGCATTCCGGGGCGGATCAGGGCCTTCCTCGATTTCGTGGTGCCGCGCATGCGGGCCGCGATCGGCAATGGCGGATAGCCCCGCGCCGCATCCGGCGCGCGGCGAGCGCGGGGAGCGCGGGGACATGGAGCCCGCGCCTGCCCGATCCGTGCCCCCGCCGGACGGCATTGACGCTTCCCCCTCCCCGCCATATGAGCGCCTCTATTGCGAGTCGTTATCGATATCATTAAAGGGGGTTGCATGGGTTCGGCCAAGGGACGCTCCGGCGCATTTCCGTTCGGCGGCTCCGCCACGGCACTGGCGCTCGTCATCGGCCTCGCCACGGCGCCGGCCCGCGCGGAGGACGCCGCCAGCGCGCCCGTCGATCCCGCCGACATCATCGTCACCGGCGCCCAGTATCAATCGCCGATCGGCACCAAGACGGATACGCCGCTGATCGATACGCCGCAGGCGATCACGGTGGTTTCGGCCGAACGCTTCCTCGAAATGGGCGCGCTCAACCTGCAGGATACGCTGCGCTACACCGCCGGCGTCCGCACCGAAGCCTATGGCCTCGATACGCGCGGCGACTATGGCTTCGTGCGCGGCACCGAACCGGGCGTCTATCAGGATGGCATGCGCCGCTCCTTCGGCTATCGCCAGGGTTCGCGGCAGGAAATCTTCACGCTCTCCAGCGTGGAGGTGCTGCGCGGCCCCTCCTCCATGCTCTACGGCCAGGCGCCGATCGGCGGCCTCGTCAACACCACGTCGAAGCGCCCGCAATTCGATTTCGGCGGCGAGGGCTTCGTCTCCTACGGCACCTTCGATCGCAAGGAAGCCGGCATCGACGTCACCGGCCCGCTCTTGGGCGATCAGCTCGCCGCCCGGCTCGTCGCCGTCTGGCGCGACGCCGATTCCCAGACCGATCATGCCAGGGAAAAGCGCTGGACGATCAACCCCTCGCTCACCTGGCGGATGGGATCGGATACGGAGCTTACCCTGATCGGCCTGGTGCAGGACGACAATAATGGCTGGACCGGCCAGTTCCTGCCCTATGTCTCCACGCTGTTCGGCAAGGATCATCCGCTCGGCCCGCTGCCGTGGAGCCGCAACCTCGGCGAACCGTCGGTCGACAAGGTCGATTACAACACCGAATGGGTGTCGGCGCAGTTCAGCCACAGGTTCAGCGAAGCCCTGCAATTCCGGCAGAACGCCCGCTACGAATGGTTCAAGTCCAGCCAGATCCTGCATTATGCCGATATCTACGGCGGCAGCCCGGCGGCGCCCTATCTCGATCCGGCCGATCCCTATCTGAACGCCGTGTTCCCGGAATATGCCGCGCTCGGCCCCAACCGCGTGCTCAACCGCTACGCCTTCGGGGAGGTCTTCCATTCCAGGACGCTGACCACCGACAGCCAGCTCCAGGCCGATTTCGCCACCGGCCCCCTCACCCACAAGCTGCTCGTCGGCTTCGATTACGCGCATTACAAGACGCGCGAGCGCGATGCCTTCGCCATGTCGAACAACGGCTTCGACGAGGATGGCAATCCCATCCCGCCCGGCACCACGCCGATCGACGCCTATAACCCGGTCTATGGCAATGTCATGCCGCTGACCTTCTACGATGTTCCGGATACCAAGCAGGAACAGACCGGCTTCTACGTGCAGGATCAGATCAAGGCGTTCGACAAGGCCACCCTGCTCGTCGGCCTGCGCTACGATCGCGCGACCAACGATACCGAGGGCGCCGAACGCTTCGTCGACCATGCGTGGACGACGCGCATCGCCTTCCTCTACGAAATCGCGCCCGGCGTGGTGCCCTATGTCAGCTATACGGAATCGTTCCAGCCGATCGCCGGCGCCGATTTCTACGGCCAGCCTTATGATCCCACGCGCGGCCGGCAATATGAGATCGGCGTGAAGTGGCAGCCCGATCCCGCCACCTTCGTCACCGTCACCGCCTATGACATGAAGGATAGCGGCCGGCTGGTGAACGATCCGTCCAATCCCAACAACCAGATCCAGGCCGGCAAGGTGAGGACCAAGGGCTTCGAGGTCGAAGCCTCGCGCAGCATCGCGAACGATCTCGATATCATCGCCTCCTACAGCTACACCCGCGCCAGGGACAGCAATCTCAGCGATCAGATCGATGCCGGCGTCGGCCTTTCGACCAATCAGCTCGAAAGCATTCCGAAGCATCTCGCCTCGATCTGGGCGATGAAGCATGTCGCCGTCACCGACGAGGCGAAGCTGCGCATCGGCGCGGGCCTGCGCTATGTCAGCGACAGCTATTCGCCCACCTATGACGTGAATTTCGTGCCTTATACGCTCGTCACGCCCGATTATCTGGCCGCCGATGCGATGATCGGGCTGGATTATGGCGCGTGGCGCCTGTCGCTCAACGCCACCAACCTCACCGACAAGAAATATTACACCACCTGCCTCGGCCGGGGCGATTGCTTCCTCGGCCTGCGGCGGACGGTGAATTTCAGCGTCGGCTACCGGTTCTGATCGGGCGATGAAGCCGCCGCTCACCCTCCGCTACCGCCTCGGCGTCGCATCGCGGACGGTGGCGGCGGCCGTCGGCGGCTATGCGCTCGCCGCCGCCGTCGCGATGGCGTTCGCCCGCGCGCTGCCGATGGCGCGGGCCGAAGCCTCGACCGTCGCCACCATCGTCGCGCTGCTGGTGATGCCGGCCGCGGCGATCTGGGCCTTCGCCGTCGGCAGCGCCGCGCGCGCCTGGGCCGGCATCGTCGCGGTCGCGGGGCTCGCCGCCGCGATCGCCTGGGCGCTCGGCCCCCATCCATGAAGCGGGCGCATCCATGAAAACCGGTTTCCGCCAATCCATGGCATGGCTCCACGGCTGGGCCGGGCTGGTGCTCGGCTGGCTGCTCTTCGCCATGGTGCTCACCGGCACCGCCACCGTCTTCCGCTCCGAAATCGGCGATTGGATGCGGCCGGAGGTCACGGCCGCGCCCGATCAGGTGAAGGCCACCGCCGCCGCCATCCGCTATCTGGAAAAGGCGGCGCCCAACGCGCCGGCCTGGTATCTCACCGCCCCGGACGATCGCCAGTCCACCATCGAGGCGAGCTATGCCGACGGCGACGATTATCGCTTCGCGGCACTCGATCCCAATAGCGGCCGGCCGGACGGCATCCGCGAGACGCTGGGCGGCGAATTCTTCTACCGCTTCCATTTCGAGCTGCAGCTTCCCTATCCGTGGGGCCGCATCCTCGCGTCCGCCGCCGGCATGCTGATGCTGGTGGCGCTGATATCGGGCATCATCACCCACCGCCGCATCTTCGCCGATTTCTTCACCCTGCGGACGGGCAAGGGCAAGCGGTCCTGGCTGGATGCGCATAACGTGCTGGGCGTGCTCGCCATGCCCTTCCACCTGATGATCACCTTCACCGGCGTCCTCACCCTCGTCACCCTCACCATGCCCTGGGGCCTCGTCGCCAATTACGGCAAGGATACGACGACGATGTTCGCGGAAGTCGCGCCCGGCTATTTCGAGCGCGAACGCAGCGGCCACCCCGCCCCGCTCGGCGATGTCGAGGCGATTCTCGCCGATGCCCGCCGCCGCTTCGATGGCGGGCGGATCGGCAATGTCGCGGTGGAAAATCCCGGCGATGCGGCGGCCGTGATCCAGGTGCTGCGCGACGATGCCGATCAGCTCGGCTATTCGGCCGGCAAGCTCGCTTATGACGGCGTCACCGGCCGGCTGCTCGCCGCTTATGCGGAGGATCGCCCCGCGAAGAAGACGTTCGACGTGCTCTACGGCCTCCACATGGGCCGCTTCGCCCCCTGGGTCAGCCGCTGGCTCTATTTCCTCTGCGGGCTGGCGCTGTCCGCCACCATCGCCAGCGGGCTGGTGCTGTGGACGGTCAGCCGCCCGGAAGGCCGGGGCTTCGGCCACCATCTCGTCGCCCGCCTCACCGTCGGCACCGTCGCCGGCCTGCCGATCGCCATGGCCGCCTTCTTCTGGGCGAACCGGCTGGCGCCCGTGGGCCTCGCCGATCGTCCCGGCATCGAGGTCCGGGCCTTCTTCCTCTGCTGGGCGGCGGCGATGCTGTTCGCCCTCGCCCGCGCGCCCCGGCGCGGCTGGGCGGAGCTGACGGCGATGATGGGCCTCGGCTGGCTGCTGCTGCCGCTGGTCTCCGCGCTCACCACCGCGCGCGGGCTTCCCGCCAGCCTGATCCATGGCGACTGGCTGTTCGCCGGCTTCGATCTCGTCGCGCTCGCCATCGGCTGCGGCGCGCTGATGACCGCGCTCCACCTCCACCGGCGCCAGCCCGCCGCCCCGCGCCGCCGCCGGCCGGCGCTGGCGTGACGCGGGGGCTTTCATGACGATGGCCTCCGCCCTGCTGCTGCTCGCGGCCTATGCCGCGCTCAGCCTCGCCATGCGCCGCCATGCCGCGCAGGCCGTGCCCGACGGCCGGCTCGTCCGCCACGAAGCCCCGCTCCGCATCGCCGGCTGGACCTTCCTCGCCGCCTCGCTCGCGCTCCGCCTCGCCGCGCCGGGCTGGCGGGCGGGCATGGTCGAATGGGTCGGCCTCAACGCCGCCGCCGCCGCGATCGTCGTGCTGGCCCTGCTCTATCGCCCGCGCTGGCTGCCGGCGATGGGGCTTGCCGCCCTCCCGCTGGCCCTGCTGGCGCTGATCGTCTGATCTGGCGCCATCGGGCGCGCGCGCTCACAACAGATCGAAATCGATCGGCCTGGTCCGGTCCAGCGCATTGTCCGCCGCCGGCATCGGATATTTCAGGCCGGTGGCGCAGTTGAACAGCACCGCCCTGTCCTCCGCCCCGATCAGCCCTTCCGCCAGCGCCCGGCGATAGGCGGCCAGGGTCGCGCCGCCTTCGGGGCAGAGCAGCAGGCCGTCCTTGCGGGCGGCATCGTCCACGGCGCGGGCGATCTCCGCGTCGCTCACCGCCAGCGCCCTGCCGCCGCTCTCGCGCACCGCGGCCAGGATCAGGAAGTCGCCCACCGCGCGCGGCACGCGGATGCCGGCGGCGATGGTGTGGGCGTTCTCCCAGCGTTCGGCATGGTTCACGCCGTCGTCGAACGCCTTCACGATCGGCGCGCAGCCGTCGGCCTGCACCGCGAACATCTTCGGCCGTTCGGGCCCGATCCAGCCCAGCGCCTCCAGCTCGGCAAAGGCCTTCCACATGCCGATCAGGCCGGTGCCGCCGCCGGTGGGGTAGAAGATCGCCCTGGGCAGCCGCCAGCCGAGCTGCGCCGCCAGCTCCAGCCCCATCGTCTTCTTGCCCTCGATGCGATAGGGCTCCTTCAGGGTGGAGAAATCGAACCAGCGCCCCTGCTTGGCCCCTTCGGCGACGATCGCGCCGCAATCGTCGATCAGGCCGTTCACCCGCCACACCCGCGCGCCCTGCATCGCGATCTCGCGCACGTTGATCTCGGGCGTGTCCTCCGGGCAGAACACGATCGTCTCGATGCCGCAGCGGGTGGCATAGGCGGCCAGCGCGGCGCCGGCATTGCCGTTGGTGGGCATGGCGATCCGCGTCACGCCCAGCGCCCTGGCCATGGCGACGGCCATCACCAGCCCGCGCGCCTTGAAGGAACCGGTGGGCAGCCGCCCCTCGTCCTTCACGATCACATTGGCGCCGCCGGCCTCGGGGATCGGCACCAGCGGCGTCTCGATCTCGCCCAGGCTGACGATGTCGGCGGTGTTCCGCACCGGCAGCAGCTCGCGCCAGCGCCACAGGTCGGTCGGCCGCGCCGCGATCCCCTCGCGCGTCACCGCCTTGCCCGCCGCCTCCAGATCGTATCGCACCAGCAGCGGCCGGCCGGCGGCGGAAAGCCCGTGCAGCCGGTCCGCCTCATAACGCTCGCCGGTCAGCGAACATTCCAGATGGGTCACGAAGGTCGGCCGATCGGCCGTCAGGTTGGCGGAAACCATCCGGCTCGCGGTCAGATCGGCGGTCATGGGAATCTCCGGCGGAAACAAGGCGATGGAAGGGGCTCAATGGGCCTTTGCGGTGGTTTTGGAAAGTGGGCGCGGGCGGGGCGCCGATCACGCTTCCCGAAAGGGCCTATGCCGGCCCTTCGACGGAGGCGAGCGGATCGTCCTCCTGCGGCGCGCCCTCCAGCATCCCTTCGCGGCGGGATACGATCAGCGGCACCAGCGCCTGCCCGGCCACGTTCACGGCGGTGCGGCCCATGTCCAGGATCGGGTCGATCGCCAGCAGCAGGCCGATCCCTTCCAGCGGCAGGCCGAGGGTGGAAAGGGTGAGCGTCAGCATCACCACCGCGCCGGTCATGCCCGCGGTCGCCGCCGATCCGATCACCGAAACGAAGGCGATCAGCAGATAATCGGACGGCCCCAGGGCGATGCCGTAGAATTGGGCGATGAACAGGCTGGCCACCGCCGGATAGATGGCGGCGCACCCGTCCATCTTGGTGGTGGCGCCCAGCGGCACGGCGAAGGCGGCGTAAGGGCGCGGCACGCCCAGCCGCTCGGTCACCGCCTCCGTCACCGGCAGGGTGCCTATCGAGGATCGCGATACGAAGCCCAGCTGGATCGCCGGCCAGGCGGTGCGGAAGAAGTGCGCCGGGCTCAGCCCGTTCAGCGCCAGCAGCGCGGGATAGACGCCCAGCAGCACGATCGCGAGGCCCAGATAGATCGCCCCGGCGAAGGCGCCGAGCTGGGCCAGCGTCGTCCAGCCATATTGGGCGACGGCGGTGCCCAGCAGGCCGATGGTGCCGATCGGCGTCAGCCGGATCACCCAGCTCAATATCCGCCGGGTGATCGCCAGCAGCGAACGGATGAAGGCCAGGAAGGGCGCCGCCGCCTCGCCGGATCGCAGGGCGGCGATGCCGATCACGATCGATATCACCACGATCTGCAGCGTGTTGATGGAAAGGCTGGTGCTGGCGCCGCCATTCTCCAGCTTGGTGGCCACCGTCAGCCCCAATATGTTGGCGGGCACCAGTCCTTTCAGGAAATCCAGCCAGCTCGCGCTCGATGCCGCATGGGCGGCGGCCGTCACCCCTTCGGCATGGGCGTGCGCGCCGGGCTGCAATATCGTCCCCAGCGCCAGGCCGATGGAAACCGCGATCAGCGCGGTCAGCGCGAACCACAGCAAGGTCTGGCCGGCCAGCCGCGCGGCATTCTTCATCTCGCCGAAATTGGCGATGCTGGCGACGATCGCGGTGAAGATCAGCGGCGGCACCAGCACCTTCAGCAGCTGGACGAAGATGCTGCCGATCGTCGCCAGCGTCTGCGCCAGCGCATTGGGCACGCCGTCGGGCGATCCGATCGCGCGCGCGATCAGGCCCAGCAGGACGCCGATCGCCATCGAAGCCAGCACCTGGGTGCCGAAGCTGGGGCGGAAACGGGCGCGGGTGGGTTGGGGCATGAAACTCATCAGATTCCGATTATTCGACGATAGCAAGCTCGGGCGCGGCGGGCAGCACCTCGGCGCCGGGCGGCACGTCGCGGGTCAGCCACACATGGCCGCCGATCACCGCGCCCCGGCCGATGGTCACGCGGCCCAATATGGTGGCGCCGGCGTGGATCACCACCTCGTCCTCCACGATGGGATGGCGCGGCTCGCCGCGCGCGGCGCCGGTCGCGTCGATCGACAGGCCGATCGCGCCCAGCGTCACCCCCTGATACAGGCGCACGCCTTCGCCGATCACCGCCGTCTCGCCGATCACCACGCCGGTGCCGTGGTCGATGAAGAAGCGCGCGCCGATCCGCGCGCCGGGATGGATGTCGATGCCGGTGCGCGAATGGGCGATCTCGGTGATGATCCGCGCCACCAGCGGTGCGCCCAGCTCGTGCAGGCGGTGCGCCAGCCGGTAATGGATCACGGCGGTGATGCTGGGATAGCAGATCAGCACCTCGTCCACGCTGCGCGCGGCGGGATCGCCCTGCCAGGCGGCCTGCACGTCGCTGTCCAGCAGCGCGCGCAATCCGGGCAGCGCGGTGGCGAAGCCGCGCAGGATCGCCTGCACCCGCGCCTCGATCGCGTCGTCCGCCGCATCCCGCTGGTGATAGCGCAGCTCCAGCCGCACCTGCGCCGCCAGCTGCAGCAGCGTCGTCTCCAGCGTCGCCTCGATGAAGGCGTCCTCGTTCGCCGGGTTCAGCTCCGGCGGCCCCAGCCGCAGCGGGAACAGCAGCGCGCTCAGCGGCGCCAGGATGCGGCTGATCGCCTGCCGCTGGGGAAAGCCGTGGCCGCCATGCTCGGCATGCCGCTCATGCGCCGCCCGCCAGCGCAGCCGCTGCGCGCGCAGGCCGGCGATGATGGGGCCAAGCTCCCGGCTGGGATCGAAGGGTTCGATGGCGGTCTGGGTCATCGGCGGCGGCTCCTCATGGATCGCCACCCCTGTCCGCTCCCGATGGCCGGGATCAAGACAACAATTTCTATTGATACGATAGAAAAACTGTCCGGCGCACCCGCATTCCGACCAGCCCGAAGCCGAGGATCATCATCGCCCAGGTTGCCGGCTCCGGTATCGCCGCGGGCAGGCCGTAACTGCCATCGGCGCGCCGCACGATCCGTCCGCTTTCCGAAGTCAGCACCGCACCGGGATCGATGCTGATCCCCAGCAGCCGGGCGCTGTGGAACGCATCCACGCTCTCGCCCTGGGCTAGGTCGCCGACGAAGAAATAGCCCGCCAGCCAGAAATCTTCATCCGATCCGATCGTGAAATCCAGCGTGTAGGTGGCGCTGGCCGAAAAGGGATCGCAGCCATCCTCCCCATCGTCACCGTCGCACAAGGATGCCACGCTCAAAAGGCCGCCCGGCACGGCGGTGGCCTGCCCCCGCAGCACCGCGCTGCCCAGGCTGGTGGTGAAGCTTATCGGCCCGTCTTCCTCGCCTTGCCCGATATCGAGGAAGCGCCCTGGCGCGGCCAGGAAATAGGCATTGCCGAAGGTGCTGCTAGGATTGGCCACGTCGCAGCAGGGGCCGACATAGCTTCCCTCGAAGGAAAAGCTGATGCTCAGCGTCACCGGGCCGCCGTCGGCCGCCCGCACCGAAAGATTGTCCGCCCAGAAGGACAATGCCGAAATCACGCTGCCGCTGTCGGCAAAGGGAAGGCCGGTGGAATTGGCGACCTGAAGCCGGTTTATCCCGATCTCGCTGGCGGCCCGGCCGGCAAGGAACACGCCCCCTTCGCCCGCCGCGTCGATCGCCACGGCTTCGGCGCCGGCGGTGGATGTGCTCGCCAGCCCATTGCCCTCCAGCGTGCCGTCCAGCCACGCCAGGGTCGTGCTTGCCCGCGTCGCCGGCGCCGTCATTCCCGCCACCATCGCTACCGCCAGAAGGAAAGCCGCCCCTTTTATCCGCGAACCACCGCGCGCGCGCAGGCAAGGTGATGATTGGCGATGGCCGGGCATGGCAGGCTCCCTGTCGAACGCCCCCATTGCATTATGCCTGTCCACGTCCGCCCGGCCCAGCACTCCTAAGCCTTACTCCGTGGGGAAGGGCCGCCGCCATTTCGGGGAAGGCGCCCCGCCGCGGCCGCTTCCGTCCCGCATCGGCTTGCCTCTTGCCCCGCCGCGCACCATCTCGGGGCCGAACATGGCCGATAGCGGCTTGCCGCGCGCGAACAAATATGGAACATTTGCCCTCATGCTGACTCACATTTCCGTCCGTGGCGCGCGCGAGCACAATCTCAAGGGCGTGGATGTCGATATCCCGCGCGAAACGCTCACGGTCATCACCGGCCTGTCGGGGTCGGGCAAGTCCAGCCTCGCCTTCGACACCATCTATGCCGAAGGCCAGCGCCGCTACGTGGAGTCGCTCTCGGCCTATGCGCGCCAGTTCCTGGAGCTGATGCAGAAGCCCGACGTCGATCATATCGAGGGCCTCTCCCCCGCCATCTCGATCGAGCAGAAGACGACCTCGCGCAACCCGCGCTCGACGGTCGCGACCGTGACCGAGATCTACGATTATATGCGCCTGCTCTGGGCGCGGGTCGGCGTGCCTTATTCGCCCGCCACCGGCCTGCCGATCAGCGCGCAGACGGTCAGCCAGATGGTCGATCGCGTGCTGCAATTGCCGGAAGGCACGCGCTTCTACCTGCTCGCGCCCGTCGTGCGCGGCCGCAAGGGCGAATATCGCAAGGAACTGGCCGAATGGCAGAAGCAGGGCTTCACCCGCGTCCGCATCGACGGCGAATTCTACGAGATCGAGGACGCCCCCGCGCTCGACAAGAAATACAAGCATGACATCGAGGTGGTGGTCGATCGCCTCGTCGTGCGCGAAGGCATGGAAACCCGCCTCGCCCAGAGCTTCGAGACCGCGCTGAAGCTTGCCGAGGGGCTGGCCTATGTCGATCTCGCCGACGGCGTCGTGCCGGGGCGCGAGGCGGAGGATGCCGGCGGCCAGATGAAGGGCGCGGGCGTGCCGGCCAACCGCATCACCTTCTCGGAGAAATTCGCCTGCCCCGTCTCCGGCTTCACCATTGCCGAGATCGAGCCGCGTCTCTTCTCCTTCAACGCCCCCCAGGGCGCCTGCCCCGCCTGCGACGGCCTGGGCGAGAAGCTCTATTTCGATCCCCAATTGGTCGTGCCGAACGAGAATCTCTCGCTCAAGCAGGGCGCGGTCGTCCCCTGGGCCAAGTCCAACCCGCCCTCGCCTTATTACATGCAGGTGCTGGCCAGCCTCGCCGCCCATTTCGGCTTCAGGCTCGATACGCCGTGGAACCAGCTCACCGACGAGCAGCGCGAGGCGATCCTCAACGGCACCGGCCGCACGCCGATCGTCCTCACCTTCATCGACGGGAAGAAGAGCTACCAGGTCACCAAGCCGTTCGAAGGCGTGATCGGCAATCTCAACCGCCGCATGCTCGCCACCGAAAGCGCGTGGATGCGCGAGGAGCTGGCCAAATATCAGTCCGCGGCCCCTTGCGAGGTGTGCCACGGCGCCCGCCTCAAGCCCGAGGCGCTGGCGGTGAAGATCGCGGGCGAGGATATCTCCCAGTCCACCCGCCGCGCCGTCGGCCCCGCGCTGGCCTTCTTCCGCGATATGCCCAACCATCTGAACGCCCAGCAGAATGCGATCGCCGAACGCATCCTGAAGGAAATCGTCGAGCGGCTGGGCTTCCTCGACAATGTCGGCCTCGATTATCTCAACCTCGATCGCACGTCGGGCACCTTGTCCGGCGGCGAAAGCCAGCGCATCCGCCTGGCGTCGCAGATCGGCTCGGGCCTGTCGGGCGTGCTCTACGTGCTCGATGAACCCTCGATCGGCCTCCACCAGCGCGACAATGATCGCCTGCTCGTAACCCTCCGCCGCCTGCGCGATCTCGGCAACACGGTGATCGTGGTCGAGCATGACGAGGACGCGATCCGCACCGCCGATCATGTCATCGATATGGGGCCGGGCGCGGGCGTCCATGGCGGGGCGATCGTGGCGCAGGGCTCGCTCGCCGATATCCTCGCCACCGAAGGCTCGCTCACCGGCGACTATCTCTCCGGCCGCCGCGCGGTGGACGTGCCGAAGAAGCGCCGCAAGGGCAATGGCAGGAAGCTGACGGTCAGGGGCGCGCGGGCGAACAACCTGAAGGACGTCACCGCCTCCATCCCGCTCGGCACCTTCACCTGCATCACCGGCGTCTCGGGATCGGGCAAGTCCACCTTCACCATCGACACGCTCTATGCCACCGCCGCGCGGGTGCTGAACGGCGCCCGCATGCTCGCCGGCCATCATGAGAAGATCGAGGGGCTGCAGCATCTCGACAAGGTGATCGATATCGATCAGTCGCCGATCGGCCGCACCCCGCGTTCCAACCCCGCCACCTATACCGGCGCCTTCACCAACATCCGCGACTGGTTCGCCGGCCTGCCGGAGGCGCAGGCGCGCGGCTACAAGCCCGGCCGCTTCAGCTTCAACGTCAAGGGCGGCCGCTGCGAGGCGTGCCAGGGCGATGGCGTGCTGAAGATCGAGATGCACTTCCTGCCCGACGTCTACGTCACCTGCGACGTGTGCCACGGCAAGCGCTACAATCGCGAGACGCTGGAAGTCACCTTCAAGGGCAAGTCGATCGCCGACGTGCTGGACATGACGGTCGAGGACGCGGTGGAATTCTTCAAGGCCGTGCCGCCGATCCGCGACAAGATGGCGATGCTGGCCGAAGTCGGCCTCGGTTACGTCAAGGTCGGCCAGCAGGCGACCACCTTGTCCGGCGGCGAGGCGCAGCGCGTCAAGCTCGCCAAGGAACTCAGCCGCCGCGCCACCGGCAACACCCTCTACATTCTCGACGAACCCACCACGGGCCTGCATTTCGAGGACGTCCGCAAGCTCCTGGAGGTGCTCCACGCGCTGGTGGAGCAGGGCAACAGCGTGGTCGTGATCGAGCATAATCTGGAGGTCATCAAGACCGCCGACTGGATCATCGACCTCGGCCCCGAAGGCGGCGACAAGGGCGGCGAGATCGTCGCCGCCGGCACGCCCGAACAGGTCGCGAAGGAACCCCGCAGCTACACCGGCCGCTACCTCGCCCCCCTGCTCGGCCTGCAACCGGCCGGAGAACAGGTCGCGGCGGAGTGATCACAAGACCTTCTCCCTTGGGGGAGAAGGATATGATGGCTTGGCGGCCCGGCCGCCTGGCCGAAGTTGGATGAGGGGGCCCCCTCCACCGATAATTGGAGGGGCAATCAACACCACCGATGGCGGAAGCACCGATCGCACGGAACAAAGAGTGCGCCTCAAGATGAATCAGATCATCATTTTGAAGCGCAATAACATCCGATTACGGGACACCGCCCGCTCATCCCGGGAACTGATTACCCAACTCATGGGGATTTGATGATATCGGTTCCTCTCAGGTCAGCCTCCCTCTCCCTTCTCAAAGAAATAATTATCGAAGCAGTTGAATCGTCCCCATTTCCAGCGTTAGGTTTAGACCGGCCGATCATCCGGGGGGGGAAGAGATATGGAGCTCGCAACTAAGCTCATGGCGCTTGAAAAACGCACGATTGAGCACCGGGAGTTACTGCTTACGGAAGAAGCTGCTAAAACAGCTCTCGTTTTGCCGTTCTTGCAAGCGCTGGGATATGACGTTTTTAATCCAAGCGAAGTCATACCAGAGTTTACGGCTGACGTTGGCATAAAGAAGGGCGAGAAGGTTGATTACGCCATATGCGTCGATGGCAAACTATCAATCCTCATAGAGTGCAAGCCGTCAACTTCCGACTTGGATACAAAACATGCATCTCAACTCTTTAGATATTTCTCGGTAACGGATGCGCGTGTGGCCATTTTAACGAATGGCGTTACATATCAATTCTACTCTGACACGGAACAGCCTAACAAAATGGACGACCGTCCATTTTATACATTCTCCATGGACGCGCTTAAAAGAAGCGACCCCGCAATCCTGGAGAAATTTACAAGACATTCTTTCGATGTTGAAGCAATAGTTGATGCAGCGAGTAGGTTAAAATTACAATCACAGATAAGGAAGGAAATTGAAACAGAATTTTCTTCTCCATCTGAGGAATTCGTCAGACTTATCGCCTCTCGCGTTCATAGCGGGAGGGTGTCAGCCGCAATAAGAGAGCAATTTCAATCCCTTCTTTCGTCAGCAATATCGGATCTGATCCGCGACCGCGTGAACGAACGCCTCACATCAGCGCTGAATGTAGCCAATCCTTCTACGGATATCATAGAGGAAAATACCTCTGATGACATGTCGAAAGCCGATGGCATCATAACAACAGACGATGAAATTTCAGGATTCCGCATCATTCAGGCGATAGCTTCCAGACACGTAGATCCAAGTCGAGTTGTCATAAGAGACTCGAAGTCATATTGCGCCATATTACTCGACGACAACAACAGGAAATCCCTGGCTAGGCTTCACTTCAACAGCCCCACAACGAGATATGTCGGAACATTCTCAGGAAAAGATGAGACCCGCCATCTAATCAGTGCGCTGACCGATATTTATAAGCTCGAAGAGTATATCGCCTCTCGGATTGAGGAATTGGAAAAGAAGATAGCGGCTTAGCTATCCGGCAGGGAAGCATGGTGGCTGTCTTACATGTATGAAGTTGGGGGCATGCCGAACCATGCCTCCACATCCCCTCGCCACCACCGCCTCGCGACTGGACGCCGAGCGCCAGTCCTCCTTCCCGGTCGCGGGCCGGACAGGAGCCGCCCTCCCGCGTCAGCGCTCACCAACTCGCCCCGTCGACCTTCCGCACCTCGACCGCGTCTGGATCGAACCCGTCCAGCAGCCGCGCGTTCATCCCCATCTTGCCGAAATCCTCGCCCAGCGTGCGCCAATGGGTCAGGCAGCCGCAGACCGGGCAGTGGTGGATGCCGATCGTCCGGTCGCCCCACACATAGGCGCGGGTCTCGCCCGTCACCTTCACCGCGCCATCGGGATAATAGGCCATCAGCGCGCCCGTCCTGCGGCACAGCGAGCAGTTGCAGCTATTCACCCATTCAGGGGCGTGGGGCACGGTGAGCGTCACCGCGCCGCAGTGGCAGCTTCCGGTGATGGGCGTGGGGGCGGCTTCGGGCATGATCGCAGTCTGACCCAATTTTCCTTGTCATCCCAGCGCAGGCTGGGATCGCTTTCCTCGATGTTTCGCCAAAAGCAGGCGATCCCAGCCTGTGCCGGGATGACGGCTGGAGGGGATGCCCTGTCCTACATATAACCATATAGGTTATCTTGTCGGCATGACCGACCTCGCCATCCCCTCCGCGCCGGCCGCCTCCCCGGCCGCCCCCGCAACCGCCCTTCCCCGCCGCGACGGCTGGACGCCCGAACGCCAGCGCGCCTTTCTCGAGGCGGTGGCCGAAGGCCATACGGTGGAGGCCGCGTGCCGGATCGTCGGGCTTTCCGTCGCCTCGGCTGACGTGCCGGCCTACGCCTTCCGCCGCCGCGCGAACGGGGCGGCCTTTGCGCTCGGCTGGCAGGCGGCGGCGTTGCAGGCGCGGGAGAAGCTGGCCGATATCCTCCTCTCCCGCGCGATCGACGGGCAGGTCGAAACCGTCACGCGTCCCCTGAAACTCCGCCAGTCTGAGCTAGAGTCCTTCATGAAGGAGGACGACGATGAAGCGCAGCAGGTTCACCGAGGAGCAGATTATCGGGATCTTGCGGGAGCAGGAGGCCGGTTCGAAGACGGGGGATGTGTGCCGCAAGCACGGCGTGAGCAGTGCGACATTCTACAAGTGGAAGGCGACGTATGGCGGCATGGACGTGTCGCCATCAAGCTGCCCGGGAAGCATCTCCGCCCAAAGCCCCTCACCCAGCGCCTTGCGCAGCCGGTAGGTGCCGTGCAGCGCCTCGGGCCTGCCGCTCGTCGAAGGGCTGTCGAGGATGTTCGGCAGGCCTTCGGCATCAGCGAGCGTCGGGCCTGTGCCATCCTTGGCGTGGATCGATCGTCGATGCGCTATGCGCATCGGCGTGGTGATGATGGCGACCTGCGGTCGCGTCTTCGCGAGATCGCGCTTGAACGTCGCCGGTTCGGCTACCGGCGGCTGGGGACCATGCTGGCCCGCGAGGGCATCGTGATGAACCACAAGAAGCTGCTGCGGCTATATCGCGAGGAGAACTTGCGTGTGCGGCGCCGGCGGGGCCGCAAGCGAGCGATGGGCACGCGAGCACCGATGACGTTACCGCAAGGTCCGAACCAGCGTTGGAGCCTGGACTTCGTGAGCGACACGCTGGTGTGCAGCCGGCGTATCCGTATCCTTGCGGTGGTGGACGACTTCACGCGGGAGAACCTCGCGCTGGTGGTCGATACGTCGCTGTCGGGTGCTCGTGTGGCGCGCGAGCTCGATGCGATCATCGCGGTTCGCGGCAAGCCGCTGATGATCGTGAGCGACAACGGCACGGAACTGACCAGCCTCGCGATCCTGCGTTGGGCGCAGGACCGGGGGATCGAGTGGCACTATATCGCGCCGGGCAAGCCGCAGCAGAACGGCTACGTCGAGAGCTTTAATGGTCGCTTGCGCGACGAATGCCTGAACGAGACGCTGTTCGCGTCCCTCAGCCATGCGCGGTCGGTGCTGCGGGCATGGCGCGACGACTACAACTACGTGCGGCCGCATAGCGGGATAGGCGGGCTGACGCCCGCCAATGCTGCCGGGCGGGTTGCACAACCCAACCCGCCAGGGCACCCTGGCAACCCCGGACTCTACTTATGAGTGGAGGAGAAAAGGGGAGCACGTCAGGCCAATGGCGACGTGATCGAGCGGCATCGGTTCGACAATCGCCTCGCCACCGCGATGCTCACCCGCATGGATCGGCTGGCCGATGCCCGCGTGGCAGAGGGCACGCACCAAGCCGCGCGGCTGATCGCGCAGGAATGGGAGGCGTTCCTCGATCTGGTCGGCCGCGATTGCTCGCCTGCCCGCGCCGGCCTGTTCCTGGGCCTGCGCGTCGCCGATGGCGGGGAGGAAGGCGGCGCCGGCCATGATCTCGCCCCCGTGGTGGCGCTGGCCCGCGCCGATCGCTGGCTGCGGGGCGGCGGCGCGCTGGCGGGCGATGTCGATATCTCCGATCTCGACATGGACGGCCGGGCGGGCTGGACGGCGGACCAGTGGGCGCGGGCCGAGGCCGCCGGCCTGATCCGCGTCGCGGCGCCCGATGCCGGCCCGGAGGGCACCGATGGCAATCCTCAACTTCCTCAACTTCGCGATGGCGCGGACGCCGGCCTGGCGACGGAGGACGAACCCGTCTGGTGGGATGCGGAGGAGGAAAGCTGGTTCACCCGCTTCCCGCCCCCGCCCGGCTTTCGCGGGCCGGAGGACGGCGAATATGGCGACCCGGATTATTGCCGCGCCCTCTCCCGCGCCGAACGCGCCGTGGTGGAGGCCCGCCACCGATATTTCGTCGATGGCCGCATCGCCGCCGACGCGCCCGATCGCGATCGCTGGTTCGGCTTCGTGCCCTCCGGCCAGCCCGAGGAGGAGGAGGAGGAGGAGGAGGAGGAGGAGGAGGAACCCGACGACCCCGAAGGCGATGCGGAGGATGCGCATTTCCGCCGGCAATGCGCGCAGCATGATGCGGCGGTGAACCGGCTCAATCGCCTGCTCGGCCTCTATGACGCGGACGAGGCGTGGCGCCGGGGCAAGGGGCCGGACCCGTTGGGGCTGGAGAATAACCGCGCCATGTTCCCCGATTTCAACGCCGGGCCGCCAGCGGCGCGCCCGGCCGCGGCCCCGCTTGCTCCGGCCGGCCCCACAGGCACCGGTCCCGTCGCTTCCGGCCCCACGGACCCCGGCCCGGCCCCATCCGGCAAGCCACTGCCCGACCAGCCACCGCCCGGCGCACAGGCCCCGCCGCGCGATCGCCCGCCCGCCGCCGTCCGCGCGCTCTGAACCGCGCCGTCGCCGCCGGCGGTTCCAAGCCACCCCGATTCGCCCTACAGCCCACGGGCAAGCACAACCGCACCGATCAGGAGGATCCATGGCCGTCCGTCCCCGCCGCAGCGCGCTCTACATGCCGGCGTCCAACCCCCGGGCGGTGGAAAAGGCGCGCGCGCTCGATTGCGATGTCGTGATCCTCGATCTCGAGGATGCGGTGGCGCCCGATGTGAAGGCGGATGCGCGCGCCGCCGCCGTGGCGGCGGTTGCGGCCGGCGGCTTCGGCCGGCGGGAACTGGTGGTCCGCGCCAACGGCATCGATACGCCCTGGGGGTTCGATGATCTCGCGGCGCTCGCCGCCGCCCGCCCCGATGCCGTGCTCGTCCCCAAGGTGGATGATGGCGCGGCCGTCGCCCGCCATGCCGCCGCGCTCGCCGGCGCTGCCCCGCTCTGGGTGATGATCGAAACCGCGCGCTCGATCTTCCGGCTGGAGGAGATTGCCGTCGCCCTGGCCGATGCCGGTCCCGGCGGCGGCTTCGTGCTCGGCACCAACGATCTCGCCAAGGAAATGGGGGCGCGGCCCGGCACGCTACGCGCGCCCTTCCAGGGGATGCTGGGCATGGCCGTCGCCGCCGCGCGGGCGCACGGGCTGGTCGTGCTGGATGGCGTGTTCAACGCGATCGACGACGATGCCGGCTTTGCCGAACAATGCGCGCAGGCGGTGGAATTCGGCTTCGACGGCAAGACCCTGATCCACCCGCGCCAGATCGCCGCGTGCAACGCCGCCTTCACCCCCGATGCCGATGCCGTGGCCTGGGCGCGCGCCATCGTCGCCGCCTTCGCCGATCCGGCCAATGCCGCGAAAGGCGCGATCCGGGTGGAAGGGCGGATGGTGGAACGGCTCCACCTCGCCCAGGCCGAACGCGATCTCGCCGTGGCCGAATGGGCGGCGGCGGGTTAATCCTCGCGGGGGTCGCCGCGCAGGGCGGCGTCCAGCGCCGGCTTGTCCAGCCCGCCCTCCCAGCGGGAAACGACGATGGTGGCCACCGCATTGCCGATGAAGTTGGTCAGGCTGCGGCATTCGCTCATGAACCGGTCCACCCCCAGGATCAGCGCCATCCCCGCCACCGGCACCGCCGGCAGCACGGAAAGGGTGGCCGCCAGCGTGATGAAGCCCGCGCCCGTCACCCCGGCCGCGCCCTTGGACGAAAGCATCGCCACCGCCAGCAGCAGCAGCTGGTCCCCCAGCGAAAGGTGGATGCCGGTGGCCTGGGCGATGAACAGGGCGGCCAGCGTCATGTAGATGTTGGTGCCGTCCAGGTTGAACGAATATCCGGTCGGCACCACCAGGCCGACCACCGCCTTGGGGCAGCCGGCGATCTCCATCTTCTGGATCAGCGCCGGCAGCGCCGCTTCGGAGGAGGAGGTGCCCAGCACCAGCAGCAGCTCGGCCCGCAGATAGGCGATCAGCCGGAGGATGGAAAAGCCGTTATATCGGGCCACCAGCCCCAGCACGACCAGCACGAACAAGGCGGAGGTGAGGTAGAATGTCGCCACCAATGCGATCAGGTTGGCCAGGCTCGCCAGCCCGTATTTGCCGATGGTGAAGGCCATCGCCCCGAACGCGCCGATCGGCGCCGCCCGCATCAATATGCCGACCAGCTTGAACACCGCCTGCGCCACCGTCTCCAGCAGGTCCACCACCGGCTGGGCGCGGCCGCCCAGCATGGTCAGCGACACGCCGAACAGGATGGCGACGAACAGCACCTGCAATATCTCGCCCCCGCTCAGCGCGCCGAGGAAGGTGTCCGGGATGATGTGCATCAGGAAGGCGACGAGCGACTGGTCGTGCGCGGCCCGCGTGTAGGTGGCCACCGTCCCGCTGTCGAGCGTCGCCGGGTCGATGTTCATCCCCTCGCCGGGCTGGACGACATTGGCGACGATCAGCCCCACGATCAGCGCGAAGGTGGAGAAAGTGAGGAAGTAGATGAAGGCCTTGAGCGCGACGCGGCCCACCACGCCCAGCTCCTTCATCCCCGCGATGCCGGTGACGATGGTCAGGAAGATGACCGGCGCGATCACCATCTTCACCAGCTTGATGAAGGCATCGCCCAGCGGCTTCAGCGACGCGCCGACCTCCGGCCAGAAATGGCCGATGACGCTGCCCGCGAGGATCGCCGCCAGCACCTGGAAATAAAGCTGGCCGGCCAGTCTCCGCCGGCGCGGCACCGCTTCCTCCGGCTGGCTTTCGACGACGATCATGGGTGCGGCCCTCTCCCCTCAACGGCCCTTCTCTGCCGCCGGAAGGATGGGAAGTCGAGGGGGAGAGGCCGCGCCCGCTCAGCCCGCCTTGGCGATCACCTCGTCGGCGAAGCGGCGCAGATCAGCCTTCTTCTCGTCGAGCGGCTGGCGGTCCTCCTCCACGGCATAAAGGTTGCGGAAGGCGACGGCGATGTCGGTGACGCCCGCATCCTCGAGCTTGCGGACGTCGTCCAGGCCCAGCATCCCGCCCATCGCCGTGGTGAAGATGCGGTAGGGCCGCCCCGCCGTGCCCAGCTCGGCCCGATAGGCGGCCAGCTTGTCCAGCAGCGGCAGGGTCTGTTCATAGCTGCCGCCGGCGCACAGCCAGCCGTCATGCCTGGCCGCCCGCTTCAGCGCCGCGTCGGAATGGCCGCCGATCAGGATCGGCAGCGGCCTGGTCGGCACGGGATTGAGCTTCACCGGCGCGAAATCGTAGAATTCGCCCTGGAAGCCGAAATAGCCCCCGTTGGTGAGGCCGCGGACGATCTCGATGCACTCGTCGAACCGCTTGCCGCGCTTGGCGAAATCCACGCCCATCACGGCATAATCCTCCTCCCAGACGGAAAGGCCGACGCCGAAGTTGAAGCGGTTGCCGGTGATCGCCGCGACGGATGCGGCGAGCTTCGCCGAATATACCGGCGGCCGCACCGGCAGCTTCACGACATTGGTGGTGAGTTCCAGCTTCGTGGTCGATGCCCCCAGCGCCGTCGCCAGGATGAAGCTTTCGACGAAGGGCTTGTTCTCCAGGAACTCGCGCCCGCCGTCCGCCGTGTAGGTATATTTGCTGTCGGTTTCCTGCGGGTAGATCAGGCTGTCCGGGATCATGTAGCCGGCATAGCCGTGCGCTTCGGCATCCTGGGCCAGCGGCACCAGATTTTCGAACGGCGTCATCGATTCGGCGTGGTGGAAACGCATGGCGGCCGGCCCTCTCTATCCTGTCCTATGGCAGGCGGAGTAGCCGATGCCGCCCCAAACGACCAGAATCGCCAAGGCGCCAGCTTGGGCGGAAGGGACGCGGATCGATCAGCGAATCCGGTCCCACGCCTCGGCGATGTCGGCGATGATCGAGCGCGCGGTATCGAGCGGGGCGGCGTCATTGTCGTTCACCGCCCGCAGGATGAGCCGGCTGGCCTCGGCATAGACGGAAGCCAGCAGCGGTGCGACATCGCCGCCCTTGTCATGGTCCAGCCCGTTCTCCAGCGCGGCGAGGATCGCCAGCGACCGCGCCTGCGCATCGGATCGGCGCGCATGATCCCCGTTGACCAGCCCCGATTTGAGCAGGGCCATCCGGGTCAACAGTTCCTCATACAGGATCGAAACCAACCGATGCGGCCCCGCGCCCTCGATCCGCGTCGCGATATCGACGCTCTGATAGCGGGCACCGGCGGGGGCATAGCGGGCGCGGGCGGCGGAACCGAACATGCATCACTCTCCTGTCGCGGCGGGCGGGGCCGCGCGATGTTCCGAAACGAATTGAACCATGGAACCGGCGGCGGATCAGTTGTTGCCGCTGGTCCACATCTTGATCTGCTGGTCGAGGTAGCTCTGCGTCGCCTTGAACGCCGCGACACGGCTGTCCATCGCGGTGAACTGGCGGACGAGCTGGTCGTGATAGGCGCTCTCGCGCGTCTCCATCTTCTCCCGATCCTTGGCGATCGTCTTGCTCTCGGTCGCCAGCCGGGCCTGCGTGGTCGCCAGCGGCCCGCCGGACGCGCGCAGCGCATCGCGGATCGCCTGCAAGGCGCCGCCCAGGCCGAGATCGACCGTGATCGTGCCTTCGGCAAGGTTGCCGAGCGGTTCGATCACGAGCCCCTTGGACTTGGCCGCGATCGAGGAACCCAACTGGCTGCCCGATACGACGCCCAGGAATCCTTCGATCTTGCCCGAAGCCGGATCTCCGGCCACGAGATCGCTCACCGTATAGGTGCCGGGCTTCACCGCTCCATAGGGGCTGACGATCCGGATCAGGGGGCTGGACGCCGTCTGGCCGGGGTTGAACAAGGCCTCGACGCCATCGGGATCGGACGCGAGGATCGAGGACAGGCGCGCGCCGTCGACGGCCAGGGTCCCGTCCCGCTGGGTGCGGACGCCGATTTCGGCGAGCGTCGCCGGGCCGCCCGCGCTCGACAGCACGGTCGTGGGCAGCTTGGCGAGCTGGCGCTGCATTTCCCGCAGGCCGACATCGCCGCGCAGCGCGCCGGCGCCCGCCGCCGTCGCCGCGTCCAGCATCGACTTAAGCTCGTTATAGGCCGCGACGAAATCGCTCACCGCCTGCGAGATCGCAGCGGTCGGCCGCGACGAGCCGATGGTGATGACGGTGCCGGCGGCCGCCTTCCTGAGATCGATCTTCACGCCGGGCACCAGATCGGAAAAGCTGTTCGACGTGCGCGTGACCTCCACGCCATCCACCCGCACGATCGCATCCTGGGCCGCCTGGGCGAGGCTCATGCCGGATGGGTTGCCGGCATCATAGCTGGCCGGATCGAAGGCGAAGGCCTGCAGGCCGGCATCCGCGCTCGGATCGACCGAAAGGCTGAAGGCCTGCGCGGCGCCGGTCGCCCCCTTGATGACGAGGCGGGATCCGGTCGTGTCCTGGATCACGCTGGCCGTCACGCCCGCGCCGGCCGCGTTGATGGCGCGGGCGAGCCCCGCCAGCGAATCGTTGGCGGCATCGACAGTAATGGCGAAGCTGCCCTTCGCGGTGGTGAGCGTCATCTGCCCCTGCCCGATCGGCGAGGTCGCGCCGGCATAGCTGCCCGAGGCGATGGACTGCGCGGCGGCAAGCTGGCGGACCTCCATCTGCACGGAAAGATTGCCGATCCGGGAACCCGCCAGTGCGCTGGCGACGACGCCGGTGTCGGACGACGTCGCCTGGGTGAAAAGCGAGCCGCCGGAAATCAGCGAGGAGAGAGCGGAGGCGAAGGAGTCGATCGCCGAGGAGATGTTGCCGAGCGCGGAAATCTTGGCGCTGTTCGCCTCCTCCCGCTTGGCGATCAGATCCTCCTTGGGTTTCTTCGATGCCGCCGCGAGCTGCTCGACGAGCGTCGCCGTATCGATCCCCGATCCCACGCCCAAGGTTGAAGCAATCGACGTCACTGGCCATTCCCCGCTGATCCATTCGCAAGAACGACCGGATGGACCCGAGCTTTAGGGGCATCGGGAAATTTACCCGCGACCGGAACGGCCTTTCCGGTGCCCGTTCCCGCTTGCAGGAGAATGGAACCGGCCTAACGAGAGCGGATGGCCGATCCGCACATCCTGATCCCCCACCTGCTTTCTCCATCCGCGATCGCCACCCGGATCGCCGACGGCCGGGTGATCGCCCTGGGCGGCCGGACGATGGGGACGAGCTGGTCGGCGCGGATCGCGGCGCGGGCTGCGCTGCCGGATGCCGGACCGGCCCTGCAAGCCCTGCTCGACCGGATCGTCGCGGAAATGAGCCATTGGGAGCCGACGAGCGACCTCTGCCGCTTCAACCGGCTTCCCGCCGGCGCATGGCAGGCCCTGCCGGCCGATTTCTTCACCGTGCTCCGCCGCGCGATCGACATCGCAGCCGAAAGCGACGGCGCCTTCGATCCGACGATGGGCCGGCTGGTCGATCTCTGGGGCTTCGGCCCCGCCCCCGCCAGCCTCGCCCCGCCTTCGGATGGCGACGTCGCCGCGGCTCTGGCGGCATCGGGATATCGGCGGATGGCGATCGACATCCATGGCCGGCGGGCATGCCAGCCGGGCGACCTCGCGCTCGATTTTTCGGGCATCGCCAAGGGCTATGCCGTCGACATGCTCGCCGATGCCCTGCGCCAGGCCGGCTATCGCCACTTCCTGGTCGAAGTGGGCGGCGAGCTGGTCGGCGAAGGCGTGATGCCCGACGGCCAGCCCTGGTGGGTCGATCTGGAGACGCCGCCGGAAGCCCCCGTGCCGCCAGCGCGGATCGCGCTCCACGGCCTCGCCGTGGCGACGAGCGGCGATTATCGCCGCTTCTTCGATCATGGTGGCCGGCGCTACGCCCACAGCCTCGATCCCCGCACCGGCCGGCCGGTGGAAAACGGCGTCGCGGCCGTATCGGTAGTCCACACCCGTTGCATGGACGCCGACGCCTGGGCCACGGCACTCACCGTGCTGGGGATCGAAGCCGGCATGGCGCTGGCCACGCAAAAGCGGCTGGCAGCACGCTTCATAAGCAACGAGGGCCGGGAAGCCTTCTCCCCTGCCCTCGCCGAAATGCTGGACTGATGGCCCGCCCGGACTTGCCGGGCGGGTGACCGATCAGAAGCTGTAGTTGATCGTGAAGCGTGCGGAGCGGCCTTCGCCCGGCGTCGCCCAGCCATTGTTGCGGATACCCGTGAAGTAACGCTTGTCGGTGAAGTTCTGGATGTTGAGCTGCAATTGCATACCTTCCATCACTTCGTAGCCAAAGAAGGCGCGGTGAACGAGGTAGCTCTTGCTCTTGAACACGGGCGTCAGCGCCGTGCTGCCCGCCACCAGCGGCGTCACGAGCGCGCTATTGTTGAATGCGAAGCTGCCCTGATAGGTGAAGCCGTAACCAACCTGCAGGCCGAAAGGCAGCATGTAGGTGGTGAAGAGGCTCCCCGAGTGGCGCGGCGTGTTCGTGAGCCGCTGGCCACGCTGCGGATCAAGAACAGCCGCATTGTTGCCGCAGGGATTTGTGTTGGGCGTGCCGACAATCGGCCCGGGATGCTCCAGACAGTAATCCGACACGCTCTGCCGCACCTCGCCATCGAGATAGGTGTAGTTGGCGAACACGGCCCATTCTCGGGTGATGTTCCCCGACGCACCCAAGGCGATGCCATCCACGCGGCTATGCCCGTCCTGCACCGGCAGCGTCGGCGCGATGGGATCGTTGGTGTTGACGCTGTAGTTGGTGCGATCGTTACGGAACAGAGCCGCCGTCAGTAGCAGCTGGCGGTCGAACAATTCCGCCTTGGCGCCGATTTCGTAGTTGAACGCCTTTTCCGGCGCCACATCACAGGGGTCAGCGGTGCCGCCGGTAGGCAGACCGATCACCGTGCCGCAGCCCGCACGCACCGAGGCCGAGCGCGGCGTGCGCGAATTGCCGTAGGCGACATAGAGGCTCGCCCACTCGGTAGGCTTGTAGGTAAGGCCAGCACGCCATGAGAAAAGATTCTCGTCGCTCACCTGATTGGCGCCACGGGTATAAGCACCCAGATTGGGGCCAACTGTGGTGTTATAGGTATCGGTGCGGAAGCGCGCCTTGTTGTTCTCGTAACGCGCACCCAGGTTCAACTCGACCTGGGACACCAGCGCGATCGTGTCAAAGGCGTAGATCGCCTTGTTGGTGGTCGAACCATAAGCCTGGCTGGAACGGATATAATTGACCGGTCCGGTATACACCGTGTTCGGATTAGTGATGCTGATGGGTGGCTGCGGGATGGTGTTACCAGCCGCATCGCGCAGCAACTGGCCCGTGTCCATGTGATAATCTTCTCTAGTATAGGCAACGCCTATCACGAAGCTGTGGTGCAGCGGACCGGTCAGGAAATCCGCCTTGAGGTCGGTCTGATTGTAATAGAGTTCATTTTCCTGATCACGCACGAAACCGCGCGGCCCGCTTGGATAAAAGAAACCCGGCTGATTCGTGGCTCCGGTGCAGGGCAGGCCGGTAGGAAGCGTGCCATCGGCAAGGCACCAAGTGCCTTGCGGCGCGGAGGTGACTGTATTCTGCTCCACGCGCTGCCAGCGGGTCAGATTGCGGATCGATACCTTGTCGCTGAAGGCATGATCGAAGCGCATTGTCGCCTGGTTCAGGTAGATATCCTGATCGTCCAGATTGCGGATGCCGAAATAGCTGCTGTCCTTGATGCCGTCCAGCGGGCCATCGTTCACGGCGTTCCGGTAATAAGGCACGCCATAGACGGGGATATTGTTGTCGCGCTGATAGAGGTAGGAAAGCGTCAGGCTCGTCGGTCCTTCAGCACCGATCTTGACAGAAGGCGCGATGCCCCAGCGCTTGTTCTTTTCGACGTCGCGACCCGGATAGTCATTCTCGTGGATAACCGCGTTGAGACGGACGGCGACCAGATCGCTCACGCGGACATTGCTGTCCACCGTGGCGCGATAATAATTGTCGGTGCCGATACCGGCCGAAACGGTGGTGAGATCGCCCGCCTGCGGCGTCTTCTGCACGAGGTTTATCGATCCGCCGATCGAACCCGAGCCGTTGAACACGCTGTTCGCGCCATTATAGACTTCGATCTGCTGGATATTGAACGTCTCGGTGCGGCTATACTGCGCGCTGTCACGCACGCCGTCATAGAGAATATCGTTGTTTGCCGAATAACCGCGCAGGTTGATGCTATCGCCGAAGCCACCGCCGCCTTCGCCCGCACCGAAAGTGATGCCCGGCAAGGTGGAAAGCGCATCGCGCAGCGTAAGGAGGTTCTGCTGGCGCAGGGTTTCGGCCGAAACCACCGTGATCGTCTGCGGCGTATCCAGCAGCGGCGCCGTCGCCTTCGGCGATTCCACGCGATCGACCTTGATGCCTTCCTCGATCGCCTCTGCCTCGACGGTGACGCCGCCGAGCTTGCCGCCCTCGGCCGTGCCGCCGGACTGCGCCATGGCGGGCGCGGAGGCGATGAAGCCCACGCAGCCGAGGGCGATGAAGGCAGGCGTGGCTACGGAACTGCGGAAATCCGAACTGGCCATGGATGGCTCCCCTTTTGCGCCGCATCTGCGCGGCCCGAACTTATCGGGGGAGGCTATTGCTAGTCATTCTCAATATTGTCAACGTCGATTATTGAGATCGACAGGCGCGTTCAAACAGCCAGACGCGGATGGCGCTGGCGAGGTTTGGAGGATCGGGATCGAGCACCCGATCCGCATCGATCTGCGCGACCAGGGCGTTGAGAGGGATATCCTCCGCCCGCGCGGCCGCGACGAGGGCATCCCAGAAAGGTGGTTCTAGACTGATCGAGGTGGAATGCCCCGCGATCATCACCGAACGCTTGACCGGCCCCGGCATCAGGGCCGTCCGGCGCGGATGGCCGCGGGGAAAAGGGCCGGTGCCGTCAATACATGTGCTGCCCGCCGTTGATCGACAGGGTGGAGCCGGTGATGAAGCCCGCATCCTCGCTGGCAAGGAAGGTGACGCCGCGGGCGATCTCCTCCGCATGGCCGAGCCGGCCCACCGGCACCTTGGCCACGATCTTGGCCAGCACTTCCTGCGGCACCGCGGCCACCATGTCGGTATCGATATAGCCCGGCGCGATCGCGTTCACGGTGACGCCGAATTTCGCGCCTTCCTGCGCCAGCGCCTTGGTGAAGCCGTGGATGCCGGACTTGGCGGCCGCATAATTCACCTGGCCATATTGCCCGGCCTGGCCGTTGATCGAGCCGATATTGACGATCCGGCCCCAGCCGCGATCCCGCATCCCGGCGAAGGTGGCCTTGGCCATGTTGAAGCAGCCGCCCAGATTGGTGCGGATCACCTCGTCCCACGCCTGCCAGTCCATCTTCAGCAGGGTGCCGTCGCGGGTGATGCCGGCATTGTTGACGACGATGTCGATCGGGCCGAGATCGGCCTCCACCTGCCGCACGCCGGCAAGGCACGCCTCATGATCGGCGACGTCCCACTGATAGGCGGGGATGCCGGTGCGATCGGTGAAGGCGCGGGCCCGTTCGCTGTTGCCGGCATAGTTGGCCGCAACCGTGACGCCCTTGGCCTGGAGGGCGAGGCTGATGGCCTCCCCGATCCCACGCGTTCCACCCGTCACGATCGCAATTCTGGCCATTTGCGTACTCCCACGGCAATTTCGCGAAAGTCTAGAGGCCCGCCCGCCAGCCTTCAAGCTCGGCACCCAGGAGTTTTTTCAACATTTCGATGCCGGCGCCACTATCGTTGAGGCAGGGAAGATAAGCGAACTTCTCCCCGCCCGCCGCGAGGAAGCCGTCGCGCCCCCTGATCGCCAGTTCTTCCAGCGTTTCGAGGCAATCGGCCGCGAAGCCCGGCGCCACGATCGCCACCTTGCGGATGCCCCGGCCCGGTAGCGCCGCGAGCGTCACGTCGGTGGACGGCTCCAGCCATTTCGCCCGGCCGAAACGGGACTGGAAGGTGACGATGAGCTCGCGTCCCAGCGCCTCCCCCAACAGCCGCGCCGTCTTTTGGCACTGGCAATGATAGGGATCGCCGAGGCGGAGCGTGCGTTCGGGCATGCCGTGAAAGCTGGCGACGATCGCCTCGGGCACGAAATCCAGCGCCGCCAGCGCCCCTTCGATACCGGCCTTCAGCGCGGCGATATGATCCGGATGATCGAAATAGGGCGGCAGCGTCCGTATGGCGGGCTGGAACCGCATCGCCGCCAGGGTGGCGAAGGCGCGGTCATTGGCGGTCGCCGTCGTCGCCGCGCTATATTGCGGATAGAGCGGGGCGAGCAGGATGCGGTCGCACCCGGCCGCAACCAGCGCGCGGATGCGATCGCCGATCGCGGGGCGCCCATAGCGCATGGCATGATCGACGATGACGTCCGGCCCGAAGGCGCCCGCCAGCGCCGCCGCCTGCGCCCGCGTGATGGCCGCGAGCGGGGAACCATCCGGCCGCCAGACCTGGGCGTAGGCATGGGCCGATTTCTTCGGCCGCGTCGGCAGGATCAGGCCGTGCAATATCGGCTGCCAGATCAACCGGGGGATTTCGACCACGCGCGGATCGGAGAGGAAATCCCGGAGATAGCGCCGGACCGAGGACGCATCCGGCGCGTCCGGCGTGCCGAGGTTGACCAGCAGCACGCCGATGCGCCGCTGGGGCACGGCGGGATGATCGGCGGGCGGGTTCACTGGCCGCCGATGGCCAGCGGCAGCGAGCGCAGGCGCTGCCCCGTTGCGGCGAAGATCGCATTGGCCACGGCGGGCGCCACCGGCGGCACCGCGATCTCGCCCACGCCGCCGGGCGCCTCCTTGCTTGGGATCAGCTCCACGCGGATATCGGGCGTGCCGGCCAGCAGCGGCAGGTTCAGCGCGTCGAAATTGCGCGCCTCCGCCATGCCGCGGGCGAAGCCCGTCGTCGCGCCGAAGGCAGCCGCCAGCCCCCAGACGATCCCGCCTTCGATCTGCTGGAGAACGATATCGGGGTGGATGATCCGCCCGCAATCCACCGCCGCCGCCACGCGATCGACGACGATGCGCTGATCCTCGCCGACATGCGCCTCCACCAGCATCGCCACATGGCTGCCGAAGCTGGAATGGCATGCCAGCCCCTGATTGCCGCCGGGCATGCCGCCATCCCACCCGCCCATAGCCGTCACCGTCGTCAGGCAATGGGCGAGGCGGGGATTGCCGCCCAGCATCTGCATGCGGAACGATAGCGGCTCGATCCCCGCCGATCGGGCAAGCTCATCGATGAAGCATTCGGTGAAGAAGGCGGTGTAGCTGTTCGCCACCGATCGCCAGATACCGGTGGGTATCCCGATATCGACCGGCAGGTGATCGATCGCGATCGCCGGAATGGCATAAGGCGGCAACGCCCCTTCCACGGCGGACAGCTCCGCCTTCGCGCCCGGATCGCCGCCGCCGGCCATCAGCCGCGATTGCATGGAGGCCATGGCGGCGGGGGCCGCGATGCGCGCCTGCCAGCCGACCACCTCACCCCGCTCGCCCAGGGCCGCCGCCATCCGTGCGCGGGCGGCGGGGCGGAAGCGATCCTGCTGGATGTCGTCGCGACGCGACCAGGTGAGCTGGACGGGGCGCCGAACCTCCCGCGCGATGATCGCGGCCTGGACGGCGGCATCATTCTCGATCTTCCGGCCAAAGCCGCCGCCGACCAGCATGGGATAGATCGTCACCTGCCCCTCGCTCATGTCGAGCGCGCGGGCGACGGCGGCGCGGGCGAGGCCGGGCGCCTGCGTGGGCATCCACACCTCCATCCGGTCCCCGATCAGCCGCGCGGTCGCGGCCAGCGGTTCCATCGCCGCGTGGACGGCGAGCGGCACCGAATAATCGACCTTCAGCCCCTGCTTGCCGACAAAGGCCGCGTCGACATCGCCGACGGCGACGAACCGCGTGGCCTCGCCCCCGTCGAGCGCGGCATTGAGCGCCTGATCGATCGAGTCACTGTCCGGGAAAGGGCCGTCAGTGGTGAAGCGAGGGCGCATCGCATCCAGCGCGCGCTCGGCCGCCCAGCCATTGGTGGCGACGGCCCCGGCCCAGCCCGGATTCTGGACAACCGCGATGACCCCCGGCACCTTCTCCGCCGCCGCCTTGTCCACGCCCGTCAGCCGGGTGGCGCCGTGCGGGCCGTGGCGGACCGCCGCGAACACCATATCCGGCAGGCGCACGTCGCCGGCATAGCGGGCCGATCCGTCCACCTTGGACGGCAAGTCGATGCGCGGCACCGAACGGCCGGAAAGCCCACCCGCCCCCGGCGCGCGCAGGGCGACGCCGCCCGGCGCGTCGAGCGACGCCGCCTCCGCCGCAAGCTCGCCGAAGCGCAGGCGATCCTCGCCGCGCGTGACGAAGCCGACCGCCGTATCACAGGCCCGCCAATCGGCATCCCAGCGCTTTGCCGCCGCCGTGCAGAGCAGGGCGCGGGCAACGGCGCCGGCCTCGCGGAAGCGGGTTTCGAACCCCCGGATCGAGCTTGATCCCCCCGTCACCATCAGCGCGGACCGGATGGCATATTGCCGCGCGGCCCAGCCGCCCACGCCCTTCAGCAGATCGGGCAGCATGCCCTGGGCGGCCTCGCCGATCAGGAAATCATTGGCGTAGAGCGGGCTGATCGGCGCGGGTTCGACCGCGATGGTCCGCCAGTCCGCCCCCAGTTCATCGGCCAGCACCTGCGGCAGCGAGGTCCACACCCCCTGCCCCATCTCCGCCTGCGGCACCACCACGGCGACATGGCCGTCCTCGCCGATCTTCAGGAAGGCGTTGAAGATGGCCTCGCCCGGACTGGCGACGAGATTGGGGCGATAGCTGCGCGGCCAGAGCCCCCAGGCGAGGAGCAGGCCCGCCCCGGCGCCGCCACCGACCAGGAAATTGCGACGGCTTATCGCCATGGAAGGCCCCGAGATCCCATCATCACCCGGCTGAATAAGGAGGGCGCGCCGCGAACGCCAGTGGCTTGAGGGCGATCAGGCCGCGCGGGCGTCCGCTTCCATCTGCCTGGTGAAGCGCTCCCGCAGCGCCCTTTTGTCGATCTTGCCGGTGCCGAGGCGCGGCAGGGGATCGTCCGAGAACCAGAGATGCGCGGGCAGCTTGAACCTGGCGAGGTGCCCGCCGAGGAATTCCAGCAAGGTCACCGCATCCACCGCCCCGCCCCGGCGCATCCGCACCACCGCGCCGACGATTTCGCCCAGCCGCTCGTCCGGCAGGCCGAACACGCTCGCCTCGGCCACGTCGGGATAGGCGTAGAGCGCGGCCTCCACCTCGATGCAGGAGATGTTCTCGCCGCCGCGAATCACGATATCCTTGGCGCGATCGACGATGAAGAGATAGCCGTCCTCGTCCAGATAGCCGACATCGCCCGTCAGGAAATGCCCGTCCGCCGTGAAGGCCGCGGCGGTCGCCTCCGGATTGTTCCAATAGCCCCGGATGTTGGCCGCGCTGGCGATGCCGATCATGCCCCGCTCGCCCGGTGGCAGCGCATTGCCATCGTCATCATAGATGGCGACATGGACGAAGGGCGCCTGCGCCGGACCGGTCGAGGAAGGCTTCGCGGCATAATTGCCCCGGCAGTTGGTGCAGCCGACCGCGTTCGTCTCCGTGAGGCCATAGCCCATCATCGGGTTGCTCTGCGGGAAGGCCTCCATCAGGCGCGGCACATGCGCCGCCGGGCGGGGCGCGCCGCCGGCCGCGATGTCGAGCAGGGTGGAAAGATCGTAACGGCCGCGATCGGGATGCTGCATCAACTCCAGGCTCATCGTCGGCACGCCGACGAAATAGCTCACCTTCTCCGCCTCGATCAGCCTGAGCGCCTCGGTCGCATCCCATTTGGGCATCAGCACCAGCTTGCGCGCGATCACGATGCTGGCGACGAACACCGGTATCTCACCGGTGACGTGGAACAGCGGCACCGTCACCAGCGCCGCCGGCGCGCCCGGCAGATTGTTGCGATCCCCGCCATAGAACGCGCCCAACAGCGTGGCAGTGAGCGCCACGAAGCAATAGGTGGCGGTCGTCACCGCATGATGGGTGGAGACCGCGCCCTTGCACTGGCCGGTGGAGCCCGAGGTGAAGAGCAGCGTGGCGTCGTCCTCGGGCGACACCGCCGGCAGATCGCCTTCGGCCACGCCGTCGATCAGCGGCGCCAGCGCCTGCGCGATCGGAAGGTCGATCAGCAGATCGGCCACGCGAACCTCGATGCCGGTATCGGCGATCCGCTGTGCGCGCGGGCCGTCCGCGATGACGAGGCTGGGGGTGGAAAGCTGCAGGCTGTGCGCCAGTTCCTCCGGCGTCCACCAGCCGTTGATCAGCGTGACGATCGCGCCCGCCTTCGCGGCCGCCATATAGGCGACGATCCAGGCCGGCGCGTTGCGCATGGCGATCGCCACCCGATCGCCCTTGCGGATGCCATGCCCACCGGCAAGCGACCGGGCCAGCCGTTCGGACCACATGTCCAGATCGGCGTAGGTCAGCCGTTCCTTGCCGGCGACGAGCGCGGTTTCCGGCCCATATTGGCCGCAGGCGAAGCGGAAGAGATCGGGCAGCGTGGCCGGCAGCTTCGCGGCCATCGCGAAGCCGCGCGCGTCATGCGTGATCTCGACGAGGCCCCCCGGCCCGGTAACCGCATCCATCACCGCTTGCATGCGGGCGTCCTGCTCACTAGGCATCGGCCGCTCTCTCCTCACGCTTTGCGTTTCTCGTTGCCCCCTTTATGAGGGCCAAAATCCTCGGGGAAAAGCCTTGATCCTGACCTTCCTCGCTGACGCTACGGCAGCCTTGCGGTTTGACCAGCTTGGCCTCTCCCCTGTGGCGCTCGACCTCGGTTTCTTCCAGCTCCGCTGGTATTCGCTGGCCTATATCGCCGGCATCCTCATCGGCTGGTGGTATCTGCTCAAGCTGCTCGACCAGCCGGGCGCACCGATGGCCCGCCGCCATGCCGACGACATGGTGTTCTATGCCACGCTCGGCATCCTCATCGGGGGCAGGCTCGCTTATGTCACATTCTACCAGCCGGAGATATGGCAGCACCCGCTGGACGTGCTGAAGCTGTGGGAAGGCGGCATGTCCTTCCACGGCGGGGTGATCGGCGTGTCGCTGGGCATCATCCTGCTCGCGCGGAAATATCAGCTCAACTGGCTGCGCATCCACGATTATGTGGCCTGCTGCGTGCCGTTCGGCCTGTTCTTCGGCAGGCTGGCCAATTTCGTGAACGGCGAATTGTGGGGCCGGGCGGCCGACGTGCCGTGGGCGATGATCTTCCCGCGCGGCGGCGACGTCGCCCGCCATCCCAGCCAGCTCTACGAGGCGGGGCTGGAAGGGATATTGCTGTTCGCCGTCCTGTGGTTCCTCTTCTGGAAGACGGATGCCCGCTACCAGCCCGGCAAGCTCGTCGGCACCTTCCTGCTCGGCTACGGCCTCAGCCGCTTCTGCGTGGAATATTTCCGCGAGCCGGACGCACAGCTGATGGAATTCGCCGCGCGCACCCACCTCAGCATGGGCCAGTGGCTGACGGTGCCGATGATCCTGGGCGGCCTCTACCTGATCCTCACCGCCAGGGGCCGCCGCCAGCGCGTGGAGCCCGTGGCAGGCGACCAGAGCGTCGCCTGAGCCGGCGCGGGTTCCGATGACGAGCCCCAGCTGCGAAGAACGGCTCGCCCGCCTGATCCGGGCGGTCGGCCCGATCCCCATCGCCCAGTTCATGGCCGAGGCCAACGGCGCCTATTACGCGTCGCGCGATCCGCTGGGGGCGGCGGGCGACTTCGTCACCGCGCCCGAAATCAGCCAGATGTTCGGGGAGTTGATCGGCCTCTGGCTGGCTGACCTCTGGCAGCAGGCCGGGGAGGAGCCCGCCTGCTATGTCGAGCTGGGGCCGGGCCGGGGCACGCTGGCCGCCGATGCGACGCGGGCGATGCGCGCCGTCGGCCTCCAGCCGGCCGTGCATTTCGTCGAGACCAGCCCGGCGCTCCGGGCCGCGCAGGCCGAACGCTTCGCCAATGCCGCCTGGCATGACGATCTTTCCACCCTGCCCGCCGGCAAGCCCCTGCTGCTGGTCGCCAACGAATTCTTCGACGCGCTTCCCATCCGCCAGTTCGTCCGCACCGTGAACGGCTGGCGCGAGCGGATGGTGGCGCACGGCCCGGACGGCTTCGTCCCCGTGCCCGGCGAAGTGCCCGTCGACGCCCTCGTGCCCGATCGCCTGCGGGATGCGCCCGCCGGCTCGATCCTGGAAAGCGCGCCCATGGGCACCGCCATCGCCCGCGACGTCGCCGGCCGCATCGCCGAGCAGGGCGGCGCCGCGATCATCATCGACTATGGCTATGCCGGCCGCGCGGCGGGGGACACCTTCCAGGCGGTCCACGCCCATGCCTATGCCGATCCGTTCGCCCGCCCCGGCACGCGCGACCTGACCGCCCATGTCGATTTTTCCGCGATCCGCCAGGCCGGCGAGGCGGAGGGCGTGCGCGTCCACGGCCCCGTCGGCCAGGGGGCATGGCTGGAAGCGATCGGCATCGGCGCGCGGACGGCGGCGCTTTCCCGCGGCTCGCCCACCCGCGCCGAAGAGATCGAGGCCGCCCGGCACCGCCTCACCGACGCGAGCGAGATGGGGGAGCTGTTCAAGGTGATGGCGTTCGTCGCCCCCGGCTGGCCGGAACCGGCCGGATTCGGGGCACCGCCGGCCTAACGGTTCATCGGTATGGCGCGGGCTGTCCAACCGTATCCATCGGTGTAAGAAGCCCGCCATGACGCAAGCCATCGATCCGATCCGCGCCGCCTCGCTGGGCGATATCCCCCACGCCTTTCTCGGCCGGCGCGGCGGCGTTTCCATGGGCATCCACGCCGGGCTGAACGTAGGGCTGGGATCGGACGACGATCGCGATGCCATCCGCGAAAATCGCAGGCGCGCCGTCGCCGCCGTGCTGCCGGATGCGCAGCTGGTAACGCTGCACCAGGTCCATTCGGCCGATGCGGTAAAGGTCGGCGCGCCCTTCCCCGACGATGCCCGGCCGCATGCGGACGCGCTCGTCACCGATCGGCCGGGCCTGCTGCTCGGCATATTGACCGCCGATTGCGTGCCGGTGCTGTTCGCCGACAGCAAGGCCGGGGTAATCGGCGCGGCCCACGCCGGGTGGAAGGGCGCGATCGGTGGCGTCACCGATGCGACGATCGCGGCGATGGAGGCGATCGGCGCCGATCGCGGGCGGATCGTCGCGGCGATCGGCCCCTGTATCGCGCGCGCATCCTATGAGGTCGATGAAGCCTTCCTCCGCCGCTTTGCCGAGGATGATGCCGAAAATGAGCGCTTCTTCACCGATGGCGTGCGTGCCCGCCATTATCAGTTCGACATCGAAGCCTATGTCACCGCCCGCATCGCCGCCGCCGGCATCGGCCGGGTCGAGGCGCTGGGCCTCGATACCTATGCCGATCCCGATCGTTTCTACAGCTTCCGCCGCGCCACCCATCGCGGCGAGCCCGGCTATGGCCGGCAGATATCGCTGATCGGGCTGCCGCCCCACGCCTGAGCGGCCGCCCGGCGCATCACAATTCCCGAAGCGCGCGGGCGGGCCGCGCCGCCAGCGCCGGCAGCGATCCCAGCAGGCCCAGCGCCAGCGTGCCGAAGCCGCCGATCGCCAGCGTCGCGCCCACCACCATCCAGTCGGGCGCCCAATCGAGCTCGAACACGCCCGTCACCACATACCAGCCGGCCAACGCGCCGAACAATGCGGCCAGCAGGGAGAGGATGGACGCAAGGATCGCATATTCGATCGCCTGCGCGGCCAGCACCTGCCGGCGCGTTGCGCCCAGCAGCTTGAGCAGCACCGAATCGTAGATGCGCGACCGGCGCGAAGCGGCGATGGCACCGACCAGCACGGCGATGCCCGCCGCCAGCGCCACGGACGCGGCGGAGCGGACCGCGGTGGAAAGCTGGCCCAGCACGTCCGCCACCTGGCCGATCACCTCCTTCACCCGGATGAGCGACACGGACGGGAATTGCCGGGTGATCTCGCGGTTGAGCGCGGCCTCGCCCTTTTCCGGCATGGCGATGGTGGCCATGTAGCTGTGCGGCGCGCCCTCCAGCACCCCCGGCGAATAGACCAGCACGAAGTTGAAGCCCATCGTGTCCCACTTGATCTCGCGCAGCGAGGCGATGGTCGCGGGCACCTCGACGCCCAGCACCGACACGGTGATCTCGTCCCCGACCTTCAGGCCCAGGATGCGGGCGGCCTCCACGTCCAGCGAAACGAGCGGCGGCCCCGAATAATCGGGCGGCCACCATTGGCCTTCGACCACGCGGCTGCCTTCGGGCGGCGTGGCGGAATAAGTGAGCCCGCGATCGCCGCGCAGGATCCAGGCGCCCTCGGGCAGCGTATCGAGATCGGCCACGCGCTTGCCGCCGAATGACACCACCGGCCCCCGCAGCGACGGCACGGTGCGGACCTCCGCCCCCGGCGCGCGGGCGGCCACCAGCGCGCGGAACCGATCGATATCGTCGACCGGAATGTCGAGCGCGAAGAAGCTCGGCGCCTTGGCCGGCACGGTGCTGTCGATCTGGCCGGAAAGATTGGTCTCGATCACCGCGAGCGTGGCGAAAAGCGTGAGCCCGAGGCCGAGCGCCACGACGAGCCGGCCCGTCTGCGCGCCCGGCCGGTGCAGGTTCGCGATCGCCAGCCGCAGCAGCGGCCTGCGCGGGCGCGGCAGGCGCGCGGCGATGCGCCGCACCGCCCAGCCGATCAGGGTGAGCAGCAGCAGCAGCCCCGCGACGGCGGCAACGAACCACGCCGCGAACAGCGGTTCCCGCGCGGTGCCGACCGCCAGCGCGACGATCGCCGCAAGCGTGATGGCCATCGCCGCTAAGACGGGAAATGCCGGCCGTCTCGCCGTCTCCACCCCGCCACGGAACAGGGACGCGGCGGTCACGGCACGGGCGCGGGCGAGCGGCGCCAGCACGAACAGCAGCGCGATCAGCAGGCCATAGAGCGCGGCCAGCAACAGGGGCCGCGCGTGAATGGCAAAATGCGGCTGCACCGGCAGGGCATCCCCGGCGAGCGCGACGACGGCGGACGGAACCAGGCTGCCCGCAACCACGCCGGCCAGGATCCCCGCGCCGGCGACCAGCCCGATCTGGATCAGATAGGAAAGGAATATGGTGCGCGAGGAAGCGCCCAGCACCTTCAGCGTCGCGATCGCGTTGCGCTTGCCCTCCAGATAGGAGGTGACGCCGTTGCCCACGCCGATGCCCGCCACCGCAAGCGCCGTCAGCCCCACCAGCATCAGGAACTGGCCCAGCCGCCCGATGAAACGTCGGGTGCCGGGCGCGGCGTTGCTGCGATCCTGCACCTCCCAGCCGGCGCCGGGAAAGCGATCGGCGATCTGCTTCGCGACATTCGCGGCATCCTGCCCATCGGGCAGGCGGATGCGGTAGCGGCTGGTATAAAGGCTGCCCGGCTGCACCAGCCCGGTGGCGGCAAGGCCATCCATGTCCACCAGCGCCGCCGGGCCGAAGGTGAAGCCTTCGCCGACCCGATCGGGTTCTTCGGCGATCAGGCCGATCACCCGCAGCTCGGCATCGCCGATGCGGACCATGTCGCCCGGCTTCACCGCCAGCCGATCGGCCAGCGCCGGGGCGATCGCGACTTCCTTCCCCCTGGGCCGCGCGCCGAGCGCGCCGGGGGCGAGCCTGAAATCGCCATAGAGCGGATAGGCGCCGTCCACGCCCTTCAGCTCGGCGAGCACCGCCTGGGCGCCATCGGGACGCGAGGCCATGGCGCGCATGCGGATGGTTTCCGAAACGCGGCCGGCCGCCGCGAAGGCCGCGCGCTCCCCCGGATCGGCGGTGCGCTGAACGATCGACATCTGGACGTCGCCGCCCAGGATCGACTGACCCTGCAACGCCAGTTCCGACGTGATGGCGCTGGAAAGGCTGCCGACGCCCGCCAGCGCCATCACCCCCAGGAACAGGCAGATGGCCAGCAGCCGCAGCCCGGCAAACCCGCCGCGCAGATCGCGCAGCGCCAAGGCCCAGGCGAGCTTCATGCCGCCCGGCTGTCGCTGACGATCCGCCCGTCCAGCATTTCGATGACCCGGCCGCAACGATGGGCAAGCGCGGGATCATGCGTGATGACGAGCAATGTCTCCCCCGTTTCGCGCTGGCGACCGAACAGAAGATCCATGATCGCCGCGCCGGTTCGGGCATCGAGATTGCCCGTCGGCTCGTCGGCGAACAGGATGGCCGGGCGGGGCGCCACCGCACGCGCGATCGCCACGCGCTGCTGCTCACCCCCCGAAAGCTGGGCCGGATAATGGCCGGTGCGATGGCCGAGGCCCACCGCCTCCAGCTCCACGCGCGCACGGGCGAACGCATCCGCCTGGCCGGCCAGCTCCAGCGGCACCGCCACATTCTCCAGCGCCGTCATCGTCGGCAGCAGGTGGAAAGCCTGCAGGATGATGCCGATCCGCCCGCGCCGGGCCCTGGCCAGCCGATCCTCGTCCATCGCCGCGAAATCGGCGCCCGCGACATGCACCTGGCCGGCATCCGCGCGCTCCAGCCCGGAAAGCACGGCCATCAGCGATGACTTGCCCGAACCGGATGGGCCGAGCAGCGCGACCGTCTCCCCCTCGGCGATCGAAAGATCGATCCCCCGCAGGATTTCGACGCGCGCTTCACCCCTGCCCAGCGCCAGCGTGACATTCCGGGCTTCGATGACGATATTGGCGGCTGACATAGCGAAGGAAGGTTTCCCCTTGAGGCCCGATTGTTACGCATATGGAGTGCGGCGCCTGATTGTCCATGCCGCCGCCCTCATGACATTGTTCGTAACCTTCCCCGCGCTGGCGGCGGACAAGTTGGTCGTCGCCTTCGGGGACAGCCTGATGGCCGGCTACCAGCTCAAGCCCGGCGAAGGCTTCGCCCCACGGCTGGAGGCCGCATTGCGGCGAAGCGGCATCCCGGCGCGCGTGCACAATGCCGGCGTCTCGGGCGATACCACCGCGCAGGGCACGGCCCGGCTCGGCTGGGTATTGGGAGGGCTCAAGGCCAGGCCCGACCTCGTGATCGTCGAGCTCGGAGCCAACGACATGCTGCGCGGCCTGCCCAACGCGCAGACCCGGGCCAATCTGGATGCGATCCTGGCAGAGCTCAAGCGGCGGCGCATTCCCGCCATGGTCGCCGGCATGCAGGCGGCGCCAAATCTGGGGCAGGCCTATGCCCGAGAGTTCAACGCCATCCATCCGGCGCTCGCCCGCAAATATCAGGTGCCGCTCTATCCCTTCTTCCTGCAGGGCGTGGCCACCAACAAGGCCCTGCTGCTGAAGGACGGCATGCACCCCAATCCGCGCGGCGTGGACGTGATCGTGGCCAACATCCTGCCGTCCGTCCGCAAGGCGCTCGGGCGATAGCATCGCGCTGCGGAAGGCTGATCGATCCCGCACTGCCACCTTTGCGCCCATTGAGGGCGCCTTGCGCTCGCGGGCAATATCGGCGCGTGGCAATGATCGGGTGCCGGGATGCGGGTGGTGCATGATGCGGGGGCCATGCCCTTCGACCAATGGGTGATGCTGGCCTTTCCGCTGGCCGGAATCGCGCTCACCTTATGGCTGTGGAAGACGGCGGAACGGCGGCTGTGGTGGAAGCTGGCCGCCGGCTTCGCCCTGTTCCTCGGCCTGCTGACCGTCGCCCTGCCCTATGCGGACCATGATCGCGTCCAGGCGCGGGCAATTGCGGGCGAGGTGACGACCGTGGAAGGCCCGATCAACGGCCATCGCCGCTGGACCGAACGGAGCTTCGCCGGTTCGTCGCGCGGCGTGGGCGTCACCACCTTCGATCGCTATAAGGAGACGACCTACGAATATTTCTACATCGGCGATACGCCGTTCACCTTCATCGTCGGCGGCTATCCCAGCCATGCCTCCTTCACCAACGCGGCCGACCCGCCCGTCGCCATCGCGGACGGGATGTGGGCGCGGGCGAAGTTCTTTCGCGACGATTGGTATAATGACGAACGGCGTATCACCTGGCTGGAACTGGCGCCGGCTCCACCGGCCGGGGCGCGGCCCATCTTCCCGGCTTCCGTTCCGCGAGCGCCCCCCGCGAAGGCCGGATCGAACCTGCCGCCCGATTTTGCCGCCTTCTGGGAAGGGTTCGCCGCCGCCGTCGGCCGGGGCGATGCGGCAGCCGTCAGGCCGCTCGTCGCCTTTCCGTTCCATTTCGACAGCCACGAGCTGGGCGCGGACGAGTTCGGCAGCCTGTGGATGAGCCTGTTCGCTGCGCCGCTCCGCCCCTGCATCGCCGCCGCGGCGCCAGTGCGGGAAGGGGATCGCTATGTGATCTTCTGCGCCGGCTATGGCTATTATTTCGCGAAGACGGCCAGCGGTTGGAAGCTGGCCGAATTCCTTGCCGATGGCGAGGCCATGCAATGATCCGCGTGCCGGCGGGACGGGGCCTGCCCCGTTCCGCCGGCGCCCGCGCTTACTTGCAGCGCACCTCGCCGCGATCGATCTCGCGGCCCAGCAGCGCGCCGCCGGCACCGCCCAGCAGCGTGCCCAGCATGCGATCGCCGCTCGTGTCCACTGTCCGGCCCAGCAGCGCGCCGGCGGCGGCGCCGATGATCAGGCCAGTCGTGCCGTCGTCGCGCTTGCAATAATAGCGCCCGTCGCGCCCGCGATAGACATGGTCGTTGCGGCTCAGGCGGCGGCCGTCATAGCGGCCGTTATTATAATAGCGGTCGCCCTTCCAATAATTCTTGCCGCGATTGCCGTTGTTGTAATGCTTGCCGTGATGACGGTCGCGGCCATGATCGGCCAGGACCGGGCTTGCCGGCACGGCAACGGCGGCCAGCACGGCGGCAATGATGAACTTACGCATATCTCGTCCCCTTGGGTGTCCTTTGCATATCGTTCATGACATGCCGAAGCTGAATGGCGCACTACGCCATATTCATGAAGCGGAAGGGAAATCCCCCACGGGTCGCCGGCGTTACGGCACCTCGCCGTCGGGGCCGGGGCGATCCCGGATCACGCCGTCCCCCCTCAGGCCGGCAAGCTCGGATGTGCCGATCCCCAGCCATTCCCCCAATATCTCGCTGCTATGCTCGCCCAGATAGGGCGCGCGGCGGCGATAATCGGCCGGCGTTTCGGATAGCCTGGCGGGATAGGCCACCGTCGGCACGGCCACGCCATCCTCCCGCACGAAATTGTGCACCGATCCCCGCGCCGCCACGAACGGATCGCCGAATATCTGGTCGATGCGGTTGACGGGGCCGCCGGGTATGCCGTTTTCCTTCAGCATGGCGATGACCTCCGCCGCGCTGCGCGTAGCGATCAGTCCCTCCAGGACCGGCTCCAGCACGTCGCGATTGGCGACCCGCGCGGCGTTGCGGGCAAAGCGGTCGTCCGTGCCCAGATCCGGCCGCCCCAGCGCCGCGCACAGCGACCGGAACTGGCCGTCATTGCCGACGGCGACCACCACCGACCCATCCGCCGCGTCGAACAGGCGATAAGGCACGATCGTCGGATGGGCGTTACCCAGCCGGCCGGGCACGACGCCGCCCACCAGCCAGGACATCGCCTGGTTGGCGAGCATGCTGATCTGGGTATCCAGCAGCGAGCAATCGATATGCTGGCCCTGCCCCGTGCTTTCCGCGTGGCGGAGCGCCACCAGGATCGAAACGGTGGCATAGATGCCGGTGGTGATATCGGTGATCGCCACGCCGACCTTGGTGGGCGGGCCATCGGGCTCGCCGGTGATGCTCATCAGCCCGCCCATCGCCTGCGCCACGAAATCATAGCCGGCCTGATCGGCATAGGGGCCGTCCTGGCCGAATCCCGTGATCGAACAATAGACGAGCCGCGGATTGACCGCCCGCAGGCTCTGATAGTCGAGCCCGTATCTGGCCAGCCCGCCCACCTTGAAATTCTCGACGAGGATGTCGGCCTCCGCCGCCAGCCGGCGCACGATCGCCGCCCCTTCCGGCGTCGAAAGGTCGAGCGCCAGTGAGCGCTTGTTGCGGTTGCAGCTCAGATAATAAGCGCTCTCGCCCGGCCCCGGCTCGTCCGGGGCGGGATCGAGGAAGGGCGGTCCCCAGCCGCGCGTGTCGTCGCCCCGGCCCGGCATTTCCACCTTGATCACGTCCGCGCCGAAATCGGCCAGGATCTGCGTGCACCACGGGCCAGCGAGGACGCGGGAGAGATCGAGCACCTTCACGCCGGCCAGGACCTGCGGTTTCGCGCCCGTCGCGCCTGCCTCCATGCCCGTTACTCCACTGCGATCCAGACCGGCGCGGGCCTAGCACCGCCTTTCCGGGCCGACAATGCGGATGGGGCGCTGGAAGGCGGGGGTTCAGCCGGCGGAGGCCCCAATCGTCAGCGCCTCCGGCTCCGGCACCGATGCGAGGATGCGTTCCACATCCTCCCGGCAGCACAGGTCGGTCCCCGGCGTCAGCACCGCCGCCGTGCCCGCGGCAAGCCCGTATCGGAATGCCTCCGCCGCGCTCCATCCGCGCGCGAAGCCCAATGTCATCGCCCCGACGAAGCTGTCGCCGGCCCCCACCGCGCTGCGCGCCTCAACCGGCACGGCCGGCAGCAGGAAGGCCCCGCCGGCATTCACCAGCACCGCCCCGCGATGGCCCATCGTCACCGCGACATGCTCCACCTGCCCGCCCGCCACGAAGGCGGAGGCCGCCTCGGCAATGGCCGCGACGTCCGCCAGCTTGCGGCCGATCAGCTGCTCCAGTTCGCCCTGGCTGGGCTTCATCAGGAATATGCCGCCGTCCACCAGCGTGCGCGCCAGCGCCGCCCCGGACGTATCGACCACCAATTTCACCCCGCGCGGCGCCATCGCGGCGCGCGTCCGCGCATAGAAATCGTCGGGCACGCCGCGCGGCAGGGAACCGCTCACCACCAGATAATCGCATTCCGCAACCGTCAGGCGATCGAGGGCCGCCTGCCATTCCGCATCGCCGACCAGCGGCCCTTCCGGCACGAAGCGGAATTCCTGGCCGCTGGCCCGCTCGTGCACCGCAAGGCTCACGCGCGTGTGATCGTGAATGTCGATCCGCGTCCGCGCGATGCCCGCCTTGTCGATCAGGCTGTCCAGCACCGCCCCGGTGACGCCGCCGGCCAGATAATAAGCCTCCGCTTCCCCGCCGAGGCGCGCGACGACGCGCGCGACGTTGATGCCGCCGCCGCCGGGATCATAGCGTTCGTTGTTCGTGCGGATCTTGTGCGTGGGAAAGACGCGCTCCGCCTCGCACGCCCCGTCGATCGCGGGATTGAGGGTAAGGGTGGCGATCCTGCGCATGGCGGGCGATCCTTGCTGCAACCGAAAACCGATCCTGTGATGCCGGCCCGAAAGATTTCACGCAACCCGACGGCCACTCCACCTGCACGGGATGCCGCCGGAAAATCAGGAAAAACGCCGCCCGGAGATATCGAACGTCGCCTTTTCCGAAAATAAATCTGAAAAAGGTGCGGAAAAGACGTGCCGTGCGGATGTGGGGATCGGCGGTTCGCGCGTATCACCCTCATGACCACAAGTCGAAAGCAGGCTTGCGGCATGAGGAGGGGCATTCATGAAGCGGAGTTTTCTGCGGGGATATCTGTATTCTGCGACGGCCTTTGCCAGCATCGCCACCGCATGCGCGGTGCCGGCGTCGGCCCAGACGAGCGAGCAATTATACGATTTCAACATTCCCAGCCAAAGCCTGGGCGGCGCGCTGAACGCCTTCGCCCGCGCATCCCATCAACAGATCACCTTCGATCCCGCAGCGGTCCGCGAAAAGCAGAGTCCCGCCCTTACCGGCCAATATAGCGCGCGCGATGCCCTCGACCGGCTGCTCGCCAATTCGGGCCTGACCGTCCGCGTCGGCCGCACCGGCATCTTCATCGTCGAAAAGCCGGCGACGCCGAGGCCCAGCAAGGCGGAAGCCCAGAATCCCGATCTCACCCCCGCGGAGACGCTCGACATCGTGGTGACGGCGCAGAAGCGTGAGGAGAAGATCCTGGACGTGCCGATCGCGGTATCGGCTTTTTCGGGGACTCAGCTCGATCGCCAGAAGATCGAAAGCGGCGCCGATCTGGTGCGCGGGGTGCCGAACCTGAACTTCTCGAAAAGCTTTTCGAGCATGTACAATATCGGCATCCGCGGCATCGGCACCAAGGCACTGAACTCGTCGAGCGATCCGGGCGTGGCGGTGAGCTACAACAATACGCCGCTGATCCGGAATCGCCTGTTCGAGCAGGAATTCTTCGACACCTCCCGGCTGGAGGTGCTGCGCGGCCCGCAAGGCACGCTCTACGGCCGCAACGCCACCGGCGGCGTGGTCAACATCTTCCCCGCGCTGCCCACCGGTGAGTTTGAGGGCGAGCTGAAGGGCGAGGTGGGAAACTATGAGACCCGCCGGGTGAGCGGGATGCTCAATATCCCGCTGACCGATACGTTCTCGATCCGCGGCGCGGGCGCCTACACCAAGCGCGAGGGTTTCGATTATAACGAGTTCACCCGCAACCGGGTGAACGGGCGCGATCTCTGGTCGACGCGCCTTTCCGCGCAATGGGAGCCCAGCGACCGCTTCAAAGCGAACGTCATCTGGGAACATTTCAACGAGGATGACGACCGCTCTCGCACCGGCAAGGCGCTGTGCACCACCGATCCAGGTCCGGAAATGGTGGGCAGCACTATTGTTCCCGATCGGTTGCGCAGCCGCCTAAGTCAGGGTTGCTTGCCTGGATCGCTTTACGATGATGCCGCCTTCGGCGTGCCTAACGCCGCAAGCCAGACCGCGCTCTATAATGCGCAGTCTATCGTTATTGGCATTGATCCGAATACATTTGCATCAATACCCCTTGTGAAAGCAGGCGATCCTTACGCGGGCATTGTTCAATCGCGCAACCCGCGTAGAATATCGACAGCTATCGATCTGACATTCAAAGCCAAAAACGACATTGTGCAACTTAACCTCGAATTAAAAATTGGCGAATCTTTAACTTTAATTTCGCAGAGCGGATACAGCAAAGATCGTTGGTATTCCTCTCAAGATTACAATAGATTCGCATCCAACCCTATTTTTGGAAACACCAAAGGATTATATAACGTTCTATTTGAACCATACGCCGATGATGGCCCCCTTCCAGATGGATTTTATACAGATTCTCAACTTGGATCATCGGATAGATTGCTAACTATGGATCTGAATAGAACAAGAACCCGTCAGTGGACCCAAGAAATACGCCTTCAATCGGATTTTAATAATAGATTCAATTTCAACGTCGGGGCGAATTATCTGAATTTCAAAACCACGGACGATTATTACGCATTCAGCAATCTTTTTAATCTAACAACAGATTTCGTTTATCTTCAGGATTTATCAAAGGCTTTTGGAAGTCCTCCTACTATATCATTTCTGAATTGCCCTGCGGCGAGCGAAGATCCAGCGTGTCAATATGCTCCATATAAGGACAAAAATCCCCTTAACAGCATAGATGACCTTGGCCACAATTATTTCTTGAGCAGAAATAATGTTAAGACCAAATCGTTTGCGATCTTTGGAGAAGCTTATTATCAAGCCACCGATGATATAAAAATCACCTTAGGCGCCAGATATACAAACGATAAAAAATATCAAACCCAGATACCAAGCCAACTTCTTCTTAGCAGTTCCATCATAACTGGAGGAACTGTAAATTATGGATATCCAGCCCTACCTGACATAGATCAGGGATGGAGCAGATTCACTGGACGAGCTGTTGTCGATTGGAAACCCAATATTTCCTTCACCGACGATACACTCGTCTATGGATCCGTCTCTCGTGGTTACAAAGGTGGCGGCGCCAATCCGCCACGGGTCGATTTTGATCCTCGGATCGTTCAATATATTCCCCTATCCGATAGATATAAACCAGAAGGTTTGACAGCATTTGAGATCGGCACGAAAAACCTTCTTGCCAACAATACTATAAGTTTAAACGCAACGGCGTTCTTCTATGATTATGACAATTATCAGATATCTCAGGTTACGGATCGTATTACCTATACGGAAAACTTCGATGCCCAAACTTGGGGGCTCGAGCTAGAAGCGACCTGGCAGCCGAACCGAAATTTCCGCTTCAACAGCAGCTTGGGATATCTCGATTCAAAATTGAAGAAGAATGCGAAATCGATCGACGTGATGGATCGCACCCAGGGGAATCCGGACTGGACGGTGGTCCGGCCATGGCTACAGGTTCCGACGAACTGCGTCGCGCCAACCAAGTATGTCGAAAAGGTACTCAGCACCTTTCCATCCGAGTTGGCCCTTGCGGCACTGTGCCCCGGATCGACCGGTATTGGATCTTACAATCCAAATATACCCCCGGAAACTACCGTGCCATATTGGCAGTATCTAGGGTTTACCTATGACCCTCTAACAGAGGCTCCAAATGCCGGAAGAGGATTCGATGCCGATCTTGGCGGCAATGAACTACCAAATTCTCCGCACCTCACCTTCAATGTTGGAGCACAGTACACATTCTTTTTGGACAGCGACGATTGGGAACTAACTTTCCGCGGAGACTATTATAGACAGTCCAAGAGTTATGCTCGTGTTTATAATACGGAATTCGACAAACTAAAAGGTTGGGGAAATTTGAATATTTCTGTCTCCTTTGCCAGACCAAAAGATCAACTTGCGTTCCAATTATACGTGAAGAATGTTCTGAATGACCAACCAATTACGGACGTTTTTCTCAGTGCTGATGATATAGGAATGCCAGCAAATACATTTTACCTCGATCCTAGAATCATAGGATTCAACATCACTAAGAAATTTTAAAATTTAATAATATATTAAATAATAATAATTTCAGCACTCATAGGATTTGGCGATCTACACGATTAGATCTCCCAACCGTTTTGCCATGCCTTGTTAATAAATTTTAGATTATAATAATTATAAAAAAGAATCACTTGACTATATATAATTCCAATGCAAACATAATCATGCCTTAAAATGGCACGTGGGCAGATGATGTTTATCGCAGACATCGTTATATTCTGCGTATGTTGCGTCACTTCTGCTCAATAATTGTTAGGAGAAGGAGACAATACATGAAGAAACTATCACTTATCTGTTCAGCCGCTCTTATTATGGCAGGCATGAGCAGCGCGGCAAATGCCGTTACGATCCGCAAAGCGGGCAATAGCATGGTCTTGAGCGGCCCGATTACAACGACGATTTTGGGCGTATCCACCACCTGCACCGTTACGGCGGTTTATGACGTCCCGGAAATGGCTGGAGATGGCCATACCACCTTCAGCCATTCGCTCTCCACGGATCCATCGCATGGACATACCGTTAATCTGCGCAGCTTTTCGATGAGCGGTGGGACCGGATGCTCCCTTGCCACCCTGCACGGGACGCCCACCATTTCGGTCTCTCCGACGACGGTTACGATCAGCGGCATCAACGCAACGGCGATTGGCGGCCTGATCACCTGCGCGGGATCAATCAGCGGCACTTACACCCATCCGGGCTCGCCTCCGCCCCCGAACGCGCGAGTTACGTTCCTCAATCAAACCGTCGGTGCCTGCACCTTCTCTGGAACGCTGACGGCGGCAGCGGGTGAATTTGATATCGACGCGACTCCGTAATTCATCCAATATAGTTAACTTCCTCCCTGAACGCCCAAGCCCCCAACGGAGCTTGGGCGTCTTTTTATATTTTTAGGTTCAAAGTGACCCTACAATAGTACTGCTGATGAAAATTAATGAGTTAATACAAATTATTGCGATGGAAATGACTGTGCGTCCTCCCACACTATAGTATCCCCAGGCTTCAGCCCCGACACAATCTCCACGCCATCCGGTCCGACCTGCCCGATCTGCACCTTGGCCGGACTATCCTTGCCTGTACGTTGATTGCGCACCAAAATGAAGGTATCTGGCGCCGCGCCCCGCACCGCCGAAGGGGGAACCACCAATGCGGCAGCCGCATTATAGGTCATTACCGCGATATTGGCAGTCATGCCGACTCTGACCCGAGCCGCCTGATCAGGCGCCAGCGGATCGAGGCTAGCTGTAGCGGTAAATATTGCCTTTCCAGGTGTCGTGACGCCACCAGGATTGCTGGCTTCCCCAGCAATTGCATCAATCTTTCCCGGTAGCGCCAACCCCATAAAGCCTGCACCAGTTACCATCAACCGTTGTCCCAGCCTGAGCAAAGCGACATCGGCTTCTTCGATGTTGAAAGTGACAATAAGATCACCCGCACGGGCGTTTACGCCAATAAGCTGGCCGCGCGAAACGCGGGCACCTACATGGACATCATTTTCCGCGGCCACAGCCAGCTTATTTGCAGGTGGGCGTACCATGATACCCGCATCTTTCGCGCGGATCACTGCTCCCGTAAATTGTGCATTGAGCACCGCGAGGCGCGCGCGCGCATTTGCAAGCTCAAGCATCGCCACGCGCCGATTGGGGCCACTGCCGCGTTCCAAAGCCACCCGCATATCCTCGTTCGCCGAGGCCACAGCAGTGCGTTGCGTGCGCAGTTGCTGGAGCATGCCATCATATTCGGTACGCGCCACCAGCCCGCGATCCAGCAGCGTCTTGGTTTCCGCCAGCTTTCGTTCCGTATCGGCCAGATCGAACCGGGCGCTTTCCACCGCCCGTCGCGCGCGGGAGACCTCCGGGCCGCTGGCCCATCCCTCCATGTCCCGCGCGGCCTGCATCGCCTTCAGATAGGCGCTTTCCGCCTCGTTGCGGCTCTGCTCCAGTTCCGAAACGTCGAGCACGGCGAGCATCTGGCCGGGCGCCACGGGATTGCCGTAGGCGAACCCCATTTCCTTCACCGTCCCGTCGAACGGGGCGACGATGCCCGTCCCCTCACCCGCCTTGATCGTGCCCGCGAAACTGATCGACGCGGTGAAGGGTCGCGGCTGGACGACCATCGTCTGCTCGGTAGTCTCGCCGCCTGCCTCCGGCTGCCCGGGAGACCGCCACCACAGGGCCAGCACGAAAAGGCCGCCGGCGGCGACGACCAGCCAGCCGAGGGATCGCCGATCCATCCGCTTCAATCGTTCAGGGATATGCGCCATGTTTCCAACGTGTTCCCGATTTGCTGATCCAGGCTCGTCAAAGCGTTCAGATATCCGATGCGGGCAGTGAGTTCCTGCGTGTCCGCCGTGCGCAGGTCCGCCTGGAAGGAAAGCACCTCGAAATTCGATGCCCGGCCGACCTTGAGCTTTTCCTGCTGCAATTCCAGCGCGCGCGCCGCCAGAGCGCGGGCGCGGCGGGCGGCCGCCAGCTGCTGCCAGCTCGCCTCCACCGTTTGCACCGCATCGCGGATCTGCGTTTCCACCGATTGGGTGAGGTCCTGATAACGCAGCTCCGCCGTCCGCAGGCTGGTGGTCGCGCCGATTTCCCGCTGGCGGTAAGAAAAATCCCCGATCGGGATGGAAAGCTGCACGCCCACATTATGGTCGGTCGGCGGATCGAGCCGCCCCAGGATCGGATCGTCCACCCGCTGGCGGGAGACGGAGCCGCCGATCGAAAGATCCCAGAGCCGGTTGTTCCGTGCGACGGCAAGGTCGATCCGCGTCTGTTCCAGCGCCAGGCGCTGCCCCAATATGTCGACGCGCGACGAAAGGCCGAGGTCGACCACGCGATCGAGGTCGATATCGGCCTGCTCGGCATCGGGTTCGTCCGCGGCCACCACATTGGTGCGGGGGTCCACCGCCAGCAATTGCAGCAAGGCGAGCTGCGCGCTCGCCAGCTGTTGCCGCGCTTGCAGCACGGCCACTTCCTGGTTGGCGACGCCGGATTCCGTCTGGACGATATCGGCGGCGGCCATCCTGCCGGCGGCGATCAGCGCCCGGTTGGTTTCGAGGAGATCCCGCGTCCGTTCCAGCGAGAGTTCCGCAAGCTCCACCTGGCTCTGCGCCTGCGACAGGCGGCGATAGGCCTGGATGATGCCGGTGACGGTGTCGATCACCGTCGATTTCAGGCTCAGCTTGTTGATCTCCTCCTGCAGCCGGGCGATCCGCACCGGCGCCATGTTCACCTTCGTCCCCGCCCCGCGCAGCAGCGGCTGGGTGAAGGACAAAGCCGCCGTATCGCTATGGCCCGTCCTTCCGGAATCGAGCTGGTCGCGCCGATCCCAGGAAAATTGCACGCGCGTGCCGATCGGCGTCAGCCAGGTGCCGGCCGCGCCGACGGAGGAGGTGTTGAAGGTGGTCCCGCCCACGCGCTGATGGGCGATATCCGCGGAAAGGTTCAGCTTGGGCAGGAACAGCGTGTCGGCCACGAACAGGTCGAACTTCTGCGCCACGCGCTGGAGATAGGCGGACTTGATCGTCCGGTTGTCCCGCAGGCCCAGCGCTACGGTTTCGGCGAGAGTGAGCGGCACCGGCTGCCCGCTGGGCACCGGATTTGCGGGCGGGGATCTTACCGCCGCGATCGGCGCGATCTTCTGCGCGCTTGCCAGATCCGGGGCGATCGCGCCACAAAGGCACGCAATCAGCAACCAGGGGAGGCGGCGATGATCGGCACCAGAATCGGCCTTTGCCTGTGCCTGCTGTTGCCCGCCGGCTGCGCGACGCCCCGGGAGTTGAAGGTGCCGCCAAGCGCCCCGAGCCTTGCCGAACCGCCCGCTTTGCCCGATCTGCCCGGCTATGCGCCCCCTATTCCGCACGAAGCGCCTCGATCGGCTTCAGGCGGGACGCGGTGATCGCGGGATAGAGGCCGAATATCAGGCCGACGAGGCCGGCCACGCCCGTCCCCAGCGGCAGCACATAATAAGCGATGCTGAAGGTCCAGCCCGAACTTCGCGCCACGAAATAGGTCGCCAGCAAGCCCAGCAATGCGCCGAACAGGCCGCCCGCCACCGCCAGCGTCGCGGATTCGACGATGAACATCGTCCGCAGGTCACGCGGCGTGGCGCCAATGGCCGCGCGCAGCCCGATCTCGCGCCGGCGCTCCATCACGCCCATCAGCATCACGTTCATCACGCCGATGCCGCCCACCAGCAGGGAGATAGCGCCGACGGCGGCCAGCATGCGCGAATGCACCGCCTTCTGCGCGTTCATCGTCTTGATATAGGTCCGCGCGCTGATCACCTGGATCGCCGATCGCGGGTTGGCCAGCATCGCCGACAGCCGCTGCCCCACGATATCGGGGTCCGCCGTCGGGCGCAGCTTGGCGAGCACGATATTGGGCACGCCACCCGCCACCACACGGCGTGAGCAGGCCAGCGGCACGATGACGGATTCGTTGTAATCGCTGGGATTGATCGCCTCGAGGGCGGTCGGCATCAGGATGCCGATCACCGTGAAACCGTAATTGCCGACGATGATGGCAGCGCCCGGCAGCAGCTCCGCCCCCGGCGCGGACAGCTTCTCCGCCGTCCCCTTGCCGACCAGCGCGACTGGGCTGCAATTGTCGATCGGCCGGAACAGCCGCCCCAGCCGGGGGGCGAGCCCCACGGTCGCCGCAAAGGCCGGGGGCATGCCGACGATCCCCGCATCGGTGGTCTGGCGGCCAGCGCTGATCGAGGCGCGGCCGGTGATGATGGGAACGGCGCGCAGCACATCGGGATCGCGCGCCGGCAGCTGCGCCACCACGTCCGGATCGAAGCCGGGCGGCATTTCCCCCGTGGGCGTCGCCTGCAGCTGCACCGTATCCACGCCCAGATGGCGGAACAGCTTCAGCGTCTCGAGCTGCGCGATATGGCCGATGTTGAGCAGCGCCACGATCGATGCGGTGCCGATCAGGATGCCCAGCAGCGCCAGCGCCGATCGCCGCCCCTGCACCCGCAGATTGGCGAACGCCTCGCCGATGATCTCGGCCAGCGGAATTCCCGAAGTCGCGGGCGCGCGCTGCGTCACATGGCCACCGTATCGGCGATCACCTGCCCGTCGAGCAGCTCGATCCGCCTGTCGCAGCGTTCGGCCAGCTGGCGATCATGGGTGACCATCACGATCGTCACCGCCAGCCGGCGGCTGAGATCCTTGAGCAGGTCCATCATCTCCAGCGACGTTCCGCTGTCGAGGCTGCCGGTCGGCTCGTCCGCCAGGATCAACTGGGGATCGCCGATCAGCGCCCGTGCCAGGGCGACGCGCTGGCATTGGCCGCCCGAAAGCTCGGAGGGCAGGTGATCGGCCCTGTGCCCCAGCCCCACCCGATCGAGCAGCGCCAGCGCCTTCGGCCGGCGATCCGCCTTGGGAATGCCGCGATAGAGCAGCGGCAGGGCGACATTCTCCCAGGCGCGGAGGCGGGGCAGCAGCTGGAAGGATTGGAAGACGAAGCCCAATAGCCGGTTGCGCAGCCGCGCCGTTTCCTCCGCCGAGGCGAAGTTCACCGCATTATCGCCCAGCAGGACCTCGCCGCGATCCGGGTGATCGAGCAGGCCGATGATGTTGAGCAGGGTGCTCTTGCCCGATCCCGAAGGCCCCAGGATCGCGCAGAAGCTGCCATTTTCTATCGAGAAGGAAATGCCCTTCAGCACCGGAATCGGATTCGCGGCAACGCCATAGGCCTTTTCGACCTCTTTCAACCGCAGCACCGCATCCCCTCCATATAATCATATGGATGGAAAATACTCATATGAGTCAATAGAAGGATTATACTTCCGCAGTGCAGCATAAGCGCCTGCAAACTCTCTGCGATGAACGGCACCCGACCTCGCGAGATTTGGCAATGTCATGGCGGCAATCTGGCGATCGGCCGGCTCCAATATCTGGGCCCGCCGGATATTGGGTCATTTGCGATATCCGATCCGAACAGAGCGATCCCGTTTCCCGGCATGCCCGACCAGACGATGCCTTGCGGATATATACGTTTCAGCCATGCAAAGACGCACCCGCCGCCACCGACGGGATCGGGGCGGCGGGTGCGTTTTCCCGTTCGTGCATGCCGGCAGCGGCGGCCCTGGCGTGGACTGCCCATGGCCCGGACAGCGTGGAAAATTCAGATTTGAATCAGCAGTGGCGGGAAGGCCGGCAATGTGCCTTTCCGCAGAAAAAGCCTGCCTGGTCCGATCCGGCCCGATCCGTCATTCCCGCGAAAAGGGGAATGCCGGGGGAGCGCAGGCATTTCACTAGCGTCCCTCCGCGCTCCCCCGGCATTCCGGCCATCAGGCAGGCCCTCGACGCGCCGAAACCCGGCTGTCGCTCCAGCCGGGTGCCCTAGGTTGGGGACTCATTTGATCCACTCGGCGATGGTGGCGACCAGTGCGATGGCGGCGAGGTAATTGGTGGCATATCGGTCATATCGCGTGGCGATGCGGCGCCAGTTCTTGAGCCTGCAGAAGAGGCGCTCGATAACATTCCTGCGGCGATAGATGCGCCTGTTCAGCGGGTAGGGCGTGCGGCGTGAGGCAGTGGACGGAATCACGGCCTTGATGCGCCGCTCGGCGAGCCAGCGGCGCAGGCTGTTGGCGTCATAGGCTTTGTCGCCGATCAGGCGTCGGGCCGGAGCGGTGACGCTTAGCAGCGGCACCGCCATGCTGATGTCGGCGACATTGCCGGGTGTCAGGGCGATGGCAACCGGTCGGCCGCGATCATCGGCCAGGCAGTGGACCTTGCAGGTCCGCCCACCGCGCGAGCGGCCGATCGCTTCCTGCCACTCCCCCTTTTTGAGCCCGCTGCCGAGCGGTGCGCCTTCACATGCGTGCTGTCGATCGACAGTTCGTCCGGCACCGGCCCGGCACCAGCGATCTTCTCGAACAAGCGCTGCCAGATGCCGCGCGATGCCCACCGGTTGTAGCGATTGTAGATGGTGGTCGGCGGCCCATATGCAGCCGGAACATCGCGCCACCGGCAGCCTGTCTTGAGCACATGCAGGATGCCAGAGATCACCGTCCGATCGTCGACCCGAGGCTTGCCCGGGCGCCCATGCGGAAGATGTGGCTCGATCGCCGCCCACGCCTCATCCGACAACCAAAACAAATGCCGTGCCATCGCCGCTCCTGCTCGAACCTATCGCAGGCAGATATTTACCAGAAAGTATCAACAACTTGTATGGGTTCTCAACCTAGCGGCCTCGTCTCACTGGCAGGCGAGGCACTCGTCATAATCGGTGGTCGTGGCCAGCTCGATCTTCTTGAGGTCGGGCGTGTTGTCCGCCTCCACGCCGCCCGCAAAGCCCGCGCGCTGGATCGATTTCGACCGCAGATAATAAAGCGACTTGATGCCGAGCTCCCACGCGCGAAAGTGCAGCATCAGCAGGTCCCACTTCTCGACGTCGGCGGGAATGAACAGGTTCAGCGAGGTCGCCTGATCGATATAGGGCGTCCGGTCCGCCGCCAGCTCTAGCAGCCAGCGCTGATCGATCTCGAAGCTGGTCTTGAACGTGTCCTTTTCCTCCTGATTGAGGAAATCGAGATGCTGGACCGAGCCGCCCTGCTCGAGGATCGAATTCCACACCGCGTCCGAATCCTTGGACTTGGCCTGCAGCAGCTTCTGCAGATGGACGTTCTTGATCGAGAAGCTGCCCGACAGCGTCTTGTGCGTATAGATGTTCGCGGGGATCGGCTCGATGCAGGCGGAGGTGCCGCCGCAGATGATGCTGATCGACGCGGTCGGCGCGATCGCCATCTTGCAGGAGAAACGCTCCATCACGCCGCGATCCTCGGCATCCGGGCAGGCGCCGCGTTCGGAAGCGAGCAGCATCGACGCTTCCTGCGCCTTGGCGGCGATATGCTTGAACATGCGCAGGTTCCAGCTCTTGGCCATCGCCCCTTCGAAGGGCAGGCCGCGCGCCTGGAGGAAGCTGTGGAAACCCATCACGCCCAGGCCCACGGAACGTTCGCGCATCGCCGAATATTTGGCGCGCGCCATCTCCGGGGGCGCACGATCGATATAATCGGTCAGCACATTGTCGAGGAAGCGCATCACGTCCTCGATGAATTGCTTGTCGCCGTTCCACTCGTCCCACGTCTCGAGGTTGAGCGAGGACAGGCAGCAGACGGCGGTGCGATCGTTGCCGAGATGGTCGCGGCCGGTGGGCAGGGTGATTTCGGAGCAGAGGTTGGAGGTCGAGACCTTCAGGCCCAGTTCGCGATGATGCTTCGGCATCGCCCGGTTCACCGTATCGGCGAAGACGATATAGGGCTCGCCCGTCGCCAGCCGGGTTTCTACCAGCTTCTGGAAGAGGGAACGCGCATCGACCTTGCCGCGGACGCTGCCGTCCTTGGGGCTGGTCAGTTCCCATTCGCGGCCGTCGCGCACCGCTTCCATGAAGGCGTCGGTCAGAAGCACGCCGTGATGGAGGTTCAGGGCCTTGCGGTTGAAATCCCCGCTGGGTTTGCGGATTTCAAGGAACTCCTCGATCTCCGGGTGCGAGATATCGAGATAGCAGGCGGCCGAGCCGCGACGCAGCGAGCCCTGCGAGATCGCCAGCGTCAGGCTGTCCATCACCCGGACGAAGGGGATGATGCCGCTGGTCTTGCCGTTCAGGCCGACCGGTTCGCCGATGCCGCGGACATTGCCCCAATAAGTGCCGATGCCGCCGCCGCGCGAGGCGAGCCAGACATTCTCGTTCCAGATCTCGGTGATCGCCTGAAGGCTGTCGTCCACCGAGTTCAGATAGCAGGAGATGGGCAGCCCCCGCCCGGTGCCGCCGTTGGAGAGCACCGGCGTGGCCGGCATGAACCAAAGCTTCGAGATATAGTCGTAGAGGCGCTGGGCGTGCGCGGCATCGTCGGCATAGGCCGAGGCCACGCGGACGAACAGGTCCTGATAGCTTTCGCCCGGCAGCAGATAGCGGTCCTTCAGCGTCTCCTTGCCGAAATCCGTGAGGAGCGCGTCACGCCCGTGATCGACCTCGACCGGATAGGGCCGCTTGAGCACGCCGTGCGGGCTGTCCGTCCCGGCTTCGGCCCTGGTCGCTTCGAGGGTGGTGGCCACGTCGCTCGCGCCCGCTTCGTTGTTGCTGCCTGAAAGGTCCATCGTCGCGTCGCCCTTGCCCGGTTATCCGTCGTCAAAATCATGGCCATCCGGGGTGCCGGACGGGCCTTTGCGGCCCGATCGTTCCCAGAATGTTCGGCCGGGAAGCCACGCTCCCCAAGCCTAGCATGCCGGGGGGCGGAAGGGGACCGGCTTTCCGCCGCAATCCCACGTCAAAGAGACGCAAACAGCCGTTCCGCAAATATAGGATACGGCACGGGTTTAACAATCTCTTGGGGCCAGCCCCCTGGCACGACCACTATCCATAGTGCCCGATCCCCGTCCGGACGCAAGATGTAAATTCGCTTGGCGCCTCCACGGCTCATCGCCGCTCCGATTCGGTTCGTCGCACCCGCCGGCGGAAAAATGGCCTGCGACGCGCGGATTTTCCTGCACTCCGCGCCGCCGCAAGAGAATGAAAGAGGAACAAAAAAATATTCCCGAAAGGGCCGGTGCGGCCGCAATCGGCGGGCGCCCGGCCTTGGGCAATTTCGGCTTCCCGCGTGGCGCCGGCAGGCGTAGGATCGGGATCGACCTCCGGCCTGCCTCGGGTCGCCGGCCGCCGGTCCGTTTGCTGATCCAATTGCCGCTCGAGGGAAGGGCGCAGCCCGTCCCGCCATCAGGAGGGCCGCCATGGTCGCGATCACACCCGTTTCCGAAGAGACGAGAATCCCCGACGTCCGCAGGATCGGCATGGCCGATCTGCGCTGGGCGCTCGCCGAGGGCTGGCACGATTTCCGGGAGAAGCGGGGCGATATCCTGCTGGTCGGCTTCATCTATCCGCTGGTGGGCTTCATCGCGGCCTGGTTCGCGCTGAACGGGGAGCTTATCCCCCTGCTCTTCCCGCTGGTCGCCGGCCTGTCGCTGCTGGGGCCGACGGTCGCCTCGGGCTTCTACGAGCTTGCCCGCCGGCGCGAGCAGGGGCTGGAATCGGGCTGGACCCATTTCTTCGATCCGTGGAGCGGCCCGCGCGGGCGCGAGCTGCTGCTCGCCACCCTCACGCTGGCCCTGCTGTTCGTCGCCTGGGTCGGCACCGCCTGGCGGCTCTACCAGGGCGCCTTCGGCCTCAGCCAGGGCCTCACCATATCGGCTTTCCTCGAACAGCTGTTCACCACGAACGAAGGCTGGCGGCTCATCATCTTCGGCAACCTCGTCGGCCTCGGCTTCGCGGTGATCGCGCTGGCCAGCAGCGTCGTCACCTTCCCTATGCTGGTGGACCGGCCCGTCCATGTCGGCACCGCCATCGCCACCTCCTTCAAGGCCGCCACCCAGAATCCGGTCGCGATCGGCACATGGGGCCTGATCGTCGCGGCGCTGCTGGTGATCGGCTGCATCCCCCTGTTCGTGGGCCTGGCGGTGGTGCTGCCGGTGCTGGGCTATGCCACCTGGCATCTCTACACCCGGCTTGTGGAACGATAGGGCATGCCGGATCGGGTCGGGGCGGCGGAAGAAAGATGCCGATCCGGCCCCTACCCCTTATGGGCCGCGCATTGACAGCATGACGCCATCGGGACCACGCTTCGCCCGATAACAGGGGCTCGAACGCCTTTCGGATCGCTCAACGATGCCCCGCCGGCACGCCCCGGCGGCGGCCTATGGAGGAGGGGTTCGAAATGAGCAGCTTTCCCAAGCGGATATTCCTGTCCGGCGTAGCTGTCCTGACGCTCGGCATGAGCGCGGCCGGCGCCAGGGCGGAGATCATCGGCGGAGTCGAATTCCCGCAGGGCGCCCTTTCCTTCGCCGATGCCGTGGTCTCCTACCAGCCCGGCCTCGAGGGCAATGCGCCGACAGCACCGCACCAGGGCGCCGCCAACGCGCTCGGCGTGCCCGATTATAACGGGGTGAATTCCTGCGCGTCGCAGGATGCCTGCAGCTTCGTCTCGCTGGGCGTGGGCGGGCGGATCGTGCTCCGCTTCGTCGATAATCTGCTGACCGGCAGCGATTCCGATGCGGACGATCTGTGGATCTTCGAGGTCGGCCCCGATGTGGAAGGCACGATCGTCGATATCAGCGTCAACGGCATCGACTGGCTCTCGGTCGGCGCCATCGGCGGATCGACGCGGGGCATCGATATCGATGCGTTCGGCTACGGCTCCTCCTCCGCCTTCGCCTATATCCGCCTGACGGACGTGGCCAATAATGGCGGCACGACAGGCGCCACCGTCGGCGCCGACATCGACGCGGTCGGCGCGATCTCCACCCGCGCCGCGCCGCCGCCGGTGCCGGAACCGGCGACATGGGCGATGATGATCGCCGGATTCGGCCTCATCGGCGGCGTGCTCCGGCACGGCAGGCCGCTGCCCGCATAGCGGGTCGGCCCACTTAGCGGGCCATCAACCGGGGACCGCCGGTTGGAATGGGTGCGCGAAACGCGTAAGGCCACCCCCGAACGACGCGATTCCCGCGTGGGATCGCGCCCGATGTTTCGCGCCACGTCCCACCCGTAGAGGGAGCCCATGACCGTCATCATCAAGGAAGCCGACCTGATCGAGAGCGTCGCCGACGCGCTCCAATATATCAGCTACTACCACCCGATGGATTATATCCGCGCGCTGGGCGACGCCTATGAGGCCGAGCAGGGGCCGGCCGCGAAGGACGCCATCGCCCAGATCCTGACCAACAGCCGCATGTGCGCGGAGGGCCACCGCCCGATCTGCCAGGATACCGGCATCGTCACCGTCTTCGTCAAATGGGGCCAGCAATGCATGCTGGACAGCGACAAGTCGCTCCAGGAGGTCGTCGATGAAGGCGTGCGCCGCGCCTATCTGAACCCGGAGAACCGGCTGCGCGCCTCGATCCTGAAGGACCCCGCCTTCGGCCGCGTCAACACCAAGGACAACACGCCCTGCGTGATGAACGTGGAGATGGTGCCCGGCGCCAAGGTGCATATCGACGTCGCGGCCAAGGGCGGCGGCAGCGAGAACAAGTCCAAGTTCAAGATGCTGAACCCCAGCGATTCCATCGTCGACTGGGTGCTGGAGATGGTGCCGCAGATGGGCGCCGGCTGGTGCCCGCCGGGCATGCTGGGCATCGGCATCGGCGGCACGGCCGAAAAGGCGATGAGCCTGGCCAAGGAATCGCTGATGGGCCATATCGACATGGCCCAGCTCAAGCAGCGCGGCCCCCAGAACGATATCGAGCGACTGCGCATCGAGATCTTCGACAAGGTGAACGCGCTCGGCATCGGCGCGCAGGGGCTGGGCGGGCTCGCCACCATCCTCGACGTGAAGATCATGGATTATCCGACCCACGCGGCTTCCAAGCCGGTGGCGATGATCCCCAACTGCGCGGCCACCCGCCACGCCCACTTCACCCTCGACGGTTCCGGCCCCGTCTATCTCGATCCGCCGAGCCTGGACGAATGGCCCAAGGTGGAATGGACGCCGAGCAAGGAGGCGATCAAGGTCGACCTCGATACGCTGACGCCGGAAATCGTGGCGAGCTGGAAGCCGGGCGACCGCCTGCTCCTGAACGGCAAGATGCTCACCGGCCGCGACGCCGCCCACAAGCGCATCCAGGACATGCTGGCCAAGGGCGAGGAGCTGCCCGTCAGCTTCAAGGGCCGGGTGATCTATTATGTCGGCCCGGTCGATCCGGTGCGCGACGAGGTGGTCGGCCCCGCCGGCCCCACCACCGCCACCCGCATGGACAAGTTCACCGACATGATGCTGGAGCAGACCGGGCTGATCGCCATGGTCGGCAAGGCGGAGCGCGGCCCCGCGGCCGTGGAATCGATCAGGAAGCACAAGGCCGCCTATCTGATGGCGGTGGGCGGCGCCGCCTATCTGGTCGCCCGCGCGATCAAGGGCGCCCGCGTGGTCGGTTTCGAGGACCTCGGCATGGAGGCGATCTACGAGTTCGACGTTCAGGACATGCCGGTGACGGTGGCGGTGGATTCCACCGGCCAGAACGTGCACCATATGGCTCCGCTCGTCTGGCGGGAGAAGATCGCCAGGGAAAGGCTGCTCGAAACCGCATGACGATCGCCCTCCTCCCCGCATTGCTGCTGGCTGCCGCCCCCGGCGCGGCCGGCGCCCCGGATTTCAATCCATCGGCGGTGCGGGTGGAGGATGTCGTCGCCTGCAGGCTCGATGCCCGCCAGTTCAACGGCTTCGTCGCCTGGGCGACGGGGCCGGACAATGGCGGCGCATCGCGCGGCTGGGCGCGGGTGGACGGCGACGAGCCCACCATCGTCGAATTCCGCCTGCCCGCCCCCATCGCCGCCTTCGGCCGCACCACCGACCGGATCGGCTTTGCCGGCACCGCCGTGCTGGCGATGTTGCCGGAAGTCGCCCCCGCCACGATCGCCGGCGAGGTCGGCATCGCCAACACGATCCCGGACGACACGCGCTTCTTCGGGGAGAAGCTGGTCGATCGCCGGGTGGAGCATGATGCCGATCTCGGCATGTCCTATACCTATAAGCGGGTAATGATCGTCACCGCCTTCCCGTCCCATCCCGGCGCCACCTTCGCGGGATGCAGCTATCGCGCGGAGGAAGGCGACAGGTGAACCGCCCCGCATGATCCCGGAACTCACCGGCCGCGATGCGCGCTATCGCGTGCCGCTTTCGCCGGAAGAATGCGTCGACAGGCTGGCGCCGCTGCTCGTGGCCGGCGGCGACGTGGCCTTCACCGATGGCGGGCCGGACATGGTATTCGCCGGCAGCGTCGGCCGCGATGCGCTCCATATCGCCTGCCGCCATCGCAACCGGCGCGCCGACAGCGAATTCGCGCTCCACGCCCGCCTCTATCGCGACGGCGCTAACACCCAGATACGCGGCCGCTTCCGCGTGCCGACCGACACCAGCCGCTACATGATCGGCTGGTTCGCCTCGATGGTTCTGTTCTCCATCTATATCGGCTGGACGAGCATGGTGACGCCGCTGGTGCGGGCGCTGCTGATGGCCGCGCCGCTCGGCATGATGGCGATCGTGATCGGCCTGTCGCTGCTGCATCGCGGCCGGCTGAAGCGCGACGAGGCGGCGATCACCGCCCTGCTCGCCAAAACGCTGGGCGCGCGCCGCTATCGGCTCAAGCCCGCCGGGCGGCGCGCGGGGAAGCGTTGACCGCTTGTTAGGCATCTCCCGCATATTCTCCGTATATTGAACGGGGATAGCCGGATGCAGATTGCACAGACGGTCGTGAAGGCGGCGAAGCTGTCGGGCGACCTTGGGATAAGGACGCTCGATCTCCAGGCGGATATCGCGGCGCTTGCCGAACGGGTTACGGAACAGGCCAATACGGTGGAACGGATCGGCGCGGATGCCGATCGGCTGGAGCGCGATCGCTCGGCCGTGTCGCTCACGGCGCGCGACGCCAAGGAAAAGGCGTCGGCCGCCCGCGACGTGATCGCCGATTCCAGCGCGCGGCTGGATGCCGCCACCGACAATGTCGTCGACCTGATCGAGCAGGTCAGCCAGATCCATGCGGGGCTCGGCAGCTTCAACGCGGCGCTGGCGACCGTCGCCAGCGTGACGGAAGCGATCAGCGAGATTGCCGGCCAGACCAACCTCCTGGCGCTTAACGCCACGATCGAGGCGGCGCGCGCCGGCGATGCCGGGCGCGGTTTCGCCGTGGTGGCGAGCGAGGTGAAGAAGCTCGCCCAGGAAACCGCCGCCGCCACCGCCAAGATCAACGAATCGATCGGCGCGCTCACCGCCGAGGCGCAGGCCATGCTGGCGCGGATCGGCACGGGCGTGGACAAGGCCCGCTCCGCGCACGAAGGCACGCGCGAGATCGAGACCCTGGTCAGCAGCCTCGCCACGCTGATGCGCGGCCTTTCCGACAATAGCGACGCGGTGGCCGGCAGCCTCGAATCGATCGTCGGTTCGGTATCCGGCATCCGCACCGGCCTCGATGCGCTCACCAGCACCTCCAGCGCCAATGCCGCCGATCTCGTGCGGCTCAGCGATCGCCTCAGCCATGTCAGCGACGATACCAACGTGCTGCTGCAGCACATGGCCGAAACCGGGGTCGAGATACCGGACAGCCCCTATGTCCGCTTCGCGCTGGATGCGGCCGGCACCATCGTCGCGGCGCTCGAAGCCGATATCCGCAACGGGCGCATCTCGGCCGAAGCGTTCTTCTCCGATCATTATGAGCCGATCCCCGGCACCGACCCGAAGCAATATCAGCATCCCGCGACCGACCTGATCGTCGCGGCCGCCCGCCCGCATCAGGAAAAGGCGCGCGCGCTTCCGGGCTTCTTCGGCATGTCGCTCACCGATCGCAACACCTTCGGCGCGGTCCAGATGCCCGAACGCTCGCTGCCCCGCCGCGACGATCCCATCTGGAACGCGGAGCACAGCCGCCATCAGGTGTTCTTCGATTATGAGGACCAGCGCATCCAGTGCCGGCTCACCGAGCCCTTCTGGCTCAAGGCCTATCGCCGGCCGGTGGCCGGCGGCGGCGTGATGCTGCTGAAGCAGGTGATCGCATCGATCCATGTCGCCGGCCGCCACTGGGGCATCCTGCAGCTCGCCTATGAGGATCAGGGCTGAGGGCAGGTGAGTTCCCCGCGGGGGCGACCGCTGGGTCTCGAAGTGCCGCGCCCGGCCTAAGATCGGAAGGCCGGGGAAGCAGATATTTCGCCGCCCTTCCCCACCTGTCATTCCCGCGCAGGCGGGAATCCATTGTGTCGGGCGCCATCGACTCTATCGAGCCAACCGCATCCATGGATTCCCGCCTGCGCGGGAATGACGGTTTTTGGCGGTATGTCCGGGCGGTCGCCATCCGATGAAGATCGCGGGTAGCGACCATCGATTTATCCACACGCACTCCGGACCATTCGCCAGCCCGGATACGAAAAAGGGGAGGGGCACGCCGGGCGCCCCTCCCCTTTTTCCTTGCCGTCCGAAGATCGCTTAGCGGTAGGTGACCTTCTTGACCGCCGCCACGACATCGTCGGCCTTGATCAGCGCGGCCTTTTCGAGGTTCGCCGCATAAGGCAGCGGCACGTCCTCGTTGGTCACGCGCAGCACCGGCGCGTCGAGATCGTCGAAGCCGTCCTCCATCGCGATCGCCGCGATTTCCGACGCGATCGAGCAGACCGGCCAGCCTTCCTCGACCACCACCATCCGGTTGGTCTTGGCGAGCGACTTCAGCACCGTCGCCTTGTCGAGCGGGCGCAGCGTGCGCAGGTCGATCACCTCGGCGTCGATGCCCTCGGCCGCCAGCTTCTCCGCCGCGTCGAGCGCGACGCCCACGCCGATCGAATAGCTGACGATCGTCACGTCCCGGCCCTCGCGCACGATGCGCGCCTTGCCGATCGGCAGCACATAATCGTCGAGCTTCGGCACCTCGAAGCTGTGGCCGTAGAGCAGCTCGTTCTCGAGGAACACCACCGGATCGGGGCAGCGGATCGCCGCCTTGAGCAGGCCCTTGGCATCGGCCGCGTCATAGGGCGCGATCACGATCAGGCCTGGCACGCTGGCATACCAGGGGCCGTAATTCTGGCTGTGCTGCGCGGCGACGCGGCTGGCGGCGCCGTTGGGGCCGCGGAACACCACCGGGCAGCGCATCTGGCCGCCGGACATATAGTTGGTCTTGGCGGCCGAGTTGATGATGTGGTCGATCGCCTGCATGGCGAAGTTGAACGTCATGAACTCGACGATCGGCTTCAGCCCGCCCATCGCCGCACCGGTGCCGACGCCGGCAAAGCCATATTCGGTGATCGGCGTGTCGATGACGCGCCTGTCGCCGAACTCGTCGAGCAGGCCCTGCGTCACCTTGTAGGCGCCCTGATACTGCGCCACTTCCTCGCCCATCACGAAGACGCGATCGTCGGCACGCATCTCCTCCGCCATGGCGTCGCGCAGCGCCTCGCGCACCGTGGTCTTCACCATCTCGGTGCCCGCGGGGATATCGGGATCGGAGACCGTGGCCGCCTTTTCGGAGGCAAGCTGCCTGGTGCCGGTATCCGCCTTGCGCGGCCCGCCATCCTCGCCGGCGGCGGGCGACGCCTCGGCCTTGGGCGCTTCCACCTCGGGCTCGGGCGCCTTGGCCGGCGCGGCCTCGACGGCGGCGGCATCCTCGCCCTCGCCGGCGATCAGCGCGATCACCTCGCCCACCTTCACGCCATCGGTGCCCTCGGGGATGACGATCTTCGCGATCGTGCCCTCGTCGACCGCCTCGAACTCCATCGTCGCCTTGTCGGTCTCGATCTCGGCCAGGATGTCGCCGGACTTGACGGCATCGCCTTCCTTGACGAGCCACTTGGCAAGCGTCCCTTCCTCCATGGTGGGGGAAAGCGCCGGCATCTTCAGTTCAATCGCCATCAATACTGTCCCACCAGCACGTCGGTATAAAGTTCGGAAAGCTCGGGCTCGGGCGCCTGCTCGGCGAAGTCGGCGGCATCCTGCACGGTCTTGCGGATGTCCTTCTCAAGCTGCTTCAGCTCGTCCTCGGAAACGCCGGCCGCTTCCAGCTCGCGTTTCAGATGCTCGATCGGGTCGGATTTGTCGCGCACCGCCTGCACTTCCTCGCGCGAGCGATATTTGGCCGGGTCCGACATGGAATGGCCGCGATAGCGATAGGTCTTGAGCTCGAGCAGGATCGGCCCCTTGCCGCCGCGCACCCATTCCAGCGCTTCCTCGGCCGCGCCGCGCACCGCGAGCACGTCCATGCCGTCCACCTGGATGCCGGGGATGCGGAAGCTCTCGCCCCGGCGGTAGAGCTGGTCCTCCGCCGAAGCCCGGTTCACGCTGGTGCCCATGGCATATTGGTTGTTCTCGATCACGAAGATGATCGGCAGCTTCCACAGCTCCGCCATGTTGAAGCTCTCATAGACCTGGCCCTGGTTGGCCGCGCCGTCGCCGAAATAGGCCAGGCACACGCCGCCGTCGCCGGCATATTTGTGCTTGAAGGCGAGGCCGGTGCCCAGCGACACCTGCGCGCCGACGATGCCGTGGCCGCCGTAGAAGCCATGTTCCACCGAGAACATGTGCATCGAGCCACCCTTGCCGCGCGAGATGCCGGCTTCGCGGCCGGTCAGCTCCGCCATGATCACCTTGGGATCGATGCCATAGGCCAGCATATGCCCATGGTCGCGATAGCCGGTGATGACGCTGTCCTTGCCCACCGTCAGCGCCGATTGGAGGCCCACGGCCACCGCTTCCTGGCCGATATAGAGGTGGCAGAAGCCGCCGATCAGCCCCAGGCCGTAAAGCTGGCCGGCCCTTTCCTCGAACCGGCGGATCAGCAGCATCTGCCGGTAGAAATCCAGCATCTCCTGCTTGGAGGCCTTGTAGCGCACGGGTTCGGCCGGGCGCTCGCGGTTGGATGCGGGGACGGCGGATGCCGCCGGCTTCCGCGCGGCGGCGGGCGCCTTGCGGGTTCGCGGCTGTGCTGCTTTGGCCAAGCTGGAACGCTCCTGTGGAGAGATACGGATGTCGGGCCGTCTATAGGCCGCGAACACCCGATTCCGCAACGGCACTCGGGGGTTTCGAACGCCATGACAGCGTTGGGAAAGATTCCGTCACGACGACCGGGAAAGGCGTAACGATCTAACGAAAACGAGTCCGAAACGGGCGCGGAGAAGGCGCCCGCCGCCAGCGGAGCATCACTTGGTCACGATGACATATTCGTCCTGGCCGACCATGTCGGTCGCGCCGCGGGTAAGCTCGTCGGCCAGATCGGGATCGCCGTGGGAAAGCAGGCGCTTGCGATTCAGCAGCCGCTGCTTCTCGGCCTCCACCTGGGCGAGCTTCACCTTCGCGTCGGCCAGCTGCTTATGATATTCGCCGCGCGCCAGCAGGCCGTTCGAACCGAGCACCGCATAGCCGGCGAACATCAGCATCACCAGCACCGCCAGCGTCGGCGCGGCGGCGGTGGCGAGAAGGCGGAAGGGAGAGCGCTTGCGTATCACCCGAATCAGGAATCACTAACACGCCGCCAAGGCAAGCCTGAATCGGCGGAGCGGCCCGGTTCCCGCATAAATTAGGCCGCACGGGAGGCATAGGCCCCGCCGTGCGGCCCGGACAAGGATCAGTTGAAGATCGAGCGGCCCGCGTAGCGCGAGACGAAGCCCAGTTCCTCCTCGATGCGGAGCAGCTGGTTATATTTGGCCAGCCGGTCCGAACGGGCCATCGACCCGGTCTTGATCTGCCCGCAATTGGTGGCGACGGCGAGGTCGGCGATGGTCGCGTCCTCGGTCTCGCCCGAGCGGTGCGACATGACGGCGGTGTAGCCGGCGCGCTGCGCGGTGGAGACGGCCTCCAGCGTTTCGGACAGCGTGCCGATCTGGTTCACCTTCACCAGCAGCGAATTGGCGAGGCCGTCCCTGATGCCCTGGCGCAGGCGTTCCGGGTTGGTGACGAACAGGTCGTCGCCGACGAGCTGCACCTTGTCGCCGATCTTGTCGGTCAGGATCTTCCAGCCTTCGAAATCATCCTCGCCCATGCCGTCCTCGATCGACTTGATCGGGTAGCGGGCGCAGAGATCGGCGAGGTAATCGGCCATTTCGGCGGGCGAGCGCTTCACGCCTTCGCCCTCGAAATCATAGACGCCGTTCTTGAAGAATTCGGTCGCCGCGCAGTCGAGCGCCAGCACCACATCGTCGCCCGGCTTGTATCCGGCCTTCTCGATGCTCGCCATGATGAAGTCGAGCGCGGCCGGCGCGGAGGCGAGGTTCGGCGCGAAGCCGCCTTCGTCGCCCACCGCCGTCGCCAGGCCCTTGTCGTGCAGCGCCTTCTTCAGCGTGTGGAAGATTTCCGATCCGCAGCGCAGCGCCTCGGCCAGGCTTTCCGCGCCGACCGGCATGATCATGAATTCCTGGAAATCGATCGGATTGTCGGCATGGACGCCGCCGTTGATGATGTTCATCATCGGCACCGGCAGCACATGGGCGGCGGTGCCGCCGACATAGCGATAGAGCGGCAGGCCGCGCGCATCGGCAGCGGCCTTCGCCACCGCAAGGCTGACGCCCAGGATCGCGTTCGCGCCCAGCCGGCCCTTGTTGGGCGTGCCGTCGAGATCGATCATCACCGCGTCGATTTCCTGCTGGTCCTCGGCGTCGATGCCCGTCACGGCCTCGGCGATCTCGCCGTTCACCGCGTCGATCGCTGCGCTCACGCCCTTGCCCTGCCAGCGGCTCTTGTCGCCGTCCCGCTTCTCGACGGCCTCGTGCGCGCCGGTGGAGGCGCCCGACGGCACGGCGGCGCGGCCGAAGCTGCCGTCCTCCAGCGTCACGTCAACCTCGACGGTGGGATTGCCCCGGCTGTCGATGATCTGCCGGGCGTGGACGTCGATGATCGCAGTCATTTCGGAATCGCACCTTTTTCTGGACGCTGGATGGCCCGCGCTCTATCCGCAGGAGGAGCGATAGGCAACGCTTCGCCGGCCGTGTAGCGAATGGTTTCGCGGCGGAACATCCGGGCAGGGGCGGATGTTGGAGAAGCGGACAGCGAAACGCTTTCGACGGAGACGCACATGCCCACGACCCCGGATTCCACCGAAAAGCCGAACCAGCCGGCCACGCCCAACGCCGCCGAGATCGATATCAATCCCACCGGATCGAAGGCGCGTGAAGCCTTTGCCGCGGCGAAGGAAAAGGTCGGCGAGCAGGCGAGCGACTTCAAGGAGCAGGCCACCGGCAAGGCCCGCGATTATGCCGCGATCGGCAAGGAGAAGGCCGTCGAGGGGCTGGATAGCGTCACCCGCCTGATGGACGACGCGGCCAGCACCATCGACGACAAGGTCGGCGCCCAATATGGCGATTATGCCCGCAAGGCGGCCTCCGCCGTATCCAATGTCGCGACATCGCTGCGCTCCAAGGATGTGGACGAGTTGCTCGAGGATGCCCGCACCGTCGTCCGCAAATCCCCGGCGCTCGCGATCGGCGCCGCCGTTGCCGTCGGCTTCGTCCTCGCCCGGCTGGTGAGGGCCGGCAAGGATGGCGGGCAGGACAAATCGGCCTGAGCATCGCGATGGCGGGGGCGAAGGAACCAGGCACTTCGATCGGCGAGCTCTTCAATCGCGCCGTCGATCAGGGGGGGGAGCTGATCCGCGCCGAGCTGGCGGTCTATCGCCGGCTCGCCATCCGCCGCGCGCTGGCCGCAAGGCTGGCGGTGGCGCTGATGCTGGCCGGCGTGCTCATCGCCCTCGGCTCCGCCAGCGCGCTGATGATCGGCTTCGCGATCGGCCTCGCGCGCTTCATCGGCCCGGTGGGCGGCGGGATCGTCGCGGGGCTTGCCGGTTTCCTCGTCGCCGGCCTGCTGGTGCGCGAGGGGTTGAAACGCCTGCCGACGGTCGCGCCGCCGGAAGAGGATGAGCCGACGCAAGCGGAGCGGGACCGGTGATCGGCGACGAAGCGGATATCGCCAATGCCCGCGCCCGCGCCGCCGCCGCCCGCGCGCGGCTCGGCAGCACGCTGGGCGAGATCCAGGCAAGGCTCAATCCAAAGGCGTTGGCGCGCGAGGCATGGGACGAATTGCGCGAGCATGGCGAGGAGCTGGCGGCCGAGGCGCTGGCAGCCGCGAAGGAGAAGCCGGCGCGCACCGCCGCCATCGCCGGCGGCGTCGCACTGTTCCTTGCCCGCAAGCCCATCGTGCGGGGCATCATGCACCTGCTGGCGAAACGAGACGAAGCGGGGACGGAGGAGGAAACCGCCGCCGCCCCGAACGGTTCTGGCGAAGACTGACCCAATCGCGCCGGCCCGCCCGGCGGAACGAGGAGACGAGCGATGAGCAACAGCGTGAAGGACAGCGCCGAACGGGCGGGCGCCTATGCCAGCGAGAAGCTGAGCGAGGCCAAGGATCAGCTGCGCGAACGGGCGCACAATACCCGCGTCGCCGCGTCCGAAGCGCTGGAAAGCGCGCGGGAGAAGGCATCCGAGGCGAAATCGGCGACGATCCAGGGGATCGAGGACAATCCCGTCGCGGCGCTTGTCGCCGGCATCGCGATCGGCGCGGTTGTGGGCGCGCTCCTGCCGCGCGGTGAACGCGAGAAGGCGGCGCTGGCGCCGGTCGGCGGCAAGCTCAACGAAGCCGCGCGCGTGGCGATCGCCGCTGCCAAGGAAGCCGGGCGCGAAACTCTGGACGACCTCGGCATCAACAAGGATGCGGCGTCCCAGCAGGTGGGCAAGCTGTTCGAAGCCGCCACCCGATCGGCGGGCGCCGCCGGCAGCGCCGCGGTCAACGCCGTCAAGAATCACTGATATTCAAGCCCGGTTCACCGATCCGGGGCGAAAGCCGCGGCAGAACCAAATCCGGAGCGACAGAAGAATGATTTCGATGCGTATCCCGTTCACCGCCGCGACGATCGCGCTGGCCGGTCTTGCCGCCCCGATCGCGCTGGCGACGCCGGCGTCCGCCGCCGCGATCAACAATCAGGATCCGCAGGCCTTCATCTCGGGGCTTTCGCAGGAAGGTTTTGGCGCGCTGCGCGGCGGCAACCGGGCGGCTGCCAAGGTCAAGTTCCGCGATCTCCTCTCCCAGCATTTCGCGATCGACCAGATCGGCGATCGGCTGATCCGCCGCTGGAAGCCGACGCTGAAGCCCGATCAGCTTGCCGCCTACCAGGCCGCGCTGCCCAATTACGTGATCGGCATCTATGCCGACCGGCTGTTCGAATATGCCGATGCCGACCTCAAGGTCATCCGTTCCCAGCCGGCGGCGAACGGCGCCGCCGTCGTCACCCAGGTGGTGAAGAAGGGCCAGCAGCCCATCACCGCCATCTGGTCCGTCACCAAGACGCCGGCCGGCTACAAGGTTTCGAACCTCACCGTCGCCGGCATCAACCTGGCGCTTACCCAGGCGGCCGATTTCGACGCCTATATCCAGCGCAACGGCTTCGACAAGCTCGTCGCGTTCATGAAGTCCAAGGGCTGAGGCAGGCGCGCCGGCCCTCGTGATTGTTGCGGTGCGGCGTCCGTGCTAGGCGGGCGCCAAACCCACAATTAGGGACATGATGATGAGCAAGATGCACCTTGTTTTCGGGGGTCGCGTTAAGGATCCCCGCACGCTGGAATTCGAGGATCTGAACGCGATCGACGTCGTCGGCTTCTTCGACGATTACGAGTCGGCGGAAAAGGCCTGGCGCGGCGCGGCCCAGCGCACGGTGGACGATGCCGAGATGAAATATGTGGTGGTCCATCTCCATCGGCTGCTTCAGCCGGAGATGTAAGGAAATTCCTGAAGCGCGGCCGGCAGGGGTTATTCCGTCTTCCCCGCCAAGGCGGGGAAGACGGCCGGACTTTCGCCCTCTCCTATCCGATCAGGAAAATTCGCAGGCGCGACGCTAGCCGGAAATCGCGGCAAGGGGAATAGCCCTTGCGATCGGCCCGTCGGCGCGCGCCGGCCGTTCAGCGCGAGGCGAGCTGCCGGCCGCCCCCGGCAGGCGTTGCGGACGCCCAGCGCAGCGGACGATCGCCAAGCGCCGCGCGCACGAAGCATTCGCCGCCCTTCAGGCGCACCTTCTCGCAAAGATCGACCGCAGCGGCGCGGGTCTGGAAGCCGCCGAGGCTGAGGCGATAGACGGTGCCGGCCCGTTCCAGATCGAACGCGCTGCTGGACGGCACATAATCCGCGATCATCTGGACGCGCGCGGCGATGCGGCTCCAGGCCGTCTCCACCCGCGCGGCGGTGCTATAGGCGCCGAGCTGGACGACGAAGCCGCCCTCGCTCGCCACGCGCTGGATCGGGAGCGAAGCCTGCCGCAGGGCTGGTTCGGGCGCGACGAAGGCGGCCCGGACGGGCCTGGCCGGCGGCGGGGCCAGCATCGCCGGCACGGCGACGGGCGTTACCGATGGAGCCGTCGCCTTCAGCAGCGGCGGCAAGGCTTCCGGTTCGAGATTGGCGGCCAGCTCGGCCGGCGGAGAAGCCGGGGCTTCCGCGATCGCCGGCTCCGCGAGCGGTGCCGGCTGCTCCACGGCCGCCGTGCGCACGGGTTCGGCCTGCGGGGCGAGCGCGAGGGCGACGGGCTGGCCGCTGTCGAGATGGGGGCTGATGCCGAGCACGCCGGCCACCTGATCCCAGCTGCGGCTGGGGCGGGAGAACATCGCCCATTCGAGCATGCGGCGGCCGACCTGTTCGGCCGGAAGATCCTGGGCGGCGACGGCGCGGGCTTCATCCCAGCGGCGGGCGAGCGCGTAGCCGAGGCCGAGATTCTGGCGGGTGCGGGCGTCGGCGCCGGGCGCGCGGGCGGCGGCCTCGAGGATCGGAACCGCGCGCTCGACATCGCCGGCCAGCGCAAAGGCCAGGCCGCGATCGCTTTCGCCGACCTTGCCCTCGAGCTGGTCGAGCAGGCGGAGCGCGCCGGAGGCATCGCCCAGCGCGATCCGGGCCAGCGCCAGGTTCAGGCCGGCCACGGGCTGATCGGGATCGAGGCTCAGCGCATCGGCGAAGGCGGTCTGCGCCGAGACGAAGCGGCCGGCGAGGAGGTAGGACTGGCCGAGAACTGCGCGATAGGCGGGATTGCGCGGATCGGCGGCGACCGATCGTTCCGCCTCGGCAACGGCCTTCGCCGCGTCTCGAGCCTGGAGTGCGGCGCGCGCCTTGGCGGCGGCGCGGGCACCGTCTCGCGCATCGGGCACGGCCGTGGACGAGAGCGTCGCCGGCCGCGATCCCGCCGGCTTGCAGCCGACGGTGACGAGCGCGAGGAGGGCGGCTGAGGCCGAAAGCTGAAGCAGGACCCTGGACTTCATCGCAACGCTTCCCTGAACAATGACGGCCTGAACAATGACGGCCGGACAATATGGACGATACCGGTCAGGCGGATGGCGCCCCGCCCGGCACATTCTGGGCGAGCGCATCGAGGCCGGGGATATCCGCCAGATAGGCATCGAGCGCGTTGATCAGCAGCCGCTGGGCCGAACGATGGCCGACCGCGCAGGCCAGCCGGAGCCGGAGATGGCGTTCGGGATCGAGCCGCAGGGTGAAGGCCGCCTTGGCGCGCGAGCCGGGCGCCGCCTTGGTGCGGGTGCCGACGCGCGTGCCGTGCGCCTTCGAGCGGGACGCTTTGGGCGCACGCACGGCCGCGACCGGCGCGGCCTCCGCCACCACCGGCGATTCGACTGCGGCGGCCGGGGCCTCATCGGCAAACGCATCGTCAGGAGCGGGAATAGCGGCGCCGAATTCCTGCGCGATCACCTCCTGCTGGCGATGGACGACGGGAGGCGCCGGCTCCAGCAGGGGCGATCCGGCATCCTCGCCGCCGGAGAGCGGGGTGAGGAAGGACACTGCCGGCTGGGGGCGTTCCTCCTCCGCCGCGCGGAAGCTGCCCATATCGTTCCAGCCGAGATCGTCATGCGAAGGGGTAAGCGCATGGCCCTGCGGGCGCATGGCCGGCCGCGCGAAGCCCTTGCGGGCGAGCAGGCCGGAGGTGAGAGAGGCGAAGGGACGCGATTCGCTCATCATCATCCCCCCTTAGTGCTGGACCACGCGGCGGCCGAAGCCACCCATGGGCCGCGCGCTGCCGGTGACCGCGATCTGGCCGGGCGCGGCGAACACGGTGCGGCGAAAATTCTTCTCGAGCCGATCGGAGACGTAGCTCCAAAGAGCCTCGACCTCGGCGGCCGACTTGCTCTTGGGATCGACCTCCATCACGGTCCGGCCGTCGATCATCGAGGCGGCGAAATCGGTGCGGTGATGCAGGGTCACGGGCGCGACGGTGCCGTGCTGCGACAGCGCCACCGCCGCCTCATAGGTGATCTTGGCCTTGGGCGTCGCGGCATTGACCACGAAGATCAGCGGCTTGCCGGCGCGATCGCACAGATCGACGGTGGCGCCGACGGCGCGCAGATCGTGCGGGCTGGGCCGCGTGGGGATGACGACCAGTTCCGCCACCTGGATCACGCTCTGGATCGCGACGGTGATCGCCGGCGGCGTATCGATCACGGCGAGGCGGAAGCCCTGCTGGCGCAGCATCTCCAGATCGGCGGCGAGCCGCGCGACCGTGGTCTGCGCATAGGCCGGCATGTCATCCTGCCGTTCGTTCCACCAATCGGCCAGCGAGCCCTGGGGATCGATATCGATCAGCACCACCGGCCCCGCGCCAGCGCGCTGCGCCTGAACCGCCAGATGGCCGGAAAGCGTGGTCTTGCCGGACCCGCCCTTCTGCGATGCCAGCGCCAATACCCGCATATCCAATCCCCAATAACCGTCGCTATCGCAACGAATGCCACCGGGCGGCCTAAAAGTTCGTTAAATTGCGGGAATGCCATACCGATAGTATGGAACGGACCGGGGCAAGATCACTGACGAAAGATTAACCATCCCGGCCCCATGGCCGGGATGGGCCGATCAGGCGGGCAGGCCGGGTTTACAGGGAACAAGCATGGTTTCGTCGGGGCAATGGCTGGGTGCGATGGCGGTGCTGGCGGCGGCGGGCGCGGCAACCTTCGCATCGGCGGCGGAACCTGCCGACGCCCCGGCGGCCCAGGCGCTTCTCGCGCCGCCCGCGCCCGGTCCGGCGGCGCCGTCCGGTCCGGCGGCGGGCGTCGCCGCATGGAAGCGCGGCGATTATGCGGCGGCGATCGCCTTCTGGCGTCCATTGGCCGAGGCCGGCAATGCCGATGCGCAGTTCAACCTGGGCCAGGCCTATCGGCTGGGCCGTGGCGTGGCCGCCGATCCGAAGGCGGCGCGCGAGTGGTATCGCCGGGCGGCCGAGCAGGGCCATCCCCAGTCGCAGGCCAATTACGGGCTGCTGCTGTTCGACGACGGCGATCGCCAAACCGCCCTCCCCTGGCTGCAGAAGGCGGCCGAGCGGGGCGATGCCCGCGCGCTCTACGTGCTGGGCACACTGGCTTTCAACGGCGATCCCCCGCCGCGCGACTGGGTGCGGGCCTATGCCTATATGAAACGCGCGGCGGCGAGCGGCCTGCCCCCGGCGGTGAACAGTCTGGCGGAGATGGAGCGCTACATCCCCAAGGACGAACGCCGTCGCGGCGAGGCGCTGGCGCTGGAAATGGGCCGCACCGCCGCCGTCGGACAGACGGCGATACCGGCGATGGCGACCGAGGCTGCAGCAGCCCCGGTGCCCACCGCCAAGGCCGCGAAGGACAGGAAAGCGAAAGTCGCGGCGCCCGATCGATCGCCTGCCGCCACGGCGGCTTCGCCTTCCGCCAGCGGCGGCTGGCGCATCCAGCTCGGCGCGTTCAGCGATGCCGCGCGCGCCGACGGCCTGTGGCAGAAGCTCAGGAACACGCATGCCGTGCTGGCCGACAAGCAATCCTTCCTGATCGACGCGGGGGCGGTGACGCGATTGCAGGCCGGCCCCTTCCCCGATCACGCCGCCGCCGACCGCGCCTGCGCGGCGCTGGCGGCACATGGCCAGGCCTGCTTCACGACGCGCTAGACGGCACCGATTCGACTGTATTGCATGAGCAACACAGTCGAGCTAGAGCGGCATCTCGTTCATGCTCAAAAAAGGGGTGTCGCATGGCCGGCCTTCGTCGATCCACGCTTGTTGCATTGGGCCTCGCCCTGTTCGCCGGGGCGGCCCTGGCAGATCCTCCACGGCAGGATTACCGGCCGTCCTTCCAGCCCGACCGGCTGAAAGGCCCGGCCGCCGGGAAGCCCAATGAAGTGCTGGTGCTGGGGACCATGCACCTGTCCGACCTGCCCGACAGCTTCCGGCCGGACATGACGGCCCCGCTTCTGGAACGGCTGGCAAGCTGGCGGCCCACGGCCGTCGCCACCGAGGACATGTCCGGCCTGCAGTGCGACAGCCTGCGCCGCTATCCCTCCCGCTATGCGGAGACGGTGAAGGATTATTGCCCCGACACGGTGGCCGCGGGCAAGGCGACCGGGCTGGACGTGCCGGCCGCCAATGCCGAGGCCGAACGCCTGCTGGCGGACTGGCCGGCCGCGCCCTCGGCCGCACAGCGGCGGCATCTGGCGGCCCTTTTCCTGGCGGCGGGCGAGCGCGGCTCCGCGCTGGTGCAATGGCTGCGCCTGCCGGAGGGAGAACGCCGCGCCGGCGACGGCCTGAATGCCGAGCTGGCGGCCCTGCTGGACAAGCTGAAGGACCGGCGTAACGAAAGCTACCTGATCGCAGCCCCCCTCGCCGCCCGGCTCGGCCTGGAGCGGCTGTGGAGCGTGGACGATCATTCGGCCGACAGCCCCGGCCCGGTGGACGAGAAGGCTTATGAAGCCGCGATCCGCCGCGCGTGGGACAACCCCGCCGCGCACGCGCGCCGGGCGGAGGATGATCGGCTGGAAGCGGGCCTCTCCCGCCCGGACGGGCTGATGGCGATGTATCGCGCCTATAATGCGCCCGGCGTGCCGATGCAGGTCTATCTCTCCGATTTCGGCGCCGCGCTCGAGGAACCGTCGCCGCAGGCCTTCGGCCGCAGCTATGTGGGCTATTGGGAAACGCGCAACCTCCGCATGGCGGCCAATATCCGCGACGTGCTGGGCCGCCGGCCCGGCACCCGCCTGCTCGCGATCGTCGGCTCATCGCACAAGGGCTATTACGAGGCCTATCTCAACCAGATGCACGATGTGACGCTGGTGGACGTCAATGCGGTGCTTCAGTAGCCGACGCCAAAGGTCGTCACGATAGGGAAACAATCGCGGCCTAGGGCGCCTTGCCAGCGCTTCCGAAATGATTTGTTACAGAAGCAATATGTGCGTCACTGGCGGCCGGACAGACACCGCCAAAGGGGGAATGATGTTCAAAGCGGTTGGAAAATCATCCTTGTTGCTGGGCGCCGCCATGGGCGCATTCTGCTGCCCCATCGCGGTGCAAGCGCAGGAAACGAGCGCCGGCGACGATCTGGGTGAGATCGTGGTGACGGCGGAGCGGCGATCGGAGAATCTCCAGAAGGTGCCGGTTTCGGTGGGCGTCATCGGCGGCGGCAACCTCCGGGACTTCCAGAGCGGCGGCGACGATACGCTGCTGGCGCTCTCCGGCAGGGTGCCGAGCCTTTATGCCGAGACGACGACCGGCCGCATCTTCCCGCGTTTCTATATCCGCGGCCTGGGCAATATCGATTTCTATCTGGGCGCGTCCCAGCCGGTTTCGATCATCCAGGACGATGTGGTGCTGGAGCATGTGGTGCTGAAGTCGAACCCCGTGTTCGACGTGCGGCAGGTGGAAGTGCTGCGCGGGCCGCAGGGTTCGCTGTTCGGCCGCAACACCACCGCCGGCATCATCAAGTTCGATACGATCCGCCCGAGCCAGGATCTGGAGGGCCGCGCCTCCGCATCCTATGGCAGCTACAATACGGTGACCTTCGACGGCGGCATCGGCGGCGCGATCGTGCCCGACAAGGTGGCGGTGCGCGTATCCGGCCTCTACCAGCATCGCGACGATTATGTGGACAATGTGTTCACCGGCACCAGCGCCGACGGCACCGTGACGCCGAAGAAGAATGCGATGGGCGGTTATGACGAGCGCGACATCCGCCTGCAGGTGCTGCTGACGCCGACCGAGCGGCTCTCCATCCTCGCATCCGGCCATGCCCGCGATTATGACGGCACCTCCACCCTGTTCCTGCGCGGCGCGCTGAAGAAGGGTTCGAACAAGACCGACGTGCCGCGCGACGAAGTGGCCTACGACGAAGCCGACAATAATCCGCAGGCCTACAACACCTACGGCGGATCGCTGCACATCGATTATGATTTCGGGCCGGTGACGCTGACGTCGATCACGGCTTACGAGACCACCTCCGGCTACAGCCGCGGCGATACCGACGGCGGTGCCGCCGCCGACTTCCCCGTCAACGGCGTGCCCAACGGCTTCGGCCAGTCGATGGGCAAGGTGCGCGATCTCGACCAGTGGACCCAGGAAGTGCGCCTTGCGAGCGCCAATGACGGGCCGTTCAAATGGCAGGTCGGCGGTCTTTATTTCGACAGCCGCGACACGACCGATTTCTACCAGCGCGCCTATTTCCTCACCACCGCCGGGCACAATCCCAACAACTGGGTGCGGCTGCACAATGTGAACACCAGCTGGGCGCTGTTCGGCCAGGCGAGCTACGCCATCACGCCGGACTTCACCCTGACGGGCGGCGTCCGCGTGACCGAGGACAAGAAGGAGACCCGCCTGCTGAAGACCGCCGACACGGCGGCCGGCGTCGTGACCTATACGGGCCGCACCTTCGTCGAGCTGAAGGACACCAAGCCAAGCTGGGACATCAGCGCGCTCTATCAGGTGAACCCCGATGTCAGCCTGTATGCGCGCGTCGCCAAGGGTTTCCGCGGGCCGACCATCCAGGGCCGTTCCGCCGTGTTCAACAGCGATTTCACCACCGCCGATTCCGAGACGATCCTGTCCTGGGAAGCGGGCGTGAAGACCAGCCTGTTCAACAACACGCTGCGCCTGAACGCATCGGCCTTCGCCTATACGGTCGACGACATCCAGCTGAACGGCAACGATGCCGACGGCAACGGCGTGCTGTTCAACGCCAACAAGGCCAGGGCTTACGGCCTCGAGGCGGAGGCCGACTGGCGGCCGGTGCGGAACCTGGCGCTGACGCTGGGCGGCAGCGTGCTGCATACCGAGATCAAGGACAAGCGCGTCTATGCGCAGGTCTGCGCGCTGAACGGCGCGGTCGTCTGCACCGTGGAGGACCCGACCATCACCGTGCCGACCGCGTTCGGCCCGGCGGTGTTCGCGCAGATCGACGGCAATCCGCTGCCCAACGCGCCCAAGTACAACCTGAACTTCGCCGGCCGCTACGACCTGCCCGTAAGCGACGCGGGCAAGCTGTTCCTGGCGACCGACTGGAACATCCAGGGCTATACGAACTTCGTGCTCTACAAGACCAAGGAGTTCTATTCTAAGGGCAATTTCGAAGGCGGCCTGAAGCTCGGCTATAGCGGCAACGATGGCGCCTACGAGATCGCCTTCTTCGTCCGCAACATCACCAACGAGAAGAATCTGAAGGGCGTGATCGAGAATTACATGGCCGCCGTCTATAACGAGCCGCGTGTCTTCGGCATCTCGCTGAGCGGCAAGCTGAACTAAAGCGCATCATGGGGATGGAGGGCGGCGGCGCTCCCCATCCCCGCTAGATGGCGACGGCCCGCGCTTTTTGCCCGCGAAGCAGCGAGGCCAGCAGCCCCAGTCCGCCGGCCAGCAACAGCGCATCTATCAGCAAGGGCGCGCCTTTCCCCAGCAGGGGGACGCCGTGGAGCAAGGCGAGCGCCAACAGCAGGATCGCGAGCGCCCAGCGCCAGCCCCGGGAGAGCCGGTCCGCCGATATGGTGCCGGCCAGCGCGGCGGCGAGGATCGACAGGATCGTCAGGCCCAGCCACGCTGCCGGCAAAGGTGCCGTGGGGGTCAACAAGGCGAGCAGTGCCGTCAGTGCGAGAATGGCGGGCTGGCCCCAGCAGACGGTGGCCCAGATGCGTTCCCATCGCGGCGCCGGCCGGCCCCGATCGCGGCGGCGGGCGAGCCAGATCGTCACGCCGGTCGAGGTGACGACGCAAAGGGCGAGGCCGAGCAGGCCATAAGCCAGCCGCACGGGCAGGCCGCCGAACCAGCCGAAATGGATCTGGCCGATGCCGCCGAGCAGGCGGGTGCCGGTGACGATATCCTGGGGATGCTCGTCATGGACCATGGCCCCGCGCGCATCGAACCGGGTTTCATCCTGCGAGACGAGCAGGCGCGGCCGGCCGCCATCCACCGAGATGCGCATATCAGCCCGGCCGGGCCGTTCGACCATCAGGCTTTGCGGCGCGGCGCCGGGCGCGCGGGCGCGCGCATCGGCGATCAGCGCGGCGATATCGGGCATCGGTACGGCGCGCGCATCGACGGGCGGCGGCGGATCGAGGAACAGTTCGTAGACCTTGCCCATGTCGCCGCGGTAAAGCAGCAGCGAGAGCGCCGCGACGATGACGGTGCTGAGCCCGAGCAGCGCGCCGGTCAGCGCCAGCGCGAAATGGAAGGGCAGCGCCCAGACGCCGAGCCGGTTGTGGAGATCGGCCTCCTGCAGGCGGCGCGATCCGCCGAGCCGCAGGTGGAAGGCATCGCGCACGATGCGCGGATGGGCCAATATGCCGGAGACGAGCGACGAAAGCAGCGCCACCCCGGTCAGCCCGACGATGAATTCGCCCCAGCTGCGCGGCAGGTGCAGGTTGACGTGGAGGTGGATCAGGAATTCCGTCCAGATCGCTTCCATATCGGCGAGCGCGCCGTCGGCGGCCACGGCCCATTTCCGTTCGAAGGTGGGGCTATAGGCAACCAGCGTCGCCCCGTCGCGCGCGCGCGCGGGCAGGCTGAGATAGAGCGTGGCATCGGCCGGCGCATGCCTTGCCCCCTCCGCGATCGCCCGCGCCGCCGCCGTATCGGAGAGCGAGGAGATGACGGGCGCGGCCGGGATTTCCCAGCGTTCCAGATCGGGCGCGAAGACCACGATCGTGCCGGTCAGGCAGACCAGATAGATTATGCCCGCGAAGGCGAGGCCGAGGACCGAGTGGCTGCTGAGCACCGCGCGCACCGTTTCCGGCGAGATCGGCCAGCGCCATTGCCGGCTGCGGCTGTTCCGGGCTTTCATATCGTTCATGCCGCCCCTCCCAAAGCCGCAAGGCCGAAGCCGACGATGCTGGTGCCGGCCAGAACGGCGGTGGCGCGCAACAGGCGGCGATCGGCGAGCGTCCACGTCATCGCCAGCCCCCAGAGCACGGGCATCATCATGCCGCCGAGCACGATCCGCGTGCGCGGATCGCCCGGCAGATAGACGGTGATGCAGAAAGCGATGCCCATCGCCGCCGTCATGCCCAGCGGCCCGGCCAGCAGGGCGCGCAGCACACCGCGCCAGAAGCGGCCCGGCCCCTCCAGCGGCTCGGGCGCGACTTCCCCTTCGCGCAGGCGTGCCGCCTTGCGGCGCACCCGACCGGACCAGACGACCACCAACGCGCCGATGCCTTCCAGCGCGAGTGCCAGCGCCAGCCCCTTGACCGGGCCGATCAGCACTGCCGATGCCAGCGCGAGACCGGCCAGCACGGCCCAGCCGCCGGCAATCAGGCCGATCGCCGATCTGTCACGCCGCTGCCAGGACCGGCGGAGCAGGGAGGCGCCGAGCGCGCCGCCTGCCAGCAGCGCGAGGCTGGCCGCCGCCATCACCAATGGACGCCCGCGCCCACGCCGAAGGTCTGCGGATCGCCCAGGATCGCCTGGTGGATCGCCGCATATTCATATTGCTTGTATTTTTCGTTGAAGAGGTTGCGCGCGAACAGGAACAGCGACCAGCGGTCCGTCTCATATCCGATCCGGCCGTTCACGACCGTGCGGCCCGAAACCTTGTATTGCGCCTGATCCTGGCCGACGCCGGTGAAGACCGAGGTGCGGTAATTGGCGTTGAGGTTGGCGGTGAAGCCGCCGCCGAATTCCGCGTTCACCCCGCCCGATAGCGTCCAGCGCGGCGCATAGGGGAATTGGGTGCCCTCGAGATCGACGGTGCTGGTGGCGCCCTGCGGAAGATCGAAATCGTCGAACTTGGTGCGGACATGGCCGACCGAGGCATAGACATCCACGCCCCGCGCGACCTTGGCATTGGCTTCCACCTCGAACCCGTAGAGGTGCGATCCAGCCGCGTTCACCGTGTTATAGTCATAGGCGTTCTGCCCGAAATAGGCGGTCACCTGCTGGTCCTTCCACGTCATGTAGAAGATGTTGGCGTTGAGGACGAGCCGCCCGTCAAGCCACTTGGACCTGAGCGAGCCTTCATAGTTCCAGCTATATTCGGGATCGTAGGGCACCAGCTCGGCCCGGGCCGGATTCTGGCTCGACCCGCCGGAGCGATAGGCGCGCTGGACGGTGAAGGCGGTGGTGAGATCCGGCGTCCAGTCCATGCTGATGCCGGCTTTGGGCAGGAAGGCGTTGAAGGTGCGGCTGTTGGACGCCAGCGGCGAGGAGGCATCGGACACGAGGCCCAGCACGCCCTGGTTGATCAGCGAGATGATGCCCGCATAAGGCGCGCCCATGAAGTTCGGGTCCGGCAGGGTGCCGTTGAACGTCGCCACCGTTTCCGCCGCATAGCGGTTGCGTTCATGATCGAAGCGGAAACCGCCGATCAGCGTGAGCCGATCCGTGACCTTCAGGCGCGCGTCGCCGAACAGCGCCATCGTCTCCACCTTTTCGGGCTGATCCCCATTATAGGCCACGGGGATCACCGGAAGCTGGGCGGCATAGGCGTTGCTGATGAATTGCGCCTGCGCCGGCGTGGCGCCGTTGGCCTGCAGCAGCCCGGCGATCGTCGCGGTCGGCGTTTCGATATTGATGCGGCTGTTCTGGTGGATGCTGCCGGTGCGGCGATAATACCAGGCGCCGAGCAGGCCGCTCAGCGTATCGCTATCATAGTTGAGGCGCAGTTCCTGCGTCAGCGTCTTGTAGAGATAGCGGTTGTCGATGGTCTGGAGGTCCGCCGGCGTGCCATCGGTATCGATGACCGAATGGACCTTGGACCTGTTCCACGAGGTCACGCTGGACAGCTTCAGCTTGTCGGCCAGCGGGTAGCTGAGGTTGAACACCGCGATATCGCTGTCGATCTTGCCGCGGCTGGGCTGATCGCCGGTTGAGATGCGGTGGTCGTAATAATCCGGCACGTCGGTGCGGGAATATTCGTAGAGATAGCCGCCGTCACGCCGCACGCGGTTGTAGCTGGCGACAGCCTCCAGCCCCGGGATCGCGGCGGGCGTCCACTTGATCTTGCCGCGCAGGTTCAGCGCCTTCAACTCATCGTCATAGCCGCCGCGCGTCACGTTGCGGATCAGGCCGCGATCGGCGCGCCGCTCGGCCGAAAGGCGCACGCCGAGTTCGTCCTCGATGATCGGGCCGCCCACCGCGCCCGAAAAGGTGCGGTCATCATGTTCCGTCCACAGCACGCGCACATCGCCCGTCCAGTTGACGAGCGAGGGGTCCTTGCTGGTGATGACGATGCCGCCCGCCAGCGCATTGAGGCCCTGGATCGTCGATTGGGGGCCGCGCAGCACCTCGACCTGCTGGACGTCCCACATGTCGGTGGGGCCGCCATAGAGCGCCCAGTGCGGGATCGGCGCGCCATCGACATAGACGCTGGCGGCATCCGCCTGCCCGCCCGCGCCGACGCCGGTGTTGCTGACGCCGCGGATCGTGAAGCCCGCCGCGCCATAGGTTTCGGAAAGATTGGCCGTGCGGTTGTAGACGTCCTGGATCGTGATCAGGGCTTCCTTCTCGATCCGCTCGGGCGTGACGACGGCGATGCTGGTCGGCGTCTGCTGCAACGTGCGCGTGCTCTTTTCGCCGGTGACGATGATCTCGCCCGGCGCCGTCGCCTCCTCGTCCACCGCAGGAGCCGTATCGGCCCAGGCGGGTGCGGCAAACGCGACGATGGCAACGCTGGAAAGCAGTGCGAAAAACCGGCTCATGGATCCCCCTGTTCACTCAGGGCGGTCCATATCCGGAAGCTAACGCAAGTCAATCGCAATTAGTGATCGGAATCGGGACGGCCCCGCATGCCGGCGATCCGGCGCCGTCGCACGCCTCCCATGCCCTCGCCCCCGGCGAGGTGTCATCGACATGTTATGATGGAAATGGCGACCCCGGCGTGACTCGAACACGCAACATCCTGCTTAGAAGGCAGGTGCTCTATCCAGTTGAGCTACGGGGCCGCTGGAGCAATCCGGGCGTGGCCATAACCGGTTTCGCCGCCGCGCGAAACCGTCTGTGGCGCGACCGGGTGAACGATCGCGCCACGGCTGGCCCGGACGGTCCTTATTCCGCGGCGACGGCGGCGGCTTCCGCCTCGGCATCGCTGAGCGGATGTTCGAGGCGGGAGACCATCTCCTTCGGGCAGACCTGCCAGAAATGGCCGCGCCAGCGATCCCAATCATCGAGGATGATGTTGGACCATTTGCTGTCCGTCGCCACCGCATGCTCGGCGATCAGGGCCTTGAGACGGGTTTCCCAATAAGTGGAGGCCAGCCGCTGCCAGACGATGCTTTCCGGGTTCGCCCGCGACGCGAAGTCGCCATGCTCATCCAGCACGAAGGCCATGCCGCCGGTCATCCCCGCGCCGAAATTCTGGCCGACGCGGCCGAGGATCACGGCGGTGCCGCCGGTCATATATTCGCAGCCGTTGGCGCCGCAGCCTTCGACCACCACGGTCGCGCCCGAATTGCGGACGGCGAAGCGCTCGCCCGCCTGGCCGGCCGCATAGAGGCGGCCCGAGGTGGCGCCGTAGAGCACGGTGTTGCCGAGGATCGTGTTCGACCGGCTTTCCAGCGGCGAGGAGACGGTGGGCCGCACGGTGATGATCGCCCCCGAAAGCCCCTTGCCGACATAGTCGTTGGCGTCGCCGAACACTTCGAGCGTCAGCCCCTTGGCCGCGAAGGCGCCGAGCGACTGGCCGGCCGATCCGCGCAGACGGACATGGACGTGGCCGTCGGCGAGCTTCTCCATGCCGAAGCGGCGGACGATTTCCGACGAGAAGCGCGTGCCGACCGCGCGGTGCGTGTTGCGCACCGTATAGGTGAGCTGCATCTTCTCGCCGCGCTCGAACACGGCCTTCGCGTCCGCGATCATCTGCGCGTCGAGGCTGTCCGGCACCTCGTTGCGGAAGGTGGGGATGTTGAAGCGGCGCTTGTCGTCGTCCGCATCCACCTTGGCCAGCACCGGGTTCAGATCGAGATCGTCGAGATGCTCGGCACCGCGGCTGACCTGGCGAAGCAGCTCGGTGCGGCCGATCACCTCGTCGAGCGAGCGGACGCCCAGCTTGGCGAGGATCTCGCGCACTTCCTCGGCGATGAAGGTCATCAGGTTGATGACCTTTTCCGGCGATCCGACGAACTTCTTCCGCAGCGCCTCGTCCTGCGTGCAGACGCCGACCGGGCAGGTGTTCGAATGGCACTGGCGGACCATGATGCAGCCCATCGCCACCAGACTGAGCGTGCCGATGCCGAATTCCTCGGCCCCCAGGATCGCGGCGATCACGATATCCCGCCCGGTCTTGAGCCCGCCATCGGTGCGCAGCTTGACGCGATGGCGCAGGCCGTTGAGGGTGAGCACCTGGTTCGCCTCGGTCAGCCCCATTTCCCAGGGCGTGCCCGCGAACTTCACCGAGGTCTGCGGAGACGCGCCGGTGCCGCCGACATGGCCCGAGACGAGGATCACGTCCGCATGCGCCTTGGCGACGCCAGCCGCGACCGTGCCGATGCCCGCCTGGCTGACCAGCTTCACGCAGACCCGCGCGCGCGGGTTGATCTGCTTCAGATCGTAGATGAGCTGGGCCAGATCCTCGATCGAATAGATGTCGTGGTGCGGCGGCGGCGAAATGAGCGTGACGCCCGGCGTCGAGTGGCGCAGCTTGGCGATCTGCGCGGTCACCTTGAAGCCGGGAAGCTGGCCGCCCTCGCCGGGCTTGGCGCCCTGGGCGACCTTGATCTCGATCTCCTCGGCCGCGTTCAGATATTCCGCCGTCACGCCGAAGCGGCCCGAGGCGATCTGCTTGATGACCGAGTTGGCGTTGTCGCCATTCTCATAAGGCGTGTAGCGGGACTTGTCCTCGCCGCCCTCTCCCGACACCGCCTTCGCGCCGATCCGGTTCATCGCGATCGCCAGCGTCTCATGCGCTTCGGGCGACAGCGCGCCGAGCGACATGCCGGGGGTGACGAAGCGCTTGCGGATCTCGGTGATCGCCTCGACCGAATCGATCGGGATCGCCTCGCGCGCCCAGTTGAACTCCAGCAGATCCCGCAGATAGACGGGCGGCATATCCTTCACACCGCGCGCGAATTGCAGATAGGTGGAATAGCTGTCGGTCGCGACCGCCGTCTGCAGCAGGTGCATCAGCTGGGCGGAATAAGCGTGCGCCTCCCCGCCGTTGCGCTGGCGGTAGAAGCCGCCGATCGGCAGCGTGGTGACGGCTTCGTCGAAGGCCGCGTCGTGGCGCAGCTTCGCCGAGAGCTGGAGCGAGGCATAGCCTTCGCCCGAGATCTTGGCCGGCATGCCGGGGAAAAGATCGTTGACCAGCGCGCGGGAGAGGCCGACCGCCTCGAAATTGTAGCCGCCGCGATAGCTGGAGATCACGGCGATCCCCATCTTCGACATGATCTTGAGCAGGCCGTCGTCGATCGCCTTGCGCTGCCGCTTCAGGCAATCCTCCAGCGAAAGATCGCCGAACAGGCCGCGCGCATGGCGATCGGCGATCGCCGCCTCGGCCAGATAGGCGTTCACCGTGGTCGCGCCGACGCCGATCAGCACCGCGAAATAATGGGTGTCGAGGCATTCGGCCGAGCGCACGTTGATCGACGCATAGGAGCGCAGCCCCTTGCGGACGAGATGGGTGTGGACGGCGGCGGCGGCCAGCACCATCGCGATCGCGATGCGATCCGGCCCGACATTCTCATCGGTGAGGAACAGCTCGGTCCGGCCCTCGCGCACGGCCTTCTCCGCCTCGGCGCGGACATGGGCGATCGCCTGGCGGAGCGAATCCGGCCCGCCATCGACCGGATAGGTGCAATCGATTTCCGCCGCGTGGCGGCCGAAATGGCCCTTCAGCCGCGCCCAGTCGGAACAGCTGAGCACGGGCGAATCCAGCACCAGCACATTGCCCTGCTGCGCCTCAACATCGAGGATGTTGGCAAGGTTGCCGAACCGCGTCTTGAGCGACATCACCTGCGTTTCGCGCAGGGAATCGATGGGCGGGTTGGTGACCTGGCTGAAATTCTGGCGGAAGAAGTGGCTGACGAGCCGCGGCTTGTCCGAGATGACGGCCAGCGGCGTATCGTCGCCCATCGATCCGATCGCTTCCTTGGCGTCCTCCACCTGGGGCGCCAGGATCAGCTCCATATCCTCCAGCGTCTGGCCGGCGGCGACCTGACGGCGGGTCAATTCCGCGCGATCATAGGCGGGCCGCGCATCGGCGGCTTCGGGCAGATCGTCGATCGACAGGAAATTGCGGACCCATTCGCCATAGGGCTGTTCGGCCGCGATGCGATCCTTGATCGCACGGTCGTCGTAGAGCCTGCCTTCTTCCAGATCGATCGCGATCATCTGGCCGGGCCCCATCCGCCCCTTCCGCACGATCGAGCTTTCGGGCACGACGACCATGCCGGTTTCCGATCCCACGATCAGCAGATTGTCCGCCGTCTGCGTGGTGCGCAGCGGGCGGAGCGCGTTGCGGTCGACGCCCGCCACGGCCCAGCGGCCATCCGTCATCGCCAGCGCGGCCGGGCCGTCCCACGGCTCCATCACCGAGGCGAGATAGGAATACATGTCGGCATGGGGCTGCGGGATATCCGCTTCCTGCCAAGCTTCGGGCACCAGCATCAGCTTGGCGGTCGGCGCGTCGCGGCCCGAACGGCAGATCGCCTCGAACACGGCGTCGAGCGCGGCGGTATCGGAGGCGCCCGCCGGGATCAGCGGCTTGATCTCCTCCGAATATTCGCCGAAGGCCAGCGAGGCCATCTTGATCTCGTGGCTCTTCATCCAGTTCTTGTTGCCGCGGATCGTGTTGATCTCGCCATTATGGGCGAGGTTGCGGAACGGCTGGGCCAGCCACCATTGCGGGAAGGTGTTGGTGGAATAACGCTGGTGGAAGATCGCGACGCGGCTAACGAAGCGCTCGTCCTTCAGGTCCGGGTAGAAGACCGAAAGCTCCTCCGCCAGGAACAGCCCCTTATAGACGATCGAACGGCACGACAGCGAGCAGGCGTAGAAGCCCTGGATCTGCGCCTCGATCACCTTGCGTTCGATGCGGCGGCGGATGAGGTAGAGCTTCTTTTCGAACTCCGCCTCGTCCATCTCCTCCGGCAGCGGGCCGGCGATCATGATCTGCTCGATCTCCGGCCGGGTGGCCTGCGCCTTTTCGCCGATCACCGACACGTCGACCGGCACCTGCCGCCAGCCATAGATGGTGTAGCCGAAATCGATGATCTCGGATTCGACGATGGTGCGGCAGGTTTCCTGCGCGGCGAGATCGGTGCGCGGCAGGAAGATCATGCCGACGGCGAGCCGGTTGGGCAGCGGGCGGTGGCCCGAAGCCTCGATCGCATCGTCGAAGAAGCGCACCGGCAGGTCGACATGGATGCCGGCGCCGTCGCCCGTCTTGCCGTCCGCATCGACGGCGCCGCGATGCCACACCGCCTTCAACGCATCGATCGCAGCCGTGACGACGCGGCGGGAGGCCTTGCCGTCCGTCGCCGCGACCAGGCCGACACCGCAGGCATCGCCTTCCATGTCGGGGTGATACATGCCGTCGGCGGCGAGGCGCGCGCGCTCGGCATCGAGGACGGGGTTGGGCTGGTCGTAGGTCGTCATCATCTCATCCCCTCAGGGGTATCATCTGGCTCGGCCCGCCGGTTCAGGCGGCCACCTTCTCGCGCGCCGCGCCGGCCTTCGCCTTCAGGAAAGCGTGCATCCGGTCGGCCACGTCGCGGCCGTCGCGGATCGCCCAGACCACGAGGCTGGCACCGCGAACGATATCGCCGGCGGCGAACACGCCTTCCAGGCTGGTCTGCATCGTCTTGTGATCGACGCGCAGCGTGCCCCAGCGGGTGACGGAAAGCTCGTCCACGCCGAACGCCCTGGGCAGATCCTCCGGATCGAAGCCCAGCGCCTTGACGACGAGGTCCGCCTCCAGCCGGAATTCGCTGCCGGGGTCCGGCTCCGGCGCGCGGCGGCCCGAGGCGTCCGGCTGGCCGAGGCGCATCTTCGTCGCGCGGACGGCCGAGACGCGGCCGCCCTCCCCGTCCGCCTCGAACGCTTCGGGTGCGGAGAGCCAGACGAACTCGACACCTTCCTCCTCGGCATTGGCGACTTCGCGCTGCGAACCGGGCATGTTCGCCCGGTCGCGGCGGTAGAGGCACTTCACCGACTTCGAGCCCTGGCGGATCGCCGTGCGCACGCAATCCATCGCCGTATCGCCGCCGCCGATGACGACGACGTTGCGGCCGGCGGCGTTCAGGCTGCCATCCTCGAACGCCGGGACTTCATCGCCGAAGCTCTTGCGGTTGGAGGCGATGAGATAATCGAGTGCGTCGACCACGCCGTCCGATCCCACGCCCGGCGCCTTGATGGCGCGCGGCTTGTAGACGCCGGTGGCGATCAGCAGGGCATCGTGGCGCTCGCGCAGCTCGGCCATGCCCGCATCGCGGCCGACCTCGAACCCCATGTGGAAACGGATGCCGGCTTCGACCAGCCGGGCGACGCGGCGCATCACCACGGGCTTTTCCAGCTTGAAGCCGGGGATGCCGTAGGTAAGCAGGCCGCCGGCGCGATCGTGCCGATCGTAGACATGGACCTCATAACCGCGCGCGCGCAGCAGCTCCGCCGCCGTAAGGCCCGCCGGGCCGGCACCGATGATACCGACCGACTGGCCGCGATCGGGAAGCGGCCGGATCGGCTCCACCCAGCCTTCCGCCCAGGCGGTGTCGGTGATGAATTTTTCCACCGATCCGATGGTGACGGCGCCATGGCCCGAAAATTCGATGACGCAATTGCCCTCGCACAGCCGATCCTGCGGGCAGATGCGGCCGCAAATCTCCGGCATGGTGGAGGTGGCGTTCGACAGCTCATAGGCTTCGCGCAGCCGGCCTTCCGCCGTCAGCCGCAGCCAATCGGGGATGTGATTGTGGAGCGGGCAATGCGTGGAGCAATAAGGCACGCCGCATTGCGAGCAGCGCGACGCCTGCTCCTCCGCCTTCACCATCTCATATTTGCGCGCGATCTCGCCGAAATCCGCGCTGCGCTCTCCCGCCGGGCGCTTGGCCGGATAATCCTGCCCCACCCGGACGAACTTGAGCATGGGGTTATCCGCCATGAACCGTTCTCCTCGAACGGCCCATGACTCATCGAAAGGGCGGAGTCACGTCGAATTTGCGATATAGGTTAGTGCTGATGACCTATTATTTCGACATTCCGTTCATCCCGGGCGACATCACGTCGAGAGAGCCTTCAAACAAGGTCCGTATCGGCCTTATCTCACCAGCAGCCAGACCAGGGCGATGCCGCCGGCGACGATCCGGTACCAGGCGAAGGGCGCGAAACCATATTTGCTGACAATGCCGATGAACCAGCGGATCACCACGAGAGCGACGATGAAGGAGACGACGAAGCCCACTGCGATCGCCAGCCAGTCGTCGCTGCCGAGCGCGCCGCCGCTCTTGTAGAGATCGTAGCCCGAGGCGGCGAGCATCGTGGGCACGGCGAGGAAGAAGCTGAACTCGGCGGCCGTCCGGCGCTCCACACCCAGGCCCAGCGCGCCCATGATCGTGGCGCCCGAGCGGCTGACGCCGGGGATCATCGACAGGCACTGGACGAAGCCGATGCCCAGCGCCGTCTTCCACCCCATCTCCTCCACGCTGTGGGTGGAAGGCGCGCGCACCAGCCGCTCGATGACGAGGATGGCGACACCGCCGACGATCAGCGCGACCGCCACGATCACCGGCGTCTCCAGCATCGCCTTCACGACCTTGTAGACCATCAGCCCGATCACGGCGGACGGCAGGAAGCCGAGCGCGATGTTGCGGGCGAAGGCGATGGCGCGCGCGTCGCCGCGGACGAGGCCCGCCAGCACATCCCAGAAGCGCCGCCAGTAGAGCACGATCACCGCCAGGATCGCGCCGAGCTGGATGACGATCTCGAACGTGCCGGCGGCGGCCGAGTTGAAGCCCAGCAGCTCGCCGGCAAGGATGAGGTGGCCGGTGGAGGAGACCGGGAGGAATTCCGTGACCCCCTCGACGATGCCGAGGAGGATGACGACGATCAGCGCGGGAAGCATCAGCGGGGGCGTCTTTCGGCCGGGCGGGCCGCCGTGGCGACAGCCGCGATGGGGGAATGCGGGTGAAGCAGGGCGGGGCGCGGCCTAAGCCCCGCCCCTGCCCGATCAGGCCGGCTGCTTGGCGAAGCGGCCGTGGCGACGATACTGGACCAGCCAGCCGGGGGCGACGGCTTCCAGCGGGGCCGGCTTGATGCCGAACGCCTCGAAGCCCTCCGCGCCGCCGGCGGCGACATTATCCTTCTGCAGCATCAGCCACTGGTCCCAGGTGATCGGCGCGCCGGGCGCCCAGCCGCCGAGCCGCGCCATCAGCCGGGCCGCGCCGTCGGGGATCGACAGGATCGCGGGATCGCGGCCCGCCGCCTTGGCGATCCAGGCGTTGAGATCGGCCATGGAGAGCGTTTCCGGGCCGCCCAGCTCGAAGGTCCGGCCGGCGAAGCGCGCGGGATCGAGCGCGGCCGCCGCGACCGCGCGGGCGACATCGGCGACGAACACCGGCTGCAGCTTCACGCCGCCGCGAATCACCGGCAGCACCGGCATGCGCGCCATCTGGGCGAATCGGTTCACGAAATGATCGTCCGGCCCGAAGATGATCGACGGGCGCAGGACAGTCGCCTGCGGGAAAACGGCGCGCACCGCCGCCTCGCCCTGGCCCTTGCTCCGCGCATAACGGGATTCGGCATCCGCGTCGGCGCCGATCGCGGAGACATGCACCAGCGCGCCCACGCCCGCATCGCGCGCGGCCTCCGCCACGTTGCGCGCGCCGCCGATGTGCACGGCCTCGAAATCGCCCTTCAGGATGCCGACGAGATTGATCACGGCATCCGATCCCTGGACCACGCGCGCGACGCTCTCGGCGCGGGTGATATCGGCGGCGGCGAACTGCGTCTGCCCCAGCCCGCCCAGCGGCTTGATGAAGAAAGCCCGCTTGGGATCACGCTCCGCCAGGCGCACGCGGGCGCCGGCCTTCAGCAATTCCTGCGCGACATAACGGCCGAGAAAGCCGGCGCCGCCGAACAGGGTAACAAGTGCAGTCATGTCCCGATTCCCGAGTTTTGGAAAAAATTTCGTTCGCAACCGCAATGCCGCCCATGGCGGCTGTTGACAAGCACCGACAGCCTCCCCTAAAGGCCGCCGCCTACCCCGTGCCCAGATGGCGGAATTGGTAGACGCACCAGCTTCAGGTGCTGGCGATCGCAAGGTCGTGGAGGTTCGAGTCCTCTTCTGGGCACCAACTAACCGTTCGCGGACGTTCGCCAACGGTTGAAAAAATCAAGGAAATCTGCGAAATACTCCCCCGAACTGTTCGGGGGCATTCACGCATGATCGCCAACAATCGGGCCATTCTGGGGGCATCGCCGGGGGCATATACCCCGAGCGGCCCCGTTTCGTCAGATTTCGGTGCCCCCGCATGGCGCTGAAAGACACGGAAATCAGGGCTTTTCGGCCACTCGATAAACCCTATCGAAAGGCCGATAGCGGCGGCCTCTACCTTGAAGTTTTCCCCAACGGCTCGAAGCTCTGGCGCTGGAAGTTTCGCATTGCGGGCAAGGAGAAGCGACTTGCACTCGGGGCTTATCCTGCCGTCTCGCTGAAAGAAGCCCGGGCCACGCGCGATGACGAAAAGGCAAAGCTGCTCAAGGGCGTTGATCCGGCCTTGGATCGCAAGCGAGGCAAGGTCGCTGCCAAGATCAGCGCCGCCAACACCTTCGCTGCCGTGGCCCACGAATATATTGATACGAAGATGGTCGGCGAATCACGGGCTGATGCGACGATCAGCAAGGCTCGATGGTTCCTTGAGCAGCTGGAGCCCGCCATCGGCAAAATGCCGATCGCGGAGGTCGATCAGCAAATGCTGCTGGCGGCGCTGATGCGGGTGCAGATGAGGGGGCGATATGAGACGGCGAAGAAATGCCGGTCGTTCGCGAGCCGAGTCTTCCGTTATGGCGTCGTGACGGGGCGGTGCGCCTCCGACCCTGCCCATTTGCTACAAGGCGCTCTGACCACGCCTCAGGCCAAGCATTACGCCGCGATTCTGGAGCCTGCCAAACTGGGCGAGCTTCTGCGCGCGATCGATACATTCACCGGCAGCCCCGTTACCAAGGCAGCGCTTCAGATCGCGCCGCATGTGTTCGTCAGACCGGGCGAGCTGCGCCATGCCGAATGGGCGGAGTTCAATCTTGAGGAGGGCATCTGGAACTTGCCCGCCGCCAAAATGAAGGCGCGGCGGCCCCATGCCGTGCCATTGTCGCGACAGGTGAAGCAGATGCTCGTGGAACTGCGGACGCTTACCGGCTCGGGAAAGTATGTGTTCCCCTCCGCCAATGGCCCCAGCCGTCCAATGAGCGAAAACACGCTGAACGCCTCGTTCCGGCGTATGGGCTTCGACAAGGACGAGGTGACGGCCCACGGGTTGCGCGCCACGGCCTCGACCCTGCTCAATCAAAGCGGGCTGTGGAATCCCGATGCGATCGAGCGCGCCCTTGCCCATGGCGAAAGCAATGCCACGCGCGGGGCCTATCATCGCGGGCTTTATTGGGATGAGCGCGTCCGCATGGCGCAGTGGTGGAGCGATTATCTGGATGAGCGCCATGTGAGCAAATGACGGCGATGCGCCCTCGGGCTTAAGGCGCTGTTGACTGTCGCTACTTAGTCGCGTCATTCAGTCGAAATGATCGGCCGGAAATCACCACCTCCAGAACAACTGCTTGCACTCTTGGAAGCCACGATTCGTGATGCGCCGCAATTCACCTATCAGGAAGATTTGGCCAATAACGATAGAGCATGGTTGGGGAGGGCGGACGCTCTGATTGAGGCAAGCGGCGCCATTCCGGCTCTAGTTAGCTTTCGCACAGCCCGCGAGGCGCTTGGGTCATATTCCCATAGTCGCGACAAGCTTCTGATTCCCCTCCATGACGCTTATAGTCGTGTCGAGTTGTCAGCGCCTGCGGCATTGAAAGGTGCGTTCATCCCCGGTGGGGATACGTGGAACGGGTACGCTGCCCTCGTCAGTATTATGCAGACAGAATGCGACGATTTGCTGATAGTGGACCCCTATCTCAATTCTGTCATCTACACAGACTTAGCGCCCCACTCCGCTGCTCGAAAGATCGTTCGGTGCTTGGCTGCGAAGCGGCCTGAGTATCACCCCGGACTTTTAGCTGCCGCCGGTAAGTGGGAAGGTGACAATATTTCAAAAAGCCATCCCGTCGAAGTAAGATATGCGCCGCAGGGTTCCCTGCATGACCGGCTCATCATCCTTGACGGCAAGGTAGTATGGCTCATTTCACAGTCGCTCAAGGACATCGCCAAAAAGTCTCCGGCGTCAGTGTCCCGTGCAGAAGCTGAACTCGGCACGTTGAAAGTCCAGCATTACAACGACCTATGGGACAAGAGCGATCCCCTTGCATGAGCAACCACGAAAGCAGATGGATATCGGCCTGCGATGCCCTCGCCGCCATGACGCGCGCATACGCCTCGGCGATGCAGGTGAATTTGGTAGAAGCGAGGGAGCGTTCCCAAGCGTCAATTCTGCGGTATTTGTCCGCTGGGGACTGGCCAGCGCGTGCGGGAGCCTATCATTGCGAGTTCAGACCGATCGATGGTGATGGCTGGAAACTTGAGAAGGTTCCGAGCAACGAAAATGACGGCTGGGTAATTCCAAAGGAATACTGGCAGGTCGTCGTGAAGTCAGCAGCGCACCGGAACGCCAACTGGCACCTTGGGGAATTCGATCTGTCGTCGTTTCAGGATGAGGGTGGCACCTACTCGGGCTTTGCCCGGAATGTAGAATTCGATCGATCCTACCTTCCCGAGCAATGTCTGACGCCCGAACCAAAGGCCGAAGTTGAGGGAACAGGAGATCCAGGCAGAAGGGAAAAGGGATTCGCGCTCTATATGGCCGAGTTCGATCGTCGAAAGCAGCGAGGCGACACGCTTTCCACTCTGACCCAAGAGGCCGGAGCCTTGTTAGCATGGTTTCGGCAGGAGCATCCCGACCGACAAGCGCCAACGATAAAAACCATAACAAACCGGATTCGCTCCGCACACATCGCATGGAAGGCCGCGCCCGAAATTAAATGATCGGGCCTATTTCGGGCGCGTATTTCGGGCGTCTCGCTCCATATAACTGATCGTCCCGCAACGTTCGGACAATCCCGTCCGTGACCTTGCGGGAACGACACCGATGCTATTTCCCCAATCCGAAGCGCCTCTGCTCGGCTATTCCATCAAGGAAGCCTGCCGCGTGTCCAGCCTCGGCAGGACAACGATCTATTCTCACATTTCTTCAGGCCGTTTGAAGGTAACGCGCCTTGGCCGCCGCACGATCATTTCCGCCGCAAGCCTGTCAACCGGCGCGCAAAGTTGACCCCCTATCGGCGCCCAACATTGACCCCCTTTTTCGTGAGTTCCGGCGGTTATCCCGGTAGTCCATAGGAGGGACCCGCGGACGCCGACGCGCGCCGTCAGGAGCGCTGGCGGCGGCGTCCGCGGGAGGTACCTGTGGACCCACCGGGGTAACCGCCGGGGATGGGGGTCCGGGGGAAGGGGTTTTTCCCGTCTCTTAGCTTCGGTTTTTGAACCGCCAGCTGTCGTTGCCGGTTTCGATGATGTCGCAATGATGCGTGACACGGTCCAGCAGCGCCGTCGTCATTTTGGCATCCTGGAAGACGCTAGGCCATTCGCCGAAGGCGAGATTGGTGGTGATGATCACCGAGGTCTTTTCGTAGAGTTTGCTGATCAGATGGAACAGCATCTGGCCTCCTGACCGGGCGAACGGCAGATACCCGAGCTCGTCCAGAACCACGACGTCCAGGCGGGCCATCTGGGCGGCCAGGCTGCCGGCCTTGGCCTGCCGGGTTTCTTCCTCCAGACGATTGACCAGATCGACGGTATTGAAGAACCGGCCCCTGGCCCCGGCGCGGACCACCGCAGCGGTGATGGCGAGCGCGAGATGCGTCTTGCCGGTGCCGGTGCCACCAACCAGCACGATATTGCGCCGTTCCGGCAGGAACGAGCCGGCATGGAGCGAACGCACCAGGCTCTCGTTGATCGGTGTGTCGGCGAAGACAAAGCCGTCGAGATCCTTGATGGCCGGCAGCCTGGCCGCAGTCATGCGATACCGGATCGAGGCGGCTTCACGGTGGGCCGTTTCGGCGCGTAGCAGATCGCCAAGCATCTCCATGGCGGTCCGGTCACGGCGGATGCCATTGGTGACGGCATCGTCGAACGCGGCGATCATGCCCTTCAGGCCCAGCCCCTTGAGGGCTGCCAACATCTCATGCCGCTGCATTGAGGCCTCGCACCGTATCGTAGCGCGCGCAATCGGCAATGGGCGGATGCTTGAGCCTGAGATCGACGACAACATTGATCGCCTGCACAGGCTGTGGTTCGCGTCGGCGCGACAGGATGTTGAGAATGACCTCGTCATTGGCCGTGCCCGCCGCCATGGCTTCGCGCACGGCAGCTTCGACTGCCTCCAGGCCATCCTCGGGCACCGCTGCCAGTACCCGTACAAAGCGTCGGTCTGCGTCATCGCTTTTGCCCAGCTTGCGGCGCAGCTGGGCCAGGGCCGGCGGAAGATCCCAGTCCTGGAAGGGAGCGCCGTTGCGCAATGCGCCTGGCTTGCGGATCAGGACCGGCAGATAGTGCCAGGGATCGAACTTCGTCTGATTGCGGCCGAACAGGCGGGCATGCTCGGCGACCACCTTGCCGGCACAACGGATGACGACCCGGTCGGCATAGGCGCGCAGTTGCACCGCATGCCGGGCAGCAACGGCCATGACCGAGTAACGGTTGCGATCGAAGCTGACGAGGCAGGTCGAGCTCGCCACATGTTCGCTCTCGAAGAAGCCGTCAAAAGGCGTGGTGAGCGGCTGTAGGGAGGGTCGTTCCATCTCCAGTGCCTGGGCGATGGTCATATCTTCCATATCCGGATGGGCATAGCGCTCGGCCCATCGGCGACACTCGGCCTCCAGCCATGCGTTCAACTCTTCCATGCTGGCAAACCGCAGACGTGGCTTGAACAGCCGTTCCCTGCCGGTCTGGACCTGGTTCTCGACCTGTCCCTTCTCCCAGCCTGCCGCCGGGCTACAGGCCACCGGCTCAACGCCATAATGATCCGTCATGATCAGGAAGCGCCGGTTGAACACCCGCTCCTTGCCAGTGAACACCGTCGTCACCGCGGTCTTCATGTTGTCGTAGATGCCGCGCGTCGGCACCCCGCCGAGAAAAGCAAAGCCCCTGGCATGGGCGTCAAACACCATCTCCTGGGTCTCACGCGGATAAGCCCGCACAAAGGGCGCCCGCGACCAGCATAGCCGCATATGCGCCACCTTAACCCGCATCGGCTTGCCGGCGATCTCCACGTCCTCGTGGCTCCAATCAAACTGGTAGGCCTCGCCAGGCCGGAACATGAGCGGGATGAACACCTTGCTCATATCCCCGCTGCCACCGGCGTGGCGCTCCTGCTTCCAGCGGGCCGCATAGCGCCGCACCGCATCGTAGGAGCCGGTGAACCCCTCACGTTCCAGCAGATCATGAATCCGCGTCAGCCGCAGTCGCTCGCGCCGGGGGCGCTCTTCGTTCTCCGCCAGCAACTCATCTAACCGTTCGCGAAATGGACCGGTCTGCGGACGATGCTGCTCCTTCCTCTCGTAGCTGAAATCCGCCTCCGGAGCACGGATCGCCTTGCGCACCGTGTTGCGCGACAACCGTAAATCACGCGCAATCTCTTTGATCGGCTTACCGTCCCTGTGCTCCCTGCGTATCTTGGCAATAGTCTCCACAATCAACATCCCCGTCCTCGCCGCCTGGAAGCCCAAGCCGCGACGCCTCACACTCTGGAATGATGGGGGTCAATTTTAGACGCCGATCACCCCGCTAAGGGGGTCAATTTTGCACGCCGCTCCACAAGTTGGAGCAGGCGAATACGATTTATCTGACTTGCGAGGATGATGAAGACCAACTCCATTGGCGGCAAGCTCACATCTGCGGGACTCTCGGTGTGCTGATGGAAAGCTTAGCGGGCAGGCTCAATCTAGTCAGTTTGCGCGGCGAACTGGACATTGAGCTATGCACGTTCGCCAAAGGCGGCTTTTTCGCATTGGCTCCGGCATATCATCGGCTAGCGGCCCTGATAACGCAAACCGGCGCGAAACTCGTCTTCCTCGACAACGTTGCACACTTGTTCACCGGCAACGAGAATGATCGGGGAGACGTCACGCGCTTTCTCAATGCCCTAAACCGCCTCGCGGGAGAGACGGGCGCAGCCATCATCCTGATCGGGCACCCGAACAAGCAGCACGGCCAAGGCTATAAGGCCGGGAATCAGTATTCCGGCTCGACCGCATGGCAAAATGCCGTGCGGTCGCAGGTCACGCTCGACCATGATGCGGAGACGGGGCTTCGCACGCTGACGATCAGCAAGGCCAACTATGGCCGCACGGATCAGGCAATCCGCTTTTTCTTCGTCAACTGGGCATTCGTTCATGCCGAAGATGCCCCAGCCGACACTGGAAAGGCTATGGTGCAGGCGAACGAGCGCTTTGGGACGGACTTCACCGAGGCCGACCAGCTTTTCTTCGATCAGGTGCGTGCCACCGCTGAGAGGGATGAGAAGATCGTTGAAGCGGCAAAGGCGAACAACGAAGCGAACTTCGCGGCTTTCTTCAGCCGCGTGCTCGATGACCTGTTCATCCAGCGGATGGAGGGCAACGACGAAATCTTCAACCGCGTGATGAGCGACAAGCAATTTCGCTCAGCAGCGCAAGAGCATCTGGCGCGAGAGGTGTATGATCGCGTCCGACGCAAGGGCGATAACAACCCCGATTTGATCGGCGCGGATTAGGGCTGGTCAACGGGACCGGCATTCGCCAAAATGGTCTTCGAACCCGAGCCACAAAGTGGGACTGGGGGCATGAATGGGGGCATAAGCAATCTCCCCATCGCGATAATCTAATTTTATCAAATAGATAATTTGCCTTTGCGGTTCCTCTTCTGGCACCATTTTCCAGACAACGCTGGAAACGTTTGAGAGCTGTCTTTGGGCAACCCTCTCGGCGCGTGCACGCGCCCTCTTCCCGATCGACATTTTGATACATGCTTCGCGCGTGCGGATGGGCCAAGATCGCGTATCCGGTGGATTCGGTCGCGCGCCCGTATCGCACGTCACAGATGTCGGCGGGCGGGCACAATCCGCGTCCGGCCGCGTTTGGAACGGGTCGGATCCCCGGAATTGGCGATGAAGATGAGGGCGGATCATGCTGGAAGCGGACGATCTGGAGCTCACGCGCAGGACCGTGCTGGTGGGTAGCGCCGCATCCGTGGCGGCGACGGCCGTGCCCGTGACGGCGGAGGCACAGCCGCCCGCCCCGCCTTCGCCGGCGATGGCCAGGGTGGCTTTCGTGGTGAACGGGCGCGAGCATGCGCTGGAGCTCGACACGCGCACGACGCTGCTCGATGCGCTGCGCGAGCATCTCCGCCTCACCGGCACCAAGAAGGGTTGCGATCACGGCCAGTGCGGCGCCTGCACGGTGATCGTCGACGGGCGGCGGATCAATTCCTGCCTGACGCTGGCGGTGATGCACGAGGGCGACCGGATCACGACGATCGAGGGCCTCGGCACGCCGGAGGCCCTGCACCCCATGCAGGCGGCCTTCATCAAGCATGACGGCTATCAGTGCGGCTATTGCACGCCGGGGCAGATCTGCTCCGCCGTCGCGGTGCTCGACGAGATCAAGGCCGGCATTCCCAGCCATGTCTCGGCCGACCTCACTGCCCGCCCCAGGGCGACCAACATGGAGCTGCGCGAACGGATGAGCGGCAATATCTGCCGCTGCGGCGCCTATTCCAACATCGCCGAGGCGATGGCCGAAGTCGCGGGGGTGAAGGCATGAAACCCTTCACCTACGAACGCGCCGCCACCCCCGTCGAAGCCGCCGGGGCGGCCGCGCGCACGCCGGGCGCGAGCTTCATCGCCGGCGGCACCAACCTGCTGGACCTGATGAAGCTGCAGATCGAGGCGCCGGCCCACCTGATCGACGTCAACGGTGTCGGGCTCGACCGGATCGAGCCGGCCGGAGACGGCGGGCTGCGCATCGGTGCGCTGGTGCGCAATACCGATCTCGCCGCCGACAAGAGGGTGCGCCGCGATTATGCGGTGCTGAGCCGGGCGTTGCTGGCCGGGGCATCGGGTCAGCTGCGCAACAAGGCGACGACGGCCGGCAACCTGCTGCAGCGGACGCGTTGCCCCTATTTCTACGACACCAACCAGCCATGCAACAAGCGCCGGCCGGGCAGTGGCTGCGCGGCGATCGGCGGGTTCAGCCGCCAGCTTGGCGTGATCGGGGTGAGCGAGGCCTGTATCGCGACGCACCCCAGCGACATGGCCGTGGCGATGCGGCTGCTGGATGCGACGGTGGAGACCGTGAAGCCGGACGGCACGACCCGCGCCATCCCGATCGCGGACTTCCATCGCCTGCCCGGCAATACGCCGCATATCGAGACCGCGCTGGAAGCCGGCGAGCTGATAACCGCCGTGACCTTGCCGAAGCCGCCGGGCGGACGACATATCTACCGGAAGGTCCGCGATCGCGCCTCCTACGCCTTCGCCTTGGTATCGGTTGCCGCCGTGATCCGGCGCGACGGCAGCGGCCGCGTCGCGCTGGGCGGCGTGGCGCACAAGCCGTGGCGGGTGGAAGCGGCCGAGGCGGAACTGCCGCGCGGGGCGAAGGCGGTCGCCGCCGGGCTGCTCGCCGGTGCCCGGCCCACCCGCGACAATGCCTTCAAGCTGCCGCTGGCCGAACGCACCATCGCCGCGGCGATCGACGAAGCGAGGGCCTGAGCCATGAAGTTCGAGACCCCGGCAGGCGCCAACCCGATCGATCGCGGCAAGGTGGTGGGCCGCCCGCTGGACCGCATCGACGGCAAGCTGAAGACCACCGGCACGGCCCCTTATGCCTATGAGCGGCACGACGTGATCCCCAACCAGGCCTATGGCCATGTGTTGGGCGCGGCGATCGCCAAGGGGCGGATCGTGGCGATCGACTTGGCCGAGGCGAAGGCGGCGCCGGGCGTGCTCGCGATCGTCACCGCCGGCAATGCCGGCAAGCTCGGCAAGGGCCAGATGAACACCGCCCGGCTGATCGCGGGGCCGGAGGTGGAGCATTATCATCAGGCGGTGGCGCTGGTCGTCGCGGAGACGTTCGAGCAGGCGCGCGCCGCCGCGCATCTGGTGCGGGTGGATTATGCCCGGACCAAGGGCGCGTTCGACCTTGCCGCCGCGAAGGATGCCGCCACCATGCCGAAGGGCGACGAGGATTCGCTGGTGGGTGATTTCGCCGGTGCCTTTGCCGCGGCGCCCGTCCAGCTCGACGCCGAATATCGAACGCCTGACGAAAGCCATGCGATGATGGAGCCGCACGCTTCCATCGCCGCCTGGGAGGGCGACAGGCTGACGCTCTGGACCTCGAACCAGATGATCAACTGGGGCAAGGGCGATGTCGCGCGGAACCTGGGCATCGCGCCGGAAAATGTGCGGCTGGATTCGCCCTATATCGGCGGCGGCTTCGGCGGGAAGCTGTTCGTCCGCGCCGATGCCGTGCTGGCCGCGCTCGGCGCCAAGGCGGCGGGACGGCCGGTGAAGGTGGCGCTCGCCCGGCCGATGATGGCGAACAACACCACCCACCGCCCCGCAACCATCCAGCGCATCCGCATCGGCGCGACGAAGGACGGCAGGATCACGGCGATCGGCCATGAAAGCTGGTCTGGCGATCTGCCCGGCGGCGGGCCGGAAACGGCGGTGCAGCAGACGCGGCTGCTTTATGCCGGCGCCAACCGGATGACCCGGCTGCGCCTTGCGGTGCTGGACCTGCCCGAAGCAAATGCCATGCGCGCGCCCGGCGAGGCGCCGGGGCTGATGGCGCTGGAGGTCGCCATCGACGAGATGGCGGAAAAGCTGGGCATGGACCCGATCGAATTCCGCATCCTCAACGATACCCAGGTCGATCCCGAAAAGCCGGAACGCCCCTTTTCCCAGCGCCAGCTCGTCGCCTGCCTGCGCCAGGGGGCGGAGCGCTTCGGCTGGGGCAGGCGCAACGCCACGCCGGGCGCGGTTCGGGACGGGCGCTGGCTGGTGGGCATGGGGGTGGCGGCGGGCTTCCGCAACAACCTGCTGCAGAAATCCGCCGCGCGGGTGCGGCTGGAAAACGACGGCCGCGTCACGGTGGAAACCGACATGACCGATATCGGCACCGGCACCTATACCATCATCGCCCAGACAGCGGCGGAGATGATGGGCGTGGATATCGGCAGGGTGGTGGTAAAGCTCGGCGATTCCGACTTCCCCGTTTCGGCCGGATCGGGCGGGCAATGGGGCGCCAACAACGCGACGGCGGGCGTCTATGCCGCCTGCGTGAAGCTGCGCGAGGCAGTGGCCCAGAAGCTGGGCTTCAACGCCGACGCGGATTTCGCGGACGGGCGCGTCACCAGCGGCAATCGATCGGTGCCGCTGGCGGATGCCGCCCGCGACGGGCCGATCGCGGCGGAAGACCTGATCGAATATGGCGATCTCCACCGCAAATATCAGCAGTCGACCTTCGCCAGCCACTTCGTCGAGGTGGGGGTCGACCGCTTCACCGGCGAGACGCGGGTGCGCCGGATGCTGGCGGTGTGCGCCGCCGGCCGCATCCTCAACCCCAAGTCCGCGCGCAGCCAGGTGATCGGCGCGATGACGATGGGGGTGGGCGCGGCGCTGATGGAGGAGCTAGCGGTCGACAAGCGCTTCGGCTTCTTCGTCAACCACGACCTTGCCGGCTATGAAGTGCCCGTCCATGCCGATATCCCGCACCAGGAAGTGATCTTCCTCGACGAGGTCGATCCCATATCCTCGCCGATGAAGGCCAAGGGCGTGGGCGAGCTGGGCCTGTGCGGCGTGGGCGCGGCCATCGCCAACGCGATCTACAACGCCACCGGCGTGCGCGTGCGCGATTATCCCGTCACGCTCGACAAGCTGATCGCCGGGATGCCCCTTTCGGTCTGACCGTCCGCGCCTCCTTCGCGTAGCCAGACCGCCACCTTCGGATCGGTGGACCGCCCTTCCGACAATCCCGAAGGTCGATCGCCCTTAGAACGCCTCCGCAATGCTGAAATAGAGCGCGTTGGAATGCTTGCCCACCGCGAAATCCAGCCGGAGGTTCACATTGGTCTTCCGCGATGGCTGGAACCGCAGGCCGCCTCCCCCGGCGGGCAGGAACTTGGTGTCCGTAAGATGGCCGAGGCTGGGGGAGACGCCGCCGACACCGCCGAAGACGACCGCGCCGATCCGCCAGAACAGGTGCTGGCGGATCTCGGCCTGCGCCGCCCAGGTGGCGCCGTCGCGATAGCGCCCCGCCTCGTAGCCGCGCAGATCGTTGTTCATGCCCTAGAGGCACAGATCGTAGAAGGGCCGGATTATGACGATGAGCTGGCGCGGGTCTACACCACCATCTCCCAACGCGACGTCTTCCGGATGCGGGGTCTGCTGAAAGGCTTCTTCGCCGACGCGATGGCGGATTCGACGCCGCTGATGCAGCTTGTGGAACGCTATGTCGACCAGACCATGCTGGATGCCATCGCCCGCGAATATGCCAAGGGGCGGCTGCTGCTGGTGGCCACGGCGGACCTGGACGCGCTGGAGCCGGTGATCTGGAACATGACGGCGATCGCCGCCAGCAAGGATCCGCGCGCGCCGGAGCTGTTCCGCAAGATACTCGTGGCGTCAGCGTCGATCCCCGGCGCCTTCCCGCCGGTGATGATCGACGTGACCGTCGACGGCGTCCGCCACCAGGAAATGCATGTCGACGGCGGCACAATCGCGCAGGTCTTCCTCTATCCGCCGGCGGCGAAGGCCGCGCTGCACGGCCATATCGTGGCGCGCAAGCGCACGCTCTACATCATCCGCAACGCCCGGCTGGACCCGGACTGGGCAAGCGTCGAACGGCGCACCCTGCCGGTGGCCGCGCGCGCCGTCGCCTCGCTCACCCAGACGCAGGGGATAGGCGATCTCTACCGCATCTACGTGACCACGCAGCGCGACGGGATCGATTACAACCTGGCCTTTATCCCCAGCAGCTTCAACGTGCCGCACCGCCAGGAATTCGATACCGATTATATGCGCCAGCTCTTCGAGCTCGGCAGGGCGGAGGGAAGTGCGGGATATCGCTGGCAGAAATATCCGCCGGGATATGAGGCCGCCCCGATCGACCAGCGCTGACAGGCCGGATCTCCCCCGGAATCGCCAGGGCACGCACGCAACCGATACCGATCCGAACGGCAACGGGGCGAAGGCCGCTTCCGGCCTCCGCCCCGCCATTGCCGGATTCCCGCTCAGCTGGAACCGGCGGCCGGTTCCGACAGCTTGGCCAGGGCATCGCTGATCGTGAAGCTGCCCGGTTTCTGCACGCGGGGGAAATCCTTGAACGTCTGCACGAACTTGTCCGCCAACCCGTAGGCGCCGAACAGGATATAGTCGTGATAGAGGAACCATTCATAATAGCTGTTCGACGTGATGTCGGCATATTCGTAGGGATCGGTCCGCAGGTTGAACAGCTTGGGCAGGCGGAGCGGGACGAAGGGCTCGGCCCAGACCTGCATGGTGCCGCGCACCCGCTGCTCCATGAACACGATCTTCCAATTGTCGTAACGGACGCCCAGCACGTCACCGTCATCGCTGAAATAGAAGAACAGCTTGCGCGGGCTCTCCTCTTCCTCGCCGGTGAGATAGGGCAGCAGGTTCACGCCATCGATGTGGTTCTTGAACGTCTTGCCATTGGCCTCGTGGCCCTTCTTCAGCTTTTCCACGACATCGGGTTCGCCCGCGATCGCCAGGAAGGTGGGCAGCCAGTCATGATGCTGGACGATGCCGTTGGCGACATGGCCGGCCTTCACCTTGCCCGGCCAGCGCACCAGCAGCGGCACGCGGAAGGCGCCTTCCCAATTGGTGTTCTTTTCGCTGCGGAACGGCGTGGTGCCGCCATCGGGCCATGAGTTGCGATGGGGGCCGTTGTCCGTCGAATACATGACGAAGGTGTCGTCGACGATACCGAGTTCATCGAGCAGATCGAGCATCTGGCCGACATTGCCGTCATGATCGATCATCGTGTCATGATAAGGCGATTGCCAGCGGCCGGCCTGGCCCAGGCTTTCCTTCTTGGTGTGCGTGAACATGTGCATGTGGGTGGTGTTCAGCCACACGAAGAAAGGCACGCCATCGGCATGCGCCTTCTTGATGAAGGCGCGGGCATGCTCGACGAAATCGTCGTCGCAGGTTTCCATGCGCTCCTTCGTCAGAGGGCCGGTATCCTTGATCTTCTGCTTGCCGACCTTGCCCCAGCGCGGCTCCTCGGTCGTGTCCTCCTTGTCCTGCGCAAAGCAGTGGAGAACGCCGCGCGGGCCGATGGTCTTGCGGATGTTGGGGAAATCCTTTTCCGGATAATAATCGTACATCTCCGGCTCTTCCTCGGCATTCAGGTGGTAGAGATTGCCGTAGAATTCGTCGAAGCCATGCAGGGTGGGCAGAAATTCGTTGCGGTCGCCCAGATGGTTCTTGCCGAACTGGCCGGTTGCGTAGCCATGGTTCTTCAGCAGGTCCGCGATCGTGACGGTTTCCGCCTGCAGCCCTTCGCGTCCGCCCGGACGGCCGACCTTCGACAGGCCGGTGCGATAGACGCTCTGGCCGGTGATGAAGGAGGAACGGCCCGCCGTGCAGCTCTGCTCGCCATAGCTGTCGGTGAACATCGTGCCTTCCCTGGCGAGGCGATCGATATTCGGGGTCTGATACCCCATCAGGCCGTGGGAATAGCAACTGAGGTTGCTGATCCCGATATCGTCGCCCCAGATCACCAATATATTGGGTTTACCCTTCGGCATCGCGAATCTCCCGTCGCAGAGGATCGGGGAAAACATCGCAGCCGGCCGGCGACGATCCTATCGGGACAAACCCTTCCCTTCGCGCGGATATGCCCTAGGCATGCGGGCGCCGGCGCATCGAAGGGAGGGCTTCAGGCCTGGACGATGTTGTTGCGCACGGCGTAGCGCACCAGCTCGGCCGTCGTCTTCAGCTTCAGCTTGTGCATGGAGGAAGCGCGGTGCGTTTCCACGGTCTTCACGCTGATGTGCAGGGCGTGGCCGATTTCCTTGTTGGTTCGGCCCTCCGCGATCAGCTGCACCACCTCGCGCTCGCGCTGGGTGAGGGTGGTGCCGCTGGCCGATTGATCCGCCTCGAGGAAGCGATCGAGCAGGGTTTCCGATATCGCGCCCGAGAAATAGGGCTTGTGCACCGATAGCGCCTCGATCGCGCCCAGCAGGTGACCGCCCGTATCGGATTTCAGCACATAGCCGCGCGCGCCGGCGCGCAGCACCTCGAGGATCAGATCCTCCCGATCGTGCATGGTATAGATCAGCACCTCGACGCGCGGCAGCTCCCGCTTGAGGCGGCGGGTGAGATCCAGCCCGTTGAGGATCGGCAGCAGATAATCGACGATCGCGATGTCCGGCTTGCATTCCAGCGCCAGATCGAGCGCGCTCTGGCCGTCCGCCGCCTCGCCCACCACGATCCAGTCGGGCCGGTTCTCCACGAAGGTGCGCACGCCACGGCGCAGCACCTCATGGTCGTCCGCAATCAGGATGCGGCGCTGGGGAGGTCCCATGCCCACTCCGCTCAGCCCGGCCTTGCCGTGGAGCGATCCGGCGGGAAACAGCGCAGGGCCTGCATGGTCGATCGTGCTCCTCGCACTACTCCCTCCACTTGTTCCGGCCGGTTGCTCCGGCTCGCCGATTCACGAAGGATCACCCGAAGCGGGGGCGAAGACCATAGGGATTTACCCCCGCACGGGCGGCGCCCGATCCCGTCCAAGGCAGGCGCGCCCGGAAGATATACGAGGCATTCCACCGGGAAAGTCCCGATGTCGCGCTCAGGCGGAGGCGGCTAATTTCCCTGCGACCATCTCGTCAGCGGGAGTTCGGACCATGCTGCGTTCCCTCTATTTCGGCGGACATCTGGCGGCGGCCGCGACCCTCCTGGCCGCGCCGGTGATCGGGTGGGCGCAGATGCGCCAGCGCGATCCGGCGGCGGCGTTCGAGCAGGCCGATGCCGACAAGGACGGCAAGGTGACGCAGGCGGAATATGCGGCGGCGCGATCTCGCCATTTCGCCCAGCTCGACCATAATGGCGACGGCGTGGTCAGCCGGGCGGATTTCCCCCGCGCGTCCAGCCGTCCGCAGATCGCCGCCCGGCTGGACGCGATGATCGCCGAAGCCGATCTCAACAAGGACGGGCAGGTCACGCGCGAGGAACTGGCCAAGGCGCCCATGCCGATGTTCACGCGCGCGGACACCAACAAGGATGGAGCGGTGACGCAGGCCGAGATCGCGGCCCTGCGCGCAGCCCACGGGCGCTGACCGGCCATCATCCCATGGTGAGGCGCAGCGCGGGAAGCTGCAGCAGCTGGACCAGCCCGACGATGCACGCCACCGCTGCCAGGCTGATGAGCGCCAGCCGGACCCTGGGCCGCTTGAACGTCTGGCCGATGCCGCCCAGGAACAGCGCCAGGGCCAGGATCACCGTCGCCTGGACGAAGGCGTCGCTGATATTGTTCGCCCGCTCGCCATCGGCGAACAGCCTGTCCGCCTCGCGCTCCATCCGCGCGGCCTCGTTCCGCAACGGCATCGCATAGTCCGTCATCGCGAAGGGCGTGGGCGGCGCCGACAGGTTGTGGAGCGGCTTCAAGGCGATCCAGGCATCGAAGGCCGGCCGGAATGCGGGCCGGAAGCGCCGGTGGTAAAAAGCCTGCAACCTTGGCTCCTCCTGCGCCACGGCATCGAGCCATTGCGAGAAAAGGAAGAGGTCCACGGCCTCCAACTGGCCGTTCTGCATGGCAAGCCGGCTCGCCTCCACCCGGGCGGCACCGGCGCGGGTATAGGCGGCCGCCTGCTCGCCATCCCAGAGCGCCGCCTGGAAGCCTGCCCAAGAGGTCAGGAACGCCGCCACCGACAGCACCAGCGCGGCGATGATCTCGGCCAGGTCCAGATGCCGTTCGTGGCGCCGCTGCGCGGCCTCGATCGTTTCGGCCTCTTCATCCATCGGGCGGGCACCCTTCACTCCTCCCCTTGCTTTTCGATTGCCCGCGCGCGCTTCGCCATCGGGGAAAACCCGCGCCGCGACCCGGCAACGTCCCGATCGTCCTCGCGGCGGGGCCGGCCTTCCCGCAGCGCTGGTGGCCGCCCCACGCCATCCGGACTGATCTCAGGCGATCTCGGTATTCTTCCCGATAGGTATGGCGGCTTCCGCTGCCCCATAATGACGACAACCGGAAGCCATGGAGGGAATCGATGGCGAAGCGTTGGTTCGGCATTGCCGCCTTGCTTGTGGCAACCGCCTGTGCATCGACCCCGCGGGTCAATTACGACTCCGATCCGACGGCGGATTTCAGCCGCTACCGATCCTATAGCTGGGTATTTTCCGGCGTTCCGCAGGGGATGAACCCGCTGCTGTTCGAACGGGTGAAGGCGTCGATCGACCGGTCGCTCGCCGCCCGATCCTTCACGCAATCGGCGAACGGCGATTTCGCCATAGCCTTCACGCTCGGCGCCCGCGACAGGGTGGAGGTGACGGATTACGGCCCTTACGGCCCCTTCTTCCCCCGCTTCGGCTATGGCTGGGGCGGATATCACGATGTCGACGTGCGCAACGTGACCGACGGCACCCTGACCATCGACATATATGACGTCGCCACGAAAAAGCCGGTCTGGCACGGCACCGCGACGCAGGAGATCAACCGGAACAAGCCCGATCCGGCGATGATCGACGTCGCGGTCGACGCGGCGCTCGCCAATTTCCCGCCGCCCCCGCCCAAGGCCCGATAGCGCCGGCCCGCCGATCGGAGACGTGATATGGACGAACCACCCGTTCCCCCCGGCGACGCTGATTCCCTGATCGGCGGCGATCCTTCGGAGGAACTTTCCTCCAATCGCACCGCGCTATCGCTTTTCCGCACGGAGATGAGCAGCGACCGCACGCTGATGTCGGTCGTCCGCACCTCGCTCTCGCTGATCGCCTTCGGCTTCACCGTCTTCCAGTTCTTCCAGACGCTGAAGGAGAATTATCTGAAGGACCAGATGATGAGCGCCGCGCCCCGCCGGTTCGGCGCGGTGCTGATCGCCATCGGCATGGTGATGCTGTGCCTGGGCCTTTATAACCATGTGCGCTCGATCAGGATGCTGCGCGAACGGCGCAACCGCCTCTATCGGCTGGGGCTGATCCACAACATGGCACAATTCCAGCTATCGTCGACGACATTGATCGCCGGCGCCCTGCTGATCGTCGGCCTGTTCGCGATCCTGCGCGCCATCTTCCATATCGGGCCGTTCTGATGGCGACCGCCGGGGCCATGCCGGCCGTGGCCGATCGCGATATGGCCTGGATTCCCGCCGGCCGCTTCACGATGGGATCGGACGATCATTATCCCGAGGAGCGGCCGTGCCGCCCCGCCCGCGTGGACGGATTCTGGATCGACAGGATGCCGGTGACGAACGCGGCGTTCGCGCGCTTCGTGGCCGCCACCGGGCATGTGACGGTCGCGGAGACCGCCCCGGACCCGGCCGACTATCCCGGTGCGCTTCCCGAAAACCTTGTTCCGGCATCGCTGCTGTTCGTGCAGCCTTCGGCCCCCGTCGCCCTCCACGGCCCGATCACCCAATGGTGGCAATATACGGCCGGCGCGGACTGGCGGCATCCCACGGGGCCGGAAAGCAGCCTCGACGGCCTGGACGACCATCCCGTCGTCCATGTCGCGCTGGCCGATGTCGAGGCTTATGCCGCCTGGGCCGGGCTGGCGCTGCCCACGGAGGCCGAATGGGAATATGCCGCGCGTGGCGGGCTGGAAGGCGCGGAATATGCCTGGGGCGATGTCCTGATGCCCGACGGCAAGGCCATGGCGAACACCTGGCAGGGCGCGTTTCCCATGGAAAACCGGCTGGAGGACGGCTGGCTGCGCACGTCGCCGGTGGGCACCTATCCGCCGAACGGCCACGGCCTTTACGACATGATCGGCAATGTGTGGGAATGGACGGCGGATTGGTGGTCGCTCCCCGGCGCGCGCATCGCCGCCAAAAGCTGCTGCGGCGGGGATCGGCCCCGCCCGCCAACCGAGGCCGGAAGCGTGGCGCCGGGCGATCCGATCCCCATCCCCCGCCGCGTGCTGAAGGGCGGATCGCATCTCTGCGCGCCCAGCTACTGCCGGCGTTACCGGCCCGCCGCCCGGCATGCGCATCCTATCGACACGCCGACCTCCCATATCGGATTCCGTTGCGTGTATCGGGAAGGCGCGGGGGAATAGCCGCGCCCGTCGCCGGGCGAGGCCGCGAGCGGATTCAGCCGATGATGTCGGCGACGATGCGGCGCAGCTCGCGCTGGGAGAGGAGCGCCGATCCGGCGGCGCGGATGGCAGGATCGTAGGCCGGCATCGGCGGCCGGCGCGTTTCGTTTCGTGCGTTCTTGTGATTGATGGTCTGCATTTCATTCCTGGGCGCGTTCGATCGCGCATCTTGGTTTATGGAAATGCCGGCGGCGGCGCCCATACGCTATCGGATGAAGCGACAAGCGCGGCCTTGGGGCCACGGCATGTCTGGCGTTCCGGTGGATTGGCATGCCCCACCCCGCGGGGTTCGGGCGGCAGCCGGGTTCGGACGATCCCGGCGCATGGCGCACCATGTCGGCGCCCTGGATATGGGGGGCATCAGGCCCCGATCAACCCCTGCCCACCGCGCGGCGGCTGGTGGGCCGGGCTTTTGCCCGGAATTACCGGGCGATGGAGCCCGCCGTTCCGGCTTTCGTAGCCGGACGGCGGGTTCGCATCAGCCGCACGATCAACGGGCGGCGAAGCGGAGATCGGACTTGGCGACGGCCATCGCCATATCGGCCTTCGCCCCTTCGATCGCCTTGGCGCGGCAGCGGGCGCTCGCCACCGTGGGGACGTTGCCCGTCCGGCCGCAGATCCGGTCGGCGGCGCGGCTGACGCGGCTCTTCAAGGTGGCGACGCCGGCATCGGTCGACAGATCAAGGTCGCTGTAGGAGACCGGCTGGCTGACCGTTTCGGCGCGCAGCGGGGTGGCGGCGGCGAGGGTGACGACAGTGGCGACGATCGCACCGAAGACGGCGAGCGAGTTGTTCTTGATGGTCATTTTCTTTCCCTTCCCTGAGTGAGGTTGCAGATGCTTTCCTACTCAGCAGGGATCGTGCCAATTTCGATTTCCCCGGAAATTCTCATATTTTTCGATTTTACCGATATGATATCCACCATCTATCGGCAAATTTCGCACATAGATGGCAAAATAAACCATCTCACGAAAATTCCCTTCATGGGCAATCCCCCATCTGTCCGGTTTCGGACAAAGGGCGGCGGCTGGCCCTGCCCCGGCGAAAGGCCGATAGTCGCGCCATGGACGATTCGATGACGGGCCAGAAGGCCATGCCGGCGTCCATGAGGAGGATTTGCCGATGACCGATGCGCCGACCAGCATCAGCCTTGACGCCCATCTCGCCATTGCGGGGCCGGCGGCCGAAAGCTTCGCCCGCCTGTGGCGGACATTGTGGCGACAGGATCACCTGCCGGCGGAATTGCTGGAACTCTGCCGCCTGACGATGGCCCGTCTCCACGGCGATGCCGGCGAGCAGGCCGCCGCCAATATCGAGCTGGGCGGCCATGCGCCCTCGCCCGGCCGGCGCGATGCCGTCCTGTCCGGCACGGCGCCGGACGATCCGGCCTTTTCGCCCGCGGACAAGGCGGTGCTGCTGTTCGCCGAATATTATTGGATGGACCCGCAATCCATCACCGAGGAGGCCGCCGATGCGGTGAAGGCCCATTTCGGCGAGGCGGGGCTGGTGATGCTGATCGAGGCTTTGGGCTGCATCGACGGCCGCATCCGCGCCGCCCGCTGCCTGCGCGACCTGACGGCCGCCGCCCCTGTGAAGGAGACCGCCCATGTCGGCTAAGCCCCGCGCCACCGGCCCCGGCACCCAGACCGGCAATGTCATCCGCGACAGCGCGATGGGCCTGATCCCCGAAACGGTGGATGAGATCATCGCCCTTAACGGCCATGTCTGGCGCGACAGCCTGGTGCCGCCTTCGCTGCTGGAGATCATCCGCCTGCGCAATGCGCGCACGGTGAACTGCGTCTTCTGCAAATCGGTGCGCTATGACGTGGCCCGCCGCGACGGCCTTTCCGAGGATCGCGCCGAGATGGTGGCCGACGGCTATGAGGACAGCGCCCTTGCCCCCCGCGAAAAGGCGGCGCTGGCGCTGGCCGATGCCTATCTGAACTTCCCGGCCGGCATGGCGCCGGACGGCGCGGCGCGGCTTTCGGGCACGTTCCAGCCGGCCGAGATCGCATCGATGCTGGTGGCGCTGATGACCTTCAACTTCACCTCGCGCATGGCAGTGAGCATCGGCGGCATGCCGGAAGAACCGCTGCCGATCACCGAAGTCTCCCTCGCCATATCGACAAGCTGAGCGGGGCACGGCGACGCGGCGTTTCCATGGCCGGGGATCGGGTATAAGCGACCCATCATGTCGATCGAATCCGAAGCCCGGCCGCGCGCCGATTTCGAAACGGGATTGGCCGCGCTGGCGGAACTGCTGGGCGAGCGCTTCACGCGCAACGCAGCGATCCGCGAGCAGCACGGCAAGGCCGAGACCTATCATGCCGCCCGGACGCCGGATGCGGTGATCTTCCCGCGATCAACCGAAGAGGTGGCGGCGGCGGTGGCCATCTGCGCGCGCCATGCCATCCCGATCATCGCTTATGGCGCGGGCACGTCGCTGGAGGGCAATATCACCGCCATCCACGGCGGCGTCTGCTTCGACATGACCAGCATGAACCGGATCGTCACGGTGAACGAGGCGGACCTCGACTGCACGGTGGAAGCCGGCGTGACCCGCGAGGCGCTGAACCTGCACCTGCGCGACAAGGGGCTGTTCTTTCCGATCGATCCCGGCGCGAACGCCACGCTGGGCGGCATGGCATCGACGCGCGCGTCGGGCACCAACGCCGTGCGTTACGGCACGATGCGCGAAAATGTGCTGGCGCTGAAGGTGGTGACGCCGGAAGGCCGGATCATCACCACCGCCCGGCGCGCGCGCAAGTCCGCCGCCGGTTACGACCTGACCCGGCTGTTCGTGGGATCGGAAGGCACGCTGGGCATCGCGACCGAGGTGACGCTGCGCCTTTACGGCATCCCCGAAACCATCTCGGCGGCGGTGTGCCCGTTCGAGAGCCTGCAGGGCGCCGTGGACACCGTCGTCCAGGCGATCCAGCTCGGCGTGCCGATGGCGCGGATCGAGTTGCTGGACGACGTGCAGATCGACGCGGTGAACCGCTGGGCCGGCACCGGGCTTGCGGTGCGGAACACCCTGTTCTTCGAATTCCACGGCAGCGAGGCGCATGTGCGCGAGCAGGTGGAGACGGTGCGCGCGATCAGCGCCGACAATGGCGGCGGCGATTTCAGCTGGGCCTCCACCACCGAGGAGCGCAATCGCCTGTGGAAGGCGCGGCACCAGGCTTATTATGCCGCGCTCAACCTGCGGCCGGGATCGACCGGCTGGTCCACCGACGTGTGCGTGCCGATCAGCCGCCTGGCCGAATGCATCGTCGCGACCAAGGCCGATCTGGCCGGCATCGCCATGCCCGCGCCGATCGTCGGCCATGTCGGCGACGGCAATTTCCACGTCACCTTCGTGCTCGATCCCGAACGGCCGGAGGAGTTCGCCGAGGCCCGCCGCATCAATGCCCGGCTGGTGGAGCGCGCGCTGGCGATGGGCGGCACCTGCACCGGCGAACATGGCGTGGGGCTGGGCAAGATCGACTGGCTGGAGGCGGAGCATGGCGAGGCCGTGGAGCTGATGCGGCGGATCAAACGCGCCATCGATCCCGCCAACATCATGAACCCCGGCAAGATCCTGCGTCTGCCGCCCGATCCGGCCTGAAGCCGGTCAGGCCCGGCGCGCGGGCCGTGGCGGAAGCGCGGTGCGGCCGGAGGCGTGGATGACCACGCGGTTGCGGCCGCCGCGCTTCGCCTCATACAACGCCTCGTCCGCAAGGCGGTAGAGCAGCGGGAAGCTCGTCGCAGCACCGGTATCGGCAAGGCCGATGCTGACGGTGACGGGCATGTCGGCGGGCAGCAGCCCGTCATAGCCCTGGCCGGCGATGCCGATCCGAACGCGATCGGCGAATTCGGCCAGCGGCCGGCCGGCCAGCCCGCGAACGATCAGCACGAATTCCTCGCCGCCCAGCCGGCCGGCCGTGCAGATGTCGCCCTCCCACTGCCGCAAGCGATCGGCGATGCGGCGCAGCACCCTGTCACCCACATCGTGCCCGAAATGATCGTTGACCGCCTTGAAGCGATCGACATCGATCAGGAGCAGCCCGAAGGCGATATTCTCCCGCTCCGCAAGCGCCAGCGCCTCGCCGGCGGCGGCGATGAAGCCGCGGCGGTTGAGAAGGCCGGTCAGCGAATCGCGGCGGGCCAGCTCATCCAGCTCCGCCTGTGCGGCCTGCGCGGCGTCCCGCTCGATGCGGAGCCGCGCGAGGCGGCGGGTGATCGCGAAGGACAGCCAAATCGTCTGGAAAGCGGATGCCATCAGCACCGCGATCTGCGCGCCGCCGCCCAGCAGCCGATCGTTGAGGTCCAAAAGCTGGGTGGCCCCCAGGGTCGCCATCGGCACCGCCCAGGCAAGCGCGAAATCGCGCGCCTCCACGCTGCCGCGCCGCCAGGCGGTGACGATCGCGGCCGTGACCGCCAGCAGATCCGCGATGATGAGAACGCCCAATATCTGCCCGATCGGCTCGATCGCGGGGCCGACGGCGAAGGCCGCCGGCAACCCGACCAGCGCCACCGCCGCGCCCAGCAGGAGAACGCCGATGCGCAGGGCGCGGGGAAGCAGCGACCGTTCGAGCGAGGTGACCGCGCTTGCGGTTGCGCAGGCGATCGCCAATGTCGAAAGGAAGGTGCAGATCTGCGAGGAAAGCGTGCCCGCGATGCCCGGCACCACCAGCAGCGCCAGCTGCGACCAGATCAGGCCCCAGATGAAGACGCAGGCCGCCCAGGCCCCGTGCCAGGCGATGAACTGCCGGCGCACGCCATGCGCCAGCGACAGGTTGTAGATCGTGCCGAGCAGCAGCAGCGTGAGCGCGCCGCCGATCAGCGGGCCGACGAGCGTGCCCTCGCGATCGGCCTCGCTACCCGGCATCAGCCGCGCCCGTAGCAGATCGTGGCTCGCCAGCCGATCGAAGCGCATGGTGAGCGACGCCACGGGCACGTCCCGATCGGGCAGGCGGAAGACGATCTGGCCGCCATCGCGCCAATGCGTGCCGAAATCGCCGCGCGCGACCCCGAATGTCCGGACCGCGCCGTCCGCATAGGTGGAAAATATCGTGAGGCGATCGAAGCGGGTGAGATGGACCAGCAGGGCGAGATCATCGCCGGCCGACCGGGCCTGCACCGGCATGTGCAGCCAGAGCGTGCCGGCCTGATAGCCGCGCGGCCGGCCGTGGCACCGATAATCCGACGGGGACGGCATCTCCGCGCCGGGATCCTCCGGCGTGACGACGTAGCAGAGCGGCGCGCCGATCTTGAGCGAATCGACCGCGCCATGCGCGAACGGGGCGAATCCGCACAGCAGGAAGATGGCGATAACGGCGCCGGCCAGCCCCCTGATGCCCCTTCTCCCGCTCTGATGCCCTAGCATTCCCATGATCTTTCGGATCATATCTGTCTAGAATGATCAAAGTTTTACCGATGATGGCAGGGCTTTGCCGATTCGGCCGGCCGGCCCCTGGCGAAGGAGCAAAATCGGCGGATTACCGCGGGCAATCGTCGTTTCCATTTCCCTAACACTTTTTGTTCAAGATCATCCCGAAAGGGCAGAACAAAGCTATGGGGTCGACTCCTTTCCATATTAGCCGGTCGCGCTACGGGCCGAACCTGCGCATCCTGTGCGCGGCGCTGCTGATCGGGCTCGTCGTGGGCGCGCTTGGCCTGTTCCTGCCGGTCGAGATGGCCGCGCGGACCATCAGGGGCAAGCTGCACGCCGATCAGGCGAGCGGATCTATCGTCGTCGTCGCCGTCGACGATCCGAGCGTCGCCGAACTCGGCCCGTGGCCATGGCCGAGGGACCAGATCGGACAGATCGTGGGCAAGCTGCGCGCCGCCGGAGCAAAGCAGATCCATCTCGATATCGATCTGTCATCGCCAGGCAAGCCCGCAGAAGACGCGGCACTCGAGGATGCGTTGCGCGCCGCGAAGGGGCATGTATCCCTCTCTTCCCGGCTGCTCGTCGACATGGTTGCCGGAACGCAGGCGGATACCAGGCCGCTGCCGCGCTTCACCCGCCATGCCACGATGGCGAACACCAATTTATGGGTGGATCGGGACAGCAAGATCTGGGCGCATCCTTATGCCCTCGAACTCGCCACGGGGGTCATGCCATCGCTGGCCAGCCTGCTGAGCGGCGTCCAGGGCAATGAAGGCGCGCAATTCCCCCTGGACTATGCGATCGACGTGCGCTCCGTCCCCGTCGTCAGCGCGCGGGATATCGCCAAGGGCCGCTGGGACAGCAAGATCGTCGCCGGGCGCAAGGTGATCGTCGCGCAGACGTCCACGGGCGCCGAACATTATTTCATGCCGGGCTACGCCCTCGTGCCGGCGGCGTTCTTCCATGTGATCGCGGCTGAAACCCTGATTGCGGGCCGCCCCATCGCCCTGGGCTGGATGCCGCCTTTGATCCTGGCCGGAATGATCGCCGCGATATTCCTGACACTGCGCAACCGGACACATGCGCGGATCGTGCTGGCGGGGGGCTACGGGCTTTTCCTGATCGGGCCGATATTCCTGGAACATCACCACATCTTCCCGGATATCATGGCGTCGCTCGTCACCATGACGGTGGTTGCGGTCGTTCATCTCTACAAGAATCTGCGGCGCGCCTATCATGTCCGGGGCACCACCAATTCCATCTCCGGCCTGCCCAATCTGAATGCGCTGCGCCAAAGGGAGGAAGCCGCGCTCGGCACCCTGGTCGTCGCGCGGATCCAGAATTTCGCCGAAATCACCACCGCCCTTCCCCAGGAATATGAGCGCGAGCTCGTCGAGCAGATCACGAGCCGGTTCAGCTTCGGCACGACGGGCGCCGCCATTTATCAGGCGGACGAGGGGATATTCATCTGGGTAGCGCAGACCCAGAATGACGAGATGCTGATCGAGCAGCTTAACGGCCTGCACGCCCTGTTCCGCAGCCCGGTGATCGTTTCGGCCCAGCTTGTCGACGTGACGGTGACCTTCGGCCTGGACAATGATTCCTCGCGTCCGCTGATGCAGCGCGTGTCGAGCGCGCTCGTGGCGGCCGACGAGGCCGCAAAGGAAGGCCTGCGCTGCGCGACATTCGATCCGGCGACGCTGGAGGATGCGCAGTGGAAACTGTCTCTCCTCGGCCGTCTCGACCAGGCGATCGAGCGGGGCGAGATCTGGGTCGCCTACCAGCCCAAGATCGACCTCGCCAATGATCGCATCATCGGCGCCGAGGCGCTCGCACGCTGGAAGCATCCCGAGAAGGGTGAAATCTTCCCGAGTCAGTTCATCGTCGCCGCCGAGCGAAGCGGGCGAATCGAAAATCTGACCGCGCATGTCCTCGATTCGGCCGTGGGACTCGCGGCGCGGATCAATCGGTCCGGCTACCCGTTCAGCATCGCCGTGAATCTTTCGGCGCGGCTGCTCGACAAGCCGGGCCTGATCGGGATGGTGGAGCAGACGCTCGCCCGTCACGCCCTGCCGGCCGGCCTGCTGATCCTGGAAGTGACCGAGACGACGGCCATGGCCAGCCAGAGCGAATCCTTCGCGAATCTGGAACGGCTGAGCGCCATGGGCGTGCAGCTATCGATCGACGATTATGGCACCGGTCTTTCAACCCTCGAATATCTAAAGAAAATTCCGGCAGGTGAGATCAAGATCGATCGCAGCTTCGTCGGCATGCTCGATAAATCCCAGGGTGACCGGATCATGGTGCATTCGACGATCCAGCTCGCTCATTCGCTGGGTCGCAAAGTGGTGGCCGAGGGGGTGGAGAATGCCGCCACGCTCGCCGAATTGCGGCGGATGCAATGCGATTTCGTGCAGGGCTACCATACTGGCCGGCCGATGCCGGCGCCTGCCCTGATCAACCAATTGCCCGCTAACGCAAGGGAAACTGCGGCTTAACATACTTAATATCTTGTTAACCATGATTGGTAGTGATACCCCTCGTTTCGCGGGCGTCCTGAACCTGCCCGCGCAATGTGAGGGGCAATCATGGTTAAGAGCACGGGTCACAATCGCCACGCCAACCAGCCGCTGCGCTGGGACATCTGGAGCTATCTCCTGGGTGGCGGTCAGTGGCGCTGAGCGCAACGCGCTTAGCTTGACGAAAAGCCCCGCTTTCAGCGGGGCTTTTTTTATGTCCGGCCAGGCCCGCGTTACTGTCGAACGGCCTCGCCGGTCGACGGCTTCACTTCCATCCGCTGTGCGAATCATCAGGCGGCCAGGCACCGGCATAACGGCAGGCGATTCGGCCATGGCATAGCCGCCAAAGAAAAAGGGCGCCCCGGCCGATGCCGGAACGCCCCTTCCCAACCCGAAAGAAACGAATCAGCCCTCCATATCTTCCAGTTCACGGCCGCGCGTTTCGTTGACCATGGCACGGACGAAGAAGAAGGAAGCGAAGGCCGATAGCGCATAGAAGCCGTAGGTCACCGGCAGGCCGACGCCGGCCGCCAGCGCCGGGAAGCTGACGCTGATCGCGAAATTGGCGATCCACTGGGCAAAGCCGGACACCGCCAGCCCCGATCCCCGGATCTGGTTAGGGAACATCTCGCCCAGCATCACCCACATCACCGGCCCCCAGCTCAGGTTGAAGAAGATGACGTAGAGGTTGGCCGCGATCAGCGCGATCAGCCCGACCTGGTCCGACAGATGCAGGCTGCCGTCCACGAAGCCCGCCGTCGCGAAACAGGCGGCCATGGTGCCGAGCGTCACGGCCATGCCGGCGGAACCGATCAGCAGCAGCGGCTTGCGCCCGATGCGATCGATCAGGCCGACGGTGACGAGGCAGGCAAGGATCGAAAGCGTGCCGGAGAGGATGTTGATCTTCAGCGCGTCATTCTCGCTGAAGCCCACCGACTGCCACAGCACCGCGCCATAATAGAACACGATGTTGATGCCGACGAGCTGCTGGAAGATGGCGATGCCGATCCCCGCCCAGACGATCCTGCGGACCCGCCCGGTGGACTTGTCCAGCAGATCGGACAGCTTGGGCTTGTGGTGATCGGCCGCCAGCGAGGCGCGGATCTCCTCCACCTTGCGGCGCGCCTCCTGCGGGCCGAACAGGCGGGCGAGCACGGCTTCCGCCTCCGCGATGCGGCCGCGCACGACGAGGAAGCGCGGGCTTTCCGGGATGAAGAGCAGCGCCAGGAAATAGACCGCCGCCGGGATCACCTGCATCCAGAACATCCAACGCCACGCAGGATAGCCGAGCCAGAAGGGCGCGGTGGAGCCGCCGGCCGAATGGGCGAGCGCATAATTCGCCACGAACGCGCCGGTGAGCCCGGTGATGATCATGATCTGCTGGACGCTGGACAGCCGACCCCGGATATGGGCGGGCGTCACCTCGCTGATATAGACCGGCGAGAGCACGCTGGCCGCGCCGACGCCGATGCCGCCGATCAGCCGGGCGATGATGAACACCGCCGAGGAGCCCGCCGCGCCCGCCGCCAGCGCGCTCAGCAGGAACAGCACTGCCGCGATCATCATCACGTTGCGCCGGCCCAGACGATCGGCCAGCCGGCCGGCGATGAACGCGCCCGCCGCGCAGCCCACCAGGATCGCGCCGACGTTGAGGCCCGTGCCCAGCTTCGAAAGATCGAAGGCGCGCTCCAGCCCGTCCTGCGTGCCGTTGATGACGCCGCTGTCATAACCGAACATGAAGCCGCCGATAGTCGCCACCGCGACGATCGCCGCGATGAACGCCATATTCACGCGCTCTAGCTGCGCCTGATACATGCCTCTTTCCTCTCCTCGAGCGCTTTTCCCGCGCCCTTTCCCTGTTGACGGCAATCCCCGGTCTCAGCCGGGATGGTTTATCCTGATGGGCTGCACCGGCAGGCCCGGCGTATCGACGCGGAACGCGAACAGATCCCCCGCCAGCGGCTGCGCCGCGAGCTGGCACTCGTCGAGGCCCTTGCGCGCCGTGGTGGCGTAAGCGGTGCGCAGATCATCGCCGCCGAAGGCGATCTTGGTGACGTTGGCGACGGGGAAGCGCACGGTTTCCATCAGCTCCCCCGCCGGCGAATAGCGGCGCACCGCGCCGCCGCCGAACAGGCCGATCCACAGGCAGCCTTCGGAATCCACGGTGGGGCCGTCGGGATGGCCATCAGCGGGATCGATCGTGGCGAAGAGGCGGGACGCCCCCGGCGCCCCATCATCATCCACCGCGAAAGCATGGATACGCCCGCCGAGCGTATCGACATGATAGAGCGTCCGACCATCGGGAGCGAAGGCGGGGCCGTTGGTGATGACCACCGGATCAATCGCGGCGGCGGCCTGCGCCTGCCCGCGCGCCAGGCGGTAGATGCGCCCGGTGGCGGCATTTTCCGCATCGTCCATCGATCCGAACCATAGCTGGCCGTCGGGCGCCACGGTCGCATCGTTGAGGCGGTTGCCCGGCAGGTGCGGTTCGGGCGCCAGATGCGGATCGAATGTGCCGGTGGCCGGATCGAAACGGTGGAGCCCGCTTTGCAGGCCGACCATCAGTCCGCCATCCGCGATCGGCAATATCCAGCCCGGCTGGGACGGCGCGGGCCAGCTTTTCAGCATGCCCTGATCGGGATCGAAACGGTGGACCCTTTTTCCCTTGATGTCGACGAACCACAAGGCCGCGTCCCTAGCCAGCCAGAGCGGGCCTTCGCCCAGCGTGGCGCCCACGGGGCAGACGCTGCGGGGGGCGGTAGCGGCCATGTCAGCGCCAGCCGGCGTCGACGAAATAATCGTGCCCGGTGCACATGCGCGCATCGTCCGACGCGAGGAACAGCACGAGGGCGGCGACATCAGCCGGCTGGATGCGCCCGTCCAGGCATTGCGCGGAGACGATCTCCGCCTCGCCTTCCGGCGTATACCATTTCATCTGCCGCGGCGTCTGCACATTGCCCGGCACGATCGTGTTCACGCGGATATTGTCCCGCCCGAGATCGCGGGCAAGCGAGCGGGTGAGCCCTTCGATGCCGGCCTTGGCCGTCTGGTAGAGGATCAGGTCGGCAAGCGCGAGGTGCCAGCTGATCGATCCGAAATTGAGGATGGCGCCGCCGCCCGCCTTCTTCATCGCCGGCACCACCGCCTGGGCCGCGAAGAACATGTGGCGCAGGTTCACCGCGAAGCGCTCGTCCCAATATTCGGGCGTCACCTCGGCAATGGCATGGCGATCATCATTGCCGGCATTGTTCACCAGCACGTCGAAACCGCCCAGTTCCTGCTCGTAACCGGCAACGACCTGGCGGAGATGGGCGACATCGGTGAGGTCGCAACGGGTGAAGCGCGGCGCATGCACGGCCTGCCCGGACAGCCGCTCGACCAGCGCCCGGGACGGTTCCTCGACGATATCGACGAACACCACGCGCGATCCCTGCCGGACGAACGCCTCGACCAGCCCTTCGCCGATGCCGCTGCCGCCGCCCGTGATGAAAACGCGCTTGCCGGCGAGACTGGGGTAGATGGCGGCCTTGTCCGCCGTGATGGGGGCCTGCAACAACGCCTCAGTCTCCGACATAAACGGTTTTGATCTGGGTATAGAATTCGACGGCGGCGAAGCCCTGCTCGCGCGCGCCGTAGCTCGATCCGCGCGTGCCGCCGAAGGGCACATGATAATCGACGCCGGCGGTGGGCAGGTTCACCATCACCATGCCCGCGCGCACGTTCCGCCGGAAATCGCGGGCATGCTTCAGCGAGGTGGTGACGATGCCGGCGGACAGGCCGAAATTGCCGCGATTGGCGATTTCCAGCGCCTCCTCGTAATTCCTCGCGCGGATGGTGGAGACGACGGGGCCGAACACCTCCTCATTGTTGATGCGCATGTCCGGGTTGGTATCGGCGATCACCGCCGGGCTCATGAAATAGCCGGGCGTGGCGAGGCTGAGGCGCTCGCCGCCGGTGACGAGCCGGCCGCCTTCGCCGGTGGCGATACCGACATAGCGGAGATTCTGTTCGAATTGGCTGTCGCTGGCGGCCGGGCCGACCTGCGTCGCCGGATCGAGCGCGGGGCCGACCTTGAGCGCCTTCGCGCGTTCGGCCAGCGCGGCGACGAAGCGATCGTGGATCGCATCCTCCACGATCACGCGGCTGGAAGCGGTGCAGCGCTGGCCGGTCTGGAAGAAGCCGCCGTCGAGCGCGATCTGCACGGCGCGGTCGAGATCGGCGTCCGCCAGCACGACCAGCGGATTCTTGCCGCCCATTTCCATCTGCACGCGCGCCTGCCGCGCCATGGCGGCGATGCCCACCTTGGCGCCGACGGCCTGCGATCCGGTGAAGGAGATGCCGGCGACATCGGGATGATCGACCAGCGCCGAGCCGACGCCGCCCTGCCCCAGCACCATGTTGAAGATGCCCTTGGGCACGTTCAGCGCCGCGCCGCATTCGTGGATGATGGTGGCGAGCGCATGGGCGATAGCGGGCGTCGGATTGGCGGGCTTCAGCACCACCGTGTTGCCGAAGGCGAGCGCGGGCGCGGTTTTCCACGCGGGGATCGCGATCGGGAAGTTCCAGGGGGTGATGAGGCCGTAGACGCCGACGGCCTCGCGCCAGGTGGAGGCATCGAGGCCGGGGCGAGTGGATTCCAGGGTCTGGCCGTGGCGGCGCAGCGCCTCGCCCGCGAAATATTTGAAGATGCGCGCGGCGCGCATCACCTCGCCCGTCGCTTCCGCCCGGGTCTTGCCCTCCTCGCGCGCGAGAAGCTCGCCCAGCTCGGCGCCGCGCGCCATCAGGGCGGCGCCGACGCGATCGAGCAGATCGGACCGCAATTCCGGCGACGCCGCCGACCAGGCGGGAAAAGCGCCCCGCGCGGCGGCAACGGCCGCCTCCACCTCCGCCGGCCCGCCTGCCGGATAGCTGGCGACGACATCGTCGGTATCGGAAGGATTCAGGCTATCGAAGGGCGTATCCGCCGAAACCTGTTCGCCGTTGATGAAATGGGTGAGCTTCATGCCGCCTCTCCTTTCCGGGCGGTCGCCGTGACGAGGCCACGGTCGACAAGGTTGCGCATCAGATCGGCGATGCCGAAATTCCAGGCGGGGGCGGCCCCGGCCGTGTTGACCCGGTTCACGAGCGTGCCGATGCGCGGCGTGGAGATCGTCACCACATCGCCCACCTTGTGGGTGAAGCCGCGATTGGGGACATCGCGATCCTGGGTCGGCGCGAACAGCGTGCCGAGCAGGAAGACGAAGCCGTCGGGATAATGATGCTCGCTCATCGCCTGGGCCAGCAGGTCCTCCGGATCGCGGCTGATCTGCCGCATCGAGCTGGTGCCATGCAGCTTGTATCCCTCCGGCCCGTCGATGGTAAGCTCCACCACGGCATCGCGCACGTCGTCCATGCCGAAGCGATCGTCGAACAGCCGGACGAACGGGCCGATCGCGCAGGAGGCGTTATTGTCCTTCGCCTTGCTGAGCAGCAGGGCGGACCGGCCCTCGAAATCGCGCAGGTTGACGTCGTTGCCCAGCGTCGCGCCGACCGCATCGCCATGGGCATCGGCGAGGATCGCCACTTCGGGTTCCGGGTTGTTCCAGGTGGAATCGGATCGCACGCCGATTTCCGCCCCCCAGCCGACCGAGGCGAGCACGGGCGTCTTGGTGAAGATCTCCGCATCCGGGCCGATCGCGACCTCCAGATATTGCGACCACATGCCGTCGGCGATCAGCGCCTCCTTGAGCGCGGCGGCTTCCGCCGAGCCGGGGACGACCGAGCGGATGCCGGTGCCGACCTTCGCCTCCAGCCGGCCGCGCACCTCGGCGGCGAGATCGGCATCGCCGCGCGCGGCTTCCTCAATCACGCGCTCGATCGCGGAGAGGGCGAAGGTGACGCCGGCGGCCTTCACCACCTGGAGATCGATGGGGCTCAGCAGCCGGAGCGGGGCATCGGGCGCGGCCGACAGGCCGAGCGTGGCGAGATCGCCGAGCGCGCGGCCGGCACCGGCATCGAACGCGCGATGCGCCACCAGTTCCGAAACCGTGGGGAAGACCGCCGCCATGTCGTGGACGACGCCGCCCTGGACCAGCACCGGGCTGGGCCCCTCGGCCGTCTGGATGCGGCCCAGGAAGCTGCCCTCGCGCCAGTCGTCGGGCAGCATGGCCGCTGCCTCGAACCGGAAGCCCGTCATCAATCCCCTCTCTCGACTCTGTGCGTTTGCGACGCTAATTGATAGCGCTACCATTGCGATGTCTGGCAGCGCTGTCAAGTTGCGCGGATGCGGGATATCGATGAGGGAAGCCGGGCCTGAGGCGCCGGCCGGGGAGGATGATATGGCTTCGATCGACCGGCCCGGGCCGGTGCTGTGCTTCGGCGAAATGCTGCTGCGCCTTTCGGCGACGGGCCGGGGCCTGCTGCTGCAGGAGGAAAGGCTGGACGCGCGCTTCGGCGGCGCGGAGGCGAATGTCGCGGTGGCGCTGGCGAAGCTCGGCCGGCCGGCGGCGATGGCGACCATCCTGCCGGACAATGCGATCGGCGATGCCGCGATCGATGCGCTGCGGCGTCATGGCGTCATCATCGACGGCATCGCCCGGCGCGATGGCCGGATGGGCCTTTATTTCCTGACGCCGGGCGCCGGCGTGCGCGCCTCCGCCATATTCTACGATCGCGTCGACAGCGTCTTTGCGCGGGCACGGCCCGGCGATTTCGACTGGCCGGCCCTGCTGGCCGGCGTCGGCCGGCTGCACCTTTCCGGCATCACCCCCGCCCTGGGGCCGGACAGCGCGGAACTGGCGCTGGAGGCGGTGCGCGCGGCCAGGGCGGCGGGCGTTCCCATATCCTTCGACGGCAATTATCGCGCGCGGCTGTGGGAGGCGTGGGACAGCGATCCCCGCGCGATCCTGACCGAGTTGATCCGCCATGCCGACCTGCTGTTCGGCAACCATCGCGACATCGCCCTGCTGCTGGGCCGCGCCTTCCACGGCGACGGGCCGGAACGGCGGCGGGAAGCGGCGCTGGCCGCCTTCGCCGCTTTTCCCAACCTGCGCCGCATCGCTTCCACCGCGCGGCATATCGAGGACGCCGACCGGCACCGGCTGACCGCGCGGATCGATACGCCCGATGCGGCGTTCGAGACGGCGGAGATCGAGGTGGCCGGCATCATCGACCGCATCGGCACCGGCGATGCCTTTGCCGCCGGCGTGCTGCACTCCCTGGCCGATGGCGAGGCCGCCGCGGCGGAGACCGGCCTCGCGCTCGCGGCGCTGAAACATTCGATCCCCGGCGATTTCAGCCTCTCCGGCCCGCGCGAGCTCGCCGCCTTCCGGGAGGGCGGACGCGACGTGAAGCGATAGGAACGCGATATGCTGCTCACCCTGGCCCTAATGGCCGCCACGCCGGCCGTGGCGACGTGCATCGATCCCGACCGGGTGGTGAGCCGCCGGGCCGAAGGCGACGACGCCATCCGCTTCGTGATGCTGGACGGCACCCATTATCTGAACCGGATCGGCGCCGCCTGCCCCGGCCTGGCGCGGGCGGATGCGGCTGGTGCGCTGATTATCGAGAAGAAGGGCGCGCGCCTCTGCCGGGGCGATTTCGTGCGGGCGGCCCGCCCCGGCGATCCGGGCGTGCCCTGCGTGCTCGGCAAGTTCGAAGCGGTGCCGGCCGACGGCACGGGGCGTTGAGGCGAGCGGGGGGCACGGCGATCCGGCTCGGGAGCGATCGAAATTCAATTATCGTGAATGTTTGACCGCATACTTATCAAACTGGTCATGCTGAACTTGTTTCAGCATCCATCCCTCCGCTTGCACCGACATTGGCAGTCGCACGGTGGATCCCGGAACACGTCCGGAGTGACGATCCTTCGCGTAACCGGTCCGCCAGCCGATCCGCCCTACGCCATGGTTTCGAGCAGCGTCGGGATCGGCACGAAGGCGAAGGCGACGGAGCTGTCCGCCACGCCATAGGGCATGAACAGCAGATCGCCGTGCCGGAGCGCGCCGCAGGTGTAGACGACGTTGGGGACATAGCCTTCGCGGTCCTCGTCCGCCGCCGACAGGAGCGGCTGGACGGTGCGGCCGATGATCTTCGAGGGGTCCTGCTTGTCGAGCAGCACCGCGCCGATCGAATATTTGCGCATGGCGCCGACGCCGTGGGTGAGGAGCAGCCAGCCTTCGTCCAGCTCGATCGGCGCGCCGCAATTGCCGATCTGCACCATCTCCCACGGATAGCGCGGGGTCAGCAGCAGTTCGCCCTCGTCCCAATGGTCGATCCGGTCGGAGGTGATGAGGAACAGGTTTTCGCCATCCTGCCGGCCGATCATCATATATTGGCCGCCGATCGTGCGCGGGAACAGCGCCATGCCCTTGTTGCGCGCGGCCGATCCCTCGATCGCTTCCATGTGGAAGGCGCGGAAATCATAGGTGCGCAGGAATTCGGAGCGGATCGAGCGGCCGTCATAGGCGGTATAGGTGCCGATCCATTCGACCCGGCCGTCATCATGGGTGAACTGGACGAGGCGGAGATCCTCCAGCCCGTTGCTCTGCGCGGGCGTGATCGGGAAGATCAGCGTGCCCGATATCGTCGAATCCTGCTGCCGGTGGATCTGGACGCGGCCGTTGGGCTCGGGATCGCCCGGCTCCAGCGTCGCGGTGGTGCAGAAGGGCGGTTCGGGCGCGAGTTCGAACTGCATGCCGGGGGAGAGTATCCCCTCGCGAAACGCGATCGAGCTGATATGGCCTTCGCCCACCGCGCGCAGCGACAGGATCACCCGCTGCGAGCCGGCCGACAGGCCCGACTGATCGGGATGCGGCACGATGCTGGGGTTCATCAGCGCGGCGGCGGCATAGCTATATTCGTGGCAGAAATAGGCGCCGATCAGCTGCTGCTTGACCGGCGAGATGCGCATGCCGTCCAGCCCCAAAGCCAGCTCGATCTGGCCGTAGCGCTTGTTGAACATGTTGCGCGTCTGCCAGTGGCGCGCCTCGAAATCGCGCAGCACCAGCGCCAGCTCGGCCTCCGCATGGACATCATCCAGCGCCAGCACCTGGCGAACGATGCGGCCGACACGGCCGGCGGCGGGGTTCGCCGGATCGACGGGAATATGGAAAGGCCGCACCACGACGCGGGACGCATCGGCATTGAGCCGGAGCGGCGTGTGAATCAGATCGAGCTGAATGGCGCCGCACTCCTCCCCGCAGGGTGCCCGACAGGGGCGCCCTTTGCCAAGTCAGGCCGCCTTTTCCGCCAGCCCCCCGAAGGGCTGGGCGGCTCAGACGGCCACGGCCCCCGTTTCGGGCCGTTCGGGGCTGTCCGACACCAGGCCGGTCTGCGCCATGGCGCAGGCGGCGAGCTGAAAGGCCAGCACCGATTCTGCGCCTGTATTAAGATTCACGCCGTCCCGCATCAATCCGTCAAAACAACTGCCGTCGGCGGCCGACGCCACCGGCTGGCCGAGATCATTGTCCCCCAGGAACCAGCGCCAGGCCCGCTGGGCCGCGGCATGCCAGCGCGGATCGCGGGTCGCGGCCCAGGCCGTCAACGCCGCGTCGATCATCGCCCAGGCTTCCACGGGCTGCTGGTCGTAAGGCAGCGGCGGGGCAAAGGGGCGTTCGAAGCTTTCATTGCCGACCGCGCGGAAATGCCCGTCCTCGGCCGTCTGGATGCGATCGAGCCAGCCCAGCACCTCCAGCCCGGCGGCGTGCATCCGCTGATCGCCCAGCACCATGCCGGCGCGGATCAGCGCTTCGGGCAGGCGGGCATTGTCATACCCCAAAGTCGGTTCGAACCAGACCCATTCGGGCCGCCGGGTTTCCGCCAGCGCCAGTGCCAGCCGGCGGCCGCAGGTTTCGATGATGCGATAAGCGAGGGTGTGGCCGGGCTGGCCTTCCAGCAGCGCCTCCGCCCCCAGCATCGCGAAGGCGAGGCTGCGGTGGTTCTGCAGCTTGAGCGCGGTGGGCGCGGCTTCATCGAACAAATGCCTCGCCCAGCGGCGCAGATCGGGGCGGCGCGCCTCCGCCGCCGTGACGCCCACGGCCCAGAGCGCGCGGCCGAAGCTGTCCTCCGATCCCACTTCCTCCAGCCAGCGGCGGTCATAGGCCATGAAGTTGCGGAACATGCCGCGATCGCGATTCCAGGCGTGCTGGACGAAACCCGCATAGATGGTGGCCAGCGCCTCGCTGCGTTCGGTGCGGGCGTCGCCCAACCGGTGCATCAGGATCAGCGCGCGGGCATTGTCGTCCACGCAATAGCCATGATGCCGATCCGGCACGCTGAACACCGAATGCTGGATGATCCCGCACTGGTCAGTCAGCCGCTCGACCGCGGCGAGGCGCGGCGCGATGCGATCGCCGCGACCGGCGACCGGCAGGCGCAGCGGACGCGGCGCGATCGCGCGATCGAAGATGTCGAGATAGGCATCCGCGAGGCGCGGCCAGATCATCGTGCGGCCGACCGCATAGGCCCGTTGCCGCATCGCTTCGCGCCGTTCGGGATCGGCCAGCAGCGTGTTGATCGCGCGGGCGAAGCCGTCGCTGTCGCCGAAGCCGACTTCGATGCCGACGCCTTCGGCGATCAGATCGGCGGCGTGCCAATAGGGTGTCGAGACGATCGGTTTGCCGAGCGCCACCGCGTAGGACAGCGTGCCCGAGGTGATCTGCGCCTCGTTCAGATAGGGCGTGACATAGATGTCGACGGCCTCGAGATAATCGAGAAGCTGGTCCGTCTCGGTATATTCGTTGATGAAGCGGACATAGGGTTCGACGCCCAGTTCCCGCGCCAGAACGGCCAGCCGTTCGCGATAGGCCTCGCCCTGCTGGATGACGAGCTGGGGATGGGTGGCGCCGAGCACGACATAAAGCACGTCGGGATGCTCGGCGGCGATCGCGGGCAGCGCCCGGATCATGGTTTCGATGCCCTTGTTGGGGGAAAGCAGCCCGAAGGTGAGCAGCACCTTGCGGCCCTGGAAGCCGAACCGCGCCTTGGCCGCCTCTACATCGGCGATCGGGCGATCGGGCACGCCATGCGCGACCACGGCGATACGGGCGAGCGGCACGCCATGGACGCGCTGGAGCATGTTGCGCGCACGCTCCGTCATCACGATCAGGCGATCGGCGCGGCGGGCCAGCGCATCGATGACGAAGCGCTGTTCCGGGCTGGGGTCCGCCAGCACCGTGTGCAGCGTGACGACCACGGGGGCTTCCACCCGATCGAGCAGGCGGAGCAGATGCGCGCCGGCGGCCCCGCCGAATATGCCATATTCGTGCTGGACGCAGACGAGGTCCACGCCGTCCTGGTTGATGCGCCGGGCGGCGGCGCGATAATCGGCCAGATCCGCCTGCCCGATCTGGCAGACGACCTGGGGGGGATAGGCATGGAGGCCGCCCGGTTCGTCCATCGCATAGACATCGGCGATCAGATCGGGCCGCGCCGCCATCAGAGCCGCGCGGACATCGGCGGTGAAGGTGGCAATACCGCACATGCGCGGCGGATGGTTGCCGATCAGGGCAATATGGCCGGTCCGCTTCCCGTGAGCGTTCATCAGCACCTCGCTGCATTGCGAAAAAATTGCGGTGCGCCGGGCCGAGTCGCGGCCCCGCGCAATCCAAGGGATCGTATGTCAAATGCACCGATCGACAAAAGGTTTCGGCGGGTCGCGCCGACGAATCGCGTTGCATCGCAGCAACAGGGGCTGGAATCCCTGCCGGAACAGCGCCCTCCGGCCGCTACCGCAGATTATATGTCAATGCCCCTGGGCGAGGGCGATCAGCGCCGGAATATCGAGATGCGCTTCCAGCACGGCGGCGATGGAATCGAGCGCGGCGTCGACCGCGGCGGCCTGGTCATGCCCGCCGCCAACCGCGCCGATACGGGCGAGGAGCGCGCCGCGCAGGCCGGGTTCCGCCAGCAGGCCGTGGACATAGCTGCCCATGACGAGGCCGTCCGCCGATAGCGCGCCATCGGCGCGGCCATCGTCCAGCCGGGCGAAGGGGCGCGCGGCGGCGTCCGCTCCCCCGGTTTCGCCCATATGCATCTCGTAACCCGAAAAACGGCCGCCCAGCGCCGTGCCGGCGACCGCCTTCAGCGTCTTGGCCGGCGTGAGGACGGTTTCGACATCCAGCAGGCCGAGGCCCACGACCGATCCCGGCGGGCCTTCGATGCCGGCGGGATCGGCGATGCGCCGGCCGAGCATCTGATAGCCGCCGCACAGGCCCAGCACCGCGCCGCCGCGACGGTGGTGCGCGAGGATATCGATATCCCAGCCTTCGGCGCGCAGCGCCGCGAGGTCGGCGATGGTCGCCTTCGATCCGGCCAGCACGATCAGCCGCGCCTCGGCCAGGATCGGCCTGCCGGGCGGCACCATCAGCAGTTCGACATCGGGTTCCAGCCGCAGCGGATCGAGATCGTCGAAATTGGAGATGCGCGGCAGGATCGGGCAGGCGACGACCAGCCGGCCCCTGTCGTCGTTCCGGCGGCGCTCGAGGATCACCGCATCCTCGCTGGGCAGACGAACCGCATCCTTGAGCCAGGGCACCACGCCGAAGCCGCGCCAGCCGGACAGGCTTTCGATCATGCGATAGCCATCGTCGAACAAGGCGGGATCGCCACGGAACTTGTTGATGATGAAGCCCCGGATCATCGCCGCGTCCATCGGATCGATCACCGCGCGGGTGCCGGCGACCGCCGCGATCACGCCGCCGCGATCGATATCGCCGACGAGGATGACGGGCACATCGGCCGCCCGCGCGAAGCCCATATTGGCGATATCGCCGGCGCGCAGGTTGATTTCGGCCGGCGATCCCGCGCCTTCGACCACCACGACATCGCATTGGGCGCGGAGCCGATGGTAGCTTTCCAGCACCTCGCCTAGCAGCGGGCGGCGCGCCTCGCGGAAATTGCCGGCGCCGATCGTGCCGCGCACCTGGCCCCGGACGATGAGCTGCGAAGTGCGATCGGCCTGCGGCTTCAGCAGCACGGGGTTCATGTCGCTATGGGGGGCCACGCGGGCCGCGATCGCCTGCGTCGCCTGGGCGCGGCCGATCTCCCCGCCGTCCACCGTGACGGCCGCGTTGTTCGACATGTTCTGCGGCTTGAACGGGCGCACCGAAAGCCCGCGATTGGCGAAGGCCCGGCACAGGCCGGCGACGAGCACCGACTTGCCGACATCCGATCCGGTGCCCTGCAGCATCAGGCCGCCCATGCAATTGCTCCCGCTATCCAGAGGAGCAGGCAGGCGCGGATGTAGATGCGGAGCGCGCGGGCGATATCCGCGGCCGTGGCCGCCGCGCGGCCGCCGCCGATCCACGGCTTGTCCTGCATGATGCCGTCATAGGCGCTCGGCCCGCCGAGCCGCAGGCCGAGCGCGCCCGCCATCGCCGCCTCCGGCCAGCCGGCATTGGGGGAGGCATGGTGGCGATGATCGCGCGCCATCACCCGCCAGCCGCCCATGCCGGCAAGGCAGATCAGCAGGCCGGCCAGCCGCGCCGGCAGGAAATTGGCGGCATCGTCGATGCGGGCGGCTGCCCAGCCATAAGCCCGCCAGCGTTCCTCGCGATGACCCACCAAGCTGTCGGCGGTGTTGATCGCCTTGTAGGTCCACATGCCGGGCAGGCCGAGCAGGAGGAGCCAGAAGAAGGGCGCGGCGACGCCGTCGCAGAAGCTTTCCGAAAGGCTTTCGATCGCGGCGCGGGCGACGCCGGCTTCGTCCAGCGCACCGGTATCGCGCCCGACGATCATCCCCACCGCCCTGCGCGCGCCGGCGAGGTCGCCGGCCGCGAGCCGGGATGCGACCGGCCGGACATGATCGTGGAGGCTGCGCGCGGCAAGGCCGGGAGCGGCGGCGGCCGCGACGCCGATCCATCCCCAGCGGCCGAGCCAAGCCCAGAGCATCTGTTCGATCGCGAGCGCGACCAGAAAGGTGCCGCCGATCAGCAGCGCCATGGCGGCGATGCCGGCGGCGCGGCGGGCGGCATCGCTGCGGCCCGGCCGGTTCCAGCGCCCTTCCAGCCCGTCGATCACGCCGGCGAACAGGCCCACGGGATGGCCGATGCGGCGGTAGAGCGCGGGCGGCCAGCCAATCAGCGCGTCGATCGCAAGCGCCACGCAGGCGACGCCGCTAGCCATGCGCCAGGGCCCAGTCGAGCCGATCGAACGCGGCGGCATCGGCGGGGAGGCCGAGCCGCAGCCAGCGGGGCTGATAATCGAACGGCCGGGTCAATATGCCCTGCCGCGCCAGCCGTTCGAACAAGGCCGGCGCATCCTCGGTTTCGATCAGGCGGAAAAGCGGGCATGCGCCCCGCCCCTCCAGGCCGTGGCGGGCGAGCAGGGCATCCAGCGCATCGGCATCAGCACGCAGCCGGCGGCGGGTGGCGGCGATCCAGGCCGCGTCGCGATAGGCGGCGGTGCCGATCGCGATCGCGGCCGCCGAGACCGGCCAGCTTCCCAGCCGCCGGTCGAGCCTTTCCAGCATGGCGGGCGGCGCGATCATGAAGCCCAGCCGCAGGCCCGCCAGCCCGAAATATTTGCCGAAGGACCGCAGCACGATCACCGGCAGGTCCGCATCCAGCATCGGCAGGATGCCCGCTTCCGGGCAGGCATCGGCGAAGGCTTCGTCCACCACCAGCCAGCCGCCTTTTCCCGCCATCCGTCGGGCGAGATCGACCAGCGTGGCGGGCGGAAGGATGCCGCCGTCCGGATTGTTGGGATTGGCGAGCAGGATCGTGCCGCCGCGCGCGGCCTCCTGGTCCAGGGCATCGGCCGACATGGCAATGCTGCCGGCAAGCGCGTCGCCATGGGTGCGATAGCCGGGCTCGACATGGCGGAAGGGCGCGGGCAGGCCGAGCGCCGGCAGCAGCCGCAGGCCGATCTCCGTGCCCGGCAGCGCCCGGACACGATCGGGCGCGGCGCCGAAACAGGCGGCGGCCGCCGCCTCCAGGCGCCCAAGCGCTTGCGGATCGGGCAAGGCGCGCCAGTCAATCGGCCCGGCGAGGCCCGCATCCCAGCCGTGCGGATTTATGCCCGTGCTAAGATCGATCCAGGGGCGCGGCGCATCGGCATAGACCATCCGCGCGCGATCCAGCCGGCCGCCATGAAAGGTCCAGTCGTCCGACACCATCGCGCTTCGCCGCACTCCGCCCCGCCATCATCCGAGGCGCCGGCCTTAACCGGCTTTTCGCCGGCACGGAACCGCGTTGATGCCGCGCGGGTTGGGCAGCGGGAACGGGGAGGCACAGGATGACCGAAACACTTTCGCCTGCTTTGCCGGATGACATCGAGGCGCTGGTGCACGCGGTGCTTCGCGCCGCGCGGGACCGCGATCGCACGCTCGCCACGGCGGAAAGCTGCACCGGCGGGCTGCTGGCGTCGCTGCTCACCGACGTCGAGGGCGCGGGTCATGTCTTCGAACGGGGCTTCGTCTGCTACAGCGAGGATGCCAAGTGCGAGCTGCTCGGCATCGCGCGCGAACGGATCGACAGCTGCGGCGCGGTGAGCCGCGAGGTGGCCGTGGCGATGGCGAAGGGCGCGATCCTGCGATCGCACGCCGATATAGCGCTGGCGATCACGGGCTTCGCCGGCGCGGGCGGGCCGGGGGACGAGGAAGGGCTCGTCCATCTCGCCTGCGCCCTGCGCGGCGGCGCGACCACGCATCGCGAGGCGCATTTCGGCGCGATCGGGCGCGGCGCGATCCGCATCGCCAGCCTGCGCGCCGCGCTGGAGATGATGCGCGACGCCATCGGCTGAGGGGCCGCCCCCAGCGCGCCTCAGCTCTGCCGCAGCACGCCGCGATAGGCGGCATCCTCCATCGCCCGGCCGGCGCCCTTGGCCACGCAGGCCAGCGCCTCGTCGGCGACGGTGACGGGCAGCCCCGTCTCCTCCGCGATCAGCGCGTCGATATTCCGAAGCAGCGCGCCGCCGCCGGTGAGGACGATGCCGCGATCGACGATATCGGCCGCCAGCTCCGGCGGGGTATTTTCGAGCGCGGCCAGCACGGCGCCGACGATCTGGCTGACGGGCTCGGCGATCGCCTCCGCGATCTCGGCCTCCGTCACCACGATCTCCTTGGGCACGCCGGCGACGAGATCGCGGCCCTTGATCCGCAGTTCGGCGCCATGGCCGGGTGGCGTGGTGGCGCTGCCGATCTGCTGCTTGATCCGCTCGGCCGTCGCCTCGCCCACCATCAGATTGTGCCGCCGCCGGATCGCCGAGGTGATGGCGTCGTCCATCTTGTCGCCGCCGACCCGCACCGACGCGCTATAGGCCAGCCCGCGCAGCGACAGCACCGCCACCTCGGTGGTGCCGCCGCCGATATCGACCACCATCACGCCCACGGGATCGATCACCGGCAGGCCGGCGCCGATCGCGGCGGCCATCGGCTCCTCCACCAGCAGCACGCGCGAGGCGCCGGCGTTGGAGGCGGCGTCGCGGATGGCGCGGCGCTCCACCACCGTCGCGCCGGAAGAGATGCCGACGATGATCTCCGGCCGGCGCAGGAAGCGCTTGGTGCCGCCGTGCAGCTTGTGGATGAAATGCTTGATCATCTGCTCGGCGATGTCGATGTCCGCGATCACGCCGTCGCGCAGCGGGCGGATCGCCTGGATATGCTCCGGCGTCTTGCCCAGCATCAGCTTGGCGTCCGCACCCACGGCGCGGACCTTCTTCACGCCGTTGCGGGTCTCGATCGCCACCACGGACGGTTCGTTGAGGACGATGCCGGCATCGCGCAGATAGACGACCGTGTTGGCGGTGCCGAGATCGATGGCCATGTCATGCGACGCGAACTGAAAGAAACGCGACATTGATCTGTTCTTGCTCCCGGCTGTGACCGCATCGGTGCGATGCCCGGCGCGCCGCATCGCCGATCCGCCGGGGTTGGGGGCTGGCAAGGCATATGGTCAACCGCGCCAGCGGCCAAATGGCCCTTATCCGGGGCGACCGGGAGAATGGGCGGCGGCCCGGCGGCAAAGCCGGGCCGGAATAAGGCTTCAGGGGCGGACGGCGGGGCCGATCGGCCGGGCGACGAAGGCACGCGCCATCGCCGTGGTGCCCGCCAGATGGCCGGCGGCGGGCAGAGGCTCCTCGCCCACCAGCGTCGCCTGCGCCGTCGCCGAGGTGCCGTTCGGCACCGCGAACAAGCCGTGGCGGGCGAACCAGTCGCCGACATCGACGCGCGAGGTGAGCATCGCCGTGAAGGGCGAGGCGATCAGGCCGATCGCGACCGGCAGCGCCCAGATGGCGAAGCCCGCGCCCAGCAGCAGCGGCAGCAGCAGCGCGAAACCCAGGCCGATATGCACGCGGCAGAGCATCAGGGCGTCGCGCAGCGGCATGCCATCGGCATCGCGCCGCTGCGGCATCCAGCCCACCGGGCGGCCGCGCAGGATATCGATGATCGCCATCGTCTGGTTGACCATCGTGATCGGCGCCATCGCCATGGACAGCGGCATTTCGATCGCGATCGTCGTGGCGAGCTTGCGCGCGCCGCCCATCGCCGCGCGCAGGCCATCGTCGACGCTGAGCCAGAGGACGGCGATCAGCTTTGGCCCGAACAGCAGGAGCAGCGTGAGCATCACCAGCCAGGTATCGGGCGGCGAGGAGAAGGTGGCATCCGACGCGCCGACCGAAGCGGCGATGCCGAGCAGCAGCATCAGCATCCACAGCGGCGAGGTGAGGAAGGCGGACGCGCCCATCAGCAGTTGCAGGCGGTTCACCCAGTGGAAGCCGCGCGCGCCCAGCAGGCGGACATGCTGGAGGTTGCCCTGGCACCAGCGGCGATCGCGCACCGAATGATCGGCGATCGTCGGCGGAAATTCCTCGTAGCTGCCTTCCGGCAGCGAGACCATGTGGACCGACCAGCCGTTGCGGCGCAGCAGCGCGGCTTCCACCATGTCGTGGCTCAGCACATGGCCGCCGAACGGTTCCGGCCCCGGCAGGCGCGGCAGGCCGCAGCTTTCGGCGAAGGCGCGGACGCGGACGATGGCGTTGTGGCCCCAGAAGGTCGATTCCGTGCCCGACCACCATTGCAGGCCGGCGGCGGCGGCCGGGCCATAGGCGACCGCCGCGAACTGGTGCCAGCGCGCGAAGAAGGTGCGGGCGTTGATGATCGTCGGGATCGTCTGGATCAGGCCGACGCTGGGCCGTTCCTCCATCGTCGTGGCGAGCAGCGCCATGGCCGGCCCGCTCATCAGGCTGTCCGCGTCGAGGACGATCATATTCTCGTAGGCGGCGCCGAAACGGCCGATCCATTCGGCGATATTGCCCGGCTTGCGGGCGATATTCTCGGTCCGGCGGCGGTAGAACACCTTCACCGGGTTGCCGGCGCGCACGGCACGCAGCGCGGCAAGCTCGCGCGCTTCCATGTCGGCACGGGAATCGCTGAGCACGAAGATGTGGAACAGGTCCTGCCCGCCGATCGCTGCGATCGATGCGCTCATCTCGGCGATGCGGCCGAACACCGCCTCGGTATCCTCGTTGTAGATCGGCATCAGCACCGCCGTCCGCCGTTTCGGCAGCCGCAGCCGCGTGAACCAGCGCGACAGGCCCGGCCCGTTGCCCAGCAGCACGACCAGCCCGGCGAGCGCGCCGAGGAAACCGAAGGTGATCCAGCTGTAGAGGCTGAAGAAAAGGAGCGAGAGGATCACGTCGAGGAGGCTGAGCCCGTCCGCCGCGAAGGATCGCATCATCTCCTGCGTCGCGGCGATGCCCACCAGCAGGCTGCCGAGCACGAGGAACAGGCGGCGCTCCCACACGCCCTCGACCGCGATGGCGGTGGGGCCGGGCTCCAGATCGGCCAGCGACGTGGCCGTATCCAGCGATTGCACCGGCATCGCCAATGGTGCCTCATTCGGCAGCAGAGGTTCGGAAAAGGGCATGCTTTTCCGTTCGGCGGCCGACAATTGCTGTACCTTATGCAGATGCACGGTGGTCAAACCCATCTATTATGTTTCCCCCGGATCACCCTCCCCAGAACAACCGGCTCCGTTTCTTTTTTCGTTCAACCGGTTGGGCAACGATACGCTCTGCCCTTCAATACAGGAGGTAGAGAAGCGTTTCGCTTAACGCATCGCCTCCCCGCTTCAGGTAAGCGCGCAAATCACTCGGTCGGCCGTCCGACCGGTCGACATCGACGATCAACCGCCAGCGGGAGGCGGTGCCGACCACCGGATAGGCATAGGTGGCGATCACCTTGCCGCCGTTGGTCGTCACTACGCCTTCGACGCCGCTTTCACGATCGAGGCCGGCCAGCCGCGCGCCTTCGAAATCGGCGACGAGGCGGCGGGCATCGGGCAGCGGATCATGGCCCGGCCGCCCGGCCACGCCCGTCCAGCAATCCACGGCGCGGGCAAGGCCCGCCGGCGCGGGATCATCCCCGCCCCAGGTGAGGCGGTAGCCGATGTCATAACGGTTGCCGGCCCTGGCGGGTCCGGCCGGGGTCCAGAAGGCGACGATATTGTCCTCGATTTCCCGCACCGTCGGGATTTCGTAGAGCATCACCGCGCCCGGCCCCCAATCGCCGATCGGCTCCACCCACAGATTGGGGCGCTTTTCGTAATAAGCGCCGTCATCCTGATAATGGACGAACTGCCGGTCGCGCTGGAGCAGGCCGAAGCCGCGCGGATTGCTGTCGCTATAGCTGCTGGTGGTGGGATGCGGCGGGTTGCCGAGCGGGCGCCAGATACGCTCGCCCGCGCCGGTGAGCATGGCCAGCCCATCCGAATCGTGGATTTCCGGGCGCCAGTCGATCGCCTGGGCGCGATTGCCCTCGCCATACCAGAACATGCTGGTGAGCGGCGCGATCCCCAGCCGCGCGACATCGCGGCGCAGATGGAGCGTGGCGGTCACATCCTGCACCGGCCCCGCCTCCGTCTTGCGGTTGACGAAGCGGTAGGCGCCGGTGACGCTGGGCCCTTCCAGCAGCGCGAATACCGTCATCGCATCATCCGGCCCCGGCATCAGCCAGAAACGGGTGAAGATCGGAAACTCCTCCTGCCCGTCGATCCCGGTATCGATGGCGAGCGCGCGGGCCGACAGGCCATATTGGTGGAGCTGGCCGGCGGAGCGGAAATAGGATGCGCCCTGATAGGCGAGCCAGTCCCCCCGGCCGCCGGCATTCATCAGGCGGAAGCCGGCAAAGCCCGGCGCCATCTGGAAACGGCGGCCATGCTTGTCCGGCGCGATATCATACATTGCCGGCGAAAAGGGCACGGGGAAGGCGCGGCCGCCCTCGACCCGGTTGATCTCCACCGGCGTGTTGGCGAAACGGTGGATCGGGAAGAAGCGCGTCTCCCGCTCGCCATCGCCGCGCCACAGCGCATGATCGGCGCGGAAGCTGATACGGTTCACCTCGTCATAGTCGATCGCAGCGGCGGCGGCGATCGGCTCGGGCGCGTGCCAGCCTTCCCGCCCGCGATCCACGGCGAGCTGCTGCAGCCATTCCCACGAGAATGGCTGGCCGCCGCTCTTCCGCGCCGCCTGGGCACCGCCAGTGGCGAGGATGAGGCCGGTGGTGGCGATCCCCGCCAGGGCATGCCGCCGCGACAGGATGCCGGGCGCCGAAGGTTCGCGAGACGTGACAGGTGAGTTATTGGGCATTCGTCTGGATCGTTCCGTTGCTGATACGCTTGGCACAAGACGCCGGACCGGGCCTTTGGTTCAACGGGCCTTCGTTGCGCTACCGATCCATCTAACGCAGCCCCGCGCGGCGGCAAATCCCGCTCGCCCGGCGGTGCCTATGGCGCGATGAACATGAAGCCAGGCTTAAGCGGCCCGAGCGGCGAAGCGATCCGGAAACGCGCCGTGGCGGGCTTGCCGGCGGCCGGCCGATCGCCGATGGGGCGATATCGGGTTCTGGGTTATCGGCTGGTTTTCCGCATGATTGGATCGATATCGACGCTGCTGCTGGCGGCCGCCGGCATGCTTGCGCCGTCGGGCGAGGAAGCGCGCATCGCGGATTTCCTCAACGATTATCGCGCGGCGCACGGGCTGCCGCCCATCCCCTATTCGCCCACGCTCGCCCGCGTGGCCCACGCCCATGCCCGCGATCTCGAGGATCATAATCCCGATTCCGGCACGGACGGGGACGGGCGGCGCTGCACCCTGCACAGCTGGTCCGCCGCATCGGGCGCGACGCCGGTCTGCTACACGGCGGACCATGCCCGCGCCCAGCTGATGTGGAGCAAGCCGCGCGAGATCACGCGCGGGGCCTATGGCGGCCAGGGATTCGAAATCGCGGCGCGATATAGCGAGGGGATCGATGCCGACATCGCCTTCGACCTGTGGCGCGGCAGCGCCGCCCACAATGCGGTGATCCTGGAACAGGGGCGCTGGGCCGGAACCGGCTGGCGGGCGATGGGGGTCGCGCTGGACGGGCGCTATGCCGTGGTGTGGTTCGGCAAGGTGCCCGATCCGGCGCGCTAGCCGGCGATTGCGACCGCCCTTATTCGCGGCCGTCGGCGCCGGCAAGCATCCGGATGATGCCGGAGAAATCCAGCACGCCGTTCCCGGCATTGACGAAGGCCTGGTAGAGCGCGCCGGCGGCCGCGCCCATCGGCACGGCGGCGTCGACGCCCTGCGCCGCCTCGACCGCGAGCTTCAGATCCTTGAGCATCAGCGCGGCGGCGAAGCCGCCCTGATAGCCGTTGTCCGCCGGCGTCTGCGGGCCGACGCCGGGCAGCGGGCAATAGCTGGTCATCGACCAACTCTGCCCCGAGGCCTTGGATGAGATATCGAAGAAGGTCTGCGGATCGAGGCCCAGCTTCTGCGCCATCACGAACGCCTCGCAGGTCGCGACCATGGTGGCGCCCAGCAGCATGTTGTTGCAGATCTTGGCGGCCTGGCCGGAACCGAGCGGGCCGGCATGGATCACCGCCTTGCCCATCCTTTCCAGGATCGGCTGGGCGCGGCCGAAATGCTCCACCGATCCGCCGACCATGAAGGTGAGCGTGCCGCCATTGGCCGCCGCGATGCCGCCCGAGACGGGCGCATCGACCATGGCGAGCCCCTTGGCCTGCGCGGCCGCACCCACGGCGCGGGCCGAGGCGACGTCGATGGTAGAGCAATCCAGCAGCAGCGCGGTGCCGGGCACGGCGCCGAACACCTCGCCTTCATAGACGGCGCGGACATGCTTGCCGGCGGGCAGCATCGTCACCACGAATTCCGCATCGGTTACGGCCTCCGCCGCCGACGCCGCCGGCAGGCAGCCGGCGGCCTTCGCCCGATCCAGCGCATCCTGCGACAGATCGAAGGCGCGGACATCATGCCCCGCCTTGGCGAGGTTGGCGGCCATGCCGCCGCCCATATTGCCGAGCCCGATGAAACCGATGCGTGCCATGTGTCTCTCCGTAATTCCCCCTCTCTTTCAAGGAAGGGGGTTAGGGGGTGGGATGAGCCCGGGGAGGGCGCGCGATTGTTTCGCAACCGGCATCACCCCCCCCGGCCCCTCCCTTGAAAGGGGAAGGAGGTTATTTGCCCGTCCAGTTGCCGGGGCGCTTTTCGACGAAGGCGGTCATGCCTTCGGCCTTGTCCTCCGTGGCGCAGAGGCCGTTGAACAGGCGGCGTTCGAACAGGATGCCCTGGGCAAGCCCGGTTTCGAAGGCGGCGTTCACCATTTCCTTGTTGGCGATGGCGGCCAGCGGCGGCATCGCCGCGATCTGCGCGGCCGTCTTCAGCGCTTCGTCGACGAGATCGGCGGCCGGCACCACCCGGGCGACCAGGCTGGCGCGTTCGGCCTCGGCCGCGTCCATCATCCGGCCGGTGAGGCACATTTCCATCGCCTTGGCCTTGCCCACCGCGCGGGTGAGCCGCTGCGACCCACCCATGCCGGGCGCCACGCCGAGCTTGATTTCGGGCTGGCCGAACCTGGCCGTATCGGCAGCCAGGATGAAATCGGCCATCATCGCCAGCTCGCACCCGCCGCCCAGCGCGAAGCCCGCGACCGCCGCGATCCACGGCTTGCGCGTGGCCGTGACCCGTTCGAAGCCGGCAAAGAAATTCTCCGCATACATGGCGGCAAAGCCCTTGGGCTGCATTTCCTTGATGTCGGCGCCGGCGGCGAATGCCTTTTCATTGCCGGTGAGGACGGCGCAGCGCTGGCCCGGATCGGCATCGAAGGCGGCGAAGGCAGCGATGAGATCGGCCAGCACCTGGGTGTTGAGCGCGTTGAGCGCCTGCGGCCGGTTGAGCCGGATCAGCGTGACGGCGCCATGGTTTTCCACCAGCAGCGTTTCATAGGTGGCCATTTCATTCGTTCCTTTCATCATCCTGTGGTGCGGCGTCCAACCGGCTTTCATGGGTCATCCTGACGAAAGCCAGGCCCCGTTGCCGCCACGCATGAATTCCCGGCGCGGCATCGATGGATGCTGAAACGGGTTCAGCATGGCGGGAAAGCCTATAGCGGCACCGGCGTCCATTCCTGATTCTCCGGCAGCGGCGCGAAGATCTGGTCGATCACATGATCGCTCACCCCTTCGGGCGTCGCCGGATCCCATCTGGGCGCATTATCCTTGTCGATGATCAGCGCGCGCACGCCTTCGATGAAATCGTGGCGCTGGCAGATGTGGGAGGCGACGCGATATTCGACGCGCATCTCGTCCGCGAAATCCGCATGGTCGCGCCCCTGCGCCAGCAGCCGCAGCGATACCTTGCAGGTGGTGGGCGATTTGGTGGCGAGCGTCGCCAGTTCCTTCTCCGCCCATTCCGATCCGTCCGCCTGGAGCGCGGCGATCACGCCTTCCAGCGTCTCGGGCGCGAACAGGCGATCGATCCGCTCGCGATTGCCAGCGATGCGCGCGGGCGGCGGCGGCACCGCGAAGCCCGCCAGGATCTGATCCACCTCGCCCGGATCGGCGGCGATCGCGGCCTTCAGCGCATCCAGCCCGTCGCTCGGCACATAATGGGTGGCAAGGCCCAGCGCGACGCATTCCGCCCCGTCGATCCGCGCGCCGGTCAGGGCCAGGAACTGGCCGGTGCGGCCCGGCAGGCGCGAGAGATACCAGCCGCCGCCGACATCCGGGAACAGGCCGATGCCGCTTTCGGGCATGGCATAGACGGTGCGTTCGGTGGCGATGCGATAGGCCGCCGGCTGCGAGATGCCGACGCCGCCGCCCATGGTGATGCCGTCCATGAAGGCGATCACCGGCTTGGCATAGGTGAAGAGCAGGTGGTTGAGGCGATATTCGCGGAAGAAGAAATCGCGTGCGCCGACGCCATCGGTGGCGCCGCTTTCCGCGATCATGCGGATATCGCCGCCGGCGCAGAAGCCGCGCCCTTCGGCATGGTCGATCATCACCATGCGGATCGCGGGATCGGCGCGCCAGGCGAGCAGCCGTTCGATCATCGCATCGCACATCGCCGTGTTCAGCGCGTGGATCGCCTTGGGCCGATTAAGCCGGATGCGCCCGACCGCGCCTTCGACCGCGAAAATCACCTCGTCCGTCATAGCTGTCCTTCGATACGGGCCTTCGACTGGGCTCAGTCCCTACCCAGGATGAGCGGGGAGAAGAAGCGAGGGATCACTGCCGCATCATCTCCCGCGCGATGATGACACGCATGATCTCGTTCGTGCCTTCCAGGATGCGGTGGACGCGCAGGTCGCGATAGAAACGCTCGATCGGATAATCCTGCAGATAGCCGTAGCCGCCATGGAGCTGGAGCGCGCGATCGACCACGGCCGAGCCGGTATCGGTGGCCAGCCGCTTCGCCATGGCGGCGAACTTGGTGCGATCATGCGCGCCCGCCGTGACCTTCGCCGCCGCCGTGTAGAGCAGCATGCGGGCGGCCTGAAGCTCCGTCTCCATATCCGCCAGCACGAACTGGGTGTTCTGGAAATCGAGGATGCGCTGGCCGAACTGGCGGCGTTCGGCCGTGTAGCGCAGCGCCTCGTCCAGGCAGCGCTGCGCGCCGCCCAGCGAACAGGCGCCGATGTTGAGGCGGCCGCCGTCGAGGCCCGCCATCGCGATCTTGAAGCCTTCGCCTTCCTTGCCAAGCAGATTTTCCACCGGCACGCGCACGCCATCGAAATTGACCTGCGCGGTCGGCTGCGATCGCCAGCCGAGCTTCTTTTCCTGCGCGCCGAAGGAGACGCCGGGCATGTCCTTTTCGATCACCAGGCAGGAAATGCCCTTCGGCCCGTCCTCCCCGGTGCGGACCATGGTGACGTAGAGATCGTTCTCGCCACCGCCGGAGATGAAGGCCTTGGCCCCCGTCACCACATAATGATCGCCGTCGCGCACCGCCTTGGTCTTGAGCGCGGCGGCATCCGAGCCCGAGCCCGGCTCCGTCAGGCAGTAGCTCGCGATCTTCTCGCACGGCACGAGGTCGGCCAGATATTTCGCCTTCACCGCATCGCCGCCGAAGCGATCGATCATCCACGCGGCCATGTTGTGGATCGAGATAAAGGCCGAGGTGGAGGGGCAGCCATAGGCCATCGCCTCCATGATCAGCGCCGATTCCATCCGGCCAAGGCCGATGCCCCCGGATTCCTCCGAAACATAGATAGCCCCGAAGCCGAGTTCGGCCGCCGCCTTCACGACATCGCGGGGGAAATGATGATCCTCATCCCAGCGCGCGGCGTTGGGCGTGATCGCATCGGCGGTGAACTTGCGGGCCATGTCCTGGATGGCGCGCTGATCGTCGGTAAGATCGAACTGGGTCATTCGCTGTGGCTCACTTACTTGCAGGCGGCCGCCCGTTTCGCCCCCGTTAGCAACCTGTCGCGGATATGGCTCGCCGATTTCGCGGCCGCGCCGCGATTGTCGTGGATGGCCACGACGTTCGGCCAGCCCAGCCCGGTCCGCAGCTCGTCGTCATGCGGCTGGGGGGCGTTGCCTTCGTAGAGGACGAACGGACCGTCCTTGGCCTTCACATGATAGGTGACGAAATCGATCTTCGGATCGTGCACCGTCGCTTCTTCCCCCGGCATCAGCGGCAGCGCGAACGCCTCCCCGCAGAGCACGGCCGGCCCCCGCACCGCCCTTTGGAACGCCTCCCCGGCCAGGGCCGGCGGGCCGATCAGCAGGGCGACGAGGGGGAGCGCGGCGCGCATCGCATCACCCCATAGTGGGAATGACGAAGGCGTTGCCGCCGTCGGCCGAACCGTCCGGCCAGCGGGCGGTGACGGTCTTGATCTTGGTCCAGAACTTCACGCCTTCCATGCCGTGCTGGTTGGTATCGCCGAAGGCGGAACGCTTCCAGCCGCCGAAGGTGTGATAGGCGACCGGCACCGGGATCGGCACGTTGATGCCGACCATGCCGACGTTCACGCGGGCCGCGAATTCGCGCGCGGCGTGGCCGTTGCGGGTGAAGATGGCGACGCCGTTGCCATATTGGTGCTTCGACGGCAGCGACACCGCTTCCTCGAAATCCTTCGCGCGGACGATCTGGAGGACGGGGCCGAAAATCTCCTCCTGATAGGTGCGCATGCCCGTCTTCACATGATCGAACAGCGTCGGCCCGACGAAGAAGCCGTTTTCATGGCCCTGGAGGGTGAAGCCGCGGCCGTCGACCACCAGCTCCGCGCCCTCGTCCACGCCCATCTGGATATAGTTTTCGATGCGCGCCTTGTGCTGGGCGGTGACGACGGGGCCGTAATGCGCCTCCGCATCGGTCGACACGCCGACGCGGAGCGCCGCGATCGCCGGGATCAGCTTTTCGCGCAGGCGGTTGGCGGTATCCTCGCCCACCGGCACCACCACCGGCAGCGCCATGCAGCGTTCGCCGGCCGATCCGAAGGCCGCGCCCGAAAGATCGTTCACCACCTGATCGAGATCGGCGTCCGGCATGACGATGCCGTGATTCTTGGCGCCGCCCATCGCCTGCACGCGCTTGCCCGCCGCGACGCCGCGCTGGTAGACATAATGCGCGATATCAGACGAGCCGACGAAGCTGACGGCCGCGATATCGGGATGGTCGAGGATCGCGTCCACCATCTCCTTGTCGCCCTGCACCACGTTCAGGATACCGTCGGGCAGGCCCGCTTCCTTGAACAGTTCCGCCAGGCGGACGGGGACGGAGGGATCGCGTTCCGACGGCTTCAGGATGAAGGCATTGCCCACCGCGATCGCCACGCCCGCCATCCACAGCGGAATCATGCCGGGGAAGTTGAACGGCGTGATGCCGGCGCCGATGCCGAGCGGCTGGCGCATCGAATAGACGTCGATGCCGGGGCCGGCGCCCTGGGTATATTCGCCCTTCAGCACGTGCGGGATGCCGCAGCAGAATTCGATCACCTCCAGCCCGCGCTGGATATCGCCCTTGGCATCGGCGATCACCTTGCCATGTTCGGACGAGAGCAGGTGAGCGAGCTCCTCCATATTCTGCTCGACCAGTTCCTTGAACCGGAACATCACCCGCGCGCGGCGCTGCGGATTGGTGGCGGCCCAGGCCGGCTGCGCGGCCTTGGCGGCATCCACCGCCTTCTGCAGCTCCGCAGCGCCGCCCAGCGCGACGCGCGCCTGCACCTGGCCCGAATTGGGATCGAAGATGTCGCTCTGCCGGTTGCCGCCGGCGGCCGCGGCGCCTGCGATGAAATTCTCGACGATGCGCATGATCGGCATTCCTCTCTAATCTGTCCCCGCCTCCCTTCACCATCGGGGAATTGCACGCAAGGGCGCATGCGTGCAGGGATGGCCTGCATTTTTGCAGGATCAACCGGCGGGGACGAGGCAGGCGATGTTCGACTGGGACGATCTGCGCATCTTCCTGGCGGTGGCGCGCGCGCGGAAGATCGCGCCCGCCGCCCGCATGCTGGGGATCGACGCCACCACCATCGGCCGCAGGATGAGCCGGCTCGCCGCCAGCCTCGGCGCGCCGCTGTTCGAGACGATCGGCGGCGAGCGGCGGCTGACCCCGCGCGGCGAGGCGCTGTTCGCCCATGCCGAGACGATCGAGAGCGCGGCGCTGGCGGCGATGGGCGAGGTGGCCGGCGACGCGCGCAGCCTGTCCGGCCAGGTGCGCCTCAGCGTGGCGGAGGGCTTTGCGAGCTGGGTGCTGGCGCCCGCGCTGCCCGCCTTCCACGCCGCCAACCCCGATATCCGCATCGACCTCGTCACCGCATCGGGTTTCCTCAACCCCTCCAAGCGGGAGGCGGACATGGCGGTGATGCTGGCGCGGCCGCGCACCGGGCGGCTCGTCGCCGCCAAGCTCGGCGATTATGCGCTCGGCCTGTATGCGGCGCGCGCCTATCTGGCGGATCATGCGGCCCCGCGCCGGGTGGAGGATCTCCACGCCCACAGCCTGATCGGCTATGTGCCCGAATTCATCTACGCGCCCGAGCTCGATTATCTGGGCGAGATTGGCGGCGGGCTGGAGGCGCGCCTCCGATCGACCAGCATCAACGTGCAGCACAGGATGGTGGCGGCCGGCGGCGGCATCGGCGTGCTGCCCGCCTTCATCGCCGATCGCGATCCCGCGCTCGCACCCGTCCTGCCGGCCACCACCATCCGCCGCAGCTTCTGGCTGGTGACGCACAGCGACGTCCGCCGGCTGGCCCGGATCGCGGCGGTGGCGGAGTGGCTGAAGGCGTGCGTGGCGGGATTGCGGTAAAGCGCGAAGCGGGCCGCCCCGGACGTTTGCAACCGGGCCATGCGCCGGGAAAAACGGCCGGAAGGCGCGATCGCCGCTGTGGGTTCGGAAATGCCGTGCGTCTTAGCTGGATGACGTGCCTTGCGTGGAAGGCGCCGCGGCAGATGGCGTCGCGGCGGCCGGGCGATGGGGGATCAGGCCGGGGCCGCAACCTGAATCCACCTATCGCCCGACCTTCCGGCAAGGCATGTTCGCGCGGCGGGCACGGTCGGGCCTTCGGACGGCAAGGCCCGCCACAAGACACGATCGAGAGGAAATACCGACATGGCGAATGCTGACGGACAGTGGGATTGCGTGACCAAGACGCCGATGGGCGAGCAGAAGTCCGTCTTCACCATCGTGACGAACGGCGACACCTTCACCGGCTCCAATGACGGCCCGACCGGCAAGGTCGACGTGATCGACGGCAAGATCGAGAACGGCGTGCTGACCTGGAAGATGAAGCTGAAGATGCCGCCGATGACCATGGATGCCACCGCCACCGTCGACGGCGACACGCTGAACGGATCGGTCAAGGTCGGCCCGCTGGGCACGATGACGATGATCGGCCAGCGCCGCGCCTGAGGCCGGCCGGCGAGCCCATATCCAGATACGAACCGGGGCGGCCTCCATGCGGACGGAGCCGCCCCGATGCTTTTGACGCGGCCCGGCCGGATCGCCTTTTATTCTGCGCTATCTCCCAGAGATCATTGCGCGACAGGCTTCGAAGCCTGAAGGCCTTGCGCCAATCTTCTTTGGATGCCCCCGGATCGAGTCCGCGCCGGCTGAATTTTTGCGCCGCACGCCGCGCCTAGCATGTTGCTCGATGCCGATCCGCCCTGCGTGGAGGCTCAGCTTGCATCAGCGCCGGTGGGGAAGCCGGCAACGCGCCGTTCCATGGAAAAGCTGCCTGCCCGGCTGGCCCCACCCCCTTCGTCATTCCCGCGTAGGCGGGAATCCATTGTGTCGGGCGCCATCGACTCAAGAGAGCCCGCCATAGCCGTGGGTTCCCGCTTATGCGGGAATGACAAAGCGAGAGAGGTGACGAAAGGCCGGTTCTCCCCGATGCCCCGGTCATAAGGCAGGCCCACGCGGCCTAACGAATCCGCAGCATGATTTCGGACTGGCAGAAGAAAGCAACGCAACCCTTTACCTCAAGCGTGTCGGCGTCCTTCAGCGTCAGGAAGCCATTGCTCGTGCCCCAGCCGCTTTCGGGGTCGTAGAGCGATCCGCCCGCATATCGGGTGGGACCGCCGGTGAAGCCGTCGAATATGCGCAGACCCTTCACCGGGCGGGTGCGCAGCGCCTTGTCGCCATTCTTCACGTCCCGCAGGTCGGGATTGGCGCGGAGCGTGGGGCCGTCGAGGATGCGGCCGCAGACCGCCGGCCCGCAATTGTAAAGCTCGATGGTGCCGCCGCGATCCTGCGAACGCCAGAGGCCGAGCACCGAGGCGGCGGGCGCGGCCGCCACGGCCGCCGCCGGGCCGAGCATCGCCAGCGCGGCGATGGCGACGGCCACAAGCGCGCGCGAACGGCAGGAGATATGCGGATGGGATCGCAGCGATGGACGACGGTTCATGGCATTCCCCACTCTTCTGTTATTGGATCAGTTGTTATTGGATCAGTTGTTCGCGCGGCGGGCCGGCGGCGAAGCGCAATGCTCGGCCGATCGCCTTGCCGGACGGAATTGGGACGGCGGATCGAGGCCGGAACGGCCCGCGCGGTCAGCCGCCGCGACGGAGCAGCAGCATGCCGGGCTGGCGATCGATGTGGACGGGGTGCAGCGCCGCCACGCCTTCCAGAAACGCCTCGGTATCGCCGGCATTGAAGGTGCCGACGATGCGATAATTGGCGATGGCGGAATCGGCGATCACCAGCTTTTCCTTGGCGCTGCGGTTGATGCGCTCGACCGCGAGCGCCAGCGGCTCGCCTTCGAAGCTGAGCTGCCCATTCTCCCAATCGAGCGAGCGGGCGACATCCGTCTTGGCGACGCGCACCTGCGTGCCTTCGGTCGAGGCGACGAGTTCCTTGCCGGGCACGAGCGCGGCGTCGGCATCGGCACTGGCGGTCCGGGTGAGCAGGCTGGTTTCGCGGCCGCGATCGGCCTGCGCCATCACCTCCACCTTGCCTTCGTAGAGGACCACCCGCATCTGGCGCGGCAGCAGCTCCACGCTGAACGAGGTGCCGGTGGCGACGGTGAGCCGGTTGCGCGCCAGCACGCTCAGCGGGCGCAGCGGATCATGCGCGACATCGAACTTGGCGCGGCCGTTGACCAAGGTGAGGCGGCGGCGATCGGCGTCCATCCGCACCTCGACGCGGGTCGCCCCGTCCATGGTGAGCCGGGTGCCGTCCTCCAGCGTGGCGATGCGGCGTTCGCCGATCCCGGTTTCATAGACCTGGACGGGATGGCCGAAGATCTGGATGCCGAGCACGAATATCATCGCAAAGCAGGCCGCAAGAGCCGCGACCCACGGCCGGCGCGGCGCCGGCCCGCGCGACCAGCGGCGCTCGTTGGTCCGGCGCAGGCTTTCCACCGCCTCCGCCCGATGGGCGATCATTTCCGGCGCGTCCTTCACCCAATCCACGCCCTGCCACAGCACCACGACCTCCTCGAAGGCGGCGGCATTGGCGGGATCGGCCGCGATCCAGGCATCGAAGGCATCCTGCGACGCCTGATCGAGCGGCGAGGCCGCCAGCCGGACGCACCAGAAGGCGGCTTCCTCGGCCCGCTCGAAGGCGGCCTCTTCATCCGCCGGCATCATTGCTGCTCCCTCCGGGCCTGCAGCGTCAGATGGGCGAGCGCGCGCGTCACATGCTTTTCCACCGCGCTGGGCGAGATGGAGAAGCTTTCGGCGATCATGCGCTTGTCGATATTCTCTACGCGATACAAAACGAAAATCGTCCTTGTCCTTTCGGGCAGCTCGGCGAGCCCGGCGGCGAGCCGCGACAGCGCGTTGCGCGCCGTCGCCAGCTTTTCGGGATCGAGCCATTCGATCCCCTGCCCGTAGAGCGTGTCGAGCACGTCCTGATGATCGGTTCGGACCTTCTGCCGCCGCGCGCGATCGCGCAGCAGATTGGCTGCGATCCTGAAGATGTAACCCGAATGGAAGCCGCTTTCGGCCGCGGAGGCATTGAACACGCGGGCGAAGGTTTCCTGCGTCAGGTCCTCCGCCTCGGCATGATCATGCACCCGCTTCATGAAATAGGACATCAACGCCGGCCGCCAGCGCCGGTAATGTTGTGTCAGCTCGGCTTCCTGCTCGGGTAACAGGGGACGCATCCTTTCGAAAAATGCGCTTCTTCGTCGAGTAATACGCGCAGCCTTTCAAATCCCACAGCGATTTGCAAATCACCGGCGACGAAATCGACACGCTTCCGACATGATCGGCGGGGGCCGGATATTATGCCGGCCGGCCCGAAGATTTGCCGATTGGGACGACGCCCGCTATCAAGCCATCGAAAGCCGGGACTAAGCAGCTAGGAAATCGGGATTTCCCCGTTGAACGAAACGCCGGCTGCATTTCTTTCCCGCATGAGGCCGATCAGCGCGCGCAGGCCCGCCGGCACATGGCGGCGGCCGGGATAATATAGGCAGAGACCGGGATAAGGCGGGCTGCAATCCTCCAGCACCGGCACCAGCCGCCCCGCCGCGATATGGCCGGCGACCGACCATTGGCTGAGATAGGCCAGCCCCACGCCCGCCAGCGCCGCTTCCAGCATCAGCGTCATCTCATCCAGCACCAGCCGGCCGGGAACATCCACGGCGATCGCCTGCCCGCGACATTCGAACTCCCACCGCCAGATGCTGCCGCTGGCCATGCGCGCGCGGATGCATTCGTGGCCCAGCAGGTCATCGGGCACCTGCGGGCGCGGGCGATCGCGGAAATAGGAAGGCGCGCCCACCACCAGCATCCGCTGATCGCCGCCGATCGGGACCGCGATCATGTCGTTTGGAACCGCCTCGGCGAGGCGGATGCCGGCATCGAAACCCTGGCCGACGATATCGACGAGCTTGCCTTCGGTGACGATCACCACGTTCATTTCGGGATAGCGGCGGAGATATTCGAGGACGATCGGTTCCAGGATCATCCGCGCCGCCCCGGCCGATGTGTTGATCCGAAGCGTGCCGGTCGGGGTTTCGCGATGGCTGTTCACCGCCTCGACCGCCTGGCCGATCTCCCCCAGCGCGGGCGCGATGCGCGCGATGAACTGATCGCCGGCATCGGTGGGCGAGACGCTGCGCGTGGTGCGGTTGAACAGACGCACGCCCAGCCGCGCCTCCAGCGCCGCCACGGCATGGCTGAGCGCCGATGTCGACATGCCGAGTTCCACCGCCGCCGCCCGGAAGCTGCCGAGCCGCGCGACGGCCACGACCGCCTCATATTCCGCAAGACCGCTTCGCGTGCGCGCCATTATCCCGATTTCCGCATCACCGCATGCCGGTTTGTCCGGCTAATCCAATCAATCCTACGCCCTAGATGCGGTTCATCAAATCCCAATCCGAAAGGACCGCCCCATGGAGACCATCGACCAGATCTATATCGACGGCGCCTATGTGACGCCGCACGGCACCGAATTGTTCGATCTCCACAATCCGGCCACGGGAAATGTGATCGGCCGCGTGCGGCTGGGCGACGAGACGGACGCGCGCGCCGCGATCGCCGCCGCCAAACGCGCGTTCCCGGCCTTCTCGCAGACGAGCAAGGCGGATCGCATCGCCATGCTGCGCCGGATGCACGATGCGGTCACGGCGCGGGCCGACGCGCTTACCGAGGCCGTGATCCTGGAATATGGTGCCCCGGCCAGCCGCGCTCGCTGGATGGCGGAATATGCCGCCAGCGTCCTGGCCGATGCCGCCCGCACGCTGGAGGATTATGATTTCACCCGCCGGATCGGATCGGCCACGGTGACGATGGAGCCGCTGGGCGTGGTGGGCATCATCACGCCCTGGAACAGCAATGCCGGCTTCATCTGCAGCAAGCTCGCCATGGTGGTGGCGTCGGGTTCCACCTGCGTCATCAAGCCGAGCGAGATGAGCGCCATGCAGACGCGGATCGTGCTGGAGGCGCTGCACGAAGCCGGCCTGCCCGCCGGGGTCTTCAACATCGTCAACGGGCGCGGCGACACGGTGGGCGCGGAATTCAGCACCCATCCCGATATCGCCAAGGTGAGCTTCACCGGATCGACCGCCACCGGCCGCGCGATCCTGAAGGCGGCTTCCGACACCTTCAAGCGGGTGACGCTGGAACTGGGCGGCAAATCGCCGATGCTGATCCTGGACGATGCCGATTTCGCCGAGGCCGTGCCGTTCGCTTTGCAGGCGGGTTACATGAACAGCGGACAGGCATGCATCGCCGGCACGCGCATCCTGGTGCCCGAGGCGCGGCTGGCGGAATTCGAGGCGGCGATCGCGGCGGGCGTGGCGACGATCAAATCCGGCGATCCGCGCGATCCCGCGACCGCCATCGGCCCGATGGTGAGCGAGAAGCAATGGCAGCGCGTGCAATCCTATATCCGGCGCGGGATCGAGGAAGGGGCGACGCTGCTGGCGGGTGGCGAAGGGCGCCCCGAGGGCGAGACGGGCGGCTGGTTCGTCCGCCCGACGATCTTCACCGCCGTTCGCAACGACATGGCCATCGCCCGCGACGAGATATTCGGCCCGGTCCTGTCGATCATCGCCTATGGGAGCGAGGAGGAGGCGATCGCCATCGCCAACGACACCAGCTACGGCCTGCACGCCTATGTCGCGTCGACCGATCCCGCCCGCGCGCGCAAGGTGGCGGGCCGGCTGGTGGCGGGCCGGGTGATCATCAACGGCGCGCCGATGGAGCCGCTCGCCCCCTTCGGCGGGTTCAAGCATTCGGGGATCGGCCGCGAGAACGGCGTGTTCGGGCTGGAGGCCTATCTGGAACCCAAGGCGGTGATGGGCTGACGTCCATCGCGGCGGGCGGGCGCGACAGGCGGCGCCCGCGCCGGCGCGAGGACTATGCCCGCGCGCTTTCCCCCAGGCCGCCCTTGGCCAGCCTGTCGAACGCGCGGAGCGTTTCGAGCAGCGCCGGCATTTCGCCCAGCGGCACCATATTGGGTCCGTCGCTGGGGGCGCTGTCCGGGTCCTGATGGGTTTCGATGAAGACGGCGGCGACGCCGATCGCCACCGCCGCGCGCGCCAGCGCCGGCACATATTCGCGCTGGCCGCCCGATCGATCCCCCTGCCCGCCCGGCTGCTGCACCGAATGGGTGGCATCGAACATCACCGGATAGCCGGTTGCCGCCATGATCGGCAGCGCGCGCATGTCGCTGACCAGGGTGTTGTAGCCGAAGCTCGCGCCGCGTTCGCACAGCATGATCCGGTCGTTACCGGCGGCCGCGATCTTCGCGGCGACATTCTTCATGTCCCACGGCGCCAGGAACTGGCCCTTCTTCACATTCACCACCCGGCCGGTGCGGGCGGCCGCAACGAGAAGGTCGGTCTGGCGGCAGAGGAAGGCCGGGATCTGGAGCACGTCCACCACCTCCGCCACCGGGGCGCATTGCGCGGGCTCGTGGACGTCGGTGAGCACGGGACAGCCGAAGCGCTCGCGAACCTCGGCGAAGATCGCCAGCGCCTTTTCCAGGCCGATGCCGCGCGGGGCGGCGATCGAGGTGCGGTTGCCCTTGTCGAACGAGGATTTGTAGATGAAGCCGATGCCGAGCCGGGCGCACAGCGTGCTCAGCGCATCGGCCATCTCCAGCGCATGATCGCGGCTTTCCATGGCGCAGGGGCCGGCGACCAGCACGAACGGCTTGTCATTGGCGATCTCGACGGTTCCGACGGACAGGCTTTTCAACGAACGCTCCATGAACAGGTGGCCGCGACCATAAGGATTCGCCCGCGCTTGGCCAGAGCCCGCCAGACATCGCTTTCCGGTCCGGCCCCGTCCCGCCCCCGGCGGAACATCGTTGCTGCGCCGTCATCAGTGATGATGCGGCCGGCCATCCTCAATCATGATCTCGATCGTGCATGCGTATCGGCAAAGTGTTGCGCATGCGTATTCGGGGAATGGGCATCGCAGGAACGTAACAAAACGAAAGCATAGGCAGTCCCGATGCACGCAAGGCGCGAACTCCTCCGGCAAGATACGCAATTTCTTGCAAACAGGACGGAAACAAGCGCGGTCGACATGTGGCTGGACTGCAACGACCCGCTTTAGCTTGCCTCCTTAATAAAAATTCATGCCGATGAACATGGAATCATGTGGATTCATGGTGTAGGGGAACCGCAGCCGACGAATTTTTCCAAAGCAAACAATCATCGGCCCCGGGAGCATAGAATGACTACGGACCTGCAGAGGACCCTTATCGAAATTACGGCCGATATCGTTTCGGCGCATGTATCCAATAATGTCGTGAGCAACGGCGACGTGCCGCAACTGATCCAGTCGGTGCACGATGCTCTTGCCAAATTGGCATCGCCGGACGCATCGGCCACCGAAGAATCTTCTGGAGACAAGCCGGTTGGAGCGGTCGGCGTCCGCAAATCCACGGCAAATCCTGATTTTATCCTCAGCATGATCGACGGCAAGCCGTATAAGAGCCTGAAGCGCCACATCGGTCGTCATGGCTATACGCCGGAAAGCTATCGCGAAACCTTCGGCCTCCCCGCCAACTATCCGCTGGTGGCGCCGGCCTATAGCGAGCATCGCCGCGCCGTCGCCAAGCAGTTCGGGCTGGGCCGCAAGAAGGCCGAGCCGGCGGAAGCCCCGGCCAAGCGGACGCGCAGGACGGCCAAGGCCGGCGCCTGACGGTATCGAGGCGGGCGGGCGGCAGGCAGGGACCGGCCGCCCGTTCCGTCCCCGCTATCGCCAGAAGGGGCGGATGGCGAGCAACGCCAGGCGGGCATCCTCGGCATCGCCGATGGCCGATCGCAGTGCGGGCTCGCCCGTCCCGGCGGGGCGCGGCAGGCCGAGATCGGCGATCAGCCCCGGTTCGGTGACGATATCGTTGAGCACGCCCAGCCGATCCGACAGCGTGGCCAGCGCGCGCAGGAAATCGCGCCGGGCCTTATGCGGGCCTTCGAACAGCGGCGCGAACATGTCGCTCGCATAGCGCAGCTTCTTCACGGCGATCCGCACCTTGTGCCGGCCGGCATCGTCGAGCGCGTCCAGCGGGCCGGCCCGCTTGATCCGCCGCCGGAAGCGGCGAAGGCCGTGGCGGATGACGGCGCGGGCGTCCGCCTGATCGGACGGCGCATCCGAAAGCGGCCGGCACCAGGCCCCGATCGAAATCCATTCGGCGAGATCCAGCAGCAGCGCGCGGCTTCGCGCGCCGGCCAATGCGCCGATCGCCGCGACATAGGCCGCCTCGCGCTGCTCCAGCACGGATCGGCGGAGCATGTCGTCGCCATGGCGCGCGATCAGCACGTCGATCGCGCGGGCGCGCGCCATGGCGCCGGCCAGCCACCTCAACTCCCCGTCGAGATGCGCGGGCAGATGATCCGCCAGCATAGGCCGGAACAGGGCGATGGTGGAACGCAGCCGGCGGAGCGCGACCCGCGCCTGATGCAGCGCCCCGGCATGCCAGTCCGCCATCACCAGCGGTTCGTTGAGGCGGAACTGCCGCAGGCATGCGCCGGCCGCCGCGCCGAATGCCTGCGCGGCGGTCGCGTCGTCGGCGAGCGCCAGCGGCTCCGCCTTGGCCGGCCCGGCATCCCGACCCGCGATCAGGCGATAGCCGCGCTCGGCCTTGCTGGACACGCCGACGCGGACCGGGGCGATGCCGTCCAGCAGCCGCGCGAGATCGAACAACGCGGCGGGCGATCCCGATTTCAGTTCCAGTTCCACCTCATCGAATGCGCGGCTCGCGCCCGCCACCGAAATCTCGCCGCTATCCAGCGACGCCTCGATCCGGGCATCGCCATGGATGACGTCATGGAGCCGCCGGACGACCCGGATTTCGAACAAGGGCGCAAGCCCCGCATCCAGGCCCGGCAGCAGCGCGCGGACGGGCGGCTCATCCAGCGCGGCCTCCTCGTCCTCGGCCAGCGGCCACGACCATTCGCCGCGGGCGAACAGGCCCGCGGCCGACCCGCCGGGCAGCTTCAGCGTCTGGAGCGGGACGCCCTCGCCATGGCGGATGCGCAGCGACGCGCCGGCCGCGCCGAGATCGCGGTCCGGCGTATCATAATAGATCGCATGGAGATGCTGCTCGCGCGAGGCCGCGTCCCGGAGCATGGGCAAGGCGAGGAACGACGCCATCGCCGCCGCATCGACATCCAGCTTCAGCTCCACCTCTTCCTGGCCGGCCATGAGGCGATGCTCCATCCATGGTTCCGTCCGCGACCCGCCGGCGAACCGATCGGCAATCGATCATCCGGGCATGGAACACGAACGGAACATCATCATTCCATACCGACAAATCGAGCAATATATCGATCAAGACGACGAAAAATCATAGTCTACAAGAGATTCACAGTGTAGAATTCGTTGGATATCGATCAATGCGATCGAATCTCGGCAGCATCTACACCGGAGTGTGAATGATGGACGACCGGAACACAGCGCTCATCGAACTCACCGCCGATATCGTCTCGGCGCATCTGGCGAACAACAATGTTGCCGCGAACGACGTGCCGATCCTGATCCGCTCCGTCCACGATGCCCTTGCCAAGGCGGCCGGCGGCGGCGCGCAAACCTCCGCGAGCGGCGCCAGCAAGCCCGCGCCGGCGGTGGGAATACGCAAATCGCTGTCCGATCCCGAATATATCGTCAGCATGATCGACGGAAAATCCTACAAGAGCCTGAAGCGGCACATCACCCGCCACGGCTATACGCCCGAAAGCTATCGCGAGGCCTTCGGATTGCCGGCCAGCTATCCCATGGTGGCGCCGGCCTATAGCGAACGCCGCCGCGCCGTCGCCAAGGAACTGGGCCTCGGCCGCAAGAAGGGCGAACGCCCCGCCCCCCGGCCGGCCGCCGCCAAGCGCCCGCGCAAGCAGGCTCCCTGATCCGCGCGGATTGATCCACGTGGGCTGATCCGCGCCCGATCGCCTTATCATCCCCGTCCGCAAGCGGACTCACCCGCCGCCTGCTTTGGTGCATGTCCACAGGTCCGCATGTGCAATTCCCGGATTGGGAAAAGCGGTGGCGCGCGATATGCCGGATGCATCGGACGGACGGCAAAGGGAATGGGGATGCGTTTGAGGCTGGCTTTGTTCGCGGCGGTGGCCGTCGCTTTTCCGGGCATCGCCCACGCACAGGGCGCGCAGGCCAGCTCGCCGCCCGAATTCGCCCGCCGGATCGATCAGCTGAAGCCCGGACAATGGGTGTGGGCGCCGCAGGTGGCGCCAAACGGCCCGGTGCTGATCTATGTCGATCTCTCCCGGCAGATCGCCATGGTCTATCGCAACGGCGTCCGCATCGCCGCGACCACGGTTTCCACCGGCAAGGCCGGCCACGCGACGCCGACCGGCGTGTTCACGATCCTGCAGAAGGATGCCAAGCACCGGTCCAGCAAATATAATAATGCGCCGATGCCCTACCAGCAGCGGCTGACATGGGACGGCGTGGCGCTGCATGCCGGCGGCCTGCCGGGCTATCCCGAAAGCCATGGCTGCGTGCATCTGCCCTATGGCTTCGCGCGCGAGCTGTTCGCGCTCACCGACCTCGGCGTCACCGTGGTGGTGCAGGGCGATGCGCAAAACCATGTCCGCACCAGCGAGAACAGCCTGCTGGCCCCCTTCAACGACAAGGGCCAGCCGGTCGAGCGCCAGGCGCTGGCCGAGGGCGAGGAATATCGCTGGACCCCGGAGCTGGCCGGCGCCGGCCCGCTTTCCATCATCATCTCCAAGAGCGACCAGCGCGTCGTGGTGATCCGCAACGGCACCGAGATCGGCCGCAGCGTCGCCCGGATCGACGACAGCGATCCCGGTTCCCACGTCATCACCCTGATCGAGCAGGCCGGCCGGCCGCAATGGGTCTATGTCGGCCTGCCCGGCCATGACGAGGATGCCGGCCATGTGCTGGACGAGGCGACGATCAACCGCGTTCACATGCCGCGCCCCTTCTACGAGGCGGTGAAGGCGCAGCTGAAGCCGGGATCGACGATCCTCGTCACCAACTCCGCAGTGGGCGCCAAACCGCTCGAGCGGCTGACGATCATGGACGCCGTCGTGCCCCGGCCCTGACCGGTATCAGGCGAGCTTGGCCGCGTAGATCATCCGGCCTTCGCCGAGATGGTCGAACAGCTGCTGGATCCGGCTGTCGCCGACCGCGAAGCAGCCCTGGCTCCGCCCCAGCTTGCCGTGGCCGCGGATCATGTCCGGCTCGGCATACCAGGCGCCATGCACCACGATGGCGCGGGCCAGTGCATTGCTGTTGGTGGGATCGAGCCCGGTCAGCCGCTGGGAACGGCCATGCTTGCCGACATAATAATCGCCGGTCAGGAAGGCGCCCTCGCACGAGGCGTTGGACCCCGGCTGGTTGGAGAAGCGCTCCACCCAGCCGCAATGATCGGGATCGGAACCGGAACCGTGCGAAACCAGCAGCGGCAGGTTTCGCCCCCCGGCGAGATCGACGAGATGGAAGCGCGGCTGCGACGAGGCGGCGGCGAAATCGACGATCGCCATCCGGTCCCGCTTCACCGCCGGGCCATGCCGCTCCAGCGCGGCCAGCGCGGCGGCGAACAAGGCCGGCCGGATGCCATCGGGCGCCCTTGCGGACGGGGTGGACGGCGCGGCGGGCGCGTCGTCCCGCGCGATCGGCCGGGCCGGCACCGGGGCTGGGACGTTGGGTTCCGCGGATAGCTTGTCCGCCAGGGGGCCGAGGAGAGTCGAGCCGGCGATGGCACCGCCTGCCAGCAGGATGTTTCTGCGACTATAATTCATAGGGTGCGTCGGATACCTTCGGTCGGCAAGCAAAGTCTTGATCGGAATTGGCCGTGAATCGCATTGTCCTGCGGCCGGGCAGCCATAGCCGGAGATCCATGGCCCATGGGAGCGCCCCTGTGAAACATCCGTCCGCGTCACGCATGTCCAGCGCCGCTTATCGCGATGCCGTCGCCCAGATCATCCGGCGGGTGCAGAAGGATCATGAGCTGAACGACGGGCAGCTCGCGACGCGGCTGGCCTGTTCGGCCAGCACGATCCGCAACGCGCGGACGGGCGCGACGAATCTCGATGCCGCGATCCTGATAAACATCGAACGGCAGTTCGGCCCCGGCGCGATCGATCCCTATCTGGCGCTGGCCAACGCGCGCGCCATCCCGATCGAGCCGCCCGCGCTGGATGCGCCCCCGACGCTGGCCATCGTCGAGGCGCTTCATCGCCTGATCGAAACCCAGACGCCCGACAGCGACGGCGGCGGCAGCACGACCCCGCGCGAGCTGCTCGCCATCCTGAAGGAATTGCGCGGTGCCCGCAGCGCCTTCGACGCACTGATCCTGATCGCCGATCCGCCGCCGGCGAGCGGCGAAAAGGGCTTCCGGCACAAGAATCCCAAGCGCCTTGCCGTCGTCCGCACCGAGGGCGACGACGTGGCCCATGCCCGCATCTTCGAAAGCCGCGCCGGCCTGGGGCAATAAGCGCGGTCCGGCATAAGCGGCAGCACCCGGATTGACGATATATGCATCATCATGCATATACATGCTCATGCAACTAGACACGTTCCAGGCCTTAGCCGATCCGACGCGCCGGCGCGTCATCGATGCGCTGAGCCGGGGCGAGCGGCAGGTCAACGACCTCGTCGAGGAAGTGGGCATCCACCAGTCGGGCGTGTCCCGGCATCTACGCATCCTCCACGAAGCCGGGTTCGTGGCGATGCGGCCGGACGGACAGCGGCGGCTCTATTCGCTGAAGCAGGCGCCGTTCCGCGAACTGGAGGACTGGCTCGCCCGGTATCGCGGGCTGTGGGAGGCGCGGCTCGACCGTTTCGGCGCCGCGCTGGAAGCCGGGCAAGGCCGCCGCGAAACGCTGGAGGAACGCTGAGCATGCGCGAGAGGATGAAGGCAAGCATCGTCGTCGAGCGCACCTACAAGGCGCCGATCGAGGAATTGTGGGCTCTGTGGACGACGAAGGAGGGCTTCGCTTCCTGGTGGGGGCCGCAGGGTTTCCGCGCCGACGTCCACATGCTCGATGGGCGGCCGGGCGGCGCGCTGCATTACGACATGGCCGCCGATACGCCCGAGATGGTCGCGGCGATGCGGGAAATGGGCGAATCCCCGTCGCACGAGACGCGCGGCACCTTCACCGAGTTCAAGCCGCACGAGCGCCTCGTCCTCACCCACATCATCGATTTCCTGCCGGGCGTGGAGCCTTATGAAAACGAGATCGTCGTGCAATTCTTCCCCGTCGCGGACGGCCAGGTGCGGATGGTGGTGACGCTGTCGGCCATGCACGATCCCGAATTCACCAGGATGCAGCAGGAAGGCTTCGCCAGCCAGCTTTCGAAGCTGGACCAGCGCTACGGCTGGCGAGGATAAGGCGGTCCGGTGGCAGGCGGACGATCCGCCGATCCTTACGGATCCGCGTGATTCCCGCTGTTTGGGGCCGTGGATTTTCCCGAAGTTCGGGTAGAGTCCGGCCCATGGACGATTCGGCCTGAACGAAGCGCGACGCCCGCCTCACCTGTCGGGCGTCGATGCCTCCGGCCCCCTTCCCGCACGATAGCCTGCGGGCCGGGATCGGGTGCCGCGCGAGAAAAGGAGCGTAGGATCTTGCGAGGCTGGATTCTGTTTCATCGCGAGCTTGATCCGGCGCTTCCGGAAGTGCCCGAGATATTCCGCTTCCAGGAAGCCGCCGCCGCGATGGGAATCGATCTCGACGTGCTCAATCCGCACAGCTTCGACCTCATCGTCGGCGCCGACGACGGCTGGTCCGTCAAATATCAGGACCGGATGATGGAGCGGCCCGACTTCATCATCTGTCGCACGGGCGCCGAAACCGATTATTTCACGCTGGCGCTGCTGCGGCACTTCGAACGGCGCGGCGTGCGGCTGATCAACGGCCCGACCACCATCGAGCTGGTTTCAGACAAGCTCCACACGCTCCAGCAGCTGATCCGGGCGGGCCTGCCGATTCCCAGGACGATCCTGGGCAAGTTTCCGATGGATGCCGCTTTGGTCGAACGCGAACTGGGCTTTCCCCTGATCGTCAAGACGCTGAAGGGCACCCGGGGCGCCGGCGTGCTCAAATGCGAGAATCGCAGCCAGTTCGAGGATCTGGCCGGCCTGCTGGAAAGCGCGGAGGCGCAGGCGGACTTCATCCTCCAGCATTATGTGCGGGCCAGCCATGGCCGCGACGTGCGCATCCTGGTGGTCGGCGGACGCGTCGTCGCCGCCATGGAGCGGCGATCGCTGACCGGCGGCTTCAAGTCCAACGTCTCGCTGGGCGGCGTCGGCGTCGCCTATAATCCGCCGCCCGAAATGGCCGAGCTTGCCGTGCAGGCGGCCGACGCGCTGGAACTGGACGTCACCGGCATCGACATCCTGTTCGACGAGGACGGCTATCGGATCTGCGAGGCCAATTCCGCGCCGGGCTTCCAGGGCCTGGAGCGCGCCAGCGGGTTCGACGTGCCCACCGCCATCCTCGAATGGATCGTGGCGACCCAGGATGCGCCCCGGCAGGCGCCCGTCCCGGCCGAAAGCACGGCGCTGGCCGAGCTGGTTTTCGGCGGGCGATCGGGGCTGCGGGCGATCAGCGACCGCAACGCCAGCTATCGGGGCTTCGCCCGCGCGGTCGGCCTGCGCATGATCGCCGCCGGCCTCGGATCGATCGTGCACGCCCTCCTGCCCGGGCCGCTGATCGACAGGAAGGGCCGCATCAGCCTCGGCCTGCAGACCCTGTTCGAAGGGCGGGTCCGAACCAATCTGTCCAGCCTCGACGATGCGGAGCAGGAGCGCACCTTGCTGGTGGTGCTCGGCGTGGCGATCTGGGCCGCGATCCTGCCCTGGCTCGCCGGTGCGGAGGCGATGCTGAGCGGCTTCCTCTCCGTGCTGGCGCTGGCCTTTCCGCTGCTGTTCCTGCTCACCGCACCCGCCGGTCGCGTCGGCAAGTCGGTTTCCTCGCTCCTGAAAACCGACGCGCCATGATCGATCTGGCATCGATCCCCTGGGCCGATCTCGCCCCGTTCATCCTGATCGGGTTTCTCGCGCAACTGGTGGACAGCGCGCTGGGCATGGCCTTTGGCGTGATCTCGAATTCGCTGCTGCTGTTGCTCGGCCTTCCGCCCATGGCGGCCTCCGCGGCCACCCATACGGTCGAGGGGCTGGCAAGCGGCACGTCCGGCGCGGCCCACGCGCTCCAGCGCAATGTCGATTGGCCGCTCTTCGCGCGGCTTGTGCTGCCCGGCATCGTCGGCGGCCTGATCGGCGTCTGGGTGCTCACCTTCGTCCACACCGACATCGCAAGGCCGGTGGTGCTGGTCTATCTGGCCGCGATCGGCGCCTATCTCATCTGGCGGGCGCCGCGGCGGCCGCAGGCCTACAGGCGGATGCGGCTGGTCGGCCCGCTCGGCTTCATCGGGGGGTTTCTCGACGCTTCGGGCGGGGGCTGGGGGCCGATCGTGACGGGCAACCTCCTTGCCCAGGGCATGACGCCGCGCATGGCGGTCGGCACCGTGAACGCCGCCGAATTCTTCGTGACGGTCACCGTCCTTTCCGCCTTCATCGGAACACTCGGCCTTTCATCCTTTACCCAGGCGGCATCGGGTCTGCTGATCGGCGGGATCGCCGCGGCGCCCGCCGGCGCCTGGCTCACCAAACGGATATCGCCGAAGCTCCTGATGCAGCTCGTCGGGATCGTCCTGATCGGGATCAGCCTGTGGGGCTTCATTTCCCTGATGTTCGATCCCGTCCCGGTATTTCAGCGTTTCTGATCCGCGCCTGCTGCGGCGCCCGATCCATTCTCTCTAGCTCGCCGGATCGTACATGAATTCGCGCAGCTCCTGCGGGCAACGGCAGGCGACCGCGATCCGCCTTGCCCATTCCACGGCATCCTCGCGCGTCGGCAACTCCAGCACCGTGAATCCACCCTTGAGGCGGCCGCCCGGATAAATCTCCCTGGACACCGACCCGTCGCCGGAGACCAACAGGGGATCGACCTGCTCATCGATTCCGCCGCCAAACACATAGACCCCGGCCGCCTTCGCCTCCTCGATCACCGCATGAGCATCGGCCGCGACAATCGGGAACTCTTCGTCCGTGAGCACCATGGCCTCACTCGGAAAGGAGATGAGGTACTTCGTCATGCCTTGACGATGCTCCGCATATCCAACGGCAGCAAGCCGCCAAAATCACCGCGAACGCGCCTCGCCGTCCGTTCAGCGTCCAGGCCTTCGCGGAGCGCGTCGTGGGTGAGGTCGTGCTGATCTAGGAATAACGAAGTGATCGCCGGGAAGCGATCGAATCGGCCCGATCAAGCGCCGATTTGATGTGGGCTTTCATGAGGGACGGCGCGCGCCGGGCCTCCAAAATATCTAGTAAATCCAAGCTATTGGAAGCGTAAATGGCGGAGAGGGTGGGATTCGAACCCACGGTACGGTTGCCCGCACAACGGTTTTCGAGACCGTCCCAATCGACCTCTCTGGCACCTCTCCGCATGATCGAGGGTCTCTCCGCCCGGGGGCGGCTGGTCGATGAGGGGCGGCCCTTAGCCGAACTATTCGGGCTTGCCAAGCGTCGCGCTTGCTTCCGTCGCGACAAACCCTAGATTGATCCCATGACGAGGGATATTTCGCTTTCCGTGGATCGCCAGGCGCAGTTGATCGCGCCCGCCATCGCCCATGCACGCTTCGCCATCGGCGATGTCGTGCGGCACCGGCTGCTGGAATTCCGGGGCGTGATATTCGATGTCGACCCCGTGTTCGCCAATAGCGAGGAATGGTATGAGGCCATTCCCGAAGGCGTCCGCCCCGCGCGCGACCAGCCATTCTACCATCTGCTCGCCGAAAATTCGGACAGCAGCTACGTCGCTTATGTGAGCCAGCAGAATCTGGAGCATGACGAAAGCGACGAGCCGGTGGACCACCCCGCCATTTCCGGCATCTTCGACGATTATCGCGACGGCCGCTACCAGCTGCGCCGCGAGCATCGCCACTGATCCGATCCCGCTGACCGCCAATCGCCGGGCTTGACGATTACAGGCGTAGTCATATAAGACTACATCTGTAATCGGAGGGACGCCGATGGTGGATCGAATCAGCGACGGCGAACATGCCGTCATGGACGTGTTGTGGGACGAGGCGCCGCTGACCGCCGCCGAGGTGGCCGAACGGATCGATCCCGCCCGCGGCTGGAGCGACCGCACCGTCAAGACCATGCTCGCCCGCCTGCTCGCCAAGGGCGTGCTGGCGCATGAGGAGGATGGCCGCCGCTACCTCTACCGGCCGCTTGTGGCGCGGGCGGATTATGCGGCCCGCGAATCCCGCAAGCTGATCGATCGCCTGTTCGGCGGCCGCGCCGCGCCGCTGGTGGCGCATCTGGCCGAGCAGGACCAGCTTTCCCCGCAGGACATTGCCGAGATCGAGGCGCTGCTGAAGGCGCTCAAGCCATGAGCGCCGCGCTGCTTCTCCAAAATCTGGCGGCATCGGCGCTGCTGATGCTGCTGGTACTGCTGGTGCGCGGCAGGATCGCCGCCCTGTTCGGCGCGCGGCTGGCCTATGCGCTGTGGGCGCTGCCGATGATCCGGCTGGTGATGCCGCCGCTGCCCGAAATCGCCCGGCCGGTGGCGGCGCATGTCCCAATCCGCATCGACCTTTCGGGGCTGGAGGGCATCGCGACCGCGCTGCCCGCGGGCGCGGAAACCGCATCGCCGGCCATGATCGCGCCCCATGCCGCCGGCATGGCCGCGGCGACGGGGCCGGACTGGGCCGCGCTGATGGTGCCCGGCCTGCTGTGGCTTGGCGGGGCGGCGCTTCATTTCGCATGGCATATCGGCCTTTACCGCCACTTCCTGAAGATGGCGCTCAGGGGATCGGCCTTCCTCTGCCGCCGCTGCGGAATCGCGGTGCATGTGAGCGCGGGCGTGGACGGCCCGGTGGCCGCCGGCATCGTCCGTCGCCGCATCCTGCTGCCTGGCGATTTCACCCGCCGCTATACCCGGCAGGAGCAGCGGCTGGTGCTGGCGCATGAAGTGGCCCACCATGTGCGCGGCGATCTGATCGCCAATATCTTCGCGCTGGCGATGCTGTCGCTCCACTGGTTCAACCCGCTGGCGCACATCGCCTATCGCGCCTTCCGCGCCGATCAGGAACTGGCCTGCGACGAAACCGTGCTGGCGGACGAGCCGGCGACGGAGCGCCACGCCTATGCGACGGCGCTGGTGAAATCGGCGACGCGCGGCACGCCCGCCGCCGCCTGCGCGCTGGGCGCCGCCCGGATCAAGAGGAGACTGCAGATGATGGCCACGGGCAAGATCGGGCGCGCACGCCGGCTGGGCGGCGGCGCCCTGGTGGGGCTGATGGTGGGCGGCGGCCTGCTGGCGACCGCATCGGGCGGGGTCGCGGCGGCGACGGGGATCGATATACCCCGGCTGGCGGTTGCCGCTCCCCTCGCGCCGCTGGCGCCGGCGGCACCGGCTGCGCCCGCCGCCCCTGCCCAGCCCGCCATCCAGGCGGTGCCGCTGCCGCCGTCCGTGGTGGCGCCGGATGCGCCCGAGCCGCCGGCCCCGGTGGCGGCCCCCGCCGCCCCCCGCCCCCCGGTCGAAGCCCAGGCGGCCCGCGAACGGGCGGCGCGTGCCCGTGAGCATGCCGCCATGCTGCGCGAACAGGCGGATCGGATGCGCGAGCAGGCGGCGGAAGCGCGCGAGGCCGCCGCCGAGGCCCGGGCGATCGGCCGCGAGGCGCGGCGGGAAGCGATGCGTGCCCAGGCGCGCGCGGATGTGATCCGCGTGGATGTGGACCGCGAGGTCCGCGTGGCCCTTGCCCAGGCGCGTGCCGAGCTGGCGCGGACCTGCGGCAATGGCCGGGGCCGGATTTCCGCCGAGGCTGATGATCGCCGCGCGATCGCCACGCTGGCCGCCAGTTGCGTGGACGCGCGCGCGATCCGCGCGCAGGTGGCCGATGCGCTGAAGGAGGCCCGCGCCGAGATCCGCGCGGCCGATCTCACCGCCAGCCAGCGGGCCAGCGTGCTGGCCTCGCTCGACCAGCAGATCGCCGCCCTGCGCGCGGATTCCGTGGATTAAGCCGGATCGACGTTCGAATATCCGGCACCGAAATCGCTTGCCGCAGGATGGCCCCTGAAACGGGTTCCGGGGCGATGATCCGGCCGCCACCCTTTTGAAGGTTCCGGGGAGGGCCGGTTTCGGGGCATACCAAGGCATGATCGCCTCTGCCGGATGGAGGCCCCGGCTAAACGATGGTCCGGGGCGGCATGCGGGGGACGTCGGAGTAGCGTCGCTTCATTCAGCCCGGATCGGCATGCCGCCCCGCTTTGGGGACAGGCGGCCGCCGGACATTCTGGAGGAAGCACCCCATGACCAGCATCAACGGAACCGCCCTCGTCACCGGCGCCTCGTCCGGCATCGGCGCCACTTATGCCGAACGGCTGGCGCGCCGGGGCCATGATCTCGTCCTCGTCGCCCGCAGCGCCGACAAGCTCCAGGCGCTCGCCGCCCGGCTGCGCGCGGAGACCGGCCGGCAGGTGGACGTGCTGTCCGCCGATCTGGGCAAGGCCGACGATCTGGCCCGCGTCGAGCATCGGCTCCGCGACGACAAGGCGATCACCATCCTCGTCAACAATGCCGGCATCGTCGGCGACGGGCCGCTGGCGACGGCCGATCCCGACAAGCTGGAGGCGATGATCCGGCTCAACGTCGTCTCCACCACGCGGCTGGCGGCCGCCATCTTCCCTCGGCTGCTCGCCGCCGGCAGCGGCGCGATCATCAACATCGCCTCGGTAACGGCGCTGATGTCCGGCGCGTTCGAGCCCGGCTATGGCGCGACCAAGGCCTATCTGCTGAACTTCACCGAAGCGCTGCAGGCCGAGGCGGGCGACAGCGGCGTGCGCATCCAGGCGGTGCTGCCCGGCATCACCCGCACCGCCATCTGGGACAGCCTGGACGGCAAGCTGGATCTCGTGCCGGCCGAGATGGTGATGGAGGTGGACGAGATGGTCGATGCCGCGATCGCAGGCTTCGACCAGGGCGAGGCGGTGACGATCCCCTCGCTGCCCGATGCCGGCGACTGGGAAACCTATGTCGCCGCCCGCGCGGCGCTGGCCCCCAATCTGAGCCACGCCCATGCAGCACCACGCTACGGCCTGAAATGACGGGCCTTTCGATCGAAAGCGGGCCGATGGACGAAGCGGGCGTCCGATTTTGATCCCTCGGCTGTAAGCTTCCGATCTTTCCACGCCCCGGCCCACCCCATAGCCTCTCCCCGAACCGGCCTTTGCCGCCGGCAACGATAAGGAGAGGCACATGGCAACCGCACCTTCGATCGCGCCCGACGAGAAACTCGTCTCGGTCGATTCGCACGTTTTCTACACCGATGAATGGGTCGTCCCCCGCCTTTCGGAGCGGCTGCGCCAGGGGTGGATCGACGGCAACAAGAAATATCAGGCGCTGGAGCTGGAGAAGCGCGGCGGCTTCATCCCCGACATCAACGACATCATGGACCCGGTCGCGTGGAACGATCCGGGCCATTACGAGCCCCATGCCAAGCTGGCCTCGATGGACCGCGACGGCGTGTTCGCCGAGGTGATCTTCCCCGAAGTCGGCGGCGCCAAGATGTGCAGCCCGGAGATCATGGGCAACGACTGGAAGGAGATGCTGTCGGGCTTCAACGACGCCATCGCCGATTTCGCGGCGGTCGATCCGCAGCGCCTGATGTGCGCCTACCAGCTTCTGCCGCACGATGTGGAAGCATCGGTGAAGGAAGTGGAGCGCGTGGCCAAGCGCGGCGCGCGCTGCGTGCAGCTTCCGCCCTTCCCCACCGAGCTCGGCCTGCCGGACTATTTCGACGAGCGTTACGACCGGCTGTGGGCGATCCTGCAGGAAACCGGCATCACCATCCTCAACCACCTCGACAACAATGCCAAGGGCTACGAGCTGATCAAGCGCGATCCGACCCCGATGAAGGGCGTCGCGCTGGGCCTGCCGGGCTTCCAGCTGGCCGAGACGATCTGCTTCTGGATCCTTTCCGGCACGCTGGAGCGCTTCCCCAAGCTGAAGGTGCTGTTCGTCGAGCCGGGCCTGGGCTGGCTGCCCTTCCTGTTCGACATGATCCTCGACGGCCGCATCATCCAGGGCCATTACAGCTTCCCGAAGCTGAAGCTGCTGCCCAGCGAATATTTCAAGCGGCAGATGGGCGCGACCTTCATGTATGAGCCGCTCGGCCTGAAATATTGCTACGACTATTTCGGCCCGGACGTCCTCTACTGGTCCACGGATTTCCCGCACCCGGCGACGTCCTGGCCCAATTCGCGGGCGCTGATGGAAAAGCAGTTCACCGCCGCCGGCATTCCCGACGCCGATCGCCGCAAGATCGTGTGCGAGAACGGCCTCAGGATGTTCGCGACGAACTGAGCCTGCCGGACGGAGGCGACCTTGCGGGCGGCGTGCTCCCTGTGGGCCGCCCGCCAGGGGCGCGGCGGCCATCGGGTCGCGCCGCCGCGCCACGCCCGCCCACCCGCCTTCCACCCGCTTGCCAAGCGAAGGGCAATCCCGCATCGTGCGACCCTTGGGACAATCGGGAGCCGATCCGGTGGCCGCGGCCACGCTTATCGACCATTATGCGCGGGCCTTCCTGGCCAGCGCGGCCCGCGCGGGGCTTGATCCCGCCATCGTCGCCGAAGGGCGCGATCCGGTGGCCGGGCGCTATGACGGCACCGCGCTTTCGGCGATATCCCGCAACGCCAAGCTGATGATGGCGGACGAGCTGTGCGGCCTGACCGCGCACCCGCTGCGCCCCGGCGCGTTCGAGCTGATGTGCGAGATCGGCACGCTCAGCGATACGGTGGGCACCGCGCTCGATCGCGCCTTCCGCTTCTATGCCGTCGCCACGCGCGACCTGGCCTTCACGCTCGACCGCGACGGGCATGACGCCGTCGTCACCGTCGCCATCCCGGATACCGGCCATGATCCCGATCGCGTGCTGCCGGGCTGGTGGCTGATCTTCTGGCAGCGCTTCGCGCAATGGCTGATCGGCGAGAAGTTCGCCGTCATCACCGCGGAATTCCCCGGCGATCCGGCGGTGCCGATGCAGGAATATCTGGAAGTGATGGGCTGCGAATGCCGGTTCGGCGCCGACGTGGCGCGCCTCGGCTTCGCCGACGCGATCCTGGCCCGGCGGGTGGTGCGGGTGCCGAGCGACATTCCCCGCTTCCTCGCCCACCGTCCCGTCGACATGCTGACCGTCGACGATGTCGGCGACGGGCTGGTGACGGCGATCCGCGCCCGCATGCGCGCGCATCTGGAAATCCACCAGGCGCTGCCCAAGCTGGAGGCGCTGGCCGAGGGCTTCGGCATGTGCGGGCAGACGCTGCGGCGGCGGCTGGAGGCGGAAGGATCGAGCTATCGCGCGCTCAAGGCCGACGTGCGGCGCGAGGTGGCGCTGATGTGCCTGCACGACGGATCGATCCCGATCAGCCAGATCGCCACGCGCGCCGGCTTTGCCGAGGCCAACGGGCTGGCGCGCGCCATCCGGTCCTGGGCGGGCGTCTCCCCCACCGCCTATCGCCGCATGGTGCTGGGCCAGGCCGGGCAGGAAACCGCCCACTGATCCACTGACAAGAGGCGCCGCCGCGCGCAAACGGCTTCTGGCGGACGGGAATTTTCCGGCTTATGGCGCGCGGGACCCATAAGGAGCCCGCCATGGCCGCGCTGATCCTCCACGAATATGCGAATAGCGGAAACTGCTACAAGATCAGGCTGACGGCCGCCCTGGTCGGCGTGCCGCTGGACCGGCGCGAATATGACATATTGAAGGGCGAGACCCGCACGCCCGCCTTCCTGACCCAGATCAACGGCAATGGCCGCATTCCCGTGCTGCAGATCGGCGAGAAGCTGCTGCCAGAAAGCAATGCCGCCTGCTTCTGGCTGGCGGAGGGATCGCCGCTGATCCCGGAGGACCGCTTCGACCGCGCGGACATGCTGCGCTGGATGTTCTTCGAGCAGTATAATCACGAGCCCAACATCGCCACGCTGCGCTTCTGGCTGGCCTTCGTCGGCGAAAACGCGCTGACGGATGCCCAGCGCGCCTCCATCCCCGCGCGGCGGGCGGGCGGCGATGCGGCGCTGGCAGTGATGGAGCGGCATCTGCGCGGCGGCGCCGGCTTCTTCGTGGGCGATCGGATCAGCCTGGCCGATATCTGCCTCTACGCCTACACCCATGTGGCCCATGAGGGCGGGTTCGATCTCGGCGCCTATCCGGCGATATCGGCCTGGATCGCGGCGGTCGCGCGCACGCCCGGCTACCTGCCGATCACCGCCTGAACTCCATTCTTCTTGCCCTCGCGGCCGCCTGCGATTACATCGGGCCGGAACGCACCGGCCGCTCCGTAAGGGGCGGCCCTATTTATTTCCGGAGGATGTTCCCGTGGCCCAGCCGCTTATGCCTCATGCGACCGCTTCCTGGCTCGTCGACAATACGGCGCTCAGCTTCGAACAGATCGCGGCCTTTTGCGGCCTCCACATCCTCGAGGTGCAGGCCATCGCCGACGACATGGCCGCCACCAAGCTTACCGGCCGCGATCCGGTGCGCGCGGGCGAGCTGACGCTGGCCGAGATCGAGAAGGGCCAGGCCGATCCCAATTACCGCCTGGTGATGCTGAAGGGGCCGGAACAGGTGCGCCGCACCAAGGGGCCGCGCTACACGCCGGTTTCCAAGCGGCAGGACAAGCCGGACGGCATCGCCTGGATCATCCGCAACCATCCCGAGGTTTCGGACGGGCAGATCAGCAAGCTGATCGGCACCACCCGCACCACCATCGCCGCCATCCGCGATCGCACCCACTGGAACATCGCCAACATCGTGCCCAAGGACCCGGTGACGCTGGGCCTCTGCTCGCAGCGCGAGCTGGACGCGATCGTCGCCAAGGCCGCCAAGGCCGCCGGCATCGAGACTCCGGTCGACAGCCGCCTGGAAGGCGACCGCGAGGCGCTGATCGACGAGCTGCGCGCCCAGCGCGAGGCCGCCGCCCGCGCCGCCGAATCGGCGCTGCATGGTGAGGCGGGGGACGAGGACGGCTTCGTCGATCCCTTCAAGAAGTAAGCCGGTCCGGCGCGTGGGGGCGCCGCGATCGCCATCTTCCAGCAAGGCCGCGTCGGGACAGCCCGGCGCGGCCTTGCTGCATTTGCATCCCCCCGCAGCCCGGCCTAGTGGATTGTCATGGCCGATCCCGCTTCCATCTGGCGAACCGCCTACCGCCACCCCACCAGCTGGGAGGCGAGCTACCCGCCACTCAGCCTGCCGGCGATGCTGGAGGCTTCCGCCGCGCGCTGGCCCGATCGGCCGCTGATCGATTTCTTCGGCCGCCGCTTCAGCTATGCCGAAACGCTTTCCGGCGCGCGCCGGGCGGCGGTGGGCCTGGCCGCGCTGGGCGTGGGCAAGGGCGATCGCGTCGGCCTGTTCCTGCCCAACGTGCCTCATTATGTCGCGGCTTATTACGGCGCGCTGATGCTGGGGGCGACGATCGTCAACTTCTCGCCGCTCTACACGGTGGAGGAACTGGCCCATCAGGTGCAGGATTCGGGCACGCGCATCCTCGTCACCGTATCGGCGAAGGCGCTGTTGCCCACCGCGCTGAAGGTGATGGAGACGAGCGGGCTGGAGAGGCTTGTCGTCGGATCGGTGGCGGGCGCGCTGCCGCCGGCCAAGTCGCTGCTCTACCGCCTGTTCCAGCGCAAGGAGGTGGCGAAGGCGCCGCACGATCCCCGGATCGTCCCCTTTTCGCGCCTGATCGCCAATGACGGCGCGCTCGCCCCCGTGCCGATCGATCCCGAGCGCGACGTCGCCCTGCTGCAATATACCGGCGGCACCACCGGCGTGCCCAAGGGCGCCAAGCTGACCCACCAGGCGATGACGGCCAATGCGCGGCAGATCGTGGCGGTCGATCCGCATCGCGACGAGGACGACCGGATCATCGGCGTGCTGCCGCTGTTCCACATCTTCGCCAATGCCGCCGTGCTCAACCGCACCGTGATGAACGGCGGCGAGATCGTGATGCTGCCGCGCTTCGACGCCGCCGGCACGCTGGCCGCGATCCAGCGCACCCGCGCCACCGCCATGCCGGGCGTGCCGACCATGTATCAGGCGCTGCTGGACCATCCCAAGACGGCGGGCACCGATTTCTCCTCGCTGCGAGTCTGCGTTTCGGGCGGGGCGCCGCTGGCGGCCGAGCTGAAGGCGCGGTTCGAGGGCGTGACCGGCGCCAAGCTGTGCGAAGGCTATGGCCTCACCGAAAGCGGCATCGCCAGCGCCAATCCCTATGAGGGCGAGAACCGCACCGGCACGATCGGCCAGCCGCTGCCCGCCACCACCTTCCGCCTGGTGGACCGCGACGATCCCCGCAAGCCGGCGGCGGACGGCGAGCCCGGCGAGATCGTGATCCACGGCCCCCAGATCATGACCGGATATTGGAACCGGCCGGATGCGGACGCCGACATCTTCGTGGGCGGCGGGCTGCGCACCGGCGATGTCGGCCTGATCGACGCGGACGGCTATATCCGCATCGTCGACCGGCTGAAGGACATGATCTCCGTCGGCGGGTTCAAGGTGTTCCCGAGCCAGATCGAGGCGATCCTCTACCACCACCCCGCCGTGAAGGAGGCCTTGGTGATCGGCATCCCCGATGCCTATCATGGCGAGAATCCCAAGGCCTTCGTCACCCTCCACCCCGGAAGCGAGGCCGTGACGGGCGAGGCGCTGCGCGCATGGCTGAACCCGCAGGTCGGCAAGCATGAGCGCGTCGTCGCGGTCGAGATCCGCGAGAGCCTGCCCCACACGCTGGTCGGCAAACTGAGCCGCAAGGAACTGGTGGCCGAGGAGCGCGCCCGCGCCGAAGCGAGCGCAAAGGCCGCAACGCCGGCTTGACCGTGGCGCCCGCCCCGGCCACAAGCCGGGGCATGGGGCAGGATGAAGACACCATCGCCGAGCTTTCGTTCGAGGACGCGCTGAAGCGGCTGGAGACCATCGTCCAGCGGCTGGAGAGCGGCGAGGAGACGCTCGACAATTCGATCCGCCTTTATGCCGAAGGCGATGCGTTGCGCGCGCAGTGCGAGAAGCGGCTGAAGGACGCGCAGGCGCGAATCGAGAAGATCAGCCTGGGCGCCGACGGCCGGCCGGCGGGCGCGCAGCCCTTCGATGTCGGCTGACGGCGACGTGACGACCACGCCCGTCGCGCTCCAGGACGCGATGCGGCAGGTGGCGACCGAGATCGACCGCCATTTCGACCTGCTGCTGGAGGTGCCGGACGACGCGCGCGCGCGGCTCTACGATGCCATGCGCCATGCCGCGATCGGCGGCGGCAAGCGGCTGCGCCCGCTGCTGGTGTGCGCCGCGTGCGACCTGTTCCATGTCGATCGCCAGGCGGCGCTGCGCGTCGCCCTCGCCATCGAATGCATCCACGTCTATTCGCTGGTGCACGACGACATGCCGTGCATGGACGATGACGATCTTCGCCGCGGCAAGCCCACCGTCCACAAGGCCTATGACGAGGCGACGGCGGTGCTGGCCGGCGATTCGCTACAGAGCCTAGCCTTCGAGATACTGGCCGACGAGGCGACCCACCCCGATCCCTTCGTGCGGATCGAGCTGGTGGCCGAGCTGGCCCGCGCCGCCGGCCCGGCCGGCATGGCGGGCGGGCAGATGATGGACCTCGCCGCCGAGACCCAGGCGTTCGACCTGCCGACCGTCACCCGCCTGCAGCAGCTGAAGACCGGCGCGCTGATCGGCTTCTGCCTGGAGGCCGGCGCGATCATGGGCCATGTGCCGCCCGAGGGGCGCGGCCGCCTGCGTGGCTATGCCCGCGATATCGGCCTGGCCTTCCAGATCGCGGACGACCTGCTGGACGTGGAAGGCGATGCCGCCGCCATCGGCAAGGCCGTGGGCAAGGATGCCGCCGCCGGCAAGGCCACCTTCGTATCGCTGCTGGGCCGCGAACGCGCGCACCAACAGGCGGACATGCTGGTCGGCCAGGCGATCGCCCATCTTTCCAGCTATGGCGCGGAAGCCGATCTGCTGCGCGCGATCGCCGGCTACATCATCGAAAGGGATCGCTGAATGGCGCGCATCGGCGTCTATCCGGGCACGTTCGACCCGATCACCCTCGGCCATGTCGACATCATCCGCCGCGGCGCCAAGCTGGTGGACCGGCTGGTGGTGGGCCTTTCCACCAACCCCGCCAAGACGCCGATGTTCACGATCGAGGAAAGGCTGGCGATGATCCGCCGCGAAGTCGCCTCGATTCCCGGCGATATCACGGTGGTGACGTTCGATTCGCTGCTGATGGACTTTGCCGATCGGGAAGGCGCGCGGGTGATCGTGCGCGGCCTCCGGGCCGTTTCCGACTTCGAATATGAATATCAGATGGCGGGGATGAACCAGCAACTGAACGACCGGGTGGAGACCGTCTTCCTAATGGCGGACGTCAGCCTCCAGCCGATCGCCTCGCGGCTGGTGAAGGAGATCGCGCTTTATGGCGGCGCGATCGACAAGTTCGTGCCATCGGCCGTGGCCGCCGAAGTGCGGGCGCGGGTGGAACAGCTTGGCGTCAGGGGCGGCTGACCGTTCAGCCGCCGGCAAGGGCGATCCGGCCAGGGCCGGGCACCCGGCGTTCGGCCGTCATGTGGGACAGGATTATCGGGGCAGGCAGGCGCCGCACCCCGGCGGGAGATGAAATTTCGATGCGTTTGAAGATGTTGATGGCCACGCTCGCCGGCCTGTTCGCATTCGGACCCGCGCTTGCCCAGGATGCCGCGCCGGCAGCGCCGACCACGCCGGCGGCGCCCGCCGCCGCGCCTGCCCCCGCCGTCGATCCGGCCAACATCCTCGATCTCGAGCTTTCGACCGGCGGCACGGTGAAGATCCTGCTGCGGCCCGACAAGGCGCCGCACAGCGTGGAGCGCATCCGTTCGCTCGCCAATCGCGGCTTTTATGACGGGCTGGTCTTTCACCGCGTGATCGAAGGCTTCATGGCCCAGACGGGCGACCCGCGCGGCGACGGCACCGGCGGATCGGACCTGCCGGACCTGAAGGCCGAGTTCAACGACATGCCGCACGTGCGCGGCGTGATGTCCATGGCCCGCGCCGACAATCCGGACAGCGCCAACAGCCAGTTCTTCATCATGCTGACCGCCAATCTGCGCCTGGACGGCAAATATACCGCGATCGGCCGCGTCATTTCCGGCATGCAATATGTCGATGCGATCGAGCGGGGCGAGCCGCCGGCCAACCCGTCCAAGATCGTCCGCGCCCGTACCGAGGCCGCCGAGCCGACGCTGCCCGTGGCGGCAGCGGCCACCGCCGCCGATCCCCATGCGCATGAGCGCGAGGAGGAAGCTGCCAAGGCGGTGAAGAGCGTGCTGAAGGGCGAGATGAAGGACGATCAGAAGCCCAAGAAATAAGGGCGGCGGATCGGGCCAAAGCCATGCGTGTCGACCTGTTCGATTTCGATCTGCCGGCGGAACGGATCGCGCTCCGCCCGGCATCCCCGCGCGATTCCGCGCGGATGCTGGTGGTGGACGCCGCCGGCATGGCCGATCGCATCGTCCGCGACCTGGGCGATATCCTGCGGCCGGGCGATATCCTGGTCTTCAACGATACCCGCGTCATCCCCGCCCAGCTGGAAGGCCGGCGGGGCGAGGCGCGGATCGGCGCGACGCTCCACAAGCGCGAGGGGCCGCGCGCCTGGCGCGCCTTCGTCCGCAACGCCAAGCGGCTGCGCGACGGCGACCGGGTGGAATTCGGCGCGGGCGTGGCCGCCATCGCCGCGAGCCGGGGCGACGACGGATCGATCCTGCTGGAGTTCGAGGGCGACGAGCCGGTCGAGCTGCTGCTGGAGCGCGCCGGACGGATGCCGCTGCCGCCCTATATCGCCGGCAAGCGCCCCGCCGACGAGCGCGACCGCGACGATTATCAGACGATGTTCGCCGCCGAGCCGGGCGCCGTCGCCGCGCCCACCGCCGCGCTGCACTTCACGCCCGGGCTGATCGCATCGCTGGCGGCGCGTGGCGTGGACCATGTGACGCTGACCCTGCACGTGGGCGCGGGCACCTTCCTGCCGGTGAAGGCGGAGGATACCGACGACCATCGCATGCACGCCGAATATGGCCGGATCGACGCCGCTACGGCCGACCGGCTGAACGCCGCGCGCGCGGCCGGCGGGCGGGTGATCGCGGTCGGCACCACATCGCTGCGCCTGATCGAGAGCGCGGCCGGCGAGGACGGCATCATCCGCCCGTTCGACGGCGATACCGCCATCTTCATCACCCCCGGCTACCGCTTCCGCGGGATCGACGGGCTGATGACCAATTTCCACCTGCCCAAATCGACATTGTTCATGCTGGTATCGGCGCTGATAGGGCGCGAGCGGATGCAGGCCGCCTACGCGCACGCCATCGCCGAGGGATATCGTTTCTATTCCTATGGCGATGCGAGCCTGCTGATCCCCTGATCAAGAGGCCGATTGCCAAGCGTTCGTGCCCGCGCTATCCGGCGCGGCACAGGCGGGTATGATGTAATGGTAGCCTGTCAGCTTCCCAAGCTGAACGCGCGGGTTCGATTCCCGCTACCCGCTCCACTTTCCCGCGACATGCAAGAATGAAGGCCCCAACCGAAGCCGGGGCCTGGGCGGCTCGCTTATGCCGGGCGGTGGAGCGCGCAGAGCTTGTTGCCGGCGGGATCGCGCAGATAAGCGAGGTAGAGCGCGCCGATCGGTGATTCGCGATAGCCCGGCGCGTCCTCGCAGCTCGTGCCGCCATGGGCGACTCCCGCCGCATGCCAGGCATCGGCCTGTTCGGGCGAAGCCGCGCGGAAGCCGATCGTGCCGCCATTGGCGTGGGTCGCGGGCTCGCCGTTGATCGGGCTGGTGATCATGAACATGGCATGATCGTGCACGTAGATCACGCGCCCCTTGTCGTCGGCGAAGCCCGGCTTCACGCCCAGGGCCCCCAGCACCGCATCGTAGAAGATCTTGGATTTCTGGATGTCGTGCGCGCCGACCATCACATGGGTAAACACTGGCTCTCCCTTCCTTGTTGCTGTCAGTAGACCACGACGGACCGGATGCTCTCGCCGGCGTGCATGAGGTCGAAGCCCTTGTTGATCTCGTCGAGCGAGAGGACGTGGGTGATCATGGGGTCGATCTCGATCTTGCCGTTCATGTACCAGTCGACGATCTTCGGCACATCGGTACGGCCCCTGGCGCCGCCGAAGGCCGATCCCTTCCAGACGCGCCCGGTGACGAGCTGGAAGGGCCGCGTGCCGATCTCCTTGCCGGCCTCCGCCACGCCGATGATGATCGATTCGCCCCAGCCGCGATGGCAGGCCTCCAGCGCGGTGCGCATCACCTGGGTGTTGCCGGTGCAGTCGAAGGTATAGTCCGCGCCGCCATCGGTAAGCGCGACGAGGTGCGCCACCAGATCGCCCTCCACCTTCGCCGGATTGACGAAGTGGGTCATGCCGAAGCGGCGGCCCCATTCCTCCTTGCCGTCGTTGATGTCGACGCCGACGATCTTGTCCGCGCCCACCATCTTCGCGCCCTGGATCACGTTGAGGCCGATCCCGCCCAGGCCGAAGACGATCACGTTGGCACCGGGCTCCACCTTCGCCGTCTTCACCACCGCGCCGACGCCCGTCGTCACCCCGCAGCCGATATAGCAGCTCTTGTCGAAGGGCGCGTCCTCGCGGATCTTCGCCACCGCGATCTCGGGCAGGACGGTGAAGTTCGAGAAGGTCGAGCAGCCCATATAATGGAAGATCGGCTGGCCCTTGTAGCTGAAGCGGGTGGTGCCGTCCGGCATCAGCCCCTTGCCCTGCGTCGCGCGGATCGCGGTGCACAGGTTGGTCTTGCCCGACAGGCAGCTTTTGCACTGGCGGCATTCGGGCGTGTAGAGCGGGATCACATGATCGCCGGGCTTCACCGAGGTGACGCCCGCGCCCACCTCGCGGACGATGCCAGCGCCTTCGTGGCCCAGCACGCTCGGGAACAGCCCCTCGCTGTCCAGCCCGTCCAGCGTATAGGCATCGGTGTGGCAGATGCCGGTCGCCATGATCTCCACCAGCACCTCGCCCGCCTTCGGACCCTCAAGGTCCAGCTCCACGATTTCCAGTGGCTTCTTCGCCTCAAACGCTACCGCGGCGCGTGTCTTCATGGGTCGTCTCCGGAACTTGGTATCCGGCGAGGCATATTGGCTCGGGCGGGCGGCCGCCACCCTCAAAACGCAGGCCCTAGCGCAAGGTCATCCGGCCGTCGGCGATGCTGACCGATCCGATGCGCGAGAGAAAGGACTGGCCGAGCAGCGATATCCGCGCGCCATCGCCGATGATCGCGCCCGGCACGGCGGCGGCATCGACATGGCCCAGCACGATCCGGTCGATCGTCACCAGCTTGCCGCGCACGTCGCCCGAGGCGCCCTTGCCAATGACGCTGAATTCGTAGGGGTTGAACGGCAGGCCGACGCGGCGGGCATCGTCCATGGTGAGAACGACGCCGCTCGCCCCGGTATCGACCAGGAAATGCACCTGCCGCCCGTTCACCAGCGCATCGGCATAATAATGGCCGTCGGCGCGGCGCTCGATCACGATGCCCGGCCCTGCCGGCATCGCCGGCCGCGGCGGTTCCGGCATCCTCTGCGAAGTCGCCGCCGGTGGGGCGGCAACCCGATCCGCAACCGCCGGGGCGGCCCGCGCCGTGGGCTCGGCCGGCGGGGCCGGATCGGGCGACGGCCGATAGGGCAGCAGCCATCCCAGGGCCGCGCCGGCCAGGATCGTGAAAAGCAGCGGCAACCGTCCCGACATCCGGCAGCCATTAGCGCCGTTGATCCTGCGATCCGGTTAGGATCGATAGTAAACATCTTCGGCGCAACACCATATCAGCATATGAAATGACGACGTGGATGATGAAAAGCGATATCCCAGGGTTAACCATGCCTTCGCATGAAAGCCGAATGACCTGCAAAATGCATTATTGCCGTATCTATAATAGATCATGCGAAAACTCCGGCATAGTCACGCCACCATCGATGCTGTAAGCATTGGTTGCAGTCGAACCATTAGAGCCAATCAATAGCCGGAGAGGATCAGGTCTGCCCCAGGAAGGGACGTTGCGTATGTGTATCGGGTCCGACGAGTGGTGGAACGAGAGCAGCGACAATCTGAGGGCGATCATCGAAAATGCCCCCCGGAAGATGTGGGTCGGCCGGCCCGACGGCACCGCAAAATTCTACAATCGCGAATGGCGGCGCTACACGGGCGATATCGAGACAACGCCGGATCATGGCTGGCGCGATCTGGTCCATCCCACCGATCTGCACCGGCTCCGCCGCATCGCGGCGCCCGCCATCGCCGCCGGCCAGCGTTATGACGTGGAGATGCGGCTGAAGCGCCAGCGCGACGGCGCCTATCGCTGGCACCGCGCCAGCGTCGCCCCCGTCGAGCGCGAGGGCAGGCTCATCGCCTGGGTGGGAGCGGCGGCGGATATCGACGATCGCCGCCGGGCCGAAATCGCGCTGCGCGAGAGCGAGGGCAATTTCCGCCTGCTCGCCAACGTCATCCCGCAGCTCGCCTGGATGCGCGACATGCGTGACGGCACCGTGTGGTATAATGACCAGTGGAGCGAGTTCACGGGCCTTTCCGGTGATGAGATCGCCCGGTCGGGCTGGCGGGCGACCGTGCATCCCGACCAGATCGACGAGCTCAACCGGATCATCGACGATGCGCACGGCCGGCGGGAGCCGTGGGAATTCACCTGCCGGCTGCGATCGCGGGACGGCGACTATCTGTGGTTCCTGATCCGCGCCGTGCCGATATTGGAGGATGGCGCCGTCGCCGTGCGCCGCTGGTTCGCGACCGCGACCGACATCCACCGCCAATATGAGCTGCAGGAACGCCAGAAGCTGCTGACCAAGGAGGTGAGCCACCGGGTCAAGAACAGCCTGTCGCTGGTGGCGAGCATCCTCGACGTGAAGGCGCGTTCGTCCCGCAACGAGATCATCCGCGACGTGCTGCTCGATGCCCGTTCGCGGGTGCAGACGATCGCCGACGTCCACGACCATCTCTGGAAGCAGGAGGACGCCCGCGTCGCCGACCTCGGCGAATTCCTCCGCGATCTCTGCCGCAAGCTCGGCGATTCGGCGCCGCATCACAACATCGCCTTCGAAGGCTTCCGCCATATCGTCCCCGCCGAGCAGGCGATCTCGATCGGGCTGGTGGTGAACGAGCTTGTCACCAACGCGCTGAAATATGCCTATCCCGCCGATCAGGGCGGCCCGATCCGGGTGATCCTCGGCAAGGGCGACGAAGGGCATATCACGATCGAGGTGGCGGACGAGGGCGTCGGCCTGCCCGAGGATTTCGACCTTTCCCGACCGGGCCAAAGCCTGGGGATGAAGCTGATCGCCCGCACCACGAAACAGCTCAAGGCCGATGCCTCGGTCGCGCGGCTGGAAAAGGGCACCCGCTTCGCCATCCAGGTGCCGAAGACAAGCTGATCGGCGCCGCTACTTCCGGCCGAACAGCTTCTCGATATCGGCGTGGCCCAACTTGATCCAGGTCGGCCGGCCGTGGTTGCACTGGCCGGAATGGGGCGTCACCTCCATCTCGCGGAGGAGCGCGTTCATTTCCGCGACGGAAAGGATACGGCCGGCCCGCACCGACCCGTGGCAGGCCATGGTCGCCGCCACCGAATCCAGCTTTTCCTTGAGCGACAGGGCCTCGCCGAAGGCGGCAAGCTCGTCGGCGAGATCGGTGACGAGGCCCTTGGCGTCGCTGCCGCCCAGCAGCGCCGGCACGCTGCGCACCAGCACCGCCTGCGGGCCGAAGCGTTCCAGTTCCAGCCCCATTTCGGCCAGCTCGGCGATCCGGGCCTCCAGCCGGTCGCAGGCGCCTTCGTCCAGCTCCACCACCTCGGGCAGCAGCAGCGCCTGCGCCGCGACGCCGCCATCGGCCATCGCCCGGCGCATCCGTTCCAGCACCAGCCGTTCGTGCGCGGCATGCTGATCGACCAGCACCAGTCCATCGGCCGATTCCGCGACGATATAGGTGGCAGCCACCTGCCCGCGCGCCACGCCGAGCGGATAGTCCACCGCCTCGGGCGGCGGCGCGTGGGCGGGCTCGGCCCGCGCCTGGGGCTGCGGCGCGAAGGCGGGGGCATGATCCCATACCGATCCCTGCACCGGCGGACGCGGCGCGGCCCAGCCGGCGCCGGGCGACGGCGCCGCGACCGGGCTGCCGAGCGCGGCCATCGGCTCGCTGCGCCAGGCGCCCATCGCTGCCGGGTCCGCCGATTGCGCGCTGCGGTGACCGGCGGCGTCGAGCGCGGCGCGCAGCCCGCCGACGATCAGGCCGCGCACCAGCCCCGGATCGCGGAAGCGCACCTCCGTCTTGGCTGGATGGACGTTCACGTCCACCTCGCTGCCCGGCAGGTCGATGAACAGCGCCACCACCGGATGCCGATCGCGCGCCAGCATATCCTGATAGGCGCCGCGCAGCGCGCCCACGAGCAGCCGATCCTTCACCGGCCGGCCGTTGACGAAGAGATATTGATGATCGGCGACGCCGCGATTGAAGGTGGGCAGGCCCGCCACGCCGCGCAGCGTCACCTCGCCCCGCACATAATCGATCGCCACGCTGTTTTCGGCGAGCGCCCGATCGGTGAGCGCGGCGACGCGCGACGCGCGATCCTCGCCCGGCGGCACCGAAAGCGCGCGGCGGCCGTCATGCTCCACCGAAAAGCCGATGTCCGGCCGCGCCATCGCCAGCCGGCGGATCGCATCCATGCAGGCGGCATATTCGGCACGGGGGGAGCGCAGGAACTTGCGCCGGGCTGGCACGCGATCGAACAGCCCTTCCATGCGGATGCGAGTGCCGGGCGGGATCGCCGCCGGCCCCTCCCCCGCCAGCGCGCCATTGTCGACGGTGCGCGACCAGCCGTCCGCCCCGCGCACCCGGCTTTCGATCGTCAGCCGCGATACGCTGGCGATGGAGGGCAGCGCCTCCCCCCGGAAGCCCAGCGTCGATACCGCCTCGATCGCATCGTCGGGCAGTTTGGAGGTGGCATGCCGCTCCAGCGCCAGCGCGATCTCGTCCGCCGCCATGCCGCAGCCGTCGTCCGCCACCTCGATCCGCGCGAGCCCGCCGTCGGACAGGGAAATGGCGATGCGGGTGGCCCCGGCATCCACCGCATTCTCCACCAGCTCCTTCAGCGCGCTGGCGGGTCTTTCGACCACCTCGCCGGCCGCGATACGATTCACCAGATGTTCGGGAAGGCGGCGTATTGACATGGCTGCCGCTCTAGCCCAAGCGCGAGCATCCCGCGACCGGCATTTCCACCCGACCATGCACGGGGCTCAATGCACGGGCGCGATCGGCGGCGCAGCATCCACGGACAGGCGAACTGATGTCATTTACCCGGTGGTTCAAGTTCATGTCGCATGACATGGCGATCGATCTCGGAACGGCCAATACGGTCGTCTATCTGCGGGGGCGCGGAATCGTGCTCAACGAGCCATCCGTGGTCGCCATCGAAACCACCAATGGAATCAAGAAGGTGCGTGCCGTCGGCGACGACGCCAAGCTGATGATGGGCAAGACGCCGGAAAGCATGGAGGCGATTCGCCCGATGCGCGACGGCGTGATCGCCGACATCGACGTGGCCGAGCAGATGATCAAGCACTTCATCCACAAGGTGCACGGCAAGCGCCGCTTCCCGCGCTTCCCGGAAATCGTGATCTGCGTGCCTTCGGGATCGACCAAGGTGGAGCGCCGCGCGATTCGCGACGCCGCCTCCAACGCCGGCGCCAGCCAGGTGTGGCTGATCGAGGAGCCGATGGCGGCCGCGATCGGCGCCGACATGCCGGTGACCGAGCCGGTGGGATCGATGGTCGTCGATATCGGCGGCGGCACCACCGAGGTGGCGGTGCTTTCGCTGCGCGGCCTCGCCTACACCACCTCCGTCCGGGTGGGCGGCGACAAGATGGACGAGGCGATCGCCTCCTACGTCCGCCGCAACCACAACCTGCTGATCGGCGAATCGACCGCCGAGCGGATCAAGAAGGAAATGGGCGTCGCCCGCATGCCGGCCGACGGCCGCGGCGAGACGATCCACATCAAGGGCCGCGACCTGGTGAACGGCGTGCCCAAAGAAATCACGATCACCCAGAGCCAGATCGCCGAGGCGCTTTCCGAGCCGGTGCAGGCGATCGTCGAGGGCGTCCGCATCGCGCTGGAGAATACCGCGCCGGAGCTGGCCGCCGACATCGTCGACCAGGGCATCGTGCTGACGGGCGGCGGCGCGCTGCTGAACGGGCTGGACGAGGTGATCCGCGAGGAGACCGGCCTGCCCGTCACCGTCGCGGAGGACCCGTTGACCTGCGTCGCCTTGGGAACGGGCCGCGCGCTGGAGGATCCGGCGTTCCGCGGCGTGCTCCAGACCGCCTGAGCGGGCTCGGCCGGCGATGGCGCCGCCGCGCCTCAGACGCCCCGGATTCTCGCGCCGCGCGCAATATGGCCTGTTCGCCGCTTATGTGATCGCGGTGGCCGGGATCGTCGTCGCGCTGCTGCTGCTGGTTGCCGCGCGCTTCGACCCGCAGGGCTTTTCCGCCCTGCGCGCCACCGCCAATGATCTGGCCGCCCCCGCCACATCGGCCGGGCGCGGCCTGGTGGACGGCGCGACGACGATCGGCGAGGAGATCGGCGCCTATTGGCGCGCCGGCACCCAGAATGCCGAGCTGCGGCGCGAGATCGAGGCGTCGCGCGCCAAGCTGGTGGAAGCCCGCGCCATCGATTTCGAGAATCGCCGGCTCAAGCGGCTGCTCAACCTCGTCGGCGACAAGCGCGAGACGGTGGCGGTGGTCCGCGTGATCGGATCGTCCGCCAGCAGCACCCGCCGGCTGGTGACGCTGAGCGCCGGCCGCACGGCGGGCGTGGAGCCGGGCCAGCCGATCCGATCCGCCGAAGGGCTGATCGGCCGGGTGGTGGAAGCGGGCCAGATATCCTCCCGCGCGCTGCTGATCACCGACGGCAGCAGCGTGGTGCCGGTGCAGATCATCCGCAGCGGCGTCGCGGCACTCGCCACCGGCCAGGGCGACGGATCGATCGAGCTTAGGTCGCTGATCGCCGGCGCATCGCCCTTCCGCCGGGGCGACGTGGTGATGACGACGGGCGCGGGCGGTATCTATCCCGCCGGCATCCCGGTGGCGGTGGTGACGAAGGTGACGCGCGATGCCGCGCGGGCCATGCCGCTGGCCGATCCCGCCCGCCTCGATTTCGCGATGGTGCTGCGCCCCCTCCAATCCGATCTGCCGCCGCCGCCCCCGGCGCCCACCGGCCCGTGAACGGATCGCGCCCCCGCGTCGTCGGCATGGACGATGACGATATCGTCCTGCTGCCGCGCCGCGCCCGCTGGGTGCCGATCGCCACGGTGCTGGCGGGGTCGCTGGTCACGCTGCTGCCGATCGTCGCCGATTGGCCGCTGCTGCCGCCCGTCGGCCTGCTGATGCTGCTCGGCTGGCGGCTGCTCCGTCCGGAGATGTGGCCCAGCTGGATCGCGCTGCCGCTGGGGCTGTTCGACGATCTGTTCAGCGGCCAGCCGCTCGGTTCCGCCATGGCGCTCTGGACCATCGTGTTCGTGGCGTTCGACATGATGGACAATCGCGCGGTGTGGCGCGATTACTGGATGGACTGGCTGACGGCGGCGGCAGCGATCATCTTCTGCCTGGCGGGCGGCGTCGGCCTTGTCGCATTCACCACCGGCGGAGGCTATTTGCTCGCGATCGTGCCGCAGACGATCATCACCATCCTTCTTTTCCCGGCTGCCATGCGCCTGTGCGCGGCGCTGGACCGCTGGCGGCTCCGGTGAAGCGCGGCCGCCGCATCGTCACCGAACAGCAGCAGCTCCTCACCTTCACCCGGCGGGCGATGGTGCTGGGGAGCGCGCAGATCGGCATCGGCGCGATACTCGCCGCGCGGATGGGCTGGCTTTCGATCGCGGAGAACGAACGCTATCGCCTGATGGCGGAGGATAATCGCGTCCAGCTTATCCTCATCCCCCCCCGGCGCGGCTGGATCATCGACCGCAACGGCCAGCCGATCGCGATCAACCGCACCGATTTCCGCGTCGACATCATCCCCGACCAGCTAAAGGACGAGGAGCGCGTGCTCGCCGAACTCGCCCGCCTGCTCGCCCTGCCGGAGGAGGAGGTGGACCGCATCCGCGAGGACCTGAAGGACGCCGCCGGCTTCCGCCCTGTGCAGGTGGCCGAGAAGATCGATTACGAGCATTTCGCCGCCGTCAGCGTCCGCCAGAGCGAGCTGCCGGGCGTGGCGCCCGCGCGCGGCTATACCCGTTATTATCCGGCCGGCGCCGCCGTCGGCCATCTCGTCGGCTATGTCGGCGCGGCCTCCGCCAAGGATTATGAGAAGAACCGGGACCCCTTGCTGATCGCGCCGGGCTTCAAGATCGGCAAGGAAGGGCTGGAAAAGGTGATGGAGCCGGTGCTGCGCGGCAAGCCCGGCGCCCGGCGCAGCGAGGTGACGGCGCGCGGCAAGCTGGTCCGCGATCTCGATACCCGGTCGGACGTGGCGGGCGGCACGCTGCGCCTGTCGATCGACGCGGGGCTGCAGACCTATGCGTCGCGGCGCATCGGCACCAACAGCGGATCGGTGGTGGTGGTCGATTGCCATACCGGCGACCTGTTGTGCATGGCCTCCATGCCGTCCTACGATCCCAACAGCTTTTCCGACGGCATCAGCCATTCCGAATATGCGATGCTGAACGCCAACGATCACCTGCCGCTGCTCAACAAGACGCTGCAGGGCCTCTATCCTCCCGGATCGACGGTGAAGCCGGCGGTGGCGCTGGCCTTGCTGCGCGCCGGGCAGCGGCCGGAGGAATCGGTGGTGTGCACGGGCGCCTATCGGCTCGGCAACCGCCTGTTCCACTGCCACAAGCGCGGCGGCCACGGCCATGTCGACATGCGCCGCGCCATCCACCAGAGCTGCGACGTCTTCTTCTACCATTATTCCCAGACGATCGGCATCGATGCCATCGCTACGATGATGCGCCAGCTGGGCCTGGGGGAGGAATTCCCTTTGCCCGTCGCCTCGCAGCGTTACGGCACCGTGCCGGATACCGCGTGGAAGCAGCGCCGCTACAAGACCGGCTGGAACACCTATGACACGGTGAACGCCACGATCGGGCAGGGCTATATGCTGTCCAACCCGCTCCAGCTCGCCATCATGTCCGCGCGGATCGCATCGGGCCGGGCGCTGATGCCGCGCCTGCTCGCCCGCAGCCCGCTGAAGGGCGGCGAGGCGCTGGACGTGGACCCCGAACATCTCGCCTTCATCCGATCGGCGATGAGCGACGTGGTGAACGGCCCCGGCACCGCCGGCCGGTCGCGCCTGCCGATCGCCAATGTGCAGATGGCCGGCAAGACGGGCACCGCCCAGGTCCGCAACATCACCGCCGCCGAGCGCGCGCGCGGCGGCAAGTTCGGCGGCGAGGGCGTGCCGTGGAAATATCGCGACCACGCCTTGTTCATCGGCTTCGCGCCCGTTGAAAATCCGCGCTACGCCGCCGCCGTGGTGATCGAACATGGCATCGGCGGATCGGCCGTGGCCGCCCCCATCGCGCGCGACGTGATGACCTATCTCTACGATCCGGCGAAGGCGCTGGCGACGCTGGAGAAGATGGAGGAGGGCTGGGGCGGCGATATCGAGACGCGCATGGCCCGCGAAGCCGCCGAATGGGCCAATCGCGAGAAGCCGGCGCCCGCGGCTCCGCCCGCCCCGGCGCCAGCATCCGCCGCATCGAACGCGGCTGCCCCTGCGCCGGCCGCGAACAACGGAGCGGCCGCGCCCGCCGCCGACGCCGTCGGCAACGAACCGGTCGAGACGGACTGATGCGCGATCCGCTCGTCCCGGCCCCGCTCGCCATGCTGCCGTGGCGGCTGATCGCCACGGTGATCGCCATCGGCGGCTTCGGCCTCGTCGTCCTCTATTCGGCCGCCGGCGGCAGCCTGAAGCCTTGGGCGCTTTCCCAGGGGATCCGTTTCTGCGCCTTCCTGTTCGGCGCGATCCTGCTGTCCCGCGTGCGCGAGGACCAGATCAAGGCGGCCGCCTTCCCGGCCTATGCGATCATCGTCGCGGCGCTGGTGATCGTGGAGATATTCGGCTTCGTCGGCGGCGGCAGCCAGCGATGGCTTGACCTCGGCTTCATCCGCCTCCAGCCGTCGGAGCTGATGAAGCCGGCGATCGTGCTGGTGCTCGCGCGCTTCTACGATCTGCTGCCGGCGGGCGAGATACGCCGCTTCAGCGCGATCTGGCCGGCCGCCGCGCTGATCGGCGTTCCCTTCGCGCTGGTGCTCGTCCAGCCCGATCTCGGCACCGCCACGATGATCCTGGCGGGCGGCGTGGTCGTGACCTTCCTCGCCGGGCTGCCGCTGCGCCTCTATATCGGCGCGGGCGCGGCCTTCCTGGCGGCGCTGCCCATCATCTTCTTCTCGCTCCACGAATATCAGCGCAACCGCGTGCTGATCTTCCTCGATCCCGAAAGCGATCCGCTGGGCACCGGCTATCATATCAGCCAGTCGAAGATCGCGATCGGATCGGGCGGCATCTTCGGCAAGGGTTTCCTGAACGGCACCCAGAGCCATCTCGATTACCTGCCCGAAGGCCATACCGACTTCGTCTTCGCGACGATGGCGGAGGAATGGGGGCTGGCCGGCGGGCTGTTCATCATCGTCGCCTTCCTGCTGGTGGTGAACTGGGGCGTCCGCGTGGCGCTCCGCGCGCGCAGCCGCTTCGGCCGGCTGGCCGCGGGCGGCCTTTCGATGACGATCTTCTTCTACGTCGCCATCAACCTTTCGATGGTGATGGGCCTCGCCCCCGTCGTGGGCATCCCGCTGCCGCTGGTCTCCTTCGGCGGATCGGCGGTGATGACGGTGATGCTCTGCCTGGGTCTGCTGATGGCGATCGACCGCGCCGAAAAGGCCGGCCGCTAAGGCAATCGCCACCCCCGCCCGAGGCCCCGACCACCCCACGCCTGCGGCAATGCAAAAAAATCTGCCAAAGGGTGTTTACAAGGCGCCCGCCCTGGGGCAAAGGGCGCGCCTCGCTTCGAGACATTCAGTCTCCAACGGGATGGACGCATAGCTCAGTTGGTAGAGCAGCTGACTCTTAATCAGCGGGTCCTAGGTTCGAGCCCTAGTGCGTCCACCACTTTCCTGCATTATATCAATAACTTACACGGCCTGGAATTTGGGCCAAGACGATTCGTCGTCGCGCTAGGTAGCTGCCTAGGTAGCACCGCTAGCTGTCGATTATTTTTTCGGTTGTGGCTCCGCAGGAGAATCGTGGCCTCGAAATGGCCCGCCTGTCTGGCGTCACTGGAGGGCAGGAAGGGCTGCACCAGCTCGAAAGCAGATCTTCGCACCAATGTGCGACTTAGCTCGCCGATCTATGGTTGAAATTTGAGACGCAGAGCTTCGGCATGCGCCTTTACCGCAGGGGGCGCGGCCGACACAGCAAAGCGATCCAGCCAGTCGGCCCAACTCGTCGCAGCAAAGCGAACACGTGCGCCGCGCACTGCGGCAGAGAAGACTTCGATTTCCGCGCGATGGTCTGAACAAGCGAAGGCAGCCACACGCGATGGCTCGGCGTAGAGATACAGCAAGACCGGCGCTCGACTGACACGCCTGGCTTCGGTCGAGAGTCCAAAAGCGTGCTTCACGAGCTGCGCTGCATCAAGGTAGCGATAGGTGAGCGGATCCTTTCGCAAGGCATCGCGCATGGCCAGCCAAGGCTCCATAGCCTCGCCCCAAACATCGCGGTCATACGCTTGAGCCAGAGCGGCTTGCTTCCTGTCACGAAATGGCTCGTATCGTTTGGATTCCACCCCGATGAGATGGGTTTCGGTCACAACGGCGGCATCAAGCCAAGGGTGACGACCGCCCTGCCAAGGAAAGCGCATCTGGCGCTCAATCTCGACCGAGAGGGGTCGCCATTTGATGTCATCGAGCCCGGGGAAAGCCGGGAGCAGGCTTGGCCTCTCCATGAACCAGCCAAACCCATTCGCCGCCAAAGCGGCGCTGCTTTCGGGACTGGCGAATTTACCGGAGGCGAGTTCGTTACCACCCGCCCTATCTAATGACAGGCGGACCAGGTCAGCTGGCACTCCTGGGAGAAACAGTTCACTCATCATCGCCTCATACTTCGGGCATCCGTCAGAAGCGGTCGTAGCTCAGACCTGCAAACCGCAACTGCACGCGGTCAAAGTGGGTGGCTCCCGGTTGATGATCCTCTACCTATGGACACCCCATCCCGGTTCGTCGCCGAGGTCGATCGCCAATTGCCGCATCCGTTCATCGACAACGGTGGGGAACCTCGCCACGACATCCTGACGGTCCCAGGCCTGATATTCGTAGTGAGCGCCGATCAGAGCGCCACAGTGGGCGCATCCGTTGCTCAGGTAACGAAAACCAGCCTCTCGGCTGTTGCGGTGCATGATACGGCCAAGCGATGCTTGTGCAGGGATCGCCTGCAAGGTCCTCCGCACGAGATCAGGGCAATTGCCGAGATCTGGGATGGTCGCCGAGAGCTTATGGGGACCAATGCTGATATCGAGTCCAGTGATGATCTGCGTCTCGGCCCCGCACTTCCAGCAATCCAAATTGCCGCAACGGACCTCAACGTCCGCCGCCGCGCCGAGCGGCAGGCCAAATTGATACTGCCGGTTCAAGGCAGCAGAAATGAACGACGAGAGTGGCAGAACCTGCTCGCCGGCGCCGGTCGGAACGAAGACATCATAACCATCGAATGGGTTGCCGCTGATTCGAACAGCAGGAATCTCCTCGGAAGTGTCAAAACGCGGTTGCCGAAAGAGCCAGAGACCGCGTACGCCGGACGAAGCGTAACGGGACTGTCGGCGAGCGGTCTCATCTTGGCTCTGCCTCGACCATTGCACCTCGATTGCGATGCGGACGCGCCCCTTGGTCAGCAGCACGTCGGCCCTCCATGGCTCACTGTCGCTGCTCAGCCCGTCGAATTCCGCCACTGCGTTCCAGCCACCGGCTATCGCCGTTTCGACAATCACACGCTTCACTTGACGATGGTCTTCGCTTTCCGGTGAGCTCGTGCAGGCGCCGCGAAACCTGTGAACGAAGTGCTGGGTGCCGAGTTTGGAACGCCTGAGTATTATCTCGGCCTGACAGCAAGGTGCGCGGAGATGCCGTTCGCGCGCATTTTGGGCGGCAAGAGCCTGCCAATCCTGTGGCGCAAATTCGAACGCATGAAGGCTCTTGCCTGAATGTGTGTCGATACATCGCAGCGCCACTGTAGCCCCCGGCGAGATCAGCGAGATGACGCGAGCGGCGATGTCCACGTGCTTTGGCAGGCACAGGCCATGCTATTCGAGCAATTCGTAAACATAGGCAGTCGTCGAACTGTTGCTGGGGCCAATTCGTCGGGTGAGGTTCACCCGGCACAGTTCAGCGATCTTTCTCCCGCTGAGTGCCTGGCAAACCGAGGGGAACGCGTTGCGCAGCCCGAGCGCATCGTGAATTTCCCGTGCTGAGATTTCAACAATGGACCGGCCGGCATCCCGGGCCGGATCGAAGAACCGGCTCTCGGCATAGTCGCGAATGCGGTCGGCGGTTTTCGTTCTCTGGTCGGGAGCAGCGGATCCGAAGGCGTGCGTGCTATCGGACGAATTGGCCTGCGGGAGTTCCGTCGATGCAGAGGGTATCACCGCAGGCACTGTTCCACGCTGATTCCAGGGCAATCGGAAGCTGCGAATGATCGCGGCTTCGAGACCTTCAGCGCCAGACACTGTCCACCCATTCCATTTGAGGTCGGGCGGGTTCGCCACATAGACGTCGACAATGTTGCCGTTTGCGAGCTCGTCTCGGAGAGCCGCATTCAAGCGAATATTGGTTCGCTGGCTGACGCCGGGGCGGCCGTACATATAAAGCCGCCGTGCAAGGCTTCTCGACGCAACGCCGACATACCGCGCGCTTCCGGCCTGCACGAAAATGTAGACGCCGGGATGCTTCGGCGCATTGCCCGCAAAAATCAGCATCCCTTGGGCGTTCAAGTCCCACCTACCGGCGTGGACGAAGCCGCCATCGGCGATCTGGGAAAGTAAGAGTTCGGGTAGCTCTTCGGTCATGCAGGTTTAGACTGCTTTGCCTTGGGCGTCTTCGCCTTGGAATTCGGGAGCACGCGAATCTGGAGGTGGCCGGCGTCGGTCCTGCGCGACTCAAACCCCCCGGCCTTTTCAACCAGATCGCTGAGTTTGCTCTGGCCATACGTTCTTGGGTCGAAGTCAGACGCGAGCGCAGCCAGGCGCTGGCCCACCCGGCCGAGGGGAACCCAACCTGCCTCATCGTCCAGCTGCGAGATCGCAGTCCGGATCAATGGTGCCGCAGCAGTCGGCGGCTTCTTGACATTCGCGGGGCGCGTATCAGGCCGTTCTGGCTCGTCCGGCGTTGGTGCCTCCGGCAACAGGTTTTCAGAATAGATGAACCTGTGGCAGGCTTGGCGGAAGCTTTCCGGGGTCTTCTGTTCCCCGAAGCCATAAACATCGACGCCCTGCTCGCGAATGCGCGATGCCAGTCCGGTGAAGTCGCTGTCGGAAGAAACAAGGCAAAAGCCATCGAACCTGCCGGTATGCAGCAGGTCCATCGCGTCAATGACCAAGGCTATGTCCGAGGCATTTTTGCCGCTGGTGTACGCAAAGTTCTGGTGCGCCTTGATGGCATGTGTCGCGAGGACGTCGGCCCAGGACTTCAGCCTGGTTCCGGAAAAATCGCCATAAATGCGCCGCACGCTAGCTTCGCCGATTTTCGCAATCTCTTCAAAGAGACGGGGCGCGATTCGCGAAGAGGCATTGTCCGCATCAATCAATACGGCAAGTCTGGGGGCACGTGGTTCAGTAGCCATTTACACACCATGCCTCATTTTGCATTAATCAGCAGATAAAACTGAACCTGAGCCGACCTGTGTCCTGAAGTCGCGAAGGCGTCTGCTCACGATCTCTTTGTCGTTGCAATGCCTGAGCAGGCGCTTGGCTCTGTCATGGGCAAATTCATCCACCTCGAGAACGATTAGCCTATAGCCATGCTTCGGCAGCAAATCGGCGCGACGCTCATCATATCGTCGGCGCTGCTCGCCCCGAGGCACGCCGGAAACCGTCGGCTTGTCGTCGAAAAATCCCACGCGTTCGCGGTGCTGGCGCTCATGATATTCCACGACGAGGCTGAGAGCCGGGTAAAAGCCGTCGACAGGCAGAGGCTTCCGGTAACCACGCCGATCAGGATCTCCGGTTAGAAACGGAAAGCAATGCTGGCGGACGGCCTTCAGTCCGAGAACCGCATCGCAGAGATCGAGCACATATTGCTCGTCGCGGATTGCTGTCCGGGAAACGTCTTGCGCCGCCTTGGACGTTGACCGGATGTCGGAGTCTCCTCCACCCAGCCGAGCCATGACCCTTTCCATGTCATGGTGCTGATCACTTCCTCTCACGACCTCCCAACGCCCGTTGTGCGGATGCCAGCCGAGGCCCGCAGCTCTAAGGGCTGCGCGAAAACGCTTGGGATCGATTCCGCTCGCGATGGCCATATCGACGGCGGTGATCAGCTGACCTGGAATCATCATGCCCGGTTCCCCTTCACGCAAATCCGCGGGCCATTGCTGCCTCGATGCCAGCCCAATCCTGCTCGTGTGATCCGGAATTGTTCGGCATGCCCACCTTGGTCAAACAGCCCTTGGGATAGGTATAGCTGTCGATCCGTCGCTCCGGCTCCTCGCACCAGGCGATGTTCACGGCCCAGAACTTCGGGAAGAAATAGAGGCTCGAATAGGGCAGGTGATCGTGGATCCACCAGGCAAGCTTGCGCCAATCCCCCTCTGCCTGGAATGCGTCCCAAAATGCTGGAACGACGACGCACGCCGTGGCACCCATCCGGCCTTTGGCATCGCGTCGATCCCAAATGTGCCCGGCAAAATTGGCTTCGTTAGAAGCACAATTATACCCGCTCTTCCCTGCGGCCTGCAACTCGTTGCCCAGCCCGTTCACTTCGCACGACCGAAACGCGGAACGAATGGCGATGCGGCCAAACCTATCCTGCAACGGCTCGAGCAGTTCCTCGCAAAGCCTGCTTCCCGCGGCGATCGCCAGATCAGGGTCGTCGGGCACGTTGCTCAGGCCATGTACCGCTGCAATGTCGGAGAATAGGAAATCGCGCATGAAGAATGACTTCGACAACCGAACGCGGCCGAAATCAGCGAGCGCAGAAACAGAATCGGGCTTTCTCATGTCCCTGCCCTAACGTCGTGCTGCGTCAAAAGCGGTCGCAGGCATGCGCTGGCCGCCTCCAGTCGCTCCCGCATAACCGCTTGGAGCGCGTCGGGGCCTTCGATCACTACCTCCCCGCCCCATGTAAAAAGATGCTCGGCAATTTCTCGGAGGCCGCCAGCCCTGAACCTTACGGTTAGGCCCTCAGCCGTTTCTTCCAGTTCCTGAGCGGGATGGAAGCGCCATTGCCGTGCGCGTTCGACGGAGGATGGGAGCACGCGCAACACGACTGCGTGATCTTCCTCCCGCCAGATGCCAAAGCTTTGTGACAGCCACTGGTCGAGGTCCCAGTCGTCTGGAGGCAGTCCCGACGTGTTGGCCGCACGCACGTTTTTCATCCGATCCAGACGGAAGGGCACAGGGTCGGCATCTCGATCGGGCATTTTGCCGACCAAGTACGTGATCGGACCATGCACTAGGCCAAAAGGTATCACGCGGCGCCATCGTGAGATATCAGCCCCGTCAGCGCGATAATCGAATTCCACACATTGCCCTGCCATGATGGCGCCCTGGATAGCGGCCAGATTTTCCGGGTCGGCGACGACGGCCGGGCCGGCGGGAACCCTGCTGCGCTGAAGGCGTACCAAGGCTTCCAAGTCCGGATCGACCCTTCGCTTCTCGCGATCATCCAATGCAGCTTTTGTCTTGTCGAGCAGGCTGGAGAGCAGTGCCGCCTGAGGTGCCATCTCGCGATTGCGAGCGTCGGCTTCAGCCTGGAGTGCCGCGATCTCGGCAGCCGTGGGACGCGTGTACACCCGCCTCAGCGCGTCTCGAATGCGAAAACGTTTGGTTCGTCCATCGCTGTCCTCGACGACATCGAAATGAAGCGCGATCACGTCGCGCAGGCGCTCGGCGGTTCGCCTAGTAACCCCGAGCCCGGCAGCCATCTCGTCCAGGGTCAGGCCTTCCCCGCTGTCGCACAGCATATGAACGAGCTTCAGCGTGCGATCGAGCTTGGCCATCCTCTGGGTCATGGCGTTTCCCCTTGCAGTTCGAAGGGTCCTACCGGCAGGAATAGCAGAGGGCTGCTTTCCTCGGATCGCGAGGCTTCCAGCCAGTCACGTCCGGAGATCTCCTGCCTTGCCAATTCTTCCAGCGTCTCCACGCTGGCGGCCGCTGCGAGTTCGCGTTCGCGCGCTGATTTGACGATGGTGCGAAAGTCTTCGGTTCGCTGATCCATTCGCTCTTGCCACTGCGGCGTTGCCGCCAGGTCATTGTCTGGCGAAGCTGCGAGGACCAACCGGCCAAGGCGCACGGGCTCGCCAAGCGCCAGAAGCGTGTGGGTACGAGCCGTAGCGGCCTGACGCGCCATGTCATCCTGGCCTGCGGCCAACCTCGCGGTAATGCGCAGTCCCGAAGCCAATGCATAGGCATCCACGAAGGGTTCGCCACAAAGACGATCACTGGCATCGTCAAGGTCACGGGCACGGCGTTCGAAGCTGTCTGCGAGAAAATGGGAGTCCCGGGCAATAGCCGTCCATTCGGTGTGGGTGGCGGATGGAAGCCATGCTTCCTCGACCTGGTCGGCCAGAGTGCGAAGCCGTGTAAAATCTTCCGCAATTCGCTCGGTTCGCAGACCATCAATCCCTCGTGCAATCGCTGCTAGTCCGGGAAGAATGGCATCGACCTTCTGCTCAACGCGCGCGATCCGACGGGCAAGCAGGGCGGTTCCCGCAATCGACACCCCAATCGATATGCCGCTCAATGCAAGGTTGGCGACCTGCAGCGACTGAACCACCGCGATCGCAGCCTTGATCTGTTCGTTCTGGACGACGCTCACGGCCTCGAGCGCCAACTGGGGCAACGCCAGGGGACCGGAACTCAGCAACGAAGAGAGCGCCGAGGTCTCTTGCAAATGCCCGACGATCCTTCCCGAGGTGACGGACTGGATGATGGAGCCGGAGACGCGGTATTCGCCCGAGGCAACGCCGGCCAGAAGGTGACCGGGGATCTCGCGCAGCAGCGTGTTGGCAAGCGAGCCGATCATAGGGACTTCGCTCGCTTGGCGGCTCGGTTAAATTCGGTCGCGAGTTGCTGCAGGATTGCAGGAGACTGTTCGCTTCCGTCGATCAGCGAGGCGACGATGAACCCTCGCACCCGCTTTCGCAGACGGACCAACGTGCGATCGCGTATCTTAGCTGTGTTGAAAACGCCGGTAGCAAGACCCAATCCGGCAAGGGCACCGCCACCCAGCACCACCGGCCAACTTATAGCTGTGGTGGTCACCAACCCGAGCCAGGCCGTCGTGGTCGTTACGGCTGCGAATGGAAGGGCAGCAACGGTAGCCACCCCCGCGGCCAACGGAACCGCGGCCACCGCGACATCCCTTGCCCCCTCGAAGGCACCTTCCGGTTCCTCCGCATGCTCTGGCCCCCGCACCCAAACGGCCTGCTCCTCAACCAGTTCAAGGAGAGCCGTGTTCGCTTCGTCAAGGATATGAATGGCGACGGGTTCCGCCACGGATCGCACCATTGGCGCGATACGCTCCTGGATGAAGGTGGCCTGGCTGAACAGCCCGTCTTTCAGGCCGACTTTGGCAATCTCATCCTCGGCAGAAACGATCAGATCGGCCGCAACCTGATTGAGCGTTCTCGCAGCGACGAGGGTGTAATCGGACGCCCATTCGTCGATCTTTTGCCCGGCAAAGATCCGGTTGAACAATCCCATGAATTTCCCCCGCCGCCCTCGGCCGAATCCGGGCTTCCGGTCGGACCTTGCAGACAGTCTCCACGACAGAACCGGTCGCAGCAAGCTTGAATCCGATCAAAATGCCGTTCGGGCATCTTGCATCCGATCATCAAAAGGCTTGTATGAGCGGTACTCGTAGGGGGCTGCCAATAGTCACAAGATTCACGATCCTGTGCGCCAAGTCGGCGTAGCAAGATCATTTAGTTTACTGACTGCTTGTCAGAAGGAAATCGATTGTGAATGCTGCTTGTCGCTCAACTATTGTGTGCCACGGAAGACATGCCATGCGCTGCGAGCGGCTGCATGCTGCACGCTATCGGCATCATGGCACCCAGATCATGTCCTTCGAGCAGGCAGCGGTGCGGTTGGCCGGAGGCTTCATCAAGCCAATTGACGACGAAACGCTTCGTTCGACGTTGCAGTCAGTGCTTCCCAATACGCCACTCGGTGAGTTGGAAAACATCAAGTCACTCCCCGGTATGGTCAACGCTGCGGCCGATACTCTTCACAAGGTCTGGCGGGCTGGGATCGACCTCTCCGCACGCGCAGGAGACCATCCCAGGCTAGAGGCGCTGACCCACCTCGAAGCTGCTGTTTTGGCAGAACTTCCCGCGGGAATGCTCAGGCCGATGGATATCGTCGCCTGCGCGCGGAGCCGGATTCATCATTCTCAGAAGGTGCTCGGCTCCCTGACCGTTGAGGGACTGACCGAGCTATCGCCGTGCTGGCGCCCATTGCTGATCGAGCTCGCGACCGAGATTCCGGTGACGTGGAGTGCCGGGCCGCGCCGGATTCCGGCCTGGTTGGTGGGATCCGCGATAAAGGTAGTCGAAGCTGCGGCCCAGCATCCCGAGGTCAGCGTCGCAAGCGCCGCCTCGGGTCTCCACGAGGCTATCGAGGCGTTGCGCTGGGTACGATCCCTTCTGGCATCCGGCGATGTCGCCCCGCACGAAATCGCAATCGCAGCTGCGTCGACTGCCGAATATGACGATCATTTCCTGGCGTTACGGTCCGATGCGAACATCGACCTGCACTTTGTCCATGGCGTTCGGACAGTCACGACCCGCGATGGTCAGGCCGCTGCGGCATTGGCCGACATTCTCGTTCGCGGCCTGTCGCAGACCCGTATCCGCCGCCTCGCCGCACTCTGCTCGGATGGCCCCGCGCTTTCAGTCCTGCCTGAAGGGTGGCTGCGCGTCTTGCCAACCGATGCACCGATGGCGACGTCAGCTGCGTGGAACCGGCTGTTGTCGGGTCTCGAAGCAGAAGATTGGCCGGATGGAAGCGACCATTCACCTGCTCTGAAGTTCGCGATCGAACTGCTCGCGAAAGGACCCGACGCTGCCGATGAAATCGGCCCGGCCTTTCTTTCAGGCCGCGCGCTCGCGATTTGGCGCAAGGCACTCATGGCCGGCCCGGCCGCATCGATCGACACTTCGCTGGAAAACCTGAAGCAGGATGACGGCCTCGACTCCTGCGTCTCGGTTGCGTGGATGCCAGCAAGTGCCCTTGCCGCCTCACCGCGCCGGTTTGTCCGGCTGATTGGGCTGAATTCCTCGCGTTGGCCGCGTGGCATTTCTGAAGACCGCTTGATCCCCGATCACATCATTCCAACCCATGTGCTCGATCCACTTCCGATCAATCAGGCGGATAGGCGCGATTTCGAGACTATTATGGCGACGACATCCGGCCAGCTCGTACTTTCCCGTGCCCGCCGCGACAGCGATGGCCGGCTCCTCGGACGTAGTCCGCTGCTCGCCGGACTTGGCACCGAGATGTATCTTCGTCGCAATGCGGTTCCGCTTCATGCTTTCAGCGAGACCGATCGGTTGATGGCCAGAACGGAAGAGTTTCGCGTTTATCCCCAAGCGGTCAGCGCCTTGGCCTGCTGGCGGGATTGGAAGCGGGAGGAGATTACCGCTCACGATGGCAAGGTGAGGCCAGACCATCCCCTGATCCAGGCCGTTCTCGATCGCACGCAATCAGCCAGTTCACTGCGACGCCTGCTCCGCAACCCCCTCGGCTTTATCTGGGTTTATGGCCTCCACTGGAGCGCCCCTGACGCCGGGACCGAACCGTTGGTGCTCGATCCGCTGGAAATGGGCGACCTTGTCCACATGGTGCTCGACATCGCCCTCCAGAGCATCGAGGCCGCCGGCGGGCTCGGCAGCGCAACGGCGCAAGTTGTCGACGAATTGGTCGAAAATGCCGCAGCCCGAGTGGCGGCCGATTGGGAAAGTGAACGTCCAGTGCCGCCGGCGATCATCTGGGCGCGCACGCTCTCAGACGCTCGAATGACGGCAAGCAATGCCCTGACCTATGGCAATCAGGAACTGGCGGGAGCGCAAAGCTTTGCCGAGGTGCCGTTCGGTGGATCTACGGCCAAATCGGACGGGGCCATTCCCTGGGATCCGAGCACCAGGGTCGAAATTCCCGGCGCAGGCTTTGCGATCAAGGGGTACATCGACCGCCTCGACATTCTTAACGATGGCAAGCGCGCAATTGTGCGAGACTATAAGACCGGCCGCGCACCACGGTCGGCCATTCGCCTCAACGGGGGCAAGGAGCTTCAACGCTGTCTCTATGGCTTCGCCGTGAAATCCTTGCTCGGCGAGGATGTGAGCATAACCGCGTCGCTGTTGTATCCTCGGGAGAACTTGGACCTCCAGCTCGACGATCCCGACGCCGTATTGTCCGAGGTCACCGGCTACCTCGTTGCCGCCCGGTCGAACCTACAATCCGGATTGGCGATCCCCGGCCCCGATACCGGCGATGATTACGACGATCTCGCCTTCGCCCTGCCCGCAAACGCCGGCCCAACCTACTGCAAACGCAAGCGTCCAATCGCGGCAGCAATGCTCGGCGATGCGGCTCAGGTGTGGGAGGCGGAGTGATGACGACCATGTCTGCGCAACTGAAGGACGACGGTGCCCGCTTCGATGCAATTGGTCGGCATACCCGCTCGATCCTTGTCGAGGCCGGCGCTGGCTCGGGAAAAACTGCGGTAATGGCGGGGCGTATCGCCGTAATGCTCGCGGAGGGAACCTCTCCGGGCGCCATCGCGGCGGTGACATTTACCGAACTGGCGGCAAGCGAATTGGTGTCGCGGGTCAGGGAGTTTGTCGCCGAGTTGAGCGAAGGCCGGATCGCGCCAGAGCTGAAAGTCGCGCTTCCTGATGGCCTCAGCGATGCCCAGCGCAGCAATCTCATCACCGCGAGCGCGGCGATCGATGAAGTCACCTGCTCGACGATTCACGGCTTCTGCCAGCGCCTCATCAAGCCCTACCCGGCTGAGGCAGACATCGATCCTGGCGCGACGGTCATGGATCGGAACTTGGCTGACCTTGCGTTTCTCGAAATCGTCGATGGCTGGCTGCGAGAGCGGCTATCCGGTGAACACGGCGGCATCATTGCCGAAATGGTGCTCTACAATCCGAAGAGCACGGTCGAGCTGCTTCACAAGATCGCGGCCAATTTGCGCAGCAGGCGAACTCTCAAGGCACCTTCGCCCTCCCCGTTTGCTCCACTCATATCCGAATTCCAACAGGCGGCCACGGCCTTGGGCGACTTCATCGAGAATGCTTCGGCCCACGAGCCCGAGACAGCCACCTATGCGGCAGGCTTCGTGCAGATGGCAGAAGCGGTAGCCGCGGTTGCCGAACCCCAATCACCCGCGGGCCTTGTTCAGTTGCTGGTTGCGCGCGCCCATCCGGACGTTTGCACCAAGACCGGTGGATTTGCCGCCTATCGCAAAAAGGGCAAGTGGGTCGAAGCGGCGAAGCAGGCCGGTTTGTCCAAAGCCGATGGTGAGCAGCTCAACATCGCCGCCGACGATCTCTACGGGAAATGCTGCGCGACGTGGGCTGCGATGCAGCAGGCGATTGCCGGCCACGTTCTGGCTGCGCTTGTCTCAGAAGCCGCTCCAATCCTCGAGCGTTACCGCGAATACAAGCGTTCCAGCGCGCAGCTCGACTTCGACGATCTGATCTATGCCGCGCGCGACCTGTTGCGCAGTCATGAGGCCGTACGCCAGGCCCTGGGCAAGCGTTTTGCCCACGTCCTCGTCGATGAGTTCCAGGACACTGATCCACTCCAGACCGAGATCTTCTGGCGGCTGTGCGGTGATCCGCAGAATGAAGGCGACGATTGGGCGGACTTCCGAATCCGTCCTGGCGCGCTGTTTCTCGTGGGCGATCCGAAGCAGGCGATCTACCGTTTTCGCGGTGCCGACGTCGGCGCCTATGTACAGGCTCGCAGCGCGTTCATCGCGCATAGTCAGGAAAGCTTGCTCTCCATCTCGACCAACTTCCGGTCGTGCGCCTCCATTTTGACCTTCGTCAACGCGCGCTTCGAAGCCGTACTCTCTGCCGATGGTCAGCCAGGCTTCACGGCCCTCGATGCCTTCCACTCCGATCCCGCCGAAGGCGTATGCGTAGCCGCCCTCGACGTCGCGGTTGCCGGCGAGGATGGCAAAGCGAATGTGGAGCAGCAACGAGACGGTGAAGCCGAAGCTGTTGCCGACCTTTGCGCTCGGCTGATCGGCGGGCACGAAATTGCCGATCGCCGGACCGGCACTCCGCGCCTCTGCCAACCGGGCGACATCGCCTTGCTCGCGCCGACAGGCGCCGAACTATGGCGATACGAAGAAGCTTTGGAACGCCGCGGCATCCCGGTTGCGACCCAAGCCGGCAAAGGGCTCTTCCGCCGTCAGGAAATCCAGGATTTGATCGCGGTCACCCGTGTCCTTGCTGATCGTCGCGACACCTTGGCACTGGGCGCCCTGCTTCGGGGGCCATTGGTCGGCCTTGCGGATGAAGAATTGCTCGATATTGTCTGGGCGCTCCCGCGCAGTGAGAGCGAACCCGACCGTATCCCGCGTCTGACCCTGTCAGTCGATGCGGACACCGTCACGCACGATCTGGCGCGCGCGGTCCTGGTGAAACTCCAGGCTCTTGCGCGGCGAGCGAACAGCACCACGCCTCATGAACTCCTGTCGCAGGCGATTGATGTCCTGCGCATCAGGCCCATTCTCGTCGAGCGCCATCGCGGTCAGGCGGAACGCGCGCTCGCCAACGTCGACCTCTACCTCAATCTCGCGACCGCATATGCGGTGCGCGGTCTGCGGTCATTTTCTGAGGCGATGACGACGGCGTGGGAGGATGAGGCCCGAGCGGTCGAAGGTCGTCCCGACGCGCAAGAGGAAGCCATCTCGCTGTTCACGATGCACGCGGCGAAGGGCCTGGAATGGCCTGTCGTCATTCCCATCAACACCATGACGGGGGTCATGGGTCCCGACAGCGCGGTAACAGATCGCCAGTCGGACACATTCTATTGCCCGATCTTCGGCGTACCCCCCGAGGGCCACGAAGCGGCGATCGAGGCTGAGAAGCTCGAGCTGGATCGGGAACGCATACGTCTGTGGTACGTGGCGGCAACGCGAGCGAGGCAATTGCTGATTCTTCCTCGCCTCGATGTCTCACCATCGAAGTCGGCATGGATAAGCCTGCTCGACCTTTCGCTTGCCGAGCTTCCAGCCATCGATCCCGGCGAACTGCCAGAGCGCTCACCATCGCCAGCAGCAGAAGTGGGCAATGCGCAGACGCGAGAGATATTTGCGGCGGAAGCTGAAAAAATCCTGCAACGACAGGTCCATCTGACCTGGCTCGCCCCGAGCCGCAGCGAAGATACCTCCGGCCCCGTCGTCGTCTCGGAGGAACCAGACCTCTGGACAGACTCCGATGACAGACAACCTCAGGAGCTCCCGCTGCAGCTCGCCATTCAAGGCAGCCGCGAGCGGGGCCTGATCCTCCACAAGCTGATGGAGGAGGTTCTGACGGGCGAAACCTTCGACGACCTTGGTTCGCTGACCGAGCGAGCGAAGGAATTGATCGTTCAATTCGGCCGGACTGCGGTCAGCGATGCCGCGAGGGGACTGTCCGCCGAGGAGTTGGCCAGTTGCGTCGAAAAGACACTCAAGCTTGATCCGATTGCAGCAGTACGCCGCGAGCTGATAGCCGAGTTCCCGGTGTTTGCGAGCCACACCGCGGATGGGCATGAATATGCGACCTCCGGAATTGCTGACGCCCTCACCCTGACCCCTGAAGGCAGGCCGGGAACGATCGTGGATTGGAAGAGCGATGTAGCGCCCGATGCCGTGTCGCTCGAGCACTACAGAGGTCAGGTGCAAGCCTATCTAGACATGACTGGCGCCGAACGCGGAATGATTGTCCTGATGACGAGGGGTGAGATTATCGAGGTCTCGCCATCCAGCGTCGGCTCGACGCCGTGATCGAACCGAGGACCTGACCTCGCTGCCCTGCCCTTCCAAGTACCTCACGAAGAAGCATTCATGTCCTATCTCGCCTGGATTGATTTTGACCCCGAAGAGCGTCGCCGCGCTCAAACACTGATCGACCTGTTCAAACAGCCCGAGGCGCGCGACGAGCTCGGCCTCGGCACCGTGCGTGACGGGCTGGCCGATCTTCTCTTTCCCGGAACCAGCACGATCCAGACGCGGCTGCGCTACATGCTTTTTATTCCGTGGATCTATCTGGAAGCGCAGGGTCGCAAGGCCACGCAGGCGGAACGCACGGTTATTGCTCGCGATCTGGAATTCCAGTTGAGCGAAGCCCTGCTGCGCGGTGGAGAGACGATCGGAGTGATCGGACGAGACGCGGGGCGGAACCTGAAGCGCCTCGCATCAAGCGTTTATTGGGCGGGTCTGAACACGCTAGGCATCCGGGCGCTACCGGGCAGCCATTCGACCTTCCTGTCCTATGGTCCCGAAAGCCTGAAGGACCACGATCTGAAACTTTGGTCGTCCAACCTTCCGAAGCCACCCGCAGATCTCCTGGACCAAGCGTCTTTCGCCCTGGCCGATGGTGAGGCTGATTTCCTGCGAGACCGCATCGAAAGCCATGCGGGCTCAAGCTTGCTGAACGAGTTGGCTCGCAAGGGCAAATCCTTCGCGGATGACTGGCCGTGGCAGATCGCCGAAGACACCATTTCAGACGCCAATCGCGCGGTCCTTCGGCATGCCGAACGATTTTCCGGCGTTATGTACGGAGCCAGCCTTCTCTATAACCTCCTGCTGGCCCTTCGTGCTGCAGACCTGCCAAACGCCAAGAAACATGCCGATGCGGACACACTGGCGGCGGACTATCGCTCGCGCATCGAAGTTTGGAGGTCGGAGCTCGATCACCTGGCGTTGAACGACTGGGATCTCGACGACCTCTTCGGCCTGATTGGCAGTACCAGCCACAACCTCACCAAGTCATCGCGGGACTTCATCCGGGGATGGATAACAATCGCCCGGGACGGCACTGGTCCCGTTGAGGCTGATCACCAGGCGATAGAACTGCTCAAGCAGCGGGAGCACGGGCTGAAAAGGATGAAGGCAAGGCTCCTTCACGATGCGCCGCTTGAACGCTGGTCAGGGGCCTCGGGGGACGCGCGACTCGATTTCAGGTGGGGCATCGCCAGCCGCTATCTCGGAGAGCTAGCCGATGCCGGTTGATCCCGCCTTCGACCCTGAAAATCGCGAACTCTACACCTCGCTCATGCGCTCGCCCGACGGCTATAGGTTCGACCACGCCATAGCCACCACCTATTCGCTCGATTTCGAGACCGCCCTCGCGATCCCGATCGCCATTGTATTTCGCGACGCGGAGAATCGCGACGAGATGCTGCGCAGCCCCTTGGCTCTGCTGCAAAGCGTCGAACGGATGGCGGGCCGGATGGCCATTTACTGCGATCGTGGCCGCATCAAGGAGGCGCGCCCGAATGCAGCGCGTCTGATGGCTCTCTATGAGAAAACCATCACCGAAGTTGCGGCGCCGGGAGGCGGAGCGTTTCATCCTAAATTGTGGTGCATTCGCTTCCAACCGGAACGCAAGGGCATGCCCATCCGCATGCGTTTGGCGATTCTTTCGCGTAACCTGACCAATGATCGATGCTGGGATTTGGCGCTTTGCCTCGATGGCACGGTCGCCGACGATGTTTGCGAAGGCAATGAGCCCGTCGTCGGGCTCTTACGCGCCCTTCCGGGACTGGCGAATGCGGCCAATCGGCCGACGGCGCCAAAGTTCCTCCCTTCGCTGCTGCGCGATCTCGCCTGCTGCTGGTGGGACGATCTTCCCGCCGGGGCAACCAAGATCCGCTTCGCCGTCAATGGCCTGGAAGCGGGAGCGTGGGCGCCGCAAAAGGGGGAGCGTCTTGCTATCCTGTCTCCCTTTGTAAGCGGGGACGCGCTCAAGCAACTGGCTGCGGGATACGATGATCCCGCATCTTGCAAACTCGTCGCGCGGGCCGAGGAACTCGACTGCATCAAACCGGCCATTCGCAGTCTGTTTGAGATCCAAACCCTCGATGACCGCGCCACCGAATACGAGGAGGAAGACCGCGAGGAGGCCTGTTCAGCCGATCTCGAGGGTCTTCACGCCAAGGCTTATGTGGTCGAGCGCGGCTCACGCCTACACGTTCATCTTGGGTCCGCCAATGCGACGACGGCTGCGCTGGTGCCGACCCACGGAGGCCGGACGCAGAACGTAGAGATCATGGCCACGCTCGATGGCCCGAAATCCCGGATGGGAACGATTGAGGATGCGGTATTATCGGAAGGATTTCGCCGCCTCCTGGCTCCTTATACGCCATCCGAGCCGCCCGAGCAGGACGCTGCGGCGGCAGCCGAAAAGGCGCTGGAGAAACTGCGCATCAAAATCGCGGCGATCGCGCTCGACCTTCATTGCACCCAATTGACGGATACCATTGCGCTCGAAGTCGAGATCGCCGGCAAAGCCCCATCCCTCGAGCTACCGGACGGCGTAAGCTGTTTCATGCGCGCAATCACCGTTGCGAACGAACGGGGATACGATGCTGCGGCGTTGCTCTCGAAAGCACAGTCTCGAATGACGCTTGGTTCGGTGCCATTGAGCGAGGTCACCCGCTGGTTGGGAATCCGCCTTCGCGACGATCAGACTGGCGTGGAAGTCGCCTTCACCCTTGGTGCGCGGCTTGTCGGGGTCCCTGATGGGCGCGACGCCGCCGTGCTGCGGGCGCACATTGCGAACGTCGAGAATTTCTTTCGATATTTGAGCTTGCTCCTCGGAAGTCTGGGCGAAGGGAGTTTCCTCGAGAGCGAGTCCGCCGGCGAAGGGCAATGGCTGCGCCGGCTCGGTCAGGGCGGAACATCGCTTCTCGAACCGATGGTTCGCGCTCTAAGCCTCGATAGCGGCGAGCTCGCCGAGATCGATCAGCTCATCAAGCGCCTCGAAGATCCGGATGGCGGCGCGAACATAGTGCCGCCAGAGTTTCTCGCGCTTTGGGCAAGTTTTGCGCCGCTCCTGGCCACCAAGGGAGCGCGGCAGTGACCTATCGGGCGAACGACCATCTGGAAATCCTGAAGCCCTTCCAGCGCGCCACGGTCGATTATGTATTCCAGCGCCTGTTCACGGATGCGTCGCCCACGCGTCAGTTCCTCGTTGCCGACGAAGTCGGCTTAGGAAAGACCATGGTTGCGCGCGGCGTTATCGCCAAGACGATCGAACAACTGACAGGAAAGGTTGACCGCATAGACGTGGTTTACATCTGCTCGAACCAGGCGATAGCCGAGCAGAATATCAAGTCACTCAATGTTATCGGATCGGCGACCAAACCGCTGAACACCCGCCTCACGCTCCTGCCGCTTGAGATCGAGCAGGAAGGAGGGATCGCATCCAGGCCCATAAATCTCATCAGCCTGACACCGGGAACGACGCTCGATCTCAAATCGTCGTTGGGCACGGCAAAAGAGCGCGCTCTCATTTATGAGATGCTGAGAAAAAGGCTCGGCATCCGACATGGTGGCGTGCAGCGCATTTTTCGCGGTGGAGTTACGCCTGAGAACTGGCCCGGCTGGACAGATTGGATGCGCAGCCAGTCGATTTCGAAGGAGATATCCGAGAAATTCAACGACGCTATCGGGGATGACTTCATCCAGCGCATTCGCGCGGCATCGGAGCTGGCACGGAACAAGAAAAGTCCTGACTACCCACCCGACCAGCGCCCGGCCTCGATAATCGGGGAACTTCGCCGCATCCTGGCACGGATATGCGTCGACGCACTTACCCCGGATCTCATCATCCTGGACGAGTTCCAGCGGTTTGCCGAATTGCTGCATGAGCACGATGAGAGTCTTGCGCCCGAAAAGGCAGCGGCCGCGGAGCTTGCCCGGGCGCTGTTTTCCTACTCCGGCCCGGACGGTTCGTCGGCACGCCTGCTGTTGCTGTCCGCTACGCCGTACCGGATGCTCACCTTGAGCAGCGACGATCCGGAAGAAGGCGATCACTACAGCGATTTTCTGCGAACCATGCGCTTCCTCTTCGGCGACGTGGACGGCGAGGCGCGTGTCAGGGAACTCGAGAATGAGCTCTCGCAATTCCGGCGTGCGTTGCAGGCAATGCCTGCGTCAAAATCAGCCGCGCGTATCCAGCGGGACCGCGTGCATCACATCCTCAGCCAGGTCATTGCCCGGACGGAGCGCGTAGACTCCACTGCGGACCGCAATTCGCTTGTGAGGGAGTTGAAGCCCCCGCTGACGATTGAAACGGACGATCTGAGGGAGGCGAAAGCGGTCTCGCAGGTGGCCGAACTCGTCAGTGCGCCCGGCATCGTCGAATATTGGAAGTCGTCGCCGTACCTTCTCAATTTCATGCGTGGCTACAAGCTGCGAGAGCGCCTGCAGGCAGTCAAATTGCGGCCGGCCAAGGAGCTGCGCACCGCCATTAGAGCCGCCGCGCCGTACTTCATCGACAAGGCACAGGTCGAAGACTTCGCAGAGATTCCACTTCGCAACGGACGAATGCGCGCGCTCGCCGACACTGCATTCCAACACGGCCTCGATCGAGCGCTGTGGATTCCGCCTTCTCGTCCTTCATTCGGAGAGCCTGTCCCGGCGACCAAGACGCTCGTCTTCTCGGACTGGTCGATGGTCCCAGACGCGATTGCAGCGCTTCTCTCGCATGAGGCAAGCCGGCGCATGATGTCAATCGGCGTCCAAACGGGACCCCCGATCGGCGCGCAAAAGGGACCCCCTCTCAAGGATGGGGCGACGGTCGAGGAACGCTCCTTGCGCTGCGCGCGGCGTAGGGAGGGCGGAGCCCGACCGGAGACGCGCGCAGCGCAAAGCATCTTAATCCCGGCATGCGGTGGGATCAGTTGCGGTTCTTGAAGCGCCAGCTGTCGTTGCCGGTCTCGATGATGTCGCAATGATGAGTGACGCGATCGAGGAGCGCGGTGGTCATCTTGGGATCGCCGAACACGGTGGGCCATTCCCCGAACGCCAGATTGGTGGTGATGACGACGCTGGTTTGCTCATAAAGTTTGCTGACCAGATGGAATAGCAACTGCCCGCCTGAGCGGGCGAACGGCAGATAGCCAAGCTCGTCCAGAACGACGAGATCGAGCCGGGAGAGCTGGGCGGCAAGCGCGCCACTCTTGCCGATCCGGGCCTCTTCTTCGAGGCGGGTCACCAGATCCACGGTGTTGAAGTAACGCCCCCGCGCCCCGGCGCGGACGACATTGGCGGTGATGGCGATGGCCAGATGGGTTTTGCCGGTGCCTGTGCCGCCGACCAGGACGACATTGCGCCGTGCAGGCAGGAACGCGCCGCTGTGTAGCGAACGGACCAGCGCCTCGTTGATCGGCGTCCCCTCGAAGTGGAAGGCATCGATGTCCTTCACCACCGGCAGCTTGGCGGCTGCCATCCGGTATCGGATCGAGGCTGCGTGGCGATGGGTTGCCTCCGCGCGCAGCAGATCGGTCAGTATCTCCATCGTCGTGCGCTGCCGCTGAAGGCCGGTGGTGACGGCCTCATCGAACGCGCCGGCCATCCCCTTGAGACCGAGCCCGCGCATCGCGTCGATCATGTCATGCCGCTGCATGGAAGTTCCTCAGTTGGTCGTAACGGGCACAGTCTGCGATCGGCGGATGCCGCAGGGCGTTGTCCTCCGAAGTGACGATCGTCAGCGGTCGCGGCGGTTCGCGGCGCCGCGCCAGGATATTGAGGATCAGATCATCGCTCGCCGTGCCGGTCGCCAGCGCCTCCCGCACGGCGGCCTCGACGAGTTCCAGACCGTCGGTCAGCACGGCCGCCAGCACGCGCACGAACCGCCGATCGGCATCATCGCCATTGCCCAGCTTGCGGCGCAACCGAGCCAGTGCTGGCGGCAGCTCCCAGTCCTGGAAAGGGGCGCCGTTGCGCAAAGCGCCGGGCTTGCGGGCCAGCACCGGCAGATAGTGCCAGGGATCATAGATCGTGCGGTTACGCCCGAAGAAGCGGGGATGTTCGGCAACGACCTCATCATCGCATCGGACGACAATGCGGTCGGCATAGGCCCGGACCTGCACCGTGCGTCGTGCCACCGTCGAGAGAACCGAGTATCGGTTGCGATCGAAGCTGATCAGGCAGGTGCCCGACACGCCATGCTCGCTCTCGTTGAAGCCGTCGAACGGCCCCAGCATCGGTTGCAATGCGGGGCGTTCCATCTCCAGCATCTGCGCCACGGTCTGTTCGCCCTGTTCAGGATGCGCCTGCCGTTCGGCCCAGCGCCGGCACTCGGCTTCCAGCCAGCCATTGAGCTCCTCAAGGCTGGCGAACCGCAAACGGGGCTGGAAGAAGCGCCCTCGGATCGTCTGCACCTGGTTCTCGACCTGGCCCTTCTCCCAGCCCGCCGCCGGCGAGCAGGCCGTGGGCTCGACCATATAATGGTCGGCCATGATCAGGAACCGCCGGTTGAACACCCGCTCCTTGCCGGTGAACACGCTCGTCACCGCCGTCTTCATATTATCGTAGATGCCGCGCTTGGGCACGCCACCGAAAAAGGCAAAGCCGCGCGCATGCGCGTCAAACAGCATCTCCTGGCTCTCGCGGGGATAGGCCCGGACATACACCGCCCGCGATGCGCACAGCCGCATATGCGCGACCTTCACCCGCATCGGCTTGCCGTCGATCTCGACATCCTCGTGGCTCCAGTCGAACTGGTAGGCCTCGCCGGGCTGGAACAGCATCGGAATAAAGGCCGTCGTCCCATCGCCGACATTCCTGCGCCGCTCGACCTTCCACCGTGCCGCATAGCGACGCACGGCATCGTAGGAGCCTTCGAAACCCTCACGCACCAAAAGGTCGTGGATACGGGTCATCCGAAGCCGGTCACGTCGGCCCAGCAACTCATTCTCTTCCAGCAGCACATCAAGACGATCCTGAAACGGACCGATCCGCGGTAGCGGCTGAACCTTGCGTCGATAATCAAATGCGCCTTCCGGCGCCCGGATCGCCTTGCGGATCACCTTCCGCGACACATGCAGATCACGCGCGATCGCCTTGATCGCCTTCCCGCCGGCGAACTCTCGCCGGATCCGAACCACTGTCTCCAAAACCAACATCCCGATCTCGCCGCCTGAACATCCAGACGACTGTTTAGGCTATCGAAATGAGGGGTCCCTTTTAGACGCCGATCACCCCGCTAACGGGGTCCTTTTTGCACGCCGATCCACAGCCATGACTTTTCGTACTATCGGGATGCGACGTGCCCCCTGACCTCACCTGCCTTCAAAGGCGACATCATATCTCGACTACGAAAGCTCGTCCCGAAGCCGACGAATGACCTCCTGAAAACGCACCGCCAGCACCAGTCTCCACAGTGCCAAGCGGTATAGGCTCGTCCAGACGGTGCCCCCGCAACATCCAGTCTTGGGGCGTGATTAGGCGCCCCCAATCCGCAAAGGAAGGAATCGCACCCAAGTCCTCGCGGACGTGCTGCTCGCCTACAAGGCGAACAGGCACGACACGGTTGTCGGCGTTGACGATGGTAGGCCCGAACAGCGTTTCGAGCATGAAAATGCCTTCGGCATGGTGCCGAAGGGCCCGGTGCCGCGGATCAGCAAAGATCGCCTTCGACTGGTCAAACCATTGGTGGAGCGGCAGGTAGTCTTCCTCCACCCCTCCCCATTTCCGGACCGACGATAGGGCGTGATAGTAGCAATGAGCCATCGCACCTCTCCTAGAGATCAGTCGAATGGTCGTCGGTCGCCGTGTAACGCAGCTGGCAGTCCAGAACGAAACTCGGCGTAGCCACTTCGATCATCAGTTCGCCGCAGGCACCATCATTGATTTCCCATCCGGGATGATGGCGTTCGAGAGCAAGGTAAGTCAGTTGCTCGAGGGCGGAATTGAGGCTCTGGTCGTCGCCTTCTCCGGCACAGGCGATCGTCACTTCGGGACACGGAACACTTGCCCCGACGGCGTCAGAGAAGACGCATTCTTCGACCGCACCCATCGAAACGGATTTCTACACGGGCAATTTCGGCGTTGCGCAGCGGGGCAATGATAGCTGCCTTGAGCCGCTGGATTTCACTTTGTGCCTGTGCCGCGCGCTCGGCCTGGCGGACAGCAAAATTCGCCATGATCGCCTGAAAATCAGTCATCAGATTTCTCCTGAGATGTGGGGGCAAGCACCGATCGTCTTGCCCACGAGAACAGGCGAATTCTTTCCTCTGAAGGGCTGCGCCAGCGCCGATGGCGCTGGCGCGATGCCGGACGCATCAGTCGGTGTCCTGAGCCGCGCGCTTGGGAGAAGTTCCAAGCGGACCGCGGCGATCAACGACGGTAATCCGACGGGATTTGGCTTCGATGACCAAGCGCTCCAGGACCCCGTTTCCGGGAAAGGCGACGACATAACGGGGGTCGAGCGAGAGCATACGCTCGTTGCGCTTGAAGCCTGCGCGCGCGCCTAGGCGCGTGTCGAGGGAGAAGCTGATTTGCGGGATGTTGCGTCGTTCCGCCCATGAAGATGCCAGACGGTCAACGCCCTTGGTATCTCCGCCGTGGACAAGCACCATGTCAGGAACCCGGTCGTGGACCTTGTCCAGAGTAGCCCAGACATTGTTGGCAAAGGTGAGTGCGTCCTGCTCGTTTGGATGGCGTGTGCGGCCACCGGCAAAGATCACCGGCGTACCTTCTGGCATGGCGGCGCGGCGCTTGGCTTCAGACCGGGCTCGGACGAACTCGCGGCCCTCGACAAGCGCGGAAGTCAGCATGGCGCTGTGATTGAAGCGCGAACTCGACACGGGCTTCCACGAGGAGCCGAATTCGTTGAGATAGAGGGCAGCGGCCACTTCGCGCATCTCTTCGAGAGCGATCATGGCCCCTTCAGCACACTGCGCACGCTCAATCTGGGTCTCGAGTTCATGGGTATGAATTTCGGATCCATCGGCAGTAGCCAGGAGCGCTCGGACTTCATCGGTTGCGCGGTCGACTGCGGTCGATTTGCGGGTCGCGGAACGGTGAAAGATGTTGACGAACGCCCAGCCGAGGTCCTCGGCATCGGCCTCCAGCGCAGTCCCAGAGACCATCGCAAATAGATCGGACCAGACGGCTTCGAGCGTCTGGACTACCGCATCGTGGACCGGAAAATCATTGGCGGAAACCGGGGCAGGACCAATCGAAAAACCGGAAAGATCGAGGCCGGCAAGTTGGTCTGAAAATGATGAGTGCATGGGTATTGTCCTCCTGACTGGCGTGAGGCTGATGCACCCGCTCATGGCTGCGCCAGCGAGAGCCCGTCAGGGCCAGCTGGAGGCAGTCTCCGCACCCGACAGGGGAAACCTGCTTGGGCAGGCTGGCGCGGGCAGGCCAACGGCCCACAGGGCCGGGCCAACTCGGGCCTGCGCAAGCCGGGTTGCGGAAGACTGGCGGCTGGCCCAGGGCCTTTCTCGCATGGCTTCAGACCATGAGTGCAAAAGCAAGCTTCGTCAGGGAGGACAGGCAGCTCGCCACGTTCAAAGTGACTGACGCATTCAAGCCACCCGCTTTGCGTAAACACCTTCACCGTTCGACATGTGACCGAGGCAGACGTAGTCGCCGAACAACGCTTCAAAACGCGGGGCGATCTGGGACAGCCAGCGTTGTGCTCTGGGCGATCTGGCCGTGCGCCAATCGGCATCCCAATAGGCGCCATCGTCACGCTCGACGATCCATACCGCAACCAGGCCGGCGTAAACCGACACGCCGAAATCCGCATAGGCATTGCGCATGAGGATGCGGTCTTCGCGGCCTCGCCAACCGTCGTGCGCGATCAGAGAAGGGAATGCCTGCCCTGCGCGCTCACGCAGATCCTCGCGGAGCCACTCATATTCGAAGTCCCAGTCGTCGTCATTTTCGACTTCGAGCACAGTGAAGGCGACAATGGCCCCGCTGGGGTAACTGACCGATCGGCCCATGACACCCTCCTTCAGGCGGCCAACGCAGCGTCGGCAGACGCTTCGTCGGTATCATCGGCAGAGATCCGTCCTCCGAGTCTGAGCAAAAGCCTTGATGCTTCCTCAGCCTTCGCGGCAGCGGTGAGAATGGCACGGTCATCCTGCTTCAGGAGCTTGAGCCAGTGCTCGATATAGCTGGCATGGCTATCGAGGTGGGTGACTGGCAGACCGAGTTCAGCGCCAAGCATGGCGCTCGAGAGTTCTGCGACATATCCTGACAGTCCAGCCCTAATTTGAATTTTTGGGGGTCGAGCGGAGGTGCTGGTCATGCTGCCAACTCCTCGCGCTGGGGCTGCTGCGCCCACATCCAGTCGGCGGCTTGCTGGGCCTTGCTGGCGGCGGTGAAGATCGCCCGTGGATCTTTCTTCAGAGCACTGAGCCACGATGCCACATAGGCGGCGTGATCGGGGCGCGGATGATGGGCAATGCCGAGGTCCGCCAGGACGAACGATGCGGTGAGTTCGGCGCAGGCTTCTTCGATCGGCAGCCAATCGCGCTTGAACCGGTCCTGGAAGTTGCGGTCGAGCCGATGCTTTGCCCCTGTGGCGTGGCCGGACTCGTGCAGCAGGGTGCCCATGTGAGCGGCTGCATCGTGAAACGCCGAGAAAGGCGGCATGAAGATCTGGTCGAGATCGATGCGATAATGGGCATCGTAGGCGCCTTCGGTGATCGGAATGTTCAGCGCCGCGACGAATGCTTCGGCATGGGCGAGGCGTTCGGTCTCCGGCAATAGGGTGACCGGCGCAGGCTCATAACCTTCGACCTGCGCGAGGTTGAACACGGTGAAAGCGCGAGCGAACATACGACCGGGCCGCTGATCGCCATCGTCATGGTCTTGATCGACGTTGGACGCAGCCTGCTTCCAGAAAACGACTGTCGTGCCGCGTTCGCCCTTGCGAACCTGGGCGTCGACCGCCTGCCACTGCCGATAGGTGCCCCACAGGCCGCTGGCATAGCCGCTCACCTGTGCGGCCGCCCACAACGCGAGCACGTTCACGCCCCGGTAGCGCTTATGGGATGAGAAGTTCTCGGGCCGCGTGACGGCGGCGCCATCATGATGCCAGGGCATGCGCCAGGTGCCCGCGCCCGCCTCGATGGCGGCAATGATCTCGGTGGTGATGCGGGTATAAACGTCGGCGCGCTCGGCCGGCGCTGATGAGCGGGACATGTTCGATCTCCACGACGGGCGAAGCAGGCCTCTCCCGCTCCTCATCCCGTCACCCCATCTCCAGGCCCTCCTCTCCCTCTACCGCCGCCCGAAAGGGCGGCGTCGCGCCTTCAGGCGCGATCTGGGCCAGCACGCCCTCGATCCGGTCAACCTCGTGCTGGAGCGCTGCTCGTTGCAATCCAGGCAGGCGCTTCTCGCGCAGCAACATCCGCGCCTCGGTGGCGCTCCGCTCCCAGATGGGCCGGTGACGTTCGGCGATGCAGGCGTTCGGACAGCGGGTCGGTTCGCAAAGTGCTGTCAACGGCCGGTTCGCCGAGGAATCTGTCGCACGCTTGAGGCACAAGGCTGTTGCCGGATCGAAGAAGCAATCGGCCAGCGTGCCGACATGCAGGGTGCGGGCAAGGCTGGCGAGCATGGTGCGCAGACGGGACCGGTCGGCGATCATCGCTGGCAATGGGCTGAGTTGCGTGGCCGTCTCATCGAGGACGCGCTCGATGCGCCGGCCCGCTGGTCCGGAAAGGGAGGCCCCACCTCGCCGCCTGTCGAAATAATCGAGCAAGTCGTCGAGCTGGCCGAGTCCGCGCTGCGTCTCCACCTCGGCGCGGAACCCGGAGGCGCTGCTTCCTGCGTAGCCCTCGAAGGCGGCAACGGAGGCATGCTTGTACTGGATCATGCCAGCCACCGTTCCGAAGGGGCGGTTGGCGATATGCCATGCAATGGTGCGGCGAAACTGGCGGGTCGTAATCCGCCAGGGCTTGCCGTCCGGTCCTGGCGGAATAGCGGGCGCCTCGTCCGAACCGAACAGCGTGTTGAGATGGTCACGGTAGGCGTTGATCTGACGGACGATCTCCGCGGAAACGTGCGACTTGCGGCTCCGCGTCAGTGACAGCACGGGCCAGAGTGTATCAAGGCCGCGAGCGTCGGCCGCACGCTTGCACAATAGCTCGAGCACACTGATCGCATCAGCGACAGGAGCAATGGTCACCCACTCGGCCGGCGCTCCCCCGCTACCCTTGCCCTTGTAGGCGGTGGAACGCACGCGGTGCCGTGACACGACGCCATCCTCACTCCGCTTGAGGGTCAGGCATCCCCGACGCATCGCCTGCACCTCGCAATCGCGCATCCCGGTCAGATAAGCGCAGACCACATAGGCTGCCGCCTGCAGCATGCGCTCTTCGAGGATAAGGGACTTGGCATCGAAACGGGGCCGCCATGGTAAACCACGATCGGGATCAATCGAGATCGGCGTATCCATACCGCCAGGTTCGACGCCCATATCCGCGATGGCAGCTTCAATGAGATCGGAAGCACCGCCAGCGAGAGTAAGGTGCATCGCCGGTTCTGCGGCGGCGTCGACCCCGACGTGGAGATGGAGAAGCTGCACGTTGACGACTGGCATGGTCGTCCCGCTGGCCGGATCGATGGAGGCAGATCCGTTGGGTGGGCTTACCCAGACCGGTACGCCTCGGCCTTGCCGCGCGCGCGACCGGAAATAGCGCTGCAATCGCATCCGCTGCCGTTGACGACGCTCGGCGTGTGCCAGTCCCCGTTCGGCAGCAAACCAGCGGTCACGTTGGGCTTCGAGGCGATCAAGCTCACGCCGGGCCGCGAAAATATCCTGCGCGAAGACGGTGACATAGCGCAGCGACCAGGCCAGCAGCGGGGTGATGATCCCCTCGGGCATACGCGGTGTGCGGTTCTCCCGGACATGCCGATAGCCAGCGACGCGCGCAGGAGCCCGTCCTTCCCAAGGCTCAAACGACAGGCCGCCACCGGGAAGATGGTCGCGGTAATGGTATAGATCGATGATCACCTCGAGAAGGTGGCCAACGATGACGGGCCTCCTTGCGGGATCATCACGCAGATGGCGGGCATAAGCATCGATCAGCGCGGGATCGATGCGGCTAAGGTCGAGCACACCCAGTCGTCCGCGCGCAAAACCGAAGAAGCGCCGCGCCCGATTGAACGCTTGCCGGATACAGGCGGGCAATAGCTTCGGACGGTAGCCGGGGAGATCGACGTTGAGACGGGCATAGAGATAGGCGCGCATCGTCGCCTGCACATCGGCATGTTCAAGCACGTCGAAATGCACGGTGACATGGCAGCGCCGGGCGTTCTCGCGGAAAACAGCGGGTCCAAGATCCCAGCTCGGGTCACCGACACGCGACAGTGCCTCACGGGAATGGCCCGGCTTGAGCGGCACAATCGTCAACACGGGCCGATCATCGAACGCGAGCGCCGGGACATAGGCGGGGGCCGTCATGCGCGCGTCTCGGGCGGGAGATAGAGATGCTCGTCGGTTGCGCGCAGCCGCGCTTCGGCGACGACCGCATCGGAAAATGCTGGCAGAATCTGGTTGACTATCCGGGCATGAACCTGCCCGAACTTGGCCATCCAGTCAGAACCAGGCAGGCCCTGCCGTTGATCTTCGACGAATGCGAGGAAGGCCAGGATCGCGGGCAGCTTGCGCGCGGTGATGACAGCGTTGGGGCAATGGAGACACCCCCAGAAAGGCTGAGAACAGGGCGAACCAACCTCGGCGAAGGGACTGCGATGGAAGCCCGCACAAGCGGCGAGCCAGACATCCTGTTCGCCGTCGAGCAGCGGATCGACCGTATCTGGCGGCATCAGCGGCGCGGCCTGTTCGGGCCCTTCGCGCAGTGCCTGCTCCGCAGTGGGCGGGAGTATGGTCGGCATCGCAGCGGCGACCGCCTCGCGGAAGGCATCGGCGACCGCGGCCTCGTGCAGGGGCCGGAGCGAGGGTAGATCCGCGTAATGGCGCGCGGCGACCTCACGGCTATGCCCGACCGCGAACCGAGCCATATGCCCTTCGGTCTTGGTGTACCACAGCGCCTTGTGGGTCTTGCGAAGGCGGGAAAGCAGAAGGTAGAGCGGCTTGCCGTCGTCATCGACAATCCGGTGCCGAGCCACCCACGCATCGAGACGTTCGCGCGGATGACGAATACCGGCGTGCAGCCCGCCAGCGTTGTGGTAGACCCAGAGACAATCAGCGGACAGATGTTGGCGCGCAACTGCCGTGACCTCGATCAGCCGGCGGATAAGGCCACCTGGCGTGCCGATGCCGCCGTCGCGCACGCGCATACTCTTGTGCTCGGCAGCGCGGGCGCGTCGCTTCAGGTAACGCAACTCGACAGTGCCAGCGGATGGGTTGGCCAGGCAATCAACCGTCAACGCCTTCAAGCACTCGGGCTCCAGGCCAGTATCGAGCGAAAGTAGCACGAACAATGGGGGGATATCGGTGACGTGAAGATGATGGCGGCGATGCAGGTCATCGACCAGCGTGCTGATCGGCAGGCCGCGCCGTGCGCGCATGAAATAGAGGCTCTTCAGCGCGGGATGGTCTGCGACGATAAAGCCCTGCCGCGCGATGACCGCTTCGACTTCAGCGCGCGCCCTGGCGATGATCGGATCGCCCTCATCGGTGTGGTCGTCATCGGCGCCGAAACGGCGGAACATCGCTTCGATATCGGCCCTTGCGGCGTCGCGCAGTGCGCGAGCGACGAACGGACTGTAGGCATCGCGCGGGGTCGAGCGACCTGCCGAAGTGGCCAACGTGTAACGAAGCCGCTCATGCAGGTCGGGCGCGATCCGGTCGGGCCGATCTGCCTCCATCATGCGCAATGTGTTGATCACCTTGCCCACGATTATGTGCCGGTGGATCGCGCTCTTCCCGAGTCGCTCGAGCGTGGAGGAAAAACCATCGATATGGGCCGCGTGGAGATCACTGATGCCGGCCACCTTCGGCGCTTCGTCGGCAAGCCAGGCGAAGAAGTGACGATAGACCTGGAGATACTGCTTGATGACGCTGGCCGCACCGATTGATCCGCCGAGTGCCGCTGACCGATGGAGCGCGCCGGCAAAGGCAATGGCGAGCGGACGAGGCTCGAGCCCGGTCATATCGACCAGGACGGTCCCGCCATGCCGCGCCTCGATGGTGAACTTGAGGCCGAGCACCGGATCGGGCTGCACAGCCTCCGGGGTGATCGGAGCGAAAGCGACAGGCCGGCCCCTGCGGGGACGCCCGCTCATGCGCCCTGCGGTCCCGGCAGCAGCGCGAGTAGCTCCTCTACGGCTGCGTCGACCGTATCGGCGCGGGTCGCGATATGGTCGAGGTAGATATAGGTGGTCGTAAGGCTCGCGTGGCCGAGCAGGCGTTGCACCTGTTGCAGCGGGTCGCCCAAGATCAGCCGGTAGCTCTCTACCGCCCCCGCCGGCAATGCGGCTTCGCGTAGTCGCTGCTGGATCAGCAACGCGAGCATATGGACTGCGAAGGTGTGGCGAAGCTGGTGCGGGCTGATCGACAGCGGAAAACCGTTCTCCGCGCACCGCTTGCAGGCCCGAGTGAAGATCACCTCCCACGAGTTGGGACGGACAGGTTGCCCGACCTCGGTCAGCCATAGCGCCGCCGGCTCCCGGAGCGTTCCATCCTCATCACACAGGATCAGGCGGCATCGTTCCTCCGGGGTGCAGATATCCCGCATGCGGTCGAGACCGGCGCGAGTGACAGGGATCGGTCGCTCAAAACTGGCCGCGCCATCGCGCGCGGCAAACTTGGCAACGCCTGCGGCCCGTTCGACGGCGACATAGGCGGCGATCTGACGAAGCAGCCGGCGCGGGACCAGAACGCTGCGTCCTCGGTCGCCCTTGGTGAGCGGCGGCGGGAGAGGCAGCCAAAGTTGTTGTCCATCACCGTCTTCGCGGTCGATCGCCGTGAGCTCGGCAGCGAGCAGGCACGACGCCTCTTCGAGGCGCAGGCCGGTGGTGACGAGAAGATCGGCGAACAGCGCGTTGCGCAGCCCGTTCCGATCGCGCGCGCCAGGGCGCTCGGTGCCGTCAGGGGCGAGACCGCGCAGGCCGACCTCACGGAAAATGCGGTAGTCGTCCATCGGGACGAACCGAACATCCGACCGCCTCGCGACACGTTCATAGGCGTCGTTGCGCGCCGCGATCATGCCGCGACGGCCGCCCTGCGCCGGTCGCCACACGGCACGGCGGCTGAACGGCGCCTCGGCGATCAGCCCTTGCTGCTCGCCCCAGCGGTAGAGGCGATCGAGACTGGCGACGGCCCGGTTCCAGCTTGCCGCCGTGATCCGGTTATCAGCCTCGTCGCGGCGTCGCTCACGATGATAGGCGACCACATCGTCGCGGGTCGCAGTCCACACGGTCTTGCCAAAGGCATCGAGAAAGCGAAGCCAGACCGCGACATCGTAGGCACAGGCGCGAAGCGAGTGCCGCGAGCGGACGCCCGACAGCGGCAGGTCGAGAAAGAAGCGATCCAGATCGGGATCGTAAAGCGCGTCGTCGCGCAAGATCAGCGGCACATGCGCATCGAGACCCTTGGCCTCGCGACGCTCGCAGACAGAGATGATCGACATCAGCGCGAAACCCTCCCCCCGGACCCCCCACCCGGAAGCTGACCTCGCACCGTTGCGCCCTATGGCCCGTCAGTTATCAGGCTGGCCTCCGCCAGCTCTTGGGTCAGCGCTACGGCCAGCCTGATAACTGCCTACCGTCGGCGTCCATCACCACATCCTACTGCAAAGTGCCATGCGGTGCAGACTGTCCAGATAAGGCAATGAGTTCCTCGGCGGCGTAAGCTGCAGAACCAAATCGATTCTTGAGATTGCGGTCGATGCGACTGGCATGGCCGGTCCAATGCGACAGTTCGTGCGCGAGCGTCGCGTAATAGTGATCGAAGCCCGAGAAGAGATGCGCGGGCGGCATTGTCACCCGGTCAGCCACTGGCTCATAATAGGCTTCGTCGCCCTGATGACGCAGGACGGCCGGAATACTGGCAAAGAATGAGTCGAGTTCAGCCTGACGGCCCTCGGGCTCCACCACCTCAAGCGTCGCGGCGGGATGGAAACGTTCCGGAAGACCTTGGACCTGATCGGCATTGAAAACCGGATAGGCCTTCAACACGCGACGACTTTCGTCGGTTTTTTCGCCGGTGTCAGGGGCTTCGACTTCCTTGGTGTAGCTCTTGTAGAAGATGGCGATGGTGGATTTTTCACCCTTGCGCACCTGTGCGCCCAATTCTTTGGCCTGATTGTAGGTCATCCAGAACGGCGAGGCGTAACCGCACATGTCGGCAACCATCCAGAGCCAGAAGACATTCATGCCGCGATAAGGGATGCCGCACGCCCGCAATGGGCGCGAGACTGGCACACCGCGCCACGGCTTGATCCACGGCTTCGTGCCGGACTCGAGGCGGGCGATGATTTCCTGGGTGATACGGGTAGCAGGCGACACTCCGCCGCTTTGTCCCTTGCGATAGGCCATGTTGGATCTCCTGAAATGGCCTGACGACAGTTCCGTCGGTCAGTGCCGGAGATCCCGGAGCCCCCTCCGCTCTCTTTCCATGAAGGAAGCGGCCCCCCGGCATGTGCCGGAGGACCGCTTCACGGTGGCGAGCAGCCGTTCCTGTCAGGAGGAGGTCAGGCGGCCAGCTCGCTCGGCGGCTGATTGTCGTCGTTGGCGACGAAATCCGCGTCGGGACTTTGCGCTTCGTTATCGGCAGGAATTTCCGGCTGGTCGGCAAAGCGCATGACTTCGGGCACCCAGGCGAGCGCCCTCTCCCGAACTTCGACCTCGGTAATGTAGGTCCCCGCGAAGACGCGCTCGGCGCTCATCGCGAGATCGCCCTTTTTCACCGATGCGAAGCGCGAGGACAGTTCCAGGCCGCCGACATCGGTGAGCGCATCGAGAATGACCTGCTTCGAGACACGGTCGAAGTAGTTCGCCGCAGTCGGACGCCAACATTGCGCCATGTCGATGCCGATCGTGCTGCCCAGATGATCCTGGAACGCGATCTGACGTTCGCCTGCCATGTTGAGGCTCGCCTCGAGCGTGCGAGCGACGACGAAGCCGAGCCATGCTGCGCGACTTTCATCAGCGAGTGCCCGAAACATCTTGAAGCGCGACGAAGCGTCTTCGCCGGATCGCCAACTCTCATCGAGACCCGAGCGCAGGTCCGCAAGGGACGCGCTTGCCGGCGCATCCTTCGCTTCGAACCCGACAATCGGACCCGCGGGGACGCCGCCACGCAGGGTCGTGGCCGCGCGTGACCGCCAGTCGTGGGTGTCGGCATCCGCGAGGGTGAAGACCATGATGTCGAGCGAAAGTGTGGATCGGCGTGCAAAAAGGACCCCGTTAGCGGGGTGATCGGCGTCTAAAAGGGACCCCTCATTTCGATAGCCTAAACAGTCGTCTGGATGTTCAGGCGGCGAGATCGGGATGTTGGTTTTGGAGACAGTGGTTCGGATCCGGCGAGAGTTCGCCGGCGGGAAGGCGATCAAGGCGATCGCGCGTGATCTGCATGTGTCGCGGAAGGTGATCCGCAAGGCGATCCGGGCGCCGGAAGGCGCATTTGATTATCGACGCAAGGTTCAGCCGCTACCGCGGATCGGTCCGTTTCAGGATCGTCTTGATGTGCTGCTGGAAGAGAATGAGTTGCTGGGCCGACGTGACCGGCTTCGGATGACCCGTATCCACGACCTTTTGGTGCGTGAGGGTTTCGAAGGCTCCTACGATGCCGTGCGTCGCTATGCGGCACGGTGGAAGGTCGAGCGGCGCAGGAATGTCGGCGATGGGACGACGGCCTTTATTCCGATGCTGTTCCAGCCCGGCGAGGCCTACCAGTTCGACTGGAGCCACGAGGATGTCGAGATCGACGGCAAGCCGATGCGGGTGAAGGTCGCGCATATGCGGCTGTGCGCATCGCGGGCGGTGTATGTCCGGGCCTATCCCCGCGAGAGCCAGGAGATGCTGTTTGACGCGCATGCGCGCGGCTTTGCCTTTTTCGGTGGCGTGCCCAAGCGCGGCATCTACGATAATATGAAGACGGCGGTGACGAGCGTGTTCACCGGCAAGGAGCGGGTGTTCAACCGGCGGTTCCTGATCATGGCCGACCATTATATGGTCGAGCCCACGGCCTGCTCGCCGGCGGCGGGCTGGGAGAAGGGCCAGGTCGAGAACCAGGTGCAGACGATCCGAGGGCGCTTCTTCCAGCCCCGTTTGCGGTTCGCCAGCCTTGAGGAGCTCAATGGCTGGCTGGAAGCCGAGTGCCGGCGCTGGGCCGAACGGCAGGCGCATCCTGAACAGGGCGAACAGACCGTGGCGCAGATGCTGGAGATGGAACGCCCCGCATTGCAACCGATGCTGGGGCCGTTCGACGGCTTCAACGAGAGCGAGCATGGCGTGTCGGGCACCTGCCTGATCAGCTTCGATCGCAACCGATACTCGGTTCTCTCGACGGTGGCACGACGCACGGTGCAGGTCCGGGCCTATGCCGACCGCATTGTCGTCCGATGCGATGATGAGGTCGTTGCCGAACATCCCCGCTTCTTCGGGCGTAACCGCACGATCTATGATCCCTGGCACTATCTGCCGGTGCTGGCCCGCAAGCCCGGCGCTTTGCGCAACGGCGCCCCTTTCCAGGACTGGGAGCTGCCGCCAGCACTGGCTCGGTTGCGCCGCAAGCTGGGCAATGGCGATGATGCCGATCGGCGGTTCGTGCGCGTGCTGGCGGCCGTGCTGACCGACGGTCTGGAACTCGTCGAGGCCGCCGTGCGGGAGGCGCTGGCGACCGGCACGGCGAGCGATGATCTGATCCTCAATATCCTGGCGCGGCGCCGCGAACCGCCGCGACCGCTGACGATCGTCACTTCGGAGGACAACGCCCTGCGGCATCCGCCGATCGCAGACTGTGCCCGTTACGACCAACTGAGGAACTTCCATGCAGCGGCATGACATGATCGACGCGATGCGCGGGCTCGGTCTCAAGGGGATGGCCGGCGCGTTCGATGAGGCCGTCACCACCGGCCTTCAGCGGCAGCGCACGACGATGGAGATACTGACCGATCTGCTGCGCGCGGAGGCAACCCATCGCCACGCAGCCTCGATCCGATACCGGATGGCAGCCGCCAAGCTGCCGGTGGTGAAGGACATCGATGCCTTCCACTTCGAGGGGACGCCGATCAACGAGGCGCTGGTCCGTTCGCTACACAGCGGCGCGTTCCTGCCTGCACGGCGCAATGTCGTCCTGGTCGGCGGCACAGGCACCGGCAAAACCCATCTGGCCATCGCCATCACCGCCAATGTCGTCCGCGCCGGGGCGCGGGGGCGTTACTTCAACACCGTGGATCTGGTGACCCGCCTCGAAGAAGAGGCCCGGATCGGCAAGAGTGGCGCGCTTGCCGCCCAGCTCTCCCGGCTCGATCTCGTCGTTCTGGACGAGCTTGGCTATCTGCCGTTCGCCCGCTCAGGCGGGCAGTTGCTATTCCATCTGGTCAGCAAACTTTATGAGCAAACCAGCGTCGTCATCACCACCAATCTGGCGTTCGGGGAATGGCCCACCGTGTTCGGCGATCCCAAGATGACCACCGCGCTCCTCGATCGCGTCACTCATCATTGCGACATCATCGAGACCGGCAACGACAGCTGGCGCTTCAAGAACCGCAACTGATCCCACCGCATGCCGGGATTAAGATGCTTTGCGCTGCGCGCGTCTCCGGTCGGGCTCCGCCCTCCCTACGCCGCGCGCAGCGCAAGGAGCGTTCCTCGACCGTCGCCCCATCCTTGAGAGGGGGTCCCTTTTGCGCGCCGATCGGGGGTCCCGTTTGGACGCCGATTGACAGCCAAGGCGTCCCCCATTGGGGTACGCGAAACGCACCGCGCCAGAACCGGGGCTGCCTAACGCACGCCTGGGCTGATCGAAAGAAGCCACGCTGGTTTTGTCGAGGTCAAGGAAGGAGCGGTGCAGCGCCAGAATTCCGGCATCATTGCGCACGGCCGCCACCATCGCGGGTAGAAACCGGACAGCACCCTTTGGCCCCAGCGGCATATGCGGGTGGAAACGCAGCTCCGGCGAAGAAATCGTGATGCCTCTGGACACGAGGTACTTTTCGGCGGGGCTGCCAGCGATGGTCGACGCCTCACGCCAGAGCCTCAGCGCATTGCGATTGGCGACTTCCTCGCGCGGTTCGGCCACGATCGGACCACTCGTGCCATCGAACAGGTCCGCAATTCGTATTCCGAGCCCAGCCATAGCTTCTATCACCGCCTCGTTCGTGCAGCCGGCAAAGCAATGAACAAGGATTGCGCGCTTTCCGAGTGTGATGCTTAGCGAAGGAGTGCGGTCGTCGTGGGCTGGGCAACAGCACATTCCGCGCGAACGCGACCAGGCACCGCCCAGCTGCTCAACTATCTTGCGCGCGCGGTTTTCCAGTTGCAGACCTTGGAATTGGGATGATCGGTGTTGGTGCATGGGGGCATCTCCATCGTAACGTGCCTCCACCCGCGCAGCCTCCGCTCTGCGTCGCTGACGTTTCATTTTCCTACATCGGATGTTCTATATATGTTCTTTCCCGATTCGACCACCAAAGGATTCGGGAATGAAACTGAAATGGGCAGTAGTTGCAGGGGCAACGACAGGATTTGGGTCCGTCCTCTCCGCTCACGCGCAGGAGATGGAGCCCCCTCAGATGACCGTTGCCTCGGAGTTGACGACCGACGGCTTCCGCGTTGCAGAAGGAACCGATGGCTTTCGTCTCGTCGAACATGGCATTTGGAGAAAGCCTCCAACGGCCTCGTCCGAGCCGCCGGCTACCGATGCGGGTCGAACCTATCTGCCCTATCGATATCCAAAGCCCCAAGACAGCGCGCCATCGGGCTTCCGTCGGGCAAGCTACCTTCCTCATGTTTACGCTGCTGAGGCTCAATACTCGCTACCAAGCGGCCTTCTCGACGCTCTTGTATGGACGGAATCACGATATAATCCCATGGCCGTCAGCAAGGCTGGCGCCGCAGGTTTGGGCCAATTGATGCCAGGGACAGCGCGGGACCTTGGCGTTTCAAATCGCTTCGATCCCAAGGCGAACATCTTGGGTGCGGCCCGATACCTACGCCAGATGCTGGACAAGTTCGGGGTGGTTCATCTGGCCCTCGCTGCCTACAACGCAGGTCCAGGAGCCGTCGAGCGCGCAGGCGGTATTCCTCGCAATGGCGAGACGCCGGCCTATGTGCGCGAAGTGCTGCGCCATTGGCGTTTTTGAACGGGGGACGTTGTGAGCGCGGGTCGGATACGAGTGTCAGGAACGCTAAGCGGTGGCAGACGCGGAATGATCCTGACTACCACTTCTGACGATGTCTGGATTATCGAAGGCGATGATGTTCGTGAGGACTTCATTGGATATACAGTGACCGTTGAAGGCGTTGTCGCGGGCATGGATCGGATACGCGCCGACTGGCTCGGGGTGGAGAGTCATTCTTCCTGACTATCCTGCGGCGGATATTTCGCGACGATCAGTAGGACCTCCCTGCCCCACAGTGCGAGAGCTTCGCGTTTTTCATTCGTGTACTGATGCCGATGATAAACCCCGGCGACACCAGCCATTGCCGAGCCGGACTGATGATTGAGAACGGCCTCTGAAACGACCAGCGGTATTCCAATCCTCTGCAGTCCGGTCGCCACCGTCCGGCGAATGTCATGCATGGTAAAATGAGCGGCTTCATAGCCGAGTTTCTCGTCCACGCTTGCCCTTATCCGCTTCCAGGCCTTTGACAGCCCACTGACACTGTTTGTGCTGGTCACCTTGGATGCCAATAGAATTTGGGATTGCTTGTGAGCGTCTTCAGGCGCGACCCCGGCGGCCGCGAAGATGTCGGTGACGACCTCGAGGGCCTGTGCGGATAAAGGCACCAAATTTGCCTTGCCGTTTTTCGCTCTATCTCCTGGTACAGTCCAAACTTTCCCCTTGAAGTCGAACTCGTCGCAAGTGGCGTCGAGCACCTCTCCCCGGCGCTGGGCTGTGAGAATCAACATCTGCACAAGATGACCAAACGGATAGCCATCCTCGACGGCGGCTTGCCACAGTGCAGCGACCTCTCGATCGCTGAGCACCCGGTCGCGAGGCTCGCTCCTTTTTGGGCGCCAGGCGTCCCGGCACGGATTGGCTGGCAAATGTTCAAGTCTGGTGAGCGCCCATGAGTAAAACGTCGAAAGGTGCCGATAAACGATGCGAGCCATCGTCAGGGTTTCCTTGCCCCGCTCAAATGCGATCTTCTCTACGAAGCGGCTGACGTCGCTTCGGGTGATCGAATCGGCGAGGCGGTCGCCTAGCTCAGGTTCGATGTACTTGCGGAAAACCCGGTCGAACTCATTCGCGCTCCGCTTTTTGCCGACGATCTGTTGAGCCAGATATGTCTCGTATAGCTCGGCGACGGTGCCGACACCCTTCGATCCCTTCCTCTTCGCTCCCGGCTTTCTGGCGATGCTTTTGCCTTGCTCAACGTCGACGAGCAGGTCCCGCGCCTTCCGACGGGCGTGTGCAAGAGTGAAATTCGGGCCATGCCGCCCGATAGTCACGTTCAACCATTTACCTTGAACGCGCTTACGCAAGATATAAGTTTTGGTGCCGCTCGCTCCCATTCGGAGCCGCAGACCGGTCACGATGCCATCAGCGACCTCAATTTGCCCGCTTGCAGGCGCTTTCAAACCTGCGATTCGAGCATCCGTCAAACCAACTTTGTTCGCCATATGTCCCTGCTACCTTAGGTAGCTTTTTGTAGTGAATACTGGCGAACATTTCAAGAACAATACGGACTATGAATCGCAGAGTTCTGCCGCTTTTGGACCCATGCGGAAGCGCAAGGACCCTCTGATTTCGGCTCTTAATCAGCGGGTCCTAGGTTCGAGCCCTAGTGCGTCCACCAATCTTTTCAACGACTTAGTGCAGACCCGGAGGGGCCACCGTCCTAGAAAGACGGGAATTAAGACGGTTGCAGGGCCTCAAGGTTTTTTCGGAGGCTTGCCCTTCAACCGAGCAATCTCCCCCTGCACGTGCCGCCGCAGCCGCTTCACCTGCTTACGCAGCGATCCTGATTCCAGGGTATCGGCTGAGCGATCCGCGTAGGCCAGAAAATTGCGCGGTCCCGCGTCGGTGAAGCGGACGTTGAGCTTGCGCGTGTAAATCTGCTTCGCCTTCCCAGCCGCTACTGCGCTCGAGCCGACACGCTCCGTTTTCTTGAGTGCTCGCTTCACCGTCCGCCACTGGCGCGATAGCGACTTGAGCCGTAGTTTCGCTTCGACGTGCCCCAACTGATAGCCTAAATATTGAAAGGTCAACGTGCTGGCGCCCGCTAACGTCACCCGCTCCGTCTTCGCCTTCTGTAGCGCAAGCCCCCACGCGAGCAGCCTATCTTCGACCAGTTTCTCAAGGGTATTTGCGGATGTCGGATGACAGGCGATCAGGATGTCGTCGGAGTAGCGTTGATATAGCGCGCCCCGTTTCGTCGCCTCCACTGCAAGCTCCATGTCCAGCGCGGTCATGTACAGGTTCGAGAAGCTGGCGCTGATGGGCGTCCCCTGCGGGATGCCGACCTTGTTGGGGTTCTTGTTGATCGGCACGCCAAGGGCCTTGATTTGCCCGATGGTGGCAAGCGGATGGTGCCCTCGCTCCTTGATGCGCTGGGCCAAGTGATCGTGTTTCTTAAGGTCGTCCAGGTTGACGTAATGATAGCAGGTAATCGCCTTGAGGATGGCGTACCAGTCCCCCGGAATCTCGCCGCCGCCCAATATCCACCGGAGACGCTCCTTCAACCGGCCGTGGTCGAGATTGTCAAAGAAACCCGTCACGTCGAAGCACATGACCGTCAGTGATGGTTGGGAGCGCACATAGTCCTGAACACGTCGGGCAAAGTGATAGTTGGAGAGTCCGAGTGAGCGATAGGCGATCACAGTCTCGTCCAGCGAATTGTCTCGATACCATCGGTCAAGCAGCGCAACTAGCTCCGCTGAGTATTTGCTGAGAATGCAGGCATCCCGATGGGATGCGAACATGATGGGCCGCTCCTTGGGGACAGTCTTGCGTTCCCTCGCCTTGTAGCGCTTCTCAGTCTTTATGTAGTGGATCAGAGGCGACCAAGGGTGCCGGATCACCTGCTCCGGGCATAAGCCTTCCGCAAAAGCGACTTTCACTGGCACGTCAAAGTGAGAGTATCCGCGGACGCGGAACCAACTAGGCGTCTTCATACGCCAGTCGTAGCATTAGCAGAGTCCGGGGGCCAGTCTTGACCCGAAACCCCAGAATTAACTGGATGCCCCCGGACGCACACCACAATCCACCCCTGTTAGGCCCCGAGTAGAGCCGCTCTTCGGTGCGGGTCTGAAACGCTAAGTGGTATAGTATGATCGAGGAGGTCCGAGCTATGCTCAATGACCCGAGTATCGAACTCGCCGGGTGGCTCGGCTACGGCACAGCCGTAATCGCGGCCATCATATGGCGGGTTGCACGTTGCAACGATCGTATCCGTCGGCCAATTCCGGGGACGAGCACAAAGTAGGAACAGAAGCTCGCTCTTCAAGGGGTGAGCAAATATTTTTCACGCTTGCGCTTCCGAGCCTTTCGGCTGTTCCCTACTTCGGTGGCAAATACACCACGCCCCCGCGCCCCGGCTCGGTGGGCACGCTCGCCACCGTCCGCCCATCACGGACGATCAGCAGCCGGTCGGCCGTCCCGCCGCCCGCAACGGGCAAGTCCGGTTGCGACCCGTGGGCTTCGGGCGGGAGCCAGTTCAGACCGTCCGGGCGCATGGAGCAGCCGCCCAGCAGCATCATAGCCGTTGTCACCAGTGCCTGCTTCATTTCACCCTCCCCACCGCCACACTTCGCCTGCCTCGACGGAGGCCCCTCCCCCCAGCGGCTCGGCCGCAAACAACGAGAGGGCGGCAAAGGCGAGCCAGTATATCCGGCATATCAAGCAAGGCCGCATCCTCGCGCGCTTCTGGCGCTGGCGCACTCGGTCGGCGTGTTCTTCCTGTTCCAGCCGCAGCACTAGGTTGAGAACCCATACAAGTTGTTGATACTTTCTGGTAAATATCTGCCTGCGATAGGTTCGAGCAGGAGCGGCGATGGCACGGCATTTGTTTTGGTTGTCGGATGAGGCGTGGGCGGCGATCGAGCCACATCTTCCGCATGGGCGCCCGGGCAAGCCTCGGGTCGACGATCGGACGGTGATCTCTGGCATCCTGCATGTGCTCAAGACAGGCTGCCGGTGGCGCGATGTTCCGGCTGCATATGGGCCGCCGACCACCATCTACAATCGCTACAACCGGTGGGCATCGCGCGGCATCTGGCAGCGCTTGTTCGAGAAGATCGCTGGTGCCGGGCCGGTGCCGGACGAACTGTCGATCGACAGCACGCATGTGAAGGCGCACCGCTCGGCAGCGGGCTCAAAAAGGGGGAGTGGCAGGAAGCGATCGGCCGCTCGCGCGGTGGGCGGACCTGCAAGGTCCACTGCCTGGCCGATGATCGCGGCCGACCGGTTGCCATCGCCCTGACACCCGGCAATGTCGCCGACATCAGCATGGCGGTGCCGCTGCTAAGCGTCACCGCTCCGGCCCGACGCCTGATCGGCGACAAAGCCTATGACGCCAACAGCCTGCGCCGCTGGCTCGCCGAGCGGCGCATCAAGGCCGTGATTCCGTCCACTGCCTCACGCCGCACGCCCTACCCGCTGAACAGGCGCATCTATCGCCGCAGGAATGTTATCGAGCGCCTCTTCTGCAGGCTCAAGAACTGGCGCCGCATCGCCACGCGATATGACCGATATGCCACCAATTACCTCGCCGCCATCGCACTGGTCGCCACCATCGCCGAGTGGATCAAATGAGTCCCCAACCTAGCGCCTCTCCTCAATCCTCCCTACCGGTCCGGTCGTGGCGCATGTCCAGCATTAAGGCGAACAGGACGACCAACAGGACGACCAACAGGAAGGTCAGGACGCGCACCGCTATCCCAGCGGCCACTGTCATGCTCCCCACCGCCACGCTTCCGCGCGCTGCGAGAGGCCCTCTAGGTGCCCATCCCAATCGGCCCGGAGAAGGCGAACGTCCGCTTCGTCGGGGGCATCGCCCGCGCGCAGTGCAGTCATCAGCCGGGCATGGGCGTCAGCTTGGTCGGGGCTATAATTGGCCGGGGTGTCCAGCACGAGGATGCGGCCCCAACCATGCGGGCGATTGTGCAGCCGGTCGGGGCGGGGATTGGTGGGCATGGGGTTGTCTCCTTTTCTGGAGACTTCCAGTTGCCCAATGGTGTGTTATTTCGGCAACACACTTCTTGAGAGGGGCCGCAGATTATGGCTCGTAGGGATTGGTGTCCCGGTAGTAGCGACAATCGTGGCACATGCGGTTGTGCGGCCCTTCGCTGGGGAAGGGCTTGCCGCAGGTGATACAGGGCCGAACCTGAGTATCTGGCGAATGACCCCCGGCTAACCGGCTCCGGCCCGGATGCTTGGGGCCGAGTTTGTATGGCTTGGGCTTGGTCACACGTTGCCCTTCCGCGCCTCGTCGCGCGCGGCCTCGTATTCCATCCTGTCGCCGGACGTGAGCCGGTCCAGCACCCAGCGGGGCGGGTCGTAGGCCCCGCGCACGGCCAGCGCCGCGAGGCGGCGGGCTTCGTCGCGCTGGCGACGTGCGGCAGCGGCGCGGGCAATGCGATTGGCGGCGGCGACGGAGAGCGTCACGCGCCCGCCCCGGCCAGCGCCTTCACCGACTTCGCGGCCTTCACGGCGGGGGTGGTCCGCAGCGCCAGCACGGCACCGAAGCGCCGGGTGGTCGCACTGCCCGCCGCCGCGACCTGAGCGATGGCGACTTCGGCGGCGTCAAGCTGGGCACTATCCACCGGCGCGAAGCGCGCCGCCGCCCGCGAGCGGACAAGGGCATGGGTGCCCACATCAAGCCCGGAGAGGAAGGCCGGGGCGTGCAGCACGGCGGCGACGGTGGGCAAGTCGCCCGCCTCCACCGCGTCCAGCACGAACTTGCCCCGCGCGGCGGGCTGCTTCATCGCCTTGATGTGCGCCCGGACTTCGGAGGCCAGTGCCAGCCCTTCCGGCGACTTGCGGGCGGGCACGTCCAGCGCGGTCGCTACCCGCTGCGCCAGCGTGTCGCGGTAGCCCTTCAACTCCGCCATGCGACGGTCAACCGCCGGGGAGACGCGGGCCAGCGCCTGTTCAGCGGCGGTGACGAACTCTTCCGCGTCCACGATGCGGGTCGGCTTGCCGTTGACCATGCGGACGTTGCCGCTGACTTCCGTGTGCCCGCCCCGGTCGGCGGGATACTGGCGGCGCAAGGCAGGCTCCGCAACGGCCTGCAAGTCCCGCTCCGCGTCATTCAGCCGCCCATAGCAGTCGTAGCAGAGCCGCAGGGCCTCACGCGCGGCGGACAGGGCGGGAATGCCCAGGGTGTCGGGACGGTTGAGGGTGTCGCTGACGTTCAGCAGGGCGTCGGGGTGCATCGACAGCGGCACGTCACCGCGAACAGGGGTGCTTTCGTCCAGAGGGGTCGGCATGGGGTAGTCTCCTTCTCAATAGTAATGGCCGATGACGCGGCCAGACGTGACAATCCGGGGGGCGGAGTTGACGAGGTAGCGGACGGCATCGGCGAAGTGGTCGTTGGCCGACGTGTCCACGTCCTCCATCCGCACATCGTCGCGGGGCAGCAGCGGCAGGGTTTCCAGCCCGAAGCGGCACCGCTCGGACATCCACAGGCCGGGCGTGTCCGGGTCGCCGTCGCGGGCGGCGGCCATGAGGGACTTCACCTTCACCCAGCCGGAAATGCGATCCTTGGTGGGCTTGGTCAGGTGCAGGCCGTGCCGTCCAAGCTGTTCGAGCAGCGTGTCGTTCTGCAATCCCCGCGCGTCGTCGCCCACGCCATGCGGGCGGATGCCCCACCGCTCGCAAGCCGCCAGCACTTCCTCCGCCACCATCTGCGGCGGCCAGCTCTTGCCCAGCGAGGGGTCGTCGGAGCGGGCGCTATGCACTTCGTCCACGATGATCCACGATCCCTGCGGGAATACCCGCCCTCCGGGTCCAATAAGACCCGGACGCCGGGCATGGACGGCCAGCACGGCGGCGGTCGGCGCGGACCAGCCCCAATCGAGCGCGACGCAGCTATACCAGCCGTGGCCCTTGCCCTTCGGCACCCGGAAACCGGGATCGTCGGGAATGATGAGATGGTCGCCGAACACGTCCGCGAAGAACGCCCCGGCAAGGTCGTTCCAGTTGTTCTCCAACCACGCCGACGCCAGCGCGCGGTCGCCGCCTGCCGACGCGATGATCGACCGGGCGTAACGCTCCGTGTCGATGGTCGGATTGTCGATGTAGGTGGAGGGGGCATATACCCAGCGGGAGCCATCGGGAAGCTCGTAGGGCTTCCACGGCACCCGACCATGCACGTGCATCCGGGCGATGGTGGCGTGCAGCGGCCCGCCGGGGTTGCCCAGCACGATCATGCGGGTGGGGATGCCCGCCGGGCCGCGCAGGTTGGCGCGCAGCATGTTGATGTGGCGCAGGGTCGTGAAGTTGGTGATCTCATCGACGGCCAGCAGATTGGCTTCCTGCCCCTGCCACTTCACCACGTCCTTCTGCGACGACAGGTTGCCCAGCGTGACGACCGCGCCGTTCGGGCAGCGGATCACGAAATCGGCGCGGTTGCTGGTGATGCCGCCGGGGAAGGCGTCGCGGAACAGGGCTTCGAGCTCGTCCCACAGGTTCGCCAGCGACTTGTAGGTGGCCCGGAGGATCAGGACGCGGGCCTTGTCCTCGTACTGGACGCAGTGGCGCAGGACGAGCAGCGCCAGCGCGGTCGTCTTGCCGGAGCCGCGCCCGCCCAGCAGGGCGAGGTTCAGGTCTTCGGCACCGCCAGCACCCGTTCCTGCCACGGCGTCGGGGTGGTGAGCTTAGGCGTCGCCATCGCTGCCCCCGTCGCCCACCATTCGGGCCTCCGCCTCGACCATCGCCGCGTAAGCCTTGGCCTCCATCGCGGCGGGCAGGTTGATCTGCACCGCGACCTTGGGGCTGGCGTCGGTCTGGCCCGTCTCCCGGTAGCCGTGGCGGGTCTTGAGCAGGAACATGGCGGCGGCAATCGCGCCCTTCCGGGCCGCAACCAGCAGGCTATGCACAAGCTCCTGTTCGAGGCCCGCGAGGCCCGTCGCCCATGCCTCCTCGACTTCGGGCTGGCGCTTCCGGCATTCGCGCAGGATGCGCGGCGACATGCCCAGGGCAGAGGCGATGCTGGTGGTAGGGTAGCCGTTCCTCGCCATGTCGCTGATGATGGCGAGGCCGGGGGCGTTGATCGTCACCGTGCCGTAGCGGTCGTCGCGCGTCGTCGGCAGGGTGGCGGTGGCCGGGGGGCTGGCTTCAATGTTCATGTTATGTTCCATAGCGCATTTCCATGTGCTGAGCCGTCCTTTTTACCGTCCTAATCTGAGGTTTCTGCTCGATGATTTCTGCAAAACCAGTGGTTTGCGTGGCGATACCTGCTGATTGCTGGTCAGCGGGTCCGGGGAAACGGCCGGGGGAGCGCCCGAAAAGGACCGTCGCGGTCCCTTTTTTAGCTGACACGAAGGCGGGATGGGCGAGGAAACCGGGGGGCGACGCCGGGTTTTCCGGGTTTTCCGGGAATGCTGCCCACCCCTACTCCTACTACGGCTATTCTTGTTGTTGTTAACAACAACAGAAAACAAGCCGAAGCTCCTTGGGGCTAGTGCGGTTCCCGGAAAACCCGGAAAACCCGGGATAGTGTCAGGACGATGCGCTAGAAGGGACATGCCGGCTCCCCCCGATAATCGAGCAACGCTTCCTCCGGCTCCCCGGCCAGCCACCATTCCTGCACATTTGCCGTGTTCGGGCGGGCGCGGAGCGTAACCCCCAGAAACGGCACGTCCTTGTGCCGCCGCAGCAGCCTGCCCGCGCGCCTGCTATCCCACACGCCGCGATCAAGCATCCGAGCCAGCGCCGTCCGCAGTGCCTCGCGGCGAGACGCCGATCCCAATTCCGCCATCGTAAATCGCGCGCCAATGCCGACATGTTCGTGAAGCAGCCGCAGAAGCTCAACCTTCTCCTCTACGTCAGCGTCATCTTCCTTTACCGCTGCCCGCGTCTCAGCCGGGTCCGCGTGGCCCAGCCAAACCAGCGCGCCGCGCACCAAGTCCCAATCCTCAAAGCTGCCGAAGGGCGGCACGGTGGCAGGCTTCCCCGCCGCGACAAATGCGCGGACGACCGTGAGCGCATCGGTAACCAGCGCCGGGCGAGCCTCGCGCACGTCCGCGACCGCGTCAAAGTCAAAGCTCCGCTCATCGGGATTGGCCATGTGGGCGTCCAGGCGGCACCTAACTGCCCGCCGCGCCATATCGCCGCGCATACGGATGTTGTTGCCGGTCGCCAGCGTGAGCACGCGCGTAGAAAGCCGCACCCGTTCGCTCTGGCCGAGAATGCGCGCCTGCACCGTCTCGCTGGTGAGCATGGCGCACAGGAAGTCGCCTTCTAAATCAGACGAGACATTGTCAATCAGGATAACCGGGTCGCCCGTCCGCAGAATGGCGACCAGCCGCTTCTCGTTCTCGTCGCCGTCATCGCTATGCGTGACGCCTGATGGCGGAACGCCCGTACCCATGATGCCGATAATCTCAGCGAGCTTGGTCTTGCCGGTGCCGCGCGCGGGCGCGTCAATGAGGTGCAGAGGGCAGGTCCGCATCTCCCCCCGGATTACGGCAGCGATCATGCCGGACAGCGCCACTGAGCGGTCGGCATCGGCGACGAAGGGGAAGCCCCGGAGAGGATGCGCCAGCCGCACCAGCGCGGCCTCCGCCTCTGCCTGCGTCGGCGTCATATTGCCGGGCGGGAACATGCCCGGCGGGAAGGCGAGGAACAACCTGCTTTCCGGGTCGTAGCCCGGCTGCTCACAGCGCAGCGTCGGCGTCATGGAGAGGCCCCGCAATGGCGGGAAGCGGCTTTCGTCGGCAACGGCCCCCAGCATGGCCATGAGGCCAGCCGGAGGCGCGACGGGCACGATCTTGTTGCCGCTTCGCTGCGCGAAATTGCCTACGCGGCTGGCCTCAATGGCGAGCCATGCCGGAGAGGCCGAACGCAATTCTACCAACCCCGCGTGGCGAACAATCTCGTCACCGTCGCGCACCGGCTCTTCCAAGGTGCTGACGCGCACAAGATCAGAGCCGCGCCGATATACGCGCCCGCTCTTGGCGATCAGCATTTCCTCAATTTCCGCGAGGACCGCATGGGTATCGGGCCTGCCGATAAGGATGGCGTCCGGGGGCAGCGGCTCCCCGGCCTCTGCGGCGGCCATCCCCAGCCAATCCCTCAGCCGCTTCTCACACGCCCGCATCCCGATATTTTCGAGAAATGCGGGCAGGCCCGTTACCGGCTCCCCGGCATCGCGCTTCTCAGCCGTGGCGATGGCCTTGCCGCGCCGGTCGCGCGGGTTGTCACCCTTAAGCGCGACAATGGCGGCGATAATATCCTCAGCCGTTTCGGCGGCAACGCCCGCATGAATAAGAGCGCCCGCCAGAGAGAGGCAGAAATTGTCGCGCCCGCCTTCCGGGGGATAACAGGCGGCGGCGAACGCGGCGAAAGCAAGGATGCCCGCCTTAAGGCGCAATTCCTCCCATGCCATAGTCGGCACGTCCGCGCTGACCCGTGGGTTCCAGACCAGCCGGTCGCCCTCAATCACCGAGGGCGGGAACACAGTATAGCCCTTGCCCGCTCGCAATTCCAAAATCACGGACTTGGTAAGCCCAAGGTCCGCGATGGCTTCCTGTTCGGGATTCTTGGTGAAGGCGAACTGCATCACCGCATCGGGCGCATCCGCACATACCACAATTCTATGGCCGGGGGCGTCCGCCGACAGGCTGGCCCGGCGGAATGCCGGCAGATCTGCGAAGAAGCAGCCCAGCCCGGACAGTGCGCGCGCTTCCGCACAGTCAAAATCAATGTCAACAAGATGGCCCGACTTTGCGCCAAGCTGCACACCGATATTCTTGCCGTCCTCAAAATCACGGCCCTTTGGCTCAGCGTTCTGCCACCCCTTTTCGCTTACCGGCTTCTTGCTGTCCGGCCGCAATACGACCAGCCGCATCCCCGTGCCGATATAGTTCATCGCGGCCCCGACCGTGTCGGTGCTGGGCAAGGCGTCAGCCATGGGCCACCATCCCCTTCACGGCCTGGAACCGTGCTTCGGCAATCTGGCTTTCCCAAAGCAGCAACCGCTCAGCTTCGCGCCGCACCGCCACATTCATCATCGGCGGCAGGCAGGCGCGCAACATTTCCGGGGTAGCGTCCCATCGGGCCTGAATGCGGCCGACCAAGTCCCGACCATCCTCATACTCGCGGTCGAGATCGAACAGGGCTTCCGCGAAACGGACGGCCTCCCGCGCCGCATAGTATAGCGTCTCGTAGTCCCCGTTGCTGATTTCCCAGAGCCAAGGATGGTCGCTAAATGAAGGGGCTGCGGCTCGGTAAGTAGCGCCCTCGCCCGCCCCCTTGCACGGGGCGGGCATTTCGTATTCAGCTACGCCCACGCTTGCCTCCCTCGCCCAGAAGCCAAGCGTCAAGGTCGCGCACATGGTAGCGCACGACGCGATCATTGACCTTGTGGAAGCGCGGGCCGGTGCCCTTTGCGCGCATATCTTCGAGGCCCCGCCGGGTCAGGCGGAGATAGTCGGCGGCGTCGTCCGGGGTGAACCACGGCGACACGCGGCGGGGCGGCAGGTCAGCAAGATGGCGTGTCACGATGCCCGCGACCCGCTCGGCAAGCTGGCCCCATGAATCATCAAGTGCAGCGGTCATGAGAAGCTCCGACGGATCAGCGTTGGCGCTCCGGCCATCCGCTGAGTTGGTTCCGTCGGCCCGCTAAGTCCACGCGGCCCGCGAAGGGCCTCCAGAGCGGCTGGGGGCGTAGTGGTGCCCGCCGGTCATGGCCGGGGGTCGTTCCCCCGATGGGCCTGCGCTTGCGCGCTACCTCAACCAGACGATGACAATATGGTTCGCCACGTCGCGCGCGGCAAGCATTTTAACGGGGCCAAACGTAGTGCAGCGTAAAAACTGACTAACTGCGCTTGGCGTAGGCCATCAGGTGCGCCGAAATGCGCGCCTGTTCTTCCAGCAGCCGGGGCCACATGCGGTCGCGATCACCATAGCCCATCGTCACGTCCTGCGTCGCATGGTTCAGCAGGCGCTTCAAAGTGCGCTCCGAAACGTCCAGCGTTTCGGCGGCAATAGTATAGGACTGGCGCAGGTCCACGCCCCACTTGCCCAGCACATCGCGATCTTCCTTCCATTCCACGATATGGCCAGCCTTGCTCTTTGCGGCCGGGAAGATGAACGTCTCAGACTGGCGCGGGGCCAGCTTGCTGCCGATCCGCCGGGCACGCGCCAGCGACGCCAGCATGGGCCGGGACAGCGGGATGTCGAAGGCGCGATCCTCCCCGCCCTTCGGAGCCGGGATGTGCAGTGCCCGCCGCTTCACGTCCAGATGCCGCCATTCCGCCCTGCTCAGCGCATCGGGGCGCGACCCGGACAGCAGCGTGAACAGGTGAAATTCCCGGCGCACCCCGTTCGGGATGTCCGCAAGCTGGGTGAACCAATGCCCAAGATCCCCATCACCCATGCCCGTGTTGCGGCGATATTCGCGGTTGAAGGTGATGACCTTCGACCATGCCGTGACCGGCAACGTGCGGTCGAGCTTCGCCTGCGCGTAGTTATATAGCCGCCGGAACGCTCGCCCGAAGTGGTTAGCGGCATAGGGGCCGTTGTCGCGGGTGATGGTGCGGTGGCGCTCCGTCACCAGATGCGGCTTCTCCGCGAACTTACGGAGCGGCACCTTGAGCCAGTCGCCCATGAGGCGGCGGATCGTCTTTTCATAGCCGTCAACCGTCCGGGGGCGTGATCCCTTCGCCGGAAGGTCGAAGTCGCGCATGTGGTCCCATGCCTCGCCCAACGTCCATTCCTTCCGGCGCTCCTCGAACTTGCCGGCAACCTGTAGCGCGCCCAGCGTCGCCTTTGCCTTCGCGCGGGCCTGGGCAACGGTCAGGTCGCCCACCTGCCCCAGCGCGACCTTCTTGGTGCGCCGCCGCCCGAGGTCATCCTTCACGTCGCACTGCACGGTGAAGGTCTTGGTGCGCTTGCCCACGACGACGAAGAAGCCGGGCAGCGTATCGCGCACCACGGTCTGGCCGCCGGTCGGGGGCGGCAGGGCCTTCAGATATTTGTCGGTCAGCTCAATCAGGTCAGACATCGGCTCGGCTCCCACCCGTCCGAAGACGGGAATTAAGACGGTTAAGACGGTGCCGGGGTCAGCGTGGCCAACCCCGGCCACGCCTCGTAGTGCCCAATAAATGCTTGTAAGACAATCGGTTTCGTGGTGATGCGGGGTATGGCGTGGAGCGCCTATGAATGACTCTTAATCAGCGGGTCCTAGGTTCGAGCCCTAGTGCGTCCACCACTTTTTCAATGACTTAGACGCTGGCACAACCTGTCATTGTCATTCGCACAACCTATGGTGTCATTGCCCGGTTTTGCGTCGGTTCTGGGATGTCTGACGAGCTGAAAGAGATCGCCCGTTAACGATCATCTCGCTCGCCGAGAAGCACCGTGGGTAGATCTGCGCCGTCCGCCTCAGCCAGGGCGCTGCGGGCAGCCAGCCACCGGCAAGCAACATGCTGTCTTGTAAGCCCGCGCCATGCTCCTCTTGGTAAAGCCAGGACAGTCGTGAGGCCGCCGCCGGAACTATCTCGGCCCCGAGCACTCCTTGGCTCCAGCAGGACAATCCTGCGCCTGATCCGCCGCAGATTCGACCTTTCGCGCAACAGTCGGCGAGGCCCCGACCGATTGCGGCCGAGCAGATGTTCGCTCCAAGGATCCAGCTGGTGACTGCCGCTGCGACGGAGGAGGTGGCGCTGTCGATGGCGGCGCCGCTACCCGTCGGTGCTCCACCACGACGTTCTTGGCGGCTGGTGCATCCGGTGCCGCGTTTCGGAAGCCCATGGCGTAGAACAGCGGATCGAGGAGCAGCAGCAGGACGAACGTACCGAATGCGCGAAGCAGATGCTCGTGCGTCACCCGAATCCGGGTGATCTTCGCGTTGACCGCATCCCTCGACCGGCGCGTTGCCAGCAGCGTGCCGCGCGTGAGCCTGCGCAGCGGCTTCTGGGACTGCCACGCCGCTGCGATCTCGGCCTCCCCGACGCGCTGGAAGCCCTGAACCTGGAGCGTCTTGAAGGCGTGAAAGCCGGCCGCCGCCACATAGACGGTTGCCACCGCCAGAACGAACAGGCGGGCAGCGTCCGGCGCGGGACCAGCCTTCTTCTCCCAGTTGGCTGCCTGCAATGTGATGATCACCGGTACGAGTGCTGCCAGCACCGCCAGATAGGTTGTGGCCTTACCTTCTGCGGTGCGGACGCGCTCGATTTCAGTGGCGGAGACCTTCTGTGCCTCGTCGAGTGCCCGCTCGTCGCTTCGGGTGAAGTCCGCGGCCTCGATGGCCGCGATGTCCCGTCGAAGCCGCTGCTCCTCCGCGATCTTCTCGGCGGTCGTAAGAGGCTCGATGTAGGGAAACACGAGATCGACGAGGCGACGCCAGTTCATACCCGCGCCTTGGACGCGAGGACATCGACAATCGCGGACGTGATCCGCGCGCCCGTCTTCTGCTCGATCCAGGCCCACTGACCGTTCGGATTGGCCTCCAAGAACCAGAAGGCGCCCTGCCCGTCCTCGACGAGGTCGATCGCGGCGAAGCGCAGACCGAGATCTCGGGTCACGGCGAGGCAGCCTGAAACTATGTCGGGCGGCAGTCCGAGGGGCTCGTGGTCGAGGTCCTGACGCACGCCCCGCCGCCAGTCCACCTGCGTCTCGTCATACGCCTGGGAGAGTATCCGGGTGGCGAACACCGCTCCGCCCACCACCACGACGCGGACGTCCGCGCGTTTCACGATCTCCCGCTGCAGGATCATGGGCGCTCGTCCGAACCCTTCGGCGTCGGCGTCGTGGAGGCGTTCAACCCGATTGGTGAAGATCACGCTGCCAACCTCACCGTCGTCGATGAGCGCATGGCGGAGTGGCTTCGCCACCATGGGCCCGCCCGACAGAAAATCGCGCGCCAGAGCAAAGTCATTGGTCACCAGCGTGCCAGGGATACGCAGGCCGACGCGACGCGCGGCCGCGAGCTGTCGCGGCTTGTCCTCGGCTCGCAGGATCGAGAAGGGCGAGTTCAGCCAGCGGCCCTCAAGCGCGTTCCAGAGGCTGCGCAGCACAGCGGACCATTCGGCCACCACGTATTCAGAGACGGGAGCGGAGCCGGCGACCTCGAAGCTGCCTGGTCGACGATAGTAGGCGCCCGTAACATCGGAGAGACGAAGTGAACCGCAGGCGCCCGTGAGCGTCAGCTCGGACGGATCGCCATCGATCATCGCGACCTGGTGCTGCGGCAGATCCTCCGTATTGAGCCGAACGAACGGAAGACCCCGCCGGCGCATCTCCATGACGACGAAGTCAGTCGTCACGTCTCGCTTGTTGGTGACGATCAGGATCAAGCCGGGACGATCCTCACCAGTAGGCCGTCACCGTCTCGTCGTCCCGCTCCTGCTGGACGTCGGTCTTGGTCGTCAGCTCGGGGAGGCAGAGCGAAGCATCCTCGTCGTCGGCTTCCTGACGCACCCTGGTGGAGGTGCCCGTCTCCATCGACCCGAACCGGGCCGGGTCGTCGTCGTCGACCTCCACATGGGTCATGGTCTTGCTCTGGGTCGCGACCAGCGAGCCGCCGGCCACCTCGATGATCGGAACCTCTCCACCGTCACGATCGATCACCCAGACACCCAGATCGGGCGAATAGCGTCCCGGCATCTCCGCGTCGGCGGACCGCGGCGTGGCGAATCGGAGCAAGAAGGGGTCTGCTGCGACGCGGGAGGACTGTAGGGTCATGAACTACATCCGGCGCTGGGGATTGATGAGAACATACAGGGAAAGTTGAGCACGAACCCATGTGAGCCGCAAGTCAATTCGACGGTGGAGCAAGATCAGCAATGGACGTGGAGGTTACAGGAACAGCAGGTCACGGGCGCCACGGCATCTCCAGGCTCCGCCGACCGACGTCGAACGTCAGCACGGACGCGTCCCGAGCCTGATAGGCCCCATCCACGACGTATCCACGTCCGCGGAGCAGCGGGTGGTCGACGATCTGGTCCAGCGGGCGCCCCTCGCATGCGCTGAGCACCGTGTCCGGTAGGCGGTCGTCGACCTGGAGGCGCGCCACCCCCGCGTAGGTCGCCAGCTCGACCCCCCCGGCGCGCAGGACGATGTCGAGCGAGGATCCGAGGATCGCAGCCTCCACCCACGCGAGGATGCCATCCGCCATGACCGCATCACCGATCCGCATCGGCCAGACCAAGTCCTTCCTGCCCAAGGCGGAGGAAGCGGGAGAACGACCGGCGCGGCTCGTGCTCCGCGGCCACAGGTGCCCCGGCCGTATCCGCTGGAGGGCCGAAGGCACGTCCGATCCGACCATGTCCAATACGGAGGGGACGATGGCGGACATGGACACCACGGTCGAGGCGAGGAACGAGCGAAACGAGGCAAGCCGCAGTGTTTCCACAAGCCTATCGATCACGAGCGCCTCGTCGCACGCCCGACGCCTCGCCAGCTCGTGGATGCGATCAGGCCCGACCGACGCCGTGCGCGTTCGATCACCAGCTGGTTCGCGCGCCATCATGACGAGGTGGATCCGTCGAGGAGAACGAGCGAGAAGAGGTGCCTCGTCAGAGCGTCCGCACCCTTCCGGTAGGCAAGCAACCCCCAGTCGTCCCAGCGGTCCACCCTGGTGGCCAGCCAGGCGAAGAGATCGTCGCGCGCCCGCTCCGTCGCAAACGCCTGCGACCACATGACGCGCAGCGTCGGCATCCTTGCATCAATGGCAACGCCGGTGAGGGTGACCAGATGCGATCGGCCGACTTGTTCGCGCGCGAAGAGATGACGACGTCTGCCGAGGCTCCGCTCGAAGTCCCGCAATGCCTGCTCGCGAGCCTCGTCGGCGGTCCCGCGCTCGGCGGCGCTGACCGCCTCAAGCACCTCCGACATCGGCAGCGCCTCCCACGCGGGATCGCGCGTGGCCTGCAGCATCAGCATCACCGATCTGCCCTTCGGCGTGAGCGGTGCCTCCAGGACCGTGCCCCGGGCACGAGGCTCGATAAGTCCGATCGAGGCGAGCCAGCACGGATAGAAGCGCCAGAACACCATGCTCCCGTCGAACAGGTCCTGCTGGCGCTCGGCCCCGCCGAGCCAGCGCCCATGGATCGCCGTGAGAACCCGCTGCAGCAGCTCGACCTGCTCGCGGACGACGTTGCTCGAAGGCATCGCGAGTTCACCGTGCCAGAAGGCGTCGCGAACCGTGCACCATGTCCGCCCGTCCTGATCCTCCAGCACGCCGTCACGGGCGCGGAGCCACCACCCCCAGGGAAGGTCGCCGAAATGCCAGTCGCTCGGATCCATGGTCAGCCTCCCGCGTGGGGATCGAGGCCGATGGGCGGCAGCGGCGGTCCCTGGCGTGGCGGCGCCGGCACACCGTCGGCGACCGCCCGCAACTGCGCGGCAAGATTGAGGATCTCCTGGATGACATAGGCGTCGTCGCGGTACTCGGCCCCCACCTCCGCGCCGAGGAACGGCTGCGGCTGACGGTCGGCTTCGGGCACCAGATCGTAGGCGTGGTTGCAGTCGAACCCGAACCACCATGCGTGGACGTCGCCGGGACGGTGGCCCGTCGCGTGAATCACCGGTTCGTACTGGCTAGGCAGCGTCGGCACATGGCAGATCCGGCGGGCCTCCTCTACCAGCCGGCGCTCCGGCGAGGGTCCATCCTCGCAGATGCGCGAGTAGGTCAGCCCGCCGTGCACCTCGACGCCGAGATCGGGCCCGACTGCCCCGTGCTCCCATCCCCAAAGCGGGTGATCGCGCGGAACGCCGACGTAACCGCTCAGGTAGCCGCCGCGGGTGGCCCGCAGCATGATACACTCGTAGCCGGTCGTCTCGTCGCGCCACGCGACCTTGTCGGCCTCGCCCAGCCAGACACCCTCCCCCGCCGGCCTCAGCCCATCGACGAAGTAGATCTCCGCCGCAGGGATGACCCCGTCGCGGGTTGCGTAGCCGCGTCCGGTGACCAGCACGGTGCCATCCTCCCGCGCGACCGCTCCGCCGGTGCCAGGCAGCTTCGCCAGCGCCCGCTCCGATCCGACGATCGGCACGAGCTCCGCCGCGGTCGGGATCGCGAGCGCAGTCGAGACGGGCTTATTGGCTCGCGTGATCTTGTTCCTGCTCATGGTCATCCTTCCTGTTTCGATTGGGTGGGCTCACGCCCGGTCAGAGGAAGCGCGTGCGCGGCGTGACGCGAACGAGTTCGGGACAGAGCGCTTTAGCCTTCGCGTCCGCGGAGTAGACGTTGCCGGCGAGCCAGAGCTGCTCGGGCACGAGGTCGTCGTCCGCGACCTCCTTTGCCCAGACCTTCAGGTCCGCTGACCAACGATAGCCGCGGGCGCGCAGCGCATCCTTCAGATCGAAGTGCGCGCCGCTCGCCCGCACGACCCAGGAGGGCGCCGAGCCGCGCTCGATCATCTCCGCCAAGGCCGTGCGGCCCCGGCCATCGCGGTGGCGCAGCATCTCGATCATCGCGTCGACGTCGTTCGCCGCCCGGTGGCCGCAGAAGTAGAAGCCGTTCTGCACCAGCAGATAGCCCAGGGCCTTGCCGTCGAAGCCACGGCCGCGCCAATCCACCTGGGCCATGGAGCAGCACCAGCGAAGCCCGGCGGCCTCCGGCAGCCGCGCCTCGATCCAGCGCCTGTCGAAGGCGCTATTGTGGGCGACCACGAACGAGGCGGACCGGAGGAGCCGGACGGCGGCATCCGTGTCGATCTCCTCGCCGGCCAGGTCCTGGTCGGTGAGACCGGTGAGGCGCGAGACCTCCTCGGTCAGCGGTTCGCCGGGATCCTCCCGCCACTCGTACGCGCGATCGATGTCCGTGATGGTGCCGTCGCGATCGTAGCGCACGCGGCGAAGAGCCAGTTCGATGATGCGGCCTGCCTTCCAGTCGAGGCCCGTCGTCTCGCAATCGACGGCGACGCCGATGTACGGGCCCCGCCCGGATCCTTCGCCGGTCGGCCCTTCCTGCAATCGCAGGGGATGAAGGAGGCGCACGCCTCCGGCGGCGGGCGCGTCAATGCGCCCGACCTTGGTCTGGGTATCCATGAAGGTCTCCGTGAGGCGGAGGTTCAGTCGGGGTGGATCGAAGAGCCTGTTCGCGCGCCGCGGCAACGGCCGCGCCCTTCGCCCGCGAGCATAGTCAGGCGGTTGGTCCGACTACGCCTGGATGCACTGCTGGATGTCGACGGCGAAGGTGCGCGCGGCGACGGTGCCGCAATCGCGATCCATCTGGCGGATCATCTCGATTACGGCTCCCGGCACCAGAGCCACCACCAGGGGAGACGCCGCGTGCACGCCGATGCGGATGTCGGCTGCGTCCGCAAGGTCGGGACCGAAGCGGCCCGCGAGGCGCGCGCGGATTTCGCCCGAGTTGCGGGCGACCGAAGCGTGGAAGGCCTGGGTCATGACGTTGTCACGGGTCTCGGCGATCGTCGCGGTGTAGAGGCGCAGGCGCGTGCCACGACCCGTCCGTTCGCGCTTCGAGCGCCCGGCGCCGCCGAACTGGCCATCGTACAGGTGCCCGAACTCATGCTCATCGAAGTCATCGTCATCGGATGACATGAGCGTGTCGATCGCCGCGCGGTCGACATCCAGTCCCAGCCCAAGGCCATGGACCAGGACGCCGCGCATGCAGTCGTCCCGGTCGAGACATGCGTCGACGGGGGCCGCTCCGTCGAACACGCGGCGCGGCGCCAGCATCCAGCTCATGGGATCGTAGGGAACGGATTCGCGCTGGAAGCGCATTCCCACCTCGGCCGCCACGAGGGCGACACGCCCGATGGCACGCCGCGTGGTGACGACGATCTCGTCCGAGGCATCGTCCGCTTCGAGCGGGTCCGGGAACTGCCCACAGGCGGGCGCGGAATGGACGACGTCCAGGTCGGTCTGAGGTGAAGCCTCTATGCTTCCCGTGATCGCGTTCATGGTTCACTCCATCATCATCGATGTAGGTGTGCCGGAAGTGGCGACGACCGCCGGCACACCACAATATGGACCACCGACGGAACATTACAACACTTCGCGAATTATTGTAGTGTTAGCGCCACGCTAACGCTTTTGTAGCGAGGACGCTTGGCTTGGGGCGCCGAGCGGACCTAGAGTATCAGGAGTGGAAAAGATGCATGCCCTTCAGGTGATGTCCGCGCTGTCCCAAGCGACCAGGCTCGCCACGTTCCGCCGTCTGGTGGAAGCCCTTCCGGAAGGCATGGCATCGAGCGACATCGCGGCGGCGGTGGGCACGACCCCCAACACCATGTCGGCGCACCTCGCCGTTCTCCAGCGTGCGGGCCTCGTGTCCTCGGAGAAGGTGGGCCGCACCGTGGTATACCGGGCGGAGACCGCTCCTGCGGAAGGCTTGAGTGAGTTCCTGGCCCTGGCGTGCGAGCGCGGAAAGAAGGCGCGCAGCACGCGCCACTAGCAGCCCCGAGCGCGGCTACCGGACCACCGCTTCCGGAGGCCGCACATCCCGGTGTCCCGCCCGCGCATCGAACTAGTGCCTGCCAATACCGCCAAGCGATGGAGCAGGCGATCGCCCGGAAGAGGCGCTTCGCCGGGTGTCGCGGATCGACTCCAACCCATGTTCATTCGGACCGGCTCGTCGCCTCCTTCCGGAAGAGATCATGGCCCTCGCTTGGTGTTCCGGGCTGCCCCGTCGGGAACAGCCCAGGCGAAAGAACGCGGGCATTGGTATCGGAACCTGGCTTCGGAGCGGGGAGGAACGATGCGGACTTCCCGACTCGCGACTGTTAGTCCGACTTTCGCATGCGCCCGCGTGAAGACCGCACGCGCCTAATCCGCTCGGAGCCGGTACCCGACCCCAAGCTCGTTGGCGATGACGCTGCCGACCGGACCGGGTGCCTCCAGCTTCTGGCGCAGGTTGCGGATCACGATGCGGAGGTACTCGATGCGCGGATCCTCGTCCGCGCCCCATGCGGCTGCGATGATCCGCTCATGGGTGACGACCCTGCCGACATGGCGTGCAAGCACCGCCAGCACGTCATTCTCCTTGCGGGTGAGGTGCAGTTCCTCCCCAGCGCGGCACACCACGCGACGGTCAAGGTCGATGCTCAGGTCGCCCTTCCGGATGACCTTGGGCGCCGTTTCCGACATGCTCCGATGCCGAAGCGCGACACGAAGGCGGGCGAGCAGCTCTTCCGTGTCGAAGGGCTTGGTAACGTAATCGTCCGCTCCCAGATCGAGCGCGCTCACCTTCTCGTCGGTGGCCTCGCGAGCCGAAACCACGAGGAGCACGCCGTTGTCGGTTCGCAGGAGCGGGATGAGACTGAGGCCATCGCGGTCCGGCAGACCCAGGTCGAGCAGAATGGCATCGGGATGCTGCGAGGCAGCCTGCCCAAGCGCATCCCGTCCGTTCACAGCCTCGATGACCGCGTAGCCCGCGCGTTCGAGCGTGTTGCGTAGCAGCCGGCGGATGGCGGCATCATCGTCGATCACGAGAACCTTGGCGGACATCCGATCAAACGCTTCCCTGTGCGACGTCGCGCACGATGAGGGGGGATGGGAACATCAGCGCGAACGAGGCGCCGCTGCCGTCTTCGCGGTTGGATGCTTCGACCGACATGCCCATGGCCTCCGCGAACGCCTTGACGATGGCGAGGCCGAGCCCGGTTCCGCCGATCGCGCGGTCCGATCCCTCGAACCGGCGGAAGGTCTCGAAGACCTCCGCCTCGCGGCCCGGAGGCAAGCCGGGACCATTGTCCAGCACGGCAAGGCGGATGTGACCGAAGAGGTGACGCCCTTCGATCACGATCTCCGTGCCGGGATCGCCGTAGCGGCCGGCATTATCGAGCAGATTCAGAAGACAGTGATGAAGCAGCTGCGGGTCGGCGCGCACCAGCGGCAGATCCGGCGGGACATCCAGCCGTACGGGATGGCCTTCCAGCGCGCGACGCGCATCATGAGCCGCGCCTGTGACAGCGTCGCTGAGATCGATGGCTTCGATGTTGAGCTTCAGCGCGCCCGCCTCGACACGCGCCATGTCGAGCAGGTTGGACACGAAGCGGTTGAGCCGTGCGGACTCGGCCTTGATCGTTCCGATCAAATCTGGCGTGGCGCCATGATCGAGCTGGTCGGCCGCGGCGATCACGGCGGTCAGGGGCGTGCGCAGGTCGTGGCTCACCGACGACAACAGTGCCTGTCGCAATCGGTCACGGGTGCGGACTGACTCGACATCGCGCATCTCCTCTTCGAGACGGAAGCGCTCCATCACCAGTGCGGCCTGATCGACAAGGCTCGTCAGCAACGGCAGCTGGTCCGCCCGCAGCGGATCGCCCCCATCCTCCTTCGCCAGCCCAAGCACGCCCTGTGTCCTGTCGCCCGCGCGCAGCGGTTGAAAATACCAGTCGGACGACGCCAGGGTTCCCGATCCCCTGCCCGCCGGCGCGCTGGTATCGAATGCCCATCGTGCGGCTGCCAGTTCCATCGTCTCGAGGTCGCACCCCGGGTGGCTGGCCGCCTGGAGCGACAGACCTCCGCCGTTTGGGACAAGCAGCACCACACGCAGATCGAAGAGGCGCGCGATATCCTCGCAGATCGCGCGTGCCAGCTCCATTGGATCGCCGATCCCAGTGAGCCGCCTCAGGAAGCCGGCTAATGCCGCATTCGTACGCGCGCTCGATGACGCCATATCGGCCTGGGCGCGGACGCGTGCGGTCAGCTGACTGGTCGCGATAGCAACGCCGAGCAGCACCAGGATCGAGATCACATTCTCGGGATTGTTGACCGTCAGCGTGCCCGTGGGAGGCAGAAAGAAGAAGTTATAGGCCAGGCTGGACGTGAGGCCTGCGAACAGGCCGGTTCGCAGCCCGAACAAGGTAGCGGCGGCCATGACCGGCAGCAGGTAGAGCAGGGCCACATTGCCCAGATCGAGCACGTGGAACAGGCCACTGGCGATCGCTGTGACACCCGCCACCATCGCAGCAGTCCATGCATAGCCGCTGCGCGAACCCCAGGCATTGTGGATGCGAAAGCCACCAGTCCGTGGCGGTGGAGACTCAAGCGGCAGAACGTGGACTGCTACCCCCGGCGTTTCGCGTACGAGACGATCGACGACGGAACCGTGACGCAGCTCGAACCAGCGGGACCGTTGCGACTTACCCACGATCAGCTGGGTTGCGCGTGCGTCGGTCAGGTACGCCTTGAGGCCTGCCACGATCGACGTCGCGGGCACCGTGGCGACCACCCCGCCAAGCTGGGTGGCAAGGTTCATGACCGCGGCGAGAGATCGATGCTCACCCGCGCCGAACGTCTGCGCGCGAGGCGTTTCGATGTAGACCGCCGTCCAGGGCGCGTGGAGCGCGTCCGCGATCCGCTTCGCGGCGCGGACCAGACCATCGGCCCCCGGAAGCTCGCTGACTGCGACTACGATCCGCTCGCTCGCGGCCCAGGTGCCGCCCACGCCCAGTGCCCGGACATGCTCGAGCATCTGGGCATCCACCGCCTGAGCAGCCCGCCGCAGCGCCAGTTCGCGGAGTGCCGAAAGATTGGACTTCGAAAAGAAGTGGGTGAGCGCGCGGGTCGCTTCACGTGGGAGATAGACCTTGCCGGCCTTCAGCCGCTCGATCAGTTCGTCGGGGGGGATATCGACCACCTCGATATCCGCCATTTCGAGGATGCCGTCAGGCACGGTTTCACGTACCCGGACTCGCGTGAACGAGGCGACGACGTCGTTGAGGCTTTCGATGTGCTGGATGTTGACAGTGGTGTAGACGTCGATGCCGGCAGCGAGCAGCTCCTCGACATCCTGGTAACGCTTGGGATGCCGGCTGCCCGGCGCGTTGGTATGGGCTAGCTCATCCACCAGCACCAGCTCAGGCGCCCGTTCGAGCAACGCGTCGAGATCCATCTCGTGGAGAATGCGACCCTGGTAGGGAACTTCCCGGCGGGGAATCAGCTCGTGACCTCGAACGAGCGCCTCAGTCTCTACACGACCGTGAGTTTCGACGACCCCGACCACGACATCCCGCCCCTCTTGGCGCTGGGCAGCCCCGTCCGACAGCATCTCGTAGGTCTTTCCGACGCCGGGGGCGGCGCCGAGGAAGATCTTGAGGCGGCCTCTGCCCTCCTGCGCGGCAGCGCGCAGGAGGGCGTCAGGGTCGGGTCTGCCGTCGCCGGACAGCGCCATCAGCGCGTGAGCGCGTCTAGCGAGCGGTTGAGGGCCAGCACGTTGACATGCGGCGCGCCAAGCACCGACGTCTCCAGCTGATCGGTCACGAGCGAACGGACGCGCTCGACCGGCAGGTTACGCACTTTCGCGATCCGCGGCGCCTGTGCGAGGGCCGCTTCCGGCGAGAGGTCGGGATCGAGTCCGGAACCACTGGCGGTGACGAGGTCGACCGGCACTGGTCCGGTGACGCCTTCGGCGCGGCGCTTCTCGATGTCCGGCTTGACCCGGTCGACCAGCGCCTGCGACGTGGGGCCGAGGTTCGAGCCAGAGGAGGCGAGTCCGTCATAGCCCTCCCCGGCGGCCGAGGGCCGTGTCTGAAAGTATCGATCCGACGTGAAGGCCTGACCGACCACCGTCGAGCCGATCACCTTGCCGCCGGCATCCCGCACCAGGCTCCCATTGGCTTGGCTCGGGAAGATTGCCTGACCGATGCCGGTCATCGCCAGCGGATAGGCGATCCCGAGAAGAGCGGCGAACAGGATCGTCATGACGATCGCGGGCCGCAGTGCTGAAGTAAAATCCTTGCCCATGACTGTCACTCCTTACGCGAGACCGAGCCCGCCGACCACGAGGTCGATGATCTTGATGCCGATGAACGGCGCGACGAGACCTCCCAGGCCGTAGACGGCGAGATTGCGCGCCAGCAGCGGCCCGGCACCCATCGGCCTGTACGCGACGCCTTTCAGCGCTAGGGGCACTAAGAGGGGGATGATGAGCGCATTGAAGATGATCGCGCTCAGAATCGCCGATTGCGGCGTCGCCAGTCCCATGACGTTGAGCACCCCGAGCCCAGGATAGAGCGCCACGAACATGGCGGGGATGATGGCGAAATACTTGGCCACGTCGTTGGCCACCGAGAAGGTGGTGAGCGCCCCGCGCGTCATCAGCAGCTGCTTGCCGAGGCCGACGACCTCGATCAGCTTGGTCGGATCGCTGTCGAGGTCGACCATGTTGCCCGCCTCGCGCGCTGCCTGGGTGCCGGTGTTCATCGCAACGCCGACGTCGGCCTGCGCCAGCGCCGGCGCGTCGTTGGTGCCGTCGCCGCACATGGCGACCAGCTTGCCGCCTTGCTGTTCCTTGCGGATCAGCTCCAGCTTGTCCTCCGGCGTCGCCTGAGCGAGGAAGTCGTCCACGCCCGCCTCGGCGGCGATGGCCGCGGCGGTGAGCGGGTTGTCGCCGGTGATCATCACCGTGCGAATACCCATGGCCCGCAACTCACCGAAGCGCTCGCGGATGCCCGCCTTGACCACGTCCTTGAGGAAGATCGCGCCGAGCAGCCGGCCGTCCCGAGCGACCGCCAGCGGAGTACCGCCGGCGCGCGCGATCTCGTCGGTGATCCGCCGAAGCTCGGTCGCGCCCGCCGTCTCGCCCAGGCCGGGATTGGCCCGGAGAACCGAATCCACCGCGCCCTTCTGGATTAGAGCGCCGCCAATCCTCACGCCCGAGATGCGGGTCTGGGCGGTGAAGGGGATGACTTCCGCACCATCCGGCAGCACGGCGGTGGGCACCAGGAAGCGGTCACGCGCCAGCACCACGATCGAGCGGCCTTCTGGCGTCTCGTCCGCGAGGCTAGCCAGCAGCGCGGCTTCCGCGAGCGCTTCGGGCGCGACACCGCCGACCGGCCGGAACTCGCTTGCCTGACGGTCCCCGATCGTGATCGTGCCGGTCTTGTCGAGCAGCAGCACATCCACATCGCCGGCCGCCTCGACCGCACGGCCGGACTTCGCGAGCACGTTGAAGCGTACGAGCCGGTCCATGCCTGCGATGCCGATCGCCGACAGCAGGGCTGCGATCGTGGTCGGGATCAACGTGATGAGCAGCGCCGCCAGGATGGCGATGTGAATGCTGCCGCCGGCATAGCTTGCGAAGCCTGGGATCGTACCGACCGCGATCAGGAAGATGATCGTGAGCCCTACCAGCAGCAGGGTAAGCGCGATCTCGTTCGGCGTCTTCTGGCGCTCGGCACCCTCGACCAGCGCGATCATGCGGTCGAGGAAGCCCTTGCCGGGCTCCACCGTCACCTTGACGCGGATCTCGTCCGAGATGACGCGCGTGCCGGCGGTCACAGCCGAACGGTCACCACCCGCCTCGCGGATTACCGGCGCGCTTTCGCCGGTGATCGCCGCCTCGTTGACCGACGCCACGCCGGAGACCACCTCACCGTCCGACGGGATCAGATCATTGGTCTCGACCAGCACAATGTCGCCGATCTTGAGCTGGCTGGCGGCCACATTGTCGTACTGGCGCCCGTCGCCCTTCAGCCGCTTGGCGGTGAGTTCCGCCTTGGTGGCGCGCAGTGATGCCGCCTGCGCCTTGCCCCGGCCTTCGGCAAGCGCCTCGGCGAAGGTGCCGAATAGGACAGTCAGCCACAGCCATACGACAAGTTGCATCTTGAAGCCGGTCGAGAGATCGTCCTGCCCGATCACGAGCAGGACGGTCATCAGCGCGGCCACGACGGCGGTGACGAACATCACGGGGTTGCGGACGAGCTCGCGTGGGTTGAGCTTGGTGAACGATGCCCTGATCGCGGGCACGACGAGGTCGGCCGTAAACAGGCTCTTGGTCCGGGATGGTGTTTGGGTTTTCTGGGCCATGTCGGCGCCCCCGATCAGAAAAGTTGACCGCGGATCATCGCGAGATGATCGGCGATAGGACCAAGCGCGAGGCTCGGCAGGAAGGTGAGACCGCCCAGGATCAGGATGATGCCCACCAGCAGGCCGACCCACAGGCCGCCTGTCGTCGGGAACGAGCCTGCGCTCTCAGGCGTGTACTTCTTGGCCGCCAGGCTGCCGGCGATGGCCAACATCGGCACGATGATGAAGAAGCGCCCGAGCCACATCGCGACACCCAGGAGGCCGTTGTACCAAGGCGTGTTGGCCGTCAGGCCGGCGAAGGCCGAGCCGTTGTTCGCGACGCCGGAGGTAAAGGCGTACAGGATCTCGCTGAAGCCGTGCGGCCCCTTGTTGAGCGGGCCGGCAAGCCCCTGATCCGCAACGGACGAGAGGGCGGTGAAGCCAAGGATGATGAGCGGCAGCACGGCGATCGCGAGCACCGCGAGCTTCACCTCGCGCGCCTCGATCTTCTTGCCGACATATTCCGGCGTACGCCCGACCATGAGCCCGGCGACGAACACCGCAAGGATGGCGAACAGCAGGAAGCCGTAGATGCCGGCGCCGACGCCGCCGATCACGACCTCGCCCAGCTGCATGTTGAACAGCGGGATCATGCCGCCCAGCGCGGTGAAGCTGTCATGCATGGCATTGACCGCGCCGCACGAGGCGGCGGTCGTGATGACAGCGAACAGCGCGGAAGCGGCGATGCCGAAGCGGGCCTCCTTGCCCTCCATGTTGCCGCCCTCCACGCCGAGGCTGTGGAGCACCGGGTTACCGGCGGCTTCCTGCCAATAGGTGATCGTCGTTCCGGCCAGGAACAGGATCATCATCGCCGACAGGATCGCCCAGCCCTGCCGCGTGTTGCCCACCGCCTTGCCGAAGCACCATGTCAGCCCCACGCCGACCACGAAGATCGACAGCATCTGCACCAAGTTGGTCAACGCGGTCGGATTCTCGAACGGATGCGCGGAATTGGCATTGAAGAAGCCGCCACCATTGGTGCCGAGCATCTTGATCGCTTCCTGGCTGGCCACCGGCCCGAGAAGGATCGACTGGCGCGCGCCCTCAAGCGTGGTGACGTCGACCACGCCACCCAGCGTCTGCGGCACGCCCGAGGCGATGTAGAAGATCGTGAGCGCGACGCAGAGCGGCAGCAGCAGGTAGAGCGTGATGCGGGTCACGTCGGCCCAGAAGTTGCCCACCGTCTTCGCCTCTCGCCGCGCGAAGCCGCGGAACAGGGCGAAAGCGAGCGCGATGCCTGTCGCCGCCGAGAGGAAGTTGTGGATCGTCAGCCCCAGCATCTGACTGAGGTTCGACATGGTCGCCTCGCCGCCATAGCTCTGCCAGTTCGTGTTGGAGGTGAAGCTGATGGCCGTGTTGAACGAGAGATGCTCGCTCACCGGCCCCAGGCCTTGCGGGTTCAGCGGCAGGAACGCCTGCAGCCGTAGCACCGCGTAGCTGAAGAACATCAACGCGGCGTTGAACAGCAGCATGTGCACCGCATAGCGACGCCAGCCCTGTTCCTGCGTCGGGTCGATGCCGGACAGCCTGTAGAAGCCGCGTTCGAACGGCCCGAGCACGAGGTGCAGCGGCGTACGACGCCCCTCGTAAAGTGCGAACAGCCACGCGCCGACCGGCTTGGCCAGCGCGAGCAGGATGGCAACAAAGCCAAGAATCAGGATCCAACCCTGAAGTGTCATGATGTCGCCCCCTTCAGAAGCGTTCGGGGCGGATCAGCACCGCCACGAGATAGGCGAGAAGGCCAAGCGCCGTCAGCGCTGCGAGCCAGAGGTCGAGCGTCATCGCGTCACCTCACGCATTGTCGCACAGGCGGACGTAGGCGAGCGTCGCCGCCACCAATCCGGCCATGATCGCGATCCAGAGCAGATCCTGCATCCGTGTCCTCCCCCTCAGAAGGCTGCGGTCAGGGACATGACGACCGTGCTCCCGGCGATGTTGCCGGTGCCGTCCTGGCCCTTGCTGAAGCTCGGGCGCAGACGGCTGGCCTCGGACACGGAGATGTCGGTGTCGACGTAGGACACGTTGAAGGTGAGGTTCCTCCACGTCACGTCGGCGCCAAGTGACCAGTCCCAATACTCGCCGGTGGGGGCGACCGCCGTCGCATTCGGCCCGAGTCCGTCCTGGCCCCAGCTGTGGCCGATATGCGCCTTCGCCGTGATCCGCGTGCCCGCGATGCCAACTGCGGCATCACCCCAGAGATAGATATTGTCGTCCTTGGCACCGGGATTGTTGTAGATGCCTGCCGCCGCCTCGGTGCCGGTGTCGTACCAGCGTCCAAGCGCCTGCTGCTTGGGCGCGTACGCCACACCGGCCGTCAGCGTTGCAGTCCCGGTAGTGCCGGTCAGCTTGGCATAGGGCTCGGCGAAGTCCGTTTTGTCGGCGCCGCCCGGATACATGTACCAAGTGAGGCCAATATCGAGTGTTGCGTTATCGGAAAGCGGCGCCTTGAAGCCGCCGATCAGGTCGAGTTCCATGTTGGCACCACCGAAGGTGCCCCAGCCCGCGAGGTTCGAAGCCCATGCACCGACGTAGAAGCCGCTGTCGTGCGCGATCGTCAGACCGCCCTGAACCGCCATCTCCTGATCGGACTGGGACACGCCGCGGAAGCGGTAATCAGAGGCGAGTGTCGCCGACCCACTGACCGTGAGCACCGAGGGCGGTACGGCTTCTGCCGCCACCTTATCTTCGGCAGTCGATTGTGCTTGAGCTGCGAGAGGCCACGCGAACAATGCAGTTGCGCTGACCGTAACAAGGAACTTCATCGATATGCCCCTTCACTGGCTGCCACCGACCTTCGGGGCGCCCCAAGGGACACGCGATTAGGCGCACCTAGCGTAGGGTTTCGAGAGCGATTCCTGACTTTCGCATATAGCTGGCGTATAGTTAGCGAAAGCACGACGGACCTCAGACCGTATCGCGTTTCCCCCTTTCCGCCCTCAATGCCACACTTGCGCAGGCGGAAACGTCCGTTGAGACGCTTGCCGAAAGCGCTCCCACCATCCTAAAACCAAGACGCACACGATGCGCCACCTCCGGGCGGCGCCTGGTCCAGATCCCGATCCACGCGGAGCGGCGCGCAGGGTGAGTGGACCGCCAGACGCGAACGGCCGTGATGCCGCGCACCATCCAGCGCGCGATATGGGAGCGTGAGGAGCACCGCCCCCAGTCTCCGTTCCCCACGTCGCGACGGAATGCGATCGGGCGAGGAAATACGTCCCCATCCGGCTGCTGGATGGCCGGCTGAACCGACAATCTAGAACCAGCACAATGCTGTCCCGACCAGTTGAACGGGGCCGACGAGGAGCAGAACACATGCCCGTCACGCAGAACCTCTGGAAGGCGAGCCTGATCGCAACACTCGCCTGCGCTCCCGCGCCAGGAGCGTTGGCGCAATCGTCGTCCCCCGGCGACGTGGTGGTGATGCGGCGAGTGGTCGCGAAACCCACGAACGCGACACATATCCCCGATCAGCCAGTTGAGGACGATGGCCGCTGGGTCGAGGGGGCGTGGCAATGGACCGGATTCGCCGCCTGCACGGATCGGGCGCCTCGTTCGCGCGCGGTCACATGCATGACAGACGACAAGCCGGCCGAGGAGGCGCGCTGCCGGTTGCCGAAGCCAGCCACCACCGACTTCGCCGAACGCCGCGACGGATGCACCTTCGACTGGCGGACCGGCGACTATGGAGCCTGGTCGTCGACCTGCGCCGATCCGGCGACCCGCACGCGCGCCGTCCAGTGCCTGCGCTCCGACGGCATTCCCGCACCGGACGACGGCATCTGCACCGGCCCAAAACCGGACGTTCTAGACGAGGCGGAGCAGATCTCGGGATGTGCTTGGGAGGATCGCGGCTGGAACAACACGAGCGGCTGCGGGGCGGTGACGGAGCAACGCGACGTCGCGTGCCGCGACACCTCCAGCGGGGCGCAGGCGGATCCGTCACTTTGCCTGCACGCCGCCGAGGCCGGGCTCATCGGAGATCTCGGCTCCCTCACGCGGTCAGCCACCGACTACTCGGCGTGCTCTGACAACGAGGCGTTCGACAAGGGCCTCAAGGGTTATGAGGAAGCGCTCGTCGGGCGGCTTGCGCCTATGCGGTGGGCAGCAAGTCGCGGTGGCCGATCCGGCGTCGCCTACAGCATCCCTGGCGGCAACGTGGCGTTCCAGTCCACCGCACGTTATCCGATCGTTTCGGACGACCAGAAGTTCGAGATCGCACTCGGCATCCGCCAAGGCGACGGCGACCCCGACAGGACGGGCGCCTATCTCGGCATCGTCGTCTTCAACGCAGCGGGAGTTCGGATCCCCAACGGCACCTCCTATGGCTTCTATCCCTGGGGAGCCAATCTCTCGTTCTCTGATCGGGCCTGGCAGGACAGGAAGGCGATCATCGGCAAGACGGCGGCGTCGGTCTTTCGCCTGCCTGCAGACGCGGCCTTCTTCTCGCCTCTCGTCTACCTGAACAACGGGAACGCCTCGCCGAACGCCAGCTACGAAGTAGACTACTTCACCGTCCGCGAAGTTACCCAGGAGTAGCCGACGGTGTCGCCGGCCAAACCACGTGCGTATTCGTCCTGTCGACGTGCCCCTCCATGCGCTGCCACACTATGCTGTAAGGAACAAATGGGATACGGTGACGGCGAAGGGGAGTACCGTGCCCAAGAACATCGTCATATTCTCCGATGGCACCGGGCAGGACGGTGGCGTCAGGCCCGAGCAGCGGCTCAGCAACATCTACAAGATGTACCGCGCCGCCCGTCCCGGCCCTGACAGCCAGATCGATCCCCGCCTGCAGGTCGCGTTCTACGATCCCGGCCTCGGCACGGACACCAGCGCCACCGGCATCACCTCCATCCGGCGCGGCATCACTAAGCTGCTGTCCTCGGTGACCGGTCGCGGCATCACCACCAACATCGCGGACTGCTACGAGTTCATCGTCAACCACTACACGCCGGGCGATCGGATCTGGCTCTTCGGCTTCAGCCGCGGCGCCTACACCGCACGGTGCATCGCCAACGTCCTCATGCTCTGCGGCGTGCCCACCAAGGTGCCCGAAGGTGAGCTACCCCGATTCCGGCTACGGGTCCGTGAGATCTCCGGGCGGGCGGTGATCCGCGTCTACGAGCACGGCGCCGGCCACGACCGCGCGAAGTACGAGGAGGAGCGGGACGAGCTCGCCCGTCGGTTCCGGCACGACTTCGGTTCGGATGCCGGCGGAGAGGCCAACGTGGCGCCCTACTTCGTCGGCGTGTTCGACACCGTCGCCTCCCTGGGCGCCAAGGGGCCGCTCAGGATCGCCCTCGCCGCCCTAGTGGCGCTGCTCGTCGCCGCGGCCGCCGCGACGCTCGCCGGGGTCGCGCACTGGGCGTTCGGCATTCGCTGGACATGGTCCTTCCTTGCCGCCGCCGCCGTCATCGGGGGCTGGACGCTGTGGGGTTATCTGCGCACGGCGCTCAAGATCATGTGGCCTCCGCTTCCTGGACGACGGTGGCCCAGCATGCATCTCGCGCAGTGGAGCGGGCGCAACTTCGACCGGCTGCTCAGCCGGTCGGTCCTCTACGCGCGCCACGCCATAGCGATCGACGAGAACCGCGCCGACTTCCCGCGTCTGAAATGGGGCTGGGGAAAGGGTGTCGAGCGACCGCCCGAAGTCGAGGGCGAAGCCAAGCCCTTCATCCAGCTATGGTTCGCCGGGAACCATTCCGACATCGGCGGCAGCTACCCCGAGTCGGAGTCGAGGCTGTCCGACATCTCGCTGCAGTGGATGCTCGAAGAGGCGCGTTCGGTCCCCCATCCGCTCTTGGTCGACGACAGCCGGCTGCGGCTCTTCCCGTCAGCCGCAGGGCTCCAGCACGACGAGGTCGCTGGCATGGCGGACACCATCCGGGCCCGTACTCCCGCGCCCCTGCGATGGCTCACGCGCGCGCTGACCTGGAAGGTCGAGCGGCGGCAGCCGATCGAAACGGCCACCCTGCACCCTTCTGTCGAGGAGCGGTTCGAACTGCCCAGCGTCCCTCGTCAGGGCGGCGAGGGACCTTATAGGCCGGAGGCGCTCCGCAACCACGAACGCTTCCGTGACAGGTTCGGCGCGTGACATCCGCAACCATGATCCGCACATCGCGCCTGACGGCCAGGATTGCCGGTGCCGCGGCATTCTTGGTCGGGCTCGCGACTCCATTCGCGGCCGCTGCACAAAGCCGCGCATCGGAGCTCCATACGTTCCACTGCCTGCAGGGGTGTCCCATCGGGGCGCCCGCCACGAACGACATCGTCGTTCGCGAGATCTACACCCTCTCGTCCAACGACCTGACCAAGCTCGCGGACTGGGTCGCCTACCGCGTCACCAGGGAGGGCATCGGGGTATCGGGCGATCGCGACTGGCGGCGTGATCCCTGGCTGTCATCGGACGAGACCCTGACCCCGGATGCGTACGATGGCGCCAGTGGCGCGCTCCACATCGACCGAGGCCATCAAGCGCCCCTGTCGTCCTTCTCCGGCACCCCGCATGCAGCGGACACGAACATCCTGTCGAACATCACGCCCCAGAGTTCGGCGCTCAACCAGGGGCCTTGGGTTCGGCTGGAGGACAGGGAGCGCGCGCTGGCAACTCGGCTCGGGGTGCCCGTCTACGTCTACACGGGCCCGCTATTCGAGCGGATGATGAAGCCTCTTCCGACCGGCGGCCCCTATCAGCGCGTGCCGTCCGGCTATTGGAAGGTCGTCGCGCTCGCCGATGGCCGCGCCACGGCGTTCGTGTTCGATCAGGCGGCCGCGAGGCGCAGCGACTACTGCGACGCCCGCGTCAGCCTTCTGCACGTGGAGCTGCGCAGCCGTCTCGTGCTGTTTCCGCGAGCAACGGTTCCGTTCGCCAGCCTCGACACCGAGCTCGGCTGCGGTGAGCCGGCCCCGGCCGACCCTACGCCGGACGAAATACCCCCGGAACGACCAGCGACCCGTCGAGGACGGTGAGCGCCACACGCATCCGCGGACGCGATCGAAGCTCCAAAATCCGGCCTCGGTCCCGTTGTCGGCGAACCGCCTCCGAGCCGAACCGCATCACATCCAGCCGAACTTGCGGGTTATGTGCGGTGGGACCCGCAGTCTCGCACCTTCATGGCTTGGCGCGGCAATCATCGTGCGCAACGGTACTCACCTGGCCGCCCCTATGGCGCGACCATCGCTGCTGAGGAGGCGAAATGCCGCGGGGGACACGCCACGAGATCACCGGAATCCTGCTGGAGCAGCGCGGAGAACTGGTACTGGAGGTGGCGGGCGGAGGAACCTGGCGGCTGGACGCAGGATGGAAAGCACGGCGCCTGCTGGGCATGCGCGTGAATGTCGTCGGCGTTCGGGATGGCTTCGATCTGCTGGCCGTGGAGCGAATCGAACGAGTGTGACGTAGAACGCCGATGTCCTTCATCCCGATGATCCTTGCCTCAGCACGAAGGTGGCGGGTGAGAGATCGGTCGATATCAGCTTGCGGCAATCTGTTGTTTCCGCTCAACTCTTCCCCGGGGATCACGGGGGAGCGATGTGGCCACAAGCGCTAAAGAGGACGAACAGAGCGACCGGTCGGTAATACTTCGGGACTTGGCCGAAGATGCGCTCGGCACCTTCGAGCAGATCGTCAGCGCCGCGGCATCCCTAATCGGACAGCGCCCCGCCGGTGTGGATGCGTTCGCGGGGATCAACGAGCTTACTGCCTCGAGAGCGGTCGAGAATCTCGGACGTGTGCAAGGAGAACTTGCGTCTGCGTATCGACACCTGAGGGATGAACCCGCGATCGCTCGGGTTGTAGTGGCAGATGAGAACGATCGACGTGAGACGCTCTACATCTGCCGTGCGACGCCAGTCACCTGCGGCGGTGTGCAGCTGTGTAGCAACCTTGGGCCGAAAGGACGCCTTGCGGCATTGCCCGTGGGAGACTTCGCGCGCATCCGATTGCCCTCGGGAGCTGTAGACCTCGAAGTGGTCGAAAAAGCGGTATTCAAGCCAACGTGCCCGGGCGGGATGTGGGACTCCCAGCCAACTGTTTTCCAGGCAGAGGGACACGGCCCTCTAACTATTGTTTCGCTTCGCGAGCTTCTCGCGGCGGCGGGGTACGCAGATGACGATCTGGATGCCCTCGAGCGGCAACTTGCGGATGACGACGAAGCCGTCAACGTGGTGGAAGGTCTGCGGCGTTCGGTTCTTACCGCCATGCAGCTGCGGGATCAGCCGATCCTGGACCAGTTCCAAGACGAAATCTTTCGGCTTCCCCTCGACAGCCGCCTCGCCATTCTTGGTCCCCCCGGCACCGGCAAGACCACGACGCTGGTCCGGCGTCTCCGCCAGAAGGTAGACTTCCAGTTCCTCTCGGAGGAGGAACAGGATCTGGTCGAAACGGCGGATGCAAACGGACCGCCCCATAATCAGTCGTGGCTCATGTTCACGCCCACCGAGCTGCTAAAGCAGTACGTCAAGGAGGCGTTCGCGCGGGAGGGCGTTCCAGCACCCGAGCAGCGCATCCGAACCTGGAGCGACCACCGGCGGGATCTGGCCCGGCGTTCCCTTCCGATCTTGCGTTCGGCCACTGGCGGAACGCTCGTCATCAACGAACGAGTGGACCCCCTCCAGCCAGCCACGATCACCGACCAGATCGCCTGGTTCGAGGATTTCAATGCCTTCTCGTCCGCCATCTTCCTCGAGCAAATCTCGGCACACGCTGCCGCGATCGGGGGATCAGCAGATCCGACGATCGCCCGCATCGGAAGCCGAGTAGCGGGGCTACTATCGAGCGCGTCCACCCGCCCGGTGGCAGCGATTGCCGCTGTGTCTGCCGTGTTCGAGGAGCTTCGTAAGACATCGTCGAGCCTGAACGACGAAATTCGGCAGCGACTACGCCGTCCGCTGGCCAGGCAGGTGGCTGCCGACCCTACGCTGCTCGACGACCTCGCCCGGTTCATCGTGACGCTCTCTCCTGACGTTGAAGACGACGAGGACGCGGAGGGCGATGATGAAGATGAGGTACCGCAACAGGGGCGCCGGGCCGCGCAGGACGCCTTCCTAAAGGCGCTGCGAGGGCGGGCTGTGGCCGAGGCTCGCAAGCGACCGGTGTCACGTACCAGCCGCAACGGCCGGGTCCTCCAGTGGCTGACGGATCGTGGTATGATGCTGCCGGAGATGGCCGACATCGGCGAGTTAGTCGTCGTGCAGAGAGCTGCTCGACGGCTAGTTGCCTCGCCGACTGCCTTCGTCAGGGGCGTGCCGGCACGTTATCGAACCTTCCGCCGAGCACGATTAGCGGTCGGTCGATGGTACCAGGAAAGCGACATCGCTGGAGGGGAGGTTTCGCCGCACGAGGTCGACGTCATCCTGCTCGCCATGCTGCGCAATGCCCGCGACATGCTTGACGACACTAACCTCATGCGGCGCCTGGGGGATCGCACACCGCAGATCCTGAGCGATGTCAGCCGCTTGCAGCGCAACCAAATCCTTGTCGATGAGGCGACGGATTTCTCGCCGGTCCAGCTCGCCTGCATGGCGGCGCTGGCAAGTCCTTGGACGAACTCGTTCTTTGCATGTGGCGACTTCAATCAACGCCTAACAGTCTGGGGCGCCCGCTCAGTCGATCACCTTCGCTGGATCTTCCCTGATATCGACGTCCGCGAGATCGACGTGGCCTACAGACAGAGCCGACGTCTCAACGAACTCGCCAGCGCCTTGGCGGCCAAGGACGGAAAGGCATCGACGAGGATGTGTCAACCGGCGCGCAAAGTTGACCCCCTATCGGCGCCCAACATTGACCCCCTTTTTCGTGAGTTCCGGCGGTTATCCCGGTAGTCCATAGGAGGGACCCGCGGACGCCGACGCGCGCCGTCAGGAGCGCTGGCGGCGGCGTCCGCGGGAGGTACCTGTGGACCCACCGGGGTAACCGCCGGGGATGGGGGTCCGGGGGAAGGGGTTTTTCCCGTCTCTTAGCTTCGGTTTTTGAACCGCCAGCTGTCGTTGCCGGTTTCGATGATGTCGCAATGATGCGTGACACGGTCCAGCAGCGCCGTCGTCATTTTGGCATCCTGGAAGACGCTAGGCCATTCGCCGAAGGCGAGATTGGTGGTGATGATCACCGAGGTCTTTTCGTAGAGTTTGCTGATCAGATGGAACAGCATCTGGCCTCCTGACCGGGCGAACGGCAGATACCCGAGCTCGTCCAGAACCACGACGTCCAGGCGGGCCATCTGGGCGGCCAGGCTGCCGGCCTTGGCCTGCCGGGTTTCTTCCTCCAGACGATTGACCAGATCGACGGTATTGAAGAACCGGCCCCTGGCCCCGGCGCGGACCACCGCAGCGGTGATGGCGAGCGCGAGATGCGTCTTGCCGGTGCCGGTGCCACCAACCAGCACGATATTGCGCCGTTCCGGCAGGAACGAGCCGGCATGGAGCGAACGCACCAGGCTCTCGTTGATCGGTGTGTCGGCGAAGACAAAGCCGTCGAGATCCTTGATGGCCGGCAGCCTGGCCGCAGTCATGCGATACCGGATCGAGGCGGCTTCACGGTGGGCCGTTTCGGCGCGTAGCAGATCGCCAAGCATCTCCATGGCGGTCCGGTCACGGCGGATGCCATTGGTGACGGCATCGTCGAACGCGGCGATCATGCCCTTCAGGCCCAGCCCCTTGAGGGCTGCCAACATCTCATGCCGCTGCATTGAGGCCTCGCACCGTATCGTAGCGCGCGCAATCGGCAATGGGCGGATGCTTGAGCCTGAGATCGACGACAACATTGATCGCCTGCACAGGCTGTGGTTCGCGTCGGCGCGACAGGATGTTGAGAATGACCTCGTCATTGGCCGTGCCCGCCGCCATGGCTTCGCGCACGGCAGCTTCGACTGCCTCCAGGCCATCCTCGGGCACCGCTGCCAGTACCCGTACAAAGCGTCGGTCTGCGTCATCGCTTTTGCCCAGCTTGCGGCGCAGCTGGGCCAGGGCCGGCGGAAGATCCCAGTCCTGGAAGGGAGCGCCGTTGCGCAATGCGCCTGGCTTGCGGATCAGGACCGGCAGATAGTGCCAGGGATCGAACTTCGTCTGATTGCGGCCGAACAGGCGGGCATGCTCGGCGACCACCTTGCCGGCACAACGGATGACGACCCGGTCGGCATAGGCGCGCAGTTGCACCGCATGCCGGGCAGCAACGGCCATGACCGAGTAACGGTTGCGATCGAAGCTGACGAGGCAGGTCGAGCTCGCCACATGTTCGCTCTCGAAGAAGCCGTCAAAAGGCGTGGTGAGCGGCTGTAGGGAGGGTCGTTCCATCTCCAGTGCCTGGGCGATGGTCATATCTTCCATATCCGGATGGGCATAGCGCTCGGCCCATCGGCGACACTCGGCCTCCAGCCATGCGTTCAACTCTTCCATGCTGGCAAACCGCAGACGTGGCTTGAACAGCCGTTCCCTGCCGGTCTGGACCTGGTTCTCGACCTGTCCCTTCTCCCAGCCTGCCGCCGGGCTACAGGCCACCGGCTCAACGCCATAATGATCCGTCATGATCAGGAAGCGCCGGTTGAACACCCGCTCCTTGCCAGTGAACACCGTCGTCACCGCGGTCTTCATGTTGTCGTAGATGCCGCGCGTCGGCACCCCGCCGAGAAAAGCAAAGCCCCTGGCATGGGCGTCAAACACCATCTCCTGGGTCTCACGCGGATAAGCCCGCACAAAGGGCGCCCGCGACCAGCATAGCCGCATATGCGCCACCTTAACCCGCATCGGCTTGCCGGCGATCTCCACGTCCTCGTGGCTCCAATCAAACTGGTAGGCCTCGCCAGGCCGGAACATGAGCGGGATGAACACCTTGCTCATATCCCCGCTGCCACCGGCGTGGCGCTCCTGCTTCCAGCGGGCCGCATAGCGCCGCACCGCATCGTAGGAGCCGGTGAACCCCTCACGTTCCAGCAGATCATGAATCCGCGTCAGCCGCAGTCGCTCGCGCCGGGGGCGCTCTTCGTTCTCCGCCAGCAACTCATCTAACCGTTCGCGAAATGGACCGGTCTGCGGACGATGCTGCTCCTTCCTCTCGTAGCTGAAATCCGCCTCCGGAGCACGGATCGCCTTGCGCACCGTGTTGCGCGACAACCGTAAATCACGCGCAATCTCTTTGATCGGCTTACCGTCCCTGTGCTCCCTGCGTATCTTGGCAATAGTCTCCACAATCAACATCCCCGTCCTCGCCGCCTGGAAGCCCAAGCCGCGACGCCTCACACTCTGGAATGATGGGGGTCAATTTTAGACGCCGATCACCCCGCTAAGGGGGTCAATTTTGCACGCCGCTCCACAACGAGGATGCCCGAACACCTTGAGAACGAAGGTGTGAAGCCAGTCTTCGGGGCCGATCTGGCCAGTTCGGCCGAGCTGATTGAGTGGCTGGGCGACAGGATCTGCGAAATAGAAGATTTCTCGGGCCAACTACCGTCTATCGCGATCCTGGTGAATGAGAGCGCCTCGATGGCGCCCATCGCTGCCGGATTGAGCGAAAGGCTCGAGTCGAGAAACATCCGCGCGGTAGCTTGTCCGGATGGTCAGGTGATGGGGCAGGAAAACGATGTTCGAGTGTTCGAGGTGGAGCATATCAAAGGATTGGAGTTCGAGGCCGTCTTCTTCGTGGATGTCGACAAGCTGGAACAACGAGAGCCTGATCTCTTCGACAAGTACATCTATGTCGGCGCGACCCGTGCTGCCACCTACCTGGGCGTCACCTGCTCAGACCCGACGGTCCCGGCATCGCTTTCTCACGTTCAGCACCTTTTCGGTGAAAGGTGGTGAAGGAGGGGAGGCAAGATCGCATCGGCAATCTGTAAAGCACTACGCCGGAAAGAGGGTGCCGAAGATCTCGCGCCACTTCTGTCGACGTGACCAATCATGTCCGTTGGCGTCATAGGTGATTGCTTCGAGTGCCTTCGCATACGCGCTCGCAGCCTTCCGCTCGAAGGCACCCTTGCGAGCGACCAGCGCCCCGCTGCCGGGCGCTCGCCAATACGACTGGGTGGTGTCACGCTGGGATAGGTAGAGAAAGAAGTCGCGCGCCATGTAGTCATGATAGAAGAACGACTTGTCGCGGTGCGCCCATCCTTCGATGAACTGATACGCCAGGGTGTCGATGAGCATTCCGCTCATCGGAACGGAATGCACGTCACGCCACACCCGCATCATGCGGCACAGATATTTCAGGTTCCTGTTGGTGAGGAGGCTTCGCGTGTCCACCGCCCGCATTTCCGCACGAGGATTGCAGGTCTTCCACGAGCCGCCGCCGTTCGCGTTGGGATAAGTCCAGCTGTCCCCATCGGAGTTGTCGAAGGCGGGCAGGATCTCGAACGTGATGCCGTCGGTGAAGCTGACCACCACGACCTGCCCGTCCCCGAAGCTCTCCGACGTCGTATAGGTCTTCTGGATCGAGCGCTTGACGGCCTGCAGAAGTGCCGATTGGCCGTTCCCCAGATGGGCGTTGTACTGGTGGTATAGGGAGTTGGGGAGAACGAACCCGACGTCGAGATCACTGAGGCCGCGGGCTGCGGTGTCGCGACCGTACGATCCCACGTAGAGACTATGGGTCGTTTCGGACTCGGTGTTCCAGAAGTCCTTGTTGAGCTGCCTGGTTATGCGCCGATAGCGATAGCTGATCGAAGCCATCGTCGACGCATCGATGTTGTAGCCGTCCTTGAAGCGCGAAAAATCCTCGCCGACACCCATCCCCGATCCACTTCCGTCTTCTATCCGATGTTCACGAGAAACGGCCCGCTTCGAGCCGCCAGATAGCCATCCTTCACGACGAAGCACTCGATGCTGTGGGATCCGGGATACTTGGCGTCCTCGGTTCTCGACAGGACACCGGGCACCACAGTGACTTCGTCAAATCCCCCCCGCAGGTTCCGCGCCGCGGTGGCTGCCGCGCCGGTGTTCACCACCTGCCAGTAGACGCGAAACGGGCGAGGCACATCGGTCCGCGCGTCGAAGCGCAGCTTGGCACCGGGTGGAACAGGCGCATCGTCGCTCGTGAATATCCGCGGACGGAAACCATCCCGCATCGCGGTCGCCACGATGATCTCGACGGTGCCCGAGCGCACAGTGGGCCATGTTGCAGGCTTGCGGTGCGGAGCGTCGATCACACGCTGCAGCGCCCGGCTGGCCCTGCTGACGAACGACATTCCACCTGTCGACGGACGGCTCCGTCGCGCAACGGCTGCCTCCACCAGGCTTCGGCCGATGCGAGGCGCCAAAGCGTCCACGAACGCAGAGGGATCCTGCTGGCTGGCGGCCAGGCTGAAGTCGGCGCGCGCCGTCTCCAGCCAGTCATAGAATGCGTCGCGGCGATCCGCATCCTCGTTCCACGCGTCCGCGAAGTTCTCGCGCGGATCCGACGGGTTGGCGATCCAGTACCCGTTGTCCTGCTGGACGATGTAGCTGTCCATGCGCTGGAGAATGCTCAGGAGCGCGCCCGAGATGGTCGTCTCCTGCTGATAGGCATGCGCCGCGAGCGTGGTGATGACGATCGACGTCGGGCGGCGCTCGGGTTCGTCGGCGAAGCGCATGTCTCGATGACGCTTCAGGATCTGGATGGCCGACTGGAGCGGCGTCTTCACCCGGTAAACGGGGATGTCAGCCACGTCCGCCTTCGCTTCGGCCAGCATAATCGCCTTTCGGCGACTCTCGAAAGCCGGCTTCATGCGGGACTGAAACCAGTCAGCATATCCGTTGGGATTGCTGGCCGGCCATTCGTCGGAAAGTCGTCGGAAGTTCGCGTGTTCGGTGTCGGTGATCGACACCGACTGGTCCACGTAGTCGAGCGGGAGAGATCGCGCCTCTCGCAGCACCCTCTGCCGTTGAGCGTCAGGGACGGATGGCAGCACATCCATGTGGAATTGGGCTTCGTCCGCGTAGTTCAATGTCCAGCATCGTTGCCAGGGTGACGGCTCCTGCATCCCATGCTTAGCCGCATACAACTCGAGCTCATGCCCGAGATCGTCGTGCAGCTGCTTCTGTGTCGTGTGCGCCTTGCTGATGCGGAACTCGCAGACGATGTCGAGATCGTAGTGCTCTTCGCCATTCAGCGGCCGAATGGCAGTACCCAGCCGGAACGAGCCCTGCGTGTATACGTCCAGATCAACGTGGGCGAACCGGGATTCCGGCCGATCGAGCCACCGGCTGACCGACCTGTAACTGCGGTCGGCTGACTCGTAGCGCGAAACCGGGATTTCCAGAACCTCGGCCAGATCCTGAATCAGCCCCTCCCCGGTTCGGCTCGGCTGCGCCATCAGGCGGCGGTCTTCCGAAGCGAGGTTGGGAGGAAGCAGTCGATCTCGGCATCGGAGAAGGTGAGATCTTCCTTGTTCTTCAGTGCGTCCTGGGCATCGGTGTAGGCGTCACCCGTGGTCTGTGGCGCGCCCCTGTAGATGGCGGCCAGCTTGGCCTGAAGCGCGTCACGCTCCTTGACTGCTTCATCGTCCGAGATCCGCTTCATGCGAAGGTCGGTGAGGAGGGAAAGATATGACTCCCGGATTGGCCACATGCTTGCGGCCGCATCCCTGTGCTTCTGCGCCGTGGCGCCGGGATCGAATCCCTTCATGTATCCCGAGATGATGAGGCTCGCGATCGACGCCACCGCAGTCGCGATCTTCAGCAAGGTGTCGTCAAGAAAGACGACCGAGAACGCGCCGGACGCCGTGACCGCAGTAAGTACGATCTGTGCAATCTTGAACCGCCGCAGCGTCCGACTGCAGCGGTCGGCCATCTTCTCGTGTGTCTTGTGGGTATAGACGACACGGCCATAGCAATCGCGGATCTGATCTTCCAAATGCGTGAAATCGGCCAAGACAACTACCTCCCCCAGCGCCACCGTTCCGGGTTTGTACCTTACGCGTGGTTACACGCATAGGGCGAATCCGCTTCAGGCTACTCGTTCTCACGGTGGAAGAGTGTAGATGGATTGGCCTCCTCACGAAAAACCGGTTGGCCAAAGCCTTTTCGCTTCCTAGAACCCCGGAAGCATGGGGGAAAATTCGAACCTTGATCTGCTCCGCCTGGTCGGAGAGGCACTGTACGGCGAGCGATGGCAGGCGCCCATCGCCGCTGACCTCGGCGTGTCGGATCGCGCGGTGCGCTACTGGCTCTCCTCCGCCAACCCCTGTCCCGATGACGTCGGAACGAGATTGCTGAAGGTCATCATCTCGAAGCGCGACCGGATCGTCGATCTGGAAGACGCCGTCCGCAAGCATCTCGCCTCAACCGCTCCCAGCGATACCGCCACGCCAACCGCCAGCTGAACGAAGGTCCATAACATGCTCCAGACTGTGCTCGACGTCTGCAAGTTCAAGCAGGATGCGATTGAGGTCGCCCTCACCAAGCAGATCGAGGATCTTGCGGACCTCGTTGGTCACTCGGAGGCGGACGCCCGCACCTTCTTCGACAAGACGTACGTCACGGAAGGCATGGCAACGCTTCTGCGCATGACGATGCAGCGGCTTGCCGGGCTCAATGACCAGGCGGCCTTCGAGCTGCGGCAGGCGATGGGTGGCGGCAAGACGCACTCGATGCTCGCTGCAGGCTACCTAGCCGCTCATCCCCAACTGGCTGCCGACGTCGATCCCGCGATCGTGAAGGGCTTCGCTCCCGTCCCGGCCAAGGTGGTTGTAATCTCCGGGCGCAACATCCCGCACGACGTCTATCTGTGGGGTTCGGTCGCGCGCCAGCTCGGCAAGGAGGAGCTGTTCTCCAAGTTCTGGAGTAACGGCGCCAAGGCCCCGAACGAGGATGATTGGCGGGCATTGTTCGGTGACGAACCGACGCTCATCTTGATCGATGAGCTGCCTCCGTATCTGGAGAACGCCGTCACCATCTCGGTCGGCGGCGGCCATCTCGGCGACGTCACCTCCCACGCGCTGGCCAACCTGCTTTCGGCCGCCACGAAACTGCCCCGCCTGTGCATCGTGCTCTCGACGCTCGTTGGCCAGTACAAGGCAAGCGGCGAGCTCTCGAAGATCATCTCGCAGATTTCGGCCGAGGCGACCCGCCAGACCAAGCCGATCACTCCGGTGGAGCTCGGATCCGACGAGATCTACCGCATCCTTCGCAAGCGTCTGCTTGCCGAGGAACCGGATGGAGGCCTGATCACCACCGTTGCCGAGACATACGGCCAGCTGCTGTCCGACGCGGTCACGGCGAACATGATCACCAAGTCAGCGGAGAAGATCGCCGACGAGGTTTCGGCGACGTACCCCTTCCATCCCGGACTCAAGACCGTGGTCGCCACGTTCAAGGACAACGAAAACTTCCGCCAGACGCGCGGCTTGATGCGCATCGCCGCGCTCATGATCAAAGCCGCCCAAGGCCGGCAGTACAACGACGTCTACCTGCTCGGCCCGCAGCATCTCGACCTTGCGGAGCGCGAAACGCGGGACTTCGTCAACAGCATCTACAATCTCGATGCCGCGATCACGCAGGACATCGTCGACACAGGTGCGAGCGACGCACATGCCGAGGCGATCGACGCCAACGCCGGAAACGACGCAGCCAGCCAGGCGGCCCGCCTCATCCTGATGGCATCGCTCGCCGAGGCCAACGACGCCGTGAAGGGCCTGCAGGAAGACACGATCCGCGCCTACCTCATCGCGCCCGGCCGGCCTGAGAGCGACATCATCGCTGGCTTCGACGCGCTGGTGCAGCGCTCCTGGTACCTCCACAAGCGCGAGAACGGCGCTTGGATCTTCTCCAAGAATGAGAATCTGACCAAGAAGATCGAGAACACCGCACGTACGACCGCCCAGCCGAAGATCGATGCGGATCTCGCACGCCGCCTGATCGAGCTCTTCACCCCCAAGCGGAAGAACGCCTACGGCCGCGTCCTCGCTCTTCCGAAGCTCGAGGACATCGACACCAAGGGGGAGCGTCTCCTCATCGTCCTGTCACCCGACGCGCAGATCCCGCCCGAGAAGGCGCGGATGCTGTTCGAGGGCACGACCGAGAAGAACAACTTCGCGATCGTCAGTGGCGACGACCACAGCCTCGCCAGTGTCGAGGAGAAGGTCCGCACGGCCTATGCCGTGGAAAAGGTTATCCAAGCGGAGGGACCCAACAGCCAGAACCGAGCCGATCTGGAGAAGCGCCAGACGGACGCCGAGATCGACGTGTACGCCACGATCGCCTCGACGCTGAACAAGATCTGGTTCCCGATGCGCGTCCCGGGCGGCACCGACGGTCTCGTCAGCACCGCGCTGAAGCTCGACGCGCATCGCCGGACGGATGGCGCCGGCTATGACGGCGAGGCTGCGACCGAAGGCGCGCTGACCGACGTCAACTCGCAGAAGCTGATCCTCTCCGTGGAGGAGAACTACGCCAAGCTACGGGATCGCGCGCAGGACATGCTGTGGCCCGCAAGCGAGCGGCGTGCCCGCTGGGCCGACGTGCAGGATCGCGCAGCCTCTAACGTGCGCTGGCTGTGGCTTCCCCGCGGCGGGCTGGACGAGCTCCGCAAGATCGCCCTGTCGCGGGGCGACTGGCGGGACAGCGGCACCGGCTGGATCGAGAAGGGTCCGTTCGAGAAGGAGAAGACGAGCGTCAACGTCGACGTCCTCAACTACGATGAGAAGACCGGCGAGGCGACGCTGTTCATCAGCCCGAAGAACGCTGGATCCAACCCCGTCATCTATTGGTCGAACTCGTCGGACGTGTCGGAAAGCTCCACGGTTCTGGACGACACCACCGTGCGCACGACCGATATGAAGCGCTTCTTCTTAGCGGTCGATCCGGACGGCAACCACCAGAAGGGCGCGGCCACGGAATGGCTGAATAGCCTCAATCTGACCCACGAACCGAAGCCCGTCGGCGGCGGCTACGAGGTTGAGCTGACGGTGAAGCCCACCGGCACGATCCGCTGGAACATCGACGGCACGAACCCTGCCGAGGGAGCTGTGTACGACGGTCCCATCAAATTAGACGGCAAGACTGACGTCACGATCTATGCTCACGCGGAAGCGGAAGGCGTCGTCATTCGGAAGGAATTCCGCGTGAATCGGCGCGACGGCGCCGGTCAGATGATCGACGGCGAAAAGCCTGCCACGATTCGCAAGCCGATCAGCCTGGGCACGACAGAGAAGGTCTTCGCCGCCGTCACGAAGGCCAAAGAGGCGGGCATCACGTTCCGCAGCGTCGTCGTCATCGTCGGCTCCGGCGGAAACAACGTCAGCACCAGCTTCAGCGGCGACGTGCCCGTGAAGCCCGGTGCCATCGAGGAAGTGGCGAAGTTCGCCCGCGCTCAGCTCGGGAACGAGCTCGCCGAGGTGAAGGTGCAGTGGAAGTCGGCATCCGTCGATCGCGCCGCCGAGATCGACGCGTTCATGGGCGCGATCGAGGAAATCTACACAGGAACCGACATCGAACAGGCGTGAGCCGGATTTCGGTCCGGGTGTCACGAAAGGAAAATGAGCATGGCCAGCAAGAGCATGGCGACGATCGGCTATGGGGTGCCGACCAACGAGATCGATCCCCAGCGCTTCGTCGTCCGCATCCCGGCCAACGGTCGCGACCTCGTCGAGATCATCGAGGACTTCGGCATCACGGGTCCGCAGTATGATCCGCAGACTAACATGCGTTCGGATCGCGTCGTTCGGTGCCGTCTCGACCAGAAGCGTTGGCGGCAGATCTCCGCAGCAGTGCGGACTGCCTTCAACGAGCGTCTGAAGGGTCGTAAGATGGGATCCGGCAAGTGGACGTCGGGTGACAATGACGTTCACCGGCTTCTCGGCCGTGAGCTCTGCGTACTGGTCTGGGCGGTCGAGAGCTGCGAGGCCAGCCTTATCCCCGCCGCCATCGACGCATGGACCGGTCTTCGTCCCGAAGAGCGCTGGTGGCTCTATTCGATGGCCGTCCACGCCACCGGGCGGGCCGAGGACATCGACAAGGGATGGCGCAAGGCGATCCGCATCGGACTCACGGAGGGCGCCGGCGCTGTCGAAGCCGGCAACAAGCGACAGATCAGTTTCGAGGACCTGTGATGACGAACCAGACCATTGCCGCGACGGTCCAGCCACTTTCGCTTCAAGACGCGCCTGCCTTGATTGAGCGCCTTTGGCCGGCTCAGAAGATCTCCGTAGAAGCGCAGAAGGAACGCAAGGCCGTTCAGTCACAGACCCTGACAGCGTTGGGATCATACTGGAAGGGACGTAAACCACTCGTTCTGGTTAGGGCCTGCGTCCTGGGCGCGCTGTTGCCGGCAACTGACGATCCAGCGAAAGATCTCGAGATATTCGAGAAACTGATGCGCATCGACGATGAGGCCTTCATCTTTCGAGATCAGAGCACGAAGGCTGCCGAGGTGGCGCAGATACTGCTCAGCGAACGTATCCTCGATCTTGCGGGGCTTCGTGAACTATTCGCGATCCGCGGCACAGCTGAAGCTGTAAATGATGAAGCATTTCTGGGCGCCGTTGCCACGGGCAAAGTTGCTTGGAGAAAGGACGCGCCCGTCGTCAAGCGTGTCAACCGGCGCGCAAAGTTGACCCCCTATCGGCGCCCAACATTGACCCCCTTTTTCGTGAGTTCCGGCGGTTATCCCGGTAGTCCATAGGAGGGACCCGCGGACGCCGACGCGCGCCGTCAGGAGCGCTGGCGGCGGCGTCCGCGGGAGGTACCTGTGGACCCACCGGGGTAACCGCCGGGGATGGGGGTCCGGGGGAAGGGGTTTTTCCCGTCTCTTAGCTTCGGTTTTTGAACCGCCAGCTGTCGTTGCCGGTTTCGATGATGTCGCAATGATGCGTGACACGGTCCAGCAGCGCCGTCGTCATTTTGGCATCCTGGAAGACGCTAGGCCATTCGCCGAAGGCGAGATTGGTGGTGATGATCACCGAGGTCTTTTCGTAGAGTTTGCTGATCAGATGGAACAGCATCTGGCCTCCTGACCGGGCGAACGGCAGATACCCGAGCTCGTCCAGAACCACGACGTCCAGGCGGGCCATCTGGGCGGCCAGGCTGCCGGCCTTGGCCTGCCGGGTTTCTTCCTCCAGACGATTGACCAGATCGACGGTATTGAAGAACCGGCCCCTGGCCCCGGCGCGGACCACCGCAGCGGTGATGGCGAGCGCGAGATGCGTCTTGCCGGTGCCGGTGCCACCAACCAGCACGATATTGCGCCGTTCCGGCAGGAACGAGCCGGCATGGAGCGAACGCACCAGGCTCTCGTTGATCGGTGTGTCGGCGAAGACAAAGCCGTCGAGATCCTTGATGGCCGGCAGCCTGGCCGCAGTCATGCGATACCGGATCGAGGCGGCTTCACGGTGGGCCGTTTCGGCGCGTAGCAGATCGCCAAGCATCTCCATGGCGGTCCGGTCACGGCGGATGCCATTGGTGACGGCATCGTCGAACGCGGCGATCATGCCCTTCAGGCCCAGCCCCTTGAGGGCTGCCAACATCTCATGCCGCTGCATTGAGGCCTCGCACCGTATCGTAGCGCGCGCAATCGGCAATGGGCGGATGCTTGAGCCTGAGATCGACGACAACATTGATCGCCTGCACAGGCTGTGGTTCGCGTCGGCGCGACAGGATGTTGAGAATGACCTCGTCATTGGCCGTGCCCGCCGCCATGGCTTCGCGCACGGCAGCTTCGACTGCCTCCAGGCCATCCTCGGGCACCGCTGCCAGTACCCGTACAAAGCGTCGGTCTGCGTCATCGCTTTTGCCCAGCTTGCGGCGCAGCTGGGCCAGGGCCGGCGGAAGATCCCAGTCCTGGAAGGGAGCGCCGTTGCGCAATGCGCCTGGCTTGCGGATCAGGACCGGCAGATAGTGCCAGGGATCGAACTTCGTCTGATTGCGGCCGAACAGGCGGGCATGCTCGGCGACCACCTTGCCGGCACAACGGATGACGACCCGGTCGGCATAGGCGCGCAGTTGCACCGCATGCCGGGCAGCAACGGCCATGACCGAGTAACGGTTGCGATCGAAGCTGACGAGGCAGGTCGAGCTCGCCACATGTTCGCTCTCGAAGAAGCCGTCAAAAGGCGTGGTGAGCGGCTGTAGGGAGGGTCGTTCCATCTCCAGTGCCTGGGCGATGGTCATATCTTCCATATCCGGATGGGCATAGCGCTCGGCCCATCGGCGACACTCGGCCTCCAGCCATGCGTTCAACTCTTCCATGCTGGCAAACCGCAGACGTGGCTTGAACAGCCGTTCCCTGCCGGTCTGGACCTGGTTCTCGACCTGTCCCTTCTCCCAGCCTGCCGCCGGGCTACAGGCCACCGGCTCAACGCCATAATGATCCGTCATGATCAGGAAGCGCCGGTTGAACACCCGCTCCTTGCCAGTGAACACCGTCGTCACCGCGGTCTTCATGTTGTCGTAGATGCCGCGCGTCGGCACCCCGCCGAGAAAAGCAAAGCCCCTGGCATGGGCGTCAAACACCATCTCCTGGGTCTCACGCGGATAAGCCCGCACAAAGGGCGCCCGCGACCAGCATAGCCGCATATGCGCCACCTTAACCCGCATCGGCTTGCCGGCGATCTCCACGTCCTCGTGGCTCCAATCAAACTGGTAGGCCTCGCCAGGCCGGAACATGAGCGGGATGAACACCTTGCTCATATCCCCGCTGCCACCGGCGTGGCGCTCCTGCTTCCAGCGGGCCGCATAGCGCCGCACCGCATCGTAGGAGCCGGTGAACCCCTCACGTTCCAGCAGATCATGAATCCGCGTCAGCCGCAGTCGCTCGCGCCGGGGGCGCTCTTCGTTCTCCGCCAGCAACTCATCTAACCGTTCGCGAAATGGACCGGTCTGCGGACGATGCTGCTCCTTCCTCTCGTAGCTGAAATCCGCCTCCGGAGCACGGATCGCCTTGCGCACCGTGTTGCGCGACAACCGTAAATCACGCGCAATCTCTTTGATCGGCTTACCGTCCCTGTGCTCCCTGCGTATCTTGGCAATAGTCTCCACAATCAACATCCCCGTCCTCGCCGCCTGGAAGCCCAAGCCGCGACGCCTCACACTCTGGAATGATGGGGGTCAATTTTAGACGCCGATCACCCCGCTAAGGGGGTCAATTTTGCACGCCGCTCCACATCCCGGCATCCTCCAGCTTCGCCGTCCGCTTCTGCAAGGCCCGGATGCCCGCCATTGTGGTTATCGCAGTCCAAAGCGCTGGCGTAGGTCAAAGGGCAGGTCAGGCGCACCGGGACGAACCGCAACCGGCTCCGGCGCGACGGGTTCAGGTTCGGGAATGACCACAGGTGCAGCGAGGGGCACCGGGGCGTGACCCATGCCCGCCAGCATGGCGTTGATGGCAGGCGCGGCTTGCGTGAGGTGTTCACGCTCCAAGCGGTGCAGCGTTGCGTCAATCGCCATCTGTTCCTGCATGGTAGCGAAGTGGCGGCGAACGAGGGCAGCGCGAATTTCCGCCCACTGCTCCCTCTCAAGGCGCTGGCGTTCCTCTTTCGGTATATCAGCTTTCATATGTCACCTTCAGCTTGCGCAGCACGTCGAACATATCTGCGCGGATTTCCGGGTCATCGCAGTCCCGCATGACCTCGCAGCATGTGGTCACAACGACCCGCCGCATCTCGCCGCGCTCCTGATCGGTCATGCGCTGGATTGCTGCGCGCATGGGGTCGAACCTGCCGGTGAGCAGAATGTCGCGGTGATTGAGCGGGACGACATAGATGGGCTTGGCGAACTGGTCCGCCATCCCGACCGCCCAATCTACCGCTGCCTGATAGTTACTGACCGGCTCGTAGCCCAAGCTGCGCGGGTGCCACAGACCGGGTTCGTCACCGGGTCCAAGCAACGAGATTTGGACGAACACGTCATCCGGTTCGGGCTGCTCTGTGATGACCACATTGCGGGTTGTTTGAATCTTCATGCCGGTGCCCCTACGATGGGATTTTCGTGGAAGCCGTCACATCTCGGCCCCTTCGCAAACGACGCATATTTTGCTGTTTGCACGCTCACCCTTGCTTCTCCTCAAGAGTGGCGATCCGGGCCTCAAGCTCCTCGCTGGCGCGCACGTCCGCGAGCGATTTGATGCTGTCGATGATGAGCCTGCCGACATCGGGCGCGACTGCGCCAGCGGCAACGGCATCAAGCACCTGGGCGACCTGATCGCTAATCGGTGCCGTGGCATCGAACTCGAAGTTCACCTTCTCGGCCTGCGCCTTCACGGAGGGCAGCACCTTGCTCAAGACGATTGCCGCAGCGTTAGAATCCCCTTCCAGCGCTTTGCCGACCAGCACGGCAACGATGTTTCGCATTTCGTCGAGCATCTGCTGCGTGGCGAGCAGCCGCTTATCGGGACGACCGGGCGGGCGACCAGCGGGGTTGCCGCTCACCCCCTTTGTCCATGCCGGGTTCCCCGGCGGGGCTGGCGGCGCTTCGGAATTGGCGGTGCGGGCGGTGGAGCGGTGACGGTCTGGAAGCCCTGCTCCCAAGGTGCGATGTGTCGATGCATCTGAACTGAATCCCGGATTGTTTAGAACAGGTCAGACGACGAACGACTTTTCAGCCGCCGCCTTTGCTGCACGAAGTTGCTGCACTTTTGCTTGTTTCGCCCCGACCCCCTTCTCCATCTCCTTGAAGATGAGGCCGCCGCGTTCGCCGAGCAGTTCAAGACCCGCCTTCGCCGCCCTTAGTTGCTTCGCCATGCGGGGATTAGACTTCTCGTGATGCACGCGAAGGAGCGCCGTCTGCATTTCAGGGGTCAGGCCGCACAGGTAGGCAGGTCCACCAAGGCACGCGCCGACCGTTCGGGTGTCGCCCGCTTCGATGGCTCGGTTGATGAACCCCATCCGCTGGCCTTCGGGCAGCGCGTGAACATAGGCGCGAATCTCGCCCGCCATGGCTCCCACGCCGCCGCCCTCAATGGGCTGGGACAGGTCGCGCTCAAGCCCCTCAATCACGCGGGTCAGGTTCGCCGTAGCGCTATCGAACCGCTTGGCGAGGTTCGCGGTCATCTTGTCCGCGAAGTTCTGCGTTTCAATGAGGGCAGCGGCTTCGTTCCATGCCGGGTTGCGCTTGCCCGCCTCACGGGCATCATGGACGCGCCCGACCCCGATATAGGCTTCGGTCAATGCGGCTTCGGCCCCGGCAAGAATGCTGGCGGTGTCGTCGTCGTATTCGACAATTGCCCGCACAGTGTCAGGATGAAAAGACGGGGTGACGCGGGTATCAATTTCATCGGCCATTTATCGAACTCCAATGTCGGATGCGGCTAGACATTGGCTATAAGCTAGGGAGGCCGGTTGAAGGTCCGCAAGTATTTTATTTGTTAAAACAATTACTTAGTTCAGTTCTGACGCTAGTGAACACCATATAGTATATTAGCTGGTCCTAGGTTCGAGCCCTAGTGCGTCCACCAAATTTTTCTTACAAATACAGTAACTTATGGCATCCGTAGCTAGGCTGCACACAGCCCATAAGCATCGTGTAAGAGCATTGTAAGAATGCGTACTGCTGTGAGCTTACTTTGTTCACTGTCGCAAAACGCGAGTAGCATGCCGGTCAGCACTACGGTAATACAGCGGCATGAGATTTGTCATTTTAAGCCTTGCGCTTGCATTTGCCGCGCCAGCATACGCGGAATCTGATCTCGAACGGGGCTTCAGTGGAGCGTTGAAAGGCTGCGAGACTTGGGTGCTTGACCCCGCCAGTTGGGCTAGTGGCCCTGAGCCGTTCATAAAGGCTGTCGGCCTCGGCGCGAAGATGGGATTGGTGGAGAGCGTGGAAGCCGTAAACCTTCCCCCCACCCAACTTCGGCAGGCAAATCACTTCTGGCGCATCAACTCAACGGAAGGTGCCGGCTACATTTTGGTTGTCTCTGACCAACTACCGATGTGCCACATCACTGGTGGCGGCAATGCGGACCTTCAGCCTGCGATTGAAGCGGTCCTTGCTTCGCCTGCATTCAGGAGTCGTTGGGAGCAGCAGAGCAACTCGATAAAAGACGGAATGGCTTCCACCACTTTCCGGAATCGCGAAGAGCCTGCCATGACGATCCAAATCAGTCGAGCAGTCAAGCCTAAGCAACGATTGGACAGAGTGCAGCTAATCGCGACAGCGACATTCAAAACGAAATAGCGCGGCTGACGCTGCTGCTCGTGCCACACTAGTAGCCATGCGGGGGCACCGTCAGCGAGCATGTGCGCCACTCCGCCCTGCTCCCAGCGACGCAGGACACCCGGCCGCCATATCGCCCTCAGTGATTATGCCGCGGCGTCTTGTCCGCCACGGCACGGTATTTCACCGCGAATTCCAGGACGGCGCCGTCGGCCAGCTGGCCGGTCTTTTCGCGGTAGAGTTCTTCCCAGGGGGTGTGGCTGGCGGGCACGGGCGGCGGGGCTTCGGCCTTGCGGCGGGCGATTTCGGCCGCGTCGACCTGCGCGTCGCAGGTGCCATCGTTGAGATCGATCCTGAGGATGTCGCCGGTGCGCAGCCAGGCCAGCCCGCCGCCAGCCGCGCTTTCCGGCGAGGCGTTGAGGATGGACGGGCTGTCCGACGTGCCGGACTGGCGGCCGTCGCCCAGCGTGGGCAGCGTCAGGATACCCTTGCGGATCAGCGCGTCGGGCGGCTGCATGTTGACCACCTCGGCCGAGCCCGGCCAGCCGATCGGGCCTGAGCCGCGGATGACGAGGATGCAATTTTCGTCGATATCGAGCGCCGGATCGTTGATGCGGTGGTGATAATCGTCCGATCCGTCGAACACGATCGCCCGCGCCTCGAACACGCCTTCCTGCCCCGGCCGGCTGAGGTAGCGCTGGCGGAAGGCATCGGAGATCACGCTGGTCTTCATGATCGCGAAATCGAACAGATTGCCCTTGAGCACGAGGAAGCCCGCGCGATCCATCAGCGGATCGGCGAAGGGGCGGATCACCTCCCGGTCCGAAGCCTCGCGGCCGGCCAGATTGTCGGCCACGCTGCGGCCGGTGACGGTGAGGCAATCGCCATCGAGGCGCCCGGCGCCCAGCAGCTCCCACATCACCGCCGGCACGCCGCCCGCACGGTGGAAACGTTCGCCGAGATATTTGCCGGCCGGCTGCATGTTGACGATCAGCGGCAGATCATAGGCCGCGCTCCAGTCGTCCGGGCCGATCTCGACGCCGGCATGCCGGGCCATCGCCTGGATGTGCGGCTGGGCATTGCTGGAGCCGCCGGCGGCGCTGACCACGGCAATGGCGTTGAGGAAGCTCCGGCGCGTCAGGATGCGCGACGGGCGCAGATCCTCATAGGCCATGTCGACGATGCGGCGCCCGGTTTCATAGGCGATCTGGCCGCGTTCGCGATAGGGCGCGGGGATCGCCGCGCAGCCGGTGAGCGACAGGCCCAGCGCCTCGGCCACCGCGTTCATCGTCGATGCCGTGCCCATGGTGTTGCAATGGCCGGCGGAGGGCGCGCTGTCGCACGCGCGGTTGAGGAATTCCTCCTCGTCGATCTCCCCGGCGGCAAGCTTGCGGCGGCTGCGCCAGATGACGGTGCCGGAGCCGACCAGCTCGCCTTCATGCCAGCCATCCAGCATCGGCCCGCCGGAAAGGACGATGGCGGGAATATCGACGGTGGAAGCCGCCATGATCCCCGAAGGCGTCGTCTTGTCGCAACCCGTGGTCAGCACCACGGCATCGATGGGATAGCCGTAAAGTATCTCAACCAACCCGAGATAAGCGAGGTTGCGATCGAGCGCGGCAGTGGGCCGGCGGCAATTTTCGAAGATCGGATGGACCGGGAATTCCATCGGAATCCCGCCGGCATCGCGAATCCCGTCCCGCACCCGGCGCGCGAGATCGAGGTGTATGCGGTTGCAGGGGGAGAGATCGCTGCCCGTCTGGGCGATGCCGATGATCGGCCGGCCGGAGCGCAGTTCCTCCGGCGTGATCCCGTAATTCATGAAACGTTCGAGATAGAGCGCCGTCATGTCCGATCGGGCGGGATCGGCGAACCAGTCGCGCGAGCGGAAGGGGCGAACGGGGGTGCGCGGCACGGAACCTCTCCTGCATGTCCGGCCGGCGGCAGCCTACTACCGCGCCCGGAACTCCTTTCTATGGTAGCGTTACCATGGGCCCCTTGGCCGTCAAGGCTTCACGCCATGCTGAACGTCGGTCGGCGGCGCGGCGCGGCATCGGACTGGCGGCGCACCAGCGTGAAATCCAGCAGCATGCGGCGGTGCTTCTCGCCTTCGCCGCCGCGCCGGCGCTTGATCTCGTCCACCAGCAATTCCACCGCCGCGCGCGACATGTCGGTGATGGGCTGGTGGATGGTGGTCAGTTCCGGCCAGATCGTCGTCGCCAGCGCGGTATCGTCGAACCCGCAGACGGTGAGGTCGCCCGGAACGTCCAGGCCGCGGCGGTGCGCCACCGCCACCGTGGCGGCCGCCATGTCGTCATTGCTGGCGAAGATCGCCGATGGCGGCTCGGCCAGTTCCAGCAGCCGCTCGGCCGCGTCCAGGCCCGATCGGTAGGTGAAGAGGCCCTGGGTGATCAGCTCGTCCGCAAGGGGCAGGCCCGCCGCCTCCAGCGCCGCGCGATAGCCTTCGAGGCGGCGGCCGCTGGCGGTCTGGTTGGGATTGCCGATGATGAAGCCGACGCGGCGATGGCCGAGCGACACGATATGGCGCGTCATCGCGAAAGCCGCCTCAAAATCGTCGATGCTGACGGCGGATACGTTATCGGCCACGCGGCCGGTGGCGACGGCGACGGCGGGCGTGCCGGCATCGGCGAGCACCTTCAGCACCGCCTGGGAATCGCAGAGCGGCGGCGGCAGGATGATGCCGTCTATCCCGCTGGCGACCAGCCGCTGGGCCACCTCCACCTCATGCCGGTCGAGATCGCATTTCTCGACCACGAGCTGCACGTTGCGGCGGCTGGCCTGATCGAGGCCGCCGACGAGGAATTCGCTGAGATAGGCGGAGGACGGGTTGCTGTAGAGCAGGCCGATGCGGATCTGGTCCGCGCCCGCCAGGCTGCGCGCCGCGGGATTGGGGGCATAGTTCAGCGCGGCGATCGCCGCGTTCACCGCCTCGCGGGTGGCCTCCCGCACGTTCTTTTCGCCGTTGATGACGCGCGACACCGTCATCGGCGACACGCCGGCCTCCCGCGCGACGTCCGCGATCGTGGGGGCGCCGCCCTGCCGTCGTGAAACCTTATTGGCCATCTGGTTCTCCCACCTGTTACGATTGCCTTACAGCAACCGGCGGGCCTGCCGCTACCGGCCAGGGAAAGAGGCGGCCGACATCGCTGCCGGCCGCCGAGGGTGGGGAAATCAGAAGGTTCCGCGCAGGCCGATCAGGAACTGGGTTCCCGGCTTGTACTGCGTGAAGGTGGCGTTTTCGAACTGGAAGTAGCTGCGCTGCTTCGCGTTGAAGATGTTCACCACGTCGAAGGTGAGCTGCGGACCGTGGTTGAGGCCGAACACCTTCTCCAGATCGACGCTCGAGGAGAAATCCCACTGCTGGTAGCTGTCGGAGAACAACGCCGCGGCCGAAATGCCGTTCTGGCCGCCCAGCGAGCTTTGCGAGCCCTTGTTGTAGGTGGTCGACAGGCGCGCCATGAAGCCGCCATTCTCGTAATAGGCCGTCAGGTTATAGGCATATTTGGCGACGCCCAGCGCCACCGCCGGCGCAGCACCCGTGCCCTTCTGGTCGATGATGGTGGCATTGGCGGTGAAGCCGAAGCCCTTCACGCCCAGATAGCGATCCAGCAGGAAATCGAGCGGCTGGACCCAGTTGAACTCCAGGCCGTTGACGGTCAGCGTGCCGGTGGCGTTCACCTGCTGCTGCACCACGACATCGGCCTGGCCCGGCCCGCCGCGGGCGTCGATCGCCTGCTGCTGCGAAGGCGTCAGCGTATCGTAGGTGATGCCGTAGGCCGCCAGATCGGTGAAGGCGACGGTGTTGAAGCCGGTCTGGGTGAAGCCCTTGATCGACTTGCGGAACGCCGCGAAGCTCACATAGCCGGCGCCGCCGGTATAATATTCGAAGCCCAGATCGATATTCTTCGAGATGAAGGGCTTCAGCGCCGGATTGCCGATCGTCGCCTGATCGGCGGACGGGGTGCTGAAGTTCACGCCCGGCAGCATCGCGTTCGGATCGGGCCGCGTCATCGTCTTGGAAAGCGAGACGCGGACCACCGCATTGTCCGCGACATTATAGGCCGCGCTCGCCGAAGGCAGCCAGTTGTCGTAGCTGTTCTGCGTCTCCACGAAATTGATGACGTTCGGGTAGAGCGAGCCGTCGGCCGGATTCGGCCCCGAAGGCGGCGCCGGCGGATTGCGCGGATCGGCAAGCGACACCTGGCCGCCGATCGTCTGATCGGTGTGGGCGTAGCGGATACCGATGTTGAAGCGCAGCGGGTTGCCGGCCACGTCGATGTCGCCGTTCACCTCGGCATAGGCGCCGGTCGTCTTCTCGCGGACATAGCCGCCGCTGGCGCCGGTATTGGCGGCACCGGCCTCGGGCGCATTGTCGTGGAAATAATCATAGTTGGAAGCGCCGGCGAACTTCTTCCAGTCCAGCGTCACGAAGCCGGGGCCGGGGCGCAGATAGGATGCGACCGCGCTGTTGGGGATCAGCGACCCCTGATAGACCAGCGGCGTGGTGATCCCGCTGGAATAGCCCGTGCCCAGCGCCGGATAGCTGGGATAGCCCGGCTGGCCCGGCGTGACGGAGGTCAGGCCCTCGCAGGCCGGCTGGCTGTTCGGCGAAAGCAGGAAGACATTGGGATTGCCGCCGCAAGCCGCATTCTGCCAGGCTTGGCTGTTGTCATAGGCACGGATGCGGCGCGACACATCGTCATAGGCGCCGCCGACCCGCAGGTTCAGGCGCGCATCCCCCCAGGTCAGGTTGCCGCGAATGCCCTTGGTCTTGGTCAGGCGGCGTTCGTCCTGCACGTTGACGCGGCTGCCGGGGAACCAGCCGAAATTGGCCGGATCGTTCAGGTCGACATTGGAGGCGATGCTGGGGATGCCGCCGTCATTGCTGTAATCGACGGTCAGGCCGGAATTCGCGGCCGTGCTCAGCACCACCGACGGCGATTCACGATGGAAGCGGCTTTCCGTCCAATTGCCCTGGAGGTCGACCTTGATGGTGTCGGTCGCCTGCCATTCGATGCCGGGATTGACGCCCCAGAATTTCGTGTCCTCGATGAAGGGACGATATTCCAGGAAGAATTGCGAATTGGCGAAGGTGCCGTCGGTGACGACGCAACCGCCGCCGCAATCGTCGCGATCGACCTGCATGTTGATCGGGATCGGCGCGCCGCTGCGGACGACCCAGTTCATGTCGATGCGCTGGAGGTTGTTCTTCTTCCGCCCATATAGCGAGTCGACATAGATATTGAGATCGTCGCTCGGCTTATATTGCAGGCCGAAGATCGCATTGTAGCGCTTCTTGGTGCCGAACGTCTCGGATGGGCGGCCAAGGCGCGGCAGCAGGGCGTTGTCGATCTGCTGGATGGTGAGGCCGGGATTGTGATCGAGCAGCCACTGCTTGTCGATCGTCTCGCCGGCCGTCAGGCCGTTGCCGGCATTGCTGGGCACCGTGCCGGGGATCGACCAGTTGCCGCCGCCGGTATTGTTGCAGCCCGTGGCGGCACCGCATTGCGCGGCCGACAGATTGGCATTCGTCCAGCCGATCGTCTCGAAGCCCTTGGTGTTCACCTTGTTGCGCACGCCGGTGACGCCGGCGATCACGCCGAAATCGCCGAAGGTGGTGCTGGCGAGCAGCGAGCCGCGCTGGCCCCAGCCGTCCGCCGCGCTGTTCTTGGTGCCCTGCAGCGAATAGGCGATCCGCGTGCCCGGCTTGTCGAACGGCCGCGCGCTGCGCATGTCGACGGTGCCGGCGGCGCCGCCTTCGACCTGCTCGGCCGTGGGCGTCTTGCTGACGGTGAGCTGGGTGAACAGCTCCGTCGGGAACATGTCCAGATCGACTTCGCGGTTGGTGTTCTGCGAATCCATGCGGCCGCTCGATGCCACCGCCACCGGCGCGCCGTTCAGCAGCACCTTGGTGAAATTGGTGCCGAGGCCGCGGATCGCGACGTTCAGGCCCTCGCCGGAAGTGTCGCGGACGATGGTGATGCCGGGGATGCGGTTGAAGGATTCGGCGATGTTCGTATCCGGGAACTTGCCGATATCTTCGGCGAAGACGGAATCGGTGAAGCCGATGGCGTCGCGCTTGGCGTTGGTCGAGCTCAGAAGGCTGGCGCGATAGCCGGTGACGATGATGTCCTCGTTGGACACGTTGGCGGCCGTGGCCGGCGAAGCATCCTGCGCGAAAGCGGGAACGCAATGCCCCGCCAGGATCGTCGCGCCCAGCAGGGCCAGCCGACGCACGGCAAAGCGAGTCTGTGATTCGGTAGACATGTCACTCCCCTCTCCCAACCGCGGCCGGCCTCACATGGGCTGATCCGCGGGGCGCCACACCCCTGTTTGGTAGCGCTCACATTTCACAACCTACGTCCATTTCTCCGGACGTGTCAATCGGTCTTTCCGCGAATAATTCCGTGCTATTTCAAAGTATGTTAGCGCTCAATTTCCTGGCGCGTAAGGAAAACGCAGCGCCTTGTAATAGTCCAGATCATGCGCCGGCGGCGGCGATCCCGCCGGCAGCGGCCGCCGGGCGAAGGTGGCGAAATAGGCGATCGAGGCATCGCGCCACCACTGCGCCTCCCGCGCCTGCACCGCCAGGAAGCGCATCACGTCGGCGTGGCGATCGGCATCCACATAAGGTGCTAGCGTCGCCCAGCGCGCCCGCATCGCCGCCACCTCGGCAACGCCGCGATCATAACGGGTAACAAGCTCGTCCCACAAAATGCGGCCCGATGCCATGCGGTGATCCCAGCGCACATGGTGGAACCACAGCAGATCGCGTTCCGGCACGGTGCGGATATCGCCGAACTGCCGCGCCACCGGCGGCGCATATTGGGCGACGGCGTTGCTGCCCGTCTTCGTCCGGTCGAAGCCGATCCCCTGGGCATCGGCCCTGTGATAATAGACCGGGTTCCAGTCAGGCCGCTCGAGATCGTCGACCCAGGGGCCGGGGCCGTAGTGATGGCCGGTCGCCATCAGGTGGTGCAGGCCCAGCGGCGTCATATAATCGACCACCGCCTCGCGCGAACGCATCATCATGTCGACCACCGGCGCGACGAAGGCGGGATCGGTGGAGAAGGTCATCCCCGCCCAGTCCGCCGCGATCCTTCTGGCCGAGGCCTCCGGGTCCCAGGCGAGCCGGCCGAAGGCATACCAATTGGCCTGATCGAACTGCGATCCCGTCCAGTCGCGATCGACGCCGATATTGGCGACGCCGGCCATGCCGGTCCGCGCATGGCCTTCCAGCGATCCATCGATCACGCGGGCGACGGTCGATCCCTTGCCTTTGGCGAAGGTGTCGCTCGCCAGCGTCTCCTCGAACAGCGCGCCGAGATAGACGAGGTGGGTGGCGAAGCCGAGATATTCCTTGGTGATCTGGAATTCCATCATCAGCGGCGTCTTGGGCATCGCGCCGAACAGCGGATGGAAGGGTTCGCGCGGCTGGAAATCGATCGCACCGTTCTTCACCTGCACGATCACATTGTCGGCGAACCTGCCGTCCAGCGGCTTGAACTCGTCATAGGCCTGCTTGGCGCGATCGTCGGGATTTTCATGCGCATAGACGAAGGCGCGCCACATCACGATGCCGCCATGGGGCTTCACCGCCGCCGCCAGCATGTTGGCGCCATCGGCGTGGCTGCGCTGATAGTCCTGCGGCCCCGGCTGGCCTTCCGAATTGGCCTTCACCAGGAAGCCGCCAAAATCGGGGATGGCGGCATAGATCTCGTCCGCCTTGGCCTTCCACCATGCGGCGACGGCGGGATCGAGCGGATCGGCCGTCTTGAGCCCGCCAATCTCGATCGGCGCCGACCAGCGCGCGGAAAGATAGACGCGGATGCCATAGGGGCGGAAAATGTCCGCCAGCTTCGCCGCCTTGGCGATATAAGGCGCGGTCAGGCTGTCCGCCTTGGCGTTGACGTTGTTGAGGACGGTGCCGTTGATCCCGATCGACGCATTGGCGCGGGCATAATCGACATAACGGGGATTGGTGATGTCCGGCAGCTTCCACCAGTCCCAGATCGACTGGCCGGCATAGCCGCGCTCCACCGAGCGATCGAGATTGTCCCAATGGTTGAGCAGGCGCAGCTCCACCTTGGGCACCGAACGGATGTCGATCCGATCGATCGGATCGCCGGTCTGGACGAGGCGGAGCAGATGGAAGGCGCCGTAGAGCACGCCGACGCCGCTGTTGGCGGCGATCACCGTCGCCGGCTTGCCGTCCACGCGGACGCTGCGGATCAGATAGCCTTCCCGGCCAAGCGTCGAAAGGGGCAGGCCGAGCGCGGCGATCCGCCTGTCCCCGCCGGTGCCGAGCAGGATCGCGCCGGGCGCGATGGCGTCGGCCGATGCCGGCACGTCGGCGCGCAGCAGGCCGGTAAGGCCGCGATGCAGCTCGGCTGCGGCGATGCGGATCGAGGGATCGTCCTGCGGGGCGGCGATCGCCGTCGCCAACGGCCGGTAGCGCGCCTGCGCCGAATCGGCGAGCGGGCGATAGCGCAGCCAGAGGTCATAGCCGTCCTCGGCCATGGCCGGCCCGCTTGCCAGCAGCGCCACCACCGCCAGAATCAGCGCGCGGCAGGCGCCGAACACCCCTTTCCTCATCCCTTCTCCCTTTCCACGGCGCCACGTTTTGAAATGGTCGCGGCTGCCGTCCGCCATTGACAAGCTTTGCGGGACTATATCATGGTAGCGCTATCAATCAATAAAGCGGCGCGCCAATGTCGTCGCAGGCGGCATAGCCGCGACAGGAGAGGAGACGAAATGCGTTCCAGCGCCCGCCTTGCCATGCTTGCCTGCGCTTCCGCGATCACCGCGATCGGAACGCCCCTCGTCGCGCCCGTGATCGCCGCCGCGCAGCAGGCGCCGGCCCGGCCTATCTACAAGGATGCGTCCCAGCCCGTCGAGGCCCGCGTCGAGGATCTGCTCAAGCGGATGACGCTGGAGGAGAAGGTCGCCCAGATCATCACCGTCTGGGAAGGCAAGACCGCCGTCTTCGACGACCAGCTCCAGCTCGATCCGAAGAAGCTGCCCGCCGTCTGGCCGGACGGCATCGGCCAGTTCGCCCGCCCGTCCGACGCGCGCGGCGCCGTCTCGCCGCGCGTCGTGCCCGGCCGCGACGTCCGGCAGACGATCGCGCTGGTCAACGCGCTCCAGCGCTGGGCGACGACGCAGACCCGGCTCGGCATCCCGATCCTGTTCCATGAGGAAGGGCTGCACGGCTATGCCGCCGTCGGCGCCACCAGCTTCCCGCAGGCGATGGCGCTCGCCTCCACCTGGGACCCCGGTCTGATCCGCCAGATCAACGGCGTGATCGCGGGCGAGATTCGCGCGCGCGGCGTGCATCTGGCGCTTTCCCCGGTGGTGGACGTGGCGCGCGATCCGCGCTGGGGCCGGATCGAGGAGACGTTCGGCGAGGACCCCTATCTGGTCGGCGAAATGGGCGTCGCCGCCGTGCAGGGCCTCCAGGGCGACACGAGCGCCGATCGCCTGCTGCCGGCCGGCCATGTCTTCGCGACGCTCAAGCACCTCACCGGCCATGGCCAGCCCGAAAGCGGCACCAACGTCGGCCCGGCGCCGATATCGGTGCGGGAGCTGCGCGAGAATTTCTTCCCCCCGTTCGAACAGGTGGTCCGCCGCACCGGGATCGAGGCGGTGATGGCGTCCTATAACGAGATCGACGGCGTGCCCTCCCACGCCAACCGCTGGTTGCTGCAGGACGTGCTGCGCGGCGAATGGGGCTTCAAGGGCGCGATCGTCAGTGATTATTCGGCGGTCGACCAGCTGATGAGCCTGCATCATGTCTCGCCCGATCTGGAAGGCGCGGCGATCCGCGCGCTCGATGCCGGCGTCGATTCCGACCTGCCCGAGGGCCTTTCCTACAAGACGCTGGTGAAGGCCGTGCGCGAGGGCCGGGTGGACGAGGCCAGGGTCGACGTTGCGGTGCGCCGCATGCTGGACCTGAAGTTCCGCGCGGGCCTGTTCGAAAACCCCTATGCCGACGTGCGGCAGGCGCTGGCGATCACCAACAACGATGCCGCCCGCGCGCTTGCGCTGAAGACCGCGCAGCAGGCGATCACGCTGCTCAAGAACGACGGCACCCTGCCGCTGTCGCTGGCGGCGAAGCCCACCATCGCCGTGATCGGCCCCAATGCCGACGTCGCGCGGCTGGGCGGCTATTACGGCCAGCCGCCGCACAGCGTCTCGATCCTCGAAGGCATCAGGAATCGGGCGGGCAACCGCGCCAATATCCTGTTCGCGCCGGGCGTGAAGATCACCGAGAATGACGATTGGTGGGCGGACGAGGTGAAGCTCGCCGATCCCGCCGCCAACCGCCGGATGATCGCCGAGGCGGTCGAGGTGGCGAAGAAGGCGGACCGGATCGTGCTCGCCATCGGCGATACCGAGCAGACCAGCCGCGAGGCCTGGGCCGACAACCATATCGGCGACCGCCCGAGCCTGGACCTGGTGGGCGAGCAGCAGGCGCTGTTCGATGCGCTGAAGGCGCTGGGCAAGCCGATCACCGTCATCCTCATCAACGGCCGCCCCGCCTCGACCGTGACGATCGCGGAGCAGGCCAACGCGCTGATCGAAGGCTGGTATCTGGGCGAACAGGGCGGCAATGCCGTGGCGGACGTGCTGTTCGGCACGGTCAATCCGGGCGGCAAGCTGCCCGTCACCATCCCGCGCAATGTCGGCCAGCTGCCGATGTTCTACAATCATAAGCCCAGCGCCCATCGCGGCTATCTGTTCGATACCACGGCCCCGCTTTTCCCGTTCGGCTGGGGGCTGAGCTACACCAGTTTCGATATCGGCCAGCCGCGCCTTTCGGCGGGCACCATCCGGCCGGACGGCGATGTCGACGTGCTGGTCGACGTCGCCAATACCGGCAGCCGCGCCGGCGACGAGACCGTGCAGGTCTATGTCCGCGACAAGGTAAGCTCGGTCACGCGGCCGGTGAAGGAGCTCAAGGGCTTCCAGCGCGTCACCCTCCAGCCCGGCGAGCGGCGCACCGTGAAGATCAGGCTGACGCCCGCCAGTTTCCAGATGTGGAACGACCGGATGGAGCGCGTGGTCGAACCGGGCGAGTTCGACATCATGGCCGGCCCTAATTCGGTCGACTTGAAGACCGTCACCCTGACGGTGAAGCCGTGAGCATCGGCATCGCCCGCCGGCAGGCGCTCGGCTGGCTGGCATCGGGATCGGTGCTGGCGGCGAGCGCGGCATCCTCCTCCGCCGCCTTCGCGCGCGGGGCGGGCCGCCCGCTCTACAAGGATGCGACGCAGCCGGCCGAGGCGCGCGTCCGCGATCTCCTGTCCCGCATGACGCTGGAGGAGAAGGTCGCCCAGATGATCGCGCTCTGGGCGACGAAGAAGGACGTGATGGTGGAAGGCGGGCTGGATTTCGATCCCGCCCGGGCATCGCGCGCCTATCCGGCCAGCTTCGGCCAGATCACCCGCCCGTCCGACCGGCGCGGCGGTCCGGCCGTCGCCGATGTCGCGGGCGGCACCGGCGCGCGCTGGCGGACGCCCGAGGACACGGTGAAGTTCGTCAACGCCGTCCAGCGCTGGGCGACGACCCAGACCCGGCTCGGCATCCCCGTGCTGTTCCACGAGGAATCGCTCCACGGCTATATGGCGACGGATGCCACCATGTTCCCGCAGGCGATCGCGCTGGCCGGCAGCTTCGACCGCGATCTGATGCGGGACGTGCAAGGCGTGATCGCCCGCGAGGTGCGCGCGCGCGGCGTCCACCTGGCGCTTTCGCCCGTCGTCGATATCGCCCGCGATCCGCGCTGGGGCCGGATCGAGGAAACGTTCGGCGAGGATCCCTATCTCTGCGGGGAGATGGGCGTCGCCGCCGTGCAGGGCCTTCAGGGCGAGGGCGATGTGCTGAAGCCCGGCAAGGTCTTCGCCACGCTGAAGCACATGACCGGCCACGGCCAGCCGCAGAGCGGCACCAATGTCGGCCCCGCGCCGATATCGGAACGCGAGCTGCGGGAGAATTTCTTCCCGCCCTTCCGCGCGGTCGTCGGCCGCACCGGGATCGAGGCGGTGATGCCGTCCTATAACGAGATAGACGGCGTGCCGTCCCACGCCAACCGCTGGTTGCTGCAGGATGTGCTGCGCGGCGAATGGAAGTTCGGCGGCATCGTCGTGAGCGACTATACCGCCATCGACGAGCTGGCGACGATCCACCATGTCGCCCCGGACGTGCGCGCCGCCGGCGTGATCGCGGTCAATGCCGGGGTGGACAGCGAGCTGCCGGACGGGGCGACCTTCCGCCACCTCGTCGATGCCGTCCGCGCCGGCGAGGTTTCCGAGGCGCGGATCGACGAGGCTTGCGCGCGGATGCTGAGCCTGAAGTTCCGCGCCGGCCTGTTCGAAAATCCCTATGCCGATTTCGCCGCCGCCGATCGCATCACCGGCAATGCGGAGGCCCGCGCGCTCGCGCTCGAGGCCGCGCGCAAATCGCTGTGCCTGCTCAGCAACGACGGCACCCTGCCGCTGAAGCCGGGCGCGCATCCGACCGTGGCGGTGATCGGCCCCAATGCCGCCATCGCCCGGCTGGGCGGCTATTCCAGCACCCCGCGCCAGGCGGTGAGCCTGCTGGACGGGGTGCGCGCGAAGCTGGCCGGCAAGGCGGAGGTGGTCCACGCCCAGGGCGTGTTCATCACCCGCAGCGAGGATCGATCGGCCGACGAGGTGCTGCTCGCCGATCCGGCGGAGAACCACCGCCTGATCGCCGAGGCGGTCGCCATCGCCCGCAAGGCCGACGTCATCCTGCTCGCGATCGGCGATACCGAGCAGACCAGCCGCGAGGGCTTTGCGAAAAACCATCTCGGCGATCGCACCAGCGTGGATCTGGTGGGCGAGCAGAATGCGCTGTTCGATGCGCTCCACGCGCTGGGCAAGCCGATCGTCGTCGTCGCCATCAACGGCCGCCCGCCAAGCTGGCCCGGCGTCGCCGCCAAAGCCAATGCCGTGCTGCTCTGCTGGTATCCGGGGCAGGAGGGCGGCACCGCCATGGCCGACGCGCTGTTCGGCGATGTCAATCCCGGCGCCAAGCTGCCCGTTTCCGTGGTGCGCGACGCGGGCCAGATTCCGCTTTTCTACAACCGCAAGCCATCGTCGCGGCGGGGCTATCTGTTCGAGGATGCGGCCCCGCTTTTCCCCTTCGGTCACGGGCTCAGCTACACCCGCTTCGATATCGGCGCTCCCCGCCTTTCGGCGGCGCGGATCGGCGTGGACGGCAGCGTCACCGTGGAGGTCGACGTGCGCAACATCGGCGATCGCGCGGGCGACGAGGTGGTGCAGATCTATGTCCGCGATCAGCTATCGTCGGTCACGCGCCCGCTCAAGGAACTGAAGCAGTTCGCCCGCGTCACGCTGGCCCCCGGCGAGGCGCGCACGCTTCGCTTCACGCTGGGCCGGTATGCCTTCGCGCTGTGGAACGAGGCGATGGAGGAGGTGGTCGAGCCCGGCCGCTTCGACATCATGGCCGGCCCCGACAGCGAACATCTGAAAACCGCGATCCTCGAGATCGCCTGACAGGACAGGACAGCCATGCCGAGGATCACCGCTGCGCGAGTTATCGTGACGAGCCCTGGTCGCAATTTCGTGACGCTGAAGATCGAGACGGAGGCGGGGATATATGGACTGGGCGATGCGACCCTGAACGGGCGCGAGCTGGCGGTGGCCTCCTACCTCGCCGATCATGTCGCGCCCTGCCTGATCGGGCGGGATGCGCACCGGATCGAGGATATCTGGCAGTTCCTCTACAAGGGCGCCTATTGGCGGCGCGGGCCGGTGACGATGTCGGCGATCGCGGCGGTCGATACCGCGCTGTGGGACATCAAGGGCAAGATCGCCGGGCTTCCGGTCTACCAGCTGCTCGGCGGCGCGAGCCGCGAGGGCGTGATGGTCTATGGCCACGCCAACGGCAGGACGATCGAGGAGACGATCGACAATGCGCTCCATTACCAGGAGCAGGGCTATAAGGCGATCCGCCTGCAATCGGGGGTGCCGGGGCTGGCCTCCACCTATGGCGTGTCGAAGGACCGTTATTTCTACGAGCCCGCCGATGCCGACCTGCCGACCGAGAATGTCTGGTCGAGCGAGAAATATCTCCGTTCGGTGCCGCCGCTGTTCGAGGCCGCGCGCGAGGCGCTGGGCTGGGACGTGCATCTCCTCCACGACATCCACCACCGGCTGACGCCGATCGAGGCGGGCCGGCTGGGCAAGGACCTGGAGCCTTATCGCCCCTTCTGGCTGGAGGATGCGACCCCGGCCGAGAACCAGGCGAACTTCCGCCTGATCCGCCAGCACACCACGACGCCGCTGGCGGTGGGCGAGGTGTTCAATTCGATCTGGGATGCCAAGCAGCTGATCGAGGAGCAGCTGATCGACTATATCCGCGCCACCGTGGTCCATGCCGGCGGGCTCACCCATCTCAGGCGGATCGCGAGCTTCGCGGACCTGCACAATGTCCGCACCGGCTGCCATGGCGCGACCGATCTGTCGCCGGTGTGCATGGCGGCGGCGCTGCATTTCGGACTGTCGGTGCCGAATTTCGGCATCCAGGAATATATGCGCCACACCGCCGAGACCGATGCCGTCTTCCCCCATGCCTACGGCTTTGCGGACGGCCTGATGCATCCCGGCGACCAGCCGGGCCTGGGCGTGGACATCGACGAGGAGCTGGCCGCCAGATACGAATATAAGCGCGCCTACCTCCCCGTGAACCGCCTCCAGGACGGCACCATGACCAACTGGTGATCGCGGTGGACAAATCCCTCATTCCGCCGCCCCCCAAGGGCAAGGTGCGCTGGATCATCTGCGCGCTGCTCTTCGCGGCGGTGGTGCTCAGCTATGTCGACCGCCTCGTCCTTTCGGTGCTGAAGCCCACGCTGCAGCAGGAATATGGCTGGTCCGAAAGCGGCTATGGCGACGTGGTCTTCTGGTTCCAGGCCGCCTACGGCATCGGCTTCCTCTTCTTCGGGCGGCTGATCGACCGGGTCGGCGCCAAGCTGGGCTATCTGCTGGCGATGGCGGTATGGACGGCGGGCCATATGGCGCACGCCCTCGTCACCACCACCACCGGCTTCGCGCTTGCCCGCATCCCGCTGGCGCTGGGGGAATCCGGCACCTATCCCGCCGCGCTCGCCGCCGCCGCCGAATGGTTCCCCAAGCGGGAGCGCGCGCTGGCCATCGGCATCTTCAACGCCGGCGCCAATGTCGGCGCGATCGTGACGCCGCTGATCGTGCCGCTCATCACGCTGGCGATGGGCTGGCAATCGGCCTTCATCATCACCGGCCTGTTCAACCTCATCTGGATCGGCGCCTGGATCGCCTTCTACCGCCGCCCGCGCGAGCATCCGAGCATCACGCGGGAGGAGATCGCCTATATCGAGGCGGAGCCGTTCGAGACCGAGGGCAAGGCCAGCTTCCGCCAGGTGCTCGCCTGCCGGCAGGCCTGGGCCTATATGGCCGGCCGCTTCCTGATCGATCCGATCTGGTGGACCTTCCTGTTCTGGCTGCCGGATTTCTTCTCCAAGCGCTACGCCGTCGATCTCAAGGGCTTCGGCCCCCCGCTGATCGCGATCTACATCATCGCCGATGTCGGCTCGATCCTGGGCGGCTGGTATTCGTCGCGGCTGCTGGGGCGCGGCATCAGCGCCAATCGCGCCCGCAAGACGGCGATGCTCGCCTGCGCGCTCGTCGTCACCCCCGTCACCTTCGCCATGTATGCGCCGTCGATCTGGATCGCCGTGGCGCTGATCGGGCTGGCCTGCGCGGGCCATCAGGGCTTTTCCAGCAATCTCTTCTCGATGCCGGCCGATCTGTTCCCGCGCTGGGCCGCGGGCACCGTCGTCGGCCTCGGCGGCTTCGCCGGGGCGGCCGGCGGCATGCTGATGTCGAAATATGCCGGCTATGTGCTGGAGACGGTCGGCACCTACACGCCGATCTTCATCGTTTCGGGATCGGCCTATCTGGTGGCGCTGCTGGTGGTCCACCTGATCAATCCGCATTATGCCCCTGCCACCAAGCTTTCCGCCCGACAGGCCTGACATGACCCATCCGCTGCGCCTCCACCCCGACCGCCTCTTCCCCGCCGACGAACGCAGCCGCGCCATCGCCCGCGCGCTCTATGCCGGCGTGAAGGACCTGCCGATCGTCAGCCCGCACGGCCATACCGATCCGGTCTGGTTCGCCTACGACCAGCCCTTCGCCAATCCGGCGGAGCTGCTGATCGTGCCCGATCATTATGTGTTCCGCATGCTCTACAGCCAGGGCGTGGGGCTGGAGGCGCTGGGCGTGCCCACGGCGGACGGCAGCGCCACCGAGACCGATCCGCGCGCGATCTGGCGGCTGTTCGCCAGCCATTACCACCTGTTCCGCGGCACGCCTTCGCGGCTGTGGCTGGACTGGGTGTTCGCCGAGATATTCGGCATCGACATCCGGCTGGAGGCCGCCACCGCCGATCATTATTACGATGTGATCGCGGCCGCGCTTCCCACCCCCGCCTTCCGCCCGCGCGCCCTGTTCGACCGGTTCGGGATCGAGCTGATCGCCACCACCGAAAGCCCGCTCGATCCGCTGGAGCATCATCGCGCGATCCGCGAAAGCGGCTGGCATGGCCGCGTCGTCACCGCCTACCGCCCCGATCCGGTGATGGACCCGGAGCATCCGGGCTTTGCCGGCAACCTGATCCGCTTCGGCGAGGTGGCCGGCGAGGATATCTCCACCTTCGCCGGCTATCTGCGCGCGCACGAGAACCGGCGCGCCTTCTTCCGCGCGGCGGGCGCCACCTCCACCGATCACGGCCATCCGAGCGCCCGCACGGCGGACCTGCCGCGCGCCGAGATCGAGGCGCTCTATGCCCGCGTGCGTTCCGGCCCGGTGACGGCGGCCGAGGCGGAGCTGTTCCGCGCCCACATGCTCACCGAAATGGCGCGGATGAGCGTGGCGGACGGCATGGTCATGCAGATCCATCCCGGCGTCCACCGCAGCCACAATCCGGCGCTGCTCGGCCGGTTCGGGCGCGACAAGGGCGCCGATATCCCGGTGCCCACCGGCTATGTCGAGGCGCTGAAGCCGCTGCTGGACCGGTTCGGCAACGAACGCGATCTCACCATCATCCTCTTCACGCTGGACGAGACCGCCTATGCGCGCGAGCTGGCGCCGCTCGCCGGCCATTATCCGGCGCTGCGGCTCGGCCCGCCCTGGTGGTTCCACGACAGCCCCGAAGGCATGCGCCGCTTCCGCGAGCAGGTGACGGAGACGGCCGGCTTCTACAACACGGTCGGCTTCAACGACGATACCCGCGCCTTCCTTTCCATTCCGGCGCGGCACGATGTCGCGCGGCGGATGGACTGCGGCTTCCTCGCCCGGCTGGTGGCGGAGCATCGGCTGGAGGAGGATGAGGCGCACGAGCTGGCCCGCGCCCTCACCTATGATCTGGTGAAGAAGGCCTACAGGCTGTGACGCGCCTGTCCGCGACGACCATCGACCTGCTTCCCCCCGGCATCGCGCGGCCGGCTTATGATCGCGGGGCGATCGCCACCGGCGTCGTCCATATCGGCATCGGCGCCTTCCACCGCGCGCACCAGGCCGCGCTGTTCGATGCGGCGCTGGCCGCTGGCGATCTTCGCTGGGGGATCATCGGCGCGTCGCTGCGATCGCCTGCCGTGCACGACCAGATGGCGCCGCAGGACGGCCTCTACTCGCTCGTCGTCCGCGATGGCGCGGCGGAGGACGTGCGGGTGATCGGCGCGATCCGGGAGGTGCTGGTGGCGCCGCGCGATCCCGCCGCGCTGGTGGCGGCGATGTCCGCGCCGGGCGTCCACATCGTCACGCTTACCGTGACCGAGAAGGGCTATAAGCTCGATCCCGCGACCGGCGCGCTGCTGGCCGGTGATGACGATGTCGCGGCCGATCTGCGCGATCTTGCCGCGCCGCGCACCGCCCCCGGCTTCATCGTCGCCGCCCTCGCCCGCCGCCGCGCGGCCGGCCTCGCGCCCTTCACCGCCATTTCCTGCGACAATCTGCCGCACAACGGCTCCCGCCTGCGGGCCGCCGTGCTGGCGATTGCTGCGCAGCATGACGCAGGCCTTGCCGACTGGATCGCGCAGCATGGCGCCTTCCCGGAAACCATGGTCGACCGCATCGTGCCGGCCACGCGGGACGAGGATATCGCAGCTCTCGCCGCCCGCACCGGGCTGGAGGACCAGGCGATGGTGAAGACCGAGCCTTTCTCCCAATGGGTGATCGAGGATCGGTTCGCCGGCGAACGGCCCGATTTCGAGCGGTTCGGCGCCCAGATCACCCGATCGGTGGCGCCATGGGAGGACGCGAAGCTGCGGCTGCTGAACGGCGCGCATTCGGGCATCGCCTATCTGGGCGGGCTGGCCGGCGTGGATTTCGTCCACCAGTTCGTCGGCCTTGCCGAAGGGCGTGGCTTCGTCAAGGCGCTGTGGGACGAGGCGGCCGCCACGCTATCCCCGCCGCCGGGCCTCGATATCCCGGCCTATCGCGCCGCGCTGATGGCGCGTTTCGCCAACAGTTCGCTGCAGCATCGCACGCGGCAGATCGCCATGGACGGATCGCAGAAGCTACCGCAACGGCTGCTCGCCCCGATCGCGGCGCGGCTCGATCGCGGCCTGCCCGTGGAGGCGCTCGCATTGGCCGTGGCCGCATGGATGCGCTGGCAGGACGGGCGCGACGACAGCGGCGCCATCTTCACCGTCGACGATCCGCTGGCGGCGGTGACGGCGGCGAGGCTCGCCGGTGCCGCATCCCCGGCCGATCGGGTGGCGGCGCTGCTCGCGATCGAGGCGATCTTTCCGCCCCGGCTCGCGGGCGATGCCGGCTTCCGCGCCACGCTGACCCGCCATCTCGCCTTGCTCGGCGAGGCGGGATCGCGCGCGGCGATCGCCTCCCTGCTTTCCAAGGAAAGGCCGTGACCGCATGAAGCGCTTCCTGACCGGGCTGGCCCTCGCTCTCGCCATCGCCGCCTCCCCCGCGATCTCGAAGGAAGCACGCTGGGTGGGAAGCTGGGCCGCGTCGCAACAGATACCCGAGCCGCGCAACGCACTCGACCCCGCCGATCTGCGCGATGCGACGCTGCGGCAGATCGTCCGCCTCTCGGCCGGCGGCAAGACCATCCGCGTCCGCCTCTCCAACGCCTTCGGCACGGCGCCGCTGCGTTTCTCCCGCGTCCATGTCGCCCCCGGCCGGCCCGGATCGCCGCGGATCGATGCCGCGCGCGGCCGCATCGTCACCTTCGCCGGCCGGCAGGATGTGATCGTCCCGGCGGGCGCAAGCTGGCTCTCCGATCCCATCGATCTTGCCGTGCCGCCGCTCGGCAGCGTCGCGATCAGCTTCCACCTGCCCGATCCGCCCGCGCAGCAGACCGGCCATCCCGGATCGCGCACCACCAGCTACCTCGTCCATGGCGACCAGGTGGACGCGGCGGAGCTGCCGGATGCCAAAACGGTCGACCGCTGGTATCAGATCGCCGGTATCGACGTGGCCGCCGGAAAGGGATCGGCCGCCATCGTCACCCTCGGCGATTCGATCACCGACGGGGCCGGATCGACCACCAATGCCAACGATCGCTGGCCGGATATCCTGGCGCAGCGCCTCCAGGCGTCACAGACCACGCGCCATCTCTCGGTGCTGAACCACGGCATCGGCGGCAACCGGCTGCTGATCGACGGGCTCGGCCCCAACGCGCTGGCGCGCTTCGATCGTGATGTCCTCGCCCAGCCCGGCGTGCGCTATCTGGTCCTGCTCGAAGGCGTGAACGATCTCGGCGGGCTGACGCGCGAGGCGCCGGCCACGCCCGCCCAGCGCGCCGATCTCGTCCACCGCATCACCGCCACCTATGCGCAGATCGTCGCCCGCGCGCGGGCGGCGGGCGTGAAGGCGATCGGCGCCACGATCCTGCCTTATGGCGGATCGGAATATTATCATCCCGATGCCGGCGCCGAGGCCGATCGCCAGGCGATCAACGCCTGGATCCGAACGCCCGGCAATTTCGATGCCGTGGTGGATTTCGACGCCGCGACCCGCGATCCCGCCCGGCCCGATCGCCTGCGCGCCGATTATGATTCGGGCGACGGCCTGCACCCCTCGCCGGCGGGCTATCGCGCCATGGCCGATGCCGTGCCGCTGGGCCTGTTCGGCAGATGACGATCGCGGCCGCGCTGCTGCTGGCGGCCACCGCACCGCGACCGCCCGGCCCGGAAATCGCGATCACCTTCGATGATCTTCCCGTCCACCAGCCCTTGCCGGCCGGGGAAACCCCGCTCGCCGTCGCCGATCGCATCCTGGCCGCGCTGAAGGCGGCGCGCGTGCCTGCCGTCCATGGCTTCGTCAACGGCGCCGCCACGGCAGGCGATCCGGCGATGGAGAAGGTGCTCGCCGCCTGGCGCGCCGCCGGATATCCGCTCGGCAACCATGGCTGGTCGCATGCCCGCCTCGATTCCCTCGACGACGCCGCTGTCGCCACGGAAATCGAGCGCAACGAGCCGCTTCTGGAACGATGGGGTGTGAAGCCAGGGCGCCGCTGGTTCCGCTTCCCTTATCTGGCGGAAGGCGGAACGCCCGCGCACCGCGCCGCCATCCGCCGCCTGTTGGCCACCCGCGGCTATCGCATCGCCGCCGTGACGATGAGCTTCGGCGATTATCGCTGGAACGCGCCTTATGCCCGCTGCCTCGCCAGAGGCGACAAGGCCGCGATCGACACGCTTGAGCACAGCTTCCTCGCCGCCGCCGATGCCGCGATCATCCGCAGCCGATCGATGGCGAAGTCGCTCTACGGCCGCGACATACCCTATGTGCTGCTGATGCACGCGGGCGCGTTCGACGCGCATATGCTGCCGCGCCTGCTCGCGCTCTATGCGGCGCGGAATGTCCGCTTCGTGCCGCTCGACCGGGCGGAACGCGATCCGGCCTATGCCAGCGACGTCGATCCCCGCCTGCCGGCGCGCGCCGCCAGCCTCGAAGGCCGGATGACGGGGCAGGGCCTCGCTCCCCCCGTCCATGACGATCCGGGGGAAGGGATCGAAAAGCTCTGCCTCTGACGCCGTTTCGGCCGGCTCAGCGCCCGGCCATCGCCGCGCGCATGCCGTCTAGGCAGGATCGCACGCCCGCGCCGCGCCCCGAACGCTGCAGCGTATCGCCCAGATCGGCCGCCAGCCGGCCCAGCGGCTCCATGCCGTTCGCCCGCGCCACTTCGGCAATCGCATCCGCGCGGCGGCGCAGCTCGCCCACGGATAGCAGCCGCATGTCGCGGTCGATCTGGGCGATGCGCGCCTTCAACTCGTCTTCGACACCGGCCATGGCCGCTGATTCGATTCGGCGTAACGAAGCCATGATTCTTCCTCCTGCCGGCCATCATGTCGGTTCAGGATTAGCGTTGGATTAAGCGAAACGGCGCGCCGTGGGGCTTTGACGCCCTTCGGCTTGACTTTCGGCTCCGCCTGCCGCATTGGCCCTGCCGATGGAATCAGGCGGCGGTGACGTCGCCTTATTTTTTCGTGCCACCCGGCACGCAGCAGCAGAATTCGAAGGATCAAAGGGTCATGGCCAAGCCGACCACCGTCAAGATCAAGCTCGTCAGCACGGCCGACACCGGCTTCTTCTACGTGACCAAGAAGAATCCGCGCACCCAGACCGAGAAGCTGAGCTTCCGCAAGTATGACCCGGTCAAGCGGGCGCACGTGGAATTCAAGGAAGCCAAGATCAAGTAAGCCGGCGGGCGGGGTCACCCCGCCTTGCGCTTGCGGATCGTTCGATGCCCGGCCATGCCCCGATCGCGGATCGGGCGCGTGGGCCGGGCTTCGGTCGTCTGGCCCGCGTCGATCGTCCGCCGGTCCTCAGACCAGTGCCTCCACCGCCTCCACGAAGCGGATCACCGAAATCGGCTTGGAGACATAGGCTTCCGCCCCGGCGGCGCGGATGCGATCCTCGTCGCCCTTGCCGGCATAGGCGGTCACCGCCATGATCGGAATGGTCCGCAGCCCATCATCCGCCTTCAGCTGCTCGATCAGCTCGATCCCGCTGACATGGGGGAGCTGGATGTCCATGATGATGAGGTCCGGGCCGAAGCTGCGCGCCACGTCCACGGCCTCGCGCCCGTCCCGCACCGGCTCCGCCACATAATCATGCGCGCGCAGCAGATCGCAGAACAGCTTGAGGTTGAGTTCGTTGTCCTCGACAACGAGCACTTTCTTGGACACAGGCCGCCCCACCACGCTACACCCGCGGACGATTGTAAACTATGCCGGGACCGGAAACAAATCATGACCGCGCCGCGATCGCCCTCAACGCGCTCGCCTGGACGCTTGGCGAGCCGGACCGGGCCGATCGCTTCCTGGCGCTCACCGGCATCGGCCCGGATGAGCTGCGCCGCCGCATCCACGATCGGGCGCTGCTCGCCGCCGTCCTGGCCTTCCTCGAAGGGCATGAGCCGGATCTGATCGCTTGCGCCGCCGCCCTTGATATCCCACCCCAGGCGTTGATCGCCGCCCGCATGGAAATGGAAGCATGAACCGTCCCCTGCTCGTCACCGATTGCGATGAAGTGCTGCTGCACATGGCCTCCCATTTCGGCGCCTGGCTCGACGAGGCGCACGGCATCGATTTCGCGCTAGACCGGCACGATACCTTCAACGCCATGACCCGGCGCGCCGACGGCTCGACCGTTCCCGCGGAGGAGGCGTGGCCCCTGCTCGACGCCTTCTTCCAGACGGAGATGCACCGGCAGACGCCCGTGCCGCATGCGATCGAGGCGCTGGGCGAGATCGCCGAGCATGCCGACATCGTCGTCCTCACCAATATCGGCGAACATTGCCGCCCGCATCGCATGGCCCATCTGGAATCGCTCGGCATCCGCCATCGCGTGCTCTGCAACAGCGGCGGCAAGGGCCGGCCGGTCGCCCGCCTGATCGAGGAACTGCGCCCCGGCGCCACGGTGTTCGTGGACGATCTTGCCGTCCATCACGAATCGGTCGCGAAGCACGCGCCGGACGTATGGCGCCTCCACCTCGTCGCCGAACCCCGCATGGCGCCCCATATCCCGGCCGCCCCGCACGCCCATGCCCGCATCGACGACTGGGTGTCCGCCAAGGCCTGGGTGCTGGATCGGCTGGCGGCCCGGGCCGCCGCCTGAGGCCGCGCGAGGCGGCGGCGGAAGCGGGGGGGCGCCCGTGCGGACCGGCCTCCGCCTTCTCCTCCTCACCGCGCTGCTCGCCTTCGGCGGCTGCGCGGGCTTCGTCCGGCAGAATCTCTACAAGCCCCGCACGGATATCGTCGCGATCGCCGACTGGACGAAATCGCCGCCGGCGGAAGTCCGCGCCACCACCGCCGACGGCATCGCCCTCCAGGGCTTCCACTGGGCGGGAAAGCCGGGCAGCCATGACGTCATCATCTTCTTCCACGGCCGCCGGGCGCATCAGGGCGTGGGCGCCAAATATGCCCAATATCTCGCGGGCAAGGGGCCGGCCGTCCTCGTTGCCTCCTATCGCGGCTTCGCGGGCAATTCGGGCTCACCCTCACGCGAAGGGCTGCTGAGGGACGGCGCGGCCTTCATCGCGCTCGCCCGGCAACTCCACAGCGCGGACGCCCGCATCTTCCTGGTCGGCCATTCGCTCGGCGGCGCGGTCGCGCTCGAACTGGCCACCCGCGCGCCGGTAGCCGGTGTCGTCCTGATCGAGCCCTTCGCCGCGCTGGGCGAGGTCGCGCCCGATTATGCCCGCCCTTTCCTGGTCGATCGCTGGGACAATCGCGAAGCCATCGCCGCCGTCGCCCCGCCGGTGGTGATCTTCCACGGCACGGCGGACGATGTCGCCCCCCTGCCCCAGGCGCAAAGCCTGCTGGCCGCCGCCTGCAACCGCGCGCTCCTCGTCACCATGCCGGGCGCCACCCACAAGCCGAACATGCCCGTCCTCGGCCCCGCCATCGCCGACACGATCCGCCTCATCGCCGAAGACCGCCTCGCCGCCCTTCCGGCCACCCTCCCCGAAGGCTGGCGCCTCACCGATCATCCCCCCGCCCGGACCCCAGCCTGCCTCACCCGGCACGGGGGGCGATAGATTGCGAAAGATCGGTCAAACGCCCAGCCATTGCAGGCCGCCCGGCAAGTCCGCGGCGGCATAGTCGACCTGCAGCACCCGCCGCCGGCCGGGGTGCGTCGCCGCGTCCGACGCATGCAATATGGGAGTCGAATAGAGCCAGACGTCACCGGCATCCGCCAGGCAGGCGCGAATGCCGCAGGCTTTCACCACTCCCGCGATATCGGCTTCCAGCAGCTTGCCCAACCGGTGCGATCCCGGCGCGACCAAAAGCGGCGCATTGGTTTCCGGCACGTCGTCCAGATGGACGCGCAAGGTGACCATCCCGGCCAGCAACGATGGCGGCGGCGCCACATGATGCATGCCCCGCTTCACGGTCCAGGGGCCGAAGCCGGGCACGTCACGGCGTTCGGCGACGCAGATCGTCCGATCCTGATGCCATCCCAGCGCCCAGTTCATGGCCGGAGACTTGTCGAAAAGAATGGCCCTCACCGGGCGGCTGGCGCGGCCCAGATGGCCGGCCGCAACCGAACCGATCGATCCGCCGGCGGACAGGAAGGGCGAAAGCGCCGCGATACCGTTCAGGCGCAGCCCCGCATGGTCCGCAGGCAGCCGGCCAAGAACAGCGCGAAGTGCCGCCAGATCGCCGCGCGCCGCTTCGGGGAATAACTGCGCACCGTCTCGCTCCAGGCGCATGTCCGCGCTGCCATCGACAAGCAAAGCCATTGCCCCTTGGTAGAAGGGACATAGGCCGGGGCGCAATGCCGACGGATCGAATCCGCGCCAACCCGCTGGCTCCGCGCCCTTTCTCCCGCTACGCAACCGACATGACCGAGCGTTCTCCCGCCCTTCGCGCTTATGCCATGCTGGCCTTCGTCATGCTGTTCTGGGCGGGCAATTCCATCGTCGGCCGCGCGGTCAGGGATGATATTCCGCCCTTCACCCTCGCCTTCGTCCGCTGGACGGGGGCGCTCATCATCCTGCTGCCGATCGCCTGGCGGGGGCTGGTGCGGGACAAGGCGGCGCTGATCGCGGGATGGAAGTCGGTGTTGGCATTGGGGCTGATCGGCGTCTCCGGCTTCAACGGGCTGCTTTACTGGGGCCTGCACCACACCACCGCGACCAACGGCCTGCTGCTGCAAGCCGCGACGCCGGCGCTGGTGCTCGTCTGCAATGCATTGTTCTTCCGCGACCGGGCCGGCGGGTGGCAGGTGGCCGGTGTCACCTTGTCGACGATCGGGGTGCTGCTGGTCGTCACCCATGCAGATCTCGGCGTGCTGGCCGGGTTCCGGCTGGGCAAGGGCGATATCCTGATCCTGGGCGCGGTGCTCGCCTGGTCGATCTATACCAGCCTGCTGCGCATCCGGCCGGCGATCAGCCAGGCGAGCTTCCTCTTCGCCACCTTCCTGATCGCGGCGCTGGCGATGCTGCCGCTGGCGGTGTGGGAATGGCATGCCGCCCCGCCGATCCACTGGCGCCCGGCGGTGATCGGGGCCTTCGCCTATGTCGCGATCCTGCCGTCGCTGATCGCTTATTATCTGTTCAATTCCGCCGTCGAGATGATCGGCGCCGGCCGGGCGGGGCAGACGATCAGCCTGATGCCGCTGTTCGGCGCCGGCCTTGCCGCCGCGCTGCTGGACGAGCCGCTGCACGGCTATCACCTCGCCGGCATGGCGCTGATCCTGGGCGGCATCGGCATGACGGCGCTGCTCCAGCGGCGCCCCGCCCCTTGACGCAACGCGCCCGGCGGCGGAAGAGGCGGGCATGAGCATCGAAGCGCGCATCGCCGAACTCGGCCTCACCCTTCCCCAGCCCGCCGCCCCCGTCGCCGCTTATGTGCCGGCGGTCGAGGCGAACGGGCTTCTCCACATCTCCGGCCAATTGCCGTTCCGCGCGGACGGATCGCTGATGACCGGCCGGCTCGGCGAGGATGTCGACGTGGAGGGCGGCCGCGCCGCCGCCGAACGTTGCGGGCTGATGCTGATCGCGCAGATCAAGGCGGCGCTGGGCGGCGATCTGGATCGCGTCGAACGGATCGTCAAGCTCGGCGCCTTCATCTCCTCCACCGCTGATTTCACCGATCAGCCCAAGGTCGCCAACGGCGCGTCGGAACTGATGGCCGCCGTGTTCGGCGATGCCGGCCGCCATGCCCGTTCGGCCGTCGGCGTGCCGGTGCTGCCGCTCGGCGCCTGCGTCGAGGTCGATGCGGTCGTTGCCGTCCGGCCTGCCTGACGCGCTGTTCGCGCCGGCGCCCGCGGCGGAGCGGATCGCCTTCCTGAAAGGCCGCCGCTTCGCCCATCGCGGCCTCCATGGACGCGGCCGGGTGGAGAACAGCCGCGCGGCCTTCGCCGCCGCCATCGCCCATGGCGACGGGATCGAGCTCGACGTCCAGCAATCCGCGGACGGCCAGGCCATCGTCTTCCACGATGCCACGCTGGACAGGCTGACCGGCCGATCGGGCGCGCTGGCCGATCTCGATGCCGCAGCACTCGGCCGGATCGCGCTCGCAGGGAGCGATGGCGAGACGCTGCCGACGCTCGCAGAAATCCTCAGCCTCATCGCCGGCCGGGTCCCGCTGCTGATCGAGGTCAAGAGCCGCCACCGCCGGCCCGCGCGCCTCTGCGCGGCCGTCCGCGATGCGCTTGCCGGCTATTCCGGCGCGGTTGCCGTGATGTCCTTCAACCCCGAAGTGGCCCGCTGGTTCTCCATCCATGCGCCGGCCATCGTGCGCGGGCTGGTGGTGACGGAGGAGAAGGACCGGAACCTGCCGGGCCGCCTGCGCCGCCATCTTGCGCTCTGGCGGGCGCGTCCCGATTTCCTCGCCTATGACGTGCGCGATCTGCCCTCCCCCTTCGCCGCCGCCCAGCGCCGCCGGGGCATTCCGGTGCTGAGCTGGACGGTGCGGACCGACGCCGACGAAGCGACCGTCGCCGCGCATGCCGACGCCCCGATCCACGAGCATCCCCTTGGCTGATCGCGATATCGTCGCGCGCATGGCCGATGGCGTCTCGGCCGTTCCCGCCGCCGATTGGGATGCCTGCGCCGGCACGGGCAATCCCTTCGTGTCGCACGCCTTCCTTTCCGCGCTGGAGGATTCGGGCAGCGTCGGCCCGCGCACCGGCTGGCAGCCCCTGCCGATCATCGTGGACGGCGCGGACGGGCGCCCCGCTGCGATCGCCCCGGCCTATGGCAAGAGCCACAGCCAGGGCGAATATGTGTTCGACCATGCCTGGGCGGATGCCTGGGAACGGGCCGGCGGGCGTTATTACCCCAAGCTCCAGATCGCGGCACCCTTCAGCCCCGTGCCCGGCCCCCGCCTGCTGCTGCGCGATGGCGAGGCGGCGGCCGCCCCGGCGCTGATCGCCGCGATCGAAACCGTCGTCCGCCAGAACGGCCTGTCGTCGGCGCACGCCACCTTCGTCGCGCCCGATCAGGTGCCGCTGTTCGAGGCCGCCGGCTGGCTGATCCGGTCGGACCGCCAGTTCCACTGGGCCAACCAGGGTTATGGCTGCTTCGACGATTTCCTGGACGCGCTGGCCAGCCGCAAGCGCAAGGCGATCCGCAAGGAACGCACCGCCGCCGTCGCGGGGCTGGATATCGTCCATCTTTCCGGCGGCGATCTCACCGAGGCGCATTGGGACGCCTTCTGGGCCTTCTATCAGGATACCGGCGCCCGCAAATGGGGCCGCCCCTATCTCACCCGCGCTTTCTTCTCCGCGCTGGGCGAGCGGATGGCGGACAGGGTGTTGCTGATGCTGGCGCTGCGCGATGGCCGGCCGATCGCCGGCGCGCTCAACCTGATCGGCGGGGACACGCTCTACGGCCGCTATTGGGGCGCGACGGAGGAGGTGCCCTTCCTCCATTTCGAGCTCTGCTACTATCAGGCGATCGATGCCGCCATCGCCCGCGGCCTCGCCCGGGTGGAAGCCGGCGCGCAGGGCGAGCACAAGCTGGCGCGCGGTTATGAGCCGGTCGCCACCTGGTCCGCCCATTTCATTCCCGATCCCGGCTTCCGCCGCGCCGTGGCCGACTATCTGGCCGCCGAGCGCCGGGCCGTTGACGATGAGATCGAAATGCTCGCCGAAATGGGGCCGTTCAGGCGGAGCTGACGTTTCAAATCGTCATCTGTTGCGGCTAAGGGCGGGCGCATGAATCGCATCCTCGCTCTGTTCGCCCTTCTCGGCTCGCTCATCGCCGCCACGCCCGCCGCGGCCTGGTGGGAATATGGCCATGAAACCGTCGCCAGCATCGCCATGGCGCAGGTGAAGCCCTCCACCCGCGCCGCGATCCGCCGGCTGCTCGCCCGGTCCGACCTGCTGGAAACGCCCACCTGCCCCGCCCGCACCATCGAGCAGGCGAGCGTGTGGCCCGATTGCGTGAAGCCGCTCGGCGATCGCTTCAGCTATGCCTATAACTGGCACTATCAGAACGTGAACATCTGCAAGCCGTTCGCGATCAAGCCCAATTGCCCGGACGGCAATTGCGTTTCCGCCCAGATCGAACGCAATGCGCGGCTGCTCAAGGATCGCACGGTGCCGGTGCGCGAACGGGTGATGGCGCTGGTCTTCCTCGTCCATTTCATGGGCGATCTGCACCAGCCGCTCCACGCCGGCGACAAGGCCGATCTCGGCGGCAATCGGGTGAAGGCGGCCTATGGGGTGATCGAGGGCCGCGCCAATCTCCACTCGGTATGGGATGGCCTGCTGGCCGATCGCGCGCTTTCCACGCCACCGGGCGGGGCGAAGGGGCTGCTGGAGGAATATGGCCCGCCGGCCCGCGCCGCGATGCGCGAAGGCACGGTGGAGGATTGGTCGCGCGAGAATTGGCAGGTCGCGCGGGATTCCGCTTATGCCAGCGTGCTGGGCGATCCCTGCGCCCCCACGCCCGACCAGCGCGTGAAGATCGACGAGGCGACGATCGAAAAGCTGATCCCCGTGCTCCGGCTCCAGGCGGTGCGCGGCGGCGTCCGCCTGGCGCGGCTGCTGGACGAAGCGCTGGGGTAAGGGAAAGGGGAGGGACCCGGCCGGCCCCTCCCCTTCGGATCACATGCCGGTGATGACGACCGAAACCGCGCGGCGGTTCTGGGCCCAGGCGGACTCGTCCGAACCTTCCACCGCCGGACGCTCCTTGCCGTAGCTCACGGTCGAGATGCGCGAGGCGTCAATCTTGGTCGCCAGATAATTCTTGGCCGAATTGGCGCGGCGATCGCCCAGCGCGAGGTTATATTCACGGGTGCCGCGCTCGTCGCAATGGCCTTCCACCGTCACGCGCACGTTCGGATATTTGGCGAGCCAGTCGGCCTGCCGGTCCAGGATGGCGCGCGCCTCGCTGTCGAGGTCATATTTGTCGGTGCCGAAGAACACGCGGTCGGAACCCACCTGCTGGAGGAAATCCTCCTTCGATCCGGGCACGACGGTCGACGCCACCGGGCCTTCCGGCTGCGTCGTCTCGGGCGCCGGGGTGGATTCGGTGGGCGGAGCCGGCGGCAGCTGCGCCGGCGGCTTCTTGGAACAGCCGGCCACGGCGACGAGAGCCGCCGCCATCAGCAGCTTGGTCGTCAGGTTCTGCATGTCGATCTCCTTGATTTTAGCGACGAGTTGTTTGTTTGGAACGATGAACCGAAAGCAGGGCAGCGGTCAACCCATTTCAGGGCAGTAACGGCCCCCAGGCCGGATCGGATCCATCCAGCGGGGTAGGAACGCGTTTTTCGTTCACGCCGGTCAGATCGACCGACCACAGGTCGGCCTTGCCGGACCCTTGCGCCGTGCGGAAGAACATGATGACGCGGCCGTTGGGCGACCAGCTCGGCCCTTCATCCTGCCAGGCGTCGGTCAGCAGCTTCTCGCCCGATCCGTCGACGCCCATGATGCCGATGCGGAAGCCCGCGCCGATCTTGGTGAAGGCGATCAGGTCGCCCTTGGGGCTCCACACCGGCGTCGCATAGCGGCCGGAACCGAAGCTGATCCGCTGCTGGCCGGATCCGTCCGCGCTCATCACATAGATTTGCTGCGTGCCCGAACGATCGCTTTCGAAGACGATGCGGCTGCCGTCTGGCGAGTAGCTGGGCGCCGTGTCGATGCCGGGCGACGTCGTCAGCCGCGTCGCCGGGCCGCCGCTCGCCGATACGCGATAGATGTCGGTGTTGCCGTTGATCGCCATCGAGAAGACGATGAAGCGGCCATCGGGGGAGAAGCGCGGCGCGAAGGTCATGTTCGGCTGGTCCAGCACCAGCCGCTGCCGGCCGGAACCGACGTCATAGACATAGACGCGCGGCCGATCGTTGACGAAGGACATGTAGACGATCGATTGCTGGTTGGGCGCGAAGCGCGGCGTCAGCACGATATTCTGGCCGTTGGTGAGGAAGCGGTGGTTGGCGCCGTCCTGGTCCATGATCGCCAGCCGCTTGATGCGGTTCTTCTTCGGCCCGGTTTCGGAGACGTAGACCACGCGGCTGTCGAAATAGGGGCCTTCGCCGGTCAGCCGGGTATAGACGGTGTCGGCGCATTTATGCGCGGCGCGGCGCCATTGCGCCGGCTGGACGACGAAGCCCTGCCGCGCCATCTCCGTCTTGGCGAATACGTCATAGAGGTAGCAGCCGACGGTGATGGTGCCGTCGCCATTGGCCTGGGCGAAGCCCTGCACCAGCGCCTGCGCGCCCGTGCCCACCCAGAAGGGGAAATCGGGCGCCGTCACCTGCGCGAAGTTCACCTGGCCCAGCGCGTTCGGCCCGATCGGCTGGAACAGGCCGCTGTTGCGCAGATCGTTGGTGATCACGTCCGCCACCTGCCGCCCGAGCGCGGAGGTATCGCCCGCCGCCGTCTGCACGATCGCCGGCGTCGGCATCGACGGGATAGCGATCGGCATGGGCGAGGAAATACCGCCCGTGATGTCGACCGTGATGGATTGCGCCGCCGCTGGCAGCGGCGCCGCCAGCGCCGCGGCCAGCAGCAGGGTTCGCATCGGCTTCATCCCTCGCGGGTTCGTCCCTGTCGGGTTCATCATCGTCTCCCGTTCCTTGTCCATTGCCCGGCCCGTCATGCCGCCCCGCCCGGGCTGAATGTCAGCTGAAACTCGCTCCAGCCATTTTCGTAAAGGTCCGCCGGCAGGCGGATCGGCTGGCAGCGCAGCACGGCGAGCGCGGCTGCTTCCGCCATCCGCTCCGCCTGCGCCGATAGTTCCGGCGTCACGCCCGATTGCCGCGCCACCTGCGGCAACCCGATCAGCGTGCCGTCCGGCGCGTAGCGCACGGTAAGCGTGGTCGCGATCGTCCGCGCCGCGCCCGCGCTTCGGGGCGAGCGGTAGCAGCGCTTCACCTGATCGGCCGCCACCTGGATCGCCCGCATCGCCGCCGCGCGCTCGGGCGCGGGCACCGGCGCCACCGCCGCCCCGGCCGTCCGGGGCGCGGTGCACCCGGCCGACACGAACGGCAGCCCCAGCGCCAGGGGGATGGAGGCGCGCCATGCCTGCCTCATCCCAGTTGGCTCGGAATGAAGCGAAGCTGGAAATCGTTCCAGCCGCCTTCATAAAGCTCCGCCGGCAGCTTCACCGGCGTGCAGCGCAGCACCGCGCGCCGCGCGATGTCGCTCATCTGCCGGGCATAGGAGCGATTGGCATCGTTGACGCCGGTCTGCTCGACCATCTCGGGCTCGATCGCCACGGTGCCGTCCGGCTTGTAGCGCAGGCGCAGCGTCGTCACGATGCTCATCGCCGATGTGCCCTGCAGCGATCCCAGCTCGTAGCAGGGCTTGAACTGACGGGCGAGCGCGGCCGCCAACCCCTGCATCGCCGCCCCGCTCACCGCCGCCCGCGGGCTCGCAGCCTTGCCCTTGGGATCATCGGAAATGCCCTTCAGGAAATTGGCGCCCAGCCGCGATCCAGCGGGCTTTTCCGCCTTGCCCTTGGTTTCCCGGTCGGGACGGCGGCGATCGCTCGCATCCTCCTTGTCCTTCGCCGGCGCCTTTTCGGCGGGCTTGGGCTTTTCCGCGGGCTTCGGCTTGTCGGCCGGCTTCGGCGCGGGTGTCGGCTCCGCCGCCTTGGGGGTCGGCGCGGGCTCGGGCGGCGCAGGCGTCGGCTCGGCGGGCGCGGGCTCCTCGGGCGGCCCCGTCTCGGGCGCTTCCGATGGCGCCGGCGCCTCGGTCGCCGGATTGGGCACCGCCGAACGCAGCCCCACTTCGTCGGTCAGGATCACGTCGAGCGGCTCGTTCACCGCCGGCGGCAGGCGCACGGTGGTGAAGATGCCGAGCGACAGCACCGCGAACAGGGCGGCATGCCCTATCAGCGCAACGCCGAAACCAGCCTTCTCCGCGCGATCGATCACGATCTGTCTTCGCCCGCCGTAACCAGCGCCACCTTGTTCAGCCCGGCGCGGTTGAGCTCGCCCATCACCCGCATCACCCGGCCATAATCCAGGCCGCGATCGGCGCGCAGGAAGATCTGGGGCGCATCCTTGCCATGGCCGCGCGTCGCCGCGATGTCGCCCAGCCGCGCCGCCAGCGTGGATTCCAGCACTTCCTGATCGTCGAGAAACACCTTGCCGGTCCCGTCGATCGAAATCATGATCGGCTGGTCCTTCTGGTCCAGCGCGCCGGCGCGGCTGTCGGGCAGGTTCACCGGCACGCCCGTCGCCATCAGCGGGGCGGCGATCATGAAGATGATCAGCAGCACCAGCATCACGTCCACCAGCGGCGTGACGTTGATCTCCGCCATCGGCGCGCGGCGGCCGCCAGGCCCGCGGCCCTGCACCGGCCCCATGCCCATCAGCCCTCGACCTCCAGCTCGCGGCTCAGCGTCGCATGGAAGCCGTCGGCGAAGCGGTGGAGGCGCGCCTCGATCCGGTTCAGCACATGGGTCAGGCGGTTATAGGCGATCACCGCCGGGATGGCCGCGAACAGGCCGAGCGCGGTGGCGAACAGCGCCTCGGCGATGCCGGGGGCGACGACACCGAGCGACGTGTTCTGCTGGGCCGCGATATCGGTGAAGCTCTTCATGATGCCCCACACCGTGCCGAACAGGCCGACGAACGGCGCCACCGATCCGATGGTGGCGAGGATGTTCAGCCGGTCGGAAAGCCGGTCCACCTCGGCCGCCACGGCCACGCCCATCGACGTCGCCAGCCGCGCGCGCGTGCCTTCGCGGTCGATGCGGTCGCCCTTGGTCGATCGCCGCCATTCGGAAACGCCGGCCGAAAACACCTTGGCGCTCGGCAGGTCGGAACGGCCGGGACCGTCATAGAAGCGGTCGATATCCTCCGCTTTCCAGAATTCGCGTTCGAAGGCCTCGTTGGCCTTGGAAATCTTCCGAAGGCGCGTGCCGTGGGCCAGGATGATCGTCCACGTCCAGATGCTCGCCAGCACCAGCCCGATCATCACCGCCTTCACGACGAAATCGGCCTGCATGAACAAGGTTACGGGGGATAGCAGCGATTCCGTGGGCGCAATGGTCATGATCGGTCAGAATTCCCTTTCAGCCGTTCGAATATTTCGATCCAGCCACGTGGCTGCCGCCGTGGCCGACCGTCGGGGGAGAGGAAGGCCGCGGTGACGTCCGCTTCGGCGACTACCTCCCCACCCCGCATGACTCTCTGATGAATGACGCACGAAGCCGCGCGAATTTCCCTCACTTGCGAAACCACCAGCAGCGCATCGTCCAGCTTTGCCGGCCGGCGGTAGCGGATGGAAAGGTCCGCGACGGCATAATAGCCCTCGCCCCCTTCCTGCGCGGCGCGCTGGTCGATCCCGGCGACGCGCAGCATGTCGCTGCGGGCGCGTTCCATGAAGCGCAGATAATTGGCGTGATAGACCACGCCCGAAAGATCGGTGTCCTCGAAATAGACGCGCAGCGCGAAGCGGTGCTCCGTGCCGACGAAGCGGCCCTCGAAGGGCTGATCCAACGCATCCTTAACCATGGCCCAGCGGTCTAGCTTGTCCGATTCGCGACCGGAACCCCAAAGTCGGCGCTAATGCCGCCTATTTTCCGTCGAACAGGCCGGCTTCCGCGCCCGGCGGCGGATTGAGGCCGAGATGCTTCCACCCCAGCGCGTTGAGGCAGCGCCCCCGCGCGGTGCGGGCGACGAGGCCGAGCTGGATCAGATAAGGCTCGATCACCTCCTCGATCGTGTCGCGCGGTTCGGACAGGCCGGCGGCCAGGGTCTCCACCCCCACCGGCCCGCCGCGATAGATGTCGGCGATCATGGTGAGGTAGCGCCGGTCCATGGCGTCGAGGCCGAGCTGGTCGACCTCCAGCCGGTTGAGCGCGGCATCGGCGGCCTTGCGATCGACCAGGGCATGACCCCCGACATCGGCGAAATCGCGCACGCGGCGGAGCAGCCGCCCGGCGATGCGCGGCGTGCCGCGGGCGCGCCGGGCAATCTCCGTCGCGCCATCGGGCGCGATCGCCAGGCCCAGCAGGCCCGCCGCGCGCGTCACCACGCGCTCCAGCTCGTCCACCGTATAGAATTGCAGGCGCACGGGGATGCCGAAGCGGTCGCGCAGCGGCGTGGTGATGAGGCCCTGCCGGGTGGTGGCGCCGACCAGCGTGAAGCGCGGCAGATCGATCCGCACCGACCGCGCCGACGGCCCCTCGCCGATCATCAGATCGAGCGCGCGATCCTCCATCGCCGGATAGAGCACCTCCTCCACCGCCGGGCTCAGCCTGTGGATCTCGTCCACGAACAGCACGTCGCCATCCTCGAGATTGGTGAGCAGCGCCGCGAGATCGCCGGCCTTGGCGATGACGGGGCCGGACGTCGCGCGGAATCCCGATCCCATTTCCTTGGCGATGATCTGCGCCAGCGTCGTCTTGCCCAGGCCGGGCGGGCCGAAGAACAGGACATGATCCAGCGCGTCGCCCCGCGCCCGCGCGGCCTCGATGAACACGCGCAGATTTTCCCGCGCGGCCTTCTGGCCGACGAACTCGTCGAGGCTGCGGGGCCGGAGCGCGGCGTCCACGTCCTCGGGGCGGCGGGCGGCGGTGAGGATGCGGTCGGTATCGGTCACGCGATCGCCGTAGCGGCCACTGCCGCCGCTTGTCGAGGGCCGGCGGTTGACACGAAGTTGAGGAAGTTGAGGATTGCCATCCGGTCCGCCCGGACCATGGCGCAGGCCGGCCGGGCGAATGGAGAGGAAGAGGCGCGCGAGACGATCACCGCCGGCAGGCTGCCATTTCAGGTCCAACATTACCAGAGGGGGAACGGGCGATGGACATGACGAGACGGGGCATGCTGGCGGGCGGGGCCGCCTTGCTGCTGGCGTCGCGCGCGGGCGCCGCGCCCGCCGGCTTCGGCGACCGGCTTTATCGCAAGGCGATCGTGATCGACGGGCTGGGCGCGGTCAGCGATCCCGATTTCAAGCCGGGCATGACCCGCTTCACCCCGCGCGGGCTGGCCGAGATGCGCGCATCCGGCGCCACCGCCATCCAGATGACCGTCGCCGATCCGGGCAATGACGTATCGCTGGAGCAGGCGGTGCAGGCCCTTGCCGGCGGCGACCAGGTCATCGCCGACAATCCCGATATCCTGCTCCACGCGCTCACCGCCGCCGATATCCGCGCCGCCAAGGCATCGGGCCGGATCGCCATCGTCTATGGGCTGCAGGATTCGGCGGTGATCGGCCCGGTGCTGGATCGGGTGGCGCTGTTCAGGGGGCTGGGCGTCCGCGTGATCCAGCTCACCTACAATCTCCGCAACCTTTCCGGCGACGGATCGCTGGAGCCCGCCAATGCCGGGCTATCCAGGCTCGGCCGCGCCACGATCGAACGGATCGAGGCGGAAAGGCTGCTGCTGGACCTCTCCCACGGCGGCCAGCGCACCATCGCCGAGGGAATCGCGGCGGCGAAGCGCCCGCTGACCATCAGCCATACCGGCTGCCGCTCGCTCCACGACAATCCCCGCAACGTCTGGGATGCGGAGCTGAAGGCGCTTGCGGACAAGGGCGGCGTGGCCGGCATCTACTGGATGCCCTTCCTCGTCCCCGGCGGCAAACCGACGAAGGACGATCTGATCCGCCACATGGCCCATGCCGTGAACGTGTGCGGCGAGGATCATGTCGCGATCGGCACGGACGGCATGCTTTCCGCCACGGTGATCGACGACGATGCGCGCGCCAACCAGAAGAAATTCTACGAGGACCGCGCCGCCAAGGGAATCGCGGCGCCGGGCGAGGGGCCGGACGTCTTCAACCTGGTGATGGATTATAACAGCCATATGCGCTTCCGCATGCTGGCGGACGATCTTGCCCGCGCGGGCTGGCCGGCGGCGCGGATCGAAAAGATACTGGGCGGCAACCTGCTGCGCCTTTATGGCGAGGTGTGGGGCGGCTGATCCGCCCCTTTTTACACAGAGAAGCCCACCCCTTGCCTCACAAGCCCCCCGTCCTCCTGCTCGTCCAGGAGCCGCCACACTGGATGCTCGACGACCTGCAAAGCCGGTTCGACCTGCGCACCGCGCCCGGCCCCGGCATCCGCGCGGCGGTGACGGGCGGGGCCGAGGGGATCGACGCCGCGACGATCGACCGCTGCCCGGATCTCGCGCTGATCGCGGTCTGCGCGGTCGGCTATGACAAGGTGGACGTGGCCCATGCCCGCGCGCGCGGCATCGCCGTCACCAACACGCCCGACGTGCTGACGGAGGATACCGCCGACACCGCCATCGCGCTGATGTTCGCGGTCTATCGCCGGGTCGCGCTCTACGATCGCTATGTCCGCGACGGCCGCTGGGAGAAGGAAGGGCCGCCGCCGCTGGCCCGCAAGCTCACCGGCCGGCGCATCGGCATTCTCGGCCTCGGCCGGATCGGCAGCGCGATCGCAAAGCGGTGCGCGCCCTTCGCCGGCGAGATCGCCTATCACAGCCGCACCCCCGTTCCGGGCGCGCCCTATCGCTACGCCGCCGACACGGTGGCGCTGGCGGCCGGCGTGGACGTGCTGGTCGTCGCCACGCCGGGCGGCAAGGGCACGGCCGGGCTGGTCGACCGCGCCGTGCTCGACGCGCTCGGGCCGGACGGCACGCTCATCAACATCGCCCGGGGATCGGTGGTGGACGAGGATGCGCTGGTCGCGGCGCTGGCCGAAGGCCGCCTCGGCGCCGTCGGCCTCGACGTGTTCGCGCACGAGCCGCATGTGCCGGAAGCGCTGCTGGCGATGGAGAATGTCGTCCTCCTCCCCCACCAGGGCAGCGCCACCGTCGAGACGCGCAAGGCGATGGCCGATCTGGTGATCGCGAACGTGGAGGCGTTCTTTGCCGGAAAGCCGCTGCTGACGCCGGTGGAATAAGCCCTCTCCGTCATTCCCGAGGAAGCGTGAGTGACGAGGCAGGAGGCACCCGATGGTGAGCCTGCGGGCGATGGCCGGCACGGGATCGCGAACGCGGCGGCATTCTCGCCGGGAAGGCCGCTGCCGACGCCGGTGGGACAGACCCTCCCCGTCATTCCCGCGAAAACGGGAATCCATGGACGGCGACCGGCCCGACGGAACCTCCAGCGCCCCAGGATGAGGATTCCCCCGGCTTGGCGAAGCGGGGAAGGGAGGACGCCCCTAGCGCGCCGCCTTCCTGAGCGCGAGGCGCACCAGCGCATCGAGCGTCGCGCCCGGCCCCAGCTCCTCCTCGGCGGCCGCCACCGCCGCATTGGCCTCGGCGGGGCGGAAGCCGAGATTGGCGAGCGCGGAGAGCGCATCGCCCGCGGCGCTGCTCGCCGGTGCCGCCACAACCGCGCCCGGCACGCCGATCGCGAGGCCGCCCACCTTGTCCTTGAGTTCGTTGACGATGCGCATCGCGAGCTTCGGCCCCACGCCGTTGGCCCGCGCCACCATCGCCTTGTCGCCGCCCGCGACCGCGCGGGAAAGCTCGTCGGGCGCCAGCGCGGAAAGGATCGCCAGCGCCACGCGGCCGCCCACGCCCTGCACGCTGGTCAACAAGCGGAACCAGTCCCGCTCGCCCGCCGATCCGAAGCCGAACAGCGTGATCGCATCCTCGCGCACCTGCATCTCGGTGAACAGCATCACCTGCCCGCCCGCCGCGCCGAGGGCGGAAAGCGTGCGGGCGGAAGCCTGCACCAGATAGCCGACGCCGCCGACGTCGATCACCGCATGATCGGCCGTCGTCTCCGCGAGCAGGCCGGTCAACCGTGCGATCATGCGATGATCCTCTTCATGGCCCTGGCGCTCGCCAGATGATGGGCGTGGGTGATGGCGACGGCCAGCGCATCGGCCGCGTCGGCGCCAGCGATCTTCGCGCCGGGCAGCAGCCGCGCGACCATGGCGTGCACCTGCTGCTTTTCGGCGGCGCCGGTGCCGACCACCGCCTTCTTGATGAGCCGCGCGGCATATTCGCCGACCGCGATCCCCTGCCGGGCGACCGTCAGCAGCACCACGCCGCGCGCCTGCCCGAGCTTGAGCGTGGATTGCGGATTGGCGTTGACGAACACCTCCTCCACCGCCGCCGCATCGGGGCGGTGGGCCAGCAGCACGTCCGTCAGCTGATCGTGCAGCGCCACCAGCCGTTCGGCCAGCGGCGCGTGGGTTTCCGTCTTCACCTGGCCGTTGGCGATATGGCTGAGCCGGTTGCCGTCAGCCGCAATCACCCCCCAGCCGGTGGTGCCGAGACCGGGATCGAGACCGATGAGGATCATGAGCCGGCAAGCCCCTCCCCTTCAGGGGAGGGGTTGGGGTGGGGCCAGCGGTCAGGCATGGCCAAGAGTTTGGCAAGGATCGCGGTCAGCACAGCCTCCATGTCGCACGCCACGTCCCGGTTGGTGAAGCGAAGAGTTTGGAAGCCCTTGCCCGCGAGCGCCGCGTCGCGAGAGGCATCCAGCTGCCGATCGTGCGTATCGCCATCGACCTCGATGATCAGGCCGACGGCAGGGCAGAAGAAATCGACGATGAACGGCCCTATCACCGATTGGCGACGAAACTTGAAACCGCCGAGCTGCGATCCGGAGAGGTGGCACCAGAGATGCTTTCCGGCGGGCGTCGGATCATTACGCATGCCACGGGCGCGGTTACCAAGTTCCCACGATTTCACCCGGCTTCCCCACCCCAACCCCTCCCCTGAAGGGGAGGGGCTCAGATTCCGATCACCCCAGCTTTTCCATCACCTCGTCGGAGACGTCGTAATTGGCCCAGACGGTCTGGACGTCGTCGTCGTCGTCGAGCGCGTCGATCAGCTTGAACAGCGTCGCGGCATCGCCTTCGCCCACCGACACCAGCGTCTGCGGGCGCCAGGCGAGCTTCACGCCCTCGGCATCGCCGAGCACGGCTTCCAGCGCCTTGGCGACTTCGTGGAGATTTTCCGTCGCGGTCCAGATCTCATGGCCCTCGTCGCTGGAGGAGACATCCTCCGCGCCGGCTTCCAGCGCCGCCTCGAACACCTTGTCGGCATCGCCCGCGCTGGCCGGATAGTTGATCAGGCCCATCCGGTCGAAGCCGTGGCTCACCGATCCGCTGGCGCCCAGATTGCCGCCATTCTTCGAAACGGCGGTGCGGACGTTGGTGGCGGTGCGGTTGCGGTTGTCGGTCAGCGTCTCGATGATCAGGCTGACGCCGCCGGGGCCGAAGCCCTCGTAGCGCACTTCCTCGTAATTCTCGCCGTCGCTGCCCGCCGCCTTGTTGATCGCGCGCTCGATATTGTCCTTGGGCATGCCGCCCGCGCGCGCGGTGAGCACGGCCGCGCGCAGGCGGGCGTTCATCGCCGGATCGGGCAGGCCCATCTTGGCGGCCACGGTGATTTCGCGGCTGAGCTTGGAGAACAGCGCCGAGCGCTTCTTATCCTGCGCACCCTTGCGGTGCATGATGTTCTTGAATTTGGAATGGCCGGCCATTGCCGTCGCGGTCCTGTGCTGTCTGTCGGAATTGTGCGCGCTCCTTAGCGGGAGGCAGCCCCTTCGCGCAACGGCAACGCGATCTTCCACGCCACCACGCCCAGCGCGCAGCCGATCGCCAGCTGCACCGCCGATACCGCACCATCGACCAGCGACAGCGCCGCCAGCGCGCGCGCCGGCAGGGCGATCTTCACCGCGACCAGGGTGAGCGCGAAATGCACGGCGGCGAACGGCAGCACCAGCGCGGCATAAGCCAGCCACAGGGGCACCAGCCGCCCCTGCTGGCGGGCGAAGATGTGGCGCAGGGGAAAGCCCGCATCCCCGATCGCCAGCGCCGCCTGCCAGGCGAGGATGGCGATGGTGAAGGCATACCAGATGGCGGTGGTGATCATGTGCGCCAGCCAGATATCGGCGATCGCCGCATCCTTGCCGGTGGCGATGGTGCCCAGCGCCGAAAACAGGCCGAAGCCGATCGCGAGCAGGATCGTCACGCCCAGATAGCGCGCCAGCGGCGCGCCGGGGGCGAAGGGCCGGGGCACGCCGGCGATGCGGCGGATCACCGCATAAGCCAGCCAGAACACGGCGATGACTCGGATCGCGGCGGCGGCGATGAACGCGCCGGACATCTCCCCCGGCTGCGGCTTGGTCGCGAAGTCGATCAGGTTGGTGCCGGTGGTGATGGCGAGCGCGATCAGCCAGATGTCGGCGGTCATGTGCGGCGGCTTCAGATGGGCGATCACCGCGCGGCGGACGCCGGCAACGTCCGGCTCGATCACGGCGCCGCTCAAAGCTTCACCGCCGTGCCGCTCACCGAAACCATCAGCATCGATCCGTTCTGGCCCAGCACCTCATAATCGATGTCGACGCCGATCACGGCATCGGCGCCGAGATCGCGCGCCTCGGACGTCAGCTCCTCGAACGCGGCCGTCCGCGCATCGCGCAGCGCGCCTTCATAGGCGCCGGACCGGCCGCCGACGATGTCGCGCACCGAGGCGAACAGATCCTTGAACAGGTTGGCGCCGACGATCACCTCGCCGGTGACGATGCCCAGATAGTCGCGAACCGGGCGGCCCTCGATCAGCGTGGTGGTGGTGACGATCATCGCCGGGCTCCCCATTGCCGTTGCAATCCCTTACTGCCCGATCCGGCCGCGCGCCGCCAGCGGCCGCGCGAGGAAGGCATCGAAGCTTGCCGCCATCTCCCCCGCCATCCGGCGGCCGGCGTCGCTGCCCAAGGCGCGATCCCGATAAGCGGCAAGGCCGGGGTCGGCCCGGATCGCGGTGGGATCGCCGAAGCGATCGCATACGGCCAGCATCGGCATCAGCGCGGCATCGGCATGGCCGAAGCGGTCGTCCTGCGCCCAGCGCGCGGCGGCATCCCGGAAATGGGCGATGGCGCCGAGACCGCGCGCCACCCGGCGCATCGCGCGGGCGACGGCATCCTCGCCGCCCATCCCGAACAGCGCATGGCCCAGCAGCATCGAGACGCCGGGGCCGATCTCCACATCCACCATGCGGGCGGCGAAGGCGGCGCGTGCGCGGGCGCGCGGGTCCGCGGGCCATAGCGAAGGGCCGGGCAGGACGGCATCGAGATAGTCGGCGATGGGGCCGGATTCGGGCAGGATGAAGCCGCCATCATCCAGGCAGGGCAGCTTGGCCAGCGGGTTGATCGCGCGATAGGCGGGCGATCGCCAGTCGCCGTCGGGCGGCGGCGGCAACAGGGAGAGATCATGGCCCTTGGCCCGCGCCACCATCAGGCAGCGCTGGGCATAAGGCGAAAAGGCGACGCCGTAGAGCTTCATCGCTCCGCCGGCGCCGGTGCGGTCATGTTAGCCGAGGCCAAGCGCCGCCTTGTAGGTTTCGAGCAGGGCCTCCGCCTCATCGCGGGCATGCTTCTCCATCTTCCGCAGCCGGACGATGGCACGCATCGTCTTGACATCATAGCCCTGGCTCTTGGCTTCCAGATAGACGTCCTTGATGTCGTCCGAAATGCCCTTCTTCTCTTCTTCCAGCCGCTCGATGCGCTCGATGAACAGCCTCAGCTGATCGGCCGCGACATTAGGTTCGCTCATCCGGTCGTTCACTCCTGATTCGGTGGAAGCGGAGCCTCTAGAGCGGTTTCGCCCCGCACGGAACCGGTCTCGTCTTCCGGGGCCGCATTTTCCGCGCCGTCCGCCCGAAACGCGAAAGCGCCGCCGGCCTCGCGGCCGACGGCGCCTCCCTGCGATCCGGGTCCGTCTATGCGGCCGTTATCAGGCGGCGATCGCCACCCGGCGCGGCGCGCGCAGGCGCATCGCGCCGCCGACCAGGCCGAAGCCCGCGATCAGCATCGCCCAGCTCGCCGGTTCCGGCACCGGGGCGGAGACGACGTCCTGCCCGATCAGCGTGACGGTGGCGGAGATGGTCTCGGTGATGGGATGGCCGAAATCGAGGCCGCCGAGATTTTCCAGCGCCACCTGATAGGTCGCGCCGTTGGCAGTGATCGTCGTCGGCCCGTCCCAGGTCAGGCCTCCGGCGGCGGTGAAGAAGGCGACGGCATACCAGCCGCTGGCCTCGCCCGGAGCCGAGCCACCCGGCGTGAGGAACGAAAGCTGGGCGGCCAGTTCCACCGCGCCGGCGCCGATGCCGCCGATCGAGATGTCGATGAAATCGAAAGTCCAGCTCTCGCCGATCTCCAGCGTCTTCAAGCTCGTCGGCAGATCCGCGAGCGTGGCGGAGAAGTTGCTCCACCCCAGCTGATTATAGGAATAATTGACGTAGGTATTGGCGGCGCTCTGGTCGATCTCGAACGTCACCGCCGCATTGGCGGGCGCGATCGCGGCAAGACCGAGGCTGGCCGCGGCGGCGATCTTCAGGAACATGGATTTCACGCTACTACTCCCCTCTGGAATATAACGTCGGGAGCAAAGCAGGAATCGTGCCAACAACGGCAATTCTAGTGCAAAACACTGTTAACTATTACGAGATGTAAACTAGCCCGACAGGAGTAGCGCGGGAGCCCAACCCTCCCGCGCCACCCGAACATCAATCGACCGGGAAGGGCTGGCGCTTGCCGCCGAGCTTGTGGACGGTGCCGTGGCGCATCACGAAATCCACCGTTTCCAGCCGATGCACATCCTCCAGCGGGCTTCCCGCGACGGCGATGATATCGGCATCCTTGCCGGGCTCGATGCTGCCCAGCCGGTCGGCGCGGCCGAGCAGGTCGGCCGCATCCAGCGTCGCCGCGCGGATCGCCTGGTCCGCGGTCATCCCCGCTTCCAGCATCAGCGCGAATTCCTGCGCATTGTCGCCATGCTTCGACACGCCGGTATCGGTGCCGAAGGCGATCTTCACGCCAGAGCGCACCGCCAGCGCATGATTCTTCTTGGCGGCGGCGGCGGCGGCCTCCGCCTTCACCAGCGTCGGCGCGGGCAGCGCGCCGGCCCGGGCGTTGCGCAGCGCCGTCACCGGCGCGATCATCGTCGGCACCAGATAGGCGCCCTTCGCCTTGAACAGCTTCACCGTATTCTCGTCGAGGAAGCTGCCATGCTCGATCGAATCGACGCCCGCCTCGAGCGCGGTCTCGATCCCTTCCTTGCCATGGGCATGCGCGGTCGCCTTGCGGCCGAAGCTGTGCGCGGTCTCGACGATGGCGCGCATCTCGTCCGGCGTCATCTGCCGGCCGAGCCCGCCGGCGACGTTGGAGAGCACCCCGCCCGTCGCCGCGAACTTGATGACTTCCGCCCCGTCGCGGATCTGGGCGCGCACCGCGCGGCGGCATTCGTCGGCGCCGTCGCAGATATTGGTCTGATGCTGGTGCATCGCCTCATAAAGATCGCGGTTCACGCCGTTGGCGTCGCCATGCCCGCCGGACACGGAGATCATCTTCCCCGCCGGCACGATCGTCGGCCCCGGCAGGTCGCCGGCGTTGATGGCGTCGCGCAGCGTGGCGATGCCGCGCGGCTCCCCGCCCAGATCGCGCACGGTGGTGAAGCCCGATTCGAGCGTGACGCGGGCATGGCGGGCGGCGATGACGAATTCGTCCTCATAATCGCGCCCCGGCCCTTCCAGCCGTTCCTTCAGCGGATCGCCGTCGCTGTAGAGGTGGACGTGCATGTCGATCAGCCCCGGCAGGACGAAACGGTCCTTGAGGTCGACCAGTTCGGCCCCGCCCTCCGGCGCGGCGAAGCCGTCGCGCACCTCGGCGATCTTGCCGTCGCGCACGATCACGGTGGAGGCGCCGCGCGGCCTGCCGCCCGGCCGGTCGAGCAGCGCGCCCGCGTGGATATAGGTGACATGCGCCGCCGCCTGGGTGGCCGGAGCCGCGGGCACGGCCTGCGCATGGGCGGTCCCGGCCATCAGGATCGCCGTGCAGGCCGCCAGTATCGTCTTTCGCATTTTTTGTGATTCCCCCTTTTGATCCATCACCTTATCCCGGTTCGGGCGGATGGGAATAGGGGAACGATAAAATCGGGCCGCCACCCGGAAAGAGCGGCGGCCGCCCCCGCCGCTCAGCGCGACGGATCGGTCTGGGAGGGCGGATCGCTGGCGGGGAAGCTGTCTTCCAGCGACTGGTCCAGCCCCTCGTCCAGCGCCTCCTGCTCGCGGGTGCGGTTCAGCGCCATGCTCGCTTCCATCTTCGCGATCTGCTCGGGCGTGGCCGGCGTGTTGTTGCGCGCCTTCCATTCGCCATAGGGCATGCCGTAGACGAGGTGGCGCGCCGTCTCCGCATCGAACTTGCCGTGCGAGGCTTCGGAAACCCAGTCCGCCAGGCAGTTGCGGCAGAAGCCGGCCAGCCCCATCAGATCGATATTCTGGGCATCCGCCCGGTGCCGCAGATGGCGCAGCAGCCGGCGGAAAGCGGCCGCCGCGGTCGCATCGTCGATCACATCTTCCGGGCGCTGGACCGTTTCTGTGGGTTTCATGGCGCAAACTCCAAACTTGATCTGTCGCAAATAGGGACTAACGAGCCGGCTTCATCCCGCAAGCAGAGGATCGATGCCGATGGCAAACAAGTTCGCCGCCCAGGCCCGAGAGCGCAAGGTCCGCGTGCTCGCCACGCTCGGTCCCGCCAGCGCGACGCCGGAGATGATCCGCAAGCTCTATCTGGCCGGTGCCGACGCATTCCGCATCAACATGAGCCACGGCGGCCATGACGACAAGGCGGCGCTGGTCACGGCGATCCGGGCGCTGGAGAAGGAGTTGGACCGGCCGACGACGATCCTGTTCGACCTGCAGGGCCCGAAGCTGCGCGTCGGCACCTTCACCGACGGCGCCGTTCACCTGCGCACGGGCGATCCCTTCCGGCTGGATCGCGATCCCGCGCCCGGCGACCAGCATCGCGTGCAGCTTCCCCACAAGGAGATATTCCAGGCGCTGCGCCCCGGCGCGCGACTGCTGCTGGACGACGGCAAGCTGGTGCTGCGCGTCACCGACGTGGACGAGGATCGCGTCGACACCATCGTCGAGGTCGGCGGCCCGCTTTCCAACCGCAAGGGCCTGAACGTGCCCGACGTGGTGGTGCCGATGGCGGCGCTCACCGAAAAGGACCGCAAGGACCTTGCCTTCGCGCTGGAGCAGGGGGCCGACTGGATCGCCCTGAGCTTCGTCCAGCGGCCCGAGGACGTGGCCGAGGCGCGCCGGCTGATCGGCGGCAAGGCGGCGCTGCTCGCCAAGATCGAGAAGCCGGCCGCGCTGGACCGGCTGGAGGAGATATTGGAGCTGGCCGACGCGGTGATGGTGGCGCGCGGCGACCTTGGCGTGGAGCTGCCGCCCGAGCTGGTGCCGCCCGCGCAGAAGCGCATCGTCGAAACCGCGCGCCGCATGGGCCGGCCGGTGGTGGTCGCCACCCAGATGCTGGAATCGATGATCCAGTCCCCCTCGCCCACGCGCGCCGAAGTGTCGGATGTCGCGACCGCCATCTATGACGGCGCGGACGCGGTGATGCTTTCGGCCGAATCGGCGGCGGGAAGCTGGCCGGAGGAAGCGGTGGCGATGATGAACCGCATCGCCGTGTCGGTGGAGCAGGACCCCGGCTATCAGGCGCGCCTCCACTTCACCGAGACGCCGGCCGATCCCACCACGGCGGACGCGCTGGCCGAGGCCGCCGGCAATATCGCGCGCACGGTTTCGGCCGCCGCGATCATCTGCTTCACCCTTTCGGGCTCCACCGCGCGCCGCATCTCGCGCGAGCGACCGGACGTGCCCGTGCTCGTCCTCACCCCCAGCCAGGCGACCGCGCGGCGGCTCGGCCTGCTCTGGGGCGCGCACGCCGTCCACACCCGCGACGTCGCGAGCTTCGAGGAAATGGTCGGCAAGGCCAAGCGCATGGCGCTCCGCCACAAGATCGCCCATGCCGGCGATCGCATCATCGTGATGGCGGGCGTGCCGTTCGGAACGCCGGGATCGACCAACGTGCTCCATGTCGTCCGCCTCACCGGCCAAGAGCTGAAGGGGCACGGCGCCTGAGGGATGCGACGGGCCGGCGGGCCGCTCGCCTCACCCGGCGACCAGCACCGGCCTGGCCCGATAGAGCGACGGAAAGGCCTGCCGGAGCGCGGCGATCTTCGGCAGGTCGTTGACGCGGATGTAGAACTGGTCGGGATGCCGGGCCAGATAGTCCTGATGATAGGGCTCGGCCGGGAAGAAGGCCTTGCCCGGCTCGATCCGCGTCACGATCGGGCGGGGCCAGGCCCGCGCCTTGCCGAGCTGGGCGATATAGGCCGCCGCCACCCGCCGCTGCGCCTCGCCGGCGGGCATGATCGCCGATCGATATTGCGGGCCGACATCCGGCCCCTGCCGGTCCTGCTGGGTGGGATCGTGCACCACCGAGAAGAAGATCTGCAGCAGCCGGCCATAGCTGATCTGGCGGGGATCATAGGTGATGCGCACCGCCTCGGCATGGCCGGTGGCGCCCGACCGGACCGTGCCGTAACGCGCCGCCGCCCTGTCCCCGCCGGCATAGCCGGACACGGCGGAGGTGACGCCCTTCACATGCTGGAACACGCCCTGCACGCCCCAGAAGCAGCCGCCGGCGAGGATCGCCGTGTCGGAGGATGCGGTGGAGGGCGGATCGAGCGCGGGCGGCGGCAGGCCCACCACCGTCTCGGCGGCGGTCGCGGCCGAAAAATCGGGCCGCGCGATCGGCGCCAGCATGCCGACCGCGACGCCCGTGGCCAATAAAGCTGCGATCAGATGGGTCCGCGCCACGCTGCACCTCGCATATCCGCGATGATGGATAAGTGGGCGGGCAGCGGCCGGTTGCAAGGCCGGCGGTGGAAAAGGCCGCCCCTTTCGCCTCCGATCTGGCGAAGGGGGCGGCCCCTGGCTTATTTCAGCGCGGCGCAGGCCTCGGCGATGCGATCGCAGGCCGTGGTCAGGATCGATTCGGAGGTGGCGTAGCTCACGCGGAAGGCCGGCGAGAGACCGAAGGCCCCGCCATGGACGGCGGCGACGCGGCCTTCGTCCAGCAGATAGCCGATCAGCATCTCGTCATTCTCGATGACGAGGCCGGCCGGCGTCTTGCGGCCGATCAGGCCCGAAACGTCGGGATAGACGTAGAAGGCGCCTTCGGGGACCGGGCAGTGGATGCCGTCGATCGCGTTCAGCCGGCCGACCACCAGATCGCGGCGGACCTGGAAGGCGCGGGCGCGATCCTTGAGGAAGCCCTGGTCGCCGTTGAGCGCCGCCGTCGCCGCCGCCTGCGCGATCGAGCAGGGGTTGGAGGTCGATTGCGACTGCAGCTTGGCCATCGCCTTGATGAGCCAGATCGGCCCGCCGGCGAAGCCGATGCGCCAGCCGGTCATCGAATAGGCCTTGGAGCAGCCGTTCACCGTCAGCGTCCGCTCATAGAGATCGGGCGCGACCTGGGCGATCGTGGTGAAGTGGAAATCGTCATAGACGATATGCTCATACATATCGTCGGTCATCACCCACACGTGCGGGTGGCGGCGCAGCACCTCGGCCAGGGCCTTCAGCTCGGCTTCGCTATAGGCCGCGCCCGAGGGGTTGGACGGCGAGTTGAGCAGCACCCACTTGGTCCGCGGCGTGATCGCGGCATCGAGCTGCTCGGGCGTCACCTTGTAATTCTGCGCGGCGCCCGCCGCGATCATCACGGGCACGCCGCCCGCGAAGGCGACGATATCGGGATAGCTCACCCAATAAGGCGCGGGGATGATCACCTCGTCACCCGGATCGACGGTGGCGACCAGCGCGTTGAACAGGGTGTGCTTGCCGCCTACGTTCACGCTGATCTGCGCGGGTTCGTAGACCAGGCCGTTGTCGCGCTTGAACTTGGCGGCGATGGCGGCCTTCAGCTCGGCCGTGCCGTCGACATTGGTATATTTGGTCTTGCCTTGCTGGATCGCCTCGATCGCGGCGGCCTTCACGAAATCGGGCGTGTCGAAATCGGGCTCGCCGGCCGAAAGACCGATCACGTCGATCCCCTTCGCCTTCTGCTCCAGGACGCGGCTGGTCATGGCAAGCGTGGCGGACGGCTGGATGCGGCCGAGCGCGGCGGACGTGAAGGTCATGAATCGTGTCCCCAGGGGATTGACAGGCGCGCGGGCCTATAGCCTCCGCGCCCCCTTTCCTCAACCGCGGCGGCGCAACATTGGACAAGAAATTGGTGGCTGCCGTGAAGCTGGATTGCGCGGGGCCCGGTTTTGGGAGTGGGCCGGCACCGCCCGAAAACTGCTAGCAGCGAAGTTTCAAACCAGCCGCGCCGGGATCAGCCCGCGCAGCGAATTGCCGATGAAGAAGCCGCCGGCCAGGTCGGCGGGCGCGAGGTCCCCCTCCTCGGCGCGGCCCTCGGCGATCAGCACCTCGCGGAGGATGCCGGGCAGCAGCCCGCGCTCCAGCGGCGGCGTCACCAGCCGGCCGCCGCGCGCCACGAACAGGCTGGTGAAGCTGCCCTCGGTCAGCCGGCCTTCGGGATCGGTGAACAGCACCTCGAAAGTGCCGGCGGCGCGGCGCGCATCATCATGCGCGGCGCGATCGCTGGTCTTGTGGCGCAGGCGGAAATCGCCCGGCGCCACCGGCAGCGGCGCCATGGCCACGTTCGCCACGGCGGGATTGGCGGGCAGCGGCCGCACCTCCACCGCCAGCGCCCCGCTCGGCGAAAGCATCAGGCGCACGCGGCGCGGATCGCGCAACCGGAAGGTCGCGGCCTGCAATTCGTTGCGGGCGACGTGGCGGTCGAACGGGAAATCCAGCGCATCGGCCGATGCCTTCATGCGGGCGAGGTGGCGTTCCAGCTCCACCAGCCCGCCGGCGGCGTCGAACCGCATCGTCTCGATCAGATCGAACGGGCGCATCGCCGCCGTCACGAACGCGCCCTTGGCCAGGCACTCGCGCCATTCGCCCGCCGCGGTCGAATCGGCGACCACCGCCGATCCCAGCCCCAGTTCCGCAACCCTGCTCCCCTGTTCCATCGCCAGCGTGCGAATCGCGACGTTGAACGCCGCATCGCCCGCCGGATCGAGCCAGCCGATCGACCCCGTATAGGGGCCGCGGGCGTCGGCCTCCACCCCGGCGATGATTTCCATCGCGCGGATCTTGGGGGCGCCCGTCACCGATCCGCAAGGGAATATCGCCGCCAATACGTCCACCGCGTCGCGCCCCGGCGCCAGCCGCGCGGTGACGGTGGAGGTGAGGGTGTGGATGGTCGGGTAGGTTTCCACGGTGAACAGAGCGGGCACCGCCACGCTGCCGGCCTCCGCCACGCGGGCGAGATCGTTGCGCAGCAGATCGACGATCATCAGATTCTCGGCGCGTTCCTTGGCATCGGCGGCCAGCGCCCCGGCCAGCGCCGCATCGCGGGCGGGATCGGCATCGCGCCGCGCGGTTCCCTTCATCGGCCGGGCGGTGAGGCGCCCTTCCTCCAGCGTGAAGAACAGCTCCGGCGAGCAGGAGAGCAGCCAGTGCCGGCCGGTGAAGACCACCCCGCCCCAGCCGCTCCGGCTGGCGCTGCGCATCGCGGCGTAGAGCGCAAGCGGATCGCCGGCCATAGGGACGTCGGCCCGGAAGCTGAGATTCGCCTGATAGATGTCGCCCGCCGCAATATAGCCCGCCACCCGATCGAAGGCGGCGGCATAGTCCGCAAAGGCGATGCGCGGGCGCGGGGCCCCCGCCCATGCCCCCGCCGGATTGCCCAGCATCGCGGCGAGCGCATCCGCATCGGGCCGGGAAAATCCCTCGAACAGCCCGAACCACAGAAGCGGCGCGCCGCCCTGGGCCACCGGCAGCCGATCGAGCCGCCCTTCCAGCGCCAGCCCGGCCTCGTAACCGATATAGCCCGCCGCATGCAGGCCCCGCGCGGCGGCGGCGCGCAGCGCCGCCAGCGCGGGCGCCACCTCATCCAGCCGCGACGCTGAAACCACCCCGATGGGCCGCACGTAGAGCCGCGCGCCGCCGCCGTCCGCGCGGGCGTCGTCGAGGAGGATGAAGGGCTGGTCGGTGTCGATCGTCACGCCGCCTGTTGCCGCGCCGGAAGCCCTTTCGTAAACCCCCGTCGATGACTGAGACCGTCCCCCCGCTCCGCGCGGCCATCGTGCCCGTCACCCCGCTCCAGCAGAATTGCACGCTGATCTGGTGCACCCGGACGATGCGCGGCGCCTTCATCGATGCCGGCGGTGATCTGCCCCGGCTGAAGGCGGCGGCGGAGAAAGCGGGCGTCACCGTGGAAAAGCTGCTCGTCACCCACGGCCATATCGATCATTGCGGCGGCACCGGCATCCTCGCCCGGGAGCTTGGCGTGCCGATCGAAGGCCCGCACGAGGACGACCGCTTCTGGATCGCGCGGCTGGCCGACGACGGCCGCAATTACGGGATCGAGGGCCAGCCGTTCGAGCCCGATCGCTGGCTTGGCGACGGCGACACGGTGACGGTGGGCGATCTGGTGCTGGACGTGATCCACTGCCCCGGACACACGCCCGGCCATGTCGTGTTCCACCACGCGCCCTCGCGGCTGGCCATCGTCGGCGACGTGCTGTTCCAGGGATCGATCGGCCGGACCGACTTTCCGATGGGCAACCATGCCGACCTGATCGACGCGATCACCAGCAAGCTCTGGCCGCTGGGGGCGGAAACCGCCTTCGTCTGCGGCCATGGCCCGATGTCCACCTTCGGCCATGAACGGCAGACCAACCCGTTCGTCGCCGATCAGGTACTGGCGCGGGGATAAGCCCGCCGCGCCGATCCGAATCAGCCGGCCACCATGTCCGCCGTCACCGGCGTCGGCATGCCGAGATAGGCGATCACCAGCGCCCAGCCGGCAAGGCCGATCAGCACCAGCCATGTGACGAGGATGCCGATGATCCGCCCCTTGGCGGGCTTATCCACGCTGTCCATCCCGAAGGCGTGGAGGATGCGCCCCACCACGAAGGCCGCCGCCAGAATCGACAGCCAGAGCTGCGATCCGCGCGCCAGCTCGATCAGGCCGACCAGGATCAGGAAGAAGGGCGTATATTCCGTATAGTTGGCATGCGCGCGCATCCGGGCGAGGAGCAGCGGATTGCCGCCGTCGCCGGTCAGCACCTTGGCGCTGGTGCGGATCTGGCTCACCCGGAAGCCCAGCCAGAGGTTGATGATCGTCGCCGCCGCGGCGAAGGTCAGCGTGATCGGCAGGATCGTCATGCGGCTGTTCCCCCTCCATTTTTGTCGATGAACTGGTTCGCACGGCGCACGGCAGCTTGCAACATGGGCCGAAATCGCTATAGGGCACCCGTTCGCGACGAGCCTGGCCGCTTGGTCCTCCACCCCGACGGGTGCGGGTCCGCTGGCGGCGAAACTCGTCGCTTATTCTTTTTTGCACAGATGGAACAGGTGCCGAGATGGCCGTCCCTAAGAGAAAAACTTCGCCGTCGCGGCGTAACATGCGCCGTAGCCACGATGCGCTTTCGGTCGAATCCTTTCAGGAATGCCCGAACTGCGGCGAGCTGAAGCGCCCGCACAACCTGTGCAACGCGTGCGGCCACTATAATGGTCGCGAGATCGTTTCGGTCGAAGCCTGAACCGGTCGGCCGGTCTTTCTGGCGATAGCGAATCGCGGCGCCTGGCGCCGCGATTTGGATCGCCGGTCCGGCCTGTTCCAGCGGTTGAGACCTTGATGGGATCGACGGTGGCGATTCGCGCCCGTCGGATCGGGGTCTGAGGAGAAGAGGGGTCATGGCAGGAACGCCGCGAATCGCCATCGATGCGATGGGCGGCGACGGCGGCCCCGCGATCATGCTGGAAGGCGCGGCGCTGGCCGCCGCGCGCGATCCATCGCTCAGCTTCATCCTGTTCGGCGACGAAAGCGTCGTCGGGCCCGAACTCGCGCGCCATCCCGCCCTCGCCGGACGGGCGGAAATCGCCCACGCGCCCGAGGCGATCAGCGGCGAGGACAAGCCCAGCCAGGCGATCCGCCGCGCCAAGACCACGTCGATGGGCCTCGCCATCGCGGCGGTGAAGCAGCATCAGGCCGAAGCCGCCGTCTCCGCCGGCAATACCGGCGCGCTGATGGCGATGGCCAAGCTCGCGCTGCGCACCATGAAGGGCATCGACCGCCCCGCGCTCGCCGCCCTGCTGCCGACGCTGGGCGACAATGATCTGGTGATGCTGGATCTGGGCGCCAACACCGAATGCGATGCCCGCAACCTGGTGGAATTCGCGGTCATGGGCGCGGCCTATTCGCGCTGCGCCCTGGGCATCGAACGGCCGCGCGTCAGCCTGCTGAACATCGGCACCGAGGAACTGAAGGGCACGGACGAGCTGCGCGATGCCGCCGCCCGCCTGCGCGCCGAGGATCATCTGCATCTGAGCTTCGAAGGCTTCATCGAGGCCGACCGGCTCGGCCGCGGCGAAACCGATGTCGTGGTGACGGACGGCTTTTCCGGCAATATCGCGCTGAAGACGATGGAGGGCACCGCCCGCTTCGTCGCCGATCTGCTGCGCCGCGCCTTCACCAGCTCCGTCCGCTCGAAGATCGGCTTCCTGATCTCGCGGCCGGCCACGGAATTGCTGCGCCACCGTCTCGATCCCAATAATCATAATGGCGCGGTCTTCCTCGGCCTCAACGGCGTGGTGGTGAAAAGCCACGGCGGGGCCAATGCACAAGGTGTGGCGAATGCGATCGGCGTGGCGGCAAGTCTGGTGAAGAACGATCTGGGACGGCGCATCGCCGAGGATCTCGATCAGGTCCGCGCGCACGAGGTGAAGGCATGAGCCGCCGGGCCGTGATCGCGGGCAGCGGATCGGCGCTGCCGGCCCGCCGAATCTCCAACGCGGAACTGGCCGAGACCGTCGATACGTCGGACGAGTGGATCGTCGAGCGCACCGGCATCCGCTTCCGCCACGTCGCCGGCGAAGGCGAGACCACCGCCACGCTGGCCACCGATGCCGCGCGCCGCGCGCTCGACGCCGCCGGCATGGCCGCCGCCGATATCGACCTGATCGTGCTCGCCACCGCGACGCCGGACCAGACCTTCCCGGCCACCGCCACCAAGGTGCAGGCGGCGCTCGGCATCGACGATTGCGTCGCCTTCGACGTGCAGGCGGTCTGCTCGGGCTTCCTCTATGCCTTGTCGGTGGCGGACAGCATGATCCGCGCGGGCGGCGCCACCAACGCGCTCGTCATCGGCGCGGAAACCTTCAGCCGCATCCTCGATTGGGAGGATCGCACCACCTGCGTGCTGTTCGGCGACGGGGCCGGCGCCATCGTGCTACGGGCCGAGGAAGGCGGCGACGCCGGCGTCCTCTCCGTCGCGCTGCATGCCGACGGCCGGCACAACCAGCTTCTTTATGTCGATGGCGGCCCTTCGACCACGCAGACGGTGGGCAAGCTGCGCATGAAGGGGCCGGAAGTGTTCAAGCATGCGGTGGTCAATCTCGCCGCGGTGCTGGGCGAAACGCTGGCCAAGGCCGGCCTCGGCGTGGCGGACGTGGATTGGGTGGTGCCGCACCAGGCCAATCGCCGCATCCTCGATGCCACCGCCCGCAAGCTCCATCTCGCGCCGGAAAAGGTGATCGTCACCGTCGACCAGCACGCCAACACCTCGGCCGCGTCGGTTCCGCTCGCCTTCGATACGGCGGTGCGCGACGGACGCATCAAGCGCGGCGACCTGCTGGTGTTCGAGGCGATGGGCGGCGGCTTCACCTGGGGGGCGGCGGCGATCCGCTACTGAAAGCCGATGTCCTCATCGGCCTGAACTGGCACACGGGCTGCGGAATCAACCCTTTGCGTCGCGTTCCTTGCGGCGTATGGTCATTCTCCCACGGACTTGACGAAGGGGACGTTGATGACCGAGGCAGGCACCCTGACCAGAGCGGACCTGGCCGAAGCTGTTCACCGCAATATCGGCCTTTCCAGGGCCGAATCGGCGGGAATGGTTGAACAGATACTGGACCATATGAGCAAGGCGCTGGAGCGCGGCGAGAATGTGAAGATCTCCGGATTCGGCAGCTTCGTGCTGCGCGACAAGGGGGAACGCATGGGCCGCAATCCGAAGACGGGGGTGGAAGTGCCGATCGCGCCCCGCCGCGTGCTCACCTTCCGCGCCAGCCAGATGATGCGCGATCGCATCGTCAAGGCGGGCTGAGCGGATAAACCTGGCCGGTCGCGTGGAATCGGGTCGCACAGACAAGGCCGATTCCGCCTTCCGCACGATCGGCGAGGTCGCCCAGGACCTGGGCATCGCGCAGCATGTCCTGCGTTATTGGGAAACGCGCTTTCCGCAGCTTCGCCCGCTGCAGCGCGCCGGCAACCGCCGTTATTATCGCCCTGCCGATATCGCGCTCGTCCGCCGCATCGATGCGCTGCTCAACCGCGAGGGCTATACCATCAAGGGCGTGCAGCAATTGCTTGCAGCATCGGCCACGGCGCCCGCCGATTCCGCACCGGCGCCCGCGCCCAACGATGACGATCTGATCGCCGCGCTCGAATCGGTGCGGGACGAACTGCGCGCCGCCCTCGCCGCCGACTGAGACCGGCCGCGCCGGCAAGCCAGCGGCGGATTCCAAAGCCGATCGGCATTTGCCCCGCGACGCCCAAGGGCGCCTGAAACGGGGGTGGCGATTCGCTGGCGCAGCCGCCCCCCCCGTCCGCCTCAGGGCAGGGCCATCCAGTCGCTCTCGCCGCCGCCGATGGGCATGCCCGGCGGCACGCGCGATACCTTGGACTGGGCGGCGGCGAGCTTGTCCAGCGCGCCGCGATCCTGCAGCAACCGGCCCGTGCTGCGGCTCCAGGCCGCATCGGCCGTGGCGCCCGAAACCTTCGCTAGCCGCGTCGCGATGCCGGCCAGCCGATCCTCGATCAGCGCCGCGACGCCGGGATCGCTATCCCCGTCGCGCGCCGTGGCCGCCAGCGTCAGCAGGGTGCGCCAGGCGACGCGGCGGCCGAGCTCGCCGGGCCGGTTGTCGATCACCGCTGCCGTCAGCCTGTCAATCAGGCCGGCCACGCCCGGCCCATCCTGCCGCGCCACCCGCGTCAGCCGCTCGGGTGCCAGCAGCGCGTTCAGCGTCACCGTCGCGGCGGCATCGGCGGCGGCCAGCGGATCGAAGATCGGCCCGCCGGCATTGGCGAACACCTCGATATCGAACTGGCGATCGTCATTGCCTTCCTTGCCGGCCGACATCAGCGGCAGCAGGCCGGCGGGCACCGTCAGCGCCTCGGGCGATAGCGTGGCGATCAGCGCGTCGATCGCCGCCGCCTGCGCATCGGCCGGCACGGGCTGCGCCACCTCATGCCCGTCGCCGCGCACGGCATAAGCGAAGTCCACGCCGCCGATCAGCTTGGCGGCGGCCTCCACCTGATAGCGGTGCAGCAGCCAGATCGGCACGAACTTGCGGCGCAGGTTGCTCACCGGTTCGCCGGGATGGAGCGCCGCCAGCCCGAAATGGCCGATCGCGGCGCGGCGCACCGCCATCATGCGATTCAGCTCCGCCACCGGATCGGCGCCGTCGTCCCACAGGCTCGCCCAGCGGTGGCTGGTGTCCACGGCGCGCGCATCGCCGTCGCTGGCGAAGCGCAGGCCCGCCGCCTGCATCGCCGCCGCCTTGGCCGCCGCCGCGCGATCGGCATCCTCGCCCGGCGCCGGCGCGCCATAGAGCCAGTCGACCGCGAACAGGTCCCACCGGCCCACGCCCACGCCATAGGCATCGGAAAGGTCGGGCATGCCATCCTTCAGGCCGATGCGCGGCGCCGGATAATCCATCACCGATGCGCGATCCTGCGTGCTGGCCGCGAAATTGTGGACGAGGCCCAGCGCATGCCCCACCTCGTGCGCGGCGAGCTGCCGCAGCCGGGCGAGCGCGACCTGCGTCGGATCATCGGGCCCGCCCGATCCCACCTTGTCGGCCCCCACCAGCCCTTCGAAGATCAGCATGTCCTGCCGCACGCGCAGCGAGCCCAGCAGCACCGATCCCTTGACGATCTCGCCCGTGCGCGGATCGGCGATCACCTGGCCGTAGGACCATCCCCGCGTCGCCCGGTTCACCCAGTTGACGACATTGTAGCGCACGTCGAGCGGATCGGCGCCCTCGGGCAATATCTCGGCGCGGAACGCATCCTCATAGCCCGCCGCCTCGAACGCCTTCGCCCACCAGGCGACGCCGTCGCGCAGCGCGCTGCGGATCGGCTCCGGCGCGGAGCGATCGATGTAGAAGACGATCGGCTTCTTCACCTTCGATCGCGGCGCGGCCGGGTCCAGCTTCTCCAGCCGGAAGCGGTTGGCGAGATCGTAGACGATCGGGCTGCCCAGCGGCACGGCATAATCCACCGCCTGGCTGGCGAAGCCGCCCGCGCGCGGATCGAACCGGCGCGGCTGGTAGCCGGCGTCCGGCAGGCGGATCAGCGAATGGCGGACGACGAGGCTGATCTGGCGCGGATCGGGGGCGATGTTGGCGATCTCCTCCCCCGGCGTTTCGGAGGCATAGGTCTGCCGCGCCTCCAGTTCGATATTGTCGGGAAACACCTTCATCGCCGCCGGATCGGCCGCGCTCAGCGCATCGACCAGCTTGAAGCCCGGCGCCCCGCCCCGCTTCAGCGCATCGGCGATGCCGATCACGTCGCGCGTGAGGAAGCCCGATATGTCGACAAGCAGGCGGCCGCCGGCCTCGGTGCCGGCGACATCGCCCATCCAGATCGTGCTGTAGGCGAAGCTGTCCCGCGCCGCCGCCTGCTCGGGCGCGGGCGCCCCGGTCGCCCGGAAACGGGGATTTTCGAACTCCACGGCGATCTTGCCGCCGATCCGGCGGAAGACGAGGATCTGGGTCGGCCCGTTGAGCGCCTTGTCGAGCCCGATCGGCGCGGAGCCCACGCCGGTGCGGAGCGCGGTGGCATAGAGGAAGCGGCCCGCTATCCCGTCCGCATCCGGCGCCGGCAGCGACAGCAGGATACGGCCGCGATCGCGATCGACATGCACGGGCAGCAGCCCTTCCGCCCGCACCGTGCCTTCGAGCGCCTTTTGCGGCGCGGCGGGCGCGGCATGGACGGCCGGCGCCACAAGCGCGGCCAGCGCGGTTCCGATCAGGAAGTTGCGGATCATATGCCCCCTCGCCCTCGATTTCCCTCACTCGTCGCTACCGGTGGCGGGAGGCGGCGACAAGCCCTTCGCGGAATGAGGAAAATAAAGGGATCAGGCGATGGCGCGCAGGCTGCCGCGCAGCGCATCGGCATCGCCCGCCGGCACCTCGATCGCGGCATGGGTGCGTTCCCAGATCGGCACGGCGGCTGCCAGCAGAGTGCGGCCCGCCTCGGTCAACCCCAGCCGCCGGCTGCGCCGGTCGTCCGGGTCGACCGCCACCGTCACCAGCCCGCGCCGTTCCAGCGGCTTCAACGCGGCGGTCAGCGTCGTCCGGTCCATCGCCAGCAGCTCCGCCACCGCCTTCATCGGCGGCGGAAACGGCCGGTTGAGGGACATCATCAGCGAGAATTGCCCGCTGGTCAGCCCCACGGGTCGCAGGGCCTCGTCGAACCGGCGGGCCAGCGCCCGCGCCGCCCGCTGCACATGCAGGCAAAGGCAGGAATCGCGCACGAGCAGCGTGGTTTCAAAAGGAACGGCGACCGCTTTTGACATGATCGATATATGTTGATATCAACCTAAAAAGTCAAGCGAGACTCGGGGAAAACGGGACGTCGCCGGGGCGCGGCCGCCCCTCCGCAAGGCCCAGGAGAGTGACGATGCAGACCCAGTCCACCACCCATCACGCCGTCGCCAGCCGCGAGGAATGGCTGGAGGCGCGCAAGGCCCTTCTCGCACAGGAAAAGGCCTATACCCGCGAGCGGGACCGCCTGACGGCCGAGCGCCTGGCGCTGCCCTGGGTGCGGATCGACAAGGATTACATGTTCGATACGCCCGCCGGCCGCCGATCGCTGGCCGATCTGTTCGACGGGCGCAGCCAGCTCATCATCTATCATTTCATGCTGCCGCCCGAATGGGAGGCCGGCTGCCCGGGCTGTTCCTTCCTTGCCGATCATCTCGGTGGCACGCTCGCCCATCTCAACCATCATGACGTCACCGTCACGGCCGTATCCCGCGCGCCGCTGGACCGGATCGAGGCCTATCGCCGCCGCATGGGCTGGCATTTCCCCTGGGCATCCTCCCACGATTCCGATTTCAACCGCGATTTCGGCGTGACCTTCACGGCGGAGGACGTCACCGCCGGCACCGCCATCTATAATTACGAGCCAACCTCCGCGACCGGCGAGATGCCCGGCCTCAGCGCCTTCCACAAGGACGAGGCGGGCCAGATCTTCCACACCTATTCCACTTACGGGCGCGGGCTGGAGGAGGTGCTGGGCACCTACATGATCCTCGATCGCGCGCCGTTCGGCCGCAACGAGGAAAGCACGATGGACTGGCTGCGCCGGCATGACGAATATGAGGATGCGGCCCCGGCAAGCTGCTGCGGCAGCGCATCCTCCCAGGCCGCCGCCTGATCCTTGCCCCGGAAGATGGAGATCGCGCGATGAACCCCCATCATGGCCGCTTCGCCTGGTATGAGCTGCTGACCGACGCGCCCGCCGCCGCGCGGGATTTCTATGTGAAGGTCGTCGGCTGGCAGGTGCAGGATTCGGGCATGCCCGGCGTCGATTACGGCCTGTTCACGGTGAACGGGATCCCCATCGGCGGATCGATGGCCATTGCCGACGGCATGGGCGCGGACGGCAAGCCCGGCTGGATCGGCTATGTCGCGGTCGAGGACGTCGATGCGTCGGCCGCCGATTTCGCGGCCAATGGCGGCAAGCTGCATATGGGGCCGCACGACATACCCGGCGTCGGCCGCTTCGCGATCGTTTCCGATCCGCAGGGCGCCACCATCGCCCTCATCACCGAACCCGTGGACGCCACCGCCGCCCGGCTGAAGCCGATGGAACCCGGCCACGGTTCCTGGCACGAGCTGCTATCCCCCGATCCCGCCGCCGCGCTCGATTTCTATGCCGGCCGCTTCGGCTGGCGGAAGGGCGACGCGATCGACATGGGGCCGATGGGCACCTACCAGCTCTATGGCCCCGGCGACCAGATCATCGGCGGCATGATGCGGCGCCCGGACGGCTTCGACGGCCCGGCCTGGTGCTATTATTTCGATGTCGATGCGATCGACGCCGCAGTCGACCGGGTGAAGGCGGCGGGCGGCACCGTGGTCAACGGGCCGATGGAGGTGCCGGGCGGCGCCTGGATCATCCAGGCGACCGATCCCCAGGGCGCGATGTTCGCGCTGGTCGCGCCGAAGCGCTGAAAACCGCCAGGAAAAAGGGGCGGGCCGATGGCCGCCCCTTTCCAGTCGGGCCGGCGGGCCGGGGAAGGACATCCCCTCCCCCGGCCCGCCCGTGCCGATCAGAACTTCGTCCGCACCGTCACGCCATAGGTGCGCGGTTCCGCCAGGAAGGCGTTGAACAGCTGGGTGGAAGGCGTGCCGAAGGCGGCGGTCTGCCCGGTGGTGCCGCTGCCCTGACCGGGGGAATCGAAGGCCACCTGCATGTAGTTGGTGTTGAACAGGTTCTGGCCCCAGAATTCGATGCCCCACTGGCCGTCGCCGCCCGTCAGGCCGACGCGGGCATTGACCACCATCACGCCCTGCTGCCGCTTTTCGATATCGAGGTCCGAGCCGGTGTTGATCCCGCTCTGATAGCGATAGTCGGCATAGACCAGGCCCTTCAGCCCGTTCCATCCGATATCGGGCGTCCAGGTCGCCGATCCGGTCAGGGTATAGAGCGAGGAGTTTGACAGCCGCGATCCGGGAAGCTGGAAGAAGGCGGCGTTCAGCGGCTTGCCGTCCGCGCCCACCAGATTCTTGCGATATTTGGTGTCGGCGTAGGTGAAGCCCTGCATCACCATGAAGTTGGGCGAAAGCGTCATATAGGCTTCCGCCTCGACGCCCTTGCTGACCACGCCGCCCTTGGTCTTGCCGGGGCAGGCGCCATTGGTGCTGTCATTATCGGTCGGCGCGCCGCCCAGGTCCGACTTGCAGGCGTTGATGCTCTCGACCACGAAGTTCACGCCGTTGAAGGTGTTGAGCTGGAAGTTGTCGAACACCTGGTAGAAAGCGGAAAGATTGAGGTCGAAGCCGCGCCCGTTGAACTTGGCGCCGATTTCGGTGGCGTGCACGCCTTCGGGCTTGAAGGTGAGCTGCTGCAGGTTGGGCGCGCGCGCATTGCCGGCGCCGATCGCGCCGGTGCCGTTCACCAGCGTCGATCCGTCCGTGTAGGCGATCCGGCCCGCGCGATCGAGGCTGTTGCGATCGAGGTTGAAGCCGCCGGCCTTATAGCCCTTCGAATAGCTGGCATAGAGCAGCAGCTCCTCGATCGGCTTGTAGCTCAGTACGGCCGTATAGGTGAATTCATCCTCCTTCTTCTTCGCATTGTCCTGCGCGAAGGCGCCGCCGGGCACCGACGGGATCAGGCAGGCGAGCTGCTGGAGCGCGGAGAAGGGCGACACGCTGATCGCCGGGCAGATATCGTTGTCGATATCCTGGAAGCTGGCATCCAGCGTCTTGCGTTCGTTGGTGTAGCGGCCGCCCAGCGTGACACTGATCTGGTCGGTCACCTCGAACACATTATGGGTGAAGAAGGCGAAGTTGCGGCTGTTCTGCTTATAATGATCGCGGCTGCCGACATTGCTGAGCGAGGCACCCGGCATGCCCAGCGCGGCCGCCAGCGCATTATATCCGCCCACCGGCACGCCCGGCGCCAGCCCGCTCAGCAGGCCCACGAGCTGGCGGATGTTCGCCGGCACGCCGGGATTGCTGGCGATCGCCCCGCCCACGGCGGGGTTGAAGCAGTTCGTGCCCTGCAGCGACAGCAGGCTCGGCGCGCCGAGCTGCGCGCCCAGGTTCGCCGCCAGCAGGCAGTTGGCGAAGTCCTGGAAGTCCGAACCCAGCGTCAGATTGTCGTTCAAGGTCAGGTCTTCATTGGCGAAATAGCCGCCGACCAGCCAGTCCAGCTTGCCGTCGAAGGCCTTGCCCTGCACCCGCAATTCCTGCGTGAAGGTCTTGAAGCGCTGGTTGGCGCTGCCGTCGTCCTGGCGGTGCAGCAGATCGAGATTGTTGAAATCCGCGTCCTGGCCGCGCTTCCACCGCCAGTTGCGATAGGCGGTGATCGAAGTGATCTGCGCCTCGCCCAGATCGTAATTCACCTCGCCCGAAAGGCCCCAGTCGCGCACGTCGCCGCGATAGGACTGGCCCGGCGTGATGGCGACGCGGCGGGCATAGGGATCCTGCGGGATGGTGGCCCCCAGGCCGCGCAGGATGCCCGCCACAGTGGACGGGCCGAAGACGAGGCTGCCGTCCGCCGCGCGCGTCACGTTGCGCGCCGGCAGATAGGGCGCCGCGCAGCATTCCTCGTTACGATCGGAATAGTCGCCGATGATCCGCACCGAAAGCTCGTCGGTGGGTTCGTAGAGCAACTGGCCGCGCGCCAGCCAGCGATCGCGATTGTTGATGTCGCGGCCGGAAATCAGATCCTTGATGAAGCCGTCGCGCTTAGCATAGACGCCGTCCAGCCGGAAGGCGAGCGTATCGGTGATCGGCCCGGTCAGGCCGAGCTGGGCGCGCCAATAATCGTAATTGCCGTAGGTAAGCTCGGCGGTGCCCTCATGCTCGAACTTGGGCTTGGCGGTGATGACGGAGATCAGGCCGGCGGAAGCGTTGCGGCCGAACAGCGTGCCCTGCGGGCCGCGCAGCACCTCGATCCGGTCGATCGCGCCAAGCTCCGTCAGGCCCACGCCCGATCGGTTGCGGTAGACGCCGTCGATGAAGGTCGCGACCGAGCTTTCCAGGCCCGGATTGTCGCCCACCGTGCCGACGCCGCGGATGCGCGCCACGCCCGCGCCCGCTTCGGACGAGGTGGAGGAAACGAGCAGCGAGGGCGATACCTGGTTGAGCTGGCGGATATCCGACGCGCCCGAATTCTGCAGCGTATCCGCCGTGATCGCCGAAACCGCGATCGGCACGTCCGACAGCGCCTGGCTGCGCCGCGTCGCCGTGACGATAATGTCTCCCTGCTGCACGATCGCCGCGTCCCGCGCGGCGGTTTCGGCCTGGTCCTGGGCCAGAGCGGGTGCCGCGAACCCCACAAAAGCGGATGAGAGCAGCCAAAGCGCCTTGTTCATCATCACTCCCCCAATTTTTCTGATTGCCGTATACGTAAGCTCACAACTTCCCGGCGGCCAAGTGCAATCCGTGCATCGGGATAGGAAAAAGCGGGGACTTGCGACGTTTCTGCAACAGACCAGACTAAATAGATTTCAATCTGATACTTAATTTCTCCACCTTCCCTTACGGAATGCTTGGCTTTGACAAAGGAGTGGGAAAATGGGTGTGCTTGGCATAGGCGGCCTTTTCTTTCGCGCCGCCGATCCGCAAGCCTTGACGGCCTGGTATCGCGATCATCTCGGCGTCGGGGCGGGGTGCGGCCCGGCGGGCGACAGCCCGGACGACTGGGCATGGCGGGTCGCCGCCGGCCCGGTCGTCTTCCAGCCCTTCGCCGCCGACACCGATTATTTCGCGGCCGATCATCAATGGATGCTGAACCTCAGGGTCGAAGGGCTCGACGCGCTCCTCCAACGCCTCCGCGCCGCCGGCATCGCCATCATCACCCGCGACGATTGGGATACGCCCGAAACCGGCCGCTTCGCCCGCATCCACGACCCGGAAGGCAATCCGATCGAATTGTGGGAACCGCCCGCCGGGGCCTGACAGGGCAGGGCGAGGGCGCTAGGACGCGTTCATGACCGAGCCCGCCGCCGAACCCGCGATCGTCCCCGATTCCGAACAGCGCGCAATCGTCGCGGCGCTGCCGTCGCGCGCGCGCGATCTCGTGCAGCTCGGCCGCTTCGATCGCCCGATCGGCGCGTGGCTGCTCTTCTGGCCCGGCGCCTGGGCGATCGCGCTGGCCGGCGCGCCGTGGCGCTGGGATCTGCTGCTGCTGTTCGCCGCGGGCGCCATCGTCATGCGCGGCGCGGGCTGCGTCTATAACGACATCGTCGACCGCGATCTGGACCGCAAGGTCGAACGCACGCGCAGCCGCCCGCTCGCCTCGGGGCGGATATCGCTGAAGCTGGCCTGGGGCTTCCTGATCGCGCTCTGCCTCGCCGGCCTCGGCATCAACCTGATGCTGAACCCCACGGCCCAGATCATCGCGATCGCCAGCCTCGCGCTCGTCGCCGCCTATCCCTTCATGAAGCGGATCACCTGGTGGCCGCAGGCCTGGCTGGGCCTCGTCTTCTCCTGGGCGGCGCTGGTCGGCTGGGCGGCGGTGGCCGGCCGGATCGATCCCCCCGCCCTCCTCCTCTATGCCGGCGCGGTCTGCTGGGTGATCGGCTACGACACCATCTACGCGCTCCAGGATATCGAGGACGATGCGCTGGCGGGCGTGAAATCCTCCGCCCGCGCGCTTGGCCGCCATGCCCGCCCCGGCGTCGCCGGCCTCTACGCCGTGGCGCTGCTCTTCTGGGCGGCGGCGCTCTGGTCGATCCGCCCGCAGCCGCTCGCGCTGGCCGCCCTGGTCCCGATGGCGCTCCACCTCGGCTGGCAGATCGCGGCGCTGCGCACGGCGGACGTGGCGGACGCGCTTGCCAAGTTCCGTTCGAACCGCTTCGCGGGCCTGCTGATGTTCCTGGCCTGCGGCGTGGTAGGCGCGGCCTGATAGGCCTTCCCGCCATTTTGGGCGTGACCTTGGCCCGCGCCCAACCTAAGTCCGGCGGATGCTTACCATCGCCCAAGCCGAAGACCGCGTCTCCACCCTGATCGCCGCCGCCCGCAAGGCCGGCGCGGATGCGGCCGACGCGCTCTACGTCTGCGATGCCTCGACCCAGGTTTCCGTGCGGCTCGGCCAGCTCGAGGATGTCGAGCGATCGGAAGGCGAGGATATCGGCCTGCGGGTGTTCGTCGGCCGCCGATCGGCCAGCGTCTCCTCCTCCGATCTCTCCGCCGATGCGCTGGCCGCGCTGGTCGAGCGCGCGGTGGCGATGGCGCGCGAGGCGCCCGAAGACCCCTGGGCCGGCCTCGCCCCCGCCGATCGGCTGCTGACCGGCGCCGCACCCGATCTGGAGGCCGACGACGGCGCCGATCCCGCCCCCGCCGCGCTGCGCGAGCGCGCGCTGGCGGCCGAGGATGCCGCGCGGGCCATCGCCGGCGTCACCAACAGCGAGGGCGCCAGCGCATCCGCCGGCCGATCGGTGATCGCGCTCGCCACCAGCCACGGCTTCGCGCGCGGCTATTCGACGACGGGCTACAGCTCATCCGCCAGCGTGATCGCGGGCGAGGGCCTCGGCATGCAGCGCGATTATGCCTATCACAGCACGCGCCACTTCGCCGATCTGGAGGCCGCCGACGCGATCGGCCGCCGCGCCGGCGAGCGCGCGGTGGCGCGGCTCAACCCCGGCCGGCTCGCCAGCGGCGCGATGCCGGTATTGTTCGATCCGCGCGCGGGCGCCAGCCTGCTCGGCCATTTCGCGGGCGCCATCACCGGGGCGGCGGTGGCGCGGCGGACGAGCTTCCTGCTCGACAAGATGGGCGAGGCCGTGTTCGCGCCGGGCATCGTCGTCCGCGACGATCCGCACCGCGTTCGCGGCCTGCGCTCCAAGCCCTTTGACGGCGAGGGCCTGCCCACCGCGCCGGCGGATCTGATCGCCGACGGCGTGCTGACGGGCTGGCTGCTCGATTCCGCTTCCGCCCGCCAGCTCGGCCTGGCGCCGACCGGCCATGCGGTGCGCGGCATCGGCGGCGCGCCGGGGGCGGGCGCCACCAACCTTCACCTGGCGGCCGGCGCGCTTTCGCCCGCCGACCTGATGGGCGACGTGAAGCTGGGCCTCTACGTCACCGAGCTGATCGGCCAGGGGGTGAACCCGGTGACGGGCGATTACAGCCGGGGCGCATCCGGCTTCGTGATCCGCGACGGCCAGCTTGCCGAGCCGGTGGCAGAGATCACCATCGCCGGCAATTTGATCGATATGTTCCGCCGCCTCACCCCGGCGAGCGACCTGGAATTCCGGCGCGGCGTGGACGTGCCGACGATCCGCGTGGAAGGGATGACCATTGCCGGCGCTTGACGCCCTCCTAGAAAAAGTAAGCGCCATCGCATCGGCGGCCGGCCGCCTCGCCCTGCGCCGCCAGCAGGGCGAATATCGCCGCTGGGAGAAGGAACCGGGCCATCCGGTGTGCGAGGTCGACATTGAGCTGGACGGCCTGCTGCGCCAGCAACTGAGCGAGCTGGACCCGGAAGCGGGCTGGCTTTCCGAGGAGACCGCCGACAGCGCGGAACGCCTGCTGGGCGTGCGCACCTGGGTGGTCGATCCGATCGACGGGACGCGCGATTTCCTGCGCGGGCGGCCGGGCTGGTCGGTATCGATCGCGCTGGTCGAGGGCGGCCGCCCGCTGATCGGCGTGCTGGACGCGCCCGCGCGCGGCGAACATTGGCGGGCGCAGACGGGCGGCGGCGCCACCCGCAACGGCGCGCCCATCCATGTCAGCGGCCGCACGCAATTCCCCGGCGCGCGCGTGCCGGCGGATTCGCTGCCCAAGGTGGATTCCGATCTGGTGGCGGTGGCCAAGCCCAATTCGATCGCGCTCAGGATCGCGATGGTCGCGGCCGGCGAGGCGGACCTGCTCGCCACGCTGCGCTGGGGGCATGAATGGGATATCGCCGCCGCCGCCCTGATCGCGCAGGAAGCCGGCGCTACTGTGACGGACGCGCTCGGCCGGCCGCTCCGCTACAATTCCACCAAGGGCGAGGCCTTCGGCGTGCTGGCAGCGACGCCCGGCATCCACGCCGCCGCGATCGATCGGCTGGCGAGCCGCGCCGCCGCCGCCGTGGTGCGATAAGCGGCTCAGGCCGGCCGGAACGCCCCGGTATCGTCGATCGCCGCATGTTCGGCGACGCGGGCCAGCAGCCAATCGCGGAACGCCCGGATCTTGGGCGTGTTGCGCTTATATTCCGGATAAACCAGCCAGAAGGCCCCGCCGCCGAAGACGACATCGTCGAACGGGCGCACCAGCCGGCCGGCGGCGATATCCGCGTGCCACAATGCCGGGGCGAGGATGGCGAAGCCCTGGCCGGCGACGGCGGCGGCGCCTTCGATGGCCTGGGAATCGAGCCGGATCGACGGGCGGTGCGGCGCCTCCGCCACATCGATCCCCTTGGCGGCGAACCAGTCGATCCACCACACATCCTCGGGGCTGAGGCGCGGCTGGCGCAGCAGATCGGCCGGGGTGAGCGGCATGCCGTCCGCCGGCAGCAGCGCCGGGCTGCACACCGGCGCAAAATGGACGCGGAACAGGAAATGGCGGACGAGGCCCGGCCATTCGCCGTCGCCGCTGCGGATCGCGCAGTCGAACTCCTCGCGGGCGAAATCGATGATCCGGTTGTCGGTATCCAGCGCGACCGCGATATCCGGCTGGGCGATCTGGAACCCGCCGAGCCGGGGGGCGAGCCACAGCGCCGCGAAGCTGTGGACCGCGCTGATCCGCAGCACCCCGCCCAGATCCTCGCTGGCATTGGCGAAGGCCGCCACAAGCTGATCGAACGCGCCGGTGACGACGGGCGAAAGCCGCCGGCCGACATCGGTGAGCACCACCTGCCGCGCCTTTCGCAGGAACAGCCGCGCGCCCAGCCTCTCCTCCAGCAGGCGGATCTGGTAGCTGACGGCCGCCTGCGTCATCCCCAGCTCATCGGCCGCGCGGGTGAAGCTTTCGTGGCGAGCCGCCGCCTCGAAGGCGCGGACGGCGGCGAGCGGCGGGAGCGATATGCGCGACAAGCCCAAGGTCTCCTTATGGATTCATGCCGAATATTGCGTTGTTCCCTTGGTCTGTCGAGACCAGACTGGCCGCCGACCAGACACAGGAAACAGGCCATGAGAGACGAATTTCTGGGTGCCGCATGGGCCGACAATCATCGTTTATGGGCCGAAACCATCGCCGACGCGCTGCGCTGGGCCGCCAATCTGCCGGTGCCCGGCCGGGCGGGCGATCCGGCCATCCAGACCAGGCAGGAGGCGCGCCTGCATAAGGCCCGCTGAAGGACCGATGCCATGACGAACAGCGGCGACAGCTTCATCCTGCGGCGATGGGCCGGCCGCATCCGCACCGAGGATGCGGCGACCTACACCGCCTATATCGCCCGCACCGGGGCGATGGATTATGCGGCCACGCCCGGCAATATCGGCTTCCAGCTCGTCACCCGCGACCTGGGCGACGGCACGACCGAGGTGACGACGCTGAGCTGGTGGCGATCGATGGAGGCCGTCCGCCTCTTTGCCGGCGAGGACGTGTCGCGCCCGCGTTATTATCCCGAGGACGATCATTTCCTGATCGCGCGGCCCGACCATGTCGAGCATCATCTCGTCCGGGCATCGCAGCTGCAATGGCCGGGGCCGGCCTGAAAAAAAGGCCGGACCGCCACGGAGGCGATCCGGCCCGAACAGGCGCCCTGCCGGGGATCAGCCGGCGAAGGCGGCGTCGATCTCCTTGCCGCGCGCGGCCTTCAGCGCGCCGCAGCTCCGCACCTTCTCGATCGTGCGGTCGAGCGTCAGCGCGCCGCGGCCGAAGGCGGCGACCTGCGGCTTGAGCGCCGCTTCCAGCACGCCCGCCTGCTCGACCGAGCAGACCGCCGACGGAATCGACAGCATCGAATTGACGCTGGTGAGGTTGGTTTCCCGCGCCAGCTTCTCGAAATTGGCGGTGAGATAATCGACGCCGATCGGCTGGGTGGGGAGCGTGGCGGTGATGCCGTTGACGATGCTTACCTTCTCGCTGGAGCGCAGGCGCTGGTCGCCCATCTTGCCGATCAGCCAATTGGCCACTTCCGGCCGGCCGGACGCGGCGATCGCGATCACGGCGCGGCCCCGGAAATAGGCGTCGGTCGATCCCATGGCGCGTTCGAACAGCGATTCCGCCACCGGCGCGCCGCCATCCTCCACCTGCACCCTGAGCGCCGTGCCGAGGAAGGCCGGATCGAGCGCATCGGCATTGCCGCCCAGATAGGCGGTGGCGGCGGCGGCGAGCTTGGCGCGGGCTGATCGATCATGCGCATCGCGCGTCACCAGCGTGACGAGATCGGTGCGCAGCTTCTGCACGTCCGGGCTGTCCTTGGCGTGCGCGCCGCGCGCCGGATCGAAGCCGATCGCCGCCAGCTTGGGCAGGTAGGTGGCCAGCAGCGTGCGGTGCAGCCCGTCACGCCCCTTGCCGCTCACCACCCCGCGGCGATCCAGCTCGGCCAGCCGCGAACCACCGCTGACGGCCGCGTTGGAATCGGGGTTGGCGACGAAGGCCTTCGCCGCTTCCACCAGACGGGCGGGCGCGGCATGGCCGGCGCGGAAGCTGGCCCACAGGCTGTCGATCGCGGCCAGCGCCTCGCCCGAGGGCAGGCGCGGCGCGGCGGCGATCAGCGCGGACCAGTCCGCATCGCCCAGATCGAAGCGGTAATAGCCGTTGCCGCCGGCATTGGGCACCAGCGGCCCGGCGCCCTTGATCGTCATCCGCCCCTGCGGCTGATCGATCAGGGTGCAGCCCTTCTCGCCGCCATTGTCGACGCAGAAGGGGATCGTCCAGGTCGTCGCCGGCACCTCGCCCGCGCCGATCGCGGCATAGCGCTTCTGCGACAGCGCCAGATCATTGCCCGCGCGGCGGACATCGACCACCGGCACGCCCTGCTGGTCGACGAAGCCCTTCATGCTGGTGACGATGCGCGGATCGCCCGCGGCCTCCGCCAGCGATCCGAAGAAATCGTCGGCGGTGGCATTGCCGCGCGCATGGCGGGACAGGTGAAGCTGGACGCCCTTCTGGAAGGTGTCGCGGCCCATATAGCTTTCGACCATGGCGACCACCTGGCCGCCCTTGCCATAGGTGATGGCGTCGAAGGCGCTGTCGATCTCGCCGCTGTCCTCGATCGGCTCGCGGATCGGGCGGCCGACCTTGAGCGCGTCGATATCCATGGCGGACAGCGCCTCGTCGATCGCGCCGACGCCGATGTTCAGCTCCGGCCGCCACTCGTCGGCGATGCGGTAGCCGATCCAGTTGGCGAAGCTTTCGTTCAGCCAGATATCGTCCCACCAGGCGGGGGTGACGAGATCGCCGAACCACTGGTGGCCCAGCTCATGCGCCACGACCATGCCGAAATTCTGCTTCTGCCGGGTGGGCGAGGCATCGTCCAGGATCAGCAGCGTATCGTCATAGACGACGGCGCCCGCATTCTCCATCGCGCCGCCCATCACCGGCGAGGCGATCTGATCCAGCTTGGGGAAGGGGAAGGCCGATCCGAAATAATTTTCCAGAAGCTGCACGATGCGCGGCGTTTCCCGCAGCGCATAGGCCATCTTGTCCTTCTGGCCCTTGGTGGCGACGATGCGCAGCGGCAGGGGCGTGGGGCGCTGCGGGGTCGCCGGCACGGTGCCTTCCACCACATCGAACGGGCCGACGGCGAAGGCGACCAGATAGGTCGGCAGCTTCTCCGTCACCGAATAGGTGTGCCGCACCATGCCGCCGGCCTTGGCGGTGCCGGTCTCCGCGCCGTTGCTGATGGCGACATCGTCGGCCGGCGTCGTCAGCGTGACGGTGAAGGGGGTCTTGAAGCCGGGCTCGTCGAAGCTCGGAAAGGCGGCGCGGGCATCGATCGATTCGAACTGCGTCCAGGCATAATAACGATCGCCCACCTTGATGCGGTAGAGCCCGGCCGCGCCGTCGCCGAAGGCGGCGTCATAATCGAAGGCCAGCGTGGCCTTGCCCGCCGGAAGCGGCCTGGCGAAATCGAGGCGGACGACGCCGAGCTGGTGGACCTGCGTATAGGTGGCGGCGATGGTGCTGCCGCCCGCCTTGGCCCAGGCCTTCGATACCTTGAGGTCGCGGCCGTGGAGGAAGAGCGTGCGGGTGGCCGCCTTCACCTCCACGTCGATCTCGGTATGGCCGGAAAAGCGCGGCTTTTCGGGATCGACGGCCAGGTCCAGCCGATAGGCCACCGGCGTCGCCGTATCCGGCAGGCGGCCGGTGGGGACATTCTGGGCCTGAGCGGCCGCCGGGATCAGCAGGGCGGAGACACCAAAGAGCAAGTTGCGCATGGAAGCAGGCTTTCCGATCGTGAGGATGACCGGATGTAGCCCCGACCCGTGTGCCACTGCAATAAGGCACTATGACGGTGCGAGGGAAGGCGGACGGACATCCGCCTCCCCTTTCGCGGATCAGGCCCTGAGCGTCGCGCCGATCTTCGTGGCGGCGGCCACCACCCTGGCGGCGATCGCCTGCAGATCGGCGTCGGTGAAGCTCTTCTCGCCCGGCTGGAGCGTCACTTCGATCGCTAGCGATTTCTGGCCCTCGGGCACCCCGGCGCCGGTGAAGACGTCGAACAGGCGGGCGTCGACGATGGCCGCCTTGTCCGCGCCCTTCACCGCGCGCACCAGATCGTCCGCCGCGCGATCGGCGGGGACGAGGAAGGCGAAATCGCGCGTCACCGGCTGCAAGGCCGGCGGGGCGAAGGCGGTGCGCATATGGCCGCTCGCCCGCTTGGCGGGAATCGCATCCAGATAGACCTCGCCCGCGATCAGCGTGCCTTCGACATCGAAGGCGCGCGCCGTGCCGGGGTGAAGCTCGCCGAATTCGGCCAGCACCGTCTTGGGGCCGAGGCGCAGCGTGGCCGAGCGGCCGGGATGATAGACGGGCGACACCGCCTCCATCACCTGCAGCCGATCGACCGGCGCGCCGGCGGCCGCCAGGATCGCCAGCGCCTCCGCCTTCGCATCATAGGCGTCGAAGGCCTGCGCGCGGCCGGCCTGCCAGCTGCGCGGGGCGCGATCGCCCGCCAGCACGAAGCCCAGCGTCGGGCGCTCGGCATCCGCCAGATAGCGGCGGCCGATCTCGAACAGGCGGATCGAAGCCGCGCCGCGATCGGCATTGCGCTTGGCCGCCGCGATCAGGCCGGGCAGCAGCGACGGCCGCATCACCTTCAGCTCCTCGCTGATCGGGTTGGCGAGCGTCCAGGCGCCGCCGCCGAACACGCCGGCCTCGGCCTCGGACACGAAGCTCCACGTCACCGCCTCGTTGAGGCCGCGCGCGGCCGCTGCGCGGCGCACCTTGCGCTCGACGAGCTGAGCGGGCGTCGCGGTCGGCCGGGCCACGCCGTCGACGCGCGGCAGCGGGGTGGAGGGCACCTTGTCGATGCCTTCGATGCGGACGATCTCCTCGACGATATCGGCCGGGCCGTCCACGTCGCGCCGCCAGCTCGGGATCAGCACCGTCCAGCCGGCATCGACCTTGAAGCCCAGCGCCGCCAAGATCGCGCGCTGGCGATCGGGCGAGACGGCGAGACCGGCCAGCCGCTCGGTAAGCCCGGTATCGAACTTCAGCGTGCGCAGCGCCAGCGGCGGCTCACCCGCCTCCACCGCGTCGGATGCCTCGCCGCCGCACAGGTCCTGCACCAGCCGGGTGGCGATAGCGAGGCCGTCGCCCAGGAAGGCGGGATCGACGCCGCGTTCGAAACGGCTGCGCGCATCGCTGGTCAGCCCCAATTTCTGCCCGGTCCGCGCGATATTTTCCGGCGCGAAGTAAGCGCATTCGATCAGCACGTCGGTGGTCGCTTCGGTCACGCCCGAATGCTCGCCGCCCATGATGCCGCCAATGTCGTGGACCTGCGCATCGTCGGCGATCACGGTGATCTCCGGGTCCAGCGCATAGCTTTTGCCGTTCAGCGCCAGCACGCTTTCGCCGGCCTTCGCCCGCCGCGCGACCAGCGCGCCCTTCAGCGTCGCGACGTCATAGACGTGGAGCGGGCGGCCATGATCGAACATCACATAATTGGTGATGTCGACCAGCGCGGAGATCGGCCGCTGGCCGATCGCCTTCAGCCGGTTGGCCAGCCATTCGGGCGACGGGCCGTTCTTCACGCCGCGCACGACGCGGCCGAAGAAGGCCGGGCAGCCTTCGGGATCGTCGGTGCGGATTTCGACCGGGCAGGGGAAGGCGCCGCGGATCGTGGGGATATCGAGCGGCTTCAGCTCGCCCAGCCCCGCCGCCGCCAGATCGCGGGCGATGCCGCGCACGCCCATGCAATCCTGCCGGTTGGGGGTGATGGCGACGTCGATCACCGGATCGGTGAGGCCGGCCCATTCAGCATAGCTTGCGCCCACCGGCGCGTCGGCCGGCAGCTCGATGATCCCCTCATGCGCGTCCGACAGCTCCAGCTCGCGCATCGAGCACATCATGCCGCGCGATTCGACGCCGCGGATGGCGGCGATCTTCAAGGTGACGTCGAGGCCGGGCACATAGGTGCCGGGCGCACCGAACACGCCGACCAGCCCGGCCCGCGCATTGGGCGCGCCGCAGACGACCTGCAGCGGCTCGCCCTCGCCGGTATCGACCGAAAGCACCTGCAGCTTGTCCGCCTGCGGATGGCGCTCCGCCGTCAGCACGCGGGCGATGCGGAAGGCGCCAAGCTTGGCGGCCGGATCCTCCACCCCTTCGACCTCGAGGCCGACCTGGGTGAGCGCGACCAGTATCTCGTCCAGGCCCGCCTGCGTATCGAGATGGTCCTTGAGCCAGGAAAGCGTGAACTTCATGCGCCGACTCCAGCGGAAAGGGTGGGGACGTCGAGCGCGGCGAAGCCATAATGCCTCAGCCAGCGCAGATCGCCGTCGAAGAAGGCGCGCAGATCGTCCATGCCATATTTGAGCATCGCCAGACGATCGATGCCGCAGCCGAAGGCGAAGCCCTGCCACTCATCGGGATCGAGCCCGCAGGCGGCGATGACGCGCGGATGGACCATGCCGGAGCCGAGGATCTCCATCCAGCCGTCCGGCTCCGCCCCGCCGACCACGCGGCGGCCGTCGACCAGCGTGTAGCCCACGTCCACCTCGGCCGAAGGCTCGGTGAAGGGGAAATAGCTGGGGCGCAGGCGCAGCACGATATCGTCGCGCTCGAAATAGGCCTTCACGAAGGTTTCGAGCGTCCACTTCAGATGGCCGAGCGTGATGCCGCGATCGATCACCAGCCCTTCGACCTGATGGAACATCGGCGTGTGGGTGGCATCCGAATCCGAACGATAGGTGCGGCCGGGCGCGATGATGCGGATCGGCGGCTCCTGCGAGGTCATCGTCCGGATCTGGACGGGCGAGGTGTGGGTGCGCAGCAGCATCTTCTTCCCGTCCTTCTCGTCCGGGAAATAGAAGGTGTCGTGCATGGCGCGCGCCGGATGGGTTTCCGGAATGTTGAGCGCGGTGAAATTATGCCAGTCGTCCTCGATCTCCGGCCCGGTCGCCACCGCGAAGCCGAGATCGGCGAAGATTTCCGCCAGCTCGTCCATCACCTGCGCGACGGGATGGACCGAACCCTGCGGCGCGGATGCGGCCGGCAGCGTCAGGTCGATCGTCTCGGTGGCGAGGCGGGCCTCCAGCGCGGCGCCTTCCAGCGCGGCCTTGCGGGCGGCGATCGCGTCGGCCACCTCGGTGCGCAGCCCCTGGATCAGCGGCGCCTGCACCTGCCGCTCCTCCGGGCTCATGCCGCCCAGCGTCTTCATCAGCGCCGCGATCTCGCTCGCCTTGCCCAGCGCGGTCACGCGCACCGCCTCGATGGCTTCGAGGCTGTCGGCGGCTTCGGTGATCGAAAGCAGCTTCGATCGGATCAGATTCAGATCGGTCATGTCTACCCCGTCATCCCCGCGAAGGCGGGGATCCATAAACTCTAGCGCTGCGGGATTGCAGAGCCGAGGCGAAGTCCCGGCGCCAGATCAACCCAGCCGGGATTGGAGGCTTCGATCAGGTTGAGCTTCCATTCCCGTCGCCATTTCTTGAGCTGCTTCTCACGCGCGATGGCGGAGTGCATGTCGTCGAAGCTCTCGAAATAGACGAGGCGCGTGATGCCGTAGCGGCTGGTGAAGCCCTTTATCAAGCCTTCGCGATGCTCATGCAGCCGTTTCGCCGGATCGGATGTCGCACCGATATAGAGCGTTCCGTGCTTTCCGCTCGCAAGGATGTAGGCGAAGGGCTGCCGGTCCATTCTGTTTCCCCGCCCTCGCCCGTCATCCTTGCGCTGCGGCTATAACTCCAGCGTTCGCGACGGAGCCGCAACCTCGGAGAATAGGGTCCCGCCTGCGCGGGAATGACGATCGAGGGCGAACGAGGGGACAAAGAAAAAGGGCGCGGACCACTTCAGCAGTCCGCGCCCCTTTCGAGCTTCAGGCCTGGTGCCGGTTACGCCGCGACGCGGGCGCCTTCCGGCAGGGCGGCCTTGGCCTGGGCGACGATGGCGCTAAACGCGGCGCCTTCGTGCATCGCCATGTCGGCCAGCACCTTGCGGTCCAGCTCGATGCCGGCCAGCTTCAGGCCGTGCATGAACACGCCGTAGGTCAGGCCTTCGGCGCGGACCGCGGCGTTGATGCGCTGGATCCAGAGCGCGCGGAACGAGCGCTTCTTAACCTTGCGGTCGCGATAGGCATACTGACCCGCCTTCTCCACCGCCTGGCGGGCGATGCGGATCGTGTTCTTGCGACGGCCATAATAGCCCTTCGCCGACTCGAGAATGCGATTATGCTTCGCCCGGGTGGTAACACCCCGCTTTACGCGTGCCATCCGTCAGTCTCCTTAGTTCAGGCCGTAGGGCGCCCAGAGCTTCACGGTGCGCGAATCGGCATCGGAGAGCACGGTGGTGCCGCGGTTCTGGCGGATATACTTGGCGTTGTGCGAGATCAGGCGGTGGCGCTTGCCGGCCACGCCATGCTTCACCTTACCGGTGGCGGTAAGCTTGAAGCGCTTCTTGACCCCGCTCTTGGTCTTGAGTTTGGGCATTTTCGTCTCCTGATATGCGACGTCATGGGACGGCCACGGCAGCCCATACCGGCCGGGCAGTCCTGCAGAATCGCGGAAGCCGGCGCCTTTAGCGGAGCAGGCCCGCTTTGGCAACCGGCCAGCCGTCTCGCTCAATCCGCATCCACGCCGAAGTTCAGCCGCCAGGTGAGCCGCGCATCGACGACGGCGAGCAGATAATAGGCCATCCGCCAGCGCAGCCGGGCGAGCCAGCCGCTTTCCCGGCGGTGGATCGCGCGGGTGACATGGCGGGAGGCCGCGCATTCCCCGTCAACATAGCCGTGCAGATGATCGGCGAAGGCCCGGTCCTCGATCCGGAGCATCAGCTCCAGATTGAGGTAGAGGCTGCGGATATCGAAATTGGCCGAGCCGATATAGACGGTGTCGTCGACGACGATCAGCTTGGTGTGCAGCTTGCACGGCTGAAATTCGTAGATCCCCACCCCGCGCCGGAGCAGCCGCCTATAGGTGTGGCGGGCGGCGGCGACGGTGGAGAGGCTGTCCGATTTCGCGGCGGTGACGATGCGCACCGGCCCCCGCTGCGCGGCATTGCCGATCCGCCGCACCATCGCCGGGTTGGGGATGAAATAAGCGGCGATCATGTCCAGCCGGCGGGCGGCGCGGATATCATCCTTCACGGCGCGCGCCCAGGGGTTCAGCCGGCGCGTCGGCCCGCCGATCAGCCAGCGCACCGGGCCGGCAAGCTGGCTCCACTGGCCGAGCGCGCGGCGCAGGTCCCGCATCCGGGCGCGCGGCGTCGCCGCCCAGGCGGCCAGCGCGTCGAAATAGCCGGCCAGCCGTTCCGCCGCCGGCCCTTCCACCACGAGTCCGAGATCGCGCCACGCCTCCGGCCGGGAGGGCGGGACGAAATAGGCATCCTCGATATTGAAGCCGCCGATCAGCGCGCGGCCGTCATCGGCCAGCGCCAGCTTCTGGTGGTTGCGCAGCAGATAGCGCCGGCCGAAGCGGGGGATGAAGCGGCAGATATCGGCGCCGCGCGCCTCCAGCGGGTGGAAGAAGGCCTGGTTGGCGGGGCTGCCGAACCCGTCGACGATCAGCGACACCCGCACCCCGCGATCGAGCGCGGCCAGCAGCGCGTCCCGCACCGCGCGGCCCGCCTGATCGGCGGCGTAAGTGTAATAAAGCAGGCGCAGGCTGGCTCGCGCATCGGCGATCAGCGCGATCAGCGCCTCCAGCCGCTCCGGCCCCTCGGTCAGCAGCGCCAGCCGGTTGCCGGCGACGACGAAATCGCCGCCATGCTCCACGCGGCCGGCATCGCCCCCGATCGCCTTTCCTGTGGCGTCCCGCTCCGTCATTGCCCCCTGCATGCGCCAAGGCCGGGCGCCGCGCAATCGGGCGGCCGCGGCGCTTGCGACGGGCCGCCCGCGCCACGGGCCGCCGCAGTTTCATTGACTCCGGGTCGCCCTGCTGCTAGCGGCCAGCCTTTCCCGAAGCTTCAACAACCAAGCGGAGCGACAGATGGCGCGCGTAACCGTCGAGGATTGCGTCGACAAGATTCCGAACCGGTTCGATCTGGTGCTGCTCGCGGCGCAGCGCGCCCGGCAGATTTCCGGCGGCGCAGAGCTGACGCTCGACCGCGATCGCGACAAAAACCCCGTAGTCGCGCTGCGCGAGATCGCCGAGCAGACCGTCACGCCGGACAACCTGCACGAGGCGGTCGTCTCCAACCTCCAGCGCGTGCGCGTGGACGATGACGACGCGCCGGACGAGGTCGGCTCGCTCGCCGCTTCGGCCGAGGCGCTGCGCCTCACCGCCGCCGCGCCGCCGCGCAACCAGAATATCGGCGGCGACTACGAGTGACCGGACGATAATGACGGGACAAGGGGGCTTCGGCCCCCTTTTCTTTTTGGGGCCGAGTTTCTTGGGGCCGGGCCGGGGGCGCGGCTATTTGGCGCCGATCGGCTCGCCCGTATAGATGCAGCGGGCCTCCGCCCGCTCCAGATCGGCGCGGTCCACCCAGCGCAGGTCATGCAGCCCCAGCGGCCGGCCGTCCTCGGCACGGACGATGACGTCCGCCACCGGCTTGCCGTCGCGCGCATCCACCAGCACCGGATTGTTGGGCACGCCGGCTTCCCACTTCTCGCCCCATTGGCGCAGCGCGATCAGCGTGGGCAGCAGCGCCTCGCCCTTGGGCGTCAGCCGATATTCCACCTTGCGGCGGTCCTCGGGGCAATCGCGCCGTTCCAATATGCCATGTTCGACTAGCCGCCCCAGCCGGTTGGCCAGGATGTTGCGGGCAATGCCCAGCGTCGTCTGGAACTGTTCGAAATGGCTGAGGCCGTTGAAGGTCGCGCGCAGGATCATGAAGGACCAGCGCTCGCCCATCGCCTCCAGCGCGGCGGGCAGGCTGCACTGGATCACGATCCGCTTGATCTGGTCGGCCGATCTCATGGCCATGAAGCTAAGCCTTTCCGGCGCCGCTGGCAAAGCCTTCCGGCTCTGCAACGCATCCGCCATTTAAGTTGCAATCTGCAATCTAAGCAGGTAAGTTTCACATCGCAACTTATAGGAGGGATTCCATGTTGCGCCCCATCCTTCTCCCCATGATCGCGCTTGCGGCCGCACTCCCCGCCCAGGCGCAGGTGCAGCCCATGTATCGCGCGGGCCTTGCCAAGCCGCTCACCGCCACGCTGGTCGTCAAGGATCTGCGCTGGTCGTGCATCGGCGACAGCTGCTCGGCGATTCGCAACGGCACCTCGCCCGACGTCAACGTCTGCTCGGCCGTCGCGCGCAAGCTGGGGCCGGTCACCAGCTTCTCCGCCGGCCCCCGCACCTTCGATCAGGCCGCCATCGACAAGTGCAACCTCGCCGCCGGCCACGGCTGATCGCTCCCACCTCACGCCCCTGCTTGCGGGCAGGGGCGGTTTCTTGAGCGGTCCATTGCTTTCTTTTGTTGCAAAGATGCGTGGCGACGCCACATCATGGCAGCGTGTTGCGCCAGTATGAACTAGTCGATCGGGTCCTGAGCTACGATCCCAACGCCGATGAGGCGCTGCTTAACCGCGCCTATGTGTTTTCCATGCAGGCCCATGGCAGCCAGAAGCGGGCATCGGGCGACCCTTATTTCAGCCATCCCATCGAGGTGGCGGGCATATTGACCGACCTCCACCTCGACGACGAGACGATCGCCACCGCGATCCTCCACGACACGATCGAGGATACCGTCGCCACACCCGAGCAGATCGAAAAGACGTTCGGCCCCAACGTCGCCCGGCTGGTCGACGGGGTGACCAAGCTTTCGAAGATCGAGGCCCAGACCGAGAATGAGCGGGCGGCGGAGAATCTCCGCAAGTTCCTGCTCGCCATGTCGGGCGATATCCGCGTGCTGCTGGTGAAGCTGGCCGACCGGCTGCACAATATGCGCACGCTCCACCACATCCCCAATGCCGACAAGAGGCGGCGGATCGCGCGCGAGACGATGGACATATATGCCCCGCTCGCCGAGCGGATCGGCATGTACGAGTTCATGAAGGAGATGCAGACGCTCGCTTTCCGGGAGCTCGAGCCCGACGCCTATGCCTCGATCACCAAGCGGCTGGAGCAGCTTCAGGACGGCGGCGGCGACCGCATATCGCGGATCGGATCGGGCATCCGCATGCTGCTGGGTCGCGCCGGGGTGAATGCCGACGTGACCGGGCGGGAGAAGCATCCCTATTCGATCTGGCGCAAGATGGCCGAACGGCACATCAGCTTCGAGCAATTGTCCGATATCATGGCCTTCCGCGTCATCGTGGCGGACGAGGCCGAATGCTATCGCGCGCTGGGGATCATCCACCAGAAGTGGCCGATGGTTCCGGGCCGGTTCAAGGATTATATCTCCACCCCCAAGCGCAACGGCTACCGATCGCTCCACACATCGGTGATCCATGGCGAGAAGGCGCGCATCGAAATCCAGATCCGGTCGGCGGAGATGCATGCCCAGGCCGAATATGGCCTGGCCGCCCACTGGGCCTACAAGCAGGGCAACGGCCAGCCCGACGCGCAGGCCAACTGGATCCGCGACCTCCTGGAAATCCTGGAGCATGCCGAATCGGCGGAGGAGATCCTCGAGCATACCCGCATGGCGATGTATCAGGACCGGATCTTCGCCTTCACCCCCAATGGCGAGCTGATCCAGCTTCCCAAGGGCGCGACGCCGGTGGATTTCGCTTATGCCGTCCACACCGATCTCGGCGATCAGGCGGTGGGCGCCAAGATCAACAGCCGCGTCGTGCCGCTGCGCACGCCGATCGAGAATGGCGATCAGGTGCAGATCCTGCGATCCAAGGCGCAGGAACCGCAGCCCGGCTGGCTCAACTTCGTCGTCACCGGCAAGGCCCGCGCGGCGATCCGCCGCTTCGTGCGCCACAAGGAACGTGACGAGAGCATCGCGCTGGGCCGCAAATTCTATGACGAGATCGTCCGTCGCCTGCCCGCCCAGCTGGGCCAGGAGGCGCTCGCCGCCGCGCTCAAGCGGCTCAACATGGCCGATCAGGACGTGCTGATGGAGGCGATCGCGCGCGGCTCCATATCGGACGCGGAGGTGATGGAGGCGCTGATGCCGGGCGCGGGCGGCGGCGACGTCGCCGGCGCGCGGCCGGCGCCGCAGCAGCGCGAGGCGATATCGATCAAGGGCCTCACCCCCGGCGTCGCCTTCACGCTCGCGCCCTGCTGCAACCCCGTGCCGGGCGACCGCATCGTCGGCTTGCGCCGGCCGGACGAGGCGGTGGAGGTGCATGCGATCGACTGCCCGACGCTGGCCGACGGGGTGGATGCCGACTGGGTCGACCTCGCCTGGGGCGACGGCAGCGACGGCGGCACCGCGCGGCTGACGGTGATCGTCAAGAACGAGCCCGGATCGCTGGGCGTGATGGCCAGCATCCTCGGCGCGCAGCAGGCAAACATCGTCAATCTCGCGCTGGTCCACCGCGATTCGAGCTTCCACACCTTCCAGCTTTCGATCGAGGTGCATGACGTTACGCACCTGATGCGCATCCTGGCTGCCCTAAGGGCCGCGGACGCCATCTCCTCGGCCGAGCGCGCCTGACGCGCTTTACGCTTCAACAGCGGGCGATCCCGCACTAAGAGCGTCCGATGGAGAGGCCGGGGTCGCTGGCGGCGGCAGAACAGCAGGATGATATCGCCGATCTGGCGAAGGGCGGACGCACGAACTTTTTCGGCTTCCTGCTGCGGCTTGTCGCGCGCATCCCCTTCCTGTTCATCGCCGGCCGCCTCTATGGCCCGACCGAGCTCGGCCGCTTCGCGCTGGCCATCCTCGTCCTCGAATTCGCCGCCCAGCTCGCCACGCTCGGGCTGAAGCGCGGGCTGGCCCAGCAATTGTCGCGGAACGAGCGGCCGCACGTCCATATCGTGTGGGATGCGCTGCTGATCGCGGGATGCGCGTCGGCGATCGCGGCGGCGATCCTCGCGGCGCTGCCCCAGCTCATGTTCCCCAACAGCAAGATCAACGGCCTCGAGCAGCTGATGCCGCTGATCATCTTCGCGATCGCCTGGTCGGACGTGTCACTGGCGGCGCTCGCCTATCGCCACAACGTCGCCGCCACGGTGCGCGCGCGCGCGATCATCGAGCCGTGGACGATCAGCATCGCCGCGTTCGGATTCTATTTCTATTCGCAGCGCGACGGGCTGATCCTGGCCTATGCGCTGTCGATGGTGGCCGCCCTCGCCGCCTCGCTCTATCCCTTCATCCGCGCCTACGGCCTGCCGCGCGGCTGGCACCCGGAGCCGCGCCCCCTGTTCGCCATCGCCCGGCGCAACATGCCGCTCGCCGCCGCCGACGCGATCGAATGGGGCACGCGCAACGTCGATCGCTTCATCCTCGGCCTGTTCTTCCCGCCGGCCACCGTTGGCATCTACTGGGTCGCGCAACAGATCGTGACGCTGCCGCAGAAGCTGAAGACCAGCTTCGATCCCATATTGGGGCCGGTGATCACCCAGAATCTGGAAGCCGGCAACAAGGCGGCCGTCGCCGCGCAGGTGCGGCAGGTGGGCTTCTGGATCATCGCCGCGCAGGCCGGCATCGCCCTGTCGCTGTCCATCCCCGGCGAGGCGGTGATGGGGCTGGCCGGGCCGGAATTCGTGGGCGGCACCGCGGCGCTCGCCTTCCTGCTGCTGGCGGAGGTGGTGGCGGCAACCGCGGTGGTTTCCGAATCGGCGCTCATCTACATCGCCCGCCATCGCAACCTGATGATCTCGCTGGCGACGATCAGCCTGCAGGTGGCGCTGAGCTTCGCCTTCATCCTCGGCGCGCGCGCGCTGGGCCTGCCGCTCGCCGTGCAGGCGGTGGGGCCGGCCGTTGCCCTGCCGGTGGCGCTGGGCTTCGCCTCGATCGCCAAGGCGCGGCTGCTGTCGAAGCTGCTCGGCGCCCCGGTATCGGGCTGGCGCTGGGCGCTGATCTGGGCGGCGGCGGCGGCGGCCGTGGTCGGCTTCATCGCCATCCAGGTGCCCGAATGGCTGGAGCTGACGGTAGGCGTGCCGCTGATCCTGCTGAGCTACGGCCTCGTCATCTGGTATAAGGGCTTCACGCCCGAGGACCGGGTCCTCTTCAAGCTGGGCGGCAGCGGGCCGGCGCCGCTGGCTTCGGAACGCTGATCCCGCTCAGGCCGCCTGCGATGCGGCCACCGGCGGGCGAGCCTTCTTCCGGTGCTTGCGCCGGTCCCCCCAGGCGGCAATCGCCAGCGACAGGCCGAGCAGGGTGGCAAAGGCCAGCAGATAGCCGGCAAAGCCCCAGTCGAGCGAGCCGAAGCCCCAGCTCAGCACATAGATCAGCGGAATGCTCGCCGCGAAGACGTTGAGGCTGTTGCGGCCGAGGCTGGCGAGGAGCTGGAACGGCCAGAGCTGCAAATGCCCCCTCAACCAGGTGAGCAGGCCGATATAGCCCGCCAGCACCAGCACCGAATGGAACAGCCAGACCGGCGAGTTGAGCGGGCGGTTCACCAGCTCATATGTCAGCGGCAGCACCCGTTCCGCCGCGACGATCCGCGCCAGCGCGCTGACCGCAAGCGCCCCCCAGATCCACGCCGTCGCCGCCGGCCGCGCCTCGAACCAGGCGAAGATGCGGTGGTGCAGCCGCAGCGCGCCGGCGATCAGCGGCAGGAAGAAGGTAAGCTGCCAGGCCAGCACGTTGAGCGAATGGCCGTTGCTGAGCAGCACCGTATCGGGCGTGAAGACGACGCCCGCGACCTGCATGGCCGCCCAGAGCAGGATCGAGCATCCCGCCAGCAGCAGCGGCGACCGGCGCAGCAGCAGGATCGCGACCGGCGTCAACAGCAGCAGCGCGACATAGAGCTGGAGGACATCGAGGAAGGCCGGCGCATCCAGCAGGGTGAGGAAGCGGATCAGCGCGGCGAAGGGCGGCTCGACCATCGGCCGCAGCTTCCAATAGCTGTCCAGCGCCGGCGGGGCGGCATAGGCCAGCGGCACGATCACCGCGAGCACGATCAGGTTGATGACGTAGAGCTCGCCCGCCCGCTTCACCGCCGCCTTCATCGGGCTGGGGCGCTTCAGATAGACCATCCCGACCATGTAGCCGGACATGGCGACGAAGAGCGACGCGGCGGAGGAATAGCCATATTGCGTCAGCGTCGGGATGGTGGGCCCGTGATAGTGGAACAACGTCCGCAGCGGGATCGAGATGTGATTCAGCAGGATGGTGACGATCGCTATGCCGCGAAGGATATCGATACGTTGGTCGCGCTCCATCACGATCGTCTCCTCGGGGCATGCCACGGCCCTGCCGCCGGCATTGCCCGGGTCTTTTAAGGGACGGCGGCGTGATCCGCCAAACGCATTGATGGGCGCTTCGTCCCGTTCAATGCTCCGCCCGCAGCGGCCGGGCGAGCAGCGCATCGACCACCTCGTCCACCGCCATCCGCCCTTCGAGCAGCGCGCACACCGCCTCGGTGATCGGCATGTCGACCCCGGCCTCCCGCGCCGCCGCGCGCAGCACCGGCGCCGTGAACGCGCCTTCGGCCACGGTGCGGCGATCGGCCAGCAGATCGACCGCCGCCTTCCCCTGGCCGAGGCCGAGGCCCAGCGAGAAGTTGCGCGAGCTGGTGGAGCTGCAGGTCAGCACCAGATCGCCCAGCCCCGAAAGGCCGGCCAGCGTTTCCGCCCGCGCGCCACGGGCGAGGCCAAAGCGCGTCATTTCCGCGAAGCCGCGGCTGATCAGCGCCGCCCGCGCATTCTGGCCGAGCGCGCGGCCCTCGACCACGCCGCAGGCGATCGCCAGCACATTCTTCACCGCGCCGCCGATCTCGGCCCCTACCACGTCGGTCGCGGCATAGGGGCGGAAGGCCGGCCGGGCGATCAGCGCGGCGATGCGCGCGCCGGTATCGGCATCCTCGCAGGCAAGCGTGATCGCGGTGGGCAGGCCCTTCGCCACCTCATGCGCGAAGGTGGGGCCGGAAAGCACGGAAAGCGTGGCGGTGGGGCAGGCCTCGTGCGCCACCTCGTGCATCAGCCGCATCGTGCCCGCCTCGATCCCCTTGGCGCAGAGGATCAGGTGGCGCGGCCGGGCATCGAGCTGGGCGAGCACGGCGCGCATATGCTGCGACGGCGTTACCACCAACAGCGGATCGGCCTCCGCCACCCAGCCCAAGTCGTCGCTCGCCCGGATCGAGGGCGCCAGCGGCACGCCGGGCAGGAACAGCGTGTTTTCGTGGGCATCGTTGATCGAGGCGACGACCTCCTCCTCGCGCGCCCAGAGCCGCACCTCGCGCGTGCCTTCCGCCGATGCGACCTGCGCGAGCGCGGTGCCCCAGGCGCCGCCGCCGATGATACCGATCATGCCTTCACCCCCGCGCCGCGCGCCTTTTCCGCATGGGGATCGAGCGGCCAGCGAGCCCGCGCCGGCGCATCGAGCCCGTCCACCAGCCCGGCGCGGAAGCGTTCGGCCCCCGCCCAGGCGATCATCGCCGCATTATCGGTGCACAGCCATTGCGGCGGGGCGACGAAGCGCAGGCCATGTTCGGCCGCAAGCCCTTCCAGCGCGGCCCGCACCGCCTTGTTGGCGGCGACCCCGCCGGCCACCACCAGTGCCGTCGCCTCGACCGCGCCGAGCTGGCGGCGCGTGCGATCGATCAGGCAATCCACCACCGCCTGCTGGAAGGAAGCGGCGATATCCTCCGCCGCATATTGCCCCGAATCGCGCGCGCGCAGCACCGCGCTCTTGAGGCCAGCGAAGGAGAAATGCGGCTCGCCCGATCCCACCAGCGGGCGCGGCAGCGGCACCGCCTTGGGATCGCCCGCCAGCGCCGCCTTCTCCACCGCCGGGCCGCCGGGAAAGCCGAGGCCCAGCAGCTTGGCCGTCTTGTCGAAGGCCTCGCCCGCCGCATCGTCGATCGTGGTGGCCAGCCGGCGATAGGCGCCGACGCCTTCCACCAGCAAAAGCTGGCAATGCCCGCCGGAAACCAGCAGCAGCAGATAGGGAAATTCCAGGTCCGGATCGGCCAGCCGCGGCGAAAGCGCATGGCCTTCCAGATGGTTGACCGCGATCAGCGGCTTGCCGGCGGCCAGCGCCAGCGCCTTGCCGGTGACGAGGCCCACCATCACCCCGCCGATCAGCCCCGGCCCGGCGGTGGCGGCGATCGCATCGACATCGGCCAGCGACACGCCGGCTTCGGCGAGCGCCGCCGCGACCAGCGGGGTCAGCGCCTCGACATGCGCGCGCGCGGCGATTTCCGGCACGACGCCGCCGAAGGGGCGATGATCGGCCTCCTGCCCGGCGAGCTGATGGGCGCGGATCGCGCGATCGGCGGTGACGAGGGCGGCGGCGGTTTCATCGCAGGAGGATTCGAGGCCGAGGATCAGGGTCATGCCCGCTTCCCTGCCACCGCGCGGCGCGTTAGGGCAACCTTCATGCAATTTCCTCTTCGTCTCGGCACGCGCGGATCGCCGCTCGCCCTCACCCAGGCCAATATGGTCAAGTCCGCGCTGATGGCGGCGCATGGCTGGGCGGACGACGCGATCGAGATCGTCCCCATCCGCACCAGCGGCGATCGCATCCAGGATCGCGCGCTGGCCGATGTAGGGGGCAAGGCGCTGTGGACCAAGGAGCTGGACCGGGCGCTGGCGGATGGCGGGATCCATTTCGCCGTCCATTCGATGAAGGATGTCGAGACGACCCGCCCGGCCGAGATCGTGATCGCGGCGATGCTGCCCCGCGCCGACGTGCGGGACCGGCTGATCGGCGCGGAAAGCCTGGCGGCGCTGCCCGAGGGCGCGGTGATCGGCACCTCATCCCCGCGCCGCGCCGCGCAGGTGCGCCGCGCGCGGCCCGATGCGAGCGTCACGCTGTTCCGCGGCAATGTCGACACGCGGCTGGCGAAGCTCGCCGCCGGCGAGGCGGACGCCACCCTGCTCGCCGCCGCCGGCCTCAGCCGGCTGGACCGGCCGGACGTGGGCACGCCGATCCCGATCGCAACCATGCTGCCCGCCCCCGCCCAGGGCGCGGTGGGCATCGAGACGCTGGCCGCCAATGCGGACATGCGCGCGGCGCTGGCGGCGATCGATCATGCCCCGACCAGCGCCTGCGTGCGGATCGAGCGCGCGCTGCTCGCCGCGCTGGCCGCCGATTGCCGATCGCCCGTGGCGGCCCTCGCCGAACCCGCGGCCGACGGCGCCTATCGCCTGCGCGCCGAAATCCTGACCGAGGATGGCGGCGAGCGATCGGGCGGCGAGGCCATCGTCCACGGCCCCGACGAGGCGGCCGCCCTTGCCGCCAACCTGCTGGCCCGCGCCAGCCCGCGGCTGAGGCGCCTGTTCGGCCGGTGAGGCGCGTCCTCATCCTGCGGCCCGAGCCGGGCGCGTCGGCCACCGCCGCGCGGGCGGCCGCGCTGGAGCTGGAGGCGGTGGTCGCCCCGCTCTTCGTCACAAGGCCGCTGCCCTGGCAACCGCCGCCGGCGGACCGGTTCGATGCCGTGATGCTGACATCCGCCGCCGCCGCCCGGCTGGGCGGAGACGGGCTGGCCGCCTATCGCGCGCTGCCCGCGTTCGCGGTGGGCGCCGCCACCGCCGATGCCGCGCGGGCGGCGGGCTTTGCCGATATCCAGGCCGGCGATGCCGATGCACCGGCCCTGCTGGAGCGGATCGCCGCCGCCGGCCACCGCCGTCTGCTGCATCTCGCCGGTCGCGAGCATCGCGCGGCGGCGCATCCGGCGATCGCCATCGATCGCGCGATCGTCTATGCGGCCGATGCCGTGGAGGCGCTGCCCCGGCCGGCGCGGGCGGCCCTGGCGGAGGGCGCCGTGGCGCTGCTCCATTCGCCGCGCGCGGCGCGCCACTTCGCCGGCCTGGTCGATCGGGCGGCGGGCATCGGCATCGCCGCGATCAGCCCGGCCGTGGCCGAAGCCGCCGGCAAGGGCTGGGCCGCCATCGGCATCGCCGATCGCCCCGACGATGCGGCCCTACTGGCGGTGGCGGCCGCGCTGTGCGATCAAGCGGATCGATTGCGAAACGGATGAGGCATGGCGCACCGAATGGACGAACCAGGCACGGAGCATGAAGCGCAGCCGGCGCCCGCGACGGTGACGATGGAACGGCAGCGCGGCCGAGGCCCCTCCTTGCTTCTGGCCACCACGGCCTTCGTGCTGGGCGCGGGCATCACCGCTTATGCCGTCCATAGCTGGCGCCCGGCGGCGGAGCTGCTGACCCAGCCGGCCGGCCCCGCCCAGCCCCCGATCGTGGAGGCACCGCCGCCGCCGCAGGCGGCCCCTTCCCTCCCCCTCATCGATCCGATGGCACAGGCCGCGATCGACCAGCGCGTTTCGGATATCGAGGCGCGGCTGGGCCGGATCGATGCGCGGGCCAGCGCCGCCGTCGGCAATGCCGATCGCGCCGAAGGGCTGCTGGTCGCCTTCGCCGCGCGCCGCGCGCTCGATCGCGGTGTCCAGCTCGGCTATATCGAGGGCCTGCTGCGCGACCGTTTCGGCGAAAGCCAGCCGCAGGCGGTGGCGACGATCATCGCCGCCAGCCGCCAGCCGGTGACGCTGGACGACCTGCGATCCGGCCTGAGCGACGTCGCCCCGGCGCTGGCCTCGCAGGCCCCCAATGAAAGCTGGTGGGACGGCGTGAAGCGCGAGATCGCCGGCATGATCGTGATCCGCAAGGCCAACCGGCCTTCGCCCGCGCCGGCCGACCGGCTGGCCCGCGCCCGCCGCGCGCTGGAAGGCGGCCGCGTAACCGAGGCGCTGGCCGAGGTTTCGCGCATGCCCGGCCGCGAGCGCGCGCAGGACTGGATCGCCGCCGCCCGCCGCTATGCCGGCGCGCGCGACGCGCTCGATACCATCGAGACGGCGGCGCTGCTGGCGCCCCGCGCACCGGCCCATACCCCGCCGGCCGCGGAAACCCCGGCCCCCGGTGCGCCGGCGAGCGAGCGAGCACCCGCCGCGCCCCCGGCCTGAGGGGAGGCATCCCTCCAAGATCGGAAACGATGCTTTTCGATCATTCGCATTTATAATGCAATCGATCGGGCCTATCTCTCCCTGCAAGCAAGGGCGCATTTTCCAGGCGCCCTTCGGGAGACACGACCATGATCGAACTTCGCCCCTTCTCGAGCCTCGGCGCCGCGAACCACGGCTGGCTCGATGCGCACCATCATTTCTCCTTCGCCAACTATCATGATCCGGCCCGGATGGGCTGGGGCAACCTGCGCGTGTGGAATGATGACGTGATCGCGCCGAAGACGGGTTTCCCGCCCCATCCGCATTCGGACATGGAGATCATCACCTATGTCCGCGAGGGCGCGATCACCCACAAGGACAATCTGGGCAATCACGGCCGCACCGAGGCCGGGGACGTCCAGGTGATGTCCGCCGGCACCGGCATCGCCCACAGCGAATATAATATGGAGGATGTCGACACCCGCATCTTCCAGATCTGGATCCTGCCCACCAGCCGGGGCGAAAGCCCGAGTTGGGGCGCCCGCCCCTTCCCCAAGGGCGACCGGGCCGGCCAGTTCGTCGTGCTGGCGAGCGGCTATGACGATGACGACGCGCTGCGCATCCGCACCGATGCCCGCGTGCTCGGCGCGACCTTGAAGGCGGGCGAGAGCGCGACCTACCGGCTGGGCGCCGACCGGCGCGGCTATATGGTGCCGGCCGCCGGCCGGGTGAGCGTCAACGGCGTGGAGGTGAACGCCCGCGACGGCGCCGCCATCCGCGATCTCGACACCATCACGGTGACGGCGATCGAGGATGCGGAGATCGTGCTGGTCGACGCGGCCTGAACGATCCGCCCGAACCCATCGGGGTGCCTTATCCGGGCACCCCGGTGATATGCCATACGGGCTGGCCGGAGGGGGCATCGCCCACATCCTTCGGCCGGCTCAGGCTCACCCATCCCTGCTGGTGGATCGGCGCGCCGTCGGTATGTTCGCCATTCACCTCGACATAGACGGTGATGGTGAACCTGTCCCCCGCGCGCTGCATCGCCCCGATCCCGCCGACCTTGGGCTCGTAGCGGGCGACATCGGCGAAGCCCTCGGCGAATTCGGCGGGCGTCTTGCCCGTCGCCCGGCCGGCGTCCGCCCACAGCTTCCACGCATCGTCGTAGCGCCGCTTGGCAAGCAGCGCATAATAATCGACCACCACCTGATGCGCGCCCAGATGGCTTTCCGGCCCCATCGGGCGCCGATCGATCATGATGCCGGTATCTGGCGAGGCCTCGGCGACACCGGTTGTCGATCCGGTGCCGCATCCAGCCACCGCCAGCACGGCGAAGGTGCCGAAGATCCTGGGTCCGACCACATGTCCCTCCCCTGTCCACAGCCAATGCCTGTCGCAACGATAGGTAGCTTGCACCAATTGCAACGGCACCGAAAGGGGTTAGATGGCGCGGGCCGAAGGCAAGTTTCCAGCCCGCTTCCTTCCTTGCGAGATGCCGATGCCGACCGAATGGACCTTCTACGCCTTCGCCATTCCCGCCGTGATCCTGGTGGGCCTCGCCAAGGGCGGCTTCGCCGGGCTGGGATCGCTCGGCATGCCATTGATGGCGCTGGCGCTGCCGCCGGTGCAGGCGGCCGCGATCCTGCTGCCGATCCTGATCGTGCAGGATGCGGTGGGCGTATGGGCCTTCCGCAAGACGTGGGACGGCCATGTGCTGGCCGTTACCCTGCCGGGCGCCGCGATCGGCATCTTCCTGGGATGGCTGCTGGCGGCGCGGGTATCGGCGGATGCGGTGCTGGCGGCGGTGGGCGTGATCGCGATGCTGTTCGGCATCCATCGCCTGTGGATCGAACGGCGCGGGGCGATCACCGCATCCTCGCAATCGCCCGGCTGGGTCGGATCGATCTTCGGCATGATATCCGGCTTCACCAGCCAGATCGCCCATGCCGGCGCCCCGCCCTTCCAGATGTGGGTGCTGCCGCGCCGGCTGCCGCGCGACATCTTCGTCGGCACCAACGCGATCTTCTTCGCGGCGGTCAACTGGATCAAGGTGCCGGCCTATGCCGCGCTCGGCCAGTTCACCAGAACCAACCTCGCCGCCACGGCCGTGCTGATGCCGGTCGCGATCCTGGCCACCTTCGCCGGGGTGGTGCTGGTGCGCAAGGTATCCGCCGAACGCTTCTACACCCTGATCTACGTGCTGCTGATCCTTGTCGGCGCCAAGCTGCTGTGGGATGCCCTGGCCTGACCGTTTCAGCTACGGAATATTTTTGCGCGGGAAAGCAACCGGTGGCGCGGACGGGAGTTTCCATCCCACCCATGAAGGGAGTTCCGCATGCGCCCATTCATCCTGGCAGGCCTGATCGCGGTGATGGCCACTCCGGCCGTTGATGCCCAGACCAACACCCCTTCCGGCGCCCCCTCGCTGCGCCCGGCAAACCCGTCCGTGCCGGCAGCCCGCCCGGCCCCGGCCCCCAATCGCCAGCCGAGCACCAAGCCGGCGCCGAACCGGCCGCCCAATACGCGCCCCCCGCAGAATTCGCGGCCGCCGCAAAATGCGCGACCCCCGCAGAACCGGCCGCCCCAGGCTCGTCCGCCGCAGAATCGGCCACCGCAAACGCGTCCACCGCAGCACCGGCCGCCATCCAGCAGCCGCCCGCCCAATCACCGGCCGCCGAACACGCGCCCGCCGCAGCATCGCCCGCCCGCGACGCGGCCTCCCAACCATGCGCCGTCGCTCAGGCCGGTCTACCGGCCGACGTCGCCCCAGCGTTACACGCCCTATGGCGACTGGCGGAACTACCGCAACTATGACTGGAACCGCTACGATTCCCGTTACGGCGGCTATGACGCGCAGCGTTATTATCGCGACGGGCGCTATTATCGGGAACGGCAGCTCGGCCGTTACGATCGCGTCTATCGCGGCTATGACGGGCGCTATTATTGCCGCCGGCCCGATGGCACCACCGGCCTGCTGATCGGCGGCGCGATCGGCGGCATTCTCGGCAACTCACTCACCTACGGCGATTCCCAGATATTGGGCACGCTGATCGGCGCGGGCGCGGGCGCGCTGCTGGGGCGGGAGATCGATCGCGGCGGCGTGCGCTGCCGCTGACCGGCTGATCCGCCCTCGATCAGGCGCCGTCCGGAGACCAGCCGGGCGGCGCCAGCTCGAACCCCTCGAAGCGGAAACCGGGCGAGACGACGCAGGAAACCAGCGCCCAGCCGCGATCGGCCGCCGCCGCCTGCCAGCGGTGGGGGGCGATCACATATTGGGGAATCTCCCCGGCGAGGAGATCGCCGCCAAGCCGCACCTCCCGCACCTCCTCCCCGGCATCGTCCTCCCCGCCATCGCCGCCGGCCACCGACAGGCGCAGCGGCGATCCCGCATGCCACAGCCAGATTTCCGTCGCATCGACCCGGTGCCAGTGGGATCGCTGACCTTCCTCCAGCAGGAACAGGATGGCCGTGCCGCTGGGCCGGGCGCCGTCCGCCGCATCGGCGCGCCAGGTTTCGCGATACCAGCCGCCTTCGGGATGCGGCGCCAGCGCGAGATCGGCGATCAGCCGCGCGGCCTCGCTCTCGCCCGCCCCCGTCATCGCGGCGCGGGCGTCGCCATGAACCAGCGCGCGATCACCGCGCCCGCCACGACGAGGCCGATGAAATCGCCGATCGCCATGTAGATGAAGTGGCCCCAGCCATAATGGTTGAACACCGGCTGGCCGAGATCGAGATAGAGCACGGCCGCGGCGGCGAAGAGCACCACCAGCTTCAGCCGTTCGGCAAAGGAAGCGGCGCGCCCGGCGACGCTCCACAATGCCAGCCCGATCAGCGCGGCGGTGATGATCGACAGGGTCAGCCCGCCGAACAGCGATCCCGCATCCACCAGCGGGAAGCCGGCGCTGTTATAGTGGATCGTCGCGATCGGCCCCTGGCCGTAGAGCGTGGTGCCCTGCGCGGTGTTGGGCCAGGGCACCATGTAGGTGCCGGTGCCGGACCGCGTCAGATTCTGCGCGAGCGCGGCCTGCACGGCGGCATTCTCGCTTTCGTTGGCGACCTTGAAGGCCAGCCCGCTGAGCGGGGTCGCCCAGAAGATGAAGCCCACCAGCCATTGGGCGATTCCGCCCGCGATCGCACCCAGCCCCAGCCTGATCATGCCATCCTCCCCAAGGTATGGATGATGAACAGGTTAGGCGCGTTCCTGTTCCGCCGGAAGAGGCAGGCCGGATTCCGGGGCCAGCCCCCTCAGCCCATCAGCTTGCGGGTGAAGCCGATCAGCCCCGTCTGGCGCCGCCGCTTCAGCCGTTCGGCCTCCAGGATCGTGCGGACCTGTTCGAAGCAGCGATCGACATCGTCGTTGACCAGCACATAATCATAGCCGTCCCAGTGGCTGATCTCGGACGCCGCGCGCTCCATGCGCCGGGCGATCACCTCCGCGTCGTCGGTGCCCCGGCCGGTCAGGCGGCGGCGCAGCTCGTCCAGCGACGGCGGCAGGATGAAGACGCGCACCGTATCGCCGCCGGCCTGCTGGTGGAGCTGCTGCGCGCCCTGCCAGTCGATATCGAACAGCACGTCGCGCCCCGATTCGAGCGCGGCATGCACCGGCGCCTTGGGCGTGCCGTAGCGGTTGTCGAACACATGCGCCCATTCCAGGAACTCGCCGTCCGCCACCATCCGGCGGAATTCGGTGAGGTCGACGAAATGATAGTCGATCCCCTCCTGCTCGCCGGGGCGCATCGGCCGGGTCGTCGCGGAAACCGACATGGTGATGCCCTTGTCCGCGGCCAGCAGCTTGCGCGCTATGGTCGACTTGCCCGCGCCCGACGGCGAGGACAGCACGAAGAGGACACCGCGACGGGCGAGATTGGCGTAAGGCATGGCCGCCTTTGCCTCCACGCGCCGGTTCGGTCAACGGGTGGCGCTTTGCCACGCAAGAAGGCAGGATAGCGCTTTCGGGGCCTGGCACCCGAAGGAACGATCGGGCGTTCAACAGCATAGGATGCGACGGATGCGATGCCGCAAGGGGACGATCGAGAGGACAGCGCATGACCGCGGATGACGAGAAGCTGCGCCGCAAGCTGCTGGGCGCCTGGGAACTGGTGCTGTGGAAGAACCGCCGCCACGACGAGGATATGGACTATCCCTTCGGCCGCGATGCGCGCGGGCTGCTGGTCTACACCGCCGACGGGCATATGTCGGTGCAGATGGTGCGTCCCGGCGTCCAGCCGCTGGGCGCGCCGCCGGCCAGCGCCCCGATCGAAAAGCTGCGGGCGGCCTTCAACGGCTTCGTCGGCTATTTCGGCCGCTTCACGGTCGATGCCGCCCATTGCATCGTCGTCCATCATATCGACGGCGCCTGGCACCCGGACGTGAAGGGCGATCAGGTGCGCCACTGCCGGATCGTCGACGACCATCTGTTCCTGGAGGGCGAGGCGCCGACCGGCTGGGTGACGATCGAGTGGCGCCGGGCGGGGGCGTGAGGCCGGCGCGCAGGGGTATCGCCCGCACCCATATCCTGATCGCCGCAGCGATCGCCGCGATCGCGATCGCCGCGCTCCTGGCGATGGGCCGCCCGCCGATATGCACCTGCGGCACGATCGAGCTGTGGCACGGCGCGGTCGACGCCGGCAACAGCCAGCATGTCGCCGACTGGTATACGCCGAGCCACATCGTCCACGGCTTCCTCTTCTACGCGCTCGGCTGGCTGCTGCTGCGCCGGCGGCCGGTGGGCGAGCGGCTGGTGCTGGCCGTCCTCATCGAGGCGGCGTGGGAGGTGATCGAGAACACCCCCTTCGTCATCGACCGCTATCGCGAGGCGACGATCGCGCTCGGCTATACCGGCGACAGCGTGCTCAATTCCGCCGCCGATATCGGCTGGATGGTGCTGGGCTTCCTTCTGGCGTGGCGCCTGCCGGTCGCCGCCACCGTCGCCCTTGCCGTCGCGCTCGAGCTGCTCGCCTTGTGGGTGATCCGCGACAATCTCACGCTCAACGTGCTAATGTTGCTGTGGCCTATCGAGGCCGTCCGCGCCTGGCAGGGCGGCGCCTGATCGACAGGCCCGATCACTGCCAGCGCCTTTAATCGTTGGAGTCGCAGACCCAGACCCGACACCTTCCCAGTCCTCGCTTCCCAGGAAAGGCTCGACCATGGCTGACCGAACGACGTTGACGACCACTGCCGGCGCCCCGGTGGGCGACAACCAGAACTCGCTGAGCGCCGGGCGCCATGGTCCGCTGTTGCTGCAGGACTATCAGCTGATCGAAAAGCTCGCCCATCAGAATCGCGAGCGGATTCCCGAGCGCGTGGTCCATGCCAAGGGCTGGGGCGCCTTCGGGCAGCTCACCATCACCAACGATATCAGCCGCTACACCAATGCCAGGGTCTTTGCCCAGGTCGGCAAGAAGACGGACCTGCTGATCCGCTTCTCCACCGTGGCCGGCGAACAGGGCGCGGCGGATGCCGAGCGCGACGTGCGCGGCTTCGCCATCAAATTCTATACCGAGGAAGGCAATTGGGATCTGGTGGGCAACAACACGCCCGTCTTCTTCGTGCGCGATCCGCTGAAATTCCCCGATTTCATCCGCACCCAGAAGCGCCATCCCCGCACCAACATGCGATCGCCCACGGCGATGTGGGATTTCTGGTCGCTGAGCCCCGAATCGCTCCACCAGGTGACGATCCTGTTCTCCGATCGCGGGCTGCCGATCGGGCCGCAATTCATGAACGGCTATGGCAGCCACACTTATTCCTTCTGGAACGACGCGGGCGAACGTTACTGGGTGAAGTTCCACTTCAAGACCCAGCAGGGCCACCGCCATTATACCAACGAGGAATCGGTGGGCGTGATCGGCCACACCCGCGAATCCTACCAGGAGGCCTTGTTCGGCGGGATCGAGCGCGGCGAATATCCGCGCTGGAACATGTTCGTGCAGATCATGCCCGAAACCGACGTGGGCAAGACGCCTTATGATCCGTTCGACCTCACCAAGGTATGGCCGCACGGCGATTATCCGCTGATCGAGGTCGGCGTGGTCGAGCTGAACCGCAATCCGGACAATTATTTCGCCGAGATCGAGCAGGCCGCCTTCTCGCCTTCCAACATCGTGCGCGGCATCGGCTTCTCGCCGGACAAGATGCTGCAGGGGCGGATCTTCTCTTATGCCGATGCGCATCGCCACCGGCTGGGCACGCATTATGAGGCGCTGCCGGTGAACGCGCCGCGCTGCCCCGTCCACCATTATCACAAGGACGGCGCGATGCGGTTCTTCCGCAACGATACCGGCAACCCCGATGCCTATTACGAGCCCAACAGCTTCGGCGGCCCGGTGGAGGACAAAAAATATCTTGAGCCGCCGCTGCGCATCTCGGGCGAGGCGATGCGTTACGACCATCGCGAGGGGAATGACGATTATTCCCAGCCCCGCGCGCTGTTCCACCTGTTCGACGATGCCCAGCGCTACCGCCTGTTCCGCAACCTCGCGGCGGCGATGCAAGGCGTGCCGCAGCATATCGTCGATCGCCAGATCGGCCATTTCGAGAAGATCGATCCGGCCTATGCCGCGGGCGTGCGCGCCGCGCTGGCCGAAGGATCGGGCTTCGAGGATGCGCGCGACACCCAGCCGCCGGCCTTCGAGCCCGCCGAATAAGCGGATCATGATCGAATGAGGCGCGGAGGGCCGCGGGCGAACCATCGCCCGCGGCCTTTCCCTTTCCGGGCCGGATCGTGACGCGGGGAGACGGGGGGCACGGCCGGTAACGGCGATGCCATCGACAGGTCATCGCCGCGTCACGTCGCCATGGGATTCATCCGCTACCGGGCTCCGCGCCGGTATGGGAAGCGCCATCCCGGGCGGGTGGCTCCCCCCTTCCGACCCGGCATCCGGTCCAGCAAAGGCGGCGACGATATCGGCGATGACGATCGCCGGTTTGCGCTTGATCAACGGCGTGATGCGCCGTCGCGGTCCGCCATGTTCGGGATGCGTTTCGCCCGATCGGAAACGCCGTCAGGGGGGCCGGGCACCCACGCCCGGCCCTCATGTCCTCAGACGCGCATCGGCATCAGCACGTAGAGCGCCGGTGCGGTGTCGTTCTCGCGGATCAGCGTCGGTGCCGCGGCATCGGCCAGGTGCACTTCCACCATGTCGCCCTCGATCTGGCCGAGGATGTCCATCAGGTAGCGGGCGTTGAAGCCGATGTCGAAGCTGTCGGCGACATATTCGCCGGGCACTTCCTCCGCCGCCGTGCCGTTTTCCGGGCTGGTGACGGAGAGCGTGATCTTGTCGCGATCCAGCGACATCTTCACCGCGCGGGTCTTTTCGCTCGCGATCGTGGCGACGCGGTCGACGCCCTGCATGAAGCTCTTGGGATCGAGCTTGAGCAGCTTGTCGTTCGCGGTCGGGATGACGCGCGTATAATCGGGGAAGGTGCCGTCGATCAGCTTGGAGGTGAGGATCGCCGATCCCAGCCCGAAGCGGATCTTGGTGGGGGAGAGCGACACCTCCACCGTGCCGTCCAGCTCGTCCAGCAGCTTGCGCAGCTCGCCCACGCATTTGCGCGGGATGATGACGTCCGGCATGCCGGCCGCGCCGTCCGGCCGCGCCACGGTGACGCGGGCGAGGCGGTGGCCGTCGGTCGCGGCGGCCTTCAGCACCGGCTGCGCCTCGTCCGACACGTGCAGGAAGATGCCGTTCAGATAATAGCGCGTCTCTTCGGTGGAGATGGCGAAGCGCGTCTTGTCGATGATCTGGCGCAGCGTGGCGGCCGGCAGCTCGAACCGGGTCGGCAGCTCGCCTTCCGCGATCACCGGGAAGTCGTCGCGCGGCAGCGTCGGCAGGTTGAAGTTGGACCGGCCGGCGACGATCTTCATCTTGCCGTCCGCGGCCGAAAGCTCGACCTGCGATCCCTCTGGCAGCTTGCGCGCGATTTCGAACAGGGTGTGCGCCGAAACCGTCGTCGCGCCCGGCACGTCCACCGCCGCCTCGATCGTCTCGACGATCTGCAGGTCGAGGTCCGTCGCCATCAGCTTCAGCCCGCCATCGGCGGCCGCCTCGATCAGCACGTTGGAAAGGATGGGGATCGTATTGCGCCGTTCCACCACCGATTGGACGTGGCTCAGGCTCTTCAACAGCGTTGCCCGCTCGATCGTAGCCTTCATACCTTCCCCGGATTCCCCGCAGCCAAAACGGATATGCGTTATAGCGCGGCTTCCCGCGCCCGCCAGTGGGTTGCGCATAAAAAAGAGGCCGGGGCATTGCCGCCCCAGCCCCCTCTTTCATCGCCGCCCGCATCCATGCGGGCGGGCCGGCATCAGAAGCGGATGCCGAAGCCGCCGACGACCTGGTGACGCGACAGATCGTCTTCATAGTTCGAGTAGCGATATTCGCCCTTCACGAACATGTTGCCGCCGATCGCATATTCCATGCCGGCGCCGAGACGGATGCCGTCGAGGTTCTTGCTGTAGACGTCGCTCTCGAGGCGGGCGTTGGTGTAGCCGACCTTGCCGTAGAGCAGCGCGACGTTGCTGATCGGAACGCCGATGCGGCCGCCGACATAGAGGTCGCGATCCGAGTTCACGCCATACTTCTTGGTGGTGGAATCGGTCCACTCGCCCTCGAGGCCGAGCACGACGCCCTTCACCTGAACGTCGTAGCCGACGCCGACGCCGTAGAGGAAGCCATCGGGATCGCTCACGCCGGGGGTGGAGACGACGTCATAGCCGAGCACGGCTTCGACACGCGGGCCGGTGAAGGAGGCGCTGTCCTGGGCGAGGGCCGGGGTAGCGACGACGAGGGCCGCGACGGCGGCGGCTGCAAAACGCTTCATACTAAACTCCTGCTTTCTGGCCGGCCTTATTTGGGTTTTCGAACGACCGGCAGAGCGCCATCTAGGAATGCGAATGTGCGTCAGCCAGTGCAAAATTCGCGATGTTGCCCATATACAACATGTCAAACCCAATAAAATATGGCCGATATGGGATAATATGTCGGGAATAGTTGTATTAATGCAACAACAGAAAGGGCGCCGGCAGCAACCTGCCGACGCCCTTTTTCGAATGTTTCCTGCCCGTAATCATGGGCAGGGCGACCAGGCTGTCGCCCGGCCTCAGGCCCGCATCAGAAGCGGAAGCCGAAGCCGGCGAGCGCCTGGTGGCGCGAAACGCCCTGCTCATAGTTCGAATAGCGATATTCGGCCTTCAGGTAGGAGTTCGGGCCGATCGCATATTCGGCGCCGGCGCCGACGCGGATGCCATCGAGATTCTGGCCGTCCGAGATGCGGACCGTGCCGTCATCGGCCGAAACCTTGTAGCGGCCGTTGGTGTAGCCGGCCTTCGCGTAAAGCAGGGTCGAGCCGCCGACGACATAGCCCACACGACCGCCGACATAGATGTCGCGGCCAGCCTTGGCGCACAGGCGCGGATCGGCGGCCGTCGCAGCGCCGATGCACTGCTTCACGTCCGAATCGGTGAGTTCGGTCTCAAGCCCGAACACGGTGTTGCCACGCTGGAAGTCGTAGCCGGCGCCGATGCCGTAGAGCACGCCATCGTCGTGACCGCCATTGGCCTGCGTGCGATCCCAGCCGATCACGCCCTCGACGCGCGGACCGGCGAAGGAACCGGCATTGTCCTGCGCCAGCGCGGGCGTCGCGGCCACGGCGGAGGCGAACAGAAGGGCGGTTGCTACTTTACGCATAAGAAAGCTCCATCAGGTACTTGGCCCCGATCGCGGGACGGGGGCCTTAAGGCACCGCCCCACCTGTCGCCCGGATGAACGATGCGCGACTGCGCCTGCCCTGTTGCAATGATGCAACAATAAGCGGATGAGGCCGCTGGTGGGGATTCGGCGATGATATGGATGGCAGCGACATTGCTGGCGACGGCGCTGGGCGGTGCCGCGCAGGCGCGCGAGCCGCTGGGGCTGTTCGGCGGCTGGGGGGCGTTCCGCGACGTGCGGCCGCTGCGCTGCTATGCGATCGCCGAGGCGGTCGACGCGCCGCTCACCGGCAAGTGGCGCCCCTTCGCCTCGATCGCCCACTGGCCCGGCCGGCAGGTGCGCGGCCAGCTCCACATCAGGCTGCGCGCGGTGAAGCAGCGCGGCGCGCTGGTGACCCTGGCGGTGGACGGCCGGCGCTTCACGCTGGTCGCCGGCGGCGCGGATGCCTGGGCGCCCGATGCCGCCACCGACGCCGCGATCGTCGCGGCGATGCGCGGCGGGGATTCGATGCGGGTGGAAACGCGCGGCGAGGACGGCAAGCGTATGAGCGACCATTATGAGCTGCGCGGCGCCGCCACTGCGATCGACGCCGCCGCGATCGCCTGCGCGCCCGGCCGCTGAAGCGGTTTCGGCGCGGCAGCGCCCACCGGCGCCCACAAATCCGGTGAGGCCGGATTCGCCCAAACAGCCTCTCACTGGCAAAATCCGCCCGATTTCACTATGTGGGCGCGCATGAACGCCCCCCAGCCCATCACCATGCCGATTCCCGGCGGCATCGATCCTGTGCCGGTTCCGCGCGCCGCCGTGCCCCGCGCCGACGGCCGCGTCGACCTGATCGGCCTTACCCGCGATCAGCTCCGCGCGCTGCTGGCCGATGCCGGGCTGGAGCCCAAGCAGGCGAAATTGCGGGCGAAACAGCTCTGGCACTGGATCTATAATCGCGGCACCACCGATTTCACCGCGATGACGGACATCGCCAAGACGATGCATCCCTGGCTGGAGGAACGCTTCGTCATCGGCCGCCCGCAGGTGGTGCAGGCGCAGGTCTCCACGGACGGCACGCGCAAGTGGCTGCTGCGGTCGGACGACGGCCAGGATTATGAGATGGTGTTCATCCCCGATGCCGATCGGGGCACGCTCTGCGTCTCGAGCCAGGTGGGCTGCACGCTCAACTGCCGCTTCTGCCACACCGGCACCATGAAGCTGGTCCGCAACCTGACGGCGGGCGAGATCGTCGGCCAGGTGATGCTGGCGCGCGATGCGCTCGGCGAATGGCCCAGCCAGCCCGAGGGCCGCATGCTCACCAACATCGTGATGATGGGCATGGGCGAGCCGCTCTACAATTTCGACAATGTCCGCGATGCGCTCGCGCTCGTCATGGACGGGGACGGGCTGGCGCTTTCCAAGCGGCGGATCACGCTTTCCACCAGCGGCGTGGTGCCGATGATGGAGCGCGCCGGCAAGGAGATCGGCGTGAACCTCGCCGTCTCGCTCCATGCCGTCACCAAGGAGATCCGCGACGAGATCGTGCCGATCAACAAGAAATACGGCATCGAGGAACTGCTGTCCGCCTGCGCCGCCTATCCCGGCGCCAACAACGCCCGGCGCATCACCTTCGAATATGTGATGCTGAAGGACAAGAATGACAGCGACGAGGACGCGCGCGAGCTGGTCCGCCTGATCCGCCATTACAAGCTGCCCGCCAAGGTCAACCTGATCCCGTTCAACCCCTGGCCAGGCGTGCCCTATGAATGCTCAACCGACGAGCGCATCCAGCGCTTCTCGGACATCGTGTTCAAGGCTGGCATCTCCGCGCCGGTCCGCCAGCCGCGCGGGCGGGACATCATGGCCGCGTGCGGCCAGCTCAAGTCGGCCGCGGAAAAGATCAGCCGCGCCGAGCTCGATCGCCGCGCCGCCGAAAAGCAGGCCGCGCTCGGCTGAACAAGGGGCATCGGGAGGATCGCGCCTCCCGATGCCTTCGCCCGGTTTGCGCACCCTTGCGATGCGTTTCGGCAACACGGCCGATCGCGCCCTCCCGCTCGCCCTGTCGGCTTCGCCCTTTTTCTTGCCGGAGGGGATGCTATCATGCATGAAGCCTGCCAATTCGGCTTGGCTAACCCTTTGCCAACCATTGCCATGCGAACGGACCCGGCATGAACGACAGCGCCACCATCGAAAGGCCGTCCCATTTTCCGGAAGCCGAAGGCGTGGCGCGCGGGCTTTCGATCGTGTCGATCGCCAAGGCCTATGATCGCCGGCAGGTGCTGACGGACGTTTCGCTGGACGTGGCGCGCGGCGAGGTGGTGGGCCTGCTCGGCCCCAACGGCGCGGGCAAGACGACCTGCTTCTATTCGGTGATGGGGCTGGTGAAGCCCGATGCCGGGCGCATCCTGCTGGACGGGCAGGATATCACCCGCCTGCCCATGTATCGCCGCGCGATCCTGGGCCTGGGCTATCTACCGCAGGAAACCTCGATCTTCCGGGGGCTGACGGTGGAGCAGAACATCCTCGCCGTGCTGGAGATGGTGGAGCCGGACAAGGATGTCCGCGCCCAGCGGCTGGAAACCCTCCTCGCCGAATTTCACATCGAACGGCTGCGCGGTTCGGCCGCGATGGCGCTTTCGGGCGGCGAGCGGCGGCGCTGCGAGATCGCCCGGGCGCTGGCGGCCGATCCCTCGATCATGCTGCTGGACGAGCCCTTCGCCGGCATCGACCCTCTCTCCATCGCCGACATCCGCGATCTGGTGAAGGATCTGAAGCGCCGCGACATCGGCGTGCTGATCACCGATCACAACGTCCGCGAAACGCTCGACATCGTCGATCGCGCCTGCATCATCTATGACGGGCGCGTGCTCTTTTCCGGAAGCCCGGAGGCGCTGGTGGCCGACGAGAATGTCCGCCGCCTCTATCTGGGCGAAAGCTTCGCGCTTTGAGATGATGCGCGCCGTCCTCGCCTTCGCCGCAGGGGAGCGCCGCTGATGGGGCTGGGGCCTCGCCTCGACCTGCGACAGAGCCAGTCGCTGGTGATGACGCCGCAGCTCCAGCAGGCGATCAAGCTGCTGGCGCTGTCCAACCTCGAGATCGAAGCCTTCATCGCCGAGGAGGTGGAGAAGAACCCGCTGCTGGAGGCGGGCGCGGCATCCGGCGAAGGCGAGCGCGACGGCGCGGGCGAGACCCGCGACGCCCCCGATTTTTCCGACGATGCGCAGGGCGATGGCGACGGCGGCGATTTCGACGGGGAAGGGCCGGAGCCCGCCACCGCCGACCGCCTGTTCGAAACCGGCGACGCCACGGCGGATGCGCCGCTGGACGTGGATTATGACGCGGACGTGTTCCAGCATGACAGCGCGATCGATTCGGCGCGCGGGCTGGACGGCGGCCTCGGCCTCGATATCGCCACCTCGGGCGGCAGCTATTCGGAGGACGGCCCCGATTTCTCGGCGATGGCGGAGGATCTGTCCCTCCAGGATCATCTGCTGGCGCAGGCGGGCAGCAGCCTGTCCGGCAACGACCTCATAATCGCCGGCATGGTCATCGACCTGATCGACGAGGCCGGCTATTTCACCGGCGCCCCGCTCGATCTCTCGCAGCGCCTGGGCGTGCCGCTGGCGCAGGTCGAGCGCGTGCTGGCGACGATCCAGACCTTCGATCCCACCGGCGTCGGCGCCCGCACGCTCGCCGAATGCATCGCACTGCAGGCCAGGGAGGTCGATCGCTACGACCCCGCCATGGCGCGGCTGATCGACAATCTCGATCTGCTCGCGCGGGGCGCCCTCCCCCAGCTCCGCCGCATCTGCGGGGTGGACGAGGAGGATATGGCGGACATGATCCGCGAGCTGCGCAATTATGATCCGAAACCGGGCCTGCGCTTCGGCGGCGGGCGCATCCAGCCGGTGACGCCCGACCTGTTCGTCGCGCGCACCGCCGGCGGCTGGGCGATCGAGCTCAACGCCGCCACGCTGCCGCGCGTGCTGGTCAACCGATCCTATTATGTCGAACTGGCGCGCGGCCCCCGCGACAAGGCGAGCAAGGCCTGGCTTTCGGATTGCCTGGCCAGCGCCAACTGGCTGGTGAAGGCGCTCGATCAGCGCGCCCGCACGATCATGAAGGTCGCGAGCGAGCTGGTGCAGCAGCAGGAAGCCTTCTTCACGCGCGGCGTCGAGCATCTCCGCCCGCTGACGCTGAAGGCGGTGGCGGACGCCATCGGCATGCACGAATCCACCGTCAGCCGCGTGACATCCAACAAATATCTGTCGTGCGAGCGCGGGCTGTTCGAGCTGAAATATTTCTTCACCAGCGCGATCCAGGCGTCCGACGGCGGCGACGCGGTTTCGGCCGAGGCGGTGAAGAGCCACATCGCCAAGCTGATCGCGGCCGAGGGCGACGATATCCTGTCCGACGACAAGCTGGTCGAGCTGCTGAAGGCGCGCGGCTTCGATATCGCGCGCCGCACCGTCGCCAAATATCGCGAAGGCCTGGGCCTCGGATCGTCCGTCCAGCGCCGCCGCCAGCGGGCCCTTTCCCGGCACGCCGCTTAACCATCTGCGTTTAGCGGATTTTTCTAGATCGTTACGTTAACAGCCCGGAAACGGAAGCCGGGGTAACAGGCGTCTGTATCGGGCGTCCGCCCGTTTCGATCCGCCGGGGGGAGCGACCATATTCATGCCGGACATGCCGGAGAGATCGGAAGCGCGGCGGACATGGGATCGCATCGGCGATCTCCTGTTCACGCACGGGCTGGAGCCGACGGTCGCCAATTTCGATCTCTGCCGCCGTTATGTGATGGGCGATACCGCGCTGGTGAAGACCTTCGACCAGGCGATAGAGCGTCATGGCGGGCTGACCCGCACGGCGCTGGCCGGGCTGATGGCGGTCCACAGCCGCACAGTCACCAGCGACGAGATCATGCGCTTCGCCCAGCAGGCCCGGCAGAAGGCGGAGGAAGCCGCCCATGTGATCGGCGAGACACAGGGCGACACCCGCCGCTTCGCCGACGTGCTGGAAGCGGGCGCCGTCACGCTCGCGACCGGCGAGGGGCCGGAGGCGGTGATCGCCGAGCTGCTGGCCGAAACCCGGCTGATGACCGAGCGCGCCTGGGCGGCAGAGGACCGCATCCGCAAGGCATCCGACGAGATACAGGAGCTGCGCACCCGCCTTGCCGAGGCATCGGTATCGGCCAATAGCGACCCCTTGACCGGCCTGCCCAACCGCCGCGCGCTGGAGGCGCGGCTGCGCGACGCCTTCGAGGCCGCGCGCGCCCAGCGCCGCACCTTCTCCCTCGCCATCTGCGACATCGATAATTTCAAGCGGATCAACGACACGCACGGCCATCCGATCGGCGATCAGGTGATCCGGCTGATCGCGTCCGCCCTTTCCCGCGTGGGATCGGACAGCCTGTTCGTCGCGCGCTATGGCGGCGAGGAGTTCGTCGTCGTCTTCGACGGCGCCGAGCCGCGCGACGCCATGGCCCAGCTCGATACGATCCGCGCCGATGTCGCCGCCCGGCAGGTGACCTTGCGCCAGACGGGCGAGACGCTCGGCCGCGTCACCTTCTCGGCCGGCATCGCCGGCATGCGCGGGCGGCGCGACACCTCGGCCATGCTGAAGGCGGCCGACGACGCGCTCTACCGGGCCAAGAGCGACGGCCGCAACCGCATCTACGCGGCGGATTGAGCGCCCGCCCGGAAATGCGCTGACCGAAGCGCGCCCGATCAGCGGATGATTCCATCCGCCTCGAAACCGCTCTAGGGGATGGCATGGCCGTCACCCGCCTCGCGCTCACCGATTTCCGATCCTACGGCCAGGCGCTGCTCGCCTGCGAGCCGGGGCTGATCGTGCTGACCGGCGAGAATGGCGCGGGCAAGACCAATATATTGGAGGCCGTCTCGCTGCTCACCCCCGGCCGGGGGCTGCGCGGGGCGGCGCTTTCCGAAATGGCCCGCAGCGACGGGCCGGGCGGTTTCGCCGTCGCCGCGCGGCTGGCCGGCGATGTCGAGATCGGCACCGGCACGCTCGCCTCGGCCCCCGAACGGCGGCAGGTGCGGATCAACGGGGCGGCGGCATCGGCCAACGCGCTTTCGGAATGGCTGGCGGTGCTGTGGCTGACCCCGGCGATGGACCGGCTGTTCGTGGAGGGCGCGGGCGGCCGCCGCCGCTTCCTCGACCGGCTGGTGCTGGCGCTGGAACCCGGCCACGCCGCCCATGCCGCGCGCTACGAGGCGGCGATGCGCGCGCGCAACCGGCTGCTGGCGGAGGAGCGGGACAGCGGCCGCCGCGCCGATCCCGCCTGGCTCGCCTCGCTGGAAGCGGCGATGGCGGAACATGGCGCGGCGGTGGCGGAAGCGCGGGCGCGCACCGTCACGGCGCTGGACGAACGCATCGCCCGCCAGCCCGAAGGCCCCTTCGCCCGCGCCGCGCTGGCGATCGAAGGCGGCGAGGCGATGGCGGAGGCCGCGCTGCGCGAGGCGCTCGCCGCCGGCCGCGCCCGCGATGCCGTGGCAGGGAGGACGCTCACGGGCCCGCACCGCGCCGACCTTGCCGTCATCCATCGCGCCAAGGGCCAGCCGGCCGCGCGCGCGTCGACCGGCGAGCAGAAGGCGCTGCTGCTCGGCATCGTCCTCGCCCATGCCGATCTGGTCGCCGAACGGGTCGGCCGCCGGCCGGTGCTGCTGCTCGACGAGGTCGCCGCCCATCTCGATCCTCTGCGCCGCGCCGCCCTGTTCGATCGGCTGGCGGCCGGCGGCGGCCAGGTGTGGATGACCGGCACGGAACCCGCCTTGTTCGAGGCCGCGCCCGCCGGCGCCCAGCACCTCACCGTCGCCGCCGGGGCCGTCGTTCCGGTCGCTCATCCCAGCAGGTCATAGGCCCGCTCGATCCAGCTCAGGTCATAGAGCAGGAACAGGCCGGCGAAGGCGAGGTGGAAGGCGCGATTGCGCGTCGCCATCGCCGCGAGGCACAGCAGCACCCCCACTGCCAGCCGGACCTCATATTCCGGCCCGAGCTGCGCCAGCCGCACCGGCCCCTTCAGGATCGTATCGAAATAATCGACCACGAAGGTGAGCGCGAACAGCCCGAAGAACCAGCGCCGCCGCGACAGGAAATAATCCTCATAACCGGCATATTCGGCCAGATCGTCCGGGAAGAGCAGGCTCGCCAGCAGGAACCAGAGGAAGGCGTAGAACAGGATGAAGACGAACAGCTCGAACCGCCAGACGCGGATCGTGGCCAGCCCGAATTCCCACCACCAAAAATGAATCGCCGAAACCAGGATCACCAGCACCCACAAGAGGTGCGGGGCATAAAGCGGCACCCGACCGGGATGCTGCACCAGCCGGGACAGGCCGGAAAGGATGCGGGTGAGGCTGAGGCCCAGCACCACCCCGATCAGCACCCGCAGATGCAGATAGATTTCGTGGCTGTCGGGTTCCGGCGGCATCGGCGGCGCTCCATCCCATCGGGCAGCGAGCCTATCATCCCATTCCCCTACCGCCAAAAACCGGCCTTTTCCTTCCTGCCGCCCGCCATTAGGCTGGCGGCTGCGACCATCGCATCGGACAGATATCCGGGGGGATCATAATGCCATCGTCCACGCGGCCGCTCCGCGCCCGCCTGCTCGCCATCCTGCTGATCGCCGGGGCGGCCGCGCCCGCCGCCGCCGTGATCTTTCCGAGCGGCACCACCCGTGACGGAGCGTTGTTTCCGGCAGTGGTGATCGACAAGGCGACGCTCGCCTACACGGCCGATGGCATGGGCAATATCAGCCAGTGCACGGCGATCGTCAGCACCAAATCCGTCCGCCGCGACTATCGCGCCTGCGATACGCTGCGCAATCGCGGCGTGCCCCGCGACATCAAGCCCGCCCTGCCGGTGGCGGACGCCCAGCCGCTGGTGACGCCCGCCGACTATCCCGAACGCGCGGCCAGGCGCGGCGATTCCGGCACGACGCGCGCGGTGGTGGAGGTGGACGAGACCGGCAAGGCGGCCGCCTGCTGGGTATTCCTTTCCAGCGGATCGGCCGATCTCGACCAGCGATCCTGCACCCTCATCCTCGCCCGCGCCCGCTACATGCCGGCGACGCTGAAAGGCCACCCGGTCCGCGCCATCGGCATGCGCGACGTGGCGTGGGAAGCGCCGCCGAAGCGGTGAAGCGCCGCCGCCGCGGCATCCGGGCCGCGGGCCAGCGCGAACCGCGCGCCCGAAGGGCCCGCCGCCACCCATTTCGCTTGGGTTTGGCGCTTCGATTCCCTATATGCTCGACATGGCTAGCGAACCCGAGAACACCCCTTCCCCCAACGATTATGGCGCCGATTCGATCAAGGTCCTGAAGGGCCTCGATGCCGTGCGCAAGCGGCCCGGCATGTATATCGGCGATACCGATGACGGTTCGGGCCTGCACCATATGGTGTTCGAGGTTTCGGACAATGCGATCGACGAGGCGCTGGCCGGGCATTGCGACCTGATCCTGATCACCCTCAACCCCGACGGATCGGTCTCGGTCGAGGATAATGGCCGCGGCATCCCCACCGGCATCCATGCCGAGGAAGGCGTGTCGGCGGCCGAGGTCATCATGACCCAGCTCCATGCCGGCGGTAAGTTCGACAACACGTCGGATTCCAACGCCTACAAGGTTTCGGGCGGCCTCCACGGCGTCGGCGTGTCGGTGGTGAACGCGCTGTCCGATTTCCTCGATCTCACCATCTGGCGCGACGGGGAGGAGCATTATATGCGCTTCCAGCGCGGCGATGCCGTGGCTCCGCTCAAGGTGGTCGGCCCGTCCAACGGGAAGAAGGGCACGCGCGTCACCTTCCTGCCTTCGACGGACACGTTCAAGAACGTCACCGAGTTCGATTTCGACAAGCTGGAGCATCGCTATCGCGAGCTCGCCTTCCTCAATTCCGGCGTCCGGCTGTTCCTGATCGATGCCCGCCATGCCGAGAAGAAGGAGGTGGAGCTGTTCTACGAAGGGGGCATCGCCGCCTTCGTGAAATATCTCGATCGCGCCAAGACCCCGCTGATGCCGGAGCCGGTGGCGATCACCGGCCAGCGCGACGATGTCGGCATCGATGTCGCGCTGGAATGGAATGACAGCTATTACGAGCAGGTTCTCTGCTTCACCAACAACATCCCGCAGCGCGACGGCGGCACCCACCTCGCCGCCTTCCGCGCGGCGCTCACCCGCACGCTCAACGCCTATGCCGACAAGTCCGGCCTCCTGAAGAAGGAGAAGGTGACGCTGACGGGCGACGACATGCGCGAGGGCCTTACCGCGATCGTCTCGGTCAAGCTGCCCGATCCGAAGTTCAGCTCGCAGACCAAGGACAAGCTGGTCTCGTCCGAGGTGCGCCAGCCGCTCGAGGCGCTGATGGCGGACAAGCTGGCCGACTGGCTGGAGGAAAATCCCGCCCATGCCCGCGCGATCATCCAGAAGGTGATCGACGCCGCCGCCGCGCGCGAGGCCGCCCGCAAGGCGCGCGAGCTGACCCGGCGCAAGGGCGTGATGGACATCGCCTCGCTGCCCGGCAAGCTTGCCGACTGCCAGGAGCGCGATCCCGCCAAGTCCGAACTGTTCCTGGTCGAGGGTGATTCGGCCGGCGGCTCTGCCAAGCAGGGCCGTGACCGCCATTATCAGGCGATCCTGCCGCTCAAGGGCAAGATCCTGAACGTAGAGCGCGCGCGGTTCGACCGGATGCTGTCGTCCAAGGAAATCGGCACCCTGATCCAGGCGCTCGGCACCGGCATCGGCCGCGACGATTTCAACATCGAGAAGCTGCGCTACCACAAGATCGTCATCATGACGGACGCCGACGTGGACGGCGCCCACATCCGCACGCTGCTGCTCACCTTCTTCTACCGGCAGATGCCGGACATCATCGAGAAGGGGCACCTCTTCATCGCCCAGCCGCCGCTCTACAAGGTGGCCAAGGGCCGGTCCGAGGTCTACCTCAAGGACAATGCCGCGCTCGACGAATATCTGGTCGATGCCGGCATCGGATCGATGGTGCTGGAAACCGCCGGCGGCGCGCGCTCGGGCGAGGATCTGCGCGGGCTGATCGATCATGCCCGCCGCATGCGCACGCTGATGGGCTATGTGCCGCGCCGCTACGATCCCGCGATCGTCGAGGCGCTGGCGCTGACCGGCGCGCTCGATCCCGCCGGTTCGCCGGAAGCCCATGCCGAGGCCGCCGCGCGCGTGGCCGGCTGGCTCGGCCGTGGCGACCCGGAAGCGAGCTGGAGCGGCACCGCCACGTCGGACGGCGGCTATCATCTCGTCCGCCTGTGGCGCGGGGTGAGCGATCACCACGTCATCGACGGCGCCTTCGTCGCCTCGCAGGAAGCGCGCAAGCTCCACACGCTCGCCGCCGAGCAGGCGACGACCTACGCCACCACCGCGCGCATCGTCGCGGTCAAGGCGGCGGAAAAGGCGGCCGAGGCCGAGGAGGGCGACGAGCCCGCGATCGACACGCGCGGCAAGCCGGTGACGCGCCCGTCCGAGCTGCTGGAGGCGATCTTCGCCGCTGGCCGCAAGGGCCTGTCGATCAGCCGCTACAAGGGCCTGGGCGAGATGAATGCCGAGCAGCTCTGGGAAACCACACTCGATCCGGCCAACCGCTCGATGCTGCAGGTCGAGGTGTCGCAGGCCGACGTGGCCGACGAAATCTTCACCCGCCTGATGGGCGACATCGTCGAGCCGCGCCGCGAATTCATCCAGGAAAACGCCCTCTCCGTCGCCAATCTCGACGTGTGATCGGATCGCCGGCGCGCCCGGCGCTCCGCCGCGATCAGGATCGCTTCTGGCTGGCGGACGGAGTGTCGGCGGTGCGCTGGCGGAGACGGCAATTGCGGGCGGCCTCCAGTCCGCGCAGGAAGCCGCGACGGGCATAGCCCGCATCGATCGCGGCATTCAGGCGGCGCTGCGCCGGGGCGGCGCCGGAAACCTCGCGCACCAGGCCGCGAAAGGGAAGGATGCCGTTCACGATCATCTTGCCACCGGCCTCGGCCAGCTTGGCGGCCTTGTTCTCCTTCGCCACGGTTCCTTCCAGGTCCGGCCCCAGCACCGCATCCAGCTCCGCCAGCGCATGGCCGATCTGGTCGCAGCTCCCCACCCCCTCCATGGCATAGGGATATTGCGCGGCGGCGATCAGCACCGGCGGGATCTTCTTTTCCATGATGCCGACATCCTGCGCCGGCTGGCTGACGATATCGCCGGTCTTGCGGGCGACCGCCTCCACCGGGTCCGGCTCCGGCTGGGAAGCGCGCGCCACCGATGGCGGCTTCGGCGGCGGCGCGACCGGCCGGGGAATGCAGGCGGTGCCCATCAGCGGCAGGAGAAAAAGGGCCAATCCGGATCGGCCCCGAAAACGGTGTGGAATGATATTCCCTCGGCTCGGTTCGATCGGGGTGATTATCACCGGGCCGGGCGCGAAGGCCAGCCTCTCGATGCCTGGCACCCCGGCAGGCGCTTGGAACCGGCCGGCCGCCATGCTCTAGTGCGGGGATGTCACCACGCGCGCACCGCCTGCTATCCGCCCTTCTCGCCGCCGCCGTCATCGCCGCCCCGGTGGCGGCGCAGACCACCTATGACAGCGCCGATCCGTTCATCGGCACCGGCGGCGAAGGCCATACCTTCCCCGGCGCGGTCGCGCCGTTCGGGATGGTCCAGGTCAGCCCGGATACGGACACCGGCTGCGAGATACGCGACTGCTACGGCCACGCCGCCGGCTATCGCCATGGCGATCCGACCATCCAGGGCTTTTCGCAGACTCATTTTTCCGGCGCCGGCCATTCCGATCTCGGCGATTTCCTGCTGATGCCGGTGGCCGGCGACGCGGTGCCGCTGGAGCCGGGTGATCCCGCCAAGCCCAGGTCCGGCTATCGGTCGCGCTTCTCGCATGACCAAGAGGCCGCGCGGCCCGGCTATTATGCGGTCTCGCTCATCGACCATGGCGTGCGGGCGGAGCTTACCGCCGGGCCGCGCGTCGGCGTGCATCGCTATGCCTTTCCGGCCGGCAAGGCGGCGCATGTCGTGCTCGACCTGCGCAGCTCGCTCTACAATTATCCGGGCAAGATCCTCTGGTCGTCGGTCCGCCTCCGCGCCGACGGCACGATCACCGGATCGCGCGAAACGCGCGGCTGGGCGCCGGCGCGCAAGCTGTTCTTCGCCATCCGCCCGAACGTTCCGCTCCAGGGCCACGCCTTCCTCGATCGCGAGGAAAACATCCCCTATCGCGGCTTCCAGGGGCCGGGTCGAGGCCGGGAGGATGTGGCGCAGCTTCAGGGCCGCGCGCTCGTCGCGAGGCTGGATTTCGGCAAGCTGGCCTCGCCGCTCGAGGTAAAGGTCGCCATCTCCAGCGTCGACGAGGATGCGGCGATCGCGAACCTCGAAAGCGAGGCGGGCGATTTCGATGCGATCCGCGCCCGCACCAGGGCGGCGTGGGAACAGGCGCTCGGCGCCGTCGAGATCGATGCCCCCGCGCCGATGAAGCGCATGGTGGCCACCGCGCTCTACCATGCGCTGCTGGCGCCGAGCATCTTTTCCGACGCGGACGGCCGCTATCGGGGGCCGGACGATCAGGTCCATCGGGCGGAGGGCTTCACCTTCCATTCCACCTTTTCGCTGTGGGACACGTTCCGCGCCGAACATCCGCTGCTGCTGCTGGTCCAGCCGGAATCGCGGAACCTGGATTTCGTGAAGTCGCTGCTCGCCAGCCAGCAGGCGAGCCCCTTCGGCCTGCTGCCCGTGTGGCAGTTCCACGGGCGCGAGACCTGGACGATGATCGGCTATCATGCCGTGCCCGTCATCGCCGACGCCTATCTGAAGGGATTGCGCGGCTTCGATGCCGATGCCGCGCTCGACGCCATGGTCAGGAGCGCCAGCTACGGCCCCTATGGCGGGCTGGACGATTATATGAAGCTGGGCTTCGTGCCGATCGACCGCGAGCCGGAGGCCGCGTCCAAGACGGCCGAATATGCCTATGACGACTGGACCATCGCCCGCATGGCCGGGGCGATGGGCCGGGCCGACATCGCCCAGCGGTTCGAACGCCGCGCCGGCAACTGGCGCAACAGCTTTGACGCGCAGAGCGGCTTCCTGCGCGCGCGCAAGGCCGACGGCAGCTTCCGCACGCCCTTCGATCCCACCGCCATCAACTATGGCAGCGACTATACCGAGGGAAATGCCTGGCAATATAGCTGGTTCGTGCCCCAGGATCAGGCGGCGATGTTCGCGCTGCTCGGCGGCGATGCTGCGGCGGCGGCCAAGCTCGACCGGATGTTCGAATTCGACAATTCGAAGCTCGATTACAGCCATGCCGAGGATATTGCCGGCCTGATCGGCCAATATATCCACGGCAACGAACCGAGCCACCATGTCGCCTATCTCTACGCCTATGCCGGCCAGCCCTGGCGCACGCAGGAACGGCTGAAGCAGATCGTGGAAAGCCAGTATAAACCCACGCCCGACGGGCTTTCGGGCAATGACGATCTCGGCCAGATGTCCGCCTGGCTGGTCTTCACCGCGCTGGGCTTCTACCCGGTGGCGCCGGGATCGAACGAATATGTGATCGGCCGCCCCTTCGTCGACCGGGCGACGCTGGCCCTGCCCAACGGCAAGCGGCTGCTGATCGTCGCGGAAGGCCTGTCGGATGCGAACCGCTATGTCGGCCGGGTGGCGCTGAACGGCAAGCCGCTGGACCGCGCCTATCTGCGGCATGACGAGATCATGGCCGGGGGCGAGCTGCGCTTCACCATGCAGCCCGGGCCCGAAAGGACGTGGGGCACGGCGCCCGCCGCCCGGCCCTATTCGATGAGCACCGCCCGGCCCGAAAGATAGCGCGAGGGGCAAGGCGGCGCGGGCCGCCCCCGATTGCGCGATGGCGGCGGCGGGGGCACCATCATCCCTTCCCTACGGACGGGCGGGGAGGAGGCAGGCATGAAACGCGCATCTTTATGGGCCGCCGGCATTGTCGCGCTTCTCCTGCTCCTGCTGCTGCTTGCCTTCCGGCTCAGCCCGTGGCCGTCCGCCGCCGTCATCACCTACATGTTCTCGCGCGGGGACGATGCTTCGGAGGCCGCGCTCGAAAAGCATGTGCCCGCCGGCATCGTCGCGCGGCGCGACCTCGCCTACGGCCCCGGCCGGGACGAGCGGTTCGACCTCTATCATCCGGCCGGCTCCACGGCGCCGCGCCGCATGATCGTCTGGGTGCATGGCGGCGCCTGGATCGCCGGCAGCAAGGATGGCGTCGCCAATTATCTGAAAGTGCTGGCCGGCCACGGCTATGCGACGGTGGCGGTCGAATATTCCACGGGCTTCGGCTCCACCTATCCCAGGCCGGTGGAGCAGGTGAACGCCGCCCTCGGCCATCTTGTGCGCGAAGCCGGCGCGCTCGGCATCGCGCCCGGCCGGATCGTGCTGGCGGGGGATTCCGCCGGCGCGCAGATCGCGGCCCAGATCGCGCTGCTCACCACCGATCCCGCTTATGCCCGCGCGGTCGGCATCGCCCCCGCGCTGCGGCCCGGCCAGCTTTCCGCCCTGCTGCTGGTATCCGGCGCCTATGATGTCGGTACCATCAATCTGGAGGGTGACCATGGCTGGTTCCTCAAGACCGTGCTCTGGGCCTATTCGGGCACGAGGAACTTCCTGGAGGATGATCGCTTCCGCCTCGCCTCGATCACGCCCAACGTGACGCCGGCCTTCCCGCGCAGCTTCCTGTCGAGCGGCAATGCCGATCCGCTGGCGCCGCAGGCGGTGGCGCTGGCGGAAAAGCTGCGGAGCATCGGCGTGGAGACGGACACGCTCTTCTTCCCGGCGGACTACCGCCCGCCCCTGCCCCACGAATATCAGTTCAACCTCGATACCGCGGCCGGCAGGCAGGCGCTGGCGGCGATGCTGGCCTTCATCGAGGAGGATGCGCCCGCATCTCCGCCCGCCGCCGCCGGGCTGGGTCAGGCGCCGTAATCGATCCGCACGCGGCCGGCCGCCTCGGCGGCGATGCGGCGGGCGTCCTCGACGCTGCCGGCCCGCGCCAGCGCCACGCCCATCCGCCGGTTCGGGCGCGTCACCGGCTTGGCGAAGATGCGCAGGTCCACCTCGCCGCCCGGCACCGCCAGCGCATCGCCCAACCCTTCGAAGCGGAAATCGCCGGCATCGCGATCGGCCAGGATCACCGCCGAGGCGGACGGGCCGTAGAGCCGTATCTCCGGGATCGGCAGGCCCAATATGGCGCGGGCGTGGAGATCGAACTCGTTGAGGTTCTGGCTGACGAGCGTCACCATGCCGGTATCGTGCGGGCGCGGCGAAAGCTCGGAGAAGATCACCTCCTCGCCCTTCACGAAGAATTCGACGCCGAAGATGCCGTAGCCGCCCAGATCGTCCACCACCTTGCGCGCCATATCCTCGGCGGCGGCCAGCGCCGCCCTGGACATGGGCGTCGGCTGCCAGGATTCCTGATAGTCGCCGCGTTCCTGCCGATGGCCGATCGGCGGGCAGAAATGCACGCCGTCGCGCGCCCGCACCGTCAGCAGCGTGATCTCATAATCGAAATCGACGAACTCCTCGACGATCACCCTCTTCCGGTCGCCGCGCATGTTGGCGACGGCATAGTCCCAGGCCCGCTCCAGATCGTCCGCCGTCTTCACCGTGCTCTGGCCCTTGCCGGATGACGACATCACCGGCTTGATCACGCAGGGCAGGCCGGTATGGGCGGCGCCCGCCCGCACCTCCTCCAGCGTCTCGGCATAGCGGTAGCGCGACGTGCGCAGGCCAAGCTCGGTCGCCGCCACCTCGCGGATGCGATCGCGGTTCATGGTCATGATCGTGGCGCGGGCGGAGGGCACGATCGTCACGCCCCCGGCCTCCATCTCTGCCAGCACCTCGGTGCGGATCGCCTCGATCTCCGGCACCACGAAATCGGGCCTGTGCCGCTCGATCGCCGCGCGCAGCAGGTCCGCATCCAGCATCGAGAATATCTCGAACCCGTCGGCCACCTGCATCGCCGGCGCGCCCGCATAGCTGTCGCAGGCGATGACATGGCAGCCGAGCCGCTTGGCGGAGATCACGAACTCCCGGCCAAGCTCGCCCGAACCGAGCAACAGGATCCTTGCGGTGAATGTCATGCCATGCCTTCCGGGGCCGATCGCGGCCAGCGCTGTTTGCCGATACCGCCCGATGCCGTCCCGGCGGCGGTCCCGTCAATCACGGTTTTGCGCCGCGCCAGCCCTCAGCAGGCGACCACGTTCACCGCCAGCCCGCCGAGGCTAGTTTCCTTATACTGCGATTTCATGTCCTCGCCGGTCTGGCGCATCGTCTCGATCACCGCATCCAGGCTCACGACATGGCCGCCGTCGCCGTGCAGCGCCAGATAGGCGGCGTTGATCGCCTTGATCGCGCCCATCGTGTTGCGTTCGATGCAGGGGATCTGCACCAGCCCGCCGATCGGATCGCAGGTGAGGCCCAGATTATGCTCCATGCCGATCTCGGCGGCATTCTCGATCTGGGCGTTGCTGCCGCCCAGCGCCGCCGCCAGGCCCGCCGCCGCCATCGAGCAGGCGACGCCGACCTCGCCCTGGCACCCCATCTCCGCCGCCGATATCGACGCGCGCTTCTTGTAGAGGAAGCCGATGGCGGCGGCGGTGTAGAGGAACAGCCGCGATCCGGCCGGTCCGCCGCCATGGACGAAGGTTTCGTAATAGCGCAGCACCGCCGGGATCACGCCCGCAGCCCCATTGGTGGGCGCGGTGACGACGCGGCCGCCGGCCGCATTCTCCTCGTTCACCGCCAGCGCCCACAGGCTGACCCATTCGAACACCGCCGAAGGATCGGATCGCGGGCCGCGCGCCAGCAGCGAATCGTGCATCGCCCGCGCGCGGCGCTTCACCCGCAATCCGCCGGGAAGCTCGCCCTCGCCCTTCAGCCCGCGTTCGATGCAGGCGAACATGGTGGCGCGCACCCGATCGAGGAAGGCGTCCGTCTCCGCCTCGTCGCGCCAGGCGGCCTCGTTGCGGCGCACCGCATCCGCCAGCGTCATCCCGCCCGCCTCGCACATCGCCAGCAGCTCGGCGGCGGATTCGAAGGGATGCGGCTCGACCACGTTCACGCGCGGCGGCTCCACGCCCGCCTCGCGGATCGCGCCCCCGCCCACCGAAAGGAAGCGCCGCTCGATCCGGCTGCCATCCTCCAGCACCGCTTCGAACACCATGCCGTTGGGATGTTCGGGCAGGAAGGTCTCGGAAAAGCGCAGGTCGCGATCCTCGGCGAAGGCGATGCTCGGCCCGCCGCCCAGCGGCAGCCGCCCTTCGGCGCGGATCGCCGCGATCAGGCCGGGCGCGGCATCGGGATCGATGGCGTCCGGTTCCCATCCCGCCAGCCCCAGCAGCACCGCCGTATCGGTGGCATGGCCCCGCCCGGTGAGCGCCAGCGATCCGTGGAGCGTGCAGCGCACCCGCGCCACCGGCTGCCCGCTTTCGACAAGCCCGCGCGCGAAGCGGCAGGCGGCGCGCATCGGCCCCACCGTGTGCGAACTGGACGGGCCGATGCCGAGGATGAAAAGTTCCGTGACGCTCATTACCGCTGGCAGATCGAGGAAGGGATGGACGTCCTCAACCGGTCGGCCCTGCGACCGGCTGGCCCAGAAGGAAGCGCCAGTCGCCGAGATAGGCCGGCGCGCCCGCAGCATCAAGCGGCGTGGTGAAATCGCTGGAGACGCTGCCGTGCGCGCTGCCCTTGCCGCGCGGCGGCAGCGCCAGCACATGGACATGCGCCGCCGGCACCCGAAGCGCGCGATAGGCCTTCAATATGTTGCGCGCCTGCGGCTCGGCGGCATGCAGCACGGCGAACCAGCGGTCGGGCGGCGTGGCGCTTTCCGGCGCGGAAACCCACGGCGCGACCACGCGCTGGTCGGTGCCGTCCACCGTGGCGTGATAATAGTCCCACGGGCTCGAGAAGAGCGCGACGCGCGCCACCTCATGCCGCTTGGCGATGAAGGCGGCGATGCCGGCGCCCTGCGAATGGCCCGAAACCGCGATGCGCGACCATAAGGGCGCGCCCTGGGCGTCGAGATAGGTCTCCCAGCCTTCGTCCGGATGATGCGCCGCCAGCCATTTGAGCGTGGCGACGAGGCGGCTGACCACCGTCTCGGCCGGCAGGTCGTCGATATCGTCGGACACCGGCTCGCCGAAGATGCGCTTCGCCCTGAGCCGCCCCGCGCAGGTCGGATCGGGATCGTGGCTGCACGCCTCGGCCGTGGCGGGCATGTCGTCATACATCAGCCCGATCGCGCGATAGCCCTGGTCGGCCGCCGCGCTGAGCAGCCATTTGGAATGATCGGGCGCGCCGCCGGTGCCGGGCAGGAAGATGAAGAGCGGCGATTGCGCGGTGGCGATATCGCGCCGGAACAGGGCGATATTGTGCCGCAGATAGCGCCGCACCGCCGGATCGGCCTCGGCCGGCGCGACATAATGGACGGTGCGGCGCGGGTCCGGCACCCAGTTGCGCTCGAGCTGCTGGGCGGTCGAGGGCCGCTGCAGGCCGAGATATTCGTCGCTGGTGGCGGTGCCGGGCACGGGCTTCGCCCCCGCGACGGCGGCTGCGAGCCCGATCATCAGGGCCAATGCGCTGGCAGCGGCCCTCATCGGCCCTGCTCCGCCCGCGCCAGCTCCTGCCGCACCTGTTCCAGATCGGCGAGAAATTCGGGCGACCGATCGAGCCGCGCGACCACCGCCGTCGCCACCACCCGCGCCGCCGCCACGTCGCTCGGGAAATGCATGCCGCAGATCACCCGGCTCTCGCCATAATCCATCGCGCGCTGGAGGATGGCCGGCGCGCGCTCCGGCGCCAGCCTGGCCAGGATCAGCGCCGCCGCCCAGCCATAGGCGCTGTGGCCCGACGGGTAGGAGGTGCGCTTCTTCGCATCGGGGTCCGGCGCCGGCGCCTTCACTTCGCCGCAGACATGGCTGAGCTGCAGCCGCTGATAGGGCCGCGTGCGGCCATGATCCTTCTTGGCGGCGAACACCGGCCCGCTCACCTGCCGCTCGACCCGGTTGAGCAGCGCCACCAGCGCAGGCGCGCTATCCCGCCGGATCGGCCGGCCGAAGGCTTCGGCGAAGCGGTCGTAAAGCCAGGCGCCATCCTCCTCGGCCACGGCCCGGCGGGCGGCATCCACCTGCTGGCCGCGCATCACCGCCGCGACATCATCGGCATCGGCCAGCGATCCCTCGGCAGGCGGCGGCGGCAGGACGAGGCCCTTGATCGCGACATCGTCGAAATAGGGCCTCACATCCTTGTGGCTGATCGCCGGCGCCTCCCATTCGGGGGATGCCGCGCGCGCGGCCGATGCCGCCCCGCCGATCGCCAGCGCGATCAGCAGCGCCCGGCCTGCTGTGGACCGTTTCATGGGCTCTCTCCTGCCTGTATCGCCGGGCGCCCGAACCGGATCGGGCGCCCGGTCCGTCATCAGAATTCGGTCTCGACGCCGAACATGAAGGTGCGGCCGCGCACGTCGTAGACCGAATTATAGTTGAGCGCGCTGCCGCTGTCGGTCCCGTCCGGCAGGAAAGGCCCGTACTTGTTGAAGATATTGCGGATGTTGCCGAACACGCGCAGCTTCGGATTCTCGCGCGAGGGCGTGAGCTTGAAGCTCAGGTCATGCCGCCAATAGGCGCCGACATGCAGGAACAGCGGATCGGTGATGTCGCTCTCCGCGAAATATTCCTTCATCTCGTTGCTGTCGACGACGGGGCCGAGATAGACGGCCTTCCACTTGATCGAGACCCGCTTGGTCGCCCATTCGATGCTGCCGGTGGCTTCGTCCTTCGACACGCCGACCTCGCCGACATAATCGGCCTTGTCCTCGCCGGCGGCGCCGTCGAACTTGCTCTCCAGCTTAAACCGGTGGGTGTAGCGGATCTGCAGGTTGAGCTTGCCCGGCAGGTTGAGGCGGTCGAGATCGAAGCGATAAGCCAGCGCCGCGTCGATGCCCTGCGCGCGCATCTGGTTCAGATTCTCGTCGCGGTTGATGATCTTGGAAAGCTGGCCGTCGGAATCGCGGGTGATCGCATCGCAGAACTTGTTGTCGATGCCGTTCGGGTCCGAATAACATTCGAACAGCAGGCTGCTATTGTCGAGCGACGAGATCGCGCCCTTGATGCGGATGTCATAATAATCGACGCTCATCTGGAAGCCCGGCAGGAAGGCCGGGGCCAGCACGACGCCCGCCGTCCAGGTGTTCGCCGTCTCCTCATGCAGATCCGGGTTGCCGGCATTCGGGGCGAACACCTCGGTGCCGATCTGGGTGAACTTGCCGTCGGGCGCGGCGGCGATGGCGGCGGCGATGCGCGGATCGGCGCGGCAGTTCTGCGATACCGTGCCCGTCGACGTCGCGGTGACGCCGCGGCACACGTCGATCACGTCGTCATAATCGTCGCGCGCGGGCGAGAACAGCTCGGTCGTGTCCGGCGCGCGCTGGGCGCGGCTGAAGGTGGAGCGGAAGTTGAGGCCCCGCACCGGCGCCCACTGCGCGCCCGCCCGGAAGCTCACCGTCGTGCCCACCGTGTCGATATTGTAATCCGCCACGCGCAGCGCGCCGTCCAGGCTCAGCCGGTAGGCGAAGGGCATGTCGCGCAGCAGCGGCACGCCCAGCTCCATATAGGCTTCCTTGGCCTCGATCTTGCCGGTGAAGTCGGGGATGTAGGATGCGCTGCTGAGGCCGGTCTGGGTCAGCGCATCGGTCATGCTGCTGCTCCGGTCGCTCCGCCAGGAGAAGCCGGCCGCCACCTGCACCGGGCCCGCCGGCAGCGAGAAGGGCGATCCGCTGACATAGCCTTCCACCGTATCCTGCCGGTTCTTGGCGAAGAATTCGGAATTGGCGCGGATATAGTCCGCCATTTCCGGCGTGATGGAATTGAGTCCGAACAGGTTTAGCGGCACGCAGCCGGCGGCGCGCGCATCCGCGTTGCGGCACTGGATCGTGCCGTCGGACAGCTTTTCGGCGCTCAGCGCATACTGAACATTCTGCATGTTCAGATAGTTGGTGCGAACCTGATATTGCTCGAACTTGCCGTAGCCGTAGGTCAGCGCCCAATCCCAGTCGCCGAACACCTTGCCTTCCAGGCCCGCCCAGCCGCGATTGGTGGTGCGGCGGTTGTAGCGCTGCTGATTGCCCAGCTCCGGCAGGCGCCGGTAGAATTTGACGCCGCTGCTGGAGGAATCGGCGGCGATCTCCGCCGGGACGAACGGGTTGTTGCGGGCGATCCGCCCCACCTCGAACTCGTCATTCTGGCCGAAGGTGGTGGAATAGCTCACCGTCTCCGGCTCGGCGGTCGAGCGCGTCGTCACCTTGTTGTAGATATAGTCGGCGGTGAACTTCACATCGTCGGTGATCTGATATTCGACCTTGCCGGCGGCGCTCAGCGACTTGCGCGGCGTGATGAGGGTCTTGCTCAGCCGATCCTCATAGCCGTTCTTGGCGGTCACGAAATTCCGGTGGAGCCCGGTCTCGTCATAATAGAAATCGTTGCTGTTGAAGCGCCCGCCCGGAATGGTGGAGCTGAGGTCGGGACGCGAAAGCGTGTTGTCCTCGAAATCATAGGTCACCGAATCCATCGCCCAGTCGCGATCGGTGGCGGCGAGGCGATATTGCCGCTCATAGGTGACGCCCGCCATCACATAGAGCCGGTCGTCCATCAGATGCTTGCCGACGCCGCCCGAATATTCCACGGAATCGCCGCCGCCGTCATAGGTGGCGGAGCCGACCGCGCGGGCCTTCACGCCATCGAACCGGCTGGTGACGACGTTGACGACGCCCGCGATCGCATCCGATCCGTAGACCGCCGATGCGCCGCCGGTGCTGACGTCCACGCGATCGACGAAATATTGCGGGATGGAGCTGAGGCTCACCGCATTCTTGTTGCCCGCGTTGGAAACGGTGCGGCGTCCGTCGATCAGGGTCAGCGTGCGGTTGGAACCCAGGCCGCGCAGGCTGATCGTGGAAAGCCCGCTCGCCTGGATCGCGCTCTGGTTGTTGGCAAGGCTGTCGGCCTGGTCGATGCCCGGCACGTCGTCCAGCGCCTCGGCGATGTCGGTATAGCCGTCCTCGAGCAGGTCGGTCCGGTCGACCTCGGCCACCGGGATCGGGCTGTCGAAGCTCGAATGCTGCAGGCGCGATCCGGTGACGATGATGTCGCTGGTCAGCCGCGGCTCGGCGGAGGCCGCCGCGCGGGTTTCACCCCGAACCGCCCTCCGGATGATGATGACGCCGCTATGCCCGTTCTGGACCACCAGCCCCGATCCCGAAAGCAGGATGTCGAGCGCGGCCGGCACGGTATAGCGGCCCTTGACCGCCGGAGCCTGCTTGCCGCGCACGTCGGCCGACGCGAAGGTCACCTGCTGGTTCGTGCTCCGCGCGAACGCCCGCAGCGCCGATCCCAGATCCTGCGCCGGAATATCCAGGTCGAAGCCCTGCTGCTGCGCATAGGCCGGCACCGCCTGGCTGAAAATCGCGAGCGCCGCCAGCGCTGCCCCGCCCCGCAAACCCATGATGCGCGAAATCCGAATCCCCATTCGTTCCCCCTGTTTTCGAACGATCATCGGGTAGGACGCACTTCATCGGCGGCGGGACAGCAGCGATGCAGCCCCGGATTCGAATTTTTCGCGATCAGTTGCGCCGCAGGACGATCGCCTCGCCGGTTCGCGTCGCGCGCACCCCGTCCAGCACGCTCACGCCCTCTATGAAGGTCTCGACATCCCCGGCCGCGAACACGCCGTTCACCTTGAGGCCGGCGATGCGGGCGTCGGCGATCACCAGCTGCTGCCGGCTGTAACGGTTCATCCGTGCCACCGCCGTCGCCAGCGGCTCATCGTCGAAGTTCAGCAGCCCGGCTTCCCAGGACGGCCCGACCGGCTCGCTTTGCGTCAGCACGGCGGGCGCCAGCGATTCCACCTGCGCCACCAGCTCCCCACCCGGCTGCAGGATCTGGTCGGCGGCCACCGCGGCATGGCGCGCGCGCGCCATCTGGGGCACCGTCCGCCCGTCCCGCTCGGTCAGCATCGCGACATGGCCTTCCAACAGCACCACATGCACCTTGTCGCCCAGCAGCTCCACGCTGAACGAGGTGCCCGTCGCCACCACGATCTTGTCGGCGGCGGCCACGCTGAACGGCCGCAGCGGGTCCTTCGCCACGTCGAACTTGGCGCGCCCCTTCACCAGCGTCAGCGCGCGCCGGCCGGCCTGGAGGGAAACCTTCACCTCAGTATCGCCGTCCAGCGTCAGCTTCGATCCGTCGGCCAGCATCGCCACCCGCCGTTCGCCGATGCCGGTGGCATAGGTGTTGGCGGCGTCGCGCAGCCACAGCAGGCCGGTGAACAGCATCGCCACCAGCACCGCCGCCAGCGCGGCCGCCCATGGCCGGTTCCAGGCGATGCCGCCCGTCCAGCGCCGGCTGTTGGCGCGGCGATAGCTTTCCAGCGCGGCGCTGCGGATGTGGATCAGCTCGGGCAGGTTGGCGGCGGATTCGGCCGCCTGCCACAGCCGCACCGCCTCATCGAGCGCGCGGGCATTGTCCGGGTCCGCGACCCAGGCGTCGAACTGGCGCTGCTCCTCGCCGGCCAGATGGCCTTCGGCAAGCGCGATGCACCATTCCACCGCCTGCTGGTCGCGGCTGGGGGGCGTGGTATCGACGGGGCCGTTCATTGCGTTTCCCGCATGCGCGCCATCAGGAAGGCCATCGCCTTGGCCACCTGCTGCTTCACCGCGCTCTTGGAGATGCCGAACGCCTCGCCGATCATCTCCTGGCTCATATTCTCGATGCGATAGAGGGTGAACATCGTCCGTTGCCGCTCGGGCAGCTCGTTGAGCGCCGCGGCCAGGGCGGCAAGCTGATCGCGCCCGGCGGCGATGCGATAGGGATCGACCTGCTCGACGCCCAGCCCGTCCATGCCGGCCAGCGTCTCGCGATAGCCGGCGCGCACCCTGGCGCGGCGCGCCTGATCGGTCAGCAGGTTGGCCGCGATCTGGAAGACATAGGCATCAGGCGCGCCTTCGCTCTCGCTGCTGTTCAGCATGCGCACGAAAACCTCCTGCGTCAGGTCCTCGGCCTCCGCATGGTTGCGCACCCGGCGCAGGAAGAACGCCATCAGCGCGGGACGCCAGCGACGGTTGATCTGCTGGACCTCGCGCACCGTATCCTTCCGTATCCCTTCTTCGCGCACCACTCCCGCTGCCCTTTCATGGCGCCACGGCCACGAGGTAAGACGCGGCAGGGGCGCCGAGGGACAGCGGCATCGACATGGGTTCGCCCTATAGCGGGTTTTCCGGCCCTGTCGCGATGCCCGAAAGGGAAAGATCAGGCGGCGGAGGCGCGGTCCTCGCCGAACGTCACCACCTGGCCGCGCACGCGGCGGCGGAACGCCTCCGCTTCCTCGCGCGGGTTGTAGAACTGGCGATACCAGATGCGCACCTTGCCATAGGGGCCGTCCGCCGGGATCTGCATCGGGTTGAAGCTGGGCTCCTTGTTGGCCCAGATCTCCACATCCTGGCCCAGCGCATCGCGGCTCGCCTGCTGGTAGGCGCGGGCCAGCGCGATCCGGCCCGCCTCGTCCGTGCCGCCGTCCCGCGGCACCTTCACCATCAGCGCGTGCCACAGCCGCACCACGCCATCGGCCACCGGCGTATGCGCGATCAGCATGTGCGAGGGATAGGCGCCCTGCATCGCCGCCTGCAGGATGCCCGGCCCCTGATACCAGGTATCGAGCGACAGCACGCCCGATGCCCCGTCGGTCAGCGTCCGGTGGCCAGCATCGAAGCGCTGGACCAGCCGGTCGTCCTCGAACAGATTGTCGAAATAACGGCAGTCCACGCTGCCGTGGATCGGCGACATATGGCCGAAATCCGCCATGTTATCGACGATCTCGATCGGGTGGATCGGCAGCGTGCCGAAATCGTCGACCAGCCAGCGCACCCAGCCGTCGGCTTCCTGGTCCCATTGGGCGAAGGGCGGCAGCTCCTGATCGGGCGCGCCGCCTTCGGGATCGTGCCACATCCAGATGATGCCGGCCCGCTCGATCACGCGGTAGGTCTTCAGGCAGGCCGCCTTGGGAATGAAGTTGGGCGAATAGGGGATATCGTCGCACTGCCCGTCCGGGCCGAAGCGCCAGCCGTGGAAGGGGCAGCGGATCGATTCGCCCTGCACCCGATCGCCATCGCGCACGACATAGGATGTGCTGTTGTGGCCGATATGCGCGCCCATGTGCGGGCAATAGGCATGGACGAGGTGCGGCTTCCCGCTCTCGCCGCGATAGAACACCATGTCCTTGCCGAAGAAATGGAGCGTGGTCGGCCCGGCGTCCAGCGTCGCCGCGTCGGCGATCATGAACCAGCCGCGCGGATAGGTGAAGCTGCCCAGCTTATAGTCGGCGGTGCCCGCCATGGCTCTCTCCAGTCGATTCCGGCTTTCCCGAAGGGGCCAAGGCTGACCCCTCAGCCGCCGTGGAACAAGACCGCATGTCGCCCGCCAAATGTGCATTTATGCACATGACAGCCCTTCCCGCGCGTGCCAGACCGGCCCGATGCTGGACTGGGATAATCTGCGCATTTTCCTGACGGCGGTCCGCGCCGGCAACTATACTGCCGCCGCCCGCCGGCTGCGGATCGATCGCACCACCGTCGGCCGCCGGCTCGACCGGCTGGAACGCCAGCTTGGAGTGCCGCTGTTCGAGCAGGGCGAGGATGGCTACCACCCCACCGTCGCCGGCCGCCGCGTGCTCGAGATCGCCGATCGCATGGAGGAGCTGGCCGATAGCCTGGCGGAGGAGATTGGCGGCCGCGCCCGCGCGCCGGCCGGCCATGTCCGCGTCATCATCGCCGCCGATCTCGGGGCCGAGCTGATGCCCGATCTCGCCGCCTTCGCCGCCGCCCATCCCGATATCCGGCTGTCGATCCAGTCCTCGGCCGATCCGTGCGAGGACGTGATCCAGCGCAAGAGCGACATCGGGCTCTGCCTCGTCGATCAGCAGCCCGATCATCTGCGCGGCCGCCGCGTCGGCACGCTGCGCCAGGCGCCCTATGCGGCCGCCGCTTATACCGATCGGGAAAAGCCCGCCGATCCGGGCGCGGTGGCGCACTGGATATGCTGCGCCGGCCGCCCGCCTTTGCCGGCGATGCGCCGCTGGGACGGCGCCATTGCCGATCGCGCGGCGGTGGCCGCCTATGTCGATAGCTGGGCGGCGTTGCGCGGCGCGGTCGACCAGGGGCTGGGCGCGGCCTTTCTCTGGACCTTCGCCGCCGATCCCGCGCCGGGCCTCCGCCGCATCGCGCCGCCCGATCCGGCGATCGGCATCGACCTGTGGCTGCTGGTGCGCGACGACGTGCCGATGGAGCAGGCCACCCGCGCCTTCCTGCACGACATGGCCGATCGTCTCAGCCGGCGGATCGCTCCGGCGGATTGAGGCTCGCGCTGCCCTGCCGCGCGCCGCGCAGCCGGATGACGGCGGTGGCGCCCCGCCCCGGCCCCTCGCTCTCCAGCGTCAGGCTGCCCTGCATCGCGTTCACCGCATTGGCGCACCAATGGAGGCCGAGGCCGCCGCTCTTGTGGGCGCGGGTGGAAAAGCCCCGATGGAACAGCCGCTCGCCCCGCGCCGGATCGAAGCCTTCGCCATTGTCGGTTATGCCGAGCGCGATCCGGTCGCCCTCGGCCCCGGCGATCCGCTCGATCGTCACGGCGATCCGTCCCGGCCCGCCGCCCGCGCCGCGCGCCTCGATCGCCTCGATCGCATTGGCCAGCAGATTGCCGATCACCTGGCTCAGCAGCAGCGGGCTCGCCAGCACCGGGCACGCTGCGTCCGGGCACTGGAAGGCGATCGGCCCGCCCGCGGCATAATGCACGATCGCAGCGTTGCGGCGGACCAGCGCCACGATGTCGCACGGCTCGATCTCCAGCCCGCCATGCGCCTCCGCCTGCTGGCCGCCGATGATCTCGATCAGGTGCGACAGGCTTTCGTCGGCCGCCGCCAGATCGGCGCGCTGGCGCTCGAACTGGGCGAGATAGCTGTCATGGGCCGAACCCAGGAAAGCGGCGAGCTTGCGCCGCCGCGCCGCCGGCACATCGGCGCGCGCCAGCTCGTCGAGCGCGCGGCGCACATCCGCATCGGCCGCCACCGGCTCGGCCGCCAGCCCCTGCGCCACGATGACGCTGATCGGATTGAGGCCGTTGCGCACATTATGCATCACCCCGATCGCGCTTTCGCTGCGGCCCAGGCGGAAGGATTGCGCCTCCACCCGCTCGCGCAGGCGGCCGAGCTGGGCCAACATCGCATCCAGGCTCCGCGCCAGCGATCCGATCTCGTCGCCGCGATCGCCGATCGCCAGCGGCAGCGGCGCGCCGGATGCCGACACCGCCTGCATGTGCCGCTCGATCCGGGCGAGCGGGGCGATCACCTCGCGCCCGATCAGCAGGCGCAGCACCATCAGCACCAGCGCCAGCACCGCCACCGTGCCGACGAACATCATCGCCAGCAGCCTGTGGCCCAGCAGGGTGAAATCGCGCGGCACGACGAAGGTGGCGTTGGCGACATGGATGCGGTTCGGCCCGTCTATGTCGACGGCGATGTCCAGCGTCCGGTCCCGCCTGCGGACGCCGGTGGGCTCATGCGCCCGCCCCAGCCCGAAGCGCGCTTCCAGCTGAAGGAGCCGGCCGAGCTGCTCGGACGTCATCTCGCGCGCGACGACGACATAGCCGGGGCTTTCCCCGCTGCCGTCGCTCAGCGTGACGCGCGACAGGCCGATCGCCGCCACCCGGTCGCCCAGCCGGGCGTAGAAATGGGCCGATGGCTCGCGCCCGATCCGCGCGCGCACCGCCTGCGAACGGGCAAGCGCCACGAAGTCGCCGCCGCGCTCATGGTCGTCCGCCTGCGCCTTGGGATCGATGTAGCGCGCGGCGGCCACCGTCCCGTCGCGATGGACCAGCGCCATGCCGTTCATGTCCAGGTTGGAAAGCGCCAGCAGCGAAAGCACGCGCCGTTCGAAGGCCCGGTCGCCATGGCGCAGATAGCCGTAGCTTTCGTCCCACACGCCATAGTCGCGCGCGGCATATTCCATCTTGGCGGCATGTTCCTCCAGCGCGGCGCGGGTGCGCTCGATATGGCCGCGCACCGCATCCGCCTCCAGCCGGTCGAAGCTGGGGATGACGACGGCGTAGAGCAGCCCCCATATGCCGAGGAAGCCGGCGATCCCGGCCAGGGTCAGCACCGCCGTCAGCTTGAAGGCGAGCGTCCTGTCCTGCGGGATGATGCGGGAAAGAAGGCGCCGCGCCCCGGTGGCGGTCACGGCCGCCCGACGGGCCCGGCGCCGGGATGGCCGCCCTGCGCCGGCGCTTCCCCCGCCCGCGCCAGTGCGGCGGTGGCATCGGCATCGGCGGGATGGCCGTAATAGAATCCCTGGAGGTGCGAGCAGCCGGCCAGCCGCAGCGCCTGGTTCTGCGTCTCGGTCTCCACGCCTTCGGCCACCACGCCCATGCCGAGCGAGCGGGCGAGATGCGTCACCGAATTGACGATCGCCGCCGCCTCCACCTCGCGGCCGAGGCCGTCGATGAAGCTCTTGTCGATCTTCAGGCAGTCGAGCGCATAGTTGCGGATGTTGAACAGGCTGGAATAGCCGGTGCCGAAATCGTCGAGCGCGACGCGGAAGCCCGCGTCCCGCAGCCGCCGCAAGGTCTCGGCGGCGCGCGCATCGTCGTCGAAGATCGCCGTCTCGGTGATCTCGATCTGCACCCGATCGGGGGAAATGCCGGCGGCCGCCACCCGCGCGGCCAGCGCATCGACGAAATCCTGCCGGCGGAACTGGCGCGCGGAAACGTTGATCGAAACGAAATGGCCCGGCCAGCGCCGGCATTCGGCCAGCGCCTCCGCCGTCACCCATTCGCCCAGGTCGTGGATCAGGTTGCTTTCCTCGGCGATGGGGATGAACACCGATGGCGGAATCTCGCCATGCTCGGCGCTGTTCCAGCGCAGCAGCGCCTCGAAGCCGACGACCTCGGCAGCCTCGCGCGCGATGATCGGCTGATAGACCACTTCCAGCTCGCGCTTCGCGATCGCCTGCCGCAGCCCCGCCTCGATCGAATGGCGAAAGCGGGCGCTCTCGTCCATGCTCCGGTCGAACAGCCGCACCTGGCTGCGCCCGCCGCGCTTCGCCTCGTAGAGCGCAAGATCGGCGAGCCGCATCGGATCGGCGGCTCCGGCATCCGCGCCCGGCTCGACCAGCACCAGTCCCAGCGATGCGCTCACCTGCACCATATGATCGAGGATCATGTAATTGGTGGAGCAGGCGCGGACGATGCGCTCGCCCCGCGCCAGCACCTCGGCGGCATCGGCCGCGTCGAAAAGCAAGGCGAACTCGTCGCCTCCCAGCCGCGCCACCATGCCGGGGCCGGGGCCGATCCCCGCCGTCAGCCGCTGGCACACCTCGCGGATCAGCTCGTCCCCGGCGGCATGGCCCAGCGTGTCGTTCACATTCTTGAAGCGGTCGAGATCGAGCATACCGATCGCGAAGCCGCCGCGCCGCCCCGCCGCCTGCATCCGCTCGCCCAGCTCGCGCAGGAAGGCCAGGCGGTTGGGCGCGGCGGTCAGGGGATCGTGGCTGGCCATGTGCACCGCGCGCGCCTCGTTGGCGGCCAGGGTGATGGTCCGTTCCTCCAGCCGGCGCACTTCCGCGGCCAGCCGCTCACGGGTCCGGGCCAGGTCCCGGTCCACCTCCCATCGCCGGCAGAGAGCGCGCGCCGTCTGGCGAAGGCCCGTCACGTCGAACGGCTTGGTGACGTAGAACAGCTTTTCCACCGGCCCCGCCGCCCTGGCGATGTCAACCGGGCCGTGATCGGAATAGCCGGTGACGATGACGATGTTGATATCGGGATCGATCGCGCGGATGCGCGCCGCGGTCTCCTTGCCGTCGATGCCGGGCGGCATGCGCACGTCGATGAAGGCGACCGCATAGGGATCGCCGGCGCGGATCGCGGCTTCGGCCAGCGCCACCGCCGCCGTGCCGCAATCGGCATGATCGAGGTGGAAGGCATCCGCTTCCTCCGCCGGCCCGTGCCCCGCCGGCCGGACGGCGGGGCCGTCGGCGAAAAGCTCGGACGCGAGGGCCGCCAGCGCGTCGCGCGCGGATGCGCCCGGCGCGACGCCCAGCGTCCGCCGGTAGGCATCATGCATCGCCGGTTCGTCATCTACGATGAGGACGCGCACTTCCACCCCATATGTTCCCAAGTAACGGGTAGACGAAGAGGGATAATATTTCGTTTACACCCGGCTCCGCCCAAGAAATCGGACAGGTGCGGCATGATCCACCGCCCGCCACAGGGGTCGCGTGGCTGTGGCGGGCGGCGGATCGGCAGGACTGGCCTGCCGCCCCGTCACCGTTTCCGGCGACGGAAGAGGGAACATCAAGCAACCTTCACTGGCGCGGAGATTTGGGAGTCCGCGCGAACAACTCGGCCCAGCGGCTATCGGCGCCCTCCTCGGCCGTCTCGTCGGGCGGGCCGTCCGCCCGCTCTCCGAAACGCCCGGCCAGAGGTGCCGGCCGGTGCGGTTGCCCGGCGAACGGAGCCCGATCACGGAACAAGCTCAGCTTCACGGACACGGCAACGACTTCCCCGAACCAAATCGCAGGTCTTTTGCTAGGGCGGCACGGCCGCGCGCGTCGCGGGGGCGTCGACGGGCCTGCGCGATGAGGCGACGGGCCGGTCGCCTGTCGACAAAAACGTCATGCCCGTCGACCAAATTGCATCTTCAAGGACTTGGCAGCACCGCGCATCCGTGCCCGCGCCGCCGCCTTCTTCCTCATGCGTTGGGTGATTCCCCATTGCGCGAAATGCCTCTATGCAGAGGCGCATGGCCCTCTTCAGCCTCGGCTCGAAACCCTTTTTCGACGATAAGAACCGCGCCTTCTGGATTCTCCAGTCGGCGGGATGGGCAGGCTATCTGCTCCTGCGCTCGCTGGGCGGGCTCGCCAACGGCATGGGCGTGCTCTTCCTGGTGCCGAGCGCGCTTAACACCGCCACCGGCTATTCGCTCACCCTGCTGATGGCGTCGATCTTCCGCCGGCTGATCCACCAGAAGCCGATCATCACCTGGGGCGTATCGATCATCGTGGTGATGATCGCGTCGGCCGCCTTCTCGACGATCGAGGTATGGGCGCACGCCACCTTCTACCGACCGGGAGAGATGCCGTCGGGCGTCCAATTCCTCGGCGCCATCCTGCTCGATTTCGCGCTGCTCGCCGCATGGTCGGCGCTTTATTACGGCATCAATTTCTACCTGCTGCTCGAACAGCAATCGGATCAGCTGCAGAAGCTGGAAACCCAGGCGTCGGCCGCCCAGCTCGCGATGCTGCGCTACCAGCTCAACCCGCATTTCCTGTTCAACACGCTGAACTCCATATCCACGCTGGTGCTGCTGAAGCAGACCGATCGCGCCAATGCGATGCTGTCGCGGCTTTCCTCCTTCCTGCGCTATACGCTGGTGAACGAGCCCACCGGCCAGGTCACGCTGGCGCAGGAGGTGGAGACGCTGAAGCTCTATCTGGAGATCGAGAAGATGCGGTTCGAGGACCGGCTCCGCCCCAGCTTCGACATCGATCCGGCGGTGTCGCAGGCCCGGCTGCCCTCGCTTCTCCTCCAGCCGCTCGTCGAAAACGCGATAAAATATGCGGTCACGCCTCTGGAGGAGGGCGCGGAAATCGCCGTATCCGCGCGGCTTGCCGGGGATCGGGTGCAGATCACCGTGTCCGATACGGGACCCGGCTTGCACGACGCGGTGAACCGCCCCACATATTCGACCGGTGTCGGCCTAGCGAATATCCGCGACAGGCTGGCACAGGCTTATGGCGCCGACCACCGTTTCGAGATCCAGGGGGAACGGGGGGCCGGGTTCGGCGTCATGATCGAAATACCGTTCAGGACGGAAGAGCCCAAGGAACCCGCATGACCATCCGCACCATCCTTGTCGACGACGAGCCGCTAGCCATCCAGGGCCTGCAGCTCCGCCTGGAAGCGCATGAGGATGTCGAAATCATCGAAACCTGCACCAACGGCAGGGAAGCCATCCGTGCCATCAAGACGCACAAGCCCGACCTCGTCTTCCTCGATATCCAGATGCCCGGCTTCGACGGCTTCTCGGTGGTCCAGGGGTTGATGGAGGTCGAACCGCCACTGTTCGTGTTCGTCACCGCTTATTCGGATCACGCGCTGCGCGCCTTCGAGGCCGATGCCGTGGACTATCTGATGAAGCCGGTCGAGAATGAACGGCTGGCCGACACGCTCGATCGCGTCCGCCAGCGGCTGGCAGAAAAGCGCAGCATCGAGGAAGCCGGCCGCCTCAAGGAGGCGCTGGCCGAACATGCGCCCGAAGCCGCCGAGGCGATGCCCGACGCAACCGACGCGCCGGCCTCCAGCCGCTTCGAAAAGCTGATCAACATCAAGGATCGCGGCCAGATCTTCCGCGTCGACGTCGACACGATCGAGCGGATCGATGCCGCCGGCGACTATATGTGCATCTATACCGGCGACAACACGCTGATCCTGCGCGAAACGATGAAGGATCTGGAAAAGCGGCTCGATCCGCGCCGCTTCCAGCGCGTCCACCGTTCCACCATCGTCAACCTCGATCTGGTGAAGCAGGTAAAGCCCCACACCAATGGCGAATGCTTCCTGGTGCTGGATTCGGGCGCGCAGGTGAAGGTCAGCCGTTCCTATCGCGACGTGGTGGCGCGCTTCGTCCACTGAGGCGCGTCCGGGAAGCGGCGCCCGCGCCTTGAACGCAATCGCCGGGATGCCGTCCCGGCGGTCGCGGGATAGGAGCGGGTCCACGCAAACATAAGGGACCGCCCGTGCCGACCACCGCCGACAAAGCCCGCATCTTCGCCGATCTCCACGTGCCGGGGCGCCCGCTCCAGCTCTTCAACATCTGGGATGCGGGCAGCGCGCGGGCGGTGGCCGATGCCGGGGCCCCGGCGCTGGCGACGGGAAGCTGGTCGGTCGCGGCGGCCCACGGTCTCGATGACGGCGAGGCGCTGCCGCTCGCCCTCGTCCTCGCCAATCTCGAACGGATCGTCGCCGCGGTCGATCTGCCGGTGACGCTGGATTTCGAGGGCGGCTACGGCACCACGGCGGACGAAGTCGGCCGGTCTGCCGCCAGCGCGGCCGGAATCGGCGCGATCGGCTTCAATATCGAGGACCAGCAGATCGGCGGGAACGGCCTCCGCCCGATCGGCGACCAGCAGGCCCGCATCGCCGCGATGCGGGCGGCGGCGTCCCACGCCTTCGTCAACGCCCGCACCGACATCTTCCTGAAGGCGCCCGCCGCCGCGCATGACGATGCCGCGATCGACGACGCCCTCGTCCGCGCGCAGGCCTATGCCGATGCCGGCGCCAGCGGTTTCTTCGCCCCCGGCCTGGCCGATGAACGGCTGATCGCCCGGTTGTGCGAACGATCGCCATTGCCCGTCAACATCATGATGTTCCCGGCCGTGCCGCCCGCCGCCCGCCTCGCCGAACTCGGCGTCGCCCGCATCAGCCACGGCCCCGGCCCCTACCGGCTGGCGATGGCCGCCGTCACCGAGGCCGCCCGCGCGCTCTATCCCTGAAGGCGGGGCTGCTCAGGCCTTTCCGGGCACGAAGGCCAGCGCCAGTCCATTCATGCAGTAACGCTTGCCCGTCGGCCTCGGCCCGTCGTCGAACAGATGGCCCAGATGCCCGCCGCAGCGCCGGCAATGCACCTCGGTGCGGGCATAGCCCAGGCTGCGATCGCCGCGCGTGCCGACCGCATCGGGCAGAGGCCGCCAGAAGCTCGGCCAGCCGGTGCCGCTGTTATATTTGGTGCGCGAGGAGAAAAGCGGCAACGCGCAGCCCCGGCAGGTGAAGGTGCCGGGGCGATGCTCCTTCAGCAGCGGGCTCGATCCCGGCGGCTCGGTCGCCTCGCGGCGCAGCACGGCATAGGCGTCCGGCCCCAGCCTGCGCCGCCATTCGGCATCGGAAAGCCGGTAGGGGAAGGTCTCCTCCGCCCTGGCATCGCCCGCCAGCAGCCGCCCCGCGCCAATCGACACCGCCGCCAGCGCTAAGCCGCCGGCCCCCAGCATCTGCCGCCTGTCCATCGCCATGCCGGCCTCCTGCCTTGCAGGACCGATATGGGGACGGCACCTCCGCTTGTCAGGCCCGGCCCGAAGATGCGCGGAACATCACATTCTGGCCCGGCGCCGGCCCGCTCAGCTGGTCCGCCACCGCCGGAACCAGCGGCGGCGCGGCCCGCCCGATTTCAGCACGCTCACCCGGAACCGCCGCGCCGCGAAGCGGATGATCAGGCCGATCCACAGCGCCTGCCAGCCGATCGCCAGCAGGTGCGGCCAGATCTCCGGCGCCTGGGCGGCCCGCGCGATCATCGCGAAGGGGGAACTCCACGGAAAGACCGTCGCCGCCTTCGCCAGCCCGCTCTCGGGCGCCGCCACCACGCTGGAGGCGAGCGCCACCACCCCCAATTGCCCCATCGTCACCGGCATGGAGAGCGTCTGCACCTCGCGCACGCTCGATGCCTGCGCGCCGATGCCGAGGAACAGCGCCCCCAGCAGCAGATAGCAGGCGACGAAATAGACGGTGCCGAGCGCCACGAACGCCCCCCAGCCCACCGCCGGCACCGGCAGCGTCACCGCCGGGAACAGGCCGCGCAGCGCCAGCAGGGCCATCGCCCCCCACACCGCGATCCCGGTCAGCGACATGGCGAGCATCGCCGCCAGCTTGCCCAGGAAGATCGCGTCCACCGGCACGGCGGCGGCCAGCACCTCGATCACCTTGTTCGATTTTTCCTCGATCAGGTTGGACAGCAGCATCCCCGCCAGGATCATGGTGAGGAACATCAGCACCAGTTGCCCCGCCCGCGCCGTGGCGGCATGGCCCGCCGCATCGGGGCCGGCCGCGCGCTCCACCACCGTCTCGCGGAAGGCCACCGGCCCCGGCGCGGCCGCGCCGGCATCCGCCATCGCACGGGCAGCGCGCGCCTCGTCATAGATCAGCGCCAGCCGCCCGCGCACGTCGGCCACGCCCGCCCGCGGGCCGATCAGCCGGGGCGCATCGATCCCGCCGCGCGCCACCGCCACCACGCCGTCGCTCCGGTCCGCCAGCAACCGCCGGGTCTGGGCCTCTGCCCCGCCTTCGGGCGCCGCGATATGGAGCATCGGCAGCATCGCATCGCCGAGCCGTTCGGCCAGCCGCCCGCGCGCGGCATGGAGCAGCTCCGCCTCCGCCGGGCCGGCGATCACCGCCACCGCCGGCCGTTTCTGGTCCGCGCCGCCGCCGGCACCCGCGATGCTGAACAGCAGCCCGGCCAGGATCGGCAGCAGCGGCCCGATCAGGAACAGCAGGAAGGCGCGCGAGAACACGCTCGCCACATAATCGCGGCGGGCGATCACCCAGGCGGCGCGAATCACGTCGATCATGCCGCGTCCTCCAGCGCATGCCCGTCCATCGCCTTGGCCGCCGCCTCGCCGGCGATCGCGACGAAGGCGTCGTGCAGCCCCGGCCGCTCGATCGACAGCGTCTCGATCCCCGCGCCGCCGTCGATCAGCGCCTTCAAAAGCGGCTCGACCCCGCTGTCGGGCAGCGCGAACCGCCAGAGGTGGCCCTCACGCACCGCGCCGGACGGCAGCGCCGCGCGCCACGGCCCGTCCGCCGCCCGCGTCGCCAGCCGCACCTCGGGCTTCAGCCGCGCGCGCGCCTCCTCCACCCCGCCTTCGAACCGCACCCGCCCGCCGGCGATGATCGCCACGCGCTGGCACAATCGTTCGGCATGGGCGATCACATGGGTGGAAAAGAGGATGGTCACGCCGTCCGCCGCCTGCGCACGGATCACCGCTTCCAGCCGTTCCTGATTCAGGGCATCCAGCCCGGAAAAGGGCTCGTCCAGCACGATCAGCCGGGGCCCGGTGGACCAGCGTGCCCAATAGCTGCACCGTCTGCGCCATGCCCTTGGAAAGGGTGCGGATCGGCTTGCGGCGCGCCGCGCCCAGGCCATGCGCCTCCAGCATTTGATCGGCCCGCGCGCGGCCTTCCTTCAGCGGCAGCCCGCGCAGCGCGCCCATGAAGGCGATCGCCTCGCGCGCCTGCATGCCCGGATAGAGGCCGCGTTCCTCGGGCAGATAGCCCACCTGCCGCGCCACCTTCAGCGGCCGCGCCTCGCCCAGCAGGGTGCGGTGCCCGGCATCGGGATCGATGATGCCCAGCAGCATCCGCAAGGTGGTGGTCTTGCCCGCGCCATTCGGGCCGAGCACGCCGAATATCGATCCCGCCGGCACCGCGAGGTCGATGCCGTCGACGGCCCGGAATCCGCCGAAATCCTTTACCAGCCCGTGCGCCTCGATCGCATGTCCGTTCACGTCCGCATCCCGTCCTGCCGCCGCCCGGCGCCATGCCCACCTCCCCGTTTCCGCCCGTTCGGGCTAAGGAAGGGGCGCATCCACCCAGATCGACGAGGTTTCCCGCCCTTCGTGCCCCATCCATCCCATCATATCGACAACAAGGCGTTGACGGCGGAGCTGAAAATCGAGGCCCACCGCCTCGGCTTCGTCGCCTGCGGGGTGGCGCCGGCCGATGCCACGCCCGATTCGGCCATGCGCCTGCGCGAATGGCTGGAAAGCGGCGCGCATGGCGACATGCTGTGGATGGAGGAACGCGCCGGCCAGCGCGGCTCGCCCCGCGCGCTATGGCCGGACGTGAAATCGGTGGTGATGCTGGGGATGAGCTACGCGCCCGCCGAAGATCCGCTGCGGCTGGCGGACACGCCCGGCATCGCCCGCATTTCGGCCTATGCGCAGGGGCAGGATTATCACGATATCGTCAAGAAGGCGCTGAAGGCGCTGGCCCGCTGGCTGGTCGATCGGGCGGGCGGCGATCTCAAGGTGTTCGTCGATACCGCGCCGGTGATGGAAAAGCCGCTGGCCGAAGCGGCCGGCCTCGGCTGGCAGGGCAAGCACACCAACCTCGTCAGCCGCGATCATGGCAGCTGGCTGTTCCTGGGCGCGATCATGACGACGCTCGATCTGGCGGCGGACGGCCCCGGCCGGGGCGGCTGCGGATCGTGCGACGCCTGCCAGCGGGCCTGCCCCACCGCCGCCTTTCCCGCGCCCTACCGGCTCGATGCCCGGCGCTGCATCTCCTACCTCACCATCGAGAACAAAGGCCCGATCCCGCACGAATTTCGCGCGGCGATGGGCAACCGCATCTATGGCTGCGACGATTGCCTGGCCGTCTGCCCGTGGAACAAGTTCGCCGCCACCGCCGCCGCCAACCGCGCCTTCGCCGCGCGGGCGGAGCTGGCCGCGCCCGAGATCGCCGATCTCCTCGCGCTCGACGATCCCGCCTTCCGCGCGGTCTTCGCCGGATCGCCGATCAAGCGCATCGGCCGGGACCGCATGGTCCGCAACGCGCTCATCGCCGCCGGCAACGATCGCGGCCGTCACCTGCTGCCGGCCGTCCTCCGCCTGCTGGACGATCCCACCCCCATGGTGCGCGGCGCCGCGATCTGGGCGCTCGAACGCATCGATCCCGCCGGCTTCGCGGCCGCGCGCGCAAGCCGCCTGCCGGCCGAGGCCGATGCCTCCGTCCGCGCCGAATGGCTGGGCATGGCGATGGAAGCATAACGGCCCATAGGCGCGCCGCCTTCATCGCGGCCGGGCTGGTCCTTCCAGAAATGCGGCGATGGCGTCGACGGTCGCGCGCGGCTGCTCCTCCATCAGCCAGTGGCCGGAATCGGGAATGGCCAGCTCCGTCACGTCGTCCGCCGCCGATCGCATGATGGCCGCCATCGTGCCGCCGAGGGACTGGCTGCCGCCGATCGCCAGCACCGGCATCTTCAGCGGCCCGCGGGCGACGAAGGCGCGATTGTCGATCACGTCCTGATCGAACGCCGCGAATTGCGAAAAGCCCGCATGCATGCGCCCCGGCGCGGCATAAAGCGCCGCATAATGCACCCGCGCATCCTCGGGAAAGGCGGTCCGGCTCGCCGCGAACTCGTTCCAGAACCGGTCGAGATAGATGCGCTCGCGCCCCGCGACGAGGCGCTCCATGTCAGGCCCGCCGAACCGGAAATGCCAGAGCAGCGGGTTCTTCAGTATCTCGTCCCACGGGCCGACGCCGGGCAAGGGGGCGTCCATCATCACGAGGCGCGTGGTGCGTTCGGGATAGGATTCAGCGAACGCGAAGGCCACCATGTTGCCGATGTCGTGGCCGACGACATCGGCCCGCGCCGCGTGGAGATGGTCGAGGATACCGGCCATGTCCGCTGCCTGATTCTTCTTGGTGAAGCCACCCGTGGCGACGGCCGAAAGGCCCAGGCCGCGCAGGTCGGGCACGATCACCAGATGATCGCGCATCAGCCAGCTGGCGAGCGGCACCCACATGTCGCCGGTGTCGCCATAACCGTGGATCAGCAGCACCGCCGGCCCCGATCCGCCGAAACGGACATGCAGCGTCGTGCCGTTCGTGGCGATTTCCTCGGATCGGAATCCCTTCGGGAAACCGAATTCCAGCGCGGCTGCCGGCGGCGGTGCCAGCAAGGGGAGGAACAGGGCAAGAATGGCGATCATCATGCGCTTCATGATCTTCTCCCGTCTCCGAATATCCCCATCACCGGCAAGGCTCTATCGGGGCCTGCCCGGAATTGGCGGAGCTCGCCCGGCACCGACCACCCACCCCGCCGGGTCGGGGTGGCATGAAAGACAGCCATTAGGTGTCAGCTTCCGGCTGTCCGCGCAACCGGCGCCGCGCCGTCGGGGCCGGATCAGCGCGCCTCCACCCGGCGGCTGAGCGCCGCGATGCAGGATGCCCGGTCGAAATCCTCGCCCGTCGGCGTCCGCGCGTCGAGGTAGCGCACCACCGGCTCCTGCCCGGCCGCGGGCGGATAGAGATAGGCGTCCAGCACGCAGACCGGCCCCGTATATTGCAGCTTGCGCGCCTGCGCCTCGCGCACATCGAGGTCGGGCACGCCGAACAGCATGTGGAGCGCGCGGGCGTCCTTGCCCAGCACCCGATCGAGCCCCATCGCCGGCGGCGGGGCGTTCACGATCGGGGCCGGGTGCTCGCCGCCGGCGGTGGTGCAGGCGCCGGCCAGCGCCAGCAGGGGCAGGATCAGGACCGAATATCTGCGCTTCAACCGCGGCTCCCATGAAAACGATGCGTCGCCAGCGCCGCACCGATCACGGGGGCGAGGAGGTTGACGACAGGGATCATGAACAGGCCGGCGGCGACAAGCCGGTCAGCGCGCGGCCGCCACGGGTGGGCGCGAGGCGGGCCTTGCGCGAGGCCGCGTCCAGATGGCGCACCGCCACCATCTCGTCGAGGTCGCGGCCCAGCGCAATGGCGTTCACCACCAGGAACAGGGCGACCGGGCCGATCGCCGTCAACAGCAGCAGCAGATAGAAAGGCAGCGCCAGCAGATTATATCCGATCATCCGCCCCGCCGATCCCAGGCCCAGCCGCAGCGCCTCGCCCCAGCCGGGCGGCCGCGCGCGCGCCGCCTCCGCCGGATAATGGCGTTCCTCCACGGCGGCGACCACCTCGTCGGAAAACAGGCCGATCACCCCCACCGCGATCGCCGGGAATAGCAGCCACAGGCCCAGGATCACCAGCAGCGCGGCGGCGATCCCGCCCTCGGCCGATCCGATGGCGCAGCTATATCCTTTCACGATCGCGCAAGGGTCGCGCCCGGTCAGCACCCAGCCCAGCACGAAGCCAGTGACGGCGAAGATCGCCAGCGTCAGCGTGACGGATTTCACCAGCACCCGGCGGATGCGGGGATCACCCAACTGGCCGATCGAAAGCATGAGCGCGCGGACCATGGCCCTATCTATCCGCCCCATCCCCGGTTGCGCCATCCCCGTCGTCCGTCTAGGCGCGGCTTTTCCACCTCAGGGAGACCCGCGTGACCGAACCCCGCCTCGATATCGTCGCGATCGGCAATGCCATCGTCGATGTCATTGCCCAGGCCGATGATGCCTTCATCGCGAACGAAGGCGTCGCCAAGGGATCGATGCGGCTGATCGACACCGAAACCGCGACCGGCCTCTACGGCCGCATGGGCCAGGCGATCGAGGCGAGCGGCGGTTCGGCCGCCAACACGGTGGCGGGCGCGGCCGCACTCGGCCGGCGCTGCGGCTTCATCGGCCAGGTGGCCCAGGATCAGCTCGGCGAGGTGTTCGTCCATGACATCCGCGCGCTTGGCGTGGAATTCGCCACCCCCGCCCGCGAAGGCGAGCCGCCGACGGCGCGCTGCCTGATCCTCGTCACCCCCGACGGCCAGCGCACGATGAACACCTATCTCGGCGCGTCGCAGTTCCTGCCGGCCGAGGCGCTGGATCGCGACATGATCGCGTCCGCCGCGATCCTGTATCTCGAAGGCTATCTGTGGGATCCGGCGGAGCCGCGCGCGGCGATGCAGACGGCGATCCGCATCGCGCGGGATGCCGGCCGCAAGGTTGCCTTCACGCTTTCCGACGCCTTCTGCATCGAGCGCCATCGCGACGACTTCAAGGCGCTGATCGCCGACGGCGCGATCGACATCCTCTTCGCCAACGAAACGGAGATCCTGTCGCTCAACCAGACTGAGGATTTCGAGGCCGCCGTCGCCGCCACCGCCGGCCAGGTCGAAACCCTGGTCGTCACCCGTTCGGAAAAGGGCGCCATCGCCGTGCGCGGCGGCGAGCGCTTCACGGTTCCCGCCCAGCCGATCGATGCCGTGGTCGATACCACCGGCGCGGGCGATCTGTTCGCCGCCGGCTTCCTCGCCGGCCAGGCCGAAGGCCGTTCGGTGGTGGACAGCCTCACCATGGGCGCGATCGCGGCGGCCGAGGTGATTTCGCATTTCGGCCCCCGTCCGGTGGCCGACATCAAGGCGCTCGTCGCCCGGAAACTGGGCTGATCGCGATCCCGGGCGGGGCGACCCGCCCGGTTCCCTTCAATTGCCGCTGGATTGCCGGACGGTGAAGCGCCCGGTCACGCGGCCGCCCTGGCCGCCGGCGACGCCCTGGCCGTCGATCGTCGAACGGCCGCTGTTGAGGTCGATCACCAGCCGGTTGCCGTTCACCGTGTTCTGGCCCTGGTTCAGCGTCACATTGCCCAGCATGGTGATCAGCCGGCGGTCGAGATCATAGATCGCCACCGATCCGCGCGCCGTTTCCGATGGGCTGCGCACCGTCACGCCGCCGGACGCATCCAGCCGCTTGATCTGGGTGCCGCTGGCGCCGCCGGCATAGGCCACGGTCAACCGCGCCGAATTCATCGTCAGGTCGGTCTGGCGGACATTGACGTTGCCGGAGAAGATGGCGCGATCGGCGCGGTCCTGCACCTCGATGCGGTCCGCCTCCACGTCCACCGGCGCGTTGCTGTCATGCCCCTTGAGCGCCGAAACCGAATTCTGGCTCATCGCGGGGCCGGCGGCGAGGCCGATCAGGATCGTGGCGAGGATGGCTGGTCGGCGGGTCATGCTGCTCATCTGCCGCCGCGCTGCACGATATGCAAGCGGGCACGGCCATCGAGCACGACGGTGCGGGCGGCGAGGTCCGCGGTCATCCGGTTGGCGCTGAAATTGCCGAGCCGCATCTGCCCGTCCACCGCGCCCCCGCTTTCCACCTGCCGGGTCTTCAGGTCGACCTCCACGTCGCGCGTGTCGAGGCGATACTGGTCCGGTCCGTCGAAGCGCACGGGGCCGTCGATATAGACCTTCTCGCTGTCCATGTCGTAGCGGCCGGTCTTGGCGCCGATGGTGGCGGGGCCGTCGGCCAGCTGGATCTCGGCGGAAAGATTGGCGAGCTTCACCACCGGATCGCGCGAGCTTTTCTGCACCGCCGATCCCGCGCGGATGGCGAAGGGCTGGCCCTTCGAATCCTCGCCGCGATAGATGGCGTCGGCGACCCGCAGCCTTTCCCTGGCCACCTCCACCCGATCCTTGGCGAGGACGAAGGAGATGTCGCGCCCCATCGTCAGCGGCGCCACGGCGAGGATGGCGACGAGCGCGCCGATCGCGCAGGGCAGCAGGATCCTGAGCACGCCGATCACGCGGTCATGGCCCGCGCCCGGCGCGGCCCAGGACTGGCGATCGCCGCGCGCAAGATCGGCGGCTTTAGACATGCGCGAAGATGTCGATCTCAGGCCAGCCGGCAAGGTCCAGCGCCGCGCGGTGCGGCAGGAAATCGAAGCAGGCCTGCGCCAGCGCGGTCCGCCCTTCGCGCGCCAGCCGCTCGTCCAGCTTCTCGCGAAGCTGGTGGAGGAAGCGCACGTCGGACGCCGCATAGTCGCGCTGCGCGTCGGTCAGCTCGGGCGCGCCCCAGTCGGACGACTGCTGCTGCTTGGAGACTTCCTGGCCGAGGATCTCGCGCACCAGCTCCTTCAGGCCATGCCGGTCGGTATAGGTGCGAATCAGGCGCGATGCGGTCTTGGTGCAATAAACGGGCTCGGCCATCACCCCGAGCCAATATTTGATCGCCGCCAGATCGAACCGGGCGAAATGATAGAGCTTGAGCCGCGCGGGATCGGCCAGCACCGCCTTCAGATTGGGCGCGTCATAGGCGCTGCCGGGGCCGAAGCGGACGAGATGCTCGTCGCCATGGCCGTCAGATATCTGGACGACGCACAGCCGGTCGCGCTGGGTGACGAGCCCCATCGTCTCGGTATCGATGGCGACGGGGCCGGGGGCGAGCACGCCTGCCGGCAGGTCCTCTTCGTGGAAATGAACGGTCATCCCATCCGCATAAGCGCGCAAGGCCCCGCGCTCAACAACCGAATCGGCCGCTCACGCCCCCTGCCGCCGTTCGGCGCGCCTCGCCTGGGCGCGCCGCTGCCAGATGTTGAGCGCCTCGACGCCCGCCGAAAAGGCCATCGCCGCGTAGATATAGCCCTTGGGCACATGCACGCCGAAGCCGTCGGCGATCAGCACCGCGCCGATCATCAGCAGGAATCCCAGCGCCAGCATCACCACCGTGGGGTTGCGCTCGATGAACTCGGCCAGCGGATCGGCCGCCAGCAGCATCACGGCGACGGCGGCGATCACGGCGATCACCATCACGGGCAGATGATCGGTCATGCCCACCGCGGTCAGGATCGAATCGATCGAGAACACCATGTCGAGCAGCAGGATCTGGATGATCGCGGTGCCGAATCCCAACGCCACATGCGCCTTCTTGTCCAGCAGATCCCCGGACGGCGATGGGTCCACCGAATGGTGGATCTCGGTGGTGGCCTTCCATACCAGGAACAGCCCGCCGACGATCAGGATGATGTCCCGCCAGGAAAATCGCGTCTCGAAGGAGGGCACGCCATGCGCATCCGGCACGCCCTGCCAGCCCAGGTCGAACACCGGCGCGGTCAACCCCACGATCCAGGCGATCATCGACAGCAGCGCCAGCCGCATCACCAGCGCCAGGCCGATTCCCAGACGCCGCGCGCGGCGCTGCTGATGCTGCGGCAACTTGTTCGAAAGGATGGAAATGAAGATGAGGTTGTCGATGCCGAGCACGACTTCCATCACCACCAGCGTCACCAACGCCGCCCACACGGCGGGATCGGCGAAGATCGCAAGCATATCTGTCATGAAGATCACCTTGCCGCTTGGTTTTGTCCCTCACAAGCGCGGCTGTGCGACAAACTGTAAAGCGTGGATTCGGCTGCGATCCTACACCGGTTGCCCCATCCTTGCGGGCGATGAGTCGAAAGCTCTCGCGCCAGGGCTCTTTTTCCGCTATTGATAGTGGCTGGCGCGCTGGTTTCGGCGCCGGAAGTCTCGTGGCCGCGCCCGGCTTTGAGGACTTGAAAATTCGTGGGGCGACGGGAAAGACTTGGGCAAAGCATGAGTTTCGATAGAGGACGGCGCGGGCAGCGCGGCGGCAGGGACAAGCGCGACAGTTTCGGCGACGAAAGCTATGGCGGCTTCGGTGGCGGTGACCGCTTCGGCGGCGGCGGCGATCGCTTCGGCGGTGGCGGCTTCGGCGGCGGCGGTTATGGCGGCGGCGGCGATCGCTTCGGCGGCGGTGGCGGCGGCGGCGGTTTCCGTGGCGGCGGTGGCGGCTTCGGCGGCGGTGGTAGCGGCTTCGGCGGCGGTGGCCGCGGCATGCCCGCCCAGGTGATCGGCGAAGGCACTGGCGTCGTTAAATTCTTCAACGGACAGAAGGGCTTCGGCTTCATCGTCCGCGACGATGGCGGCGAAGACGTGTTCGTCCGCATCTCGGCGGTCGAACAGGCCGGCCTCACCGGTCTTGCCGAAGGGCAGCCGCTGGGCTTCACCCTCGTCGATCGCGGCGGCCGTATCTCGGCCACCGATCTCAAGATCGACGGCGAACCGCTTCCGGTCGAGGATCGCGCGCCGCGCGATGCCGGCGCCCGTGGCGGCCCGCAGCGCCAGTTGACCGGCGAACGCGCCAGCGGCACGGTGAAGTTCTTCAACGCGATGAAGGGCTTCGGCTTCATCCAGCGCGATGACGGCCAGCCGGACGCCTTCGTCCACATCTCGGCCGTCGAACGGGCCGGCATGACCAACCTCAACGAGGGTGATCGGCTGGAGTTCGAACTCGAGGTCGATCGTCGCGGCAAATATGCCGCGGTGAACCTGAACCCGATCCAGTAAGCTCCGGCTGGCGGGCTTCGGCCCGCTGGATCGCATGAAAGGCCCGGCCCGCCCCAAGGCGGCGCCGGGCTTTTTGCTGGCGGCGCGCCGCAACCGCAGGCCACGTCGCCCACGATCGCTCACGTTCGCCCGGCCCATCCGGCCCATCCATCGCGAATCGGGCCCCGCCCGCCCATGCCGCGCCGCTGCCGCCGCTTGCGCGCGCGGCGCGAAACGATAGAAGCCTTTTCATGGATCGCATCATCATTCGCGGCGGCCAGCGCCTCGCCGGCCGCTTGCCGATTTCGGGCGCCAAGAACGCCGCCCTCACCCTCATGCCCTGCTCGCTGCTGACCGACGACAAGCTGACGCTCGGCAACCTGCCGCGCCTCGCCGATGTCGACAGCTTCGGCCATCTTCTCAACGAGCTGGGCGTGACAACGAAGGTCTCGCGCGGGCCGGACGGCGAATATGGCCGCGTGATGACGATGGATGCGCAGCGCATCGCCGCCACCGTCGCGCCCTACGATATCGTCCGCAAGATGCGCGCTTCGATCCTGGTGCTGGGGCCGCTGCTGGCCCGCGCCGGCGAGGCGACGGTGTCGCTGCCCGGCGGCTGCGCGATCGGCAACCGGCCGATCGATCTGCACCTGAAGGCGCTGGAAGCGCTGGGGGCGGAGATCGAGCTGGCCGCCGGCTATGTCCGCGCCATCGCGCCGGACGGCGGCCTCAAGGGCGGGCGGATCGTCTTCCCGGTCGTATCGGTCGGCGCGACGGAAAATGCGGTGATGGCCGCCGTCCTCGCCAGCGGCGAAACGATCATCGACAATGCCGCGCGCGAGCCCGAGATCACCGATCTCTGCAACTGCCTGGTCGCCATGGGCGCGGAGATCGACGGCATCGGCACCGAACGGCTCGTCATCCAGGGCAAGCCCCGGCTGCACGGCGCCGAATATCGCGTCATGCCCGATCGCATCGAGGCCGGCAGCTATGCCTGCGCGGCCGCGATCACCGGGGGTGAGCTCGATCTCGTCGGCGCGAAGGCGGACGACATGCAGGCGGTGATCGACGATCTGCGCCAGGCCGGCGTCCATGTCGCCGTGCGCGACGGCGGCATCACCGTCGCCGCCGACGGCCGGCTGCGTGCGCTGACCTTGTCCACCGCGCCCTTCCCCGCCTTCCCCACCGACATGCAGGCCCAGTTCATGGCGATGCTGGCGCTGGCGGACGGAGCCAGCGTGCTTACCGAAACCATCTTCGAGAACCGCTACATGCACGTGCCGGAACTCACCCGCATGGGCGCGGATATCCAGGTGCGCGGCCGCACCGCCGTGGTGCGCGGGGTCGAGAAGCTGCGCGGCGCCGAGGTGATGGCCACCGATCTGCGCGCCTCGATGAGCCTGGTGCTCGCCGGCCTCGCCGCCGAGGGCGAGACCCAGGTCCACCGCGTCTATCATCTCGATCGCGGCTATGAACGGCTGGAGGAGAAGCTCTCCCAGGTCGGTGCCGACATCGAGCGCGCGGGCGGGGACTGATCCCGCGCGCGCGGCGATTCGCCGGCCGCCGCCCTTGGTTGGTTGAGGATCAGAAACGAGCGGACAGGCGGATTTTACGGTATCGCCGACAGGGGCCGCGATCATGGCATCCACCCAAGTGGCGGATAGTAACCGTGAAATCCGCTCCGACATCGTCCAATTAAATTTGTCCTCCGCGCAGACTGTTAAATATTCGCACCTAAGATAGGACTTGGCGGTCCTTGAACATGGTGCCCGATGGCGAAGCGGACGAACGATTTCCTCCGTCAGTTCCTCCTGCCGATCACGGCGGTGGTGGTGCTGTTCGCCGCGACTGTGGCGGTCCTGCTGGTCTGGGCGACGCGCGAGGCGGATGCGCTTTCCGAGCGCCGCCAGGCCATGATGGTCGATACCATCCTCAAGGATAATGCCACCCGCGTCGCCCACGATCAGGAAGCGATCACGCTGTGGGATGAAGCGCTGCGCGGCGTGCGCGCCGACCCGCCCGATCTCGACTGGATCGACGGCAATATCGGCCGCTGGCTGCACACCTATTACGGCCATGACGACATCTTCATCCTCGATGCCGCCAACCGGCCGATCTATGCGCTGCGCGGCGGGCGTCGCGCGGCCCCCACCGCCTTCGGCGCGATCGGCGGCGAAGCCCTGCCGCTGGTCGCCGCGCTGCGCGCCAGCCTGCGCGCGCCGGACCGGGGGGACGCCGTCGACCCCGCGACCAGCGGCTACAGCCCCGGCGCCAGCGACATCACCGTCATCGACGGCCATCCGGCGGTGGTCAGCGTCAAGCCGATCGTCGGGGATCAGGACCGGGCGGCGCAGGCGCCGGGTTCCGAGCCGCTGCTCGTCAGCGTCCAGCATCTCGACGGGCCGTTTCTCGAAGCGATGGCCCGGCAATATCTGCTGGACGGCGCCCGTTTCTCCTGGGCTCTCCAGCCCGTCCCTGGCCAATCCCATGCCGTGATCCGGTCCCGCCGGGGCGAAACGGTGGGCTATCTGGTCTGGAACAGCTTCGCGCCGGGCAGCCGCGTGATGGGCAAGGTGGCGCCGGTGCTGATCGTGGCCCTGCTGGCGATCACGCTGATCGTGGCCCTGCTGCTGCTCCACATCCGCCGCACGCTCACAGCCCTCAGGGCCAGCGAGGCGCACGCCCAGCATCTCGCGCTCCACGACAACCTCACCGGGCTCGCCAACCGCACCCTGTTCCGCAGCCGCATGGATCTGGCGCTCGTCGCCGTCCGGCGCGGCGGCACGCCGCTCGCCATGCTGTGCCTCGATCTCGATCGCTTCAAGCCGGTCAACGACACGCTGGGCCACCCCGCCGGCGATCAGCTGCTCTGCCAGGTCAGCGCGCGGCTGAAGGCGGTGACGCGCGATACCGACACGGTCTCGCGCCTCGGCGGGGACGAATTCGCCATCATCCAGGCGCATGCCCCCACCATCGAAAGCGTCGAGCGGCTGTGCCAGCGCATCGCCACCGCCCTCAACGAGCCGTTCGACGTCGACGGCACCATGGTTTGCGTCGGCGTCAGCATCGGCGTGGCGATCGCGCCGCTCCACAGCACCGATCGCGTCGACCTCGGCCGCAAGGCGGATATCGCCCTCTACGAGGCCAAGGCGCGCGGCCGGGGCCGCGTCGTCCTGTTCGAGGAAGCGATGGACGCCTCCGTCCAGCGCCGCCAGGCGATCGAGAAGGACCTGCGCGAGGCGATCGCCGCCGGCAACCAGTTCGAGCTTTACTACCAGCCCGTCCACGATGCCCGCACCCGGGCGGTGATCGGCGCGGAGGCGCTGGTCCGCTGGCGCCATCCCCTGCTCGGGCTGATGGCGCCGGCCACCTTCGTGCCGATCGCCGAGGAATGCGGCCTGATCGAGCCGATCGGCGAATGGGTGCTGCGCGAGGCGCTGGCCGCCGCGCGCGACTGGCCGCTGGAAAGCATCGCCATCAATCTTTCGGCGGTGCAGCTCCGCAATCCGGCGCTCGTCGATATCGTCCAGGAGGCGATCACGGCGAGCGGCATCGAGCCCCGCCGCGTCGAGCTGGAGATCACCGAGACCAGCTTCGTCGAGGATGAGGATATCTGCCGCGCCAATGTCGCGGCGCTGCGCGCGCAAGGCGTGCGGATCGCGCTCGACGATTTCGGCACCGGCTATTCCTCCTTCACCCATCTGCGCACCTTCGCGGTGGATCGCATCAAGGTGGACCGCTCCTTCGTCGCCGGCATCAACCGGCGGGAAGGCGGCAGCGCCATCATCCGCGCCATCGTCGGCCTCGCCAATGCGCGCGGCATCGCCGTCACCGCCGAGGGCGTCGAAACCGACGGCCAGGCCGAATGGCTGGCGGCGATCGGCTGCGGCACCCTGCAGGGCTATCTGATGTCGAAGCCGATGCCCGCCCGCGCGATCGGCAGCTGGTTCGACGCCGGCATCGCCGCCTGAGGGGATTTCCCGGCCCCGGCGATTCCGGTAGGAGCCGGATCATGCCCGCAACCCCCGCCTGGCCGCCGGCCAGCACGCCCCGCCTGTTCGTCGATACCCCGCTCGATACCGGGATTTCCGTTCCGGTCGAAGGCGCCGCCGCCAATTATCTCGGCAACGTCATGCGGCTGAAGCCGGGCGATCCCGTCCGCTTGTTCGACGACCGGAGCGGTGAATGGCTTGCCGAGGTGGTGGAGATATCGAAGCGCGCGCTCCGCCTCGCCGTCACGGGCCATCTCGCCCCGCGCGAGGCGGTGCCCGACCTGTGGCTGCTCGCCGCGCCCATCAAGAAGGGCCGGATCGACTGGGTGGCCGAAAAGGCGTGCGAGCTGGGCGTCGCCCGCCTCGCCCCCGTAATCACCCGGCGCACCATCGTCGATCGGCTGAACGGCGAACGGCTGCGCACACACATGATCGAGGCGGCTGAGCAATGCGGCCGCACCGCGCTGCCCACCCTTGCCGAGCCGGAGAAGCTCGACGCTCTGCTCCGCGCCTGGCCCGCCGATCGCGCGCTCTATTTCGCCGACGAGGCGGGCGATGCGCGGCCGCTCGCCGCCGTCGCCCGCCCCGGCCCGGCCGCGATCCTGATCGGCCCCGAAGGCGGCTTCACCGATGAAGAGCGCGCCACGATCCGCGCCCTGCCGCAGGCGGTGCCGGTCACGCTCGGCCCCCGCATCCTGCGCGCGGAGACCGCCGCCGCCGCCGCGGTCGCGATCTGGATGGCGACGGCCGGGGACTGGCGCTCGGAAAATATTTGAAAAATATCGCGGGCCTGCCATCCTCCACCGGCCAACAGGAACGGGGGCAGGATCGCAATGAACGAACCCGGCACCAGCCCGCAGGCGGGCTTCGACCTCAATCATCCCACGATCATCGCGCTGCTTTATCTCGGCAGCTTCGTGGTCGGCATCACCGCGCTGATCGGCCTGATCCTCGCTTATGTCTGGCGGGGCGAAGCCGGATCGGGCTGGGAGACGAGCCATTACACCTTCCACATCCGCACTTTCTGGATCGCGCTGGTCGCCGCTTGCGTGTCGACGGTGCTGATGCTGGTGCTGATCGGCTTCATCGGCTTCGTGGTGATCGGCATCTGGGTGGTGGTGCGCACCGTGCTCGCCCTTCTCGCCGCGCAGAAGCGCCAGCCCATCGCCAACCCGGAAAGCTGGCTCTGGTAGCGGCGCGTCTCCAACCGCAACTGATCACTGGCTAAGGGCCGCTCCGGTCGCTATGGGCGCGAGAATGAGCACGCGCACCGCATCGGGCCAGGAAGACCCCTTGATCGAGGGTCGCGACGACCTTCTCTCCATCTTCGCGAACGGCGAAAAGCCCCGCGAACGCTGGCGCGTCGGCACCGAGCATGAGAAGTTCGTCTATTGGCTCAAGGATCATCGCGCGCCTTCCTATGAGGAGCCGGGCGGCATCCACGCGCTGCTGATCGGGCTCACCAAATATGGCTGGGAACCGGTCTATGAGGGCGAGAACGTCATCGCGCTCGCCGGCCCGGACGGCAATGTCAGCCTGGAGCCGGCCGGCCAGCTCGAGCTTTCCGGCGCGCCGCTCGAGAACCTGCACCAGACCTGCGCGGAAACCGGCCGTCATCTGGAACAGGTGAAGGCGGTGGGCGACCGGCTCGGCCTCGGCTATCTCGGCCTCGGCTTCTGGCCGGACAAGACCCGCGCCGACCTGCCGATCATGCCCAAGGGCCGCTACGAGATCATGCTCCGCCACATGCCGCGCGTCGGCAGCCTCGGGCTGGACATGATGCTGCGCACCTGCACCATCCAGGCCAATCTGGATTATTCCAGCGAAGCGGACATGGTGAAGAAGTTCCGCGTCAGCCTGGCGCTCCAGCCGCTCGCCACCGCGATCTTCGCCAATTCGCCCTTCACCGAAGGCAAGCCCAACGGCTTCCTCTCCTTCCGCAGCCATATCTGGACGGATACCGATCCGCACCGCACCGGCATGCTGCCCTTCGTGTTCGAGGACGGCTTCGGCTATGAACGCTATGCCGATTACATGCTCGACGTGCCGATGTATTTCGTCTTCCGCGACGGCGGCTATGTCGATGCCGCCGGCCAGAGCTTCCGCGACTTCCTGAAGGGCGAGCTGCCGGCGCTGCCGGGCGAAAAGCCGCGCCTGGGCGACTGGAACGATCATCTTTCCACCGCCTTCCCCGAAGTGCGGCTGAAAAGCTTCCTGGAGATGCGCGGCGCCGATGGCGGCCCCTGGGGCCGGATCTGCGCGCTGCCCGCCTTCTGGGTGGGCCTGCTCTACGATCAGACCGCGCTCGACGCCGCGTGGGACGAGGTGAAGCACTGGACGATCGAGGACCATCACCGCATCCGCGCCGAGGTGCCGAGGCTCGGCCTCAAGGCCCAGGGACCGCGCGGCCGCACCTTCCAGCAGCTCGGCCAGCAGATCCTCGCCATCGCCGATGCCGGCCTTTCGGCCCGCGCCCGCCTCAACGGCGCCGGCGACAGCGAACAGGGCTATCTCGATCCGATCCGCGAGATCGTCGAATCCGGCAAGACCCCGGCCGAACGCCTCCTCGACAAATATCATGGCGAATGGGGCGGCGACATCTCCCGCGTCTATGAGGACATGCGCTTCTAAGGGGCCGCCCCAGATCGTCGGGCCAGCGCGGGCGGCAGCGGCGGGAAGCCGGGGGAAAAACTTGCCCCTTCCTCGCCCCCCTGCCGGACTCGCATCTGCAGCGGTGGAGAGGCCGCCAACTTGCCTTTTCCCACTCGTCATTCCCGCGCAGGCGGGAATCCATGGGCGGCGGCTGATTCGATTAAGCCGATAGCTCCCGACACAATGGATTCCCGCCTGCGCGGGAATGACGAATTTTTTGGGGGAGGGAGGAGACTGCGAAATGTCCGCTCCCTCGGTTTTCGGTCGTCAGTCAGGCCCGTCCGGCATTCCGAAACCCGGCAACCTATCGGCTGGGGCCTGCCCGCGCAGCCCGGACTTCGCTTACGATCCTGGCGCACCCCATTGCCTCACCGTATCACCCATGCAACACAGCAAGCCACTCGCCTGAAACAAATGGGGGCTCACGGTCTTGCAACGGAACGCGCTTCGCGGCTGGCTGTCCGGCATCGCGGTCGTCCTGGTCCTCGCGCTTTCGCAGGAGGCGCGCGATCTCGCGGCCGCCGTGGGGCTGCCGATTCCCCGCCTGCCCATCCCTTATGGCGGGTCGATTCTCGATAATCTGCTGGCGGTCGCCATCGTCTTGGCCGCCGCCGCCCTGCTGCTCCGCCGTTTCGCCGGGGTGCCCCGCAGCCTCGGCCTTGGCTTCAACGGCTGGCGCGGGCCGCTGCTCACCGCGCTGGCCACCCTGCCCTGCTGGATCGGCCTCGCGGTCAGCGGCACGCTGGCCCGCGACTGGTCCGCGCTCGATCTCGCGCTGCTCGCCTTCGCCTTCCCGCTGGCCGAGGAGATCGCCTTTCGCGGCTTCGGCTTCATCTTCGCCCGGCGGGCGCTGGGCTGGCCGCTCGGGCTGGCGGTGGCCGTGCAGGCAATCGGCTTCGGCCTCGTCCACTGGATCGGATCGGGCGGCGGTGAATTCAGCGCCATGGCCCTGCAGATCTTCGTCATCACCGGCCTGGGCGGCGCGATCTTCGCGCTGCTCGATGCGCTGGACGGCTACGGCATCTGGAGCGGCTGGGTGCTCCACGCCTCGCTCAACGCCGCCTGGACGATATTCGCCGTGTCGGAAAACGCAGCCTCGGGTTGGCTGGGCATCGGCCTCCGCCTCGGCAGCGCCGCGCTCGCCCTCCTTCTGGTCTGGAAGTTCCGGCGGCCGGCGCGGGCCTGATCTTACTCCACCAGCTCGGCCGCGCGCTCCGCCTGCTGGCGCGCCCACATCTCGGCATAGACGCCGCGTTCCTCCAGCAGGGCGGCATGCGATCCCCGCTCGACGACGCGGCCCGCCTCCATCACCACGATCTCGTCGGCATGGACCACGGTGGAAAGGCGATGGGCGATGATGATCGTCGTGCGCCGTTCCGAAATCGCATCCAGCGTCGTCTGGATCTCGTCCTCGGTGCGGCTGTCGAGCGCGCTGGTCGCCTCGTCCAGGATCAGGATCGGCGGATTCTTCAGCAGCGTGCGGGCGATCGCCACGCGCTGCTTCTCGCCGCCCGAAAGCTTGAGGCCGCGTTCGCCCACCCGCGTGTCATAGCCCTGCGGCAGCGACCGGATGAAGCTGTCGATCGCCGCCCCGCGCGCCGCCGCCTCCACGTCCTCGTGCGTCGCGCCGTCGCGGCCATAAGCGATGTTGTAGCCGATCGTATCGTTGAACAGCACCGTATCCTGCGGCACGATGCCGATCGCGCGGCGCAGGCTCGACTGGCTGACCTCCCTTATGTCCTGCCCGTCGATGGTGATGCGGCCGCCGCTGATCTCGTAGAATCGGTAGATCAGCCGGGCGAGCGTGGACTTGCCCGCGCCCGAAGGCCCGACCACCGCCAGCGTGCCCCCCGCCGGGATGGCGAAGCTCACGCCCTTCAATATCTGCCTGTCGGGATCGTAGCCGAAGCGCACGTCCTCGAAACGCAGCGCGCCGCCCGCGACCTTGAGCGCCGGCGCGCCGGGCCTGTCCACCACCTCGGGCGGCGTATCGATCAGGCCGAACATCGCCTCCATGTCGATCAGCCCCTGGCGGATCTCGCGATAGACCATGCCCAGCATGTCGAGCGGACGGAAAAGCTGGGCCAGCAGCGTGTTGACCAGCACGACATCGCCGGTGGTGAACATGCCGCGCGACCATCCCCACACCGTATAGGCCATGGCGCCGGCCATCATCAGGTTGGTGATCAGCGACTGGCCGATATTGAGCGCGGCGAGCGACGTCTCCACCTTCACCGTCGTGTCGGTCAGCCGGCGGACGGCGGTGGCGTAGCGCCGCTGCTCGACATCCTCGGCATTGAAATATTTGACCGTCTCGTAATTCAGCAGCGAATCCACCGCACGCTGGGTGGCGGCGCCGTCCTGCTCGGCCCACAGCCGGCGCACCGCCATGCGCCATTCGGTCACGCGGCGGGTGAAGAGGATATAGGCGGCCACCATCACCAGCGTCGCCACCACCATCCCCCAGCCGAACTTGACGAGGAAGATGGCGCATACCGCCACAAGCTCGATGATCGTCGGCGCGATGTTGAACAGCAGGAAATAGAGCATCGTGTCGATGCTCTTGGTGCCGCGCTCGATGATGCGGGTCAGCGCGCCGGTGCGGCGTTCGAGGTGGTAGCGCAGCGACAGCGCGTGGAGGTGGCGGAACACGTCCTCGCTCAGCCGCCGCGCGGCATCCTGGCCGACGCGTTCGAAGATGGCGTTGCGGATATTGTCGAACAGCACGCCACCGAAGCGCGCAGCGGTGTAGGCAACCACCAGCGCGACCGCGAGGCCCACCGCCGGTTCCAGTCCCGGCGCCATCCGGTCGATCGCCGCCTTGTAGGCGAAGGGCATGACCAGCGTCGCCGCCTTGGCCAGCAACACCAGCGCCAGCGCGACCACCACGCGCAGCCGCAGCGCCGGATTGTCGGCGGGCCACAGATAGGGGAGGAAGCGCTTCAGCGCGGCGAGGCCGGCTTCCGGGCTGGCGGTGTCGGGTGGGCGATCAGGCGGCATGGCGCCCTAGATAGAGCACGCTTGGCCGAACGCCAGTGCCTGCCGGGCGCAAGCATCGGTTACGAACGCCCGCAGGATGCAATCAGCGCGGCGAAAAGGGAAGGTTTCGGGAAAGCCGGGTTGTCCGGCTCGTGCCGGCTGCGGCCCAGTGGGGGTGGGCCGCAGCCGGAAGAGCGAGGCCGGTAGATGCACCGCATTCGTTCCGTGGGGGCAGAACATTGAACGCGGGCTCGACCACTCTTGGCGACCGTCTTCACCGGCGTTTTGGGGGGACCAGAACCTCCAACCCGCCGGCACTCGAAGCCGGATCGCTTCGCGGTGGCGCTTGGCCTCCGCTGATCCCGTTTATGCCCCGATCGCCCCCCGAAACTAAGTAAGAGACCGCATTTTACTGCCCGGTTCCCCCGTTCGTCGCATGCAGCGCAACCGATGGTGACACATCGACTTTCTGGGTTTATCGAAACGTAACGCCTACGCTGTTACCGTTACAGCGCCGGGCGGAGAATCGCGGCCGGTGGGACAGGCGGCCGGAAATGAGGGGGTGTGGCAGACCAGGCTGACATTGTTCCTCGCGGGGTGGACGGCCGGCGAATCGAAGCGGAGGTGGCGCGCATCTCCGCCGCGACCGATTTCGCGCGCGCGCCGGTCATGCGCCGGCTGCTGGACTTCCTTGTCGCCGAAACGCTGGCCGGCCGCGGCGATTCGCTGAAGGCCTATGCCGTGGCGGTGGATGGCCTCGGCCGCCCCGACGATTTCGATGCCCAGGCCGATAGCTATCCCCGTGTCCAGGTCGGCCGCCTGCGCCGCATGCTGGAGGCCTTCTACGCCCGCGAAGGCGTGGCGGACGGCATCCGCCTCCACATTCCGCCTGGCCAGTATCGCGTCTTTTTCGAATCGGATGTCCCATCGCCGGCCGCCGCGCCCGATTCGTCCACCGCCATCGGCGAACCCGCAACGGGAACCGCCACCCCGCCCATGGCGGGCGAAGGCGGGGCGCCCGCCACATCGCCGCCCTGGGTCGCCATCGTCGGCACCCTGCTGGCGATCGTGGTCGCCGCCCTGGTCGGCGCCGCCATCTACCTTACCCATCCCGCCGACACGGATATGACGGGCGACCCCAATCGCCTCACCCTGCCGCCCGAGCTGAGCTTCGCGCCGATCACCGGCCCGGCCGACAGGAGCGCGACCGAACGGTCCATCGATACCTTCCTGGTCGACGGCCTCAGGCGGAGCTGGCTGATCCGCCTGCACGAGGAGGAAAAGGGCGTCACCCAGGCCGAGGCGAGCGAGGCCGTCCGCCGCGAACTGGCGCAGGAACCGCCGAATCGCCGTCCCTATTTCCGCCTGACCGGCACGCTCACCAGCGGCGCCGAGCCCGAACTTCAGCTCCAGCTCACCAACATCCGCTCGGGCGAACTGGTCTGGACGGGCCAGGCCGCGATCGGCGACGGGCCGGACGCGATCAGGACCGCGCTCTCGCCTATCGTCACCGAGCTGATCCAGCCTTATGGCGTGATCGCCACCGCCACCCGCGCGGTGGAAGGCGACCGTTTCGCGCCGGGCCACCGCTGCCTCTTGGAATTCGATCGCTATCGCCGCGATCGCAACGCCGCGCTCAACCTGCGCCTGCGCGAATGCGTCGATCACACGCTCGCGCTCGAGCCCGGCCATGCGATGGCGCTTGCCGCCAAATCCTTCCTGGAGCTCGACCGCAAGGTCTACCGGCTCGATCCGTCCGCACCGGACGATATCGCCGTCACCAGCCTGGCCTATGCCCGGCGCGCGGCGATGGCCGATCCCTACAACGCCTTCATCCAGCTCACGCTCGCCCGCGCCTCCCAGTTCGCCGGCACCTGCGCGCTCACCGTCCGCAGCAGCCGCCGCGCGCTGGAGCTCAACCCCTATGATCCCGATCTGATGGGGATTGCCGGCCTGCTGCTGCTGAACTGCGGGCAGCCCGATGCCGAGGATCTGATCCGCCGGGCGGTGAAGCTCGATCCGGAGGCGCCGCTCGGCACCCGCAACATGCTGATCTACCTCGCGCTCGACAGGAACGACATCGCCACCGCCCAGCGGATGGTGGATGCGCTGCCGCCGCCAACCGCCACCGTCCAGGCTTCCAACGAGCTGGTGCGCGCCGTCGTCGCCGCCAGCGCTGGGGATATGGCGAAGGCGAAGGCGGCCTGGGCGCGGCTGGAGGCGGTGGACCCGCAAACCACGCAGGACCCCGATTCCATGTATCGCCGCTGGATGATGCCGCAACGCCTGCGCGATCACAGCCTCGCCGTGCTCGCCCGCGCAGGCTTGATCCCGCCGCGCGCTCCGTCCGCCGCAGCGCCCTGAACCTCCGCCTCCTTCGCCGGTTTTCCCGCATGCGGGCGGACCGAGGAGGAGAGGCAGGATGGCACAGGCGCCGCAACCGATGATCCATGAGGATGCGCTTCCGGGCAGCGAGGCGAATCTCGATCCCGCGCCGGACTGGCGCCCCCGCTATCCGGGCTCGGGCCGCCTTGCCGGCAAGGTCGCGCTCATAACCGGGGCGGACAGCGGCATCGGCCGGGCCGTCGCCGCCCTCTTCGCCCGCGAAGGCGCGGATATCGCCATCCTCTACCTCTGCGAGCATGAGGATGCCGAAGCCACCGCCGCCATCGTCCGCGCCGAAGGGCGCCGCGCGATCGCCATTGCCGGCGACATCGGCGACAAGGCCTTCTGCGACCGGGCCGTGGCGGAAGTCGTGGCGAAGCTCGGCCGGATCGACGTGCTCGTCAACAATGCCGGGGAACAGCATCCCGATCAGGACATCACCGATATCAGCGAGCAGCAGCTCCGCCGCACCTTCCAGACCAACATCTTCGGCATGTTCTTCATCACGCAGGCGGTGCGCCCGCATCTGGAACCGGGTTCGGCGATCGTGAACTGCACGTCGGTGACGAGCTATCAGGGATCGAAGGAGCTGCTGGACTATAGCGCCACCAAGGGCGCGATCACCGCCTTCACCCGCGCTTTGTCCGAAAATCTGGTGGGCGAGGGCATCCGCGTCAACGCCGTCGCCCCCGGCCCGATCTGGACCCCGCTCAACCCCAGCGGCGGCGCCTCGCCGGAAAAGCTGGCGACCTTCGGGGAAAGCACGCCGATGGGCCGCCCCGGCCAGCCCAACGAGGTCGCGCCTGCCTTCCTGTTCCTGGCGTGCGAGGATGCGTCCTATATGTCCGGCCAGGTCCTGCACCCCAATGGCGGCACAGTGGTGAACGGCTGAGGATGGCGGCGCCATGCCGTCCAGCGTGATCCGCGCCTTCGATTACGATCCGGACGGGCACCGGCTGCTCGTCCGTTTCGTCGGCGGCCGGCTCTATCGCTACAGCGACGTTCCGGCCGAGATTGTCCGCCAGTTCCGTGCCGCGCCGTCGCGGGGCCGCTTCTTCAACCGCCGCATCCGCGATCGCTTCCCGGCGGAGCGGATCGACTGACCCCAGCCAAGCAACCGGCTCCGATCACCGGAAAAATCGCTTATCCGTGCGCGGGCCGGCCGAACGCCTTGCGCAGCTCGTCCTTCGCTTCGTTGAGGGTGCGGCGCCGGCTGGCCGGCAGCTGCTTGCCGGCGCGGTTGATGTAGAAGGTCAGCATGCTCATGGCGGACTGGAAGGGCGTACCCTTGCGGCGCCGGCTATGCTCGGCCGAATGCTTGAGCGACGCCGCGATCCTGGCGGGATCGTCCCCGGCGAAAACGCCCTCGTCCAGATCGAGCGCGTCGGAATGCTCCGTAACTTCCTGCGACCATTTCCTCGTCATGGCGATGCCCTGCGATTGTCCGTGAAAGCCCGAATCAACCGGACGCGGCGCTGCCGGTTCCAATCGTTTCGCTGGTGCCCGAATGGGAGACCAGCCGGCCCGCCCCCAGGGGCCGGCCGACCTTCAGGTCCTCAATGCTTCATCGCTTTCGCAGCGGTCAGCTCGGCCTTGCTCAGGCTGCCGTCCTTGTCGGTGTCGGCCATGGCGAACCAGGCGCCCTTCTTGGCGCTGAACTCGGCGGAGGATAGCTGGCCGTCCCCGTCCGCGTCCGCCGTCTTCCAGCCCGCGGCGCCCTTGGCGCCCGCTTCGGCCGCGGAAAGCTTGCCGTCGCCATTGGCATCCATCCTGGTCCAGGCGGCCTGGGTGGCGGCGTCATATTCCGCCCTGGTGACGGTCCCGTCGCCGTTGGCGTCCATCGATTTCCCATCGTTCGCCGAAGCCGCCGATGCCGTTCCCATCAACAGGGCGATCCCAATCAGGCTGCGTTTCATGGCATTTCTCCTCGACTTGTTCATGATGCGGGGCCGGCCCTGGGCGTCCGTGCGCCGGGGCTCGCCGTCGTTCGTACCGGCATCAACCGATGAGGGGCCGGAAATGTCCATCTGGCGCGACCCGGCGGGCCGGCCGGAACGGCAACCATGCCGATGCGTTCCCTTCCCTTCGGAAAGGAGGACAGGATGAAAGCAATGCTGCGAACGGCATCGGTCGCGGGGCTCGCCCTGGCGCTCGCCGCCTGCGGCCCCAAGGCCGAACAGTCCGCGGAGGGTGTGGCCAACGCCGTCGATCAGTCTATGGAGGCCGCCGGCAACGTCGCGGGCAACGCCGTGGATGCCACCGTCGATGCGCTGACGCCCACCCCCGGCAACCAGGAATTCGTCGACAAGGCAGCACGCGGCGATGCGTTCGAGATCGCCGCCGCCCGCCTCGCGGCGGATCACGCCGCCAGCCAGAAGGTGAAGGATTTCGCCGTGATGATGGTGGAGGCGCATACCCAATCCACCGCCAAGCTGAAGGACGCGGCCAAGGAGGCGCGGCCCGCGCTCACCCCGGATGCCTCGCTCACCAGGGATCAGGGCGCGAAGCTGGCCGATCTCGACAAGCTCAAGGGCGCCGATTTCGACAAGGCCTATATCGCCGGCCAGGTCGACGCGCATGAGGACGCGCTGTCGCTGCTGCGGGCCTATGCCGAAAAAGGCGATATCCTGCCGCTCAAGACCGCCGCGCAGGAGATCGTGCCCATCGTCGAGAAGCATCTCGATATGGCGAGGACGCTCAAGAACAGCCTGTAAGGCCCTCTTTCCGCCCGCCCGCCGGCAATCCGGCGGCGGGCGGCTTTGTCCGGCGCGCCGTCCCTGCTATCGGCCCGCTCCATGTTGACGATCAACGGAATCACGGTGCGGCTCGGCGGCCGCCTCATCCTCGACAATGCGACGGCGGCGCTGCCGCCACGCAGCCGCGTCGGGCTGATCGGCCGGAACGGCGCCGGCAAGTCCACGCTGATGCGCGTCATCGCCGGCCAGGGCGAGGCGGACAGCGGATCGGTCGACATGCCGAAGGGCGCGCGCATGGGCTATATCGCGCAGGAGGCGCCGGCCGGGTCCGCCAGCCCCTTCGAAACCGTGCTCGCCGCCGATATCGAGCGCGCCGCCCTGCTCGCCGAGGCGGAGCACAGCCACGATCCCGACCGGCTGGGCGAGATTCATGAGCGGCTGAACGCGATCGACGCCCATTCGGCCCCCGCGCGCGCGGCCAAGATCCTGATCGGCCTCGGTTTCGACGAGGAGATGCAGCATCGCCCGCTCGACAGCTTCTCGGGCGGCTGGCGGATGCGCGTGGCGCTCGCCGCCCTCCTCTTCTCCGAGCCCGACCTGCTGCTGCTCGACGAGCCTTCGAACCATCTCGATCTCGAAGCGACCTTGTGGCTGGAGAATTTCCTCAAAAGCTATCGCGCCACGATCCTCGTCGTCAGCCATGAGCGCGACCTGCTCAACAATGTCGTCGATCACATCCTCCACCTCGATAAGGGGCGGGTGACGCTCTATCCGGGCGGCTATGACGCGTTCGAGAAGCAGCGGGCCGAGCGGCTCGCGCTGCAGGCCAGCTCGCGCGAGAAGCAGCTTGCCCAGCGCGCCAAGCTGCAGGCCTTCGTCGATCGCTGGCGCGCCAAGGCCACCAAGGCCAAGCAGGCGCAGAGCCGGGTGAAGGCGCTGGCGAAGATGGAGCCGATCGCCGCCGTCGTCGAGGATCCGACGATGAGCTTCGATTTCCCCAGCCCCGAGAACGGGCTGAAGCCGCCGCTCATCACGCTCGACCTTGCCGCCGTCGGCTATGGCGATCGCACCATCCTGTCGCGGCTCAACCTGCGGCTCGATCCCGACGATCGCATCGCGCTGCTCGGCCGCAACGGCAACGGCAAGACGACGCTGGCGCGGCTGCTGGCGGCCCAGCTCGTGCCGATGGAAGGCACCGTTACCACCGCCGGCCGGATGCGCGTCGGCTATTTCACCCAATATCAGGTGGAGGAGCTGGACGCCGCCGATACGCCGCTCCAGCATATGAGCCGGCTGATGCCCGATGCGAAGCCCGCCGCCGTGCGCGCGCAGCTCGGCCGCTTCGGCTTTTCGGGCGACAAGGCGACGATCGAGGTGGGCAAGCTATCCGGCGGCGAGCGCGCGCGGCTGGCGCTCGCGCTCATCACCCGCGATGCGCCCCACATGCTGATCCTCGACGAGCCGACCAACCACCTCGACGTCGATGCGCGCGAGGCACTGGTCCAGGCCCTCAACGATTATGAAGGCGCGGTGGTCGTGGTCAGCCACGATCGCCACATGCTGGAACTGACCGCCGACCGCCTGGTGCTGGTCGACGGCGGCACCGCGCGCGAATTTGCCGGCACGCTCGACGATTATACCGATCTCGTCCTCGGCCGGGGCGAGCAGGCGCGCGCTGCATCCGGCAACAGCGAGGCGAAGACCAGCCGCAAGGACGATCGCCGCGCGGCGGCCGAGGCGCGAGAGCGCAACGCCGCGCTTCGCAAGCGGGTGAAGGCGGCGGAAGAGCAGATCAGGAAGCTCGGCGAACGGCGCTCCGCGCTCGACCGGGCGATGTTCGATCCCGCCAGCGCCGATCCGCAGGACCGCGACCAGACGATGACGACGCTGATGAAGCGCCGCGCCGATGTCGAAGCGAAGCTCGAGACCGCCGAGGCGGAATGGCTGGAAGCGAGCGAGGCGCTCGAATCAACGCCGTGACGGTCCAGCCGGGTCGGGCGTTATAACCCGATCACGCCTTGCCCCGGATAGGCGACCAGCAGGTTGGCATCGTCCCCCACGTCCAGCGTCGCCTCGTCCTCGATCATCCACACCCCGCCGGCGGTGAAGGGTTCGCCGTCGATCCGGCCCTCGCCGCCGCCGATCGGGATCAACCAGATCGGCCGCCCCTTGCCCGCCTTGATCGCGGTGCGCCGCGCGCCCGTCCACCGTTCCAGCACGAAGGCCGGCCCGTCGGCGAACACCATCCGCCCGGGCGCCACCTCGCGCGGGATATAGGTGGCGACGTAAGGGACCGGATCGGATGCCGCGATCCCGTCGTCCAGATGCAGCTCACGCGGGCGGCCATAATCGTAGAGCCGATAGGTGAGGTCCACATTCTGCTGCACCTCCACCAGCGTCAGCCCTTCGCCGATCGCATGCACGGTGCCGGCGGGCGAATAATAGACGTCGCCGGATTTCACCGTCTTCCAGCACATCTTGTCCTCGATCGATCCGTCGAGCGCCGCCTCGCGCAGCTCCTCGCGGGTCATCGGGAAACGGGTGCCGATGGCGATCGTGGCATGTGCCTCCGCCGCCAGCACCACCCACGCCTCGTCCTTGCCGCGCGAATAGCCGTGCGCCCGCGCCTGCTCGTCATCGGGATGCACCTGGATCGACAGCTTCTCGCTGGTGAAGAGATATTTGACGAGCAGCACCGGATCGCGCCCTTCCGGCGCCTGGAACCAGATCTCGCCCACCGGATCGCCGCCGGCCGGAACATCGGCGAAGCCCGGCCACAATTTCATGCGGCCCCAGGGTTTCTCGACACGCTTGGTCGTGAGGCGGATGGCGGGCATGACTATCTCCGAATCAGCACAACATGAGGGGACGTCGCCTGTTCCCTTGAGTAATGGCGAAGGGGGGATATCTAGACAACAGGTTCCCGAAGGCGGGGCCTTATGCGCCCCCGCCTGATATTTGAAAGGCTTGGAGTTATGAGCAGCGATCCCGTGGTGATCCTGTCCTACGCGCGGACGCCGATGGGCGGCTTCCAGGGCGCGCTGGCGGGGGCATCCGCGACCGATCTGGGCGCGACGGCGGTGCGCGCGGCGGTGGAGCGGGCCGGCGTCGATCCCGCCGCGATCGAGCGGATCTACATGGGCTGCGTGCTGCCGGCCGGGCTGGGCCAGGCGCCGGCGCGGCAGGCGGCGCTGGGCGCGGGCCTGCCCCAGTCGGTCGAGGCCACGACCGTCAACAAGATGTGCGGATCGGGCATGCAGGCGGCGATCATGGCGGCGGAGGCGATCGCCGCCGGATCGGCCGACATCATCGTCGCGGGCGGGATGGAGAGCATGACCAACGCGCCCTATGCGCTGCCCAAGCACCGTTCGGGCGCGCGCATCGGCCATGACCGCGTGATCGATACGATGATGATGGACGGGCTGGAGGATGCCTATGACAAGGGCAAGCCGATGGGCGCCTTCGCCGAGGATACGGCGCGCGACTATCAGTTCACCCGCGAGGAGCAGGACGAATATGCCCTCCGCTCGCTGTCCCGCGCCAAGGCCGCGATCGGGAGCGGCGCCTTCGCCGGCGAGATCGTGGCGGTCGAGGTCGTCACCCGCAAGGGGCCGGTGACGGTCGACACCGACGAACAGCCCGGCAACGCCATGCCGGACAAGATACCCAATCTGAAGCCCGCTTTCGCCAGGGACGGCACGATCACGGCCGCCAGCTCCGCCTCCATCTCCGACGGCGCCGCCGCCCTGGTGATGACGCGGCAAAGCACGGCGGACGCACAGGGGCTGAAGCCGGTGGCGCGGATCGTGGCCCAGGCGGCGCACGCCCATGCCCCGGCTCTGTTCACCACCGCCCCGGTGGATGCGATGCGCAAGGTGCTGGAAAAGGCGGGGTGGAGCGTGGACGATGTCGACCTGTTCGAGGTGAACGAGGCCTTCGCCGTGGTGCCGATGATCGCCGCCAAGGACCTCGGCATCCCGGTGGACAAGCTGAACGTCAATGGCGGGGCGACGGCGCTCGGCCATCCCATCGGCGCATCGGGCGCGCGGATCATCGCCACGCTGGTCGCGGCGCTCCAGCAGCGCGGGCTGAAGCGCGGCGTCGCCAGCCTTTGCATCGGCGGCGGCGAGGCCACGGCCGTCGCCCTCGAACTCTGCTGAAACGGAAGGCTGGAAATGGATATCAGGGGTGAAGCCGCCATCGTCACCGGCGGCGCATCGGGGCTGGGCGGCGCCACGGCGGAGATGCTCGCCGCCAAGGGCGCCAAGGTCGCCATCTTCGACCTGAACGAGGAGGCCGGCAAAGCCGCCGCCGCGAAGATCGGCGGGCTTTTCTTCAAGGTGGACGTGACCGACGACGCCAGCGTCGCGGATGCTATCGCGGCGGCCGAGGCCGCGCACGGGGTGGCCCGCATTCTCGTCAACTGCGCCGGCATCGCGCCCGCGATCAAGACGTTCAACCGGGAGTTCGTGCCCCACCCGCTCGATTCCTTCCGCAAGGCGGTGGAGATCAACCTGGTCGGCACGTTCAACCTGCTGTCCAAGTTCGCGGCCCGGCTGGCGCAGGCCGATCCCGTGGGGGAGGAGCGCGGCGTGATCGTCAACACCGCCTCGGTCGCCGCTTATGACGGGCAGATCGGCCAGGCCGCCTATGCCGCCTCCAAGGGCGGCGTCGTCGGCCTCACCTTGCCGGTGGCGCGCGATCTCGCCCAATATGCGATCCGCGTCGTCACCATCGCGCCGGGCATCTTCTGGACGCCGATGCTGGCCGGCCTGCCCCCGGCCGCAACGGAATCACTGGGCCGGCAGGTGCCCTTCCCCAACCGGCTCGGCAAGCCCGAGGAATATGCCCAGCTCGTCGAAAGCATCGTCGCCAATCCGATGCTGAACGGCGAGGTGATCCGCCTCGACGGGGCGATCCGCATGGCGCCGAAATAAGGCACACGCCCATCCCTATTTAATGTCCCTATCGCGAATGCCGCCGTCGCCTGCCGCTGGCAGCGGCGGTGGCGGGCGGCTACCCGATAGGGATCAATGGAGAGATGCGCATGACGTATGATTTTTCGGGCAAGGTCGCGCTCGTCACCGGCGCCGGCGGCGGGATCGGCCGGGCGACGGCCGAGGCGCTGGCGGCCGGCGGCGCCAGGGTCGTCGTGGGCGACGTATCGGAAAAAGGCGGCGAGGAAACCGTGGCGCTGATCGCGGCCAGGGGCGGCACCGCCAGCTTCGTGCGCTGCGACGTGAGCAAGCCGGAGGACGTGCAGGCGATCGTCGACCATGCCGTGAACAGCTATGGCGGGCTGGACATCGCCGTGAACAATGCCGGCATCGACCTGGAGGTGGTGCCGGTCGCGCAGTGGAAGCTCGAGGATTTCGATCGCATCCACAGCATCAACACGCGCGGCGTGTTCCTCTGCATGAAGGCGGAAATCGCCGCGATGGAAGGCAAGGGCGGCGCGATCGTCAATGTCGGGTCGCTCGCCTCGGTGAACGGCGTCGCCAACAAGCCGGCCTATACCACCAGCAAGCATGCCGTGCTGGGCATGACCCGCGCGGCCGCCCTGCAATATGCGTCGAGCGGCATCCGCATCAACGCGGTCTGCCCGGCGGCGGTGCGCACCGCGATCCTGATCGACAATGTCGGCACCTCGGCCGAGGCCGCCGCCGCCGTCGGCGCCGCCCACCCGATCGGCCGCGCCGCCGAACCGGACGATATCGCCCAGGCGATCCTGTGGCTGGCATCGCCGGCATCGGGCTTCGTGGTCGGCCACGGGCTGCTCGTCGATGGGGGCCTTTCGGTCCAGTAAGCGGAAGGATCAGGGCGATGGCGGATCGCGTGCTGGAAGGACAGACGGCGTTCATCACCGGCGGCAGCGGCGGCATCGGCAGCGCCACCGCCCGCCTGCTGCTGCAGGACGGGGCCGAGGTGCTGCTGATGGGCCGGCGGGGCGAGGCGCTGGAGCGGACGCGCGAGGCGCTGATCGCCGACGTGCCCGGCGCCCGGATCGATCTTCATGTCGGCGATGCCGGCCAGCAGGACGATGTCGAGGCGGGGCTCGACAAGGCCGTGGCGATGAGCGGGCGGCTGGACATCATCGTGCCCACCGTCGGCGGCGGCGGCTTTCGCCCGATCCTGATGCACGACGCGGATTCGTTCCGGGCCGAGCTGGACTATAACATCATCACCGCCTTCCTGGCCGTGCGCTACGGCGTGCCGCGCATGAAGGCGGGCGGATCGATCGTGCTGATATCCTCGACGGCGGCGATGATGCCCTTCCCCTGGCTGGGCGCCTATTGCACCGCCAAGGGCGGGCTGGAGCAGTTCGTCCGCACCGCCGCCGACGAGCTGGCCGGCGCCAATGTGCGCATCAACGCCATCCGCCCCGGCATGACGCGCAGCGAGGCGACCGGCGCGATGTTCGACGATCCGGCGATCATCCAGCCCTTCATCGATCAGATGCCGATGGGCCGGGCCGGCGCGCCCGAGGATATCGCCCGCGGCGTGCGCTTCCTCGCCGGCCCGGAATCGGGCTGGGTGACGGGACAGAGCCTCGCGGTCGACGGCGGGCACGAACTGCGGCGCAACCCGGATCTCACCCACCTCGCGCGCGGCATTTTCGGTTCCGAAACCATCGACGCCGTGCTGCGCGGCGAGGAAGCGCCCGATGACAGGGCTCGGTGAGCGTCCCTCATCGATCCCTGGTTAAGCCCGTGCGGCACCCGAGCCTTTCCGGGGCGTGATGCGTGAGCATCCCGGCGCCCCGGCATAAGGCCGCCGGTCAGGCCGCTTCGGCGTAGAGGCTCGCCTCGCGGCCGATGAGGATATCCGCCAGCACGCCATAGGCTTCGGCCCAGGCGGCAAGCACCGCGTCGGTCGCGACGTCCTCGCCCAGCACGTCGCGGATCGCCGGCAGCAGGGCCGCGGCGACGGCGGGATAATGTTCCGGGCGGACGCCGGTGGCGACATGGCGCGCGGCCATCCGCTCGACGGCGCCGGTCAGCGCCTCCAGCTTGTCCACATTCTGCGCGAAGGCGAGGATGGCGGCCGCCAGCCGCTTCGGCTGCTCGCCCGATTGCTGGGCCGCCTGATCGAACATCGCCTTGATGTCGGCATCGACGAAGAGCCGCTCATACATCCGCGTGGTGATGGCGAGGCCGTGCTTCTGCAGCGCGGGCGCGGTGGCCTTCACGATGGCGGTGGCTTCGGGGCTCAGACGGGCGGCCATATGCATCTCCGTAGAATCATGCTTCTGAAATGCATCTATTCGCCTCGCTGGAAAGATGCAACCGAAATGCATATTATCGGCGGGTGAAGCTGACCCGCCATACCGACTATGCCCTGCGCGTGCTGCTCTACCTGGCGGCGCGGCCCGACAGGCTCTGCTCGATCGCCGAGATCGCCCGCGCCTATGACATTTCGCAGAACCATCTGATGAAGGTCGCCAACGAGCTTGCGCGCGCCGGGCATGTCGATGCGGTGCGCGGGCGCAATGGCGGGCTTCGCCTCGCCCGCCCGGCGGCGGAGATCAATATCGGCGCCGTGGTGCGCGATACCGAGGATCTGGACGTCGTGGACTGCGGCGACTGCATCATCGCGCCCGCCTGCGGGCTGACCGGCGCGCTCGCCAGCGCCACCCGCGCCTTCATCACCGTGCTGGACAGCTATACGCTGGCGGACATCAGCCGCCAGCGCGCCCGGATCGCGACCTTGCTGGAAACGTCGCCCTAGTCGGCCCGCATCGCCTCGGCCGCCAGCGCCTCCGCCTCGATCAGCAGAGCATCGTCGGCCAGGCCCTGCGCCACCGTCTCCCGCCCGATCATCACCAGCACCGGCACCGCCATCGGCGTGACGCGGGGCAGATCGATATGCAGCATCGTATCGGCCGCGCGATCCAGCAGGTCGCCCAGCCGGCCGACATCGGTCATCCGCGCGCGCGCATCCGCCCAGGCGGCGCGCAGCAGCAGATGCTCGGGCTCGTAGCGGCGCAGCACATCATAGATCAGGTCGGTCGAGAAGGTGACCTGCCGGCCCGACTTGCGCTTGCCCGGATGCTGGCGCTCGACCAGCCCGCCGATCACCGCCACCTCGCGGAAAGCGCGTTTCAGCAGCGCCGACTGCTGCACCCACTGGACGAATTCGTCCTCCAATATGTCCGGCGAGAAGAGCTTGGCCGGATCGGCGACCGGATGGAGCGAATAGGTGGCGATCGCATAATCGTTGGCGACGAAGCCCAACGGCATCAGCCCCATCGTCTCCATGCGCCGGGTGAGCAGCATGCCCAGCGACTGGTGCGCGTTCCAGCCTTCGAAGCTGTAGGCGACCATGAAATGCCGCCCCTCGTGCGGGAAGGTTTCGACCAGCAATTGCCCCGGCTCGGGCAGCGCCGATCGCTGCGCCTGCGCCTCCAGCCATTCGCGCACCTCGTCCGGGAACCGCCGCCATGCGCCGCTGTCCGCCAGATAGGCGCGCACCCGATCGGCTAGGTTGGTGCTGATCGGCATGCGCGCGCCCATATAGGTGGGGATGCGGGCCGATCGGCTGGTGGCGCGCACGATCAGGTCGGTCGGGTCGACCTTCTGCACCTCCAGGCTGAGACCGGCGAAGAAGAAGGTATCGCCGGGCGTGAGCGAGGCGGCGAAGCCTTCCTCCACCCGGCCCAGGCTGCGCCCGTTGCGGAAGCGGACGTCCAGCATCGGCGCATCGACGATGATGCCCGCGTTCATCCGGTGCTGGACGACGAACTTCGGGTGGCTCACGCGCCACAGGCCGTCCGCGCCCTCGGTCAGGCGGCGGAAGCGATCATAGGCGCGCAGCGCATAGCCGCCATTCTCGATGAAGCGGAGCACCTGATCGAAGGTCTCGCGCGGCAGGGCGGCATAGGGCGCGGCTTGGCCGACTTCCGCGAACAGGTCGTCGGCCTGGAAGGGGCTGGCGCAGGCCATGGCCATGATGTGCTGGGCCAGCACGTCCAGCGCGCCGGGGCGGAAGGTCTCCGCATCCAGCGCGCCTTCCTCCACGGCATCCAGCGCCGCGCGCGCCTCCAGATATTCGAAGCGGTTGCCCGGCACGATCAGCGCGCGGGAGGGCTCGTCCAGCCGATGGTTGGCGCGGCCGATCCGCTGGAGCAGGCGCGACGACCCCTTGGGCGCGCCCATCTGGATGACGAGATCGACATCTCCCCAGTCGACGCCGAGGTCGAGGCTCGCGGTGGCGACGAGCGCGCGCAGCCGCCCTTCCGCCATCGCCCCTTCCACCTTGGCGCGCGCCTCCGGGCTCAGCGAACCGTGATGAATGCCGATCGGCAGCGACGCCTCGTTCACCTTCCAGAGATCCTGGAAGATCAGCTCGGCCAGGCTGCGGGTGTTGCAGAAGATGATGGTAGTGCGGTGCGCCGCGATCTGGGCCATCACGTCGGCGGCGGCATAGCGCCCCGAATGGCCCGACCAGGGCACATGCCCCTGCGGCAGCAATATCGCTATCTCCGCCGGCGCGCCTGGCTCGCCTTCGACCAGCGCGACCGCATCGATATCGCCATCGGGCGAAAGCCAGCCGCGATAGGCATCGGGATCGGCCACCGTGGCGGACAGGGCGACGCGCCGCATCCCCCGCGTCAGCGCCTGCAACCGGGAAAGCGACAGGGCCAGCAGGTCGCCCCGCTTGCCGTTGGCGAAGGCGTGGACCTCGTCGATCACCACCGTCTTCAGCGTCGCGAACAGAGCCGGGCTTTCCGGATAGGAGAGCAGCAGGCTGAGCGATTCGGGCGTGGTCAGCAGCATCTGCGGCGGCCGCGCCCGCTGGCGGGCCTTGGTGCTGGATGCGGTGTCGCCCGTCCGCGTCTCCACCCGGATCGGCAGGCCCATCTCGGCGATCGGCGTCAGCAGGTTGCGCTGCACGTCCGCCGCCAGCGCCTTCAGCGGCGAGACATAGAGGGTGTGCAGCCCTTCCGCCGGCCGTTCGATCAGGTCGGCGATGCTGGGCAGGAAGCCCGCCAGCGTCTTGCCCGCACCCGTCGCCGCGACCAGCAGCGCATCGCGCCCCTCGCGCGCGGCTTCCAGCATCTCAAGCTGGTGCCGGCGCGGCCGCCAGCCACGGGCGGCGAACCATCGGGCGATCGCGGGCGGCAGCTCCATCATCGCGACAACGACTATCCGGCCCGCATGCTCCGCGATAGGAGGAAGCACGAAAGGAAACGCCCATGGCCGAATTCGTCCGGCACAAACAACCCTGGACCGCCGACGAGCTCACCAAGCTCCGCCGCCTGGCCGAAAAGGGCATGGCGCTGCGCGCCATCGCCAAGGCGCTGACCCGCAGCGAGGAATCGGTGAAGGACCGCGCCAAGCAGGACGGCATCAGGATCGCCAAGCTGCACTGAGCGCTGCCGGGCCGGCGCACCACCGCGCATGGAACCTGACGGCGCATCGACCATATAACCTCCATGCGGCAATCGATCGCCTGGATACGGCCTCAAGCGGAAGGCATTTACCTGCCGGAAGCGGATGCGTGGATCGATCCGTCCGTGCCGGTCGCCCGCGCGATCGTCACCCACGGCCATGCCGATCATGCCAGGGGCGGCCATGGAAGCGTGCTCGCGACGGCCGAGACGCTGGCGATCATGGAAACCCGCTACGGGCCGCAGAACGGCCAGGCCATCGCTTATGGCGAGACCGTGCGGCCGGGCGGCATGTCGGTGCGCTTCGTGCCCGCCGGCCATGTGCTGGGATCGGCCCAGATCGTGCTGGAACAGGCGGGCACCCGCATCGTCGTCTCCGGCGACTATAAGCGCCGCCCCGATCCGACCTGTGCGCCCTTCGAGCCTGTGCCGTGCGACATCTTCGTCACCGAGGCCACGTTCGCCCTTCCGATATTCCGCCATCCCGATACGGGATCGGAGATCGATCGGCTGCTCGCCACCCTCCATGCCAATCCCGATCGCTGCGTGCTGGTGGGCGCCTATGCGCTCGGCAAGGCGCAGCGGGTGATCGCGGAACTGCGAGGGCGCGGGCATGACGCACCGATCTTCATCCACGGCGCATTGCAGCGGCTATGCGATCTCTACCGGCAGTTCGGGGTGGATCTCGGGCCGCTGGAACCGGCGACGGGCAGGGCCGCCGCCGATATCCGGGGCCATGTGGTGCTGGCGCCGCCATCCGCCCTCAACGATCGCTGGTCCCGGCGCCTGCCCGATCCGGTCACGGCCATGGCATCGGGCTGGATGCGCATCCGCCAGCGCGCGCGCCAGCGGAACGTGGAATTGCCGCTGGTGATATCCGACCATGCCGATTGGGATGAACTGACCGGCACCCTGCACGAAATCGCGCCGGGGGAGGTGTGGATCACCCACGGGCGCGAGGATGCGCTTGCCCATTGGTGCGCGACCCGCCAGATCAGCGCCCGCGCGCTGGACCTGGCGGGCCGCGAGGACGAGGACGATTAGGCCTCCGTCCAGGCCTTCTCGGCCGTCACGCCACCTTCTTGCCGGCGACGATGCCCAGCACGACGAACAGCAGGAACAGGGCGATGGCCACGACGAACAGGATCTTGGCGATGCCGACGAACGCGCCGCCGATCCCGCCAAAGCCCAGCAACCCCAGAATCGCGCCCAACACCAGGAAGATCAGCGCCCATTTCAGCATCTATTTTCTCCCAACGGCTTCATGCGTGAACAACGCCGGCTGAATCAGCCCGTTCCATCATCGTGGAAGGATTATCCTGATCCTTTTGCCGATATCTCCGGGGAATCCATCTCTCGCGGAAGGCGCAAGAACCCATGAAGGTTACAATAAATACACATATATTATCAGGCGAATCCGATCACCTCTCCGGATTCACCGATGAAATCACCGAAAGACGACGTATAGTCATTTCACACGCTCAACGAACGACGCGTGAAATGAGTCGGCGGATTTTACATAGTCGATTCCACCGGAATCGGATTATCCTTGAAATACAGATATTCACCATGTTGGCACGCGCCATGCATCTATGTCGTCGGTTTCGACAGGAGAAGCGCCGTGTTGAAGAAAGCTTTGCTTACACTTGCCGCCTGCACCGCCGTTGCGCTGCCCGCGCACGCAGCCATCGTCGTATCCAGCGTGCCCGGATCGGATCCCTATGCGGGGCCGGCGCCGACCTATAATTTCGACAGCCCGACGGCGGCCTGGGACGGATCGGTCTTCTTCGATTCGCTCAGCGGCCATCGCGCCCAGCCCTTCGGCAGCACCGGCGGCTATGCCTCGGTCGGCGCCGATCCGGATGGCGGCGTGTCGCCCGGCACGCTCGACGTGACGGGTCCCAACGCGATCCTTTCGCTGAGCTTCATCTGGGGTTCGATCGACGACTACAACCAGGTCGAGTTCCAGGATGCGCTGGGTAATGTGCTGGCGACCTTCACGGGCGGCTCCGACGGCATCGCGCCTGCCGACGGCAACCAGACGAGCGCCGATTCGAACCGGCTGGTGACGTTCACCATCACCGGCGACGATCGGACGAACCTGGCCAAGCTGGTCTTCACCTCGGGCGGCCAGAATGCGTTCGAGTTCGACAATGTCTTCATCGAACGCCTTCCTCCCCAGAACAACCCGGTTCCCGAACCGGCGACCTGGGCGATGATGATCGCGGGCTTCGGGCTGATCGGCGCGTCCATGCGTATCCGGCGGACGCGGGTGTTCTTCGCCTGATCCTTTCGAATATCGCGCGAGAAAAGCGCCGTCGGTCAGGGGGCCGGCGGCGCTTTTTCTATTTCATCTTCGATATGTGCGGGATCGGCGGGCTCATGACCGCAGCGCCGATATCCTCCGGGGTGGAAAGCTAATCCGGGCGGCGCCGGCCTCTCGCCGCCGCCAAGAAAAAGGGCGGGCCGCCATGGCAGCCCACCCCTTCCGCCGGTGAACCGGTTGACCGGAAGGCCGGTCAGGCGCCCTGGCTGGCCTCGAACAGGAACCAGGCTCGGCGTTCGGCACGGTCGGTCCAGTCGTCGAGCACGCCGCTGGTCGCATTGTCCTTGGCGGCGTCGACGATATCCTTCGCCTCGTGGAGCTTCTCCACCAGCTTCAGATTGTCGTCGCGCAGCTCGCGCAGCATGTCGCCTGCGGGCACGAAATCGGCGTCATTATCCTTGATCGACTGGAGGCGCGCGATGTGCCCGATCGAGCGCAGCGTGGTGCCGCCCGTCTTGCGGATGCGCTCGGCAATCTCGTCGGTCGTGCCGAGAATATCGGTCGCCTGATCGTCCAGCATCAGGTGATAATCCCGGAAATGCGGGCCGGAGACGTGCCAATGGAAATTCTTGGTCTTGAGGTACAGCGCGAAGCTGTCCGCCAGAATCGCATTCAGCGCATCCGCGACATTGCTCACCTGATTGCTCGCCAGGTCGGTCGGGGTCGCGAGCTTGGGCTTGGCCTTGGGCGTCTTCGCCATGAATGTCCTCCTATTGGGCGGCTGAGTTTATCGATTCGCGTCTCTAACGATCAAGATAGGAAAAGGTGGCAGGCGATGCCCGCTTTTTCGCGCGGCATTTCTTCGATCAATCTGATCGGAAGGGCAGGAAAAGCAAGGGCGATCAATGCGCCGCCCCCCAGCTTTGGCCGGTGCCGATCTCCACGCCCAGGGGCACGCTGAGCCTCACCGCCGGCTCCGCCGCGCCCGCCATCACCGCGCGGATGACCGCGCTCGCGGCCTCGACATCCTCGGGCGGCAGCTCGAACACCAGTTCGTCATGCACCTGCAGCAGCATGCGCACCTGTTCCAGCCCCGCCGCGTTGAGCGCCGGCCCCATGCGCGCCATCGCCCGCTTGATGATGTCGGCGCTGGTGCCCTGGATCGGCGCGTTGATCGCCTGCCGCTCGGCCGCCTGCCGCTCGCCCTGCTTGGCCGAACGGATGCCCGGCAGATGCGTCTTGCGGCCGAAGAGCGTGGTCACATAGCCCTTGTCGCGCACGGCGGTGAGCGTTTCGGCGATATAGTCGCGGATGCCGGGGAAGCGATCGAAATAGCGGTTGATCATCGCCTGCGCCTCCGCCCGGTCGACGCCCAGCCGGCCGGCGAGGCCGAAGGCGGAGATGCCGTAGAGGATCGAGAAGTTGATCGTCTTGGCCCGGCCGCGCGTATCGCGGTTGACCTCGCCGAACAGTTCCTGCGCGGTGAGCGCGTGGATGTCCTGCCCGTCGGCGAAGGCGGCCTTGAGCTGGGGCACGTCCGCCATGTGCGCGGCGAGCCGCAGCTCGATCTGCGAATAATCGGCCGACAGCAGCACATAGCCCTTGTCCGCCACGAAGGCGTCGCGGATGCGGCGGCCGATATCGGTGCGGATCGGGATGTTCTGGAGGTTGGGATCGGTGGAGGACAGCCGCCCCGTCTGCGCCACCGCCAGGCTGAAGCTGGTATGGACCCGGCCGGACGCGGGATTGATCTGCGCCTGCAGCGCATCGGTATAGGTGGACTTCAGCTTCGAAAGCTGCCGCCAGTCGAGCACCTTGGTGGCGATTTCCACGCCGTCCTCGGCCAGCCGCTCCATCTCGTTCACGTCGGTCGAATAGACGCCGGACTTGCCCTTGCGCCCGCCCTTCAGGCCCAGCCGGTCGAACAGCACCTCGCCCAGCTGCTTGGGGCTGCCGATGGTGAAGGGGCCGCCGGCAAGCGCGTGGATCTCGCCCTCCAGCACGGCGATGCGAGTGGCGAATTCGCCGGAAAGCCGGGCCAGCTCCTCGCGGTCGACGCGGATGCCGGCCATCTCCATTTCGGCCACGACCGGCACCAGCGGCCGATCGACCAGCTCATAGACGCGCGTCGCCTCCTCCCGCGCCAGCCGGGGCTTCAGCTTCCGCCAGAGCCGCAGCGTGACGTCCGCATCCTCGGCGGCATAGGCCGTGGCGCGATCGAGCTGCACCTTGTCGAAGCTGATCTGGCTCTTGCCCGTGCCGCAGACATCCTTGAACGCGATCGGGGCGTGGCCGAAATGGGCGACCGAAAGCTCGTCCATGCCATGCCCGCGCAGGCCGGCGTCGAGATCGTAGCTGAGCAGCATCGTATCGTCATAGGGCGCGACATCGATGCCGTTGCGGCGGAACATGATCAGATCATATTTCAGATTCTGGCCGATCTTGAGCACGCCCGGATGCTCGAGCACGGTGCGGAGCTTCTCCAGCACCAGCGCGCGCGGCAACTGGGGCGGCACCTCGCTCAGCAGCCCATCGCCGCGATGGCCGATCGGGATGTAGCAGGCCCTGCCCGGATCGACCGAGAGGCTGATGCCGACCAGCTCGGCACGGATGCAATCGATGTCGTCCGTCTCGGTATCGACCGCGACCGCGCCGGCGGCGATCGCGGCGGCGATCCAGCGATCCAGCGCCTCTTCCGTCACCACCGTTTCATAGGCGGCATGATCGAAGGCGGGCTGCTCCGCCGCCTCAAGCGCGGCCGGCTGGGCGGCGGCCGGCGCCGTCACCGGCGGCAGCGCGGCGGCGGGCGGGCGATAATCATTGCCGCCGCCATCGACCTTCAGCAGCAGCGACTTGAAGCCCTGATCCTCGAGGAAGGCGCGCAGCGGCTCCGGCGGCAAACCCTTGAGCGCGAGATCGTCGAGCGGCTCTGGCAGCGGAGCATCGCATTTCAGGCGGACCAGCTCGCGGCTCATCCGGGCATTGGCCGCGTGATCGATCAGCGACTGCTTGAGCTTGGGCTTGCGGATCTCCTCCACCGAGGCGAGCACGGTTTCGACGTCGCCATATTGCTGGATGAGCTGGGCGGCCGTCTTCGGCCCGATGCCGGGGACGCCGGGAACGTTGTCGACGCTGTCGCCCATCAGCGCCAGCACGTCGCCGAGCTGCTCGGGCGGCACGCCCCATTTCTCGATCACCTCCTCGCGGCCGATGCGCTTGTTGGCCATGGTATCGAGCATGTCGACGCCGGGGCGGACGAGCTGCATCAGATCCTTGTCCGACGAGACGATCGTCGTCGCCCAGCCGGCGGCCTGCGCGGCCTCGACATAGCAGGCGATGATGTCGTCCGCCTCCAGCCCCTCGGTCTCGATGCAGGGGACGGAGAAAGCGCGGGTCGCGACGCGGATCAGCGGGAATTGCGGGATCAGATCCTCGGGCGGGGGCGGGCGGTTCGCCTTGTAGCCGTCATACATCTCGTTGCGGAACGTGCGGGACGAGGCATCGAGGATGACGGCGAGATGGGTCGGCCCATCTGCCTTGTGGAGATCGTTGACCAGCTTCCACAGCATCGTCGTGAAGCCGTAGACGGCGCCGGCCGGAACGCCGTGGCGATTGGTGAGCGGCGGCAGCCGGTGATAGGCGCGGAAGATATAGCCCGAGCCGTCGACGAGATAGAGGTGGTTGGAAGCCATGGCCAATCGTCTAGCCCAAGCCGGCCGCGCCATCCACCGTCATCGCGCAGCGGAGAGGCCGTCGGGGAGGCCGAAAATCCTGCCTAAAATTTAGGCGAAGTTGAGGAAGTTGAGGATTGCGAGCGGTTTTTCCACCTCCCCCGCAAGGGGCCGTGATCGATCGTGAGAAAGAGCCAAAAATGGCGAATTCCGGCCATTTCCGCTTCCGTTCATAGCATCTCGGTGGGGCTGTAGGACAGCGGCGAGCGCAACCGGCGCGGGCGGGCAGCGTGACGCTGGGCTGGCTCGGGTCACGCCGCGCGGACGGACATCTCGCCTCCGGCCTCGTCACCCCCGAGCCGGGAAGCCGGGGAAGAAGCCTTCGTTCTTTCTCCCCTCCCTGGAAGGGAGGGGCTGGGGGTGGGTTCCGCCGGGGCAGTCGGCGGCCCTAGCAGGGATCGCCTCAGCCACGCCTTCGGGATCCCTGGCTCGGCATCCATCCTTCGCTTACGCCGACATCGCTTGTCGCACGATGGACCCTGAAACGAGTTCAGGGTGACGATTCCTTCGTGTCGCCCAACTCCTATCCTCTCGATGGCTGTTGGCTCCGGACCGATGGCCCCACAACCGGTCAATCCCGCGAAGGTGGGAGCCGGAGGCCAGCCTAGCTAATCATGGACGCGGTTGGCTCGATTGAGCCGATAGCTCCCGACACAATGGATTCCCGCCTGCGCGGGATGACGGTTGGGGCCGACCCGGAAAGGCCCGCTTCGGCAGCGCGGCAGACCGCGCCGCCGTCGCTACCCGACGGGATCACGGCACCAAAATCGTGTCCTGCGCGTCGATCAGCGTGTCGGGATAGTCGAGCGTGTAGTGGAGGCCGCGGCTTTCCTTGCGGCGGAGGGCGGAGCGGATGATGAGTTCGGCGACGTCGACGAGGTTGCGCAGCTCGATCAGGTCGGGGGTGACGCGGAAATTGCCATAATATTCCTCCACCTCGCGGCGGAGCAGGCGGATGCGGTGGTGGGCGCGCTCCAGCCGCTTGGTGGTGCGGACGATGCCGACATAATCCCACATGAAGCGGCGGATCTCGCGCCAATTATGCTGGACGATCACTTCCTCGTCCGAATCGGAGACGCGGCTTTCGTCCCACGGGCGGATCGGCGGCGGGGCCGGCAGATCATCCCAGTGGCGCATGATGTGGCCGGCCGCCGCCTCGCCGAAGACGAGACATTCGAGGAGCGAGTTGGAGGCGAGGCGATTGGCGCCGTGCAGGCCCGACTGCGTCACCTCCCCCGCCGCATAGAGGCCGGGCAGATCGGTGCGGCCCTTGAGGTCCACCACCACGCCGCCGCAGGTATAATGCTGCGCGGGCACCACCGGGATGGGCTGGGTGGTGATATCGATGCCGAGGCCGATCAGCTTGGTATAGATGTTGGGGAAATGTTCGCGCACGAAATCGGCCGGCATGTGGCTGATGTCGAGGTGGACATAATCGAGGCCGAGGCGCTTGATCTCATGATCGATGGCGCGCGCCACGATATCGCGCGGCGCCAGTTCGGCGCGCGGATCGAAATCGGGCATGAAGCGGTGGCCGGTCGTCGGGATCTTCAGATGGCCGCCCTCGCCGCGCACCGCCTCGGTAATCAGGAAGTTCTTGACCTCCAGATTGTAGAGGCAGGTCGGGTGGAACTGCATGAATTCCATGTTCGAAACCCGCGCGCCCGCGCGCCAGGCCATGGCGATGCCGTCCCCCGTGGCCCCCCTGGGCGCGGTGGAATAGAGATAGGCGCGGCCAGCGCCGCCGGTGGCGAGGATGGTCGCGCGGCCGGTGAACAGCTCCACCCGGCCGTTGCGCCGGTTGAGCGCATAGACGCCCCAGACATGGCCTTCGCCCGAATAACGCTGGCCGTGCCGCCCGGTGGCGAGATCGATCGCCACCATATCGGGCACGAGGGTGATGTTGGGATGATCGCGCGCCGCATCCTCCAGCGCCTGCTGCACCGCCCAGCCGGTCGCATCGTCGACATGGACGATGCGGCGGTGGCTGTGCCCGCCCTCGCGCGTCAGGTGCCAGCGTTCGGATTCGCCGGGGTTGAAGGGCACGCCCAGCGCCGCCAGCCGCTCGATCGCGGCGGGCGCGTTCTCTACGACATATTCCACGGTCGCGCGGTTGTTGAGGCCCGCGCCGGCGATCATCGTATCCTCGACATGGGCGTCGAACGTGTCGCCCGGTTCCAGCACGGCGGCGATGCCGCCCTGGGCGTGCGCGGTCGACCCTTCCGAAAGCGCGCCCTTGGCGAGGACCGCCACGCGATGGCTGGGCGCGAGGTTGAGCGCGGCCGTCAATCCCGCGGCGCCGGAGCCGATGATGACGACATCGAAAGCGTGGTTCTGATCGGTCAAGGCAATGCTCTCTTCCCGCCCGCCGCGGCGCGGGCGGCCTTGCGGGGGTCAGCCGTTCACAGCCCGGGTGAGGTTGAGGAAGACGTCCTCCAGATCGGCCTCGCGGGTGGAAACGTCGACGATGCCGAGGCCTTCGCCCTGCAGCGCCGCCAGCACGCCGCCGGCGTTCAGGCGATCCTTGTTATAGGTGATAACGACGGTGCGTTCGCCCTTCAGCTCGATCTTGTCGAAGAAGGGCGAGGACGGCACCGTCGCGAGATCGCGATCGACTGTGACCTCGACCACCTTTTCCCGCGCCATGCCGACGAGCTTGCGCGTCGGTTCGTTGGCGATGAGCTGGCCGTGGTTGATGATCGCGATGCGATCGCACAGTTCCTCGGCCTCCTCGAGATAATGGGTGGTGAGGACGACGGTGACGCCGCCGCGGTTGAGTTCGCGCACATAGGCCCAGAGCTGCTGGCGCAATTCCACGTCCACGCCGGCGGTCGGCTCGTCCAGCACCAGCACGGGCGGCGAATGGACCATCGCCTTGGCGACCAGCAGCCGCCGCTTCATGCCGCCCGAAAGCGAGCGGGCATAGGCATTGGCCTTGTCGTCGAGATGGACGGCGCGCAGCAGCTCCATCGAGCGGCGCTGGCTTTTCGGCACGCCATAGAGGCCGGCCTGGTTCTCCAGCGTTTCCAGCGGAGTGAAGAAGGGATCGAACACGATCTCCTGCGGCACGATGCCGATCGATCCCTTGGCGTTGCGCGCGTCGCGATCGATATCGAAGCCCCAGATCTCGGCGGTGCCCGAGGTCTTGTTCACCATGCCCGACAGGATGTTGATCAGGGTGGACTTGCCCGCGCCATTGGGGCCGAGCAGGCCGAAAATCTGGCCGCGCGGCACATCGAAGCTGACGCCCTTCAGCGCCTGCTTGCCGCCGGCATAGGTTTTGGCGAGATCGATGATGCGGATGGCGGCTTCGGTCATGCCGGGGCTTTAGCCGGCCGGAGCCGGGCGCGCAAAGGGAGTCGGCGATTCGGGTGCCAGGCGGATGGGCCCGGAGCCTTCGCGGCCTTTTCCCGAGCATCCCGCTAACCATGTTCCTTCACACGATGTTTACCCGCGCGCGCGCAGATGGGCGGCATGTTTCACCAGCTCCACCTCCGCCGATCGCGCCGCGCGCTTGCCGCCGCCGCCATGCTGGCCGCGATGCTGGCGACGCTGACCACCGTGCACCCCGCCCGCGCGGCCACCGTTCCGGCGCATCAGACCGCTTGAACCGCGGCCCACGGCTGCGCTAGGGGGAAATCCATGCTGCCGCCGCCCGAATCCGTCCGCGTCTCCACCGCCCGCGTCGCCTGCGACGGGGCTTCCGACATTCCCGGCGGGGCCGCGCTCGGCCATCCGCGCGTGTGGATCGAGATCGACGAGAAAGGCTATGCCGATTGCGGCTATTGCGACCGCCGCTTCATCCTGATCGGCGGCCCGGCCGATAAAGGCGCCGGCTCCGGCCACTGATCCTCCCTTCGACTTTGCCGGGGACATGCCTATATCGGGGGGCATGAGCATCTTCCCCGATCCCCGCCGCTTCCTCTATCGCGACAATGCGCTGGACCCCGATGGCGCGCTGCGCCTGACGGCGGACGCGCTGAAGGGTTGCGACGACGGGGAGCTCTACCTGCAATATGCCGCGTCCGAGAGCTTCGGCTTCGACGACGGCCGGCTGAAGACCGCCGATTTCAACACGCAGGCGGGATTCGGCCTGCGCGGCGTTTCGGGCGAGACCACCGCCTTCGCCCACGCCAACGAGATCAGCGAGGCGGCGATCCGCCGCGCGGCCGAGACGATGACCCTGCTCGATCCGGCCAAGGGCGCCAGGGCCGCGCCGCCGCGCCGCACCAACGCCGCGCTCTACACCACCGAAAATCCGCTGAACCTGGTGCCCTTCGCGAAGAAGGTGGCATTGTGCCAGCAGATCGACGCGGCCGCCCGCGCCCGCGACCCGCGCGTGGCGCAGGTGACGGTGGCGCTTTCGGGATCGTGGAGCGTGGTGGAGATCGTCCGGCCCGACGGCTTCGTCGCGCATGACGTGCGGCCGCTCGTGCGCCTCAACGTCTCGATCGTGGCCGAACAGAACGGGCGGCGCGAGAGCGGCTTCTTCGGGCTGGGCGGCCGTTATCTCTATGACGACCTGTTCGCCGAGGCGAACTGGAACCGGGCGATCGACGCGGCGCTGGCCCAGGCGCTCGTCAACCTCGAATCGGTGCCGGCGCCGGCCGGCGAGATGACGGTGGTGTGCGGCCCCGGCTGGCCCGGCGTGCTGCTGCACGAGGCGATCGGCCACGGGCTGGAGGGCGATTTCAACCGCAAGGGCAGCTCCGCCTTCTCCGGCCGGATCGGCGAGCGGGTGGCGGCGCCCGGCGTCACCGTGGTGGACGACGGATCGATCGCCGGGCGGCGCGGATCGCTCACCATCGACGACGAGGGCACGCCCACCCAGCGCAACGTGCTGATCGAGGACGGCATCCTCGTCGGCTATATGCAGGACCGGCTGAACGCCCGGCTGATGGGCGTGCCCGCCACCGGCAACGGCCGGCGCGAAAGCTTCGCCCATGCGCCGATGCCGCGCATGACCAACACCTTCATGCTGGGCGGCAGGGACGACCCGGCCGGCATCATCGCCGGCGTGAAGAGCGGCATCTACGCCACCAGCTTCGGCGGCGGGCAGGTGGACATCACCTCGGGCAAGTTCGTCTTCTCCTGCACCGAGGCCTATCGCATCGAGAACGGCCGCATCGGCGCGCCGATCAAGGGCGCCACCCTGATCGGCGACGGGCCTTCCGTGCTGACCAAGGTGCGCGCCATCGGCAACGACATGGCGCTGGACGAGGGCATCGGCATCTGCGGCAAGGGCGGCCAATCGGTGCCGGCGGGCGTGGGCCAGCCGACGCTGCTGATCGAGGGGCTCACCGTAGGCGGAACGGCGGCCTGACCATGCCGGCGATGATCACCGTCGCCAGCTACAACATCCACAAGGCGGTCGGCACCGACAGGCGGCGCGATCCGGCCCGCATCCTGAACGTGCTGCACGAGATCGACGCCGATATCGTGGCGCTGCAGGAAGCGGACCTGCGCTTCGGATCGCGCACCTCGGCGATCCCGGTGGACATGATCGCCGAGCATAGCAGCTACAAGCCCGTCGATTACGATATCCGCCCCGGCGGCATCGGCTGGCACGGCAATGCGATATTGGTGAAGCGCCATGTGGAGATCGTCGCCCACGCGCCGATCCACCTGCCGGTGATCGAGCCGCGCGGCGCGGTGTGGGCGGACCTCAGCATCCATGGCCGGCCGATCCGGGTGGTGGGCATGCACCTCGATCTTTCGGGCCTGTGGCGGCGGCGGCAGGTGCGCTCCATCCTGGCCCAGCTTGCCGAGCGCGCGCCGCAGCCGACGGTGATGATGGGCGACCTCAACGAATGGGCGAAGACCGGCGGCTGCCTTGCCGAATTCGCCGCCGGCGGCTTCCGCACGCTGGACACGGGCCGCAGCTTCCACAGCCGCCGCCCGCTCGCCAGCCTCGACCGCATCCTGATCGACCGGCAGTTCACGCCGCGCGACTGCGGCGTGCACCGTTCGGCCCGGTCCTCGGCCGCGTCCGATCACCTGCCGATCTGGGCGCGGCTTTCCATCTGATCCGTCCGCCTCGGCCTGACGCGGAGCGTCTTTCGGGGGGCGGGGATTCCAAATCCGTCATTCCCGCGCAGGGCATCCATGGAAGGCGGCTGGCCCGATTGAGTCGATAGCGCCCGACACAATGGATAAGCTGCGCTGGGGATTAGCTGCGCTGGCCTATGGCTCCCGCCTGCGCGGGAATGACGGATTTGGGCTATGTCGGCGGGCCGTTTCTACTCCAAGCGAAAGCAAAGCGCAGGCTTCCTGCCGATCGTTCCTCCGCGCCGCCTAGCCTTTCGCTTTCTCCGCCCGCTTGCGTTCGGCCGCCTCGTCATAGCCGGAGGAGGGCGCCGGGTCCTTGCCCTTGGCGGGCTGGGTGAGCGAGGGTGCATCGGAGGTGGGGAAGCTTTCGTCGAGCGCCACATCCAGCTTGGCGTCCTCGTCCGATGGATCGCGGCGCAGGCGCCGGTCGTCGCTCGCATCGTGCGCGGTCCTGATCTTGGTGGTGGGATAGTCATCCGTGCTCGGCTTGCCGCCATGTGCGTCCATCATCCGATCCTCTCGGCCATTCGTGTTGGAGAGCACGGCCCCGGCTCGTATCGGGGCCGATCCGAAGGCCCGCATTCCGGCCTCTCGTTTGGACAAAAACGCGCGGCGACAGGGGCATGTTCCGCCGGTGCAACCGGGGCGTTCAACCTGAACTTTCGATGAACGTAGGGCCGGGTTCGACGGACGGCGGCGACACGCCACTCCCGATTAAGGCAGGGAGCGTTATAGATGGACGATGCATAACGATCACGACGAGTCTTCCAAGGTCCAGATCAGCCACCGCGTCGCCCTGCTCTCCATCGTCGGCTTCTGGCTTTTCTATTTCACGATCATAACGCTGCGCGGTGCCGGGCTGGGTTACGATCATCAGGTGGTGATGCTCGGCTATCGCGCCGTCGTCACCCTGATCAGCATGGGGATCACCTTCCTCGTCTACCTGATCCTGCGGCGGGTGGTGGGCCGTTCGCTGAAGCATGCGATCGCGGCGGCGGCGCTGCTCGCGGTGCCGGCGGCGCTGACCTATGCGACGGTCAACTGGATCGCGTTCGAGCATCTCGACCGCCATTTCCCCAGCAAGCATGATCGCAAGACCACCAAGGTCATCATCGAGAAGGGCGAGGCCCCGCCCGCGCCGGCCGCGCCGCCCGCCTTGCCCGGCGGCGTGATGGCACCGCCCGCCCCGCCGTCGCCGCCCGCGCCGTCGGCCAGCCGCCAGGTGACCATCCAGGTGGGCGGCGACGAGGAGGACATGACCGACGAGGAAAAGAAGCCGATCATGGTGATCGCCGATCAGGGGGCGAATGGCTTCTTCTTCTTCTCCTGCTGGGCCGCCCTCTATCTCGCGCTCTGCTATGCCGCCGCCGTGCGCGGGGCGGAGCGCGAGACGGCGAGCTTCCGCGCCGCCGCCCAATCGGCCGAGTTGCGCGCGCTGCGCTATCAGGTGAACCCGCATTTCCTGTTCAACACGCTCAACTCCCTCTCCTCGCTGGTGATGACCGACAAGAAGGCCGAGGCCGAGCGGATGATCATGAACCTTTCCACCTTCTTCCGCACCAGCCTGACCGGCGACCCGACCGAGGATGTGCCGCTTTACGAGGAGATCCGGTTGCAGCGCCTCTATCTGGACATAGAGGCGGTGCGCTTCCCGGACAGGCTGAAGGTGGAGGTGGAGGTGCCCGATCCGCTGCGCACCGCATGCGTGCCGGGCCTCATCCTCCAGCCGCTGGTCGAGAATGCCGTCAAATATGGGGTTTCGCGTGCGCGCCGTCCGGTTACGATCCGCATCAAGGCCCGCGAGGATTCGGACGGGCTGGTGCTGACGGTGGAGGATGATGGGGACCCGATGCCGGAAAATGAGATGAACGGCGGCACGGGCGTGGGCCTGCGCAACGTGCGCGAACGGCTGGCCGCCCGCTTCGGCAGCGACAGCAGCTGCCGCTGGGGGCCGCTGCCGGGCGGCGGCTTCGCCGTAACCCTGTTCCTGCCGCTGTCGCGCCATGGCTGCTGATACCGCGCCCGAACGCGCGCTCCGCACGCTGATCGTCGATGACGAGCCGCTGGCGATCGAGCGGCTGCAGATCCTCTGCGCCCAGACCGACGGCATCGACCTTGTCGGCACGGCCAGCGACGGCGAGGCCGCGCTGCGGCTGGTGGAGGCGCTGAAGCCGGACCTGCTGCTGTGCGACATCGCCATGCCGGGGCTGGACGGCATGGGCGTGGCGCAGGCGCTGGAAAAGCAGGCGGACCGGCCGGCGATCATCTTCTGCACCGCCTTCGACCAGTTCGCCGTCGCCGCCTTCGACGTGGCGGCGGTCGATTATCTGCTGAAGCCGGTCTCTGGCGAGCGCCTGAGCAAGGCCGTCGCCCGCGTGCACGAGAAACTGCGCCAGCCGCCGACGGAAAAGCCGCAGCCGACCGGCTGGACCGAGGAATTCTGGGTGCCGCACCGATCGGAGATGATCCGCGTCGCCGCCGCCGATATCGACCGGATCGAGGCGGAGCGCGATTATATGCGGCTGCATATCGGCCAGCGCAGCTTCCTGCTGCACCAGACGATCAGCGAACTGGAACGGCGCCTGGACCCCAACCGCTTCATCCGCCTGCACCGATCGACCATCGTCCGCCGCGATCATATCGCCAAGCTGCGCCACGACGGGCTGGGCGTGTGGCATGCCGACCTGGCCGACGGCACCGAGGTGCGGATCGGCCGCACCTATCTGCAGGCCGCCAAGGCGATCACGGGGCGCTGAGGGCCGGTTTCCAGCCGGCACGGGCCCATGAATAAGCGCCCCCGGGGCAAGGGAACCCCGGGGGCGCATCGCAGACGCCGTGGAAGGGACTGATTTCCAGTTCTGCGCCGGCGATATTCCGTGTGACGGGCTGATCAGCGGGCCGGCGTCTTCACCGTAACATCGTTGCTGGCATAGCCCTGCTTGGACCGGGCGGCGGCAACCGCGAACTGGACCCGGCCATTGGCTTCGTTCATCGCCGTGCGGGCGCATTTGCGCGACTGGGCGATTTCGGTGAGCGTCTGCGAGTCACCGACGCCGCAGACATTGGCGACGGCCCGGCGGACGCGGCTGTCGAGGGCGGCGACGCCGTCGCTCGAGTTCAGATCCAGATCGCCGTAGCGGACGACGGCGGTGCGGGGTTCGCTCTGGGCGGAGGCGGGAGCCGCCAGCAGCGTCGCGGAAGCAACCACGGCACCAAGACTGCCTAAAAGAGCGGAGCGGGTGAAACGCGTGAACATGGTAACTCTCCTTCGAACCGATACAGGGCCTTTCGGCCGGATTTGCGATCCTGTTGGAGACGGTGAACGGACTGCCCCGTCGCCATGCATTTTCCCTACGGAAAGCTGGCTTCGCACGCATTACAGGTTCGACCGGAGCGCCCCTTCGCTCTACCAATTCCCCGCGATTGCGACGAACATGCAAAAGCCACCGACGAACGACCTGAACGCGGGCGGCGAGGGGTGCCGGCGGCCTTTCCCGCGATTCGATTCGGGCGGAAGCCTGCGGGCATCCGCCGCTTTCCCCTTCAACCGGCGGGCATCCGCGCCTAGGATAGGCAGGATGAAATATCTGCACACCATGATCCGCGTGTCCGACCCGGACGCGACCATCCGCTTCTTCGAGCTGCTGGGCCTCAGGGAAGTGGACCGCATGGAAAATGAGGCGGGGCGCTACACCCTGATCTTCCTCGCCGCGCCGGGCGACGAGGAGGCCCAGGTCGAGCTGACCCACAATTGGGACGAGAAGGGCGGCTATGACGGCGGCCGCAATTTCGGCCACCTCGCCTATCGCGTCGACAATATCTACGAGACCTGCCAGCGGCTGATGGACGCCGGCGTGACGATCAACCGCCCGCCGCGCGACGGCCACATGGCCTTCGTCCGCACGCCGGACAATATCTCGATCGAGCTGCTCCAGGACGGCCATCTGCCGCAGCAGGAGCCCTGGGCCTCGATGCCCAATACGGGGACATGGTAACCCGCGCCTCCTTCCTGAAACGATTGGGGTCCGCCCACCCCATATTGCTGGCGCCCATGGCGGGCGCCGGCGGGGTGGGCCTGGCGGCGGGCGCCATGGCCGGCGGCGCGGTGGGCACCCTGCCCTGCGCCATGCTCTCCCCCGGCGCGCTGCGCAGCCAGTATAGCGAATTGCGCGCGCGAGCCGCCGGCCCGATCAACCTCAACTTCTTCTGCCACCGGCTGGGCGCCGAACCCGACGACAGCGCGTGGCGGGCGCTGCTGGAGCCCTTCTACGCCGAATTCCATGTCGGCCCGCCCACCACGCCACCGCCGCTGCGCGCGCCGTTCGACGCCCCGATGGCCGATCTGGTGGAGGAATTGCGCCCCGAGATCGTCAGCTTCCACTTCGGCCTGCCCGATCCCCCGCTGATGGACCGCGCGCGTGGCGCCGGCGCGCTGATCCTGGCGAGCGCCACCAGCGTGGCCGAGGCGCGCTGGCTGGCGGCGCACGGCGTGGACGCGGTGATCGCGCAAGGCTGGGAAGCCGGCGGCCATGCGGGCCGCTTCCTGGGCGAGGACCCGGCGGCGCAGATGGGGCTGATGGCGCTGGTGCCGCAGGTCGCCGACGCGGTCGACGTGCCGGTGATCGCGGCGGGCGGCATCGCCGACGGCCGGGGCATCGCCGCCGCCCTGCTGCTGGGCGCGAGCGCGGTGCAGATCGGCAGCGCCTATCTCCACTGCCCGGAAAGCCTGATCCATGAGCCGCACCGCGACCTGCTGGCGAGCGAGGCGGCCGAGCATAGCCTTTTCACCAACCTGTTCAGCGGCGGCCTCGCCCGCGGCATTCCCAACCGGCTGATGAAAGCGCTGGGCCCGATCCGCGAGGAGGCGCCGCGCTTCCCTTATGCCTCCACGGCGCTGGCGCGGCTGCGCACCGCCGATCCCGAGGGCTTCGGCCCCTGCTGGGCGGGGCAGGCGGCACGGATCGGCCGGCCGCTGCCGGCAAGGACGCTGACCGAGCATCTCGCGGCGGATGCGCTTGCGCTGCTCGGCCGGACCGATGCAGGCTGGCAGCTATGATCGAGATCGCCCGCATCCCCGTGCTGACCGACAATTATGTCTGGCTGGTCCATGACGGCGAAAGCGGTGAGACGGCGGCGATCGACCCCGCCGTCGCCGGGCCCGTGCTCGCCGCCGCCGAGGCGCGGGGCTGGCGGATCACGCAGATCTGGAACACCCACTGGCATCCCGACCACACCGGCGGCAATGCGGAGATCAGGCAGGCCACCGGCTGCACCGTCACCGGCCCGGCGGCCGAGGCGGAGCGCATCCCGACGCTCGACCGGCTGGTGGCGGAAGGGGATGTCGTCCATCTCGGCGGCCATGCCGCGCGGGTGATCGACGTGCCGGCCCATACGGCGGGCCATATCGCCTATCTGATGCCGGCGGCGAAGGCCGCGTTCGTGGGCGACACGCTGTTCGCCATGGGCTGCGGCCGGCTGTTCGAGGGCACGGCAGCGGAGATGTTCGCCAACATGCGCAAGCTGGAGGCGCTGCCGGACGACACCGCCGTCTATTGCGCGCACGAATATACCCAGTCCAACGGACGCTACGCGCTGGCGGCGGAACCGGGCAATGAAGCGATCGCCCGGCGCATGGCCGAAGTCGACGCCCTGCGCGCCCGGGGCGAGGCGACCGTGCCAACCACCATCGCGCTGGAACGCGCCACCAACCCCTTCATGCGGGCCACATCGATCGAGGAGCTGGCCGAACGCCGCGCCGCCAAGGATTCGTTCCGGGGCTGAGGGCTTGTCAGCGCCGCACCGGCCCGCTCCCCCACCGGCTGCCCAACGGCAGTATCTTAATGGGCGGCCGGGTGGGGGAGCGGGCCGGTGCCGCCGAAATCCGGCGTAAGCCGGATTTTCAAAACAGTCAGCCCAGCCCATGCTATGATGCGCGCCATCAGGGGATGGGATCCGGGAGACAGACCAATGCGCAACCTCCATCTTGTCGCCGCCCTGGCCGCATCCATGACGATCGGCGGCTGCGCCTATGCCGCCGACAGCAAGGCCGACGCTCCGCTGAGCGAAGCCGCCCAGAAGGCGCTTGCCGGCTATGAGCCCGTCGGCACGGCGAACTGCATCCCGCTGAGCCAGGTGCGCAGCAGCCGGATCATCGATCCGACCGCGATCATCTACGAGATCACGTCCAACCGGCTCTATGTGAACCAGCCCGCCGGCGGACGCTGCACCGGGCTGCGCAAGGACCGCGCGCTCGTCACCCGCATCACCACGGGCAATCTGTGCAACCTCGATCTCGTCACCGTGATCGATCCGCCCTCGCCGATCCAATATGGCGCCTGCCCGCTCGGCACCTTCACCGAATATCGCAAGAAACAATGATATTCGGCCAAGCGAGGCATTGACGCCACGATTGTTGCGTTGCAGCGTCGCCGCATGCGCATCGCGATCCCCCATACCCGCCAGAACCCCGACATCCGCTTCCTCGGCCGCCTGCTCGGCGACGTCATCCGGGCCTATGGCGGCGACGCGCTGTTCCGGCGGGTGGAATATATCCGGTCCGCCTCGGTCGACCGGCATCGCGGCATCGCCGCGCCGGATTCGATCGAGCTGGGGCTGGATGCGCTCACCCTCGACGACACCATCTCCTTCGTGCGCGGCTTCATGCTGTTCTCGATGCTCGCCAACCTGGCCGAGGACCGGCAGGGCGTGGCGGCCGAGCCGGGGGCCGACGTCGCCCAGGCGATCGCGCGGCTGGAGGCGGAGGGGATCGACCGCGATCGGGTGACGGCGCTGCTACAGCAGGCGCTGGTGGCGCCGGTGCTGACCGCGCACCCGACCGAAGTGCGGCGCAAGTCCACCATCGACCACCGCAACCACATCGCCGAGCTGATGAAGCTGCGCGACATGGGCCGCACGGAAACCGACGGCGGCGAGCTGGTGGAGGAGGCGATCTACCGCCAGATCGCGTTGCTCTGGCAGACGCGGCCGCTGCGGCGCGAGCGGCTCTATGTCGCCGACGAGGTGGAGACCGCGCTCGCCTATCTGCGCGACGTGTTCCTGCCCGTCATCCCCGCGCTCCACGCCCGCTGGGAACGCGCGCTGGGCCAGCGCCCGCCCAGCTTCCTGAAGCCGGGAAGCTGGATTGGCGGCGATCGCGACGGCAATCCCAACGTGACGGCCGATTCGCTGCGGCTGGCGCTGGGCCGGGCGGCGGAGACCGTGATCGGCCATTATCTCGACCTGCTGCACCGGCTGGGCGCCGAGCTTTCGATCTCGACCGAGCTGACGCCCGTGACCGAGGAGGTGATCGCGCTGGCCGAGCGCAGCGGCGACAATTCCCCCAGCCGCAGCGACGAGCCCTTCCGCCGCGCGATCACCGGCGTCTATTCGCGGCTGGCGGCGACCTATCGCGTGCTGGTTGGTCGCGAGCCGCCCCGGCCGCCGGCCTCGGCCGATGCCGATCCTTATGTCTATCCGGCCGACTTCCGCGCCGATCTGGTCGCAATCGCCCATGCGCTGGCCCGCGACGGCGATGGCGCGCTGGCGGGCGGCGGTGGCTTGGGCCGGCTGATCCGCGCGGTCGAGACCTTCGGCTTCCACCTCGCCACGCTCGACCTGCGCCAGAATGCCGACGTGCACGAGCGCGTGGTGGCGGAGCTGCTGAACCGCGCCGGCGTCGAGGCGGATTATCGCGCGCTGGACGAGGAAGGCCGCGTCGCCCTGCTGCGGCGGGAGCTGGCCAGTTCCCGCCCGCTTTCCAGCCCCTATGTCACCTATTCGGACGAGACCGCGTCCGAGCTGGCGATCGTCCACGCCGCGGCCGAGGCGCACGCCCGCTACGGGGCCGAGGCGATCACCACCTACATCATCTCCAAGGCGGAAAGCGTGTCGGACCTGCTGGAGGTCCATATCCTCCTCAAGGAAGCCGGCCTCTACGTCCCCGGCGACACGCCGACCTCCGCGATCATGGTGGTGCCGCTGTTCGAGACCATCGCCGACCTCGAAAACGCGCCGAAGGTGATGACCGCCTGGTTCGCCCTGCCCGAGGCCGCGACGATCACCGCCGCGCGCGGCGTGCAGGAGGTGATGGTCGGCTATTCGGATTCGAACAAGGATGGCGGCTACCTCACCTCGGTGTGGAGCCTGCACCAGGCGAGCCGGGCGCTGGCGCCGGTGTTCGAACGCGCGGGCGCGGCGATGCAGCTGTTCCACGGCCGGGGCGGCGCGGTGGGCCGGGGCGGCGGATCATCCTTCATGGCGATCCGCGCGCAGCCGCCCGGCACGGTCGCGGGCCGCATCCGCATCACCGAGCAGGGCGAGGTGATCGCCGCCAAATATGGCACCCGCGAAAGCGCCGTCACCAATCTGGAGGCCATGGCATCCGCCACCTTGCTGGCCAGCCTGGAGCCGCCGCAGCTCGCCGAGGCCGAATATGAACGGTTCGCGGGCGCGATGGCCAAGCTTTCGGACACCGCCTTCCACGCCTATCGCGACCTCGTCTACGGCACCGAGGGCTTCCGCACCTTCTTCCGCCAGTTCACGCCGATCGCCGAGATCGCCGACCTCAAGATCGGATCGCGCCCCGCCAGCCGCACCAAGAGCGACCGGATCGAGGACCTGCGCGCCATCCCCTGGGTATTCTCCTGGGCGCAGGCCCGCGTGATGCTGCCCGGCTGGTATGGCGTGGGCCAGGCGCTGGCGGCGTTCGAGGATCGCGGGCTGCTGGCCGAGATGGTGGAGGGCTGGCCCTTCCTGCAATCGACGCTGGCCAATCTCGAAATGGTGCTCGCCAAGTCCGACATGGAGATTGCCGGCCATTATGTCGCGCTGGTCGAGGATCAGGCGCATGGCCAGGCGATCTTCGATCGCATCCGCGACGGCTGGCATGTCACGCGGGACAATCTGCTCGACATCACCGGGCAGAGCCGGCTGCTGGAAAAGAGCCCGGCGCTCGACGAATCGATCCGGCTCCGGCTGCCTTATATAGAGCCGCTCAATCACCTGCAGATCGAGCTGCTGAAGCGCCATCGCGCGGGCGAGGACGATCCCCGCATCCACGAAGGCATCCAGCTTTCGATCAACGCCATCGCCACGGCGCTGCGCAACAGCGGGTGACAAGGATCGGGGGTGGGCGGACGCCCTCCCTCGTTATTCCCCACGCAGGCGGGGGCCGGAGGCCAGCGCAGCTAATCCATGGACGCGGTTGGCTCGATTGAGCCGATAGCTTCCGACACAATGGATTCCCGTTTTCGCGGGAATGACGGAGGGGCTTTTAAGCGTCGGCCTCCTCGCCGACACACCCCCACGCCGCCCCAAAGGTCCGGCGCGGGCCGGATCAGGCGCCGATCCAGTCGGCCACCTGCACGGCGATCTCGTTCGCGCCCTGGTTGAGCGCGGCGGAGACCGGGCCGGGCTCCTCGCGCGTCACCTTCGTCCGCGCCTCGAACCGGCGGGTTTCGACATCGTTGCCGCGCGCCAGCGTGGCATCGTAGATCACCACGACCTCGCCGCTGCCCGCATCCAGCCCGAATTGCTGGAGCCGGCCGGCCAGCCGCATGCCGGGCGCCAGCGAATATTGGCGCAGATCGAACACGGGCCGCCCGGTGCGCGCGGCGATGGTTTCGGCCAGCAGGTTGCGGAACAGGCGGGCGGGCGGCTCCACCCACTGCGCATCCTTGAGATAGGCGAGCCCGGTCGGCCCCGTCTGCACCGGCACGCGCAGCACGTTGAGCGCCTGGGGCACGCTGGGCACCAGCACGGCGACCGCCTGGCCATCGCGCGCCGTGCGCGGCGGGCCGGCCGGCAGCGCGGCGGCGGAGGTGAGCGTCATCAGGCTGGCGGGCGGCTTCTCGCCGATGCGCACGCAGGCGGCGAGCGGCAGCAGCACTGCCGCGATCAGGATCGGATGCGGTTTCATGCGCCTCATTTCGGTTTGTAGTCCGGAAGCTTGCTGCCCCCCAGCACCGCGCCCGCGCCGCCGCGATCGAGCTTGTTGGCGACGCCGGTCAGCGCCTCCGACATCTCCGTCAGATCGCGGACGAGCTGGCCGACCTCGGGGATCGTCTGGGTGGAAAAGGCCTTGAGGCCCGGCCGGGCATCGCCGATCGCCCCTTCCAGCTCCGCCATGCTGCGCTCTGCCGACTGGACGGTGCGGCGCAGATCGGCGGCGATGGGCTGGAGCTGGCCGTTGGTGCTGCTGGCCAGCGCGCCGATCTGCTCGGCCGCGTCGCCGGCCTGGCGGATGGCGACGCGGCTGTCCGCCAGCACGCCCTGCAATTCCGGCCCGCGATCGGCGAGCGACCCGCTCAGCCGTTCGAGATTGGCGAGGATGTGGGCCACCGAATTCTGGTTCTTGTCGTTCACCAGCTCGCCCAGCCGCTCGGTGAGCGTCGACAGCCGCTCCATGAGCTGGGGGGCGCTGTTGAGCAGCTCGCCCAGCGTGCCGGGCTTGGTGGGGATCACCGGGCGGCCATAGGGGCATTGGGCGCTGCGATCGTCATCCGGGCAGGCGATCGGCGGCTGGCCCCGGATCGCGCCGTCGAGGTTGATCTGGCTGACCCCGGTGAAGCCGACGCCGCTGATCGTGGCGGTGGTGCCCTGCAGGATCGGCACGTCGCCCTTCACCGATATCCGCACGCGCACGAATTCCGGCTGATCGGGCATCAGCACGATTTCCTTGATCTGCCCCACCGGCACGCCCGAGAAGGTGACCGCCGTGCCCTTGGCCAGGCCATCGACCGACTGCTTGAAGAAGATGTCGAACTCATGCTCGTTCGCGCCGGAAAGCCGCGCGAGCCATACCGTGAAGAGCAGCACGGCGGCGAGCAGCGCCAGCACGACGCTGCCGACCAGGACGTGGTTAGAACGGGTCTCCATGATTCGTCAGTCTCTCCCCGTTCCGGCCCGCTCCGCGGATTGCGCGGCGTTCCTTCCACGCGGCCCGTTGAAATATTCCTGAATCCACGGATGGTCCAACGCCAATAGTTCCGGGATGGTGCCGACCGCGATCACCCGGCGATCGGCCAGCACCGCCACCCGATCGCAGATCGCATAGAGCGTATCGAGATCGTGGGTGATGAGGAACACGGTGAGGCCCAGCGTCCTGCTGAGATCGTGCAGCAATTCGTCGAAGGCGGCCGCGCCGATCGGGTCGAGGCCGGCCGTCGGCTCGTCCAGGAACAGAAGCTCGGGATCGAGCGAGAGGGCCCGGGCCAGCCCGGCGCGCTTGCGCATGCCGCCCGAAAGCTCCGACGGGAATTTGGGACCGGCATCGACCGGCAGGCCCGACATCACGATCTTGTAGCCGGCGATCTCGTCCAGCAATTCCTGATCGAGCGCGGGATAATATTCGCGCAGCGGCACTTCCACATTCTCGGCCACGGTGAGCGTGGAGAAAAGCGCGCCGTTCTGGAACAGCACGCCCCAGCGCCGCCGGATCGCCTCGGCCTCCGGCGTGTGGAGCGATTCGCCCGTCATCGGCACGCCGAACACCGTCACCTCGCCGGCTTCCGGGCGCTGGAGGCCGATGATCGATCGCATCAGCACGGACTTGCCCGTGCCCGATCCGCCGACGACGCCGATGATCTCGCCGCGCCGGACCTCGAGATCGAGATTCTCGTGCACCACCTGATCGCCAAAGGCGTTCTTCAGCCCTTCGACCCGGATGGCGATGTCATCCTCCCCCGCCATCAGATCCATCCGATCGACGAGAAGAACACCGCGAAGAAGGCGTCGAGCACGATCACCAGGAAGATCGCCTGCACCACCGCCGCCGTGGTGCGCAGGCCCACTTCCTCGGCATTGCCCTGCACCTGCATGCCCTGGAAGCATCCCGCCATGGCGATGATCGCGCCGAACACCGGCGCCTTGACCAGGCCGACCCAAAGATCGGTCATCGGCACCACCTCGCGCATGCGCTGGATATAGGTGGCGGGCGGGATATCGAGCGAGATCCAGCACAGGATGCCGCCGCCCACGATCGCGACCAGCGAGGCATAGAAACCCAGCAGCGGCATCAGCACCACGGTGGCGATCACGCGCGGCAGCACCAGCGCCTCCATCGGCGCGATGCCGATGGTGCGCATCGCATCCACCTCCTCGGCGAGCTTCATCGATCCGATCTGCGCGGCGAAGGCCGATCCCGACCGGCCGGCGACCATGATCGCCGTCATCAGCACGCCCAGTTCGCGCAGGGTGATGCGGCCGATCAGGTTGATCGTGAACACCTCCGCCCCGAACTGGCGGAGCTGCACCGCCCCCTGCTGGGCGATGACGATGCCGATCAGGAAGCTCATCAGCCCGATGATGCCGAGCGCGTCGACGCCGACCACCTCGAACTGGCGGGTGACGGCATTGCCCCGGAACCGGCGGGGATGGCGGACGACCGACCAGAAGGAAATGAGGATCGCGCCGAAGAAGCCGACCAGCCCGACCAGGGTCTGCCCGGCGGTGACGGTGGCCAGGCCGACCTGGGAAAGGATGCGCGTGGTGGGCGATACGTGCTCGGCACGGACGGTGGTGGCCTGATCGGCCTTGGCCACCTGATCGATGAGCTGCGCGGCATCGGCATTGGTGCCGTCGATCGCGGCGCCGCTGTCGCGCGACAGCCGATGCACCAGCCAGGCGCCGACCGTGTCGATGCGCGGCACATCGCTGAGGTCGATCCGCGCCGGCGGCGTATCGAGCGCCTCGATCCGGCGGGGCACCTCGCCCAGGCGCGCCAGCGTCCATTCCCCGGAAAGCCGGAGGACCCGCTGGTCGTCTATCGTGAAATCCGCAGCGTCGCTCATGCCCGACAACCATGGGGGAGGATCGTCCGCGCGGCAAGCCGGGAAGCTGACCCGCGAAATCGCGGAGATCGCGTTCTTTTCCGTCGCGCGGGGCGAAGCGAAGCGGACGGCGGCGGCGATTCATCCGCCGATCGCGGCCGGGCGACCCTTCAATCTCGGCCGAACAGGCTCTAAGGCGCGGACATGACCGAGCTTGCCATCTACGACATGGACCGCACCATCACGCGGATCGCCACCTACACGCCCTTCCTGCTCCACGCGGCGCGGCGGCGGGCGCCGTGGCGGCTGCTGTTCGTGCCGATCGTGCTGCTGTCCATGCTGGCTTACGTGCTGAAGCTGATCGATCGGGGCAGGCTGAAGGAGATCAACCACATGCTGCTGCTGGGCCGCGCGATATCGCCGGCCGATCTGGCGCCGGTGGCCGAAAGCTTCGCCGACCGGACGGTGGCGGCCAACATCCATCCCGGCGCGCTCACCCAGATCGCCGCCGATCGCGCCGCCGGACGGCGGCTGGTGATGGCGACGGCATCCTACCGGCTCTATTCGGAGGCGATCGGCGAACGGCTGGGCTTCGACGACGTGATCGCCACCAACAGCGTGATCGGGCTGGATGGCCGGATCCGGGCGCGGATCGACGGGGAGAATAATTACGGCCCGGCCAAGCTGCGGATGATCCAGGCCTGGATGGCCGCCGAAGGGCTGGCGCGCGAGGCCTGCCACATCCGTTTCTATTCGGATCACGCCTCGGACGCGCCGGTGATGGAATGGGCGGACGAGCCCTTCGCCGTCAACGCGCACGACCGGCTGCGCCGGCTGGCGGCCGAGCGCGGCTGGCCGACCGCCGAATGGGGCTGACGCCCCGTTCCGGGGCCTAGCGCGCCAGCCGCAGGGCGGCCGTCGGCGCGTCCTTGCTGATCGGCGTCACCCGCCAGCTGAGCGTCTTCATGCCGCCGGGGCCGGGCTGCGCGCCGGCCTCGTTATTGTGCATGGTGATCTCGGCATCGGTGGTCAGCGTGAAGCTGCCGTCCACCGCATCGTTGCTGCTCGGCATGCCCGGCGCGCCGCCCGCCTTCTTGGTCGAGCCGACGAAGGCCGGGGCGGAGACGCGGACCAGGCCGTCCTTGCGCAGCTCGATCGCGATGAAGGGGAAGAGCACCTCCGCATCCGAATTGAACGGATAGACGAAGCCGTGATCGAGCTTGCCCGAAATCTCATAGTCGATCAGATATTTGCCGCCGCCGAGATAGGTGACGGCGCGATAGCCCTCCTCCTTCATCAGCGCTTCGGCGATCGCCTTGCGCTTGGCCTCGTTCTCGCCGGCCTCCTTCGCCTTTTCCGCCTTCCGATCGGCCGCCGCCTCGCCATCCCCGTCGTCGGAAGACGATGTCGCCAGGCTGGAAGACATCATCTCCGCCGGATCGATGGCGATCACCTCGCCCTTATAGGCGAAGGTGAAGCTGCGATCCGCCTTGACGGTGAGCGCGGAGGCGAACTTGCCCGGCTGCAGCACGCAGGCCGCGAGCAGGAGCGGCGCGAGAAAGGCCACCGCGAGACGCGCCAGCTTCATCGATCAATCCCCCTGGTCGCGCGTCGCCACTGCATAGAGCGCGATCGCCGCGGCATTGGAAATATTGAGGCTTTCGACACGCGGGCTGATCGGCAGCTTGGCAAGCTCGTCGCAATGCGCCTCGGTATTGGCGCGCATGCCCTCGCCCTCCGCGCCCAGCACCAGCGCCACGCGCGCCGTGCCGATCGCCTGGCCCAGCGACTGCTTCGCATGGCCGCTCAGGCCGATCCGCCAGAAGCCGGCCTCGGCGATCTCGTCGAGCGCGCGGGCGAGGTTGACGACGCGGACCCAGGGCACGATCTCCAGCGCGCCCGAGGCGGCCCGCGCCAGCGCGCCCGATTCTGGCGGCGCGTGGCGATCCTGGGTGACGATGCCGAGCGCGTCGAAGGCGGCCGCCGAGCGCAGCACCGCGCCGACATTGTGCGGGTCCGTCACCTGATCGAGCACGATCAGCGGGCGGCGATCGTCGCGCCCGCGTTCCAGCAGGTCGCCCAGCCAGATATCGGGCAGCGGATCGACCTCGATCACCAGCCCCTGATGCGGCGCATCGGACGGCACCAGCCGGCCGAGATCGGCGACATCGGCGAAGGTGAGGGGGATGACGGGCGGCACATCGAGCGCGGCCAGCGCCTCCCGCGTGCCCCACATGCGGCGGACGGTGCGATCGGGATTGGCGAGCGCGGCGATAACCGCATGGCGCCCCCAGAAACGGGGCCGGCCCGAAGCCGGCGCGGATGGACGATGGCCTCTACGCATGCCCGCGTGTTTGGCGGGGAGCGGGGCCGGACGCAAGCGGGCCGTGGGGGCTCGCCGCATTATTCGCCGCCCATCCACCGTCATGCTGAACTTGATTCAGCATCCATTGCCCGCAGCGCCCGATAACGGCCGGAGCGGCAATGGATCCTGACCCCCGTGACTTCGCCCGGGACATGCCTTCGTCAGGATGACGGCCGGAAAATGAGTGAAGGTGAGGAAAAACCCGCCCTTATTTGGGCGCCAGCACCATCAGCATCTGGCGGCCTTCCATGCGGGGGAACTGTTCCACCTTGGCCACTTCGTTGGTGTCGGCCTGGACGCGCTGCAGCACCTGCATGCCGAGCTGGCCGTGCGCCAGCTCGCGCCCGCGGAAGCGCAGCGTCACCTTCACCTTGTCGCCTTCCTCGATGAACTCGAACACCTTCTTCATCTTGGTGTCGTAATCATGGTCATCGATGTTCGGACGCATCTTGATCTCCTTGATCTCCTGCGTCTTCTGGCTCTTGCGGGCGAGGTTGGCCTTTTTCTGCGCCTCGTACTTGAACTTGCCCACGTCCAGGAACTTGGCCACGGGCGGATCGGCGTTGGGAGAGACCTCGACCAGATCGAGCCCGACCTCCTGGGCCTGCTCCATCGCTTCGCGCGTGTACATCACGCCCAGATTCTCGCCGTTTTCATCAATCACCCGCACCTTGGGCGACTGGATGAACTCATTATATCGCGGGCCATTGAGCGGCATCGGCGGCTGCCCCAGCGGGCGGCGCATCATGGGCGGACGTATAGCAGTTTCTCCTGTCGAGGCTTTCAGCAAGGGCGCGATGTAATGCGCGGAGGGGCATTTTGGAAGATGCGGCGGCGCCCGCACATGCAGATTCGTGGCGATTGTTGCAGGGCGGACGCGCTTTTCGCCCCCCGTGCCGCCCGCCGTTCAGCCGCCCAGCTTGTCGCGCAGCGCCTTGAGCGCCGCGAACGGCCCGGTTTCCTCCTCCCCTTCCAGCAGCACGCCCGCCGCCTTGAGCGTGGCGGCGGCATCGGGGCTGCGCGGGAAGGGATCGAGCGCGAGGGCCAGCGTCTCGGCCACCGCCTCGCCGATGTCGATCAGGGCGCCGTCGAAGGGGATGGTGTCGCAATCCTCCTCGGAAAGCTCGATCTCGTCGCCTTCGGCGGACATCTCCGCCTCCGGCACGAAACGCAGGCGGAACGATTCGTCGATCGCGGCCGGCACCGGCTCGCCGGTCGCGACGCAGGCCTGCTGCACCTCGGCGGCGAGCCGGCCTTCGGCCAGGACGGCCTGGCCCTGGCGGTGAAGGCGGGCCTCGGCCACCAGCCGATCGAGCGCGATCAGGCCGAAGCGGCGGGCGAGCGCGGCGCGCTCTTCCGGCGTCGCCTCCAGATCGACGGCGCGTTCCGCCTCGCCGATCGAATCGAAGCGGATGGGGCGGGCGAATTCGGGCGCGGTCGTCACAGCCTGGGCATCCCGCCGGCATAGAGGGCATCGGCCGGCATGGCGGCGAGCGCGGCGTAGAGGGCGCGGACGCGGGCCTCGGCGGGGCCGGTATCGGCCGGGGGCGCCCCGCGCCACAGATTGCGGCCGAGCGCGTCCGCCAAAGGCCCGCCATCGGCCAGCGCCGCGCGATAGGCGCTGATGCGGCCGCCGAGCGCGCTCATCATCCGGCCGACATGCTTGCCGACCACGACATCACCGACGCCGATCTGGCGGAGCTGGCCGTCCATGTCGTCCACGAACAATTCGGTGAGCAGGGTGGAGGGCAGCCGGCCCGGCACGCCTTCCGCCTCCAGCCGGATCAGCACCAGCGCCAGCACCAAGGCCACCATGTCGAACCGGCCGTCCACCGTATCGGGCGCGCCGCCTTCCAGATACCAGGCGGGCTGGCGGGCTTCGGCGACGATGGCATCGTAGAGCGGGCGATAGGGCGCGCGCTGATCGCGTTCGGGGAAGAGGCGGCGGAGGATGGACACGAGGGCAGGCACTTTCCGGTCTGTCTCGCCGCGCTTGCGTCGGCACGGCTTCCCCGCATATTGAGGCGGGCGGGCGCCGATGCAATGGCATTCGGCAGCGCGCCCGCGCATGGGCCGCCCGCAGATGCGCCGATCAGGAGATGCCTTATTATGTCGCTTACGCTTTCGCGCCTCGGAACGGCGGCCCTGGCACTGACCGTGCTGGCGACCGCGGGCTGCGCGCGCATCCGCGACCATAAGGGCTATGTGGTCGATGCGACCCTGATCGATTCGGTGCAGCCGGGCATCGACAACAAGGATTCGGTGTCGAAGACGCTGGGCCGGCCGAGCTTCGCCGGGCAGTTCGACAAGGGCGGCGCGGAAAGCTGGTATTATATCAGCCGCGACACCCGCCAGCTCGCCTTCGCCAGCCCCCGCCCCGTTTCGCAGATGACGCTGGCGGTGCGGTTCGACAAGGCGGGCAACGTGACCGCCGTCGACAAGAGCGGGCTGGAGAAGGTGGTGACGCTGAGCCCCAATGGCGACAAGACGCCGACCCTGGGCCGCGATCGCGGCTTCTTCGCCGAGCTGTTCGGCAATATCGGCCGGGTCGGCGGCGTCGGCGCGCCGGTGGGCGGCGGCACGACCGACAATCCCCAATAAGCGGCGCGCTTTTTAGGAAGCGCCGTCACCCCGCGCCTGATTCGGGGGATGCAAGGAACAAGCGGCATGAAAAAGGGGGCTCGACGGCCCCCTTTTTGCTGTGCGCGGGCCGGGCCAGCCGATCAGCGGGCGATGCCGCCGGCGGCCAGCACCGCGAGCGTGACCAGTTCGGACGCGGACGCGCCCATGGTCGCGATCTGCACCGGCTTTTCCATGCCGACCAGCATCGGCCCGATCACCGAATCGCCGCCCAGCTCGCGCAGCAGCTTGGCCGAGACGTTGGCCGACTGGAGGCCCGGCATGATCAGCACATTGGCCGGGCCCGACAGGCGGATGAAGGGATAATTCTTCTGCACCTTGGGGTTGAGCGCGACGTCCGGCGCCATTTCGCCTTCATATTCGAAGCTGACGCCGCGTTCGTCGAGCAGCGACACCGCGCCCCGGATCGGTTCCAGCCAGTTGCCGGACGGATTGCCGAAGGTGGAATAGGACAGGAAGGCGACGCGCGGTTCATGCCCCATGCTGCGGGCGACGGCGGCGGTGCGCTCGGCGATGTCGGCCAGCTCCTCCGCGGTCGGCCGTTCGGTGATCGTGGTATCGGCCATGAACACCGTGTGGCTCTGCCCGACGAGGACGTGGATGCCGAACGGCTTGCGGCCGGCGGCGGGATCGATCACGCGGCGGACCTGCCGCATCGTCTGCGAATAGGTGCGGGTGACGCCGGTGATCATCGCATCCGCCTCGCCCAGGGCGACCAGCAGCGAGCCGAAGATGTTGCGATCCTGATTGACCATCAGCTCGACATCGCGGCGCAGATAGCCGCGCCGCTGCAGCCGCTGGTAGAGATAGTCGACCATCTTGGGCACCAGCGGCGAGACGCGGCTGTTGTGCAGCTCGAACTCCTCGGGCTTGTCGACGCCGAGCGCGCGCAGCCGTTCGGGCACGTCATCGCGGCCGACCAGCACGGGGATGCCATAGCCGCCGTCGCGGAACTGGATGGCGGCGCGCAACACCACTTCCTCCTCCGCCTCCGCGAAGACGACGCGCTTGGGGTGCGCCTTGGCGCCTTCATAAGCCAGCGTCAGCACCGAGGTGGTGGGGTTGAGCCGGGCCTTCAGCTCCTCCCTGTAGGCCGCGAGATCGAGGATCGGCTTGCGCGCGACGCCCGAATCCATCGCCGCCCTGGCGACGGCGACCGGCACGATTTCCATGAGCCGCGGATCGAACGGCGCGGGGATGATATAGTCGTTGCCGAAATGCGGCGCCGCGCCACCATAAGCGAGCGCCACTTCCTCCGGCACCTGCTCGCGCGCCAGCTCCGCCAGCGCCTGGGCGGCGGCGATCTTCATCTCCTCGTTGATCGTGGTCGCCCGCACATCGAGCGCGCCGCGGAAGATGAAGGGGAAGCCCAGCACATTGTTGACCTGGTTCGGATAATCCGACCGGCCGGTGGCGACGATCGCATCGGGCCGCGCCTTCTTGGCTTCGGGCGGGGTGATTTCCGGATCGGGATTGGCCATGGCGAAGATGATCGGCTTGTCCGCCATCGTCTTCACCATTTCCGGCTTGAGCGCGCCGGCCGCCGACAGGCCGAGGAACACGTCCGCGCCGACCATCGCCTCGGCCAGCGTGCGCTTGTCCGTCTTCACCGCATGGGCGGACTTCCACTGGTCCATGCCGGTTTCGCGGCCCTGGTAGATCACGCCCGAACGATCGCACATGATGACGCGATCGGACGGCACGCCCATCGACTTGATGAGCGCGGCGCAGGCGATCGCGGCGGCGCCGGCGCCGTTCACGACGACGTTGATGTCGCGGATGTCGCGGCCGGTGAGGTGGCAGGCGTTGATGAGGCCGGCCGCCGCGATGATCGCGGTGCCGTGCTGGTCGTCATGCATGACCGGGATGTTCATCCGTTCCCGCAGCGCCTGCTCGATGATGAAGCAGCCCGGGGCGGCGATGTCTTCCAGATTGATGCCGCCGAAGCTGGGTTCGAGCAGGGCGACCGCGTCCACGAACTTCTCGACGTCCTCGGTCGCGACCTCGATATCGATCGAATCGACGTCGGCGAAGCGCTTGAACAGCACCGCCTTGCCCTCCATCACCGGCTTCGACGCCAGCGCGCCGAGATTGCCGAGGCCGAGGATGGCGGTGCCGTTGGAGATGACGGCGACGAGATTGCCCTTGGCGGTATAATCATAAGCGGTCGCCGGGTCCTCGGCGATGGCGCGCACCGGCACGGCGACGCCCGGCGAATAAGCGAGGCTCAGGTCCCGCTGGGTCGCCATCGGCTTGGAGGCGACGATCTCGATCTTTCCGGGGCGGCCGTGCGAGTGGAACAGCAGCGCTTCGCGCTCCGAAAACTGGACGTTGCTGCCTTCACTCATCGTCGTGCTGCTCCTTGGGACACCGGTTGTCGCATGCTCTTTCGGGAGCCTGTGTCGAAACCGGTCCGGGTCGGGCAGGCGGGCGGATGCCCGCGCCGGGCACGAAGAATCTCTCACTATCCTGCCGGACAATACCGACGCAGGCTCTGAAGGGCCTTTTGGGGCATGGCCGGCTTGGGGACAAGCCGCTATCAGCGCCGATATGGCTCGCGGAACCAATGAAACCGTTACGGAACCCACGGCGCAGACGCCGATGATGGCCCAGTATCACGCCCTGAAGGCGGAAGCGCGGGATTGCCTGCTCTTCTACCGCATGGGGGATTTTTTCGAACTTTTCTTCGACGATGCGAAGATCGCGGCGGCGTGCCTCGATATAGCGCTCACATCGCGCGGGGACGGCGTGCCCATGTGCGGCGTGCCGGCCCATTCCGCCGAAGGCTATCTGGCGCGGCTGATCAAGGCCGGCCACCGCGTCGCCATCGCCGACCAGACCGAGACGCCCGCCGAGGCCAAGAAACGCGGCGGATCGAAGGCGCTGGTGGGCCGCGCGATCATCCGCGTGGTGACGGCCGGCACGCTGACCGAGGAAGCGCTGCTGGACGCGCGCGCCGCCAACTGGCTGGTGGCGCTGGCCGAGGCCGGCGGGCGCACCGGGCTGGCGGCGGCGGACATTTCCACCGGCCGGTTCGAGCTGGCGGCGATCGCCGAAGGCAGCCTGGACGCGGAGCTTGCCCGGCTGGCGGCGGCCGAGACGATCGTGCCCGAGGGCATGGCCGGCGCCCCGGCGGACGCCATCCCGCAGGAGCCCCGCCTGTTCGACAGCGCGGCCGGCGAGGCGCGGCTGAAGGCGCTGTTCGGCGTGGCGACGCTGGACGGATATGGCGGATTCGGCCGGGCGGAACTGGCGGCGGCGGCGGGGCTGATCGCCTATCTGGACCGGGCGGGCCAGGGCAAGCTGCCCTTCCTGCAGCCGCCCGCGCGCCGCCAGCCGGCCGATCATATGCTGATCGACGCCGCCACCCGCGAAAGCCTGGAATTGACACAGGCGCAGGGCGGCGGCCGCAAGGGCAGCCTGCTGGACGCGGTGGACCGCACCGTCACCGGCGCGGGCGCGCGGATGCTGGCGGCCGACATCGGCGCGCCGCTGGCCGAGCGCGCGACGATCGAGGCGCGGCTGGACCTGGTGGAACGCTTCGTCGAGGACGGGGGCCTCAGGGAATCGATCCGCGCCAACCTGAAGGCCGCGCCCGATATCGGCCGCGCGCTGGGCCGGCTGGTGGCGGGGCGCGGCTCCCCGCGCGACCTGGGCCTGCTGCGCGACGGGCTGGACGAGGCGCACGGCCTGCACGAACGGCTGCTGGGGCTGGCCGCGCGGCCGGCGCTGATGGACGCGCTGCTGCCCCGGCTGCGCGGGCACGGCGCGCTGATCGACCTGCTCGCCCGCGCGCTGGTGCCGCAGCCGCCGATCGATACCGCGCAGGGCGGCTATATCGCGGAAGGATATGATCCGGCGCTGGACGAGCTGCGCGCGGCCGGCGGCGAGGGCCGGCGCGCCATCGCCGTGCTGGAGGCGCGCTATCGCGAGCAGACGGGCATCGCCGGCCTGAAGATCCGCCACAATGGCGTGCTGGGCTATCATGTCGAGGTGCAGGCCAGGCATGCCGATCCGCTGATGCGGCCCGAATCCGGCTTCACCCACCGCCAGACGCTGGCGGGCGTGGTGCGGTTCAATGCGCCGGACCTGCACGAGCAGGCGATGCGGGTGGGCCAGGCGGGCGCGCACGCGCTGGCGGCCGAGGCCGCGCATCTGGAGGAGCTGATCGCCGCCGCGCTCGCCGCCAAGGCGGAGATCGCCGCGACGGCCGACGCGCTGGCCCGGCTGGACGTGGCGGCGGGGCTGGCGACGCGGGCGATCGAGGGCGGCTGGTGCCGGCCGGCCTTTGCCGACGAGCCCTGCTTCGCGGTGGAGGGCGGGCGGCATCCGGTGGTGGAAGCGGCGGTGGCGGCGACGGGCGAACGCTTCGTCGCCAATGACTGCCGGCTGGAGCCGGACCGGCGGCTGTGGCTGGTCACCGGCCCGAACATGGGCGGCAAATCCACCTTCCTGCGCCAGAACGCGCTGATCGCGGTGCTGGCGCAGGCCGGCGGCTATGTGCCGGCGACGTCCGCGCGGCTGGGGCTGGTGGACCGGCTGTTCAGCCGGGTGGGCGCATCGGACAATCTGGCGCGCGGGCGATCGACCTTCATGGTCGAGATGGTCGAGACCGCCGCCATCCTGGCGCAGGCGACCGAACGATCGCTGGTGATCCTGGACGAGGTGGGGCGCGGCACATCCACCTATGACGGCCTGGCCATCGCCTGGGCGGTGGTGGAGGCGGTGCACGACATGAACCGCTGCCGCTGCCTGTTCGCTACGCATTATCATGAGCTGACCCGGCTGGCGGAGCGGCTGGACGCGCTATCGCTCCACCATGTCCGCGCGCGCGAGTGGAAGGGCGATCTGGTGCTGCTGCACGAGCTGGCCGACGGGCCGGCGGACCGCAGCTACGGCATCGCCGTCGCCAAGCTGGCCGGGCTGCCGCCCGCCGTGCTGGCGCGGGCGAAATCGGTGCTGGCCAAGCTGGAAAGCGGCCGGGCGGCGACCGGCGGCATCGCGGCGGGGCTGGACGACCTGCCCCTGTTCGCCGCCGCGGCCCAGGCGCCCGAACCCGCCGCCGATCCCCTGCGCGAGGCGCTGGACGCGATCCAGCCCGATGCGCTTTCGCCGCGCGAGGCGCTGGACCTGCTCTATCGCCTGAAGGGGATCGCGACCGGCTGAACGGTTCGGCGAGGGCCGGCTTTATACCGAATAGCAGCCTTCCCTTCGATTCTTGCGATTGATCCGCAATAGTATTCGCGCTACCGGCACATGTCAGAATGTGTCTGGATCGCCCGCAAGGGGGCGGTGGCGAGGTGAGGCGAATGCACACGGTTTCCCTGCGCGATGCCGGCGAGGCCCGCCGCGAGGCCGTGTTCCATGCGAGCTTCCCGATCGATCCGCCGCCGGCCGAGGCCGAGGCGGCGATCGAGTCGGCCCCCGCCCGCTACGGCGCGCGCAGCGGGGCCAACTGGCCGGCGATCGGCGCGGTGGCGCTGGTGCATGCGGCGCTGTTCACCGCGCTGATCCAGATGAACGTCATCCCGGTGAAGCGGATCAAGACCGCGCCGCTGGTGGTGGAGCTGCTGGCCGAGCCGCCCGCGCCGCCGCCCGCGCCGCCCGAGCAGAAGGTGGAGCCGGTAAAGCCGATCGAGCCCGTGATCGTGGCGCCCGCGCCGATCGTGAAGACACCCGCCCCGCCGCCGCTTGTGGTGACGACGGCGACGCCGCCGCCGCCGCAATCGGTGATCGTGGCGCCCAAGGCGGCCCCGGCGGCGCCTTCCGCAGCGCCGATCAGCGCGGGCGACCTTTCGTCCAACATGATTTCCTTCAAGGCGCCGCGCTATCCGGTGGAATGTAGGCGGCGCAAGGAACAGGGCACGGTGGTGCTGGCGCTGCTGCTGGGCACGGACGGCGCCGTGGCCGATATCTCGGTGCAGACGTCGAGCGGGTTCGAACGGCTCGACAAGGCGGCGCTGGAAGCGGTGCGGCAATGGCGCTGGTCCCCCACCATGCGCGGCGGCCAGCCGATGATGGTGCGGGGCGTGGTGGAAATCCCCTTCGTCCTCAAGAGCTAGAGCCTATCCCTCGATGATGCCCCATTCCTGATGATGCCCAATTCCCTATGATGATCGCCATTCCCGACCTGCTGGATGCGGGCGCGCTGGCGCGGGTGCGCGCGCTGATCGATGCGGCCCAATGGGTGGACGGCAACGTCACCTCCGGCCGGCAATCTGCGCTCGCCAAGCAGAACGAGCAGCTGCCCGAGGATTCGGACGCCGCGCGCGAGGCCGGCGCCATCATCCTCGACGCGCTCGGCCGGTCGCCGCTGTTCGTGGCGGCCGCGCTGCCGCTCAAGGTGTTCCCGCCCCTGTTCAACCGTTATGGGCCGGGGCAAACCTTCGGCACCCATATCGACAATGCCGTGCGCATCCAGCGCGGCACCGACTTCCGCATCCGCAGCGATCTTTCGGCCACGCTCTTCCTCGCCGATCCGGACAGCTATGACGGCGGCGAGCTGGTGGTGGAGGACCAGTTCGGCGTGCAGGCGGTGAAGCTGCCGGCCGGGCACATGATCCTCTATCCGGCCTCCAGCCTGCATCGGGTGGAGCCGATCACGCGCGGCACGCGGGTGGCGAGCTTCTTCTGGATCCAGAGCATGGTGCGCGACGACGGCGCCCGGCGCACCCTGTTCGACCTCGACACCTCGATCCAGGCGGTGGCCGCCGATCGCGGGCAGGACGACCCGGCGATCATCCGGCTGACCGGCGTCTATCACAACCTGCTCCGCCGCTGGGCGGATGCCTGACGGGTCAGCTGGCGGCGCCTGAAAGCATCACGCCGCCTGGCGGATGGTGAGCTGCAGCCAGGCGCGGGCCTGGCGCTGGGCCTCGGCGATCTCGCGCGCGGTCATGTCCTCGGAAATCTCGGCGCGGCAGGCCTGGGCCTCGGCATGGCCGCCCAGCGCCGCGAGGTTGAACCATTTATGCGCCGCGACGAGATCGACCTCCACCCCGGCCGCGCCGGTGGAATAAGCGATGCCGAGATCGAAGCAGGCGCGGGGATTGCCGTTGGCCGCCTGCGCCAGCCGGCTTTCGAGCAGCGCGTCCACGCTTTTCAGAACTTGTCCCATTTCGGCCCCCTGCCGGTTCTTCACCGGACAAGGAGTGTCATGAGAGGAAGAAATAAATGGTTAACGCGCGATCGGCGGAAATAGCGGGAAAGATGGCGCCAAGATAAGCCGCGATCTTTACGCCGCCGGGACTTCGAGATTGTCGATCAGGCGGGTGCGGCCCATCCTGGCGGCGGCGAGCAGCCGGGCCGGGCGATCGGCGCGGGACAGGGGTTCCAGCGTCGCGGCATCGCAGAGCAGGACATAATCGATCGGCGCGAAGCCCGCGTCCGTCAGCCGGCCGCGCGCGACCTCCAGCGCCTGGGCGACATCGCCGCCGGCGGCGATCGCGGCCGACGCCTCGCCCAGCGCGCGGGGCAGAGCGCGGGCGGCCTGCCGCTCCTCGGGCTGGAGATAGGCGTTGCGCGAGGAGAGAGCGAGGCCGTCATCGTCGCGCTGGGTGGGGACGCCGACGATCTCCACCCCGGTATCGAGATCGGCGGCCATCCGCCGGATCACCGCCAATTGCTGATAATCCTTTTCCCCGAACAGCGCGACATCGGGGCGGACCTGCGCGAACAGCTTGTTCACCACCGTGGCGACGCCATCGAAATGGCCGGGCCGGGCGGCGCCATCCAGCCCCTCGGTGATGCCGGCGACGGTGATGGAGGTGGCGAAGCCCTGGGGATACATCTCCTCCACCGTCGGCGCCCAGAGGATGGCGACGCCGGCATCCTCCAGCAGGCGGGCATCGGCCGCCTCGCGCCGGGGATAGGCATCGAAATCCTCGTTCGGGCCGAACTGGGTGGGATTGACGAAGATCGAGACGACGACATGCGGGCCACGCGCGCGGCCTTCCGCCACCAGCGCCAGATGCCCGGCATGGAGCGCGCCCATCGTCGGCACCAGCGCCACCCGGCCGCCATCGGCCCGAAGCTCGGCCACGGCCTCGCGAAGCGCGGCGACGGTACGAACGATTTGCACGGGCAGGGAACCTCCGATAAGCGCTGGACGGATCGTCCGGGGCGTCTTTGGGGGCCGCCGCGGGCGGAATCAAGAGCAGGGAACCCGACACGCATGGCCGCCGCTGCCCACCTGATTGTATTCGCCAACGAGAAGGGCGGTTCCGGCAAGTCGACCACGGCGGTGCATGTCGCCGTGGCGCTGGCCGCCGCCGGGCGCCGCGTGGCCGCGCTGGACCTCGACACGCGCCAGCGCACGCTGGGCCGCTACATGGAAAATCGCGAGGCGACGTCGCGCCGCCAGCTGATCGAGCTGCCGACGCCCAGGGCCGAGACTTTCGACCCCGCCAGGGGCGAGCCGATCAACGAGCAGATCGACCGGCTGGCCGCCGACGCCGACGTTGTGGTGATCGACACGCCCGGCCGCGACGACCAGCACGCGCTGGCCGCGATCGCGCGCGCCGACACGCTGGTGACGCCGATCAACGACAGCTTCATCGATCTCGACCTGATCGGCCAGGTCGATCCCGAAACCTACAAGATCCGCCGGCCCAGCTTCTATGCCGAGGTGGTGTGGGATGCCCGCAAGGCGCGCGCCAAGACCGACGGCAAGACGGTGGACTGGGTGCTGCTGCGCAACCGCCTGCAGCATGTGGAGGCGCGCAACATGCGCCGCGTGGCCAATGCGCTGGACGAGCTGGCGCGGCGCGTGGGCTTCCGCGTGATCCCCGGCCTTTCCGAACGCGTGATCTATCGCGAGCTGTTCCCCAAGGGGGTGACGCTGCTGGACCTTTCGGCCATCGGCGAGCCGGGCATCGCCCATATCGCCGCCCGGCAGGAACTGCGCGAGATGGTATCGGGGCTGGCGCTGCCCGACTGGCCGGTGCAGCGCGCGGCCAACGGCTGATGGCGTGGATCGCCATCGCCGCCCTGGCGCTGATCGCCTGGGCCTGGAAGAAAGGCCGGCTGCGCGCGCCGACCCCGGCCGAGGCGATCGCGATATTGCTGGGCATCACCGGCGCGGCTTCCGCCGCCAAGGGCAAGCCGATCATCGGCATTCCCCTGCTGATCGGCGCGGCGATGATGCTGAACCGCGCCCGCCGCATCCAGGACCGCGCCCTGCCCGCCATGTCGATCGAGGAAGCGCGCGCGGTGCTGGACGTGCCGGCCGACGCCGATGCCGATACGATCCGCGCCGAGCATCGCCGGCTGATCCGCCGCGTCCACCCCGATGCGGGCGGATCGGCCGCGCTGACCCGGCGGGTGAACCTGGCGCGCGATACGCTGCTGGGCGCGATCGAGCAGCGCGAGCGATATCGTCGGTGACCAGATTGAACCACAACGGCCCGGGCGCGTCTTGACCATGGAATTACCCGAGGAGACCCTTTCATGAGCCACCGTTTCGATCCCACGAGCCTGCGCGAATATGACATACGCGGCATCGTGGGTAAGACGCTCGGCCCGCCCGACGCCTATGCGATCGGCCGCGGCTTCGCCACGCGCGTGCGCCGCGCCGGCGGCACCCGCGTCGCGGTGGGATATGACGGGCGGATATCCTCCCCGGTGCTGGAAACCGCGCTGATCGAGGGGCTGACCCAGGGCGGCGTGGACGTGGTGCGGATCGGCCTCGGCCCCACGCCGATGCTCTATTATGCCGAAGCCACGCTGGAGGTGGACGGCGGCATCCAGATCACCGGCAGCCACAATCCGGCCGACTATAACGGCTTCAAGATGGTGCTGCAGCACAAGCCCTTCTTCGGCGAGGACATCCAGGATATCGGCCGGATGGCGGCCGAGGACGACTGGGAGAGCGGCGAGGGCGCCGTGACCAATGCCGACGTGATGGACAATTATGTCGGCCGGCTGCTGGCGGGCTATGCCGGCGGCGCCTTCCGCATCGGCTGGGATTGCGGCAACGGCGCGGCCGGCCCGGTGATCGAGAAGCTGGTGAAGCTGCTGCCCGGCGAGCACCATCTGCTGTTCACCGAGGTGGATGGCACCTTCCCCAACCACCATCCCGATCCGACCGAGGAAAAGAACCTCGCCGACCTGAAGGCGCTGGTGGCGGAGAAGGGGCTGGACTTCGGCCTGGCCTTCGACGGCGACGGCGATCGCATCGGCGCGATCGACGGCAAGGGCCGCGTGGTATGGGGCGACCAGCTTCTCGCCATCCTGGCCGAGCCGGTGCTGCGCGAGGAGCCCGGCGCCACCATCATCGCCGACGTGAAGGCCAGCCAGGCGCTGTACGACCGGATCGCCGAGCTGGGCGGCAAGCCGCTGATGTGGAAGACCGGCCACAGCCTGATCAAGACCAAGATGCGCGAGACCAACGCGCCGCTGGCCGGCGAGATGAGCGGGCACATCTTCTTCGCGCACGATTATTACGGCTTCGACGACGCACAATATGCCGCCGTCCGCCTGATCCGTGCCGTCCGCCTGCTGGGCGGATCGCTGACGGCGCTGAAGGATGCCATGCCGAAGATGGTGAACACGCCGGAGTTGCGCTTCCAGTCGTCCGAGGACCGCAAGTTCAAGGTGGTGGAGGAAGTGCTGGACCGGCTGGCCGCCGCCGGCGCCGACGTGAACCGCACCGACGGCGCGCGGGTGACGACGCCCGACGGCTGGTGGCTGCTGCGCGCATCCAACACCCAGGACGTGCTGGTCGCCCGGGCCGAGGCGAAGGACCAGGCGGGGCTGGACCGGCTGGTGGCGCAGATCAACGCCCAGCTCGAGGCTTCGGGCGTGAAGCCGGTGCTTGCCGCCGGGCACTGATCCGGGCGGGCGGGGCATGGCGGGCGGCGGGAAGGCGGCGGAACCGCGTGACGGGTGGTTCACCACCCAGCGGCTGAAGCTGCATTATGCCGAATGTGGCGATCCCGCCGCCCCGCCCCTGCTGCTGGTGCATGGCGGGCGCGACCATGCCCGCAGCTGGGATGCGATCGCGGCCGCTTTCGCCGACCGGTTCCGCGTGATCGCGCCCGACCTGCGCGGCCATGGCGACAGCGACTGGGTATCGGACGGCAGCTATGAGATGGCCGATCTGGTCGCCGACATGGCCGCTCTGTTCCCGGCCCTGGGCGTGGAACGGGCCGCCGTCGTCGGCCATTCGCTGGGCGGCAACATATCGCTGCGCCATGCCGGCCTCTATCCCGAGCGGGTGAGCCGGCTGATCGTGATCGAGGGCCTCGGCCCGTCGCCCGCCCGCGCCGCCGAGATCGCCGCCGAGCCGATCGCCGCGCGGATGCGCGACTGGATCGCGCGGCAGCAGCGGATGAGCGCCGCCGGGCAGCGCAGCTATGATTCGATCGAGGCCGCGACCGCGCGGATGATGGCGGCCAATCCCCGGCTGGCGTCCGACCTGGCCCGTCACCTGACCATCCACGGATCGCGGACCGGCGCGGACGGGCGGGTGCGGTTCAAGTTCGATCCGGCGGTGGGCGCCATGTCCCCGGTCGACCTGCTGCAGACGGAGAAGCATGCGTTGTGGGCGGCCGTCGCCTGCCCGGTGATCCTGGCCTATGGCCGCGAAAGCTGGGCCTCCAGCCCCGCCGAGGACGGCCGCGCGACCCATTTCCGCAATGCGCGGGTGGAGATGTTCGACAATGCCGGCCACTGGCTGCACCACGACCGCCGCGACGCCTTCATCGCGATGATGCGCGCCTTCATCGGCTGATACGGGGCTTGCCGATGCGGGCGGCGCGGAGGAATTGGCGGGGTGAACCAGCGCCCGGTTCAGCTATCAGTCGGGCCAATTTGTCGGGAGAGGGGAGCGGATATTTCAGCAACCCTCCCATCGTCATTCCCGCGCAGGCGGAAGCCGTAGGCCAGCGTAGCTGATCCACGGGCGCGGTTGGCTCGATTGGCTCGATAGCACCCGACACAATGGATTCCCGCCTGCGCGGGAATGACGGATCTGTCGGCGCGCCCAGCCTCTCCGCTTCCAGCAAACAGTGCCTGCCAATGGTCGTTCAGCGCGCCCAAATGCGGGCACCTCAGCGATTTCAGGGGGCGATGCGACAGCGTCCCCGCGCACCCGCCCGGCGGATCGCAAGATCCGGGCCCACCAAAAACCCTCTTTCCACGGCAATGAAATAGTATAACGTTTCTGTTACGGTGTATCATCACCGAGACAGGAGGGCGTCATGCAAGAGCAGGCAGGTTTCCTCAATCAACGCAATCGCAGCCCCGCCGGCGTGGCGATCGTGGCGGGATTGCACGGCGCGGCGATCGCGGCGCTGATCCTGTTTCCGCCGAGCTTCATCGTCCATGAAATGCCGGTATTCCCCCTGATCCCGATCACGGAAACGCCGCCACCGCCGCCGGTGGAGGTGAAGGAGGCCCCGCCGGTCGCAAGGGCCGAGCGGCCCGTGACCAGGCCCGAAACCGAAGTCGCCACGCAGACGACGAACGAGACCATCTTCACGCGGACCGGCACGGACGATCCGAAGCCGATCGATCCCCCGCCCCTGCCGAAGGGCGAGGAGATCGTGCCCCCCACCGCCCCAGTGCTGACCGATGCAGTGATCGACCCGCGCGTGCCCTTCCAGCCCGATTATCCGGCGCGGATGGCGCGGCAGGAGATCGAGGGCGTGGTGGTGGTGCGCGTGCTGATCGGCGCCGATGGGCGGGTGAAGGCGGTGGAGCAGGTTTCCGCCACCGATCCCGCCTTCTTCGAGGCGACGAAACGGCAGGCGCTGCGCGCATGGCGCTTCCGCCCCGCCACCCGCGACGGTGTGGCGGTGGAAAGCTGGCGGACGATGCGGGTGAAGTTCGAGATGCAGGCCTGACGGCGGACCCCGGCCGATACCGGCGCCGGCTCTTCTCCCTCTCCCCGGCGCCACCCGCCCCGCCGCCTTCGGGCCCGGCGGGGCGGCCTTCGGCCAAGGGTGGCATAAGCGGCCCACTGGGCTTATCTAGGCGGCCATGGCCATACCCCGCCCTTCCAAGCCATCCGCCGTGTGGCGCGACCTGCGCGCCTTCATGGCCGGCAACCAGCGGCACAAGCTGCTGATCGGCCTGATATCCGTCCTGATCCCGGCGCTGCTGGTGGCGGGATTCTATGTCGATTCGCGGGTCGATCCGCCCAAGCCCCAAATGTATTTCATCCCGAGCTGGCCCGCCACGCGCAGCGATGCCGAGATCATCGCCCAGCAGAAGATCGACCAGAAGAAGCTGGACGCGAAGCGCGAGGCGAAGCGGCAGGAATATCGCCGGCTGGCCGATCAGCTCGGCATCAAGGTTGACTGACGCCGCCCGGGACGCGCGCTGGATGGGCGCGGCGCTGGCGCTGGCCGCGCGCGGCCGGGGGCAGACCGCGCCCAACCCCGCCGTCGGCTGCGTGATCGTGCAGGACGGCCGCGTCGTCGGCCGGGGCTGGACCCAGCCGGGCGGGCGCCCCCATGCCGAGGCGATGGCGCTGGAGGCCGCCGGCCCCGCCGCGCGCGGCGCCACCGCTTATGTGACGCTGGAACCCTGCGCGCATGAATCGCCGCGCGGCCCCGCCTGCGCCGACCTGCTGGCCGCAAGCGGCATCGCCCGCGTTGTGATCGCCTGCCGCGATCCCGATCCCCGCACCGACGGCCGCGGCATCGCCCGGCTGGAAGCGGCCGGAATCGCCACCGCCACCGGCATCGCCGCGCGCGAGGCGGGACGCGCCATGGCCGGCTTCCTGATGCGGGCCAGGCACGGCCGGCCGCATGTGACGCTGAAGCTTGGCCTTTCGATCGACGGGTGCATCGCGCTGGCATCGGGCGAGAGCCGCTGGATCACCGGCCCCGCCGCCCGCGCCCACGCGCATCTGGAACGCGCCCGCACCGAGCTGATCCTGGTGGGGCGCGGCACGCTGGAGGCGGACGCCCCGAAGCTGGACGTGCGGCTGCCGGGGCTGGCGCACCGATCGCCCGCGCGCGCCGTGCTGGGCCATGGCGCGGCGCCGTTCGGCTGGATCGCCGTGGACCGGCCGGAAGCGATCGCCGACACGCCGGCCCTGGACGTGCTGGTGGAAGGTGGCGCTGGCGCGGCGGCCGCCTTCCTCGCCGCCGACCTCGTCGATCGCCTGCTGATCTACCGCGCGCCGATCGTCATCGGTGGGGGCCGGCCCGGCATCGCCGATATCGGCCTCGTCCATCTGGAGGGCGCGCACGGGCGCTGGCGGCTGCACGATCAGCGGATGCTTGGCATAGATCGGCTTGAGGTTTACGAGCGCGTCCGAGAATAGGACCCCATCTGCATGTTCACCGGAATCATCACGGACATCGGCACCATCACCGCGACCGAGCAGCGCGGCGACCTGCGCGCCCGGATCGCCACCGCCTACGACACCGCGACCATCGACATGGGGGCGTCGATCGCCTGTTCGGGCGCCTGCCTGACGGTGGTCGACAAGGGCCCCGGCTGGTTCGCCGTGGACATTTCCGCCGAAACGCTGGCCCGCACCGCGCAGGGCCGCTGGAACGAGGGCGAGCGCCTGAACCTGGAGCGCGCGCTGAAGGTGGGCGACGAACTGGGCGGTCATATCGTGACCGGCCATGTCGACGGCATCGCCGAGGTGCTTTCCGTGACGCCGGAGGGCGATTCGCAGCGCATCGTGATCGCCGGCGGCCCGGAAATCGCCCCCTATATCGCGGCCAAGGGATCGGTGGCGCTGGACGGCATATCGCTGACGGTGAACGACGTGGCCGACGCGCCCGGCAGGGCCGTGCATTTCGGCGTCAACATCATCCCCCACACCGCCCGGAACACCACCTTCGACACCATCGCGCCCGGCCGCGCGATCCATGTCGAAATCGACATTCTCGCCCGCTATCTCGGGCGGATGGAGCAGCTACGCCATGTCCAGTAACCCAGAGCTTTCCCGCCTGCGCCACGCCTTCCTTTCGAGCCCCGAAGAGATCATCGACGAGGCCAAGAACGGGCGCATGTTCATCCTCGTCGACGACGAGGACCGTGAGAATGAGGGTGACCTCGTCATCCCCGCGCAGATGGCGACGCCGGACGCGATCAACTTCATGGCCAAATATGGCCGCGGGCTGATCTGCCTCGCCATGGCCAAGGAGCGGGTCGACCAGCTCGGCCTCAACCTGATGAGCCGGCACAACGGCACCCGCCACGAAACCGCCTTCACCGTTTCGATCGAGGCGCGCGACGGGGTTTCCACCGGCATCTCCGCGGCCGACCGCGCCCGCACCATCGCGGTCGCCATCGACGCCTCCAAGGGCCCCGAGCATATCGTGACGCCGGGCCATGTGTTCCCGCTGGTCGCCCGGCCGGGCGGCGTGCTGGTGCGCGCCGGCCATACCGAGGCGGCGGTGGACGTGGCGCGGCTGGCCGGCCTCAACCCCTCCGGCGTGATCTGCGAGATCATGAAGGATGACGGGACGATGGCGCGGCTGGACGATCTCGTCGCCTTCGCCCAGCTCCACAATCTGAAGATCGGCACGATCCGCGATCTGATCGCCTATCGCCGCCGCCACGACCATAATGTCGAGAAGGTGGCCGAGACGAAGTTCGACAGCCGCTATGGCGGCGAATGGCGGGCGATCACCTATCGCAACAAGGCGGTGGGCACCGAGACGCTGGCGCTGGTGAAGGGCCATATCGATCCGGCCAAGCCCACCCTGGTGCGGATGCACACGCTCAACATCTTCAACGATTCGCTGGGCGAGCTGAACGACCGTTCGGGCATGCTGCAGGGCGCGATGCGCGCGATCGACGAAGCGGGATCGGGCGTGGTGGTCATCATCAACCGCGCGCTGGTGAACGCGATGTCCACCGTGGTGCGCGCCCGCGCCGAGGGCAAGGGCCCGGATTCGGACGATATGAACGAGCTGCGCGATTACGGCATCGGCGCGCAGATCCTGGCGGAGCTGGGGATTCACGACATGATCCTGCTCACCAATTCGCACCACACGCTGATCGCGCTTTCGGGCTACGGCCTCAACATCATCGGCGAGCAGCCGATCTCCACCGAAGGGCTCTGATACGACCATGGCGAAGGTGCTGATCGTCGAGGCGCGGTTCTACGACCATCTGAACGACCTGCTGATCGAGGGCGCGCGCGCCGCGATCGAGGAGGGCGGCCACAAGCATGAGACGGTGACCGTGCCGGGCGCGCTGGAGATACCCGGCGCGATCGCGCTGGCGGCCGAAACCGGCCGTTACGACGCCTTCGTGGCGATCGGCGTCGTCATCCGCGGCGAAACCTATCATTTCGAGGTGGTTTCCAACGAAAGCGCGCGCGGCCTGATGGCACTCAGCATGGACGGCATCGCCATCGGCAACGGCATATTGACCGTGGAGAACGAGGCGCAGGCGCTGACCCGCGCCCGCCCCGACGAGAAGGACAAGGGCGGCGAGGCTGCCAAGGCGGCGCTGGCCATGCTGGCGCTGCGCGAGCGCTTCGGCCACTGACGGCATGGAGATCGTCGCCGGCGATATCGGGGGAACCAACGCCCGCTTCGCCCTGGCGACGATCGAGGACGGCCGCGTCACCCATCTGGGCGATCCGGTGACGCTGCCGACATCCGCCCATGCCAGCCTGCCGCTCGCCTGGGCGGCCTTCGCCCAGCGGATCGGCCGGCCGCTGCCGCGCGCCGCCGGCATCGCGGTGGCCGCCCCCATCCGCGGCGATACGCTGAAGCTCACCAACAATAGCTGGCTGATCCGCCCGGCAACGCTGGCGAACGAGATCGGCGTCGACGAGCTGGTGCTGATCAACGATTTCGGCGCGGTCGGCCATGCCGTGGCCCATGCCGGGCCGGAGGATTTCCTCCACATCGCGGGGCCTGACCGGCCGCTGCCCACGGAAGGCGTGATCTCGATCGTCGGCCCCGGCACCGGCCTCGGTGTCGCCTCGCTGCTCCGGCGCGGCGGCCGGCAGTTCGTGATTGAGACCGAGGGCGGCCATGGCGACTATGCCCCGCTCGATCCGCTGGAGGAGGCCGTGCTCGCCCGGCTGCGCGCGCAGCATCGCCGCGTCTCCACCGAACGGGTGGTGGCCGGCCCCGGCCTCGCCGCGATCCACGCCGCCATCGCCGCCATCGAAGGCCAGCCGGTGCCGCCGCGCGAGGACAAGGACCTGTGGACCGCCGCGATCGAGGGCAGCGATCCGCTGGCGGCCGCCGCGCTCGACCGCTTCTGCCTCGCGCTCGGCAGCGTCGCGGGCGATATCGCGCTGGTGCAGGGCGCCAATGCCGTGGTGATCGCCGGCGGCGTCGGCGCGCGCCTGGCCCGCCACCTCCCCCGCTCCGGCTTCGCCGACCGCTTCGTCGCCAAGGGCCGCTACCAGGAAATGATGGCCGCCATGCCCATCCGCCTCATCACCCACCCCCAGCCCGGCCTGCTGGGCGCGGCGGTGGCGTTCGGGGAGCGGGGGAGCAAGTGATGGAAATCCACAACCCGAAGCCCTGAGCTCGGCAAGTCCGAACAGAAGCCCGAAGCGTGAGCTCAACCGGCAGTGGGAGGCGTTTCCACTTATCCGCGCGCGATATCGTATGCCCGATCAGCGATCATGCGCAACGATCGGGCCAAGCCCCTGCGGCCGCCGCGGAGCGACTTCAGGAGATCCAAAAAGTCCGGGCGCAGGCTCGAACGGTTATCGAGGCTGCGATAGGCTTCCCAGAAAGCCTCGTTGTCCATGATGCGAGGCATATTGAACACGCCATGGAAACCGAAAGTGGTTCCGACATCGGCGGCCCGCTCCGCGGCAAACAGATCGGCAAGCGCACGTGGCGCGAAGCGAATGCCCCGCGCTTCCAGAAATGCGCGGTTGGTGCGGCAGATGGCCACGTCCTCGGGATGCCCGGATATGAAGTTCGAGGCCTGGCAGGCTTCCATCAAGCGCCGGCTGCGTAGCGAGAAACCGCCATTGCCGACATCATGGCCATCATCAAACTGGGGCCAGGTTGCGCCGATATAGTCATATTCGAGAAATTCCGGTCGCCAGCGCCGGGCATCGAGCACATGCCCGTCCCATTGAACGACGAGGCAGTGCGAAGTCTCCACATGCCTCACCAACTCGCTGAGGAGGAATTTCGAATATGCCGCCGCTGAATCGAGATGATCGATGGGGACAACCCGTATTCCCGGATGTTCGGGTTGGACGGGCACATCGGTGAACAGCATGCAATCGGCGAAGGCCACCTGTTCGAGGCTGGCGCTCAGCGCACGCACCGTGGCTTTCACGTTCACCGAAGTCACCGCGCAGAGGGTCACATCCGGCAGAGCGAGCCAGATCGGCGACGAAGGATAGGATCGAGCCTTCATGTCCACCCTTTATAACCTCACCACAAAGCGCTCGCTAAACCGGCTAAGTTCCGGATGATGGAACGGATCGACCCGCTCGCCTGTGCCCCAAAGCTCCTGGAGCGCCGCCAGTTCCCTGGCCAGTCGCGCGGCGCCGATGGGGTCACGATCGAATCCCCGTGAGACGGATTCATGATGAATCAGCATCGCCCTCGGCTCGTAAAGTGACTGCCAACCCCGGCGATTCAAGCGCATGCACAAATCCACATCGTTGAAGGCGACCGCAAACCTGCCTTCATCGAGTCCGCCTACCGCAAGAAAGCGGGGACGCATCACGACCAGGCAGGCCGCCGTCACCGCCGAGGTGAATTGCGGGAGGGCATGGCGATGAAAATAGCCTTCCTCATTCGGGCGCAGCAGCCGATGGGCATGGGCGGCGGCTCCTCCGACGCCCAGAACCACGCCTGCGTGCTGAATACGTCCGTCAGGATAGAGCAGTTGCGCCCCCACCGCGCCGACATCCTCCCGCAATGCCTGTGCGGCCATCGCCTTCAGCCAGCCTGGCGTTACGACTTCTATGTCGTTGTTGAGCAGGCACAGCAACTGCCCCCGGGCCTCGGATGCCGCGCGATTGTTCATCGCGGAAAAGTTGAAGGGGCCAGGATGGCGCAGCACCCGGTAACGCACTGGATCGAGACCAGAGAGATAGGCCAACGTCGCCGGATCATCGCTATCGTTATCGACGATGATTATCTCGAGATCCGGATAGTCGGTATTCTCCAATCCAGCGAGGCACGTATGCAACAGATCGTGCCGATTGCGGGTGGGTATGATCACGCTGACCGGCGGCAAGCCGCCGCCCGGCGTATGGAACGTCGCGGGAATGCGCGGGCGGGGACGCCGGCGGCGATGATGCAGCACTTGCGGCAAGTGCAGGGGAACCGTGCGTGCCGCAAGCGACGCGACAAGCCGCCCCGCCCAGTCCTCACCGGACAGCCCCTCCAGATCTTCCGGCTGGGCTCGCGCGATACAGGCGCCCGTCATATAGTCGAAGTGACGGAAAAGCTCGCTATTCCAGCTCGGCTTGAAATGGGGCGCAATGCGCCTCCCCCTTCCATCGACCAAGTCGTCGTCGGCGTAGATGATCCGCGTTTCCGATCCGATGATGGCCGCGCGATAGGCCTGGACGGCTGCGGGTGCCACTATATCGCCGGCCATGATCGGCATCAGCCAGGGCTTTTCTTGCCAATCGATTTGCCGGACCGTTTCAGCAAGCGCCGAGACGTTGCCGCTGTCCACCAAATGCGCCGGCACGCCGGCGGCCGTCAGGCTGAGCAGAGTTTCGTTCAGGCCAATCCGCCCAACCCCGATGTCCACGAGCGCCACAATAGGCGGTGATGCGTGCCTGGCGCTCCTATCTTCACCGCCGATCTGCTTCAGAATCCAAAGTTGATAGGCTTTGGACGATACGCCGAGAAGTGGCGCAAACTGGCTGCGCGCGCGCAACCGCTTGCCACGCAGCCACCACCATGAGGCGGTCAGATAAGCGCGCGGCGCTACCCGCGCCGCATCGAGATGCGCCGACAGCGCCAGCCAGGCCCTGCCGCATCTTCCCGGCATCGGCCTTATCCGCATTGCCGAGAGCCACCACAGGTCGGAAGCCGTTTCATCTGAGGCCGATCGCCGGATCGTTCCAGTTCAAATTCTTTCGCGCACCCGTCAGTTATTCTGCAAGATATCGATGGAATTGGTAACAGCCACAACGGGCGAGAATAGCTGGCTGATAAGCTGAATCAGCTTGCTAGGCTGGTTTGCCCTAGCGCTGCCAAAGTAAAGTATATCATTGTTAGCCATCATGAATTTTTGGGCCAGGAAGTAGGTTCCGGTATTCATCATGTTGAAATGATAGACAACAGGATGAGCCTTTCCATCCTGATCCTTGACATAGCGAAACACAAAAATCGCCTGTGGGTCCCCGAGATTTGGATTCGCGCCACCAGCCGTCGCCACGGATTCGGCAAGCGACATCGTCGAACGGCCGAAAGGTATCTGCTGCACTCGGCCCGAGGCGCCGAGAACGGAAAATGAGAGAGGGTCCTGAACGACCGTCAATCGATCACCAGGATAGGCCGGCACATCGGCTTCGGGATTATCCAGCAGGTCACTGAAGCGCAGTTCGGCCACGCGCGATCCACGCACCACCCGTAGAGCCAGATCCTTGGTGTTCCCACGCTGGCCGCCCGCAAGCGCCACGACATCGGAAAGCCGTTCCCGATTCGTCTGAAGGACAATCCGACCCGGATTGGCGACCTCCCCGCCCACTATGACCGAATTACTGATCACCTGGGTGATGTTGACCAGGACCTGCGGGTCCTGCGAGCGGCCTCGCAAGGCATTGCGGATCTGATTCTGCACCTCGAAGGCCGTCTTGCCGGCCACACGCAGCTTGCCCGCATAAGGAACGACAATGTCTCCATTATCGTCTACTCTCGTCGGGGGAAGCGTCTGAACCTTAACGCCGGCATCATAGGGCACCGACGGGTTTGCGACCGCAGTGCCGCCGCTGAAAAGCGGAATGCCCGCTTCGTAAATGGAAATCAGCATGACGTCGCCCGGCCCGACCATATCGGTGGGCGGTGGCGCGAGATTCGCCAAGGGCAACTTGTCCTTGCCGCCTTGCGCAGGCAGCGCCGAGGCATCCGTAACCTCGACGATCTTGATGTTTTCACCGCCTGGCGCGGCCTCCGCGCTTTTACGGACCTGCAGGCCTGTCGGGCCACTGGACGGTAGTGTCGAGCAGGCTTCCAGAGCACTGCACATGACAAGCGTGATGAAGCGTTTTCTGAACATTACCTATCGCAATAAGAGCGGGATCTCGCCAACATCGGTTAGCTGTCGGCCGTCCGTGCCGCAATCGATAACCTCACGCAAACGAAACAGGCAAGACCGAGGCATGAGGAGCCGGACACTTCTGCTCCATCAACCTGCATGGACAGCTGGAAAAACCCTCAACGCCAACCGAAGGACACCGCCCCACTTTCGCACGATCACGGCAGATCGTGCATGAAACGGGCCGATATTCAAACTCGCGAAGGAAACACCGCCGCCCCCGGCCATGTCGAACGGGAAAATGCCAGTGCGCCGCGCTTACCGGCGGAGGCGTGAACGAAGCCGACCCAGGAAGCCAGCGACAGGCCGCCGGGGCGACGTTTCGTCGACCTGCTCACCGAGATAGCGGCCCTGACGCGGGCGGCCGTCGCGAATGTCGACGGGGCTGCGTCTATCGAGCCTGCCCAACGCTTCATCCGAAAAAGCGGGGGTATAATAAATGCAATCATCGAAATAATAATGCGTCACCTGCGACCAGCGGGTGCGCCGGGGATCGCGCACGCTGCTGCCACCATGCAGCAGATTGGCGCACCAGATCAGCGCCTGCCCTTTGCGGGCATGAAACTGCTCCGCCTGGGCGCCGTGCGCCTCGCACAATGCCTGCCATGCCGGCCCATAGGGATCCTGGGCTGACGGGAGCTGGCCACCATAGCCCCTCCGCCCGATCATGGCATTTGTCACGATAGGCCAGCGGTGCGAGCCAGGAACGTAGAATAAGGGCCCATTATCCGGCCCGGTATCCTCCATCGCCAGCCATATGCCGCACATGAAGCGTTCCGGCAGGCTGGAGAAATGCACCGAATCCGAATGGATGCCCTGCTGCGTCCCCACCGGAAAATTCAGCGTCTGGAAGGGAAAGGGGTCACGCCCGTATAATTTCGACAAAAGCGCGATCACCGCTTCGTTTGTCGCAATCGCCCGCACGTCCTCGTCGAACTGCCAAGCGTCCTGGATGCGTCCCAGGCCTGCCGTCTTGTCGCTCTCAGCATCTGAAAAATCGACTTGAAAATGCGGGCCCAGCCGCGTCTTTATCCTATCGATCCGGGCATCGAGCTGGGTATCCGGAAAATCGAACAGGGCAAACCCCCGCTCGTGGAGGCTCCGCGCGATCGCCTGTTCCTGGCCGGTAAGCCCATATTCGGGAGCAGCCGGTTCAAAAAGCGGGGCTTCCACCGCCGGCAGGCCGGGGAATATCTGAGGCATGAATCTCTTCCCAAAAGGCTATCCAGCCGGGCATTACCTAGAGCTTGGAGTAAACTTCCAGGGCCTTGTTGACATCTTCGTAGATAGCCCCAACCCCCTTGTGAATGATCAGCGCCCGGTCGCAGAACTTCCGAACGATTTCGGGGCTGTGCGACGCCAGTATCAGGGCACGATCGGCACGCTTTTCAAATAGCTCGTGATGGGATTTGCGTTGAAAATTCTGGTCCCCGACCATGATGATCTCATCGATCAGATAACAATCAAACTCGATCGCCAGAGAAAGAGCAAAGGCCAGCCGCGCCCGCATGCCCGATGAATAGGTCTTCACCGGCATCTTCAGCTGCCGGCCCAATTCCGTGAAGTCCTCGACAAAGTCGCGGATGTCTTCGTATCGGGAGCCATATATGCGCGCGATGAACCGCGCATTATCATATCCCGTCAGACTACCTTGGAAACCGCCCGCAAAACCCAGCGGCCAGGAAACGGTCATCTTGCGGCGGACCTTGCCCGACGTGGGCATTTCCACGCCGCCAATCATCTTGATAAGGGTGGTCTTGCCCGCGCCATTGCGGCCGAGCAAGCCGATATGCTCGCCTCGCTCGACGGTGAAGTTGAAGTTGCTGAGAACGGTCTTTGAGCCCGCTCCGACCTTATATGCCTTGTGCAGATTTTCGCAGACGATCATTCGACGACCAGCATTTTACGCACGTGCCGGCACAATGCGAGCCCGATGACGGTGCAAATCATCGAAGCGGCGATCGGCACCGAATAGACATAGTAGGTCTGCACCTTGTCTCCAAAAAGGCCGTGCCGCATCATCTCCATGGCGCTGACCCATGGCGACCATAAAATAAGCTCACGAGCCTGCGCGGGCAGCCACGCCACCATGGTGAACGTTCCCGAAAAAGGGATCATCACATAGGTCGTCACCGGCATGAATTTTTCGAGGACGGGAGACATTTCCGAAAGCGGCGCAATGATGAAGCAAAGCGATAGCGTAAATAGGGAATATAGTACCCATCCCACGATCAGCATTCCGACATCGGCAGGCAAGGGAAAGAACCCCAGCATATACAGAGCCGTGGCAATGAATACATAGGCCATCATGCTCCCTATCATCTCGAGCAGAAAGCGTGAGATGATGAAATCAATGATACGCACCTGCCGATGATAAAGCAGGCTGCCATTCGCCACGAAGATCGAAACGGACCGATTCACGGCGTGGCGGAAGAGAACCAGCGGAATATATCCCGACACCACAAATGTGACGATATCGACGCCATGCTCTTCCGGCCCCTTCATGACGCGCCAGATGAGTGCGACGAGGCCCGCGAACAACAGCGGTTCCACCATCATCCACAGGAAACCGATATTTTCACGGCCGAAGCGCGTATGCATCTCGCGGATCAGCAGCGCCGCTACGACGCGGCTCTGCACCCGCCAGCCCTGACGCAACGATGCCATGCCTCAGTCGTCCGGAGAATGTTCGAGGATGCCGACGATCAGCATCCAGCCGATGAGATAGAGACAGATCACTATCCCGGCTATGGTGAGAATGTTACGGAAACGGTTCGGCAGCAACGCCATATCCGGCTTGTTCGGCTCCACCACTCGCTCGAGGTAGAATTGCTGCTTCTGCGCTTCAGCGCGGGATTGCTCCAGCGCGGTGTTCGCCGCGTTGAGCATCTGGGTCGCGAATTCCTGCTCCACGGCCAACCGCTCATACTCGGTCAGCTTCGATGCGATGCCCGTCTGCGTGCCCACCGCCTTGCTGTCCTGCGCCGCAATCTGGGCCGAGATAGCCGCGATCTTTGCGCGCAATGCCGGCAGCGAGGGATGGGACGGCGTTGCACTTTCGGTCGCCTGCAACTGGGCGCGCAGAGCAGCTTGCTCGGCGACCATGTTGTTCGAGACCTGCAGGACACCAGAGGCCTGCTCCGCCGGATCCAGCAGCTTTTCCGCGTTGCGATAGCGTTGCAGGGCAACCCGCGCCTTGCTCAGGCGAAGGGTGGCCTCCTCCACTTGCCGCTGATTTTCCTGGATCGCCTGTTTCTGCGCCCGATCGTTCAACCTGTTAACGAGCGCCTCGGATTGCCGCAAAAGGCGTTCGTTGATCGCCTGCGCGTCCCCCGGCTTGAAGGCCTGGACCTGCAGCACCACCACGTTCGTCTCAGGATCAAACTTTACCGGTACTTGCTTGCTGAAATACTTATAGAAATTCTCGAAAGAATCTTCCCAGAAGGGCTTGGGGAAGCGGGACAGGAAATCCGCATCCGTATCGCGATACATTGCCTGCACGTCGACCGAGCGTGTCAAGGCCGTCAAGGCATCGCGTGAACGCAGATAGGCGATCACCTCGTTCGCCTGTTCTTGCCCCGCGGATAGCCCCGTGGATTGGAACAGGCTCGCCAAAGCGGAGGTCTGGCTTGGCTGCCGCCCCGGGCTCTTGATCGCGAAGCGGGACTCCGACACGTAGACATCCGAAGCTATCGCGCCATAATATATAGCGGCCAGCAGGGTCGGCAGAACCACAAACAGCAGGAACCAACGGTGGCGCCTGGCTTTGGCCGCAATCCGGCTGGCGCGCCTTTCAAGCTGGATCTCGAGCTCCGCACGGCTTTCCATCAGCATGGGGAAACGTCTCGCATTGCTTCGAACCCTAGAAAAGCCGCGGCTGTAGAATCACGCCGATAAATACGCAAGGGAAGGCCCGCGCCTCTCCCAGCGGAGCATCTCTAGCGCAGATTCCCCTGAATTAGTCCCGAAAACGCTGGATCGCGCGTCGATCACGACCTGTCGAGCTCGCCGATACGCCCATGCCTATCCAACAAGGCTCGCGCCATCACGACGGCGGCAAGCCCGGTGTGGCGATCCGCGCCACATAATCCTTCAGAGAAACCCCCATGGCGGAGAATAATTTCATATATCGCCCAGCAAGATCAGCACGATTCCGATCGAAAGCGTCATGGTCGAACCTAAATCGCCGATAGAAGTCGAGCTTGCCCATGTCGTGGCGCAATAGGCCGGGATCGATCGTCGGACATTGAATGGTATTTGCCAGCTCCGACATACGGCCGTCCTGGCAAACGACCATCGCGGGAACGCCTGCCTGCAGCGCCAGAAAATTACCATGCAGACGCGCGCCAACCGAGAAATCATGCTGTTGCGCGAATGAAATCCATTCCTCAAAATCGAAAAAAGCACGCATGTTATACTCAGCGAAATCAAGCATTTCGTCGAACGAAATATTGGGGCAATAATAGTTTCGTATTCTTTTCATGCCACCGAATGTAAGCTCGTCACTTATACCAGACGCGAGAGCTAGAACTATGTCCGGGGCTTGGCAAATATAGGGCGCCCGAAACTTTCTGGCCAGGCTGAACAAGGCGCGTTCTTGCGGCATGGAATGCGCGCTCATCTCACCCTGGCAGAATAGGAATTTCTCTCCACCTTCCACATATTTGTGGTGAATCCTGCGGCCGAGGAACGGATCTTCGTTTATGAAGAGCGAGGGGCAGCCGATCACGGTCACATTGTGTATGCCATAGCGCGCCAGAACGTCCCGGCTGCGTTCACCGCGCACTCCTATTTCCGCCGTCCGTTCCGAGACCACCGAGAGCCATCGCTGGGTGCCCGGTGTCAGCTCGACATCATCCGATGCGGAGTGGGATTGCGTGCCCAGGCCCGCCACGATTAACGGCAGATTCGCTCGTTCGAACCTGTCCGCCATGAATCCGAGGTCCACGCCAGCGGCCAACTGGTTCGCAGCCGGGAAAAGAAGAAGATCGAAGCGCTCGTGAACATCCTCGGGGATAAAATCCCAGGGGAGAAATTCCATCTCATCGCTGATGGTCTTTGCGATCCCGCCCCAGAAAGCCAGATTGCCGGTATTATAGCCGACCCGATCGTAGAGTTCACGAAGCGAAAATTTTTGCCAATCCGCGATCTTTCCGGCGCCGCCCGTCGAAATAATGCCTATTTTCAATTTCTTACCTCGCAAAGTGCGGCTGCCAGCTGCTTTCAGAATACCTTGCCGTTTATCACCACCTCACCGGAAATCACGATTCGACCTTCGCCGTCTATGTGGATCAACGTCTTCTCTCCCGCGCTGTCGAGAATGCGTAGTCCCGCCTTTCCGCATCGGATCGTGAGGCAGCTATCTTCCTGGGCCACAGCGCTTTGTGCCTCCGCATAGACTTCGCCGCCTTTCCCGCCGTTGAAGACAATACCGGTGCCCGACCCGACCGTGCGAAATTGCGCAGCCCCCTCCCGGAAAACCGCACCTCGAAAATCCAGCCCGATGCGGGCCCGATCGAAATCGGCAACGACCAGACGGCCATAATCCGGATGAATACTGTTCTGGAAATAGACGCCTGTCTCGAACTGACCGCGACGCCGCGACTCCTCGCAATCGAAGTTTTCGCAGATCACGGAAACGGCGTGTGAATTGGGATTGCCAAACCCTACGATCGTAATGCCGTGCTTTGCCTTGTTCCCCATGACGCCCGGCTTGCCGCCATTGATGACATCAACCTCCAGGCCGGTCAGCTGGCAGTCGAAATCTTCGCGGGAAACGGAATGGTTGAGACCGGGAGGCAGGGCTTCCTCGAATTTGCTGCCCGGCGTTCCGGTATAACGGACATAGGAAGACCTAGCCGATACAAAACCACCCCAAGCCGCCGAATCATTCGCGATCGCCGATGCATCCCCCCAGAATGCGATGCCATTGGTATGGGGCGCGAAATTCCATACTTCGGACATCACATTCTGATAATGGTTGTGGGTGTCGTGATAATTTTCCGGCGTCTGCTGCGACAGATCCACGACATTCGCCGGCCTGCCTTCCCAATCCGTCCACTGATCGTCCGGATTTATAATATCCGAAAAGAATACATTCCCCCTAAGTCTGGTTTTCAGACCAAAATACTGCGGCCATATCCCATATTTCCGAATATGATTATCATGGACGAAGCCGATTTTCGTTTCATTTTCGGACATATGTCTAACTTCTCATAAGATTGCAGCATTAAGGGAAGCCGAGCTTCCAGGCCTTAATCCATTCCAGCCATCCTGGCCTGCGCCGCGCACCACGCACGAACGGCAGGGCGATCATCCGGCCCGGCTATGAAGGGCGGATCGGTATAGGAAGGTTCGGGGACGGCCAAGTCTCCCAGACTACCCCCGTTCAGCACATATTCGAGCGCGTTGACGGCGCCGTCCATTTCCCAGGCAAGGGTCCTGCCCTTGGCCGTCGCGATACACGACCTGCGTCGAGCATCGCATTCATTTCGGTCGTCGAGCAGATGGAGCATCGCCGCCGCCAGCGACGCGGCGCTCTGATAGGCAAGCAGGCTTGTCCCGCTGTCGTAATCGAACAAATTATTGTATCGATATACGTCAACCGGCACGCAGCCGGCGGCCATCATTTCGTAAGGGATGCGCGATGGGTTGGTCAGGCTGATGCAAAGGCCGATCCTGGCCGAATTATAGAGTCGATTGAGCTGCGCCAGATCATCGACCAACCCAAGATGGACATTCTGGAATGGAGCCGCCGGGCGTTCGGCCGAGCCATAGAAGACAATCTCCGTCTGCGGACGCCGAGCCTTGACGATGGTCAGCGCTTCTAGGCAGTGCTCCGGCAAGCGGCGCCATTTTTCGGGCTGGAACAACACGGCAATCCGATCGGTCCGCTCGACATCATCGAGCGGACGATAAATTCGAGGGTCTATGCCCAGCCCGCTGCCCATGGCACCCGAGCCGAACTGCGTGCGCAGCACATGCGGCAACCAGCGCCCGACGCAAAGGTGGGAATGCCCCTCCGCGAATGAATTCTCGCCGCGGATGTAACCGTCACTCACCGGATTGAAGGCTGCTTCAAAATCCTGGACAAAGTAGAACTTCTTCACCCTGTCGGAAAAGGATTTCGATATGTAGCTGGACGAATAATTGACTGTCGCGACAGCAGCCTCCGGGATAATTCCCGAAAACCACTGTTCGTGCATCCGTATCGGATGGCCGGCCAGCTCCTGCTCAATATAGGCGTATTGAGAACCCCGTCGCTCGGAAAACAGGTCCACATTGAAACCGGCGACGTCAAGCGCCTTGGCAAAGTTGTAGATCGTGCGATGACCGCCGGATCCGCGGATCGGTTCCGGAGCAAAGATCGACACCCGATAACCAAGACTGCGGATCAACGCCGGCGCCTTGACAATTCCCTGCAGACGAGGAGCGCTGAGCTTCTGATCTACCGATAGATTTGATAAAAGCTTTCGTCCCGGCCCGCCATATAACCAGGTTTGATACCAGCGCCGCTGATCGAGTTCATTGCGAACTGCGGAATTGAAAGCTGCGCCCGCAAGACTTTCAAGCTCCCCGTCATCATCGGACCGCATATCCTGGATTTCGCCGACTCCGAAAGTCTCGTTATGCTCGAGTTCCAGGAAGATCGACGAGATCTCCTCATCCGGCCGCTCCGTATATCTGCGGACTGCCCGGCGCGCGACCTCGCGCCACGATCCGGCGCTGAGCGACGTGCCGCGCAGCACTGGCAACAGATCCTTGATAGCGCTCAAGATCCTGGCCTGCATCGGCAGGATCCGCTGTTCCATCAGCGCTTCCTCGCTAGCGATCGTCTGCCGCTGCGCCCGCCCGCCGGCATAGCCCGTAACCGATCCGCCCGGCCCATTCGAAATGAATTCGAGCGCGGCAAAATCACCGACGTGAAACTGATCATCCGGCGTCTTGTTGAGATCGAGCAGAAATCCATGCTTGGCGGCATTGGCCGGCTGCTCGGCCAGATACCGGTAAAGCGCCATATAGGCACCATCCAGCCGACCATTCACGATAAATGCGAGATTGTCCTGAATGGAACCTCGCCACCCGATGTCCACCATGAAGCGATTCTTGGCCGCACCGGGATCGAAACCAATGCCCTGGAGATATTCCCACAATGCGGCGCGCTGCTGCGCGATGGCGGCCTTGAGCCAATCGACAAAGACCCCGTCCGCGAACAGCGCAATGACCCGCTCATTCTTCCACGGATAAACTATCTTCTCTTCAAAACTGATGCCGGCGGCCGTGCAGAAATCGCTCATCCGATCTTCATCAAGATTGAGAGTCCGAGCGAAAGCCTGCATCGATTGTATCGAATAAAGCGACCACAGACGCATCATCTCCTGAATGGAGGCACTCCGCAGAGATGCGGCGAATGTAGCCCGCCGACTGACCTCCAGCATTCGGAAAGCCGGATACGAATCAGACCGCAAGATATCGCCATGCGCCAGAAGTTCGCATACCTCTTTGAAGAACAATCCCTCTCGCGTTGCGAAATAGATCGTATCTGCGCCTGCCTCTTGCGCCCTTTCCAGAATGAAACGCCCGAATCCGGCAAAAATGGACGCCAGCAATCCCACGCTCGAAATATCGCTCAATGGATCGAAGGCGGATAATTCCTGGCGAAGTTGTGCCGCAAGCGCCCGTTCCTCTTCTTCGACATCACGAAGCTTTAGAATTTGGGGCTCAAACGACGAACCATCTCCCGACAGCACCGCCTCAAACTCGCGCTGGAAGCAGATTTTGCGCTGCATCTCCAAATCGTCGACGAAATGATATGCGTCCACACCGCGGCCGATGGGCACTTCGTAATCTGCATGCCTGTTGTCGCCGATGTGCAACCAATCGCCGACATCACAGCCTTCGGCTTCGCAGACGTGATCCAATAAATCTCCGGCTCGCTTGGTCTTTAACAAGTCGCTGGAGACATAGACGCCCTGAAAATATCGATCCAGACCGTGATGATCCAGAATCTTACTTAGCTGCCGACCCGACAGATAAAAATCCGATATAGCCACGATTCTTTTGTCACCGAGTGACTCCAGCAGGGCGATCGCCGTGGGATCCACCCAAGTGACTTCCATCTCCCGAGCCAATTCGGCTTCGGCAACTTCCCGGATGATGGCATCTACTTTTTCCGTGGCAGGCACGCCAGCCAAGGCTATCCAATCCCACATCATGGTTTCGTGGCGATATTCGTAATGCTCGTCCGCAACACGATATTCAGCCAGCTGACGTAGACGATAAAGATCCGCAACGCTCAATTCGTGGGACGGCGCATATTGCCGCATAACGTTCTGCAGGACTGCTGCGGCATGGAACTTGACCATGTCGGGATCGCAGACACGCCGCAAAAGAGTGTCCCAGATATCGAAACTTATGAGCTTCTTCTGGCGGCTCCGGTTAAGAATCGCATCAAGATGAAAGCGATCCGCCTCCATTCGCCTGGGCGGGAGTGAAACGCCGCCACTTGGTGTCGAACCTCCGACCGCCCTCGCTTGGAAAGGAAAGGCATAATGGCCGCCGGCCTCGTCCCAATGGTAATCTGGGGACGCCTTACGCAAGATCGTCAGCTGTTCGCCATTCAAGCCCAGGTCACAACGCCCGCCCTCTCCGCCGGCGACAAAGTGGGCGAACGCCGCACGAAGCGAACCCACCGCCGGATTCGCCCTGAGATAGGATTTTGCGCAGAAAAACGGTGCCGGCTGACGCCCCGTCAATATATGATCCCACAGAGGATCGGCGAAGCGCAACCCGTGGCGGCGGGCATACCACGCCGCATCGAAAAAAGGATTGGCCCGATTTCCGCGGCGCGCGCCGTGGACGGCATAATGCTCCTCGGGGGATAGACCGTTCAACTGATGCTGATAGAACGCCGTATAATAAACCGGATCGATCAGACTGCGGTAGGCTTCCGCCTCCTGCGATCCAATCGCCAACACATCGAAGTTCAGAAATGCCCCGGCGCTTTCCCAGTCAAAATCGGGAAACGCCTCTTTCCTTTCGGCGAGTTCGTAGAGCGCAAAGCCCGGCGCGTATCCCTGACGGACGCCAACCGTCAGGAAGTGATGCAAGGGCTCATCCCCGCTCAGGGCGACGTGCGGATAAAGACGGAGATAACCCGCCGCATCGAAGGCGGGCGACGTGAAGCCCGGCGTGTCACCTTGCTCGACAAAATGGGCAAGCGGCTCCTCGTCCGGCCCTAGACCGTGGGCTTCGGCATAATGGACGGGGCAGAACAAAGGATTGGGCATGAAACCCGCTTTCCAGCCCTCTTCGCGATAGTGCCGGAAAGCATCAGCGTCGACTCCATGGCGCCGCAGGTAGAATGCAGCATCGAAATAGATTTCGCGCGGATCATCATCCTTCGGACCGTCGCTTGTTTTTCGCCCGCGAAATGCAGCAGCCAGAACTTCCACACGCGGCATGCTCATCCCCTCCCCCGCGTCGTCCGCTGGCGCCCTTCGGTCCGCCCGTGGGAGAGATAATGCATATATCCCGACATTTGCTTGCCTCCCGCCACGGCTCCCCCAACATCGGGATACAGCGCGAGATAGGCCGCCTCATCGAAGTCATAAGGCGTGGAAACGGATCTTCCCCGCGAACGCAGATAATGCAAGGCTTTCAGAAGCGGCGCCCAATCCTGATCGGAGGGATCAACCGGCGCGCAACGCTTTCCGAAAATGACATATTTAGGGCGCAACCCCACGAGAAGGCGATTCACCTCGCCAGCAGCCCATAGATAGTCGAATTCATCTACGTTCCGCGCCGATATTCCAACCCTGTCAGTGGAGCTGGCATCGTATCGCTGCATCTTCGCCAGCAAATCCTGAAGAGCATTATTGCCGCCGCCTTTTCCAAGAGAAGCCCCGGCGTTTATGCAAAACTCTTCTACGATGGATTTTTGCCGCGATACGTTGCTCGCCATCGTTGAAAGGCGACCCTCGAGCGTGCGGATTTCAGCTTGGCAGTCATCGATGATCGAACCCAGAATAGCGATGAGCGCGGTTTGGGTCTGATCCTTCCCGACCCGGCGCAGGAATCGATTCCGAACAATCGCCGCATATTCACGATGCAACGGTTTTTCCGAAATAACCGAATTCGCATAGGCGCCTGCGGGAAGCCCCCCGGTATCCCGATGGTGATATCCCGCGAGAGCCTCCGGCAATACGCCAATGTCGGCGTTCAGCAGAAAATTGAGATTGAAAGCCCAATCCCCCAGCACAGGAAGATCTTCATCGTATCCGCCAATGCTTTCCCATATCGAACGACGGAATAGAAATGCGATGGGGGGAAACTGATTGTGGCGCAGCATGACTGCAAGCTCGATTTGCCGAGGCAGCGGCATGGCGGAATGCCGCGCATGTTCGACGATACGCCCCGCCCGTAATTCTTCCGAGACATGGAGCGCCTCCACGGCGACGCCGCCATAACGAAACGATTCGGGCCGCTCGAGAAACGCTACCGTCTTCTGGAGGAAATCCGGCTCCCAACTGTCATCGTCGTCGTGAATGACGATATATTCGGACCCACATGCACGGATGCCAGCATTGGAGGCCGCCTCCATACCCCGGCTGACGGGCTGCGAGATCAGAAGAACTTGCCCGGAAGGAAATCCCGCTTCCTCCACAACCTTTTCGACGGCCGATTCGTCACCGCCGTCATTGACGACGACCCAGATAAAATCCCTGAAAGTCTGTGCCGCGACACTTCGGGCCGCCCGTTCGAGCAAGAGAGGGCGGTTTCTGGTTCTGGTAATGACAGCAACCTTGGCCGCGCCCTTTGACCCTTCGGCCTCTTCGCCGTTAGCCACTTTTATCGTCATGTCATTCACAGGATTATTTTCACCGCCCAATTTCATCAGAAACTCGCCCCGCTTTCCGAATTCCGCTGCCGGCTGTCGCCGGCGGGCAATCCGGAATCATAGTCCATCCTCGTTCATATGCCGACCCTGCACCGTCTCGCCAATCCGTCTTCGCGCGCCCCCAATGTTCCAGGCGGACCAGAAGAGCATACTTCATTTCGAAGACGGAATAATTTTATTGAAATCATCCCGCCCATAAATCCGATCTGATAGCTCGGATGTATAACTACCCATATGGCAGCGCCCCTTATCGGACAAGATCAACAGATCTTCAACATCGGCAAATCACTTCAGTAATTTATATTCGCCAATATGTTGACGACAACCATGATATGCTGCCTCCACTCCGGGGGAGACCAGGATGCAATCCGGCTCAACTGAGCCTCGCGCCCGGCCGAATTTTCCTCCGAGAAATCGAGGATAGTCTCGATCCACGCCCTTCCATCGAGGGGATCAAGATAGTCCGGCACCGCACCTCCAACTTCCCGCAAGGCCGGCAGGTCGCTGCAGACCACGGGCACGCCCAGAGCCAGGGCTTCGGCCACCGGCATGCCGAAGCCTTCGGCGAAACTGGGCATCAGCAGGGCGCGCGCACCCTTCATGAGGACGCGGAGTTCCGAATCCGGCAGATCGCCATATTCTTCCACGCAATCGACGAGCGCGGGGCAGCGATCCAGCAGATCGACGATCTGTTCATTTTCCCAGCCGCGCCGTCCCACTATCATCAGCTTGGGGATATTATGCGCGCCGAACTGCTCGGACAGGCGCCGCCAGATATGCAGGAGCAGCAGGTGGTTCTTGCGGGGTTCGATCGTCCCCAGACAAAGAAAATATGGCTGCACGGCCGGTGCGGCGACCTCGCCCTGCCCATAAGGATCCAATCCGAGAAGCGCGACCTCCACCGGAATCGTGCGCCCTTCCTTCTCCAGATAGGGGAGGAAAGCCTGCCGGGTAGCGTCGGAATTGGCGATGACGGCAGCGGCATGGCGTGCCACCGTATCGATCCGCCGGCGATGCAGCGCCGCCCCGCCCGGTCGGGCATATTCCGGATATTCCATGGGAATGAGATCGTGCAGCAGGCAGACGAAGCGCGCCTGCTCCCTGTCGAGGATGTTCCGGAGCGCGCGTTCGTCATGCAGATGGTGCGGCGAGCTTTGCAACAGCACCCGCTTCCGTCCCAATGCGCCCCGGGGCAGGGGGCGGGGACGCATCCTCCACAAGGCCTTCAGCATCCACCGGGCCTTGAGCACGGGATGGCGCGACACCGCCTCCCCATGCCCGCTCCATCGCGCCTCCAGGTTGTCGAGAAAGTCGATCACCGCCGCGCGCGGGAGCCTGCCATAAGGCCCCAGCGGATGCAGCGCCGCGAAAGAAAGTTGTTCGGGAATGAGCCGGAGCAGCTCCCGCGCATAGGCCATCTCGACCCTGTCGATGCCTGTGGGAGTCGAATGATGGATGCGCGAGATCAGGCGGGATATGTCGAGCACGACCTCGACGTCCGCCAGCGGGGTGGCGTTATTTACAGGATCGCGGCGAACCACTCCGGTGGGCTGGCGCTGGGATGCGGACCGCTCCATCACCGTGGGGAAGAGCATCTTCATCTTCTTTGATTACCAAATACGCCCCCCCGGCGCATCTCTGGCGTTGCCAGGTCAACCTGCTTCAAGTGCCTCTCCGAGCCCAGCGGGCTTCAACCTCGATAACCGTAGACGCCACCCGCAACTCGGTTGGCATCATGAGCCGCTCGATGGTCGACTGAACGAGTATCCTTGTCGCCGATTGGCTCGCCAGGCCACCGCGAATGAGGCAGCGGGCCAGCAGCACGCGATGAAATGCATCGAACAGGCGGACATCGGGCTGCTTCGGCGCCGTCCAGAATTCGTCCAGCCGCCCCTGATGGGTCATGCCGGGAATGTCGTAGATGGCATCCCCCAGCACCATCACCGGCGTGCCGCACGCCAATGCCAGCGTGCCGGACGTGCTGTTGACGCAGATCATCCCGCGCGACGCGGAGGACAAGGCCTCCAGATCGCCGCCGTCGATATGGAAGATGCGGTCCTCGCAGCCGAACCGGCGGGCCGTCTTCCGCACGAAGGAGCACCAGTCGAAGAAGGTGGAATCCAGCGGATGCTCCTTCACCACCAGCCTCGCGCTGGCGGGAGCGTGGCGGCCGAAGCTTTCGATCACATATTCCGCCGCCGTCTTCATGTCGCCGAACGGCGAATGGGCGCGGATCTGGTAATCCGCCGTCAGTTGCAGCGGGAACAGGAAATAGTCGCTGCCCTTGATCGCGCGCAGCACCGCTTCCGCCTCGCGCGCGCGGCGCTTGGCCAGACGGAAGCGGTTGAGCCAGCCGAAGCCGTCCATGATGATCGAACCCGGCCGGTGCGGGCGGTAATAAGGAAAATGCAGCCGCCCGGTGACGATCCGATGATAATGCCAGTAGCTGTCGTGCGCGCGCCGGCCGAAGCTGGCCGTGATCGGCGGCAGCACCGGCACGGGAGGCAGGTTGCGCGCTTGGTCGAGAAACCATTGCGGATCGCGGGACAGCGTGGAGCGGCCGTTTACGCCGTCGGGTTCCAGCGTCATCCAGTCGGGCCGGATATAGCCTTCCTCCAGGACATGGATGGCGATGCCGCGCAGCTTCGCCATGCCGTGCGCCGCGATATGCATGGGGCGGCAATCACCGTAAAGCATCAGATCGGTGATGCCGTTTTCCCGCATGTAGCGATCGACGAAGATCGGCCATCGCGAGACGGGGCCGCGATAATCGACGCCTCCTTCCGACCAGTCGCGCTTGTCGCCGCCATTGAGGTTGATGCGGTGGACGGCACAGCCCCGCGCGCGCAGCTCCGCGCCCAGCATGGCGAAGAAGGGCCCCGGGGGACCCTGGAGGAAAAGAAAGGACCGTTGCGGGCGATCGATAAGCTTCACGCGATCCCGCCCCTCATGATCAAACGCATGAAATTCCCCTGTAGACGCCGGAAAGCAACCACCGCACCGTTCTGACGCCGAACCCCGGCGACAAGGCGCTCCACCAGGATCTCCGGCGGACATGGCAGCCGCGTCGCGGGATCGAGATAGCGCGGATACAGCAATAACACGGCCGCGATCAGCTCCAAGACGTTGCGACGGCGCGTCCGCCTCGGCGGAACCGGCCCGAGATCGGTGGTGAGCCCCCACCCCGCATAGAAAGGGACGCCATGGGCGACGACGGGCTTTCCGCGGACCAGCGCTTCGAACCCCGCAAGCGACGTCATCACATGGACGGCGTCCACCATGTCCAGCAATGCGGAGATCGGGGCGTCGCGCACCACCATATCGGCAAGCCGTTCCGCCTCGCCCTCGGGAATCCTGCCCTTCCGGTGCCCGGCCTCGACATCGGGGTGGGGCTTGTAAAGAATGAAGGCATCCGGTTCCATTTCGCGCGCGCGGCGAAGCAGGCCGAGATTGCCACCCACGCCGCCGCCGCCGGAAAGCACGGAGCGATCATCCTCCACCTGACCCGGCACCAGCACGTGGCGGCGGTCACCCCCGGGGCGATCCATGGCATCGCCGCCCACGTCATATTTGCTGAGGCCGGTTGCGCGGATCATCTGCCGCAGCCGGTCCGCGCGATCGAGCAGCTCCGCCGGAAAAGTCGCCGTTTCGAGCAACGTCTCAAGCTCGCTGGCCCGGGCGGGATCGAAGTGGACGCCCAGGCGATCGACCGTGATGGAGAGGGGGGGGACGCAATTGGCCCCGAGCCCGCTGGAGCGGATAAAGCCGTCCTCAACCTCCCTCACCGCAATTTCCTTTTCTGCAACCGCAGACAGGAACGCATCAGGGACCTTTGATTTCCATAATGCCAGAACGCTTCCCGTGGGCAGGCTGGAAAGGGCGGGCTCGCCGGGCGAAATGAACCGGACGGGATCGGTGCCGTTCCACAAGAGCGGCGCCACCGTCGCGCGTTTCCATCGCGCGAAACCGGCGGCGGCGGCGATGGGGCGATTGGCATCGATCAGCCGCCGCCAATATTCCAGCAGATCGATCGCCGCGGACAGCCCGATATCCTGGCCGGAGAAGGGATCGCGATAGCAGACTCCATCGACCAGGAAGCTGGCGACCCAGGCCGTCAGCTTATCCTCCCCGGCCTCCGCGAGACCGGCGAAAACGCCGTCTCCCCAGGTCCTGACCTGCCGGCCGCCGATCCGGGCGAGGAGGGCGAGAGGGTCGCCCGCGTCGAGCCATATCCTCTCGACCTGGTCGATCAATGCCCACGGATCGCAATTCCCATGGATGACCGGAAAGCCCCGCAATTCCGATCCAAGACGGAAAATCCGCCTCGGCAGCCAGAAAAGAAGCCGGTCCCGGCATCCCTCCGCGCGGGCGGCGGCGATCATTGCGCGCGCCTGAGCCGCGCTGGCGGGGCGGGCGACGATCGTCCGGGCGGCATCGATCGCCGGCCGGGCGGCCCAGAAGGTCCCGCCCACCCGCGCCTCGCGCAGAGCGGCCATGCAAGCCCCGATATCCTCCCCCCGTTCCGGGGCGGTCCGGGCGGGCACCATGAGCGCCGGCACGCGCGCGCCGGGGAATGGCGGGATGCGGAGCAGGGGCTCCCGCATCGCGCGCGGAGGATAAGCCCGCTCCATCATGTCATTGAAAGCCGCCGGTCGGATCGGCGCTCTAGGTGGGGCTGCGGCATGGCCGCGATATGTGGCGCCGGCCATCAGACCAGCCCCCGCGTGGCGAGCACGGCCTCGATCGGGGCCATGTCGGTGGGATTGTTGAGCTCGATCGCATCCCATTCGGGCGGATCACACCGGACCACCGCCACCGCGATTCCGCGATCGAGGAAGCGGAGCTGCTCCAGCCCTTCATGCTCCTCCGCCGGTGACGGCGGTGCGGCGCGATATCCCTCGAGCGCCTGCCTGCGATAGGCGTAGAGGCCGAGGTGCATCAGCACGGGCGGGTCGGCCTCGGCCGGGCTGCCCGGCTGGATGAAGGGAATCACCCGCTTCGAGAAATAGAGCGCGCGGCCCGCCTGGTCGACGACGACCGTCGTGCCCCCGCTCCGGCCCGCCGCCTGATCGGCCAGCAGATGCCGGTAGGCGGTGGGCGAGCAGCGCACCGCGACCGTGGCGACACCGCAAGCCGGGTCAGCCCGCATGTGGGCGATCAACGCCTCGACCAGCGCGGGCGGCGTCAACAGCGCATCGCCCTGGAAATTGACGATGATCTCCGCTGCATCGGGCAGATCGGGCAAGGCAGCCGCGACTCGTTCGGTGCCGTTGGCGCAGCTTTCGGGGGTCAGGATGACCGATGCCCCGAAGGCCCGGGCCGCCTCCGCGATGCGATCGTCATCAGTCGCGATATGGACAGACGCGGCGCCGGCCACCATGCCGGCCGCCTCGAAGCTGCGCTGAACCAGGGGCTTGGCGATTCCCGTCGCGCCGCGGATCCCGGCAAGGGGTTTGCCGGGATAACGGCTCGACTTGTAGCGCGCCGGAATAACGATCGCGACGTCCCGGGGCGGGCCCGACGGTGCCATGGCGCCTCAGGCGGCCGGAGCGAGATCGTGGATGTGGATGAGCCCGGCGGGCTTGCTGGGATTATCGCCATCCATGACGAAAACCACCGTGATCCGGTTCTCCGCCATGAGCTCGCGCGCCTCGGCCACCGTGGTCGTGCCCGACACCGTCTTGGGGGCGTGCGTCATGATCTCCTCCGCCGTTGCCAGCAACATGCGATCGAAAGAGCGCCGGAGGTCGCCATCGGTGATGATGCCGATCAGCCCGCCGGCATCGTCGACCACGCCGGCGACGCCCTTGCCGATCGACGTCATCTCGATCACCACGTCGCGCATGCTGGCCGAACGCTTGACGAGCGGCAGCGCGTCGGTTCGGCGAATGAGGCGGGAGACCGGCAGCGCCTGCCAGCCGATATTGCCGCCCGGATGCCAACGGATCAACTCGTCCCGCGAGATGCCGCGCATCTGCATCGCGGTGATGGCCAGGGCGTCGCCCAGCGCCAACATCATCGCCGTGGACGTCGTGGGCGCGATCTTTTCCGGGCAGGCTTCGGCTACCTTCGGCAGCAGGATGCCGATATCGGCCTGCAGCATCAGTTCCGACATCGGTTCCGATGCTACCGCGATCACCGGAACATCCAGCGCCAGGGCATAGGCCACCAGCGGCCGCAATTCCGGCGTGGAGCCCGAATTGGACAGGACCAGCAGCGTATCGCCGGGCTTCAGCGAGCCGAGATCGCCATGCGAGGCTTCGGCGGGATGGATGAAATAGGCGGCCGAACCGGTTGCCGACAAGGTCGCGGCGATCTTCCGGCAGATCAGGCCGGATTTGCCCATGCCCGCGACGATGATCCGCCCCTCGGTGGCGACGATGCGCGCAACCGCGGCATCAAAGGACTGATCCAATTGCGCCGCAAGACTGGCAAGCCCCGCCGCTTCCTGCTGAATGACCGACGCCCCCGTCGATCGTGCATCCAATCTGGGGTTGATCAGCATATCGACTGGATCGCCATCTATTCTTTTGTCACCATTTCACACTATATTGCGGCGCGGCATTAGCAAGTCGCCAAACCGAAGTCGAGCGACGAACGGTCCTTTATTGGGGTTATATACCCTTTAACTCGATCCTGGTTTCATTCGCCCCCTGGATTTCCACGGCTGGCCGATCCATTTTTCAAACCTGTCGCGCGCAAACCACATCCACCCCACCCGTCTTTCGGCGATGCCGGGAAGGGACAGGGGATCGAGCCCTTTCCAGGGCAGGAAGGGATTGCGGCGGCCATAGGCCCAGATTTCGATGCGGCACGAAGGGCGCGCCGCAAGGCCCCGCGCGTGGAAGCCGAAGGTGTCCGCCACGATCAGCGTGTTGGCCGGCACCGCAAAGCTCTGCGCCGGCGGCAGGCCGAGCGCCGCCACCTCATCCGGCGTGATCCGCAGCGATCCGCGCGCGGAAAGATGATCGATCCCGTGGGGGGCGGCCTCGCTCTTCGCCTTTTCCCAGGCCAGCCGCTCCGGGGTGATCCGGTGCGATCCCGGAACATAGCAGAACGGCCCTTCGTCCTCCGCCACGTCGGTAAGGAAATACCAAGCCTTCATCGTCGGGTGGAAAGTATCGGCATGAAGATGCGTCTGCGGATCGAGCGGCGCATCGGCGCGATGGGTGAGGATCGTCTGGATATAATGCACCGGCTCGCTGTCGAAACTGGCGACGTAGCGCGTCAGCCCCGACCAGAGGGGCGAGGCGAGCAGGGCACGGAGGGCGGGCACGGCACCGAGCAGTTCGGGATCGATCGCGATCCGGCGGGTGATGGTATCGCCCTGCAGCATCTCGCGCGCCGGCATCTCCACTGCGAACAGGCGATCGCGCAGCGCCTCGAACTCGGCCTCGGGCAGCACATTATCGACGCGGACGAAACCGTCGCGGGCAAAGGCCGCGCGGTGCTCCGGCGCGATGCGCGCCTCCATCCGCCGCCGCCGCCGCGCGGCCAGAGAGTGGGCGACCCGCACCCGCAGCGCGTGCAGCCCCCACCGGTTCAGCCGATGCGAACCGATGAGGGGGTTGTCCTTGAAGGATTTGGCGCCGGTGAAAAGCTGCGCCAGCCACCAGGGAAAGCCCGTTATCGCCTTGATGCGCGAGACCGGATGCGGCGCCCGCGGCATCGTGACGGTCGAAGGGCTAGATGGGCCGGGATGGGACTTCATGCGCGCAGTGGTAGGCCGGCATCGCCGGATTATCGAGTGGCAATCGAACGCTATCCCACCCGATACGGCACCACGTCCCGCACGTCGGGGTCGACCTCGATGGCGCGGTCGGAGGGGGGGAAGGCGCGCTGGTCGCAATCGGGGCGGGGGCAGAGGCGGCAGGATATGCCGATCGGCGTGGCGGCGGCGGCGCGCGCGGTGTCGAGGCCGTCAGCATAGATGAACTCGGCGGCGTGATCGGCCTCGCAGCCCAACGCCACGGCGTAGCGGCGGGGCGAGCGGGCATAGCTGCCCGACGGCTTCACCAGCCCCTTGGCCATCTGGACATAGCGCACGCCATCGGGCGTCTCGGCGAGCTGGACGAGGATGCGGTCCGGGATCGCCACCGCCTCGTGCACGATCCACAAGGGGCAGGCGCCGCCGAAACGGGCGAATTGCAGGCGGGTGGCGGAATGGCGCTTGGTGATGTTGCCGGCCATGTCCACCCGGCAGAAGAAGAAGGGGATGCCGCGCGCGCCAGCGCGCTGCAGGGTGGACAGCCGGTGGCAGGCCTGTTCGAAGCTGACGCCGAAGCGCTGGCACAGCCGGTCGATATCGTGGCGGAGCGCGCGCGCCGTCTCGCGGAAGCGGGCATAGGGCATCAGCAGCGCGCCGGCGGCATAATTGGCGAGGCCGACCGAAAGCAATGTCTTCGCCTCGCCGGTGCGGAGATCGGCCGCCCCGGCGACGGCGGCGATGGCATCGCGGAATTCGAGCAGGGCGAGCTGGTGGGCCAGCGCGAACCGCCGGGTTTCGGGCGGCAGGGCGCGGCCGAGGGTGAGGAGGCCGCGCGCGCGATCGAAGCGCCGCATCGCCGCCGCCTCATCGCCGGAGGACAGGACGTCGACGCCGTGGCGCTGCTTCAGGATATGGGCGATCAGCCCCTCGCCCAGCGGCTGGGCGTCCAGCTCCTGCGCCAGCGCCTCGGCCGCGCGATCGATGCTGTCGACATAATTGCCGGCGAGGTGGAACCAGTCGCGCACCTCCTCCCACGGCAGCCGCCCGCCCCGCGCAGTGCCCGCGCCGATCGCCTCGTCCGCCATCTGGAGCCGTTCCTCCGCACGGCGCCAGGCGGCGTGGAGGCGCAGGAAGCGATCGGCGAGGTCGGGCTGCTGTTCCACCGCGCGGTGAAGCGCATCGGGCGGGCCGAGATCGGCGAACAGCGGATCGGCCATCGCCTCGCGCATCGCCGCCTGGCGGGTGCCCGCGGCATCCGCCTGCTCCGTCCAGTCCAGCGGGAAGATGCGGGCCAGCGCATCGGCCACCGGCCGCGTCACCGGGCGGTCGTCATTTTCCAGCTGGGAGAGATAGCTCACCGAAATGCCGAGCCGTTCGGCCATCGCCGCCTGCCCCAGCCCGTGCCGCCGGCGGAGGCCGCGCAGCTCGCCCCCGGCGAACAGGCGCGCGCGGAGAGGCCGCCTTTCCGCTGCGTCCGCCATGCGCGCCCTCCTCCTCTTCCGCCGGCATTTGCAAAATCCGGCTTCGCAATTTCGCAAATTCACATTTGCCATGGCGCGCCAAGCTTGGAAAGGGAAGCCTCGAAAGCCCATTCGAACGAAGCGAGGAACGATGCTGGCGATTTTGCAGAAGCTCGAGGAGAAGCGCGCCGCCGCGCGGATGGGCGGCGGCCAGGCGCGGATCGACGCGCAGCACAAGAAGGGCCGGCTGACCGCGCGCGAACGGATCGAGGTGCTGCTGGACGAGGGGTCGTTCGAGGAAGTCGACACCTATGTCGAGCATAATTGCGTCGATTTCGGCATGGCCGACCAGAAGATCCCCGGCGACGGCGTCGTCACCGGATCGGGCACGATCAACGGCCGCCTCGTCTTCGTGTTCAGCCAGGATTTCACCGTGTTCGGCGGATCGCTTTCCGAACGGCACGCGCAGAAGATCTGCAAGATCATGGATATGGCGCTGAAGGTCGGCGCGCCGGTGATCGGCCTCAACGATTCGGGCGGCGCCCGCATCCAGGAAGGCGTCGCCTCGCTGGGCGGCTATGCCGAGGTGTTCCAGAGGAACGTGCTGGCTTCCGGCGTGGTGCCGCAGATCAGCGTCATCATGGGGCCGTGCGCGGGTGGCGCCGTCTATTCCCCGGCGATGACCGACTTCATCTTCATGGTGAAGGATTCGTCCTACATGTTCGTCACCGGGCCGGACGTGGTGAAGACCGTGACCAACGAGGTGGTGACGCAGGAGGAACTGGGCGGCGCCGTCACCCACACCGCCAAGTCGGGCGTCGCCGACGTCGCGTTCGAGAATGATATCGAGGCGCTGCTCGCCACCCGCGACTTCTTCGATTTCCTGCCGCTGTCCAATCGCGAGCATGTGCCGGTGCGGCCGAGCGACGACCCCTGGGACCGGATCGAGGAGAGCCTGGACACGCTGATCCCGGACAGCGCCAACAAGCCCTATGACATGAAGGAGCTGATCGCGAAGGTCGTCGACGAGGGCGACTTCTTCGAGGTCCAGCCCACCCATGCCGCCAATATCATCACCGGTTTCGGCCGGATCGAGGGGCGCACCGTGGGCATCGTCGCCAACCAGCCGATGGTGCTGGCGGGCTGCCTGGACATCAATTCCTCGAAGAAGGCCGGCCGCTTCGTCCGCTTCTGCGACGCCTTCGACATCCCGATCGTCACCTTCGTCGACGTGCCCGGCTTCCTGCCAGGCACCGCGCAGGAGCATAACGGCATCATCAAGCACGGCGCCAAGCTGCTGTTCGCTTATGCCGAGGCGACCGTGCCGAAGATCACCGTCATCACCCGCAAGGCCTATGGCGGCGCCTATGACGTCATGTCGTCCAAGCATCTGCGCGGCGATTATAATTATGCCTGGCCCACCGCCGAAATCGCGGTGATGGGCGCCAAGGGCGCGGTGGAGATCATCTTCCGCAAGGATATCGGCGAGCCCGAGAAGATCGCCCAGCGCACCAAGGAATATGAGGACCAGTTCGCCAACCCCTTCGTGGCGGCGAGCAAGGGCTTCATCGACGAGGTGATCATGCCGCATTCGACGCGGCGGCGGATCGCGCTGGGCCTCCGCAAGCTCCGCAACAAGAGCCTCGAAAATCCCTGGAAGAAGCACGACAATATTCCGCTGTGACGGCCGTCGAGCCGTCATCCTGACCAAAGTCGGGATGACGGGCGGCTCGACGACCGGCCATTCTCCCTGTCGCGGGAGATGCCAGCCTTCGCTGGCATGACGATTGAAGGATCGGAAGTGATGAAACTCGGCCGTTTGAACCATGTCGGCGTCGCCACGCCGTCGATCGAGGCGGCGATCGCCTATTGGCGCGACGTGATGGGTGCCGTGAAGATTCACGAGCCGTTCGACATGCCGAGCCAGGGCGTGAAGGTGTGCTTCGTCGACACGCCGGGCGAGAACGGCACCGCCGGCACCCAGATCGAGCTGATCGAGCCGCTGGGCACGGACAGCCCGATCCACGGCTTCCTCGCCAAGAACCCGGCCGGCGGCCAGCACCATATGTGCTACGAGGTGCCGGACATCCACGCCGCGCGCGCGGAATTTCTGGCGATGGGCAAGAAGGTGCTGGGCGAACCCCGCATCGGCGCGCACGGCACGCTCATCTTCTTCGTCCACCCCAGGGACATGGGCGGGGTGCTGACCGAGATCATGGAAACGCCGAAGGGCGACGGCACGCATTGAGATGAATATATCCGCTTATCCTGAGAAAAGGCTGAGCGGTTCGGGGAGCAGCACATGACCTACGCCACCATCCGCTACGACCTGGCCGACAAGGTCGCGACGATCACCCTCGACCGGCCCGACCGGCTGAACGCGATCTCGCTCAAGCTGTTCGAGGAGGTATCGGACGCGCTGGACAAGGCGCTGGCCGAAGGCGCGCGCGCCATCCTGCTGACCGGCGAGGGCCGGGCCTTCTGCTCGGGCGCGGACCTGCAGGATGCGGGCGGCCTGCCGGAGGACCCGGGCGAGCTGCTCGACAGCCATTATAATCCGCTGGCGGAAAAGTTCGCGAGCCTGCCGATCCCGGTGGTGACGGCGGTCAACGGCCTCGCCGCCGGTGCCGGCTGCTCGGTGGCCTTGTGGGGCGATTATGTGCTGGCGGCGCGATCGGCCTATTTCCTGCTGGCCTTCGTCAATATCGGCCTCGTCCCCGATGCCGGCGCGACCTGGCTGGTGGCCCGCGCCGTCGGCCGCGCCCGCGCGCTGGAGATGATGCTGCTGGGCGAGCGCGTGCCCGCCGAGAAGGCCGAGGCCTGGGGCCTGATCAACCGCGCGGTGGACGACGAGGCGCTGCTGGGCGAGGCCCGCGCCGTCGCCACCCGCCTCGCCAAGGGGCCGACCAAGGCGATCAGCCTGATCCGCAACAGCGTGCGCCGCGCGCTGGGCGAGGACCTGACCGACGTGCTGGCCCGCGAACGGGCGGACCAGAAGACGGCCGGCCAGTCCGCCGATTTCAAGGAGGGCGTCGCCGCCTTCCTCGAAAAGCGCCCGGCCCGATACGAAGGCAAGTGAGATGACCGACAGCAAGCCGACCCTGGCCGACTGGCAGGCCGCCGCCGCCAAGGAAGTGAAGGGCAAGGACCTCATCTGGGCGACGCCCGAGGGGATCGACGTCAAGCCGCTCTACACGGCCGAGGACGTGGCCGGGATCGACCCCGGCCTGCCCGGCTTCGCGCCCTTCACCCGCGGCGTGCGCGCATCCATGTATGCCGGCCGGCCGTGGACGATCCGCCAATATGCGGGCTTTTCCACCGCCGAGGAATCCAACGCCTTCTACCACCGCAACCTGAAGGCCGGGCAGAAGGGCCTGTCCGTCGCCTTCGATCTTGCCACCCACCGCGGCTATGACAGCGATCATCCGCGCGTGACGGGCGATGTCGGCAAGGCGGGCGTCGCGATCGATTCGGTCGAGGACATGAAGATCCTGTTCGACGGCATTCCGCTCGATCAGATGTCCGTTTCGATGACGATGAACGGCGCGGTGATCCCGATCCTCGCCTTCTTCATCGTCGCGGGCGAGGAGCAGGGCGTGCCGCAGGCCCAGCTCGACGGGACCATCCAGAACGACATCCTCAAGGAGTTCATGGTCCGCAACACCTATATCTACCCGCCCGAGCCATCGATGCGGATCATCTCGGACATCTTCGCCTATACGTCGGCGAACATGCCCAAGTTCAACAGCATATCCATCTCCGGCTACCATATGCAGGAAGCCGGGGCGACGCAGGTGCAGGAGCTGGCCTTCACCATCGCCGACGGCATGGAATATGTGAAATATGGCGTGGCCTCCGGCCTCGACATCGACAAGTTCGCCGGCCGCCTCAGCTTCTTCTTCGCGATCGGCATGAACTTCTTCATGGAGATCGCCAAGCTGCGCGCCGCGCGCGTGCTGTGGCACCGGGTGATGACGAAGCTGGGCGCGAAGGACGAACGGTCCAAGATGCTGCGCACCCATTGCCAGACGTCGGGCGTCTCGCTGACCGAGCAGGACCCCTATAACAACGTGATGCGCACGACGATCGAGGCGATGGCGGCGATGCTGGGCGGCACCCAGTCGCTCCACACCAACGCGCTCGACGAGGCGATCGCGCTGCCCACCGATTTCTCCGCCCGGATCGCCCGCAACACCCAGATCGTGATCCAGGAAGAGACGGGGATGACCAAGGTGGTCGATCCGCTCGGCGGCTCTTATTATGTCGAGGCGCTGACCCAGGAGCTGGTCGACCGCGCGTGGGAGATCATCGAGCGCGTCGATGCCGAGGGCGGCATGGCCAAGGCGGTCGCCGCCGGCTGGCCCAAGGCGATGATCGAGGAAGCCGCCGCCGCCAAGGCCGCGCGGATCGACCGCAAGGAAGAGATCATCGTCGGCGTCAACAAATACCGGCTGGCCGACGAGGAGCCGATCGACATCCTCGAGGTGGACAATCACGCGGTGCGCGAGGCGCAGATCGCCCGCATCAACCGCGTGAAGGCCGCCCGCGACGAAGCCGCCGCCCAGGCCGCGCTGGATGCGCTGCGCAAGGGCGCCGCGGCCAAGGAGAATCTGCTGGCGCTGGCGGTGGAGGCCGCGCGCAAGCGGGCGACGCTGGGCGAGATTTCCGCCGCGATGGAGGATGTGTTCGGCCGCTACGGCACCAGCCCGACACCGGTGAAGGGCGTCTATGGCGGGGCCTATGGCGACGATGCGCGCTGGGCGCAGCTGGTGGACGGCGTGGCCGCCGTCGGCCGCCGCAAGGGGCGCCGCCCGCGCATGCTGGTCGCCAAGATGGGCCAGGACGGGCATGATCGCGGCGCCAACCTCGTCTCCTCGGCCTTCGGCGACCTCGGTTTCGAGGTGGTCGCGGGGCCGCTGTTCCAGACGCCCCAGGAAGCCGCCGACCTCGCCATCAAGTCCGACGTGGACGTGGTGGGCGCCTCCAGCCTCGCGGCCGGGCACAAGACGCTGATCCCCGAGCTGATCGGCCTCCTCAGGCAGGCAGGCCGGTCGGACATCAAGGTCGTCGCCGGCGGCGTCATCCCGGTGCAGGACTATCAGTTCCTCCGCGACGCGGGCGTGCAGGGCATTTTCGGCCCCGGCACCAACCTGGTCGACGCGGCGGGCGAGGTGCTGCGCCTGCTGGGCCACAACATCCCGCCCGAGGGCATAGAGGAAGCCGCCGAATGACCGCGCACCGGCCCGAGACGCTGGCGATCCACGCCGGAACCGCGCCCGATCCCACCACCAAGGCGCGGATCACGCCGATCTACCAGACCAGTTCCTACGTATTCGACGATGTCGATCACGCAGCAGGGCTGTTCAACCTGGAGGTCGCCGGCAACATCTATACCCGGCTGATGAACCCCACCAACGGCGCGCTGGAAGGCAAGATCGCCGCGCTGGAGGGGGGCGCCGCCGCGCTCGCCACCGCATCGGGCCATGCCGCGCAGTTCCTGGCCTTCCACACGCTGATGGAACCGGGCTGCCATATCGTCGCGGCCAAGCGGCTCTATGGCGGCTCGCTCAACCAGATCGGCCACAGCTTCCGCAAGATGGACTGGCATGCGAGCTTCGTCGATGCCGACGATCCCGCCAATGTCGCCGCCGCCATCACGCCGCAGACGCGCGCGGTGTTCATCGAGAGCCTCGCCAATCCCGGCGGCGTGGTGCAGGATATCGCCGCCATCGCCGATGTGGCCCATGCCGCGGGCGTGCCGCTGATCGTCGACAACACCATGGCGACGCCGCTGCTCTGCCGCCCGATCGATCATGGCGCCGACATCGTCGTCCATTCGGTAACGAAATTCCTGAACGGCCACGGCAATTCGCTGGGCGGCGTGATCGTCGACGCCGGCCGGTTCGACTGGGCGGCATCCGGCAACTATCCCTATCTCAGCCAGCCCAACCCGTCCTATCACGGCAAGGTCTTCACCGAGGCGTTCGGCAACGTCGCCTTCATCCTGGCGTGCCGGGCGCTGGGCCTGCGCGATCTCGGCCCCGCCATGGCGCCGATGAACGCCTTCCTGACGCTGACCGGCATGGAGACGCTGGCGCTGCGCATGGAGCGCCACTGCGCCAACGCGCTGGCGCTCGCCACCTGGCTGAAGGCGCACCCCAAGGTGGACTGGGTGTCCTATGCGGGCCTCGCCGACGATCCCTATCACCCGCTGGCCCAGCGCTATCTGGGCGGCAAGGGCGGCGCGGTGTTCACCTTTGGCCTCAAGGGCGGCTATGAGGCGGGCGTCAAGCTCGTCTCGGCGGTGAAGCTGTTCAGCCATCTGGCGAACATCGGCGATACGCGTTCGCTCATCATCCACCCCAGCTCCACCACCCACCGGCAACTGGCGGTGGCGGACCAGGAGCAGGCGGGTGCGGGGCCGAACGTGGTGCGCGTCTCCGTCGGGATCGAGCATATCGACGACATCATCGCCGACATGGCGCAGGCGTTGGAGGCCGCATGACCGATTACCGTACCGACTGGACGCGCGAGGAAATCGCCGACCTGTTCGACCTTCCCTTCATGGACCTCGTGTTCCGCGCCGCCGAGGTGCATCGCGCCCACCACGACGCCAATGCCGTCCAGCTTTCGACGCTCCTGTCGATCAAGACCGGCGGCTGCGTGGAGGATTGCGGCTATTGCAGCCAGTCCGTCCATCATGAGACGGGCCTGAAGGCAAGCAAGCTGATGGACCCGCGCGCCGTGCTGCAGGCGGCCGCGCAGGCCAAGGATCACGGTTCCTCCCGCTTCTGCATGGGCGCCGCCTGGCGCGAGCCCAAGGACCGCGACATGCCCGCCATCATCGAGATGGTGAAGGGCGTCCGCGCGATGGGCATGGAAACCTGCATGACGCTGGGCATGCTGACCGAGAAGCAGGCCCGCCAGCTCGCCGAGGCCGGCCTCGATTATTACAACCACAATATCGATACCTCGCCGGAAAATTACGCGAACGTCATCTCGACGCGCAGCTTCCAGGATCGCATCGACACGCTCGATCATGTCCGGTCGGCCGGCATCAACGTCTGCTGCGGCGGCATCGTCGGCATGGGCGAGAAGCGCGAGGACCGGGTGGGCTTCCTCCACGCGCTGGCGACGATGGAACATCCCGAAAGCGTGCCGATCAACGCGCTCGTGCCGGTGAAGGGAACGGTGCTGGGCGACATGCTGGCCGATACCCCGCTGGCGAAGATCGACGAGATCGAGTTCGTCCGCACCGTCGCCGTCGCCCGCATCGCCATGCCGCGATCGATGGTGCGGCTGTCCGCCGGCCGCGAGAGCATGTCGGAAAGCACGCAGGCGCTCTGCTTCCTCGCCGGCGCCAATTCGATCTTCACCGGCGACAAGCTGCTGACCGCGCCCAATGCCGGCGACGACAGCGACGCGGCCCTGTTCGCCAGGCTGGGCATCCGCGCCATGGATGCCGAGGCGCCGCGCGTGGCGGTCGCCGCCGAATGATCGCGGCGGCCTTTCTGCTGCTGGCGGCACAGGCCACGGCTTCGCCATCCCCGGCGAAGCCCGCGCCCGCGCCGTCGCCGGTGGAAAAGCTGAAGACGATCGACAGCGCCATGGCGATCGAGACCTTCAAGGCGACCTGCTGGGCGGGTTTCCGCGACCCGGAGATATTCCACGCCGCCATCGCCATGGCGCCGGTGCCGCTGGCCCTCCAGCCGCGCGGCCCCGGCCAGCCGGGCGAAAGCTACAAGGCGGATGAGGCGCTGCTGACCTATCTGGCCGACGACCGGCTGCCCGCCAACATCCCGGCGCGCCAGTGCACCTTGCGCGTGCGGCTTTCGGGCGCCGCCGATCAGCTGGCGCTCGCCGCCCGCATCCAGCAGGCGCTGGCGCTCGGCCCCGGCCGGACGCGGACCAGCCCGGCCTCCTCGCAGACCGAATGGAACGTGGCGGGCGCCGGCGCCCGCACCACGCGCCTGTTCGCATCCACCCGCGCCGCGCCCGGCGGCACCACGGAGCTGCGGCTGGCCGCCCTGCTCCTCGCGCAGAAATAGACGGAGAGACGACGACCCCATGTTCAAGAAGATCCTGATCGCCAATCGCGGTGAAATCGCCTGCCGCGTGATCCGCACCGCCCGCGCGATGGGCATCAAGACGGTGGCCGTCTATTCCGACGCGGATGCCCGCGCCAAGCATGTCGAGCTGGCCGACGAGGCCGTCCGCCTCGGCCCGCCGCCGGCATCGGAAAGCTATCTGCTGGCCGACGCGATCATCGCCGCCTGCAAGCAGACCGGCGCCGAGGCGGTGCATCCGGGCTATGGCTTCCTGTCCGAACGCACCAGCTTCGCCGAGGCGCTGGAAGCGGCCGGCATCGCCTTCATCGGCCCGCCGCCGAACGCGATCGCCGCGATGGGCGACAAGATCGAATCGAAGAAGCTGGCCAAGCAGGCCGGCGTCAACGTCGTGCCCGGCTTCGTGGGCGAGATCACCTCCACCGACCATGCCGTCGAGATCGCGAACGGCATCGGCTATCCGGTGATGATGAAGGCGTCCGCCGGCGGCGGCGGCAAGGGCATGCGCCTCGCTTTCTCCGAAAAGGACGTGCGCGAGAATTTCGAAAGCGTGAAGCGCGAGGGCCTCGCCAGCTTCGGCGACGACCGCGTGTTCATCGAGAAGTTCATCGAAAGCCCGCGCCACATCGAGATCCAGGTGCTCGGCGACAAGCATGGCAACATCGTCTATCTGGGCGAGCGCGAATGTTCCGTCCAGCGCCGCCACCAGAAGGTGGTGGAGGAAGCGCCCTCCCCCTTCGTGACGCCGGAGATGCGCAAGGCGATGGGCGAGCAGGCCGTGGCCCTTGCCCGCGCCGTCGGCTATCATTCGGCCGGCACGGTGGAGCTGATCGTTTCCGGCGCCGACACCACCGGCCAGGGATTCTACTTCCTGGAGATGAACACCCGCCTGCAGGTGGAACATCCCGTCACCGAATATGTGACCGGGCTGGACCTGGTCGAGCAGATGATCCGCGTCGCTTATGGCGAGAAGCTGGCCTTCACCCAGGACGACGTGAAGCTCACCGGCTGGGCGATCGAGAACCGCGTCTATGCCGAGGATCCCTATCGCGGCTTCCTGCCGTCCACCGGCCGCCTCGTCCGCTATCGCCCGCCGGCGGCGTCGGAGAATGTGCGCATCGACGACGGCGTGACCGAAGGCGCCGAGATATCGATGTTCTACGATCCGATGATCGCCAAGCTGATCACCTATGGCGACACGCGCGAGGCGGCGATCGACCGGCAGATCGACGCGCTCGACCGGTTCGAGATCGACGGCATCGGCCATAATGTCGATTTCCTGTCGGCGCTGATGCAGCATCCGCGCTTCCGCGAAGGGCGGCTGACCACGGGCTTCATCGCCGAGGAATATCCCGAAGGCTTCACCGGCGCGCCGACGGGCGAGGGGCTGACCGCGCGGCTCGCCGCCGTGGCGGCGCTGATCGCCACCGAGGATGCCACCCGCGCGCACGCGATCGACGGCCAGCTCAACGGGCGGACGCCCGCCCCCACCCGCTGGGTGGTGAAGCTGGACGGCGCCGAGCATCAGGCGGAAGTGGCCGGCGACGCGGTGACGGTGGACGGCACGGCCGTGGTGGTCGACGCCCCCTATATTCCCGGCCAGCGGCTGGTGGAGGCGATCGTCGACGGCGAGGAGCTGGCCATCCGGGTGGAACGCCGCCGCACCGGCGCCTGGCGCTTCACCACGCGCGGCGCCAGCCATGCGCTGTCGGTGCTGCCGCCGCGCATCGCCGATCTTTCGCACCATATGATCGAGAAGGTGCCGCCGGATCTTTCCCGCTTCCTGCTCTGCCCGATGCCGGGCCTGATCACCGCCATCCATGTGAAGGCGGGCGATCGTGTCGAGGCCGGCCAGCCGCTCGCGGTGGTGGAGGCGATGAAGATGGAGAATATCCTGCGCGCCGAAAAGGCGGCCACGGTGGCACGCGTCGCCGCCGCGCCGGGCGAGAGCCTGGCGGTTGACGCGGTGATCCTCGAGTTCGAATAAGCCGCCCGGCCGCCCGCCCCCGATGGCCCGGGGCGGGCGGGAGGGATGAAAGGATTTCGATGCTGTCGCGCTTGTTCGCGCCGCTGGCCCCGGTCTGGTCGCCGCTGGGGCGGCTCGGCTGGCTGCGCGCCTGCCTGGGCGCGCTGATCGGCATCCTCGTCACCGGCACGGTCTGCCGGCTGTGGCTGGGGGCGGATTCGGCGCTGCCGATCCTGATCGCGCCGATGGGCGCATCGGCCGTATTGCTGTTCGCGGTGCCGGCCAGCCCGCTCGCCCAGCCATGGTCGGTGATCGGCGGCAACGTCATCTCCGCGATCATGGGCGTGGCGGCGGCCAGGCTTCTGCACGATCCGGTGCCGGCGGCGGGCCTGGGCGTGGCCGCCGCAATCGGGGCGATGAGCCTCGCCCGCTGCCTCCACCCGCCCGGCGGCGCGGTGGCGTTGACGGCGGTGATCGGCGGCCCGGCCATCTGGGCGGCCGGATGGTCGTTCGCGCTGGTGCCGGTGGGCCTCAATTCCGCGATCCTGCTGGCGATCGCCTGGGCCTTCAACAACGCCACCCGCCACCGCTACCCCCATCGCGTGGCGCCGCCTTCGCGCAATACCCACGGCACCGCCGATCCGCCGCCGCAGGAGCGCGTGGGCTATACCGCCGCCGATATCGATGTCGTGCTCGCCCGCTATGACGAGCTGCTGGACGTGAGCCGCGACGATCTCGACGCGCTGTTCCGCCAGGTCGAGGCGCAGGCGCACCGCCGGCTCCATGGCGAGATCGTCTGCGGGCGCATCATGTCCCGAGACGTGGTGCAGGCGCGGCCCGGCGAAGGCGTGGGCCAGGCGCGCGACCGGCTGCTGGAACGGCGGCTGGCGACAATGCCGGTGGTGGACGAGGACGGCCGCGTGACCGGCATCGTCGGCCATGCCGAGCTGCTCGCGGGCGCGGGCCGCACGGTAAGCGAGGTGATGGCGCGTGACCTGTGCCTCGTCGCCCCCGAAACCCCGATCGACGAGTTGCTGCCCGCGCTTTCCGGCGGGCTCCACCACATGGCGATCGTCGCCGACGGCGACGGCCGCCTGATCGGCCTCATCAGCCAGACCGACCTGCTCGCCGCCCTGTGGCGCGGCCATGTCGCGGAGCGGGTGGCCGGCGCGCTGGGCTGAAAAGGGCGCGCGCGCGCGTCGCTACGGCTTCGCCGTCAGGTCCAGGCGCCACGTCTCGCCCTGGACCGGCTCGCCGAACGCATGGTGGACCTCCGTTGCGATCCGCTCGAAGCCGTGGCGCGCATAGATGCGGCGCGCGGCATCGAGCACGGTGTGCGTCCAGAGCATGATTTCCGCATAGCCATTTTCCCGCGCGAAGCCGATGCACTGGCGCACCAGCGCGTCGCCGATGCCGCGCCGGCGGGCGAACGGCTCGACATGAAGCAGGCGGAGGCGCGCCGTGCCATTATCTTCGTCCGTCAGGAACACCGCGCCCGCCGTCACGCCTTCGATCTCGGCGATCCAGCACTGCTCGCGCCCCGGCTTGAAATTGCGGAGGAAGGCGGCGACCGTTTCCGCCTCCACCAGCTCGAGCCCGTGGCCCCAGCTATGGCTGGCGGCGTAGAGGATCGACTGGCGCGCGGCGATATGGCTGACATCGCCGGTCCGGAACGTCCGGATGCGGAAATCGGCGCCGGCATCGGGATCGAGCAGCAGCCGCGCCTTGGCGAGCGCCTGGACCAGATCGTCCCGCTCGACGGGATCGAGCCGGGCGAGATCCGCCGCGACCGCCGATCGCTGCCTTTCGTCCAGCATCTCGAACGCCGCGCGCCCCGATGATGTGAGGCGGATCGGCCGGGCGCGGGCATCGCCTTCCACCCGATCGCGCCTGATCCAGCCCCGATCCTCGAACCGGGCGACCATGCGGCTGAGATAGCCGCGATCGAGGTCCAGCGCGTCCTGCAGCCCGCTCGCCATCACCGGCTCGCGCATCGCGATCTCGAACAGCAATCGCGCTTCCGGCAAATTGACGTCCATATCGAGGAAGCGCGCGTCGATCGCGCCGACATGGCGGGTGAAGAAGCGGTTGAAGCCGCGGATCGTCTGGATGGCCTGTTCCATAGTTGACAGGGACAACATATAATGTTGCCTTAGTCAACTATATGCGGCGGGCACCCGGTCAGTGCATCGCCACCGGCGCCACCATGCCGTCACGCGAGGGCGCCCGGCCCCGCGTGCCGCTGGCGGCGAAGAGCAGGATGCCGGCATAGGCGATGGCGGGCAGCAGGAAGGTGGCGCCGATATTGCCAGTGGCGTCGGCGACATGGCCCGACATCCACGGCAGCAGCGCGCCGCCGACGATCGCCATGCACAGCAGGCCCGACACCGAGGCGTGCGACGCCTTCGACCGTTCGAAGGTGATGGTGAAGATCGTCGGGAACATGATCGAGTTGAACAGGCCGACGCCGAGCGCGGCATAAGCGGCGGCCGGGCCGCTGAGCAGGAAGGCGGCGGCGGTGAGGCCGGTCGCGGCCAGCGCGGCGATGGTGAGCAGGTAGCTCGCGCGGATGCGGGTGAGCAAGGCGCTGCCGATGAAGCGGCCGGCCAGCGCCCCGCCCCAATAGAACCAGGTGAGATAGAATTCGCCCGCCTCGCGCAGCGAGACGCCGAGCACGTCGGGCCGGTTGAGGAAGTTGATCATGACGCTGCCGATCGTCACTTCCGCGCCGACATAGAGGAAGATGGCGAGCGCGCCGAACAGCGCCCAGCCCGAACGCAGCGCCTGCAACGGCGATCCGCTTTCGACGGCGCTGTCGGTGGCGGTATCCTCGATCCGGCGGCGGAAGGCGAAGATCAGCACCGCCAGCGCCGCGATCGCCACCGCGATCAGCACGAAGGCATGGTCCACCACGCCCAGCGCGGTCGCGCGCGAAACGCCTTCGGCGACATGGCCGCCGGGCGCGAACACATCCTCGCTCAGCATGATGCGCGATCCGATGGCGGTGCCCAGCACCACGCCCAGCGAATTGAACGCCTGCGCGAAGGTGAGGCGGAAATGGCTGGTTTCGGCGGCCCCCATCGACGCCACCAGCGGGTTGGCCGCCACCTGCAGCGCGGTGATGCCGCTGGCCATCACGAACAGGGCGACCAGCACCATGGCATAGGTTTCGAAGCGGGAGGCCACCAGCACCAGCAGGCAGGCGCCCACCATCACCAGCAGCGCGGCGATGATGGTGCGGGCGTGGCCCAGCCGGGCGAGCAGGCCGGCGGCCGGCAGCGACATCACGAAATAGGCAAGGAAGAAGGCGAACTGGGTGAGCATGCCTTCGGCGACGTTGAGCGTGTAGATGCCGCGCAGCGCCGCGATCAGCGGATCGTTGTTCGAGGTGATGAAGCCCCACATGAAATAGAGGCACGTCACCACCACGAAGGCGGCCCGCGTGCCGCCATTTGCCTTGCCGGTCATCCTTCTTCCTCTCCGTCGGCCCGCTTGTTCGATCGGGGCCCGCCGCGTTAGATCACGCTTTGACCAACGTTATCAATCCCGATTTTTCGCGAAAATCGATCGAATCCGGGGAAGACGGAAAGAGGGGGCGACGGGCACCCCCGCAGCGCGTTCAGCGCGGCGCGGGGCCGGTCGACTGGCGCGGGATCAGCGTGAAGGGGTGATCCACCACGTCGGGATAGGGGTTCTTCTCCAGCATCGCCAGCAGCGTATCCGTGGCCGATCGGGCCATGTCGAACACCGGCTGGTGGATGGTGGTGATGCGCGGCCAGACGATGTTGGCGATGGCGCTGTCGTCGAAGCCGGCGATCGAAAGCTCGCCCGGCACGTCGATGCCCAGATCATGCGCGGCCATGATCGCGCCGGCGGCCATGTCGTCATTCTGCGCGAAGATCGCGGTCGGCCGGTCCTTGCGCGCCAGCAGGCGGCGGGCCGCCTCGAACCCGCTTTCGAAGGTGAACATGCCCTGATCGATATCGTCGAGCCTGGGCGGCAGGTGCGCCGATGCCAGCGCGAGCGAGAAGCCCAGCAGCCGCGCCTCGCTGGACGGGTGGCTGGGATCGCCCTTGATAACCCCGATCCGCCGGTGGCCGAGCGATATCAGATATTCGGTCATCGCCCGCGCGGCGGCGACGTCGTCGGTGATGTTGCGCGGCTGGATCTCGGGCGATCTGGTGGGCGCGATCCGCACGAAGGGAAAGCGCGCCGCGCTCAGATGCTCGAGGATCGCGGGATGGTCCGATGCCGGCGGGGTCAGGATGATGCCGTCGAGCGCGGCGGAGCGGACGAAGGACAGGATATTGTCCGCCACCTGCGCCACCTGCTCCACCGGCAGCACGATGAGGCGATAACGCTCGCCGCGCAGCCGGTCGACAGCGCCGCGCTGCAGCTCCACCACATAATTGGGGCTGGGATTTTCGTAGAACAGGCCGAGCAGGTATGACCGCCGCCCCACCAGCCCCTGCGCCACCACGTTCGGCTGGTAATTCAGCGCGGTGGCGGCCTTGACCACGCGGTCGCGCGTGTGCGGGCGAACGTTCGGCGCGTCATTGAAGACACGCGAAACGGTCTTGATCGAAACTTCCGCCTCACGGGCGACATCGACGATTGTTGCGCGACGACCGGCATCCATGCGGCCCCCGCTAGCATGACCGGAGGAACATGGGTAGTAGATGATAACGTTGGTCATCCGCGGAAGGTTGCGGGCCGCCGATCACGCGCCCTCGGGCCGCCGGCCGGCTTGTCCCGCCCGCCCCCGGATATGGCCGCAGGGGACAAGAAGCATCCGGGGGCGGCGGCATCCCGGAACCGTGGGGGACGGTATGGCGATGGAGGGGCTCCGCAAGGGCCGGATCGGGATGGCGGCCGCACCGGCAATCGCCGGCGCGAAGCCGCTGGATTCGCGGCAATGCCTCCCCGCCTTGGCCGGCTGCTTGTCCCGCGCGGGGCGGGCGGCGGCAGGCCCTATGTCCCGTCCCCGCGCAAAGCCATCGCCCGCCGGCGCCGGGGCCTTGCGGCGCCCGGCCCGGCAGGGGCCTCCGCGCCGCGCCGCCATTTCATGACAACGCTGGAATATCCGATTGAACCATGCCGGGCGGCGATGGATCGCCCGGCAACCGACAGGGGGGGAATAGCAGCCACATGCACACGGCCATGAGCACGACCGAAATCTTCCTGATCGCAATGCTGATCATCTTCACTGTGCCCTATCTGGTCTGGCGGATCGGCCGGACCGATCATTATGCGCCGCTCGTCGTGGTGCAGATCATCGGCGGCATCCTGCTGGGGCCGGGCATATTGGGCGCGGCCTTCCCCGAATATTACCGCTTCGTCTTCAATCCCCAGGTGGTGACGGCGCTGAACGGCATCGCCTGGTGGGCGGTGATGATGTTCGTCTGGGTGGCGGGCATCGAGCTGGACCTGCGCGAAACCTGGCGGCGGCGGCGCGAAACCGGGGTCACGGCCGGTCTCGCCCTTGCCGTGCCGTTGCTGTTCGGCAGCCTGGCGGCGATGCTGATGCTGCGCTTCGATGGCTGGGCCGGGCCAAACGGCCAGCCCTGGCAGGTGATCCTGGGCACCGGCATGGCCTGCGCGGTCACGGCGCTGCCCATCCTCGTCCTGCTGATGGAGAAGCTGGACATCCTGCGCCAGCCGATCGGCCAGCGGATCCTGCGCTATGCCAGCATGGACGATGTGGCGATCTGGGGCGTGCTCGCCTGCATCCTGCTCGACTGGGACCGGATGGGCCGCCAGCTCGGCTTCCTCGCGGGCTTCGCGATCGCCGCCTTCGCCATCCGCAGGATCATGACGCGCATCCCCGCGTCGGACCGCTGGTATGTCGGGCTGATCTGGCTCGCCGCCTGCGGCTTCGCGGCGGACTGGGCGGGCCTGCACTTCATGGTGGGCGCCTTCCTTTCGGGCGCGGTGATCGATGCCGACTGGTTCGACCAGAAGCAGATGGACGAGTTCCGCGGCAACATCCTGCTCGCGGTGATGCCGGTCTTCTTCCTCAGCACGGGCCTGCGCACCAACTGGGACGTGGGCGGGCTGGCCGTGTTCGGCGCCGCCGCGCTGCTGCTGGTGGCGGCGGTTGCCGGCAAGCTCGCCGGCATCCACCTCGCCGGCCGCCTGCTCGGCTGGGAGAAGGGGGAGGCATCGATCGTCGGCTGGCTGCTGCAGACCAAGGCGCTGATCATGATCATCTTCGCCAACATCCTGCTCGACAAGCAGATCATCACCAACGAGACCTTCACCGCCCTGCTGCTGATGGCGGTGGGCAGCACGATGCTGACCATCCCGGTGGTGAAGCCCCGGCTGGCGCGGCTGGCGCACCTCCGCGACAAGAAGGGCTGACGGACAGGCGCCGCTCCGCCGGGGGGAGCGGCGTCGCCATCTCAAGCTGGCAGGGGAAGGCGGGAAGGGCCGGCTGCTCCTTCAGCGGAGCCGCCTGCCCTGTTCCTCATTTCGAATGGTGCGGTCGAGAAGACTCGAACTTCCACGGCCTTTCGGCCACAACGACCTCAACGTTGCGCGTCTACCAGTTCCGCCACGACCGCACATCGAGAAGGGCCCCGAGAGCGGGGCGCTGGCAGGCGCGTGCCTCTAGCAAAGCAATACGGGGGTGGCAACGGGCGAAATCGCTTTTCTGCACGGAATCTGCCGCGCCTCAATTCTTGAGCCAGAGGGGCAGCCCGGCGACCACCAGCGCAACCCTGTCGGCGGCGGCGGCAACCGCCTGGTTGAGCCAGCCCGCCCGATCGCGGAACGCCCGGCCCAGCGGGGTTTCCGGAACGATGCCGAAGCCCACCTCATTGCTCACCAGCACCAGCCGGGCGGCCGGGCAGGCCCCGATCGCCGCCACCAGCGCGTGCGCCTCGGCATCCAGGTCGGCGCCGGCCAGCATGCGGTTGGAAAGCCAGAGCGTCAGGCAATCGACCAGCATCGTCGCGCCGGGATCGACCCCCGCGATCGCCGCCGCCAGATCGTGCGGCGCCTCCCGCGTCGTCCAGCGCGCCCCCCGATCGGCCTGGTGGCGGGCGATGCGATCGGCCATCTCGCCATCCAGCGCCTCGGCGGTGGCGACATAGACGAGCGGTCCCGATTCGGCCTCCGCCAGCGCCTGGGCAAAGCGGCTCTTGCCCGATCGCGCGCCCCCGATCACCAGCGTCGAAACCCGCATGCCACGCCCCTTTTCCCGTCCTTCCGGCAAGGCCGCCATGCCCCGCGCACGCGCGCCGCGCAACATCGCTCCGCCGGGGTTGCAGAAGCCGAAAGCCTCGTCTATCAGGCGCCCTCCCGCGCCGTGGCGCAGGGTTCCCGGCACGCCAACCACGTGCACAAATGACGGGAAAACGCGCCATCGCGATGGTGTGGACAGGTGGCCGAGTGGTTAAAGGCAGCAGACTGTAAATCTGCCCGCGTGAGCGTACGCTGGTTCGAATCCAGCCCTGTCCACCACCAACTTATCCGGCAACGTCCGCCGAAGCTCCTAGAAATCCCGGAAAATAGCGCATTATCTCGCTATCGTCCCCCTGCGTCCGTTGCCGTTTGCCTGCAACCGGAGGCTGGTGTGGGAGAAGTGTGGGAGTAAATCGGCTTATTCACATGCGCTGTCCGGCTCCATGCGGGAGAGGGAAATTTGAAGTGCGCGCTTATACGTCGTGACCGACGTAGCTGCTGATGGAGCGGCTAGGGGCGTCTAGGATCGCGCGGCCTTTGCGATCCGTTCCAGCGATTGAGCCAGTTAAACCGATCAGGATCCTTGTGGAGCAGAAACTCACGAATGCGCTGCTGCTCCTGGTCAGGGGATCGAGCAAGCAACATGCACAAATCCTGGTCAATCGCTTTGGGCGGTGCCCCCAGGCTTTCAGCCTTTGCATACCACTCATGCCCGGTGACGAGATCGCCAAGTTCGAAATGCACCGCACCTAGCAGCGTGCAAGGCCGGTAGTCTTTCGGGGTTAATTCATGGGCTTCGCAGCCCAACGACTTTGCTTCGTCAAGGCGTCGCAGATCGCGTAATGCGCCGCCGCGCGTCGTTAGCAATGCCGACCGTAGCTTGGGGACTCGCCCGACCTTTGCCAATGCCGCTTCCGTCACGCCCAACGCGCGCTCCGGCTCATCAGCCTTCCGCCAATGTGCGCTCGCGTTCACGGCATTCCAAGCGTCCCCGCCGTTTTCCCATGCTTTGGTCAAGGCGGCGGCTTCCAATGCGTGCCAAGCCTTGTGCAGTTCGTCTGTCCAACAGTCAGCCTCAGTCCTTAACCACAAGACGTCGGCTTCTTTGAGGCGCTGTCCATTGTCGATTCGTTTGAGGAGCGCCATCACGCGCCCGTAGTGCTCGTTTTCGATATACCCCACGTCGAAGCGGTGTCGTAGTTTCTTGGCCTCCTGCTTTCGACGAAGCACAGGATCGTTCGCCATGGCCGCAAAGGTCGCTTTTGCTGTCGCTGCTCGCGTTACAGCAAGTTCTGCCAGCTCGGCGACCTTCTCCGCAGCCTTGACTGAAGCCTTTTCAAGACGTTCTGCCTGCTCCTCTTCGGCCGCTCTCTGAAAAGTCTCCCAATTGCTCTGTCCGCCGACCAAGGCATCAAGAGCATGGAAGCCATTTGATGCGAGGAAAGGCCGCGACCACTGCGTGAGTTGCTCTCCCGCATCGACCTTCAAGAGGATGCCGTTCAAACGGGCGCCTAGTTGAATCGCACCGGGCAAATCGTCAAGGAAGTAGCGTTTAGCCAAGGCGGCTCGTGGATCGTGTGTCATCGGGTCAGTTTTTTGGAGGCTAGAAATCCTAGAGTATTTCCTCGCACGAATTTCCTGATGTGATCTTAACGCTTGCCATCCTCTGCGCGTATCCGTTGGCGATCATTTCCACCTGACTAGGCGGCAGGGTTTCAAAATGTGGGGGAGAGTGTGGGGGACGGTTCCGAACCCTTTTGCAAAGATTATGAATTTCAACTTGTTAGATGATGGGTTCTATTCAAGCCCTGCCACCACCCCCACTCTCTTCCAAGCGCCGATAATCGCAGAAGCCTGGCGTTTCCCCGGCTTTCGTGACGATACGCGGCCGCAGCCGTCCGGCCGAACTGGCGCCTATCTCAACGCGTTGGGTCCATGCTCTATTGGGCCTGTTCGAACGGCTATCGAGATTCGGATGCGCCCATGCGGTCGGTGACAAAGGGCCTTCCGCGCCTAACCCAAAAAGGATGGCGTCACGCCGCCATGCCCCATGGAGATGGGGCGGCATCTCTGGTGGAACTCACACGCAATCGCTTGCGCGATAGCTGCCATTTCCAAGCGCGCGCTTGGTGCGCGGGCCGGCAGGTTGCCTGCCGGCCCGGCTCGGTCAGCGCCTGGGGGCGCGGGGGCTGGTGGGCGCGAAGGTGTCGCCGAAAAAGTCCTTCGCGTACCAGAGCGGTTGCGTGTCGGCATCGGCCATGGCGCGCATGATGCGGTAATTGGCCTCGGCGAAGCGGGCGCCGGCATTCCAGTCGATCTTCTGGTTCATGTCGTCGCCGGGGTGGTGGTAATTGCCGCCGAGGAAGGCGCCCCACGCCTTTTCGCCGCCATTGGCGAAACCGGTCGCCAGGAACACGGCCGGCACGCCCTGCTTCACGAACATATAATGGTCGGAACGGACGAAGATGCTTTCCTGGGGCATGGGATCGGGCGAAAGCCTGATGCCCATCGGCGCCACCGCGCCGGCCACGATCGGCCCCAGCGACGAATGATCCGCGCCGAAGGCGGTGACGTCGGTAAAGGGATAGAGCAGCAGCGGCATATCCAGATCGACATTGCCGACGATCGAGCGGATCGGCACGCTGGGATGACGCGCATAATAATCGGCGCCGATCAGGCCCTTTTCCTCGCCGGTGGAGGCGAGGAAGATGATCGAGCGGCGCGGCTTCACCGGTGATGCGGCCGCCGCGCGGGCCACTTCCAGCATCGTGGCGATGCCGGCGGCATTATCCAGTGCGCCATTGTTGATGCGATCGGTATCGGCCGTGTCGCCCGGCTTGGCTGGGCTGATGCCGATATGGTCGAGATGGGCGGACAGCACCACATATTCGTCCGCCAGCTTCGGATCGGATCCGCGCAGCATGGCGACGACATTGGGGCTGGTGACCCGCCTGGTGGTGCTCTCATTCCGGATGCGGATGCTGGATTTGAGCGCGAAGCCCTTCGGCCGGCCGCCTTCCTTGTCGGCTTCCGCACGGATGGCGGCCAATGTCCTGGGCGCGCCGGCAAACACGGCTTCGGCCGCCGGATCGTTCAGGCTGGCGCTGGCGCGGATGGCGGGCGCATCGTCGAAAGGCTGGCCTTCGGGGCTGACCCAAGTGAAATCCGGCTCGTCGGCGAAATGCACCATCTGCGCCCACGGCCGGGTCTTCATCGACAGCAGCGTGCCGACGGAAACCATGCCGATGGCGCCATGGGCCTGGGCGGCCTGGCGCTTGGCGGCGCTGACATGCGCCCCTTCTTCGCTGGGCAGGCCCTTGGGATAGCCCCGCAACGCGACGACGATCTTGCCGCGCACGTCCAGTCCCGCATAATCGTTGATGCCGAGCTTCCTGTCCTCGATCCCATAGCCGACGAAGACCAGCGGCGCGGAGATATCCAGATGGCTCTCGCTGGCGCTGAGGCCGATCAGGACATCGCTGCCATGCGTCCAGTCCTTTCGGCCGGCCGGGCCGGTGACGGTGAGCGTGCCGGGCGTATCGGTGCGATCGGTCTGCTGCAGGGTGATGCGCTGATACCAGGTGCCGTTGTCCCCGGCCGGCTTCAGGCCGAATTCCTCGAACCGGCTGGCGACGTAGCGGGCGGCGATTTCATGGCCGCGGCTGCCGGTATCGCGGCCTTCCAGCAGATCATCCGACAGGAAGCGCACGATCGAGCGAATGCCTTCGGGGGTAAAGGCGGGATCGGCGGCCTGGGGCTGGGCAGAAAGCGGGGAGGCGAGAATGGCGAGCGGCAGCGCGGCCGCGAGAACGGAACGAAGTTTCAAGAGCGGGTTCCCAGAGACAATGGATGGCGGGACCCTATCAAAGGCGGCAAGCCTGTCCAGCGCCGCAACCGCCGGACCTGGCTTGCCGCGGCATCCGGCGCGGGCCAGGTGTCCCACCCGGCGTCAATGAGTCCCGGCCCCCTTCCAGCGCCGGGAGGCCAGCGGGACGCGCGCGAGGACAGGCCGGCCCTCACGACATCTCGGATTGCGGAATTATTTCCGGGCGGCCGGCAGCCGGGTTCAATTTTGCACTGGGCCGGAGAAGAAATCGACGAGCGCGAACGGCGCACGCTCGCCGAGCAGGAGCGCCAGCATATCATGTCCATCCGCAGCCGCCGCCGCACCACGCGAAAACACCGCCGCTTCATAGACGGCGAGCGCGGTCTCGATGTCGCCGGGATTGGCGGCGATCGCCTGCCCCAGCTCCGCGCCGTCGAGCAACGCCAGATTCGCGCCTTCGCCGGCGGGCGGCGCCAGATGCGCGGCGTCACCCAGCAGCGTAACCCCGGGCACGCGATCCCACCGGTGGCCGGTCGGGAGCGCATATAGCGGGCGCGGAACCGGGGGCGCCTCGCCATCGGTGATCAGGGCCGTGAGCGCGGGCGCCCAGCCGCCAAACTCGGCCGCCACACGCGCCGTCGCGGCGGCGGCATCGCCGAAGTCGATGCCGGCGAACCACGCGGCGGGGCGGTTCAGCGCGACATAGGCGTGGAGAATGCCTCCCGGCTCGCGATGCGCGAAAATCCCCTGCCCCGGCGCGAGCGCGAACAGGGCGCCTCCGCCGGCAGCCTGCGCCGTTGCGGGGTGCCGCACGTCGACGTCGCGAAGATAGGTCTCGACGAAGGTCGTGCCGACATATTCCGGGACGGCGCTCGAAAGCAGCGGACGGACTTTCGACCAGGCGCCGTCGGCGCCGACCAGAAAGCCGGTGGTCACGGTCGACCCATCCGTAAAACCAAGTTCGTATCGGCCCTCGCCGAGCGCCGCGACACCGGCGAGCTTCTTGCCCCAGCGGATCGCCTCCGCGGGCAGCGATTCCACGAGGATGCGCCGCAGATCACCGCGCAGCACCTCGGGCCGCCCGCCCGTGCCATCGTCGGGCAGGTCGAGCAGCACCGCGCCCTGCCGATCCAGCACGCGCGCGGCCTCTCCCCCCGCATGAATGATGGCGCGGAACTCTTCCGTGAGGCCGGCCGCGGCGAGGGCGACCTGCCCGTCCTGCGCATGGATGTCGAGCAGGCCGCCCTGCGTGCGCGCCATCGCCGAAGGCTCCGCCTCGTAGATTATGGCGGGAATGCCGTGAACATGGAGGACGCGGGCGAGGACCAGACCGCCAAGGCCCGCGCCGATGATCGTCACGGGTGTCATCATCGCATTCTCCGGATTTGATTGGAACGTCGTTCCACAACGCCGTTGGAACGGCGTTCCAATCATGTCAAGGTGGCGTCATGGCCACCAGGACCGCACGGCGCACGGGCGCCCTCTCCAAGGAACGGATCGTCGAAGCCGCGATCGGGATCCTCGACACGGACGGCGAAGGCGCGCTGACCTTTCGCGCGCTTTCGGCTCGGCTCGCGACCGGCAGCGGAGCGATCTACTGGCACATCGCCGACAAGCAGGCGCTGGTCGCGGCGGCGACCGACCACATCATCGCCGGCATGATGGCCGGGTTGGCGACGCCTCGGGCGCCACAGGATGCGATCCGCGCCGTGGCTCTCGGCGTGTTCGATGCCCTCGACGCGCACCCCTGGATGGGGGCGCTGCTGTCCGGCGATCCATGGCAACGGGCGGTGCTTCGGATATTGGAAAGCGTCGGAAGGCAGGTTCAGGCGCTCGGCGTGCCCGATGACGCGCTGTTCAACGCAACCACCGCGCTCATGAACGCCATCCTGGGCATCGCCGCGCAGCATGCCGCCGCCGCCCGCCTGCCGCGCGACACCGAGCGCTCGGCCCACCTCACGGCCATGGCCGCGGAATGGGCCGAGCTCGATCCCGCCGAATATCCCTTCGTGCGGCAGCTGGCGGCGCACGTGCCCGGACACGACGACCGCGAACAGTTCCTGGCCGGCATCAATCTCGTCCTCACCGGCATCGAAAGCATCCGCGAGCGTTCGCCGCGATGATGGGCGCGAAGCTGCAGGCCTTAATCATGGGTGGCATTTGAAATAATCACCTTTCACCGGGAAAGGTTCATCCGCTTCTGCAGCTACGTAAAACGCATCCACAGGGCGAGGCGGCATGCGCAGGCTATCACGCTTTAACGTCAGGATACTCGCGCATCGCACGTGTTGGCACCTCCCGGCCAATCGATGACGCCGTCCAATCAATCGACGATGAGCATCCAAAAACCCGTCCTTGCGCAAGCCGCGGACGGTTGGCAGGTTCGCTTCGTGCTAACCGATTGCACTTGATGAAGGGAACGCCGATGCGTGTTTTGTCCTTCGCATTTATCTTGGCGCTGACCGGATCTTCCGCGCTCATCGCCAGCGAGGCTCTCGCCCGCAAAGCAACTGACAAGGCCAAGGCGCAATGCGCCGACTACGGCTTCAAGGACGGCACGGATGCCTTTGCCAATTGCGTGATGAAGCTTGTGGAGCGGCAAAAACGACAAAATCCGGATCGCGAAACGCTGCTGCGCCGATACCGGGATCTCAGCATGGCCCGTCGTGGCGACGATCGTTATCCGGTGTGCACGGCTGGGATGATGGACAATGATCTCGATATCGAAACGGGCAAATGGGTAGGACCAAATTGCCAGATGGCGCCGGAATAGCCTTTATGCGGCGAGCGGATTGCAAGGATGGTACACAACGGCCGGGCAGTGTCGTTCCGTAAGGCGATGATACCCAAGCCTTCAGCGCGTATCTGACACAGCCTTCTCCATCTCAATGCCGGCTTTGCTGCCGATTGATCATCCGGCATTGCGGTAGGCCGGCTCAGTCCGCAGTCCAGGCCGTCAGGTTCTCCTCTTGTCCGATCAACGCCAGGCCGTGGGCGATCGATGTCAGCTCGTCGCCGCCGGCGATCCGACCGTCTCCGAAACGGCGTTCGAACAACCGGCGAATTGCAGGGATCAGCGACGATCCGCCGGTGAGGAAGACCCGGTCTATCTCCGCCGACGATCTTTCCGCATGGGCGAGTGCACGATCGACGGTTGCCTCGATCCGGGCGACATCCTCCGCGATCCAGCTTTCGAATTCGGCGCGCGATACCTCGGCCTCGATCGACAGCCCGCCGCCGGAGAACAGGAACATGGCCCGGTCTTCGCTGGAAAGCGCGCGCTTGAGCCGTCCCACGGCGTCATAGAGCGGATAGCCGAGCTCATTGTCGATCAGCGCGATCATCCGGCCGATGGCGGCCGGATCGACCGCCGATTTCTGCAGCCGACGCAGTTCTTCCATCGTCCGGCGGTTGCGCATGAGCGCCAGCCGCGACCAGTCGGCAAAATCGGTGAAATATCCCCGCGGAATCTCGAGGATCTTGTCGAAGGATCGATAGGCCCCGCCCTTGCCGAGCATGGGCAGGACCAGGCGATCGACGATGCGATAATCGAACCGGTCGCCGGCAATGCCGATGCCGGCCGATCCCAGCGGCACGCAGCGCCTGCCGGCGCCGGGCTCGCCGACATGGACGACGGAGAAATCGCTCGTACCGCCGCCGAAATCCGCGACCAGAATGGTGGCGGGTTCGGTCAGCCGCGAAGCGTAGCTGAACGCCGCGCCAAGCGGCTCATGGACATAGTGGATGGACGTCCCGAAGGCCTCGAACATACGGTCATAGCGTTGTCGGGCAAGCTCGGGATCGGGGCGGCCCCCGGCATATTCAACCGGTCGTCCGACGATGATCCGCTCGGGCCTGTCGTCGAGCCGGCCTCCGGCATGGGCTATCAGCCGCTCGAGGAAGAGATGCCCGAGTTCCTCGAACCGGAAGCGCTTCTCGAATACCGAGGCATGTTCGAAGGAAGCGCTCGCCGCCACCGATTTGAACGACTGGATGAAGCGGCTGTCCTGGGGATATTCGAGATATTCGGCGATGGCCCATGGTCCTGCCTCATGGGCAAGTCCGCCCCGGACAGCTTCATCGTGCCAGAAGCACAGCGCAGATCGAAAGACGGCGCCGGTTGAATGCTCGCCCGTGAAGTCCACCAATTGCGACGCCCCTCCCTCGAGGGCGACAGCCGCGACACTGTTGGTCGTGCCGAAGTCGAGGCCGAGCGCGGGGCGTGACATCGAAGGGGATCTCCAAAAAGTGACGGGAAGCGGCGAGGGCCGGCGCCTATGGACCGACGCCCCCAACGTCGCAAGCGATCATTGAACCCGGTCGGGCGTTGATCGGGCTATGGTCTGGACGACATTCATTGCCGGTGGGCGATCGATCAGCGCCGCCCGGTTGGCGACAGGCTTCGGGAATGCGAACGGTCAACGGCGTCTGGCTCATGGCTGAAACTCCGGGTGGAAGAGCATCCGCCATGGCGCGCCTGCCGCGGCGCGGGCTTAATCGCCTCTCCGCCCCTGCGAGCCACGGTATTGCCGCATGGAGAACCCGGCCATGGAACGATCCGACGAGAATCAGGGCAACCAGGTCATGAGCCCCGTCTCCGCCACGGACGCGCCGCTCACAGAGCGCATCACCGCGCTGCTCGGTCGATCGGTCAGGCAGATGGCGCCGCTGGCCGGCGGCGACCTGTCATCGGCGTTCGCCATCCTGCTGGACGACGGGCGCCGGCTGGTGGCGAAGCCGACCCCGCAGGCGTGGGCCGAAGCAGCCATGCTGGGCGCCATCGGAATGACGGGCGCCCCCGCCCCGGCCATCGTCGCGATCCAATCCGATCTGATCGTCATGGATCGGCTCGAAAATGACGGCCGTCTTGCCGGACCCGCCTGGGCCGACCTCGCAACCGTTCTCCAACGCCTGCACGTCGCGACCGATCAGGCTTATGGCTGGCGCGAAGATCATGCCTTCGGGCCCCTGGCTATCGCAAATGATGCGCGATCCGACTGGCCCGCTTTCTGGGCCGACAACCGGATCCGATGTCATATCCCCTATATTGCCGCAGACCTCTCGCACCGTCTCGATACCCTGGCCGACCGGCTCGGCGAATATCTCCCACACGATCCGCCGCCAGCGCTGCTCCACGGCGATCTCTGGGGTGGGAACATACTCGTGTCGGCAGGCCGGATCACCGGCCTGATCGACCCTGCCTGCTATCATGGCGACCGCGAGGTCGATGTCGCCATGCTGACGCTGTTCGACCATCCGCCGCCGGCCTTCTGCGATGCGCTCGACCTGGCGCCCGGCTGGCAAGAGCGGCAGCCCGTCTATCGGCTCTGGCCTTTGCTGGTTCACCTGCGGCTTTTCGGCGAAGGCTATGCGCCTGCCGTAGCGCACGCGCTCGACCTGCTCGGCTGCTGACCCGGCCGGCGAACTTCCAAACCTGTCCCGTGGCAAGCCGTTGGGCGATCGAAGAGATGCGCCCTTCTATCTCGCCTTACGATCTTCCCTCTCCCGCCGGGCCCAAATCGGGAAAAGGCGCTCCCAAGCCGCCGGCGCTCAGCGCCCGCGGTCCAGCCGGATCGAATAAGGGAGCGAAGCCGTGCCGTTCGCCGCGATCGTTACCGGCAGCGCCCAGCCGCCGCGCCGGCGCTCGGTGCCGGGCGGGCGGTCGACAAGGTCGAAGGGCACGATGATCTCGGCCTGCACGGGCACGGCGCGGGCATTGGTGAATTCCGCCAGCCAATCCTGCCGCCGCCGTGTTTCGCGGACCTTGGTGAGCCGCCACTGGACATCCGGGCTCTCGCCGATGGGCAGCTCGACCTGCTCGTCCACGGCCAGATCGGCGAGATCGGTCTCGCCGACCAGCATCGGCTCGCCCGCCACCTCCTCGAAGATCGCGACGCCGCCCGCCGGCAGCGGCAGGCCCAGGCCCTTGGCCTTGCTGTTCCTGCCCCGGAGCAGGAAGGGCATCGGCCGGTAATCGCCCGATCCGCTATCCGCACCGGCCGAATAGACGCGATCGAAAGCCGCATCCGGCCGGTCGATCATCGCCACCTGCTTCTGCGCCTGGGCGGCGACCGTCACCCGTTCCGGCACCCGATAGAGCTTGAGATCGCCCAGTTCCTCCTGCTCGGCCATCATGGCAGCGGGCGCGGGCGCCACCGGAACCGCCATCGGCTCGTTCAAGATGCGCCGTTCGCGGCGCCGTGCCGTCACGACGATGTTGTCGGCATTCTCGAACATCATTTCCTCGCCCTCCCCCTCGGGCCAGGGCAGGCGGGTGAAGACGGAGCGGGGATGGGTGCTGGTGATATCCATCGGCCAGCATCGCAGCTTCAGCACGGCGCGGGACGGCACGGGCTGAGACGCGGCTTCTTCCTTGTTCGGCCGGCCGGCCACCACCTGCAGCCGCGCGTCGCGGAAGCTCTGGGCGCCGCCGTTGGCGATCGTCAGCCAGGCGAAAAGGCCCATCCTGCCATCGTCATCGGGGTTCATCCGCGCCACATAATTGGCCGACCAGTCGAAACCCTGCGCCAGATAGGTGAGCTGCACCGTCGCCGTCACCGGCCGGTCGCTGATCGCCACCACCGAAAGCGTCGGGCGGGGGGCGAGATCGGCCGGCACACCGGAATAGAGCATCCGTTCGGGAAGGCCCGAACAGCCAAGCGCCTCATAGCCTTCCGCCGTCTGGACGATCACGCCGCCATCGGGGCCGGCCTGGATGATCGCCTGCTGCTCCGTCACCCTGCCGGTTTCGCGGTTCGTTCGCCTCAACGTCACCCGGCGCTTCAGATAGGCATCGACCAGACCGGCCGGGCTAATCAGCCTTGCATCGCGATTCTTCTCGCGCACGCCCCTGGGCAGGCCGGTGACGATGGCGGTTTCCGGCAGCAATCCTTCCGCCACCCCTTCGAAGCGGATCACGCTTTCGCCGGCGGGGATGGCGATCGTCCGCGTCTCGCTGATCAGGGCGTAGCCGCCCGGCCAGCGGCGATCCATCGCTCCGCTGCCGCGATCGGGCGCGCGATAGAGGGTAACGGATATATCCGCCGCCTCGCGCGACGTGACGGTCGCCGCCGGCAGCGTGACGGGCCAGCCGGCCAGCAGCAAGGCGAGCAGCGCGGCGAGGCGCACGGCCGTCAATACCGCGTATCGAAGGTCGCGATCAGCTCGGTCGTCCCGTTGGCGGGGACGGGCACCTTCCATTCGATCCGGTCGGCCGAAACCCGGTTGCCCTCCAGGCTCTGCGCCGTGACCCGCGCATCGCCCCACAGGCCGTTCTGCGCCACGTCCACCGTCACCGGCTCGGGCCGGGCATTGGAAAGGATGTAGCGCATCCTCGTCTGCCAGCGCCGGCTGGAAAGGCGGGTGCGCTCCTCGACCACGGTCTTCACCTTCACGTCGAAGGCCTCGCCGGTGCGGATCGAAAGGGATGATCCCATCGGCGTATGATCGATCCGGCTTTCGCCGATGAACTGGGGATCGCCGCGCTGATCGCGCATATAGACGCGGATCGTGCCCGCGGGCAGCTGATCGCCAAGCCCGCCCTGGCGGGAGGTGGAGAATTTGATCGCGGTCGCGGCGCTGCGCGGCGTATCATTGCTGCCGAGCCAGCCGTTCACGAACTCATAGGCCTTGCGCGCCGGCGCGCCCTTCACGTCGAGGAAGCTCACCTGCTTCTGCTGCGCCTGGGCGATCGTCGTCCGTTCGGCCAGCGGATAGAGATAATAATCCCCCAGCCGCTCGCGCTGGCCGCTCTCGGTGCCGGCCGCCTCCAGGGTGGAGGTGAGCGCGCCCAGGCGGTTGCGCCCGCCGCCGACATTGCCGGCGACCAGCAGCGTCCGGGCATTGGCGTAAGTGGTTCCGCTATTGTTGGTCAGCGTCACCCAGCCCTGCATGTCGGCCGCGCCGGTCTTCTCGTCGAACAGCATCACATAGTCGCTGGTCCAGCCCAAGCCGGGGGTGAGGTAGGACAGCCGCGTCGCCACCGGCCCCGCCTTCGCCGCGTCGATCGTCACCGACAAGGTCGGCCGCGCGCGCAGATTATCGGGCACCTTGTCGAACACCACGCGCACCGGCAGGCCATCGTCGCGCAGCACCTCGATCCGCTCGCCGATCTGGAGCACGATGCCGCCATTGGCCGCGAGCACCCGCGCCTGCTCGCGGGTTTCCGCGCCCGTCGCCGGGTTGGTGCGGACGATGGTGATCGTCTGCCCCACCGCCTTTTCCATCAGCTTGTCGGGCGAAAGCAGATCATAATCGAAATTCTGCTCGACGATGGCGATGCCGGCTCCCGAAAGGCTCGCGGTTTCCGGCCGGATCTGGGCGGAGACATCGGGGAATTCCTGGTGGCTGCGGCCGGCCGGCACCGTCAGCGTGCGGGCATCCTGCACCAGCGCGATGTCGTTGTTGTAAATGGTGACGGCCACGTCTCCCTGGGCGGTCTGCGCCGGCGCCGGCACGGCGACGAACAGCAACGGCATCACCACCGGCAAGCAACGCATCGGCATTCCCCCCAAAGAATTGCGCCGGATACTGCCCGGATAAGCAGTGGATGGGAAGCGTCACCGCTTCGGCGCGTCCCCCACCGGACCGGCCAAAGGCCCGAGCCGGACGATCCGCACCTCCGGCCCGCCGCTCCGCCCCGGGGCGGGACGAAACATCGCCACCGTCGTGCCGCCATCGAGGAAGCGCCGGTAGGTGGCCAGCTCCGCGCGGTAGCGATCGGGCTCGCGCTGGTAGCGATCGAGGTGGGAGATGATCGCATAATCGCCCCAGCAGGCGGCGATCCGGGCCGGATCGATCGTGCCGAGATCGAGGATCGAGCGGCCGTTGCGCCAGCGTTCGACATCCGCATAGCGGACCTGGCCGGCCAGCACCTTGTTGCCGTCGATGCAGCCGACATCGCCGCCGGGGAAGAGGAAGCTCCACCCATCGCCCAGCATGTCGAAGGCGAGATGTTCCAGCACGATGCGGTCGCTGCGCGGGATATGCGCGCGCGCCCAGGCGGCGGCCTGCGTGCGGGTGTCGTTGATCCGCTCCGCCGCCTCGGCGCGCGCCGCCGCCAGCATCGGCAGGGCCAGCGCCGCCGCCAGCAGCAGCTGCACGGCGACTGCGCCGCGCCGCCCCAGCCCCGGCGCAAGCCGATCCGCAACGGCGACGATCGCCACCGCCGCGAACAGGGAGAGGAAGGGCAGCAGCGGCAGGATCCAGCGCGCCCAGATCAGCGATTCCCCGCTGATCGCCAGCAGGAAGACGAGGAAGGCGGGGATGATGGTGGCGAGCGCCACCGGCCGCCGCGCCGCCACGCCGATGCCGATCGCGGCCAGCGCCAGCCCGGCGATGCCGATCGCCTCGCGCATCGGCCCCGCCACATACCAGCCGAGGTTGAAGAGCAACCCGCCGCCGGTGGCGCCCAGATGCTGGGGCCGCGCCTCGCGCCCCAGATTGGCCAGCACCGTCTGGTGATCGATCAGGATATAGGGCGAGACGATCAGCAGCGCCGCCAGCGAGGCCGCAAGGCCGATGGCGAGGCGCCCCGCCGCCTGCCGCGCGTTCGCGGGATCGGATCGCATGCGCAGCAGCGCCGCGCCGACGAGGCAGGCGATGATCGTCGCGGCCGGCCATTTGGTCGCCGTGCCCAGCCCCACCCAGAGGCCCGCCCACAGATAATCGCCGAGCCGCCCGTGCCGGGCGACCCCGATCGAGGCGAGCGCGCAGGCCAGCATGAACAAGGTCGCCTGGATATCGGTGCGGATCACCTGCGACCATTGGACATGCAGCGGATCGACCGCCAGCAGCAGCGCCGCCAGCAGGCCGGCGCGATCGCCGAACAGCCGCCGGCCGATCAGGAAGGTGAGCCAGACGCAGCCCACCCCGCACAGCGCGATGAACAGCCGGCCCGGCAGCACCACGATCGAGGGATCGGTGTAGATGGCGGTCGCGAAGGCATGGGTATCGGCCAGCCGCCCGGTCAGGCTGCCGGCCGCGAACACCAGCATGTCGATGATCGCCAGCGCATAGATGGTGGTGGTGCCGGGATGGCCGAACCAGCCGGGGTTGAGCGTCTGATCGCGGAGCAGCTTGAGCGCGCTCACCACGAACAGCGGCTCGTCCGGATCGTAGAGCGCGGGCAGGCCGAAGCCCAGGCCGTGGAGCCTGAGCGCCAGCGCCAGCAGCAGGATCAGGAAAAGGAGGATGCCGGCCGGGGAAAAGCGGGCGCGCCTGATCCTCATGCCGCCATGGTTCCGGCGGCCGGCGCGCCTGCCGCGGAACCATGGCCCGCCCGCCTGCGATATTCGGCGATCTGCGCCAGCGTCACGGCGCGGGGATTATGCCCGTCGTCGACCGCGCGATGCCATTCGACGATCCAGTCGATCGCGTCCTCCAGCGCCAGCGCCGGCCGCCAGCCGAGCGCCGCGCGCGCCTTGGAGCAATCGAGCCGCAGCAGCCCCGCCTCGTGCGGGCGGGCGCCGGAAAAGGGCATGGCGGCGGACGCGCCGTCGCCCCAGGCGGCCTTCATCCGGTCGACGATCCAGGATACCGGCCGGGCATCGTCATCGGCCGGGCCGAAATTCCAGGCGTCGGCAAAGCGCGCCTCGCCCGCCAGCAGCCGTTCGGCGATCATCAGATATCCGCCCAGCGCCTCCAGCACATGCTGCCAGGGCCGGACCGCTTCGGGCGACCGGATCACCGGCGCCGCCCCCTGCCGGAAGGCGCGGACCAGATCGGGGACCAGCCGGTCCTCCGCCCAGTCCCCGCCGCCGATCACGTTGCCGGCGCGCACCGATGCCACCGCCGGCCCGCCTTCGGAGAAGAAGGAATTGCGATAGGCCGAAACCACCAGCTCCGCGCAGCCCTTGCTGCTGCTGTAAGGGTCGTGCCCGCCCATCGGGTCGCTCTCGCGATAGGGCCACACCCATTCGCGATTCTCATAGCATTTGTCGCTGGTGACGCAGACGATCCCCGCCACCCCTTCGGCCTGCCGCGCCGCTTCCAGCACATGCACCGTGCCCATCACGTTGGTGGCATATGTTTCCACCGGCTCGCGATAGGATAGGCGGACCAGCGGCTGCGCGGCGAGGTGGAAGATCATCTCCGGCCGCGCCTCCGCCACCACCCGGCGCACCGCCGCCGGATCGCGCACGTCGCCTTCCACATGGCGGATCAGCCCGGCCAGCTGGGCGGCTTCGAACAGGCTGGGATCGGTGGGCGCGGGCAGGGCGAAGCCCGTCACCTCCGCGCCCAGCGCGTGCAGCCACAGGGCCAGCCAGCTCCCCTTGAAGCCGCTATGCCCCGTCACCAGCACGCGCCGGCCGGCCCAGGGATTGCCGGCGCCCGGATTTCCCTCGCTCACCAGCATTTCCACGGCGCCTCGCCGCTCTGCCAGAGCGATTCCAGATATTGCTTGTCGCGCAGCGTATCCATCGGCTGCCAGAAGCCGTCATGGCGATAGGCGACAAGCTCGCCCGCATTGGCCAGCCGTTCCAGCGGCTCGGCCTCCCAGGTCGTATCCGGTCCGTCGATCAGGTCCAGCACCGAAGGATCGGCGACGAAGAAGCCGCCGTTGATCTGCCCGCCGTCGCCGGCCGGCTTCTCGCGGAAGCTGGTGACGCGATCGCCCTCGAACTCCAGCGCGCCGAACCGGCCCGGCGGGGCGACCGAGGTGATCGTCGCCCGCCGGCCATGGGCGCGGTGGAAGCGCACCAGATCGGCCACGTCGATGCTGGCGACGCCGTCGCCATAGGTGAAGCAGAAGGGCTCGCCCGGTTCGAGATAGGGCTTGATCGCCTTCAGCCGCCCGCCCGTCATCGCCGTGGCGCCGGTTTCGACCAGCGTGATCCGCCACGGCTCGCTGCGCGCCTGGTGGATTTCCAGGTCGTTGCGGTTGAGGTCGATCGTCACGTCCGCCGTGTGGAGGAAGTAGTTGGCGAAGAATTCCTTGATCAGATAGCCCTTGTAGCCGAGGCAGATCACGAAATCGTTGAGGCCCGCGGCCGAATAGATCTTCATGATGTGCCACAGGATCGGCATGCCGCCGATCTCCACCATCGGCTTCGGGCGCACGGCGGTTTCCTCGCCCAGGCGGCTGCCCAGGCCGCCCGCCAGTATCACGGTTCGCATCGTATCTCCTGCGACCTTGGTTGTTCGGGATTGTCGGCCGGCCGGAAGGTGATCCGGCTGTGCCAGAAATAGGATCCGGCGATCACCGCCAGGGTGAAGCCGGTCTGCGCCGCCGCCGGGCGGATGCCGGCCAGCTCGACCAGCAGCGGCAGCATCGCCCAGTTGGCCGCGTAGCTGATGGCGTAGAAGGAGGCGAAGGCCGCAAGCTCGCGCACGATGCCCGGTCCGCGCGTGCGGAACACGCCGAACTTGTGGGTGGCGAAGGCGAACAGCAGGCAGGTGATCTGCGCCAGCCCGAGCGCCGCCAGATAATGCACGCGGAACCACGGGCTCGCCCACAGCAGCATGGGGTAGAAAGCCAGCCCCAGCAGCGTGTTGACCGCGCCCGCCACCAGGAAGCGCAGCGGCCGGCCGCCGCGCCTGCCGATGGCGGCGATCCTGGATGCCGCCCGCGACGGCGATCGATCGGTCACGGCGCTCACGCTTCCTCGATCAGGTCGATCAGCATATTCTCCCGCAGCACCTCGCGCGGGAGGAAGGGGGAAAGATCCTCGAGCGCGGGCGAGGTGATCCGCCCGTCGGGATGCTGCTTCGCGCCCAGCTTGGGGGCGAAGGACACATGCTCGTCCAGCATGATCTCGCACAGCACCGGGCCGTCCGCCGCCAGCGCGTCCGCGATCGTCGCGGCCAGATCGTCATGGCTCGCCGCGCGGAAATAGGCGAAGCCGAAGGCGTGGGCGACCTTGCCGAAATCGGGGAAGGTGACGTTGCTCTTGGGTCCGCCGCCCACCTCGACGCCGTTGAAGAAGTTGCGGTGCGTCTGGAAGATCGAGACATAGCCGCTGTTGTTGAGCAGGAAGACCTTCACCGGCAGGCCGTAACCCGCGATCGTCTGCATCTCCTGCAGGTTCATCATGATGCTGCCGTCGCCCGCCAGGCAGATCACCCGCTGCCGGCTGCCGGTGGCGGCGCACACGCCGATCGCGGCCGGCAGGTCATATCCCATCGTCGCGCAGCCGGAATTGGTCCACAGCCGCTGTCCGCGCTTCAGCGCCGCCACCTGGAAGCTGACGACGCAGGCGCTGCCATTGCCGGTGACGACGATGTCGTCCTCGTCCAGCGCCGCGAACAGCTCGTCCATCGCGACATAGGGATGGACCAGCGCATTATCGCGATATTCGGGCAGCACGGTGGGGAAGCGCGGCCCCCGACCGCGCGCCCAGCCCAGCCACAGGCGGTGCGCGTCCGTCGGCCCGGCATAAGGCGCGGCCAGCATCGCCGGGATCAGATCGGCAAGGTCCGCCACCACCGGCATGTCGGGCGTCACCGTCGGCTTGCGCAGCTCGACCGGATCGATATCCACCCACACCTTGTAGGCGGCGCGCGCGAAGGTCTTCCAATTGTAGCTCACCTGCCGGATGTTCAGCCGGCTGCCCAGCACCAGCAGGAAATCCGCGCTCTGCGTCACCATGTTGCCGGCGCGGTCGCCCACGGTGCCGGGCCGCCCGGCATAAAGCGGGTGATCGTTCCACAGCACGTCATGCGCGTTCCAGCCCGTCACCACCGGCACGCCCAGCTTCTCGATCAGGCGGATGAAATCGCCGTGCGCGCCGCTCAGCCGCACGCCGCTGCCGGCGAACACCACCGGCCGCTCGGCCGCCTGCAGTCTTTCGAGGATCGCGGCCGCCGCCGCGTCGAGGTCGGTCCGCTTCCACGGCTCGTCCAGCTCGGCGGGGTCGAATCCGGGCAGCAGATCGTCCGGGTCGATCCGCGCCGCCTGCACGTCCAGCGGGATATCCAGCCAGCACGGCCCCGGCCGGCCGCTGGTGGCGAGGTAGATCGCCTTTTCCAGATGGTAGCGGATCGACCGGGGATCGGTGACCATCGTCGCATATTTGGTGATGGGGCGGACGATTTCCTCGATGTCCAGCTCCTGATCGCCATATTGGCGCAGCGGCAGGCCGGTGGAGCGCACCGTCGTCTCGGTCTTCACCTGGCCGGAAATCACCAGCATGCCGACCGAATCGACGAAGGCGCCATAGACGCCGGTGATGGCGTTGGTGCCGCCCGGCCCCGACGTCACGTTCACCACCGCCAGCCGGTTGGTGAGGCGGTAATAGGCCTCCGCCGCCATCGCCAGCGCCTGCTCATGATGGGTGAAGGTGCATTGCAGGCCGGCATGGGTGCCCAGCGAATGGTTGAGGTGCATCGCCCCGCCCCCGGTGAGCATGAAGACATGCCCGATGCCGTGGCGGACAAGCTCGCCGGCCACCCAGTCCGATAATTTCATGGTCGTCATTGCTGCCATCCGTTCCAGATCGCCGTGCGGCGGATCGCTTCATCGAGGTCGACGGTCGCGCGGAGGCCGAGGTCGCGGGCGATGCGCGCGGTCGAGGGCACGTAGCGGCCGGGATTCCAGCCGGGATCGGGCTGGCCGAGGATATCGACCCCGGCCCCGCCAAGGATGCGGTGGACACGGTGCGCCAGCTCGGCGATCGACACCGCTTCCTCCGATCCGACATTGTAGGTGGCGCCGCTTTCGCCGCGGATCAGCAGGGTCCACAGCCAGATGGCGAGATCGGCGGCGTAGAGATAGGATCGCACCGCCGTGCCCGCGCCCTCCACCACCACGGTTTCGCCGCGCAGGGCATCGCGGATGAAGTTGCCCGCCGCGAAATGGATGTCGAGCGAGAGCAGCGGCCCCAGCAGCGCGAAGATCCTGGCATTGACCATGTCGAGGCCGAACTGGCGGGCATGGATGGCGCAGAGCATCTCCGCCGCGCGCTTGCCCTCGCCATAGGCCGACATCGGATCGAGGCAGTCGGGGCCGCCGCGCCAGCCTTCCTCGACATGGGTCATGTCCCACGGCTGCGCGCCATAGACCGCGCCGGAACTCAGCATCAGGAAGCGTTCGACCGCACGGTCCCGCGCCATGTCCAGCGCGCGGCGGGTGCCTTCGACGATGGTGTCGAACATGCGGCGCGGATCGCGCCTGTTCAGCGCGGCGCTCGCATCGGTCGCGGCATGGACGATATGGGTGAAGCCCCCGTCCGGCACCGCGAAATCGCAGACATCGCCGGCCATCAGGCGGAAGCCGGGATGGCCGGCGATGTGCGGCACACGCGCGGCGAAGCCCGCCGGGTCGCGGCTCAGCAGCACCACCTCCACGCCCAGCCCCAGCCGCAGATCGGCATCGCGCAGCGCTTCCAGCATCCAGCGGCCGATGAAGCCGGTGCCCCCGGTCATGAAGATGCGCTTGCCGGCCAGGCGCGGCCAGATCGGCGCCAGCGCCGCGAACATGGCGTCGAGATCGTCGGCGAAGCGCCAGCCGCCACGGGATCGGGCCAAAGCGGTCATCGCGCCACCGCCGGCCGGGCAGGCCATGTCCGGGGCCCGATCGCGATCATCGGGCGATGGCCGCGATGCGCGCGGGCGATCAGCCACAGGCTGTCCGCCGCCAGCGCCCACAGGATCAGCAGGATCAGCCCCGGTCGCGCGAACTGGCCGACCGAAAGGCCGAACAGGCCCGTCACCGGCCGGCCGCCCAGCCAGCTTTTCGATGCGATCTCGGGGAAGGGCGAAAGGATCCAGTCGGCCGATATCGAAAGCAGATAGGCGGCGACGATCGCCACGATCGGCCCCGGCCGCCGCCAGGGTTCGAGGAAGACGAGGAAGATCAGGAAGGCCTGGGTGTAGCCGCCTGGCGACTGGCTGACGAGCGACATGGCCATCAGCAGCGCCGCGATCCGCTGCGTCGAAAGCGCGCGGGGCTGGAGCCACGCGCCCGCGAGGCAGAGCAGCCCCGCCGCCTGGCTCGCGCGGATCAGGATCGGCACGGCCCACAGGATCGTCTCCACCGTGCGCGAGGGGATATGGTCCAGTATCGGGATCGGCGTGGTGCGGATCGGCAGCAGCGTCACATAGCTGGTCGAATAATAGATTTGTTCCCACACCTGCCCGCCCACGAAGGTGACGACCCAGTTGCGCATATTGTCGACGATCTCGATCGGGCTGCCCGCGCCGACGAAGGCATAGGTCAGGAGATAGACCAGCAGCGTCGCGATCCCGGCCAGCTCCAGCGAACGCCAGCGCCGCTTGAAGGCCAGCGCCAGCACCGGCAGCAGCAGATAGGGCTTGAAGTTGATCGTCAGCGCCGCCGCCAGCCCGCGCCATGCCTTCGACCGCACGATATCGCCATGGGCGATGACGAAGCAGGCTATGCAGGGCAGGATCAGGTTGCCGCGTTCCAGCGCGAACAGCATCGGCAGGCCGATCGCGAAGGCGATGATCCGCATCGGCGCGGTCGCCCGGTCGGCGCGGCGGAAGGCGATCCAGGCGAGCGCGACGCCCAGCGCGTAGGATGCGAGGATCGCAGCCTTGCCGAACCAGTCGCAGTCGCGCGCCTGAAAGGGCGAATCCAGATAGCAGCCGGGCAGGCTGAACAGCTTCAGGAACAGGAAGGACAAGGGCGGATAGACCGTCCGCCACACATCATAGGCGCCCGGATTGTTCGCCCAATATGCGGTGTTGAACCAGTCCATGAAGGTGTCGTTGGTGTCGATGATGAAGGGCTGCGGCAGATAGCCGTTCCGGTGGAACGACCAGAGGAGCCAGCCGAAGCTCGCCGCCACGGCCAGCATCAGCGCCCGTTCGGCGAAGAGGCCCGCCGCGCGGCCGGCCCGCCGCCCGCCGCTCATGCCTCCTCCGTCCCGAACTGGCGGCGATCCACCGGCGCGCGCCGCCCGGCGGGAAAGTTCAGCCGCGCTTCCTCGATCACCAGCGGCACGTTGCGCGTGCGCTCCGATATCATCCGCACCTGCTCGCCGATCAGCCCCAGGAACAGCAGCAGCACGGCGAACATGCCCGCCTGCGCGGCGAGGAACAGCAGCGCCCAGCCGGGCCCGTCCGCCAGATGCGCCGCCAGCGCGCCGCCGAGCAGCAGCGCCGTCGCGAGGCCCGCATAGATCGATCCCTTGATCGGCCAGCGCAGCAGCGACTTGGACGATCCGGCGATGCCGGAAATCGCGAAGTCGGCGAGGGTGCGCAAATTGTTCTTGGTCTCGCCCGCCGCGCGCTCGGGCCGGTTGAAGGGGACGATGGCGATGCGGAAGCCGCCTTCCACCACCATGCCGCGAAAGAAGGGCTCGGGCTCGTTCCAGGTCGCCAGCGCATCCACCACGTCGCGGCTGAACAGGCCGAAGCCGGTGGCGCCGGGGATCACTGGATAATCGGCGAAGCGGCCCAGAAAGCCGTAGCCCGCCGCCCGGATGAAGCGGGTGAGCGGGGAAGCGCGTTCGGACCGGCGCTGGCCCAGCACCACCTCGGCCCCGCCGCGCCACAGGCGCATGAACTCGCCGATCATGGCCGGCGGGTCCTGGAAATCGGCGCACATGCCGATCACCGCGCGGCCGGTGGCCTGATAGATCGCATGGGTGGGCGATCGCATCTGGCCGTAATTGCGGTTGTTGAAGATCGCCCGCGTGGCGCCGTCCTCGGCGCAGATCTGCCGCAGCAGCGCGCGGGTATGATCGGTCGACTTGTTGTCGATGAAGATGATCTCGTGCGATCGCGCATGGCGTTCGGCCTCGGCCTTCACCGCCGCGTGGATCGCGCGGACATTCTCCTCCTCGTTGAAGCAGGGAATGACGATCGAAAGCTCGGGCACGGCCTCGTTTTCCGGGCCGGGCCAGAGCGGCGCCCCCACCGCCGCCGTCATGGCGTCACATCCCCGCCGGCGGGCGCCCCGCGGAACAGCGCGATCCCCGTCGCCGGTGCATAGACCTCGGTGAACAGGGCCAGCAGCAGCAGCGCCGCCAGCAGCGCCACCGCCGGGATATTATAATGCCGCCCGGCATCGAGATGCGGCCGCTCGAGGAGCTGGACGTCGGCGGCGCTTTCCGCCGTCAGCTCGTCCACCGCCACCTGTTCCGACAGGCGGGAATAGGCCTCGTAGAGCGCCTGGGCGAAGCGATAGTCGCGATAGAGGTTCAGATATTCTGCCGAAACCTCGGCCAGCCCGGCGACGTTCGGCCCGCCCGCCCCTTCGGCCGGCTGCGCGCTGCGCGCGATCTGGGCGCGGAGCGCCGCGATTTCGGACTGGAGCGCCTTGAGCTGCACATTCTCCGCGCCCGCGAAGCGCTGCACCGTCTGGAGCTGCACCAGCTTCGCCTGCAGCCGCGCCTCCAGGTCTGCGCGCAGCATGAGGGCGGAGCCGAACTGCGCCTCGGGCTCGGCCAGCCGGTTGCGGCGGCGGAATTCGTTGAGCGCGGCCTCGGCCCTGGAAAGCCGGCGCACCGCCTGGCCGAAGCGTTCGTCCACCACCTTGCGCTTGGCGACGATCCGTTCGCGGCCGAGCGTGCCGATGCGGTCGCTGATCGCGGAGACATAAGCGAAGGTCAGCGCCTTCGCCTCGGCGGCGTCATGCGTGCGCGTCTCGACCTCGATCACTCCGCCCGGCAGCGAATGGACGTCCACCTTGCGGGCGAGCGCGATCCGCGCCTTGTCCACCGTCGCGTAGCGGCCCGACGGGCCGACCAGCCTGAGCCGGTCGATCACGTCGACCATCACATTCTCGCTACGGCCGACGACAAGATAGACGTCGATCGGGGTGCGCGCGCCGCCCAGCAGATTGGCGAAGCCGGACATCTGCCCGCCCAGCGCGTTCAGCATCGCGCTGACGCCGGAGCCGCCATTGTCCTGCGGCAGGATCTTGGCGCGCGCGACATGCGGCTGGGGCCACAGGCAGAGAAGGGCGAGCAGCAGCGCCGCCACCGCATAGACGCGGCGGCGCATCCGGCCGTCATGCACCGCCCGGACGACAGCCGCCCGCCCCTGATCGATCGCGCTCATTCGGCGAGCACCTTCACCGTTGCCGCAGCGGCGACGCCGCCGAACAGCGTGCTGGTGATATCGCGCAGCCGCGCCCAGAATTCGCCGCGCCCCGCGGCAACCGGCACGTAGATCAGATCGCCCGGCAGCGCCCGCGCATTGGCAAGCCCGCCCTGGAACAGGCCGCGCCCGGAAGCGAGGACGGAGCCGTTGGCGCGCACCACGAAGATGGCGGACTTGTCGCCCATCTTGCTGACGCCGCCGGCATTCTTCAGATAATCGCCGATCGTGCGGTTGGGCGTATATTTGAACGAGGCGGAGCTTGGCACCGCGCCGAACACGCCCACCGTCACCGGCTGCGGCGGCACGTAGATGGTGTCGTTATTCTCCAGCACCAGCTCGCCCGGCAGCGACCGCGCGTCCGGCCCGATATCGAGCACCAGCCGCCCGTCCGGCTCGCGCGAGCGGAACTGGGCGACGACCGACTGCACCGCCTGCAGATAGGCCGGCTGCAACTGCTCGGCCCGGTTCGCCGAGATGAGGGGCTGGGTGGTGAGCTGCAGCTCCAGATCCTTGAGCGCGCGGTTGAAGCTTTGCCGCTGCTGCTGGCGCACGCTTTCGCGGGTGACGATGGTGGCATAAGGGAAGGCCTTGCCCGTCATTCCGCCGGCGCGGCCGATCACGTCCTCCAGGCTGACGCCGGGCTGGAAATAATAGCGGCCGGGCCGGGCGACCTCGCCGCTCACCGTCACCAGCACCGGCTGCTGGTCGAGCGGGCGGGCGATGCCGACGCCGGAAAGCACGCGCACGATCTCGCCGCGCCTGGCGATGCGCGCCTGCGCCTGGGCGGGGGTCAATTCCTCCCAGCCGCCGGTTTCGGGCGCCAGCGGATTGAGCACCATCAGCCGGCCATTGTCCGCGACCGTGTTGGCCCCACCCGAATAGAGCAGCACATCGGCGAGCGAATCCTTCGGCCCCGCCTCGAAGATCGCCTCATGGTTGACGCTGCCGACCACGGCCACCTGTGCGCCCACCGGCGCGATATAGATGACGTCGCCATTCTGGAGCACGGCGTCGCCGCTCTTGTCGCCCCTCAGCAGCAGATCATAGAGGTCGAAATCGGAAACCAGCCGGCCGCCGCGACGAAGCTGGATGGAACGGAAGCTGCCGCCGGCAGACGGGCCGCCCGCCGCCAGCACCGCGTTCACCAGCGTCGAAAGGCTGCTGACCGTGTAGGAGCCGGGCGTGGCCGCGAAGCCGGTGACATAGACGGTGATGCCGTGCAGCCGGCCGATCGCCACGCTGATCTGGAAATCGCGGTAGAAGCGGGAAAGCTGGCGCGACAGCAGCGCCTGCACGTCGCCATAGCGCACGCCGGCCAGGTCCACCGCGCCGGCGCGCGGCAGGAACACGCGGCCTTCGGGATCGACGACCAGGCGCAATTCATCCGCCTGCACCGATCCGGCGAGGCCGATCACCAGCTCGTCGCCGGGGTTCAGGCGGTAATCGGGCGGCACCGTGGTGGTGGGCGGCGCGGTGAAATCGCGCGCGGCGGGCACCAGCAGATCGGCGCCGAAGCGGCGGAGCGGCTTGTCCACCACCGAGGAGACGTAGCGTTCGAACTCGCTGAGCGCCGGCCGCCCCGCCGCCGCCAGCGAACGATCGCGGAGCGCCTCCGCCGATGCTTCGTCCCGCGCGGCCTTGCCGGCCGATCCGTTGCCGTCGGCATCGCCCGCCGGGCGCCTGCCCTCGATCTGCACGGGCTGGAAGGCCGCCGCGCCGTCGTCCGCGCCGATCCCCACCTGCGATGCCGCCGCCGCCGCGCTCACGCCGCGCGCGCCGGAGGCGGCGGCCGGGCCGCCGAAAGGCGATGAAGCGGCCCCCGCATCGGCGACGGCGGGCGGCAGGAACTGCGCCTGGGCGATCGCCGGCAGGCACAGCATCAGCGCCGCCGAGCAGCGCAGCGCACGGCGCGCGATGCCGGCGCGCCGGCCGGGAAACGGAAGCGTCATCTCGGGTGTCACAGGTCCATCGATCTCTTGCGGGAGGGGCGGGCCATCGCGATCAGGCGACGGCAAGGGCGGGCACGGCTTCCAGCTCCGCCTCGTCGAACAGCGCGGCGCGCGCATCCTCCCACAAAGCGGGCGATGCGGTCGCCAGCAGCCCCGCCTTGCCGTCGTCGATGCGATAGTCGCCGCCGTCCCAGCGGGCGACGCGGCCGCCCGCCTCCATGAGCAGCAGCGCCCCGGCGGCGTGATCCCACGGCAAGGTCCGCTGGAACATCGCCACGTCGTTCTGCATCAGGCAGAGCCGGGGATAATGTTCGGCGGCGCAGCGCGGGATCGGCACGCGATCGAACATCCCGTCCGCCCGCCGGTGGAAATCATCGCGCAGGTCGGGCGTCATGAACTGGGTCGCCAGCGCAGCGATCGGGCGGCGGCGGCGTGCCGGCCAGGTGCGAAGCGGGCGGCCGCCGATGAAGGCGCCGCCGCCCCGGACCGCATGGCACATCCGGTCCGCCACCGGATCGTAGAGCCAGCCGGCCTCGACCACGCCGTCCACGGCCAGCGCGATGATCATGCCGAAGGGCTGGCGCCCGGCGGCGAAATTGGCGGTGCCGTCCAGCGGGTCGACCAGCCACACCGCGCCCCGGCCGAGATCGCGGAGCAGTGCGGGATCGGCGGCGCAGGCTTCCTCGCCCACGATCTGCACCCCGCCGTCCAGCGCGGCAAGCCCGGCGGCAAGCCGCTCCTCCGCCTCGCGATCGGCGACGGTCACGATTTCGCCCGGCGATTTCTCGGCGATCTCGCCGGATGCGAGATTGCGGAATCGCGGCAGGATCACGGCTCCGGCGACGGAGCGCATCAGGCCCGAAACGGCGGAATCCAGCTGTCGATAGTCACGCATGGATTGCGATCCCCTTGTCGCGGAACGTGCCGCGCGGATGGTGTGATGCGGGGGCGGAGCGGCATCGGACGCTCCGCCGCGATGCCCGGTCAGGCGGCGTGCGGAACCGCCTGCCGCGGCGCCGGCATGCGCGCTTCCAGCATGGCGATGCGCGCCAGATCCTCGCGGGCGATCGCATCGTAATAATCATGCTTGTTCTTCAGCCAGCCGAGCTCGAACGCCACCGCCTGCATGATGCCCTCGGCGATCGCCGCATCCTCGATCGCGGCGCCGTCGAACACGATCTTGCGCGTTTCGAACCGGTCCAGCCGCACCCGCCGGATCTCGCGCAGCGCAGGGATCGCCTCCACCGCCACCGATCCGCCGACGACCAGTTCCAGATCATTGTCGCGGCAGGCATGGGCGGCCTCGATCACCGCGGCGGTGATCGACGGATCGTTGATCGCGCCGCGCGGCAGGCCCCGCGAAAGCGCGAAATCGACGCGGCCGAACACCATGCCGTCCACGCCGCTACGCGCCACCGGCAGGATCGCCGGCAGGTTGCGCAGGGTCGTCTCGGTCTCCAGGTTGAACAGGAAACTGGTCCGCTGTTCCTGGGCCCCGTGCGTCTTGTTCTTGGCGTCGACGAACTTGGAAAGCGCGTAAGGCGTCTCGACCATCGGCGCGATCACATAGTCGACACCATAGATCTTCGAAGCAAGAAGATCGGAAACCGCCTCGCAGCCGCCGATCTTCAGCGCCACCTTCACGCCGGCGCGCTGGGCGATCTCCAGCAGGCGATGAAACTCGTCCGGGCGGGTGCCCTCGGCCTCGAATTCGGCCTTCACGGCAACCACGCCATGATGGTCCCGCCCGCGTTTCAGATTGTCCAGAAGCTCAAGCTCAGACCGGTTCATACGCCCCTCACTCATAGGTCTCGGGCGCCGCGACGAAGGCTTCGTCCGCAGCGATCGGGACGGCGGCAAGCCGCTCCATGCCCGACATCCGCTTGACGGAGCCGATGCGGGGCGGCCCGGCCTGCCCGGCCCCTCACAGCGATGAAACGTGCGATTTTGCAGTTGAAGCGAATTTAGTGCTTTATTCAGCCAATGCTTGCATCTGCCCAATATTTAAGCAGGCAGGCTCGGGCCTTTTCATGGAAAGTCGGGACGGATATTCATATCGCATGCCCCCCTTCCCCTCACCGCGCCGCAAACAACATATCGCCGCCCTGGCAATATTTTGCATTACTTCGCCGGGAATGGCGGCGGTGGCGCGCGGCAATCCCGCCAGCCCCGATTCGGCGACGCTGCCGATCGGGGGCGATGCGCGGTTCCGCGAACGGATGCTCGGCTGGCAGCCCTCGCCCCCGCCGGCCGGCGGTGGGGAGGATCGCGCGGCGGCGGCGGCGGTTATGCCGGTCGAACATCCGCGGCTCACCTCGCGCTTCGGCCCCCGCCTCGATCCGCTGCGCGGCACGGCGGCGGCGCATGCCGGCGTCGACATGGCGACCGCCGCGGGCTCCCCGGTCCGCGCCACCGCCGACGGCCGCGTCGATCGCGCGATCCGGGCCGGCGGCTACGGCAATCTGGTGGCGATCGATCATGGCGGCGGCGTGCAATCCCGCTACGCCCACCTCTCGCGCCTGCTGGTAAGGCCGGACGAGGCGGTGCGGCGCGGCCAGATCATCGCGCTCGCGGGATCGACCGGCCGTTCGACCGGCAGCCATCTCCATTATGAGGTGCGGATAAACGGCCGCCCGGTCGATCCGATGCGCGATCCGGGGCCGCATGGCCCCGGCGCCTTCGCCCCGGCGACATCGGAACCGCCGCACCTGTCCGCCTTCGCCCGCGCCCAGGCCGGCGTGGCGGCCAGATAGGCGGGCGGGCCTTCAGGCCGCTTCGGCGGCGATCCGGCGCAGCGCCTGCTCGAACGCCTCGGGCGGCTGTCCGCCCGATATCAGGTAGCGATCGTCGATGATCACCGCCGGCACCGCGCTGATGCCGCGCGATCGCCAGAGCTGCTCGGCCTGGCGCACCTCCTCGGCATAGCGGCCGGTGGCGAGCACCGCGCGCGCCGATGTGCCGTCGAGCCCGGCCTTCTCCGCCGCCGCGACCAGCACGTCATGGTCGGACGGGTCCTTGCCGTCGGTGAAATAGGCCTCGAACAAGGCATGCTTCAGCGCCGCCTGCCGGCCTTCCGCCTCCGCCCAGTGGAGCAGGCGGTGCGCGTCGAACGTGTTGTAGATGCGGCTGCGCCCGCCCGCCATGGTGAAGCCCAACTCCGCCGCCCGCGCGCGGATCGCCTCGCGATTGGCCTCGAGCTGCTCGATCGAGGAGCCATATTTGCGCGCGAGGTGATCGGCGATGTCCTCGCCCTCGGGCACCATATCGGGGTTGAGCTCAAACGGCTGGAAGGTGATGCGCGCGTCCACCACATCGTCCGCCCGCCTGAGCGCCTCCTCCAGCCCGCGCAGGCCGATCACGCACCAGGGGCAGGAAACGTCGGAGACAAAATCGATCTTCATCGGCCGGGCCATTGCAATTCCTTTCGATCCGCTGCCCCCGATATGAGGCGTCCGGGGCCGATTGCCAGCCCGCCTTTTCCTTGGGGGCCTATCCCTTGCAGCGTCCATAGCCCGGCCCGCGCACCACCCGGCCGGGCGTGGCGCCGCTATGCTCGCCATCCTTGAGCACCTGCACGCCGTTCACGAACACGTCGCGCATGCCCGTGGCGTAGACCTGCGGATCGGCGAAGGTCGCATGGTCGGCGATCCGGGCGGGATCGAACACCACGACATCGGCGAAATATCCGGGCTTCAGCATGCCGCGATCGGCGATCTTCAGGTTGCCGGCCGGCAGCGCGGTGAGCCTGCGGATCGCATCCGCCAGCGGCACCCGCCCCTCGTCGCGCACATATCTGCCGAGCAGGCGGGCGAAATTGCCGTAGGCGCGCGGATGCGTGCCCGATTTCAGGAATACGCCCTCGGGCGCCTGCGACGAGGCATCCGATCCGAAGCTCATCCACGGCAGCGCCACCTGCTTCGCGACATTGGCCTCGTCCATCAGGAAATAGACGGTGCCGACCCGGCTGCCATCCTCGATCACCAGATCCATCGCGGTTTCCGCCGGGCTCCTGCCGCGCATCTTCGCCACTTCGGCCAGCGTCTTGCCGGTCAAGGGCTTCAGCGCCTCGTTCCTGAAGCCGACGAGCAGCATGCCCTCCGGCCCGGCGCCGGCGAAGAAATTCTCCCAGCCCTTGCCCGGCGCCGCCATCTCGGTCGCGACGCGGGCGCGGATCGCGGGGTCCTTCAGCCGCTCGATCCACGCCTCCAGCCCGCCCGCCTGCACCCAGGTCGGCATCGCCGCGTCGAGGCCGGTGGCGCCGGCGGGATAGGTATACATGTCGGCGGTGATCCGGAGCCCTTCGGCCCGCGCCGCCTCGATCCGGGCGATCGCGGCGTCATATTTATCCCAATTGTCGCGGCCAGCCATCTTGAGATGATAGATTTCGGCCGCCGCGCCCGATCGCCGCGCGATCTCGATGAGCTCGTCGATCGCCTCGATCAGCCGGTCCCCTTCCGATCGCATGTGGGAGATATACATGCCGCCGCATTGCGCCGCGGCCGTGGTGATCGCGATCAGCTCGGGCGTCTCGGCATAGGTGCCGGGCGCGTAGATCAGCGAGCTGCCGACGCCCATGGCCCCTTCGTCCATGGCCTGCCGCACCAGCGCCTTCATCCGATCGAGCTGTTCGGGCGTCGGATCGACATCGCCCTCGCCCAGTTCGTGCACGCGCACCGTCTCCGCGCCGACGAAGCTCGCCACATTGGTGGAAACGCCCTTCTTCTCGAGCATGTCGAGATATTCGCCGAGCGTGGTCCAGCCCATCGGGTATCGGATGTCGCCCTGCCGCTTGAGCGCATCGGCCTTCATCGCCGGGCTGAGCGGCCCCATCGAGCTGCCCTCGCCCATCACCTCCAGCGTCACGCCCTGGCGGATGTCGCTCTGGCTGCGGCCGTCGGCGATCAGCGATTCCGTCGCCCAGCTCAGCATGTTGATGAAGCCCGGCGCCACCGCCATCCCGCGCGCGTCGATCTCCCGCCGGCCGCGTCCCTCCACCCGGCCCACGGCCGCCAGCTTGTCGCCCCTGATGGCGACATCGCCCACTTGGCCCGCGGCGCCGCTGCCATCGTAGAGCGTGCCGTTGCGGATCACGACGTCATAGGTTTCCGCCCCGGCCGCCGGCTGGAGCCCGATGACGGCGAGGGTGGCGGCGACGAACGGCAGCAGGCGGTTCATGCGCATCGATCGGGCGGCCTTTCTTCCTGTTTCCATCGGCATAAGCCGGCCTCGCTCCGGCGTCATCCACCGATGGGCGGGAGGATGTTTTTTCCTTCGGACGGCGGAACCATTCCATCGGCGATGAGTTTGTGCCGCGCAATCCGATCCAAAACGGACTCGACGGGACGCCAGAAATAGCCGGAACCGGCAATAATATAACTGGTTGATTCGAAAGCTACCGTATCATAGCTTTATTGATCGAAGGGGCCGAGTCCCTATCGTCGACGCATAGGGCAATATAGGTCCACCGATCACGCAACAGGGAGTGCGTGCCATGCGGGACGGCGTCTTTTCCTGCACGGGTTCCTATTTGAACATCCGTAACGGATATTTCCGCACGGCACTTCTTTGTGGCGCAGCGACTTCGACATTATTGATGGCGCCACCTCCCGCGACGGCCCAGTCGGCCGATCCCATCATCAACAGTTGGGTGGGCGGCACCAGCAGCGACATCACCGTGCGCGAGAATTGGCAGAACGGGAACAACTATCCCGACGCTTTCGACGGACGCGTCGTCATCAACACGACTCCCGCCAACAGCGCGACCTGGACCATCAAGGAGGAATCCTGGGTGGAGAATCCTGCCTGGCCCAATTGGAACAGCAGCAATTATTGGGAGGTGGGGTCGCTCGAGATCGGTTCGGGGCTGGGCGGCAACGGCACGTTCACCGTCCGCATGGACGAAAACAGCGCGGACGAATATTATTCGGAAGCATCGATATCGAGCCCCAATGCCCTGCAAGTCGGGATCAATCAGGGTGTCGGCACGCTCAATCTCAATCTGCGGCCCGCCGGAACCGCAGCTGAGGGCATAGCGCTGCGTGCTGGCGGCTGGTCCGGCACGGCAGGCCTGATCGTCGGCGACAATTTCGGCACAGGTACCGTCAACATATTGGGTCGCGGCAAGAAGGTTGAAAGCCAGAGCGACTATGGGAATGAGGCGGGATCGCTCCGCATTTACAGCGCCGTCAACTATGTGGGCCGCAACGACGGGACAGGCACGATCACGATCGATGATGCCGGCTTCGCGACCGAGAACCATGGCGACGGCGCGGCGGCCGGCCTGCAGGTGGGGACGCTTCGCGGAACCGGCACGATCAACGTGCTCAACGGCGGCAAGCTTGCCGCCAGTATGGGATCGTCCTCGACGGGCGGCGCGACGATCATCGGTGCCAGCGGCGGTACGGGCACCATCGAGATTTCCGGTTTCAACACCGATACCAACCATGCCAGCACCGGCACGTTCAAGAACGGCATGAGCGTTGGTGTGCTCGCGGGCGGCAGGGGCACGTTCAACGTCCTAGCCGGCGGCAAGGCCCTCAACTATCAAGACGATTATGCGCTTTGCTCCACGGGCACCTGCGCCGATCCCGACCCCATCCGGTTGGGCGTCGCCGGCGGCACCGGCGATGCCACCGTTTCCGGTGCCGGATCCATCTGGAACGTAGCCGGAGGCATCCGGGAGCATGACGATGATCCGCCGATCCTGGAAAGCCACGGCATTGGCCAGTTACATGTCGGCGTATCCGGTACGGGATCACTGACGATCGCGGACGGCGGCACCGTCCGGATCGGTTCCGGGACGATCGCGCGGGTCGAGTCACCCGATGGCGGCCATTATTTCCACTTGTCCGACGACTTCGTATCGGTCGGCACGCTTACCCTCGGCGTGGAAGCCGGCGGCAACGGCACGCTAAATATCGGCGCGGCCACCGGCAGCGCGGCCACGGCGCCGGGCACATTGCAGGCGGGCAAGGTGCAGTTCGGCGCCGGCACCGGCACCGGCACGGTGGCGCTGAACCACAGCGACACCACGGGCAATTATGCGTTCGAGACTCCGCTGGTGGGCAACGGCACGCTGGCCAGCTATGCCGGCACCACGGTGCTGCGGGTGCGGACGGCCAATCCCGATGCGCCGGCAGGCACGCCCAACGACAATAGCGGCTTCACCGGCACCACCGAGGTGCATGGCGGCCAGCTGAACCTGAATTACAACCTGGCCCTCGGCACCAGCGCCGTGCATGCGATCGGCACGGGCGGCGCGCTCGCTTATGCGAACGGCATCACCGTCGCCAATGCCGCTTCGATCGACAGCGGCGCGGCGCTGAACATCATCTCCGATGGCACGGCCACCCAATCGGGCGCGGTTAGCGGCGCCGGCACGCTGGCGAAGAGCGGGACGGGCCGGCTGAACCTGACCGCAAACAGCGATGCCTTCACCGGCGATACCCATGTCGTGGCCGGCACGCTGGCGCTGACCGGCGCGGGCAGCCTGGCGGGAAGCCGGGTCGTCGCGGACGGGACCTTCGATGTCTCGGCCGTCGCCAACCGATCGATCCGGTCGCTCGCGGGCAGCGGCACCGTCGCGCTCGCCAACCAGACGCTGACGCTCTCCAACGCCGCCGACACCTATGCCGGCGTCTTCACCGGCAGCGGCACGCTTGCCGTCACGGCCGGATCGGAAACGCTGACGGGCAACAGCTCCGCCTTCACCGGCTCCACGACGGTCAATGGCGGCAGCCTGTGGGTGAACGGCACGCTGGGCAGCAACGCCACCGTTATATCGACCGTCGCCAGCGGCGCCCAACTGGGCGGCATGGGCAGGCTGGGCAGCAGCGTCACCGTCAGCGGCACGCTGACGCCGGGCGCGGATGCGAATTCGGTCGGCACGTTCGCCATCGGCGGCAATCTCAACCTCACGCAGAGCGCGATCCTCGATTTCCAGTTCGGCACCCCGAACGTGCCCGAAGGCGGGCTGAACGACCTGATCAATGTCGACGGCAATCTTGTGCTCGACGGCACGATCAACGTCGCGCTCAGCCCCAACGGCACTTTCGGCCCCGGTATCTATCGCATCATCAATTATGCCGGCACCCTGAGCGACAACGGGCTCGTCGTCGGCGATCTGCCGCGCACGCCGGACGTGACCGTGCAGACATCGATCGACAAGCAGGTGAATCTCGTCTTCCCTTCCCCCAACCTGGATTTCTGGGATGGCGGCGGCACGGCGGGCGACGGCCAGATCACGGGTGGCAGCGGCACCTGGCAGGCGGGGGCGGGCAACACCAACTGGACGGACGTGTCGGGCACGCCGGTGGCCCATTATCTGGACGGCGGCTTTGCGATATTCGGCGGCACCGCCGGCACCGTGACGATCGACAACGGCCCGGGCGCCGTAACCGCATCCGGCATGCAATTCGCGGCCAGCGACTATGTGATCACGGGCGATCCGCTGACCCTTGTGGGTCCGCAGGCCACCATCCGCGTCGGCGACGGGACGAGCGGTTCCGCCGCGACGACCGCCACGATCGCATCGCAGGTCACCGGCGCTTCGCAACTGGTGAAGGATGATGGCGGCACACTGATCCTGACCGGCGCGAACAGCTATGCGGGCGGCACCCGCATCAATGCGGGCACGTTGCAGATCGCCAGTGACGGCAATCTGGGCGCGGCAGGCACCGCCGTCACCTTCGCGGAAGGCGGCACGCTGCGCACCACAAGCAGTTTCGCCACCGCGCGCGGGCTGACGATGGAGGGCACCGGCACGCTGCTGACCGATCCCGGCACGACGCTGACGCTGAGCGGGACCATCGCGGGCGCGGGCGGCGTGGCGAAGCGGGGCGCCGGCACGCTGGTGCTGGCCGGCACCAACAGCTATGCCGGCGGCACGCGGTTCGGCGCGGGCCTTACCCAGATATCCGCCGATGCCAATCTGGGCGCCGCCACCGGGGCGATGACCTTCAGCGGCGGCACCTTGCAGACGACGGCGAGCTTCACGTCCAACCGCACGTCGACGCTGGAGACCACCGGCACGATCGTCACCGATCCCGGCACCACCTTCACGCTGGGCGGCGTCATTTCGGGCGCGGGCGCCCTGATCAAGCAGGGCACCGGCACGCTGCAACTGGCGGGCAACAGCAGCTATACCGGCGGCACCCGCCTGCAGGCCGGCACGATCGCCATCGCCAACACCGTGGCGCTGGGCGCCGGCACCAGCGTGCTCACCTTCGAGGGCGGCACCCTGCAGACGCTCACCAGCTTCGGCACCGGCCGGAACATGGTGTTCCAGTCGAACGGCCTGTTCCTGGTCGATCCCAATACCGTCTTCACCATGAGCGGGGTCGCCTCCGGCCCGGGCGCGCTGGTGAAACAGGGCGCCGGCACGATGGCGCTGACCGGCGCCAACACCTATGGCGGCGGCACGCGGATCGAAGCCGGCACGCTGCAGGTATCGAGCGACGCCAATCTGGGCGATGCGGCGGGCGCCATCACGCTGGCCGGCGGCACGCTGCAGAACACCGCCAGCTTCACCTCCACCCGCAATCTGGCGGTGGAGACGAGCGGCACGCTGCTGACCGATCCCGGCACGGTGCTGACACTGGGTGGCGTGGTATCGGGCGCGGGCGCGCTCACCACCGCCGGCACCGGTGATCTGGTGCTGACCGGCAACAGCGCGGGCTTTGCCGGCACAACCAACGTGGCCGCCGGCGCGATGTGGGTGAACGGCAGCCTCGGCGGCGACATCACCGTTGCCAGCGGCGCACGGCTGGGCGGCGAAGGCCGGGCGGGCGGCAACGTAACCGTCGCCGACGGCGGCACGCTGACACCCGGCGCGGCCGCGGCTTCCGTTGGCACGCTGGGCATCGGCGGCAATCTTTCGCTCGCGTCCGGCGCGGCGCTCGACTTCCAGTTCGGGCGCGCCGACTCCCCCGGCGGCCCCGAAAACGACCTGATCGAGGTCAACGGCGATCTCGTCCTCGATGGCCGGATCAACGTTGCCGTCGCCCCCGGCGGGACGTTCGATCCCGGCCTCTATCGCATCATCGATTATGGCGGCACGCTCAACGACAACGGCCTCGACATCGGCACCGCACCTTCCGCCACCGGCCTTTCGGTGCAGACGTCGATCCCCAATCAGGTGAACCTGATCTATGCCGGCGATCTCGTCCTCAATTACTGGGACGGCAACGGCCCGCATGGCGACGGCACGATCAACGGCGGCACCGGCACCTGGCAGGCATCGGGCGGCAACACCAACTGGACCGACGCCAACGGCACCGACATCGCGCCCTTCGCGGATGCGGCCTTCGCCATCTTCATGGGACAGGGCGGCACGGTGACGGTGGACAACGGCCCTGGCGCCGTCACCACATCGGGCATGCAGTTCGCGGCGGACGGCTATGTCGTCACCGGCGGGACCCTTACGCTAACGGGCACGCAGGCGGTGGTCCGCGTGGGCGAAGGCACCACCCGCGCGACCGGCTTCACCGCCGTGATCGATGCGCCGATCACCGGATCGTCCGAACTGGTGAAGGCCGATGGCGGCACGCTGATCCTGGCCGGCGCCAACAGCTATACGGGCGGCACCCGCATCCGCGCCGGCACGCTGCAGGTGGTGAATGACGGCAATCTGGGCGCGGCATCCGGCGCGATCACCTTCGAAGGGGGCACGCTGGGCACCGGCGCCTCCTTCGCCAGCGGCCGCGCGGTCAACCTTGTTGGCACCGGCACCGTCGACACCGCCGGCAGCACCACCCTTACGCTCAACGGCGCGGTTTCGGGTGCCGGCGGGCTGGTGAAGGCCGGCGGCGGCACCCTCGTCCTCACCGGCGCCAACAGCTATGCCGGCGGCACCCGCTTCACCGGCGGCGTCACCCAGGTCGCCAGCGACGCCAATCTCGGCGCGGCCGCGGGCGGCCTCACCTTCAGCGGCGGCACGTTGCAGACGACGGGGAGCTTCACCGCCAATCGCGCGGCAACGTTCGATACCGCCGGCACGATTATCACCGATCCCGGCACGAGCCTGACGCTCGGCGGCGCCGTTTCGGGCGCGGGCGCGATCACCAAGGCAGGGGCCGGCACGCTCGCCTTCACCGGCAACGGCGCGGCGCATGGCGGCGGCGTCAACGTCACGGCGGGCACGCTGCTGGTGAACAGCACGCTCGGCGGCAATGCGGCCGCCAACTCCACCGTCGCCAGCGGCGCGGTGCTGGGCGGCAACGGCACGCTCGGCGGCAATCTCTCGGTCGCGGACGGCGGCACGCTGCGGCCGGGCGCGGATGCCGGGTCCGCCGGCACGCTGGCCATCACCGGCAACCTCACCCTGGCCGGCGGATCGCGGCTCGATTATAATCTCGGCCAGCCGGGCACGGTGGGCGGCGCGTTCAACGATCTCATCAACGTCGCCGGCAACCTCACGCTCGACGGCACAATCGACGTCACCGCCACCGGCAATTTCGGCCCCGGCATCTACCGGCTGATCAACTATCAGGGCATGCTGACGGACAACGGCCTCGATCTCGGCACCGTCCCGCCGGCCGACCTGACGGTGCAGACATCGGTCGCCAACCAGGTGAACCTGATCTACGCCGCCGGGCCGCTCAGCTTCGATTATTGGGACGGCACCGGCCCCAAGAATAACGGCGTGGTCGATGGCGGCAGCGGCCTGTGGCAAACATCCCGCGGCAACGACAACTGGACCGGATCGGACGGTGCCGTCAACGCGGCCTATGGCGACGACAGCTTCGCCATCTTCGCCGGCACGGGCGGCACCGTCACGGTCGATCGCAGCCAGGGCAACGTCACCGCCGCCGGCATGCAGTTCGCGGCGGACGGCTATACGATCGACGGCGCGCCGCTGATCCTGGTCGGCCCGCAATCGACGATCCGTGTGGGCGACGGCACCGCCGCCGGCGCCGGATTCACCGCTACCATCGCCACCGAGCTTACCGGCAACACGCAATTGGTGAAGACGGACGGCGGCACGCTCGTCCTCTCCGGCGCCAATACCTATACCGGCGGCACCCTGCTGCAGGGCGGCACGGTTCGCATCTCCAACGCCAGCAATCTCGGCGCGTCGTCCGGCGCGCTGAGCTTCGACGGCGGCACGCTGCAGACGACGGCAAGCTTCACCTCCGTCCGCGCGGTGAACGTGCTGAGCGCGGGCACCTACCTTACCGACGCCGATACCACGCTGACCGTCAACGGCCCGATCAGCGGGGCGGGCACGCTCACCAAGGCGGGCGCCGGCACCCTTCTGGTGGCGACGGGCGGCACATTCTCCGGCCAGACGCGGGTCACGGCCGGCACGCTCGACGTGATCGGCGATCTCGGCAGCTCGGCGATGCTCGTCCAGAATGGCGGCACGCTTTCCGGCCGCGGCCGGGTGGGTGCCACAACGGTGGAAAGCGGCGGCATCATCACCCCTTCGGGCGCCACCGGCACGCTCACCGTCAACGGTGCCTACAACCAGGCATCGGGCGGCATCTATCGCGCCGCGCTGGATCCGCTGTCGAATACGTCGGACGTGATCGCCGTCACCGGCGCGGCGACGCTCGCCTCGGGCGCCAAGCTGGACGTGGTGAAGAGCCAGGAGGGCGCCTATCAGGTCGGCACGCGCTACACCGTCCTCACCGCCACCGGCGGGCTTTCCGGCACGTTCGACGTGTCGGGCGATACGGCGCTGTCCGCCTTCCTGGGGCTGGCGGACGAATATGACGCCAACAACGCCTATCTGACGGTGGAACAGACCCGCGCGCTCAACGAGGCGGCCTGCGGATCGCGCAATCAGCTCGCCGTGGCCGGCGGGGCCGATTCGCGGCCGAACAACAGCCCGCTGAAGGGCGCGCTGCTGATGTCGCCGGACGATGCCAGCGCCTGCAAAGCCTTTGGCCAGCTGACGGGCGAGATTCACGCCTCGGTGCGTACCGGAATGCTGGACGACAGCCGCTTCCTGCGCGAGGCGGTGGGCAAGCGGCTGGCGACGGCCGGGCTGGGCGACGATCCCAACGCCGTCGGCAAGGGCCTGTGGCTCCAGGTCTTCGGTTCGTGGGGCCACCATTCGGGCGACGGCACCGCATCGCGGCTGAAGCGGGATATCAAGGGCGTGTTCCTGGGCGCCGACATGGACCTCGGCTCCAGCTGGCGGGCCGGCATCGTCGGCGGCTACAGCCACGCCAAATATCGCGTGAACGATTATGTATCGGGCACCAAGGACAAGGCCTACCATGTCGGCGCCTATGCCGGCGGCGATTACGGCCAGTTCCAGCTTCAGGCCGGCGCGGCCTATAGCTGGCACAATCTGAAGGCCAACCGCTCGGTCGCCTTCGACGGCTTCTCGGATGCGCTGTCCGCCGATTATGACGGATCGACCGTGCAGGTGTTCGGCGAGGCATCCTACAGCCTGATCTATGGCGGCATCACGCTGAAGCCCTTCCTCAACGCCGCTTATGTCCACCTCCATACCGACAGCTTCGCCGAACGCGGTGGGGAAGCGGCGCTGCGCGTCAACAAGGACAATATGGACACGGTGTTCACCACGCTGGGCGGCCGCGCCACATACGATATCGCGGTGGGCGACGGGGACAGCGTGCAGCTGAACGGCATGCTGGGCTGGCGCCACGCCTTCTGGGATGCCCGGCCTTATTCGGACGCGTCCTTCCTGGCGGGCAGCACGCCCTTCTCGATCCAGGGCGTGCCGGTCGCGCGCGATGCCGCCGCGATCGAGGCCGGCGCCCACTACGACATCACCCCCGAATTCGGGATCGGCGCCACCTATTCGGGCCAGATCGGCGGGGATTATTCGGATCATGGCGGGAAGATCTATGTCAACTGGCGCTTCTGAGGCCCTTGCCCGGCCCGATACCCCCTCGGCCGGGCCGCGCGGCGCCCCCGTCCATATCGAAACCAACGGCTATGTGTTGCGCAGCCTTTCACCGGCGGACGTGACGCCCCGTTTCGCCGCCTGGCTGAACGATGCGCCGCTGCGCGACGGGCTCAACCTGCCGCCGCTCGATTTCTCGCTGGAACGGCTGCGCGCCTTCGTCGCCAGCTTCAACGACCTCCACCATTATTTCGTGGGGATATTCGATCGGGACCAGGGTGCGCTGGCGGGTTTCTACACGCTCGACGTCGACCTGAACCACAAGGTGGGCAACATCACCACCGGCCTCGACCCGGCTTTTGCCGATCGTCCGGTGCAGGCGGCGACGATCGATGCCTTCCTGGACCATATGTTCGCGTTCCGCGATGTCGACAAGATCATCGCCCGCGTGCTCGCCGGCAATCGGGCGATGGTGGAGAAGCTCGACGCCAGCCCGCGTTTTCATTTCGAGGCGCGGCTGCGGCAGGAATGCCTGACGGCCAGCGGCGAACGGCTGGACCTGATGCTGTTCGCCGCCTTCCGCACCGAACCGAAGGAAGACGGCACCGCCCTGTGACGCCGACGGCCAACGCCTCCCTGCCGCTGCGCCTCGGCGATTTCCCGGGCCTTGTCGAGGCGCTGGATTATGCCGCGCGCGGCGAAACCGGGGTCAATTTCTTCGACGGGCGCGGCAATCCCGCCGGCAGCATGGGCTATGCCGCGCTGCGCGATGCCGCCCGCGCCGCCGCTGTGCATCTCGGCCAAGCCGGCCTGCGCGCCGGGGACCGCATCGCGCTGGTCGCCGAGACCGGGCCTGCCTTCCTCGCCATCTTCTACGGCTGCCAATATGCCGGGATCGTCCCCTGCATCCTGCCCCACCGGCTGCAACCCGGCAGCGGCGACGCGCCGGCCATGGAGCTGGCCCGTTTCTTCGCCCGCACCGGCGCCGGGCTGATGTTGGCGCCCGAACGGATGATCGCCATCGTCCAGGCGGCGGTCGGCGCCGGCCGGGCGGCGGCGCTGGAAGCCTTCACGGCGCCGATATCCGCACCGCCGGCGGCCCCCGTTCCCGCCGCCGCGGATCGCCCGGCCTATGTGCAATATTCCTCGGGCTCGACCGCCGATCCGCGCGGCATCCCGATCATGCTGCCGGCGCTGATGGCCAATGTCGCGGCGATCGCATCGGCCGGGCTTCGCCTGCGCAGCGACGATCGCGCTTTCTCCTGGCTGCCGCTCTATCACGACATGGGGCTGGTCGGCTTCTCGATCGTCGCCATGGCAGCCCAGCGCAGCGTCGACTATCTCTCGCCCAACGCCTTCGCGCTCCGCCCCGGCCTGTGGCTGCGGCTGATGTCACAGCAGCGCAGCAATATCGTCTACGCCCCCTCCTTCGCCTGGCGGCTGGCGGCCGAGCGGGCGGGCAGGGAACAGGGCCTCGATCTTTCCGCCCTGCGCGTCGCCGGCATCGGCGGCGACATGGTGCGCGGGCGCGACATGGCGGCCTTCGCATCCGCCTTCGCGTCCGCCGGCTTCGATCCCGCCGCCTTCCAGCCGAGCTATGGCCTGGCCGAGGCGGTGCTGGCGATCAGCATCGCCCAGGCCGGCAGCCCGCCCCGCGAGGATGCGCCCGACGACGCGCAAGGCGAACGCCGCTTCGTCGGCTGCGGCCGGCCATTGCCCGGAATCGCCGTGCGGATCACCGACGATGCCGGCAACGCCCTGCCCGATGGCGCCACAGGCCGCATCCGCGTGGCCGGCGCCAACATCATGCCCGGCTATGACGGCGCGCCGCCGCTTGCGGAGGGCGCGCTGCTCGAAACTGGCGACCTCGGCTTCCTGCGCGACGGCGAGCTTTTCGTCACCGGCCGCGCCAAGGATCTGATCGCGGTGCGCGGCCGCAACATCTGGGCGCAGGACGTGGAATGGGCGGCCGAAACCGTTCCGCCGATCCGCCCCGGCGATACCGCCGCCTTCGGCGTGGACGATGGCGGCGGCGAGACGGTGGTGCTGCTCGTCCAGCGCGCTTCCGCCGATCGCGATGCGCTGCGCGCCCGCATCGGCGAGGCGCTTGCCTCGACCCTCGGCATCACCGCGACGATCGTCTTCGTTCCGCCGCGCGCCCTGCCCTTCACCTCATCGGGCAAGCTCGCCCGCGCCCGCGCCCGCGCGCTCTACCTTACGGGCATCTGGTCCGGCGCCGAAGCCGCGCCGGCCGTGTCCGGCACCGCGCCCGCCTGCCTCAATCCCTGAGCGTCACCCGCACCGGCTGGCCGCCTTCGCGCAGCATCAGCGATTTCCAGTGGAAGCGCGGCGGCGCATCGGATGTCAGGGCGAAATCCGCGCGCTTCAGGAAGGTGGCGACGAAGGCGGCCAGCTCCACCAGCGCGAATTTCTTGCCGCCGCAAACGCGCGGCCCGAAGATGAAGGCGATGTTCGATCCGGCGCTGGCATTGTTGCGATAGCGATCGAGATGCAGCGCCCACGGATCGGGATGCAGCCGGGCATCATGCTGCACGCCGGGGATCGACACGAAGATATTGTCGCCTTCCGCGATCGCATGGTCGCCGATCCGGTCGGGCCCGGTGGCCAGCCGGGTGACGAGCGGGGTGGGCGGATAGAGGCGCAGCGCCTCCGAAACGAAGGCTTCCAGCGGGGCGATCGTCGAAAGATGCGCCCAATCCCGCCGGGGAGATTCCCAGAAAGAGGCCAGCGCATCGCGCAGGCCGCGCTGCACATCGGGATGGCGGGCCAGCAGGTAGCAGGCCCAGCCGATGCCCGATGCCGTCGTCTCCGCGCCGGCGGCGAAGAAGGTCAGCAGCTCATGTTCCAGCATGATATCGTTTTCGGGATCGCGATCGGCCGCCAGCATGCCTTCCAGCATCGCATTGTCCGGCAGCGCGCCTTCGCGGAACAGGCGGAAATCATCGAATATCTCGCGCCGCAGGCGGGGCAGCGCCGCCAGGTGGCGATGGTTCAATGCGCTGGTGTCGACGGTCGGCGCGAAGGCATATTCGGACCCGAATTCCATCAGCGTCGCCAGCCGATCGATATCCACCCGCGTTTCGGCCAGCGGCACGCCGAAGAAATTCTCGATCAGCACCGATACCGTCATGCGCCGGAGCAGGCTTTCGTCCAGCACCGCATCGCCCGCGGCGCTGCGCCCGGCGAGCCCGCCGACGGCTTCGTCCGCATAGCGGACGGCAAGGCCGTGGGTCCGCTCGCGATCGAACTTGGCGAGATAATGCTGGGTCAGCTCGCGCCGTATCTCCCACGCCTCGCCCACTTCGGAAAAGCGCGACGGCCCCAGCATGTGGCGGAACCAGTGCATGTTCTTGCGATAATTGTCCGCCCGCCGGCGCAGCACATGCTCGGCATCCTCCAGCCGCTGCACCAGCAGCACATCGGCGCCGTTCACCTCCGCCCGGATATTCTCCCCATTATGTTCGCGGGCCATGCGGTAGAGCCAGTTCGCGGCATCGGTATAGGCGCCGCTGAACCGGGGCTGGTTCATTGCGGCCCTCGTTCGAGGATGCGGGCGAGATCGCGCACCGTCCGCATCTCCAGCAGGTCGACGGGATCGACCTCGGCCTTCAGGAAATTCTCCATCTCCACCACGATCAGCGCGAAGTTCAGGCTGTCCACCTCCTGCGCGGCGTTGATCGCGTCGTCGGCGCCGATCTTCTCGATCGGCACGAACAGGCAGCCCGACAGGATCTTCCGCGCCTCATAGAGATAATCCATAGGTCTCTCCCGTCCGTTCCGCCGCGATCCTACCCGTCCTTGTGCGAGGCGAAGATCAGCACGTCGAGCCGCGTGCCATCCGCCGCGCGGCATTCGCGGCGCAGCTTCGCCTCGAACTTGAAGCGCGCGTCGTTCTGGAAATTGAAGATCATGCGCACGTTGCGGGCGAGGATGCGCGCCGTCATCTTCTCCACATCGCGATAGGCGTAGAAATGGTCGAGCAGCGCATCGATCGTCGCCAGCAGCACGCCCCGGCCGTGATAGGCCGTCTCGCCGATGCCGGTGGTGATGTTGCCCACCTTGTGGGTCAGATCCACGTCGATCGTGTAGAAGCCGACGAGCAGGCCGTTCTCGCGATCGAATATGCCGATGAAATGATTGTGCAGGCCATCGAAGCCGGCAACGAACCGCCGCAACCCTTCCAGATCGAAGTTCAGCGCCGCGAGGTTCAGGCCCGCCAGCATGCCCGGCCCGTTCAGCCATTCCACGAAACGCGGCGTCACGTCCGCCGGCGTCAGGCTGCGCAGCACATAGCCGTTGGTTTCGATATGGACGGGCGCGCTTGCGAGGCCGGTGCTGCGGGCGGCGTCTACCACATGGGTCTCCTTGCGCTCGGGGCGGGCCGCTCATCCATGGTCTAGTGGATATGATCCACCAGGCTGCCAGTTGCTATTTCTTCCCAATCCGCGGTGCCAAGTCCACCATTTTCGGGGCGGATTCCCGCCGGCGCTCAGCCGCCGTAGCGCAGCCCGATCCAGAGCGTGCGCGGCGTCGCCCGCTCGATCACGTCGGCGCCCGATATCCCGGCCTCGACCAGCGTGTCCGTCAGGTTCTCGCCGCGCGCCTCGATGCTGAGGCCCCGGGCTACGGGCACGCGCAGCACCGCATCCAGCGTGGTGGCCGCACCCAGCCGGCGGCTGTTCTGATCGTCCTCATACTGGCCGGCGAGATGCCGCACCGTCGCCGATGCCGCCATGCCATCCGGCCGGTTCCATGCCAGCGTCGCGCTCGCCTGGTTGCGCGGCGTCTGCGCGGGGCGCAAGCCATCGAGCGCGGCGGACGGCCCGGAATCGGCGCGCACCTTGGCGTCGATCAGCGTCCACGATCCCGAAAGCTGCCACGGCCCGTGGCGGGCGGCGGCCTCCAGCTCGATCCCCTGCGACCGGATCGCCTCCAGATTCTGCCGCTGCCGCGAATTGGGCGCCAGGGTCACGTTGGCGATGGCATCGTCCAGCCGGTTGTAGAACAGGGTGGCGGAAAGGCGGAATCCCGGCAGCGGCCGATAATCGACGCCCGCATCGACGCCTTTCAGCCGCTCGGGCTTCAGGAGCGGGTTGGCGGCGGTCACGTCCGCGCCGACGCGGAAAGGGCGGTAAAGCTCGTTGAGGCTGGGCAGCCGCCAGCCGAGATAGCCGGCGGAACGCAGCGTCACCGCCTGCGCCGGCCGGAAGGCGATGCCGGCCCGCGCCGTCGGCTCCCATCCCGACCGATCGGCGAAGTCCTGGTCGGTCGCCGCCGCGCCCGTCGCCAGCACGGTCTCGTCAAGATGGCCCTTCTCGATCCGCCAGCGATCGATCCGCGCACCCGCCGTCAGCGTCCAGGCATCGTCCGGGGCGAAGCTCAGGTCGGCAAAGCCGCCGAAGGTGCGCGTCCGCCCGCCCGCGCGGCGCGCCCTGGTCGGCGCGCCGGCCGCGAAGCTGTAAAGCTCCTTCGTCTCGCCGGTGGTCTGGCGCGCGTCGCCGCCCAGCCGCAATTCGACCCCGCCGCCCAGCGGCGGGCGGACCTCGAACCGCGCGCCAAGGCCGGTGGCCGGGACATTATACTGGTCGAGCGAGGGATTCACCGCCGTCCGATCGGCGTTCACGCTGGCGAAGTCGCTGGAAAATTCGCGGAGCTGCAGCCATGTCGCCGCCTCCCAGCCCCAGCGGCCGCGCCCCACCAGCCGCACGCTGGCATCGGCGCCGAGATTGCGGTTGGGGGTGAAATCGGTGCCGCGATCGCGCCGGTCGAGCATGCCCAGCAGATTGGCCTGCAATTCGGTATCGCCGCCCACGGCAAAGGCGGTCCGCGCCGAAAGGCTGGCCTGTTCGTAGAAGGCCGGCCGATCCACCGGGCCGCGCGCGTCCGCGACGATGGGGGTGAAGCCGTCGCCGCGCGCATAGCTGGCCGAAAGCACACCATAGCCGCCGCCCATGGCGCCGCTCACCCCCGCCTCGGCCTCCACGCTGTCGCGGCTGCCATAAGCGATGGCGCCCCAGGCGGGCGCGATCTCGTCTGGCCCGGCGCTCATCAACTCGATCGTGCCGGCCAGCGCGCCCGGCCCGTTGACGCCGCTGCCGCCGCCGCGCGTCACCCGCACCATCCCCAGCCGCGAGGGATCATAGGCGCTCCACGGAATCCAGCCGCCGAAAGGATCGGTCTGCGGCACGCCATCCAGCAGGATCAGCGCGCGCGCCGATGCGTTGCCGCCCAGCCCGCGCAAGGTCGCCCCCTGGCTGGTGGGATGCGCCGAACGCGAATCCGATCGCCGGAACTGCTGGAAGCCGGCGACGTCGCGCAGCACATCCTCCAGCCGCCCGCTGGCCGTGGTCGTCAGCCGGTCGCGCTCGATCACGCTCACGTCATAGGCGGCGAGGCCGGCCGGCGCCTCCAGCCCGGCGCCGGTGACGACGATATCGCGCCCCTCGGCATAAGCGACGGAAGGAAGGGCGAAAGCGGTCAGGATCAGGGCGCGCATGGCCCCTCTATAAACCGCCGCCGACGCACGGGAATCGCTTTGACGTGCGCGATCGCGCCAAATTCCGGCCGGCGGCCTTCAACCTTCCGGCGCGAAGCGATCGGGATGGGCGGCGGCGAAGGCGGGCAGTGCCGCCAGCGCCGCATCGATCCGCACCAGCAGCGGAAAGTCGTCCAGCGCGACTTTGAAGCGCCGGGCATTATACATTTGTGGCACCAGGCAGATGTCGGCGATCCCCGGCGCGGCGCCGCCCAGATAGGGTCGCGCCGCCGTGCCGGCCCCGTCCTGGGCGGCCATCGCCTCCAATGCGGCGAAGCCTTCGCGCACCCAATGGCCGATCCACGCCTCGCGCGCGGGCTCGTCCGCGCCCAGCTCGCCCCCCAGATAGCGCAGCACGCGGACATTGTTGATCGGGTGGATGTCGCACGCCACCACCAGCGCCAGCGCGAGCTGCCGCGCCCGCGCGGCCGGATCGCGCGGCACGAAAGCGGGATCGGGCACGCGCGCGTCGAGATAGTCGATGATCGCCAGGCTCTGGCCGATGCGCATGCCGTCCATCTCCAGCAGCGGCACCAGCCCCTGCGGGTTGATCGCGCGGAAGGCGAGCCCGCGCTGCTCGCCCGCCAGCAGGTTCACCGGCACGCTTTCGAAGGCGATGCCCTTGAGGTTGAGCGCGATGCGAACGCGATAGGCCGCCGACGAGCGATAATAATCGTGGAGGCGGACGGGGTTTCCGTCAGATCCCGGCATACCATTCATAATCGTTGCTGTCCTCCCAATAGCCGCCCCTGCCGCCGCCGATCGCGGCCAGGCCGGCCACCGCCTCGATCCGCTCGACATATTTGGCATGCTTGTAGCCGAGCTGCCGTTCCACCCGAAGCCGGAGCGGCGCGCCATTTTCGATCGGCAGCAGCGCGCCGTTGAGCGCCCAGGCGAGGATCGTCTGGGGATGCAGCGCATCCACCATGTCGATGCTCTCATAATAACGCACCGGCCCGTAATCGTCGGCGCAATGGAAGACGATGTAGCGCGCCCGCGTCGAAACCCCGGCGCCTTCCAGCAGCAGGCGGAGCGGCACGCCGGTCCACCGGCCGATCGCGCTCCACCCTTCCACGCAATCGTGGCGGGTGATCTGGGTGCGCGCGGGAAGGCCGCGTATCTGCGCCATCGACAGCGAAAGCGGCCGCGCCACCAGCCCGTCCACCGCCAGCCGCCAATCGGCAAAGCCCCGCGCCGCATGATCGGCATAGCTTTGCGATCCCGGCCGGCGGGTGCCGTTGGACCGGAACACGGGAGATATGTCCGCCGCGCCGAATTCGCGGGCGAGCGCGGCGCGATCCATCACCAGCCGCTGCGCGCGCATCGTCAGCCCCTCGGCGGCGCGCAGGCCCTCGCGGAAGCCCTCGCTATAGGTCAGCCGGTCGCAGGCGGTGAGCAGCGGTGCCGCGGCGAGCGAGCCGATCAGGCGGCGGCGGGAAAGCCTCATGCCCGTTCCTCCGGCAGGCGATACCAGCCGCCGATCATCGCCCGCAGCTCGCGCACCGGGCCGGCGGCCGCCACCATCGCGAGGTGGACGAGGACGAAGGCCAGGATCAGCATCGCGCAGATGAAATGGACGGACCGGGCGGACTGGCGGCCCGCGAACAGATCGACCAGCCAGGGCCAGGCCGCATCCATCGCCGGCGACATGGCAAGCCCGCTCAGCAGCATCGCCGGCAGCAGGCCGAACAGCACGGCCAGATAGCTGAGCTTCTGGAGGATATTGTATCGCGCCGCCGCTTCCCCCTTCGCCAGCCGCAGCCGGGCATGCGCCATGATGTCCGCCCAGAGATGGCCGGGCGCCAGCTCGCCCCGGCGGGGCAGCAGATCGCGGCTGAGGTGGCCGCGGGCCATGCACCAGGCCGCATAGGCCGCGCCGCCGATCGCGAACGCCCAGGCGAAGGCCAGGTGCCAGCGCCGCGCTGCCGAAAGGCTGTAGCGCGTGGGGATCGTCGCCCAGCCGGGAAAGGCGCGGGTCTGCACCACGCCGTCGCCGTCCGTCCACCGGCCCAGCACGCCCGTGGTTGGCACCATGACGTCACCGATCCGCAATATGCCCTGCGTTGGCGTCGATCCGATCTCCAGCCAGGCATGATCGGCATTGGCGCCATATTCGCCCCAATAGAGGCGGGGATGGGCGTTGAAGATCATCAGGCCGCTCATCAGCATGACGATCACGATCGCCGCATTGGCCCAATGCCATATCCGAGTCGGCCAGCGGTGGCGCAACCGCCATTCGCCCGCCATTCCAGCCGCCGCATCCCGCATCATCGCCTGCTCCCGCGTCCGTGCCCGCGAAAATCTCCTCCCGGGCTTTTACGCTGCGTCATGGCCGGGCGTCGCATATTAGATGGCCCGATCGCCAATTTCCGAACGCCTCGGCGGCTGGACGAACGCTTTCAAGGGGCATAGCGCAGGGAAGAAAAGTCTAGTCAGCGGGAGAGAGAGCGATGGATTTCACCCTTAGCGAGCGCGAGACCCACTGGCGCGACCGGGTGCGCGATTTCATCGAAACCCACGTCCGCCCGCGCGATCCCGAATATCATGAGCAGCAGGAGACCGGCGAGCGCTGGAAGGTGCTGCCGGTGATCGAGGAAGCCAAGGCCAAGGCCAAGGCGGCGGGGCTCTGGAACCTGTTCATGCCGCCCCACAGCGGCCAGCAGCATGTGGACGAAAGCTTCCATTTCGAGGGGCCGGGCCTGTCCAACCTCGAATATGCGCTCTGCGCGGAGGAGATGGGCCGCGTCTATTGGGCGTCGGAGGCGATGAACTGCTCCGCCCCCGATACCGGCAACATGGAGGTGCTGCACCGCTACGGCACCCGCGCCCAGAAGGACCAGTGGCTGAAGCCGCTGATGGACGGCGACATCCGTTCCGCCTTCCTGATGACGGAGCCGGCCGTCGCCTCGTCCGACGCCACCAACATCGAGACGCGGATCGATCGCGACGGCGACCATTATGTCATCAACGGCCGCAAATGGTGGTCGTCGGGCGTGGGCGATCCGCGCTGCAGGATCAACATCGTCATGGGCAAGACCAACCCGGATGCGCCGCGCCATTCGCAACAGTCGATGATCCTGGTGCCGATGGACGCGCCCGGCGTGAAGGTCGTCCGCATGCTGCCCGTCTTCGGTTATGACGACGCCCCCCACGGCCATGCCGAGGTGATCCTCGACAATGTCCGCGTGCCGGTGGAGAATATGCTGCTGGGCGAGGGCCGCGGATTCGAGATCGCGCAAGGCCGCCTCGGGCCGGGCCGTATCCACCATTGCATGCGCACCATCGGCGTGGCGGAGGAAGCCATCGAGAAGATGGCCCGCCGCCTGCTCGGCCGCGTCGCCTTCGGCAAGACGATCGCCGAACAGTCCGTCTGGGAACAGCGCATCGCCGAGGCCCGCATCGATATCGAGATGACGCGGCTGCTCTGCCTCAAGGCCGCCGACATGATGGACAAGGCCGGCAACAAGGCTGCGCAGGCGGAAATCGCGATGATCAAGGTCGCCGGCCCGCGCATGGCGCTGAAGGTGATCGACGATGCGATCCAGGCGCATGGCGGCGGTGGCGTGACCAGCGATTTCGGCCTGGCGCGCGCTTATGCCACGATCCGCACGCTCCGCCTGGCGGACGGGCCGGACGAGGTGCACAACCGCGCGATCGCCCGCCTCGAATTCGGCAAATATCGGGTCTGATCCCTCCCGCGCCGCCGTCATCCTGACGGGCGTCAGGATCCATTGACGGGAAGGCGCGGGGGACCGAGCCTTGGCGGCCAACGATTCCGGCATTCGCGGAAACGGCACAGTGGGAGGATAAAGCTGATGTCCCTGTTCGATCTTACCGGCAAGGTCGCCATCATCACCGGATCGTCGCGCGGCATCGGCCGCGCGATCGCCGAGGCGATGGCCGATCAGGGCGCCAGGGTGGTGATCTCCAGCCGCAAGCAGGATGCATGCGATGCGGTGGCCGAGGCGATCAACGCCCGCCATCCCGGCGCGGCCACCGCGATCGCCGCCAGCATATCGTCCAAGGAAGCGCTCCAGCACCTCGTCGACGAGACCCGCGCGCGGCTGGGGCGGATCGACATCCTCGTCTGCAACGCCGCCTCCAACCCCTATTACGGGCCGATGGCGGGGATCACCGACGATCAGTTCCGCAAGATCTTCGACAACAACGTGCTGGCCAACCACTGGCTGATCGGCATGGTCGCGCCGGAGATGCGCGAGCGCAAGGAAGGCTCGATCATCATCATCTCGTCGATCGGCGGCTTGACGTCATCGGTGTCGATCGGCGCCTATAACGTCTCGAAGGCGGCGGACTTCCAGCTCGCCCGCAACCTTGCCGCCGAATATGGGCCGGATGGCGTGCGGGTGAACTGCATCGCCCCCGGCCTCGTCCGCACCGATTTCGCCCGCGCATTGTGGGAAGACCCGCAGACGCTGAAGGCCGTCACCCGCAACACGCCGCTGGGCCGCATCGGCGAGCCGCACGAGATCGCCGGCGCCGCCGTCTTCCTCGCCTCGCCCGCCGCCACCTTCATGACCGGCCAGGCGATCATCGTCGATGGCGGGGCGACCACGGGAATCGGGCTGTGACCGGGCGGCTTGCCGGCCGGGTCGCGGTCGTCACCGGCGCGGGCAGCGGCATCGGCCGCGCCACCTGCCGCCTCTTCGCCCGCCACGGCGCGGTGGTCGTCGCCGCCGATATCGGCGACGGCGTCACCGAGACGATCGAGCTGATCCGCGATGCCGGCGGCCGCGCCGACGGCCTCAAGCTCGACGCCGGCCGCGAGGAGGATGTCGCCCGGCTGGTCGGCCATGCGGTGGAGGCGCACGGGCGGATCGACGTGATGTTCGCCAATGCCGGCATTTCGGGCGGGCTTAAGGGCCTGTTCGATCAGGATGCCGCCGACTGGGCGGAAATATTGCGCGTCAACCTGATCGGCCCCTTCCTCGCGGTGAAGCATGCCGCCCCGCACATGATCGCGCAGAAGCGCGGCTCGATCATCTGCACCGCCAGCGTCGCCGGGCTGAGATCGGGCGCGGGCGGGCCGGCTTATTCGGCCTCCAAGGCAGGCGTCATCAACCTGGTGCAGACATCCGCCCAGCAGCTTTCGACCAGCAATGTCCGGGTGAACGCGATCTGCCCCGGCCTCATCGAAACCGGCATGACGGAGATGATCTACGTCCGCGCGCGGGAAGCCGGCAAGGCCGACCAGCTCGGCCACCTCAACCCGCTGCGCCGCGGCGGCGAGCCGGACGAGATCGCGCATGCCGCATTGTTCCTCGCCTCGGACGAGGCATCCTACGTCAACGGCCACGCGCTGGTCGTCGATGGCGGCCTGTCCAGCTCGCACCCCTTCAATCGCCAGGAGCTCGGCCGGACCGCGCTCTGATTCCCATCAGGAGACATGGATGACCATCATCACCACCGAACGGGCGGGCGACGTCCTCGTCGTCATATCGAACAATCCGCCGGTCAACGCGCTCGGCCATGCGGTGCGTGACGGGCTGGCCAAAGCGATCGACGCGGCCGCCGCCGATCCCGCGATCAAGGCGGTGGTGATCCGCTGCGAAGGCCGCACCTTCTTCGCCGGTGCCGACATCACCGAATTCGGCAAGCCGATGAAGGACCCGCAGCTTCCCGAGCTGCTCGAACGCATCGAGGCGCTGGACAAGCCGGTCGTCGCCGCGATTCACGGCACCGCGCTCGGCGGCGGGCTGGAAACCGCGCTCGCCTGCCATTATCGCGTCGCCGTGCCCTCGGCGAAGCTCGGCCTGCCCGAAGTGAAGCTCGGCATCCTCCCCGGCGCCGGCGGCACGCAGCGCCTGCCGCGCGTGGTGGGCGCCGAAGCCGCGCTGGAGATGATCGTCGGCGGCGCGCCGATCGGGGCGAAGAAGGCGGCCGAGGTCGGCCTGGTCGATCGCCTCGCCGCCGAGGACAATCTCGCCGCCGAAGCGATCGCCTTCGCGCGGGAGGTTGCGGACAGGCGCCCGCTGCCGCGCACCAGCGAGCGCAAGGCCGCGGCCGAACCCGGCGTGTTCGAAGCGTTCCGTGCGAAGAATGCCAAGAAGATGAAGGGCTTCGAGGCGCCGGAAGCCTGCATCGAGGCGATCCGGGCCGCCGTCGACCTGCCCTTCCGCGAAGGGCTGGAGGTGGAACGCCGGCTCATCGCGAAGCTGATCGTCAGCGATCAGTCCAAGGCGCAGCGCCACATCTTCTTCGCCGAGCGGGCGGCCGCCAAGGTCGATGGCCTGCCCGCCGATACACCGCTGATCCCGGTGAAGTCGGTCGGCGTGATCGGCGCCGGCACGATGGGCGGCGGCATCGCCATGAACTTCTTGTCGATCGGCGTGCCCGTCACCATCCTCGAGGCGGAGCAGGCGGCGCTCGATCGCGGCGTCGGCGTGATCGCGAAGAATTACGCCAACAACGTCAAGAGCGGCCGGATGACGGAAGCGCAGGTCGAAAAGGCCATGGCGCTGCTCAAGCCCACTCTGTCCTACGACGACCTCGCCGAGGCCGACCTCGTCATCGAGGCGGTGTTCGAGAATATGGACGTGAAGAAGGAGGTGTTCGCCCGGCTGGACAAGGCGGCCAAGCCCGGCGCCATCCTCGCCACCAACACCTCCTATCTCGACGTGGACGAGATCGCCTCCGTCACCGCGCGGCCGGAATATGTGCTGGGCATGCACTTCTTCTCGCCCGCCAATGTTATGAAGCTGCTGGAGGTGGTGCGCGGGGCGAAGACGTCCGATTCCGTGCTCGCCACCGCCATGGCGCTCGCCAAGCAGATCAGGAAGATCGCGGTGGTCGCCGGCGTCTGCCACGGCTTCATCGGCAACCGCATGCTGAAGCCCCGGCAGGATCAGGCCGGCCAGCTCATCCTCGAAGGGGCGAAGCCCTCGGATGTCGATCGCGTCTTCCTCGATTTCGGCTTCCCGATGGGGCCGTTCCAGCTCGCCGATCTCGCCGGGCTCGACATCGGCTGGCATCGCGATCCCACCCGGCGCGAAACGGTGCGCGAGGCGCTGTGCGCCGAAGGCCGGCTCGGCCAGAAATCGGGCGGTGGCTTCTACGATTATGACGAGAAGCGCCAGCGCACGCCCTCGCCGGTCGCCGAACGGATCATCGCCGAATTCGCCGCCGCCAAGGGCATCCCCCAGCGCCAGATATCCGACGAGGAGATACGCGAGCGCTGCCTCTACACCATGGTCAACGAAGGCGCGAAGATCCTGGAGGAAGGCAAGGCCCAGCGCGCGTCCGACATCGATGTCGTCTGGGTCTATGGCTATGGCTGGCCGGTCTATCGCGGCGGCCCGATGCTGTGGGCGGACCAGATCGGCCTGAAGACGGTGGTGGACGGCCTGAAGCGCCAGGCCGATCGCCTCGGCCCCGATTTCTCGCTGTCGCCGCTGCTCGTCGCCAAGACGGAAAAGGGCGAAACCTTCAACTGATCGGCCGGCCCGATATCGAACAGAAGCCGGGCGGCGGGGGCATCGGCCTCCGCCGCCCGCATTTTTACCGGCGCGCGGCTACCAGCGGCCGGGTCTCCTGCTCGATCGCCGGCTCCTGCGCGGCGCCCCTGGCGATGAAATCGGCCGTCCGCAACGCCAGCGCGAGGATCGTCAGCGTCGGATTGGCCCAGCCGGACGTCGGGAAGAGCGAGCTTCCCGCGACATGCAGGTTGGCGAGGCCGTGGACGCGGCCGGTGGCGTCGGTCACGCCCTCGCGCGGGCTATCGGCCATGCGCGTCGTGCCCATATGGTGATAGCCGCCGATCGGATGCGCGCTGATCAGCGGATCGGTGCGCCAGGCGCGGCTCGCATCCGAAAGCCAGGGCGCGGCCTCAACCCGGCCCAGCCCCAGCCGTTCGGTCTCACGGCCGAGGGCGGCGACGAGGCCCGCCACGCTGTCCGTATCGATCGCGCTCATCCGCCAGTCGAGCCTGGCGCGGCGCAGGCCCAGCGCGTCGGTCGTGCCGTCCAGCAGCACCCGGCTGTCGGGATTGGGCGCCTGCTCGCCGCGCACCACCAGCGCCACGTCCAGCCGGCCGGCCTTGTGCAGCAGCCAGGGGCGGAGCGGCTCGGTCACGCTCATCGTCGCGTTCACCGCCTGCTTGGTGCGCATCCACATCGCCCGCGCGCGCCGGCTGGGGGCAAGGTCATGCTTCAATTTCTGATAGGCGCGCATGCCCAGCGCCTCGCTGCCGTGTACCGGCCGGCGACCGGCGATGGTGAGCGAGGTGTTGAGCAGCCCCTGCTCGCGCTGCAGCCGCTCGGCCGGCGCGATCAGGGCCGCGGCACTATGCCCGTCCAGCCGGTGCTTGCGGCCGAAGGCGTTGAGCAGCGCCCACACCCCAGGCCCGACGATCCTGCCGCCGCGCGCATGGGGATGTTCCATGAAGTAACGGCCCACCTGGTCGTGCGCGTTGCCGAGGCCGGTGCGCACGATCGAATCCGATGCCAGCAGCAGCCGGGCATTCTCGATGCCGCCCGCCGCCAGCACATAATTGCGCGCGCGCACCCGGTGGCGCCGGCCCGAGCGCGCCGTCAGGTCGAGATGGCCGATCGCCCGGCCCGAAGGCAGGGCCACGATCTCCGTCACCGTCGCATGGGTCAGGATGCGGCAGCGCGGATTCTCGCGCAGGTCCGCGCACGATTCGAAGGTGAAGCGGTTGAACCTGTCGTCGAAGCTCCAGAAGGGCGTGCGCAGCACATCCGCATCGAAATCGGGAAGCGGCGCGCCCGCGCGGGCGAAGCTCTCCGCCGTCGGTTCGCGCGACGGCAGGTCCAGCAGGTCGCGGGCCGCCGCATAATAAGGCGCGATCTCGGCATGATCGATCGGCCAGCCCGAATGGGGCACCCAGTCGCGCCGGACGAAATCGATCGGGTCCAGCTCGGCGCAGCGCCCGCCCCAGATGGCGGTAGTGCCGCCGAAGAAGCGCAGCCGCGCATGATCCAGCGGATAATAAGGCTCGCCCACCGATCGGCCCTCGTTCAGCGCGGCGGTATCGGCCTCATGATCCAGGCCGCCGCTTTCCAGCAGCACCACCCGCTGGCCCGCGGCCAGCAGCCGGCGGGCCACGGTGATCCCCGCCGCCCCCGCGCCGATCACGCACGTATCCGCCAGCAGCTCGGCGGAAACGCCGTCATCCAGATCGATATGCATGCTTCACCTCACGCTGGTGCGTTGGCCCGCCGGGCAGAAGCGTCCGGCAACACGGGCAACGCGGTAACTCTATGGGCCGGGGGACGGATGGCGGCATCCGCCTGCTCCAGCCCGCCATCCTCCAGATGGTCGGCGATCCGGTCGATCTCCTCGGGCGTCCCGTCGCCGATCAGGGCGTAGGAAAGGTCGCCCTTGCGCCAATAAGCGATCGACCGGCCGTCCATCCGCTCGGCGGACGGCTCGGTCGGCGCCGTGCTGGCGCCACGCACCGCGAAGATGGAAAGCACGCCCTTGTCCTCGGTATGCACCAGCATCTGCAGCGCCGGGCCATATTCGGACGGGAAAAGCTGCGCATCCAGCACGCGCCAGCCGGCGGGCAGGCGGGGCACGCGGATGCCGGTCTCGCGCATCAGATCATGCACGTCCAGGTTCGGCGCCTCGGGCTGGGACGCCATGCGCGCCCGCATCAGCGTGATCCGGTGGGACATCATCGCATCGTCCAGATAGGATGGCGGCGATGCCACGCTCTGCCCGCCGGCATTGGGCAGCACCAGCGTCATCACGCTCAGCCCCGCAAAGGCGATCACCGCCGCCAGCGAAAGCCGGGTGCCGCCGGCGCGCCGCTCGGCGCGGGGCGTGGACGGCCGGGCCTTGCCGGCGATCAGCCGCAGGGCGCTGCGGCCGGCCAGATCCTCCATCACCCGCGCGGCATCGTTGGGCCGCTGGCTCAGGTGCCGCTCGACCTCGCAGGCGCGCGCCGCGTCCAGCTCGCCGTCGACATAGGCGTTGATGTCGATATCGCAGATGCGGTTCCTGTCAGTCGTCATCGCGTCCTCCCACGATGCGCAGCCGCGCCGCCGTCGGCTCCGGCGCATCCGCCCGCAGCGCGGCCCTCGCCCGGTTCAGGCGCGACATGATCGTGCCCACCGGCACGCCCAGCGCATCGGCGGCCTGCTGGTAGCTCATCCCCTCGATCGCCACGCAGCGCAGCGCGGCGCGCTGGCCCTCGGGCAGCGCCTCGAACCGCTCGCCGATCTGGCGCAGATAGGTAGCGAATTCCTGGTCGGCCGGCTGCGCGGGCGTCGCCGCCGTGGCGCGCGCATCGGCCAGCGCGTCGATCCGCGCGGCCTCGCTGCGGCGGCGGCGCAAACCATCGATGAAGAGGTTGCGCAGCACCGTGAACAGCCAGTGGCGGATCGATTGGCCCAGCGCCGGGCGCGGCGGCCGTTCATGCGCCTTCAGCAGCGTTTCCTGAACCAGATCCTCGGCGGCGGTCCCGTCGCGCGTCAGCAACCGGGCATAACGCCTGAGCGCCGGCGCATGCTCTAGTATCGGATCGGGATCGGAAGGATGCTGCATATTGAATATACGCGGTGACCAGGCATTCTATTCCCCGGTCTCACGAAGGCCGCCGATCGCGCCATACGAAGTCGGCGAACATGACCATCCGTTCGACCAGGATGACGGACAGAGGCAAGGAGCGACGATGCGGACATATGTTCTGGAACCCAGCCATCAAGGGCTGGAAGCGCTGCGCCAGGCCGAAATCGCCACGCCCGTGCCCGGTCCCGGCGAGATTCTCATCCGGGTCCGGGCCTGCTCGCTCAACTATCGCGACCAGCTTCTGGTCCAGGGCCGCTATTTCGGCGGGCCGATCCGGACGGCTGCGATTCCGCTTTCCGACGGCGCGGGCGAGGTGGCGGCGATCGGGGCCGGCGTCACGCGCTTCGCGGTGGGGGATCGCGTCGCCGGCACCTTCTTCCTCGATTGGGAGGACGGGCCGGCCGATGCACGCAAGGTCGCCACCTCGCTCGGCGCGCCGCCGGCCACCGGCATGCTCGCCGAATATGCGCTGCTGCCCGAACGTGCCGTGGTGCCGATCGCCCCGTCGCTTTCATTCGAGGAAGCCGCCACCCTGCCCTGCGCCGGCGTCACCGCCTGGAACGCGCTGATGGAAGGCCCCCGGCGGCTCCAGCCGGGCGATACCGTGTTGCTGCTCGGCACGGGCGGCGTCTCGCTGATCGCCCTCCAGCTCGCACGCGCGGCCGGCGCCGCGGTGATCATCACCTCCTCCTTCGACGCCAAGCTGGAGCGCGCCCGCGCGATGGGCGCCACTCACGGCATCAACTATCGCGCCACGCCGGATTGGGGCGCGGCCGCGGCGCAGGCGGCGGGGCCGAACGGCATATCCCATATCGTCGAGGTCGGCGGGCCGGGCACGATCGCCCAGTCGATGCAGGCGATCGGCTATGGCGGGGAAATCGGCATCATCGGCCTGCTCGCCGCCGAAGGCCAGTCCAACCCGCTGGCGCTGATGACGCGGGGCGCGACGATGCGCGGCATCTTCGTCGGATCGCGCGCGATGGCCGAGCGGCTGAACGCCGCGGTGGAGGCCAACGGCATCCGCCCCGTCATCGACCGCGTCTTCGCCTTCGACGATGCGGTGGACGCCTATCGCTACCAGTCCGGCAGCGACCTGTTCGGCAAGGTGGTGATATCGGTGTAGGCGGCAGCCTTGGCGCGCGCGAAAGCCCGGGCGCCCTGCCTTCGCGCGCCCGGATCAAACTGTCAGCACAAGTGGCCGCTCGAAGCCGAAGCTACGGAAACCACACAAAAGATCCGTCATTCCCGCGAAGGTGGGAGCCATAGGCCAGCGTAGCTAATCCATGGACGCGGTTGGCTCGATTGAGTCGATAGCGTCCGACACAATGGATTCCCGCCTTCGCGGGAATGACGGGGGAGAGGTGGTCGCCCGGCGAGATGCCTGAACCGGACCTCGCGCGCGCCATGATCCATCCACGCCGCCTAGGCGGCCAGTTCCGCCACCACCCAGCGATTGCCGTCCGGGTCCGCCACCATCGTATAGCGTCCCCACGCCTCCTTGCGGATCGGCGCTACCTCCACCCCCAGCCCCGCCAGCCGGGCATGTTCGGCCTCGATATCGGGCACGCCCAGCATCAGCCCCTGCTGGCAGCCCGGCGGCATCGCATCGAACCAGTTGACCAAGGTGATCGATGCCCCGCCGCCCGGCGGCTGCAGCTGGATCCAGCGCGAATCCGGCCCCATCGCCTCGTCGCGCATCACCGCGAATCCCATGATGTCGGTATAGAAGCCCCTGGCTCGCGCCTGATCGGCGACCGGGATCGATACGATGGCGATCGGCATTTTCCTCCCCCTCCTGTCCCGACTGCGATAGGCTGCGGATCATAACACCCGCGTCGCGGGTCGATCGATACAGGATGGTCCATGAAAGACGAAACAGAAGCCGATCTGAGCGGCGCCACCCCGCGCCGCCGCCCCAAGCCCGACGTGGTGGAGCTGGGCGGCCGTCCGCTCAAGCCCGCCACGCTGATGATGGGCCACGGCTATGATCCCATGCTGTCGGAAGGCGCGCTGAAGCCGCCGATCTTCCTCACCTCCACTTTCGTGTTCGAAAATGCCGCCGCCGGCAAACGCCATTTCGAAGGCGTCACCGGCAAGCGGCCGGGCGGGGCGGAGGGCCTCGTCTATTCCCGCTTCAACGGCCCCAATCAGGAGATTTTGGAGGACCGGCTGGGCGTGTGGGAGGATGCGGAGGACGCGCTCACCTTCTCCTCCGGCATGGCGGCGATCGCCACGGTGCTGCTGGCGCTGGTGAAGCCGGGCGACATCATCGTCCATTCCGCGCCGCTCTACGCCGCCACCGAAACGCTGATCGGCAAGATCCTCGGCCGCTTCGGCGTCCACTGGCTCGATTTCCCCGCCGGCGCCAGCCGGGAGGAGATCGATGCCGTGCTCGGCCGCGCGCAGGCTGAGGGGCGGGTGGCGCTGATCTACCTGGAAAGCCCGGCCAATCCCACCAACGCGCTGGTCGATGTGGAGGCGGTGAAGGCATCGCGCGATGCGCTGTTCGGCACCGGGCCGGATGCGCCGCCGATCGCCATCGACAACACCTTCCTCGGCCCGCTCTGGCAGAAGCCGCTGCGCCACGGCGCCGATCTCGTCCTCTATTCGCTCACCAAATATGCCGGCGGGCATAGCGACCTGGTGGCCGGCGGCGCGGTGGGATCGAAGGCGGCGATCGCGCCGATCCGGGCGATGCGCAACACGATCGGCACCATCACCGATCCGCATTCGGCGTGGATGCTGCTGCGCAGCCTGGAAACGCTGGAGCTGCGGATGAGCCGGGCGGGCGAGAATGCCGCCAAGGTGTGCGCCTATCTGCGCGATCATCCCAAGGTGGAGACGGTGGGCTATCTGGGCTTCCTGGAGGAAGGATCGCGCCAGGCCGACATCTATCGCCGCCACTGCACGGGGGCGGGCTCCACCTTCTCGCTCTATCTGAAGGGCGGCGAGAAGGAGAGCTTCGCCTTCCTCGACGCGCTGAAGATCGCCAAGCTCGCCGTCAGCCTCGGCGGCACCGAGACGCTGGCCAGCGCGCCGGCGGCGATGACCCATCTTTCGGTGCCGGACGAACGCAAGCTGGCGCTGGGCATCACCGACAATCTGGTGCGCATATCGATCGGCGTCGAGGATGCCGACGATCTGGTCGCCGACATGGAGCAGGCGCTGAAGGCCGTCTGAGCGGGATTTTCCAGACCGGCTGATCCCGATCCTCCCCGGCTGGCGGCCGGGGAGGAAATCGCCCCCGCTTGGCCGGACGCGAACATTCGGCCCGATCGCCGCTGCGTTCCTTGTTGCATGGCCGCGAAACGCCAATGCACAAACGTGCGGAAAAAACGATCGGAGAGCGGGATGGGCGACAAGCGGACAATGGCGATGTGGGGCGGCGTCCTGCTGCTGGCCGGGTGCGGCGGCGGATATTCGGGGCCGATCGACACCAGCGGGCCGACCGCCGACTGGCGCTTCTACGGCGGCGACGCGGACGCCACCCATTATTCGCCCGCCACCCAGATCACCACCGCCAACGTCGCCGGGCTGAAACCCGCCTGGACCTACCATATCGGCAAGCTGGACGTGCCCGAGGGCGTATCGCCGACGTTCGAGGCGACGCCGATCGTGGCGGACGGCAAGATGTTCGTCTGCTCGGGCCTGGGCAAGGTCGCCGCCGTCGATCCCGAGACCGGCAGGGAAATCTGGGCGCAGAATTACAAGGCGGATGCCACCAACGCCTATCTGATCAACTGCCGGGGCGTCACTTATTATCGCGATCCGGCCCCCGCACCCGCCAACGGCCCCGCGCCCGCAGAATGCGTCAGCCGCATCCTCGTCGGCAGCATCGACGGCCGGCTGCGGGCGCTGGATGCCGAAACCGGCCAGCCCTGCGCCGGCTTCGGCGACAAGGGCGTGCTCGATCTCACCCAGGGCCTCGGCCCGGTGCAGCCGGGCGACTATGCGATCTCCTCGCCCCCGGTGGTGGTGGACGGCAAGATCGTGCTGGGCGGGCGCATTCCCGATAATATGCGGGTCGACGTGCCGGCCGGCGTGATCCGCGCCTTCGACGTGCATAGCGGCAAGCTCGCCTGGGCATGGAACCCGCTGCCGCCCGGCGTCACCGACGCCGCCAACGCCCCGCCGGGCGAACCCTATGTCCGCGCCACGGCGAACAGCTGGGCGCCGCTCACCGCCGATCCGGCGCGCAACCTCGTCTTCGTGCCGACCGGCAATGCCGGCCCCGACCATATCGGCATCGATCGCGGCAACCGCGATTACTGGTCCTCCTCGGTGGTGGCGCTCGACGCGCGCACCGGCCAGCCGCGCTGGCGGTTCCAGACGGTGCATCACGACGTCTGGGACTATGACGTGCCGGCCCAGCCGCTGCTGTTCGATCTGAAGCAGGGCGGCCGATCGATCCCGGCGCTCGCCCAGGCGACCAAGCAGGGCCATATCTTCATCCTCAACCGCGAAACCGGCGAGCCCCTGTTCCCGGTGGAGGAACGCCCCGTGCCGCAGGCCGGCGCGCTGCCCGGCGAGAAGCTGTCGCCCACCCAGCCCTTCCCCAAAGACCCGGCGATGATCGTGCGCCGGGACATGACCGAGGACGACATGTGGGGCTTCACCTTCTGGGACAAGGGCAAGTGCCGCGATCTGTTCCGCAGCGCCAATTGGGAGGGCGTGTTCACCCCGCCTTCCACGCGGGGGACGATCTTCTTCCCGAGCTTCATGGGCGTGAACAATTGGGGCGGGATGGCGATCGATCCGGTCAACCAGGTGCTGGTGGTCAACACCACGCAGGTGCCAGCGATCGTGAAGATGGTGCCGCGCAAGGAAACCGATGCCATGCTGGCGCGCGGCGAACGCCTGCTGCCGAGCTTCGGCACGCCCTATGGCAACACGATGGTGCCGATGCTGTCGCCGCTGGGCGCGCCCTGCGTGCGGCCGCCCTGGGGCACTTTGCTGGCGATCGACCTCAAGACCCGCAGGAAATTGTGGGAAGTGCCGTTGGGCACCACCCGCGATCTCGCGCCATGGCCGATGTGGCTGAAGCTGGGCGTGCCGAACATGGGCGGCGCGGTGGTGACGGCATCGGGCGTGGTGTTCATCGGCGCCGCAACCGACAATTTCCTGCGCGCCTTCGATATCCGCACGGGGCGCGAGCTATGGAAGGGCCGGCTTCCCGCCGGCGGCCAAGCGACGCCCGTCACCTACCGGCTGAAGCAGGACGGCCGCCAATATGTCGCCATCGCGGCCGGCGGCCACAAATATCTCGGCACCAAGATCGGCGACTCGCTGGTCGCCTTCGCGCTGGAACCCAAATGATCCGGCGCGGCCGGCTGGGCGGCTTGTCCTCCGATGGCATCGGGTGAACCGCCCGGCCTGGCCGAGCCGCCCGCCTTGTCGCGGGACGATTTCCCGGCCGGCGACCGAACTGACTGCCGGCAGATCGTCCCCCAAAAAAGCCCCGGTGAGACACCTCACCGGGGCTGATTCTTCCGCCGATGCGGCGGATCAGGCGATCGCGGCCTTCCGCCGGCCGCCGAAGCGGCGGAGCGTGCCGCCGATGAAGCCGAAGCCGATGATCATCTGCGCCCAGGTAGCCGCTTCCGGCACCGCCGCCTGCGCGGTGGTGTAGGACCAGTTCGGGTTGGCCAGCACATCGATATTGGTGTTCCAGCCGATCGCATCGAACACGGCGAGATCGAGCCCGCGAACGACGCCCATCTGCCCATAAGCCACGGTCGGGTCCATGATGCCGAGTTGGAGGTTGCCGCTGGCATCCTTCCAGTGCGAGGCCTGCCGCCCGTCGCCATTATATTCGCCGGTCGAGAAATAGCCGTCGAGGAAGGCCGTCTGGCCACCGTCGATCGAGAAATAGGCGTCGTCGCCGGGCGCCCAGTTCAGCTCGGCACCGTCGTTGCTCTGGGCGTAACGGAACAGATCCATCACATAGCCCCAATAGGCTTCATTCACCGGATAACCGTCGACCTCACCCGCAAACGGCCCGTTGGGGTTGCCCTGAACATCATAATCATCAACGCCGCTCGTGAAGCCCAGAATGTGTCCGATTTCGTGGATCGCCACCGCGACGAAATCGATCTTGTCGGCATCAATGCCATCGGTGGGATCAAAATCGAACGCGAAATCGGAACTGAAGGTGACGTCACCGTCCGCTTCACCCGCCCCAACATAGTCTCCAAGCCCTATCGCCTTCAGGATGGACGAATTTATGCCGATCTCCTGGTTATTAATGCTGCCGTCATTGTCGAAAACCCGCTTGGTCGTGTCGATACCGAGTTGGTTCACCTCGTCCACGTAACCGGGTGTGACCATCGCCACCGCGCCATTGTTAAGCGTCGGGAGCACCTTCACCGCATCGAGATTGGTGGTGCCCGTAGCCCCCAGATACGCTTGATAAGTCGGGATATCGAGGACGTAGAGATTGCTCTCCGCGCCGCCGATGATGTCGGGATCGCCGAAGGACGAGAAGCTGATGTTGATGTTTATCGTCACATCGTTGGTGAGCACATGCTCCCAGAAGCTCTTGGCGATGTTGAAGCCGCGCTCGGCGGCCGAGCCCGCGACGGTGCCGTCGTCGGTGAACACGATGCTGACGGCATTGGCGGGCGCCGCGCCAGCCACGAGGGCGGCGGCAAGGGCCGTCCCCAGCAAGGTTTTACGAAAGCGATGTGCAAGCATGGTCATGGTCGATTCCCCTGATTCCCAAGGACCACGGCTCCCGCCCGTTCCATGATGCCCGCCTATGGGCCGGAGTCGGTCACTTTGCGTTAACCATAAGGGGTGGTTAGCGGTTTCAGGTCAAGGGAGATTATGGGTCGCCCCAATACGGGACAAAGAAAAAGGCCCGCGACATCTCTGCCGCAGGCCCCGTTCTTCTTTCCCGATCGTCGCCGGATCAGGCGGCGAGCTTCCTCAGCACGTAGGGCAGGATGCCGCCGTTCAGGAAATAATCGAGCTCGTTGACGGTATCGATCCGGCAGCGCGTCTCGAACGTCTCGGTCGTGCCGTCGGCGCGGGTGAGCTTCACCGTCACCGCCTGGCGCGGGCGGAGGCCGGCGACATTCTCGATCGTGAAGGTCTCGGTGCCGTCCAGCTTCAGCGTCTTCCGATCGACGCCGTCGGCGAACTGGAGCGGCAGCACGCCCATGCCGACGAGGTTCGAACGGTGGATGCGTTCGAAGCTTTCGGCGATGACGGCGCGGACGCCCAGCAGGGTCGTGCCCTTGGCCGCCCAGTCGCGCGAGGAGCCGGTGCCATATTCCTTGCCGGCGACGACGACCAGCGGCGTGCCGTCCGCCTTATACTTCATCGCCGCATCGTAGATCGCCATCACGTCGCCGGACGGGATATACTTGGTCATGCCGCCTTCGATGCCGGGGATCATCTCGTTCTTGATGCGGATGTTGGCGAAGGTGCCGCGCATCATCACTTCATGGTTGCCGCGGCGCGCGCCGTAGCTGTTGAAGTCCGCCTTCGAGACCTGATGCTCGAGCAGGTAGCGGCCGGCGGGCGAATCCGCCTTGATCGAACCGGCCGGGCTGATGTGATCGGTGGTGATCGAATCGGCGAAGATGGCGAGCGGGCGGGCATCGCGGATGTCCGTGACCGGCGCCGGCGTCATCGACATGCCTTCGAAATAAGGCGGGTTGGCGACGTAGGTGGAGCCGGCCGGCCAGCTATAGGTATCCGAACCCGTCACGTCGATCGCCTGCCAGCGCTGATCGCCGCGGAAGACGTGGGCGTAGCGGCTCTGGAACATGTCGCGATCGATCGCGCCGTCCATCACCGCGCGGATCTCGTCGTTGGTCGGCCAGATGTCCTTCAGATAGACGTCGTTGCCGTCCTTGCCCTTGCCGATCGGGGTGTTCACGAAATCGGTCGTGACCGTGCCCTTCAGCGCATAGGCGACGACGAGCGGCGGCGAGGCGAGGAAGTTCGCCCGCACGTCCGGCGAGACGCGGCCCTCGAAGTTGCGGTTGCCCGACAGCACCGAGGCGGCGACGATATCGTTGCCGTTGATCGCGGCCGAGATCGGCGCGGCCAGCGGGCCGGAATTGCCGATGCAGGTGGTGCAGCCATAGCCGACGAGGTTGAAGCCGATCGCGTCGAGCGATTCCTGCAGCCCCGCCTTCTTGAGATAGTCGGTGACGACCTGGCTGCCGGGGGCGAGCGAGGTCTTGACCCAGGGCTTCGGCTTCAGGCCCTTCTCCACCGCCTTCCTGGCGACGAGGCCGGCGGCGACCAGCACGCTGGGGTTGGAGGTGTTGGTGCAGCTGGTGATCGCGGCGATCACCACGTCGCCGTCGCCGATGTCGTGATCGCGGCCCTCGACGGGAACGCGCTTGGCGGCGGCCTTCTTGTAGACGGTCTCGAGGTCGTTGTTGAACACCTCGTCCACCTGGGTCAGCACCACCTTGTCCTGCGGGCGCTTCGGGCCGGCGAGCGACGGCACCACCGTGCCCATGTCCAGCTCGAGCGTGTCGGTGAAGACGGGATCGGCGGCGGCGGGATCCAGCCAGAAGCCCTGCGCCTTGGCATAGGCCTCGGTCAGCGCGATCTGTTCCTCGTCGCGGCCGGTGAGGCGCATATAATCCAGCGTCTTGCCGTCGATCGGGAAGAAGCCGCAGGTCGCGCCATATTCCGGCGCCATGTTGGCGATGGTCGCGCGGTCGGCGAGGCTGAGGGCCGAGACGCCGGGGCCGTAAAATTCGACGAAGCGGCCGACCACGCCCTTGGCGCGCAGCATCTGGGTGACGGTGAGCACGAGATCGGTGGCGGTGATGCCTTCGGACAGCGCGCCGGTGAGCTTGAAGCCGACCACTTCCGGGATCAGCATGGACACCGGCTGGCCGAGCATGGCGGCTTCCGCCTCGATGCCGCCCACGCCCCAGCCGAGCACGCCGAGGCCGTTGATCATCGTGGTGTGGCTGTCGGTGCCGACGCAGGTGTCGGGATAAGCGACGGTGGCGCCGTCCGCATCGGCCGAGGTCCACACCGCCTGGGCGATATTCTCAAGGTTCACCTGGTGGCAGATGCCGGTGCCCGGCGGCACCACCTTGAAATTGTCGAGCGCCTTGGAACCCCATTTCAGGAATTCATAGCGCTCGCCGTTGCGCTGATATTCCAGCTCGACATTGTCCTCGAACGCCTTGGGCGTGCCGAATTCGTCGACCATCACCGAATGGTCGATCACGAGGTGGACGGGCACCTGCGGGTTGATCTTGGTGGCGTCGGCGCCCAGCGCGTTCATCGCGTCGCGCATCGCGGCCAGATCGACCACGCAGGGCACGCCGGTGAAATCCTGCATCAGCACGCGGGCCGGGCGATACTGGATCTCGCGTTCGGAGGTGCGATCCTTCTGCCAGTCGGCGATCGCCTGGATATCCTCGGCGGTCACGGTCACGCCGTCCTCGAAGCGCAGCAGATTCTCCAGCAGCACCTTCATCGAGAAAGGCAGGCGGGACACGTCGCCGAGCTTCTCGGCCGCCTTCGGGATGGAGTAATAATGGACGGTCTTGCCGCCGACCTGAAGAGTCGTGCGGGTGTTGAGCGTGTCCTGTCCGACGGCGGTCATGGCGCTGTTCCCTATGCTGCGGATGCGAGAGTCCCGGCGCCCTTAGCAGGCCGCATCCGGGGGGGGAAAGCCTGAATCGGGCGAAAGGGCCGGTGCGGACCGGCAGGCCCGCGCGGGAAGCGGTGCGCAGAACGGGCCAATCGCGGCCGATCGGGCCACGGATGCCGCGCGGGGCTTTCCTCCCGGCCGATCGGATGGAAACCTGCCGGCAAACAGAAAGCCCCTTGGGAGATTTGCCGATGAAGTTCGTCCTGTCCGCCGCCTTCGCGCCGGTGCCCGCCTTGCCCGATATCGCCGTCGCCGCCGACGAGGCCGGCTGGGCGATGATCACCATGTCGGATCATGTCGTGAATCCCGAAACGCTGACCGTGCCTTATCCCTATACACCCGATGGCTCGCGGCGTTGGCCCGAATTCACCGACTGGCCGGACCAGATGGTGATGATGGGCGCCTATGCGGCGATCACCAAGCGCATCCGCTTCACCACCAACGCCTTCGTGCTGCCGATGCGCAATCCCTTCCTGGTCGCCAAGGCGGTATCGACCGTGTCGGCCATCTCCAACAACCGGGTGGTGCTGACCTGCGGGGTCGGCTGGTCGAAGGACGAATATGGCCTGCTGGGGCAGGATTTCCACACGCGCGGCAAGCGCGCGGACGAGATGATCGAGATCATGAAGCTGCTGTGGACCGGCGAATATGTCGAATATCACGGCAAATATTACGATTTCCCGCGGATCGAGATGAATCCGAAGCCCGCCGGCCCGGTGCCGATCTGGATCGCCGGCATATCCGATGCCGCGCTGAAGCGCGCGGCGCGCGTGGGCGAAGGCTGGCTGACCGATCTGCAGCCGGCGGCCGAGATATTGGAAAGCATCGCCCGCATCCGCGAGCTGCGCCGCGAATATGGCCGCGATCACCTGCCGTTCGACGTGCTCGCCTCGCCATCGGACGTGTTCGACGTCGACGGCTACAAGCGGCTGGAGGACCAGGGCATCACCCATATCCTGATGCAGCCCTGGCACCTCTATCATCCCGGAACCCAGGATGTCGGCCAGATGATCGACAGCGTGAAGCGCTACGCCGACGACGTGATCGCGCGCTTCGAATAAGCGCGCGGCCGGGGGGGCGGGCCTGACCTGGAGTCGGGCTCAGCCCACCGTCTGCTCGATCGCGCCGAAGATGCTGTGGCCGCGATCGTCCTCGGCCCAGATCCGCACCGTATCGCCCCGCTTCAGGAACGGCGTCGAAGGTGCGCCGTTGAGGATCGTCTCCACCATCCGCACCTCGGCGATGCAGCTATAGCCGCGCCCGCCATCGGCGATCGGCCGGCCGGGGCCGCCATCGGCATCGCGGTTGGAAACGGTGCCCGAACCGATGATGCTGCCGGCGCAGAGGCTGCGCGTCTTGGCGAGATGCGCGATCAGCGTGCCGAAATCGAAGGTCATGTCCTCACCCGCCTGGGTGCGGCCGAAGGGCACGCCGTTGATGTCGACGTCCAGCCGGCGATGGAGCTTGCCGTCGCGCCACCCGTCCCCCAGCTCGTCCGGCGTCACCAGCACCGGCGACAGCGCGGAGGCCGGCTTCGACTGGACGAAGCCGAAGCCCTTGGCCAGCTCCGCCGGGATCAGGTTGCGCAGCGACACGTCGTTGACGAGGCCGACCAGCCGGATCGCGCCCAGCGCGCTCTCGCGATCGCTGCCCTGCGCGACGTCGCCCGTCACCACCACGATCTCCGCCTCGAGATCGCAGCCCCAGGCCTCGTCCGCGAGCGGGATGGGATCGCGCGGCCCCAGGAAGCCGTCGGACCCGCCCTGATACATCAGCGGATCGGTCCAGAAGCTTTCGGGCAGCTCCGCGCCCCGCGCCTGCCGGACGAGCTGGACATGGTTCACATAGGCCGATCCGTCCGCCCACTGATAGGCGCGCGGCAGCGGGGCCGCCGCCAGCCGTTCGTGGAAGCGCATCATCGGGATCGCCTCATGGGCGAGATCGGTCGCGAGCAGTTCCAGCCCGGGCGCGACATTCTCCCAATCGTCCAGCGCGGCCTGCAGCGTCGGCGCGATGTGCGTCGCATCCGCGCACCAGGCGAGATCGCCGCTGACGACCACCAGCCGCCCGTCACGCCCCTGCTTCAGCGATGCCAGCTTCATTCCGCCTCTCCCTGATTCATGTTCCGGCGTTCGTCCTCAGGCTTCATCGGCATCGCCGCGGCCGACGCCGGTATAGCGCAGCCCGGCGCGCAGCGCCTCCTCCGGCGGATAGATATTGCGCAGGTCGACCAGCACGGGCGCGGCCAGCAGGCCGGCGATCCGCTTGAGATCGAGCGCGCGGAAGGCGTTCCATTCGGTAACGATCACCAGCGCGTCGGCGCCGTCCGCCACGGCATAGGGATCCTCGGCGAAATCGACATTGGGCAGCAGCGGCCTTGCCTGCTCTTGCCCTTCGGGATCGAAGGCGCGCACCCTGGCGCCGGCATCCTCCAGCGTCTGGATCAGCGAGAGGGACGGCGCGTCGCGCATGTCGTCGGTATTGGGCTTGAAGGTGAGGCCGAGCACGCCGACGGTGCGGCCGCGCACGTCGCCGCCCATCGCCTTGATGACCTTGCGGCCCATCGCCCGCTTGCGCGCGTCGTTCACCTTCACCGTCGCCTCGACGATGCGCAGCGGCGTCTCATGATCGTCCGCCGTCTTGAGCAGCGCCAGCGTATCCTTGGGGAAGCAGGACCCGCCATAGCCCGGGCCGGCGTGGAGGAACTTGGCGCCGATGCGGTTGTCGAGCCCGATGCCGCGCGCCACCTGCTGCACGTCGGCGCCGGCGACCTCGCAAAGGTCGGCGATCTCGTTGATGAAGGTGATCTTCACCGCCAGGAAGGCATTGGCGGCATATTTGATCAGCTCGGACGTCCGCCGGCCGACGAACAGCAGCGGCGCCTGGTTCAAATAAAGCGGGCGATAGATTTCCTGCATTACCGCGCGGGCGGGCTCGTCCTCCAGGCCGATGACGATGCGATCCGGCCGCTTGAAATCCTCGATCGCCGCACCTTCGCGCAGGAATTCCGGGTTGGAGACGACATAGGCCTCCGCATCGGGCGCCACCTCGCGGATGATGCGCTCCACCTCGTCGCCGGTGCCGACCGGCACGGTCGATTTGGTGACGACCACGGTCGGCCCGGTGATCGCGGCCGCGATCTCGCGCGTGGCGGCGAAGACGTAGGAGAGATCGGCATGCCCGTCGCCCCGGCGCGAGGGCGTGCCGACGGCGATGAACACCGCGTCCGCCCCGGCGACGGCGGAGGCGAGATCGGTGGTGAAGGACAGCCGCCCCGCGCGGACATTGCCGGCGACCAGCGCGTCGAGCCCAGGCTCGTAGATCGGGATTCCGCCCGCCTCGAGCGCCGCGATCTTGCCTGCATCCTTGTCGACGCAGATGACGTCATGACCGAAATCGGCAAAGCAGGCCCCGGACACCAGCCCGACATAGCCGGTGCCGATCATTGCGATACGCATGGTGGGCTATTTCCCCTTGTAAGCGGTTGCCGGCCATCGGCTAGCATCGACCATGCCGCGCCGCAACCGGAGCCCCATGAGCGGAGGCCGGCCATCGCCGGGCCGCACCGGATACGGGCCGGCAAGGGCGGCGGCGGATGCCCGACCAGGCCGTTGCCGGGCACCCGCGCCGTTCATTCCTGCGACGTCAGCCCGCCGCCCAGCGCGACATAGAGCGAGACGAGATTGGCCAGTTCCGCCCGGCGGAGCTGGATCAGGCTCTGCTCGGCGGAGAACAGGTTACGCTCGGCATCGAGCACCTCGATATATTGCGCGACGCCATTGTCGTAACGCGACCGCGCCAGCTCGGCGAGACGCCGCTGGGCGTTGGCCGCGCGTTCCTGCGCGGCGACCTGATCGGCCAGCCAGCGGCGCCCGGCCAGCGCGTCCGCCACCTCGCGGAAGGCGGTCTGCACCGTCTTCTCATAGGTGGCCACCGCGATGTTCTCGCGCGCGACGGCGACGCTGAGATTGCCCTTGGTGGCGCCCCAGTCGAAGATCGGCAGGCGGATGCTGGGGCCGAAGCTCCAGGTCGTGCCGCCATCCTTGAACAGGCCGTCGAGCTGGTTGGAGGCGAAGCCCGCCGATCCCGTCAGGCTGATCGTCGGGAAGAAGGCGGCGCGGGCCGCGCCGACATTGGCGCGCGCGGCGCGAAGCTGCTCCTCGGCCGCCAATATGTCCGGCCGGTTGTTGAGCAGGTCGGACGGCAGGCCCGGCCCGATATCGCGGATGATGCCCTGCCGCGCCATCGGCAGCGGATCGGGCAGATCGTCCGGGATCGGCCGGCCGACCAGCACGTAGGAATAGTTGCGGGTCTGGGCGCGGGCCAGCCGCAGATTGGCAAGCTCCGTCTCCGCCTGGGTCAGCAGCGTTTCCGCCTGGCGATAATCGAGCGCGGAGGTGACGCCGGCATCGAGGCGGAGCTTGGCGATGCGAAGCCCCTCCTGCCGGCTGCTCACCGTCTGCTCGGCCAGCGCGATCCGCTCCGCCTGCTCGCGCGCCTGGAGATAATTGACCGCGACGTCGCGGATCAGCGACAGGCGGAAGGCCCGCTCGGCCGCGACCGTCGACAGGTAGGTGGAACGCGCGGCCTCCGACAGATTGGCCACCCGACCCCAGAAATCGAGCTCGAACGAGGCCACGCCGACGCCGATATCGTAGCGGTTGAGCGTCTCCGGCCCGCCGACGGTGCCGCCGCCCGGCAAGTTGAACTGGCCGTTGTTGGTGCGGCTGCGGGTGAAGCCGCCGTCCAGCGCGATTTCCGGCAGGCGCGCGGAATTCTGGATGCGATATTGGCCGCGCGCCTCGGCGATCCGTTCCACCGAGATGCGCAGGTCGCGATTATTGTCCAGCGCCATCTGGATCACCGCCTGGAGGCGGGGATCGGTGAAGAAATCCTTCCAGCCGATCTCCGTCGCCTTCCGCATGCCTGCCTCGGGCTGATATTCGGGCGGATAGAGCGGCGCCGCGGCGAAGGGCGGCCGGCTATGCTCGGGCGCGAAGGAACAGCCGGCCAGCACCGTCGCGGCCAGCAGCGGGAGGAGAATGCGCTTAGCCATGCGCCGTCTCCCCGCCATCGGGGCCGTGCGACACACCGGGCGCATGCGGCGCCTTGCGCGTCAGCCAGCGGCGCACCGCCAGATAGAAAAGCGGGATGAAGAAGATGCCGAGCAGGGTCGCCGCGATCATGCCGCCCATCACGCCCGTGCCCACCGCCCGGCGGCTGGCAGCGCCGGCGCCGGTGGAGATGAACAGGGGCACCATGCCGAGGATGAAGGCGAGCGACGTCATGATGATCGGCCGCAGGCGCAGCTTCACCGCATCCATCGTCGCATCGAACACGGATCGGCCCTCCGCCTCGCGCTCGATCGCGAACTCGACGATCAGGATCGCGTTCTTCGCCGCCAGCCCGATGATCGAGATCAGCCCGACGTTGAAATAGACATCCGCCGAAAGCCCGCGCATCATCGAGAAGAGCACCGCCCCCAGCACGCCCAGCGGCACTACCAGCAGCACCGCCACCGGCACCGACCAGCTTTCGTAGAGCGCGGCCAGCAGCAGGAAGACGACGATCAGCGAAAGGCCGAGCAGCGCGCCGACCTGGCCCGCCGACTGGCGTTCCTCATAGGAGGTGCCGGTCCATTCGAAGTCGAAGCCGTCGGGAAGCTGCTGCGCCAGCCGCTCCATCTCGTCCATCGCCTCGCCCGACGAGCGGCCCGGCGCCGCCTGGCCCGAGATCGTCATCGCCGGATAGCCGTTGTAGCGCTGGAGCTGCGGCGAGCCCGAGGTCCATTGCGCGGTGGTGAAGGCGCCGAACGGCACCATCTGCCCCTGCGTGTTGCGCACGCGCAGGTTCAGCACGTCCTCCGGCGTCATGCGCGATCGCGCGTCCGCCTGCAGCATCACCTTCAGGATGCGGCCGTCATAGGCGAAGTCGTTGGCATAAGCCGATCCGAACGCGATCGAGAGCGTCGCGTTGACGTCGCCGATCGAGAGGTTGAGCGCGCGCGCCTTGACGCGATCGATCTCCACCTTGAGCTGCGGCGCATCCTCCTGCCCTTCCGGGCGGACGCCGGTGAGGATCGGGCTCTGGCTGGCGAGGCCCAGCATCATGTTGCGCGCCTCGACCAGCTTGTCATGCCCCAGCGCGCCGCGATCCTGCAGCATGAAGGTGAAGCCGCTGGCATTGCCCAGCTCACGGATCGGCGGCGGGTTGATCGTGAAGATCATCGCCTGCTTGATCTGCATGAGCGCACCGAACGCGCGGCCGACAAAGGCCTCGATGCCGTTCTCCTGGCCCTTGCGGTCCTTCCAGTCCTTCAGCACGACGAACATCATCGCCGCGTTCTGGCCCTGGCCGAAGAAGCTGAAGCCCCGGATCAGCACATAGCGGTCGATCTGCGGCTGCTCGGCATAATAATCCTTCATCTGCCGGATGGCTTCCTCGGTCCGCTCCAGGGTCGCGCCCGGCGGCGCCTGGACGATCGAGATGGCATAGCCCTGATCCTCGTTCGGCAGGAAGCTGCTCGGCAGGCGCAGGAAGAGGAGCGCCGTCAGGCCGACCAGCGCCACGAACACCGCCAGCCAGCGCAGCGGGCGGGACATGATCTTGCCCACCCGGCCCTGATAGGCATCGGTCGTGCGGCCGAACCAGCCGTTGAACCGGTTGAAGAAGGCCTGGAGCCAGGGGAAGCGCGATTTCGCCTCGGGATCATGCGGCTTCAGCATCGTCGCGCAGAGCGCGGGCGTGAGCGTGAGCGCCAGCAGCGCCGAAAAGGCGATCGACACCACCAGCGTGATCGAGAACTGGCGGTAGATGCCGCCCGTCGATCCGGGGAAGAAGGCCATCGGCACGAACACAGCGATCAGCACCAGCGTGATGCCGATGATGGCGGTGGTGATCTGGCCCATCGCCTTCACCGTCGCGTCGCGCGGACTCAGATGCTCCTCGCTCATGATGCGCTCGACATTCTCGATCACGACGATGGCGTCGTCGACGAGGATGCCGATGGCCAGCACCATGCCGAACAGGGTGAGCACGTTGATCGAGAAGCCGAACAGCCACAGGCCCAGGCAGGCGCCCGCGAGCGCGATCGGCACCACCAGCGTCGGGATCAGCGTGGCCCGCAGATTCTGGAGGAAGAGGAACATGACGAGGAAGACGAGCACCATCGCCTCGCCCAGCGTCTTCACCACCTCCTCGACCGAGATCGTGATGAAGGGCGTGGTGTCATAGGGCACGGACCAGGTGATGTCCGGCGGGAAGCCGCGCGCCAGTTCCTCCATCCGGGCGCGCACGCCCTCGGCGGTCGACAGCGCGTTGGCGCCCGGCACGGTCTGCACGGCGATGCCCGCCATCGGCCGGCCCGAAAGCTCCGTGCCGATGCCATAGCTCGCCGCCCCCAGCTCCACCTTGGCCACGTCGCCCAGCCGGATCGTCGATCCGTCCGGATTGGCGCGCAGGATGATGTTGCGGAACTGGTCCGCATTGGTGAAGCGGTTCTGGGTGATGATGGTGGCGTTCAGCTCCGCGCCCTTGGCGATCGGCTGGTCGCCGAGCTGGCCGCCGGCCGTCTGGCTGTTCTGCTCCTGCACCGCGGCGAGCGCCTCGGCCGCCGACATGCTGTAGCCGGCGAGCTTGTCGGGATCGAGCCAGACGCGCATCGCATATTCGGAACCCAGCAGGCGCAGGTCGCCCACGCCGGGCACGCGGCGCAGCTCGTCGATCACCTTGGCGGAGGCGACGTTGCCGAGCGCGAGGCTGTCGGTCGTCCCGCTCTTCGACGAGATGGCGACGATCATCAGGAAGCCGGAACCGGCCTTGTTCACCTGGATGCCCTGGCGCCGCACCTCTTCGGGCAGGCGCTGCTCCACGCGGCGCAGGCGGTTGTTCACCTCCATCTGCGCGACGTCGAGGTCGGTGCCCGAACGGAAGGTGACGGTGATCGTCGCCGTGCCGTTCGATTGGCTGTTCGAGAGCATGTAGAGGAAGCCCTCGACGCCGTTCAGCTCCTGCTCGATCACCTGGGTGACGTTGGTGGAGAGCGTCTCCGCGTCCGCGCCCGGATAGGTGACGCTGACGGTGAGCGAGGGCGGCGCCACGCTCGGATATTGCTCGATCGGCAGGTTGCGCAGCGCCAGCACGCCGGCGAGCGCGATGCCGAGGGCGATCACCCAGGCGAAGACCGGGCGGTCGATGAAGAAGCGGGCGAACATGCGATCAGCCGGCCACGGGCGTTGCGGGCTTGGCGGCCGGCTTCGCGCCGGGCTTGGCCGGCGGCGTCACCGTTACCGGCTGGCCGGGGCGCACCTTCTGCAGGCCGCTCACGATCACCCGGTCGCCGGGTTTCAGGCCTTCGTTGATTACCCAGGAATCGCCCTGCAGGCTGCCGAGCTTCACCGGCCGCGCCACCGCGACATTGTTCGCGCCGACGATCATCACATTGGCCCCCTGCTGGGTGACCTGCACCGCCCGCTGCGGCACCATGATGCCGCTGGGATTCACGCCTGCCTCCACCCGCGCGCGGACGAACTGGCCCGGCAGCAGGATGCGCTGGCGATTGGGAAATTCCGCGCGGAGCGAAACCGTACCGGTCGATTCGTCGACCGCCATGTCGAGGAAGTCGAGATGCCCGGCCGGGCTATAGGGGCTGCCGTCCTCGAGGATCAGCGTCACGCGCACGCGATCGAGATTGTCCGCCTTGATCGCGCCGGTCGACATCTTGCGCCGGATCTGGAGCAGCTCGTTGCTGGACTGGGAGAAGTTCACATAGACGGGATCGAGCTGCTCGACCGTCGTCATCAGCGTCGCCGACGTCGCGCTGACCAGCGCGCCTTCCGTCACCTGCGCGCGGCCCGCCCGGCCCGATATGGGCGACGTGACCAGCGTGTAGTTGAGATCGAGCTTGGCGCGATCGAGCGCGGCGCGCGCCGAATTCACGTCCGCCTCGGCCTGGCGGGCCTGGGCGACGGCGGCGTCATATTCCTGGTTGCTGATCGCCTGCTGCTTCACCAGCGGCGCATAGCGGCCGACCACCGCGCGGGTGTTGGCGGCCCCGGCCTCGGCCCGCGAAAGCGCGGCGGCCGCCGAATTATAGGCCGCCTGGTTCTGGCGCGGATCGATGCGGAACAACGGCTGATCGGCGCGGACGTCGGTGCCTTCCTCATAGAGGCGGCGTTCGACGATGCCGTCGACGCGCGCGCGCACCTCGGCGGTGCGCACCGCCTGGACGCGGCCCGGCAGCTCGATCACGTCGACCACGGCGGTGGGCGCGACGGTGACAACGTCCACCGGCGGCGGCGGCGGCGCCTGTTGCGGCTGTCCGCCGCAGGCCGAAAGGAAGGCAAGCCCTGCCAGCGCGGCAGCGAGCCGCGGCGTTTCCCCTGTGACAGCGCGCATGCGCACCAACGCTCCCTTGCAACTGGGACCGATTTCGAAAACCGGCCATACATGGTTGCGCAAACCGACCCATAAGTCGATTGCACTTGTGATTTTTCCGTAATGTAGGATACACTACAGGTCAAGCGGATGATGCGATGCAAAAAATCCAGGCGGGAATCAGGGGAGATAATGCGCGCCACCACGACCGGTTCCGAAGCGAAGGGAGAATCCGAACGGCGCGAACGCCGGCGCCAGGCGATGATCGATGCGGCGCGCGCGCTGTTCGTGGAGCGCGGCTATGACGCCGTCAGCCTGTCGGAGATCGTCAAGCGCTCCGGCGGGTCGCTGGCGACGCTTTATGAGCTGTTCGAGAACAAGCACGGCCTTTTGACCGCAATCGTCGCCAGCGAGGATTTCCAGACCCACGAACGGATCGACGAGGTGGTGGCGCGCGGCGGTTCGCCGGCGAAGGTGCTGGCGGAGATCGCGGGGATCATCGTCGACGGCTTTTCCGATCCGGAGAAGATCGGCCTCGTCCGCATCGTCATGGGCGAGTCATTGCGCGACCAGGCCTTTGCCGAAATGATGGTGCGGGCCGCGCACCAGCCGGCGGTGGAACGGCTCGCCAGCCTGTTCCGGACCTGGCACGAAAGCGGCAAGGCGGTTATCCCCGATCCGATCGTGACGGTGCACCTGTTCTTCGGCCTCGTGACGCACAGTTCCCACATGCGCGCGCTGTTCGGCGATTCATCGGTCGTCACCGACCTGCCCGCGCGCGACCGGCTGATCCGCGAGGCGACGGCATTGTTCGTCAATCATTACCGCATCCAGGACGACGAGCCGGCATGACGGGCGAGCTGGCCCCGGCCATTCCAGCGGCGACGCTGGTGCTGATGCGCGAATGCGGCGGCGCTGCGCCCGAGCTGCTGATGATCGAGCGCGCCGGCACCATGGCGTTCGCCGCGGGCGCGCTGGTCTTCCCCGGCGGCCGGATCGATCCCGGCGACGCGGCGCTGGCCGCCAATGCCGCCGTGGTGGGCGAAAGCCCGCCCGAGGATGCCACCGCCCGGATCGCCGCGATCCGCGAGACGATCGAGGAGGTGGGCATCGCCATCGGCATCCGGCCCGCGCCCGAACCCTCGGCGATCGCGGCGTTGCGCGCGGCGCTGGCGGAAGGCGGCGATTTCGGCGCCCTGTTGGCGGCCGGCGGCTGGCGGCTGGATCTCGACGCGCTGACGGCCTTCGCCCGCTGGCGGCCCAATTTCAAGGAAACCCGGCTGTTCGATACCCGCTTCTATCTGGCGGCCGCCCCCGTCGATGCGACGCCGGCCGCCGATGGCGGCGAAAGCATCCATGCCCTGTGGATCGGCGCGGCCGATGCGCTGGCCGGGGCGCTGGACGGGCGGTTCCGGGTGATCTTCCCCACCCGGCGCAACCTGGAAAGGCTCGCTTTGTTCGACGGCATCGACGCGGCCATTGCCCATGCGGCGCGCTTCACGGTCGAGATGGTGACGCCCTGGGTCGAGGATCGCGGCGGCACGCAATATCTCTGCATCCGCGACGATCAGGGCTATCCGGTCACCGCCGTGCCGCTGGCGGACGAACTGCGCGGCTGAACACGGGGGCGATCGCCCCAAAGCAGGCGGCCCCGCCATCCACCTGGGGATGACGGGGCCGCTTTTCGCATGTCGAAAGTGGGGCCGGATCAGGCCTCGGCGCCAGCGGCCTCCGCACGGGGGCGGCGGGTGCGGCGCTTGGGCTTCTCCTCGGCATCGGCCGGGGCCTCGGCGGGCTCGCTCGCCAGCGAGAGCGAGGGCGGCAGCCGGTCCATGTCGATGCGCTCGGCGGTTTCCGCCGGCGCGGCGGCCTCGGTCCGCCGGGGACGGCCACGGCGACGCGGCGCCTCGGCCTCGGCGGCTTCCGGGGCGGCCGCAACGGCATCCTCGCCCTGCTCCGCTTCGTCGCGCGGGGCGCGATCCTCACGGGGGCGGCGATCCTCGCGGGCCATCCGCTCCTCGCGCGGCGCGCGATCCTCGCGGAAGCTCCGCTCCTCGCGCGGGCGCGGCTCGCGACGCTCGCGATAATTGCGCTCGCCGCCGTCATTGCCGCCGCGTTCCTCGCGCTCGCCGCCGGCAACGGCCTCGTTCTCGCCTTCCTCGTCCTCGAAGTCGGCATTGTCGAAGCGGTCGCGGCGCTGCTGCTCCTCGAAGCGCGGCCGGTTCTCGCTCAGCACGCGGAAATAATGGTCCGCGAACTGGAGATAATATTCGGTCATGACCCGATCGCCCTGGGTCTGGGCATCCCGCGCGAGGGTCTTGTACTTCTCATGAAGCTGGGCCGCGTTGCCGCGCGCGCGATTATCAATCCGGTTGCCGCCCTGGCCGTTGCCGCCATTCTGCCGGGGCGCGCCGCCGCGTCCACGGCGGCGACCGTTCTGACGATTGTTGATCAACGTTTCGCTGCCTTCGTCACTGGTGGTCGTTCGTCGCCACTCCCAATCCGGGCCCGCCCCGGACCTTACGGATTTCCGCCCCTTGAGGATGCGCCAAGGCAGGTGCGGTGCCGAATGGCCACGCAACCGCCTATCGCAGAACCGGCACCGCCAAATAGCGGATATCGCGGCAAAGCCATCGGGGGTCGGCGGGGGTTCTTACAGCCAGATGCTTGACGAAACCCCCAGTCCTGAGGCCGATGTAGTGGCTCACCGGGGGGATTCCAAGCGGAAATATGTTTCGCCTGCCTAGGAGGCTTCCGCCGCGACGATTATGCAACGGTCCCGCCCGCCGAGATCGCGACGAACCGTTGGAACGGCTCCTTCGGCCGCGAGGAGAGCGGATACCGCCGCCGCCTGCCGATGCCCGATCTCGATCGCCGCCATTCCGCCCGGCGCGATCAGACGCGGAATCGCGGGCGCCAGCCGGCGATAGTCGTCGAGGCCGTCGGCGCCCGCGAACAGCGCTCCGTGCGGCTCATGCTCCATGACGTCGCGGGCAAGCGCGGCATCGCTTTCCACATAAGGCGGGTTGCACAGCAGCAGATCGAACCGGCCGAGCGCATCCGCCCAGCCCGCCCTGGTCCAGTCGCCTTCGGCAAAGCGTGCCCTGGCGCCCATGCCGAGGCGCCCGGCATTGGCGGCAGCGACCGCGAGCGCGGCGGGCGATCGATCGATCCCCAGCCCCAGCGCTTCCGGCCACTCCGCCAGCGCCGCCAGCAGCAGCGCGCCCGATCCCGTGCCGAGATCGATCACCGATGCCGGCGCCCGGCCGGCGCGCGCGAAATGATCGACCGCCGCCTCGATCAGCGTCTCGCTGTCCGGCCGGGGGATCAGCACGGCAGGCGTGACGCCCAGATCGATCGTCCAGAAGGCGCGCGTGCCGGTGATATAGGCCACGGGCTCGCCCGCTTTCCGCCGCGCGACCAGATCGGCGAAGGCGGGCGGCGCGGGATCGTCCAGCGCGGCCAACAGCATCGCATCGCGCGACCGGCCCAGCACATGGGCCATCAGCAGCTCGGCATCGAGCCGGGGCGTGGCGCTGACGGGTTCGAGGCGGCGGGCGGCGGCGGCCAGCGCCGCGCGCACCGTTTCAGGCGGCATCGAGATTGGCGAGCCGCGCCGCCTCGTCCTCAGCGATCAGGGCCGAGATCAGCTCGTCAAGGCCGGGGCCTTCCAATATCTCCGCCAGCCGGTGCAGCGTCAGGTTGATCCGGTGATCGGTCACGCGGCCTTGCGGGAAATTATAGGTGCGGATGCGTTCGGAACGGTCGCCCGATCCCACCATCGCCTTACGCTCGCCGGCACGCGCGCTGGCGAGCCGCTCGCGCTCCTGCTCGTAGAGCCGGGTGCGGAGCACCTTGAGCGCCTTGGCCTTGTTCTTGTGCTGCGATTTCTCGTCCTGCTGGATCACCACCAGCCCGGACGGGATATGGGTGATCCGCACCGCCGAATCGGTGGTGTTGACCGATTGGCCGCCCGGCCCCGAGGAACGATAGACGTCGATCCGAAGATCCTTGTCGTCGATCTGGACGTCCACCTCCTCCGCCTCCGGCAGCACCGCGACGGTGGCGGCGGAGGTGTGGATGCGGCCGCCGCTTTCGGTGGCGGGCACGCGCTGGACGCGATGGACACCGCTTTCGAACTTCAGCCGCGCGAACACGCCCGCGCCGGTGACGGAGGCGACGACCTCCTTATAGCCGCCAAGCTCGGCCGGGCTGGCGGAGATCAGCTCCACCTTCCAGCCATGATCCTCGGCATAGCGCTGATACATGCGGAACAGATCGCCCGCGAACAGCGCCGCCTCGTCCCCGCCGGTGCCGGCGCGGATTTCCAGCATCGCCGCGCGCTCGTCCGCCGCGTCGCGCGGCAGCAGGCGGAGCGCGAGCTGGCGTTCGGCATCGGGCAGGCGGGCGCGGATGGAGGCCGCCTCGTCCTGCGCCATGTCACGTATCTCGGCATCCGATTCAGGATCGTCGATCATGTGCGCGAGGTTGGCCAGTTCCGCGCGCAGCCGGCGCACCTCGCCGGCGGCCACGGCCACCGGCTCCAGCTCGGCATATTCCTTGGATACGGCGACGAAGCGATCGGCGGAAAGATCGCCGCGGGCCATCATCGCCTGCAGTTCATCGCGCCGGGCCTCGATCTGCGCGATCCGCGCGGGGGGAATCGAAACCATCAGCCAGCGAGCGCCCCGGCCAGCGCGTCGATCAGAACCGGCCGCTGCGTGCCGTCCGCCAGCGTCTTCACCGCCGCCTCGCCGCGCGCCAGCTCGTCATCGCCCAGGATCACGGCATAGCGCGCACCCCAGGCATCGGCCTTCTGCATCCGCTTCTTCATATTGCCGCGATAGGCCATGTCGCAGGCGATGCCGGCGCGGCGCAGCCTGGCGATGATGCCGGCGGCGGCGGCCTCGGCGGCCTCGCCCAGCGGCACGATGGCGACATCCACCGTCTGCGGCGCGGGCTGGTCGATCAGCATCGCCAGCCGCTCGATCCCGGCGGCCCAGCCGACGGCCGGCGTGTGCGAGCCGCCCAGCGCCTCGATCAGCCCGTCATAGCGGCCGCCGCCCAGCACCGTGCCCTGCGCGCCCAGCCTGTCGGTCACGAATTCGAAGGCGGTGTGGCGATAATAATCGAGGCCGCGCACCAGCGCGCCGTTGCGGACATAGGCGACGCCGGCGGCATCCAGCCCGTTGCGCACCGTATCGAAGAAGGCGCCCGCTTCGGCGGAAAGATAATCGTCGATCACCGGCGCGGCATCGGCCACCGGGCGATCGCGCTTGTCCTTCGAATCGAGGATGCGCAGCGGATTCTTGGCCAGCCGCTCCACGCTTTCTTCCGACAACGCATCGCGATGCGCCTCGAAATGCTTCACCAGCGCGGCACGCCAGGCCTCGCGGGTTGCCGCATCGCCCAGCGTGTTGAGCTGGAGCGTGACGCCGTCGGACACGCCCAGCTCGCGCAGCAGCTGATCGGCGAACACCAGCAGCTCCACGTCCGCCGCCGGCTCGCCCGCGCCGATCACCTCGGCATCGAGCTGGTGGAACTGGCGGAAACGCCCCTTCTGCGGGCGTTCGTAGCGGAACAGCGGGCCGTGCGTCGCCACCTTGAGCGGCGCATGCTGCTGCCAGCCGTTGGTGAGATAGGCGCGCGCGATGCCGGCGGTGAATTCCGGCCGGAGCGTGAGCGAATCGCCGCCGCGATCCTCGAACGTATACATCTCCTTCGAGACGACGTCGGTGGTTTCGCCGAGCGAGCGGGCGAACACGGCCGTCGCCTCGAACACCGGCACCTCGACCCGGCCGAAGCCGTAGAGCCGGCGGACGCGATCGAAGGTTTCGACGACGCGGGCGAAGCGCAGCGCTTCCTCGCCGAGCATGTCCTGGGTGCCGCGAACGGCTTGGGGAGTGACGACCTTGGCCATGGGATGCGGCCCTAGAGCAACTTCCGGCCGGAAAAAAGCGGCGGATGCGACTTGACCCGTCACGAGGGAGGACTATTGCGCCGCACCATGAACATCGAACTCATCCCGACCGGCGATAATCCGCCCGAAAGCCTGAACGTGATCATCGAGGTTCCCGTTGGCGGTGAACCGGTGAAATATGAGTTCGACAAGAAATCGGGCGCCTTGTTCGTCGATCGCATCCTCCACACGCCGATGCGCTATCCGGCCAATTACGGCTTCGTGCCGCACACGCTTTCGCCGGACGGCGATCCGCTGGACGCGCTGGTGGTGGCGCGTTCGCCCTTCATCCCCGGCTGCGTGGTCAAGGTGCGGCCGATCGCCGTGCTGAAGCTGGAGGACGAGGCCGGCGGCGACGAGAAGCTGCTGACCGTGCCGGTGGACGCCACCTTCCCTTATTATGAGAAGGTGGACGAGAAGGAGCATCTGCCCGCGATCGTGATGCAGCAGATCGAACACTTCTTCACCCACTACAAGGATCTGGAAGCCAAGAAGTGGGTGCGGATCGGCACCTGGGGCGACGCCGCCGAGGCCCGCCGCATCATCCTGGAAGCGATCGAGGCCGACAAGGTCGCGAAGGCGGCCAAGGCCTGATCTACTCCGCCCCCGGCGCCAGCCGGGGGAACGGCCGGGGCCACTGGCGGGTTTTTCCGTCATGGCCGATCGTGATCCCAGCGATTTTCCGGGTCGCGCCACCGTAAAGCCCACGGCGGCGGCACCGGCAGCACTGCCTGGAAAATGGCGGATAGGGCGCGGCCGGCCTTGGCCCCGCCCGGTCCGCATCGCGATCCGCATCATCGCCGCGCTGGTCGGCCTCCTGATCCTGGCCTGGGCGATATTGTTCATCACCAAGGGCCGCTTCCTGAAACCCACCTTCGAGCGGATAGCGACCGCATCTGCCGGGCGCGATGTCCGGGTGGCTGGCGATTTCCAGTTCTATTTCAATCTGATAAATCTGAAATTCGTGGCCGAGGGGCTGCGCATCGCCAATCCCGGCTGGGCGACGCGGCCCACCCTGTTCGAAGCACGGCGCATCGATCTGGACGGCGCCACCATCGCCTTCCTCTTCGGTAAGCGCCGGATCAACCGGCTGGACCTGGCGGACGGGCGGCTGGACCTGGAATGGGATGCCGCCGGACGCCGCAACAGCTGGACCTTCGGCGACCCCGACCGGCCCGGCAAGCCGCTGGACCTGCCCGTGATCCGCCGCGCGACCGTGGCCGGAACCCGGCTCCGCTATAGCGATCCTCGCATGCAGCTTGCCGCCGACATGCGCTTCGAAACGATCCGCGCCGCCGATACGCGCTTTGCCGGCGACGTGCGCTTCAGCGGCGAAGGCCGGATGCGCGGCCACGCCTTCACGCTCTCCGGCGGCCTGCTCTCCCCGAACGAGACGGTGGCGGGCGGCCGCAACCGGCTGGTCGCCGCCGCGCGATCGGGGCGGACCGCGCTGGACGTTTCGGGCACGCTGCCGGCCGCGACCCGGATCGAGGGTGCCGACCTGCGGTTGGTGGCGCGTGGGCCCGACCTTGCATTGCTGTTCGATTTTCTCGGCGTCGCGATACCCGAAACCCGCGCCTATCGCTTCACCTCACACCTGACCAAGGACGGCGAGGCCTGGAAATTCACCAGCCTCGCCGGGCGCTTCGGCAATAGCGACCTTGCCGGACGGATGACGATCACCATGCCGGGGGGCCGGCTGCGCATCGATGCCGGCCTGCGATCCGACGCCGTGGACATCATCGATGTCGGGCCGTTCATCGGCTACGATCCCGAACGGCTGGCCGCGCAGGGCGCCAAGGGCGCGGTGCGGCGGGTGAACGGCGCGCCGCGCCTGCTGCCCGATGCGCCGCTGCGGATCGAGGCGATCCGCAATTTCGACGCGCATGTCGATTATGCCGTGCGCGCCATCCGCGCGCCCAACCTGCCCATATCCAACGTGGCGCTGACCCTGGACCTCGACCGGAGCCTGCTGAAGCTCTCCCCGCTGACGATGGACGTGGCCGGCGGCAAGCTGGCGTCCGACATCACGCTCAACGCCCGCGCCCGGCCGGTGATGACCAGTTACGACATCCGCCTTGCGCCGACGCCGATGGGGCGGCTGCTGAAGGGCTGGGGCGTGGAGGAATCGGGCACGTCCGGCGTGGTGAAGGCGCGCGTGCGGATGAAGGGCGCGGGCGACACGGTGCATGAATCGTTGGCCCATGCGGACGGGCGGATCGCGGTGATCCTGCCGGCCGGCACCTTCTGGACCCGCAACATCCAGCTTTCCGAGCTGGATGTCGGCACCTTCATCACCAAGATGTTCGAAGACAAGCTGAAGAAGCCGGTGGCGGTCAATTGCGGGCTGATCGCCTTCACCGTGCGGCAGGGCGTGGCGGCGGCCGATCCGATCCTGATCGATACCGACAAAAATGTGATGCTGGGCACCGGCAGCTTCAGCTTCCGCGACGAATCGCTCGATCTGAAATTCCGCGCGGACGGCAAGAAGTTCAGCCTGCTGTCCGCCCAGTCGCCGGTGCGGATCGGCGGCTATTTCGCGGCTCCCGCGCTGGGCGTGATCGGCCCGGAGCTGCTGGCGCGGGGCGGCGCGGGGGTGGCGCTGGGCCTGGTGGCGAGCCCGATCGCGCCGATTCTGGCATTCGTCGACATTGGCGATGCCAAGTCCGCCGCGTGCGGCCCGGTTCTGGCCGGCGCCAAGGCGAGCGGGCAGCGGACCAGCAAGGGCAAGCCCCGCGACGATGTGGGATCGGGCCGGCCGAAGGGGTGAGCCTGGCCCGCCGTTGCGTCAGTTGAGCTTTTCCAGCGCCGCATCCAGCAGGCGGGGATCGCCGGTTGCGATCACCTGGCCGCTGCTGTCGCGGGTGAGCGGCCGGCCGGCCCAGTCGCGCATCGCGCCGCCGGCCCCTTCCACCACCGGCACCAGCGCCGCGAGGTCGTAGAGCTTGAGCCCGCCTTCGACGACGAGGTCGAGATGGCCCGAGGCGAGCAGCGCATAATTATAGCAATCCCCGCCCCATAATGTGTCGCGCGCGGCATCGGACAGGCGATCGAAGGCCGCCTTTTCCGCTTCGGTGAACAGGCGCGGGCCGGTGGTGGCGAGATGCGCCCGATCGAGCGCCGGGCAGGCGCGGGCGCGGGTGGGCGCGCCGTTGAGCAGGGTGGGCCGCCCCGCGGCACCGATCCAGCGTTCGCCGATGATCGGCTGATCGATCACCCCCAGCACCGGCGTCCCGCCTTCGATCAGCGCGATCAGCGTGCCGAAGATCGGCCGGCCGGCGATGAAGCTGCGGGTGCCGTCGATCGGATCGAGCACCCACAGCCGATCGGCCCCTTCGCGGGCATTGCCATATTCCTCGCCGATGATGCCGTCCGCCGGCCGTTCCGCCTCCAGGATCGCGCGGATCGCGGCTTCGGCTGCGCGATCGGCCTGGGTGACGGGGGAGGCATCCGCCTTGGTTTCGATATCGAACCGGGCGCGGAAATAGGGGCGGATGGCGGCGCCGGCGGCATCGGCGAGGCGGTGGGCAAGGGCGATATCGGCTTCGTTCATGCCCCCGTCCTAAAGCATTTTCGGGGCCGGCGGAATCGGGACGAAAGCGGAAGCCGGCGCCCCAGCCATGGCGGGCGGTGGCGCTTTGGGATAGGCTGGCGTCACCCTTTCCGCAGGCCCGCCCGGCCGCCCATGAGGGAGACGGCGATGCTCCAACAGACGATCATCCCCTGCCTGCGCTATGCCGATGCGCCCACCGCCATCGATTTCCTGTGCCGCGCCTTCGGTTTCGACCGGCACGCCATCCATGCCGACGATGCGGACCCGCGAATCGTCCACCATGCCCAATTGCGGCTGGGCGCCAATCTGGTGATGCTGGGTTCCGCGCGGGCGGACGAGGCGCAGGCCCGCTATCGCTGGAAGACGCCGGCCGAGGCGGCAGGCGTCACCGCCTGCATCTATTGCGTGATCGACGACGCCGACGCCCATTATGTCCGCGCGCGGGCCGAGGGCGCCGATATCGCGACGCAGCCGCACGACAATGAAGGCTATCCGGGCCGCAGCTACAGCGCGCGCGACCCGGAAGGGAATATCTGGGACTTCGGCACCTACGATCCCTGGGCCTGACGGGCCCGGAAACCGCGCCCGCGCCGCCTCAGCCGCGCAGATCGGGCGGGGTCGCCTCCGCCTTGAGCAGCGCGATCACCTCGTCCAGCGGCAGCACCGCCTGCGCCTGCTCGCCCAGGCGGCGGACGGCGACGGTGCCTTCCTCCGCCTCGCGCTTGCCGACGACCAGCAGCACCGGGACCTTCGCCAGCGAATGTTCGCGGACCTTGTAGTTGATCTTCTCGTTGCGGACGTCGGATTCGGCGCGGATGCCCGCCGCCTTCAGCTTCTCCACCACCGCTTCGGCATAGCCGTCGGCATCCGACACGATCGTCGGCACCACCGCCTGCACCGGCGCCAGCCAGAGCGGGAACTTGCCGGCATGATGCTCGATCAGGATGCCGATGAAGCGTTCGAACGTGCCGAGGATGGCGCGGTGGAGCATCACCGGGCGATGGCGCTGGCCGTCCTCGCCGACATAGGAGGCGTCCAGCCGTTCCGGCAGCACCGTATCGGCCTGGATGGTGCCCACCTGCCAGGTGCGGCCGATCGCGTCGGTCAGGTGGAATTCCAGCTTCGGCGCGTAGAAGGCGCCCTCGCCGGGCAGCTCCTCCCACCCATATTCGGGCGTGGCGCGGCCGGCGGCGGCGACGGCATCGCGCAGCGTCTGTTCCGCCTTGTCCCACATCTCGTCCGATCCGAAACGCTTTTCGGGGCGGAGCGCGAGCTTGATCGCGTAGCTTTCGAAGCCGAGATCGCGATAGACCGAATCGAGCAGGTCGCAGAAATCGCGGATCTCATCGATCAGCTGGTCCTCGCGCACGAAGATATGCGCGTCGTCCTGGGTGAACTGACGGACGCGCATGATGCCGTGGAGCGCGCCGTGCGGCTCGTTGCGGTGGCAGCAGCCGAATTCGGCCATGCGGATCGGCAGGTCGCGATAGCTCTTGATCCCCTGGCGGAAGATCAGGACGTGCGCGGGGCAGTTCATCGGCTTCAGCGCCATCAGATCGGCATCGCTGGAGACGACCGGGCCTTCATCCTCGGTGGAGGGAATCTCGTCCGGCACGACGAACATGTTCTCGCGATACTTGCCCCAGTGGCCGGATTGCTCCCACTGGCGCGCGTCCATCAGCTGCGGCGTCTTCACCTCGGCATAGCCCGAGGCATCGAGCCGGCGGCGCATATAGGCTTCGAGCTGGCGCCACAGGATGAAGCCCTTGGGGTGCCAGAAGACCGAGCCCTGCGCCTCGGACTGGAGGTGGAACAGGTCCATCTCCGCGCCGATCTTGCGGTGATCGCGCTTGGCGGCCTCCTCCAGCCGGTGGAGGTGCGCGTCGAGCTGCTTCTTGTTGAGCCAGCCGGTGCCGTAGATGCGGCTCAGCATCGCGTTCTTCTGGTCGCCGCGCCAATAGGCGCCGGACACGCGCGTCAGCTTGAAGGCCTGCGGATCGAGCTTGCCGGTGGAGGCAAGGTGCGGCCCGCGGCACATGTCCAGCCAGTCGCCGCCCGACCAGTATACCGTCAGCTCCTCGCCCTCCGGCAGCTCGGCCGCCCATTCGGCCTTGAACGTCTCGCCTTCCGCCTGCCAGCGCGCGATCAGCGCCTCGCGGCTCCACACCTCGCGGCGGAGCGGCTTGTCCTCGGCGATCAGCCGGCGCATCTCCGCCTCGATCGCGGGCAGGTCCTCCTCGGTGAAGGGGCGGTCCTTCGGCGCGAAGTCGTAATAGAAGCCGTCTTCGGTGGCCGGGCCGAAGGTGATCTGCGTGCCGGGAAACAGCTTCTGCACCGCTTCGGCCAGCAGGTGGGCATAATCGTGGCGGACGAGCTCCAGCGCGTCGGCCTCGTCCTTCGCGGTCACCAGGGCCAGCGCGGCATCCGCTTCCAGCGGGCGGTTGATGTCGCGCAGCTCGCCATCGACGCGCGCGGCCAGCGCCGCCTTGGCGAGGCCGGGGCCGATGCTCTGGGCGATCTCAGCCGGGGTGGTGCCGGCGGCGACTTCGCGCACGGACCCATCCGGAAGGCTGATCTTGAGCATGGCGGACATCGGCTGAACAATCCTGTCGGCTGGAGGAAAACGCCGCGCTTATGCCCGCGATGGCGGCGAAAGGGCAAGCACGCTAGGAAGCGGGCATGAACGATCCCGATTTTCTCGCCCGGCCCGACGGGCTGAAGCTCGCCTACCGCCACCGCAAGGGCTGGGGGCCGACCATCGTCTTCCTGCCGGGCTACATGTCCGACATGGAGGGCGGCAAGGCGACCGCGCTCGATGCCTGGGCGGAGGAGATCGGCCGCGCGATGCTGCGCCTCGATTATGCCGGCTGCGGCGCGAGCGAGGGCCGCTTCGCCGACGGCACGCTGGCGAGCTGGCGGGACGACGTGCTCCACCTGATCGACCATCTGACCGATGGGCCGCTGCTGCTGGTGGGGTCCTCCATGGGCGGCTGGCTGATGCTGCTGGTGGCGCTCGCCCGGCCGGATCGGGTGAAGGGGCTGGTGGGCATCGCCGCCGCGCCCGACTTCACCGAATGGGGATTCGACGCGGAGGACCGGGAGAAGCTCGCCCGCGACGGCCGGATCGAGGAGATTTCCGAATATTCGGACGAGCCCTATGTCACCACCCGCGCCTTCTGGGAAAGCGGGCAGGCGAACCGGCTGCTGACCGGCGAGGAGATCGGCTTCGACGGGCCGGTGCGGCTGCTCCATGGCCAGCAGGATGACGACGTGCCCTGGCCGATCGCGGTGAAGCTGGCCGCCGCCCTCCGTTCAGCCGACGTCCATACGCTGCTGATCAAGGATGGCGACCACCGGCTTTCGCGCGGCGAGGATATCGCCCGCCTGATCTGGACGGTGGACGAGATATTGGAACGCCTGTGATCCTGCCCCTGATCCTCCTGCTGCAGACATCCTCCGCCCCCTTTCCGGACGGCGCGCAGAAACGCTTCGAGGCCTGCGCCGCCCTGGCGGAGAAGCAGCCCGAGCAGGCGGTGAAGGAAGCCGACGCCTGGCGCACCGGCGGCGGCGGGCTGCCGGCCCGGATGTGCCTGGGCCTGGCCTATGTTTCGCTGGAACGCTGGGGGCCGGCCGCGATCACCTTCGAGCAGGCGGCCAGGGAGGCCGAGATCCAGCGCGACGGCCGCGCCGCGCCGCTCTGGGTGCAGGCGGGCAATGCCGCGCTGGCGGGCGACGATCCGGCGATGGCGCGCGGCTATTTCGATCGCGCGCTGGCGCTGCCGGTGCTGTCCGATGCGATGCGCGGGGAAACCCTGCTCGATCGCGCCCGCGCGCAGGTGGCGATCAACAATCTGGCCGATGCCCGCGCCGATCTGGACAAGGCGCTCACCCTGGTGCCGCGCGATCCGATGGCCTGGCTGCTTTCCGCGACGCTGGCCCGCCGGCAGGGCGACGCCGCCCGCGCGACCAAGGATATCGCCGAGGCCGCCCGCCTCGCCCCCAACGAGGCGCCCGTCGCCTATGAGGAAGGCAATGCGGCGGCGCTGGCCGGCGACATGGACAAGGCCAAGGCCGCCTGGCAGCGCGCCGTGACGCTCGCGCCCGACAGCGATGCCGGCCAGGCGGCGGCGCTGGCGATCAGGGGGCAGTGACACCCGCACCCCTCCTGTAGCGGTTGCGCCGCGAAGTGCGGCGCGGAATCCCTGGAATATCGGTCCGATCCGAAGTTGCCGGCCTTATGGCGCGCAATGTTGGCCGGCCTTGCCCGCCAACAATTCAGCCGAACCACTTGCATCGCCGCTGGCCGGAACATGGATCGCACCGGTTTTCGGTAAAAGGGAAAATAGAGAACAAGAATTGCATAAAGCCCCTTCCGTTTCCCGAAGTTTCCAATAATCATCGCCGCGCCGATGGGGATCGGCATGAAATTCGGGGGGAGCAATGCGGAAGACACGTCTTCTTGCAGCCGCCATGGCGTGCGGCATATCATTATCGTTATTGTCGGCGCCGGCGCTGGCGCAGGAAAAAACCGGAGTGAAGGCCGGCTTCGTGATGCCGGCCGGCGGGACCCGCATCGTCCTGATGCGTCCCTCGGTCCGCGTCGGCGCGCAATCGACCGGCGGGCTGTTCGAACCCAATGCCGACTGGACCGCGCAGGCCCGCGAGAATCTCGACGGCGCAATCCGCAAGGCGCAGGGCCAGCTCGGGCATCAGGTGACGCCCTATGAGGACGGGACGGGCGCCGCCGACAGCCTGAGCAACCAGTATCGCGGCCTTTTCACCTCGCTTGCCGATTCCGTGCGCGAGTTCCAGTTCTTCCCAGGGAACCGGCTGCCGACCAAGAAGCGCAAGGACAGCTTCGAATGGACCATCGGGCCGGAGGTGAAGAATCTGCCCGGCCTGGAAAATGCCGACTATGTCCTGTTCATAACCACCGAGGATCAATACGGATCAGTCGGGCGCAAAGTCTTGCAGGTCTTCGCCGCCCTCGGGCGCGTCAGCGTCACGTCCGGCGTGCACCTCGGCTATGCCGGCCTTGTCGACGCGAAGACCGGCGAGCTTGTCTGGCTGAATGCCGATCAGCAGATGGGCGGCGACGTCCGCACGGCGGAAGGCGCGGAAAAGCGGGTATCGCAGCTTCTGGAAGGATTTCCGGGGAGCACGATCCGATCGGCATCGGCGCAATGATCGCCCCTCTCTGCCGGCGCGGGGCGGCGGCCGTGGCCCTTCTGGCGGGCCTTGCCTGCGGGCCGGCGATGGCCGCCGACCGCGCGGCCCTGCCCCCCTACAGCTTCGCCTACGAGCCCCAGGGCGTCGACGAGCGCGGAATGTGGATGATGGCGGACGAGGACGAACGGATCCTTCGCACGTCGAGCTTCGTGATCCGCGACGAGGAGCTCAACGCCTATGTCCGCGGCGTGCTCTGCCGGACGGTGGGTGAGGATCGCTGCCGCAACGTCCGCGTCTATGTGATGCGCATCCCCCAGTTCAACGCCACCATGTATGCCAATGGCATGATGACCGTCTGGTCCGGGCTGCTGCTCCGGGTCCAGAACGAGGCGGAGCTGGGTGCCGTGCTGGGCCACGAATTCGGCCATTTCGAGAAACGCCATTCGCTGAACGGTTTCAAGAACAAGCGTTCGGTATCGGACGTGCTGGCATGGCTCGGGATGGTGGGCCCGAATGCCGGCCTGTCGGCGTCGCTGGCGGGCTATGTCTATTCCTTCAGCCGCGCCCAGGAAACCGAAGCCGACCTGATCGGGATCCAGTATCTCGCATCGTCGGCCTATCCCTCCGCCGCGGCGCCGAAGGTCTGGTCCCGGCTGATGGCCGAGCAGGATGCGACGGCGGCGGGGCGCAAGCGCAAGGTCCGGCACAGCTATGCGGCCGGCTTCTTCGCCTCGCATCCGACCGAAGCCGCGCGGGAAGCCTATCTGTCCAGGGAAGCGGCGAAATATGCCGACGCGGGCGATCCGGGCGCCGAGGCCTATCGCAAGGGCATCGCCAAATGGCTGCCCCAGCTGCTCGACGACCAGATAAAGCTGAACGACTTCGGCGGAAGCGAATATCTGCTCGATCAGCTTGCCGCATCGGGCGGGAGCGCCGACGTGACCTTCGCGCGCGCCGAACTCTACAGCCAGCGCGGCAACCCGCGCGACTATGTGACCGCCGCCGAACTCTATCGCGAGGCGATCGCGAAGGGATGCGACAGGCCGGAGGCGCGGCGCGGCCTGGGCCTCGCCCTGCTCCGCACGCAACAATCGGACGAAGGCAAGCAGGCCCTGCGCAGCTACCTCGAATTTCGGCCCGATGCCCCGGACGGCCCCATGATCAAATCGCTTGTTGGGAATTGAGGACCAGGATGAAACCGATCACCCTCATCATCGCCGCCGCGCTGGCGGCCGCACCCGCTTATGCCGGCAATTCGCTGATCCCGGCCGGGCGGACGGTGCAAGTCGCCAAATCGGCCATGGCCGTGACGCCCGGCAGCGAATGGAACAAGCTGGGCAGGCGCCCCGGCACCAATGGCGAGATCTGGACGCTGGACGGCGACAAGCTGAACAGGGTGACTTTCTATGGCGGCATCGCCCAGGACACCACCTTGTTCCGCGAAGTCGACAGGAAGAACAGCCCGCTCCCGCGCTTTTCCCAGACCATGCTTCTGACCGACGTTCCGAAGCTGCTGGAAAACAGCTATCGCGTCGCGCTCGGCAGCGCCCTCTTCACGATCGACCAGATGGAGCCCGCCAGGTTCGGCGGAGTCGACGGCATCCGCTTCACCTACAGCTTCGTCGCAGGCAATCAGGAAGTGCAATCGAAGGGCGAGGCGCGGGCCGCGATCGTCAAGGGCAGGCTCTACATGATATCCTATGAGGCGCCGGCCCTGCATTTCTTCGAGAAGAACGTGGCCCAGTTCCGCCAGATCGCGGACAGCGCGACATTCTGATTTTTTGAGGGCCTTTGCCGGCGGCGAAGGCCCGATCCGGGCGGCCCGGCCCGCTTCCGCGATTTCGGGCCGCTGGATGATTCCATCCGCCGCGAAATCCCTCTAAGGCCGGGCCATGCCCCAGCCGCTCGACGTTCTCCACGCCACCTTCGGCTATTCCGCCTTCCGGGGCCGGCAGTCCGAGGTGATCGATCGGGTGATGGCGGGCCGGCACACGCTGGCGGTGATGCCGACGGGCGCCGGCAAATCGCTGACCTACCAGATCCCGGCCCTCTGCCGGCCGGGCACGGGGCTGGTGATATCGCCGCTGATCGCGCTGATGCACGATCAGGTGCGATCGGCCGAGGCCGCCGGCATCCGCGCCGCCGCGCTGACGTCGGCCGACGACAATCGCGACGAGACCATCGCCCGCTTCCGCGACGGCGCGATCGACCTGCTCTATGTGGCGCCCGAGCGCGCATCGACCGACGGCTTCCGCCGGATGATCGACCGCGCGCCGCCGCTGGCGCTGATCGCGATCGACGAGGCGCATTGCGTTTCCGAATGGGGCCATGATTTCCGCCCCGATTACCGGCTGCTGCGCCCGCTGCTGGATGCCTATCCCGATGTGCCGCGCCTGGCGCTGACCGCGACGGCCGACCGCCATACCCGCGCCGATATCCTGACGCAGCTCGGCATCCCCGAGGACGGGCTGATCCTCGCAGGGTTCGACCGGCCGAACATCCGCTATGCCATCAGCCCGCGCGACGGCCTGCCCCGCCAGCTCGCCACGCTGGTGGCGGAGACGGAGGGGCCGGGCATCGTCTACGCCCCCAGCCGCGACGGGGCCGAGCGGCTGGCCGCCGCACTGGCCGCCACCGGCCGGCCGACGCGCGCTTATCATGCCGGGCTCGATCCCTCCGTCCGCGCCGCCAACCAGCGCGCCTTCGTGGCATCGGAGGATATGGTGATGGTGGCGACGATCGCCTTCGGCATGGGCATCGACAAGCCCGACGTGCGCTTCGTCGCCCATGCCGGCCTGCCCAAGTCGATCGAGGCTTATTATCAGGAAACCGGCCGCGCCGGGCGCGATGGCGATCCGGCGGTGGCGCACCTGTTCTGGGGCGCGGAGGATTTCGCCCGCGCGCGGCGCCGGATCGAGACCGAGGTGGAGGAGGCCCGCCTGCCCGGCGAGCGCCAGCGGCTGAACGCGCTGGCCGGGCTGGTGGAGACGGCGGGCTGCCGGCGCGCCGTGCTGCTGCGCCATTTCGGCGAGACGCCGCCCGCCGCCTGCGGCAATTGCGACAATTGCCTGAACCCGCCAGCCTCGGTGGACGCGACCGAGGTGGCGCGCAAGCTGCTGTCCGCCGCCTTCCGCACCGAGATGCGATACGGCATCGGCCATCTGACCGACGTGCTGGCCGGCCGCGACAATGCCAAGGTGCGGACGCTGGGGCATGACCGGCTTTCGGTGTTCGGCATCGCCGAGGCGGACGAGCTGCGGCTGATCAAGCCCGTGGCCCGCGCGCTGATGGCGCGCGATGCGCTGCGCGCCGACGAATATGGCGGGCTGAGCTTCGGCCCCGCCGCCCGGCCGATCCTGAAGGGCGAGGAAGCGGTGGCCGTCGTGCTGCCGCCGGTGCGGGCGAAGCGGCAGCGGCGCGGCGGGCCGGCGGAGGAATGGCCGCACGATCCGCTGTTCGAGGCGCTGCGCGCCCGCCGGCGCGAGATCGCCAAGGAACTGGGCGTGCCGCCTTATGTGATCTTCCACGATGCCACCCTGCGCGAGATGGCGGGCCTCAAGCCCACCACCCGCCACGGCCTGGGGCAGGTGACGGGCGTGGGCACCCGCAAGCTGGACGATTATGGCGAGGCCTTCCTCGACGTGATCCGCGCGCATGGCTGACTGGAGAAGAAGATGATGACGCCCCTCCTCCTGCTGCTGGCCGCGCTTTCCGATCCGGGGGGAGTTTCCCCCGGCACCGATATCGCTCTAAACCCCGCCCGACCCACCAGGGAAACGGCAATCCGGGAGACGGCCATGTTCCGCAAGATCGACGACAGCATTTCGGTAAGCCCGCAGATCAGCCCCGATCAGGTGGCCGAGGCCGCGGCGCAGGGCTTCACCATGATCATCAACAACCGGCCGGACGACGAGCAGCCGGGCCAGCCTTCCGGCGGGGAGATCGAGGCCGCGGCCAAGGCGGCGGGCCTGCAATATCGCGCCATCCCGATCGGCCATTCGGGCTTTTCCGAACCGCAGGTGAAGGCGATGGCCGCGGCCCTTGCCGATGCGAACGGCCCGGCGCTCGCCTTCTGCCGATCGGGCACGCGCTCGACCTTCGCCTGGGCGCTCGCCCGGGGAGCGGCCGGCGACACGGCCGAGGGGATCGCCGCCAAGGCCGCCGCCGCGGGCTACGACATCGCCCCGATCCGCGCCTTCCTGCCGAACTGAGGACGTCATGACCGGCATGCTCGCGCGGACCGCGCATATCTTCACCTCGCGCCTCCATACCCTGCTGAAGCTGCTGGACAGGGGCGAGGCGGAGTGCGGCATCGACACGCTGATCGCCGCCCGGCTGGCGGAGGACATGCTGCCGCTCCCCTACCAGATCGTCTTCGCCAGCGACCAGGCCAGCCATTTCGCCGCCTGGTGCCTGGACGAGCCCTTCCCCCGCACCGACGCCGCCGGCCTCGATTGGGCGGCGCTGAAGCGCTACGCCGCCGATGCGATCGCGCTGGTCGAGCGGGCGGCGGGGGCCGTCGACGACGGGGTTTTCGCGCGCGGCAAGCGGGTCGATCTGCTGGACGGCATGTATCTGGAATTTTCGGGCGCGGATTATCGCGACGAATGGCTGATGCCGAACTTCTATTTCCACCTCGTCACCGCCTACGACATCCTGCGCGCGAACGGCGTGGCGATCGGCAAGCCGGATTATATGGCGCATCTGCTGGATCGCATCCGCAAGGACTGACGCTGCCGGGGCGGGCCGGGAGCGCATCGCGCCGCCGGTCCGCCCAAAAAAGCCGGCGCATAAAAGAGGGCCGGCGGAAAACCACCGGCCCAGTCGTTCGCAGGAGGAACCCCTGTGGGGGCGCGGGACTGCCCCGCGCCCCGATCCGATCAGTAGTTGTAGGCGCGCTCGCCATGCTCCCCGAGGTCGAGGCCTTCGCGCTCGACTTCCTCGCTCACCCTCAGGCCGAACACGGCCTTGACGATGCCGAAGGCGATCGCCGAGCCGACGCCGGCCCACAGGATGGCGACGGCGGTCGCGAAAAGCTGGGTGCCGAGCTGCGGCCCGATCGCATAATCGGCCGCACCCGGCCCGCCGAAGCCCGGGGCATAGGTGAAGGCGGTGCCGATCGAGCCGACGATGCCCGCGACGCCGTGGATGCCGAACACGTCGGCGGTGTCGTCGAAGCCCAGCTTCGGCTTGATGGTGGACACGAACACATAAGCGATGACCGAGGCGATCGCGCCGAGCACGATCGCGCCGAACGGCCCCGCATTGCCGGCCGCCGGCGTGACCGCGACGAGGCCGGCGATGACGCCCGAGCAGCCACCGAGCAGCGACGGCTTGTGGCCGGCCACCTTCTCGGCAAGCATCCAGACGAGCGCGGCGGCGGCGGTGGCGGTGAAGGTGTTGATCATCGCCAGGCCGGCGGTGCCGTTCGCCGCCAGCGCGGAACCGGCGTTGAAGCCGAACCAGCCCACCCACAGCAGGCCGGTGCCGATGAACGTCATCGTCAGCGAGTGCGGCGCCAGGACATCGCGCTGATAGCCGATCCGCTTGCCGAGCAGCAGGCAGCCGACCAGGCCGGAAACGCCCGCGTTGATGTGGACGACGGTGCCGCCCGCGAAATCAAGCGCGCCGCGTTCGAAGAAGAAGCCACCGGCCGACCAGACCATGTGCGCCAGCGGGAAATAGACGATGGTGAGCCAGATCAGCGTCGCCGCGAGCAGCGCGCCGAACTTGACGCGTTCGGCCAGCGAGCCGACGAACAGCGCGGCGGTGATCGCCGCGAACGTCATCTGGAAGCTGATGAACACGAATTCCGGGATCGTGCCGGACAATGTGTCGGCCGCCACGCCCTTCAGGAAGAGCTTCGAAAAGCCGCCAAAGAAGGGGGAACCTTCGGTGAAGGCGATCGAATAGCCCCAGGTGACCCACACCACCATCGCGAGGCAGGCCACGGCGAGGACATGCGTCAGCATCGACAGCATGTTCTTGGTGCGCAGCAGGCCGCCGTAGAAGAGGGCGAGCCCGGGCAGGATCATCGCCAGCACCAGCACGGTCGAGACGAGCATCCAGGCGGTATCGCCCGCGCTCAGCGTCGGCGCCGCATCCTGGGCCCAGGCGGGCATCGCGGCGAGCAGCGTCGAGCCGACGGCCCCCGCCCCCGTCGCTATCTTGGTTGAAAGCTTCATGTGTCCCCCTTTTCGATCAGAGAGCGGAATCGTCGGTTTCGCCGGTGCGGATGCGCACGGCCTGGCCGACATCGAGGACGAAGATCTTGCCGTCGCCGATCGCGCCGGTGTTGGCGGCCTGCTGGATGGCTTCCACCACCCGGCCGGCGAGATCGTCTCCCGCGACGACCTCGATCTTGATCTTCGGCACCATGTTCGTGCTGTATTCGGCCCCCCGATAGATCTCGGTCTGCCCCTTTTGCCGTCCGAAGCCCTTAACCTCGGTCACGGTCATGCCCTGCACGCCCAGCGCGGAGAGGGCTTCGCGCACCTCGTCGAGCTTGAACGGCTTGATGACGGCTATCACGAGTTTCATTACGCCTCCCTCGCATTCTGGCGAGGATGCGTATCGCAAGGGCCATGCCAGCTTGCGGTTTCGGAATGATTCCGTTGCGTTGCAGCGAAAGGGTTGCTGCAACGCACATAATGGAGGCGAAACGATCGCCCAGCAATTGGGCAGGAAAAAGCCGCTGCCCAATAATTAGGCAGCGGCGCGGGTCGAAATCAGGGCTTTCCGGGCGGGTTGAGCGCGCCTTCGATCAGCGTCTTCGCACGCTCGCCCGACCAGTCCATCGATCCGACGACGCGCCACTGCTCGCGGCCATGCGCGTCGTAGAAGAGCGTGGTCGGCAGCGTATCCGTCTTCAGCGCTTCCATCAGCACGTTCTGCTTGTCGAGATAGGGCCTGAGCGCCTTGAACCCCGCCTTGGCGAAATAGGGATCGACGGCGCGGCGCCCGGCCATGTCCATGCTGACGACGATCAGCTGCAGGCGATCCTTCTCCCGCCCGGCCAGCGCATCGAGGGTCGGCATCTCGTGCACGCAGGGCGCGCACCAGGTGGCCCAGAGGTTGACGATCAGCGGCTTGCCACGGAAGGTGGCGAGCGTGGCGGGGCCGCCGTCCGGCCCTTCGAAGGGGATGGCGGGGGCTTGCTGCCCGGCGTGGGAAATATCGACCTTGCCGATCGGTTCCTTCGCGTCGGCTTGCGGCGACTGGCTCTTCTCCCTATCGCAGGCACCGAGCGCAAGAGCGAGGATCAGGACCATTAGCAACCGCACGGACAGCTCCAATTCGATGTGGGGCGGGCGCTTCGCCGAAGGGCCCGCGGCGATCATGCGCGAGATCAACGCCTCGATACCCTTCGACCAGCGACTCTGGCGGCAGGACATAGCGGGATCGAAGGCCCACGTCTCCATGCTCGCCGCCAACGGCATCGTCACCGCCGAGGACGGCGCCGCCATCGCCCGCGGGCTGGACCGGATCGCCGGCGAATATGAGGCGGACGGCGTGCCCGTGGACCTCGCGCTCGAGGATATCCACATGGCCACCGAGAGCCGGCTGGCCGAGCTGATCGGCCCCGCCGCCGGCCGCCTCCACACCGCGCGCAGCCGCAACGACCAGGTGGCGACCGATTTCCGCCTGTGGGTGCGCGACGCGATCGACGCGGTCGATGCCGGCCTCAAGGCGCTGCAGGTGGCGCTGGTGACGCGCGCGGGCGAGCATGTGGCGACGGTGATGCCCGGCTTCACCCACTTGCAGGTCGCCCAGCCGGTGACGCTGGGCCACCACCTACTCGCTTATCACGAGATGATCGCGCGGGATCGATCACGCTTCCGGGATGCCCGCGCGCGGCTGAACCAGTGCCCGCTGGGATCGGCGGCGCTGGCCGGCACCGGCTTCCCGATCGATCGCGAGGCGACGGCGCGCGCGCTGGGCTTCGACGGGCCGACCCGCAACTCGCTCGATTCGGTTTCCGACCGCGACTTCGCGCTCGATTATCTGATGGCGGCGACGCAGGCCTCGCTCCACCTGTCGCGGCTGGCGGAGGAGTTCATCATCTGGGCGAGCCAGCCCTACGGCTTCGTCAGCCTGCCCGATGCCTATTCGACCGGCAGCTCGATCATGCCGCAGAAGCGCAACCCCGACGCGGCCGAGCTGGTGCGCGGCCATTCGGGCCGGATCGCCGGCTGCATGACCGCGCTCGTCATGACCATGAAGGGCCTGCCGCTCGCTTATTCCAAGGACATGCAGGACGATAAGCCGCCGGTGTTCGAGGCGCACGACCTGCTGGCGCTTTCGATCGCGGCGATGACCGGGATGGTCGAAACCGTCACCTTCGTGCCGGCGAAGCTGCGCGCGGCGGCGGAGGCGGGCTTTTCCACCGCGACCGACCTGGCCGACTGGCTGGTGCGCGTGGCCGACATCCCCTTCCGCGAGGCGCACCACATCACGGGTGCGGCGGTGCGGCTGGCCGAGCGGCTGGGCGTGGCCCTGGACAAGGTGCCGCTGGAGAAGCTGAAGGAGATTGACGAGCGCATCGACGGCCGCGTGTTCGGCGCGCTTTCGGTCGATGCATCGGTGGCCAGCCGCAGCAGCTTCGGCGGCACCGCGCCCGATCAGGTGCGCGCCCGCGTGGCCGAGGCGCGGGCCTATCTGGGGATGGACGGATGAGGAAGGCAGCGATCGCGATCGCCCTCTTGGCGACGCTGGCGGCCTGCGGATCGCGCGAAGCGCTGCGCCCCGCGCCGGGCAATTCGCTGCCGCCCAAGCCGGCCATGGCCCCCACCCAGCCGACGACGACCGACCTGCTGACCCCGCGCCCGCAGGAACGGCCTGAACGCAGCGAGGAGCTGCTCCGCCAATCCGAGGAACGGCGCGACGACCGTTTCGACCTTCCGCCCCAATAGCCCCCGAGCCAGCCCGACCCACGGCAGAATCCAGGACATAATGGACCATTTCCAGCTTCGCGACGGCGTGATGCATGCCGAGGATGTTCCCCTCACCCTGATCGCCGAGGCGGTCGGAACCCCGGTCTACGTCTATTCCACCGCCACGATCCGCCGGCATGTCCGCGTGTTCCAGGAAGCGCTGGCGGGCGTGGAATCGGGACCGGAAGGGCCGCTGATCGCTTATGCGGTGAAGGCCAATCCCAATGCCGGCGTGCTGGCGACGCTGGCCCGCGAGGGGCTGGGCGCGGACGTGGTTTCGGCGGGCGAGCTGCTGCGCGCCATCCATGCCGGCGTCGATCCCGCGAAGATCGTGTTTTCGGGCGTGGGCAAGACGGCCGACGAGATGGCGCTGGCGCTGCGCCACGGCATCGGCCAGTTCAACGTCGAATCCGAACCCGAGGCGGTGATGCTTTCGGAGGTGGCGACCGCGCTGGGCATGACCGCGCCGATCGCCTTCCGCATCAACCCCGATGTCGATGCCGGCACCCATGCCAAGATTTCCACCGGCAAGTCCGACAACAAGTTCGGCGTCGCCTATCACCGCGCGGTCGCGGCCTATGCCATGGCGCGCGACCTGCCGGGCCTCGCCATCCAGGGCGTGGCGGTGCACATCGGCAGCCAGCTGACCGATCTCGCCCCGCTGGAGGCGGCCTTCGCCAAGATCGGCGTGCTGATCGCCACGCTGAGGGGCGAGGGCCATGCCATCAGCCATGCCGACCTGGGCGGCGGGCTGGGCGTGCCCTATGATCCCGCTTTGCCGCCGCCGCCCACGCCCGCCGATTATGGCGCGATGGTCGCCCGCGTCACCGCCGGCTGGAACGTGCGGCTGATGTTCGAGCCCGGCCGGCTGATCGTGGCCAATGCCGGCGCGCTGATGTCCCGCGTGATCCGGGTGAAGGAGGGCGCGAACGCCCCCTTCGTGATCGTCGACGCCGCGATGAACGACCTGATGCGCCCCGCTTTGTATGAAGCGTGGCACGATATCCGGGCGATCGTCCCGCGATCGCAACGATTTGCCGCGAACGTCGTCGGCCCGGTCTGTGAGAGCGGCGATACCTTCGCCATGAACCGGCCGATGGACGCCGTCGAGGCCGGCGACCTCGTCGGCTTCATGACCGCCGGGGCCTATGGCGCGACGATGGCCAGCACGTACAATAGCCGCCCGCTGACCGCCGAGGTGATGGTCGACGGTAACAATTGGGCTGTAGTGCGGGAGAGGTTGCCCGTGGAGGCGTTGATCGCGGCGGACACGCTTCCGCCGTGGCTGGAGTGAAGCTTGGCAGGAGTAGGCATGAAACCCGTCCGCAAGGCCGTCTTCCCCGTCGCGGGCCTCGGCACCCGCTTTCTTCCGGCCACCAAGGCCGTGCCGAAGGAAATGCTGCCCGTCGTCGACAAGCCGCTGATCCAATATGCCGTGGACGAGGCGCGCGCGGCCGGCATCGAACAGATCATCTTCGTCACCGGACGCGGCAAGAACGCGATCGAGGACTATTTCGACATCGCCTACGAGCTTGAAAGCACGCTCAACGAGCGGGCGAAGCACGATATATTGGCGACGCTCGACTGCACCCGGCTGGCGCCGGGCAACGTCGCCTATATCCGCCAGCAGGAGCCGCTGGGCCTGGGCCATGCCGTGTGGTGCGCGCGCGACCTGATCGGCGACGAGCCCTTCGCCGTGCTGCTGGCGGACGAGCTGCTCTGGAACCCCGCCGCGCCCTGCCTGAAGCAGATGCGCGAGGTCTATGAAGCCAAGGGCGGCAACGTCATCGCCGTGCTGGAGGTGCCGGAGGAGCATACCAACCGCTACGGCATCGTCCGGCCGGGCGCGCAGGACGGCGTCGTCACCGAAGTGGCCGGCCTGGTCGAAAAGCCGAAGACGGGCGAGGCGCCGTCGCGGCTTGCCGCCGTCGGCCGCTACATCCTCCAGCCCGACGTGTTCGGCATCCTTTCGACGGGCCAGCGCGGCGCCGGCAACGAAATCCAGCTGACCGACGCCATGGCCGAGCTGATCGGCCGCCAGCCCTTCCATGCGCTGACCTTCACCGGCGACCGGCATGACTGCGGCGACAAGGCCGGCTATATCCAGGCGAACATCGCCCTGGCGCTGGAACGCGACGATATCGGCCCGGCGGTGCGCGCCTTCATCAAGACGCTCTGACCAGGAAGGCCGGGGGAGGAACGCCACGCACAGCCTGCCGATCCTGCTCCGCCTGTCCGGCCGGCCGGTGATCCTGACCGGCGCGGGCGATGCCGCCGCCGCAAAGAGGCGCCTGCTGGAGCGCGCGGGCGCCCGCATCGTCGGCGAGGGGGAAGAGGATGCGGGACGGGCGGCGATAGCGATCGTGGCCGATGGCGACGCGGCGGCCGTGGCGCGGCTGCGCGCGCGCGGTGTGCTGGTGAACGCCACCGACCGGCCGGACCTCTGCGATTTCACCCTGCCGGCGATCGTCGATCGCGATCCGGTGCTGGTGGCGATCGGCACGGGCGGCGCATCCGCCGGGCTCGCCAAGGCGCTCCGCCAGCGGCTGGAAGCGCTGCTGCCCGCCTCGCTCGGCCGGCTGGCCGATGAGCTGGCGGAAGCGCGCGAAAGCCTGCGGGCGCGCTGGCCCGAGGCCGGCGACCGGCGCCGCGCGATCGATGCCGCGCTCCAGCCGCAAGGCCCGCTCGATCCGCTGGCGGAAACGGCGGACGGCGCCGTCGCCGGCTGGCTTGCCGGCGCCGGGGAGAGCATATCGGCGGGCGGCCGCGTCCTGATCCGCCTGCGCTCGCCCGATCCCGACGACCTCACCCTGCGCGAGGCGCGGCTGCTCGGCCAGTGCGACAGGCTCTACCACCGTGCCGACGTGCCGGCCGCGATCCTCGACCGCGCCCGCGCCGACGCGCTCCGCATCGCCTGCGAAATTGCCCCGGCCGAGGACGGGCCGGGCCTTGCGATCGACCTGGGATGGGACCGATGAAGAGCTGGTGCTGGGCCACCGACGGCAATGGCGGCGCCGTTCCGCGCACGATCGACCGGGCCGGCGCCAGCGCGCCCGACCATGGCTTCGTCTGGTGCCACCTCGACGGCCGGCTCGCCGAGGAACGCGCCTGGCTGGACGCGGAAAGCAACCTGTCCCCCGGCGTGATCGCGGCGCTGACCGCGGTGGAGACCCGGCCCCGCGCCGAGGCGATCGGCGACGGCGCGCTCATCAACATGCGCGGGCTGGGATCGATTCCCGACGAGGATTCCGATCCGCTCGTCTCGATCCGGCTATGGGCCGAAAAGGGGCGGGTGATCTCGGTGGGCTTCCGCCCGCTGGCGGCGAGCGAGACGGTGCGCGACCAGATGCGCGCCGGCGCCATCCATGATCCGGGCGACCTGATCGCGGCGCTGGCGATGGCGATCACCGAGACGCTCGACCCGCAGGTGGCGGCGATGGGCGACAGCATCGATACGTGCGAGGCCGATCTCGATCCCGAGCGCATCTTCGCCATGCGGCGGATCATCGCCCGCACCCGATCCGACGCCATCCAGTATCGCCGCTTCGTCACCCCGCAGCGGCAGGCGCTGGAGCGGCTCGCGGTGCTGAAGGCGGACTGGCTGGAGGAGGAGGACCGGCTGCACCTGCGCGACGCGGCCGACCGCTTCGCCCGCATGGCCGAGGAGCTGGAGGCGGTGCGCGAGCGCGCGGCGCTGCTCCACGAACAGCTGACCGACCTGCGCGCCGAGCAGATCGACACGCGCACGCTGCTGATCTCCGTCGTGGCGCTGGTGTTCCTGCCGCTGACCTTCCTGACCGGCCTGCTCGGCATGAACGTGCGCGGCATCCCCTATGCGGAGGCGCCCTGGGCCTTCTGGGGCGTCGTCGGCGTCTGCGCCGCGATCGCCGGCCTGATCACGGCATATTTCCTGCGCGCCCACTGGTTCCGGGGATAGGGCGCCCGCGCGACCCGATCGCCGAAGGAAAACCAGCCTCCTCACACCGCGCAAAGCCGAGAGCATCGAATGCGGATCGGGAATTCGGCGGTGCGATGACAATCGAAGCCGCGGCAGAGGAAGCCCGCTTTTGCACGATCTCTTCGAGGACATGCCCGACCGGGCGGGTTGAGATGCCGGCGATCACCCGCGCCCGGCGTGCCCATCGACGCTCCAAAGAGCAGGCAGGCAACCGTCGACAGCGCCTTCCGCCATGCTATGCTGATGTCGGAGCCTGATTGTGGCGTATTCCGGGCCTGTCCGGGTGCGCGCTCAATCCCGTCTACCTCGGCAGACGGGGCCTTCCTGTCAGGCTCCACCGCGCCTTCACTGTGGCCGCGCGCTCCCTCGATCCCCTTTCGCCGCGGCGACCGGCCCATCCCGGCGGCTTGATCGCGCGGACCGGGAAACCGCCCCTCAGGCGGCAGCCAGCGCCTCGGCCGGCACCGTTTCCTCGATCCAGCCGCCGCCCAATACGCGATCGCCGGCATAGAGCACCGCCGCCTGACCGGGGGCGACGCCATATTCGGGGCTGTCGAACGTCACCATCCGCCCATCGAAGCGGGCGGGGGCGGGCCTGGCCATCGAGCGCACCTTGACCGTCATCGGACCGTCGAAGCCCTCGGCCAGCCAGTTCACCTCCTCGATCCGCGCGGCGCTGACCGCCAGCGCGCGGCGGGGGCCGGCGACGACGCGGCGCCGTTCGGCATCGAGGCGGACGACATAGAGCGGCTCGGCCTGGCCGCCAATCTCCAGCCCGCGCCGCTGGCCGACCGTATAATGGATCAGCCCGCGATGGCGGCCGATGACGCGGCCTTCGAGGTCGACGATATCGCCGCTTTCTTCCGCCTCCGGCCGGATCTTGCGGACGACGCCGGCATAATCGCCGTCGGGCACGAAGCAGATATCCTGGCTGTCGGGCTTGGCGGCGACGCCCAGGCCCAGCTCCGCCGCGATCTCCCGCACGCGGGGCTTGGGCAGGTCGCCCAGCGGAAAGCGCAGATAATCGAGCTGCGCGCGCGTGGTGGCGAACAGGAAATAGCTCTGGTCGCGGGCGGGATCGGCCGGGCGGTGTAGCTCCGGGCCGTTGGCGCCGATCACGCGCCGCACATAATGGCCCGTCGCCAGGCAATCGGCGCCGAGATCGCGGGCAATGCCGAACAGATCGGTGAACTTCACCCCCTGATTGCAGCGCACGCAGGGTATGGGGGTGCGCCCGGCCATATAATCGTCGGCGAAGCGATCGATCACGCCCTGGCGGAAGGCGCTTTCATAATCGAACACATAATGCGCAATGCCCAGCCTGTCGGCGACGGCGCGGGCGTCGCGGATATCCTGCCCCGCGCAGCAGCTGCCGGTGCGGCCGGTGGCGGCACCGTGATCGTAGAGCTGGAGGGTGACGCCGATCACCTCGGCGCCGCTCTTCGCCGCGAGCGCGGCCACGACCGAGCTGTCGACCCCGCCGGACATGGCGACGACGATCCGCGCGCCCTTGAGCGATGCGCCCGACTCGAAACCCGTAAGCTGGAAATCCACGTTCATGGCCGCCCACATAGGGTATCGGCGGCGCAAACAAAACCGCATCGCCTTTACCGGGCCTTCAGACATCCGCCCTAACATGCCCGCCAAACAGGGTCGAACGGCAGAAGGAGGGCAGCCGCCCGATGGATTTGAGCTTCTCCCTTCACGGGGCCGCGCTGCGCGCCATCGTGACGGGACGGACCAACATCCGCATCACCCACGCGCGGCTGATCGCGGGGCTCGCGGCCGCCCAGGCATCGACGCCGACGGCGCGTGTCGCCGCGCGCCTGCCCGCGCCCGCGCCCGTCGAGGCCGATCCCGTGGACATGCTGGTGACGCTGCTGGCCGCCGATCGCGGCTGGTCCGCCGCGCCCGATGCATTGGGCGGCAGTTTCAACCCGTTGGCCGCACGCCGGCGCGGCCCCGAAGAGGATGAGGTGTAAACCTTTGTAAAGATCGCCTTTACCGTCACGCGTTAGGCTTCGTTCAACGAGACGAAGCTATTAGGTGCTCCTGCAATCACTCAAGGCCGAAAACGGCCGAGTTCGAGGTTAAGTATGATCGAAAACCAGAAGATCCGCCCAGCCCAGGTTATCGGCCCGCTCGGCGAGCCGCTGACGCTGGAGACGCTGCCGCCGCCGAGCACGACCCGCTGGGTGGTGCGCCGGAAGGCGGAGGTCGTCGCGGCGGTGAATGGCGGTCTGCTGAGCGTCGACGAGGTGTGCGAGCGCTACGGCCTGACGGTGGAGGAATTCGCCGGCTGGCAGCGCGCGGTCGACCGGTCCGGCATGCCGGGCCTGCGGGTGACGCGCATCCAGCATTACAAGTCGCTGTACGAGCGCCAGCAGAAATATTGAGGGGCCGCGCGCCCGCTTTTCCATCCAATCCTTCGCCGCCGGCGGCCGGGGCCCCTCGCTCCGCCGGTTCCGAACCCGCCGGCCGCGATGCCGGCGGGTCTTTTTATGCCCGCGACGGGACATGGATCGGCTCCGTTCGACGCCTTCCAGGGAACCAAATTCGTTACCCAAGCGTATCAGCATGAGGAGCCGCACGCCCGGACGGCGCACTGCCCCCGCATCGCGTGCCGGCCAAGGAGGGCAAGATGAACTTCATTCTCTGGCTGATCATGGGTGGAATCATCGGCTGGCTCGCCAGCATCGTGATGCGGACGGATGCCCAGCAGGGCATTTTCCTGAACATCATCGTCGGCATCGTCGGCGCATTCATCGGCGGGCTGATCTTCACCGGCGGTTCGATCAACAATGCGGGCCTGTCGCTCTATTCGTTCCTGGTGTCACTCTTAGGCGCGATCGTGCTGCTGGCGATCGTCAACCTGGTGCGGCGCGGCAGCGTCCGCTGACCCTTCCGATGCGGAAAGGGCCACGCCGGCTTTCGCCGGCGCGGCCCTCATCCGCCATTCGGGCAGGCCTTATTCCAGCTCGAAGCTGACGGCGACGCTGACGCTGAGCCTCTGCTCGCCCGCTTCCACCGCCGTGTCGGCGGCCTCGGCCTTCATCGCCGCCATCCGCACCATCGGCATGGGCGGCTGATAGCCCCCGCCCTGCTCGCTGATCGAGACGATCCGCTTCACCCGGAGCCCGGCCGCCTGGGCATAGAGGGCGGCGCGATCCCGCGCGGTGCGGATCGCGGCGGCGCGGGCCTCGTCCAGCGCGGCCTCCGGCTTGTCCACGGACAGGGCCGGGCCGCTGATCTGATTCGCGCCCTGCGCCACCAGCGTATCGAGGATCGCGCCCGACCGCTTCACGTCGCGGAAGCGGATGCTCACCTGGTTGGACGCCTGATAGCCGGTGATGACCGGCGGCTTGTTGTCGCCATAGCGATATTGCGGGCTGAGGTTGAGCGTGCTCGTCTGGATGTCGCGATCGGCCACGCCGGCCTTGCGCAGCGCCGCGACCACCGCCGCCATGCGTTCGGCATTTTCCGACATCGCCGCCCCCGCCGTGGGCGCCTGGGTGACGACGCCGGCGCTGATCGTGGCGATATCGGGAACGCGCGTCACCTCGCCTTCGGCCACCACGTCCAGCCGGGTGCCCTGGATCGTCGCCGTCGGCGCCGCCTGGGCATGGGCCGCGGCCGCGAGCCCCATCGTCCCGGCCGCCGCGACGCCCGCCATCGCCATCATCGCCTTCATGCCCGCCATATGCTGCTCCCTGGTCGGAACGCCGCCGGAACTGGCGGCCGTTTCGGCACGGCTTCTTCCACCGCGCCGCTGGCTGCCGGCTGAACGATGCCGACAGCCGGCTGAAAGATTTCAGGGGATTGCCGTCAACGGCTGCGGACGTGCATGATGATCCGGTAGAGGACCAGCAGCGCGATCGCCCCCAGCGTGGCCGCGCCGAACTGGCGCATCCAGCCATCGACGCCAAGCCCCAATATCACCGCGACATAGCCCGCCAGCAGCGCGCCGGCGATGCCGAGCAGGATCGTCACCACGAATCCGCCGGGATCGCGCCCCGGCATCAGCAGCTTGCCCAGCACGCCGGCCACCAGCCCGATCAGCAGCCACCCCATCACCCCATGATTCATTGTTCTGGTTCCCATATTCTGGTTTTCGGTGCGCCCGTTCCGGCATCTGGCCCCGCCGCGAAGCGCCTGACAAGCGAAAATCGGGCCGATCCGTACCTTCCTGTGCGCGAAAGACGTGGTAAGGAGCGGCAACGAAAATACCCGCTTGCGGTGGGCGCTTGAGGTGGGTGATATATTCAGATAATACAGCGGGCGGCGGATAGGCGTGGGGCCGTGTGCCGCAGGGTGGAAAGATGAAGGCGATGAACGTCGAACAGGGTTTCTGGCGCAAGCGGATGGAGACGATCGAATCCGTCGAGGGCGGCCAGGATGTGGGGAACGGCCGGCGGCGCAAGCTGCTGATTCTGGCGGGCATCGCGGTGGCGGTGCTGGCGCTGATCGCCTTCTTCGCCCTGCGCGGCGGCGAAGGACCGGCCGCCCAGGGGCCGTCCCTGCCCCGCGTCACCGTGGTCGCCCCCGGCCGCCAGAGCGTGACCAACCTCATCTCCGCCACCGGCAATCTGGCCGCGCGGCGCGAAATGCCCGTCGGCGTGGCGGGCGAGGGCGGCATCGTCACCCGCGTGCTCGTCGAACCGGGCGACTGGGTGAGCAAGGGCCAGGTGCTGGCGACGGTCGACCGGCAGGTGCAGGTCCAGCAATCGGCGCAGATGCATGCCCAGATCGCCGCGGCCGAGGCCGATGCCCGGCTGGCCCAGAACGAGCTGGAACGCGCCCAGAAGCTGGTGGCGCGCGGCTTCGTGAGCCAGGCCGATATCGAACGCAAGACGGCCACGCGCGACGCGGCCCTCGCCAAGGTGCGGCTGGCCAGCGCCCAATATAATGAGATGAACGCCCGGCTGGGCCGCCTGGACATCCGCGCGCCGGAGGCCGGCCTCGTCCTCGCCCGCGCGGTGGAACCCGGCCAGATCGTGAGCTCGGCCAGCACCGCGCTGTTCCGCATGGCCAAGGGCGGCGAGATGGAGATGCTGGCCCGCCTGGCCGAAAGCGATCTCGCGACGCTCGCGGTCGGCCAGACCGCATTGGTGACGCCGGTGGGCACCACCACCAGCTTCACCGGCCAGATCTGGCAGCTTTCGCCGGTGATCGATCCGCTGACCCGGCAGGGCACGGTGCGCATCGCGCTCCATTACGACAAGGCGCTGCGCCCCGGCGGCTTTGCCGCGGCGGAAATCACCAGCGGCCATGTCCAGGCGCCGCTGCTCCCCGAATCCGCCGTGCAGAGCGACGAGAAGGGCAATTTCGTCTATATCGTCGATGGCGAGAACAAGGTGGTGCGCCGCGACGTGAAGACGGGTGCCGTTTCCAATGCCGGGATCGCCATCCTTTCCGGGCTCACGGGCAACGAGCATGTCGTGCTTTCCGCCGGCGCCTTCCTGAATCCCGGCGACAAGGTGATTCCCGAACGCGCGAAGGCGCGGCCGTAACGGCCGGCGGTAAAAGGCGAAGATAAATGGACTTCCGCAATATATCCGCCTGGGCCATCCGCAATCCGGTGGCGCCGATCGTGCTGTTCATCGCGCTCACGCTGGCCGGCATGATCGCGTTCAGCCGGCTGGACGTGAACCAGAATCCCGACATCAGCTTCCCGGCCGCGCAGGTCGTCATCTCCCAGCCGGGCGCGGCCCCGACCGAGCTGGAAACGCAGGTGACGCAGCGCGTCGAGGCCGCGATCCGCGGCATCAACGGCGTCGACGAAATGTCCTCCTATGTGAGCGAGGGCAATTCGCGCACCTTCGTGCAGTTCCACATCGGCACGCCGGTGGACCGCGCCGTCAACGACGTGCGCGACGCGCTGGCCCGCATCCGTTCCGACCTGCCCGAAGGCATATTGGAGCCGCAGGTCGAGCGCGTCGACGTGGACGGCGGCCCGATCGCCTATGTCTCGGCCGAAGCGGTCGACATGACGCTCGAGGAACTGAGCTGGTTCGTCGATGATACCGTCGCCAAGCGGCTGCTGACCATTCCCGGAATGTCCGCGGTGCGGCGCGGCGGCGGCGTGAGCCGCGAGATCCGCGTGATCCTCGATCCGGTCAAGCTGCAGGCGCAGGGCCTTACCGCCGCGCAGGTCAACGCCCAGCTCCGCCAGACCAACGTGAACGCGGCCGGCGGCCGGGCGGAGATCGCCGGCGCCGAACAGTCCGTGCGCGTGCTGGGCAACGCCCGCAACGCCTACGAGCTGGGCCAGTCGCAGATCGCCGTCGGCGACGGCCGCTCGATCAAGCTCGCCGACATCGCCGACGTCCGCGATCTTTATGCCGAGCAGCGCTCGGTCGCGATGATGAACAACCGGCAGGTGCTGAGCTTCGCGCTGGAGAAGTCGAAGGGGGCATCCGACCTGGCCGTCTATGACGAAGCCAAGGCGATGCTGGCGAAGATCGAGAAGGAAAATCCCAAGATCAAGTTCACCGAGCTCTATACGAGCGTCGAATATACGCGCGAGCAATATACCTCCGCCATCCATGCGATGATCGAGGGCGCCGTGCTGGCGGTGATCGTGGTCTTCCTGTTCCTGCGCGACTGGCGCGCCACCGTGATCGCGGCGCTGGCCATCCCGCTTTCCGCCATCCCCACCTTCTGGTTCATGGACCTGATGGGCTTCACGCTCAACACGGTAAGCCTCCTCGCGCTCAGCCTGGTGGCGGGCGTGCTGGTGGACGACGCGATCGTGGAGATCGAGAATATCGTCCGCCACATGCGCATGGGCAAGACGGCCTATCAGGCCGCGATCGACGCCGCCGACGAGATCGGCCTCGCCGTGCTGGCGACGACGATGGCGATCGTCGCGGTGTTCCTGCCCGTGGGCGTGATGGGTGGCATATCCGGCCAGTTCTTCAAGCAGTTCGGCCTCACGGTCGTGGTGTCCGTGCTGCTCAGCCTCGCGGTCGCGCGCCTCATCACCCCGATGATCGCGGCCTATTTCCTCAAGGCCCATGGCGAGGAAAGCCATGGCGAGGGCTGGCTGATGGACGCCTATATGCGGGCGCTGCACTGGTCGATCACCAACCGCTGGAAGACGATGGGCATCGGCGCGCTTTCCTTCGTGGCGATGATCTTCACCTTCATGACGCTGCCGTTCACCAACCAGCCGACGATCAACACCGATTACAGCCAGGTGCAGATCCAGATGGTGCCGGGCGCGACGCTGGAGCAGACCAAGGCGGTCGCCCAGCACGTCACCGACATATTGAACGAGGCGCCCGAGGTGGCCGCCGCCTTCGCCGACGTGAATGTCGGTTCCGATACCAATGTCTTCATCACGCTCAAGAAGGATCGGAAACGCACCAGCGTGGAATTCGAGCGTGCGCTGGCGCCCAAGCTGCGCGACATACCCGACGCCCGTGTCAGCTTCCGTTCGCAATCGGGCGGGCTTGGCCGCGACATCACCGTGATGCTGGCGGGCAGCGATCCGGACAAGCTGAACGCGACCGCCAACAGGCTGGTCGCCGAGATGGCGCACCTGCCGCAGCTGCGCGCGCCGCGCGTCGATGGCGATCTGCAGCGGCCTGAAATCACGATCAAGCCGCGCCTTGATCTCGCCGCCAGCATGGGCGTGACGACCGCCGCGCTCAGCCAGACGATCCGCATCGCCACCCAGGGCGATATCGACCAGAATGTCGCGAAATTCTCGCTCAGCGATCGCCAGATTCCGATCCGGGTGGCGCTGAAGGAAGCATCGCGGCGCGATCTTTCGACGATCGAGAACCTGCCCGTGCCGACCGCCAACGGCGGATCGGTGCCGCTGAAGGTGGTGGCCGAGATCGGGTTCGGCGCGGGACCGTCGGAACTGCGGCGCTTCAACCAGAATCGCCGCATCGTCATCAGCGCCGATCTGGCGCCCGGCGCCGTGACCGCAGAGAATGAGATCAACGCGCTGCCGACGATGAAGAACCTGCCGCAGGGCGTGGAGCGCGTGTCCTTCGGCGACACCAAGATGATGGCCGAGCTGGTCAACAACTTCATCATCGCGGTGATCGCGGGCGTGTTCCTGGTCTTCGCGGTGCTGGTGCTGCTCTACAAGCGGATCATGCCGCCGCTGGTGAACATGGGGTCGCTGCTGCTGGCGCCGCTGGGCGGCGGCCTCGCCCTCCACCTCACCGGCAACCCCATCTCCATGCCGGTGCTGATCGGCCTGCTGATGCTGCTGGGCATCGTCGCCAAGAACTCGATCCTGCTCGTCGATTTCGCGCTGGAGGAGATGTACAAGGGCGTGCCCAAGTTCGAGGCGATCATGGACGCCGGCCACAAGCGCGCCCAGCCGATCGTGATGACGACGGTGGCGATGGTCGCCGGCATGCTGCCGGTGGCGCTGGCGATCTCCGGCGACGGCAGCTGGCGGGCGCCGATGGGCATCGTCGTGATCGGCGGCCTGATCCTTTCCACCTTGCTGACGCTGGTGATCGTGCCGGCCGCCTTCAGCCTGGCGATCGGCTTCGAAAGCCGGCTGGCGCCGAAGCTCAGCCGCTGGCTCACCAACAACGAGCCGCGCGAGGAAGGCCGGCCCGCGCCGCAGCCGGCCGAGTGACGGAAATGGGGGCGGCGCCCATGCTCCGCCCCCTCGCCCCGGCAGGAAAACACCGCCCCGCCTTGAACCTTCGGCCGTAACGGTCATTGTTACGGACATGGCATTGCTCGCGCGTATCGGACTCGACCGTTTCAACCCCGCCCAGGGGGGAACGCGCGGGATGCGGATCGTCGCCACCGGGCTGCTTGTCGCCATGGCCGCCACCTATGTGCTGGCGCGCAGCCAGGAAGCGCGGGGGATGCCGGCCTGGGGCTATGTCCGCGCCTTTGCCGAGGCGGCGATGGTCGGCGGGCTGGCCGACTGGTTCGCCGTCACCGCGCTGTTCCGCCACCCGCTGGGCCTGCCCATTCCCCACACCGCCATCATCCCCCGCAACAAGGACAGGATCGGCGGCGCGCTCGCCACCTTCCTGCGGGATAATTTCCTGATCCCCTCGGTGGTCGCGCGCCGGCTGCGGCGGGCGGACGTGGCGGCCGCGGCGGGCCGTTTCCTCGCCCAGCCGCCTTCGGGCGAAGGACGGCTGCGCGAAGGCGCGTCCAAACTGGCCGCATCCATCCTCGAATCGCTGGACGACCAGAGGCTGGGCGGCATGGTGAAGGGCGCCGTGGCCGCGCGGCTGAAGGCGCTCGATATCGCGCCGCTGCTAGGCCAGTCGCTGCGGGCCGCCATCGCCGAGGACCGCCATGTGCCGCTGCTCGACGGCATCATCTTGTGGGCCGCGCGGACGCTGGAAGCCAATGAAGCGATGATCCGCGACATGGTGCACAAGCGCGCCGGCGCGATCATGCGCTGGACGGGGCTGGATGAGCGGCTGGCCAACGCCATCGTCGACGGGCTCAACAAGCTGCTCGCCGAGATGGCGGAGGACCCAACCCATCCGCTTCGCGCCAAGGCGGAGGAGGGTCTCGCCACGCTGGCGCTCGACCTCCAGCATGATCCGGCGATGCAGGCGAAGGTGGCCGCGTTCAAGGCGGAGATCATCGCCAATCCGGCGGTGGCGGCCTGGATCGACGGCCTGTGGCGGCAGGCGCGCGAGGCGCTGCTCAACGCCGCGCGCGATCCCCACGCGGCGATGGCCGGCCGCCTGGGCGAGGCGCTGCGCCAATTGGGCGAGACGCTGCAACAGGATGAACGGTTGCGCCGCACCATCAACCAGTTCGCCCGCCGCGCCACGGTGGGCGCGGTGGCCGCCTATGGCGATTCGATCGTCCGGCTGGTTTCGGATACGATCCGCGGCTGGGATGCACGGACGGTGACCGACCGGCTGGAAGCCGCCGTCGGCCGCGACCTTCAATATATCCGCATCAACGGCACGGTGGTGGGCGGCCTGGTCGGCGTGGCGATCCACGCCGCCAACGCCTGGCTGCCGGCGCTGCGCTGAGCCCACAAGCCTCTGGGAATCCTGTCCTTAAGCGAGGCGCGCCCGGTTCGGAATCTCCGATCCGGGCCGATGGTCCCACCGATCCAGCCAGCGCGCCACCGGAGTGCGCGCCAGCAGGTCGAGCCTGTCGGCACGGCGATCATAATCCCGCGCGGCATCGATCAGCACCTGCCGGCACGCCCCGGCCGGCAAGCTCCGCGCGACATCGCGACAGCGGTCGGCATGCGCGCGCAGTTCGGATGATGTCATCAATGCAGCCTCCGCCTCTGGACGATGCTGCAATGCGGCAAGGCGCGCGCCGGTTCCTTGCGAAAAACGCATCCGGCCCGCCGCCGCCATGAAGCGAGGCCGCGGCGCGGCGAAGTGTCGCGGTTGCCAAGATACGGCTAAAGCATAGTTATCCGGTTGGCCGCGAACGCGCGATCTTATTCAATATTATTCCTATGAACCGCCGCACATCCCCGTTTCGGCAGTTCCGCCGCACGCACCGCCCCCCCTATTGGTCCGGATATTATCGCGCTCCCGCCGCCATTCCCGCACGGTCTTGCAGGTCTTATAGGATGCGACGAGCGAGCCGATCTTCTGGAAGCGCTTGCAGACGATTCGATCCTCGTTGTCCGCCGTCCGTTCGGGTGCGTCGGGATTGTCCTGTGGCGCCGGCGTGGTTTGCGCCTGCACCTGCACCGTCCCCGCCAACAACATCGCCCCAAGTAAAAGCTTAAGCCTCATTACCAACCCCCAAGTTGAACGCCGTCTGCTGGCATGATTCGCGTGTCGCGTAAATATGCTACCGCAAGGCCGCCCGATGCTATGTATTTCCCCGCATCGCTGCGCTAAAGCGCGGGCCATGACTGCGCCTGCCCCCAAGCCCTGGATCGATGCCATCGCGCCCTATGTGCCCGGCCGGTCCACCACCGATGACGGCCGCAAGGTCGCCAAGCTTTCCTCGAACGAGAATCCGCTCGGCACGGGCGAAGCGGCGCGGGCCGCCTTCGCCGCCGGGGCCGCGTCGCTCGATCGTTATCCCGATGCCGGCGCGGTCGCGCTGCGCGAGGCGATCGCCGCGCATTATGGCCTCGATCCCGCGCGCGTGATCCACGGCACCGGATCGGACGAGGTGCTCCACCTCGCCGCCGGCGCCTTCGCCGGCGTGGGCGACGAGGTGCTGTTCGTCCGCTACGGCTTTTCCGTCTATCCCATCGCCGCGCGCCGCGTGGGCGCGACGCCGGTGGAGGCGCCGGACACGGATTTCGCCACCGATGTCGATACGCTGCTGGCGCATGTCACCGATCGCACCCGCGTCGTCTTCATCGCCAATCCCAACAATCCGACGGGCACCTTCATCCCGAGCGCGGACCTGATGCGCCTGCATGCCGGCCTGCCTTCGGACTGCCTGTTCGTCGTCGACCAGGCCTATGCCGAATATCTCGATCCCGCCGATGACGACGGCGCCTTCGAGCTGGCGCAGACCGCATCCAACGTGCTGGTGACGCGCACCTTTTCCAAGATCTTCGGGCTGGCGGCGGAACGGATCGGCTGGGGTTACGGCCCGGCGCCGGTGATCCAGGCGATGCACAAGATCCGCGCGCCCTTCAACGTCACCACCGCCGGCCAGATGGCGGCGGTCGCGGCGCTGGAGGACAAGGCCTTCGTCGCCCACAGCCGCGCGCATAACGATCGCTGGCGCGCCTGGCTGGAGGGCGAGATCGCGAGCCTCGGCAATGCCGGCCTGCGCGCGGTGCCCTCCAAGGCCAATTTCATCCTCGTCCTGTTCGAAGGCGAGGTGACGGCGGAGCAGGCCTATAAGGCGCTGATGGATCACGGCTATATCGTCCGCTGGCTGCCCGGCCAGGGCCTGCCGCAGGCGCTGCGCATATCGATCGGGACCGAGGCGGAGACGCGCGGCCTGGCCGACGCGCTGCGCCGGATCGTCGGCGCGAGCGCGACCGAGGCGGCCTGATGCTGCCGTTCGCGCGGGTTTCGATCATCGGGCTGGGGCTGATCGGCTCCTCGATCGCCCGCGCGGTGCGCCAGCACATGCCGACGGTGCGGCTGACCGGCCATGATGCCGATCCCGGCGTCCGCGCGCGGGCGGTGGCGATCGACCTTGTCGACGATGTCGCCGATACGCCGGGCGCGGCCGTCACCGATGCCGATCTGGTGATCCTGTGCGTGCCGGTGGGCGCGATGGCGACGGTGGCGGCGGCGATCGCGGCGGACCTGCCGGCGGACGCGATCGTCAGCGACGTCGGATCGTCCAAGGCGGGCGTGGAGGCCGCGCTGCAGGCGGCCCTGCCCGGCGCCACCATCATCCCCGCCCATCCGGTGGCCGGCACCGAGAATAGCGGGCCGGACGCGGGCTTCGCCACGCTGTTCCACGGCCGCTGGTGCATCCTCACCCCGCCCGAAGGCGCGGGCGAGGCCGCCATCGTCCGGCTCACCGCCTTCTGGGAAGGGCTGGGCGCGAAGGTGGAGATCATGGACGCGCGGCACCATGACCTCGTGCTCGCCATCACCAGCCACCTGCCCCACCTGATCGCCTATACCATCGTCGGCACCGCTTCCGACCTGGAGGAGGTGACGCAGAGCGAGGTGATCAAATATTCGGCCGGCGGCTTCCGCGATTTCACCCGCATCGCCGCATCCGACCCGACGATGTGGCGCGACGTGTTCCTGGCCAACAAGGATGCGGTGCTGGAGATGCTCCAACGTTTCTCCGAGGACCTGACCGCGCTCCAGCGCGCGATCCGCTGGGGGGACGGCGACGCCTTGTTCGACCTGTTCACCCGCACCCGAGCGATCCGCCGTTCGATCATCGAGCAGGGGCAGGACGACGCCCGCCCCGATTTCGGCCGCAGCCACGAATAGGCCGGGCCGCACCGCCCCGAAAACGAGAAAGGCCCGCCCCTTGTCCGGGGGCGGGCCTTTTTCTTTGCCGGAGGCTTGTCCGGTCAGCTGTTGAACGGCCGCTCCACCTCGCCCGGCGAGGGCGGGGCATCGGCGTCCAGCTCCGGCACCTCGACGAGGCCCCGGCCGACATGGCTCTTGCGATAGCCATAGGCGAAGTAGAGGATGAGGCCGACGCCGCCCCAGATCGGCAGCACCATCTGCGCCTCGAACGGCAGGCTGAGATAGAGGCCGACGCAGCCGATCACCGTCGCCGGCGCGACGAACCAGAGCGCCGGCGTGCGGAACGGGCGGTGGCGGGCCGGATCGCGGCGGCGCAGCAGCACGACCGCGATCGCGACCGCGATGAAGGCGAAGAGCGTGCCGGCATTGGCGATGTCGGCGAGCTTGCCCACCGGCAGGAAGGCGGCCGCCAGGGTGACGCCGATGCCGGTGATCGCGGTGATGATATGTGGCGTCTTCCAGGTCGGGTGGACGGTGGACAGCCGTTCCGGCAGCAGGCCATCGCGCGACATCACGAAGAACATGCGCGTCTGGCCGTAGATCATGACCAGGATCACCGACGGCAGCGCCAGGAAGGCGGCGAGGCCGATCAGGTTGCCAACCTTGAAATAGCCGATCTCGCGCAGCACGTGCGCCAGCGCTTCCTTGGAGCAGCTGAGCGGCTCGCTGCCGATGCCGGCCAGCACCTGGCAGCGATCGGCCAGTTCCTTGGATCCCGGCGCCAGCCAGTCGCCCAGCGCGCTCATCACCGGCTGCGACCCCAGCGGCGATCCGATCGCGCCTGCCGCCACCAGCATGTAGAAGATGGTGCAGATCGCCAGCGATCCGATCAGGCCCAGCGGCACGTTGCGCTGCGGGTTCTTGGTCTCCTCCGCCGCGGTCGAGACCGCATCGAAGCCGACATAGGCGAAGAAGATCGAGGCCGCCGCGCCGATCACGCCGGCGCCGTTGCTGCCCGCCCAGCCCATCGGCGTGAAGGGTTCGAAATTCTCCATCCGCATCACCGGGATGGCGAGGACGATGAAGATGGTGAGCGCCGTCACCTTGATGGCGACGAGGACCGCATTCACCCGCGCGCTTTCGGTGGTGCCGCGGATCAGGAGCGCGGTGATCAGCATCGCGATCACCACCGCCGGCAGGTTGATGATGCCGCCCGCGAACGGGCCGCTGACCAGTTCCGGCGGCAGATCGATGCCGAACCAGCCCCGCATCTGCCCGACGAAATAGCCGGACCAGCCGACCGACACCGCCGATGCCGCGACCGCATATTCGAGGACGAGCGCCCAGCCCACCAGCCAGGCGAGCAATTCGCCCATCACCGCATAGGTATAGGTGTAGGCCGATCCCGAGACCGGCACCATCGACGCCAGTTCCGAATAGCAGAGCGCCGCCACCGCGCAGACCGCGCCGGCGATGACGAAGCTGATCATCATGCCCGGCCCGGCCTTCTGCGCCGCTTCCGACGTGAGGACGAAGATACCGGTGCCGATGATGGCGCCGACGCCGAGCAAGGTGAGCTGCAGCGCGCCCAGCGAGCGGTGCAGCGATTTTTTCTCTGCGGTTCGCAGAATGGCGTCGAGTGATTTGACGCGCCCGAATATCATGAGGTGCTTTCCCCGAAGCAGACGGGCTGCGGCAATGCGCGGCCGCGCCCGGAATGACGTTGGCGTGAGCCTAAAGGCTAATCTTCACCGCGCAACAGATTATATGTGGGCGAGCATCGGCCCCAGCGGCCGCCCGGCGAAGATATGGACGTGGAGGTGCGGCACCTCCTGATGGCTGTCGAGGCCGGTATTGGCGAGGAGGCGGTAGCCCGGCTCCACCAGCCCGGCCGCGCGCGCGACCTGGCCGACGGCGCGGACGAAGCCGGCGATCTCGGCATCGCTCGCCCTGGCGCTGAAATCGTCCCACGAGACATAGGCGCCCTTGGGGATCACCAATATGTGGGTCGGCGCCTGCGGATTGATATCGTGGAAAGCCAGAGCGAAATCATCCTCATAGACGCGCTTCGCCGGCAGCTCGCCCCGCAATATCCTGGCGAAGATATTGCCGTCGTCATAGGGTTGGGTGGCGTCGATCGGCATCTTTCCGTTCCTTGATTATCCTATTCCGCCGGCCGCGCCGCCTTTTCGGCGAGACCGGACAGGCCCTCGCGCCGATCGAGCTCGGCCAGCACGTCGGCCAGCGGCACGTCCATCTCCGCCAGCAGCACCGTGAGGTGGAACAGGAGGTCGGCGGATTCCTTGATCACCTCCGCGCGATCGCCGGCCATGGCCGCGATCACGGTCTCCACCGCCTCCTCCCCCAGTTTCTGGGCGATCTTGGGCCGCCCGCGCGTGAACAGGCGAGCGACATAGGAGGTCGCGGCATCGCCGCCCTTGCGGGCGCGGACGGTGGCTTCCAGGCGGGTGAGGGTATCGGCCATGTGCCTAACTGCCGCGTGCCCCCCGCCGCCGTCAATCACGCGCGGACGGGCAGGCCGGCGGCGCGCAGCGCGGCGCGGGCCTCGGCAATGGAATGCTGGCCGAAATGGAAGATCGAGGCGGCGAGCACGGCGCTGGCATGGCCTTCCACCACCCCGGCGACGAGATGGTCGAGCGCGCCGACGCCGCCGCTGGCGATCACCGGCACGCGCACCCTGTCCGCGATCGCGCGGGTGAGCGCCAGATCATAGCCGTCGCGCGTGCCGTCCCGGTCCATCGAGGTGACGAGCAGCTCGCCCGCGCCCAGTTCCGCCAGCCGCACGGCATGGGCAACGGCATCGATCCCGGTGGGCTTGCGGCCGCCATGGGTGAAGATCTCCCACCGGCCGGGCGCCACCGCGCGGGCATCCACCGCGCCCACCACGCATTGCGCGCCGAACCGCTCGGCCATTTCGGCGACGAGCTCCGGCCGGGCGACGGCGGCGGAATTCACCGCCACCTTGTCCGCGCCCGCCAGCAGCAGGGCGCGCGCATCATCGGCGCTGCGGACGCCGCCGCCCACCGTCAACGGCATGAAGCAGACGGCGGCGGTGCGCGCCACCACATCGAGGATGGTGCCGCGCCCTTCGTGCGTGGCGGTGATGTCGAGGAAGCAAAGCTCGTCCGCCCCGGCCGCGTCATAGACGCGCGCCTGCTCCACGGGATCGCCGGCATCGGCGAGGTCGACGAAGTTCACGCCCTTGACGACGCGGCCGCCGGCCACGTCGAGGCAGGGGATGATCCGGGTGCGGACCGTCATCCCCGCGCCACCGAAAGCGCCGCGCGCAGATCGAGCCGGCCGTCATAGAGGGCGCGGCCGGTGATGACGCCTTCGATCCCCTCGCTCGCATTGCGGGCCAGTTCCAATATGTCGCCGAGATCGGCGACGCCGCCCGAGGCGATCACCGGGATCCGCGTGTGCCGCGCCAGGCGGACCGTCGCATCGACATTGCAGCCCTTGAGCAGGCCGTCGCGGCCGACATCGGTGAAGAGCAGGGCCGCCACGCCGACATCGGCGAAGCGCTGGGCCAGCTCCACCACCGGCACGTCGGACACGTCCGCCCAGCCATGGGTGGCGACCATGCCGTCGCGCGCATCGACGCCGACGACGATGCGGCCGGGCAGATCGCGCGCGGCCTGCTTCACGAATTCGGGATCGTCGAGCGCCGCCGATCCGATCACCACCCGATCGACGCCGAGCCCCAGCCAGCGATCGACCGCCGCGCGATCGCGGATGCCGCCGCCCACCTGCACCTTGCCGGGGAAGCCGCGGATGATCGCTTCGACCGCATCGGCGTTCACCGCGCGGCCGGCAAAGGCGCCGTCCAGATCGACGACGTGGAGATGATCGGCACCCGCTTCCGCGAAGATCGCCGCCTGCGCCGCCGGATCGTCGCCATAGACGGTGGCGCGGGCCATATCGCCTTCGGCCAGGCGCACGACCTGCCCGTCCTTCAGATCGATGGCGGGAAAGACGATAAGGCTCATGCGGTTCGACCCATCTTCCTGTTATCCTGCACGATGCTGTCGCCCCGCTTGCCCGTTCACGGCCGCCAGCCGAGGAAGCGGGCGAGGAAGGCGAGGCCGTAGGCCTGGCTCTTTTCCGGGTGGAACTGCACGCCGACGATCGTGTCGCGCGCCACCGCCGCCGTCACCGGGCCGCCATGATCGGTGGTCGCCGCCAGATGCGCGGGATCGACGCCGTCGAAGGCGAAGCTGTGGAGATAATAGGCCTCGCCCACCTCGATCAGCGGGGCGATGCCGGTGGGCCGCACGTCGTTCCAGCCCATGTGCGGCACCTTGAGCGCCGGATCGGCGGGTTCCAGCGCGCGCACCGTGCCGCCGATCCAGCCGAGCCCGGCATGGCGGCCATGTTCCTCGCCCGCATCGGCCAGCAGCTGCATGCCCACGCACACGCCCAGGAAGGGCCGGCCGCGCACCCGCACCGCCTCCGCCATCGCATCGACCATGCCGGGAATCGCCGAAAGCGCGCCCATGCAGGCGGCAAAGGCGCCGACGCCGGGCAGCACGATGCGGTCGGCCGCCAGCACCATGGCGGGATCGGCGGTGACGTCCACCCGTTCCGCCCCGGCCGCCCGGAGCGCGTTTTCCACCGATCTCAGATTGCCCGCGCCATAATCGACGAGCGCGATGCGCTCAGCCGCCATGATCCCCGATCTCGTTCCCGCCGGTCCCCCCGAGCGTGCCCTTGGTCGAGGGCACCGCATCCGCCTTGCGCGGGTCGATCTCCACCGCGATGCGGAGCGCGCGGGCCAGCGCCTTGTAGGCGCTTTCGACGATATGATGATTGTTGCGGCCGTAGAGCGTCTCGACATGCAGCGTGATGCCGGCCGCCTGCGCGAAGCTGTGGAACCAGTGCTCGAACAGCTCCGAATCCATCTCGCCCAGCCGGGCCTGGGAAAATTCGGTGCGCCACACCAGATAGGGCCGGCCCGAAATGTCGATGGCGACGCGGGTCAGCGTCTCGTCCATCGGCGCATAGGCCGTGCCGTAACGGGTGATGCCCCGGCGATCGCCCAGGGCCCTGGTCAGCGCCTCGCCGATCGCGATCGCGCTGTCCTCCGCCGTATGATGCTGATCGATATGGAGATCGCCCTTCACCGCGACCTTGAGGTCGATCAGCGAGTGGCGGGAAAGCTGCTCGATCATATGATCGAGGAAGCCGATGCCGGTCGACACCTCATAGCTGCCGGTCCCGTCGAGATTCAGTTCGACGCGGATGTCGGTCTCGCTGGTCGTCCGCTGGATAGTGGCCGTGCGCATGGCCGTCGCTATAGCGTCGTCACCCGATCACGCAACGAGGCTATTGACCCTGAATGGCACAATGTCCACGAAGGCAGGCATGAGCGAGACACCGCCCGACAGCCTGATTCCCTATGACGAGATCGTGCAGGAGGCCCTGCGCGCCGTCGTCGGCCGCGTGCTCGGCGAAGTGCAGGCCAATGGCGGGCTGCCCGGCCAGCACCATTTCTACATCACCTTCAAGACGCATGCGCCCGGCGTGGACATTCCGCAGCACCTGACGGAACGCTTCCCGGACGAGATGACGATCGTCATCCAGCACCGTTTCTGGGACCTGAAGGTGCGCCCCGACGCGTTCGAGGTGGGCCTTTCGTTCAACCAGATGCCGGCCAAGCTGGTGATTCCTTTCGCGGCGGTGACGGGCTTCGTCGATCCGGCCGTGAATTTCGCCCTGCAGTTCCAGGCGCAGGACGACGACGAGCCGCAGGAAACCGCCGCCGCCGGCAACGACGCCCCGATCGCCGAGCCGATCGAGGACGGCTCCAACGTCGTCTCGGTGGATTTCACCCGCAAGAAATAAGCGGCGGCCGGCGGGCCTCCGTAGCGGTATCGGCCGTCGGCGCCCCGGAATTTTCCGGGCGGCGCTGGAATCCGGTGCCGTCACGCGCCATCTTCGCAGGCACGGCGGGGCCGTCCGCCGGCATACGGAGACGAGCATGTCCGCTACCCGCACCGAAACCGACAGCCTGGGCGCGATCGAGGTTCCCGCCGACGCCTATTGGGGCGCGCAGACCCAGCGTTCGATCGAGAATTTCCCCTTCGGCGCCACGGAGCGGATGCCGATCGGCATCGTCCATGCGCTCGCCATCGTGAAGCAGGCGGCAGCGCACGTTAACCGGGCGCGCGGGCTGGCGGGCGAGAAGGCGGATGCGATCGAGGCCGCCGCCGCCGAGGTCGCCGCCGGCAAGCTGGACGACCAGTTCCCCCTCGTCATCTGGCAGACGGGATCGGGCACCCAATCGAACATGAACGTGAACGAGGTGATCGCCGGCCGCGCCAACGAGCTGCTGACCGGCACGCGCGGCGGCAAGAGCCCCGTCCACCCCAATGACGACGTGAATCGCGGCCAATCCTCCAACGACAGCTTTCCCACCGCTTTGCATGTCGCCGCCGCGCTCGCCGCCGAGCGGCGACTGTTCCCGGCGATCGACCGGTTTTATGCCGCGCTGGAGGCCAAGGCGAAAGAATGGGCCGATATCGTCAAGATCGGCCGCACCCATTTGCAGGATGCGACGCCGCTCACTCTCGGCCAGGAATTTTCCGGCTATGCCCACCAGATCTATCGCGACCGCCGCCGGATCGAGCCGGCGGTGCGCCACGGCATGGCGCTGCTGGCGCAGGGCGGAACGGCGGTGGGCACCGGGCTCAACGCGCCAGCGGGCTTCGGCGAGGCGATCGCGGCCGAGATCGCGCGGCTGACCGGATTCGCCTTCGAGACCGCGCCCAACAAGTTCGAGGCGCTGGCTTCCAACGATCCGATCGTCCACTTATCCGGCACGCTTTCGACGCTGGCCGTGTCGCTCACCAAGATCGCCAACGATATCCGGCTATTGGGTTCTGGCCCACGCTCGGGACTGGGCGAGATCGACCTGCCGGCGAACGAGCCCGGCAGCTCGATCATGCCCGGCAAGGTCAACCCCACCCAGTGCGAGATGCTGACGATGGTGGCGGCGCAGGTGATCGGCAACCATCAGGCGATCACCGTCGGCGGGCTGCAGGGGCATCTGGAACTCAATGTCTTCAAGCCGATGATCGGCGCGAACGTGCTGCGGTCGATCGATCTGCTGGCGACCGGCATGGACAGCTTCGCCGGGCGCTGCGTCGAGGGGCTGGAGGCGAACCGCGCCCGCATCGCCGATCTGGTCGATCGGTCGCTGATGCTGGTGACGGCGCTCGCGCCCGAGATCGGCTATGACAATGCCGCCAGGATCGCCAAGCATGCCCATGCCAACGGCCTCACGCTGCGCGAGGCGGGGCTGGCGCTCGACCTGGTGGACGAGGCGACCTTCGACCGCGTGGTGCGGCCCGAAACCATGATCGGCTGATCGGGCGATCCCGCCCGTCCTTTCCCCGAAAGCGACGGGCTTTCGCGGGGCGGCCATGGGAGTGGCGCCCGCGATTGCGCGCGGGGGCCGCCGGGTCTAGCCCTTGGGCGATTAGGAGAGAGCATCATGGCCTACACCCTGCAGCAGCTTTCGGATTTCGAGGATATCCGCACCCTCAAATATCGCTACTTCCGTGGCATCGACACCGCCGACATCGGCCTGTTGAGCGACATGTTCACCGACGACATCTCGGTCGAATATCGCGGCGGCGGCTATAAGGTGAAGCTGCAGGGCCGGGAAAACATGCTGGAATTCCTAGCCAATTCCTTCAATTCCGATTGCGCGGCGATGCACCAGGGCCACCAGCCCGAAATCACGCTGACCGGCGAGGATACGGCCGAGGGGATCTGGTATCTCGAGGATATCTTCGTGAACCTCACCGATCGCACCCGCACCGAAGGCACGGCGATCTATCGCGACCAGTATCGCCGGGTGGACGGCACGTGGAAGCTCGCCCGCACCGAATATGATCGCGTGATCGAATTCGTCGACAAGCTGCCCGCCGATGTCGAGATCAAGTCCAACCTGCTGGCCCGCACCGGCCGCAAGCCGGCCGACCGCACCGATATCTCGCACATGATATCCTGGGCGGCCTGATCCCCCGCCTCGCCGCTTGACGGAACCGCAAGGGGCCTTCACGCGCTGTTCCGTCGCGTAAGGCGGAGGAATGGAATGATCGGCAAGTTGATTGGCGCGCTCGTCGGCGGGGAGATCGAACGGCGCGAGGGCGGCCGCGGCATCAAGGGCGCGGTGATCGGCGCGGCGGTGGCCGGCGGCCTGCGCCGGCTGGGTCCGATCGGCCTCGCCCTCGGCGCGGGCTATGTCGCGAAGAAGGCGTATGATCGGCACCGGGATCGCACGCGCATCTGAGAGGGCCGACGGCGTGTAGCGGCACCAGCCCGCTCCCCTACCCGGCCACCCATAGGATATTGCCGTGGGTGGCCGTGGGGAGCGGGCGGTGCCGTTTCAAATCAAAATCTCGAAGCGCGCGCCGTCTGCTTCTTCCGGCGGCGCCAGCGCGATGGTGCCGCCATGCGCCACCACGATCCGGCGGGCGAGGCTGAGACCGACGCCGGTGCCATTGGACTTGGTGGTGAAGAAGGGCAGGAACACGTCGTCGCGGAACCCCGCCGGCACGCCGGGGCCGTTGTCCGTGATCGCGATCAGCGTGCGGCCGCCGGGCATCGGCGTCAGCTCCAGCCGTACCGCGGGCTCCGCCGCATGGCCGGCGGCCGCCTCGGCCCCGTTCTTGAGGAGGTTGATCGCCACCTGCGCCAGCAGATCGGGATCGCCATCGACCAGCATGTCATCGGGCACGGCCACGTCCAGCCGCACGTCCCCGCCCTGCGCCGACGCCGCGAACAGCCGGCCTATCTCCTCCGCCCAGGGCCGCCCGGCGAAGCGGCGCACCGCCACCTCGGGCGTGCGGATGAACTGGCGGTAGGTTTCCACGAAATGCATGATCCCGGCCGCGCGCCGGGCCAGCGTCTCCACCGCCAGGCGGGCATCGCCGATCGCGGGATCGCGGCCGTCATCCACCTCGCGCATCAGCCCGGCGGCGCTGGCGGCGAGCGAGGTGACGGGCGTCATCGAATTCATGATCTCATGCGTCAGCACCCGCACCAGATCGGCCTGCGCGCCGATCTCCACGGCGTTGAGCTCGCTCTGGATCGGCTGCACCGAAACCAGCCGCATCTCCGCGCCCATGCGGGCGATTCCGGCGGCGACCAGCATCGCCCGCTGGGCGGCACCATCCAGCAGCATCGTCGTCAGCCGCCGCTCGCCGGGGCGGATCGCCTCCAGCGCGGTGGTGAAGGTCGATCCGTGGATGGCGAAATCCTCGCGCCGGACTCCGGCCACACGGCGGAACAGCTTGCGCGCCGCCTTGTTCGCCAGATCGATCCGCCCTTCATCGTCGATGGTGAGGAGCGCGGTCGGCGATTCATCCACCAGCGCGGCCGCGAACCGGCCCTCGTCCGCGATCGCCAGCCGTTCCTCGCGCAGCCGGCGCATCGCCTGGTCGAGCGTGCGGCCAAGCTCGTCGAAGCCGCTGCCCGCGCCCGCCCGGCCGAAAGCCTGCGAAAGATCGCCATGGCCCAGGCTTTCAACGAAGCGCGCCACTTCCATGTTGGTGCGGCGGATATGGCCCCAGAGATGAACGGCGGCCGCGATCACCGCCGCGCCCGCCACGATCCGCGTGGCGCCGAGATCCGGCTGGTGCAACGTCCACATCAGCAGCATCGCCGCCGCCAGCAGCAGCGCCACCCGCCAGGCGAGGCCGATCGCGAAGGCGCGCCTAAAGCCCATGCTTTTCCATCCTGCGATAGAGCGATCCCCGCGTCAGCCCCAGCTCGGCCGCGGCGGCCGAGATATTGTAGGCATGCTTCTTCAGGGCGCGTTCGATCATCTGCCGCTCGGCGCGTTCGAGGTTGAGGTCCTGCGCGGGCGGCGGGGCGGCGGCGGGCGAAAGCCGGATCGGCGCGCTGGCGCGCGGCAGCGGGAAATCGGCGACGGCGAAGCTGTCGCCCCGCGCCAGCACCACCGCGCGTTCGGCCGCATGGCGCAACGCGCGGACATTGCCGGGCCAGTCATAGGCGACCAGCTCCGCCAGGAGATCGGCCGGCACGGCGCGTTCGGGCGCGCCATATTTGCGGGCGTAGAAGCGCAGGAAATTATCGAGCAGCAGCGGAATATCCTCGCGCCGGCGGCGGAGCGGCGGCAGTTCGATCTCCACGGTGTTAAGGCGGAACAGGAGGTCCGGGCGGAAGACAGACTCGTCGGCCAGCCGATCCGGGGCGAGGTTGGTGGCGGCAACCACGCGGACGTCGATGTCGACGGGGCGGTTGGCGCCCACCGGCGTCACCCTGCGCTGTTCGAGCGCGGTCAGCAGCTTGGGCTGGAGGTGGAGGGGCAGATTGCCCACCTCGTCGAGGAACAGCGTGCCGCCGTCCGCCGCCTGCATCCGGCCGATGCGATCGGCGCGGGCGTCGGTGAAGGCACCCTTTACATGGCCGAACAGTTCCGAATCGAACAGATTGTCCGCCACGGCGCCGAGATCGACTGACAGCATGACGCCATCGGCGCGGCGGGAGCGGCGGTGGATCTCGCGCGCGACCAGTTCCTTGCCGGTGCCGTTTTCGCCCAGAATCAGCACGTTGGCGTCGGTGGGCGCGGCGCGTTCGATCAGGGACAGCACATGCGCCATCGCCGGCGACCGGCCGAGCAGCGGCGTTTCGCCCGCCGGCGGGGCGGCGATCGCGGCGGCGCGCGCTTTTTCCACCCCCGTCTCCCGGCGCGAGGCGCGCAGCGCCGCGGCGGTGCGGACGGTGGCGAGCAGGCGTTCGTTGGCCCAGGGCTTGGTGACGAAATCGGTCGCCCCCTGCTTCATGGCGTTCACCGCCACCTGCACCCCGCCATGGGCGGTGATGAGCACGATCACCGCCTGGGGATCGGCCTCCAGCATCCGCCCCAGCCAGCGGAACCCTTCCGCCCCGTCGGTCGCCCCGCGCGCGAAATTGGCGTCGAGCAGGATCACATCCGGCTCACGCGCGCGCATCAGCGCCAGCGCTTCCTCCGGCGAGGTGGTCGTCACCACATCCCGGAAGAGCTGGCGCAGCAGCAGCCGCGCGGCGAGGAGGATATCCTCGTCATCGTCCACCACCAGGCAGAGGTCAAAAGATCGTTCGCCCGCCATTCCGCTCCCTTTCCAGCGCCCCTTCTAGGGCCTGTCCGAAACCGGACAATCAAATAGCGTGCCATTTCCGCAAGGCCCCGCGCCCGCCGGCCCGTTTCGCGGCGATGGCCGGCCACTGTCCGCGACCGGACACATCATCTGTCCGGAAACGGACACCCGGCCACCGCGACCGGCGGCCAAAGCGCTGAAATCCGTGGATCGCGATGCTGGCACGAAGCTTGCGACGCCGGAGGCCATGCCTGTCGTAACCCTCAAATCCAGCGATGCCGGCGACACCGCCGCCACCCCGCCTTCGGGCGGCGCGATGGACCGCATCGTCGAGCGCAAGCGCCTGCCGGCGCGGATCAAGATCGGCCTCTGCGCCGCGGCCGGGGCCGTGGTGCTGGCCGGCGCCTGGTGGCTGGCGCCTTCGGGCAGCAGCCAGACGGTGGCCGCATCGCACGTCGCCATCGGCGAGGTGCGGCAGGGCGTGTTCGAGGATTTCCTGCCGCTGCGCGCCCGCGTCACCCCGCTCGTCACCGTCTATCTGGATGCGGTGGAGGGCGGCCGGGTGGAGAAGGTGCTGGTGGAGGACGGCGCCACCGTCGTCCAGGGCCAGCTTCTCGCCGTGCTTTCCAATGCCGACCTCCAGCTTTCGGTGCTGGCGCGGCAGACGGAAGTGACCGAGCAGCTCAACAACATGCGCAGCCAGGAGCTGGCGCTGGAGCGCAACCGGCTGGACAACCAGCGCGCCATCATCGAATCGGATGCCGCCGCCGCCAAGGCCCACCGCCAATATGAGCGCGAGGCCGCGCTGGTCGAGAAAGGCTGGGTCGCCAAGAAGACCTTCGCCGACACCGCCGAGGACTATAATTTCCAGCAGCGCCGGGCGAAGGTGCTGCGCGTGGCGCAGGCCACCGACGAGCGGCTGCAATCCCAGCAGCTCGCCCAGCTCCGCCGATCGGCCGAATCGCTGCAGACCAGCCTCGCCATCGCCAACGCCAATCTCGATGCGCTCAACCTGCGGGCGCCGGTTTCGGGCCAGCTCACCGCCTTTTCGATCCAGGTCGGCCAGTCGATGAAGCAGGGCGAGCGGCTCGGCCAGATCGACAGCCCCGGCCGCAACAAGCTGGTCGCCGGCGTCGACGAATTCTATCTGGGCCGCATCCAGCCCGGCCAGACGGCGGTGCTGGACCATGGCGGCAAGCCCTATCGGCTGAAGGTCGCCAAGATCTATCCGCAGGTGCGCGACGGCCAGTTCGAGGTGGACCTGCAGTTCGTGGGCCCCGAGCCCGCCGGCATCCAGCGCGGCCAGGGCCTGCAGGCGAAGCTGACGCTGAGCGATCCCGCGCCCGCCCGCATCATCCCCAACGGCGCCTTCTACAACGACACCGGCGGCGCCTGGGTGTTCGTGGTGTCCCCCGACGGCCGCAGCGCGGAGAAGCGCAGCGTCCGCCTGGGCCGCCGCAACAGCGATTTCATCGAGGTGCTCGACGGGCTGGAACCCGGCGAACGCATCGTCACCTCCCCCTATACCGGCCTGACGGACAAGGCCCGGCTCGACCTCTCGGACAAGGACTGAAAGCCCATGCTCAGCCTGCGCAACCTTTCCCGCGCCTATCGCACCGATACCGTGGAGACGACCGCGCTCGACGCGATCGACCTCGATATATTGGAGGGCGAATTCCTCGCCATCATGGGGCCTTCGGGCTGCGGCAAATCGACGCTGCTCAACATCCTCGGCCTGCTCGACAGCCCGACGGGGGGTTCCTACAAGTTCCGCGACACCGAGGTGGCGGGGCTGCCCGAGCCCAAGCTGGCCGACATCCGCAAGCGCCACATCGGCTTCATCTTCCAGAGCTTCAACCTGGTGGACGAGCTGAGCGTGCGCGAGAATGTGGAGCTTGCCCTCCTCTATCACGGCATCCCGGCGGCCGAGCGGCGCAAGCGGGTGGAGCAGGTGATGGACCGCGTGGGCATCGCGCATCGCGCCGACCACCGCCCCAGCCAGCTTTCCGGCGGCCAGCAGCAGCGCGTGGCCGTGGCCCGCGCGGTGGTGGGCAAGCCGGCGCTGGTGCTGGCGGACGAGCCCACCGGCAACCTCGACACCCAGCATGGCGAGGAGGTGATGCACATGCTGCAGGCGCTGAACCGCGACGGCACCACCATCGTGATGGTCACCCATTCGCCCGCGCACGCCGATTATGCGAGCCGCGTCGTCAACATGCTGGACGGGCGCGTCCTCGTCGAACGCCGCCGCGCGGCCTGAGCCCACGCCCAAGGAAGGAAGCCCGGCCATGTGGCGCAACTATCTTACCGTCGGCATCCGCTCGCTCGCCAAGAACCGGGCCTATGCGCTGATCAACATATTGGGGCTGGCCATCGGCATGGCCGCCTGCCTGATGATCCTGCTCTTCGTCCGCTACGAGCTGAGCTACGACCGCTTCCTGCCGGGCGTGGAGGATACATATGAGCTCCAGTCCTTCTACACATCCAAGCAGACGGGGCAGAAGTTCAACATCCAGATGACCGCCTATGTCGCGGGCGAGCGGCTGAAGAAGGATTTCCCGCAGGTCGACAAGACGGTGTTCGCGCTGTCGGGATCGCCGGTGATCCTGAAGGACGGCCAGTCATCGATGGGCGAGGACGTGATCCTGGTGGACGGGCCGTTCTTCGACGTCGTCCGCTTCCCCTTCGTCAAGGGCAATCCCGCCACCGCGCTGGCCGAGGCCGGAGCGGCGGTGATCACCGAGAAGGAAGCGGTCCGCCAGTTCGGCACCACCGACGTGATGGGCCGCACGCTGACGATGGTGAGCCGCGGCCGCGCCACCGATTACCGCATCACCGGCGTCATCAAGGACGTGCCGAAGAACAGCAGCTTCCGCCTGTCGATCGTCGGGCGGATCGACTTTCCGAGCTTCTTTTCCGATGCCCCCGATTTCATGCGGGAATGGGGCTGGCAATCGGGCTGGTTCTTCTTCACGCTGCGCCCCGGCACCGATCCCAAGGCGATCGCGGCGCAGCTGCCGGCCTGGGAAAAGCGCAACATCCCCGACCAGGACCTGAACGGCATACGCTACAATGCCGGCGACGAGCAGGACTGGCGCATCGTCAACCTGGCCGACATCCATCTGGGCGAGGCGCAGGGCGCATCGATGTCGCCGGGCAACGACCGGCGCGCCGTCTATACCTTCGGGCTGGTGGCGCTGCTGATCCTGGGCATGGCCTGCGTCAACTTCACCAACCTCGCCACCGCCCGCGCCAGCCAGCGCGCCCGCGAGGTGGCGCTGCGCAAGGTGCTGGGCGCGAGCCGCCGGGACCTGATCGTCCAGTTCATCGGCGAATCGATCCTCGTCGCCGCCATCGCCATGCTGGTGGCGCTGGCGCTGACCGAGATCGCGCTGCCGTATTTCTCCCGCTTCCTCGATGCCGATCTGAAGCTGCATTATTTCGGCCAGGGCGGCATCCTGCTGCCGGTGGTGGCGCTGGTGCTGCTGGTGGGCCTGGCCGGCGGGCTCTATCCGGCCTTCTTCCTCTCCCGCTTCCAGCCGGCCCGCGTGCTCAAGGCCAATCGATCGGCATCCGAGGCGGAAGGTTCCGGCCGGCTGCGCGGCATATTGGTGGTGGCGCAGTTCGCCGTCTCCATCGGCCTCATCATCTGCACGGGCGTGATCTATGCCCAGACGGTCTATGCCCAGACGGCCGACCCCGGCTATCATCGCGACGGCATCCTCCAGATCGACAATTTCGGCCGCCGCCAGCTGGATACGATGCGGCAGCCGCTGCGCGACGCGATCGCGCGGATAGACGGCGTGACCGGGGTGGCCGCCACCAGCATCGGCGTGGCCACGCGCAACAACAGCAGCCGCGGCATCCAGGTGCCGGGCCGGGCCGATCTGGTGAATCTGGGCACCTATGTCGCCGATCCCGAATTCTTCGACGTGATGGGCATCAAGCTGATCGCCGGCCGCAAGCTGGACCGCAACCGGACGGTGGACGACGCCACCGTGCCCTTCCCGTCCGACCCCGTGGTCGAGGCGGCGCTGGCCAAGCGCGGCGTCAACGCCGTGATCAACCAGCTGGCCGCACGCCGGCTGGGCTTCACCGATCCGGCCGATGCGGTGGGCAAGCAGGTCCGCACATCCATGGTCGAGAGCGAGGATTACGGGCTGACCCCGGTCAACATCGTCGGCGTGGTCGAGGATACCCGCTTCCGTTCGGTGCGCACGCCGATCGATCCGCTGATGTTCACCCGGAACGACAATGCGATCGACGTGCTGGACGTGCGCTACCACGGCAACCCCGCCGAAGTGCGCAGCCGGATCGAGCGGGTGTGGAAGCAGATGGCGCCGGACGTGCCGTTCGAGGCCGAGTTCAGCGAGGATATCGTCCGCGAGCTTTACCAGGCCGAAACCGCGCGGGCGAAGATGTTCGCCGCCTTCGCGATCCTGGCCGTGATCGTCGGCTGCCTCGGCCTGTTCGGGCTGGCCACCTTCACCGCCGAACGCCGCACCAAGGAAATCGGCATCCGCAAGGTGCTGGGCGCGCGCACCCGCGATATCGTCCGCCTGCTGGTGTGGCAGTTCTCGAAGCCGGTGCTGGTCGCCAACCTCGTCGCCTGGCCGATCGCTTGGTGGGTGATGCGCAACTGGCTGAACGAGTTCGACAGCCGCATCACGCTGGGGCCGGCGCCCTTCCTGCTGGCGGGCCTGCTGGCCCTGCTGATCGCGATCGCCACGATCGGCAGCCACGCCTTCCGCGTCGCCCGCGCCAACCCGGTGCACGCGCTGCGATACGAATGACGGGCCGGGGCGCGGGCGCGGCGGGAGGCCCGGCCGCCCCCGTCAGCGCCCCGGTTCCACCGGCCGGGCCAGCACGACATCGTCATATTCGCGATCGCCGACCCGGAAGCGCCGGTCGGCGATCTGCGTGAAGCCGCTTTTCGCATAGAAGGCCCGCGCGCGGGCATTGCCGGCATAGACGCCGAGCAACAGCCGCCGCGCCCCCAGCCCGGCCGCATGATCCACCGCCTGGCGCATCAGCGCCGCGCCGATGCCGGAACCGTGGAAGCGCGACAGGGCGTAGATGCGCTTCAGCTCGATATCGCTGCCGTCGGCCGCGCCGCCCGGAAGGTTGGCGGCGCCGGCGAGGGCGAAGCCCACCGGCGCGCCGCCCGGCTTCGCCTCGGCCAGCCAGGCATGGCATCCCGCCGCCAGATGGCGCCGATAGGCATCGGGGCCGTGCTCGCGCTGGCAATGGGCCACGATCGCCGTGCCGTCCAGCACGCCGGCGAAGGTTTCGAGAAAGGTCGCGGCGCCGATCAGGGCGAGGCGATCAGCATCCCCGGCCGAAGCCTGCCTTATGGTCCAGTCCATCCGCTCTCCCCGCCCGATCCTGTCTCCGGCGGGACTATCGCCCGCTTCCGCCGCGACGGGAAGCCCCGCCGTCAGCGCAGCTCGGCCAGGAAGCGGAGCATCAGCCGGTTCACCGCCTCCGGGCATTCCATCTGGACGAGGTGGCCGGCGGCGCCGGGGATCATCTCCACCGCGCGGACATCGGCATGGTGGCGGCCGATCGCGCCCAGCGGATCGTCGCCGTGGAAGCCCTCCAGGTCCACGTCCTGCTCGGTGCCGATGAAGTAGAAGGGCGCCTCGGTCCGCCGGCCTTCATAGGCGCGGCGCTGCCGCCAGCGATGGTCCATAGCGCGATACCAGTTCAGCCCGCCGGTAAAGCCCGAGCGGCTATATTCGGACACATAATATTCCATTTCCTCCTCGCTCAGCCAGCCCCACGGCAAGGGCGGCGGATCGGGCAGCGCCGCGCGATAGGCGGTGCCGGGCGGGTGGTTCCACATGTCCAGCAGATGGTGCGCGCCGCTCAGCCCCCAGAAGACCGCGCCCAGGAAATCGCGCGGATCGGCATCGAGCGCGGCATCGGCCACGCCGGGCCGATCGACGAAATAATGGATGTGCGAGAAATGGCGCTCCGCCATCTCCGCCGCCTCGGCCAGCGGGGAGAGGTGCGGCAGATGCGGGGTGTGGGGATTCTGCAGGCCGATGATCCCGGCCACGCGATCGGGATGGCGGACGGCGAGGTCGTAGACCGCGAACACCCCGAAATCGAGACCGGCGAACACCGCCTGCTCCTCGCCCAGATGATCGAGCAGGCCAATCAGGTCGCCCACCGTATGATCGCAATCGTAGAGCGCGGGATCGGCGGGCGCCTCCGTCTGCCCCATGCCGCGCATGTCGGGCGCCACCACCCGCCAGCCGGCGGCCGCGATCGCGGGGATCTGGTGGCGCCAGCTATACCAGAGGTGCGGGAAGCCGTGGGCGAGGATGACGAGCGGCCCCTCCCCCTGCTCCACATAATGCATGGCGATCCCGTTCACCCGCGCGTGGCGATGCATCCATTGGGCCATGGCCGCCCTCTCCTCCCGGTCTTGTCCTGTGGGGCCGAGGCTATCGCGCGCCGCCAATGCTGTCGCGCGGGCGCCGGCAGTGGATGGCCGCTCCTGCCAATTCCGTCTTCTTCGGAAAATATTGCACGATCCTGGCGCAACTGCCGCCGCGGGAGCCGGTTATTAGGGAATTGTTAACCATTTGGCGGCAATCCGATGGGCTGGAAGATCGCGGCGGAGCGTTTCATGACGTCGAGGATCCTGTGCCTGCTTGGTATCGGGCTGTATTGCCTCTCCGCCTGCGCAGCCCCCGCGCCGCCGCCGGCGACAGCCGCGGAAGCGCCGCCGCCGGCCATTCCGGTGCAATGGCGCGCCATCGCCCGCCCCGAACATGCCGGGCTGATCGACGGCCTGCCCGATCGCTGGGTGGCCGCCCGCGCGGGCCTGGGCAAGAGCCGCCAGGCGCTGGTCGCAAGCTTCGGCGCGCTGCTGGAACCCGGCGCCGCGCTCGTCCGGCCGATGCCGCCCACCGGCCGCTACCGCTGCCGCACCCTGCGCTTCGCCCCCGATCGTCCCGGCGGCTTCCAGGCCTACCAGTCCTGGTTCTGCTTCGTCGGCGACGACGGCGACCTCACCACGCTGTCCAAGGCCGATGGCAGCGACCGGCCGGCCGGCCGGCTCTGGCCCGACGGCGACCGCCGCATGGTGTTCATCGGCGCCACCGCCTTCGACGCGGAGCCGGCGCCGCCGGCCTATGGCGACAAGGCGGAGGCCGACACGGTGGGCGTGGTCGAGCGCGTGGCCGATTTCCAGTGGCGGCTCGTCCTCCCGCGCGGCGCGGCGGGGCTGGACGTGCTGGAGCTGGTGCCGGACGTGCCGCCGCCGGCGGGGACAGCGCGGTAAGCTGAGAATGCGGGGAGCGCTGTCTTCCGCACGGGCGGGAGGCATGGGCCAGCGCAGCTAATCGGCGGACACGGTCGGCCCGATTGAGCCGACAGGTTCCGGCACAATGGAGTCCCGCCTTCGCGGGAAGGACGAACGTGGGAAGTATGAGGGTCCGGGGAAGCGACCTTATGCCGCGCGGACGCGGGTTACGATTTCCTCATATTTCCGCGACAGTTCCTCGCTCGTATATTCGGCATATTCGCTGTTCTTGAGGTCCGGCGGGAAGATCACCTTATTGTCGCGATAAGCTTCGTCCATCAGCGCCTTGGCCGCCGCGTTGGGGGTGGGATACTGGATGGTGCGGGCGATCTCCGCACCCGCCTTGGCATCGAGCAGATAGTCGATGAATTCGTGCGCGAGATCGGGATTGGGCGCGCCCTTGGGGATGGCGAGGCAATCCGAGGAGATCTGGCTGCCCTCCCTGGGCACGACGAAATCGATATCCTTGTCCTCGCGCATCACCTGGGCGATGTCGCCGTTGAATTCGATGACGAGATCGACATCGCCGGCCAGCAGCAGATCCTGGCCGTTATCCTCGTGATAGACGGCGACATTGGGCTTCTGCTTGATGAGCAGCGCCTCCACCTGCTTCAGCGTGGCGTCGTCGCTCGTGTTCATCGGCTTGCCGAGATATTTCATCGCCAGCCGCACCAGATCGCCGGCTTCGGACACCAGCGAGATCCGGCCCTTGTAGCGATCGGAATCGAACATCCATTTCCAGCTGTCCGGAACGCCATCCACCTTCGACTTGCGATAGCCGATGCCCATCACCAGCCACGTATAGGGCATGGAATATTTGCGGCCGGGATCGAACACCGCATCCTGGAATTCGGGATCGACATTCCTGAAATTGGGGATCTTGGCGTGATCGAGCGGCTCCAGCATGTTCGCCGCGATCATCCGCTGGACGAAATCGTTGGTCGGCACGATCACGTCATAGCCCTGATTGCCGCCGCGCAGCTTGGCGAACAGCTCGTCATTGGTGGCGAACAGGCTCATATTGACGTCGACGCCGCTGGCCGCCTTGAAATCGGCCAGCGTCGTTTCGCCGATATAGGTATCCCAATTGTAGAAATTGAGCGTCCTGGCCTTGGCCCCGCCATCGCCGCCCTTGCCGCAGCCGGCAAGCGGGGCGAAGCTCAATCCCACCGCGGCGATGCCAAGCCCCGCGAGAAACCCCCGGCGGGAGGGCGGCACGATCGTCGGCAGGTCGGTCATCAAAGCCCCCTTCTGCTATGTGGGCGGGAAGCTAGGATCACGGCGCGCGGCCGTCAACGCCGCAATGCAGCATGGGACGCCCGGCATGCGCGGCACTGACGAAGACCCGACCCGCTGGCCGCCTTCCTGGTATGCCGCGACCGCCGCCGATCCGCCCTTTGCGCCGCCGCTGGAAGGCGATGCCCGCTGCGACGTCTGCATCGTCGGCGCGGGCTATACCGGGATCGGCGCGGCATTGCGGCTGGCGGAGGCGGGCGCCGACGTCCGCCTGATCGATCAGGCGCGGATCGGCTGGGGGGCATCCGGCCGCAATGGCGGGCAGGCGCATGTCGGCCAGCGCCGCGACCCTTTCTGGCTGGAGAAGGTGCTGGGCGCGGAGGATGCGCTCCACCTCTGGCGGATCGCGCTGGACGCCCGCGCCGATCTCGACCGGCTGATCGCCGGCCATGGCATCGCCTGCGATTTCACCCCCGGCCTGCTCCACGTGGATCATCGCCGCCGCGACCTTGCCCACAGCCGGGCGACGGTGGAGCACCTCCGCAACCGATATGATTATCCGCATGTCGATTATGTCGACGGCCCCGCCCTTGCCGGGATGATCGGCGCGCGCGGCTATCATGGCGGGATGATCGACCGGCGCGGCGGCCATCTCCACCCGCTGAACCTCGCGATCGGCCTCGCCCGCGCCGCCATGGCCGCCGGCGCCCGGCTACACGAAGGAACCCGCGCCACCGCCCTTGCCCGCGCCGGCGGCGGCTGGCGGGTGGAAACGCCGCGCGGCGCGATATCCGCCGATCGCGTGATCCTGGCCGGCAACGGCTATCTCCACGGCCTGTCGCGCCCGGCGGAGGCGCGGGTGATGCCGATCAACAATTATATCGCCGTCACCGAGCCGCTGGGCGCCGGCCGCGCGCGATCGCTGATCCGCGACAATGTCGCCGTCTCCGATTCGCGCTTCGTCGTCTATTATTTCCGGCTGACCCCCGACCATCGCCTGCTGCTCGGCGGCGGCGAGACCTATGGCTGGCGCTTTCCCGCCGATATCCGCGCCTTCGTCCGCCCGCACGTGCTGCGCATCTTCCCCCAGCTCGCCGATGTCGCGCTAGACCATGGCTGGGGCGGCACGCTGGCCGTCACCCCCAACCGCCTGCCCCTGTTGCGGGAGGTTGCGCCCGGCCTGATCGCGATCGGCGGCTATTCCGGCCTGGGGGTGGTGCTGGCGCCCTATTTCGGGCGGCTGGTGGCGGAGGCGATGCTTGGCGGCAGCCCGGATTTCGACCGCCTCGCCCGCCTGCCGGTGCCGGCCTTTCCCGGCGGGCGATGGCTGCGCTGGCCGATCCTGGCGGCGGCGATGTCGCTGGCGGCGCTGCGCGACCGGCTTTGAGGGGGCTGGTTTGGGCGGCCATTCCTCCAACCGGTCGCACGATGGCCCTCCGGGCTTGGTCCGGGTGACGGCTTTCTCGCGTCGATCCGTCCCCTCGTCATTCCCGCGAAGGCGGGAATCCATGGGCACGGCCGGCGCGATGGAGTCGATGGCTCCCGACACAATGGATTCTCGCCTGCGCAGGAAGGACGGGTCGGGTGTTCCGCCGCCTAGACCTTCAGCAGCAGGTGATCGCGTTCCCAGCTGCTGATCACCCCCTGATAGGCGTTGAGCTCGTCCGCCTTGATGAGCAGGAAGGCGCGGACGAAGCTCTCGCCCAGCAGCTCGATCACCTCGGGGCATTCGGTGAAGCGGTCCAGCGCCTCGTCCAGGTTGCGCGGCAGGGTGCGCAGGTGGAGATAGGCATTGCCTTCCACCATCGGCGCGGGCGCGATCCGGTCACGCACGCCGATATAGCCGCAGACCAGCGAGGCGGCGAGCGCCAGATAGGGGTTGGCGTCCGCGCCCGGCGTGCGGTTCTCGATCCGGGTATTGGGAAGATCGGTGATCGGCACGCGCAGCCCGCAACTGCGGTTGTCATAGCCCCATTGCAGGTTGATCGGCGCGGCATGGCCCGGCCGCATCCGGCGGAAGCTGTTGATGTTGGGCGCGAACAGCGGCGCGCATTCGGGCAGATAGCGCTGCAGCCCGCCGACGAAGTGGCGGAACGTCTCCGACAGACCGTCCGGCCCCTCGCCGAACAGATTCTGCCCGGTCAGCCGATCCCTGGCGGAAATGTGGAGGTGCATGGCGCTGCCCGGCTGATGCTCCATCGGTTTGGCCATGAAGGTGGCGTAGACGCCGTGCTTCAGCGCCACCTGGCGGACGATGCGCTTGAACACCAGCACCTGATCGCACAGGTGGATGGGCTCGCCATGGTTGAAGTTGATTTCGAGCTGGGCGGTCCCGGCCTCGTGGATCATGGTATCGAGGTGGAGCGAGGCGGCCTCCGCCTGCTCGTAGATGTCCTCGATCAGGTCCTCATATTCGGTCACGGCCTCCAGCCCATAGGGTTGCGGCGCGGTTTCCGCCCGGCCCGACCGCCCGGCCGGCGGCTCCAGCGGCAGATCGGGATCGGTGTTGACCTTGGTGAGGTAGAATTCCAGCTCGGGGGCGACCACCACCTCCCAGCTCATCGCCTCATAATAAGCCAGCACCTTCTTCAGCACATGGCGCGGCGCGATCTCGTAGGGATCGCCATTCTTGTGATGCGCATCGGCGAAGACGAAGGCGGTCGGCGTCTTGAACCCCGGCGCCACGCAGAGCGAGGCGGGATCGGGGTGGAGCGACACGTCCGGATCGCTGTAGCTCGCCGCCTCCGAAGGCTCGTCGGCATATTCGCCGGTGACGGTGACGTTGAAGATGCTGCTGGGCATCCTGAGCGACCCGTTGTGCACCGATTGCAGGAATTTCTGCGCCGGCCACACCTTGCCGCGGATCACCCCGTTCATGTCGGGGACGAGGCATTCCACCTCGCTGATGCCGTTGGCGGCGATCCATTCGCGGAAGCTTCTCATCGCCCGCCCTCCTGCTTTTCCGCCGCCGTCTCCAGCGCCGCCAGCGCGGGCGCGGCCTCGTCCAGCGCGGCGCGGATGATGGCGACCATCCGGTCCACCTCCGCATGCGTGATGACGAAGGGCGGACACATCACGATCGAATCGCGGATCGCGCGGACCATCAGCCCGCCGGCGATGCAGGCATCGCGCACCACCGGGCCGGCCGCGCCCTCTGCCCCGCCGAAGCGCCGGTTGGTGCCTTTCTCCGCCACGATCTCGATCGCGCCCAGCAGCCCGCAGGTCCGCGTCTCGCCCACCAGCGGATGATCGTCGAGGCTGGCGACGGCGCGGGCGAAATGGGGGCCGATATCGTGCGCCACGCGATCGACCAGCTTCTCCCGCTCGATGATCTCGAGGTTGCGGAGCGCCACGGCGGCCGAGACCGGATGGCCCGAATAGGTGTAGCCATGGACGAAATCCCGATCGCTCGCGCGCAGGGTCTCGACGATCTCGCGGCTCACCGCCGTCGCCGATATCGGCAGGTAGCCGGACGACAGGCCCTTCGCCATCGCGACGATATCCGGGGTGTAGCCGAAATGCTGGAAGCCGAACCAGCGGCCCAGGCGGCCGAAGCCGCAGATCACCTCGTCCGACACCAGCAATATGCCATATTTGCGGCAGATCGCCTCGACGCGCGGCCAATAGCCGGGCGGCGGCACGATCACGCCGCCCGCGCCCTGCACAGGCTCGCCGATGAAGGCCGCGACATTGTCCGGCCCCACCGCCAGGATGCGCGCCTCGACAGCGTCGGCCGCCCGCGCGGCGAAGGCCTCCGCTTCCTCGCCGAAGCCCTCGTTGAAGGCATAAGGCTGCATCACATGCTCGATGCCCGGAATGGGCAGCCCGCCCTGCGCGTGCATCGCCGCCATGCCCCCCAGGCTCGCGCCCGCCACCGTCGATCCGTGATAGGCATTGTGGCGGCTGATGAAGATGCGCCGTTCGGGCCGGCCCTTCAGCGTCCAATAATGGCGGACCAGCCGGAACACCGTGTCATTGGCCTCGGAGCCGGAGGAGTTGAAGAAGATGTGCTGCAATTCCCCGCCCAGCAGCCCCGCCACCTTCGCGGCCAGCGCGATCGCGGGCACCGTCGCCGTGCGGAAGAAGCTGTTGTAGTAAGGCAGCTCCAGCATCTGCTCATAGGCGACCTCGGCCAGTTCCTTGCGGCCATAGCCCACGTCGACGCACCACAGCCCGGCCATGCCGTCGAGGATGGCGTTGCCGTCGCCGTCCCAGATGGTCGATCCTTCCGCGCGGGTGATGATGCGGCTGCCGCCCATGTCGGCGATCAGCCTGTAATTGGCCTGGGCCGGCAGGTGATGGGCCACGTCCTGCCGGCGCAGCTCGGTTATGTCGTGGTTGCGCATGGTCACGCGCCCTCCTTCAGGCGATCGCCCCCGATCGGCTCGCCGCGCAGCATGCGGCCCATGATGCCGAAGAAGCCCCGCGAGGATGCATCCCGGTCGGCCTGCCATTCGGGATGCCACTGCACGGCCAGAATATGCGCGCCGTTGGGCGCGGCGGAAACCGCCTCGATCACGCCGTCCGGCGCGCGGGCCTCCACCGCCAGCCCCTCGCCCAGCCGCTTCACCCCCTGGAAATGGACCGAGTTGACGGTCAGCGCCTCGCGCCCCAGGGCGCGGGCCAGCACGCCGTCCGGCGCCAGGGTGACGTCATGGCCGTGCGCGAACATCGCGTCGATCGGCACGCCATCGGGGGCATGGTGGACCAGCGGGCGGCCCGGATCGCCCAGCCCCCGGTCCAGGGTGCCGCCGAACGCGACGTTGATCTCCTGAAAGCCGCGGCAGATGCCGAACACCGGCTTGCCGAGGTCGATCATCGCCGCGATCAGCGCCAGGCTCATCTCGTCGCGGGCGGGATCGAATGGGCCCTTGCCGTCGGCGTCGCCGTAAAGCGCGGGCCCCACGTTGGACGGGCTGCCCGTCAGCAGCAGGCCATCGATCCGCGCCGCCGCCTCGCCTGCGCGCATCAGATCCGGCCGGGCGGGGATCAGCAGGGCGGCGGCATCGGCGTGGCGCACCGCCGCTTCCATGTAGCGATCGATCACCACCTGCGCCGCCTCCTCGCCGAAGGGGCGGTTGCAGGCGGTGATGCCGATCAGCGGGCGGGCGGCCATGCCGGCCCCTTCATGTCATCCCCCCGAACCGGGCCCGGCATCGTCGCCTCCTCCGTTCGCGGGCGGCGGCTCATGACAGCAGCACCGCCGGCGACCGCGGATGCCAGGCGAGCCAGACCGGCTCGTCCCAGTCGAAACCGCGTTCCTCGTAGCGCGCGACATTGGGCCGCAGCACCTTGACCCGCGCGCCGCCTTCCGCATCCACCTCATACACCGTCTCGCTGCCGAGATAGGCGATGTGGCGGATGATGCCGGCCACCACGTTGCTGCCCGCCGGCACCCCCGCCACGGTGGGCGGCAGCCCGCCTTCGGGGCGGTGGAGCATCTCGATCTTCTCGGGCCGGATCGCCGCCCAGACGGTGGTGCCGGTGCCGCCCGTCACGCCATGATCGACATAGATGGGCGCGGCGAGCGTGGGGCAGGTGACCATCGCGTGGCCGGGCTCGTCCACGGCCAGCTCGCCCTCGAACAGGTTCACGCTGCCGATGAAATCGGCGACGAAGCGGCTGGCGGGATATTCGTAGAGATCGTCGGGCGTCGCCACCTGCTGCAACAGGCCGCGATTCATCACGGCGCAGCGCGTGGCCAGCGCCAGCGCCTCATCCTGATCGTGCGTCACCATCACGAAGGTGACGCCCACCTCGTCCTGGATCTGCGCCAGCTCGAAGCGCATCTGTTCGCGCAGCTTGGCATCGAGCGCGGAAAGCGGTTCGTCCAGCAGCAGCACGCGCGGCCGCTTCACCAGCGCGCGGGCCAGCGCCACGCGCTGTCGCTGCCCGCCGGAAAGCTGATCGGGCCTGCGCGCCTCCAGCCCGTCGAGCTTCACCAGCGCCAGCGCCTCCGCCACCCGATCGGCCCGTTCCGCTTTGGGCACGCCTTCCATGCGCAGGCCATAAGCGACATTATCCGCCACGCTCATATGCGGGAACACCGCGTAGGACTGGAACACCATGTTCACCGGCCGGCGATTGGGCGGCACGCCGGCCATGTCCTCGCCATCGATCAGGATGCGGCCCTCGCTCGGCACCTCGAGCCCCGCGATCATGCGCAGCAGGGTCGTCTTGCCGCAGCCCGAAGGGCCGAGCAGCGCGAAGAACTCGCCCTCGGCGATGTCCAGCGTCACATCGTCCACCGCCGCGAACTGGCCGAAGCGCTTGGTGACGCCCTCGATCCGGATCAGCGCCTTTTCCGCCATCAAATCCCCCTGCTCCGGGCCATGTCGCGGCCCTGCAACCTCAGCCCCACCGCCGTCAGCGCCACCGTCAGCAGGATCAGCACGGTCGAGGCGGCGTTCACCTCCGGCGTCACCGAGAAGCGCACCATCGAATAGACCTTGACCGGGAAGGTCACCGTATCCGGCCCGGCGGTGAAGAAGGTGATGACGAAATCGTCGAGGCTGAGCGTGAAGGCCAGCAGCGCGCCCGCCACCAGCGCCGGGCGCATGTGCGGCACCAGCACGTCGATGAAGGCGCGCCATTCGCTGGCCCCCAGGTCCTTGGCCGCTTCCTCCAGCTCGCGGTTGAACGAGGCCAGCCGCGCGCGGACGATCACCGCGACGAAGGGGAAGCAGAAGGAGACGTGGGCGATGATGATCGCGCCCAGGTTGAACGGCCAGGGCAGCCCCGCCGGCCACGGCATGACGCGGGCGAAGAATACCAGCATCGCCACGCCCATGCAGATTTCCGGCACCACGATCGGCAGCGCCAGCACCCCTTCGAACGCGGGCTTCAGCGGGAAGCGGAAGCGCCAGCACGCCACCGCCACCAGCGCCCCCAGCACCACGCTGATCGCCGTCGCGATCGCCGCGATCGCCAGCGAATTGGTGAACGCCTCCAGCAGGCCGGCATTGCGGAACGCCTTGAAATACCAATCGAAGGTGAATCCGGTCCAGACGATGTTGCGCTTCGATTCGTTGAAGCTGAACAGCATCAGCGTGACGAGCGGCGCATAGAGGAACAGCGCCACCAGCCCGATCCACAGCCGGAGCGGCCAGCGGGCGAGATAATCGAGCGGCCCGGCCGCCTCCCGCCTCACGGCTCCCTCCGCCGCCGGCGCCCGGCCAGCACCGTCTGCCCCGCGATCAGGATGAAGGTGAGATACATCAGGATGAAGGACAGGGCCGCCCCGAACGGCCAGTCATTGGCGCGCTTGAACTGGCGTTCGATCACGTTGGCGATCATCTGGCTGTCCGGCCCGCCCAGCAGGTCCGGCGTCAGATAGCTGCCCAGGGCCGGGATGAAGGTGATGAGCAGGCCCGAAAGGATGCCCGGCATCGCCAGCGGCACCACGATTTCCCGGATGGTGCGCAGATGCCCGGCGCCGAGATCGAGGCTGGCTTCCAGCAGCGACCGATCCAGCCGGTCGAGCGCGGCATAGAGCGGCAGCACGAGGAAGGGCAGGTTGACGTAGACCAGCCCCAGCACCACCGCGAAATTGTTGTGGAGCAGCGGCAGCGGATCGAACTGCCAGCCCAGCGCCTCGGCGATCCGGCCGATGCCCGCATTCACATAGCCTTCGCGCCGGAGCACCGCCATCAGCGCATAGGTGCGGATCAGAAGGTTGGTCCAGAAGGGCAGCATGATGAGCAGCAGCAGCCACGCCTTGGCCCGTTCGGGCGCGAAGGTGATGGCGAGCGCCACGGGGAAGCCGACGACCAGGCAGAGCGCGGTGGTGAGCGCCGCCATCCACGCCGATTTCAGGAATATCTCCAGATAGACGGGATCGAAGGCGCGGACATAATGGCGGAAGGTGCCGCTGATCTCGATCGTCGTGGGGGTCGTCGTCTCGCCGAAGCTGTAGGCCCAGACGATCGCCAGCGGCACGACGAAGAAGGCGAGCAGCCACAGCGCCGGCGCGGTGAACACCGCCGCGAACGGCCCCCTCGCCCGTTTCCAGTCCTGTTCCTCGCTCGTCGCCATCCGTCCCCCGGTTTCCGCCGGTTTCACGCGTTATGCAGATACCAGTCGTAATCAAGCGCCGTGACATGTTCGTGGAAGCGTTCCTGCTCGGTCCGCTTGACGGTGGCGAACATGTCCACCGTCCGATCGCCCAGATAATCGCGCAGGATCGCCGACCGATCGAACAGGCGCAGCGCATCGAACCAGTCGCCCGGCAGCCGCGATCCCGCGCCGGCCGCCGCGGCATAGCCATCGCCGGTGACGGGCGGGCCGGGATCGATCCCCCGGCTGATGCCGTGATGCGCCGCCGCCAGCAGCGCCGCCACCGCCAGATAGGGATTGGCATCCGCCCCGGCGACGCGATGCTCGATATGCCGCGTCGGCGCCGGGCCCGCCGGCACGCGCAGCGCCACGGTGCGGTTGTTGATTCCCCAAGTGGGCGCGGTGGGCGCGTAGCTGTTGGGGCGGAAGCGGCGATAGCTGTTGGCATTGGGGGCGAGGATCGCCACGCTTTCCGCCATCAGCGCCAGCATGCCGCCGATCGCGTGGCGCAGCATCGGCGTGCCCGCCGGATCGTCCGCCGCGAACAGGTTCGTCCCCGCCGCATCCGCGATGCTGAGATGGAGGTGGAGGCCGCTTCCCGCCCGGTCCGCCCAGGGCTTGGCCATGAAGGTCGCATCGCAGCCATGCGCCCGCGCCACGCCCTTGGCCGCGCGCTTATAGGCGACGGCATCGTCGGCCGCGCGCAGGGCATCCGCCCGATGGCGCAGCGTGAGTTCGAGCTGGCCCGGCGCGCATTCGGATATGGCCCCTTCCAGCGGAATCCCCTGCGCGTCGCAGGCCGCCCACAGATCGCGCAGGAAGGGGGACGCTTCCTCAAGCTGCGGCAGGCCATAGACCTCCACGCCCATGCCCGCGCCGCGCGGCAGGCGGATCGCGCCGTCGCGCCCGCGCCGGCCGTCGATCAGGTAGAATTCCAGCTCGCACGCCACCACCGGCGTCAGCCCGTCGGCGGCGAACCGATCGATCACCCGCTGCAATATCGCCCTGGGATCGAGCGCGCAGACCGTGCCGTCCAGCTCGTGAAGCGAGCAGGTCACCTGCGCCACGTCCGCGCCCAGCCAGGGGGCGGGCACGATGCCGCCGGGCACCGGCCTGGCCCGCCGGTCGGCATCGCCATCATCCCAGACCAGGCCCGTCTCCTCGCAATCGCGCCCGGTGATGTCCACCACCTGGATCGACCCCGGCAGGAAGCGCCCATAATCGTAGACCGGCGCCATTTCGTGCCGCCGCACCCTCTTGCCGCGCGGCACGCCGGAAAGGCCGGTATAGAGGATCTCGAACAGCGCGACCTGCGGATGGGCCGCCAGGAAAGCGGCAAGCTCCGCCGGATCGGCGACGAAGCCGGCGGGCGGCGCCCGGTTCAAACGGCCCCTCCCCGGATAGTGAAGCTCACCGCCTTCAGATCGGCATATTTCTCCATCGCGTGCAGGCTGCGATCCCGGCCGAAGCCCGATTGCCGGAAGCCGCCGAAGGGCATGGTGATGTCGCACGCATCCCAGCCGTTCACCCAGACGAGGCCGGCCTTCAGCGCCCGCGTCGCGCGGTGGGCGCGATCGACATCGGCGGTCCACACCCCGGCGGCGAGGCCATAGACGCTGTCATTGGCGATGGCATAGGCTTCCGCCTCGCCGGCAAAGCCGATCACGCCCAGCACCGGGCCGAACACCTCCTCGCGCGCCAGCGTCGCATCGGGGGCGACGCGATCGAAGATGGTGGGCTCCACATAGAATCCGCCGCTTTCCGCCCGCGCCCGGCCGCCGCCCAGCACCAGATCGGCGCCCTCCGCCCCGGCCGTGGCGATATAGGCCAGCGCGCGCTCCATCTGCTCCGCGCTCACCATCGCGCCGAAGCGGGTGGCGGGATCGAGCGGATCGCCCACCGCGATCTTCCGCGCGACGGCGATCACCGCATCGAGGAACGGGCCACGGATCGATTCATGCACCAGCAGGCGCGAGGCGGCGGTGCACACCTGCCCCTGGTTGAAGAAGATGCTCCACGCCGCCGATTGCGCGGCGGCTTCCATGTCCAGGCAGTCGGGAAAGACGATCTGGGGGGATTTGCCGCCCAGCTCCAGGCTCACCCGCTTCAGGTTGCTCTGGCCGGCATAGCCCATCAGCAGCCGGCCGACCGCGCCCGATCCGGTGAAGGCGATCATGTCCACATCCATGTGGAGCGCCAACGCCTTGCCCGCCGTCCCGCCCAGGCCGGGCACCACGTTCAGCACGCCCGCCGGCAGCCCCGCCTCCAGCGCCAGCTCGCCCAGGCGGATCGCCGTCATCGGCGATTGCTCGGCCGGCTTCAGCACCACCGAATTGCCCATCGCCAGCGCCGGCGCCACCTTCCACAGCGCCATGTGCAGCGGGAAGTTCCACGGCACGATCGCGCCGATCACGCCCAGCGGCTCATGCACCGCATAGGACAGCCGCGCCGGATGGTGCGGCCCCACCTCGCCATAGAGCTTGTCGACCGCCTCGGCATAATAACGCGCGGTGCCGGTGGCGAGCGGGATATCGATCGCGCGGGCATCGTGGATCGGCTTGCCGGTATCCAGCGTCTCCAGCAGCGCCAGCTCCTCGGCATGGGCCTCCATCAGATCGGCCAGGGCGTGCAGGATGCGCTTGCGGTCGCGCGGCGGCAGGTTGCGCCAGCGCCCGTCCGCATAAGCGCGCCGCGCGGCGGCCACGGCGATGTCGATATCGGCGGCCCCGCCCGACGCCACCTCCGCGATCAGGCTGCCGTCGCGGGGGGAGAGGTTGGCGAAGGTGCCGCCGGCCCGCGCCGGCCGCAGCTCCCCGTCGATCACCGCGAGCGACGGCGGCGCCAGGCCGGCGATCCGCGCCAGATTATCGGTCAGGCCGGGTGTCGGGCGCTCCGTCACAGATCCCTCACGATCCTGCCCTCCAAATCCCCGCCCCACCATAAGCGGCGGCGGGCGGCACGGGAAGCCGCCAAAATCCGCTTCCCCCTAGGCCCCCGAGTCGCGCGGCGCGACTTTGGCGGCGGCGTTGTCCTGCCCCTTGGGAGACACTATATCCTGCCCGTCGCGCGGCAGGCGCGGCGCATTGCGGGATGCCGCCCTTGGATCGATCCTGTGCCCGTATCACCGCCATCGGCACCGCGGTTCCCGATCACGATATCCACGCCGCCTTCCAGGGCTGGGCCGAGGCGCGGCTGGGGACGCGCGAAGGCGCGCTCTTCCGGCGCATGGCGGCGCGATCGGGCATCGACCATCGCTGGTCGATCCTGCCGCACGGCACGGACGGCGGATCGCCGGTCGATCCCGGCGGCTTCTACGCGGCCGGCATGCCCGGCACCGGCGCCCGCATGGACTTTTACGCCAGCGCCGCCCCCGCGCTCGCGCTGGAAGCCGTCGCCGCGCTCGGCCGCAGGACGGGGCTGGACGGCATCACCCACCTCGTCGTCGCAAGCTGCACCGGCTTCACCGCGCCGGGCATCGACCAGATCATCGCCGAACGGCTGGGGCTGGACGGCGGGATCGAGCGGACGCTGGTGGGATTCATGGGCTGCTATGCGGCGGTCGCGGCGCTGCGCGTCGCCCATCATATCGCCCGGTCGCAGCCGGCGGCGCGCGTGCTGGTGGTGACGGTGGAGCTTTCCAGCCTCCACCTCCAGCCCGCCGACGAGCTGGAGGCGCTGCTGGCCATGCTCCAGTTCGGCGACGGCGCGGCCGCCGCCCTCGTCACGGCCGAGGGGCCGGGGCTTACGCTCGATCGCTTCTTCGCCGCCACGCTGCCCGATTCGGCCGGGCTGATCCGCTGGCGGATCGGCGATCACGGCTTCGCCATGCACCTTTCGGGCGAGGTGCCCGGCCGCATCGCGACGGCGCTCGCCGATCCCGGCTTCCGCGCCGCCCTCACCGCCGGCGCCGATCCCGCCGCCGTCGCCGCCTGGGCGGTCCATGCCGGCGGCCGATCCATACTCGACGCGGTGGAACATGGCCTCGGCCTCGCCGGCGGGGCGCTGGAAGGGTCGCGATCGGTGCTGCGGCGCTTCGGCAACATGTCTTCCGCGACGCTGATGTTCGTGCTGGCCGACCTGCTCGCCGCCGGGGCCGAGGGGCCGGGCGTGGCGCTCGCCTTCGGCCCCGGCCTCGCCGCCGAGGGCTTCGGCTTCGGGCGCGCGGCATGAGCCTCGCCATCCGCGCCCGGACCGAGGAGCGGATGGACGATCCCAGCCTGCCGGCGGCCGATTATGCGGCCGTCCTCGCCGATCTCGCCCAGGTCAACCGCGTCACCTTCGCCGCCCGGCCCACCTTGTCCTTCCTCGCGCGGGGCCTGCGCGGCCGCGATCGCTTCCGCCTGCTCGACGTCGGCTTCGGCGAGGGGGACATGCTGCGCCGCATCGCCCGCTGGGCGGCCCGGCGCGGGATCGCCGCCGATCTCGTCGGCGTGGACCTCAACCCCAACAGCGCGCCCGCCGCCCGCGCGGCGACGCCGGCCGGCATCGGCGCCGCCATCGACTATCGCACCGGCGACTATGCCGACCTTGCCGGCGCGGGCTTCGACTTCATCGTCTCCAGCCTCGTCGCCCATCATATGACGGATGCGCAGCTGCGCGCCTTCCTGCGCTTCATGGAGGCCGAGGCGCGGGCCGGCTGGCTGGTCAACGACCTCCACCGCCACGGCTTCGCCCATGCCGGCTTCCCCCTGCTCGCCGCCCTGATGCGCTGGCACCCGATCGTCGCGGCGGACGGCCGGCTTTCGATCGCGCGCGCCTTCCGCCCGGCCGAATGGCGGGCGATCCTGGCGGAGGCGGGGATAGACGGCGCCCGCATCGTCCGCCGCTTCCCCTTCCGGCTATGCGTCGAACGGATGCGCTGATCGTCGGCGGCGGGCCGGCGGGCGCGGCCACCGCGATAACGCTCGCCGCCGCCGGCCGGCCGCCGCTGCTGATCGAGCGCGCGGCAACGCCCCGGCCGGTGGTGTGCGGCGGCTTCCTCGGCGGCGATGCGCTGGCCGCCCTCGCCGCGCTCGGCATCGATGCCCCGGCGCTGGGCGCGCGGCCGATCCACCGCCTCCGCATCGTCGCCCACGGCCATATGGTCGAACGCCGCCTGCCCTTCGCCGCCGCCGGCCTGTCGCGCGCCACGCTCGACGCCGCGCTGCGCGATCGCGCCCTGGCGCTCGGCGCGATCGTCGAAACCGGCCGGGCCGCCCGCGCGATCGAGGACCGGCCCGGAGGCGGCGCCATCGTCCGCCTCGACGACGGCAGCGCCATCGCCGCGCCGGCCGTCTTCCTCGCCACCGGCAAGCACGACCTGCGCGGCAGCCCCCGGCCCCGCCCCGCGCCGGGCGCCGATCCCGCCGTCGGCCTGCGCACCGTGCTGCCGGCCGACCCCGATCTTGCCGGCCGGATCGAGCTTCATCTGTTCGATCGCGGCTATGCCGGCCTGCTGGTGCAGGAGGACGGCAGCGTGAATCTGTGCCTTTCCGTCGCCCGATCGCGGCTGGCGGAGGCGGACGGGAACCCGGCCCGCCTGATCGCCGCGCTGGCCGCCGCCTCCCCCCGTTTCGCCGCGCGCATCGGCGGGGCGGCGGCGACCGGCGAAGCCTGGCAGGCGATCGCGGCGGTGCCCTATGGGTGGCAACAGCCCCTCGGCGCAGAGGAGGCGCTCTACCGCGTGGGCGATCAGGCCGCCGTCATCGCCTCATTGGCCGGCGACGGCATCGCCATCGCGCTCGCCAGCGGCGCGATCGCCGCGCGCGCCTTCCTGGCCGGCCGGTCGCCCGCGGACCATGCCCGCGCGCTGGCCGCCCGCACCCGCCGGCCGATCGCCATCGCCGGCGCGATCCGCCGACTCGCCGAAGGCCCGCACCGCGCGCTACTGCTCCGCGCCGCCGCCCTGCCCGGCGCGGCGGCGCTGGCCGCGCGCCTCACCCGCGTCGGCCATTGACCGCCCACCGGCCGGCTTCCACATTTCCCGCCATGGAGCGACTCGACCTGTCCGAGCAGGAATGGCGGAAACGGCTGACCCCGCAGCAATATCATGTGCTGCGCGAGGCCGGCACCGAACGCGCCTTCACCGGGCTGCTGACCGACAACAAGGCCCCCGGCACCTATCGCTGCGCCGGCTGCGGGGCGGTGCTGTTCGACAGCGACGCCAAGTTCGATTCGGGCAGCGGCTGGCCCAGCTTCACCCACCCCTTCAACCCCGACGCGGTGACCGAGCATGCCGACGACAGCCACGGCATGCGCCGGGTGGAGGTGCGCTGCGCGCGCTGCGACGGGCATCTGGGCCACCTGTTCCCCGACGGCCCCGGCCCCGATGGCCTGCGATTCTGCATCAACAGCGTGTCGCTGGACTTCAGGGGCCGTTCCAGGGGCCATGGCGGCTGAACAACGCTTCGGCCCATCCCGGCTTGTGGCGGGACCGGATAGGCTCTAATCCCCCACAGCGAAGATGGCATCCAGGAAGCGTCCCCGACCGCAAAGAGGCCCGATCTGGGGCGCGACCGTGAAGGTGGCCAAATATGGCTTCTTCGCGGGCCTTGCCGCGTTCGCGGCGCTGGTGGTCGCGGTGCTCGTCACGCGATCGACCCTGCCGGGCTATCAGGAGCTGCAATCCTCGCCCAACGGGCAGATGATCCGCGTCCACGCCGCCGACGGCACCGTGATCGTGTCGATGGGGCCGAGCTACGGCCAGTGGATCCCCTATGACCGCATCCCGCAGGCGATGAAGGATGCGATGGTCGCCACCGAGGACCGGCGCTTCCGCCTGCACCCCGGCATCGATCCGATCGGCATGATCCGTTCGGTGATGGTGCGCGTCGAGCGCGGGCGCTGGGCGCAGGGCGGATCGACGATCACCCAGCAGCTCGCCCGCAACATCTTCCTCACCAACACCCGCACCTTCGGCCGCAAGTTCCGCGAATGGATCCTCGCGCTGGCGATGGAGCGCAAATTCTCGAAGGACGAGATCCTCGAGCTATACCTGAACCGCGTCTATTTCGGCGGCGGGGCCTATGGCATCGACGCGGCCAGCCGCAAATTCTTCGGCCATCCCGGCACGGACCTGAGCCTGGGCGAGGCGGCGATCATCGCCGGGCTGGTGAAGGCGCCGTCCAATTATTCGCCGACCGCCGATGCCGAGGCCGCCGTGGGCCGCGCCTCCGTCGTCCTCGGCCTGATGCGCGAGCAGGGCATGATCACGCCGGCCGAAATGGCCGCCGCCGATCCCATGAACGTCAAGCTCGCGCCCGAGCCGAAGCAGAACAGCGTCCGCTACTTCACCGATTGGGCGCTCGCCCAGCTCGACACGATGATCGAGGAGACGGTGCAGCCGATCGACGTGTGGACGACGCTGGACATCAACATGCAGCGCGCCGCCGACGCGGCGATCCGCGCGAACACGCCCGAAGGGCTGCAGGGCGCGCTGGTATCGCTGGACCAGGACGGCGCGGTGCGCGCGATGGTGGGCGGCAAGGATTATGTGTCGTCGATCTACAACCGCGCCACCCAGGCGGTGCGCCAGCCGGGATCGGCGTTCAAGCTGTTCGTCTATCTGGCCGCGCTCGAGGCCGGGCACACGCCCAAGGACATCGTGGTCGACGAGCCGATCGACATCAACGGCTGGAGCCCCCGCAATTCGAACCGCCGCTATGCCGGCGAGATCGACATCCGCACCGCCTTCGCCTTCTCGATCAACACGGTCGCGGCGAAGCTGGGGCAGGAGGTGGGCTTTTCCACCGTGGCGGACATGGCCCGCCGCTTCGGCATCACCACGCCGATCAACACCCACCCCTCGATGGTGCTCGGCACCTCCGACGTGCGGCTGATCGACATGACCCGCGCCTTCGCCGCCGTCAGCCGCAAGGGCGTGGCGGTGGTGCCTTACGGCATCATCAAGGTGACGGCCGGCAATGGCGAGGTGCTGTATGAGCATCAGCCCGACGACCAGCGCGTGCTGGTGGCGCCCTATGTCGCCGCGCAGATGACCGATCTTCTCCAGACGGCGGTCAACACCGGCACGGCCCGCGCCGCGCAGATCGACCGGCCCGTCGCCGGCAAGACGGGCACGACATCGTCGAACAAGGACGGCTGGTTCCTCGGCTTTTCGAGCGGGATCACCACCGGCGTGTGGATGGGCCGCGACGATGCCAAGCCGGTCGGCGGCCTGCAGGGCGGCCGCGCGCCCGCCACCGCCTTCCGCGATTTCATGAAGGTGGCGGTGGCCAACCGCCCGATCGAGAAATTCGATACCGAGGTGACGCTGCCCGACTGGCAGCTCGAGCCTGACGCCGAAGCCTATTATGGCGAGCCGACCGAGGGCTTCGTGGACGAGAACGGCATGCCGGTGGCGCCCGAGCCCGACGCCCAGCCGGCCCCCCCCGCCCCCGAACCGGAGGACGCGCAGCAGCCGGCCGCGCCCGAGGAGCGGCTGGACGATCGTTGGCTCGACAATGCCCTGGGCCGCTCGCCGCGCGGCGAGCGGCCGCCTCAGCCGACCCGGCCCAACCAGTAAAGCGCGGCGCCGTTGGCGCGCAGCCAGGCACGCTCTGGCGCGGGATCGCGGCCGAGCAGGCGGCGGACGGCGGCGTGGAAGGCGGGGCTGTGATCCATGTGCAGCCGGTGCGCCACCTCATGCGCCACCGTCGCCTCGCGGACCTCGACCGGCGCCAGCACCAGCCGCCAGCTATAGCGTATGTCGCCCGTGGCCGAGCAGCTTCCCCAGCGCGTGCGGGGATCCCCCACCGCCACCCGCGCGATCGAGACGCCGGCGCCGTCCGCCATGGCGCGCGTTTCGCGATCGAGCCGGATGAGCGCCTCCGCCCGCATCCAGCGCAGCAGGCGGGCGGCGATCGTATCGGCCGGCCCGCCCAGCACGAAGCGATCCTCCTCCAGCCGCACCGCGCGCGGGGCGCCTTCGCGCCAGTCGATCAGGCGCAGCCGGCCTTCGAACGGCGCCTCGCCGCCGGCGACGATCGGCACCGCCGCCGGCAGGCGGGCCAGGGCCGCCTCGATCCAGTCCCGCTTCGATTCCACCCAGTCCAGCGCGTGGCGCAGGGCGGCGCGCTTCGGCAGCGTCAGCCGCACGGCGCCGTCGCGCGGATCGATGGCGAGCCTGAGCGCGCGCGCCTGCGCCATGCGCCGCACCTCCAGCCGCCGTGTCCGCCCCCCGCCGGTGAAGACGGGATCAGAGGAGTCGATCGACAATATGATTCTCGTAATCGCCCGCTTCGTCTTCCGAAACCGTCCAGCCGCGCACGGATTCGCCGGCCCGGTGCACCGCCTCGCGATCGCCGCAGACCAGATAATGCCATTCGGGCAAGGGCTTGCCCTCGTCCACCAGGCGATAGGCGCAGGTCGACGGCAGCCAGTCGATCTTGCGGAGCAGGGTGGGCGTGAGCCGCACGCATTCGGGCACATAGGCCCGGCGATGCTTATAGTCCCGGCACTGGCCGCTGCGCCGGTCGAGCAGGCGGCAGGCGATGTTGGTGGGGAATAATTCCCCGGTATCGTCATCCTCCAGCTTGTGGACGCAGCATTTGCCGCAGCCGTCGCAGAGCGATTCCCACTGGTCCCGGCTCATGCGGTCGAGCGGCGTGGTTTCCCAGAAGGGTTTCAGCTCACCCATTTCGCCAGCTCCGCCGCGATCTCATCGGGCGTTCCTTCCTGCGGAATCAGGGCGATCGGCTCGCCCTTGGGGCCGAACAAGGTCGCCTGCCGGGCGTGATCCACCAGATAGGCATCGGCCGTGCCGCCATCGGCCTTGCGATAATATATCGCATATTCCTTGGCCACGGCGGCGATTTCCGCCTCCGTGCCGGTAAGGCCGATCAGGCGCGGGTGGAAGGCCGGGACATATTGCGCCAGCACCGCGGGCGTATCGCGCGCGGGATCGACGGTGATGAAGATCGGCTGGATCCTGGCGGCCTTCGCCGGATCGCTCTTCTCCAGCCGCGCAAGGCCCTGCATCAGCTTCTGCAGATCGACCGGACAGACATCCGGGCAATAGCTGTAGCCGAAATAGATCAGCCGGTATTTGCCGGCGAATTGGGTGTCGCTGACCTTCGCGCCGGTCTGGCTGGTGAGGGTGAAGGGGCCGCCGATGCGGGCGCCGGCCAGCGGCGCCTCGCCGGGCGGCGCCTGGCAGGCGGCGAACAGCAGGGGCAGCAGGATGGCGGCGAGACGGGCTTTGTTCATGGCATGACCAGCCATGCTTTGCTATTGGCCCGAGTGCAAGTGAGGCGCGTGCGCCGGCAGGACAGGACGAGTGGTTATGCGGGGTTCTGGCTTTTGGGGTCGATGGGTGGCGGCGGCGGCCGCCATGATGATCGCGGCGACGCCCGCGGCGGCCCAATTTTCGGATTCCTACAAGTTTCTGAAGGCGGTGCGCGACCGGGACGGCAATGTCGTGACCGAGATGGTCGAAAAGCCCGGATCGACCATCATCAACACCAAGGAGACGACGTCCGGCGACACCGCGCTCCATATCGTGGTGAAGCGGCGGGACGCGACCTGGCTCAACTTCCTCCTTTCCAAGGGCGCCAACCCCAATATCCGCGACGGCGAGGGCAATACGCCGATGATCGCCGCCGCCCAGCTGCGCTTCGCCGACGGCATCCAGACGCTGATCGCCGGCAAGGGCGACGTGAACGCCACCAACAGCCGGGGCGAATCGCCACTGATCATCGCCGTCCAGAATCGCGACGTCGCATCGGTGCGGCTGCTGCTGGCGGCGGGCGCCGACGCCAGCATGCCCGATCGCATCGCCGGCATGTCGGCCCGCGATTATGCCCGGCAGGACGGGCGGTCGGACATCATCCTGAAGATGATCGAGGACGCGAAGGGCACCAAGCCCAAGGGCCCCGTCGCCGGCCCGACCCTGTAGTAGCGGGTGGCCGGGCGCGGGCGTTCTTGCGTTCGCGATTTCCCGGCCGGCGATCGATGCCGATCGCGGCGAGATCGCCCTAATCCATGCCCGCCAGCCCCGGATCGAGCGCGCCCAGCATCCTGAGCGCGCCGCGCCGGGCGAAGCGCAGCGTTTCCGCCTTGCGCCGGGGCGCCGGCATCGGCCGGTGGGCGGCATCGCGCATCACGGCGGCATCGTAGCGATCGGCCACGATCAGCCCGGCCGTCTCGGGCAGGAAGCCGGGTTCATCGAAGGGCGAGAGATCGAATCCCTGGGGCACCGCCCAGAAGAAGCGATCGCAATAATCCAGATATTCCTGCCACTTGCAGTCGCCGCGCAGATCGGCGCGGGAAACCTTGATCTCGACGATGGTGATGCCGCCTTTGGCATCGATCGCGAACAGGTCCGCGCGGCGGCCATTGGCCAGCGGCACCTCGCACAGGGCATAGCTGTCCTGCCGGAAGAGCAGGCGGGAAACGCCGCGCGCCACGTCGCGCGCGACCAGCGGCATATCGTCGAAACAGGATTCGGCTGTGGCGGCCATGCCGCTTTCTAGAACATCACGGGAACAAATCCAAGGTCAGCCGCCCGTCATCTCATCGGCGATGGCGCGTGCGTCCGGCCCGTCCAGCTCGACGGCCCAGAGATCGGGATCGAACCGCCGCTGCCGGGCGATATAATCGGCGAGCACGCCGGGGGCATCCGGGTCCGCGGGGCCGGTTTCCGCCCAGCGATAGCGGCCTTCGGCATCGAGCGTGCGCTGGAGCACCGCCAGCGTCCTCCCGCGATCGAGGATCACCAGCAGGATCGCGCCCGAAACCGGATCGCCCCTGGCCAGCACCATGCCGCTGCCGCCCGTGGCCTCGACCCGGCGGATCAGCGCCGATACGAGGACCCCGGCCGCCAGCCGCGCCGTCATGGCAGGCGGTAGCCGGGCAGCTCGGCGAGCGGGATGCGCGATCGCATGAAGGTGCCGGTGCCACGCGCGGCCTCCTCGCCATCGGCATCGACCAGCCGGGCCTCGGCCACCAGCACGCGGCGGCGGCCGCTGATCCACTTGCCCTCGGCCACCAGCTCGCCCCCCAGGATCGGCCGGGTGAAATAGAGGTTGAAGGCGGTGGTCAGCAGGAAATGCTCCGCCACCAGGCTGTTGGCGGCGTAGAAGGCGGCATCGTCCAGCATCTTGAAATAGGTGGTGCCGTGCACCGCGCCGGCGGCATGGTGGACGCTTTCATCCACCTTGAAGCGGATGCGCGCGAAGCCGGGCTCGACGATCTCGAGCCGGGAATGGAAGATCTGGTTGATCGGCGCCGCGGCGTAGAGCGATTCCAGGGCGCGGAAATGCGCTTCCCCCGGATGTTCCGCCACGGCATCCTCAGGCGGCATTGCGCGCCTCGCCGGTCGCGAACAGCGCATAGAGCGCGTCTTCCGAGCCCGCGCCGCGCAGCTTGGCGACGAAGGCGCGATCGCGCAGCCGGCGGCTGACCCGCGCGAGCGCCTTCAGATGCTCGACCCCGGCATCGGGCGGCGACAGCAGCAGGAAGACGAGATCGACCGGCATGTCATCGATCGCGGCGAAATCGATCGGGGCGGCCAGGCGCACGAACGCGCCCACCACCCGATCGAGCCCGTCGATCTTGCCGTGCGGAATGGCCACGCCGCCGCCGAAGCCGGTGGAGCCCAGGCGTTCGCGTTCGGCCAGCCGTTCCACCACCTGCTTGGCATCGAGCCCGGCGAGCTTCGCCGCGATCGAACCGAGCTGCTGGAACAGCACCTTCTTGTTGGGCACGGGCAGGGTCGCCAGGATCGCCTCGGGCGCCAGCAGATCGCTCAGATCGTCAGGCGCCCGGGCGAGCCCCGCCACCGCATTCACTTCATTGTTCACGATAGGATCAATTTCCCGCTGAAACCGCCCGTTGGGGTTCAACCCAGCCGATCGTTCCATCGGTGCGGCGATAGACCATGTTATAGGCGCCCGTGCCGCTGTTGCGGAACAGGAGCGCGGTGGTGTTGCGCAGATCGAGCATCATCACCGCATCGGAGACGCTGGTTTCGGGCACGTCGACGCGGGTTTCGGCGATCACCACCGGATTATCCGCCTCGGTTTCCTCGTCACCGGCATCGAAGACGGTATAGCCGGCATCATATTCCACGCCGTTAACGGCGCCGGCGCCGCTGCTGTGGCGATCCTTCAGGCGGCGCATGTAGCGGCGAAGCTGCGTTTCGATCTTGTCGGCCGCCAGATCGAAGGCCGGATGGGCCTCCATCGCCTGGCCCGATCCCTTCAGGATCACGCCCTGCATGACGTGCGCGATGATATCGCAGGAAAAACCGTTGTCGTGAGGCCCTTTTCCGAACGTGACCTGCGCCGACAGGCTGCGCGAGAAATATTTGTCGGCGATGCCCTGCAGCCGTTCCTCGACATGCGCGCGCAGCGCATCGCCGGTGTCGACCTGATGACCCGAAACGCGGATTTCCATGGCTTCACCTCCGATTAGTCTGTGCGACCGCACCGTGGTTCGGGAGCGGCCGCGCCTTAGGCCCGGTCTTCTGCCCGGTCAACCGGGCGGCCCGGCGCTTTCCCAGAGCGGGTTGCTCAGCTTGGAGACAAACGCCTGATGGCGGATGATTTCCTCCTCGCTGGGGGCGTGCGGCCTTGCCGGCCGCAGCGGCCGGGCCACGCGCCGTTCCAGGATCGGCACGGCGCGTACGTCCGACGACGCATCCGCCGCCGGTTCGTTGCGAAGCGACAGGCCGATCTGCCTGCCGCCGGTAAGCTCGACATAAAGCTGGGCGAGAAGCTGGGCGTCGAGCAGCGCGCCATGCTTGACGCGATGGCTGCGATCGATGCCGTAGCGCGAGCAGAGCGCATCGAGCGAATGCTTGGCGCCGGGATGCTTCTGCCGGGCCAGGGCCAGCGTATCGACCATGCGGGTCAGGCAGATGGCGTCATGGCCGCACCAACCCAGTTCCGCATTGAGGAAGGTGAAGTCGAACGTGGCATTGTGCGCCACCAGCGGCGCATCGCCCAGAAATTCCAGCAGCTCCCGCACCCCATCCGGGAAGAAGGGCTTGTCGGACAGGAACCTGTCGGAAAGGCCGTGGACGGCCTCGGCCTCGGCGGGCATCGCCCGGCCGGGGTTGAAATAGGCATGGAAGGTGCGGCCGGTCTCGACCCGGTTCACCAGCTCCACACAGCCGATTTCGACGAGGCGATGCCCATCCGCTGGATTGAACCCGGTGGTTTCGGTGTCGAAGACGATCTCACGCATTTGAGTCTGTTATCGGCCTCCCGAACGGCTGAGGCAAGCGATCACACGGCGAACCTGTGCTCTCGTTACGGTGAGTGTCCCCCCCGTATCGATAATGAAGTCCGCCCGCCGCCGCTTTTCGGCGTCTGGCGTCTGGAGTGACAAAATATGGCCGAGCTGGCCGGCCGTCATGCCGGGCCGCGCCAGCACGCGGCGGCGCTGGACCCAGGCCGGGGCGGAGACCACGGCGATGGCATCCACCTTGCGCCAGCCGCCCTTTTCGAACAGCAAAGGTATGTCCAGCACCACCAGAGGCCGGGCGCGATGGCGCAGCAGGAAGCGCCGCCGCACCTTGTGCAGGGCCGGGTAGAGGATATGTTCCAGCCGGCCGAGCGCCTCGTCATTCCCCCACACCGCCTTGCGCAGCGCGGCGCGATCGACGCCGCGATCGGGATGCGTGGTCCCCGGATGGAGCGCCTCGATCTCCGGGAGGAGCGGGCTGCCCGGCCCCTGCAGCCGGTGCACCTCGGCATCGGCATCGAACACCGGCACGCCTTCGGCGCGGAACATGGCCGCGACGGTGGACTTGCCCATGCCGATCGATCCGGTGAGGCCCAATATCTTCATGCCGTGAGCAGCGCCCGCAATTCGGCATCATATTGGCGCGGCGCCGGCTGGCCGAAGAAAAGCCGGAACGCCGCCGCCGCCTGGCCGATCAGCATGGCGAGGCCATCGACGACGACGAGCCCGCGCGCGCGCGCTTCGCCGAGCAGGGCGGTTTCCAGCGGCGCATAGACGATATCGTAGATCAGCGCGCCGGGCGGGACATGGCTGTAATCGAAGGGCAGGGGGGGCTGGCCGGTCATGCCCAGCGGGGTCGTGTTGACGACGATATCGAGGATGCCCTCGCGATCGTCGAAGGCGAAATCGGTGGGCCGGGCGAAATGATCGAGCGTGGCGACATGGGTGTCGACGCCCTCGATCTCGGCCGCCAGCGCCTCGGCCTGTTCCAGCTTGCGCGCGGCGATCACCAGGGTGAAGCCTTCGCCGGCCAGCGCATGCGCCACCGCGCGCGCCGCGCCGCCCGCGCCGAGGATGCGGGCCATGCGGTAGAGATGGCGGGTGGCGAGCAGCGGCAGCAGCGGTTCGAGGAAGCCGGCCGCATCGGTATTGTGGCCGACGAGGTGATCGCCGTCATGGACGACCGTGTTCACCGCGCCGATCCGCCGGGCGACCGGATCGATCCGGTCGAGGAAGGGCATCACCGCCTGCTTGTGCGGCACGGTGACGTTGCAGCCGCGCCACAGGGCATCCTGCCGCCGGCCCTTGAGGAAGGCGCCGAGATCCGGCCCATGCACCAGGCTCTTGCCGTAGCGGCCGGCAATCCCCAGCCTTTCCAGCCAGAAGCCGTGGATCAGCGGCGATTTGCTGTGCGCGATCGGATCGCCGATCACCTCGGCATGGGGAATGGCGGCGGCGGTCACGATCCCAGCACTCCACGAACGCGCAGATAATCGAGCAGCGGCAGCAGCGGCAGGCCGAGCACGGTGAAATAGCTGCCGTCGATCCGCGCGAAGAGCTGCGCGCCGAGCCCTTCCAGGCGATAGCCGCCCACGCACCCCGCGATCGCCGGCCATTCGGCGTCGAGATAGGTTTCCAGCCAGCCGTCCGAAAAATCGCGCATGGCGAGCTTGGCGACATCGACGTGGCGCCAGATCGGCTCGCCGCCCAGGCAGATCACCGCCGCGCTGATCAGCCGGTGGGTGGTGCCGCGCAGCGCGCGGAGCTGAGCCGCGGCCTCGTCGCGGGTCTCGGGCTTGTCGAACATCGCGCCGTCGGCCGCCGCCAATGTCTGGTCGCACCCCAGCACCAGCGCCTCCGGGAAACGGCGGGACAATTTGAGCGCCTTGAGCTCCGCCAGCGCATCGGCCATGCGGCGGGCATCATTGCCCTCGGCCCGCAGCGCCTGTTTCGCGGCATCCTCGTCGACCCCCGGCGCCATGGCGTCATGCGGCACGCCGGCATCGGACAGCATCGCGCGGCGCGCGGCGGATTGCGAGGCGAGGATCAGCGTCATTCCCCATTCTCCGGCTTGCGCCGTTCGTTGACGAGATTGATGATCGCGGCCGCCGTTTCCTCGATCGACCGGCGGGTGACGTCGATCACCGGCCAGCCATTGTCCGAGAATATCCGCCGGGCGAAGGCCAGCTCGGCCGCCACCGCCTCCTGATCGACATAAGGCGTTTCCGGCGCCTGGTTGAGCGAGAGCAGGCGGTTGCGCCGGATCTGGACGAGCCGGTCCGGGCTGGTGGTGAGGCCCACGACCAGCGGCTGCTTCAGCCGGAACAGGGAGGCCGGCGGCGGCGATTCCGGCACCAGCGGGATATTGGCGACCTTGTAGCCGCGATTGGCGAGATAGATGGCGGTCGGCGTCTTCGACGATCGCGAGACGCCGGCCAGCACGACATCGGCCTCCTCCCAATCCTCGGCGGCGATGCCGTCGTCATGGGCGATGGTGAACTGGATCGCCTCGACGCGGGCGAAATAGGCGGCGTCCAGCATGTGCTGGCGGCCGGGCCGCTCCATCGCCTCCTGCCCCAGCACGCGCGAAAGCGCCTCGATCACCGGGTCCAGCGCCGAAACCGTCGGCAGGCCCAGCGCGTGGCAGCGCGTTTCCAGCCGCTGGCGCACCTCGTGATTGACCAAGGTGAAGATGACGAGGCCGGGTCGCTGCGCGATCTCGACCAGCACGCGATCGAGATGCCCTTCCGATCGCACCATCGGCCAGAAATGCTTGATCGTCTCCACCCCGTCGAACTGGGCGAGGCCGGCCTTGGCGATATTCTCCAGCGTCTCGCCCGTGGAATCGGAGAGGAGATGTAAATGGAGCCGGATCATAGCGCCCCCCGGCGATCTGTGGGCACAGCCCTGTGGAAAACCATGGGGATGGCGCTAGCGTGAAGCTGGGCATGGATTCAAGCGGAGGATTCCATGCCCGCCATTCTGACTCGATTCAGCGATTCCTCCACAGGCTATCCAGCGGAATCGGTGCCTGTGGATAACGGGGAGCGATTCAACGACTCTGCGGGGAATCGATATGAGTCAGCCGAGTCAAGCTGTTGGCGGAATCGGGGCCAGGAAATTAACCCCGGTTTGCCACCGCCCTACAATCTTCTACAGAATCTCTAAGATTCTTAAGATTGGATAGTTATGGAGTCCGAACCCGCGACGCCGCGCGACGCCGCGCTGGCGCAAGATCGCCCCCTTCTCGCCGTACTGCGCGGGGAAAGGCGCGATCCACCCCCCGTCTGGCTGATGCGCCAGGCCGGCCGCTATCTTCCCGAATATCGCGCGCTCCGGGCCGAGAAAGGCGGGTTCCTCGAGCTGGTGAACGACAGCGCCGCCGCGGCCGAGGTGACCCTCCAGCCGATCCGCCGCTTCGGATTCGACGGCGCGATCCTGTTTTCCGACATCCTCGTCATCCCGCATGCGCTGGGCCAGAACCTGTGGTTCGAGGCGGGCGAGGGGCCGAGGCTTGCCCCCCGGCTGGTCGATCATGCGCTGGGCGGGCTGGCGGCGGTGCCCGAACGGCTCGATCCGGTCTACGAAACCGTGCGGCTGGTCCGCGCGCAGCTTCCGGCCGCGACCACCTTCCTCGGCTTCGCGGGCTCGCCCTGGACGGTCGCGACCTACATGGTGGCGGGGCAGGGGAGCCGGGAGCAGGCCGAAGCCCGCCGGCTGGCCTATCGCGATCCCGCCGCCTTCCAGGCGATCATCGACGCGATCGTGGCGGCGACGGTGGATTATCTTTCCGGGCAGATCGCGGCCGGGGTCGATGCCGTCCAGCTTTTCGACAGCTGGGCCGGCAGCCTTGCCCCCGCCCAGTTCGAACGCTGGGTGATCGCGCCCACCGTCGCCATCGTCGAGGCGCTCCGGGCCCGCCATCCCCATACGCCGATCATCGGCTTTCCGAAGGGCGCGGGCGGCAAATTGCCGGCCTATGCCCGCGAAACCGGGGTCGACGCGCTCGGCCTCGACGAAACCGTCGATCCGCACTGGGCGCATCGCAGCCTGCCGGAGGGGCTTCCCGTGCAGGGCAATCTCGATCCGCTGGCGCTGATCACCGGCGGCGAGGCGCTGGACGAGGCGGTGGCCGCGATCCGCGCAGCGCTGGCCGGGCGGCCGCATGTCTTCAACCTCGGCCATGGCATATTGCCCGATGCGCCGATCGCGCATGTCGAACGCTTGCTCGCGCTCCTCAGGTCACGCTAGAGCTTGCCGCCATGGACATCGCCAGCCTGCTTCCCGGAATCGGTTTCATGGGCGCGGCCTATCCGTGGGTGAAGGCCGCCCACCTGATCTTCGTGATCTTCTGGATGGCGGGCCTGTTCATGCTGCCGCGCTTCCTGGTCTACCACCAGCCCGTGCCGCCGGGATCGGCCGAGGACAGGCTGTGGATCAATCGCGAGGATCGGCTGCGCAAGATCATCATCAACCCTTCGATGATCATCGTCTGGGTGATCGGGCTGGCGCTGGCCGTCAATGTCGGCGCCTTCCAGGAAGGCTGGTTCCACGCGAAGCTGGCGGCCGTGCTGGGCCTTTCGGCCTATCATGGCTGGATGATCGGCTATGCCAGGAAAATGGCCGACGGCTTCCGCCCGGCAAGCGACAAGCCGCTGCGCATCATGAACGAGATCCCCGGCATCGCCACCGCGGTGATCGTGATCCTGGTGATCGTGCGGCCCTTCTGATCGGGCCGCCGGCTCCGGCTGAATCGGACGCTGCCTGCTTGACTTGAATCACCGCCTTGCTTTACCGCGCGGAACCGAGGCCTGCCGTCCGTGTTAGGCCATTTTCCTGATCATTCTTACGTCTTGCGCGCCTCCAGCGCTTCCTGCCCGGGAATATCCGATGCACCTCAAGGATTTGAAGAAGAAAACCCCCGCCGAACTCGTCGGCATGGCCGAGGAATTGGGCGTCGAGGGCGCATCGACGCTGCGCAAGCAGGATCTGATGTTCGCGATCCTGAAGGTGCAGGCCGAAAATGGCGAGCAGATCATGGGGCTGGGCACCATCGAGGTGCTGCCCGACGGCTTCGGCTTCCTGCGCAGCCCGGAGGCCAATTATCTGGCCGGTCCCGACGATATCTACGTCTCGCCCAATCAGGTCCGCAAATTCGGCCTGAGGACCGGTGACACGGTGGAAGGCGAGATCCGGGGCCCGAAGGACGGCGAACGCTATTTCGCGCTCACGCGGCTCGTATCGGTCAATTTCGACGATCCCGACGTCGTCCGCCATCGCGTCAATTTCGACAACCTCACCCCGCTCTATCCCGAGCAGAAGCTGACGCTCGATCCGCAGGACCCGACGGTCAAGGACAAGTCGGCCCGGGTGATCGACATCGTCGCGCCGCAGGGCAAGGGCCAGCGCGCGCTGATCGTGGCGCCGCCGCGCGTCGGCAAGACCGTGCTGCTCCAGAACATCGCCAAGGCGATCACGGACAATCATCCGGAAGTCTTCCTGATCGTGCTGCTGATCGACGAGCGGCCCGAGGAAGTCACTGACATGCAGCGTTCGGTGAAGGGCGAGGTGATCTCCTCCACCTTCGACGAGCCGGCGCAGCGCCACGTCCAGGTCGCCGAGATGGTGATCGAGAAGGCGAAGCGCCTCGTCGAGCACAAGAAGGACGTGGTGATCCTGCTCGATTCGATCACCCGCCTCGGCCGCGCTTACAACACGGTGGTCCCGTCCTCCGGCAAGGTGTTGACCGGCGGCGTCGACGCCAATGCGCTGCAGCGGCCCAAGCGCTTCTTCGGCGCGGCCCGCAATATCGAGGAAGGCGGCTCGCTCTCGATCATCGCCACCGCGCTGATCGACACCGGCAGCCGCATGGACGAGGTGATCTTCGAAGAGTTCAAGGGCACCGGCAATTCGGAAATCGTCCTCGACCGCAAGGTTGCCGACAAGCGTATCTTCCCGGCGATGGACGTCGGCAAGTCCGGCACCCGCAAGGAAGAGCTGCTGGTCGACAAGGCCAAGCTTTCCAAGATGTGGGTGCTGCGCCGCATCCTGATGCAGATGGGCACGATCGACGCGATGGAGTTCCTGCTCGACAAGATGAAGGATTCGAAGACCAACGAGGACTTCTTCGATTCGATGAACCAGTAAGGCCATCGACGGTTCTTCCCCCATCCCCCGCCGCGATCCGCGCGCGGGCATTTGAAACCTAATGTGTCTGGCGCGTCACGGCGGAGGAAGGCTGTGGCGCGCGGACTTTCGAATCCGCTAAGGACGCATCATGCTTGAGCTTTGGCATCACATCGTCGCGGATTTTTCGAACATCGGCTCGCCGTCGGCCCTGGCGGCGTTCGGTCAGGTGCTGATGATCGACATCATGCTGGCAGGCGACAATGCGATCGTCGTCGGCGCGCTGGCGGCGGGCCTGCCGGCCGATCAGCGCCGCAAGGTGATAATGATCGGCATCATCGCCGCCTTGGTGCTGCGCATCGCCTTCGCGCTGGTCGTGACCCAGCTGATGCAGATCGTCGGGCTGATCTTCGCCGGCGGCCTGCTGCTGCTGTGGGTATCGTGGAAGATGTATCGCGAGCTGCATCCCGCCCCGAACAGCCCCGGATCGCCCGAGATCGCCGGCGACGAAGGATCGGGCGTGGCGCCGGCCAAGAGCTTCGCGGCGGCCGCCTGGGCGGTGGCGGTGGCGGACGTGAGCATGAGCCTGGACAATGTGCTGGCGGTGGCCGGCGCGGCGCGCGAGCATCCCGGCATCCTGATCGTCGGCCTGATCCTGTCGGTGGCGCTGATGGGCGTCGCGGCGAACATCATCGCCAAATATATCGAGCGGTTCCGCTGGATCGCCTATGTCGGCCTGCTCGTGATCCTCTACGTCGCGGTCAAGATGATCTACGAAGGCTGGATCGACCCCAGCGTCGGCCTCATGCGCATCTTCGCCTGAAACCCTCCCCGGTGGCCCGCGCCGCCGGGGAAGGGCTTGCGTTCAGGGGATCAGGATCGTCGATCCCGTCGTCGCCCGCGCTTCCAGCGCCCGGTGGGCATCGGCCGCCGCCGCGAGGGCGAAGCGCTGGCCGATATCGGCCCGGATCGTGCCGTCGGCGATCAGCCCGAACAGACGTTCGCCGCCCGCCCGGCGGTCGTCCGTCGTTTCGATATAGTCGAACAGCGTCGGCCGGGTGAGGAAGATCGATCCCGCGCGCAGCAGGTCCAGCGGCGATATCGCCGGCACGGGGCCGGAGGCATTGCCGTAGGTGACGAGGATGCCGCGCTTAGCGACGCTGGCGAGCGAGGCTGCCCAGCTATCGGCCCCGACGCCGTCCAGCACCGCATCGACGCCGCGCCCGCCGGTAAGCGCGCGGACCTCCCCGGCGAGCTGGTCGAAGGGGAGGTGGAGGGCATGGTCCGCGCCGCTGTCGCGGGCGCGTGCGGCCTTGGCGGCGCTGCCGGCATGGGCGATCACCGTCGCGCCCGCCGCCTTCAGCCAGGGAACCAGCACCGATCCCACGCCACCGGCGGCGGCATGGACCAGCACGCTCTGCCCCGGCTGCACCCTGGCGCACCGTTCCACGAGCATCCAGGCGGTAAGGCCCTTGAGCAGCAGGGCGGCCGCCGTTTCGGCGGAGACGGCATCGGGCAGCGGAAAGAGGCGCGCCACGGGCGCCAGGCCATGCGTGGCATAGGTGCCCGGCGCTTGCGCGACATAGGCCACCCGGCGGCCGACCCATGCCGGGTCCGCGCCTTCGCCCACCGCCTCGACGATGCCGGCGGCTTCGGTGCCGAGGCCGGTGGGGAGGGGCAGGGGATAGAGCCCGCCCCGATGATAGGTATCGATGAAATTGACGCCGACGGCCTCGTGCCTGACCCTCGCCTCACCGGGGCCGGGGACGGGAAGCGCGATGTCCTCCCGCTCCAGCACCTCGGGCCCGCCGGTGCGGCGGGCCACGATCCGCCAGGCGCCGCTCATGCGAGATGTTCGGCGAAGAAGGCCGAGGTCCGCGAATCCGCGAGCCTGGCGGCATCGTCCACGCGGCGCTTGCCGAACTGGGTGGCGAAGCCGTGGTCGAGGCCGGGATAGTCCCAGAGCGTCACGCGCGGATGATTGTCCAGCCCCTCGTGCATTTTCTTCTGCACTTCCGGCGGCACGAACCCGTCATTGCCGGCGATGTGCAGCATCAGCGGCCGGGCGATCGCGTGGCTTTCGCCGAGCAGCCCGTCGATCCCCACGGCATAATAGCCGACGCTGGCATCGATATCGGTGCGGGCGGCGGTCATATAGGCCAGCCGCCCGCCCAGGCAGTAGCCGACGGCGCCCACCTTGCCGCCATTCACCAGCGCGCGCGCGGTGCGGATGGTGGCCTCGATATCCTCGATGCCCTTCTGCTGATCGAATCTGGGGAACAGGTCCAGCGCCTGCTGCAGCTGGGTATCGGGATCAAGCTCGATGCCCGGCTCCAGCCGCCAGAACAGGTCCGGCGCGATCGCCAGATAGCCTTCCTTCGCCAGGCTGTCCGCCTTGTCGCGGATGCCGGCGTTGATGCCGAACACTTCCTGGATCACGACCACCGCCGCCTTGGGCGATCCGCCGGCGGGCTCCGCGACATAGGCGTTGAAGGTGCCGCTGCCGTCCAGCGCCTCGATCGTGATCGTCTTTCCCATGTTCAGCCTTTCCGTTGTCGTTCGTGTTGCAGCAGCCACGCCTTGGTGGGGACGCCGTCTCCGGCGCTATAATGGCCGATCGCGCCGCCGGCGGCGAGCACGCGATGGCAGGGGACGATGATCGGCAGGGGGTTGCGGCGGCAGGCCTGGCCCACCGCGCGGGGCGACGATGCGATGCGCCGCGCGATCTCGCCATAGCTTTGGGTTTCGCCATAGGGGATGGCGATCATCGCGGCGCGATGCGCCTCGCCACGTGGCGTCGTGAGAGGATCGAGCGGCAGATCGAAATCCACCAGCCGCCCGGCGAACCAGGCGTCGAGCTGGGCCAGCGCCTCGTCGATGATCGCATCCGATCGGTCATCCCCGCCGGCCTTGCCGATCGTCAGGCGGGTCAGCGCGGCATCGCGCGCGGTGACGAATATCGGTCCGATCGGGCTCAGATAGGTTGCGTGCGACATGGACCCTTTCCCGAGAACGCTTTACCAGCATGCATAGCGCTCGCTCAACAGGAGACGGCGAATATGAAGATCAGCGTCGATGTCGATTGCACGCCCGAGGAAGCCCGCCGTTTCATGGGCTTGCCCGATCTTAGCAGCGTGCATGACGTCTATCTAGAAAAGATGCGCCGCACGATCGAGGACGGCATCACCCCGGATACGCTGACCAGCATGATCCAGAGCTGGGCGCCCATGGGCGAGGCCGGAATGGGCATGTGGCGGCAATTGTTCGAGCAGATGAGCGGCACCGGCAAGAAATGAGGCGCCGCGCCGGATGACTTCCACGATCTTCGCCTTGTCGAGCGGATCGCCGCCCGCGGCGATCGGCGTGATCCGGATCAGCGGCCCGCGCGCCGGCGCGGCGCTGGAGGCGCTGGCCGGACCCTTGCCGGCGCCCCGCACCGCAGCCCTGCGCTGGCTGGTGGACGGGCGGGGCGATCGGCTGGATCGCGCGCTGATATTGTGGTTTCCCGGCCCGCGCACCGCGACCGGCGAGGATCTGGCGGAGCTTCACGTTCATGGCGGCCGGGCCGTGGTGGCGGCGCTGCAGGCCGCGCTGGGCGCCATGGACGGGCTGCGCCCCGCCGAGCCGGGGGAATTCACCCGCCGGGCCTTCGCCAATGGCGTGATCGACCTTGCCGAGGCGGAGGGCCTCGGCGATCTCCTCGCCGCCGAGACGGAAGGGCAGCGGCGGCACGCGCTGGCCATTGCGGGCGGGGCGCTGAGCCGCCAGGTCGAGGCGTGGCAGCAGGCGATATTGGAGGCTTCCGCCCGGATCGAGGCGATACTGGATTTCGGCGACGAGGGGGATGTCGACGCCGATGAGGCACGGCCCCGCGCGATCGCCGACGGGGTTGCCGCCGGCGTCGCCCGCCTGCTTGCCGCGCCCCCGGCGGAGCGGCTGCGGGATGGCGTCCGCGTCGTGCTCGCCGGCCCGCCCAATGCCGGCAAGTCGACGCTGTTCAATGCGCTCGCCGGGCGCGAGGCGGCGATCGTCACCGATATTCCGGGCACGACGCGGGATGTGATCGAAGCGCCGATCGTGCTGGCGGGCCAGCCGATCCTGCTGATCGACACGGCCGGCCTTCGCGATGGCGACGATCCCGTGGAGCGGATCGGCGTGGCCCGCGCGGAGGATGCGTTGGCCGGCGCGGACATCGTGCTGTGGCTTGGCGATCCCGGCGCGGCGCCCGACCATCCCGGCCTGATCCGCATCGGCGCGCGCTGCGATGCGACCGGGCACAGGGTGGGTGTCGACCTGTCGGTTTCGGTGCATGCGGGCGAGGGGATGGATCGGTTACGCGATCTGCTGATCGATCATGTCCGGGCCTTGCTGCCGCGCGAGGCCGACCTTGCCGTCAATGCGCGGCAGCGGGCCGCGCTGGAGGAAGCTCTGGAGGGTCTGCATCTGGCCACCTCGCCCGATGCCTTGCTCTTTGCGGAGGGGCTGCGGCTGGCGCGGGTGGCGCTGGATCGCATCACCGGGCGGGCGGGAATCGAGGATATGCTGGATGGCCTGTTCGGCCGCTTCTGCATCGGCAAATGACATGTTCCACGTGGAACAGCTTTGACTTGATCCGGCCGCTGGCCTAGCGGGCCGCATGCCCGATAGCTTTGACATCATCGTCGTCGGCGGTGGTCACGCCGGCACGGAGGCCGCCGCTGCCGCCGCACGGATGGGCGCGCGCGTCGCCCTGGTCTCGATGCGGCGCGACATGATCGGCGCGATGTCCTGCAATCCCGCCATCGGCGGCCTGGGCAAAGGCCATCTCGTCCGCGAGGTCGATGCTTGCGACGGGCTGATCGCGCGCGCGGCCGATCATGCGGCGATCCATTATCGCATGCTCAATGCCAGCAAGGGCGCGGCCGTCCAGGGACCGCGCGTGCAGGCCGATCGGGTCCGCTATCGCGCGGCCATCCACGAACTTCTGGCGGACCTGCCCTCGCTGGAGATCGTCGAGGGCGAAGCGGCATCGCTTCGCCTCGGCGGGCCGGAGGGGCGCCGGGTGGAAGGGCTGGTGCTGGCCGACGGCCGTATGCTCGCTGCCCGCGCCGTGGTGCTGGCGACAGGCACGTTCCTCAATGCCCGCCTCCATTTCGGCATGCGTCATGTCGCCGGGGGGCGGGTGGGCGAGGGGGCATCGGTGCCGCTCGCCGAACAGCTCCGCGCGCTCGACCTGCCGATGGCCCGCCTCAAGACGGGAACGCCGCCCCGGCTCGACGGCCGGACGATCGACTGGGCGGCGCTCGATCGGCAGGAATCCGATGCCGATCCGTGGGCGATGTCGCCGCTGGGCAAGGGCCGGGTCGCACCCCAGCTTTTCTGCGCGATCAGCCGCACCAATGCCGAGACACATGCGATCATCCGTGGCGGCCTGGATCGCTCGCCGCTGTTCGCGGGGGTGATCGAGGGGCAGGGGCCGCGTTATTGCCCTTCGATCGAGGACAAGGTGGTCCGTTTCGGCGATCGCGACGGGCATCAGATCTTTCTCGAGCCGGAAGGGCTGGACACGCATCTCGTCTATCCGAACGGCATCTCCACCTCGCTGCCGGAAGATGTGCAGACCGCCCTCGTCCGGAGTATCGCCGGGCTCGATCGCGCCGAGATCGTGCAGATGGGTTATGCCGTGGAATATGACCATATCGACCCGCGCGCGCTCGATTCCGGCCTCGCGGTGCGGGCGATGGAGGGCCTGTTCCTTGCCGGGCAGATCAACGGGACGACCGGTTATGAAGAAGCGGCCGCGCAGGGCCTCGTCGCCGGGATGAGCGCGGCAGCCTTTGCCGGTGGCACGCAGCCGATGCGCTTCGATCGCACCGAAAGCTATATCGGGGTGATGATCGACGATCTGACCTTGCATGGCGCCTCGGAACCCTATCGGATGTTGACCGCGCGCGCCGAATATCGCCTGCGCCTGCGTGCGGACAATGCGCCGACGCGGCTGACCGGCGCGGCGATCGCGGCCGGAATGGTGGGGCCCGAGCGTCGCGCCTGGTTCGAAAGCCGGATGGCCGCGCGCGAACGGCTGGAGGAAGCGACGACCGAGCAGCTCTCGGCCGATCGCATCGCCGATACCGGTGCGCAGGTGACGCGCGACGGGAGCGTGCGATCGCTCGGCGAATGGCTGCGCTTCCCCGGTGTCGGGCCGGACACGCTTCTCGCGCTTCGCCCCGCGCTTGCCGATATCGACGGCGAAATCATCGCGGAGTTCCGCACCGATGCGCATTATGCGCCCTATCTCGCCAGGCAGGAGGATGAGATACAGCGGCTCAAGTCGGACGACGGCATTGCCTTGCCGGCCGACATGGATTTCGCCGGGATACCGGGCCTCTCCAACGAGATGGTCGAGCGGCTAGGCAAGGCCCGGCCGTCGTCGATCGGGGCGGCGGCCCGGGTGAGGGGGGTGACGCCCGCGGCGCTGGCCGCCATCCTCGTCCACGCCCGGCGCCGGGCGGCGGCATGACCGAAGATGAGGCGCGGCGCTGGCTGTCCGCCAATTTCGATGTTCCACGTGAAACATCTGACCGGCTCGAACGCTTCGTGGCCGAAGTCATTGCGGAAAACGAGCATCAGAATCTGATATCGGCGGCGACGATCCCGGAAATCTGGGCCCGCCATATCGTCGATTCCGCCCAGCTTCTGCGCCATGCGCCGGTCGGCCCCTGGATCGATCTGGGATCGGGGCCGGGCTTTCCGGGGCTGGTGATCGCGGCGATGGGGGATTTTCCCGTCACCCTGGTCGAATCGCGCCGCCGCCGCGCGGACTTCCTGGCCCGGACGGCGGAGCGCCTCGGCATTGCCGATCGCGTGACGGTGATCGACAAACGGCTGGAGCAGATCGAAAGCCGGCCCTTCGCCGCGATCAGCGCCAGGGCCTTCGCCCCGCTGGACCGGCTGCTGCCGCTCGCCGCCCGTTTTGCCACGCCTGATACGATTTGGGTGCTCCCCAAGGGGCGGAGCGCGCAGGCGGAACTGGATACCGCGCGGATAACATGGCAGGGTGCGTTCCGGATCGAACCGAGCGTCACCGATCCGGAAGCCGGTGTCATCGTTGCCACGGATGTCCGGCCCAAGACCATCAGGCCAGGGAAAGCGCGATGATCCGGATTGCGATCGCAAATCAGAAGGGCGGGGTGGGCAAGACGACCACGGCCATCAACATGGCGACCGCGCTCGCCGCCACGGGATCGCGGGTGCTGCTGGTCGATCTCGATCCGCAGGGCAATGCTTCCACGGGCCTCGGCGTCGATCAGGCGGCGCGGGTGCGCTCCTCCTACGAACTGCTCACCGGCGACGCCAGCGTGGCCGAAGCCGTGATCGCCACCAAGGTGCCGCGCCTCGATCTGATCGCCGCGACCGTCGATCTATCGGGGGCGGAGATCGAGCTTATCGATTTCGACAACCGCACCCATCGCCTGGATACCGCGCTGGCGGAGGCGCCGGCCGGCCGCTGGGACATCTGCCTGATCGATTGCCCGCCCTCGCTGGGGCTGCTCACTGTCAACGCGCTGGTCGCCGCGCAATCGCTGCTGGTGCCGCTCCAGTGCGAATTCTTCGCGCTCGAAGGGTTGAGCCAGCTTCTCACCACCATCGAACGCGTGCGCGCGCGCTTCAATCCCGAGCTGCGCATCCTCGGTATCGCGCTCACCATGTATGATCGCCGCAACCGCCTGTCGGAACAGGTGTCGCAGGATGTGCGGGCAACGCTGGGGCCGGTGGTGTTCCAGACGGTCATTCCCCGCAACGTCCGCCTTTCCGAAGCGCCGAGCCATGGGGTTCCCGCCTTGATCTACGATTATCGCTGCGCTGGATCGGAAGCCTATATGGCATTGGCACGTGAACTGATCGCCCGCTTGCCCAAGATCGCCGCCAGCGCCGGAGTTGCGGCATGAGCGAGGAAGCGGCCGCCCGCCGCCGTCCATCCGGCCTCGGCCGCGGTCTCTCCGCCCTGCTGGGGGAGGCCGCGCGCGAACAGCCGATCGCCGCCGATGGCGAGCAGCGCGCCCCCGGCGTGCAGATCGTCGCCGTCGCCACCATTCGCCCGCATCCCGGCCAGCCGCGCCGCCGCTTCAACGAGGAAGCGCTGGAGGAACTCGCCCAGTCGATCCGCGCGCGCGGCGTCATCCAGCCGATCGTGGTGCGGCCGCACGGCACCGGTTTCCAGATCGTCGCCGGCGAACGGCGCTGGCGGGCGGCGCAGCGCGCGCAGCTTCACGAAGTCCCTGTCATCATTCGCGATTTCAGCGAGGCGGAGACGCTGGAAGTCGCGCTGATCGAGAATATCCAGCGCGAGGACCTGAATGCGATCGAAGAGGCGGAAGCCTATAGCCGGCTGATCCGCGATTATGGCCATACCCAGGAGGCGCTGGGCCGGCTGGTGGCGAAATCGCGCAGCCATGTCGCCAACCTGCTGCGCCTGCTCGACCTGCCGGCGCCGGTGCGGACGATGGTGGCCGATGGCGCGCTTTCCATGGGCCATGCCCGCGCGCTGATCACCGCCGCCGATCCCGAAACCCTCGCGCGCGAGGTGGTGCAGCGGGGGCTATCCGTGCGCGACACCGAGGGGCTGGCGCGCAAGGCCAAGGGCGCCACGGGCCGGGCGGCGGCCCAGATCGAGCCCAAGGCCGGCAACGATGCCGATATCGCGGCGCTGGAGCGGCAACTGGGCGACATGCTGGGGCTGAAGGTCTCGATCCAGCATGCCGGGCAGGGGGGCACGGTGACGCTCGCTTATTCCTCGCTCGACCAGCTCGACATGGTCTGCCAGCGGCTGAGCGGCGAACCGATCTGACAGGCATTTCCGGCGGTTGATCCGGCCGATCCGCGTGGATCGGGCGCCTTGGCGCGGCCTGTCGCAATATAATGCTGCTGTGGGGCGCCGGTCGCGGCGGGCAGGCCATCGTCCGGCCTGACGCCGGCGCGTGACGGGCGTTCGACGCCGGGAACGCCGATTGCTTCCCGCCGCCGGCTCGCCCGCTCAATCGGGCACCGCCCCGGAAGCGGAAGGCCGCATTCGGGGCTAGTGCGCGCTGGACTTCACTGGTTTGCTCGCCGGATTTCGAACGGGCGGGACCCGCTCAGCCGATCGCAGGGAGGCGGATCAGAAGGGAACGTCGTCGTCGAGATCGTTGTCGAACGGGTTGGAGGGGCGCGCCGCGCCGCCGCCGGCCGGGCTGCCGCCCCGGTTGCCGCCGCCGAAGCCGCCACCGCCGCCCATGCCGGTCGATCCGTAATCGGGATCGTCATCGCCCCAGCCGCCGCCGGCACCGCCGCCCCGGCTGCCGCCGCCGCCACCTTCGCCGCGCCCGTCGAGCATGACGAGCTGGGCGTTGAAGCCCTGGAGGACGATTTCGGTGGAATAGCGATCCTGGCCGGACTGGTCCTGCCACTTCCGGGTCTGGAGCTGGCCCTCGATATAGACCTTGCTGCCCTTGCGCAGATATTGCTCGGCCGTGCGGGCGAGGCCTTCGTTGAAGATCGCGACCGAATGCCATTCGGTCTTTTCCCGCCGTTCGCCGGTGGCGCGATCCTTCCAGCTTTCGGAGGTGGCGATGCGCAGGTTCACCACCTTGCCGCCATTCTGGAAACTGCGTGATTCAGGATCGCGGCCGAGATTACCGACCAGAATTACCTTGTTCACGCTGCCAGCCATGTCCGTCTCCCGATAACAGTCGCCTGCTCTAAGCATCGGGAGCCCGCGCTGCAATCCCGCCCGTTCCATCTTGCGGCACGGGCGGGATCGGGGAGCCTAGAAACCGATGTTGATCGAGGCGCGGAAGGCTATGGCGGCGTGGCCCTGCTGTTCCTCGGCGCTCAGTTCGCCGCCGGCGGTGAAGCCGCTATTGCCGCCGAGCAGCCTGAGGCGGCCGACCCAGCCGTTGGTGCGGTCTTCCGGCACCAGGGTGAAGGCCTCGCCATCGCGGAAGCGGGCGGTGGTGCTGCCCAGCTTGCCGCCGATGATCTGGCGGCGGCCGCCCTCGATCTCGGTGCGGAACCAGCCGGCGTCCGGATCCTTGCCACCGAAGTTCAGGCCGACGGCGACGGTGCCGTTGGCGGCGAACTCGTCGCTGGTGCGGCTGTCGACGATCAGGTTGAAGGCATCGCCGCCCCCGGTTTCGTCATAGCCCTTCTCATGCAGGCGGTAATAATCGATCGATCCCACCGGCCGCACGCTGACGCGGCCGAACTGCATCTCGTAGGAGGCGCCGCCCGCCGCCGAGAAGAGCGTGCCGTTCCATTTGCCCCTGGTCTGGCGGGTGACCTCCTCGTCCCCGAACGTGCCGGCGAAATCGCGCCGGCCCTTGAACTTCACATAAGCGCCGGATGCGCGCGCGAAGGTGTGGAGGGCGCCGAAATCGGCCCGCCAGTAACCGGCCAGCTCGAACTGGTTGGACTGGACCTCGTTGTCCGTGCCGCCATCGGCATCCTTGCCGTAGAGATAGGCGAGCGACACGCCGAAATTGCCGAAGCCGTCCGTCTTGGCCTCGGCGCCGCCGGAGGCGCCCCAGCCGGTGATGTCGTAGGAGGCGGTATCCCCCAGGCTCTTGGACGTGCCCCAGGCCACCTGCTGCAGCCAGAAGCCCCAGCCGCCCTGATCGGCGAAGGGCGCGCGCGGATCGGCGAGCATGCGGGCGCTGGCGCGCGAACCGGAGGTCACCGCCTCGAACGTGCCGCCGGCATGATCGGGCAGCATCTGGCGGAGCTGGCGGCGGAAGCGATCGCCATCGGCGATGTCGAGGAAGGCGCCGGCGATCTTGGCGTCCTTGTCCAGCACCTTGAACACCGCGTCATAAGCGGCGGCCTGCGAACGGTTGAGGCCAAGCTCGGTCGCGTTCTTGCGCTGGATGTCGATCGCCAGCTCGTTGGCGTTGGCGCCGGCGACCACGCTGCTCTTGAACATGTAGGGCAGCGCCGTATCGGCCGAGGCGAGCTGATCGCCGCCGGTAACGCTGCCGGCGCGCAGGAAGGTGTAGACGCCTTCGGAATCGGAGACGTTGGCGAGCTTCACCACCACCTTCGATCCGGCGGCGAAGCTGGCGTCGCCCGCGACCTGGTAGAGCGTGCCGGTGCCCGCCGCGCCATCGACGTTGACGCGGATCGCGCCGGTGCCGCCCACGTTGAGCGAGGCCAGGGCGACGGTGCCGGTGTTGGCGAGATCGAGCGTGCCGCCCGCGACGTTCACCGCCAGCCCCTGCGAGCCGGCGAGCGTGCCGCTGAACCGGGCGGTATCGCTGAGGGTGAGGCTGTCCGTCCCGCCGCCAAAATCGGCGGTGCCGCTGAAGATCGACGTTCCGGACAGCGCCATGACGTCATTGCCCGCGCCGAACTCCGCCTTGCCGGCATAAGCGGCGTCGCCCGAAAGCTGGAGCCGGTTGGCGCCCGCGCCGAAGCGGGTCGTTCCCGAAACCGCGCCGTCGGCGATGTCGAGCGTGTCGGATCCCGCGCCGAAGAGGATATCCCCCTGGATGGCCGGGGCGGCGGCGCCCTGGGCGGCGGCGATCTGCCTCACGGTGGTGCCGCCATTATTGGCGGACAGATCGATGGCGACGTTGCGATCGGAGGTGGCGAGCGCGCCGGTGGCGACGATCGAGCCGCTATTTTCGACGAGGGTGACGGTGCCGGCCTTGTCGACGATGGCGGTGGCGGCGCCGTCCGCACCGCCGGCCGAGGCCTTGATCTGGCCGCTGTTGCGGATCGTGCCGACATTGGCGCCGGCATCGATGCGGATCGCGGTGGCCTTGCCCTCCGCGCCGGTGCCCGATCCCGCGCCGATGCCGCCGCTGTTGCGGATCTCGGCCACGGTGGCGCCGCTGCCGATGCGCAGGCCGGTGGCGGACGATCCCGCCCCGGCGCCGGTGGCGGTGATCGTGCCGCTCACCGTCATCCCGCCGGCGATGGTGACCGCCTTGCCCTGTCCGCCGATCACCATGGCATTGCCGTCGATGCCGGCGAAGACGCCGTTGCCCGCGATCGCGCCTTCGACGACGAGGCCATGGCCGTTGGCGTTGCCCGCCACGGCGCCGATGGCGACGTCCTGCGCGGCCGATCCGATCTCGACCGCCGCGGCGGAGCCGTAGGAGGTGATGGCGGCCGTGCCCTCCTTCGAATCCTCGATGCCGTCCTTGTCCTCATCCTTGTCGTCGGGATTGGTGTCCTTGGGCGGGGCGGCGAAGACGATCCCGCCCGCGACGTTGCCGGCGACGCGCACGGCCGGCCCGCCCTGGAGCAGATCGTCCGCATCGAGCTTGCTGGGATCGGAAACCGAGGTGCTGCGATAGCCCGTCGCCGTGATGGCGCCCTGCACCACCATCGCCCCGCCGACATTGCCGTCGACGGCGAGGCCCACCGAATTGGCGCCCTGCACGTTGATCGCGCCCTGCACGCGGACATCGCCGCTCACGTCGCGGGTGCGGATGCCGTAGCCATTGTCGCCGATCACGTTGATCGAGCCGCTGTTGGTGAGCGATCCGGTGAGCGTGCCGCCCAGCACGATGCCGCCGGAATTATTGCCCTCGATCGCGATGGTGCCGCCGTTGACGATATTGCCGGTCATCGCACCCGCGGTGCGGATGGCGAAGCGGTTGCTGCCCTGCGCCAGCGGACCATCGAGGTCGCCGTCCTTGTCCGTATCGGTGGGCGCATAGGTTTCGTCGATGGTGATCTTGCCGCTGTTGGTGATCGTGGTGGTCATGCCATCGTTGACGAGGATGCCGGTCGCGTCGTTCACGTCGCTGAAGGTGATCGCGCCTTCGTTGGTGACCTTGTTGGCGCTGTTGACGGTGACGGCCGCGCCGCTGGCGGTGGGGACGATCGATCCGGCGCTGCTGATCTTGATGTCGTCGGCGGCGCCGGAATTGACGGTGGCCGTCGCCACGCCCGCCGTGCGCTTGTCTCCAATGGTGGTTTCGGCCTGGACGGGGGCGGCCAGGATGAGGAGGCCGAGCGGTGTAAGGCAGGTCGTGGCAAGAAGGCTGCGCATCGAAGAACTTTCCCTTTTCCCTCGCGGCGGATTCTTCGTCTCCGGGATAGAAGACGAGACCGGCCGTCATGGCGAAGACGGTGCCGAAAGCACGGAACCTTGATCGTGCGCCACAGAAATCGTCTTTGATGAGTATTTGGAAATGCGCGGAAAGCGGATTTCCGCGTGGGGCCTGCTCAGAAGTGCGCGTCGAGGCCGAGGCGGACCGTGCGCGGCCGCAGGGGCGTGATCTGGTCGATACGGTTGATGAGGAAGGGCGTGCCGAGCGCGAAGCGGTTGCCGACCGCGTCGGCGAGGTTGGTCAAGGTGAGCGTGACGCCGAGATCGGGCCGGCCGATGCGGACGCTGAGCGCGGTATCGACATAGTCGCCCTGCGCCTCCCCCAGGATCGGCCCCACGCCCAGCCGCGACCGGCCGACATAGCGGAGGTTGGCGCCGACCCGGAGATCGAGATCGTCGGTGAGGATCGCGCGATAGTCCACGCCGCCGCGCGCGGACCATTCCGCCACGTTGGGAAGCTGCGACAGGCGGCCGAGGGTGATGGCCGGCGCCGGATCGCTGACCTTGCTGTCATTGTAGATGATGGCGGCGTCGATGCCGAGCCCGGCGAACGGCCGCCAGCCGGCATTGGCGGCGATGGAATAGATCCGGCCGTCGCCGATATTGGCGGTGGTGGGCAGGCCGGTGGCGTCGATATAGTCGGCCTGGATGTCCTGCCAGCGCGTGTAGGAAAAGCTGGTCGCGAGCATGAAGGCATCGCCCGGCCCGCCGTGGCGGAAGCCGCTTTCCCAGGTCTTCACCTGATCGCCCTTGAAGCGGCGGACGAACTGGTCCTCGATCGCCAGGCCGCCGGGGCGGAACCCTTCCTGATAGCGCAGGAAGAAGACGAGATCGGGCATAAGCTGCGCCGACAGGGCGAGCGAGGGCGAGACGTTGGTTTCGCCGCGCGCCGCGCGTAGCCGCGCATTGGCGGCGGCAAGCTGGAGCGCGGTGCCCTCGTCCTGATTTTCCGGCGCCAGATAGGGGAGCGCGATGTCCACGCCCTCGCCCGACAGGCGGGAATGGGTGACGCGGCCGCCGGCGGTGAAGGTGAGATCGCGCAGCACCTCCACGCTCGCCTCGCCATAAGCGGTATATTCGCGGATGCGGTTGATCACGCCGGTCAGCGGGACCGCCAGCCCGTCCGGCCCCAGCGAACGCCGGAGCTTGGCGCGATTGTCGAGATAGCTTGCCCCCACCACCCAGCCGAAGCCGTCGCGCGTCGGCCGCGACAGCCGGGTCTCGTGCGAGAAGAAGCGGGTATTATTGTGCTGGGTGAAGGCCATCGGCACGCCTTCGGTGACACCCGCGACCCGCACCGCGAGCAGCGGCCACAGCCGGTTGATCGCGGTGCCGTCGTCGGCGGGGCCGTCGGGCACGGTCGCGTCATAACGTTCGCCCAGCTTCTGGCGGGCGATGCCGGTGGAGGAGACGAGGCGGAGATCGTCCCAATCCTTCGTCACCACCAGATCGCCGAGCGCATAGCTGCCGTCGAAACCCTGGTCGACCCGGGTGGACCGGGTGAGGCGCGGGCCATCGCGATCGGCATATTGGCTGTCGGCGCCGTGAATGTCCTGATAGGTGGCGCCGATATCGATCGTCCAGCCATCGCCCGGCGCGATCCGCAGCGTGGCCCGGCCACCATAGGTATCGGTGCGGTTGACGTTCTTCCGGTCGAGCAGCGGATTATCGATATAGCCGCCTTCGGTGACACCGTAGCCGACGAGGCGCAGCGCCATATTGTCGTCGGCCATCGGGAGGTTGATCATGCCCCCGATATCCGCGCCGGGATCGCCATGCTGGGTGAGGCTGGCGCCGGCCGAGAGCGCGCCTTCGAGCATGCCGGGCCGTGGCGCGTTGCGGACGACGCGGATGATGCCGCCCAGCGATCCCGCGCCGTAGAGCGTGCCGTTGGGGCCTTCCAGCACCTCGACCTGGGCGATGTCGTAGAGCTTCAGATCGGGATCGGGGGCGTTGTAGCTGAGCCGCACGTCGCCGAAATACTGGCCGACCGTCGCCTGCGTGGGGCCGGTGAAGCTGGAATCGGCGATGCCCCGGATGAACAGCTTGTTGCGCCCCGCGCCAAGATGGGTGGAGGACAGGCTGGCAAGCCGCGCGAGGATCGAATCCGTGCCGCCTTCCCCGCCGAAGGCCAGATCCCGCCCGTCGATCATGTTGACGGTGGCCGGATAATCGCCCAGCCGCGCATCGCGCTTGCTGGCGGTGACGATGATGTCGCTGCCGCTTTCCGGGGCGGGGGCGGGCGGGGGAGCCGCCGCCGGCGCCCTTTGCGGCGCGGGGCGGGCCGCGGCCGCAGGCGCCGCGGCGACGATCCGCCAGCCGTCGCCGGGGAGCGCGACGGCGCGGCCGCCGGCCGCGGTGGCCAGCCGCCGCACCGCATCGCGCACCGTCATCCGCCCGTTGAGCGCCGGCACCGGCCGCGCCCAGAGCGCGGCATCGGGCACGCTGACGCTGACCCCGGCCTGCCCGGCCAGGGCCGCCACGGCATCGCCCAGCCGCCCGGCGGGAATCTGGAGCGAAACGGACGGCGCGGACGCGGCTACGGCCGGCGCCGCCATCAGCAACGCCGGGAGCATCATCCATGAAGGCGCGGAGCGGCTCACTTCTGCTTGGCGGTCAGAACCCATCCCTTCCCGCCCCGTTCTATGCGGACGTCGAGCAATGGCCCCAGCCGCTCCAGGAAGCGATCGCGCTGGCCGTCCAGCGCGATGACGCCACGGAAGGGCCGGGCCGCGACGTCGGGCGCGACCGAAACCGGCAGGCCGAGATTGCGGCTTATATCCTCCGCCACCACGCCGATGGGGGTGCCGTCATAGATCAGGCGGCCCTGCTTCCACGCCACCATCGCGGCGGGATCGGCCGTGCCCAGCGTGACCACCGAATCGTTCGCGCGGGCATGGAGCGTGCGGCCGGCGCCAAGCTCCACCGATTCCCCGCGCGGGTTATAGACCACCGCGCCCTCCGCGACCGCGACCGAAAGCCCGGCCCGATCGCTGACGACGTTGAACACCGTGCCGACGTCGCGCAATTCCGCGCCGGCGGCATGGACGATGAAGGGGCGGCGATCGTCATGGACGACGGTGAACAGCGCCTCGCCGCGATCGAGCGTGGCGATGCGCTGGTTGCGGTGATCGAGGGTGATCCGCGATCCGCCGTTCAGGTCCACCTGGCTGCCATCCGCCAGCGCGATGCTGCGCCGTTCGCCGGGCGCGGTTTCGATGCTGTAGGGATCGGCCCGGTTCTGCAGCACCGTATAGCCGGAGACCGCGACCAGCGACGCCGCGATGGCGCCGCCCAGCCAGCCGCCGAAGCGACGGCGCGTGACCGGATTGGCGACCGGCGGGGCTTCGACAGGCGCGGCCGCCGGCGGCGCGGCGGCGAACCATTCCCCGACATCGGCGTCGGCGGCGGCAAGTTCATGATAGACGCGCGCGCGATCGGGATCGGCGGCCAGCCAGTCGCCGAACGCCTCCCATTCGCCGAACGCGGGATCGCGCTGGCGGATCAGCCAGTCGAGCGCCGCTTCGCGCATTGTCATGTCATCCATCATTGCCACGCCCTGTAGACGGAATCACATGCCGCCAGCCTCAGCCCCGTTTCATTCGGCATCGAGACGGCTCCTGAGCTCGATCATCGCGCGATAGGCGCGGCGCAGGTCGCTTTCGACCGTGGAGAGGCTGACGCCCAGCTCCATGGCGATCTCGCGCTGCGAAACCCCGTCCAGCCGATGCCGCCGGAACACGGTTTCCGCCCGCGTCCCCAGCGCCGCCAGCGCGGCCTCCGCCTGGCGCAGCCTTTCCCGCGCGATCAGCGTCCGCTCGCCGCCCGGCATGTCCGAAACCCCCGGCACCGTGGCGCCAGTGGCTTCGCTCCATTCATGGTCGCGCCGTTCCGCCGTGCGGAGCGCGCGATGGCGATCGACCATCAGATTGTTGGCCGCCCGGTAGAGATAGGCCAGCGGTTGCGCCACCGGCCCGGCCGGCGCCGCCGAGATGCGGACCCATAATTCCTGCAGCAGATCCTCCGCGCCTTCGCCGGCGCCATGGGCGGCGAGGAAACGAAGCAGCCGATCGCGATTCTCGAGAAAAACCGTTTCGAGGCCGCCGCTGTTCCGCATGGCCGCTTGCTATCAGCCCAATCGCGCGCCGAACAGGGCGGTGCCCACGCGGACATGGGTGGCGCCCAGCATCACCGCCGTCTCATAATCGCCCGACATGCCCATGCTGAGGCCGGCCAGCCCATGATCGCGGGCGATCTTGGCCAGCAGCGCGAAATAGGGCGCGGCCTCCGTATCGGCCGGCGGCACCGCCATCAGCCCGGCGAGCGGCAGCCCCGCCGCGCGGACCTCGGCGAGGAGCGAGGGCACATCGGCGATCGCGCAGCCGCCCTTTTGCGGCTCCTCCCCGATATTGACCTGGATGAAGCAATCCGGCCGGCGGCCGGCCCGCTCCATCGCCCGGGCGAGCGCGGTGACGAGCGACGGGCGATCGACGCCGTGGATCGCATCGAACAGGGCGACGGCATCGTCGGCCTTGTTCGACTGGAGCTGGCCGACATGGTGGAGCCGGAGCCCCGGCACCGCATCCCGCAATGCGGGCCACTTCGCCTGCGCCTCCTGCACCCGATTCTCGCCGAAGCTCGCCTGGCCCTGCGCGGCGAGCGCGAGGATCGCGTCCACCGGCTGGGTCTTGGAAATGGCGATCAGCTCGATCTCGGAAGGGTCGCGTCCGGCGACGCGGGCGGCGCGGGCAATGCGCGCGCGCACCGATTCAAGCGCCGGCAGGCCATCATCGTCTCTGGAGTCTTCGTGTGGAACCATGGTCGCTGCTATAGGGAGCCGCATGACTTGCCGCCAGCCTTGCCCGCGCCTTTGGCTGATGACCGATGCGCGGATGGGCGAGGTGCTGTGGACCGCGCTCGGCCGGCTGCCGCGCGGGGCGGGCATCGTCTTCCGCCATTATGGCCTGCCCGATCGCCGCGCCATCTATGAGCGCGTCCGCCGGATCGCGCGGGCGCGCGGGCTGGTGCTGGTGCTGGCCGGATCGCCGCGCGAGGCGGTTGCCTGGAAGGCGGACGGCGCGCATGGCCGCTCCCCGCACCGCTTTGCCGCGCGCCCGCTGCTGCGCACCGCCCCGGCGCATGATGCGGTGGAGCAGGCCGCCGCCGCGCGGCATGGGGCCGACCTGGTCTTCCTGTCCCCCGCATTCGCCACCCGATCCCATCCCGGCGCCCGTGCGCTGGGGCCGGTGCGCTTCGGCCTGCTGGCCGGGCGCGACCGCCTTCCGGTGATTGCCCTGGGTGGCATGGATGCGCCGCGATACCGGCGGCTGCGCGCCCTGGGCGCATCGGGCTGGGCGGGGATCGATGCCTTTACGGGCCCGGATTCTCAGGGGATCGGAGCGGCGAAGGGCTGAATTCAGGTGCGGAAGCTCCGCACCGCCCGGCGATCAGGCGCTATCCGGGCGATCAGAACTTGAAGGCGGTGCCGATATAGACGGCCTGGCTGTCGCGCCGGTCATCCTCGATCGACAGGCGATCGCGCTGGAGGCGGTAACGGACGCCGCCGGTGACCTCCAGATTGCGGGTGATCGCGTAGGAGCCGCTGAGATCGGCCGAGACCGCCTCATCCACGCCGATCAGGCCGGATCGGACGTCGGTGGGCCGATCGGCACCGAGCTGGAACTTGGTGCTCCACTTGGGCGCGTTATAGCTGACGCCGACATCCACCGCCTCGCGGCCCGGCAGCAGGCCGCCATCGACGCGGGCGACCTCGCCCGAAAGGGCGAAGCGCTTCCAGCCCACCGCGACGCCCAGATTATAGGCGGTCGGCGTGATGCTGGTGGAAGGCGTGATCGCCAGGCGCTGGGCTTCTTCCTTGGTGGTCGCACGGGCGCGGACCGCCACCGTCACGCCCCGGCGATTCGTGGCGGAGGAAGCGGGCGTGAAGCGGAAGGCGCCGCCGACCCCGCCGCCCGACAGCCCCGCGCCGTTGAAGGCGGCGGCAAGCTTCGGATTGGCGGCGGCGGGCGTGAAGGAGCCGAGGCTCCCCGGCGCCGTCAGGCTGATGGCCGGCGCCCGCTGTTTCGCGGGCTTGACCGACGCGGCGATCGCGGGCGCAAACGCCAGGGCGCAGGCCGCCGCAGCGACCCCCGCCAATCCAGCAGTTTTGCGACTCACAGACACGGTTGCATACTCTCCCTGCAACTTGCGCCTAACATGAACGGGCAGGCGGGTTCCACCACTCGTCTGCAAATTCCCACGGCCTGTTGCACCAACTCCACAACCCGGGGAGGGCGCGGCGCGGGCATGCCAGCATCCCGCCGCCCGGCCAAGCGCCCGCGCGACGCAAGCGCGCCGCCGCACGGCGGACGGATTCCGCCCCGCATGCCGCGCTTGCGGGGCGGACGGGAGCATCTATAACGGCCCGCGACACCATATGCCTTCCAAGGACTATTTCATGGCCCGCTCGTCCGTTTCTCCCCTTGCCCTGGCCGCCGCGCTTTCCGCGCTGGTGGCGCTTTCCGCCTGCGGTGGCGGCAAGGAGCGGCCGAAGACGGACCTCGCCGCCTCGCGCGTCACCACGATCGGCGTGAACGCCTATCTGTGGCGGGCCGCGCTCGACACCCTGTCGTTCATGCCGATGGTGCAGGCGGACGCCAATGGTGGCGTGCTGGTGACCGACTGGTATGTGAACCCCGCGCTCGCCACCGAGCGGATGAAGGTGACGGTGACGGTGCTCGACCAGGATCTGCGCGCCGATGCGCTGCGGGTCGCGGCCTCGCGCCAGGTGATGCAGAACGGCCAGTGGGCGGATGCGCCCGTCCAGGCGGCGACGGTGCAGAAGCTGGAGGAGATCATCCTCACCAAGGCGCGCGACCTGCGCCGCGCCGCGGTCGCCGGCTGAGGACGGACGCCCCATGACCACGCGGTTCAACCCGCAGGCGGCGGACAAGCGCTGGCAGGCGGCCTGGGACGAGGGCCAGACCTTCCGCGCCGACGATGCCAGCCCCAAGCCCAAAAGCTATGTGCTGGAGATGTTCCCCTATCCTTCGGGGCGCATCCACATGGGCCATGTGCGCAACTATACGATGGGCGACGTGCTGGCCCGGTTCCGGCGGATGACGGGGCATGAGGTGCTCCACCCGATGGGCTGGGACGCCTTCGGCATGCCGGCCGAGAATGCGGCGATGGAAAAGAAGGTCCATCCCGGCAGCTGGACGCGCGAGAATATCGCCGCGATGAAGGCCCAGCTGAAGCGGCTGGGCTTCGCGCTCGACTGGAGCCGCGAGCTGGCGACCTGCGAGCCCGATTATTACGGGCAGGAACAGGCGCTGTTCCTCGATCTCTATGCGGCCGGCCTCGTCTATCGCAAGGAATCGGCGGTCAACTGGGACCCCGTCGACATGACGGTGCTCGCCAACGAGCAGGTGATCGACGGGCGAGGCTGGCGTTCGGGCGCGCTGGTGGAGCGGCGCAAGCTCAGCCAGTGGTTCCTCAAGATCACCGATTTCGCCGACGAGCTGCTGGAAGGCCTCTCCACGCTGGACCAGTGGCCCGAAAAGGTGCGGCTGATGCAGGAAAACTGGATCGGCAAGAGCCAGGGCCTGCGCTTCACCTTCAAGCTGGACGCGCCGGCCGCCGGCCATGACGGCTTCGACGTGTTCACCACCCGGCCGGATACGATGTTCGGTGCCAGCTTCGCCGCCATCTCGGTCGATCATCCGATCGCGCTGGCGCTGGCGGAGCAGGACGCCCGGCTCGCCGCCTTTTCGGAGGAATGCCGCCGCACCGGCACCGCCGCGGCCGAGATCGAGACCGCCGAGAAGCTGGGCTACGACACCGGCCTTTCGGTGATCCACCCGCTCGATCCCACGTGGAAGCTGCCGCTGTTCGTCGCCAATTTCGTGCTGATGGATTATGGCACCGGTGCGGTGTTCGGCTGCCCGGCGCACGACCAGCGCGACCTTGATTTCGCCCGCAAATATGCGCTGCCGGTCGAACGGGTGGTGGCCCCTTCGCCCGAGGAGGCGGACGCGCCGATCGGCGACGAGGCCTATACCGGCCCCGGCCGGCTGGTGAATTCCCGCTTCCTCGACGGCATGTCGGTGGAAGGGGCGAAGGCGGCGGTGATCGCCCGGGCCGAGGGCGAAGGCTGGGGCCGCGGCACCACCGTGTGGCGCCTGCGCGACTGGGGCGTTTCCCGCCAGCGTTACTGGGGCACGCCGATCCCGATCATCCATTGCGACGCCTGCGGGCCCGTGGCGGTGCCGAAGGACCAGCTTCCCGTGGTGCTGCCCGAGGATGTTTCCTTCGACGTGCCGGGCAATCCGCTGGACCGCCATCCGACCTGGAAGAATGTCGATTGCCCGTCCTGCGGCGCGCCCGCGCGCCGGGAGACCGACACGCTCGACACCTTCGTCGATTCGAGCTGGTATTTCATCCGCTTCGCCAGCGCGCCCAAGGACAGGCCATTCGATCGCGCCGTGGCCGAGCAGTGGCTGCCGGTGGGCCAGTATATCGGCGGGGTGGAGCATGCGATCCTCCACCTTCTTTATTCGCGCTTCTGGACGCGGGCGCTCAAGCGGATCGGCCGGATCGACATTGCCGAGCCCTTCACCGGCCTGTTCACGCAGGGCATGGTGACGCACGAGACCTATAAGGCGCCCGACGGCCGCTGGCTGAGCCCCGAAGAGGTGGAAAATCGCGACGGCGGGCTGGTGATCGTCGAGACCGGCGAGGCGGTGACGCCCGGCCGTGTCGAGAAGATGTCAAAATCCAAGAAGAACGTCGTCGATCCGGGGCCTATCGTCGATCAATATGGCGCGGACGCGGTGCGCTGGTTCATGCTGTCCGACAGCCCGCCCGAGCGCGATCTCGCCTGGAGCGAGGCCGGCATCGAGGGCGCGTGGCGCTTCGTCCAGCGGCTGTGGCGCCTGGCCGGCAGCATCGCGGGCGCCGAGGGCGAGGACAGGGACCTGGACCGCAAGCTCCACCGAACCATCGCCGGCGTGGCGGAGGATGTGGAGGCGCTGTCCTTCAACAAGGCCGTCGCCAAGCTCTACGAGCTCGCCAACGCCATAGAGAAGGCCCAGCCTTCGGCCTCGCGCGATTTCGCGGTGCGGACGATCGTGCGCCTCGTCGCGCCGATGGTGCCGCACCTCGCCGAGGAAGCCTGGAGCCTGCTGGGCGAAACCGGCCTCGTCGCCGATGCGCCCTGGCCCGAGGCCGATCCGGCGCTGCTGGTCGATGACGAGGTGACGATCGCCATCCAGATCAACGGCAAGCTGCGCGACACGCTGGTCGCCCCCAAGGGCACCGACCGGCCGGCGCTGGAGGCGCTGGCGCTGGGATCGGACAAGGTGATCCGCCTGCTGGAAGGCAAGACGCCCAAGAAGGTGATCGTGGTGCCCGATCGCCTGGTGAATCTGGTCGCATGAGGCCGGCGCGCCCCGCCTCCCTGCTGGCGCTGGCGTTGCTCGGCCTTGCCGCGCCGATGCTGTCGGGCTGCGGGCTGCAGCCGCTTTATGCCGGCGGCAGCAAGGGCGCGGTGGCGCAATCGCTGGCCAATATCGAGGTGGCGCCGATTCCGGGGCAGGCCGGCTGGCTGGTGCGCAACGCGATCAACGACCGGCTGGCCGCCAGCGGGCCGGGGGAGAAGCGCTACCGGCTGGAGATCGAGCTGGACGACCAGCTCACCGGCTTCGGCGTCCGCACCGACAATGCCGTGACGCGCGAGCGGCGGACGCTGCGCGCCCGCTACAAGCTGATCGACGGCACCGCCGTGCTGCTGGATGCCACCGCCGGCTCCGATGCCGGCATCGACGTGGTCGGATCGGAATATGCGACCATCGCGGCCGAACAGACCGCGCTCGAGAATCTCTCCAACCAGATCGCCGACCAGATCGTCGCCCGCCTCGCGCTCTACGCCAAGCGCACCCAGACGGAGCAATGAAGGCCAGCCAGCGGCAGATCGAGCAGGCGCTGGACCGCGCCGATCCCGCGATCCGTTTCTACCTGCTCCACGGCCCCGATGAATCGGCGTCGCGCGCGTTGGCGAAGCGGCTGGCCAAGGCGCTGGGCGCCGATGCCGAGAAGGTGGCGCTGGCCGGGGCCACGCTGAAGGCCGATCCCGCCTTGCTGGCGGACGAGGCGGCCGCCATCGCCCTGTTCGGCGGTCCCCGGCATATCCTGATCGATCCGGCCGGCGACGAGATATTGGAGGCGGTCGAGGCGCTGCTGGCGCTTGCCCGGGCCGGCAATCCCGTGGTCGCCGTCGCCGGCGCGCTGCGGAAGGATTCGAAGCTGCTGAAGCTCGCCACGGCGGACGACGCGGCCATGGCCTTCGCCAGCTATGTGCCCGAGGGGCGCGACGCCGATCGCATCGCGGTGGCGCTGGGGCGGGAGATGGGGTTGCTGATCGAGCCCGACGTCGCCCGGCGGCTGGCGGCCGCCAGCGCCGGCGACCGCGCGGTGCTGGGGCAGGAGCTGGACAAGTTCGCGGCTTTCCTCGATGCCGATCGGGACCATCCCAGGCCGCTCGACCATGAAGCGCTGGACAGGCTGGGGGCCGACAGCGAGGAAGGCGATCTCAGCCGCCTCGTCGATACGGCGCTGGCCGGCGACGTCGCCGCCGCGGATGACGAGCTTTCCCGGCTGATCGCGCTCGGCACCGATGCCATCCCGATCGTCCGCGCCTTCCAGCGCCAGTTGCTGCTGCTGATCCAGCTCCGCGCCGAGGTGGCCGAGGGCAAGTCGATCGACGCGGTGATGGCGGGCCCGGCCGGACGCGCGGTGTTCTGGAAGGAAAAGGACCGGGTGGCCCGGCTCCTGACCCGTTGGACGCCCGAGGCGCTGGCCACCGCGCTCGGCCGCATGGCCGATACCGGCCGGCAGGTGATGCGCTCCGGCGGGCCGGGGATCATCGCGATGGAAACCGAGATACTGGCGCTGGCCCGCGCCGCCAGCCGCCTGCGCTAGCCCGGATCCAGCCCGGCCCCCTGGCCGGATCGCCCCGCCACGGGCTTTCTGCCCGTCCCGATCAGCTCAGGCCGACGCGTCCCAGCACCTTGCGCGCCCAGGGCTGCAGCCGGTGCGGCACCCAATCGTTCACGAAATGCCGGCCGCGCACCTGCCAGTCGGTCTTGTCGCCGCTGCCGGGGCGCGGCTTGAACACGGTCGTGCGTTCGGGAACGGCGGCCGCCCCGTCCGGGAAGGCGGTGTAATAATAAAGCGCGATCGATCGCCGCGCCCGATCGGGCGGGCAGGCCAGCGGCTCGGGATGGCCGTGATAGCTGTCGAGCGCGGTGTTGAAGAGCACGGCGCGGCCCAGCAGCGGCGCGATCACCTTCTGTCGCGCCTTCATGCCCCGGTCCCACAATTCCAGATGGCCGCCATATTCCTCGGGCCAGTCGTCGTTGAGGTAGATCAGCAGGTTCAGCCGCCGCTCCACCTTCATCCGGCCGTGGATGTTGAAATCGGCATGGACGGAAAGATGCCCGCCGGCATGGATCTCATGCAGGCCGGCGCCCGAATAATAAGGATCGGGTATCAGCCCCTTGATGCCGGATATCCCCTCGATGAAGCGCAGGAAGGCATCGCTGTTCAGCTCGGCCAGCAGGTTGCGGATCAGCGCGCTTTCGATCGACTTGGGATGGAACTGGTATTTCAGCCGTTCCTGCGCGCGATTGAAATAGTCGCGTCCCTCGGTGGATGGGAATTGGGCGACGATCCGCCGCAGCAGATCCGCATCCAGGAAATCGTCGATCACCGCATGGGGAAAGGGATCGGCCGCGGCATAGTCCGCCGCCAGCGCCTCGCCGGCGGCGCGGCATTCCTCGGGATCGAAATGCAGATAGCTGTAGGCGCTTGCAATCATAGCGGCGTGTGCTCGCAAACAGCCTGATTTCCTGCTCACGCTTTCTGCCACTGGCGGGGAGCGTCCTGCTCGAATTATCTGCCAGTGTGCTCGCCATCATCCGGCGCTGCTTGCAAACGGGGCGTTGTGCTCACGCTCCGTGCCAATGGGCTCTCCAAACCCGTAGCCGGCAAGCGCTTTTGGGGGTGACTACACGAAAGTGACGTATCTGCACGGAAAGGGCGAACGGATAGCGAACGTCACGCGGCAAGTAGGGAGTTGACGGCGCGCAGCGGTCGCAAGGCGTCCGGATCGGGTTGATCTTCAACATTCCAGCTATAGTCACCGGTCAGCGAGATATGCTCCCAGCCCAATGGCGCGATGTGGCGTGCGATTTCGTCGGCTGTGCCGATGTCCGCCAGCGCCATTTCGAGATAGCGAGTGTTCCACAAGATGATGGCGGCGACGAGCAGGTTGAGGCCGGAGGCGCGATAGGTCTGGTTCTCGAACCGACGATCGCGCAGTTCGCCGAGCTGGTTGAAGAAGAGCGCGCGGGCGAGCGCGTTGCGGGCTTCGCCTTTGTTGAGGCCCGCCTGGGTGCGCCGGCGCAGGTCGATGTCGCGCAGCCAGTCGAGCATGAAAATGGAGCGTTCGAGGCGGCCCAGCTCGCGTAGTGCGAGGGCCAGTCCGTTCTGTCGCGGATAGGCGGACAAGCGGCGCAGCATTGCCGAAGCAGTGACGGTGCCGGTGCGGATCGACGTGGCGAACCGCAGCAGTTCGTCCCAATGCGCCGCGACATGACCCAATGCGATCGGTTCGGCCGTCATGCCGGCAAGCAAGGGGCCGGATTCTTGGCCGGGAAGGAGGTGTAAACGACGCTCCTTGATGTCGCGCAGGCGCGGCGCGAAGCGGTAGCCGAAGAAGGGCATGAGGCCGAACACATGGTCCGATGCCCCGCCCGTATCGGTGTAGTGCTCCTCGATCGTCAGGCCGGTCTGGTGATACAGCAAGCCATCCAGCACATAGGGCGCTTCGCCAGCGGTCGCCGCGATCACCCGACTTGCGAAGGGGTCATATCGATCCGAGACATGGGTGTAGAAGGCAACGCCTGGTTCGTTGCCGCTGCGCGCGTTGATGTCGCCGATCGCGGCCCCACGGCCCCCGGCATGAAATTGCTGTCCGTCGCTCGACGAAGTGGTGCCGTCTCCCCACAGCGCGGCGAGCGGCATGGCGCGATGGGCGTCGATCAGCCTTCCCAACGCTTCGCCATAGGCGGCTTCGCTGATGTGCCAGTCGTGAAGATGGGCGAGCTGACGCAGACTTGCGCCCCGGCAGGTTTCCGCCATGCGTGTGAGGCCGAGATTGATGCCATCGGCGAGGATGACCGTGAGCAGCGCATTGCGATCGTCGGCTTCCCGGCCCGAACGACGATGGATGAAGCATTCGCTGAACCCGGTCCAGGCATCGACCTCCAGCAGAAGATCGGTGATCTTCACGCGCGGCAGTCGATCATAGGCGGCGCGACGGGCAATCTCGGTGGCGGGCGGTGTTGCCGCCTTCAGCGGCGAGATGATGAGACCGTTTTCGTCAAGCTTAACCTGGGGCAGCTCCCCTTGCCGTGCAAGGACCGTTACCTGCTCGATCGCCGTGTCGAGCCTGGTGCGCCGTTCCTCGATATGGCGCTCGAAATCCGTTTCGATGGCGAGCGGCAACGGCCCCTTCTCGCGCAGCGCCGCAAAGGTCGCCGGCGGTATGAGATAGCTGTCGAAATCGCGAAACTGCCGGCTTCCCGCGACCCATATATCCCCGGCTCGCAACCGCTCGCGTAGTTGCGACAAGGCGCATAGTTCATAAGCGGCACGATCAACGATGCCATCCCGCAGGACGAACGGGCGCCATGCGGGCGGCACAAAGCGTAGCGGCACGCGATCAGGCAAGCGCCGTTTGCCGGTCCGATATAGCTCCGCGATGATGGCCAGCGCTGACAGGAGCCCCTGAACCGCGCCGGCGCCGCGAAACTCGAAGGCGTTGAGAAAAGCGCCGACAAAGAGCTTCACCGTCCGATGCCGCTCGATCAATTCGGCGGTGCGATCGACGGTTTCCGGTCGCCCGAGCACTTCGGCCTGCTCGACGGCCACGGCGAAGTGCTGCCAGTCCAGCGCCTCGATCTGCGCCAGAGAATCCACGCCCTTGCTGCGCGCGTCGATGAGGAGGCGGCAAGACCCCGTGAGCGTCCGGAGGTGGCCTTGCAACTCGCGCACCGTCTTGGCCTCCGTCAGCGCCGAGGGCCCAATGCCAAAAGCTCTCTCCACAAGGCCGCGCCATGCTGCCCAACAGCTTGTCGAACATCGTCAGGGTGGCGTCGGTCAGGCTTTCCTCAAGCCGGATGCCGGTTGCCGCCAGCGTCGCATGGCGGCGCAGGGCATTGAGTTCGCCAAGGTGCTGGGGTGTGATGCGGCTGCCTTCGTCCGCCAGCCTGTCAAAAGTCAAAGCCGGGATCATGTCGGCACGGGCGCGATCGAGGCCCAGCGCGCGGATATAGGCGAGCCGTTCGATCAGGCGCAGGATGTTGCGCGCTGCCGGCGATTGTGGCGCATTGCGCATCCAGGATAGCCATGTCGCGACCTGCCCCGGTCGTCGGGCCAGCAAATCGTCCAGGCCCTGAAGGGTGTCAGGCAGCAGGCCATTCGTGAGCACTTCATAGGTAAGCTGTTCGGCTTGCTGGCGCGCCCGCCGCAGCACCGCTTCGAGAATCGACGGAGAAGGCAGGAGGATCTGCAGGCGCCGGAGTTCATCGACGATGACGTCTGCCATCTGGCCGGGGTGTATGATGGTCTGCGCGATTGGGACCGAGAAGGCGACAACTTCACGGAAAGCGTTGCGGTCAAAAATCCTGAACCCGTGCGATCGTCGGATTTCGACGAGATGCTCGCGACGGGTCTGGTCCCGATGGGCATAATCCGCGAAGGCTGCCGGCGCGACGCCGAGTTGCTGCGCCACATAGGCGAGCACAGGAGCGGGCGGGACTTCGCCCGCTTCCAGCGCACGGCCAGGCCATCTCATATATAGCATGAGCATCGCATAGCCGAGCCGGGTGGCATCGCCGCGACGGCGGCCGACAATTTCCAGGTCGTCGCTGGTCAGCGTATAATGACGCGCGATCTCGCGCTCATCGAGCGGCGCGCCATAATGCCTCGCCCAGATTTCCAGGCTCACCAGTCGCCGTCTCGCCAAGCATCATCTCCTTCGCTTTGCGTGTCCGTCAGACGGTCCTCTGGCGGCCAGCAGGAATATGTCCGTTAACTCTGGACCTATAACGGCGATTCGGACAAGATCAGATAATGATGGGAAAACGGACAGGATTGGGCTGCATGTGGCGTTGATCGGCTATGCGCGCGTCTCGACGGCAGACCAGAAGCTCTCACTCCAGCTCGACGCGCTGAACGCGGCCGGGTGCGACCGGATATTCGACGATCACGCATCTGGTGCAAAAGCCGATCGGCCCGGCCTGGCCGAGGCGCTCGCCTATCTGCGCAGCGGCGACACGCTGGTGGTTTGGAAACTCGACCGTCTTGGGCGCTCGATGAGCCATCTGATTGAGAAGGTCGGCGAGCTAGCGACGCGAGGTATCGGGTTCCGCTCGCTCACCGAGAACATCGACACCACCACTTCGGGCGGGATGCTGGTGTTCAACATCTTCGGCTCGCTTGCCCAGTTTGAGCGCGATCTGATCCGGGAGCGCACCCATGCAGGCCTCAAGGCCGCTCGCGAGCGAGGTCGCCCCGGTGGGCGGCGGCCAGTGGTCACACCTGACAAGCTCCGCAAGGCGCGCGAACATATCGCTTCCGGCCTCACAGTTCGCGAGGCCGCCGCGCGCCTCAAGATCGGCAAAACCGCCCTCTACAAAGCCCTCGAAGCCACGGAGAAGAACACAAAGTCCCAGCGTTCCCGGTCCGTTCGCTCTTAGCGTGCAGATAAGTCACTTTCGTGCAGTCACCCCTTTTGCGAAGCAGGTTTCCAGAACAGTTCTGACAAGCGGCGGGCCGCAGAAATGCGTTGTCGTCATGGCCCGCCCGCGAGGTCGTCAGAAAGGAAGGTTTTCGCGAACAGGGCCGGCGCGTCGTGCTAGGCGATGGAACCCCGCAAGCGGACAGGATGCGATGACCAGGACCGAAATGCTGGAAACGATGAAGCGTCTCGACGCCCATGCGAACGCCCTGTTGCTTACCGGGGCCTCCGATATCGATCTGCTCGGCGGCATGTTCGACGTGATGCCCGACTTCAAGGCGTTGCTCGACGCCGGATACGGCGGTGAAATCGACAAGAACGCTGGTCGCTTCCCCGGTTTGCATCGCTACGCCGTCATGCTCTCCAATGTCGCCGAGGGGATCGCGGAAGGTTCCATCCGGGTGCCGCGCTGACGCCCTGTTTCGCTGGCAGGGGATGTGAGCAGACCTTTATGATTGCGAGCAGCGCAGGATGATGGCGAGCACATTGGCAGATAGCGCGAGCAGATCGCCGAGCCGGTTGTCAGATAATCCGAGCAAAAAAAGGCTCTGTTTGCAAGCAAACGCCGCTACGATTGCAAGCACCTACAATAGCCCTGGACGTCGCGAACATTCAGCAAAGGCATCGGCTTTCTCGCTACTCAGCAGGATCGGCCTCGATCGAGGCGGGCCGGGGCTTGTCCGGCGGTGCGGATGGTGCACCGCACACCGATCCTACGATCCGCCAGCCCAGCGTCAACCCTCGCAGCTGTCGCCCACATGCCGGCCGGACGAACGCGCCACCATCGTCATGCCCTTGCTGCCGGGGCCGCCCTGGCTCGTCATCCGCACGGTCATGTCGTAGGAATCGGCCGCATACGTGCCCGACATCTCCATCCGCAGCGGCTCGCCTTGCCCTTCGCGCGCGCCGCAGACGACCACGGCGTCGATTTTCCCGCCGGCCATGTCGAATTTTTCCGACGTGCAGTTTCCATTTTTCACGTCGGGATGTGCGAAGAAATCGGCGGGCGGCCGCTCCGCCTGCTCGGGCGTCACGCAATTGTGGAACTCGGTCTTCCGGCCGATGCCGTTCTTCAGCAGCGCCGGGTCCACGCCCGGCATCTCCATGGATATCAGCTCGGACGTGCCGTTCCAGGCGCCGGGCTTCAGCTTCACGGTTCCGCCGGACGGTGCCGTAGCCGTGGCGGCAGGCGCGGTTCCGGCGGTTTCGTTGCCGGTTCCGCTCTTGCCGCAGGCGGCGGTGGCAAGCAGCGCCGGCACCAGCAGATAGGCGATTTTCATCCGGGCCCCCTTTGCGAATGCCCGCCTGATTGCGAACAGGTTGGCAACATCCCATATTCGCACCCGATGGCAATCCAGATTCGCACCAGCCTTGCCGAGCCGGAAACCGGCGAAGGCTTCGTCCCCCACCGGCCCGAGCGGCCGCCCAAGGCGGAAGGCGGCAAGCCGTTCAAGCTCGTTTCGGACTACCAGCCCGCGGGCGACCAGCCGGCCGCGATCGCGGAGCTGGTGGAGCAGGCGAGGGCGGGCGAGCGCGATCAGGTGCTGCTGGGCGTCACCGGATCGGGCAAGACCTTCACCATGGCCAAGGTGGTGGAGGCGCTGCAGCGCCCGGCGCTGGTGCTGGCGCCCAACAAGATCCTGGCCGCGCAATTATATGGCGAATTCAAGAGCTTCTTTCCGGACAACGCGGTTGAGTTCTTCGTCAGCTATTACGACTATTACCAGCCCGAAGCCTATGTGCCGCGCACCGACACCTACATAGAGAAGGAATCGTCGATCAACGAGGCGATCGACCGGATGCGCCATTCGGCCACCCGATCGCTGCTGGAGCGCGACGACGTGCTGATCGTCGCCTCGGTCTCCTGCCTCTACGGCATCGGATCGGTCGAAACCTATTCGGCGATGATCTTCGACCTGAAGAAGGGCCAGACGGTCGACCAGCGGGAGATCATCCGCAAGCTGGTGGCGCTGCAATATAAGCGCAACGACCAGGCCTTCACCCGCGGCACCTTCCGCGTGCGCGGCGACAATCTGGAAATCTTCCCCTCGCACTATGAGGATTCGGCCTGGCGCATCGCCTTCTTCGGCGACGAGATCGAGGAGATCGTCGAGTTCGATCCGCTGACCGGCAAGAAGGCGGCCTCGCTCGATCATATCCGCGTCTATGCCAACAGCCATTATGTGACGCCGGGGCCGACCCTGAAGCAGGCGAGCGAGGCGATCCGGCATGAGCTGGCCGAGCGGCTGAAGGAGCTGCAGGCCGAGGGCAAGCTGCTGGAGGCCCAGCGGCTGGAGCAGCGCACCAATTTCGATCTGGAGATGATCGCCGCGACGGGAAGCTGCGCCGGCATCGAGAATTACAGCCGCTTCCTCACCGGCCGCCTGCCGGGCGAGCCGCCGCCCACTTTGTTCGAATATCTGCCGGAAAACGCGCTGCTGTTCGTCGATGAAAGCCACCAGACGGTGCCGCAGGTCGGCGGCATGGCGCGCGGCGACCATCGGCGGAAGATCACGCTGGCCGAATATGGCTTCCGCCTGCCGAGCTGCATCGACAACCGGCCGCTGCGCTTCAACGAATGGGATGCGATGCGCCCGCAGACGGTATCCGTCTCGGCGACGCCGGGTTCGTGGGAGATGGAGCAGACCGGCGGCGTCTTCGTCGAGCAGGTGATCCGCCCGACCGGGCTGATCGATCCGCCGGTGGAGGTGCGCCCGGTCGAGGACCAGGTCGACGATCTCGTCCGCGAATGCCGGGCGGTGGCGGCGCAGGGCTATCGCGCGCTGGTGACGACGCTGACCAAGCGGATGGCCGAGGACCTCACCGAATATCTGCACGAGGCGGGGCTCAAGGTCCGCTACATGCATTCCGACGTCGAGACGCTGGAGCGTATCGAGCTGATCCGCGATCTCCGCCTGGGCGTCTATGACGTGCTGGTCGGCATCAACCTGCTGCGCGAGGGGCTCGACATCCCCGAATGCGGGCTGGTGGCGATCCTCGATGCGGACAAGGAAGGTTTCCTGCGGTCCGAAACCTCGCTGATCCAGACGATCGGCCGCGCCGCCCGCAATGCCGACGGCAAGGTGATCCTCTATGCCGATCGCATCACCGGATCGATGGAACGCGCCATGGCGGAAACCCAGCGCCGCCGCGAAAAGCAGATGGCCTACAACACCGCCCATGGCATCACGCCGGAAAGCGTGAAGCGTGCGGTCGCCGATATCGTCGGCCATCTCGCGTCCAAGGACCAGGTGACGGTCGATACCGGCATCGAGGAACGGCCGCACATGGTCGGCCATAATCTGCGCGCCTATATCGAGGAGCTGGAAGGCCGCATGCGCAAGGCGGCCGCCGATCTCGAGTTCGAGGAAGCGGGCCGGCTGCGCGACGAGATCCGCCGGCTGGAGCAGCAGGAGCTGGGCCTGCCGGTCGAGGAGCATCGCGCCCCGCTCAGGGAACATGCTTCCAGCGGCCGGCCCGGCACCCGCACCACCCGTTACGGCAAGGCCAAGGCGGCACGGTCAGCCCGGCGGGGGCGCTAGGCCCTCCGTTCCGTCCGCCATTGGATCGGCCCGCCGCCGGAATCGCACCTGCCGTCTCCACGGCGTTGCGCTGGGGCCACAGTTTCCGGGCGAAAACCATGATCTTGCAACAGGATGACACCGCGCCGCGTTGTGCGGGGCGAGGGCTTGGGGGCGAGTCCTCGGCGCGCGGATGACCGTCGCGTCTCCTTGGCAGCAAGGATCATGAGTATGCGCAAAATGTTGATGATCGCCTCCGCCGCCGCCCTGTTGGCGCCGGCCGCGGCATATGCCCAGGATGGCAGCTCCCTGCCGCTGGGCATGGAACCCTATATCGGCCTGATGGCGGGCTATCATGATTTCGACAGCGACAATCGCGGCCCGCTTACCCGCAACTGCAACGGCGCGTCGGGCTGCGTGGACGGCGCGGTGATCGAGGCGGTCGGCGGCGTCAACGTGCCGGTCGGGCCGGTCTTCGTCGGCGTCGAGGGCAATTGGGCGCGCGGCTTCAGCGGCATAGACTGGGAATATGGCGTCTATGGCCGCTTCGGCGCCCGCGCCGGCAAGAGTGGGCTGATCTATGTGAAGGGCGGCCGCCAGTGGATCGATCCCGACGGCCCCGGCAACAAGGATGACGACTGGTCCTACGGCATGGGCGTCGAGGTCGGGCCGCAGGATATCGGCCTTGGCGGCCTCACCCGCGCCAGCGGCGTCCGCCTGCGGCTGGAAGCCAGCACCTATGATTTCCAGAGCATCCGGCCGACCGCCGGCATCATCTACCACTTCTGATCTCGTGGCAGGCCCGGTTGCCGCCGGGCCTGCCCTTCCGGGCCGAAGGGAACCGCCGGGCCTCTCCGCGCTTTCTACCCGCATGCGCCGTAAGGGAGCGTGCCATGGACTGGAGGACGGTCCTTATCCTGGGATTCGTGCCGCTCGGCCTTTCCGCCGAAGCGGCGGCCGCGCCGGAAAGGCCGGCGGCCGGCCGGCATGGGGCGATGCCGGTGCTGCTTGCCGATGCCTGGAAATCGCCGGTCGAAAGGCAGAGCCCGGCCGATATGGCGCGGGATCGCTGGCTGCTGGGCGAACCGCTGCGCATCGCGGCGCCCGATCCGCCGGCCATCCGCTGGCGGCTGCGGGGGGCCGGCGTCAAACTGAAGATGCCGGTCGACCTGCCCTGAGCCGCCGCACGGCGGTTCAGTTCGCCCGGATCATCGGCTAGGCTGGATCGCGATCCATTCCAGGCTGATGAGGACCGGCAGTGACGAGAGCCCCACTTCCCCGGCGGGGCGCGAACTCCGCATTGCGCGATTTCCTGCGGTCCGAGGCGTCCGGCGGCATCCTGCTGATCGCCGCCGCGATCCTGGCGATGATCGTCGCCAACAGCCCGCTGGCCGAATCCTATTTCCACCTGCTCCATCACCGGACCGGGCCGGTGCTCAGCGACAAGCTGGGGCCGATGACGGTGCATCTGTGGATCAACGACGCGCTGATGGCGCTGTTCTTCATGCTGGTGGGGCTGGAGATAAAGCGCGAGTTTCTCGACGGCCATCTTTCCACCTGGAAGAATCGCGGCCTGCCGATCGTCGCGGCCGCCGGCGGCATGATCGCGCCGGCCATCGTCTATCTCGCCGTCACCGGCGCGGCGCCGGCACTGGTCCGGGGATGGGCGATCCCTTCGGCCACCGACATCGCCTTCGCCATCGGCGTGCTGGCGCTGCTCGGCAGCCGCGCGCCGACATCGCTCAAGCTGTTCCTCACCACCGTGGCGATCGTCGACGACATGGGGGCCGTGGTGATCATCGCCGTCGCCTATACCGCCAGCATCGGGGGAGCAGCGCTGCTGGCCGCCGCCATGCTGTGGGCGGCGATGTTCGTCCTCAACCGGTTGAAGGTGATGCGGCTCTGGCCCTATCTGCTGCTGGCGGCCGCCTTGTGGTTCGCGGTGCTGTCGTCGGGGGTGCATGCGACGATCGCCGGCGTGCTGGCGGCGATGGCGATTCCGCTGCGCGTCACGCCGGCCGCGCCCGATGCCGATGATTCGCCGCTGCACCGGCTGGAACACGGCCTCCATCCCTGGGTCGCCTACGCCATCGTCCCCTTGTTCGGCTTCGCCAATGCCGGCGTTTCGCTCAAGGGAGTAGGGGCCGAGCAGCTTTTCGCGCCGCTGCCGCTCGGCATCGCGCTCGGCCTGTTCCTCGGCAAACAGGCCGGCATCTTCGCCAGCATCCGGCTGGCGGTGGCGCTGCGGATCGGCGATCGCCCGGCCGGGGCGACCTGGCTGCAGGTCTATGGGGTGTCGCTGCTCTGCGGCATCGGCTTCACGATGAGCCTGTTCATCGGCGGCCTCGCCTTCGCCGATCCGCTGCTGATGGACGAGGTGAAGATCGGCGTTCTCGGCGGCTCGCTGCTGTCGGCGCTGGCCGGCTTCACGCTGCTGCGCCTCGCGCCGGCAAAAGGAAAAAATTAAGCATCCATCGCTACCTCCGTTCGTTCTTCCCCCTGGGAATCGGATGGACGATCGTGCGTATACTGGCGGTGATTCACGAACAGCGGGCGGAAGATTCGCGCAACGACACGCGCCGTCCGGTCGATATCAATGCCAGCCTGCGCATGGCCGGCGCGCGCGGCATCGGCTGCGTGCTATCCAATATCTCGCTCGCCGGCTTCATGGCGCGCAGCTATGCGCGGGTCGAGCCGGGTCGGCCGATCTGGCTGCGCGTGCCGGGCTTTCCGGCGCTGGCCGCGCGCGTGATCTGGTCCGACGACCAGCGGCTCGGCTGCCAGTTCGAAACGCCGCTCTCGCCCGAAATGCTGGTGCGGATCGTAGCCGAGGCGCCCAATCTCCACTGATTCCGGCTCCGGTGGCCGGGACCGGACAGCAAAAGGGCGGCCGTCGCGGGCCGCCCTTCGCATTTTAACGAGGCCGAAGGCTCAGAGCTTGTCGGTCAGTTCCGGCACGACCTTGAACAGGTCGCCGACCAGGCCGATGTCCGCCACCTGGAAGATGGGGGCGTCCTCGTCCTTGTTGATGGCGATGATGGTCTTGGAATCCTTCATGCCGGCGAGGTGCTGGATCGCGCCCGAGATGCCGACCGCGATATAGACTTCCGGGGCGACGATCTTGCCGGTCTGGCCGACCTGATAGTCGTTGGGCACATAGCCCGCGTCCACCGCCGCGCGGCTCGCGCCCACGGCCGCGCCCAGCTTGTCGGCGAGCGGCTCGATGATCGTGTGGAAATTCTCGCTGTTCTGCAGCGCGCGGCCGCCCGAGACGATGATCTTGGCCGACGTCAGCTCCGGCCGCTCGGACTTGGAGATTTCCGCGCCGACGAAGCTCGACAGCCCCGAATCGCCCTTGCCGGCCACCGCTTCCACGGCTGCCGATCCGCCCTCGCGCGCCGCCTTCTCGAAGGCGGTGCCGCGCACCGTGATCACCTTCTTGGCATCCGACGACTGCACCTTGGCGATCGCGTTGCCGGCATAGATCGGCCGGGTGAACGTATCGGCCGATTCCACCGACAGGATGTCGGAGATCTGCATCACGTCCAGCAGGGCGGCGACGCGCGGCGCGATATTCTTGCCGTTCGACGTGGCGGGCGCCACGAACGCATCGTAATTCGCCATCAGGTCCACGACTAGCGGCGCCACATTTTCCGGCAGGGCATGGGCATAGGCCGCGTCGTCCGCCAGCAGCACCTTGGAAACGCCGGCGATCTTGGCGGCGGCATCGGCCGCGGCCTGCGCGCCTGAACCCGCGACCAGCGCGTGGACCTCGCCCAGCTTGCCCGCCGCGGTGACGGCGGCGAGCGTCGCATCCTTCACGGACGCATTGTCATGTTCGACCAGAACCAGAACGGTCATGCCGCAACTCCCAGCGCCTTGAGCTTGGCGACAAGCTCGTCAACATCCGCAACCTTCACGCCCGCCGTCCGCTTGGGCGGCTCGGAGACGTTGAGGGTCTTGAGGCGCGGGCTGGTGTCCACGCCGTAATCGGCCGGGGTCTTCTGCGCGAGCGGCTTGGACTTGGCCTTCATGATGTTCGGCAGCGAGGCGTAGCGCGGCTCGTTCAGGCGGAGATCGGTGGTGACGATCGCCGGGGCCTTGAGGCTCACGGTCTCGAGGCCGCCGTCCACCTCGCGGGTCACCTTCACGCTGTCGCCTTCGACGGTGACGGCGCTGGCGAAGGTGCCCTGCGGCCGGCCGGTCAGCGCCGCCAGCATCTGGCCGGTCTGGTTGGAATCGTCGTCGATCGCCTGCTTGCCCAGGATCACCAGGCCGGGCTGTTCCTCGTCGACGATCGCCTTCAGGATCTTGGCGACCGCCAGCGGCTCCACCTCACCCTCGGCCACCACCAGGATCGCGCGATCCGCGCCCATCGCCAGCGCCGTGCGCAGGGTTTCCTGCGCCTTCGCCTCGCCGATCGAAACCGCGACGATCTCGGTCGCCACGCCCTTTTCCTTCAGACGGATGGCTTCCTCGACCGCGATCTCGTCGAACGGGTTCATCGACATCTTGACGTTGGCCAGATCGACGCCGGTCCCGTCCATCTTCACCCGCGGCTTCACATTATAATCGATCACCCGCTTCACGGGCACCAATAGCTTCATGAGCTGTCTCCTTGAGCCTTCCGATCTTCCCTGGGGAGGAGCGATCAGGCGGCCTTCTTCACCTGCGCCACGATCTTCTTGGCGGCGTCGCCCAGATCGTCGGCGGCCACGATCGGCAGGCCGCTATTGGCGAGGATGTCCTTGCCCTGCTGGACGTTGGTGCCTTCGAGGCGGACGACCAGCGGAACCGAAAGATTCACTTCCTTGGCGGCCGCGACGATGCCCTCGGCGATGATGTCGCAGCGCATGATGCCGCCGAAGATGTTGACGAGGATGCCTTCCACCGCCGGATCGCTGAGGATCAGCTTGAAGGCTTCCGTCACCTTCTCCTTGCTGGCGCCGCCGCCCACGTCGAGGAAGTTGGCCGGGAAGGCGCCATTGAGCTTGATGATGTCCATCGTCGCCATGGCGAGGCCGGCGCCGTTGACCATGCAGCCGATATTGCCGTCCAGCTTGATGTAGGCGAGGTCATACTTCGACGCTTCGACCTCGGCGGGATCCTCCTCGGTCTCGTCGCGCAGCGCCAGGATGTCCGGGTGGCGGAAGAGGGCGTTCGAGTCGAAGCTCACCTTGGCGTCGAGCACCAGCAGCTTGCCGTCGGTCGTCTCGATCAGCGGGTTGATCTCGAGCATCGCCATGTCGGTGGCGGTGAACGCCTCGTAGAGCTGGCCGGCGAGCTTCACGGCCTGCTTGTTGAGATCGCCCTTGAGCTGAAGCGCGAAGGCCACGGCGCGGCCATGGTGCGGCTGGAAGCCTTCGGCCGGGTCGATGGTGATGGTGCGAATCTTCTCGGGCGTGCTGTGCGCCACTTCCTCGATGTCCATGCCGCCTTCGGTGGAGACGATCATGGCGATCCGGCCGGTCTTACGATCGACCAGCATGGAGAGGTAATATTCCTTGGCGATGTCCGCGCCGTCGGTGATGTAGAGGCGGTTCACCTGCTTGCCGGCTTCGCCCGTCTGGATGGTGACGAGGGTGTTGCCCAGCATGTCGGCGGCATTGGCGCGCACTTCGTCCAGGGTCTTGGAAAGGCGCACGCCGCCCTTGGCGTCGGCCGGCAGTTCCTTGAACTTGCCCTTGCCGCGGCCGCCCGCGTGGATCTGGGCCTTCACCACATAAAGCGGTCCGGGGAGCTTGCCGGCGGCGGCGACCGCTTCGTCGACCGTCAGGGCGGCGTGCCCCGCGGGAATCGCGACGCCGAACTTCGCCAGCAGTTCCTTGGCCTGATATTCGTGGATGTTCATGACGCTCCCAGCCTGCTCCGGTTCAAAATCCGCCGGGCTAAAGCATGAAAGTGTCGCGAATGAAAGCCCGCACGCGCGGCATCCGGCGCAAAGATGGGCCGGTCAGCCGGCTATGGCGCAGCCTATGCCTGCCCGGCTGACCACGGCGAATATCTCCGGGTCCTTCAATGCGCGCAGGTGGTGGAGGAACTGGTCGATGGTCATCGATCCGATATCGCGATCGGGCATCTTCGCCAGCGACTGCAAGCGTTTGAGCTGGGTTATCGAAAGCCTGTCGACCATGCGTTCCGCCATGCAGCCGGCGATCGGCGGGGCGATCCCGGCGTCGATCAGCGATGCCCGCACCCGGGCCTCGGGCGAGGTGGAGGCGCAGCCGGCAAGTGCGAGCGCGCCGGCGATCACGGGGAAATATGTCTTCATGGCCATGCTTATTTTGTCCGAACCGATGAATCGGAGCTGAGCGGGAATCAGCCGGCGAGCAGCCGGGTGACATGGCCCATCTTGCGCCCGGGGCGCGGCGCCCCCTTGCCGTAGAGGTGGAGATGGGCGGTCGGATCGGCGAGAATCGCGGGCCAGTCGTCCGCTTCGGCGCCGATCAGGTTGCGCATTTCGACTCGCGGCGCGGCGAGCGCGGTGGAGCCGAGCGGCAGGCCGCAGATCGCGCGGATATGGTTTTCGAACTGGCAGGTCACCGCCCCCTCGATCGTCCAGTGGCCGCTATTGTGGACGCGGGGCGCCATCTCGTTGAACACCGGCCCGCCGGCGGTGGCGAAATATTCCACCGCGAGCACGCCGACATAATCCAGCGCCTCGGCGACTCGCCGGGTCATCGCCACGGCTTCCTCCACCTGCGCCTGCACCAGCGGCCCGGCGGGCACGGTGGAAAGGGCGAGGATGCCGTTTTCGTGGACATTGTCCGGTGCGTCCCAGGTGGCGAAGGCGCCATCGATGCCGCGCACGGCGATGATCGAGAATTCCCGGTCGAAGCGGACGAATCCCTCCAGCACCGCCGGCCGGCTGCCGATCGCCGCCCAGGCGGCCTCGGCATCGGCGGGGGAGGCGATGCGCGCCTGGCCCTTGCCGTCATAGCCGAAGCGGCGCGTCTTGAGGATCGCGGACGCGCCGAGATCGGCGATCGCGGCGCGCAAGCCCTCCAGATCGTCCACCGCGCGATAGGGCGCTGGCCGCAGGTTGAGCCCGGCGACGAAATCCTTCTCGGCCAGCCGGTCCTGCGCCACTTCCAGCGCGATCGGATTGGGGTGGAGGCGCGATGCCAGCAGCTTCACCGGCGCCACGGGCACATTCTCGAACTCGTAGGTCAGGACGTCGACGGTGGCGGCGAAGGTGGCCAGCGCATCGGCATCCTCATAGGCGCCCTGCGTCCAGCTTGCCGAAACGTCGGCGGCCGGTCCGCTCGGCTCGGGCGCGTAGATATGGCAGCGATAGCCGAGTCGCGCCGCCGCCAGGGCCAGCATGCGGCCCAGCTGGCCGCCGCCGATGATGCCGATGCGCGAACCGGGGGGAACGATCATTCTCAGCCCTTACTCCGGCGTTTCGGCGACGTCGGCGGTCTGCCGCGCGCGCCAGGCGTCCAGCCGGGCGGCCAGCGCCTCGTCGGTGGTGGCGAGGATCGCGGCGGCGAGCAGGGCGGCGTTGACCGCGCCGGCCCGGCCGATGGCCAGCGTGCCCACCGGGATGCCCGCCGGCATCTGGACGATGGAAAGCAGGCTGTCCATGCCGCTCAGCGCCTTGGATTCCACGGGCACGCCCAGCACGGGCAGGCGCGTCATCGATGCGGCCATGCCCGGCAAGTGGGCGGCGCCGCCGGCACCCGCGATCACCACGCGCAGGCCGCGCCCGGCGGCGGACTTTGCATAATCATAAAGCCGCTCGGGCGTGCGGTGCGCGGAAACGACCTTGCATTCGTGCGCGATGCCGAGCGCGTCGAGCGTCTCGGCGGCATGGCGCATCGTCTCCCAGTCGGAGCGGGAGCCCATGATGATCCCGATCAGCGGCCCGGCATCGGCCATTCTCGTTCCCCCGGCAAAGCGCGGTCCTTAATGCGGGACGGCGCGGCGCGCTAGATGCAACTGGGTCTGCGGCCCGCCGGCGCCGGCGGGCGCCACCTCAGCGTTCGGACAGATAGTAACGGTCCCTCGCGGAAAGATCGTCGGCAAGCTCGTAGACGATCGGCTGCCCGGTCGGGATCTCCAGCTCGGTGATCTCGTCATCCGGGATGTGCGACAGATGCTTCACCAGCGCGCGCAGCGAATTGCCGTGCGCGGAGATCACGACCCGCTGGCCGGAACGCAGCGCGGGCGCGATCCGCTGTTCCCAATAAGGCAGCACGCGGGCGATCGTGTCCTTCAGGCTTTCGGTATTGGGGATGGCGATGCCGGCATAGCGGCGATCGCCGGAAAGATCCCATTCGCTGCCGGCTTCCAGCGGCGGTGGCGGCACATCGAACGAGCGGCGCCAGATCTTCACCTGCGCATCGCCATGCTTGGCGGCGGTCTCCGCCTTGTTGAGGCCGGTCAGCCCGCCATAATGGCGCTCGTTCAGCCGCCAGTCCTTCTCCACCGGCAGCCACAGCCGGCCCATCGCCTCCAGGGCGATGTTCAGCGTCTTGATCGCGCGGGTCTGCAGGCTGGTGAAGGCGATGTCGAAATCCAGGCCCTTGGCGGCCATCAGCTCGCCGGCGGCCTTGGCCTCGGCGATTCCCTGCTCGGTCAGCGTCACGTCCCACCAGCCGGTGAAGCGGTTTTCGAGGTTCCAGGCGGACTGGCCGTGGCGGATCAGAACGAGCGTGGGCATGGCGGCTCCCGGATTTTGACGATTCGGGCCGCTAACTAGCGGCTCGTGCGGCGGGCGCAACGTGTCTCGGCACGATTGCCGTCGGGGCGGGCGCACTTTCCGGGCCGTCGGCGCCGAACGGCCCGCCCGGTGCGCCCTTCCGCGCCATGGGAGATTCCACCTGCTTCGAAAAGGCTCTAGGAACGCGGACGAACCCGCCCTGCCGGAGGAAGGCCCCATGACGATCCAGACCCGACCCGTCGAGCATGACGGCCCCGGCGGCCCGTTCGAAGGCGTCTATATATGGGATGATGCCGTTTCCGGCCCGCGCCCCGGCGTGCTGGTCTTCCCCAATGTCATGGGGCTCAAGGCCTTCGACATCGAACGTGGCAAGGCGCTGGCGGCGCAAGGCTATGTCGCCTTCGCCGCCGACGTCTATGGCAAGGGCAGGCGGCCGGCGGACCGGGAATCCGCCTTCGCGCTGATGCAGGAAGCCGGCGGCGACCGGAGGATATTGCAGGGCCGCCTGCTCGCGTCGCTGGCGGCGATCCGCGCCCAGCCCGAAACCGACGCCGCGCGCGTCGCCGCGATCGGCTTCTGCTTCGGCGGCAAGTGCGTGCTCGATCTCGCCCGCTCGGGCGCGGACGTGGACGGGGTGGCGAGCTTCCACGGCGTCTATGATCCGCCGCCCTTCGCCAATGCCGATCCGATCCGCGCCCGGCTGATCGTGTTCCACGGCTGGGACGACCCGCTCTGCCCGCCGGAGGCGACCGTCGCGCTCGCGCGGGAGCTGACGGCCGCCGGGGCCGACTGGCAGATCCATGCCTATGGCCACACCGGCCATGCCTTCACCTCGCCCGAGGCGAGCGGGCCTGGCCTTGCCTACCAGCCCGATGCCGATCGCCGCTCCTGGCAGGCGTTCGGCAACTTCCTCGGCGAATTGTGGGGGTAGCGCGGGGCGGGGGGCTCGCCTTATAGCGCCTCCCATGGTTCGCTTTTCGTTCTGTGGAGTCGATCTGGCCGCGCTGCCGCACGGCGCCCTGTTCCTGCCGGGCCGGCGCGCGCTGCTCGTCGCCGATCTCCATCTCGAAAAAGCGAGCTGGTTCGCCGCCGGCGGGCAGATGCTGCCGCCTTATGATTCCATGGCCACCCTCACCGATCTCGATCGCATCGCGCGCGATGTGGATGCGGCGGAGATATGGTGCCTGGGGGACAGCTTTCACGATTCCGCCGGCTGCGACCGGCTGCCTGCGCCGGCGGAGGCGCTGCTCCGCCGGATGGCGGGCGCGATGTGCTGGACCTGGATCACCGGCAATCACGATGCCGGCATGGTCGATCGCTGCGGCGGGGCGGTGACGGCGGAAGCCGAGGTGGAGGGCCTGCTGCTCCGCCACGAAGCCGACCCCGCCGATCCCCGGCCGGAGCTGTCGGGCCATTATCACCCGAAGCTGCGCGTTTCGATGCGCGGCCGGCAGGTGGCCCGCCGCTGCTTCGTCGCCAGCGCCACCAAGCTGATCCTGCCGGCCTTCGGCGCGCTCACCGGCGGGCTCGATGCCGGCCATCCCGAAATCCTCCGCGCGGTCGGCGGCCCCGCCCAGGCCTGGGTGCCGCTCGCCGATCGGATGCTCCGCTTCCCGCTCGCGGCCTGAGCGCCACCGGCGCTCAGCGCGCCGCGGTGGGGCGGACGACGATCTCGTTCACATCGACATCGCCGGGCTGCTCGATGGCAAAGGCGATGGCGCGGGCGATCGCATCGGCCGGGATGGCGGTCTCGCGATAGCGTTCGATCATCGTCCGGGTGTCGGCATGGGTGATGGTGCCGGCCAGCTCGGATTCGGTCACGCCCGGCGAGACCACGGTGACGCGGATATCCTGATTTTCCAGCCGCAACCCTTCCGAAAGCGCACGCACCGCATATTTGGTCGCCGAATAGACGGCGCCCGTCTCCATCACCCGGTGGCCGGCGATCGAGGAGATGTTGACGAAATGGCCGCTGCCCTGGGCCTTCATCCGCGGCAGGGCCGCGGCGATGCCGTTCAGCACGCCCTTGATGTTCACGTCCACCATCCGGTCCCATTCGTCGACCTTCAGCGCGGCGATCGGCGAAAGCGGCATCAGGCCGGCATTGTTGACGAGCACGTCGACACGGCCGTGCTTCTCCAGAGCGGTGGCGACGAAGGCCTCCATGCTGGCGCGATCGGTGACGT